>CAVRRJ010000003.1:0-2098797 GCA_963723585.1 uncultured Solirubrobacterales bacterium
TTTTCATGTACCGGATTTGCAGGGAGTTTGTCAGGCGGAGCGGCTGCCCGACCGCACGCGACTCCGGGAACTCAGCACGGCCGAGCGATCGGCGAGATCAGCCCGGCGATGGAGCAGGGTCACGAGCGCGCCGCCACGGGCGAGCCATACAGCGGCCTGGATTGCTACTCGCCGCGCCAGACGGGGGTGCGCTTCTGGAGGAACGCGGTCATGCCCTCCTGCGCATCGTGCGCGAGCCCGTTCTCGGTCATGACCAGCTCGCACTGCTCGTAGGCCTCGATCTCGGTGCGATCGATCTGGGAATAGAAGGCCCGCTTTCCCGTCGCGACCGTGTATGCGCTCGAACGGGCGATCGCTTCGACCAGCTCGAGGACCGCGGGTTCAAGCTCCTCGCGGGGTACCACCCGATTGAGCAACCCCCAATCGAGCGCGGTTGCGGCATCGATCGGATCGCCTGTAAGCAGCATCTGCATCGCGCGCTTACGACCTACCGCTCGCGATACAGGGACCATCGGGGTTGAGCAGAACAGCCCGATCTTTACCCCCGGCGTGGCGAAGCGCGTCCCCTCCGCTGCGATTGCCAGGTCGCAGGCCGCCACCAGCTGACAGCCGGCCGCGGTGGCGATCCCGTGGACCTTGGCGATCACGGGCTGAGGGATGTCGTGGATCGTCTGCATCATCACGCTGCAGCGGTCGAACAGATTCGCCAAGAATTCTTGCTGTGCGCCGATCATCTCCGATAGGTCGTGCCCGGCCGAAAAGGCCGGACCGGCACCCTCGATCACGATCGCCCGGGTGCCGGGCCACTCCGAGGCGTTGCTGAGCGCTGCGGTCATCTCGTCCATCAGCTCGAGCGACAGCGCATTGCGCTTCTCGGGACGGTTGAGCACGATCCGCGCGGCGGATCCATCGCTGGTGACGAGCAGATTTCGATAATCGGTATCGGCGACCGAGCCCACGAGGACAAGGTACCTCCGGCCTGGCCCGGTCACAAGTGGCACCCCGTAGGCGCGCGGTGCGCCGCGAGCCGGTCAGTCTCCCCGCCGTGCGCGCTGCGCGCGCCGTTCGCTGCGCGGCGGGCGCAGGGTGATCGGACGCCCGCGGCTGCGGCGCAGGATGAGGAAGGCTGCGGTGCCCCACATGGCCGGGATCCACAGGGCGATCGCGTGGTAGACGACCGTGGCCGCCGTGCTGGTGGTGGCCGAGGCGCCGTAGAGGACGAGCATCCCGACCAGGCTGCCGTCGAGGACGCCGATGTTGCCGGGCACGGGGATCAGGTTCGACAGGTAGCCGATCTGGTAGGCCAGCACCAGTGGAGCCAGCGGCGGGACAACGCCGGCGGCGGCGAAGCACGCGGCGAGGACCGCGATGTCGAACCACAGGTAGCCGATCGCGCCGATGATCCGCCAGTCGCGCTCGCGGATCAGCTGCTCGGTCATGCGGATGCTGGCCGCCGTCTCGATCAGCAGGGTGCGCATGCGCCCGGGAGCACGATGGGAGGCCAGCCGCTCGCTGAAGCGCGGAAGGAGGAGGAAGAAGATCAGTGTCGCGGCGCCCACCCCGGCGGGGACGATGCTGAGCAGCGGGTCACTCGGGCCGGGGAGAATGCCCACGAACAGGCCCAATCCGACCAGGATCAGGGTGACCACGTTGACCGCGCTGGTGAGCAGGAACAGGACTACCGATCGCTCGGCGATGCGCACCGGATCTCCTCCCCGGTCAACCAGCAGCCAGGCGCCGACAGCGATGCTGCCGGCCCCGCCCAGCGAGACGGCCGCCCCGAAGGCCAGCTCGCTCAGGGCCACGCGCGCGCCGAAGCGGACGGGGGCCCGGTCGAAGACCTGCAGGAAGGCGATCACGTAGCCGACGCAGGACAGGACCTCGAGCCCGACGGCCACCACGAGCCAGCCCGCGTTCATGTTGCCCACACGCTCGGCCACCCCGTGCAGCCCCGGTATGGCCAGCAGCAGACCGGCAACGATGGCCACCAGGATGACCAGCGAGATCAGCCCGTGCCAGAGGCTGCGGCTCGAGGCCGCCAGGTGCTGGTCAGGAGTTTCGGTGCCCGGGCGAGGCTCCTCACCGCGTGGGCGATCGCCGTCCGCGGTGGCCGCCATGGTTGACTATTCAAGCAGTGACCCAGGTCGACGTTTTTCAATCGGACGTGATCGGGATCCGTGCCGCCAATCCAGGCCCGTTCACGCTCACCGGGACCAACTCGTGGATCGTCGGTCGCGACCCGGCCTGGGTGATCGATCCCGGGCCCGCGCTGCCCGAGCACATCCGGGCTCTCTCGGATGAGCTCGACCGCCGTGGCGGGTTGGCCGGGATCGCGCTGACCCACGATCACGCCGATCACGCCGAGGGCATCCCGGCGCTGCGCCGCCGCTTCCCCGACGCCGTCCTGGCCTCCGGGCGGGGAGCGGCCGACCTGCGCCTGGACGATGGCCTCCACGTCGGGCCGCTCGAGGCGATCTACACCCCGGGGCACGCTCCCGACCACTTCAGCTTCGCGGCCGGCGCCGTGGTCTTCTCCGGCGATGCCGTGCTCGGTCAGGGCAGCGTGTTCATCGCCCCTGACCCGGGCGCCCTCAGCGGTTACCTCGATGGCCTGGCCAAGCTGCGGCGACGGAATCCGGAGCTGATACTGCCCGGGCACGGGCCGCCCGTCGACTCCCCGGCGGCGAAGCTCGACGAGTACATCGCCCACCGGCTCGAGCGCGAGCGCCGACTGCTCGCCGCGCTCGGGGCGGGAGCGCGCTCGACCAAAGAGCTGCTCGATGCGGCCTGGGACGACGTGCCCGAGCATCTGCGGCCCGCGGCCGCGGTCACCCTGGCCGCTCACCTCGACAAGCTCGAGGCCGAGTCCCGGCTGGCCGCCGGGGTGGAGCGCCCCGGGCCGCGAGCCCTCTAAACCACTGCGCGCAGGTTCCCGTTGCCCGACGCCAGCCGGCTCCGGGCCAGAGCGAGGGCGGCGGTCAACGGCGTGACGGCGGCGGCCTCGGCGCGCGCGAATATCTCCTGCAGGGTGTCGGCGACCCCACCGACCCGGCGGCGGGCGACCGTGGCGTCGTAGCCTCCGAGCTCCTCGGCAATGTTGATCAGGCCGCCCGCGTTGACCACGAAGTCCGGTGCCCACAGGATGCCCCGGGACTGGAGGAGCTCGGCGATCCGGTCGTCGGCCAGCTGGTTGTTGGCCGCTCCGGCCACGACCCGGCAGCGCAGCTGGGGCACGGTCTCGTCGTCGAACTGACCACCCAGGGCACAGGGCACCAGCACGTCAAGCTGGGCTCGGAGCGCCGCCTCGGGGCGACACCACTGGGCTCCGAGCTCGTCGGCGATGGCCCGTTTGCCCTGATCCACATCGGCCACCAGGAGCCGCGCTCCGGCTCGGGCGCACCGCTTGGCCACCCGTGACCCGACATGACCGAGCCCGATCACGCCAATCGTGCGACCGGCAAGCTCAGGGGTGGCAAACGCTCGCTCGCAGACGGCATGGATGGCCGCCTCCACGCCCAACGCGGTCATCGGGCTGGGATCGCCGGAGCCACCACGGCTGCGGGCCAGTCCCGCGACGTGAGCGGTGCGCTGCGCGATCACGCTCATGTCCCGGCTGGAGGTCCCGACGTCCTCGGCCGTGATGTAGCGCCCGTTCAACGACTCCACGGTGTCGGCGAAATCGAGCAGCGCGGCGCGGCGGCGTGCGGCGGAAAGCCGGCCGCCCGGTGGGGCCATGATCACCCCCTTGCCGCCGCCGAGTGGCAGGTCGGCGACCGCGGCCTTCAGGGTCATGGCTCGAGACAACCGGAGCGCGTCCCGCACCGCCGCGCGGGAATCGTCGTAGGACCACATGCGGCATCCGCCCAGGGAGGGCCCGCGAGCCGTCGAGTGCACCGCGACGATCGTGTAGACGCCCGACCGGGAGCCACGACGGGCATAGAGCTCCTCGTGGTCGAGTGTCTCCAGGTAGCGATCTAGCGTACTAGCAGCCTGTCTAGGAGGTGCCGGCGTCGCGAGTGCCGGCGTTTGCCGATCAAGCTGACCAGGGCCCCCGAGCCGGCCGAGCTGGTGCTCTGGCCGACCGAGCCCTTCCGGGTGCTGTTGGTGGCTGAAGGCGTGGCGCCGGTGCCCGAGCTGCCGCTGGTGCCCGTGGTGGCGGGCGGAGTGCTCGAGGTCCCGGAGGCGGCCTTCGATCCATCGCCGCCGGTGCCCGTGCCGCTAGCCGATGGCGTCCCGGAGCCCGTCGAGCCCGACGTCGAGCCCGTGGTCCCGGTCGTGGCTCCGGTCTGGCCCGAGGTCGTTCCCGGGGTGCTGGCGCTCCCGCCCGAGGTGGCGCTCGGGCTCGCGGCGCCCGACGTGGCCGTCGGGGGAAGCGTCGAAGGCGGAGGGTTCGGCGTGTACATGTCCGGGTCCATGATCTCGGTGATCGGCGTCCGGCTCCCGTTGGACCCCGCGGCGGCCGTGGAGCCCGAGCCGGCCGGGCCCGTCATACGCGCGGCGCGGAACGCGCCGCCACCGCTACCGTCCGGGAAGACGGCCGTGTTCGCCGGCGATGAACCGGTTCGGTCGAGGGTCACGCGTCCGTTCGCCGAGCCGTCGCCGCCTGGGGCGGGCGCGACGAGCTGATGGTGAGGGGCACGATGGGCCACCACGTTCGAGAGAGTGTGCTGGATCTCCACCGCGCCGCCGGCGGTTACCACTGCCGCGGCCAGCAGGGTCACGACATGGCTGGCGCCGACGGCCAGCACTCCCGCCCCCGTGGCCACGCCACCGGCTGCCGCCGCCGAGCCTCCGGCCGCCGCACCGCCGCTGCCGGCCATCGCCCCGCCGCCTGCGGCGGCGCCCCCGCTGCCGCCGCCCCAGCCGAGCAGGTTGGCGATCAGCCCGATTGGTCCGAGTGTCGGGGCCAGCGCCGCGAGCTGGCGGCTGACACCGCGGATCTCGGTGCGGAATTCCCGACACCCCTGGCACTCCCGCAGATGGCGCCGGGCCATGCCGCTGCTCCGTACGCCGCGGTCGTGGGCCAGGATGAGGTCGGCCCGGATCTCGGCGCAGGCCGTGTTGCGAGCCTCGCTGGCCTGGGCCAGCCCGACCCGGGCCCGGACGAGCAGAGACTTGACCGCGGGCACCGAGACCCCGAGCGCGCCGGAGACCTCCGCGTAGGACATGCCGCTCAGCTCCCGCAGGAGCAGCGCGGAGCGCTGCTGGTCGGGCAGCCGCCGCATGTCGGAGATCAGGCGCCGGAGCGCATCGCGCTGCTCGACCCTGACGAGCGGATCCTGAGCCGCGCTCGCGCTCGTCTCGGTCAGACCGGTGACCATCGGCTTAGAGCGACGGAGGTCGTCGATGCAGCGGTTGTGGGCAATCCGGTAGAGCCATGCCCGCAGGGCGAGCTCGCGGTGGCTGGCCCGCAGCCCGTGGAAGGCGCGCATGAAGATCTCCTGGACGGCGTCCTCCGGGTCCTGGCCGCTCGACCCGAGCATCTGGCGCGTGTAGGTGAACATGCGCGCGCGGTAGCGGTCGTGGATGACGCGGAACGCCTCATCGTTGCCCTCGCGGAACAGCGTGACCAGCTGCTCGTCGGTGCGGATCCGCAGCAGCGAGGCACCGATCGCGATCCGAGTGCGCGCCAGCCCTACCGATGCGGGGATTGCGGAGGCTTCCACCAGATGACCCTTACGTCCACTCTAACGCGTGAGCCGGGGGAAGAGTTACGCAGAATCCACTAGGCCAGCGAGATCATCACGTGCTTGACCTCGGTGTAGTCCTCGAGGGCGTACATGCTCAGATCCTTGCCGTAGCCGGACTGCTTGAAGCCTCCGTGCGGCATCTCCGAAGCCAGCGGAATGTGGTCGTTGACCCACACACAGCCGAACCGCAGCGCCGCCGACACCCGCATCGCCCGGCCCACGTCGCGGGTCCAGACCGACGAGGCGAGCCCGTACGGGGTGCCGTTGGCCCAGGCGATCGCCTCGGCCTCGTCGGAGAACTGCTGCACGGTGATCACCGGACCGAAGATCTCCTGCTGGATCATCTCATCGTCCTGCCGCAGGCCGGCCACCACGGCCGGCTCGAGGAAGAACCCGGGCCCGTCGGGCTCGGAGCCGCCGGTGACGATCTCGGCACCCGATGGCTTGCGCTGCAGGAATCCCTCGACGCGCTCGCGCTGGCGCGCGGAGTTCAGCGGGCCGAGCGTCGTCTCGGCCGAGCGGGTGTCCCCCAGCACAAGGCCCTTGGCCTGCTCGGCCAGTCCGGCAACCACGTCGTCGTGGACCTTGGGCCCGGCCAGGACACGGGTGGCCGCGGTGCAGTCCTGACCGGCGTTGTAGTAGCCGGTACCGGCGATGGTCTCGAGCGCGGTCTCCAGATCGACGTCGTCGAACACGATCACCGGCGCCTTGCCGCCCAGCTCGAGGTGGACCCGCTTGAGGGTGTCGGCGGCGTGCCTGGCGATCCACTTGCCGGTATTGACCGATCCGGTCAGCGAGACCATGTCCACGTCGGGATGGGTGACCAGCGCGGAGCCGGTCGGCTCGCCGTGGCCGGTGACCACGTTGAGCACCCCCGCGGGGAATATCTCCGCGGCATACTCGGCCACCTTGAGGATCGACAGGGGCGTCGTCTCGGCCGGCTTGAGGACCACCGTGTTGCCGGCCGCCAGCGCCGGTCCGAACTTCCACACCGCCATCATCAGCGGGTAGTTCCAGGGTGCGACCTGACCGATCACGCCGACCGCCTCCCGGCGGATGATCGACGTGTAGCCGCTCATGTACTCGCCGGCCGCCCGGCCCTCCAGGCAGCGGGCGGCGCCGGCGAAGAACCGGAGGTTGTCGACCATGAACGGGATCTCGTCATCGCGGAAGGCATTGATCGGCTTGCCGGCATTGGCCGACTCGAGCTCTGAGATCTCGTCGGCGTGCTCCTCGATCGCGTCGGCCAGCTTGATCATGGCCAGGGCGCGTTCGCCCGGGGTGGTGGTCGACCAGCCGGCAAAGGCCTTGCGGGCCGCGGCTACGGCCCGATTGACGTCCTCCGGGCTGGAGAGCGGCGCGTGGGCGATCACCTCCGCGTTGGCGGGATTGAGGATCGGCTCGGTCTCGCCGTCGGCGGGGTCGACAAACTGGTTGTCGATGAAGTTTTGGAGTGTGGTGGCAGTTGCGGTCATCCTGAGGGGCAAGCTACCACTCGGCTCCGGACGGCGGGGCGCATTCTCGTCCCCCGGGTTCTACGCTTCGGCGCTCCCGATGAACAGAAAACATTCCTTCACGACGGACGTTCTCATTACCTCGGCCGCGGACGCCGCGGACCGCCGGCTGATCGGTTAGAGCGATGGTGGACGCGGCTTCGGGCATCGGGCTCCCGGTTGCGTTCGGCGCCGGGCTGATCTCCTTCCTGTCCCCCTGCGTGTTGCCGCTCGTCCCCGGCTACATCTCCGCCGTGGCCGGCGGGGTGCCCGGGGAGATCCGGCGCCGCCAGGTGATCCTGCCCAGTCTTACCTTCGTCGGCAGCTTCTCGTTCATTTTTATCGTTCTGGGCCTGCTCGGTCAGCGGGCGCTGCGCTCGGCCCTGCAGGGACCGACAGCGCTGAAGATCTCCGGCGCGCTCATCGTCGTCATGGGGCTGCTGTTCCTGCTCGCCCCGTTCGTCCCCGCCCTGAGTCGCGAGTGGCATTTCCCGCGTCTGGCGCAGCGGGCCACTCGGGGCGGTCCGGCGCTGGTCGGGGCGGCCTTCGCGCTGGCCTGGTTACCTTGTACCGGGCCGACGCTGGGGGCGATCGTGACCGCGGCGGGAACCTCGCGCTCCGCCGCTCACGGAGCGATCCTGCTCGCCGTCTACTGTGCCGGGCTGGGGGTGCCGTTCCTGATCACCGGACTGGCCTTCGGCACTGCCACCTCGGCCTTCGCCGTGGTCAAGCGCCACTATCCGCTGGTCATCGGCTTGGGCGGAACCGTGCTGATCGCCATGGGGGTGCTGATCTGGACGGGCGAGTTCACCCAGCTCAACATCACCGTCAGCAATTGGCTGCAGTCGCTCGGGCTGCCCAACTTCAACGCCGACACCTGAGCCGGCGAGGCCGGGCGCCGAGCGCGGGGCGCCCGGGGAGCCGAGCACCTGGCCCTCGCCGGTGCGGGGGTCGAGTTCGATTTTGCGTGTATATGCCATAAACGCGAACTCGACCTCTCGGGCAGCCGCCGAGGCGCCCGTGGAAGCCGCCGAGTCGCCGAGCCGCCCGCCCGCCGGTCCGCCGGTCCGCCGATCCGCCCGTCCGCCGGTCCGCCGATCCGCCCGTCCGCCGGTCCGCCGATCCGCCCGTCGCCGGTCCGCCGGTCCGCCCGTCGCCGGTCCGCCGATCGGCCCGTCGGCCGGCCCGCCCGTGGTACATTCCCGCCTCAGCGGGGTATTAGGGTCACCTAACACCAGTTCTCGTGTCCTTCGCCCAGACCGTCATCCTCGGAGCTCTCGCCGGGCTCACCATCTACCTCGGACTGCCTGTGGGGCGGATGCAGCTGCTCGGAGCCCGCGCCCGGGTCGCCCTGGCGATGTTCGCGGTCGGGATCCTGGCCTTCATCCTCGTCGATGTCCTCTCCAGCGGATTGGACATCGTCGACGGCGCGGTGCAGGCCTTCAAGCACCACCATCAGTCCTTCGCCTACGTGGCCTGGTTGGTCGTGCTGCTGGCTGCCGGGTTCGGCGCCGGGAGCGCCGGCCTGGCCACGGTACAGCGCCGCATGCGACCGCTCGGCGCACGCCGCCCACCGATCGCCGGCGGTGCCGGGGTGGCCGCCGTGGCCGGGGTTGACCCGGCGGTGGTGGCCAGCGAGATCGACGCCAAGCGCCGCAGTGCGCTTCGCACCGGACTGACGATCGCTGCGGCCATCGGCGTGCACAACTTCGCCGAGGGACTGGCCATCGGCGTCTCGGCCCGCGCGGGGGCGATCAGCCTGGCCACCGTGCTGATCATCGGCTTCGCGCTGCACAACGCGACTGAGGGCTTCGGCATCGTCGGCCCGCTCGGCGATGTCCGTCCGTCATGGAAGTGGCTGGGGCTGGCCGGCCTGATCGGGGGCGGCCCCACCTTCCTGGGCTCGCTGGTCGGCTACGAGGTGACCAGCCACGCCCTCGAGATGGCCTTCTATGCCATGGCCGGCGGAGCGATTCTGTTCGTCATCGGCGAGGTCTGGAACGGGATGCGCCGGTTCGGCTACCGCGAGCTGGAGCTCATGATGCTGAGCGCCGGGTTCATGGTTGGCGTCCTGACCGACCTGATCGTCGCCTACGGCGGCGGCTGAGCCGCCCCGCCGCACGGGACGACCCCCGCCGCGCCGCGAAAGGCCCCGGCGTACCCCCGGGGACCCTCGCAGCGTGTCACGGGTGGCCGCTCCCGATCAGCGGCCGACGATCAGCTTCGCCTGCATCCAGGGATGCACGACGCACATGAAGTAGATCGTCGTGCCCGGCTTCGCCGTCACCTTGAGCGTCACCTTGGCATGCTGACTGGGCCCGATGAACGCGGTGTTGTTCGGACTGTTGACCGTCGGCGCCGTCGTGCTGCCCTGCCCATTGACGACGTACTGGAACTTCGGCGGCCCGTTGTTCGATCCCGGGTTGGCGCCAAGCTCCTGGGCAACCTTGCCGCAGATCTGGCAGTTGTTGAGCTGGCTCAGCGTGTGCGGCAGCTGACTCTTCTTGACCACGGTGAACGTGTGAGGCCTGTCCGAGGAAGCCAGGTTGACGATCGTGATCGTCCCCCCGGACCGCACTCGGTAGACGTCATGCTGCCAGCGTGTTCCGTCTTGGAGGTAGCGGTTGATCTTCACCTTGACCGACGTCACGGCGTTCACAGTCGTGTGCCGGGGCGCCGCCGCGGAGGCAGCCACGGCCACCGCGCTCCCCCCGGCCAGGACACCCACCACCGTCATGCTGGCCAGGAGCTTGCGCCGCCCTGCTGAAATGCCCATTCGGTCCCTCGGCTTTCCCCCTCCCGGATTTGATCCGGTACGCGAGCGCTCTATATCCGTCAAGCCATCGCGGACAAGACCATCGCTGAATGGCCCTCAGGGCCTCAATCCCCGACGGAGGCGCTCAGCCGGCTAACGGATCACAGAGGCCGAGCGTCCCGCCGCCACCATCGCGGCCAGCGTGTCGGCGGCGTCGTAGCGCGGGCGCCAGTGCAGCAGCTTGCGCGCCCGCGCGGTGTCCATCAGGACCGGATGACGCAGGCTCTCGATCCACTGTGCCTCGGCGGGCATGAACGGCAGCCGGGCGACGAGCTCGGCCGCGGCGTCGAGGGCCAGGTCGGGCACAGGCACGCTGTACCAGCCCAACGCTCGGGCCAGATCGGACATGGTGATCGTCCCGTCGGCGGCCAGGTTGTAGACCCCGGGCTCGCCCCGCCCGAGCACGGCGGCCCGGAGCGCGCCGGCCACGTCGTCATGGTGCACGAGCTGGAAGGGCACGCCCGGGTCCGGGATCACCGGCTTGAGCGCGGGCATGAACTCGAGCGCGCGGAGCACCGCTGAGGGCATGCGCTCGGAGATCTGGATGTAGGGAATCTGCTCGAGCAGCGCTAGGGCGTCGGGGCCGGCCACGATGCAGGGCCGGAACACGTAGGCGTCCGGGCCTTCAGTGCCCAGCAGGTCCCAAAGGGCGCCCTCGAGCTCGGCCTTCTGGGCTGAGTAGTAGTGGCGCTGGGTCCCCCGGGCGGGCACGTCCTCGGTGAGCAGGTCTGGGTTGTCGCCGTGGAAGCCGTAGGCGGCCACCGAGGAGGCATAGATCAGCCGCTGGGCGCCGGAGGCGATCGCGGCCGAGAACACGTTGCGTGAGCCCTGCAGGTTCACCTTGGTCGTCTCCTCGAGGTTGCCCATGATCACGAAGGCCAGGTGCACGACCACGTCGGCACCGGCGATCACCTCGGCCACGGCGTCGGCGTCGAGCACGTCGGCTTGGCGGTATTCGGTCTTGCGCAGGCCGGCGGCCCGGGGATCGAACGGGCTGCGGGCCATGGCCGAGATGCGCCCGACCTCCCGGCTGCGCTCCAGCGCTCGCAGCAGCGAGCGGCCGATGTCGCCGGTCGGCCCCGTGACGGCCACGGTGAGCTTGGCCGTACTCACGCCGCGTATCCGGGCTCGCCGGGGAGGACGATGCGAACCTGCTCGCCGGAGCCGATCACGCGCGGCTGCACGGGGCGGACGGCGTGGGCGCCGGCGTAGTCGAGCAGCTCGGCGGCCGAGGCGAACCCGGCCAGCTGCTCCAGGTGCTTGATGGTCGGGAAGACGAGCAGGATGTCCTCGGCCGCAGCGGCCTCGAGGGCCCCCGCGGGGGTGTACCAGCGGGCGTCGACGACCTCTTCGCCATCGATGACCGGCTCGGCTCCGTCGGGCAGGCTGGCCAGGAAGAACCACGTGTCGTAGCGGATCTTGACCTCTTCCGGGGTGATCCAGCGCGAGAACAGAACCAGCTCCGCCGGATCGTCGAGCGCGATGCCCGCCTCCTCCTCGAGCTCCCGCACCCCGGCGGCACGCAGCGCGGCCTCGCCCTCTCCATCCTCGGCGCTCACGGCCCCGCCGGGGAAGACCCAGGCGCCGCCCATGAAGCGCGCCTTGGGAGTGCGCTGGGCGAGCAGGACCTCGAGCGCCGCGTCGCCGCCACGGAGCACGATCACGGTCGCCGCGAGCCTCGGGACGGTGGCCGGACCGTGGTTCAACTCGGCGCCGGGCTCGGGGCGATCAGCGTTCATCCCGGCGACCCTACCGAGTACCCTTGCCCGCGTGAAATACATGTGTGAGTCCTGCGGGTTCATCTACGACCCCGCGGAGGGAGATCCCGACGGTGGGATCCCGCCCGGCACCGAATTCACCGACATCCCGGACACCTGGTTCTGTCCCGTCTGTGGGGCCCGCAAGCGGGACTTCGCCCCCTACGAGGAGTAGCTCGCCGCCGCGCCGGCCGTGACCTCGGCGATCGCTCCGCGCGTGGCGGGGGGCCCCGCCCGAACCACTCAGGCCGCGCGCCGGACCGGGCCGGGGGCCTCGAAATCGAACACGCCGGCGCGAGCCACGGGTGGTGGCGCGGCAAGCGCGGCGCTCCGAGTTCGCCCAACCGGCTCGGCGACGGCCGCGATCTCCGGCTCGGCCGGCCTGGCCGCAGACCGACTGGGCTCGAACCCGGCGCTGCGGGCGGCTGCGGCAATCGTCCGGGCGGCGGTGATCAGCTCACTCTCGCGGTGCGTGGCCATCACCGCGAGGCGAAGCCGGGAGCTCATCGGCGGGACTGTGGGGGGACGGATCGCCTGGGCGAACACTCCCTGGCGCAGGGCGAGCTCGCAGATCCGCATCGCCAGTGTGGCGTCGCCGATGAGGAGCGGGAGGATCGGCGCGCGTGGGTGGCCCACGGCGAAGCCTTCGGTCTCGAGGGCTCGGCTCAACACGGACGCGTTGGCGTGCAGGCGCGCCACCCGCCGTGGGCCCGCCTCGAGCAGACCCAGCGCGGCCAGCGCGGCGGCCGCGGCCGGCGGCGGCAGCGCGGTCGAGAAGATGAACGTGCGCGCCACGTTGACCAGATAGCGGACCATGACCTCGTCGCAGGCCACGAACCCGCCGTAGGAGCCGAGCGCCTTGCCCAGTGTGCCCACGATGACGTCGACCTGGTCCTCGAGCCCCGCCTCGGCCAGGGCGCCCCGGCCCCCCGGCCCGAGGGCTCCCGTGCCGTGGGCTTCGTCGACCACGGTCCGCAGCCCGTAGCGCTGGGCCAGCTCGACGATCTCGGTCAGGGGAGCGACGTCTCCGCTCGTGGAGAAGACACTGTCGGTGACGATCAGCGCGCCGCGGTCCTCGGCCTTGACGATGCCCCACTCGAGGTGGTCGGGGTCGCAGTGGTCATAGACGAACACCTCGGCGCGCGACAGGCGGCAGCCGTCGACGATCGAGGCGTGGTTGAGCTCATCGGAGAAGACCACGTCGCCGGGCCGGGCCAAGGCGGCGATCGTGCCGGCGTTGGCGAGATACCCCGAGCCGAACAGGAGCGCACTCTGGCGTCCCGTGAACGCGGCCAGGCGCTCCTCGAGTCGGCGGTGAACTGTCATCGTCCCGGAGACCAGGCGAGACGCGCCGGCCCCGACCCCCCAGCGCATCGCCGCATCGGCGGCGGCCTCGCGCACGGCGGGATGGTCGGCCAGGCCGAGGTAGTTGTCGGAGCAGAGCAGCAGGACCGGCTTGCCGTCGAGCAGGATGTGCGGGCCCTGCGGTCCGCTGACGAGCCGCGTCCGGCGCTGCAGGCCCAGGGCCCGGAGCTCGGCCAGACGCGCCTCGAGCTCGATCATGCTGCGTACTGGGTCGACGGATCCCATGGCCGCATCTCGAGCTCGGCCGCGCACGCCCGCACGACCAGCGCCTCGATCTGGTCAAGCTGCTCGAGCTCCCCGAGGCGCAGCGCCTCCTCACAGGTGATCAGCGGCGGCATGCCCGGCACGCTAACGCCGACCGCGGACGGCAACGCGCGCGCGTTGCCTCGCCCGAGGAGGCGTCCAGTATCGTCCGGCCCCCATGACCTCGACCGTCAGCAGGATCACTGACGAGGTGCAGCTGCGGGAGCTCATCGGCGGCGAGCCCGTGCCGCAGGTGGTGGCCAAGCTCGCGGACCACATCAACGAGCTGACCCGGCAGTTCATCGAGGCCTCCCCGTTCGTGTGCGTGGCCACCGCGCTCCCCGGCGGTGGCCTGGACGTCAGCCCGCGGGGCGATCCCCGCGGCTTCGTGCGCGTGCTCGACGAGCGCACCCTGCTGCTCCCCGATCGGCCCGGCAACCGGATCGCCGACACGCTGCGCAACCTGCTCTGCGACGACCGGATCGCGCTGCTGTTTCTGATCCCGGGCGTGCAGGACACCTTCCGGGTCAACGGCCGCGCGGTGATCACCGACGAACGCGAGCTGCTCGAGCCGTGCGCCGTCGAGGGCAAGGTGCCCAAGCTGGCCATTTTGATCTCGGTCCGAGAGGCCTATACGCAGTGCCCCAAGGCGCTGATCCGCTCCGATCTATGGAATCCCGAGCAACACATGTCCCGCGCCCAGCTGCCGTCCTCGGGCGCGATCCTGCGCTCGCTCGCCGAGGAGGATTTTGACGCCGAGCGCTATGACCGCGAGCGGGCCGCGCGTTACGCCCGCGGCGAGGGCCTGTACTGAGGCGGGGATGCCCGACGCCCTGCACTTCACCGCCGACGAGGAGGCCAACCGGCTCATCGCCACTGACCCGATGGCGCTGCTGATCGGGTTCGTCCTCGATCAGCAGATCACGGTGCAGAAGGCGTTCTCAGGCCCGCTGGCTCTGCGCGAGCGTCTGGGCACGATCGATGCCGCCGCGGTGGCCGAAGCCGACCTCGCGCCGATCTTCCGCGAGCGCCCGGCCATCCACCGCTTCCCGGGCTCGATGGCCGCCCGGGTCCACGCGCTCGCCGTTCACATCCGTGACGAGTACGACGGCGACGCGGCCCGCGTGTGGACCGACGCGGCCGACACCAGTGCCCTGCGGGCCAACCTGGCCGCGCTGCCCGGTTTCGGCGAGATGAAGATCAAGGCGCTGGGTGCCGTGCTGGCCAAGCGCTTCGGGGTGGCAGCGGCTGACGGGCTCGTACCCACGCATCCGACGCTCGGCGACGTCGACTCGGCCGAGGCGCTGGCCGCCTACCAGGCGGCCAAGCGAGCCCACAAGGCCGAGTGGTCCAAGGCCGCCCGCTGACATCGCCTCGGGATGAACAGGCCCTGGTCGCCCCGGCCCCCCAGCCCCGGCCCTAGCGGCCCTGCCACTCCGGCGGGCGCTTCTCGGTGAAGGCCCGGACGCCCTCGCGGAAGTCCTCGGAGGCGAAGCAGGCTCGGCGCAGCTCGATCAGCTCCTGCTCGACCTCGGGGGCGAGACCGGCCTGCCCGTCGAGCACGGCGCGAATGACCCGCTTGTTCCCGCGCTGGGCCAGGGGCGCGTTCCCGGCCACTTCGGCGGCCAGCTCGAGCGCCGCCGACGGCAGCTCCTCGGGCGCGAGCACCGAGTTGACCAGTCCCCAGCTCAGCGCGGTCTCGGCGTCGATGCGGCCGCCGACGAGAAACAGCTCACGCGTGCGCGGGGCACCGATGGTGTCGATGAACTTCCTGATCCCGGTGTGCGAATAGACCAGGCCGAGCTTGGCCGGCGGCATCCCGAGCTTGATCGGGCGGGCGGCAATCCGGAGATCGCAGGACAGGGCGAGCTCGAGGCCACCGCCGATCGTGTGCCCGTTGAGCGCGGCCACGGTGGGGAACGGGTAGGCCTCGATCGCGTCTATGGCCGCGGCAAAAGGGTGGGCGACCAGCTTCTCCGCCTCGTCGGCGAATGCCTCCCTTCCCAGGTCCCCGATGTCGTAGCCGGCGGAGAAGATGCGCTCCTGGCCGGTGATCAGCACACAGCGCGCGTCGAGCGTCGGCATCACCGTGGCGAAGCGGTCGAGGATCGCCTGGTCAAGCGCACCCCGCCTGCCCGGGTTGGCGATGGTCAAGCGGACGACCCCGGCGGCGGGCTCGTCGATCAGCAGCTCTCCCGCGCTCGGCTCGGACGCCATACAGCCCTATTCGAGCACAACCAGCGTGTCACCCTCGGACACCGACTGGCCCTCGCGGCAGCGGATCTCCGTGACCACACCGGGATCCTCGGCCTCGACCGGCATCTCCATCTTCATCGATTCCAGGATCACCACCGCGTCGCCCTCGGCGACGCTGTCACCGACCGCGACCTCGATCTTCCAGACCGTGCCGGTGATGTGGGCTTCGACAGCAGGCAAAGGCGGGCTCCTCGTGACGCGCTCAGGACGGTCGGAGGATAGTCCTGCCGGTCGATCACTAGCATCGCCCCGGGCATGATCCTGGCCATCGATCAGGGGACGACCGGCACCACCTGCCTGGTGTTCGACGCCTCGGCCGAGCTTATCGGCCGGGGCTACCGCGAGTTCACCCAGCACTTCCCGCGCCCCGGCTGGGTCGAGCACGACGCCGAGGAGATCTGGACCGTGACCCAGGCGGTGGCCGGGGAGGCGCTCGACGACGCCGGCGTCGGCCCCGGCGAGCTGAACGCCGTCGGCATCACCAACCAGCGTGAGACGGTCTGCGTCTGGGATCCGCGGACGGGGGAGCCGCTGCATCGCGCGATCGTGTGGCAGGACCGCCGGACGGCGCGACGCTGCGACGAGCTGCGCGAGGCGGGCCACGAGCCCCTGATCCGGGAGCGCACCGGGCTGGTCCTCGATCCCTACTTCGCCGCCACCAAGATCGAATGGCTGCTCGACAACGTCGAGGACCTGCGCGAGCGGGCGGCGGCCGGGCGGGCCATGTTCGGGACGGTCGATGCCTGGCTCATCCATCGCCTGACCGGCGAACGGGCCACCGACGCCTCGAATGCCTCCCGGACGATGCTGTTCGACATCCGCACCGGGACCTGGGACGAGGAGCTGCTCGACCTGTTCGGCGTCCCGGCCGCGGCGCTGCCCGAGGTCGTCCCCAGCTCGGGCCCGATCGGCACCACGCGGGCCGACTGCCTGCATGGGCACGAGGTCCCCGTGGCCGGGGTGGCCGGCGACCAGCAGGCGGCCCTGTTCGGCCAGGCCTGTGTCGACCCGGGGCAGGGCAAGAACACCTACGGCACCGGCTCGTTCGTGCTCCAGAACGCCGGCACCTCGGTCCCCCCCGCGGCCGAGGGGCTGCTCGGCACGGTGGCCTGGCGCATCGGCGGCCAGCTCACCTACGCGTTGGAGGCGGCGATCTTCGTCACCGGTGCCGCGGTCCAGTGGCTGCGCGACGGGCTGGGGATCATCGACCAAGCCGCCGACACCGAAACGCTGGCCCGCTCTCTCCAGAGCAACGATGGCGTCTACTTCGTGCCCGCGTTGACCGGACTCGGCTCGCCGCACTGGGATCCCTACGCCCGGGGCACGATCGTCGGGTTGACCCGGGGAAGCAGCCGGGCCCACCTGGCTCGCGCCGCCCTGGAGGCGATCGCCTATCAGACCGTCGACGCCGTGCGAGCCATGGAAAAAGCCGCCGGCACCCCGCTGACCGAGCTGCGCGCCGACGGCGCCGCCACCGCCAACCGGTGGCTGATGCAGTTCCAGGCCGACGTCCTCGGCGTGCCTGTGTGCGTGCCCGAGGTGGCGGAGACCACAGCGCTGGGGGCCGCCTACCTGGCTGGCGTCGGCATCGGGGCGTGGACCATCAGTCAGCTGCGCGACGCCGATCGGGACAAGGACCGCTACGAACCCGAGCTCGACAGCGCGGAGCGGGAGCGGTTGCTGCATGGGTGGCGCCGCGCGCTTGAGCGTGCGCGTGGCTGGGAGGAGGCGTAGGCTCAGTCTCAGCCGATGGCTCTCGACGCGCAAGATCCCGGCCGGCTCGACATCGATCTGCTCACCGCGGCGCTGCGCGCGGACACCAGCGAGCTGGGCACCTTCGTCGAGGCCCTGGCCGTGAAGCTGGAGGAGGCGGTGCCAGGCGCGGTTCGCGTTGAGCGCCGTCGTGAGGGGCTGCGCGGCCCCAAGCTGGTGCGGCGGATCTCTCTCGACGCCGGCGGCCTCCGGCTCGAGCTGAGCCGCGAGGGGAGGGCGGTCGAGACGAGCTGCTCACGACTCTCCGGCGGGATCGTGCTCAAGCGCGAGGCCCTCGACACCGACGCGTGGCTCGAGCAGCTGGGTGCCGCGCTGGCCGAGCAGGCGTCCCGCAGTCGCACCACCCGGCAGGCGCTCGAGCGCTTGCTCAACGAATAGGAGAACGAATGGGCTTCCTCAAGCGCGACGACGGTCCTCAGCCGCCCGACGCCGACCCCGGCGCCGGCCTGGCCACGGCCGCCGACGGCCCCCAAGCCGCCTCCTATGAGCCCGGCAGCCTGGCCGGGATCCCCGAGTCCGGCCGCGAGCGGATCACCCGGATGAAGCAAGATGTGGCCCGCGGATTCTTCACCTCCGATCTCTCGGTCAACGAGTTCCTGCTCGTCAAGCAGGCGGGCTTCGAGCCGCTCGGCCTGGTCCTGGGCAGCTCGATCTACCACATCGGCTTTCAGCAGGCGATGTGGAACCAGAGTCAGGAGATGGCCGTTCTCACCCAGGCCATGTACCACGCCCGGGAATTGGCCATGACCCGGATGGAGGAGGAGGCCGACCAGCTCGGCGCCGACGGGGTGGTCGGAGTGAGGCTCGAGATCGGCCGCTATGACTGGGGTGCGGACCTGGCCGAGTTCATCGCCGTCGGCACCGCCGTCAAGCACCGGGACGGCGAGCTCCACCGTGCCCCCAACGGGCGCCCGTTCGCCTCCGACCTCAGCGGGCAGGACTTCGCCACCCTCCTGCGCGCCGGCTACCGGCCGACCGGGCTGGTCATGGGCAACTGCGTCTACCACGTCGCCCGCCAGGGGATGATGGCCTCCCTGCGGCAGATGGGCCGCAATGTTGAGATGCCCAACTTCACCCAGGCGCTCTACGAGGCCCGCGAGCTGGCCATGGAGCGCATGCAGAAGGAGGCTGACGAGCTGCAGTCCGAAGGCATCGTCGGCGCCCGCATCATCGAGCGCAGCCACGGCTGGGGCTCGCACGTGATCGAGTTCTTCGCCATCGGCACCTCGGTGGTCTCGACCAGCACCGAGCACGAGATCGATCGCCCGGCCCTGGTCCTGCCCCTCCTGGGTTAGCCCGAGGGCCCGGTCCCCGGGTCGGGTGCGCGATTCTTCGCATATGGCATGAAAGCGAACGCGCCCCCCGGTCCCGGGCGCGTCGCCTGGCACCCGGCCACCCGATGCGCAATGCTTGATGGGCATGCCCGACGTCGAGATCAAACCCCAGCGCTACCGCGACGAGCGGCCCAAGGAGCACTTCGATCGCTACCACGCGCGGGTGCGCTCCCGCGAGCCCGAGTCCCACGTCTACGAGAGCGTCCGGGTCGTAACCCAGCTGCACGCGCTGATCACCTTCCGCGCGCGTGGTCTGGGCAGCGAGCGGGTGCCGGGCGGCCCGATCATCATCGCCCCCAACCACGCCTCGTTCATGGACCATTTCTTCGCCGGCGCGTTCATCCGGCGGAGGATCCAGTTCATGGCCAAGTCGCAGTTGTTCGCCAAGGGCATCCCGCAGTACATCTTCAGTCACGGCGGGGTGTTCCCCGTCCGCCGCGGCTACCAGGACGAGGAGGCGTTCATCAGCGCGTTCAAGATCCTCGAGCGTGGCGGCGCGGTGGGGATGTACTGCGAGGGGGGCCGCTCGCGCAACGGGCAGCTCGGCGCCGAGGCGCGGCCCGGGATCGGCCGCCTGGCGCTCGAGTCGGGCGTTCCAGTGGTCCCGGTGGCGATCCTCGGCTCCTACCAGGTGCGCAACTGGAAGCGCCTGCAGTTCCCCCGGGTCACGGTCTGCTACGGGGAGCCGTTCCGCTTCGAGCTGATCGGGCAACCGAGCCGCGATCAGCAGCAGGAGGCGGCGGATTACATCCTCGAGCAGATCCGCGCCCTCCACACCGGTCTGCAGGAGGCCGGACACTCCGGGGCGGGGCGAGCGGCCCGCGCCCGCACTCGCCCCGACGACCAGTGAGCCTGCGTCCCGGCCTCCTCGACGGCCGGCGCATCGCGCTCCTCAGCGGCTCGGCCGAGATCGCCGCCGCGTACGACCGCCTCGGCGCTCAGCTCGAGCGGTTGGGTGAGGAGAGCGCGGCCGACGATGACCAGGTCGGGGCCTGGATAGCCGCCCGCTCACCGCTGCACGCGCTCCTCTACGACGCCCGCGGGTCGTTCGCGCCGGGTGGCCACTCCGGCCTGCGCCGCGCCCTGGATGGCGCCTGGGTCTGCGCTCGGTCGCTGGCCACCGCGGCTTTCATTCCCGGCCCGGCCGGCGGCCGGCTGCTGTTCCTGGCGCCGTCGCCGGAGGCGGGAGCCCTGGCCGAGGCGGCGCGCTCCGGGCTCGAGAGCCTGGCCCGGACCCTGTCGGTCGAATGGGCGCGCTATGGGGTCACGGCAGTGGCCATCTGCCCGGTGCAGGGCACCGGCGAGACCGAACTGGCGGAGCTCACCGCCTACCTGCTCTCGCCCGCGGGGGGCTACTTCACCGGCTGCCGCTTCGATTTCGGACCCGCGCTCATAGACGCTTCTTAGCCGGTCCTAATCCCGCTCCGACCGGGGGCGGCGATCCTCGATCCGTGCTGATGAGCGACACCGAGCGAGGATCCGAATGACCCCCACCCGAGCACCCGGCCCAGGCCCAAGCCGCCCCCGGCCAACCGGCCCCCGGCCACGGCCAACCGGCCCCCGGCCAGCCGGCCCCCGGCCAACCGGCCCCCGGGCCTCCGACCTGCGCCAGGCCCGCATCGCCCGCGTGCACATGATCCGACACCGCGTGGTGGCCGGCGCGCTGTCGCTGTTCGTGGCCACCTGGTTGCTGATCACGATGCTGCTCGTCACCGGTCACGATCCGGCTCTGGCCCGGCCGCGATCGGCCCTGGCCAGCACGGCCAGCAGCACGACGGCGACGCCGAGCACGACTACCACCGCCGGGGCGTCGGCCGGCACCCGTGGCGGAGCGAGCACGACCAGCGGCGCGAGCACCACGACCCCGACCGCGACGACCACCTCCCCCGCAACCTCGAGCTCGACCGCGAGCACCTCCCGGACCAGCGCGGTCACCTCGAGCCAGTCATGAGCGCTCGCAGCTATGCCGTCCCGGCTGCGCCGCTCCGGACCGAGCACCGGGACACCTTCGCCTGCTTCGGCGGGGAGTGCACCCTGATCGTGGCCGACGCCGCCCGGCCGGGGGAGGCGGCGGCGGCATTGGCGGCAGCCCGGCGCTCGCTGCTCGACTGGCACGCGCGCTTCTCCCGCTTTGAGCCGGGCAGCGAGATCACCGGCCTGAACGGCAACCCGGAGCCCCGAGTCAAGGCCAGCCCGATGCTTCGCCGGCTGATCGAGGCGGCGCTGCACGCCGCGCGCGAGACGGGCGGTCTGGTCGACGCCACGCTGGGCGCCGAGATCGTGCGGGCCGGCTACCGCCAGAGCTTCGGGGGTCTGGGGGTACCGCTCGACCTGGCCCTGCGCATGGCCCCGGCCCGGGGCCCGGCGGCTCCCAATCCGAGCTCAGCCGCGGCCCGGATGGCCGTCGATCACGCGCGGGGCATGGTGCAGCGCCCCCGCCGCGTGGTCTTCGATCCGGGCGGCATCGCCAAGGGAGTGTTCGCCGATGAGCTGGCCGGGAGGCTGGCCGGGTTCGACGCCTATGTGGTCGACTGCGCCGGGGACATCCGCTGGGGAGGCATCGCCGCCCTGCGGCGCGACGTGCACGTGGCCAGCCCGTTTGGCGGCGAGAACCTGCACACGTTCAGGCTCGCCCAGGGCGCGATTGCCACCAGCGGCATCGGACGGCGAAGCTGGCTTGACGCCGATGGGCGCCCCGCCCATCACCTGCTCGATCCGCGCAGCGGCCGGCCGGCGTACACCGGGCTGGTTCAGGCCACCGCGCTGGCCGGGACCGCGGCTGGGGCGGAGATGCGGGCCAAGGCCGCCGTGCTCAGCGGTCCGGCCGGCGCCGCCCGATGGCTGCCCGAGGGCGGCGTGATCGTCCGCGATGACGGCAGCTACGAGGTTCTCGGAGGCGCGGTCGCCTCACGCTCGGCTCCCTCGGTGCCCAAGGTGGCCTCGCGCTCGGCCAGCCAGCGCAGGATGTCGACCAGCACCTGCTCGCGCTCGGGCTCGTTGAGGATCTCGTGGAACAGGCCCGGATAGACCTTCACCGTCTTGACGGCGGCCCCGATCCGCTCACCCAGCATCTGGCCGCCTGCCGGGGGCGCGAGCCGATCGGCACTGCCGTAGAGGATCAGGGTGGGGATCGTGATCGCGCTCACCTCAGCCGGGAATCGGGCAATGGCCGCGGCCAGCTCGGCCACTGTCCGGGCCGGAAGCCTGCCGTGGTGATTGAGCGGGTCGGCCACGTAGTCGCGGACCACCTCGGGATCGCGGCTCACCAGTCCGGCATCGATCGCCACCAGGGGCAGCCGCGGGGCGATCGCCGAGAGCAGCCGCCCCAGGGCCAGCATCGGCGCCGGAGCCGCCTCGAGCGCGGCCAGCGGGCCGGACAGGATCAGCCCGGAGAGATTCGCCTGATCGCGCAGGCAATACGAGACGGCCACCGTGCCGCCCATGCTGTGGCCGAGCATGAACACCGGCCGCCCGGGGTTCTCCTCGCCGGCTTGGAGCACGAGCTGGTCGACGTCGGCCACGGCGCGGCTCATCCGGTCGAGCACCGCGCGAGCCCCCTCGGAGCGCCCGTGCCCACGGTGGTCGAGCGCATACATCGCGTACCCGGCCCCGACCAGGACGTCGGCCACGTGCTCGTAGCGGCCGCTGTGCTCACTGGCGCCGTGAACCAGGACGATGACCGCCCTGACCCGATCGTCCGGGCGCCAGGACTGCCAGAAGATGCGCAGGCCGCCGGCGCCGGCGAGAAAGCCGTCTGACCGGATCAAACCGGATCCGCGGCCCACGGGACGACGACGGCGTCCTCATGGGGTGAGTCCCGAGCGACGACGTAGTCAGCCGGCTGGCTGTCGGAGGTGTTCTCGAGCACGTGCGTCTCCCGGGGCGGCACATAGACCATGTCGCCCGGGCCGAGGGACAGCTCCTTCTCGAGCCGGTCGCCCCACCGGACTCGGAGCTCGCCGGAGAGCATGTAGACGGCGCTCTCGCAGCCCTCGTGGTAGTGGGGCTGGGAGCGAGCGCCGGGCGGGACGCGGAAGCGGCCCATGTAGATGTTGTGGGCGCCCGCCGTCGTCTGGGAGATCTCCGCGCCGCCCACCACCCCGCGGGGAACGTCGTGGTCCTCTCCCGGCTTGACGACCTTCATGGCCCGCGAGTCTACCCCGCCAATAGTGTGCTGTCCGCGGACGGTGCGCTAGTTCATCGACGGGTCGAGCGGCATCCGGGCGATCAGGGCATAGCTGCCCCCCTTGCGGGTCAGCACGTCCTCCCACAGTTCCTCCGGAGCGGCCGTGAACGCGTCGCTTGCCCGTGCCGGCTCGAGGATCCAGTCGCCACGCTCGAGCTCGGCTTCGAGCTGGCCCGGGCCCCAGCCCGAATGGCCGACGAAGCCCCGCCCGCGGCGCACCGCGGCGGCCTGCGCCGTGGCCCCGGCCAGCACCCCGATGTCGGCGAAGGCGATCAGCGCGGCGTCCTCGGGGTCCTCGAACTCCCCGAGGACGATCAGCGCGGACGGCTGCACGGGACCGCCGACGTACAGAGGCTCGTCCGGTTCGGGCAGCACCTCGAGCTCGGAAACCGCCTCGCCCACGGTGGTCTCCGAGGGCCGGTTCAGGATCAGGCCGAGCGCGCCGTCCTCGGAGTGCTCGACGACCAGCACCACGGCCCGGAAGAAGTTGGGATCCAGCAGTCCCGGACCGGCGATCAGCAGCTGCCCGCGGGTCGAATCCATGGCCCGCGAGCGTAGCTCAGCTCCAGCGCTCGCGGCCCCGCCCGGCCACCGCCTCAGAGCCCCATCGAGCGACCGAGGATCTCCTTCATGATCTCGTCGGTACCGCCACCGATCGGGCCCAGGCGCGCGTCGCGCAGCGCGCGTTCCAGCTCCGCGGGCGCATCGAGTCCATGCACCGTCAGGCAGGCGTCGATCACCTCGACCGCGGCGCGCTGAGTGCGGAGCTTGGCCATCGTCACCTCGCGCACGGCGTCCGCGCCGGCCAGATGGAGGCGCAGGGCGGCGTAGGTCAGGCAGCGCCCGGCTTCGATCTCCACCGCGATCCCGGCCATCCGGTGGCGCACCGCCTGTCCCGGGTCACGCCCGTCGAGGAAGGCGAGCGTCTGCTCGAAGCAGGCCGCCATCGCGCCGACCGCACCGAGCGCCATCAGCAGCCGCTCCCACTGGAAGTTGGCCATGATCAGGCCAAACCCCTGATGCTCGGCGCCGAGCAGGTTCTCCGCGGGAACGAACACGTCGGCCAGGCCGATCTCCGCCGTGTCCGAGGCGTGCCAGCCGAGCTTGCGCAGGGCGCTCGTCGTGATCCCGTCGCCCGGCCCGCGCTCGACGATCAAAAAGGACAGGCCGTGATGGCCTCCCTCCGGGGTGCTCCGCACGGCCATGACGAGCACGTCGGCGCGCACGCCCCCGGTGATGAACGTCTTGGCCCCGTTGACGATGAAGCCTCCGTCGACGCGCTCGGCGCGCGTGCGGATCGAGGCCACGTCAGAGCCGGCCCCGGGCTCGGTGATGGCCAGGGCGGCGAGCTTCTCCCCGCGCAGGCCCGGGATCAGATACCGCTCCTTCTGCTCCTCGGTGCCGAAGCTGGCGATCGGGGGCAGGGCGATCCCGGCGTGGGCGCCGAGCCCGGCGGCCACGCCGCCCGAGCCGCAGCGGGCCAGCTCCTCGACCAGCACCGCGGCGGCCACGATGTCATCAGTGCCACCGTAGGCGCGCGGGAACTTCAGCCCCAGGTAGCCGGCCTGGGCCAGCCAGCCGAACACCTCGTTCGGGAACCAGCCCGCGGCCTCCCACTCATCGGCGTGGGGGCGCAGGCGCTCGAGCACGAACTCCCGGATCTCGGCTCGCAGTCGCTCGTGCTCGGGGGTGAATGGTGGTATTGGCCGGGCCGCATGCACCAAGCCGAACGTCATCTAGAGCCCATACGAGCGGCCGATCACCTCGAGCATGATCTCGTCCGTACCCGCGCCGATCCGGTTCAGGCGCAGGTCGCGCCACGAGCGCTCGATGCCGTACTCCTGCATGTAGCCCGCGCCGCCGTGGATCTGGATGCACTCGTCGGCCACCTCGACGGCGATCCGGGCGGCGTAGAGCTTGGCCATGGTGATCTCGCGGACCGGGTACTCGCCGTTCTGGAAGCGCCAGGCGGTCGTGTAGACCATCTGCCGGGCGGTCTCGATCTTGGTCGCCATCTCGGCGAACTTGTGGCGGATGACCTGGAAGTGGCCGATCTCCCGCCCGAACGCCTTGCGCTCCTTGGCGTACTCGAGCGTGCGCTCGAACACCTGCTGGGCCCCGGCCACCGAGCCGGCGGCGCCGATCAGGCGCTCGCCCTGGAGCTCCCAGGAGATGTGGTAGAAGCCCTTTCCGACCTCGCCGAGCACCGCCGATGCGGGCACGCGGACGTCCTGGAAGGCCAGCAGCGCGGTGTCCGAGGCGTGCATGCCGAGCTTCTTCAGCCGCTTCTCGCGGATCACCCCGGGGGTGTCCATCGGGACCAGGAACAGGGTGATGCCACCGTGGCCAGCTTCCGGATCGGTCTTGGTCACCAGCACGATCGCGTGGGCCCGGTGGCCGTTGGTGATGTAGGTCTTCGATCCGTTGATGACGTAGTCGCCCGTGGCCTCGTCGCGTACCGCGCGGGTCTTGATCCCGGCCACGTCCGAGCCGGCATCGGGCTCGGTGATCCCGATGCAGAGGATCTTCTGCCCGGCGATGGCGGGCGCCGCCCACTGCTGCTTCTGCTCCTCGGTCCCGAAGGCGAGGATCGGCGGCAGGGCCATGTCGGTCTGGACCGCGACTCCCATGGCCAGGCCACCCGACCGGGAGTGGGCCATCTCCTCGGACAGGACCAGCGCGGTGTAGTAGTCGCCGCCCTGGCCTCCGTACTGCTCGGGCTTGTCGAGGCCGAGGAAGCCGAGCTCGCCCATGCGCGTGAACACCCAGTCGGGGAAGGTCGTCTCCTCCCACTCCTCGGCGTGGGGCTGGAGCTCCTTGATCACGAAACGCCGGATCGAGTCGCGCAGCTGCTCGTGCTCGTCGGTGAAGATGAAGTGCTTCTTCGCGGACGCGAAATCGGGCTTGACGACGTCGGCGGTGGCCATCGGGACTCCTCCTCGATTGTGCAGTCTGGCCGCCGAAGCTACCGGCGGTCCCCCCAGAAGTAAACAGTAGAGCTTCCTACTTCTTGCTTTGCCGCCCCCGGGCACTGCGACCGGCGGGCGCGTAGGCTTGCCCGCCATGCCCAGCTACGCGACGATTCGCTACGAGGTGGCCGACAGCGGGGTCGCCACCTTGGCGCTCGATCAGCCCGAGACCCGCAACGCCCTGTCCGATGAGCTCCTGGCCGACCTGCACGCTGCCCTCGAGACGGCCCGCGACGATCCCCGAGTGCGCTGCCTGGTTCTCGCCTCGACGCATGAGAAGGTGTTCTCGAGCGGGGGCAACCTGAGCGGGTTCGCCGCCGAGGAGGGCCTGGTCGGCAAGCACTTCGCCACCGAGCGGTTCCCGGCCGTGTTCCGCCTCCTCGGCGAGCTCGGCAAGCCGTCGCTGTGCGCGGCCGGCGGCCATGTCCTGGCCGGCGCGCTCGGGCTGGCCCTGGCCTGCGACCTGATCGTGGCCAAGGAGGGCGCGCGGTTCGGAACCCCAGAGATCAACGTAGGCCTGTTCCCATTCATGATCATGGCCCTGATCTACCGCAACGTTCCGCGCAAGAAGACAGCCGAGCTGATGCTCCTCGGCGAGCAGATCTCGGCCGCGGAGGCTGAGCGGATCGGGATCGTCAACCGGGTGCTGCCCGCGGCGGAGTTCGAGGCCGGGGTGGCCGACTGGGCCGGCCGGCTGGCCGCCAAGTCGCCGGTGCTGATGAAGCTGGGCAAGGACGCGATGTTCCGCCAGCAGGACATGGCCTACGCCGACGCGGTCGATTTCCTGCGCTCCCAGCTCAGCCTGGCCTTCTCCACCGAGGACATCCAGGAGGGCGTGCGGGCCTTCTTCGAGAAGCGCCCGCCGGAGTGGAAGGGCCGCTGAGCCGGGGTTGACTGAAAGCCCCGCCGCCTGACAGAGTGAGAAGTAGAACGTCTCACTTCTCGCCGCTCCGCTCTCCGTGTCCGCCGACGCCCCCACCACCAGCCTGCTCCGTCCGCTCGCCGCGGACCTCCGGGCCCGCCGGGAGCAGATCCGCCTCGGCGGGGGGGAGGAGAAGATCGCCGCCCAGCACGAGCGGGAGAAGCTGACCGCTCGTGAGCGGCTCGATCTCCTGATCGACAACGGGACGTTCGTCGAGCTCGGCATCCACGGCCGGCCCCACTTCTCCCAGGCCTCGATGGCCGGGAAGGAGGCCCCCGCGGACGGGGTCATCACCGGCTACGGCAAGGTGAACGGACGCCTGGTCGCGGTCGCCGCCTACGACTTCACCGTGATGGCCGGGTCGATGGGCATGACCGGCGAGCTGAAGGTCACGCGGCTGCGCGAGCTCGCGCTCTCGAAGCGGATCCCGCTGATCTGGCTGCTCGATTCCGCGGGCGCCCGCATCCAGGAGGCGGTCGGCTCGCTGTTCGCGGGCAGCGGCCACCTGTTCCGCGAGGAGGTGATCAACTCGGGCGTCATCCCCCAGGTCGCCGCGCTGATGGGGCCGTGCGCGGCCGGAACGGCCTACATCCCGGGGCTGGCCGACTTCGTCCCCATGGTTCGCGGACGCGGCTCGATGGCCCTGGCCGGACCCCACCTGGTCCGCGCCGCCGTCGGCGAGGACGTGACCCAGGAGGAGCTCGGCGGCTCGCGGGTGCACTGCCGCAAGTCCGGGGTGGGCGACCTCGAGGTCGCCGACGACCCCGAATGCATCGAGGCCATCAAGACCTACTTGAGCTTCTTCCCCCAGCACTGCGAAGAGGCCCCACCGTTCCTGGAGTCAGCCGATCCCGTCGACCGCGGCGATGAGGAGCTGCTCGACGTCCTCCCCGAGTCAAACCGCAAGCCCTACGACATGTACGAGGTCATCCGGAGAATCGTCGACGACGGCCACTACTTCGACCTGAAGCCCCAGTTCGCCAAGACGATCATCACCTGCCTGGCCCGGTTCGGGGGGCGCCCGGCTGGGATCGTGGCCAACCAGCCCAAGCAGCTCGGCGGCATCCTCGACAACGACTCGGCCGACAAGGCGGCCCGGTTCATCAACTTGATGAACGCCTACGGGATCCCGCTGATCTACCTGATGGACGTGCCGGGGTTCATGGTCGGGACCAAGGTCGAGCAGGCCGGGATCATCCGCCACGGGGCCAAGATGCTCTACGCGACGGCCAACGCGACCGTGCCCAAGATCACCGTCGTCACCCGCAAGGCCTACGGGGCCGGCTACTACGTCATGTGCGGCCGCGCCTATGAGCCCGACGTGATCGTGGCCTGGCCGAGCGCTGAGATAAGCGTCATGGGGGCCGAGGGCGCGGTCGAGATCATCTTCCGCAAGCAGGTCGAGTCCTCCGATGATCCCGCCGCCACCAAGCGAGAGCTGATCGAGAACTTCCGCAAGATCATCGACGTCTACGTGGCCGCCGGCAACGACATGATCGACGACGTGATCGACCCGCGGGAGACGCGAGCGACGATCTGCCGCGGGCTGGAGATGGCCGCGGGCAAACGGGTGCAGCGACCCTGGAAGCGATCCGGGGTGGTGCCGGTATGAGCCGTCGGTGGGAGCCGTGAGCCTCGAGGATCCGGCCATCATCACGTGCGCGATCTCGGGCGCGATCGCCAACCGCGACCAGTGCCCGGCGATCCCCTACACGCCGGAGGAGTACGCCGCCGAGGCGCGCCGGATCGTCGATGAGGGCGGAGTCCACATCCACATCCACGCCCGCAGCCCCGATGGAGCGCCGAGCTACGAGGTCGAGGACTTCACGGCCATCGGCGACGCGATCCGCGCGGAGATCGGCGACGCGGCGATCGTCAACTTCTCCACCGGGACGGTCGGCGTGTCGATCGAGAAGCGGGTCGCCTACCTGAAGGCGGGACGCCCCGAGGTCGCTGCGCTCAACATGGGCTCGCTGAACTACGCCAAGTACTCGCGCTCGCGCAAGGACTTCGTGTTCGCGTTCGTGTTCGCCAACCCGTTTGAGGAGATCATCGCGTTGCTCGAGGCCATGCGCCGCCTGCACATCAAGCCCGAGCACGAGTGCTTCGATGTCGGCCACGTGGCCTCGCTCGTGCCGCTGGTCGACATGGGCCTGCTCGAGGCGCCACTGCACGCCGACTTCGTCATGGGCGTGGTCGGCGGCATCCCGGCCAGCGCCCGGAACCTGGCCGCGATGGCCGACAACATGCCGACCACCGGCTTCGCCGGCGGTGCCCCGGTGAACGGCGTCTCCCACCACTGGGGGGTGATCGGAATCGGCCGCGACCAGTGGATGATGGTGGCCGCCGCGCTGACCCTGGGCGGTTCGGTCCGGGTGGGACTGGAGGACAACTTCTACCTCCCGGGCGGGGAGATGGCGCGGAGCAACGGAGACCTGGTCGCCAAGGCCCGGCAGATGACCGAGGACGCCGGCCGGCGCCCGGCCACCGTCGGGGAGGCGCGGGCGCTGCTCGGACTGACGGAGCGCGCGCCGGCGTGACCCTCCCGCTCGACGGCCTTACCATCCTCGATCTCTCGAGGCTGCTGCCCGGGCCGTTCTGCTCACTGCTGCTGGCGGACTTCGGCGCCGAGGTGATCAAGGTCGAGGACACCGGGATGGGCGATTACGTGCGCTGGTCGCCGCCCTACTACGACGGTGCGGAGGAGACCGCGCGCAGCGCGCTGTTCCTGGCCCTGAACCGGGGCAAGCGCTCAATCCGGGTGAACCTCAAGTCCGACGCCGGCCGCGAGGTGTTGCTGCGGCTGGTCAGCGACGCCGACGTTCTCATCGAGTCCTTCCGCCCCGGGGTGCTCGACCGCCTGGGTGTCGGCTACGAGCGCCTGCGGGAAGCGAACCCCGGATTGGTCTACTGCGCGATCAGCGGCTACGGGCAGGAAGGCCCGCTGCGGGGCCGCTCGGGCCATGACATCAACTACCTGGGCCTGAACGGGCTGCTCGGCCTGACCGGCGAGTCGGACGGCCCGCCGGTGCAGTCGGCCGGCCAGATCGCCGACATCGGCGGCGGCTCGTTGATGGCCGCGGTCGGGATCCTCATCGCCCTGCGCGAGCGCGATCGCTCCGGGCAGGGCCAGTTGGTCGACTGCTCGATGTTCGACGGCTCCCTGTCCTGGCTGGCCATGGTCGCCGCCGAGGCCTTCGCCTCCGGCCGTGCGCCGCGCCGGGGCGAGCTCCAGCTCGCCGGGCGCTTCCTCTGCTACCGCCCCTATGAGTGCGCCGATGGCCACGTGTCCCTGGGGGCGCTCGAGCCCAAGTTCTGGTCGGCCTGGTGTGAGGGCGTCGGCCGGCCTGAGCTGGTCCCCCACCAGTTCGAACCTCCGGGCACCGAGGCCCACGCCGCCGTGGCGGCGATCTTCGCCGAGCGAACCCGAGCCGAGTGGGAGCGCTTCGCCGGTGAGCACGACTGCTGCCTCGAGCCGGTCCTCGACCTCGACGAGGCGCTCGACTCCGAGCTCGTGCGCGCGCGGGACATGGTGATCGGACTGGAGCAGCCGGGCGTCGAGGGGCCGGTCCGCCAGCTCGGGGTGCCGATCAGGCTCGGACGCACGCCCGCCGCTCCCGGCCGCGCCCCGGGGCCGGGTCTCGGCGAGCACACCGACGCGGTGCTGGCCGGAGCCGGCTACAGCGCCGAGGAGATCGCCTCCCTGCACGAGAGCGGGGCGATCGCCGGCGCGGGGCAGACCGTTCCCGGCTCGTTCCTGCACTGAACTGGCCATGGGCGCCCCGGCCACCGGAAGGCTGAAGATGTCCGAGCTGGCCGAGCGCTCCGGGGTCAGCGCGGGCACGATCAAGCACTACCTGCGCGAGGGACTGCTCGGCTCGGCCCAGGACGTGCTGCGCACCAGTCGCAACATGGCCTATTACCCCGAGGAGTTCGTCGATCGCATCCGGCTGATCAAGCGGCTGCAGGAGGAGCGCTTCATGCCCCTGCGGGTGATCCGCGAGGTGGTGGCCGAGGATCCTGAGCGCGCCGCGCGCCTGATCGAGCTGGAAGATCGGATTCTCGAGCGCGCGATCGAGGCCGGGGAGTCCGGACGGGTGTCCCGCGCGGCGGTCCGGGCCACCTACGCGCTGCCACTGAATGTCCTGCGCCGGCTCGAGGAGCTGGGCGTGCTGACCCCCGACCGTCGCGGCTACGACGCCGACGACGTGGCCATCATCGAGGCCATCTCCCGCTTCCGCGCCGGCGGCTATGAGGAGTCGATCGGGTTCACCGTCTACGACACGCTGCGCTACCGCGAGGCCCTCGGCCCGCTGGTCGAGGAGGAGGTCCGGGTGCTGCTCGACCGCCTGGTCGAGGAGGACGTGGAGCGGGCGGTGGCGATCATCTCCTCGGGCGCCGAGCCGCTGCGCGAGCTGATCGGCGCCATGCACTCGAAGCTGCTGCTGGCCGAGCTCCGCCGCCACCGCCGGGCGGCCTCGGCCTGAACCCGGCGTGGCCCGGCCGCCGCGCCGCCGGAAGGCGCCCGAGCAGGGCGCGCGGCGGGACCCTCCGTCGCTTAGATGCCATATCTGCGACTTTGGGACGGAGGGTCCGCGCGAGCCTCAGCTAGGGATGGGGCTCACGCCGCCACCGGCTCGACCGCCCCCGTGGACTCGCCGCCGGCCGCGGCTGCCACCCCGGGCTCCCGCGCGCGCCGCGGCAGCAGGGGGGAGATGACCAGGAGCACACCGAGCACGCCGACCTGCCACCACATCGTGTGGCGCAGCGCGGCGGCGAAGCCGTCGTGGCGCAGCACGCTGAAGAAGATCGTGCCCAGCACGGCCACCCCGATTGCCCCGCCCAGCTGCTGGATCGCGTTCAGCGCGCCGGACGCCGATCCCGTCTCGGCATCGGTCACGGCGGCGATGATCGTGTCGAACAGCGGCACGATGAACAGGCCCATGCCCATGCCGACCACCAGCAGCGGCCCGACCAGGCCCCAGGTGCCGACGTGGCTGGTGGCGGTCAGGATCAGGGCCAGGGCGACGTAGCCGGCCAGCGAGACCGCGCCGCCGGCTTGGATCAGCGAGCGCCCCGAGCCGGCCGTCATCCGCTGCCCGGCCAGCGGCGCCGTGACCGCGGTGCCGAGCGCGAACGGCACCAGCGTCAGCCCGGCGTGGATGGCGCTGAAACCCTCGCCCAGCTGCAGGAACAGCGTGATCGCCAGCATCGAGCCGATCATCCCGCCGAAATAGAGCAGCAGGACGAGCGCGCCGGCTGAGTAGCCGCGATGGGCGAAGATGCTCGGCTCGAGAAGCGGGTCGCGTCCGGCCCGCTGGCGCCGGCGCAGATGCCCGGCAAAGGCGGCGAACAGGGCCACGCCGGCCGCCATCGAGGCGTAGGTCCAGGCCGGCCAGCCGAGCTCGCGCCCCTGGATCAATGGGTAAATAATGGCCAGGGCGCCCGCGCCGGCCATCACGGCGCCGCCGAGGTCGAGCGTGTCGGCCCGGCGCCCCTGCATGCGCGGCAGCAGGGCGGCGGCCCCGAGCAGGGCCAGGGCGCCGAGCGGCAGGTTGATCAGGAAGACCAGTCGCCAGCCCGAGCCGAACAGGTTCAGGGCGATCAACCCGCCGCCGAGAATCGGGCCGATCATCGCCGCCGAGCCCATCACCGGACCGAACAGCCCGAAGGCCTTGGGCAGCTCGTCGGGCCGAAACACCTCGCGGATCACGCCGAGGCCCTGGGGGATCATCAACGCCCCGGCCAGGCCCTGGACCAGGCGCGCGGCGATCAGCACCCCGGTGCTCGGGGCGAAGCCGCACACGGTGGAGGCGGCGGTGAAGCCGGCCGCCCCGATCAGGAACAGCCGGCGGCGCCCGAACAGGTCACCGAGCCGGCCGCCGGTCAAGAGGCCCACGGCCAGGGCCAGCGCGTAGCCGCCGACGATCCATTGCAGCGCCGTCGAGGAGGTGTGCAGGTCGCGGTGGATGGTCGGCGCGGCCACGTTGACCACCGTGCCGTCGAGCAGGTCCATGCATTCGGCGGCGAGGATCACGAACAGGATCAGCCAGCGCTTGGGGTGAGGGGATGACATCAGCGGCTCCGGGTTGACGAACAACGTTTGCGATATCGAACAGTGTTCCAGACGAACGGCGTTCGTGTCAAGTAAGCTTCATCCGTGAGCGCGGACGAGCTGCCCCCGGTTCCCCGCCTGGCCTCGCGCTCGGCCGGGTCCCGGCGCCGGGCGGCCCGTTCGCCCGGTCTGTCCCGTGAGGCGATCGTCACCGCCGCTCTGCGGATCATCGACGCCGAGGGCCTCGACGCGATGACCATGCGGACCGTGGCGCACTCGCTCGGCACCGGGGCGGCGTCGCTCTACGCCCACGTGGCCGGCAAGGAGGAGCTGCTCGAGCTGGTCATCGAGCGCGTGATCGGCGAGATCCAGTTCGGTGGCGAGCCTGATCCCGAGCGCTGGCAGGAGCAGCTCAAGGAGGGGCTACGCGCCCAGCGGGCGGTGTTCGCGCGCCACGGAGACCTGGCCCGGGCCTCGTTCGCGCGGATCCCCTTCGGGGAGAACGCCCTGCGGGGCAGCGAGTGGGCGATCGCGCTGATGCGCGCGGGCGGACTGCCCGACCAGGTGATTGCCTTCGCCTGCGACCTCCTCCCGCTCTACACGATGGCGGTGGCCTACGAGGAGGGCGTCTACGCCGCCGAGGACACCGGCCCGCAGGAGATGCAGGAGTTCACCGTCCAGATGCGCGACTACTTCGCGGGATTGCCGCCCGAGCGCTTCCCCAACACCGTCGCCCTAGCCGGCCCGCTGACCGCGGGGGACCGCGACGAGCGCTTCGAGTTCGGGCTCGAGGTGCTGGTGCGCGGACTGGCCGCGATGGCCGACTAGACGAGCGCTACCACCAGACGTCGTGGTCCTCCATGACGCCGTAGCCCTCGGCCAGGGTCAGCCCGGCCAGCCGGCCGGCGAAGGTCCCGAACGGCTGGCGATAACGGCTGCGCAGGACGAGCAGGTTCTGGCTGCGCTCGCGGAGCGCCTCGGGAGCGAAGCGCAGTTCGCTGACCGCGCTCAGATCCGCGCCGAAGCGCGCCGGGGGCGCCTCGATGGGCTCGCCGTCCACCCAGACGGTCCGCTCGCTCGACTCAGGCGGGTCGTTCACGCCCTGGACGAGGTTCCAGGCCAGCGCACGGCCGTCCGTGGCCCGGCCCACTCCGGCGCTCCAGCACCACCGGGTGTGGCGCTCGTAGTAGGCGGCGGTGTCATCGACCACGGCGCGCGCCTGAAACGGCCGGGCCACGCCGTCGATGCTCACCGACCCGCGGGCCGGGATCCCGCCCTGCTTGCGCGTCCAGGCGTAACTTCCTCCGCTGGCACAGACCGACTCGATGCCGTCCGTCTCCTCGAGTTCGAGCTCGATGCTGATCTCGGGTCCGAGCGCGCGGGCCTGCCCGTGCCCCAGCGTGACCGCGCCTGGTCCCAGCACTGTGCGCTCATAGAGGCGCTTCCCGGTGCGGTCCCAGACGGTCCAGAAGCTCTGCCGGGCCGGGCCGATGCGCACGCTGGCCAGGCAGAGCATGAGCTCGGGGCCGAACACGCCGATGTAGCGCCACGCCTTCAGCGGGCGACGGCCCTGGCGGGAGGGCATCGGCTGCGGTGGCAGGACCAGGTGCGCGAGCCCGGCGGGCGGGGGGCCCCGAACCGGCCCCGGTAGGGGAGGGCACGCAGACTCGGTCCGGTCGGGACGTCAGTCACGCGTTGGTCCGAGTTCCCATGTCAGATATCCTCGCCTGACTGACTAGTCAATCGAGCACCGGAGCAGGGAATACACAGATGCGCGCCGGCGCCGTTCAGCTCAACTCCACCGACGACTTCGAGCACAACCTAGCGAGCGCCGACCGGCTGGTGCGCCAGGCTGCTGCGCTCGGCGCCGAGCTGGTCTGCCTGCCCGAGAAATGGACCGTGCTCGGGACGGCCGAGCACCTGCGCGCCGGGACGCAGACCCTCGAGGGCCCGGCCATCAGCTGGGCCCGGGGGATCGCTCGCGAGCTCGGCCTCGACCTGGTCGCCGGCTCGATCGTCGAGACGCGGCCGGCCCAGGAGCGGCACGGCAACACCAGCGTTCACATCGGCCCCGACGGTGAGTGCAAGGCCGTGTACCGGAAGCTCCATCTATTCGATGTCGAGATCGACGGCACCCTATACGCGGAATCCGACACCCACGAGGCGGGCAGCGAGATCGTCGTCTCCCGGCTCCGGGACGGCACCGGCCTGGGCATGAGCGTCTGCTACGACCTCCGCTTCCCCGAGCTCTACCGCATCCTGACCCTGCGCGGGGCCCAGGTGATCGTTGTGCCAAGCGACTTCACCCTGCCCACGACCCGGGACCACTGGGAGGTACTGGTCCGTGCCCGGGCGATCGAGAACCAGTGCTTCGTGGTCGCACCCAACCAGATCGGACCCCACCCGGGTGGCTTTCGCTCCGGCGGCCGGTCGCTGATCGTCGACCCGTGGGGGGTCGTGCTAGCCGGGGCGCCCGACGCCGAGACGGTGATCGTGGCCGACCTCGATCTCCATCGGGTGGCCGAGACCAGGGCCGGAATCCCCGCCCTCCAGCACCGGCGCGCGGACGTCTACGACTGGGGGAGCCCGTGACCACCGCAGCGACGGAGAAGCGACGGCTGATCCTCGACGCTGCGGTGCGCGTGTTCGCTCGTCAGGGTTTTCACACCTGCCGGGTCTCGGACATCGCCGACGAGGCCGGGGTGGCCTACGGACTCGTCTACCACTACTTCGCCTCCAAGGAGCAGATCCTCGACACCCTGTTCCTCGAGCGCTGGGACGTGATGCTCCAGGCAATCTCCGAGGCCGACGCCTCGGGTGCTCCGGCGCGCGAGAAGCTCCATGCCATTGCCTCGTTCATCATCGACTCCTATCGCCACGATCCCGAGCTGATGAAGGTGATCATCGTCGAGGTGACGCGCGCCGCGAACACCTTCGGCCTCACCCACCTGGCCAAGATCCGCGACGCGTACGCCGGGATCGCCGGGATCGTCGCCGCGGCCCAGGCCGAGGGCGCCTTCCGGCCCGAGATCACCCCGGAGTTCGCCGCCCAGGCGTTCTATGGCTGTGTCGAGCAGGTGCTGACCGGCTGGATCTTCGAGGACGAGCCGGTCAGCCCGCAGGACCTCGAGCGGGCCAAGACGCTGATCGTGAGCACGATCTGCACGGGCATCGAGCTACCCGGCCCCCGGCTGCCGGATTAGTTTCACGCGCGCCTGGCGTGGTTGGCGCGCCGGGGCGGTGGTTAGGTTTCCTCGTCCCGCGGGGAGAGTCTGCTTGAATGCCCCCGATGTCCGAGAGCCCTCTGGTCAAACGCCTCGTCTGGTCGGGCCTGCTCGCCGGCACCGGCGCCCTGGCCAGCGTCGCCTCGGCTCGTCTGGCCGCCTTCATCTGGGTGCGCATGTTCGGCGAGCCCCCACCCGAGTGAGCGACACGCCGGACACCCCGCCCACCGCTGCCCAGCCCCCGGCCGCGGCCGAAGGGCCTGTGGCCGCTCCGCTCGAGCCCGGCGTGCCGCCGACGGATCCCTCACCTGCCTGGGCCCCGAGCGGCTCGGAGGGCGGGGGTGGCCCCGCCGCCGTGGTGGCCGATCGTCCCGAGATCGCCGTCGGCGCTGCCTTCGCCGGCGGACTCGCCCTGGCCCTGATCCTCAAGCGCCTTGCCCGCTGACGACGACAATTTCGCTCAGGCACTGAGCGAGGTCTCCGACCGCCTCTCGGCCCTCGTCCGCGAGGAGATCGAGCTGGCCAAGGCCGAGGTCATGGTCAAGGTCAAGAGCTGCCAGCGCGGCGCCGTGGCCGGCGCGGCCGGCGCGGTGTTCGGCGTGTTCGCGGTGATCTTCGTCCTGCTCACCGTCGCCTGGGGCCTCAATTCCCTGCTCAACAGCATCTGGCTGGGCTTCCTGATCGTCATGGTGATCCTGCTCGTGCTGACCGTGTTCTCTTTCCTCTTCGCCTGGCGCAAGTTCAAGGTCGGTGCGCCCAAGCCCGAGATGGCCATCGAGGAGGCGCGCAAGATCCGCGCCACGGTCAAGCCCGGAGACAGCGCCTGATGGCCGCCCGCTCGCCGGACGAGATCCGGGCGTCGATCGAGCAGAACCGCCAGGAGCTCGGTACGGCCGTCGCCCGCCTGCGCGTCGAGGTGGTCAAGCTGACCGACTGGCGCGGCCAGCTGCGCCGCCATGAGCCGCAGGTGCTGATCGGCGCGGGCGTGGCCGGCTTCGTGCTCGGCGGAGGCGTAGCCGCGCTGGGCGCGCTGACCTTCGGCCGCCGCCGGCGCAAGCGCCTCGGCGGCTAGTTTCCGCGGCGCTAGTTCCCGCGGCGCTAGTTCCCGCGGCGCTAGTTCCCGCGGCGCTAGTTCTCGCGGCGGCTAGTTCCCGGGACGCTAGCGCTAGCGCAGGAACGATCCCGGCAGGCCACCGGCCCCGAGCAACCCGGGCCCGACGTGGGTGCCGATCACCGGCCCAATTTCCGAAATGACCCGGGGCGGGCCACCGAAGATCTCGCTCCCCCGGGCGGCCAGCTCCTGCGCCTGGTCCGGAGCCTGGATGTGCTGCACCATCCAGGCGTCGGCGCCGTCGGCATGACGGCTGCGGAGCAGATCGACCATCCGCTCAAAGGCCCGGCGGGAGGTTCGAACGCGTTCCACCGGGGTGATCTCGGCCTCCACGGTCAGGATCGGCTTGATCTTCAGGGCCGAGCCCAGCCACGCCTGGGCCCCGGCGATCCGGCCGCCTCGGCGCAGGTAGTCCAGCGTGTCGATGGCGAACCACATCTTGAGCTCGGCCCGCGCCCGGCGGGCATGCTCTGCGACCTCGGCCGCCGAGCCGCCGCCGCGCGCGGCCGCCGCGGCGGCCAGCACGACCAGGCCCTCGCCGCCGCAGGCCGTGGCCGAGTCGAGGACGTGGACCGCCTCGGCCCGGTCGCCGAGCTGGTCGCGAGCCTGCTCGGCCGAGCGGACGGTGCCGGACATCCCGCCGGCCAGATGGATCGAGACGATCTCCTGGCCCGCGTCGAGGAGCGGCTCGTAGACCGATAAAAAGTCTCCGATCGACGGCTGTGAGGTGCTGGGCAAGTCGGCGTCGGCCCCCAGCCGGCGGTAGTAGGCGACGTAGTCGGTGATCTCGGACTCGCGCTGAGCGCCCTCCGGCCAGCGCACGTACAGGCTGACCTCGTGGATGCCGTGCTCGGCCACCACCTCGGGCGGAAGGTAGTGGCAGGTGTCGGAGACGATCGCGACGCTCATGCTCGGGCGCTGCGCCGCTCGTCCTCGGGCTGGCTGCCCGCTCGGCCTCCGCTCACCACCGGCTGCGCCGGCGGTGCCGGCTCGCGCTTGGGATCTGCGGCAGCGCCCGAGTCATCCCGCTGGCTCGCCTGCTTGGAGGGCGCTCGAGTCATCCGGCTGGCACCCTATCGGACCCCCAGGTGCCGAGTCCGGGCCGGACCGCTCCCGCGGCCGCTCGCCGGACCGCGCGCCGGACCGCTCGCGCGACCGCTCGCCGGACCGCTCGCGAATTTCCCGGATGCGGGACTACACTCACGCGCCGGAGATGCCCCGGACGCTGGTCACCGGCGCGACCGGATTCATCGGCGCGCACGTCACGAGGCTGCTGGCGCAGCGTGGCGAGGACGTGCACGTGACCGTGCGCGAGCACTCGCGCATGCAGGCGCTGGACGGGCTCGAGGTCACGCCGATCCGGGCTGACATCCTCGACCGCCGGGCCATGCGCCGTGCGATGCGGGGCATCGAGCGGGTCTACCACGTGGCCGGCATGGCCGACCTCTCAGCGTCGCGGGCCCGGACCTTCTCGATCAACGTCGAGGGGATGCGGATCGTCCTCGAGGAAGCGCTGCGGGCCGGGGTGGAGCGGGTCGTGCACACCTCGTCTGTGGCCGCCGTCGGTCCCGCCCCGCCCGGGCAGAGCGCCGACGAGTCCCAACCCTGGGAAGCCGGGCGTCATCGCATCGCCTACCTCGATGCCGAGCACGAGGCCGAGATCGCCGCGTTGCGACTGGTCGCCCGGGGACTGCCGCTGGTCATCGTCAACCCGGCGCACACCTTCGGGGCTGGAGATCCCGGCCGCTCATCCACGGCCATCATCGGGCGCTTCATGCGCCGCCAGATCCCGGCCTATGTCGACGGGACGCTGAACGTGGTCGGAGTCCAGGACGTCGCCCGGGGCCTGATCCTGGCCGGCGAGCGGGGGGTGATCGGCGAGCGCTACATCCTGGGCAACCGGAACTTCACCCTCACGCGGCTGTTCGCGGACCTGGGGCGGCTGTCGGGGATCGAGCCGCCGGCTGTCAAGCTGCCACTCAGGGTCGCCCTGGCCCTGTCCGAGGCGGGTCGGCTGATCGGGGGTCTGGCCCTGCCCAGCCCGACCGAGATCCGCGCGGCCTCGCTGAACTGGGCCTTCGTCAACGGCAAGGCCCGGCGGGAGCTGGGCTGGCGGCCCTCCCCGCATGAGGACTGCCTCGAGGAGGCGGTCGAGTTCTACCGGCAATGGGACACGGTGGGCGTCGATCCCCCGGGCTCTCGCCAGCCCCTGCCGCTGCGCATCGCCGGTGAGACGTTGCGCCGCATGCGGCTCTAGGCACGTCCAGACGCCGCGCCGGATGCCCGGCTGCCGCGCCGGATGCCCGGGGCGCCGCACCCGATGCCCGGGGCGCCGCGCCGGATGGCCCCGGCCGCGGGGGTCGCCTCCGTGCGACCCCCGCATTCGGGCGCTGGATCCCGGCGCGGGGGCCGCCTCCGTGCGACCCCCGCGTTCGAGTCGCTTACGCGATCGCGGGCGCTCCGTTCAACGCGTTGTTCTGCTGCCACGTGTTGGACAGATTGCTGGCGTTGGCGTTGCCGCCGTTGGCTACGGCGTTCCCGCCGTTGCCGCCGTTGGCGTTACCGCTGCTGGCCCAGGTGTCCCCGCCCGTCGAGCTGGTGCTCGAGGTGGAGCAGTAGCAGAAGCAGCACTGCTGCTGGCCCTGGTCCTGGCCGATGGCATACGAGTTGCCGTTGCCGAACTGCTGGTTGCCGGTGGAGGCGTTGCCGCCATTACCGCCGGTCGCCTTGCCGTTGCCGCCCTGGGCGGTGTTATCGCCCTGGGAGGTGCTGGCCTTGTTCGACTGGTCCGAACCACCGCCTGAGTACGAGTCGCCTGAGTGCGAGCCGCAGTTGCAGTTCTGCTGCGAGTTGCTGCCCGTGCTCGTCGACTGGTTGCTCTGGTTGGTGCCGGAGCTGTTTCCGGCGTTGGCGTTGCCGCCGTGGGCCTTGGCGTTGCCGCCATTGCCGCCGTTGGCATTACCGCTGCTGGCCCAGGTGTCGCCACCCTGCGAGCTCACGGTGCTCTGGTCCGGGCCACAGTTGCAGCTCTGCTGCTGGCCCTGGCTTGAGCCGTCAGCGTATGAGTTGCCATTGCCATACTGCTGGTTGCCGGTCTTGGCGTTGCCGCCATTACCGCCGGTCGCGGTACCCGTTGCCGCCCGTGGCGTTGTTATCGCCCTGGGTGGTCGTGGACTTGTTCGACTGGCTGTTCGACTGGTCGGACGAGCTCTGGTGGGAGCTGTCCTGTCCGCAGCCGCAGGAGCCCTGGTTAGAGCCACTGCTCTGACTGCTGCTGGACTGGTTGTCCTGCTGGGTGCCCGACTCGTTGCCGGCGCTCGCGTAGCCGCCGTTGGCCTTGGCGTTGCCGCCGTTGCCGCCGTTGGCGTTACCGCTCGTGGCCGACGTGTCGCCACCAGTGGAGCTGGCGTTGTTGCCGATGGCCACGCTGTTGCCGTTCAGCACCTGGGTGTTCCCGGTCTTGGCGTTGCCACCGTTACCGCCGGTCGCCTTGCCATTGCCGCCCGTGGCGGTGTTGTCGCCCTGGGAGGTGCTGGAGTCGTTCGACTGGCCGTTTGACTGGCCGTTCGACGGGTCGGACGAGCTCTGGTGGGAGCTGTCCTGTCCGCAGCCGCAGGAGCCCTGGTTAGAGCCGCTGCTCTGGCTGTTGGACTGGTTGCTCTGGTCGGTGCCGGAGGTGTTGCCGGCACCTGCACCGCCGCCGTTGGCGGTGGCGTTGCCGCCGTTGCCGCCGTTGCCGTTGCCGCTGCTCGCTGAGGTGTCGCCACCGTTCGAGCTCGCGTTGTTGCCGATGGCCACGCTGTTGCCGTTCAGCACCTGGGTGTTCCCGGTGCTGGCGTTGCCACCGTTACCGCCTGTCGCGGTCCCGTTGCCGCCCTGGGACTGGTTGTTTCCCTGGGTGGTCGTGGACTGGTTTGACTGCTGGGCTGCCGGTGCCCCGTTGATCGGGGAACCCTGCGGCACGCTTAGGCCGCTGGTTGGCAGGGATCCGGTCGGCAATTGACCGACCAGTCCGGTGGCGGCGCTCGCGGGCGCCGCTGTACACACCGCCACGGCACCAGCCGTCAGCAGTGCAGTGAGACCTCGTCTCATCTGTACTTCCTTTCGTTTCGTGTTGGCTGTGGCGCCGGGGTTTCGACACGCCCCGGCGCGAGGGTCTGTTCGCTCCGGCGGCCCTAGCCGGGGCGATCACCCAGCAACACGAGAGGAGCGGGCGGGAGGTAGTCCGCGCCCGCGAGTAGGCGGCGGCCGGCAACTGCCGCCGCCAAGGTGAAAAGGAAGGTGATCATCGCGAAAGCGCCGCCCGCGGGAGCCGAGCCTGACCCTGAAGTCGAGCCTGAGCCTGAGGCGACAGGAACCCTGACGACGGTGGCGTTGACGGTTGCTGTCCCGGGCGAGACCCGCGGGAGCCCAGTGAGCTGCGTCTCGTTGGTCGGCTGCGCTGATGTGAGCGCTTGCTCCAGCGCCGACGAAGTGACGCGATGGGTTGCGCCGGGGGCCGTCCGACGGCCGCCGGAAGGCGCTTGAGCGCGACCGCTGCGATGGACGGGGCCGGGGGCACCGTGCAGCGACCCGAGCACCGAGGACGAACCTGCGGGCCGGGCGAGGGATCCCGTCGTGCCCCTGCTGCTGGCCGAGGGCACGCCGAGGGGCTGGGTCATGGCCGGCTGGCGGGCCACGCTAGGCGCGGGCGCGGGCGCGCCACTCGGGGCCGGGGGACGCGGCGGAGAGCTAGGCGGGCCACTCGGGGCTCCCGAGTGGGTCACGTTCGCGACGACCGGCCGAGTCACTGCCCCCGCCGTGCGAATCATCGCGGTGGCGGCTCGGGTGACCGGCGCGGCGGCCTGGGCGATGGGGGCGGCGGCCTGGATGGCGGGGGCGGCGGCCCGGGCAATCGGAGCGGCGGCCTGGGCGATGGGCGCGGCGGCCTGGATGACGGGCGCGGCGGCCTGGATGACGGGCGCGGCGGCCTGGGCGATGGGCGCGGCGGCCTGGATGACGGGCGCGGCGGCCTGGGCGATGGGGGCGGTTGCCTGGGCGATGGGGGCGGCGGCCTGGGCGACGGGGGCGGCGGCCTGGGCGATGGGGGCGGCGGCCTGGGCGATGGGGGCGGCGGCCTGGGTGACGGGCGCGGCGGCCTGGGTGACGGGCGCGGCGGCCTGGGTCACCGGCCCGGCGGCCTGGGAGAGGGCGGAGCCCGGGTCGGCCAGGGCCGCGGGAGCCAGGACCAACGCGGCGGCTCCAACCCCCAGAGCGACAATTGTTTGCTGAACCTTGCTAAACCGCACAAAGTCACGGTACCCAACTGATCTACTTGAAATCAACAAATCGCGTGAACCATCCAACCGCCGGTAATCTCCATTACCAACTTGGCCACGCTCTACCGCTGCAACACCCCAACCGACTGGTTCTGCCCCTGCGGGCGCGTCGCGCGCGCGCTGCGCCGGGAAGGGATCGAGTTCGAGTCCGTAGTCGTGCCCCAGCGCCGCTCGCGCCGGCCCGAGGTCCAGGCCCTAAGCGGTCAGCGCCGGGTCCCGACGCTGATCCTGGATGGTGAGGTGATCTGCGACTCGCGCCGGATCATCGAGCAGCTCGAGCTGCGCCGGTCGGGCGTCCCAGGCGTCCCGGGCGTCCCGGCAGGACCGGCAGGACCGGCAGGGGCGGTCGGGCCAGGCGGGCCGGTCTAATGCCGCGGGATTGGAGATTTTGCACCTCGTGGATGCAAAATCTCCAAACGCGGCCCCGGTTCGAGGCGCTCCGGGTCCTCGGGCCGGGTTGAGGTCCGGGTCCTCGGGCCGGGTTGAGGTCCGGGTCTCGGGCCGGGTTACGGTCCGGGTCCTCGGGCCGGGTTAGAGGCGGTTCTCGATCGACATCGGCGCCGACTGGACCGGCGGGGCCGCGGGGGCCTCGGCCGGAGCCGGAGCCGGTGCCGGAGCAGCGGGCGCGTCGACGCCGAGCGCCTCCTGCAGCTCGCCTGACTCGTACATCTCCATCACGATGTCGCAGCCGCCGACCAGCTCGCCGTTGACGAACAGCTGGGGAATGGTGGGCCAGTCCGACAGGGCGGAGAGCTCCTGGCGGATGCGCGGGTCGGGGAGAACGTCGACGGCGGCGAACTGGACGGGGGTCGACTGAAGCACGGCCACGGTCCGGGCCGAGAAGCCGCAGGCCGGCGCGTCCGGCGTGCCCTTCATGAACAGGATCACCGGGTTCTCGGTGATCGCCTCCTGGATCGCGTCTCGCATCGAGTTGGCGGCGGTATCGGTCATTGCCTGCCCTCCGGGTTGGAAGTTTTGGTCTGGATTGACAGTGCGTGGATGCGGTCGCCGACCTCAGGGCCGAACACGTCATAGACGAGCCGGTGCTGAGCCAGCCGTGGCAGGCCGGCAAAGGCCGACGCGGTCACGACGGCGTTGAAGTGATGGCCGTCACCCGTGACACTGGCCACGGCGCCAGGGATCCCCGCCTCGATCCGGGACTTGAGCTCCTCTGGCGTAGCGGACACCTTCTCAAGGCTACCGAGGCGCCAGCGCTACACTTCCTGAAGCATGATCACTCTCACCGACAAGGGCGCTGAGAAGGTCCAGGAGTTCCTCTCGACCCAGAACGCGGTAGCCGAGACTGCCGGCCTGCGGGTTGGCGTTCGCGGCGGCGGCTGCTCCGGGTTCCAGTATGCCCTGGCCTTCGACGAGCAGCGCGATGGTGACGAGGTGTTCGAGGACAAGGGGATCCGTCTGTTGGTCGACAGGCCGAGCCTGCCTTACGTGCGTGGCTCGGTGATCGATTCGTCGACGGCCTCCAGGGGGCCGGCTTCAAGGTCGAGAACCCCAACGTGGTCGCGGCCTGTGGCTGCGGTTCCTCGTTCCGCGTCGCCGAAGAAGAAGAAGTCTCAGCGGTCTGAGGGGCGCGCCCCGACGGGCGTTGCGTCAGACGAGGCGTCACTGTGGCCGGTGAGCGCGGCCGTGGCGGAGGTGGCCCCCGCCCCCAGCCCCCAGCTCACGGCTCACGGCTCACGGCTCACGGCCGTGGCAAACTAGGCTCCCGGCCTACAGCGGACTGGCGTGCAGCGAGCGCCAGAGAAACCGGCAGGCCAGCGTCCGGTGCGGGCGCCACGGCTCGGCAATCCGCTCGGTCTCCTCCGGCTCGGGTAACTCGGGCAGGCCGTACTCGATCATCATCGCCCGCCTGATTCCGAGATCGCCGACGGGCAGTACGTCGGGTCGCTGCAGGTGGAACATGAGGAACGTCTGGGCGGTCCAGGGGCCGATGCCCTTGACCGCAACCAGCTCGCGCATGACGCGCTCGTCGGGCAGGCTCTCGAGCTTGTCCAGCTCGAGCGTGCCCGCGACCGCGTGCTCGGCCAGGGAGCGCAGATAGGCGAGCTTGGCGTGCGACAGGCCGGCGGCGGCGCGGAGCGTCTCCGGCTCCTCGGCCAGAACCTCCTCGGGGATGGGCGGGCGTCCTCCGTAACGTTCGGTCAGCCGGCCGTAGATCGCCGCGGCGGATCGGGTCGAGACCTGCTGTCCGATGATCGAGCGCACCAGCGACCCGTAGTGGTCGTGGGGGAGCCGTCCCCGCCGTGGATCGTCGAGGCCCTCGACGCCGATGCGGTCGATCACCCCGGCCAGGACGGGGTCGGAGGCCCGGAGCGCCTGCACGGCCGCGTCCAGCTCTTGTGCCGAGGCGCTCACCGCGAGGGCTCACCGCGACGGCTCACCGCGAGGGGCAGGAGCTCAGGTCGCCGCGGTCAGGGAGAGGGCAGCACCGTCGAGCGCGCCCAGGGCCCGCTCGACCGAACAGGCGATGCAGGTGAACGTCGGCGTGTCGCGCAGCGTGAAGGAGCTTGACTCGGTGGTGCGCAGGCGCTGGACCAGATCGAGGAAGTCGCTGGGGTTGTCGGTCTCGAAGGCGACGACGAACTCCTGATCGTCGAGACCGAACGAGTAGCTCGTGTTGAGGTCGACCGACGGGTACTCGCGCCCCACCTTGATGTGGTCCTGCATGATCCGCCAGCGCTCGTCCGCGGGCAGGGCATACCAGGCGCGCGTCTTGACGAACGGGTAGACGAACAGGTACCTGCCCTGACCGGGCCGAACCTCGAGTCGCGACTCCTCCGAGTACTCCGAGGGCTTGGTCATGGCCAGCAGCGAGTAGGGCGTCGTACACCACTTCATCAGCCCGCTCTGAGCCAGGACGACGTGGAACTCGTGGATCCGCTCGAGGTTCTGGGCCTGGCTCAGCAGCATCAGGTCGGCGTCGCCGCGCGTGCCCACCAGGGAGAAGGAGCGCAGCAGGTGGCCGTCGGCGAAGTCCGAGCAGGCGGCCATGAATTCCCTCTTGTCCGCCGCCCGCCGCTCGTCGTCGAGCCGGCGCCACGCCGGGTCGACCTTGAGGAACGTGTACTTGACGAAGTGGCGGCTCGGCACCATGCCGATGATAGGCGACAAAACCCGTTTCTCGAGCGGGGGTGGCTCTAGAATGAGAGCGATGCGGATCGCCCTGGTCTCGCCGTACTCCTGGAGTTATCCAGGCGGTGTGACCCGCCACATCGAGGCTCTGGCCGAGCAGTTCATCGCCGACGGGCACCACGTTCGCGTGCTGGCGCCGTACGACCCCGCCGACGTGCCGGCTACCGTCCTGCACCGCGGCGCGCGTCCCCAACCGATTGACCCGCCCGACTATCTCATCTCGTTGGGACGCACCATGGGCATCAAGGCCAACGGCGCCGTCTCCAACATATCGGTCACGCCGCTGGGCATGTCCCGCCTGCACCACGCGCTGCGCACCGGCGGCTACGACGTCGTCCACGTGCATGAGCCGGTCGCTCCCCTGGCCAGCTGGTGGGCCACCGACTGGAGCCGGGCTCCGCTCGTCGGCACGTTCCACTCGTACTCGGAGAGCCGGATCGCCAACGGGCTGGCCAACAGCTTCGGCGCGCGGCGCGTGCTGAACCGCCTCCAGGTTCGGATCGCGGTGTCCGAGGCCGCGGCCTGGACCGGGCGGCGCTTCTTCGGGGGCCACTACCGGGTGATCCCCAACGGCGTGCACGTCGATCCGGACGTTCTCGCGCTGGCTGGCACCCGGCCGCCCGAGGACCGGCTGAAGCTCGTGTTCGTCGGACAGGCAGTTGAGCGCAAGGGCCTGCCGCTCCTGCTCCGCGCCTTCGAAGCCCTCCGCGAGCACATCCCCACCGAGCTCACCGTGATCGGTCCGGCGCCTGAGGAGCTGGCTCCGCTGATGCTTGACGACCGCGGGGTGCGTGTCCTGGGCAAGGTCGATGACCAGCGCAAGCACGAGGAGCTGGCTCGCGCCGATCTGCTCTGCGCCCCATCGCTGCGCGGTGAGAGCTTCGGCATGGTGCTGACCGAGGCGTTTGCCGCCGGCACGCCCGTGGTCGCGGCCGACATCGCCGGTTACCGCGACGTTGTCCGCGATGGTGTCGATGGAGTGCTGGTGCCCCGCGGCGACGCCCAGGCGCTGGCCGTCACGCTGCGCGACCTCTACGAGGAGCCCGAGCGACGGGTGCGGATGGCGCGGGCGGCGGCCGAGGATGTCGCGCGCTTCGCCTGGCCGCGAGTCGCCGCGGAGGTGATGTCAGCCTATGAGGACGCGATCGCCACGCCGCAGCCCGCCGGCAGCCTCCAGCGAGCGGCGGTCGGCGCGGGTTTGCGAGCGGCGGACCTCAAACCGCGCGTCCGCGCGCGCCGCATCCCCAGCCTCGAGCCTCCGCTGCCCAGCCGGCATGGGCCGGCCGCGACCATCCTTCGTCGCGGTGCCATGGCCGCCGTCACCATCGGCGCGATCGTGCTGGCTGTCCTGGCGCTGAACAGCATCGGCCTGGATCACATCGTCCACGCGCTGCTCAACTCGAGCCCGGTCTACGTTCTCCTCGGGCTGGGGGTGATGTGCAGCGCGATGGTGGCCCGGGCGTTCTCGTGGCGGGCGATCCTCCAGGCCGCGCTCCCCGCCGCCCAGGTACGGCTGACCGACGCCATGCAGGGGACGTTCATCGGGGTCCTCATGTCCTCGACCCTGCCCGCCCGGTTGGGCGAGCCCTCACGCGCGCTCGTCGTGGCCCGGCGCACGGGCCGTCCGCGCGAGCACCTGCCCGTCGTGCTCGGAACCCTGGTCTCCCAGACCCTGCTCAACATCGTCGCCCTCGCCGTGCTCGGGGCGGTCATGTTCTCCTCGGTCGATCTGTTCAGCGGCCACCAGGACGCGCTGCTGGCCGCTGCCATCGCGCCGGTGGCGCTCCTCCTGGTCGTCCTGCTGGCGCCCGTGGTCCTGCGCCGCGGCGCCCCGGGTACCCGGCTGGGAAGAGCCCACCGGCTGGTGCACCAGGGCCGGCGTGGCATGAGCCGGGTGCGGGCCGGGCTCCAGGTCTTTCGCCGCCCCCGCCTCGGACTGGTCGCCGCCGGTGCTCAGTTCCTGGCCTGGGCTCTGCAGTGGCTGGCCTGCTACCTGCTCCTGGTCGCCCTCGGCCTCTCGCATCAGGCGGGCATGGCCGCTGCCGCGGCCGTGCTGTTCGCGGTCAACATCACCGCTGTGTTGCCGGCCACGCCGGCCAACCTCGGGGTCTTCCAGGCCGCCTGCGCGACGGTGCTGCACACCGGTTGGCATGTTGGCTTCGGCACCGGAGTGGCCTACGGGGTGATCCTCCAGGCGGTGGAGGTCTCGACCGCGCTCCTGATGGGCGGTCCCGCGCTGGTCAAGGAGGGAATGTCCTGGCGCGAGGTTCGCCTGCGCGCGATGAACGCGGCACCGGTTAAGCTTCCCGCGCGCGCGGGAGCGCGGAGCAGCGGAGGCACGGTAAAAGCCAAGGGCTGAGCGGGCCGCGGGGCGCTAAAAGTTTTTCCAACTGACTCTCAAGGACAGGGGTCGACCTGCCGATAGGCCTTGTTGGGGACCATGGAAGCTGGCCAGGAACAAGCAACGATCCGAAGGGGACGCAGATGAGCATCGTGGGGAGAAGGCCGGCGGCGGTGCTGCTGGTCAGCGTTGGATTGCTGGTGGGCGCGCTGATCGCTCCGAGCTTGGCCGCGGCCACCACGGGCCAGGACGGACCGGGCCATTTCCGCGGCATCGTGACCGCGAGGACCGCGCCGGGCCGGGCGCTTCACGCCCAGCTGCAGGCTCGCCGCGTCGCCGGTAACAGCGGGCGCGCCGGATCGGCGCAGAACCTCAACTATTACGGCGGCCCGGTCATGCACTCCGACTCCAACTTCGCGATCTACTGGCAGCCCGCCGGCTACAGCTACACGCCCAACTACGAGAGCCTGGTCAACAGCTTCTTCAGCAACGTCGCGGCGGCCAGCGGAACTTCCGGCAACGTCTACTCAGTGGCCACGCAGTACTCGGACGGCTCCGGGCCGATCGCCTACAACGCGTCGTTCGCCGGGTCGACCGTGGATACCGATCCGTATCCCGCCAGTGGGTGCAGCGCCGGCTCGGTCTGCATCACCGATGCCCAGCTCCAGACCGAGGTCAAGCGCGTGGTCGCGGCCCAGAACCTCCCCACGGGCATGAGCCGGATCTACTTCGTCTACTTCCCCTCGGGCGTGAACACCTGCTTCGACAGCAGCGGCTCGCAATGCTCGACCAACGTGTACTGCGCCTACCACAGCAACATCGGCAGTGGGTCGACCGGGATCCTGTACGCCAACATGAGCTACGGGGGAACCTCGGGCTGCGAGAGTGGGGAGTACCCCAATTCCGACGCCGCCGCTGACTCGGTCATCAACATCAGCAGCCACGAGAACATCGAGTCGATCACTGATCCACTCGGCAACGCCTGGTATGACTCGAGCGGCAACGAGATCGGGGACAAGTGCGCCTGGAACTTCGGCGCGCCGCTGGGTGGCGCGGGCGGGGCCGAGTACAACCAGTCGATCGCCTCGGGCAAGTACTGGCTCCAGCAGGAGTGGAGCAACTCGAGCTCGGGCTGCGTCCAGCGCCTGTCGAGCACGCGCTCGACGCCCACGGCGGCCTACACCTATACCCCATCGGCTCCGCAGACCGGACAGGCGGTGAGCTTCAACGGCTCCAGCTCGACCGACACCGGCGCCACCATCACCGGTTACGCCTGGAGCTTCGGCGACGGCGCCACCGCGACTGGTGTCTCGCCGTCGCATACCTACACCGCCTCGGGCAACTACACGGTCAAGCTGACCATCACCGACAGCACGGGTAATACCAGCTCGGTCACCCACACGGTCTCGGTTACGGGAGCCACCAGCGGTGCGCCGGTGGCCAAGTTCACCTACTCGCTGACCCATTCCGGCCAGCGGCAGGCGGTGAGCTTCAACGGCACGGGCTCGACCGACACCGGGGCCAGCATCACCAGCTACAGCTGGACCTTCGGGGACGGCTCCGCGGGCTCCGGCGCCAGCGTCCGGCACGCCTACCGCCGACAGGGCTCGTACTCGGTCACCCTGACCGTGCGCGACAGCGCGGGCAAGTCCGCGTCGGTTACCCACACGGTCAGCATCAGCTGAGCGTGTGGGTGCCGGCACGGCGCCCCGTTTGTCTGAAAACTGGTGGTGCGGGTAGCCCGCTGCGGGAGTGCATGCCTCGAACCGTCCGTCCCCTGTGAATGTGAAACGTCTCCTCGGCTTTCTCGGAGCCACCGGCCTGGCGCTGGTGTGCGCCGGTGCACCCGGGCCGGCCTGGGCAGTGACGCCATCGCCTCCGCCGGGCGCGCCGGCGGTGGAGTCCGCGCCCCCCAGCCTGGTCGGGGCCAACCCGCAGCTGCCGGCCGACGTCGTCTCGGCCAGTGCCGCCACGGGAAGCGGTTGGAAACCGGAGCAGGCGGTCTACGGGACGGCGTCGATGAACGACATCAAGGTCAAGGGCGCCCGCGGCACGACGATCCGGGTCAACGAGATTTATCCCACGACGCCCTCGGGCCAGCCGGCCAAGGGACGATTCCCGGTGCTCCTGACGATGACGCCGTACGGCAAGGGCCAGGGCGGCTCCAGCAGCGCCGGGTCGGCGGCGGCCCCGTCGAACGGTTCGGCGACCGGAGGTGCCGACAACTATCTGGTTCAGCGCGGATACATCGAGGTGGTTGAGGACGTCCGCGGAACGGGCGACTCGAACGGCAGCTGGGGGCTGTTCGATCCTGTTCAGCAGCAGGACGCGATCAAGGTCCTCGACTGGGCGGCGCATCTGCCCCATTCAGACGGGCGGGTAGGCACCTACGGCCCGTCGTACCTGGGGATTGACCAGCTGCTGCTGGCCGGGGCGGTCGGCCGCCACTCGCCGCTGAAGGCGACCTTCCCGATGGTCAGCGCTAACGACCTCTATCGCGACACGAGCTTCATGGGCGGGCTGCTCGACTTCGAGTTCAGCGAGGCCTACCTCGGGCTCACCGGCACCCTCAACACGATCACCCCGGTCACCGACGCCGCCACTGATCCGGCTCTCCTGTCCGATCTGGCCGGCATCGAGGCCGACCATGTCGGCGGCCTGGCCAGCTACCACGCCGCGGTGACCGAGAACGTCCTCACCGGCGGCGACGAGGCCTATGACGGCTCCTACTGGCAGGCCCGCAACCCGGAGAACGTCCTGGCCCGGGTCGTGGCCAACCACATACCCGCCTACCTGGTCGGCGGGGAATTCGACATCTTCCAGAACGGCGAGCCGCTCAACTACGCCGAGCTGCAGAACGCCTGGGCGGGACGGAGCACGACCGCCCCGATGGTCTCCGGGCAGCGAACGACCGGGCGCTACCAACTGATCGTCGGGCCGTGGGAGCATCTCAACGGCTCCGCGGTCACAGTCGATCCACTCGAGCTCAGATGGTTCGACACCTGGCTCAAGCATGAGCACACCGGCATGGCCGGGACGCCGACGCCGCTGCACTACTACGACCTCGGCACGGGGCGGTTCGACGAGACCTCGACGTATCCGTTCACCCGGTCCGGGCCCACCCATCTGTACTTCGGCCCAAGCGGGACCCTCAGCCCCTCCGCCCCGGCGGCGGCCGGCGCTGGCGGCTCACTCCCCGGCCCCGTGCCCCCTGTCGCCGGGCTGCCCGTGAGCGTCCCGGGCGTCGGTCCGACGACCAGCGACACCATCACCTGGAGCCCGAGCGGCGCGCCCTGTGGCCGGCCGATTGACCAGTGGGCCATGGGCGGCATCTCGGTGCCGGCCGGCGCCGCGGGACTGCTCGCGCCCTGTGTCAGCGACGACCGGGTCGCCGAGGCCGGCCCGTCGGCCATCAGCTACACCACCTCGCCGCTGGCCCAGGCCGAGACGGTGGCCGGACCGATCACCGCCACCGTGTACGCGAGCGCCACGACCTCGGAGACGGAGCTCGTCGCCGAGCTGGAGGACGTGACCCCGAACGGCACCGCCTACCCGCTCACCGAAGGTGCCCTGCTCGGCTCGCTGCGGGCCGTCGATCAGACACGGTCGTGGAGCGCCGACGGGGTGACCGTGCTGCCCTACCACCCATTTACGCAGGCCTCGTCCCAGCCCGTCGTGCCGGGCGCGGTGACCAAATACCAGATCCAGATCTTCCCGACGCTGGTCACGATCGCCCCGGGGAACCGCTTGCGGCTTACCCTGTCGACGACCGACACCCCCCACCTCACGCCACTGCCCGGGGAGCTCCCCAAGCTCGCCGCCGGGGTCTACACCATCAGTCGTTCGGCCAGCGCTCCGTCGTCGGTGACGCTGGACACGCTCAAGTAGCGCCGCCTCCGCCCTCGGACGGCGGCTCCTGGCCCAGCCCCGGCGGGTCAGTCACTCGAAGAGAATTAACGCCCCCAGCGGTCGCAAAATCTCTTTGAGTCGTGGCGGCCGCGCCGCCGGGGCGGCCGCGCCGCCGGGGCGGCTGCGCCACCGGGGCGGCCGCGCCACCGGGGCGGCTGCGCCATCGGGGCGGCCGCGCCGCTGGGACGGCCGCGACCCGGGCGGCCGGATCAGGTGCCGGCCAGGGCGGGCGTGCTCTCGTCAGCCGGATCGTCGTCGTCGAGGGCTGCCTGCCGGGCAGGGTCGCGCTCGGTGCCGGCGATCAGCTCATCGTTGGCCTGCCGCTCGTTGCGGGGCAGGCGTCCGGACTTCATCCCGAAGTACACGGCCTGGGGGTGGTGGGCGACGATGGCCAGCGTCGACTGCTCGGGCTCCACCGCGAAGCCGTCGGATAGGCGCAGCCCGATGCTGCGTGCGTCCAGGAGCCGGAAGACCTTGCTCAGCTCGGACTGCTCGGGGCAGGACGGGTAGCCCCACGAGTAGCGCCGGCCCTGCGCGGGGCCGATGCCCAGGTCACTGCGTACGCGGGCATGGAGCCACTCGGCCAGTCCCTCAGCGGTCTGGACGCCGAGCCCGTGCACGAACAGCTGCTCGGCGAACTCCCCGTCCGTCTCGAGCGAGGCCATCAGCTCGGTCACCTCCTGGCCGGCGGTGACCGCCTGAAGGGCGACCACATCCGGTTCGGAACCGAGAGGGCGGTAGAAGTCGGCCAGGCAGATCCGGTCGTGGCCGGGCTGCCGGGGGAACACGAGCCGCTCCAGCTCGCGCGGGTTGGCGGGGTCGAAGTCCTCCGGATCCCAGACCACCAGCTCGTTGCCGTCGGCGTTGGCCGGGAAGTAGCCGAGCAGGACCTGCGGATGCAGATAGTTGGACCGCGGGCCCTCCGGGCCCGCAAACGCCTCGCGCCACATGCGCTCGAGCCGGGGCTGGAAGTCCTCGCGGAGCAGGCGCGCCCAGTCCTCGCCCTTGACCCCGCGCCCGCCCCAGTGCAGCTTGAATAGCACGTGGGTGTCGAGGTGGTGGTAGACCTCGTCCATCGGGACCTCGAGTTCGCGCACGCCCCAGAACGGCGGCTCGGGAACCGGGACGTCGGTGGCCGCGCCGCTGCGGACGGTGTCGTCGGTCACCGGGGGTGCGTTGTCGGGTTCGGCCGCCGGCTTCTCGCGCAGGTGCTGGGCGTCGGTGCGTGTCTTGGCCAGCAGTGACTCGCGGGCGTCGGCGTCGACCAGCTGGTCCATCTTGGCCAGGCCCTCGAAGGCGTCCTTGCAGTAGAACACCCCGGGCGCGTAGACCTCGTCTGACTCCGTCCCCCGCGGGTAGAGGATCCGCAGTCCGAAGTTGCGGTTGATGGCCGCGCCGCCGATCAGCACCGGGAACTCGAGCCCGCGCTCGTGCAGCTCCGCGACTGCGGCCGGCATCTGCTTGGAGGTCGAGACCAGCAGCGCCGAGAGCCCGATCGCGGTGGCGTCGTGCTCGACGGCGGCGTCGAGGATGGTGGAGATCGGGACCTGCTTGCCCAGGTCGACCACCGTGTAGCCGTTGTTGGTCAGGATCGTGTTGACCAGCGACTTGCCGATGTCGTGCACGTCGCCGAACACCGTGGCGATGACCACCGTCCCCTTGGTGTAGCCCTCGAGCTTGTCCAGGTACTGCTCGAGCTGGGCCACCGCCCGCTTCATGACCTCCGCGGACTGCAGGACGAAGGGCAGGATGAGCTCCCCGGCGCCGAACTTATCCCCGACCTCCTTCATGGCCGGCAGCAGCACCTGGTTGAGCGTGGGGACGGCCCCGATCTTCTCCACGCTGGCGTCGATCCAGGCCTCGACGCCCTCCTTCTTGCGGCGCAGGATGTGGAAGTGCAGCGCCTCCTCGGGCTCCATGCCCTCGGTCGGATCGGCCTTGCCCTCGCCCTCCTCCTCGGCCCCCGTCCCCCCCTTGGACTCGAAGTGGGCGATGAACCGCTCCAGCGCATCCTCGCGGCGGTCGAAGACCAGATCGTCGGCCAGCTCGCGCTCTGACTCGGGGATCTCCGCGTAGGGCGTGATGTGGTTGGGGTTGACCATGGCCAGATCCAGGCCGGCCTCGACGCAGTGGTGCAGGAACACGCTGTTCAGCACCGACCGGGCGGGGAGCCCGACCCCGAAGCTCACGTTCGAGACCCCGAGCGAGGTCTTCACGCCGGGCAGCTCGGCCTTGAGGAGGCGGATGCCCTCGATCGTGGCCACCGCACTGGGGCGCCATTCGGGGTCGCCGGTGGTCAAGGTGAAGGTCAGGCAGTCGAAGATCAGGGCCTCGCGGTCCAGGCCGTGCTCGTCGCAGCACAGCTCGGTGATCCGCCTGGCCACCTCGAGCTTGCGCTCGGCCGTCTTGGCCATGCCCTGCTCGTCGATAGTCAGGGCGATCAGGGCGGCCCCGTGGGCCCGGGCCAGCGGCACGACGCGGTCGAGCTTGTCGCGCCCGGCCTCGAGGTTGACCGAGTTGACGATCGCGCGTCCGGGAATCTGTTCGAGTGCGGCCTCGATTACCGCCGGCTCGGTGGAATCGATCTGTATGGGTGACGGCTGACTGAGCGAGATCCGCTTCACCACCTGGCGCATCTGCTCGTCCTCGTCCTGGCGCTCGGTCAGGGCCACGCACACGTCGAGCACGTGGGCTCCACCGGCGACCTGGTCCTCGGCCACGACCAGCAGGCCGTCATAGTCGTCGGCCAGGAGCATCTCCTTGGCCTTGCGCGAGCCCTGGGAGTTGACCCGTTCCCCGATCAGCGTCGGGCGGGGGTCCTGAACCAGCGGGGTAGCGGCGATCATCGAGCTCACGTGGGGGGGCCGGCGCGCCGGCCGCGGCTCGGGGATCTGTCCCGGACCCGTTCGGCGATGGCCCGGATGTGCTCCGGGGTGGTCCCGCAGCAGCCGCCGACGATCGAGACGCCGTAGCGTTCGACGAACGACCCCAGCACGGCGGCCAGCGGCTCGGGCTCCTCGGGGAAGATCGTCTCGCCATTCGGACCCTGGAGCGGGAGACCGGCGTTGGGGATGCAGTGCACCGGAACCGAACTCGTCTCCCCCAGGAAGCGGATCGCGTCGCGCATGTCCTCGGGACCGGTCGAGCAGTTGAGCCCGATCACATCGACCCGCAGGCCCTCGAGCGTGGCCAGGACCGCGCTGATGTCGGTGCCGAGCAGCATCTTGCCCCCCTGGGGGAGCAGGGAGACGCTGCACTGGATGGGGAGGAGGCGGCCCAGCTCGTGGGCGGCCTGGCGGACCCCGAACACGGCCGCCTTGACCTCGAGGATGTCCTGGGCCGTCTCGATGATGACCAGATCGACGCCGCCGGAGATGAGCCCGGTGGCCTGCTCGGCGAACACCTCGACCAGCTCGCGGAAGCTGATCTGACCCAGGGTGGGGTCATCCGAGGCCGGGAGGAAGCCGGTCGGGCCGATCGCGCCGGCCACGAAGCGGTGCTCGCCCGCGGCCCGGCGGGCGATCTCGGCCGCCTTGAGGTTGATCTCGTGCGTGTGGTCCTCGAGCCCCCATTCCGACAGCTTCAGGCGCGAGGCCTGGAAGGTGTCGGTTTCCAGCACCTCGGCGCCGGCCTCGAGCATCGACTGGTGCACGCCGTCGATGACATCGGGCCGATTGAGGACCAGCGCCTCGTGACAGCGTCCGGGAAGCCTGTAGTCGCGCTCCAGGTCGAGGTCGAACTGCTCGAGCGTGGCCCCCATGCCCCCGTCGAAGACGATCGTGCGCTCGTGGGCGGCGGCGATGAAATCTCGCATCCCGGGGATGCTACTAAACCTTGACATGATCATGGCAAGGTTGGCGGCGTCCGTCCGGGTTACCGGGCGGTCCAGCCGAAGTCCATGGTCACGGGCGCGCCGGTGAACGAGCGCCCGGCCGGTCCGGCCAGGAAGGCGACCACGTCCGCGACCTCAGCGGGCTCGATCAGCTCCTTGATCGCGTGCGGAGCGAGGATGACCTGCTCGAGGACCTCGGCTTCGGGCAGCAAGTGGGCCTGGGCCTGATCGGCGATCTGCTGCTCGACCAGCGGGGTGCGAACGTAGCCCGGGCAGACGGCCGTGGCGGCAATGCCAGGCTCGGCGCCCTCCAGGGCCAGCGTCTTGACCAGCCCGAGCACACCGTGCTTGGCTGAGACATAGGCCGCCTTGAACGGCGAGGCGACCAGCGCGTGGGCCGAGGCGATCACGATGAAGCGCCCGTGGCCCGAGTCCGCCAGGGACGTCCACGCGTGCTTGGCCAGCAGGAACGGGCTGGTCAGGAGCAGGGCGATGATCGTCTCCCAGCGTTCCGCGGAAAACTCGCGGATCGGGGCCACGTGCTGGACGCCCGCGTTCGGGACCACGACGTCGAGACGGCCGAAGCGCTCCAGCGCGGCCTGGACCGCGGCGACATTGTCCTGCGGATTGACCAGGTCGGCCTGGTGGGGGATGCCGGGTCCGTCCGGATCGGGCTTCAGATCGACGGCCAGCACGTCGAGCCCGTCGTCAAGGAGCCGCTCGGCCACGGCGCGGCCGATGCCGCTGGCCGCACCTGTGACCAGCGCCGCGCGGCGCTCACCCACCCTGCCCTGGCGTCCGTCGGCCATGACCACTGAATATAAAGACGCGCTCCCGGGCCAGAGCGGGCGCTGGGTGGCGACTTGCCAGCCGTCCGGCCGCCGCGTAGAGCGATTCGATATCGGGTAAAGCAACGATATGCGGAGCGTTGGCAAGAACCTCAGCCTGACCCTGCGGGCGGTGCCCGGCGCGGTGTGCTTTGCCCGGAGCTCGTTGAGCGAGTTCGCGCTGGCCGCCGGAGCTGACCAGGACCAGGCCGACGCGGTGCGCCTGGCGGCATCCGAGGCGTTGACCAACGCCGTCGTGCACGCCTACGGCGATGAGCCCGGCAATGTGTACGTGACCGCAGCGCTGGTGTCAGACGAGTTCTGGGTGCTGATCGCCGATGACGGACGCGGGCTGGAGCCACGCACCGACAGGCCCGGGCTGGGCTTGGGCCTGGGCATCATCGCCCAGGTCAGCGACGAGCTGGCCATCGTCCCCCGAGCCGGGGGAGGCATCGAGATCCGGATGCGCTTTGACCTCGTGCGCCCCGATCGTGCCGGCGGCGGCCGCTCAGGCGCGTCCCGGGACTCGCGCGCTCCGGCCGGCGATGAGCTCGGGCCCCCCGCCCGTGCCGCGAGCTTCCGCGGCCGGCAGTTGTACGCCTAGGGTCAGGGCCGCTGCTCAGGAGCGAGGATCGGTGCTCTCAGCGAGCTCTCCGGCCTCATCGCGCTTCTCGACCACCACATACCGCTCACCGCGCTCGACCACGCTCTCGATCGCGGGGACCTCATGGTCGGCGATCATCACGAACCGACGGGGATTGGCGCGGACGTGCTCGTACTCGGCCACGGTGAGCTCGATCAGGGAGTTGCAGCCCAGCCGGGCGCACTCGCACCGGAACCCGACCTGGCGCTCCTCGCCGGGCCACTGGCCCCGCTCGATCCCCTCGTTGACGCGCCGGAACACTGTCTCGTTGGTGGCCAGGCGCCGCCGCCGCGCTTCATCCATGGGCGGGAGCCTCCACGCGTCCGCTGGAGGCGGCCGCGTACAGCGCCGCGATGGTGGCCGCCTGCCCGAGCGCGTCGGCGCGCGCGAGCAGCGGCTCAAACTGGCCGTCGGCCGCGGCGGCGAAGTTCTCGGCCTCGAGCCGGTAGGAGTCGGCCGCCGGGATCTCGACGCGCTCGCGCGTGGTGCCGGCCCGCACCTCGATGCCCGGCGTCCGGCAGTGCCAGGGGTCGTCCAGGAACAGGCTCCCGGTCTCGCCGACCACCTCGAGCTCGTCGCGCGCGGCCGTGACAAAGCCGCAATCGAACAGGGCCAGCTCTCCGCCGGGAAAGGCCAGAGTGCCGGCGAGCAGGACGTCGACCCCATCGCCGCCGGTCTGCGCTTGGGCGCTGACCGCGACCGGCTCGCCGGCCAGCAGTCGCGCGGCGTGCACGCAGTAGCAGCCGACATCCATCAGGGCACCGCCGTGCAGGGCGGCGCGCAGGCGGACGTCCCGTTCGTCGGTGAGACGGAAGCCGAACGCGGCCCGGATCAGGCGCACGCGCCCGATCGCCCCGGAGCGCACGACCTGGGTCAGCTTGAGCGTCTGCGGATGGTGGCGGTACATGAACGCCTCCATCAGCAGACGGCCCTGGGCGGCGGCGAGGTCAAAGGCGCCAGCAACGGCATCGGGGTGGCGTCCGAGCGGCTTCTCGCACAGGACGTGCTTGCCCGCCTGCAGCGCGCGTTCGGCCCATTCCAGGTGCAGCGAGTTGGGCAGCGAGATGTAGACCGCCTCGATCTCGGGATCGGCGAGCAGAGCCTCGTAGCTACCGTGGGCGCGGGGGATGCCGTGCGCTCGGGCGTAGTGCGCGGCCCGACTGGGATCACGGCTGGCCACGGCGCCGACCTCGACTCGATCCGAGGCTGCGCAGCCGGCGATGAACCTGTCGTTGATCCTCGCCGTGGAGAGGAGGCCCCAGCGCATCATCGTCCGGCTCCCACCCCTCGGGCCGCTCAGGCCATGCGGCCCGCGGCCGGACCGCTTACCGGCCGGATCCGGAGTGGACGCGTGGCCTGGACAATGTCGCCGACCATGGTCCGCCACAGTACACCGTAGTGAGCTTCCTAACCGCCTTTGCCCCCGGCCGGGTGAACCTGATCGGGGAGCACACGGACTACAACAATGGCCTCGCCCTGCCCTTCGCGATCAGCGAGGGAGTCACGGTGCGGGCGCAGGCCGGAGAGCCGGGTCGGGTAACCGTCCGCGCCCGGGATCTGGACGCGCAGGACAGCTTCGCCCTGGCCCGGCCGCCGGCCGCTCGCGGGTGGCGGGCCTTCGCCCGGGGGTCGGCCGCCGAGCTCCAGGCCTGGGGGGCCGAGCTGGTCGGAACCGAGCTCGAGATCACCGGGACCGTCCCGCGCGGCTCGGGGCTGTCCTCCTCGGCGGCGCTCGAGGTGGCGCTGTGCCTGGCCCTGCTCGCCGTGGCCGGAGCACCGGTGCCCGAGCGCGTCGAGCTGGCCGCGCTGTGCTCGAAGGTCGAGAACGACTGGGTCGGGGCCCAGACCGGACTGCTCGACCAGATCGCGTCCCTGTGCGGCGAGGCGGCCAAGGCCCTGCGGATTGACTTCCGCACCCGGTCGGTCGAGCCGGTCCCGCTCGACCTCGGCGGCTATTCGCTGGTCACGCTCGACTCGGGCGAGCGTCACGCCAACGCCGGCGGACAGCGCGAGGACGAGGACGAGGACGAGGAGCCGGGCTACAACCAGCGCCGCGCCGAGTGCGCGGGGGCCTGCGAGCTGCTCGGCATTCCCAGTCTGCGCGATGCGTCCCCGGCTCAGATCAAAGAGCTCCCGGCTCCGCTCGATCGCCGCCTGCGCCACGTGCTCTCAGAGAACCAGCGGGTCGAGCAGACCGTCACCGCGCTCTCGGCCGGCGACCTTCAGCGCGTGGGTGAGCTGCTCGACGCCTCGCACGCCAGCCTCCGCGATGATTACGAGATCTCCACCCCGGCCGTGGAGCGCACTGTCACAGTGCTGCGGGAGGCGGGAGCGGTCGGCGCCCGGATCGTCGGCGGGGGATTCGGCGGCCACGTGCTCGGGCTGCTGCCGCCGGGAGCGCAGGCGCCGGCCGGCGCAGTCGGGGTTGCGCCCGGGCCGGGTGCCCGCCTGCTCGGCTGAGGGCCGGCCCCGGCCGGCGATCCGGCCGGCCCCGGCCGGCCCCGGCCGGCGATTGCGCCGGGGCGATCGGGTTGACCGGTGGCCCGGGGGCGCGTTAACGTGGGCTGCTCCGAAGCTGTGAGCAGGGAGGAGGATGGGGGCCGCCAATTCCGGTATCCGAGCGGCCGATTTAGATCCCGTTAATCGGGATGGACATGGGGCGCGGCGTGTGAGAGGTTGCCGCGCTGCAGGGAAACGCACGAGTTGTCAAGAAATAAGAGGGCGCGGTAGGAGCGTCCTCGTAGCGAGGGGAGAACCTCTATGGCGGTTTGGAAACGGGCCTTGGTGCCCGCCTTTGTCGCGGCGGCATTGATCGCCGGATGCGGCTCGTCGTCTTCGAGCAGCTCGAAGTCGACTTCGGCCTCCGCGTCGAGCAGCAGCGGTGGCGCGGCGCCGATCGTCTCCGCGGCGTCATTCACCAACGACTTCTCGGCCATGGCGGCGCTCAAGTCGCTCGGCGCGAGTGGCAAGGGCAAGGTCGCGGCGATCCTGCCCGACACGACCAGCTCGACGCGCTACGTCGAGTTCGATCAGCCCGACCTGCGCAAGGCTCTCGAGGCCGCCGGGGTGCCGAGCTCCGACATCATCATCCAGAACGCTCAGAAGAGCGACTCGACGTTCCTGACCGACGCGCAGACCGACATCACCAACGGCGCCTCGATCATCCTCAGCGACCCCGAGGACTCGGGCACCGGGGCCCAGGTCGAGAAGTACGCCGCGGCCCACGGCGCCAAGGTCATCGATTACGACCGCCTCACGCTGGGCGGGAGCCGCCCGTACTACGTGAGCTTCAACAACGTGACGGTCGGCAAGGTCATGGGTCAGGGTCTGGTCAGCTGCATGGCCGCCCAGAAGGTCAAGAACCCCCAGGTCATCGTGATGCGCGGTGATCCGACCGACAACAACGCGACCCTCTTCTACCAGGGGTACTACGACGGGGTCCTCAAGCCCCTGTTCGCCTCGGGCAAGTGGAAGGACGTGGCCAACCCCGCCGGTACCTGGGAGCCGCCCACGGCGGCGACGGAGTTCGAGCAGGCCTATACGGCCCACAAGTCAGCCAACGCCGCGCTCATCCCCAACGATGAGAACGGCGCGCCGATCATCACCTACCTCAAGAGTCACGGGGTCAAGCCGAACACCTTCCCGACCACCGGGCAGGACGCGACGCTGACCGGGTTGCAGAACGTGCTCTCGGGTTACCAGTGCGGCACGGTGTACAAGGCCATCTACAAGGAGGCCCAGGCCGCCGCTGCCCTGGCCGTCTACCTGCGGGCGGGCAAGACGCCGCCGGCCTCGCTCCTGAACGGCACCACCACCGATATCAACGAGAAGAAGCAGGTTCCGTCGGTGCTGCTGCAGCCGGAGTGGGTCACGACCAAGAACATGGCCGCCACGGTGATCAAGGACAAGTTCGTGCCGACCAGTCAGTTGTGCACGGGCCAGTACGCCACCGAGTGCAAGAAGGCGGGAATAACCTAGGCGAATCACCTATAGCGGCAGCGTGTCCGCCCGCTCCGGCGGGCGGACACGACGCCCTGGACGTCAATCCCATGAGCACTTCGAACACTCCGGTTGCGCAGGACGGCGCCCCGCAGGACGCCGGCGGTCCGCTGCTCGCCCTGAAGGGCGTCACCAAGCGCTTCGGTCCCGTGCAGGCACTGAACTCGGTCGATCTCGAGGTCCCGCCCGGCAAGGTGACGGCGCTGATCGGCGACAACGGCGCGGGCAAGTCCTCGCTAATCAAGACGGTCTCCGGACTGTGGGGACCCGACGCCGGCGAGATCCTCTGGGAGGGCAGCCCGGTCCACCTTCACGGGCCCAAGGACGCCGAGGCCCTGGGGATCACAACCATCTACCAGGACCTGGCCCTGTGCGACAACCTGGACATCGTCCAGAACATGTTCCTCGGCCACGAGCCGATCCGCCGGGGGACGCTGAACGAGTCCGAGATGGAGGTCAAGGCGCGCCAGACCCTCACCGATCTCTCGGTGACGACCGTGCGCTCGATCCGCCAGCCCGTGGCCTCTCTGTCCGGGGGCCAGCGCCAGTCGGTGGCCGTGGCCAAGGCCGTCATGTCCAACGCCAAGCTGGTCATCATGGACGAGCCGACGGCCGCCCTCGGCGTGGCTCAGACCACGATGGTCCTCAATCTGATCAAGACCCTGTCCGGCCGCGGCGTGGCCGTGCTGGTCGTATCGCACAATCTCGTCGACGTGTTCGAGGTCGCTGACCGGATCGCCGTGCTCTACCTCGGGGAACTCGCGGTCAGCGCCCCGGCGTCGGAGTTCGACCGCCAGAGCGCGGTCGAGTACATGACCACGGGCCGCGCCGGCCGGGCGGCATAGGCGTTCGCGCCAGAGGAGGAGACAAGCTTGGCCGATTCCCCCGACACCAGCGATGTGAGCGCCGAGCCGGAGCCGACCGCTGCCGGTGATGGGCTCGGGCGGCGAGGGCGGGCTGAGCGACGCGGAACTGGCCGCGGTCGCGCCGGAGGTCCTGGCCGAATCGCTGCCGGATTATTTCCGCGCCTGGGGCCGGCGGATCCGCAACGGCGAGTCGGGCGCGCTGCCGATCATGATCGGGCTGGTCGTAATCGTCATCTTCTTCCAGCTCGACCAGTCGACGTTCTTGACGTCGGGCAACCTGGTCAACCTGTTCACGCAAGCGGCCACCTACATCCTCTTCGGGGCGGCTGAGGTCTGGGTCCTGTTGATGTCGGAAATCGATCTGTCGGTCGGCTACAACGCGGCCGTCGGGGCGTTCGTCATCGCCGAGCTGATCGCCCCGCCGGTCAGTCTGCCCTGGTGGCTGGGAATCATCGGCGGCCTCGTGGCCACCGGCGGCCTGGGCGCGATCCAGGGAACCCTGATCACCCGCCTGGGGCTGCCCTCCTTTGTCGTCACCCTGGGCGGCCTGCTCGGCTTCGAGGGCATCATGCTCGAGCTGGCCAACATCGACAAGACCGCCGTCGGCGGTGTCATCCCGATCGATTCCAACAGCCCCGTCTACAAGATCGTCAACTCCAACATGAGCCCGGCGCTCGGGTGGATCGCCCTGGCCGTCATCCTCGCCCTGTTCGCCGCCGTGCGTCTCAGCGATGTTGCCCGCCGCCGCCGGCATGGCCTGACCGCGCCGCCGTTCGGGATCACGCTGCTGACGATTGGCGTGGCCGCCGTGGGTGGCTTCGTCCTGGTGCTGATCTGCAACCTGAACCGGGGACTGCTCACCACGCTGGAGGGCGTGCCCTGGGTGATCCCGGTCGTGCTGTTCATCCTGCTCGTGTTCTCCTTCTTTCTCAGCCGGATGCGCACCGGGCGCTACATCTACGCGATCGGCGGCAATCCCGAGGCTGCGCGCCGGGCGGGCATCAACGTGGCCATGGTCCGCACGCTCGGCTTCGCCCTGGCCGGCGTGACCGCCGGCCTGGCCGGGCTCGTCTACGAGTCACGCCAGGGCTCGATGGCCACCGACATCGACGGTGGCTCGCTGGTCCTGTTCGGCGTGGCCGCGGCGGTCATCGGCGGCACCAGCCTGTTCGGCGGTCGCGGCAAGATGGTCCACGCCCTGCTCGGCGGGATCGTGATCGCGGCCGTGTTCAACGGTCTTGGACTGATCGGCATCGCCGCCGCCGGCCAGGACATGGCCACCGCGGTCGTGCTGATCCTGGCCGTCACGCTGGATGCGCTGGTCAGACGGCGCGCGACGGCGAGCTGACCGGCGCGACACGCCCCCCTCCATCCTCCCCGCCGTCACAATGGGGGCCATGGAGACGAGCACCGAGGGCCGCGCCGCCGCGGCGGCGAAGATGCGCGCGGCCGGCGCGCACGAGGAGGCCATCCGGGCGTTTGAGAGCGCCTACGCGCGGCTGGTCTCGGGCCAGGAGGCGATGTTGCCCACGGCCGAGCTCGAACCGGCCGGGGACGTGCCCGCGCTGGACGAGCTCGAGGATGCCGACAGCGCCGTGGCGCTCGAGCATCTGGCCGTCATCAAGCTGAACGGGGGCCTCGCCACCTCGATGGGCCTGCAGGAGCCGAAGTCCCTGGTCGAGGCCCGGGAGGGCCGCTCGTTCCTGGACATCATCGTCGGCCAGACGCTGGCCCTGCGCGAGCGTTACGGGGTCCGGCTGCCCCTGGTGCTGATGAACAGCGATGCCACGCGTGAGCCGCGACCGAGCGGGCCCTGGCCGGCTATCCGGAGATCGCCCATGAGGGGATCGACGCCCGACTTCCTGCAGAGCATGATCCCCAAGCTCGACGCCGAGACGCTCGCGCCGGTCGAGCTGGCCGCCAGCGCCGGCGCTCGAGTGGTGCCCGCCCGGGCACGGCGACGTGTACGGCGCACTCCGCCGCTCGGGGATGCTCGAGGCGCTGCTCGAGCAGGGGTTCCGCTACGCCATGATCTCGAACTCCGACAACCTCGGAGCCGGGCTCGACGCGCGGATCGTCGCCCACCTGGCCCGCGAGCAGATCCCGTTCCTGATGGAGGTGGTCCAGGGCACCGAGGCCGACCGCAAGGGCGGCCACATCGCGCGCCGGCGCTCCGACGGCCAGCTCGTGCTGCGCGAGACCGCGCAGACACCGCCCGAGGACGAGGAGTCCTTCCGCGACTTCCGGTACTGGCGCTACTACAACACCAACAACCTGTGGGTCGATCTGCGGGCCCTGGCCGAGACGCTGGAGCGGCGCGGATGGGGTGCTCGAGCTGCCGCTGATCGTCAACCGCAAGACCGTCGACCCGCGCGATCCAGACTCGACACCGGTCATCCAGCTGGAGAGCGCGATGGGGGCGGCGATCGAGAGCTTCAGCGGGGCCAGCCTGCTGCTCGTGCCGCGCACTCGCTTCGTGCCGGTCAAGACGACCGACGACCTGCTCGTGCTGCGCTCCGACGTCTACGGGCTCAGCGCCCAGCTCGAGGTCGAGGCGGCGCCCGAGCGAGCGCAGGCGCTGCCCTTCGTCGAGCTCGACTCGCGCTTCTACAAGCTGATCGACGAGTTCGAGCGCCGGTTTCCCGGCGGCCCCCCGTCGTTGCGCGAAGCCGACCGCCTGGTCGTCCGGGGCGACGTCACCTTCGGGGCCGGGGTCGTGGTCCGGGGCGAGGTCGAGCTCACCGCGCCGGAGCGCCCGGACGCGGATCGCGCCGGGCACCGTGCTGGAATCAGCGCCGTGAGCGAGTCAGGATCCGAGCCCGACCGGCCGCGGCGGGCGCGCGCCGGTGACGATCGTCCTGGCCGATGACCACGAGCTGGTCCGGGCCGGCCTGCGGCTGCTGCTCAACGCCGAGGAGGGCCTCGAGGTCGTGGGCGAGGCCGGCGATGTGGCTCGGGCCGAGCAACAGGTTCTGGCCCTGGCCCCCCACGTGCTGGTGCTCGACGTCGGCATGCCCGAGGGCTCGAGCGTCCCGGCCATTCCGCGGCTCCGGGCCCAGGCCCCCCAGACCAAGCTCGTCATCCTCACGATGCAGAACGACGCCGAGCTGGCCCGGGAGGCGTTGCGGGCCGGGGCCACCGGGTTCGTGCTCAAGGAGGCGGCTCAGGCCGAGCTGATCCAGGCCGTGCGCCTGGCCGCCGAGGGGCAGCGCTACCTGAGCCCCGAGCTCGGGGCTCGCCTGGCCGCCGAGGTGCCTCCCGATCCGGGGCCGCCCGATGATCTGAGTCCCCGTGAGGTCGAGGTGCTGCGCCTGATCGTCCTGGGTCACACCAACGCCGAGGTGGCCGCCCAGCTCTACCTCAGCGTGCGCACGGTCGAGTCCCACCGGGCCCGCATCCAGCAGAAGACGCGGCGCTCCTCGCGGGCGGCGCTGGTCGCCTACGCGCGCGAGCACGGCCTACTTTGAGGGTCTAGCGTCACTCGAAGAGAAAAAGCGACCATGGGGGGCACTTTTTCTCTTCGAGTCGAGCGGCTAGTGCACTGCTAGCGCCCGGGGAGCCCGCCGCGGCCACCCGCGCCGGCGATCTCATCGCGCCGGGCGGGGCGCCGGGCGGAGCGAGGGACGGCGGCCACCTGAGCGGCGCCGCTACGGGCCAGCGCGGGCTGCATGGTCCGGTCCTGGCGGATGCCGTGGCGTGTGCTCCAGACGATGCGGGCGTCGCGGTAGCGCAGGAGCGCAGCCCAGGTCTGGGTGCCGATGACCCCGTCGGCGACTAGGCCATGGGCGGTCTGGAAGTCCTCGACGGCTTGCTGGGTGACCGCTCCGAAGCCGCCGTCGACCCCGACCGCGTAACCGGCCGAGATGAGGTGCTCCTGGGCCCAGACGACCAGGTCGCCGGTCGCGCCCCGGCTGATGCTGGCCAACGCGCTGTCAGCGGCGTAGCCGGCCAGGGGTCCCGCTGGGCGGGAGAGGGCAAGCCAGGTGGAGGTGGTCGCCTCCTGCCAGTCCCACCAGCTCACGCCGGGCGCGTCGTAGACCCGCGAGAGCTGGCGGAAGCGGACGATCTGATGGGCCGGCGGAGAGCCATAGATCTGGCCGAGGGGGTAGATCGGCCGCTGGTAGATGCGGTTGTAGGCGTAGGTGTGGGAGAACACTGCGTCGGTGGTGGTGCCGATGTCGCGCCAGTACATCTGCGGGCACGTTCTACTTGGGCTCCGCCCGGTCCCAGGAAGACCGAATACGGGAAGGCCGGGTGGTAGTCGATATACGGGAAGCTGGCCAGGGCAAGCGGATAGCGGTAGCCGATCAGCGCCCGCAGCCGTTTGACGTAGGACTGGGCGGCCACGTAGCGGCCCTCGTACTCCGACTCGGCGTCGATGATCAGGCAATCGGCGCCGTCGTGGACGGCCTTGGCCCCCATATAGGCCTCGGTGATCGGGTGGCTGCCATACACGTACTGCCAGGCGCACACGCGCAGGCCGCCGGCGTGAAGCTCGCGGGCCAGAGACGCGGTGAACTGAGAGGACCAGTAGCTGGTCCCGTCGCTGCGACTTGACCAGCAGCTGTCTTGACGCCGTACCGATGCGCCGTGGCGATGATCTCGGGGACGCTGCCGCCGCTCGTATAGCCGAGCTCCCAGATCCACATCGCCCGGCGGGCCAGCGGGTTGGCCGGCCGCGCGGCGCGGGCGGAAGCCGGGCCGGCGCCGAGGGCAGCCAGCAGCACGACCAGCGCGACCGACGCACTCCGCAACCCCCGGCGACCGCGGATCTCACGGGTCGCTGCCATCAGGGTTGGTCGAGGAACAAGGTGTGCGGTTGAGACGTTCGCGGAGCGAGCATGGCCAGGACGCAGGACCGAAGGTGTGGCTCTGCCACATCGAGGGCCGAGGACACAGCCAGGCGAAGCTCATTCGGACGGCTCAACAAGCAGCTTGTTCCTCGACGGGCCCGTAAGCGAGTCACCGTACCCGAAACCCGTCCGGGCGCCCGCAAGTTGCGCTGCGTCAGCGGTGCTTTCGGGTGGGTGCATGCACCCACCCGCGGTGGTCGCATGCGACCACCGGGCCGGCTCGCATGCGAGCCGGCCTACTTGATGAAGAGGATCTCCGAGTACTTCGGCAGCGGCCACAGGTCGTCGGCGACCAGGCGCTCCAGCTCGTCGGCGCCCGCGCGGACCGAGGCCATCGCCGGGAATCGTCGTGTCGCGCATGTACTCGGCGTGCCCCATCAGGTCGTCGTGGGGCTGGTTCTCCTCGAGATTCGCCGCCTCCAGCTCGACCAGCGCGTCGACCGTGCTCCGGACCGCCGACTCCACCTCGCTGGCCAGCTCGGGCAGGTGGGCGGCGGCCAGCGTCCCGATGTAGCGGGCCGCCGCGGGAACGATCATCGTCCGCCCGATCGATGCCGCCGTCTCGGCCTCGATGTTCAGCTTGGTCACGTACTGCTCGAGGAACACCTCATAGCGGGACTCGAGCTCCCGGGGAGAGAGCACCCCGTAGTTGGAGAACACCTCCTGGGTCTCGTCGGTGATCAGGTAGGGGAGGGCCTCCGGCGTGGTGCGGAGATTGAGCAGGCCGCGACGCTCGGCCTCCTCGTGCCAGTCCGGGGAGTAGTTGTCGCCGCCGAACACGATCCGCTTGTTGGCCGCGTAGCTGCGCTGCAGGATCGGCCGCAGCGCCGCCTCGAGCTCGACTCCCTGGGCCAGCGCGTCCTCGAGCTCCTCGGCCAGGTAGTCGACCGCCTCGGCCACGATCGTATTCAGCACCGTGTTCGGCAGTGACAGCGACATGCTCGAGCCCAGCGCGCGGAACTCGAACTTGTTTCCGGTGAACGCGAACGGGCTCGTCCGGTTGCGGTCGCCGCCATGCATGGGCAGGGGGGGCAGCACCGGGGTCCCGAGCCCGAGGAAGGACTCGGGGGTGGACTCGCCGACCTGGCCCTGCTCGATCGCCCCGAAGACCCGCTCGAGCTCGGCGCCCAGGAAGATCGAGATGATCGCCGGCGGCGCCTCGTTGGCGCCCAGGCGGTGGTCCTGGCCGGGCGAGGCGATCGAGGCGCGCAGCAGTCCCTGATGCTTGTTGACCGCCTGGATGACCGCCGCGCAGAAGAACAGGAACTGCAGGTTCTCGTGCGGGGTGTCGCCCGGGCTCGAGCAGGTTCTCGCCGCCGTCGGTGCCCATCGACCAGTTGTTGTGCTTGCCCGAGCCGTTGACGCCGGCGAACGGCTTCTCGTGCAGCAGGCAGACGAGCCCATAGCGGCGGGCCACGTTCTGCATGATCTGCATGGTCAGCTGCTGGTGATCGGCGCCGACGTTGGAGTTCTCGAAGATCGGCGCCACCTCGTACTGAGCTGGGGCGACCTCGTTGTGGCGGGTCTTGATCGGCACGCCGAGCCTGGCCAGCTCGCGCTCGGTATCGAGCATGCAGGCCAGGACGCGCTCGGGGATCGAGCCGAAGTAGTGGTCATCGAGCTCGTGGCCCTTGGGCGGCTTGGCGCCGAACAGCGTCCGACCCGTGGTGACGAGGTCCGGGCGCTCGAAGTAGTACTGCTCGTCGATCAGGAAGTACTCCTGCTCGGGCCCGACGGTGGTGAAGACGCGCGAGGCCTCATTGTTGCCGAACAGCTGGAGGGCGTGGATGGCCGACTTCGACAATGCGTCCATCGAGCGCAGCAGGGGGATCTTGTGGTCGAGCGCCTCCCCGGTCCAGGATGCGAACGCGGTGGGGATGCAGAGCAGCGCGCCGTTGGGGTTCTCGAGGATGAAGGCGGGGGAGGTCGGGTCCCACGCGGTGTAGCCCCGGGCCTCGAAGGTGGCCCGGATACCCCCGGTGGGGAAGGAGGACGCGTCGGGCTCGCCCTGGATCAGCTCCTTGCCACAGAACTCGGCCAGCGCGGTCCCCTCGCCGGTGGGGGAGTAGAAGCTGTCGTGCTTCTCGGCCGTCAGGCCGGTCAGCGGCTGGAAAACGTGGGTGTAGTGGGTGGCGCCCTTCTCGAGCGCCCACTCCTTCATGGCCAGGGCCACGGCGTCGGCCAGGGACGTATCCAGCGCTGATCCCTGGGCCAGGGTCCTGGACAGCCGCTTGTAGACGTCCTTGGGCAGCCGCTGGTGCTGGACGGCCGGACTGAAGACGTTCTCCCCGAAGATCTGGTTGTCGGCGGCAGTCAGGTCGGGCGCTCCCAGGCGCTCCCCGTTGGGGGTCCATTGAGCGGCGAGGACGTTCTGCTGTCTTAGGGGCATGCGGGGCTGATTCCTTCCTTACCGGGGCGCGCTCGGCGGCGGAGCGCACGCGTGATCATGGGTCTCGGCGAGACGATGGCTGAGAGGGTAAGCGAACCGCGGGGGCGGGGTCACTGTCCAGGTGGCCAAACAAGCCGGAATTTGCTGGGCCAGCTGAGATACTGAAGCTGCGATGCCCGATCCGCTTGCCGATTTCGGCCCCCTGCCCGCCTACCAGCCCGCCGCGGAGCGCTACCAGAACCTGCCCTACCGCCCGGTCGGCCGAAGCGGGCTGAAGCTGCCGGCCGTATCCCTCGGCTTGTGGCAGAACTTCGGCGATGACCGCCCGCTGTCCAGGAGCCGGGCGATCCTGCGCCGCGCCTTCGACCTCGGGGTGACGCACTTCGACCTGGCCAACAACTACGGCCCCCCATACGGATCAGCGGAGCTGAACTTCGGGCGGATCTTCGGCGAGGACTTCAAATCGCTGCGCCACGAGCTGGTCATCTCGACCAAGGCCGGCTACGACATGTGGCCCGGGCCGTACGGGAACTGGGGGTCGCGCAAGTACCTGCTGGACAGCCTGGACCAGAGCCTGCAGCGGATGGGCCTGGACCACGTGGACATCTTCTACTCGCACCGGTTCGACCCTGATACTCCGCTGCTGGAGACGATGGGCGCCCTGGACACGGCTGTCCGGTCAGGCAAGGCCAGATATGCAGGCATTTCCTCCTACGGCCCCCGTCGCACCGAAGAGGCGATCCAGGTCCTGGCCGAACTGGGCACGCCGCTGGTCATCCACCAGCCGTCCTACTCGATGTTCAATCGCTGGATCGAGGCGGACCTGCTCGACGTGCTGGGCCGCGAGGGGGTGGGCGCGATCGTCTTCTCTCCGCTGGCCCAGGGCCTGCTCACCGACAAGTACCTGAACGGGATCCCCGACGACAGCCGCATACATCGCGGGCAGGGCTTCTCGGAGAGCCTGTTGACCGAGGAGAACGTGGAGCGGGTCAGGGCCCTGAATGAGATCGCGACCGACCGCGGCCAGAGCCTGGCCCAGCTGGCCATCGCCTGGACCCTGCGCGACACCCGGGTCAGCTCGGCCCTGGTCGGCGCCTCCAGCGTTCACCAGCTCGAGCAGAATCTCGACGCGCTGCGTGGCCTGCAGTTCGAGCCCGATGAGCTGGAGACGATCGACCGCTATGCCGTGGATGGCTCGGTCAACATCTGGGCGGCCTCCAGCGAGGCCTGAGCCCGCCGCGGATCTACGGCTAGCCGGCTGCGGATCTACGGCTGGCCCGCTGCGGATCTACGGCTGGCCCGACCCGGTGACGACCTGGCCCGAGTTGTTCACGTAGGACTGGGCGGGTTTGTTGGCCACGTCGACGGCGAAGCTGCCGTGGGGCAGTCCGCCTCCGCTGCTCAGCACCGCGCGCGCCCGGCCGTTCAGGCCCGCGGCCACCTCCCAGGCGACCACGTGGCGGCCGGGGGAGACCGCGGTCACCTTCCAATCGAAGCGGGCCGTCTGGCCCGGCCGCAGCCGACCCAGTGCCCAGGTCCGTTGTAGACCGTGACTGCGGCGCCCTGGCCGCCGTTCTTGCAACTGTAGTTGCACGGACCCGGTGGCTGGTCGACGACCCAGATCGGACGCGACGGGTTGGCCAGGTACTTCTGGTGGATGTTCTCCGAGAACGCTTGCGCGTACGTCGCCTGTGACGGAGGTCAGGCTGGCGCAGCTGATGTTGCAGATCGTCACCGCGATGTCGGGGATCGTCTTGCGGCCGGTGTTGCGCACCGCGATCGTCAGCTGGGTGTGCTGGGACAGCGTCTGGCTGGCCGGGAAGGAGGCCACGTCGACGGCCACGGGGAACTTGCCCTTCGGCTCCTGGGCATCCTGGCGCGGTCCGCCCGAGCCGCACGCAGTCAGGACCAGGCTCGCCACGAACCCGGTCACGATCACACCGCTCCTCGTTTTCCTGACCCTCACGGCGCGGCCAACATACCACGAGGGGTGCGGTCCATCCGCCGGTTTGCCGTCGGCCGACGGTTGCCACTTGGTCTTTACCACGCTGGTGGCGTAGGCTTACGCGCCGGAGTCCCGCGTCGGCGGGTCCCTGACCTGGGAGAAAGAGACCAGTTGATCAGAGCAGTCGCTGACCGAGCCTTCCTGCCGACCAAGAGCGTGCTCGAAGAGGTCGGCAACATGATGATCCTCACCGGGAAGACGCTCGTGTCCGCGGTGCGGCCCCCGTACCCGTACGGCAGTGAGTTCGTGGGCCAGTTCCTGTTCGCGATGAAGCTGTGCTGGTTCCCGCTGCTGGTCTCGACGATCGCCTTCGGCTACGAGGCGCCGGGTCTGCAGGCGGCCAACTTCCTCGTCCTGTTCGGCGCGCTGGACCGGCTGGGTGGATTCTTCATCCTCGCCTCGATCAGGGAATTCGCCCCGTTCGTCGACGCAATCGTGCTGGCCGGCGTGGCCGGCACCGCGATCACCGCCGACTTGGGCGCGCGCAAGATCCGCGAGGAGCTCGACGCACTCCAGGTCCTGGGCGTTGATCCGGTCAAGAACCTGGTCGTCCCGCGCTTTTTGGCCCTGATGCTGCTGACCGGCCTGTTCGACATCTACGCGCTGATCTTCGGCGTGGTCGGCGGAGTCATGGCCACGATCGTCAACCACGCGCCACTGGGCCCCTTCTGGGCCACCTTCTTCAACAACGCCTCGACGACCGACCTGTGGGGCTCGGTGGTCAAGACGACCCTGTTCGGAGCGATCATCGCCATCGTCTGCTGCTACAAGGGGATGACCGCCTCGGGCGGCGCCGAGGGCGTGGGCCGCGCCGTCAACCAGGCGGTGGTGATCGCGTTCCTGGGCGTGTTCGCGTTCAACTACGCCTTCACCCAGACGCTGCTGGCCACCCATCCCGAGATCACCACGATCATCAAGTGAGGGAGTGAGCCCATGGGTGAACTGATTGCCATCCCTCGCGGCTGGATCGAGACCTTCGGGGAGATCGTCAAGTTCGGTGGGACGATGGTCCGCGACGTGGCCACCCTGCGGGTGTTGCGGTTCTTCGGGGAGGCGCTGCGCCAGGCCGGGATCCTGATCGTCTCCTCGACGATCGTGATCTGGGGGCTGGTGTTCACCATCGGCCTCGAGTGCGGGATCGAGGGCGCCTACTTCACTTACGGGGAGGGCGACGCCGGCGTACTCGGGCGTGTTCGCGGCCTGGTGTGATCTGCGCGAGCTGGTGCCGCTGGTGTTCGGGTACATGATGGCGGCCAAGGTGGGGACCGGGATCGTGGCCGAGCTCGGCTCGATGCGGATCTCCGACGAGATCGACGCGCTCGAGGTGATGGGAATCAGCGGCATGCGCTTCCTGTGCGCCACCCGGCTGCTGGCCGCCATGCATGGTGTTGCCGTTCGTCTACCTGTGCTCGATCGGGGCCGGGTTCTTCGCCAGCTATCTGGCCGTGGTGCAGCAGATCGGCTACGTCACCTCGGGCGGGTTCTTCTTGATCTTCTGGCAGTTCCAGAACCCCCCCGATCTGTTATTCAGCTTGATAAAGGCGATGAGCATGGCGATCGTCATCGTGATCGTCGGCTGCTACTACGGCTACAACGCCAGTCGGCGGGCCGGTCGGGCGTGGGTACCGCCACCGCGAAGTCGATGGTGCTGAACCTCGTCTCGGTCCATCTCATCGGCATGCTCGGAACCCAGCTCTTCTGGGGCGCCAACCCACGAGCACCAATCGGAGGGTAGAATGGCACAGGACTCAGAGCAGGGCGACTCAGAGCAGAGCGGCGGCGCCTCGAGCGACGATCCCCGCAACATCGGCGACCAGAGCGAGGAGCACCACGCCGCGGCCCGCGGGGCCGAGGTCGAGCTCTCACCCGAGGAGCGCGAGGAGCAGATCACCAGCGCGGCTCCGCACGGGGGGGAAATCGAGGAGACGCCGAGCTGGGAGGAGGCCCTCAAGGAGCAGCGAGGGGGAGCTCAGCCCAGGACGACGAGGGCGAGGGCGGCTCAGGCCGGACCGGATGGGACGGCGAGGCAGGAGGGCGAGGACGCGAGGAGCGCGGCGGCTCTCGGTTCGTCGGTGAGAAGCCGCCCCGTCCCGGAGCCTCCCAGCGGCACCTCCGACGAGGAGTACAAGTGGCACACCTACAAGGTGTATCCGTCGGGACGCCCGGACGCGGTCGAGTTCATCGACACCTACAAGGCGTTCGGCCGCTCGCACATCCTGCGCGGGCTGAACATGGGGCTGCCCGAGGGGATGGTCTCGATGATCCTCGGGCCCTCGGGCACCGGGAAGTCGGTCTGCATCAAGCACATGGTCGGCCTGCTCTACCCCGACGAGGGGGACATCCTCGTCCACGGCGAGTCGGTGCCGAACATGCCCGACGACGACCTGTTCGACATGCGCAAGAAGTTCGGGCTGCTGTTCCAGGACGGCGCGCTGTTCGGCTCGATGAACCTGTATGACAACGTCGCCTTCCCGCTGCGCCAGCACACCGAGAAGGGCGAGGACGAGGTCGAGGACATCGTCATGCGCCGGCTGAACGAGGTCGGCCTGGGCTCGGCGCGCACCAAGGCGCCCAACGAGCTCTCGGGCGGGATGCGCAAGCGCGCCGGGTTCGCCCGCGCGCTGGTGCTGGAGCCCGACATCGTGCTCTTCGACGAGCCCGACTCAGGCCTTGACCCGGTGCGCACCGCGCTGCTGGGCGAGCTGATCCTCGAGATCCACCGCGACATGATGGAGGAGGCCAAGGAGAAGCAGAAGGAGCATCTGCCCACCTTCTGCGTGATCACCCACGACATCATGAGCGCGCGCCGGGTGGCCGACTACATCAACGTCCTGTGGAAGGGCCGGATCGTCGAGGCCGGGCCGGCCGAGGACATGCTCAACTCGGAGAACCCGTTCATCCGCCAGTTCCTCTCCGGCGAGTCCCAGGGCCCGCTGGCCATGGACTGAGGTTCCCCGTCCGCCGTGACCGGCGATCTGATCGGCGCTGCCGGTCAGACCCCATCGGTACGCTGCGAATCGCCCCAATGGTAAGGAAGCGCTTCGAACAGCTCGCCGCCGGCGCCGCGCGCCGGCCGGTCCTGACGATCGGGATCGTCATCGCCCTGGCCGTGGGCGGGGCGCTGCTCTCGCTGGGGCTGAAGCCCTCGGCGGGCATCGACACCTTCGTCGGCAAGTCCTCGGCCAGCTACCAGGCGACGGCCATCGGCGGAGCGCCACTTCGGCGCCGACGCGGTGATCGTGCTCATCCACGAGCCGCTCACCGACCTGGTGGAGACCAGGCCGACCTGGCCCGGCTGACCCAGCTCGAGGCCTGCTTCGCCGGCCAGTACGTGGTCGCCAACACCAAGCCTCCGCGCGTTCACGCCGACAGCGGTCAATCACGCCCCCTACGGCGGGCAGAACAGCCCGTGCGGCAAGCTGGCCCGCTACAAGCCGGCGCAGGTCGTCTACGGACCCGGGACGTTCCTGAACCGTGCCGTGGCCGCGGTCAACACCCAGATCCAGGCGATGCTGAGCGGGGTCACCGCCTCGGTCAAGAGCGCCGAGGCCGCCGCCTATCAGCTCGCCCTGGGCCGGCGCATGGTCGCGGCCCCAGGCGGCCCGCGAGGCCAGCGCGGCCGGCCAGCTCGAGCAGCAGCAGCAGATGCAGTCGCTCGAGCAGCTGGCGGTCACCACCGGTATCACCGCGCTGCCCTCGATCGACTCTCCCCAGTTCATCCCGCAGATCGTCTTCGACCAGACCCGCGGGGTGAACCAGCCCAAGTCCCGCTTCGCCTACCTGTTCCCGACCGCCAACTCGGCCCTGATCCAGATCCGCCTGCAAGCGCCTCGCTGTCGACGCCCAGCAGGCCCAGGCCATCGGCTGGATCCGGCAGGCCATCCACATGCCGATGTTCCGCTCGGCCTACGGCGGGCGCTACACGGTGACCGGCGTTCCCGTCGTCCTGCACGATCTGGCCAGCCAGATCTCGGGCTCGATCTCCGGGCTGCTGGTCGCCGCCGTGCTGGTCATGGCCGCCACGCTGCTGATCGTGTTCCGCCGGAGCCGGCTGCGCCTGCGTCCCGCTGGCCGTGGCGCTCGGCCGCCACCGGGATCACCTTCGGCCTGCTCGCCGTGCTCGGGGCGACCCTGACCATGGCCTCGATCGCCGTGCTGCCGATTCTGATCGGCCTGGCCGTCGACTACGGGATCCAGTTCCAGGCCCGCGCCGAGGAGGCCCGCGAGCAGCGGGATGACTCGGCCGCCGCCCGATCCGGCGAGCCAGGATGGCAAGCGGGCGGCATGGCCGAGGACCCGGCTGGTCCGATCAGCGCCAAGCGCGCCGTGGCCGAGGCGGCCGGGCCGGGCCGCCCCGACGATCGCCACCGCGGCCCTGGCCACGGCGACCGGCTTCCTGGTCCTCCTGCTCTCGCCCGTGCCCATGGTCCAGGGCTTCGGCCTGGTACTGGTGGCGGGCATCGCGGTCGCGCTGGCCTGCGCCCTGAGCGCCGGGGCCGCGGCCCTGGTCCTGGCCGACCGCGAGCTCGGCGTGCTCGGCGCTTCGCTCCGTGGGGCCCGCGAGATCGTGATCGCCGCGCGCCGCAGGGTGCCCGCGCCGCGGGCGCCGCGGCCGCCGGGGCGGCCTCTGGCGGTCTCGGCGGCCGGGGCCGGGACGCACGCCGCGCCCTCGCGGCCGGTTCGGGTCGGGGCCCGGAGCCGGGCGCCTGATCGGAGCGGTCGTGCGCCAGCCCGGGCGCGTCCTGGCCGCGGCCGCGGTGCTGGCCGTACTGGGCTGGGTGGCCGACACCCAGACCGGGGTGCAGTCCGACGTCACCAAGCTGGTCCCGTCCGGCATGCCCGCCCTGCGCAACCTGCGCACGCTGGAGAAGGTGACCGGGGTATCCGGGGAGATTGACGTGACGGTGAACGGCGCCAACGTGGCCAGCCCGACCACCGTCGGCTGGATGATCCGCTACGAGAACCGGCTGCTCAGCCCACTACGGCTATCTGGAGACCAAGGGGTGCGCGTACTCCACGCTGTGCCCGGCGCTCTCACTGCCCGATCTGTTCTCCACGAGCAGCCAGGCGGCCAACCAGACGCCGCAGCTGACCCAGACGCAGATCAATCGCTGCTCGCCGCCGTCCCGGGCTACTTCTCGCAGGCGGTGATCACCCAGGATCATCGCCACGCCACGCTGGCCTTCGGCATCCGGCTGATGCCGCTGGCCCGCCAGGAGCGGGTGATCAACTACATGCAGTCGCATTGCATCCGCCGGCCGGAGTCAACGCCCAGCTGGCCGGGCTGCCGGTACTGGCGGCTCAGGCCAACGCCGCCCTGTCCTCCTCCTCGCGCCGCCTGCTCACCCTGCTGGCCGGCCTGATCGCCGTCGGGCTGGTGCTCGCGCTGGTCTTCCGCAGCCCGCGCCGCGCCCTGGTGCCGATGATCCCGATCGCCCTGGCCACCGGCTGGTCGGCCCTGATCCTGTTCCTGATCGGGATCCCGCTGAACCCGATGTCGGCCACGCTGGGCACGCTGGTGATCGCCATCTCGACCGAGTTCAGCGTGCTGCTGGCCGAGCGCTTCCGGCAGGAGCGCGAGGCCGGTCATGACCTGGGCGGTGCCCTGGCGCGCACCTATCGCTCGACCGGGACGGCGGTGCTGGCCTCGGGCGTGACGGCGATCTTCGGCTTCGGGGTGCTGGTCTTCTCCAACATCACCATGCTGCGCGACTTCGGCTTCGTGACGCTGATCGACCTGACGGTCTCGCTCGGCGGCGTGCTGCTCGTGCTCCCCGCGGTGCTCGCGCTGTCCGAGCGCGACGATGCGCTGGCCGTCGATCGCAGTCCGCCGCCGCGCGCGCCGGCACGCCGCTGCGACGGCGCCGCCGGCCCCGGGTGGCGTGAGCCGGGCACGGGTGGCGTGAGCCAGGCACGGGTGCCGTGAGCCAGGGCACGGGTGGCGTGAGCCCGGGCACGGGCTCCGAGGATCCGGACCGCCCGGTTCACTCCGACCCCGGCGAGGAGGACGAGCGCCCGGAGCTGCTCGGACGCCTCGATCCCGATCGCGGCCAGCGCACCCAACGTCCGTCGGCGGTCACGCTGGGCGGCTCAGCGTCCATCGATACTCGCCGCTACCGCTGGATGATCGGCATCTTCGGCCTGTTCCTGGTCGTGGTCGTGTCCGATCTACCAGTTCGCCACCCACGGCGTCGGGACTACCGGAGTGCCGCCGGGCCAGCGGCTGCACTGCTTCGCCGCCCCGCTGGCCAACACAACTCTGGTCGGTGACCCCAACCTGTCGTCCGCCCTGCACGCCGGCTCGCCATGACCCGCGTGCGCTCAATATCTGCCTGCTGGTCCAGCGGGGTCCCCTGGTGCTGTCCTTCTTCGTCACCGGCTCCGGCCGAGTGCGAGAGCCAGGTCGACGCGCTGCAGCGCCTGGCCGGACGCTTTGCCCAGTCCGGGGTCCAGTTCGCCGCCGTGGCGATCAACGGCAGCCGGTCGGCCACCGATGCGTTGATCCGCTCCCACCACTGGACGATCCCGGTGGCCTATGACCGGGACGGATCGGTGGGCGCTCTCTACGGGGTTGCCATCTGTCCGATGGCCGAGCTGGCCCAGCGGGGAGGGATCGTCCGTGATCGCCTGATCGGCAGCCCCTGGCAATCCAGCCAGCGCGCTGGCCCCCCGGGTCCAGGCGCTCGTCACTGCGAGCCGACCCCGCGGGTGAGCGACGAGTTCCCCCTCGGCCCGGCCGAGGGGTTCATGGAGCCCGAGGTGCGGACGGAGTTTCCCGGGCTGCGGCTGCACTGGATCACCGCCGAGGCCGGGCGCCGGCCCAGCCCGCCGGCGCTCGTCAACCGGCTGCGCGACTTGTCCAGCCGCTATCGGGGGGCAGAGCGTGGTGGCGATGCGGACCAAGCCGATGCCGCAGGCCTATCGTGCCTTCTTTCGCCAGATCGGGCTCGACCCGGACGTGAGGCGCATCCCCAGCGAGGGTGCGGCGGTGAATCGGCTGCTGCATGGAGGCTTTCGCTCGATCGACCTGATCGCCGACGCCTGCCTGATCGCCCTGATCGAGACCGGGGTGCCGGTCTGGGCCCTGGATGCCGATCGCGTCGATGTCGAGCGGCCTCGGCATCCGCACGGCCTCGGACGAGGATCGCGAATGGCTCGCCGAGGTGCAGGGCGCCTACCTGGAACCCGGGACGCTGGTCGTCGCCGACGCCAGCACGGTTTACGGTCTGCTGTTCGCCGAGCTCGACGGCGCTCATCGGGTGTCCGCGCGCACCGCGCGGGTGGCTCTGTTCTCGGTTGCGGTCGAGGGGGTGCCGGACATCCACGTGGAGGAGGCGCTATGGATGTGCGCCGAACTTCTGAATTGACTCGTCTGACACGGCGCGCCACTTGCTAACCTCAAAGTTAATGGGAGGGAGTTACGCGTTCACCGCTACGCAGGTCCCGCCGCCGGCGGTCCCGAGTGGACTTCGCGCTCCTGCCGCCGAGCCCGACGAGCGGGCTGCCCGGCGCACGCTGCGCCGGCAGATCGCGCGCCTCGAGCGTGATCTTGCCGATGCGTTCGTAACTGCCTTTCCCATGGGTGGTCTGCCTCAGCCGGCCGCCATCGCCGCCTCGCCGCGGTGCTCGGCCTGGCTGAGCTCGAGCGGGTGCGCGATGAGCTGGCCGAGCGCCTGCACGATGCCCGCAGTGACTGATCGCCGATCGCGCCGACGAGCAGGAGGAGAAGCGGCTGCACGCTCGAGCGCATGCTGCTGGATCCGGCCGCGTATCGGTTCGCGCGCATCTCGCGCGCGCGAGCTCGGGGAGCCCGGCTGCGGCGTCTGGCAGGTCAGGCCTCGGATGGGCCTGATCGGCATGCTGATGGGCTGGTGGCAGGTCAAGCTCTCCTCAGGCTGTCCGTTAGCCAGGGGCCGCGGGCTCCGCAGACCGCTGAACCTCCGTCTGCGGCCGATCCCGGGTAGACGGGGATCGCGATGCGCCTGCTGAGAAACAGCACCGGGGCGGTCCTGCTCGCGCTGATCATGTTCATCGGCAGCCTGGGGCTGTGGGTGGGGACACCGCTGCTCTGGCTGTGGGTGGGCTCGCAGATCCAGGGAGCCACGGAGTCGGTCGGCACGGCCATCGGGGCGATGTTCGTCGGCGTCGTCCTCCAGGTCGTGCGTGCTCGGCACGGTGCTGGCCAAGCTGAGCGACGTCTATCGGGCCAACTGCCTGGCCCGCGGCCAGAACCGACCCGGGCCACGTGGTCCTCGAGGCGGTGCTGGTCGTCAGCGCCGGGTTCACCCTGGCCGTGTTCGTGATCTGGTTCTTCCTGTTCGCCGGTGCCAGCCCCGTTCCGATCGGTCATGCACATGTAGAACGGGCTGTCGAGCCCCGGCGGAGCCCGGACCCGTCCCGGGGCCTGCCCGCCTCCGCGGGACGGTCCGGGCTCGATGACCCTCAGGCGTAGGCCAGCTCGCGCTCGCGCCCGCTGACCAGGGGCGCGTCCACCGAGGCCAGCGGCGGCTCGATGCGCGCCTGCAGCGCAGCGGCCAGCACGCGGCGCTGACGCTCGGTCAGCTTGCCGATCGGCTTGGTCTCGACGATCTGGTTATGCGCAGGAACTTCCGGCACCGGGTGCTGCCCCAGCGCCGCTGGCTCATGAGCAAATCGCCCACCGGCCAGCTGCTCGCCTCTTCCGGGCAGGCGATCAGCACCTCGGCGGCGGAGACCTCTCCGCGTGCGATCCGTCGCTTGAGACCGGCCCGCGCGAGCCGGATCTCATTGGCGCGCTCGAGCGCCCGTAGCCGCTGGGGCTCGGGCGCACTCCTGGCGATCTGCTGCGTCATGTAGCTCTTCACTCCGCTCTTGATCCATTCCGCTCGGAGAGCGGAGTCGATGGTTGCCGGCCTGGGGCGCTGGGCTCTGCGCCCACGGGCCATCAGCCGCCTGCTATTTAGGCTGGCGTCGGAGCCCCGGCTCCGATTGCGCCTCCGAGACTGGTCCCCCGCCTGTTGGTCCCTCTGATCGCCCGATTGACCACCACCGTGCGACGAGTCCAAACCTAGAACACTGCGGTCGGTCACAGCAATGTCACAAGTTCTCTGGATACGCACAGAGCGCATTTTTTATGTTCGTCGGGGTTTGTGCAATGCGGACAAGTGTTCGCCCGTCTGTAGGCCGGTGTGGAGTGCCGCCCGCGCGGTCCTGCGGGGCCGCGCCGGAGCGGGTCCTGGCGGGCGCGTGGACTGCGGCGGCGTCTCAGGTGGCCGGCCCGCCGGTGGGCAGCGGGCCGTGCTCGGCCTCGAAGTCGCGCTTGACTCGCGCGAAGATGTCCAGCGCCTGGTCCAGGGTGTCGCGATCGTGGGTGGCCATCACGCTGGTGCGCAGCAGCGCGCCGGCGGGGGGACGGCCGGATGCAGGGCGGTGTTGACGAACACCCCGGCCTCGTAGAGCGCCTTCCAGAGAAAGGCGGCCTTCCAGTCATCGCCCACCACCACCGGCACCACCGGGGTGACGATCTCGGTCCCGTCGGCCAGGCGCGTGGGCGCGACGACCTTGAAGCCCAGCTCGCTCAGCCCGGCGTGCAGGTAGCGGGCGTTCTCGAGCACCCGGGCGAACAGCGGCGGCCCCTCGTCCGAGCGGCAGATCCGCACGGCGGCCAGCGTCGCCCCGACCGCGGCCGGCACGCGGCGGCGGTGAACATGAACGGACGCGACTGGATCCGCAGGTACTCGATCACGTCGGCCGGTCCCGGCGATCACGCCCCCGCATGAGGCCAGCGACTTGGAGAAGGTGGCCATGCGCAGGTCGACCTCGGTCCTCGACGCCGAACAGCTCGGCGCGTGCCCGCTCCGCGTGCGCCCGAGCACGCCCAGGGCATGGGCCTCGTCGACCATCAGCCGGGCCCCGTAGCGGCGGCAGAGCTCGACGATCTCGGGCAGGGGTGCGACGTCGCCCTCCATCGAGAACACGCCGTCGACCACGACCAGCACGCCGCCGCCATCATGCGCGGCCCTCTGCAGCGTGTACTCGAGGCGGTCCAGGCGGTTGTGCCGGAAGGCCCGCAGCTTGGCCCGCGAGAGGATGCAGCCGTCGAGGATCGAGGCATGGTCGCCCGAGTCGGCGATCACCGTGTCCCCGGGGGCCAGGATCGTGCCCAGCGCGCCCAGGTTGGCCTGGTGGCCGGTGGTGAAGACGATCGCCGCCTCGGTCCCCATCCACTCGGCCAGCTCCTGCTCGAGCTCCAGGTGAAGGTCGATCGTGCCGTTGAGAAAGCGCGACCCGGTCAGGCCGGTGCCGTATTTGGCCAGGGCGTCGAGCGCGCCCTGGCTGGACCCGCTCGTCGCCGGTCAGGCCGAGGTAGTTGTTGGAGCCCAGCATGATCCGCCGGGCGCCCTCCATCTCCACGATGGGGAGCGTCGGGCCCTCGAGCACGCGGAAGTAGGGGAGCGCATCCGGCTCGCGGGCGGCGCCGCAGCTGGTCAAGGCGCTCGTGCTCACGCGCCTTGGCGAACACGTCGATCGAGGTGGGCATCGGGGAGCCATGCTAAGGCTTCCTCCCCCGACGGACCCTGACGGACCCTGACGACCGCCAACGCTGTCACCATGAAGGCTATGAGTCCTGCGAACCCCAATGGGGCTCCGGTGGAGCCCGACTACGTGACCGAGATGGACGAGGAGGTCGTCGACGGCCTGCCCGTGCTGGCCGAGGTCCGCACGCTCGAGCCATCCGGCCCGCCCGTCCTGCCCGCCGTCCAGGCCGCCGCGGCGGCCGCCACCGGCTTCGTCGCCGGAGCGGCCACGCTGGCCCTGCTGCGACGGCACAGCGCCCGGCGCCTGGCCCGGCATCGGCTCGAGCGGCGCATTCCGGGCGGGCTGCCCGTCGTGGCCAGCCGCTCCTTCCTGGTCGACGTTCACCTGATCGCCAAGCCCGGGGAGTGAGCGCGCGCGGCTCCGTGGAGGTCCGGGTCGAGGTCCGGCCGCGGTGGCCCTTTCGCCTCTCCCGGCGCACGGGGCTGGACGGCGTGGCCCAGGTTCGGGGCGGGGTGCTGCACCGGCTGCTCCATGCCGGCGAGGACCCGGTGTCGATCCGCGTGGCCCAGATCGGCCCCGATCGGGTGCTGTTCGGCGCGCGCGCCGCTCGCCGAGAGGTGGCGGAGTGGGGCATCGAGCGCATGCGCCTGGCCCTGGGCATCGATCAGGATCTGCGCCCGTTCTACGAGCGCTTTCGCTTCGATCCGCTGATCGGGCCCTCGGTCCGGGCCAATCCAGGCCTGCGGGTCTCCGCGCGCCCGGATCCGTTCGAGGCGCTGGTCTGGGCGATCTGCGAGCAGCTGATCGAGTACGAGCGCGCCGCGCTGATCGAACGCCGCCTGACCGCCCGGCTGGGCCGCCGCTGCCCGGAGACCGGCCTGCGCGACTCGCCCACCGCGGCCGTCCTGGCCGGCCAGGCACCGGCGCTGCTGGCCTCGCTGGACCTGAGTCCGGCGCGGGCGCTGACCCTGGTTCGCGCGGCCCGGGAGGTGGCCAGTGGCCGCGTCGACCTGCTCGCTGCTGACCACGAGCGCGGGCTGGCGGCGCCTGCGCCGGATCGCCGGGATCGGCAGCTGGACGATCCAGATGCTCGCCCTGACCGGCCAGGGGCGCCTGGACCAGCTCCCGGCCGGGGACCTGGCCTACATCAAGCTGGTCGGCCGGCTGGTGAACGACGATCCGCGCTCGCGCGCCACCGAAGCGGAGGTGGCGGAGTTCTTCGCCCGGTACGCCCCCTGGAGCGGACTGGCCGGGCTGCACGCCCTGCGCTCGGCGGGACGGGCCGGGCCGGGGCGCTTCGGCTGGCCGCCTGAGACCGGGGCGCCGGCAGCTCGAACAACGGCAGGCAGGAAGGGGACAGGCTCCGGGCTGGGCTCCCGGCTCCCGGGTCCCGGTCCCGAGCGGCGGACGCGGGCAATTTCGCGCACACCTCGGTTCCCCGTTGGGGGGTGTGCGCAGGATTGGGTGATTTCTGGGCAATGCCGCGCACACCTGGGTTCCCGGGTGGGGGGTGTGCGCAGGATTGATCGTTTCCGCGACCCCGCCCGCTTTTCCCAACGATGCTCCCTTCCTCGGCCGCGAGTGCCCGAGAGCCTCTACGGGCCCTGGCCGGCCAGCAGCTGGTTGGTCTCGGCGTCGGCCACCGCGGCCGGGTTGGAGATCAGGTGATGGGCCAGCATCCACTGGCCGTAGGCCGTCCACTGACCCGGGTTCTGCCAGCCCCAGGGCTGGTTGGCTCCGGCCGGGAAGTAGGCGGACAGGGTGGCCTGTCACGCTGGCCAGCTGGAGCTTGCGGCTCAGCGAGGGGTTGGCGGCCACGAGCGCGTTCACGCCCGCCGGCGGGATCGCTGCGAACCGACTCGTAGCCGCGGCCCAGCGCCTGCACGAAGCGGCGCAGGACGTTCGTACGGTTGGCGATCTCGTTCTCGCGGGTGACCAGGACGAGCTCGTCGTAGGTCGGGCACGCCGGCGTTCTCGACGTGGATCACGTTGACCCGCCGGCCGAGCTGGCGCAGCTGGATCGCCTCGTAGTTCCAGTACGCGCCCAGGGTCGCCGCCACCCGTCCCGAGAGCATCGCCGGCACCAGGTTCGAGCCGACGTTGACCTCCTTGACCGAGCTGGGCGCCACCCCGGCGTGCTGGAGGATCGTGTCCAGGTAGGCGTGCTGGTAGGGGATCCCGGCGTCGCCCACGGTCTTGCCGCGCAGCTGACGCGGGCTGGTGATGTGGCGTGAGCCCAGGGAGACGATCGAGGTCAGCGGCCGCTGCACGAGGGCGGCGATCGAGACCAGCGGCAGCCCCTTGTCCCGGGCCAGCAGCAGCTCGGGCTCGTAGGAGATGGCCACGTCGATCTTGCCGGCGGCCAGCAGCTGGAGCGGGGTGGCCGGATCGCTGGGCGTCTGCACGTGCACGCTCAGCCCGGCATGCCGGAAGTAGCCGGCGGACAGCGCGCGGTAGAGCCCGACGTGGTCGGCGTTGGGAAACCAGTCGAGCATCAGCGAGACGGGCTGGCGGGGCGCTGCCGGCGGCCGGGGTCGTGGCGTCCTTCTTCTCCCCACAGGCGGCTGAGGGCGAAGGCGACGGCCAGCGCGGCCAGCAGGAGGATCAGCGGTCGTCTCATCGGATCGGTTCTCCAATCGGTCGGTGGGCCCAGGGCAGCAGCAGCCGCTCGGCCAGGGTGAGGAGGGCGAACAGGGCGATCGCGAACAGCGGACAGGATCACCACGGTGGCAAAGGCACGTGCGGTCAGGAGCTGGGGGATCGACTGCTCGAACAGGTAGCCGAGCCCGGCGTTGGCCCCCGACTGCTCGGCGAACACGGCTCCGATCACGGCGACGATCACCGCGATCTTGGCGCCGGTGAAGACTCCGGGCAGCGCGGCGGGCAGCTCGATGCGGCGGAACGTGCGCCAGCGCGACGCGTCGAAGGTCCGCATCAGCTTGATCAGGTCCGGGTCCACGGCGGCGAACGCGGCCAGCGTGGTGATGACGATCGAGAAGAACGAGACCAGCGCCACCACGATCACCTTGGGCAGCAGCCCGAAGCCCAGCCATAGGACCAGGATCGGCGCGAGCATCGGGATGGGGATCGTCTGGGAGGCGATCAGCAGCGGCAGCGAGGCCCGCCGGACGGTGATGAAGAAGTGCATCGCTGAGGCGATCAGCAGCGCGCCGACGGCGGCCACCGCGATGCCGAGCACGATCTCCTCGGCGGTGACCAGGAAGTTGCACCACAGCAGGCCGCGATCGTCGTACAGGGAGGAGGCAACTGCGTGGGGGGGCGGGAGGATGAGCTGATCGGCACCCCCCGCGTCGACGTAGGCCTCCCAGATGCCCAGGAGCGCGGCCAGCAGGAGCGCGGGCCGCCAGGTGGCAGCGGCGGCGCGCTTCACTGCGCCATCCCCAAAGCGGCGTAGACGCTCTCGCGCAGCGCGATCAGCTCGGGATCGGTGCGCCGGCGCGGGCGGGGCAGCCCGACCGCGATCTCGGCCACGGCCCGGCCCGGGCGGGGCGAGAGCACGACGACCCGGTCGGCCAGCACGACCGCCTCCTCGACGTCATGGGTGACCAGCACGACAGTGCGGGTCTCGGTCTCGAGCACCCGGGCCAGCCAGGCCTGCATCTCGGCCCGGGTGATCGCGTCCAGGGCGGCGAACGGCTCGTCCAGGGCCAGCACCGGCTTGCCGGCCAGCAGGGTGCGCAGGAAGGAGACCCGCTGGCGCATCCCGCCCGAGAGCTCGGCCGGCCGGGTCTCCTCGAAGCCTGCAAGGCCGAAGCGCTCGAGCCACGGGCGGGCCCGTGCGCGGGCGGCCTCCCGGGCCACCCCGCGGGCCCTGAGGGCCAGGGTGGCGTTGTCCAGGGCGCCCAGCCAGGGCAGCAGGAGGTCGCGTTGCGGCATCAGGGCGGCGGGCGCGGAGTGCACCCGTCCGGCGTCAGGCGCCTGGAGCCCGCAGATCAGCTCGAGCAGGGTGGTCTTGCCCGACCCGCTCGGTCCGACCACGGCCACCGTCTCCGCGGCGCGCGCGCGCAGGGACATGCCGGCCAGGGCGGCCACGGGACCGCGCCGGGTCGGAAAGCTGCGGCTGACCGACTCGACGCTGACGCCGCCGCTGCGCTCCTGCGCGCGGGGCTCCTCGGGTGGAGCCTCGATCATCGCTTCACTCGCTCCCTCCGCGGGCATTACCCCACAGGTTCGAAGGGTCAGCGTCAAGTGCGGAGACCCTGGACACGAGTCTGCGAAGGACGCTATCTCAGCCGGCCTGCTCGCCAGCCCCCCTGGTTTTCAGGTGCGCCTGCAGATGCTATCGCTGCGCTACCTTGCCCGCATGCGCCACTGCGTGGTCTTGCGTCGGCTGCCCGTGGTGGCGATGCTGCTGGTCGTCGCCAGCCTCGGGCTGACGGCGTTCGCCCCGGCCGCCGCCACCCCGGCGCGGCGCCCGGCCTTTCGTCCCCGAATCGGCTTCGCGATGGGCATCCTGCCTCGCCGCGGGGCTACGGACGCCGCCTCGGGGACCAACCCGCTGGTCGTCTACCACGGAGGGGAAGTGATGCGAGCGGTGACAGTCCACACCGTGTTCTGGGCCCCGCCGGGCTACCGCTTCGACGGCTCGCCCTCCCCCGGCGTGCTCGGCTATGAGGACCTCATGAAGCAGTTCCTCACCGACGTGGCCCGCGCCGGGGGGGCTTCCGGCGATGTCTTCTCGACCCTGACTCAGTACCACGACGCCAACGGTCCTGGCGATACCCGGCTGAGCTATGACCCGGCGGTTGACTCGATCGATTGGAGCGCCCCCTATCCGGCTCGTAGCCAGGGATGCGCCTCGCCCTCCGGAACCGCCACCTGCCTCACCGACGATCAGCTGCAGCGCTCGCTCGACGGGCTGATCGCGGAGCGCACCCCGCGCGATCGGGGCCTTCACAACCTGTGGCTGATCTTCCTGCCTCCGGACGTCGACACCTGCCTGCTTCCCGGGACCTGCGCCACCAACTCCTACGCCGGCTACCACTCCGAGTTCGACCGCGGCCACGGGCCGACGGTCTACGTCCCGGTCCCCGACCCGCTGCTCGAGTTCACGCCATCTCCGGGCTCCGATCCGCAGGGCAATCCGGAGGCCGAGTCCTCGCTGGACACGGTCGCCCATGAGGTGGTGGAGTCCGTCACCGACCCCTACGGCACCGGCTGGATGGATCCGAACGGCCTCGAGGTCGGCGACGAGTGTGAGCTCGGTCCCCAGGAGGGCACCCCGCTGGGCTACGCCCCTGACGGCTCGCCCTACAACCAGGTCATAAACGGCCACCAATACCTGCTCCAGGACATGTGGTCAAACGCGGCCGCGGGCTGTGTCCAGGGTTCGGCCGCGCCTGGCCCCCCGGCCGACCTGCCCACCGTCTCACTGCGCCAGTTCAGCCCCAGCCTCAGCGGGAGCCTGGGTCATCCCGGCCGGAGGATCGTCCGTCTGAAGCTGCTGCGGGCGGGGCGCAGCGTGGCCGCGGCCAGCGCCCGGACGCGCGCCGACGGTGGCTGGGGTCCGGTGCGGCTGCGCGCGCCGGGCGGCGCTCTGCACGCCGTCGGCGATGATCGCGAGCTCCTTTCGGTCAGCTACGGCCGCGGACCCGGCGTCCCGCCCCCGGAGCTGATCTCGACCGGTAACGGGGGAGATCCGTTCTCCGAGTCCGGATATACCGGCTGGTTTGACCTCGACAATGGGGTGACGGTCGACTCCCGCGACGTGCAGGTCAGCCCCTGCGGGCAGGTTGGCGTGCTCTCGCTGCGGGTCGGCGGGAGGCTCACCGAGCCGCCCGCCCAGCGCTGCAGCACCGAGACCGACGTGGCCACGGTCCCGACCGCTGCCAACGGGGCGGCCACGCAGACCCTGCTGAGCAGTGAGGACAACCGTGCTCCCTCGCCCCTGGCGCCTCGCGGCGCCCTGGTCAAGCTGACCATCTCGGCCGGCGAGCCGGGCAGCCTGTCAGCCCAGACCGCGATCCCGTTCGCTCTCTCCGGCGGCTTCCCGGCCTGTTACGCCTACCTGCGCATCGGCGCGGTGCGCTGCACCGGCCTCGTGCCCGGGAACCGCTACCGCCTCGGAGGGCGGCGATCGCGGGCCGATGGCTCCGGGGCCGTGTTCATCTCGGGTCTGCGGCTGCACGGCGGCCAGGTGCTGACGCTGCGGGGCGGCACCGGACGGGCCCTCACGAGCCTCCACGTGGCCCACCTCCGCGTCGACATAACTGCCAATCAGACGCGGTTGGCCGGGGGTGTATGCCAGGCCGGCGACTACTACGGCCCGGCCCTCGGTCCCCCGTCCTCGGGCCGGATGGTCGGCTTCGGACCGGGAGGGGCGGGAACGATCTGCCCCCCGAGCGGCCGCGCGCGCGGTCTGTCCACGGCCACCATCGCCCAGAGCGATGACTTCAGCGGCGGTCAGACCGTGATCTCGGTACCGCGCATCGTCTCCACCGCCCCGATTCAGGACGAGACCCTGTACGGAGGATTCTTCGCCTCGGCCCAGTCGGGCCTGCCCGGTCCGCACGGCTCGAGCGCCGCCGCCGGCACCCCGATCGGGCTCCGCATCACGCCGGCCGGCTCCTCGCGGGTCGTGTTCAGCGCCGCCAACGTCGATACCGCCCGAGGGGCCGACGTCTCCCGGCTGCCGGTCGGGACCTACATCGCCCACTGGCGTCTGCGCGACGCCAACGGCGACACGCGCACGCTCACCACCCGCTTCGTCGAGGCGGGTTAGCCCGCGGGGTGAGAGCCCGTACGTCGCTGCGAACCGCTTCCGGCTCCAGGCTGAGGCGCAGCTCGGTGATCCGCAGGACGTTTATCCCGAGCAGGAGCAGCTTGCCGTCCTTGTACTTGTCCTTCTCCTGGTCGCGGACCGCGAGGTGGTACGGCCTGCCGTCCAGCTCGACGGCGAGGTGGTGCTGCGGCCAGTAGAAGTCAAGCTCCCAGCCGTCGATGGTCACGTTGCAGAGCGGCTCGGGGATGTCGGTGCCGCTTATCAGGTCGTAGAAGGCCCGCTCGAGCTCGGATCGGTGGTCGGGGTGGGGGCGGTAGGCGCCGAGCGCCTTGGCCAGCTTGCCAATACCGGGACGTCCGCTGTGTCGGTGCAGCGTCCGCTCCATCGCGGCCAGGTCGAGGATGCCCTTGCGAGCCGCCTGGGTGATCAGCCGGTCGAGCTCCGCAGGCTTCTCGCTCGGGGCCAGCTCCATCAGTAGCCGTGGCACCGAGCTGACCCGCAGGCCGTTTCGTGAGGACAGCTCCCCTCGCGTCGGCCGGCTGCGCGTGCGATGGACCTCGAGGCCGAGCCGGGTGGGGGTATTGGCTCCGGGTACGGTCACGTGGATCCGCCTCGGGTCGACCGCTCGAAGTCCCCATACGGCGGCCGCCGTGCGGTGGCTCAAGAACGACTCATCGCCGCAGCTCATCAGCGCGGCCAGGAGCCGGGCATGCGGTACGAGGCCCCGGTGGCCGACCGCGTACGCGCCGGGATACAGCCGGTGGAGCAGCCCTCGTCGCAAGTGACCTCTGATTCCGCCTTCGGTGAGGCCGAGCCCGTGCAGCTGCTGGCGCGAAACCACACCGAACTGCTTCTCGGCCAGGACGGCCAGAGGCCTTCTTGGAGTCAATCGCCGTTCACCTCGAACACGAGATGACTCCAAGCCGGGGAGGACCGTGCCCGGCCCAGCCTGCCAGCGATCGCCTCACCCGACCCAGCCTGCCAGCGATCGCGTGACCCGACCCAGCCTGCCAGCGATCGCGTCACCCGTGGGTGACCGATTGCAACAAGTTCGTGCCTTTTCGTTAGGTGGTGACCGGCCGCGCGAGTGCCTTGACGAACTCCTCGAGTTGGTCGGTCCGCCAGCACTCGAAGGCCGTGCAGTGCCGCTCATAGGCGGCGATCACCGAGTCCCCGTAGTTCCAGTACAGGCGCGGCTCGGGGTTCAGCCAGAAGGTCCGCCCGGCCCGGGCGGTGATGGCCTCGAACACGTCGTCGCGGGGCGGGCGCCCGTTGGTGCGGGCGTCGCCGAGGACGATCACGGTGGCCCGGGGGTGGAGCTCATCCTCGATCTGGGCCAGGAACTCGGTCCATACCCGGCCGTAGTCGGTGTAGCCCGAGATGTCAGCCACGCCGGCGTCCTTGGAGACTGCCTCACTGGCGGCCCGGAAGTCGCGCTCGCGCTCGAACACCTCGGTGACCTCGGAGATCCGCTCGATGAACACGAACGAGCGCAGCTTGCGAAACGAGTCGTGCAGCGCATGCAGCACCGAGAGGAAGAATGTGCTCGCGCTGGTCACGCTGGTCGAGACGTCGCAGAGTACGAAGATCTCGGGCCGGCGCGGGCGCTGCGGCCGGTAGCGCAGCTCGATCGGCACCCCCCCGGTCTGCAGCGAGGCCCGCATGGTCCGGCGCACGTCCACATGGGCGTGGCGCTTGCGCCCCTTGAGCTCATGGCCCTGGGTGGCCAGGCGCCGCTTGAGCTGGGCGACGACCCGGTGCACGGCGGCCAGGTCCGAGATCGGTCCGGTGGGCAGAGCGCGGTCGAGCTCGGTCAGCGGACGCTTCGGGGGCAGACTGGCGGTGCGCTCGATCAGGGCGCGCTCGAGCTCGCGTCGCAGCTGCTGCTCGAAGCGCCGAAGCTGCTCCCGCGGGACCCCGTCGCGCCGCGGATCATCCTCGGGCAGGTCGGGCTGGGGCTCGGTGCGGAGCCCGAGGGCGCGGCGGATCCGCTGCACGTCCACGCCGAGGACCCCGGATCCCTCGCCCTTGCCGAACGCGGCGATGGCCAGGCGGGCCAGGTCACGCATGGCCGCCTCGGACCCCTCGCGCAGCGCGGCGGCGATCTGCTGGCGCAGCGCCTCGAGGTCGACGTCGAGCGAGCCGGGACGGCTGGGGGACTCGCTGACCTGTTGCCGAGTCGCCTCGGCTTCGGCGGCGCGGAAGAAGAAGCGCTCGAAGACGAGCGCGAAGGTCCGCTCATCGTCGGGCGACTTGGCCAGGGTGGCCGACAGCGCACCCCGGAACTCGTCCTGGTCGGTCCAGGGCACCTGTTCGAGCGCCGCGAAGGCGTCGAGCAGCTCCGAGGTTCCCAAGGCCATTCCTTCCTCGCGCAGCTCTTCGGCGAAGCCCAGCAGCTGGCCGCCGAAGCCGCCCGGACCGCGGTCGGGGATCTTGGCGTAGATCCGCGGCTCGGGCACGGGTTAGGCGGCGGGCCGGGCGCCGTCGTCGGCGGGGCGCTCGAGCTTCACGCCGACGCGGGCGGCCACCGTGTCGAGGTCGGTGCGGTGCTTGACGATCACGCTCATCGTCGACCGGAAGGTGTCGGCGTCGATCTCCGCCGCCCCGAGGAGCAGCAGCGCCCGGGCCCAGTCAATCGACTCGGCGATGCTCGGGGGCTTCTTGAGGTCGAGCTCGCGGATCTGCCCGACGATCTCGACCAGCTTCCGGGCCACTGTCTCATCCAGGGTGGGGGAGTGCAGGCGGACGATCTCCAGCTCGTGCTCGAGCGCCGGGTAGTCGAGCCACAGATACAGGCAGCGGCGCTTGAGCGCCTCGGTCAGCTCGCGCGTGTTGTTGGAGGTCAGGATGACGACCGGCTGGGTGCGGGCCTCGATCCGGCCCAGCTCGGGGATCGAGATCTGGAAGTCGGAGAGCAGCTCGAGCAGCATGGCCTCGAACTCCTGGTCGGTCTTGTCGATCTCGTCGATCAGCAGCACGACCGGCTCGGGCGAGGCGATCGCGGTCATCAGCGGCCGGGCGAGCAGGAACTCCTCGCCGAAGATGTCGTCCTGCACGTCCTGCCAGCCGCGCTCGGCCTGGCCGGGGTCGCCGCGCTCCGTGGGGCTCTCGGTGCCGGCCTGGATCCGCAGCAGCTGCTTGCGGTAGTTCCACTCGTACAGCGCCTTGGCCTCGTCCAGGCCCTCGTAGCACTGCAGGCGCACCAGCTTGCGATCTAGATATCGCGACAGTGCCTTGGCCAGCTCGGTCTTGCCCACTCCCGCCGGCCCCTCGACCAGCACCGGCTTACCCAGCTTGGTGGCCAGGAAGGACACCAGCGCGGTGCTCTCGCCGGGCAGGTAGCCCACTTCGCGCAGGCCCTCGGCCACCGCCTGCACAGTTGTCGGCTGATGATCTTGGTCGCTCAGGGCAGCATTCCTCGCGTCGGCCGTCGGGACTCAGTGGCGGGCACCGGCGTGTGCCGCTCCGGTCAAATATAGGGTTCGTCTGACCGTGGTCCTCGTTCTGGCTTCCCAGCAGTCGCAGCTGCACGCGTTCGTGGGAGTGCTGGTGTTCGGCCTCGTGGTCGGCGTGTTCGGCCACATCGTCCACTCGCGAACGCTGATCCTGACCGGCATCCTGGTCATGGGACTGGCCAGCGCGTACTTCTCGTTCGTGCTGCAGCCCGGCAGCCACTAGCTAATAGGCCCCGGTTCGAACCGGGTTCAGTCCGGCCGATCGGGGCCGCGCTGTACACGCGGCGCCTCGGGCGGCTCGTCGAACTCGATCCGCTCGAGCTCGGAGAAGTCCAGGCCGCGGTGCGGTCGTCCGCCCGTGGCCCGCCGGCGGCTCGCCGGCGCAGCCCGGTCGCCGGGCGGCATCACCTGCGTGCGGTCGGCCTGGCCCCGCGCCGCCCGCGCCGCCCGCGCCGGCCGCTGATCCTCCGGCGGACCCGGTTCGGCCAGGCTCGACGGGCGGATCCGCCGCCGCGGCCGGGAGTCGGGGTCCCCGCCGCCTGGCGTCGCGAGCACGGGTGCAGGGCCCGGCGTTCCCGCCGGCCTCGCCGGCGGGCGACGATCGCGCTGCCGCGGGGCGGAAGGCTCGCCCGGCAGCGGAGGCTCGGGCTCATGGGCCAGCTTGATGCGCGTGCCGGCGTAGGTCATCACCGCGGCCACGCCCAGCGCGATGAAGATCCCCCATTCGATGCCCGAGGTGGTCTCGTAGAGACCGTGGGCGGTGGTCCCCTCCTTGTCGAACATCCGCCAGACGATCAGCAGGCCGGCCCAGGCGCCGGCCGCGGTGACGACGCCGCCGTCGCCGCCGGGGACGTGGAAGGCGGCACCCTCGGCGCGCACGAACAGCAGCACCAGGACGCCGGCGGCGACCAGCAGCACCGCCGCCTCGACGAACGAGAAGGCCCCCCAGCCGGTCAGAGACGCGCTGACCGAACTGAGATTGGCGCTCACCCCACGGGCGATGACGGTCTCCTGATACCAGGGCAGGAACAGGGTGACGAGCAGCCCGAGCGCGGAGAAGGCGGCCAGCCGCCGTTCCGGGGGCAGCGCTCCCCAGACGGTGCGCAGCCGCTTGGCCGGACTCGCGCTGGCCCGCGCGGGCGGCGTGGCTCTGTCCTGGCTCCGGTCCGTGTCCCGGCTCCGGTCGGGCCGCGGGCCGGGACCAGGGTCGCCGTCGTGGGCATCCGGGGGGCGGGCCACGACTCGATTGTAGGCGCCGGTCCGGGCGGTCCGGTCCGTCTGGGCCGGACGTGGACAGGCCCGTCTCAGGCGATCGGTATGTCCTCCACGTCGGCGGCCTCGCGGGGCGCGCGCTCGGATCGCTCGAGGTACCAGTCGATCAGGGCCCGGAGGGCAAGCAGCAGCTCCCGCAGGGCTTCGCCCAGGCGACGCTGAAGGTCGGGCGGGATGCGCTCGCGCACGGCGCGGATCGCCTCGAGGAGGAGCTCCACCTCGCTGGCTCCCGTGGGCGGCCCGGTGGCCCCCTCCGGGTCGGGAGGCGTCTGCCAGCCGGCCGGGGGCGGGCGCCGCAGCGCCGCACCGGCCGCCTCGGAGATCAGCCGCTCGGCGGCGTCCGAGGCGCGGTCCAGGCGCTGCTCGAGCCGGCTGAGGGGATCTCCGGCGCCCCGGTCGCCCGCGGCCCGGCCGCCCGCGGCCGGATCGCCCGCGGCCCGGTTGCCCGCGGCCCGGCCGCCCCCGGCCGCCCGATCACTGGCCATCGAAGCGGACCTCCAGCGCCCCATCCTCGAACGTCGCGGCCCGGGGCCGGAAGCCGGACAGGGCGGACGGGAGCATGATCGTGCGCCGCTGGCCGTCAACGCCGACGATCAGCTCGAGCCCGATCTTCTTCAGCGAGATCTCCCCCTTGCTGGCGAAGGGCAGGATCAGCCGCAGCCGGGCCCCGTCGTCGTCCACTGTGAGCTCCTGGGTGATCCCCTGATGGAGGACCGCCGCGGGATCGCGGTCGACGAACAGCTCCTGGGCCAGGCGATCGAGCATCCCGGCGCCGACCACCTCCTGCTCGAAGAACGGCGCGCACAGGATGGGCACGGGGGCGAAGGCCGACCGCACCAGTTCGAGGTGCTCCTCCTGGACTCGCCGCCAGGCCGAGAAGTAGTCGCCCACGCCGGCCGGGAACAGCCGGTTGACGATCACCGCGTCGGTCAAATACCCGTACAGGTTCAGGTAGGTGAAGGTCCTCATCGCCTCGCCGATGACCATCTTGTCCGGGTTCATGACCAGGCGGATGCTGCAGTGGGCGCGGTCGCGCAGCGTCTCGTTCATCGCGATCAGGTTCTGCGAGAGACGCTCCACGTCCGCGAACACGGCCGAGCTGGGCAATTTGATGTCGAGCAGGGCGGTGGCGATAGGTCGCGCCGCGGCCAGGATCTGACGCTCGTAGGGGAACACCTTGTCGATCCACCAGCGGGCCACGTCGGGGAACGAGAGCAGGCGGAGCGTCTCGCCGGTCGGCGCGCAATCGACCACGATCGCGTCCCAGCGGCCCGATTCGTGGTGGGCCTGGAGCCGCAGCAGGGAGAACAGCTCGTCCATGCCCGGGGGCACGGTCAGCTCCTCGGCCGAGATGCGGTCCACGCCCCGCTCCTGGAGCAGTTCGCCGAGCCATTCCTGAACGCCCGACCAGTGGCGCTCCATCTCCTCCTGGGCCTTCACCTCCTGCCCCCAGAGCCCGTCTGAGACCTCGGTCGGCTGGCCGCCGAGCTCGGCCCCGAGCGACTCGGACAGGCTGTGGGCCGGGTCGGTGGAGATGATCAGGGTGCGCAGGCCGGCCGCCGCGCAGCGCCGCGCGGTGCACGCGGCCACCGACGTCTTGCCGACGCCGCCCTTTCCCGTGTAGAGGATCGTGCGTGGCGTCATGGCGGGCCGAGTCTATGCGGGTCGCAGCGACCACGCGGCGGCGAGCCCGCATCCGAGCCGCTCCCCGATGGCTCAGCGCGTGACGGCGAGCGTCCCGGTGATCCGCGAGAAATTGCCCGCCAGGTCCGTGGCGGCGAGCCGAACCCCGTAGCTGCCCGCCCGTTCCGGGGGGAGCACGATCTGCTCGACGCCGTAGGGGAGAGAGGCGCTGGTGGCGTAGACCGTGCGTGCGCCGCGAGTCAGCACGACCCCGACATGCGAGTACTTGGAGAGACGGAACCGAAGTCGCGTCCCGCGCCCGGCCCTGGCCCCGAAGGTGAGCTGTCTCAGCACGGGCGGGGTTTTCAGGTCGGCCTGGAAGTGCTGGGCGGTCTGGCAGTAGACAGTCGCGTGGGTGTCCCGGCAGAGCTCGGCCAGGAAGCCTGTGACCAGCTCGTGGTAGGACAGGCTGTCCTCGACGCCCGGCTGGTAGAGCGACCAGGCTCCGGTATCGAACCGCGGCACCTCGGACCGGGCCTCGGCGTCACCGGCCGCGAACAGCTGCCGGGCCTCGGGGCTTCCGCTCACCCGGGCGTAGGCGTGCAGCCCGATCAGGGTCTGCAGGAAGGCGTTGATGATCGAGGTCTTGGGCGTGAAGCTGTACTGGACGAAGCGCGCCCCGAGCGCGGTGGGAACGCTCACCCCAGCGGGCGGGCGGGCGGTGAAGATCGGCAGCGCCTGCTGAGCCACGTCGAGGTAGTAGGGGTTCCTCGTCGCCCGATAGGCCCGCGTGAGCGCTTCGAGCCCGGTGGCCTGGGACATGGCGCTGGTCCAGGGCGGCGCGCCGCCGTCGAAGTGGAAGTAGTACTCCCAGGCCAGGCCGCCGCCCCGGCGAGCCGCCAGTGGGATGAGCTGGGCCAGCAGCTGCACGAGCTCTCCGTAGCTGTGGCGGCCCGAGGTGTAAAGGGCGTCGGCCTTGCCGAAGCTCCCCAGCACCTGGAGCTGGATTCCCTGACCCGCGTAGTACTCCCAGACCAGCTGCGAACCAGCGAACTCGACCCGCTGCCCGCCCGAGAGCAGTGGCCCGCTGGTCCACCACTGGCGGTTCCGGTCCACGGTTCCGAACAGGACCGGGAGCCGGGACGCGGTCAAGTTCCCGGACGCGGCGATCTGGTGGACGTTCTCGGTCACTGCGGTCAGCTCGGCGCGGCGCGTGCCGGCGAGGTGCCGCTCGGCGGCCAGGGCGCGGTCATACGAGAGCTCGTAGCCGTGGTAGGCCGACGCGGTGATCGCGCGCTGGCGGTAGAGCCGGGTCAGCTCCCCGGTCACAGTCCGGGTCGGCTGGCGCTGGCGCCGGCGGCCCGTGGCGGCACCGCGGAACGCCGGACGCACCGCGCCCGAGCCACCCCTGCGACCCCGCCGCCCAGCCCGGTGCACCGGCCCAGGGGTCAGCGCCGGCCCGTTCACGAATGGGTCATTGCGGGTGCTCACCGAACCGTCGCGAGCCCGGAAGAGCACCGGCGCGGCGGCGGCGGTGCTGGGCCATGCGAACAGCGCGAGCAGGACAACCAGGCTCCTGCGCACCAGGCCGATGGTACATTCGCGCCAGTGTCCGTGTCACGCTGGAAAGCATCTGGCCGGTCGGCGGCGATCGCCGCGACCCGCCGCCGGGCCGCCCTGGGGCTGATTCTCCTCACCGCGCTGATCGTTAGCGCCTGCGGCTCTGCGAGCTCGGGTTCCGGCAGCGCGCAGACCCTGCTCAGGCAGACCTTCGCCGGTCCGCACACAGTTCGCAGCGGGGTCCTCGACCTGAGCCTGTCCCTGACGCCCTCGGGGTCACGAACGATCACCACACCGATCACGCTCGGGCTCGGCGGCCCCTTCCAGAGTCGCGGCACGGGCAACCTCCCGGCCTCGAGCCTCACCCTTTCGATAAATGCCCTGGGGCACCACGGCCAGCTCGGGATCGTCTCGACCGGCGCGAACGGCTTCTTGACGCTCGATGGCGCGGCCTACCAGCTGCCCGCGGCCGATTATCAGAAGCTCGCCTCGAGCTTCTCGGGCGCCACCGGCGGCGCGGGCACCGGCGGCTTGTCGAAATTGGGCATCGACCCCCTGCACTGGCTGACCAGCCCGAGGATCGTCGGCTCGGGCACCGTCGGAGGAGCGGCCACGACCCACATCCGCGCCCGGGTCCAGGTGGCCGCACTCCTGGGCGACCTGAACGGCTTCCTCCAGAAGGCTTCGGCCAGCGGCGCCACGGCCAGCGCGGGAGTGCCGACGACGCTTTCCCCGGCCACGCGCCAGAAGGTGGCCGCGGCGGTCCGCCACGCCAGCGTCGACATCTGGACCGGGTCGAGCGACAAGGCGCTGCGCAAGCTCTCGGTCGACCTCGAGGTCCCGGTCACCGGCCAGATCTCCACCCTGCTCGGTGGCCTGAGCTCCGCGGCCATCAATCTGACCGTTCAGTACGCCGACCTGAATCAGCCCCAGTCGATCACCGCCCCGGGGAACATCCATCCGTTCAGCGGCTTCTCGCGCAAGATCGGCGGGGTCATCTCCGAGCTCCGCAGCACGTTCGGCTCCGGTGCGCTCGGCTCCACCGCCGGCGGGTCGGCGGCGAGCGGCGGGGCGGCCACCGGCTCGGGCTCGGCCTCCTCGGGCTCCTCGTCTGCCTCGGGCAGCGCGGCCACCGTCAACGGCTACGCCCGGTGCCTGCAGAGCGCAGGCGGGGACGTGGCCAAGATGCAGAAGTGCGCCTCGTTGCTGAACGGCCAGTGAGCCAGCCGCCGCCCTAGTCCTCGTCGGGGTCGGCGTCGGGCTCGAGGACGTCGTTGGCATCCTCGTCCTCCTCCTCGGCCGCGCCGGCCTCGTGACGGATCTGGAAGCGCTCCAGGAGCTGGTCGCGCAGGTGCTCGTCGAGCGGCATCTCGTCGGAGATCAGCAGCCATTCATCGGCCTCGAAGCTCTCATCGGCGAAGATCTCGGTATCCAGGTGGGGGCTGTCGTCCACGACCAGGAGCATCTCGGTCAGCGGGTTGAAGTAGGTCCCCGGTCGGTTCACCAGTTCGTCCAGCTGCACTCGGCGGGCGTCGGGCATGGTCGGCCAGACTATTCGGTTGCGGGGCCACCCGGCAACCGACAGCGGCTCAGATCCCGTCCTGCGCGGTGACCGGCCCCGGCTCAGATCCCCTGTAGCCCGGCGATTTCCCGCTCGATCTCGGCTTCGATGTCGAGCGGCGGCTTGCCCTGGCGGGCGCGACGGTGATTGCGGGCCACGACGAGCTCGCGAATCTCCTCGCGCAGCTCGGGGTCGACGGCCGGGGCGGTCAACGCGGCCAGCTCGTGCTCGACGTCCTCCTCGGGCAGGCCCCGGCGCCGGCGGCGCGCGTTGCGCGCCTCGAGCAGCTGGCGGATCTCGGTGTCGCGCTCAGCTCGGCTCGCGCCCTGCGTCCCGCGGTGACTCTCGCTGTCGAGGGTCAGATGGTTCTTGCCGTAGTCCTCCCAGGTCCGCCCGTTGAGGAGGGCCGCGGCCAGCGCTCCCACGACCCCGACTGCGCACACCACCAGGACAACCGTGCCGAACGCGCTCTGCACGCTGCTAAGTGTTGCGCACCCGGCGCCTGGTGTCAGTATGAACCCCGCGATGAGCACTGGGGAGGCGCAGGGCCCGGGGCGCGCATCCGGCGCGGCCCGGGGCCGGAGGGAGTTCCTGCGCCTGGTCGCCGGCCAGACCATCTCCGACGCGGGCTCGCAGGCCACCACCGTCGCGCTGCCGCTTCTCACCCTGCTGCTGACCGGCTCCCCGCTCAAGGCCGGCCTGGTCGGGTTCGCCCGCTCGCTGGCCTATCCGCTCGCCTCGCTGCCCTCCGGCGTCGCCGCGGACCGGTTCGACCGTCGCCGGGTGCTGCTCGTGTCCGCGGGCGGCCGCGTGCTGGCCATGGGCACGGTCCTGCTCGCGCTGGCGATAGGCCGTCCGCCGGTCCTCCAGCTGGCCCTGGTCGGGTTCCTCGACAGCGCCCTGTGGTCGCTCGGCGTGACCACCGAACGGGGCGTGTTCCGGGCCCTGATCGCGACCGAGGAGCTGCCCCGAGCGATCGCGCTGAGCGAGGGCCGAACCGCAGCCGCGTCAATTGCCGGTCCGCCCCTCGGCGGCGCGCTCCTGGCCGCGGCGCGGGCGCTGCCGTTCGCCTTCGACGCGGTCTCCTCGTTCGCGGCCATCGCCGCCGTCCTGGGCATCAGGACCTCGCTGGCTCCGGCCGCGGCGGGCCGGCGCACGGCGGGCGGGCTGCGAGCGGCCGCGGCCCACGCCGTCGAGGGCGTCCGCTGGCTCTGGTCCGAGCCCTTCCTGCGCGCCGGATCCCTGCTCTACGCGGCGGCCAACCTGTCCCTGGGCGCGCTCGAACTGCTGGTCATGCTCATCGCCCGGCGCGCCGGGGCCGGCTCCGGGGCGATCGGGGTCATGTTCGCGATCATCGGTCTCGGTGGCGTCCTCGGCGCGCTCGTGGCCGGGCGCGGCTCGGGCCGGCTCTCGGCCCGATGGGCGATCGCGCTCGAGCCCTGGGCGGTGCTGGCCATCACGCCGCTGCTGCTGATCGTGCATGCCGCGCCGCTGATCGGCCTGCTCGGTGCGGTGATCTTCATCACCACGCCGCTCAGCTCGGCCACCATCCACAGCCGGCGGATCGCCTTCGCGCCCGACCGGCTCCAGGGCCGCGTTCAGGCCGGCGCAGGCCTGATCGCCTCGTGTCTGAGCTGGATCGGCCCGCTGGCCGTGGGGGTGGTGTTCGAGGGGTTGGGGCCGGCGAGCGCGGTGCTGATGGTCACCGCCTGGGCGCTGCTCGTGGTCCTCGGCGTGTCGCTCTCGCCCAGCCTGCGCCACCCGCCGGCGCTGGATGGGCGAGGGGCCTGAGCGCGGCCGTGGGTGTTGCCGTTTGAGCGCTTTGGGGTACCCTTCGCCAAGAGGTTGACTGACTAGTCAATCGAGAAGAGAGTCAAGGAGAAACCCACCGTGGTTGATTTCACGCTCACCGATGAGCAGAAGAGCATGCGCGAGATGGCGCACGACTTCGCCGAGAAGGAGATCCGACCCGTCGCCTGGGACTACGACCGCGACGGCACCTGGCCTGGGGAGATACTGGACAAGGCCTGGGAGCTCGGGCTGATGAACAATCACCTGCCCTCCGAGTACGGTGGCCCGGGCCTCGGGTTCCTGGACGGCGCCGTGATCGAGGAGGAGATTGCCTGGGGCTGCTCGGGGATCGGCACCTCCCTGTCCTGCAATGGGCTGGCCACCGCCCCGGTCATCCTGGCCGCCTCGGAGGAGCTCAAGAAGGACTACCTCGGCCGCCTGTCGGAGGCGCCCCTGCTGGCCTCGTTCTGCCTGACCGAGCCCGACGCCGGCTCTGACGTGTCGGGCATGAAGACCACCGCCGTGCGCAAGGGCGACAAGTGGGTCATCAACGGCTCCAAGTGCTTCATCACCAACGGTGAATACGCCAACTGGTACACGGTCTACGCCAAGACCGACAAGGAGGCCGGACACCGGGGGATCTCCTGCTTCATCGTCCCGCGCGACGCCGGTGTGGTCGTTGACAAGCATGAGGACAAGATGGGCCAGCGGGCCTCCAACACGGCCACGATCTCCTTCAGCGACGTCGAGATCCCGGCCGGGAACCTGGTCGGCGAGGAGAACAAGGGCTTCAAGATCGCCATGATGACCCTCGACCGGACCCGTCCCGGCGTGGCCGCGATGGGCGTCGGCGTGGCCCGCGCGGCGATGGAGCTGGCCATCGAGTACTCCAAGGAGCGCGTCCAGTTCGGCGTGCCGATCGCCATGCACCAGGCGATCCAGTTCATCATCGCCGACATGGCCACCAAGGTGTACCTGGCCCGCCTGGCCACCTACAACTCCGCGGTGCTGCTCGACCAGGGCAAGCGCAACACGCTCGAGTCCTCGCACGCCAAGCGCTTCGCCGCCGACACGGCGATGGAGGTAACCACCGACGCCGTGCAGGTCTACGGCGGCTACGGCTTCATCAAGGAGTACAAGGTCGAGAAGCTGATGCGCGACGCCAAGATCCTGCAGCTCTACGAGGGCACCGCCCAGATCCAGCGCCTGGTCATCGCCCGCGAGACCCTGCTGCCCCGGCGGATCGAGGAGCCGGCCACGGCCTCGGTCTGAGCCGCCCGTCCGCCGTCGTTGCTTGACTCGGAGGCGTGCGTGGCCTGGCCCTGATCGCCCTCGTCGCCGGTGCCGTCTGGGGCGGCGCTGCGGCGCTGGCCGCCGCGGGGCGCCCTGCCCCGGAGCACGGCCAGCTCCCACCGGGTGCAGCGTCAGCCAGCTGCGGGCTCCTGCCACGCTCGTGGCCGCGGCCTGTCCACGCTGCCTGATCCGCGCTGCACCCCCGGAGCGGTGGATCCGGCGGTCACGCCCGCGGACATCGGCAAGACCATCTGCCGCTCGGGCTACACCGAGACGGTCAGGCCGCCGGAGTCCATCACCGAGGCCGAGAAGCGAGCCAGCCTGCGCGCCTACGGCGACCGCCGGCCGCTGCACTACTACGAGTACGACCATCTGGTCCCGCTCGAGCTGGGCGGGGCCCGCAACGACGACCGCAACCTGTGGCCCGAGCCGGGAGCCAGCCCCAACCCCAAGGACGAGCTCGAGTACCGGCTCCGCGAACGGGTCTGCCATGGGCAGATGAGCCTGTCCGCCGCGCAGCTGACCATCGCGCGTGACTGGGTCGCGGCCTACCGGCGCTACGTGGGCTGAGGGGCAGCCCCGCGCTCGTCGCGCAGGTGCCGGATCGCCTCGAGCTCCTCGACGGTGGCCACATCCTTGGTCCGACCGGCGGCGCGCTTCATGGCGATCAGATCCTCGATCGAAGCCACCAGGACCGGGACGCCCTTGATGTCAAACCTGACCGCGCGCCGGCGTAGTTCGGCCTATCCGTGGGTGCCCGCCGGCCGGGCGAGGAGGTCGCGTTCGCCGGCGTCGGTGACCATCGTCAAGGCCTCGGTTTGGCTCAGTGCGCGGGCGTCGGGAACGAACGGGAGCTCCCCGTCCAAGCAATAAGGGACGGTAGGGAGGCTAGAGCCAGCGCTTACGGCGGAAGTAGATCGTGAAGCCGAGCACCGACAGGACCAGCAAGCCGATCCCGAAGACCAAAAAGGACAGCAGCGTGTTCTGGATACTGCCGGTGAGGAAGGCGAAGTTCTGTCCGAAGAACCCGGTCAGGAAGGTCAGGGGCAGGAAGATCGTGGCGATGATGGTCAGCTGCTTGTTGACCTCGCCCTGGCGGTTGGCCACCGTCGATAAATACATGTCGGTGGCCCCGCTGAGCAGGTCGCGGTAGGAATCGACGAGCTCGGAGACGCGGACCAGGCCGTCGTAGACGTCGCGGAAGTAGAGCCGGTCATCGCTCTCGAGCCCGGGCAGGGCGGCGATCGTGTCCCCGCTCCGGGCCAGCATGTCCCGCATCGGGGCGACCACTCGGCGCATGGCCACCAGGTCGCGCTTGAGGGAGAAGATCCGCTCCAGGTTCTCCGGCGCGGCCTGGTCGAGGATCTGCTGCTCGATGTCGTCGATGTCATCGTCGACTCGTGACAGCGTCGGGATGAAGGTGGAGGTGACCGCGTCGAGGATCTTGTAGACCAGGAACTGCTCCGAGCGGATCGGCCGGTCGCTGTAGCGCGTGCGCAGCTCGGCCAGCGCATCCACGGGGCGATGATGGATCGTGACCACGTAGTCGCCCGAGATGATCAGGTGCACCTCGCGCAGCAGCGGATCGCCGGACTCCGTCTCCGGATCGACGCCGAAGACGACCATGAACACGTAGCCCTCGTACTCCTCGACCTTGGGACGCTGGTTGAACGTGCGGGCGTCCTCGACGGTCAGCGGGTGCAGGTTGATCGTCCCCGCCAGCGCCATGAGGACATCGTCGGAGGGCTGATCGAGGTCCACCCAGATGAAGTTCCGGCGCTCGAGATGCCCGACGATGTCGGCGTGGTTCGGGTTGACCAGACACGGCACGCGCAGCGAATCGCTGCGTGAGGCGGGCACATCGCCGGGATCCACGCGGCCAAAGCTACCAGCGCCCCCCGTCGCCCTAGCCCACCGGTGCGGGCCGCCGCGGCCGACGGTTAGGATCACCGGGTGGCTCCTGGGCGCCAAAGGAAATAGCCGTCTTGGCAGCCGCTTCGGTCTCTGAACGTAAACGTCACGCACTCGCGTTGTTCGAAGGGCTCCCGGCGCGCTATGGATCCATGGGCGCGGTGCTCAGCTTCGGCCAAGATCCCCGCTGGCGGCGCGCGCTCGTCTCGGCGATTGCCCCCGGGCCCGGACAGCGGGTGCTCGACGTCGCCACCGGGACCGGGCTGGTCGCCGCCGAGCTCATCCGGCAGGGGGCGGGGAGCGTGGTCGGGCTCGACCAGAGCGAGGCGATGCTCGGCTCGGCGCGCGCGCGCCTCGACGCGTCGCCCGAGCTGAGCGGTCGGATCAGCCTCGTCACCGGGCAGGCCGAGGAGCTCCCGTTCGGCGCCGAGGAGTTCGACGCCCTGACCTTCACCTACCTGCTGCGCTACGTCGATGACCGGGCGGCGACGATGCGCGAGCTCGTCCGGGTGCTGAAGCCGGGGGGCCGGATCGGGATGCTCGAATTCGGCGTCCCTCCCCGCGGCGCCCTGCGGACCCTGTGGCGGATCCACACCCGGGTCGGGCTCCCGCTGCTCGGCCGCCTGGTCTCGAGGTCCTGGTATGAGGTCGGGAGGTTCCTGGGGCCGAACATCGAGGCGCTGCACCGGAGCGAGCCCGACCTGCCCGCCCTGTGGCGCGCGGCCGGGATCGAGGACGTACAACTGCGCCGGCTCAGCTTCGGCGCCGCCGTCGTGATGTGGGGTGTGAAGGCGCCGCAGCGCGGATCGTGACCACCGCCCGCCCCGCCTTCTACGCGCTGCGCCGCGGGGGCTGGCGGGACCTCATCACCCTGCTTCACCCGCCCTACACGGCCTGGCATCTCAGCTACGTGGCCCTCGGTGCCGCGGCGGCGCCGCAGGTTCACGCCGGCCGCCTGGCCGCGGCGCTGGGCGCATTCCTGCTCGCGGTCGGAATCAGCGCCCACGCGCTGGACGAGTGCAGCGGCCATCCGCTGGGCACGGCGCTGAGCCGCCGGGTGCTGATCGCGCTGGGCGCCGCCGGCCTCCTCGGGGCGCTGGCGGTCGGTGTAGCGGGCGTGTTCGTGGTCTCACCGCTGCTCATCCCGCTCGTCCTGGTCGGCGGCCTCCTGGTCCCGGCCTACAACCTGGAGCTGGCCGGTGGCCGGCTCCACAACGACGCCACCTTCGCGCTCGCCTGGGGGGCGTTCCCGGCCTTCACCGGGTACTTCGTGAGCGGGCTGGAGATCCGCCCCGCCGGTCTCCTCGTGGCCGGCGCGTGTGCGCTCCTCAGCGTGGCCCAGCGCCGGCTGAGCACCCCCGTGCGCGAGCTCCGGCGCCACACCACCGGGCTGTCCGGCGAGCAGCGCCTCGACGACGGGAGCGTGCGGGAGATCGACGCCGATACCGTGCGGGCCCCGCTGGAGGGCGCGCTGTCGGCCCTGTGGCTCGCGCTGGTACTGCTCGCCGTTGGGCTCGTGGCGGTCCGGTTGAGCTAGCCCGAGGCGGCCCAGTTGCGACTCAAAGAGAAATTGCGACCCGTGGGGTCGCGTTTTCTCTTCGAGTGGCGGATGCGGGCTACTCGGTGGCGCTGAACTCCCAGATGGCCACGCCCAGCATGACCAGGCCGAGGCCGAGAATGACCGCGGCTTCGAGTAACGCTGGGACGTGCCAGCCCCACCAGCTCACCCCGGGGTCGAGCGCGTGGCGCGCCGCGGCGGAAATGCTCAGGTGATCGAAGACCAGGCGGCGCATCGGGTCCACGGCATAGGTCAGCGGATCAAGCCGGTTCAGCACGGTCAGCCAGCCCGGGAGTCCCGAGGCCGGGAACAGGGCCCCCGAGATGAAGAACATGGGCATGACGATCATCTGCATCACGCCCATGAACGACTGCATCTGCTTGATGCGGACCGCGACCATGATTCCGAAGGCGGTGATCGAGAACGCCAGGAGCAGCTGCAGGCCGAAGACTCCCAGGATGAGCACGGGGTCATAGGGAACGTGGACCAGGCCGGCCAGGCAGATGACGATCACGCCCTGGAAGCCGGCCACCGTGGCGCCGCCCAGGCACTTGCCGATCACGATCGAGCTGCGGCGGATCGGGGCGACCATCATCTCGCGCAAGAACCCGAACTCCCGGTCCCAGACGATCGAGGCGGCCGAGAACATGGCCGTGAACATGACCGCGATGCACAGGATGCCCGGGTAGATGAACGTCTTCAGGTTCACCCCATGGGTACCGGCGCTGGACAGGCGCTGCAGGCCCGCCCCGAGCACGAACAGGAACAGCAGCGGCTGGACCAGGGAGGTGATGATCCGCAGCCGGTCGGAGCGGAAGCGGAGCAGCTCGCGGCGCCAGACGATCTTGATCGCCCTCAGCTCCGAGCGCAGGCTGCGCTGCGGGACGCTGACCCGGACGACGTCGCCGCCACCCGCGGGCGGAGCTGCGGTCGTCTCGGAGCCGGGGGTGGTCGTGGTGCTCATCGGCGGCCGCTCATCATCTGCATCATCACCCGGTTACGGTGCTTGGACTGATCTTCCTCCGCGTCGCGGATCGTCGTGCCGGTGTAGGACATGAACACGTCATCAAGCGTGGGGCGCGAGACGCTGACCGAGCTGATCGCCGGACGGCCGTGGGCCGGGTCCCATTCCCGGAACAGCCGGGGCACGAACTCCTCACCCGAGGGGACCCCGAAGACCACGGCCCCCTCGGCCATCCGAGCCTCGATCCCGAAGCGCTCCTCCAGGATGGCGATCGCCGCCTGGTCATCGGCGGTGTGGATCGTCACCCGGTCCTGTCCGACCCCGGCCTTGAGCGTCTCGGGTGCGTCGAGGGCGACGATCTGACCGTGGTCCATGATGGCGATCCGGTCACACCACTCGGCCTCGTCCATGTAGTGGGTGGTCATGAAGATCGTGATCTCCTCGCGCTCCTTGAGCTCGCGGATGTAGCTCCAGATCGAGCGTCGGGTCTGGGGATCCAGGCCGATCGTGGGCTCGTCCAGGAACAGCACCCGGGGGGAGTGCATCAGGCCCCGGGCGATCTCCAGCCGGCGGCGCATGCCGCCCGAGAAGGTTCCGACGACTCCGTCCTTGCGGTCCCACAGGCCGACCATCTCCATGACCTGCTGCATGCGCGGCGCGACCAGGGAGCTCTGCACGCCATAGAGCTCGGCGTGGAGGCGAAGGTTCTCGGCTGCGGTCAGATAGCCATCGAGCGTGGGATCCTGGAACACCAGTCCGATGTTGCGACGCACGTCGTCGCGCTCGCGTACGACATCGTGCCCCGCCACCCGGGCATGGCCCGCCGTGGGCTTGGCCAGGGTGCAGAGCATGTTGATCGTGGTCGTCTTACCGGCTCCGTTCGGCCCCAGGAAGCCGAACACCTCACCCAGGCCGACCTCGAAGCTCACGCCCCGCACCGCCTGGACCTGGTCAAAGGTCTTGACCAGGTCGGCTACGGCGATGGCCGGCTGGGCTCCGGCTCCGTTGTCGGTGTGATCGGGCATCGGCGGATACGTTAGGACCTTCAGTCCTCTTGGCCTTCGGCCAGCACGCGGTAGAGATCGCGGCGGGCGTTGGTCAGGAGCTCGATGGCCCGGGTCCTCTGGCCCTCGTCGCCCACTGCGGCGACCTGCATGGCGGCCGCGGCGACTGCGGCGATCAAGGGCTTGAACTCCCGCATTGAACCGCGACCCTCGGCCGGAGCGTCCCAGGGGTCCGGCTCGCCGGCCCGGGTCTCGAGGTGCTCGCGACCCGCGTCGGTTATCTCGGACCTTCTCCCGCCCTCGACCTCGATCGAGCGCACGAGGCCTTCGTCCTCGAGCTGGGCCAGCGTGGGGTAGACCGAACCAGGGCTGGGCCGCCACTGTCCGGCGCTCCGCTCCTCGATGGTCTGCATGAGCTGATAGCCGTTGCCGGGCTCCTCGGCCAGCAGGCGGAGCAGCGCCAGGCGGACGTCGCCCCGGCGAGCTCGACCCCGGCCGCGACCCCGGGGGCCGGGACCGAAGCCGCCGCGGCCGAAGGGGCCGCCGTGCGAGCCGTGGCCGCCGTGGCCGCCGCGTGGGCCCTCGGCCCACGGGCCCTCAGGCCGTGCCCCGCCGCGCATCTCGCGCATCGCGAGGGCCTGGAGCCGGGCGCGCTGCCGGCGCCGGTGCTTGCGATGTCCCCAGACCGCTTGTCCGGGGAGATCTTGTGCGAATGAATAGGTGGACATGTGATTCCTTCTTTTTTAGATGTATACCGATGCGTCAAAGATATATCGGAACCTGTCGTTTGTCAAGGGCTGACCTGCGCGGGACCGCAACTTGGAGTCATTTCGCGTTCGCTGCGAACGTCAAATGACTCCGAGTGCGCCGGCGTCCGGTTAGACGCGGAGCGGTTCGGGGGCGGGGGAGACGCGGGGGGCCGGACGGGCCGGACAGGCCGGACGGGCCGGACAGGCCGGACGGGCCGCCGGGGGGCCGGAGGGTCCGGGGGGCCGCTAGTCCTGGCGGCCGGCGCCGGAGCCGCGGTTGCGCAGCCAGTCGGCCACCTGCTGGCTCACATCGCCGACCTGGGCGCCCAGGCTGGAGACGTTCTCGCCCAGGTCCTGGAACAGGGCCCGGAAGCGCTCGGCGTAGAACTCCATCGCGTCGCCGGCTTCCTCCCGGACGTCGTGAGTATCCCCGCGGCGGCGGTACTCACCGCGCTGGATGCGGTCGTACTCGCCGCTCTGGACCCAGCGCATCACCTCCGAGACCCGGCGCACCGCGTTGGGGTGGCTGACCCCGATCTCGAGGAAGAAGCGGCGGACGCGATCGTGGGGATCCTCCCAGTTCTCGTACTCCATGGCCTGGGCCATGAACGCGTCCAGGTCGAGCCGGTCGGAGGGCAGCCCGCCGGCCACCACCATCAGCGTGCGGCAGATGATCCGCGGGTCGCGCACGGCCAGCGTGGCCGCCCGGTCGCAGCTGAGCTCCGCCGCCCTGAACCACTCGAGCAGGACGGCGCGGACCGCGCGCAGCGGGAGGCCGACGATTCCCGGCAGGTTGACCCCGCGCAGGAGGATGTTCAGCGCGGTCATGTAGACGACATGGTCGGAGAGGATGTGTCCGAGCTCGTGCGCGATGACCCCTCGCTGCTCGGCCGCGTCGAGCTCCCGGGCCAGCGGGGCGCCGATCACGATCATCGGCTTCTGGGAGCCGATCGTGGCCGCGTTGAAGCCGAGCAGCGGCGAGGCGCTGACGTACAGGTCGTACTCGTCGGGCATGTCGAGAACGTGGGCGACGCCCTTGTAGGAGGCCCACAGATCGGGCAGCTGGTGCTCGGAGACCTTGACCGAGTTGCCCAGGTAGAACTGGCGCAGCGCCCGCTCGTAGCGGAACTCGATCAGCTTGCGGACCACCACGTCGAGCATCGGCACCGCCTTCAGGGCCGCGGTCGCCGCGCGATCGGCAGGGTGCTCGTAGGCCTTGGATGAGATGTCCGGGTAAGGCTCGAGCGCCTCGGGCAGGTTGTCCGCCATCTGCCCAGGAGCCTACTCCCGCGCACCGCGAACCGGGAGAATCCACGACATGCGCACAGTTCGGGTCAGCCAGGAGGTTCGGGGCACGGTCGCCCAGGCCGAGCTGTGCTGGTATGACACCGCCGCCTGGCCGCGCTGGATCGACGGCTGTGATCGGGTGCTGGGGGTCGACGCCGCGTGGCCCGGGCTCGGAGCGAGCGTGGTCTGGGAATCCGGCCCGGCGGGACGGGGGCGGGTGAGTGAACGCGTGGTCGCCTTCGAGCCCCTGGAGGGCCAGACGGTCGAGATCGAGGATGGCTCGATCTCCGGACGCCAGAGCGTCGCCTTCCTCCCCCTCGACGTCGATGCGGTCAGCGTCGAGCTCAGCCTGGCCTACCAGCTCAGGCGCCACGCGTTCCTCTCGGCCCCGGTCGATCTGCTGTTCATCCGGCGGGCGATGATCGCCTCCCTGGACACGACGCTCCGGCGCTTCGGCGCCGAGCTCGAGGCCAGCTTGCGCCAGCCCCGACCGAGCCCGGACGAGCATTAGACTCCGTCTGGCCGCCGAGCCGCCGTAGCCACCCCGACACCCAGACCTGAGCCCCATGTTCGTATTCAAAGCCGCCGTGGTCGGCGCCGGCACGATGGGCGGGGAGATCGCCCAGACGATCGCCTCGGCCGACGTCCCCGTCGTGCTCAAGGACATCGATCACGAGTTCGTCGAGCAGGGCCTGGTCAAGGCGCGCTCGCTGTGGCAGGCCCAGGTCGACGCCGGCAAGCTCGAGCCGGCTGAGCTGGAGCGCAAGCTGGCTCTGATCACCGGCACGACCGGCTACGAGAACTTCGGCGACGTCGACTTCGTGATCGAAGCCGTGCCCGAGCTGATGGAGCTCAAGCAGACCGTGTTCGCCGAGCTCGACGAGGTCACGCCCGGGCATGCGATCCTGGCCTCCAACACCTCGGCGCTGTCGGTCACCGAGATGGGCGAGGGCACGAGCCGGCCCGAGAAGGTGGTCGGGTTTCACTTCTTCTACCCGGCGTCGGTCATGCGGCTGATCGAGGTCGTGGAGGGGGAGGACACCTCGCTCGAGACCGCGCAGACCGCGGTCAACTTCGCCGCGGCGATCCGCAAGACGGCCATCCGCTGCGCGGAGGCGCCGGGGTTCGTGGTCAACCGCATCCTCAATTCGACCGTCTCGGAGCTGTGGCGCTACCAGGAGGAGACCGGTACCGAGATTCCCGCGCTCGACCGGAGAGTGACCGAGGCCAAGCTCGCCCCGATGGGACCGTTCTACCTGGCCGACCTGGTCGGGCTGGATACCGTCCTGCACACCGCCGAGCACCTGCAGGAGTCCTTCGGCGATCGCTTCCACGTCCACCGGGAGATGCGCCGGCTGGTCCGGGCCGGCCAGCTCGGGGCCAAGACCGGAAAGGGCTTCTATGAGCACGGAAGCTAGCCCTGTGGCCGACGAGCTGGCCGATCGCTTCACGCTCAAGGCGCTGGTCGAGAGCTGCCTGGTCCTGGAGGAGGGGATCGCCGCCCTGAAGGACATCGACCTGGGCATGATGGCCGGCGCCGGGATCGTGCCCCCGCCCTTCCAGCGCGCCGACCAGCTCGGGCTGGACACCGTGCTCGAGCGCCTGGAGCAGGCGCAGGCCGAGTGGGGGGATCGCTTCGAGCCCCCGGCCATTCTGCGCCGGCTCGTCATCCAGGGCCGGCTGGGGGTGAAGACCGGCCAGGGCTTCTACCCCTATCCGCGCCCCGACGCCGAGTGGCAGGACGGTCCGGTCAAGCTCGAGACGCGGGATCAGGTGGCCATCGCCTGGCTCGATCGCCCGCCGGCCAACTCGATCTCCCCTGAGGTGGTGGCGGCGCTGCGCAGCGTGTGGGACGTCGCGGTCTCGCGGGGGGTGCGCGCGCTGATCTTCGCCTCGGCCAACCCGATGCTGTTCTGCGCCGGGGCGGACATCAAGGCGTTCACCAAGATGGACGCCGCGGCCGGACGCGAGCTGCTCGAGCAGATGCACGGCCTCCTGCGGGACATGGAGCGCTCCCGGCTGGTCACAATCGCCGCCGTGGGCGCGCTGGCCTTCGGGGGCGGGTGCGAGCTGGCCATGGCCTGCGACTTCCGGATCGCCGCGCAGTCGGCCAGCTTCGGGCAGCCCGAGGTCAACCTGGGGATCATTCCCGGGTTCGGCGGGACGCAGCGGCTTCCCCGGCTGATTGGCCCCGCGCGAGGCGCTGGAGCTCAACCTGACCGGCGAGCCGATCGGCGCCGAGGAGGCGCTCGCGCTCGGCCTGGCCACCCGAGTCGTGCCCGACCACGAGCTATTCGACACCGCGCTGGCCTGGGCCCGCAAGCTGGCCGGCCAGGCACCCCTGGCCGTCGAGCAGATCAAACGGGTCTCGGGCAGCGGAGACCTCGACGCCGGGATCGAGGCCGAGAAGCAGGCCTTCGCGTCGGTGTTCGCCTCCGAGGACGCGCGGGAGGGCATCTCCGCCTTCATCGAGAAGCGCGCAGCCCGGTTCCGCGGCGCGTGAGCGCGCTCCCGGCCAGCGCCGAGGCGGCCAAGCTGGCCGCGCTGATCCTCCAGGCGGACGTCGTCGTGGCTCTGACCGGGGCGGGCATCTCGGTGCCTTCGGGAATCCCCGACTTCCGCTCGCCCGGAACCGGGCTGTGGGAGAAGGTCGACCCGATGGAGGTGGCCCACATCGACGTCTTTCGCCGTGACCCGGAGCGCTTCTGGCACTTCTACGGCGACCGCTTCCAGGCCCTGGAGGACAAGCGTCCCAACGGCGCCCACCTCGCCCTGGCCGAGCTGGAGGCAGCCGGGTTGCTTTCGGCCGTGATCACCCAGAACATCGATCGCCTGCATGCCCGGGCCGGCACCGGCGAGCTCGTCGAGGTGCACGGGACGATCGAGCACTCCTCGTGTCCGGCCTGCGCTGCGCGCTTTCTCCTCGCCGACGTCCGGGCGCGCCAGCGCCAGGATCCGGCCGGGATGCCCGCGCTGCGATTGCGGGCGCCCGCTCAAGCCCGACGTCGTCCTGTTCGGCGAGTACCTGCCCGAGCCGGCGCTGCTCCGCGCCCAGGCCCTGGTCGCCCAGGCCGACCTGCTCCTGTGCATCGGCTCCTCGCTCGAGGTCTATCCCGTGGGCCAGCTTCCCGCCGTAACCCTGGCCGGCGGGGGCAGGCTGGCCATCGTCACCCAGGGCCGGACGCCGTATGACGCCGACGCCGCGGTGCGGGCGGGGGGCGACGTGGTCGACGAGCTGCGCGCGGTGGTCGAGCTGCTCGGGATCGCCTGAATCAGGCGCTCTGGGCGGCGCGGGCCCGCAGGGCGGCCTCGATGCGGCCGACGGTGAAGACGACCGCCTCGCGCTGGTCGGCCCCGAGCGCGCCGTCGAGCGCGGCCTGGGCGGCGGAGGCCACTGACTGGCGCTGCTCGCGCAGCTCGTTCAGGCGCCCGGTCAGGACCGAGGCCGCCGGATCGCGGGCCAGCTCGGCCAGGGCCGCGTCGAGGGCGACGAGCAGCTGCAGGGCGGCTTCCCGGTCGCGTCCCTGATCGAGGTCCAGCCGGGCCCGGAGCACGAGCTCCTCGCAGGCCAGGGCACTCTCGCGCGCCCCGAGCACGGCGGCCAGACGCGACTGGGGGGCCAACGACCCGGGAGCGGCGCTGGCGGGGCTCGGTGTGGACCAGCTCGCGGGCTTCGGTCCACAGTCCGTCGGCCACCTCCTCACCGGCTCCGAAGCCGAGCCGGGCGACGAGCGCCTGGGACCGGCCCACGGGCGTCACGTACGGATCCGCGGTGACCAGCCGAACACCGTGCAGAGCCCGGTTCAGCACCTTCAGCCCGGTCTCGATCTCGCCCTCGCCGGCCTGGCGCAGCCAGCTGATCGGCCTGCTCGGAATCGTTCAACGGGGCGCCGACGTCGATGATCGTGGCTCGACCTGTGCTGACCGGGGTGGGCTCGGGCCTGGGGGGCGCCGCCTGCGCGCGGCGGCGGGCCGCGAGCCGGCGGCGCTCGGGCGCGCCCAGGGTGGCGAACACGAGCACGTGCGTCGGTGCGTCGCTCGGCGCCTCCTCACCGCGCAGCAGGTAGCGGCCGTCAGTCGGGCCGAGCGGCCACGGCACCTCGATCTGGACGAAGCGGAACAGCGGGGTCGCGGTGCTCACCGCGCTCCCGGACGGCGCGTCCCGCTCAGCGCTGCCCGAGCTTGAGGGCGTACTTGCTCGGCGCGATCGGGACGATCGGCTCGGGGATCTGGCTGATCCGGTTGATCAGCTGTACCCACTGGCCGGGCTGGAGCAGGGCCTTCACCTGGGCCGAGAGCTTCTTGTTAGAGCCGAACTCGGGGGTGAAGGTGATCTGGATACGGTTCTTGTGATCGGGCAGCGCGAGCGTGTTGGGCTGGCCCTTGTAGCTCATGTCGCTGATGATCTGGTCGGGCACCATGCCGCCCTGCAGGGTGAGCAGGCGCCGGATCGTGATGTCGGTGATCGACCCGGGGCCCTGATGGCCGGCGATCGGGATGTTGTTGATCTTCTCGATATCGACGCTCGAGCCGGTGGCTCCGGCCGCGTCGGTCCCGGTCGAGCCGGTCAGGCTGTGGCCGCACTCCAGGCCGGAGACGTACGGGTCAAGGCCCGAGGCAGACAGGAACTCGATCGTGGCCAGTACGCGGCGGTCGATCAGGCCGGCCTGGATGTCCCGGCGGCCGCAGTTGTAGATCCGCACGTGGGGGTCGCCCAGCACCCGCACTGTGAGCTGTTCCTTGCTCATCAGCAGGACCTGGCCGACGGTCGGGTTCTTCGCCCCGGGGCCGAAGAACGGATCCACCTCGGCCGCCCGGTAGACGGCGGTCGCCTCGAGCAGCTTCCAGCCGTCCAGGATCGGCTTGGGATCGACCAGCGGGGAGTTCTTACCCGCCGGACGAACCTGGAAGTAGAGGTGCGAGGAGACGTTCTGGGAGGGACCGCCGATGCGGCCGAGGATCGTCCCGGCCACGACGATCGCACCCTTGCGCAGCGGCTTGAGCGTGTACTGGTTCGGGCCAGGTGCAGCACGTCGGAGAAGTAGTTCTGGAAGCTCGAGATCTGCTGGCTGCCGTTGCGCAGCTGCAGGTCCCCTCCGGCGGCGTAGGAGCCGGCGCGCGCGGGGTTGGCGAACAGGCGCTCCTTGACCATCGGGACTGACACCGAGCCGCTGCTCGACGCGCGCGGGGCGGGCTTTACCGGCAGGGTGATCGGTCCCGCGCTGGTCGCCGGGGTGCTCGTCCGTGGGCGGTTGACCTTGGCCAGCCGGTGGATTCCGGCGCGATGGGCCGAAACAGTGGCCGGGACGCTCAGGTTCTGCTGCCCGGCGCTGGCTGCGCTCCTGGGCGCCTTGCCCGCTGGCGCCGCGAGCTCCTTGGCGATGTCCTTGGCCGTGATCCGGACCGCCTTCGGCACCGGGTAGGACTTCGGCACCGAGCCGAGCTGGGAGTAGGTGTAGACGTTGCCGGTGGCGTCCTGGAGCTGGACGTAGCGGCCGAGGCGGGCGTTCTGGCCGATCTTGACGATCTTGCCGTCGTTGACGGCGATGACCGGCGAGCCCTGCTTGGCGAAGATCGAGGTTCCCTGGGCGGAGCCCGAGGCGATGACCTGAGCGGCGTTGGCCGTCTTGACGCGCTGGTGAGCCTTGGTCAGGACGGCGTCGTCGGCGTACTTGGCCGGGGCCGCGACCGGGAAATGGCCCTGCACGAGGCCGGTCAGCGCGCCGATCAGCTGCGAGGGGATGCCCCCGATCAGCTTCGCGCGCAGGAGGACCGACTGCACGTACCAGTCGGCGTGGTTGTAGGCGAAGATCGCGCCGGCCAGGTTCTTGGATGCGCCGGCGGCGTGCAGGTAGTGCGCGGCGGTGAAGATCGCGTCCACCGGGTTGTAGGGATCGGCTACGCCGTCGCCGTTGGCGTCGACGGCATAGCGCTTGAAGGTCGAGGGCAGGAACTGCATCCAGCCCACCGCGCCGGCCGAGGAGACCGAGAGGTTGCGGCCGTAGTCGGTCTCGATCTCGTTGATCGCGGCCAGCACCTGCCACGGAACCTGGTACTCGATCCCGGCGGCCTGGTAGATCGGAATCAGGAAGGGCGGGATCCGGAACGAGTCGATGAAGAAGTTCGGCACGCCGATCGGCGCCGGGCCGGGTAGCGACAGCGAGAAGGAGGGATTGGAGGCTGACGGGACCCCCTTGCCCGAGGGCAGCGTCGTCTTCGGCTTGTGCTTGGCCTTGTGCTTCTTGGCCGAGCTCTGGGTGCTCGTCGTCGAAGTGGCGGGGTGAGTCGAGGGCCGCTGGCGCTTGACCGGATGGCCCGCCTTGGGGACCGGCGCGCCCGAGGACCCTGAAGTTGTGGTTGAGGATGAGCCGGAGCCGGGGTTCGTGTTCGAGCCGGAGGTGGTGGTGGATGACGGGCTGGTGCGGGTCGGGGTCGAGCTCGAGGTCGTCGTGGAGGACGACGAGGAACTGGGCGACGTGCAGGTCTCGTGCGAGGAGATGACCCCGGGGATCAGCGAGGACGCCGGCGTACCCGCGGGCACGTTGTAGAAGGTGAACGTCTTCCCGCCCACCACCGTGACCGTGACCGTGCAGGTTTCCGCCGACGCGCTGGGCACCGCAGAGCCGGCCAGCGCGACCAAGGCCGCGGCCAGCAGGCCGAGCATCAGCAGCCCTCTACGCCTGATCAGCAAGTTTGCCCTTCTCCCAGTGAACACGGGTGTGGCCAGCCTTATACGGTTGGTCGGATAGCGACGTCGGCCGGGACGCTACTGACTGCTCTGAGCCTTTGCAATTCCGAACCGTCGCGCCCACGTTGACCTTCATGCCCGTGCTGAGGATGTCATCAAACCCGGGCATCGGCAGGATTCTCGCCGATCTTGACCCCAATCATCGACTCCGGGCTCATAGCTGACCCTCAAGCTGAGGTTGAGTATGCTCGGTTCGGCGGCGCTCAGGACCGACAACGGCCCCGGCCGGGGCCCGTCGCCGCGCTAAGGTGCCGAGCCATGAGCGATGAGGAGAGCTTCCGCGGGCGCGTGACTAGGCAGAGCGAGGAGACGATCGGCAAGCTGGCCCAGGAGCTGATCGAGAATCCCGTCGTCAGCGGCGCGCTGTCAAGAGCGTTCGAGACGCGCGAGCGGGCCATGCGGGCCCAGGAGGCCGCCCTCGGCGCGCTCAATCTGCCCTCGGCGGCGGACCTCGAGCGGCTCACGCGCCGGGTGCGCAGCGTCTCCCAGCGCCTGGAGGGGATCGAAGACGGTCTCGATCGGCTCGAGGAAAGGCTCGAACGGTCCGGCTCGACCGCCTCGCTCGAGGAACGGCTGACCAGGATCGAGGCCGCTCTGGAGCGCCTCGAGGCAACCCCGGCCAAGCCGGCCCAAGCCAAGGGGGCCCCGGCCAAGCCGGCCCAGGCCAAGCCGGCCGCGGCCAAGCCGGCCCAAGCCAAGCCGGCCCGGCCCAAGTAGGGGCGGTTCACGCCGCGAGTGCTCGCAGGGCGAGCTCGCCCAGGGCGTGCTCGGCCGCCCGCAGCCGCTCGGCATCGATCCGGCGGCGCTCGGGGAGCAGGAGATCTGAGACGAGCAGCGCCGCGCCGGCCTCAAAGCCGCGCCGCGCGGCCAGCGTGAACAGCGCCGCGGCCTCCATCTCGACCGCGATCGCGCCGGCCGCGCGCCAGCCGGCCTCGGCATCCGCCGGGCCGTCGTAGAACAGGTCGGTGGAGACGACAGGACCGCTGCGCACGCCGTCGGCGCCCGCGGCACACAGCCGGGCCAGGAGCGCTGGGCTCGGCTCGACGCGGGGCGCGGCGCCAAGGGCGCGGCTCGTCCCATCCGCGGAGATGGCCGCGTCGGCGATCAGCAGCTGTCCGAGCTCGAGATCCGGCTCGAGTCCGCCGCAGGTGCCGACCCTGAGCAGGCGCCGCGCGCCGAGCTGGTGCAACTCGGTGATCACGATCGCCGCGCTCGGGCCGCCCATGCCGGTGCTCTGGATGGTCAGCGGCGCCCCGTCGGTGGCCGTGCCGCTGTAGCCCCACAGCCCCCGATGGTGGTTGAACATCTTCGGCTCCGCGAGCAGGGCCTGAGCCAGGAGCAGCGCCCGGCCCGGGTCCCCCGGAAGCAGCACGCGCTCGGCCAGGGGACCGGTCGGCTGCAGGTGGATCGGGTCCGCCACGGCGCGGAAGATAGGCCACCCTGTGTCCGTGAGAGCCTTAGACTCCGCGCCCGATGGCCGAATTCAAGTCGTCCAAGGAGTTCCGGGAGGTCATGGACCGAACCTTCGCCCTGATGAGCGAGGACTCGGACATGGGCCCGAAGCTGCGCGAGGCCGACACGCCGCAGCGGTTCGAGTTCACCGATCTCGATCTGGTCGTCAACATCCGCGCCGGGGCCCAGGGCGAGCCGAACCTGGCCTGGGAATGGTCCGACGACATCGACTGGGAGCCGCGGGTCACGATGGCCATGACCTCGGAGATCGCCAACAAGTACTTCCAGGGCAAGGAGAACGTGGCCATCGCGATCGCCCGCCGGCGGATCAAGTCCGGCGGCGACGTGAAGGCGGCCCTGGCCATCATGCCGATCACCAAGCCGCTGTTCGCGCGCTACCGCGAGATGATCGCGGCGGACTATCCCCACCTCGAGCTCTGACCCGCGCGCCCGGGCGAGAACCGGACATTCGGGGTCGCGCACGATTGACACGACGCCTGATGCGGAGTAGACCTAGGACACCGAACAAGGCAACAGGCCGGATCGTGGCCGCGCCTCAGTGCGCGACCGCGAGGCGCCGCCGGAAACGTGACGAGCGCCTACGGCCGACGCAGCGGGCCGTGACGCCCGCGGGCGGCGGGGCCCCGTCCTCACCGGGACCCCGCCGCCAACTTGCTCGTGGTCGCGGACCGCGCACCCTGACGATGCACGGCGCCCCTTGACCCTGGCCGAGGCGGCCACCCGAGTCGGCGTGGGCCCGGCGACGCTGCGCCGGTGGTGCCGGCGCGGGCTGATCCCCCAGTACGAGGGAGACTGGACGCCGGCTGCGGTCGGGACCGCGCGGGTCGTGGCCCGCATGCGCGACCGCGGCCACTCCCTGGCCAGCATCGAGCAGGCCACCAAGGAGGGGCGGTTGGCCTTCGGCTTCCTCGAGGACCTCATGCCGGCCGAGCAGCAACGGTTCAGTTTGCGCGACGCCGCCCGCCAGACCGGCCTCGACGAGGCGCTCGTGGCTCGGCTGATCAGCGGTCTCGGCCTGAGCCCCGACCACGCCGACACTGTGACCGAGGACGATCTGCAGCTGCTGCGCTACGTGGGCGCCGTGCTGGATTCGGGCTTTCCCCTGATTGCGCTACTCCAGCTGGTGCGCGTCTACGGCCAGGCCATGGCGCAGATCGCCGACGCCGAGGTGCGGCTGTTTCACCTCTACGTGCACGAACCGCTGATGCGCTCGGGGGTGGCCGGGATGGAGACCGCCGAGCAGATGCATGCCATCTCCCGGGAGGTGCTGCCCCTGGCCGGTCCGGTGCTCGACTCGGTCCACCAGCGGTATCTGCAGCACTTTGTCGAGCAGGACGTCGTGGGTCACATGGAGGCCGACCTGGGCGGCGGCCAGATCGACCTCGGCCGCATGCGGGTGGCGATCGCGTTCGCCGACCTGGCCGGCTACACCCGGCTGACCGAGGAGGAGGGCGAGCTGACCGCCCTGGACGCGGTGGAGCGGTTCGTGGAGGCGGTTGAGATGACGCTGCCCGATGAGGCCCGGGTGATCAAGACGATCGGCGATGAGGCGATGATCGTCGGCCCGGACCCGACCGCCCTGACCGACTGGGCGGTCGGCTTCCAGCGCCTGCAGACCGAGCGGCCGCTGCCCCGGATCGCCATCCACTACGGGGTGGCGCTGTACCGGGACGGCGACTACTACGGCCGGGAGATCAACCTCGCCTCGCGCGTCGCGGCCCGCTCGGCCGGGGGAGAGGTCCTGGTCACCCGCCCCGTGGTCGAGTACTCCCAGACGCCCCATCTCGAGTTCGAGCGGATCGCCGAGGTCACCCTGAAGGGCTTCAGCGAGTCCACCGAGATCTTCATCGCCCGCCAGCGGGGGGAGCCATGACCGAGGCCGAGACGCTCGAGCAGGTGCGCGACGGGGGCCTCATGGCGCGCGGGCATCCGGTCGTGGTCATGTTCTCCGGCGGGCGGGACTCGACCTGCCTGCTCGATCTGGCCGTGCGGATCGCCGGCGTGGAGGCGGTCAGTGCCGTCCACGTCAACTACGGCCTGCGCGGCGCCGCCGACGCCGACGAGCGCTTCTGCGCCGAGTCCTGCGAGCGGCTCGGAGTCCAGCTCGACGTGCGCCGGCCGGTCCGTCCCGCCGGGACGACGCCGGAGAAGCCGGAGCGCGGGTCGGGTCCGGGGGGCGGCAACCTGCAGGCCTGGGCCCGCGCCGAGCGCTACCGGGCGGCGGCCGAGCTGGCCATTGCCCGGGAGGCCGACGTGGCCGCCGGCCACACCCGCTCAGACCAGGTGGAGACGATCCTCTACCGGATCGCCTCGTCGCCGAGCCGGCGGGCCCTGCTCGGCATGCGCCCGCGCACCGACACACACCCGCCGCTGATCCGGCCGTTGCTCTCATTCACGCGCGAGGAGACCGGCGCCTACTGCACCGAGCGCGAGCTGCCCTGGCGCGAGGACGAGTCAAACGAGTCGGCCGCGTTTGCGCGGAACCGGATTCGCAGGGATGTCGTGCCGGCCTTCGAGCGCATCCACCCCGCCGCCCAGGACAACCTGCTGGCGCTGGCCGAGCTGTTGCGCGACGAGGCCGATGTCCTCGACGGATTGGTCGACACGATCCTCGACGGCGAGGACGAGATAGGGCTGTCCCGACTGCGGGACCTGGGCCCCGCGCTCCAGCGGCTGGTCGTGCAGCGGCTGGCCGACGCGGCGATCGGCGCGCCCGCGGCCGGAGTGGCCCGGCGGGCCGCGGACGTGGCCGCCCTGCCCGAGCACGGGACGGCCGGGCTCGATCTGCCCCATGGGGTCCGGGCCACGGTCACGGCCGGGACGCTCCGGTTCGGGCGCACCCCGCCCCGCCCCCCGTCCCCAGAGCCGAAATAGACTTGACCGGAGTGAGCGACGACGGCGTCATCGGAGAGGTGCTCGTGCCCGCCGAGGACCTGGCCCGCCGCGTGCGCGAGCTGGCCGTCGAGGTCTCACGCGACTACGCCGAGAAGGACCTGGTGCTGATCGGCGTGCTCAAGGGGGCCGTGTTCTTTCTCTCAGATCTGATGCGTCACCTCGACATCCCGGTGGAGGTCGACTTCATGGCCGTGGCGTCCTACGGCTCGGCCACGAAGTCATCGGGCGTGGTGCGGATCCTCAAGGACCTCGACGCCGCCATCGAGGGCCGCGACGTGCTGATCGTCGAGGACATCGTCGACTCGGGGCTCACCCTGCAGTATCTGCTCCGCAATCTGGCCGGGCGCAACCCCCGTTCGCTCGAGGTTTGCGCGCTGCTGATCAAGCCCGACCGCCGCAAGGTGGACCTGGAGACCCGATATGTCGGATTCGAGATCCCGGATCAGTTTGCGATCGGCTACGGGCTGGATCATGCCGAGCGCTACCGCAACCTTCCCTACGTCGCCGCGTTGAAGCAGTGAAAGCCTTCCTGCAGGCCGTCTGAGACCCCGCAGACGGCGATTAGCAGGTGCTACGCTTGCTAGTCCCCCGGCCGAGCGCCTAGGCCATTCTGCGCGCAAACCGCCGGGTTTCCTGAGTAGGGACTTCCGTTATGAGCAGGTTCTTCAAGAGCGCCGCGTTTCCGATCCTGATCGTCGTCGTCCTGGCGTTCTTCGCCCAGAAGCTGATCGGCAGCTCCAGCCACGGCCCGCACTACACGTTCGGGAACCTGCTCTCCCAGCTCGAGTCCCGGCAGGTCAAGAGCCTCTCGCTCGACCAGAAGGACAACAGCGCCTCGGTCACCCTGCTGGCGGGCAACGCCAAGTACACGGTCGGTTACCCCGACTCCTACGCGCCGACGCTGATCAACGATGCGGAGAAGTACCTCCCCTCGGGCTCGAGCGGCCTCGACGTCCAGAGCAAGTCCTCCAGCGGCTGGCTCAGCCTGCTCACCTACATCCTGCCCTTCGTGATCTTCATCGGCTTCTGGATCTTCCTGATGAACCAGGTCCAGGGCGGGGGCTCCAAGGTCATGTCGTTCGGGAAGTCGCGGGCCAAACGCATGTCCGTGGACTCCCCCAAGATCACCTTCCGCGACGTGGCCGGGGTCGACGAGGCGGTCGAGGAGCTGCACGAGATCAAGGAGTTCCTCGAGAACCCGAAGAAATTCCAGGCCCTGGGGGCCCGGATTCCCAAGGGCGTCCTGCTCTACGGCCCTCCGGGAACGGGTAAGACGCTGCTGGCCCGCGCCGTGGCCGGCGAGGCCGGGGTGCCGTTCTTCTCCATCTCCGGCTCAGACTTCGTCGAGATGTTCGTCGGCGTCGGCGCCTCGCGCGTGCGTGACCTGTTCGAGCAGGCCAAGCAGAACAGCCCCTGCATCATCTTCATGGACGAGATCGACGCCGTCGGCCGCCACCGCGGTGCCGGCCTGGGCGGCGGCCACGACGAGCGCGAGCAGACGCTGAACCAGCTGCTGGTCGAGATGGACGGCTTCGAGATGAAGGACAACATCATCCTCATCGCCGCCACCAACCGGCCGGACATCCTCGACCCGGCGCTCCTGCGCCCCGGCCGCTTCGACCGGCAGATCGTCGTCGACCGCCCCGACCGCATGGGCCGCAAGAAGATCCTCGAGGTCCACACCCGGGGCAAGCCGCTGGCCCGGGAGATCGACGTCGACGCGCTGGCCGGCCAGACGCCCGGTTTCACCGGCGCCGATTTATCAAACCTGGTCAACGAGGCCGCGCTGCTCGCCGCCCGCAACGGCAAGCGCGAGATCACCCAGGTCGAGCTGGAAGAGGGGATCATGCGGGTGATCGCGGGTCCGGAGAAGAAGACCCGAGTGATGAGCAACAAGGAGCGCAAGATCACCGCCTACCACGAGATGGGCCATGCGGTCGTCGGGCACTACCTGCCAAATTCCGATCCCATTCACAAGATCAGCGTCATCTCCCGGGGCCAGGCCCTGGGCTACACGATCTCCCTGCCCGGGGAGGACAAGTTCCTGACCACCCGGGCCGAGCTCCAGGATCAGATGGCCATGACCCTGGGCGGCCGCGCGGCCGAGGAGATCTGCTTCGACGAGATCACCACCGGCGCCTCCAACGACCTCGAGAAGGTGACGGCGACCGCCAAGCAGATGGTCATGCGCTTCGGGATGTCGGACAAGCTCGGGCCGCGGGTCTTCGGCCACGATCACGGCCAGCCCTTCCTGGGTCGGGAGTTCAGCTCCGAGCCCGACTACTCGGACGAGATCGCGAGGGAAATCGACGATGAGGTGCGCCGCATCGTCGAGGCCGCGCACGTTCAGGCCAAGGAGATCCTGACCGAGCGGCGCGAGTCGCTGGGCAAGCTGTCGGAGATCCTCATCAAGCGCGAGACGATCGAGAAGGAGCAGTTCGAGGCCCTGCTCGACGGCCAGTCCGAGGAGGCCGTGTTCGGCTCCGAGGCGCCCGCACCGCCCGAGGTCCCGTCGGTCACGGGAACCCCGGCCGAGCGCGCCGGCCGCGACGCTCCCCGCCCGCTGCCCCGTCCGGGGCTGGCCGGCGGCGCCGCCGACTGAGCTACGCACGGCCGGCCGGCCGGTTGACCGTCGCTCCGGTGCGGTGTTAGCGTGGCCCCAACCGGGGTCGGGGTCCGGTCGGGACCGGCCCGAGACGCAGTCGGTGAGAGAGAGGGGTCCTCCACATGCGCACGACCAGAATCATCACTCTGGCGACGATGCTCGCGCTCGGCGCTCTGACCGCAGGCCCGGCGCTGGCCGGGAAGGCCAGTCAGCAGCAGAAGGTGGTCTCCCAGGGCGTGGTCCTGGCCCGTAACGGGAACTCGATCACCAGCCTGTATAAGGTCCACAGCTCGCTCTACGGCAATGGTGCCGCCGTCCAGCACGCCAAGCTCCTGAACTCGAGCTTCCCGATCCGCGGTACCGACACGGTTACTGCGTACTACGCCGACGGCGCGGCCCGGACCGGCGACAGGTTCACGCTTGGGTCGCCCAACCCCAGCGGGATCGCCATCATCACGGGAACCGGGAAGTGCACAGGTGGGACCGGGATCCACCGCCATCAGCGCTGCGCCTACAAGCTGACCGGGACCTACAACACCAAGACCATGGTCAGCCAGGTGACGGCCACGGGCACGATCAAGGGCTGATCCCCTTACTGGCGGGGTAGCCCGGCCACCCCGGTTCGGGCGGCTGACGCGCCGCCCGGAAGGGGCGGGTTCAGCCCCGCGGCGTGGCACTCCGCCAGACCCGGCCCGAGTCCCGGGGCGCGGGCGAGGCGCGGAGGCTCGGCAAACGCGGCGTGCCTGAAGTTGAAGTAGTCGGTCATCGGGTCGGCGTTGGCGTCGCGGAAGGTCATGGCCGGCAGGTTCCACTTGCGCTCCACGAAGGCGGTGATCGAGGTGTGGTCCTGGGTGCGCCGCGAGACGTAGTTGGCTCGGGCCCACGGGGAGACCACGACGGTCGGCACCCGGAAGCCGTAACGGCCGAAGCCGCCCGGCGAGAGCGGCGGCTCTCCCGGGGAGTGGATCGGAGCGATCTGATCGGGCGGGATCGCCCGGGGCGGCGGGACGTGATCGTAGTAACCGCCATGCTCGTCGTAGGTCAGGAACAGGGCCGTCCGGTGCCAGGTGGGGGCCTTCATCAGCGCCTCCACCACGCTGGCCACGAAGCGCTCGCCGACCTGGATGTCCTGCGGGTTCTCCTCCGAGGTGGTCGCGTACTGCGGGTCCAGGAAGGTGAAGCTGGGCAGCCGGCCGGCCGCGGCGTCGGTGTAGAAGCGGTCCATCTTGTTGATCCGCGGGGCCCAGGCCGCCTTGACGTCGGAGATGATGATGTCGATCGACGGGGTGCTCTGGTAGTAGATGCCCCAGCCGACCCGGTGCTCGTCGAGGCGGTCGAAGATCGTCCCGTTGGCCGCCTTGGCCGTGATCGCGTCGGCCTTGTCGTCGACCACGCCCGAGGACGTGCCGGCGAACAGGTAGCGGCGGTTGCCGTAGGTCTGGCCGAGCAGAGAGCAGAAGTACCGCTCGCCGATCGGGAAATGCCTGACCAGCGAGTAGGTGAAGGGGAGGTCGCGCCTGTCCCAGTAGCGCATCGCGACCGGGCCGCTGGCCCTGACGAAGCCGTCGTTGCGGCCGCCGGCGTAGGCGGTGTGCGACGGGTTCCAGGCCTGTGTGGGGAGCCCGTCGAGCTGACACGGCGAGCTGGCCGCGGTCGCATAGACGCGCCGTCCGTCGGGGTCGGGGTTCCAGTTGCGAATGCGGCCGTGACGGCGGGTGAAACCGTCCACGTGCGCCCGCCCGGGGACCAGATGAGGGACCATGCCGAGCAGGTTGTCGAACGAGTGGTTCTCCATCATGAGGACGACGATGTGCTCGATCTCGGGCATCGAGCGGTGGCCGGCGGGGAGGTGGGGGAAGGGCCGGGAGTCCGGGCGTCTGAGCCCGGCGGCCGCGGTCGCCACTCCTCGCGCCCAGGCGGGGAGGCCCGGTCCGGCCATCAGCGCGGCTCCGCCGGCAGCGCCCCGAAGCAGAGTGCGTCGCGTGAGCGCGGTCGAGGCGTCGGGCGTCATGCAGGCGGCGGTATATCACCTGACGGCGCGGGGGGTGGCACCTCCACGGTCAGTTCCCGGACTCGAGGGCCGGTAACGTCAAGCCCAGTGAAGGAAGAGGCTCCCCTCACCCCGCGGCGGGTCCTCCTGGCCGCCACGCGGATCTGGCTGCCGCTGATAATCGCCGTGGCCGGCGGCGTGCTGATCGTGCTCGGGCACGCCAGCCTGTCTGAGCAGGCCGGGGGCCACGCCCTGCTGGCCGGCTCCGGGGTGGGCCTGGTCATCGTGGCCATCATCGTCTGGATGGTCAACTGGCTGTTCCGCATGAGCCTCGAGAGCAACCGGGACCGGGAGCTCGAGGAGGAGGCCCGCCAGTTCTTCGATCATCACGGCTACTGGCCCGACGAGGGCCCGCGATGAGGCCGGGCGCGGTGGCCGCCGCCACGAAGGACGAATACGTGCTCATTGGGATCGTCAACGTGACCCCTGACTCGTTCTCCGACGGGGGCCTGTACCTGAACCATCATGCGGCCATCGAGCACGGAATGGCGCTCGAACGCGAGGGCGCGACGCTGCTCGACATCGGGGGAGAGTCCACCCGGCCGGGAGCCCGGCCCGTCCCGGTGGAGGAGGAGCTCCGTCGCGTGATCCCGGTCATCGAGGGCCTGCGGGACCGCGGGACGCGGGCGCAGATCTCGATCGACACCTCGAAGGCCGAGGTCGCCGCCGCGGCCCTGGCCTCCGGGGCGAGCCTGGTCAACGACGTCACCGCGCTGCGCGGCGATGTGGAGATGGCCGGCGTCATCGCCGCCGGCGGAGCCGACTGCTGCCTGATGCACATGCTGGGCGAGCCGCGCACCATGCAGGACGACCCGCGCTACGACGACGTCGTCAGCGATGTCCGCGCTTTTCTCGAGCAGCGCCTGAGCTTTGCGCTCGAGCGGGGCATCGCGCTTGAGCACATCGTCCTCGACCCCGGGATCGGCTTCGGCAAGACGACCGCGCACAACCTCGAGCTGCTGGGGCGGCTGGACGAGCTGCTCGGGCTGGGCCGGCCGCTGGCCATCGGTACCTCGCGCAAGTCGTTCCTGGGCAAGATCACCGCGCGGCCGGTGGAGGATCGGATCGCGGCGACGATCGCCACCAACGTGCTCGCCTACGCCCGCGGGGCGCGCATCTTCCGGGTTCACGACGTCGCGCCGGTCCGGGACGCGCTGGCGATCACGGCTGCTACGGTCAGGCGCCCATGCCCGACTACGACGCCGACGAGTTCGACGATTCAGGCGACGTAGACGACGAGGAGGAGGGGCGCACCGAGCCCGAGGTGACGATCGAGGTCAGTGGCCTCTCGCTCTACACGCACGTCGGGGTGAGCGCCGCGGAACGGGAGATCGGGCAGCGTCTGCTGCTCGACCTGCGGTTGGACATCGGCGAGTGCGATGCCACCATCACCGACCGCATCGAGGACACCGTTGACTACGGCCAGGTCTGCGAGCTGGCCAACCTGGTCGCCCAGCAACGGAGCTACAAGACGCTGGAGCGGCTCTGCGCCGCGATCGCCGAGCGTCTGCTCGACCAGTACGACGCCGGCGCTGTGTGGGTCAAGGCAGCCAAGCCCGAGCCTCCGCTGGCCCTGCCCGTCGGCGAGGTGTCGGTGGAGGTGTGGCGCGAGGCCACTGGGTGAGGGACGGGTTTCTCGGCCTGGGCTCGAACGTGGGCGAGCGGCGGACCAACCTCGAGTCCGCCGTCGCGGCCCTGGGTGAGCACGGAGTCGAGGTCAGAGCCTCCTCGTCGGTCTACGAGACCGAGCCGGTGGGGCTGGTGCTCGACCAGCCCGATTTCCTCAACGCCTGCCTGCGGGTGGCCACCGGGCTCGACCCCGAGGAGCTGCTCGATGCGTGCAAGGCGGTGGAGCGCGAGGTGGGGCGCGCGGCCCAGGGCGCCCGTCACGGACCGCGGGTGATCGACGTCGATCTGCTGCTGCTCGGCGATCTGCGCTGCCAGACCGAGCGCTTGACCCTGCCCCATGCCGATCTAGCCGCCCGCCGTTTCGTGCTCGTGCCCCTGCTCGAGCTCGATCCCGAGCTGGCCTTGCCCGGCGGCGAGCGGCTGGCCGGCCGGCTGGCCGCGCTACCCGAGGGCCAGGCGGTCCGCCGAGTCGGCGCGGCACTGGTGTAATGCGCCGATGCTGCTGGTCGTCGACGTAGGCAACACGCAGACCCATTTCGGGGTCTTTCCCACCGGATCGGCCGACCTGGCCGAGCACTGGCGCTTCGCCACCGTCCGCGAGTCCACCCTGGACGAGCTCGGGGCCGCCCTGTCCAACCTGCTCGGCCTGCGGGGGCTGCGCTTCGAGGACATCGATTCCTCGATCGTCTCCTCGACCGTGCCCCAGCTCTCAGAGCAGTGGACCGCGATGGCCACGCGTTACCTGGGTCACCCGATGCTGGTCGTGGGCTCGTCCCTGCGCACCGGGATGCCGATCCGGATGGACAACCCCCGGGAGGTCGGCGCCGACCGCCTGGTCAACGCGGTGGCAGCGTATGACCGCGTCAAGGACACCTGCGTGGTGGTCGACTTCGGCACCGCGATCACCTACGACATCGTGTCCTCGGCCGGCGAGTACCTCGGCGGGATCATCACCCCGGGCGCGGAGATCTCGATCGACGCCCTGTACGAGAAGGCGGCCAAGCTGCCCAAGGTGGAGCTGGCCGTGCCCCGGGCGCTGATCGGCAAGTCCACGGTGGAGGCGATCCGCAGCGGCATCGTGTTCGGGTTCGCCGCCCAGGTCGACGGGATCGTGCGCCGCCTGCGCGACGAACTCGGGTCGGAGACCAAGGTGCTGGCCACCGGCGGCCTGGCCCGGGCTCTGGTGCCCGCGATCCGCGAGACGATCGATGAGGTCGACGAACTGCTCACGCTGACCGGCCTGCGCCTGATCTGGGAGCGCAACACGGGTTAGTGGCCGCCCCCGCAAATACGCTCGCATTCGAGTGGCCTCCGGCGGCGCCTGGCTTTGTCCTGACCACCGGCTTCGCCGGCGGTGGCCCCCTCGTGCAGCGCTGCTGCACGGCGCCTTCTGCGTCCTCGCCAGGCATCCGCCGGAGACCCCTCTCGGTGCAACCGCATTTACGGGGACGACCACTAACCGTGCCGGGGCTGTCCGCCGGTCTCGTCGTGGGGCGAGGCCTGGGCGGCCGTCGCGGGCACCGGGACGTCGGGGGTCCGGGCCACGTTGGCGGCCAGGATCAGGAAGACGCAGGCGCCGGCGGTCGGTGGGATCCGCCGCGTTGGCCTGATCGAAGGCGTCGAGCAGGCTGCGCACGGCGGCGAACACGGGCGCGTCGTCGATCTCGTCGGGGACGTCGCAGGCCAGGCGGGCCAGGGCCAGCATCTCAGGGCCGGCCTCGTTGCCGCGCATGGTGGCGATGGCGCCGAGCAGGACGTACTCCGAGACCCGGTCGAGCAGCAGCCGCGGCGCCCGCTCGCGCTCACCCACCGCCGGCCCGGCCGGCTCGAGCGGCCGGCCGGCGGCGATCCGCAGCGACTGGCCGGAGGCGATCCAGCGGATCTGGTCGGCGCTCAGGCCGGCCTGGAGCGCCACCCGGAGCTGGAACGCGGCCGAGCCGGCGGTGTGGCCGTAGGGCGCGTCGGAGGCGAACAGGATCTGCCCGGGGGGAACGAGCGAGAACAGCGCCTCGAGATCGGCCGGCATCCACCAGGCCGTGTCGAAGAGCAGGTTGGGGAGATCGGCGGCCACGCGCCAGATCCAGCACAGGTCGCAGACGCCGGCGTGGGCGAGGATCAGGCGCGCCCGGGGGAAATCTCCGCCAGCTTCACCGCGTGGGCGCCCAGGGCGGGGATCCCGCGCCCGGCGTGGATCAGCATCGGCAGCCCGCGCTCGTCGGCCAGGGCGGCCAGCGAGCGCACCTCGGGGTGATCGAGCGTGAACTGCTCGGCCCGGGGATGGAGCTTGATCCCCCGGGCGCCCGCCTCCAGGGCCCGCTCCGCCTCGGCCACCGCGCCGCACGCCCGGCTTGACCCGGCAGAACGGTGTGAGCAGGCCGCCGGACTGTGCGGCGGCCGCGATCACCATGTCGTTGGCCGGCGGGTAGCCGTCGGGCTCGTGCATCGGGAACACGAACGCCCCCTGCGCGCGGCTGACCCGCAGCGTCTCGAGCAGCTGCTCCGGCGTCTGGCTCATCCCGTCGGGGTCGTTCTGACCCAGGTGCGTGTGGGCGTCGAACAGCTCCAGTCCCGGAACCTGGTCGTGCATCAGCTCCAACCAGGGCCGGAGCGCAGAAGGGAGATCCACTCCGAGATTCGTACCATGAATCCATGGCCGGCAAGCTCACCGACGCCTGGACCCTGGGCGGGATCGCGATTCCCAACCGGGTCGTCCTGGCTCCGCTGGCCGGGATCGGCAACTGGTTCGTGCGCCTGCAGGCCAAGCGCCACGGCGCCGGGCTGGTCGTCTCCGAGATGGTCTCGAGCTTCGCCGTGCACCATCGCAACGAGCGCACCTGCCGCGAGCTGCTGCGCATCCATCCCGACGAGCACCCGATGTCGGTCCAGCTGTTCGGCCACGATCCCGAGGTGATGGCCTCGGCGGCCGAGCGGGTGGCGGCGGCCGGCGCGGACCTGATCGACCTCAACATGGGCTGCCCGGTGCCCAAGGTCTGCAAGACCGGGGCCGGCGCCGCTCTGCTGGCCGATCCCGACCGGGCGGTGGCGCTGGCCCGGGCCGCCGCCCGCGGCAGCGGGCTGCCGGTGACAGTCAAGCTGCGCTCAGGCGTTCGGCCGGGTGACGGCAGCGGGGCCGCGCTGGCCCACCGGCTGGCCGAGGACGGCGGCGTGGCCGCAGTGTGCATCCATCCGCGTCACGCCTCCCAGCGCCACGCCGGGCGTCCCGACTACGAGCTGGCCCGGCGGCTGGTGGCCGAGCTGCCCGGTCCCGGTGCTGATCTCCGGCGGCCTGCGCGACGCCGAGCACGCCCGCGAGGCCTACGCTCAGACCGGCGCCGCGGCGGTGCTGCTGGCCCGCGGGTCGCTGGGCAACCCCTGGCTGTTTGAGGAGCTGCTGGGCGACCGAGCCGAGCCGCCGGCCCGCGCGGAGGTCCTGGCCGAGCTCGACTGGGTGATCGAGCGGGCCTGCGAGCACCTGGGCCAGGAGCGGGCCACGCGCTACCTGCGCAAGTTCTATCCCTGGTACCTGGAGCGCCTGGGCGGCGACAAGACGCTGCAGGACGGCCTCCAGCGGGCCGGCTCGCTCGAGGAGGCCCGCGCCCTGCTCGGCCTGATCGCGGTCTGAGGCCGCGGTCTGCGGAGAAATCCCCCCGCGCGTAGCGGCGAAGGAGTAGGGTGCTTCGCGCCATGTTCCGGTGCGTTGCCAAATGGCCCGTCCTCGCCGTCCCGGCGCTGGTCGCGCTGGCCGCGTTGGTCGCGCTGCTCGCCCTGTTTGCCCTGGCGCCCGCCGCGACGCGCCCAGGTGCAGCCCTACGGGACCAACGACTACGGCGGCTTTCGCAACATCCTGCCGCCCGGGCACCAACGGCCTGGACAACGCGGCCCAGCTGGCCCAGTTCGAGGCCACCGGGGACGCGCCCGGCCGCACAACAGCGACCAGCTGGCGATGTACTCCAACCTGACCACGGCGGCCGGCTGGATCACCGCGCAGACGATCCCGCGACTACTACAAGGACGCCACCTTCGGGGTGCCGGCCGGGCGACGTGGAGAGCACCGAGAGCCCCGAGCCGGGGGTGACGATCGTCCGCGACAAGCAGTTCGGCGTGCCCCACATCTACGGCGACACGCGGGCCGAGCTGATGTTCGGGATCGGCTACGCCACCGCCGAGGACCGGCTGTTCTTCATCGACGCGCTGCGCCACGCCGGGCAGGGCGACCTGGCCTCGTTCGCCGGCGGCGCCAACGTGGCCATGGACGAGAGCGTGTGGGCCAGCGAGCCCTACACCCAGCAGGACCTGGTCAACCAGGTCAACTACATCTCCTCGCTGCCCGACGGCGCGCAGATCCACGCCGACGCCCAGAACTACGTCAACGGCATCAACGCCTACATCAACCAGGCCGAGCAGCCGCTGAACGCGCCTGACGATGATGCCGGCCGAGTACGCCGCGCTCGGCGACGTCGAACGGCCCGCAGCCCGTTCACGCTCGAGGACCTGGTCTCGATCGCCACCCTGGTCGGCGGGATCTTCGGCAACGGCGGCGGTGACCAGCTGGCCAACGCCATGCTCTACGAGAACCTGACCCGGCAGTTCGGCAACGAGCACTACGCGGTCGCCGGCTCACCGCAGGTGATCACGGCCAAGCCCAAGCCCAAGCCCAAGCGCAAACGGAAGCGCAAGCGCAAGCACCAGGCCAAGCACCCGGCCGGCAGACGCCGCCGGACAGGCGAGGGCTCGTCCGGCGATCCCGACTGGCCTCGCGCAGCGCCGCGGCCGCCACCACAAGCGCCCGGCCAAGCACCACAAGCGCAAGGTCAAGCACCGCCGGCCAGCCGCCAAGCCCGCGGACCACTCGGGCTTTGCCACCTTCCTGAGCTTCGACGACCCCAACGATCCCGAGGCGCCGACCACGGTGCACGGGACGCAGTTCCCGTACCAGACGCTGCCCAAGCCGACGCAGGGCCGTGGCGAGGACGATCGCGCTGCCCGACTCCGGCTCCGTGCAGAGCGTCGACCACGTGGTCGGCGGCGCGGCGCCGCTCGGGCCAGGCCGCGCGGCCGCGCCGCGACGCCAGCGCCGACGCATCCGGCGTCGCGCTCGGGCCGCCGGCCAACGCCGGGCCCGGGCTGCTGGCCTTCCCGCGCGGCGATGTCCAACGCGCTGCTGGTCAGCGCCAAGGACAGCGCCAGCGGCCACCCGCTGGCGGTGATGGGACCCCAGGTCTCCTACTTCGCCCCGCAGATCCTGATGGAGGAGGACATCCACGGCCCCGGGATCGACGCCGCGGGCGCCGCCTTCCCGGGCGTCAACCTGTACGTCGAGCTCGGCCACGGCCCGGACTACGCCTGGTCGGCCACCTCGGCGGGCCAGAACATCATCGACACCTTCGCGGTGCCGCTGTGCAACCCGCCGGGGGCGCGGCCGCGACCAGCTCCGACTACTACCTGCTGCACGGCCAGTGCGTGCCGATGGAGACCCTGACCGACCAGGAGTCCTGGACGCCCAACCTGGCCGACTCGACGCCGGCCGGCTCGATCACCCTGCAGACCCAGCGCACCGCCTACGGGATCGTCATCGCCCGGGCCCGGATCCACGGGCAGGCCGGTCGTCTACACCAACCTGCGCTCGACCTACATGCACGAGCTCGACTCGGCGGTCGGCTTCGAGCACTTCAACGAGCCGGCCGCAGATGCGCAGCCCGCAGGACTTCTTCAACGCCGCCAACCAGATCGGCTACACGTTCAACTGGTTCTACACCGACAACCAGCACATCGCCTACTTCAACTCGGGCCAGAACCCGGTCCGGGCGCCGCACACCGACCCGCTGTTCCCGAGCTGGTCGAGCAGCGCCTGGAAGGGCTTGCAGCCCGAGCCGCCCTGACCACCCCCAGCAGCCTGACCGAGCAGGACACCCCCGAGAACGCCCATCCGCACGTGATCGACCAGAGCTACCTGACGAGCTGGAACAACAAGCAGGCGCCGGGCTACAACGACGCGCGCCACCGGCCAGGAGTTCTCCTCGATCTACCGCTCGCAGCTGCTCGACAACAACCTCAACGCACTACCTGCAGCGCGACAGCGGCAAGCTGACGCTGGCCGACCTGATCAACGCCATGGGCATCGCCGGCACCCAGGACCTGCGCGGCGTCGAGGTGCTGCCCTACGCGCTGAAGATCATCGGGCAGCCCGAGCGACCCGACCCTGGCCACCGCGGTCAGCGAGCTGCGGGCCTGGGTGGCCAGCGGCGCCCACCGCATCAACCGCGAGCATCCGGGACGCCCACGGCAACTACGACCAGAGCCGACGCGGTGCGGATCATGGACGCCTGGTGGCCGCTGCTGGTCCGGGCCGAGTTCCAGCCCGTGCTGGGCTCGGCGACTCCTGAACCAGGTCGAGTCCGAGTTCCCGATCAACGACGAGCCCGGCCACGGCACCAGCGGCGCGCACCTCGGGCTCCTCTTGGGACGTCGGCTTCTACGGGATCGTCCAGAAGGACCTGCGCTCGGCCCTGCACGAGCGGGTGCAGGGGCCGCTGAACCGGGTCTTCTGCGGCGCGGGCTCGCTGACCCGCTGCCGCGCGGCGCTCGAGAGCTCGCTGCGCGCAGCCGGCGCCGAGACGCCCGGACCAGGTCTACCCGGCCGACGGCGTCTGCGCGGCGGGCGACCAGATGTGCTCGGACTCGATCCAGTTCCGGGCCATCGGCGCCATCACCCAGCCGCTGATCGAGTGGGTCAACCGGCCGACCTTCCAGCAGGCGGACGAGATCCAGGGCCACCGGCCCTGCTAGGCCGCCGGCTGCCGGCGCGCGGCATAAGCACGCTTCTCTGGCCCGCCTGCGGCGCGTGTCTATACTCATCGGCCCACGCGAGCCGTTCGGCGTGGATTCCCGCCGCTGCAGGCGGGTTTTTCTCGTCCGGGCTCCCCGGCTGTCCGCTCCAACCACAGGTCTAAACGCGCTATGCCCAAGGACGTCATCCTCACCCAGGAAGGTCTCGCCACGCTCAAGGCGGAGCTCGACCATCTCTCAACCACCCGCCGCCGCGAGGTCGCCGCGCGGATCAAGGAGGCGCGGGAGTTCGGCGACATCTCCGAGAACGCCGAGTACGACGACGCCAAGAACGAGCAGGCGATGCTCGAGGCGCGGATCGCCGCGCTGGAGGACAAGCTGCGCTCGGCCACGGTCGTCGACGCCTCCGACCTCGGCACCGACGTGGTCCGCGTCGGGCTCGGTCGTCCACGTCAAGGACGGCGGCGGCAAGTCGAACAAGTACACGATCGTCGGCTCGGCCGAGGCCAACCCGGCGGAGATGAAGCTCTCCAACGAGTCGCCGGTGGGCAAGGCCCTGCTCGGCCGCAAGCGGGGCGAGGAGGTCAAGGTCTCCACGCCGCGCGGCGAGCGCAAGCTCAAGATCACCAAGATCGACGTCGGCGGCCAAGTAGCGGGCGGCCGCGTCGGCCGATGGATCCGCCGGCCTCGCGAGCTGCTGGCCACCCGCCGGGCGCAAGCTCGAGCGCTGCGCGCGGCGCGGGGTCGAGCCGTTCCCGCACGCAGTTCGCCGGGGTCGAGCCGATCGCCGCCGTCCGGGCCGCGCACGCAGGCCTCGAGGCCGGGGAGGAGACCGAGGCCCGTCATCGCGTCGCCGGGCGGCTGGCCGCCCGCCGCGGGCAGGGCAAGATGGCCTTCCTGGATCTGGTCGACCGCTCGGGCCGGATCCAGCTCCAGGCGCGCGTCGACGTGCTCGGCGCCGAGGAGCGATGGAGCGCCTGCTGTCGCTCGACCTGGGCGACCTGATCGGGGTCGACGGGACCGCCTTCTGCTCCCGTCGCGGCGAGCTCACGCTGCGCGTCGACGCCTTCACGCTGCTGGCCAAGTCGCTGCGCCCGCCGCCCGGAGAAGCACCACGGCCTGACCGACGTCGAGACCCGCTTTCGCCAGCGCGAGCTCGACCTGATCGCCAACGAGGAGGCCCGCGCGCTGTTCATCACCCGCGCGCGGGTGATCTCTGCGGTGCGCCGGTTCCTCGACGAGGAGGGGTTCATCGAGGTCGAGACGCCGGTCCTGCAGCCGCTCTACGGCGGCGCCATGGCCCGCCCGTTCACGACCCATCACAACGCCCTGGACCGCGACCTCTACCTGCGGATCGCCACCGAGCTCTACCTCAAGCGGCTGATCGTCGGCGGCCTGGAGCGGGTCTACGAGCTGGGCAAGAACTTCCGCAACGAGGGCGTCGACACCACCCACAACCCCGAGTTCACGATGCTCGAGTGGTACGAGGCCTACGCCGACTACCTCGACGTGGCCGAGCGCTGCGAGCGGCTGGTCGCGGCGCGTGGCCCAGGCGGTCGGCTACGCGGGGCGAGGTACGACCTCCAGCCCCCGTGGCGGCGCGAGACGCTGGCCGGCGCGATCCTCGAGCGCACCGGGATCGACATCCTGGCCCTCCGCGACCGCGACGGCCTGGCCGCGCGCGATGGGCGAGCGCGGGCTGCGCGTGCCCGAGGACGACACCTGGCCCCAGCTGGTCGACGAGCTGGTCACCAAGCACGTCGAGCCGACCCTGATCGCAGCCCACCTTCCTGCTCGACTACCCGGTCGAGCTCTCGCCGCTGGCCAAGGCCCACCGCTCCGACGCCCGGGCTGGTCGAGCGCTTCGAGGCCTATCGTCGGCGGGATGGAGATCGCCAACGCCTTCACCGAGCTCAACGACCCCGACGAGCAGCGCCGCCGCTTCGAGGCCCAGCGGCGCCTGGCCGCGGCCGGCGACGAGGAGGCCCAGCCCTACGACGAGGCGTTCGTGCAGGCGCTCGAGCACGGGATGCCGCCCACCGGGGGGATCGGGATCGGCATCGACCGCCTGGTGATGGTGATGACCGGGCACGCGGTCGATCCGCGAGGTCGTGCTCTTCCCGGCGCTGCGGGCCGCCCTTAGCCTCGAGGGATGACCCGCCGCGCCTGGCTGGCCTTCGCCGCCGTCTCGGTGCTGTGGGGGATCCCCTACCTGTTCATCAAGATCGCCGAGCGGCGGTGGGCTGACCCCGACGACCGTGGCCTGGGGACGCGTGACGCATGGCGGCCGCGATCCTGCTCACCCTGGCCTGGCGGACCGGCTCGCTGTCCACGCTCGCGCGGCCGCTGGCGCTGGCTGGTCGCCTACGGGGTGAGTCGAGGTGTCGATCCCGTTCCCGCTGATCGCGGTCGGCGAGCAGCGGGTCGCCTCGTCGCTGGCGGCGATCATCATCGCCTCGGTGCCGCTCATCGGCGCCGTGCTGGCGCTGCGCTTCGACCCCTCAGAACGCCCCACGCCCCTGCGCGCGGCGGGACTGGCGCTGGGCTTCGCCGGCGTGATCGCGCTGGTCGGGATCGACATCGCCGGCAGCGGGAGGGAGCTCTTCGGCGCCGGGGCCGTGCTCATCGCGGCCACCGGCTACGCGATCGGTCCGATGATCCTCAAGCAACGTCTCGACGGCCTCGATGCGCCCACGCTGATGGGCGGCGGGCTGCTGGTCGGCGCCGTCGTGCTGACGCCGCTGGCCGCGATCGACCTGCCCGCGCGTGTACCCACGGCGGGCGGCTTTGCCTCGCTGGTCGTGCTCGGGCTGTTCTGCACCGCCCTGGCCTTCGTGATCATCACCGTCCTGATCCGGGAGGCCGGCACGGGCCGGGCGATGGTCATCACCTACGTCAACCCGGTCATCGCCCTGGCCCTCGGCGTGCTCCTGCTCGGCGAGCACCCGGGAGCGGGCGCGGTGGTGGGGTTGATGCTGATCCTGGCCGGCTCGTGGCTCTCGACCAGCGGACGGCTCCCGGGCCGGGGAGTCCCCTCGGTCGGGGCCGCAATTGAGCCCTAGGGGCGTGAACGCGCGTAATCCCGCGACCGCAGCAAGCCCGGGCGCCGGTGCGGTCGCGAATTTCCCGCGTCGAGCCGTCCCCGCCCCGCCTTGCAGGCCAATCAGGAACAGGGCGTGAACGCGGTGCCGAGGGCCCGACCGGTGTCGCGGAGTACGGGAGGGCTGCTGTTATCCTGAGGTATGGCTCGAAAGAAAGACAGTCCGCGTTCAACCGATCCGGCCTTTTGGCCGAAACAGAGGATGAGAGCGGATCGTTTGCCGTCCCCGCAGCCCGAGTCCTCCCTGGCTCCGGCCGCATAGGAGAAACCCGGAAAAGCCCTCAACCGACCTCCTCCGCAGTACCGGCCACAACGACAGGAAGCCCATGTTTGAGCGATTTACAGAGCGAGCCCGCCAGGTCGTCGTCCTGGCCCAGGAAGAGGCGCGCACGCTAAAGCACAACTACATCGGCACCGAGCACATCCTGCTCGGTCTGCTCCGCGAAGAAGAGGGGCTGGCCGCGCGCGTGCTGGAGTCGCTGGACATCACGGTCGAGCGCGTCCGCGCGCAGGTCGTGCGCATCGTCGGGTCGGGCGAGGAAGTGACGAGCGGGCAGATCCCGTTCACGCCGCGAGCCAAGAAGGTGCTCGAGCTGGCGCTGCGCGAGGCACTGAGCCTGGGTCACAACTACATCGGCACCGAGCACATCCTGCTCGGCCTGGTGCGCGAGAACGAGGGCGTGGCCGCCCGCATACTGCTCGACTTCGACGCCGACTCCGAGAAGATCCGCAATGAGGTCATCCGGATGCTCTCCGGCCCCGGGAGCCGCCAGCGCGGCTCGGGCTCCGGCGCCCAGGGGGCCGCCAGCCCCGGCGAGGGTAAGAAGTCCTCCAAGCTGCTCGACCAGTTCGGGCGCAACCTGACCAAGCTGGCCTCGGAGGGCAAGCTCGACCCCGTGGTGGGCCGGGAGACTGAGATCGAGCGGATCATGCAGATCTTGTCCCGCCGGACCAAGAACAACCCGGTCCTAGTCGGTGAGCCCGGCGTCGGCAAGACCGCCGTGGTCGAGGGGCTGGCCCAGCGGATCACCAACGCCGACGTGCCCGAGCTGCTCAAGGGCAAGCAGATCTACACCCTCGATCTGGCCGCCCTGGTCGCCGGCTCGAAGTACCGCGGGGAATTCGAGGAGCGCCTGAAGAAGGTGATGAAGGAGATCACCCAGCGCGGCGACATCATCCTGTTCATCGACGAGCTGCACAACCTGGTCGGCGCCGGCGCCGCCGAGGGCGCGATCGACGCGGCCTCGATCCTGAAGCCGGCCCTGGCCCGCGGCGAGCTGCAGACCGTCGGCGCGACCACGCTCGAGGAGTACCGCAAGTACCTGGAGCGCGACTCGGCGCTCGAGCGGCGCTTCCAGAAGATCACCGTGGATCAGCCCTCGACCGAGGAGACGGTCCAGATCCTCAAGGGCCTGCGCGACCGCTATGAGCAGCACCACAAGGTGAACATCACCGACGAGGCGCTGGCCGCGGCGGCCGACCTGGCCGACCGCTACATCTCCGACCGCTTCCTGCCCGACAAGGCGATCGACCTGATCGATGAGGCCGCTTCGCGGATGCGCATCAAGTCGATGACCTCCCCGCCGGTGTACCGCGAGCTCGAAGACGAGATCGAGGAGACGCGCCGGGCCAAGGAGGAGGCGATCGAGTCCCAAGAGTTCGAGAAGGCGGCCAGCCTGCGCGATGATGAGCGGCGCCTGACCCAGAAGAAGCGTGAGCTGGCCGAGCAGTGGGAGGCGGGCGAGTCGACCGAGCGCCCCTCGATCGGCGAGGAGGAGATCGCCGACATCGTCTCCATGTGGACGGGCATCCCCGTGTTCAAGCTGACCGAGGCCGAGACGCAGAAGCTGATGCGCATGGAGGAGGAGCTCCACAAGCGGGTCATCGGCCAGCACCCGGCGATCGAGGTCGTCTCCAAGGCGATCCGCCGCTCGCGTGCCGGGCTCAAGGACCCCAAGCGGCCCACCGGCTCGTTCATCTTCCTGGGCCCGAGCGGCGTCGGCAAGACCGAGCTGGCCCGGACGCTGGCCGAGTTCCTGTTCGGCGATGAGGACACCATGATCCGGATCGACATGTCCGAGTACATGGAGAAGCACGCGGTGTCGCGGCTGGTCGGGTCGCCGCCCGGCTACATCGGCTACGACGAGGGTGGCCAGCTGACCGAGGCGGTCCGCCGCAAGCCCTACAGCGTGCTGCTGCTGGACGAGATCGAGAAGGCGCATCCGGATGTGTTCAACATCCTGCTTCAGATCCTCGAGGACGGCCGGCTGACCGACGCTCAGGGCCGCACGGTGGACTTCCGGCACTGCATCGTGATCATGACCTCGAACATCGGGGCCTCGGAGATCGCCCGCAACACGCCGCTCGGCTTCGCCGTCTCCGACGACGAGACCGGGATCACCTACGACGACATGAAGAACCGGATCATGGGCGAGCTGAAGAAGGTCTTCCGGCCCGAGTTCCTGAACCGGATCGACGACGTCATCGTGTTCCACAAGCTGGCCAAGACCGAGATCAAGGAGATCGTCGACCTGCTGCTCCTCCGGATCCGCGAGTCAATGGCCGAACGGGAGCTCCAGCTCGAACTCAGTGAGGCGGCCAAGGACATGCTGGTCGAGAAGGGCTGGGATCCGTCGATGGGCGCGCGTCCGCTCCGGCGGGCCATCCAGCGCTACATCGAGGACCCGCTGGCCGACTTCGTGCTCCGGGCCCAGCTCCCGGCTGGTGCGACCGTGCTGGTCGAGCCCGGGAACGGCGCCTCGGAGGACGGTCCCGACGAGGACGTCAAGCTGTCGGTCATCGAGCCGGCTCCCCAGCCGACCCCCGTCGGCGTGGGTGCCGAAGGTGGCTCCGGCGACGATGAGGACGAGCCGTCCTCAGCGCCGGACTCCGGCCCCGCGGACGCCGCTCCGGACTCCGACTAGCGCGCGCCTGCGCCTGCGAGTCCAGGTCAACGGCAGCACCGGACGCGAGCCTCCGTCGATCTGATGCGATAATGGCATCGGATCGACGGAGGGTGTCGCGGGCTTGGCCTCAGTCAGGCCGGCTCAGGCCGGCGGCGGCGTCGAGGCCGGTCCCGGAGCCGGGTGCGTCGGTAGGAGGAACGGCGCGCGCGGCCTCTGGCTGAAGTCGAAGTCGCTGGTCAGGTCGCCCAGCAGCGGGTTGGCCTCGCGGACGTCGGGGCGGGGGTCAGGTCGCCCGTCGGTCTTGGGGTCCAGCCGCTGGCCGCCGAGGAAATCGTCCTCGATGAACTTGTTGTAGGCGTCGTGGCTCAGGATCTGATGGTCGATGTAGCCCATCCGGGCGTACGGGCTGATGACGATTCCCGGCACGCGCAGGCCGTAGCCGTTCTCATCCACCTGCGGCGGCACCACGTTGTCGTAGAACCCGCCCCAGTCATCCCAGGACAGGAAGATCGCCGTGCTGTTCCAGTCCGGGCTGCGCATGATCGCGTTGACCAGGCCGGTCACGTAGGCCTGGCCGGCACTGACCAGCGCGGTCGGGTGCTCGGAGACCTTGCCGTTGGGATCGATCCAGGACACGGCGGGCAGCGTTCCCGCCTTGGCGGCGGTGAAGAAGTTGCTCAGCGTCTGGATGTTCCCGAGCTGGCCGTCCTGATGGACGTCGGTGAAGTGGGGCAGCGGGTTCCAGATCCCGGGTGTCTTGGGCCCTTGCTGCACGGGAGCGCAGGTCATCGCGCTGTCGTCCTCGCAGTCGGGCTCGGTGCCCTTGAACACGTAGTACCCCCAGCTGACGCCGAACCGGTGCAGGAGATAGGTCATGTCGGTCCAGGCGTAGAGCGGGGTCTGGCTGAGCGCCAGGCCGGGGGTGTTCGGGTTCTCCAGCGCGTTGGTGCAGGAGAACGGATCGAATGGGTTGGTGCAGTGCGCCGACCACTCCGAGACCTGGAACAGGTGCTCGGGCAGGCTCCAGGAGGCGTTGGGCTCGAACATGTGGTCCTGGAGCACGAAGTCGTGCGCGTAGGTCCAGTAGTTGGGGATCTCCCGGGCGTCGTGGTAGCCCATCACGTCGATGCACTTGCTCTGGCTGCTCGAGGTGCACTGGTTGCAGTTCGGACTGTTGCCGGTGCATTTCTGGGCCTGCTCGACCTGCCCCACGAAGCCATCCATGCGGCCGCCGTCGATGTCGGCGGTGGCGCTGCTCTCGCCGTGGGGACCGCCGTAGTTCTTGTCGGCGGAGTCGTGGAACGGCCTCACGCAGCCGCCGTTCTTGGGGTCGGGAACGCACACCCCGGGCGGGATTCCGTCCGCTCCGGGAAAGGTGCCGAAGTACTGATCGAAGGACCGGTTCTCCTGCATGATGATCACGACGTGCTTGATCTTGTAGATCCCGTTCACGTCGAGTTGCACAGTCGAGGAGTAAGAGCGGATGTTGCGCCGGTCACCCGGCAGCACCGCTCGCACCAGGGCCAGACCGTCGCTGCCGAAGCCGTGGGTGACCGAGAAGCTCGACCCGCGGCCCAGGCGCGGCCGCGCGATGATCTCCCAGCGCGAGCCGAGCCGCTGGCTGAGGTTGACCCGCTCACCCCGGTGTGACGGCGTGACGTGGCCGCTCAGGGTCAGCGGTTCCCCGGGCCCCACCTTGAGCGCCGAGGCGTGCAGACTGACGCTGGCGCGGACGCGCTCGGCCACCGTCTCGCTCCGGCGCCCGTTGGCGGTCACGTACCACTCGCGGTTGGTGGCCACCATTCCGGGACGGCGCAGGATGTCGTAGCGTCCGGCCGCGTCAGCGCGGGTGGTCAGGGCGGGATGGAATCGGCGCCACCCGGCCAGGCGGCGCCAGAGCACGACTCGAGCGCCGGCACGGTGGGCTCCGCTCAGCCGGCCGAAGATGATCACGGCCTGGCCGTCGGTGATCGGGTTGGGCCGGGCCTGGATCGTCGGGGCCCCGGGGCGCGATCGCGCCGCCGCGGGCGAACCGGCCGCGGCCAGCACGACGCTGGCCAACCCGGCGAGGACGAGCGATGACAGCACGATCAGCAGACGGCGCATGACACACCTCCGGTCCCGCCCGCCGGCCGTTCGGGCACCGATTATTGTGCCCGCGTTAACCCGGAGCCGATCCGCGAGTTGCGCCGTGACAAAAGTGCGACGCATTCGCGCTGTCGTCCTTGCCTGCGCGTAGGCTCGAACCAGTCCGATGCCCCGGCCCTCCTCGACATACACCTGCTCGGACTGCGGTCACGAAACCGCCCGCTGGGCCGGGCGCTGCCCCGGCTGCGGCGAGTGGAACACCCTGATCGAGCAGGCGCGCCCCACGACCCGGCGGGCGAGCGGCGCGAGGGGCGGGCTGGGCGGTGCGGGCCGAGCCGGCGCGGGTGCCGTGCGGCCCGTCGCCCTGGCCGATGTCGAGGCGGTCGAGGAGCTGCGCCTGCGCACCGGGATCGGCGAGCTCGACAACGTGCTCGGCGGGGGAATCGTGCCCGGATCGCTGGTCCTGATCGGCGGCGCCCCGGGCATCGGGAAGTCGACCCTGACCACGATGGCGCTGGGCAACCTGGCCCACGCCGGGCGCCGGACGCTCTACGTCTCGGCCGAGGAGTCGGCCGCGCAGATCCGTCTGCGCGCGCAGCGGCTGAGCACTCCCGGTGCCCTGGACATCCCGGTGATCGCCGAGACCGACCTGCACACGGTCCTGGCCACGCTCGAGCAGGAGCGGCCGGAGGTGTGCGTGATCGATTCGGTGCAGACGCTGCACAGTGAGGAGCTGTCGAGCGCCGCCGGCTCGGTGGCCCAGGTCCGGGAGGTGGCGGACGGGATCATGCGCGTGGCCAAGCAGCTGCGCATCGCCGTCCTGCTCGTGGGCCACGTGACCAAGGAGGGGGCACTGGCCGGACCCCGGGTGCTCGAGCACCTGGTCGACTGCGTGCTCCAGTTCGAGGGCGAGCGCGAGCGGACCTATCGCACCGTCCGGGCGATCAAGAACCGCTTCGGCTCGACCAACGAGGCGGGCGTGTTCGAGATGCGCGACGACGGGCTGGTCGAGGTCCTGGACGCTTCCGCCCGTTTCCTGGCCGAGGCCACGCGCTCTCCGGGCAGCGTCGTCCTGTGCGCCATGGAGGGCTCGCGGCCGCTGTTGGTCGAGGTTCAGGCCCTCGTATCGCCCTCGGAGCTCGTGCCACCGCGCCGGGTGGTGGCCGGCCTGGATCGCAACCGGGTGGCCCTGGTCCTGGCCGTGCTCGGCCGCCACGGCGGTCTCGGGCTGGGCGCCGCGGACGTGTTCGTCAACGTGGTCGGCGGCGTGCGGGTCGACGAGCCGGGGGCCGACCTCGCCGTGGCCCTGGCCGTGGCCAGCGCGGCCAAGGGCTTCGCGCTCACCGGCCCGGATGGGGCCCCGCTGGCCTGCTTCGGGGAGCTCGGCTTGACCGGTGAGGTGCGTACCGTCGCCCACGGCGATCGGCGCCTGGCCGAGGCCCAGCGCTTCGGTCTGGCCCCGGTGCTCGACCCGGCGCGCCATGGGACGCTGCGGGCTGTCCTGCGCGCAGGCGATGCGGAGACGGCCCGGGGTCGCCGCGGCGGCGTGAGCAGCCCGGCCGAAATCCCTCAAGACCGGCTAAAATTGACCTTTATGCCGTCGCGGTCCGGTGAAGAGCTCAGAGACGAGCTCGAGTCTCGACAGGAGTCCCGGATCATGAGGGCGCTCGAGATGGTCGCGCCCGGCACGGCGCTGCGGCAGGGGATCGACAACATCGTCGACGCGCGCACCGGCGCGCTGATCGTGATCGGCGACCCCGACGAGCTCGGCTTCCTGTTCTCAGGTGGGATCAAGCTCGATATCGACTACTCGCCCGCTCTGCTCTACGAGCTGGCCAAGATGGACGGCGCGATCGCGCTCAGCGTCGAACGCAACCAAGATCGCCCACGTCAACGTCCAGCTGACCCCGGACCCGACCATCCTCACCCTGGAGACGGGCACGCGCCATCGCACCGCCGAGCGCGTCTCCAAGCAGACCGATGCGATCGTCATCGCCGTCTCCGAGCGGCGGGAGGTCGTCTCGCTCTACGTCGACGGGGTCAAGTACATCCTCGAGGAGATCCCGGTCATCCTGGCCAAGGCCAACCAGGCCCTGGCCACCCTGGACAAGTACCGCAGCCGCCTGGATCAGGTCTCGACTCGGCTCACCGCGCTCGAGTTCGAGGGCGGGGTGACCCTGCACGACGTCCTCACGGTGCTCCAGCGGGCCGAGCTGGTCACGCGGATGGCTGTGGAGATCGAGCGCTACATCGTCGAGCTCGGCACCGAGGGCCGGCTGATCGAGATGCAGCTCGACGAGACGATGGTCGGCGTGGCCGCCGACAAGGGCGGCGCTTCTGCATGACTATCTGGTCGAGGACAGCGACACACGGCTTCGCCGACGTGGTTGACCAGCTGGCGCGTCTTCCCCATCAGGACCTTCTGGACTTCGGACGGCTGGCCGAGCTGCTCGGCTATGACCGCAAGCTGAACACCCTCGACTATCCCGTGTCTCCGCGCGGATTCCGCATCTTGGGGCGCATACCCAGGCTGCCCAGACTAGTTGTCCAGCGGATCGTGACGGAGTTCGGTGGCTTCGAGGAACTGCTCGCCGCATCGGATGGTGAGCTTGAGACCGTCGACGGAGTCGGCGAGATCCGGGCGAAGGACATCCGCGAGGGCCTTCGCCGCCAGCAGGAGATCAACCTGGTTGATCGCTACTTGCAGACGTGAGGGTGCGTCCCGGAATGAGGTGCTCACAAGCAAACTTGTTCCTGGACGGGCCCTAAGCGCAATTCCGCGAGCGGGCCGGCTGAGCCCGCAATGACAGAGGAGGACACCATCACAGAGCTAACGGAAGAGCAGCTGGATGACCTTGAGCCCTGTGGCCCCACCGCAGAATATCGAGTTCGAGATCGGCGACAGCGTCGTCTATCCGCACCACGGGGCCGGCAAGGTGCTCCGCAAGGAGGCCAAGGAGGTGCTCGGTGAGAGCCGGGAGTACCTGACCATCAAGATCCTCCACAACGACATGACCGTGATGGTCCCGACCGAGAACGCCGCCCTGGCCGGACTGCGGCGCGTGATCGACGAGGAGACGGTCAAGAAGGTTCTGGCGGTGCTCCAGGACGAGTGCTCGGAGATGCCCAAGAACTGGAACCGGCGCTTCAAGCACAACCGGGACAAGATCAAGACGGGCGACATCTACGAGCTCGCCGAGGTGGTCCGCAACCTGGCCATCCGGGAGCATGAGAAGGGGCTCTCGACGGGTGAGAAGCAGATGTTCACCCGGGCCAAGAAGATCCTCGCCTCCGAGTTGATGTACGCGCTGGAGATGGACGAGCAGGAGGTTGAGGACCACCTCTACGGGCTGCTCACCGAGCCGAACGGCAACGGTCACCGCGGGCCCAACGGCAACCGCAGCGCCGGCAGCGACGGCACCGGTCGTGGCGGCAGCGCCAATCGCAACGGCAACGGCAAGGTGGCCGTCGCCGCCAAATAGGAGCTCAGAGTTGGCGGTCGCGCTGATCGTGGCCGCGGGACGTGGCGAGCGCCTTGGGCTGGGCCGGCCCAAGGCGCTCGTCACGCTTTGTGGGCGGCCGATGCTTCACTGGAGCGTGTCCGCCCTGCGTTCAGTCCCCGCCGTGCAGCGGATCGTGGTCGCCCTCCCGGCCGACGCGCTGGATGAGGCGCCTGAGGGGACGGTGGCCGTGGCCGGAGGCGAGCAGCGCTCCCAGTCGGTGCGCGCGGCCCTGACCGCCTGTCCGGCCGGCGACCCGGTGATCGTCCACGACGCGGCGCGGCCCCTGGCTGCGCCCGCAGCTGTTCGAGCAGGCCCTCGACGAGCTGGTCCGCTACGAGGCCGATGCCGTGGTGGCCGCGGCGGCGGTGAGCGACACGATCAAGGAGACGGGGCCCGACGGCCGGACCGTGACCCGGACCCTCGACCGCGCCCGCCTGTGGGCCGTGCAGACCCCCCAGGTGTTCCGGCGAGCGGTACTCGAACGCGCGCTGGCCGCCGAGGACGCCGACCTCGCCCGGGCCACCGACGACGCCTGGCTCGATCGAGCGAGCGGGGGGGTGGTGCGGATCGTCGGCTCGGATCCGGGGAATCTCAAGATCACCACTCCCGACGACCTGCGCATCGCCGAACTGCTCCTCTCAGAGCGCCTCGCCGCCCGGAGCAGGCAGTGAGCATGCGGAGCGGCCTGCGGTGGCACCCGGAGCGGCATCGGCTACGACTGCCATCGCCTCGTCGACCGGCCGGCCCCTGGTCATCGGCGGGGTGCAGATCGAGCACGACCGCGGCCTCGAGGGCCATTCCGATGCCGATGTCCTGACTCACGCCGTGATCGACGCGCTGTTGGGCGCTGCGGCGCTTGGCGACATCGGTGAGCACTTCCCCGACACCGACCCGCGCTACGCCGGAGCGGACTCGCTGGCTGCTCCTGCGGGCTAGCGTGGAGCTACTGGCCGGCGCCGGGCTGCGCCCGGTGCACGTCGACGCCACGGTGGTCATGGAGCGGCCCAAGCTGGCCCCGGTACGTGACCAGATCCGCGCGCGATTGTCCGAGGCGCTGGGACTCGATCCCGAGCACGTGAGCGTCAAGGCGACCCGGGGCGAGGGGATGGGCTTCGTCGGGCGGGAGGAGGGGGTGGCCGCGCTGGCCATTGCCACCGTGGCGGAGTCGCGTTCGCGTTTGCGGGACTAGCCCATAATCGCGCACTCGACCCCCGGGAAACGCTGCCGTGGCTGACCCGCCCGGGGCCGGCTCACCCCGCCCCGGCGGAGCCGGTGGCTGACCCGCCCGGCCCCGGAGGAGCCGGTGGTTAACCCGCCCCCGGCGGAACCGGGGGTCAGCCGCTCGCGGTCGCGCGCCGGGCTGCGGCCCGCTCGCGGGTCTGCTCGTGCTCGACGAGGCTGGCCAGCTGGCGGGCGCTCGAGCGCAGATGCGATTTCACCGCCGGGGCGGCGATCTGCTCGGCCAGCCAGCCGGCCACGCCCGAGCCGGCCACGCCGTAGGCGAGGCGGATCTCCGCCCGGCTGCGGCCTCCGGGTGCCGGGCGCAGGCGCCAGCGGCCCTTCTGGTCGATGCCGGTGATCGAGGTCCAGGCCAGCTCGCGCGGAGGCTCCCACTCGACCACCTCGATCAGCCCTCCGATCTCGGCCGAGCCCACGCGCATCAGCATCCGGTAGCGGGCCCCGAGGCCCGTCGGCGCCTCGCTCTGCACCTCCCAGCGCGTCACTCCGGACATGAAGCTGAGCGCACGCTCGGGGTCGGAGACGATCGCCCAGACGGCCTCGAGCGGAGCCGAGACGGTGGTCTGGGCGCTGGCTCTCATCCCAGCACCGGCAGGCGCCGCTCGGCGGCCAGCGCGTCGAGGGCGTCCTGCATCAGGCGCAGGATGTGGTCGTAGACATCATCCAGGTCGGGATCGGGGCCGAACTCCGCCTGCAGGTCGATCGGGGGCAGCGTCTCGATCGTCAGCTTGGCCGGCAAGGGGATGTGCCCGAGCATGTCCCCGACGTTCAGGCCCCAGGGGAGGGCCAGGGAGATCGGCAGCACCTTCAGGCGGAACAGACGGTCCAGGGCCAGCAGCCGGGCCAGACGCTCGCCGCGGGTCAGGAATACCGCCGTCTCCTGACCGCCGATCGAGACCACCGGGACGATCGGCACGTCCTTCTGCAGGGCCAGGCGGATGAACCCCTTGCGGCGATTGAAGTCGATTCGGTTGCCCTCCCAGGTCGGCCGGTGGACCTCGTAGTCGCCGCCGGGGTAGACCAGGAGCGCCGCCCCCGCATCCAGCGCCTTGCTGGCGTTCTGCGGCGAGGCGGCCACGGTGCCGAACTTGCGCAGCGAGCCCAGGCCGGGCATCGAGAGGACCAGGTTGTGGGCCAGCTGGTAGAAGGCGCGCTCGACCCCGAAGTAGGTGTTGAAGGCCAGCGTGAAGACGATCGTGTCCGGGGTCATGTTGCCGCCGGAGTGGTTGCCGACCAGCAGCACGGGGCCCTCGTCGGGGATGTTGCCCAGCCCCCGAACCTCTCCCCGGTACCACAGGCTGGCCAGCAGCCACATGAGCGGCAGGCGCTCGCGGATGAAGTCGGCGTCGCGCTCATCGAGGTCGGCCCGGGGGATGCGTCGCTGGGCCTGGGCGGCGATTTCCCGCACCGCGCGGTGGAGGAGCGATCCACCCGCGGGACTCGGCTCGGCTGCGCTCTCGCTTCCCTGGGCCATGTGACCGTTGCTGCGCGACTTGTCCGCGACGGCCATGATGGGCGATTCTACGGGCGCGGGAGTCGCCGGGGTCGCGGGGGATCGCGGGGAGGCGCTGGGCGCGCCTGGGCGAGTCTGGGCCCGGGCGGGCGCGGGCGGGCGCGGGTGGGCGCGCCGAGTAAGGCCGTCAGGCGGCCCGGTCAAGCCGCCGGGGCTTCCCGGAACCGGCCACCTCGGTCGGCCGCCGGGCGCCCGCCGCCCGATCGGCTCGGGCGAGGAAGTCCAGGAGCAGCTCATTGGTCTCAGCGGGGCGCTCGACCTGGGGGACGTGGCCGCAGCGGTCGAGCGTGACCTGCTCGGCTCCGGGCAGGGCCCGCGCGACGTGCCGGCTGAAGCCGGACGGGATCAGGCGATCGTGGCTGCCCCACACGAACAGCGCCGGGGCCTGCAGCTGGCTCAACCGTGGATAGAAACCGCGCCTGCCGTACGGCGCCTCGAGGTAGATGTTGCGGGCTGAGGCCAGGAAGGCCAGCCGGGCGCCCGGCGACTGGTAGATCCGGCGGAACTCATCGACCATCACCTCGGCCACGGCCGGATCGATCAGATCGCGGTCGTACAGCATGCTCCCGAACTGGGAGGAGATGGTGCTGCGGGAGAACCCGTGGGGAAGCAGACCGAGCTCAGGGCGCAGCACCCTGACCAGCGGGTGAAAGCCACGCCGAACCCAGGCCACCGCCGGGCAGAGCAAGCCCAGCCCGCGGACCCGCTCCGGGGCCAGCAGGCCCATCTCGAGGGCGATCCGCCCGCCCATCGAATTGCCAACCACATGCGCGCTGGCGATGTGCTGCTCATCCATCATCTCGAGGATCGCGGCAGCGAACCAGCGTGCGTTGTAGCCGCCGAGGGCCGGCTTGCCCGAGGACCCGAACCCGGGAAGGTCGGGGGCGTGGACCCGGTAGCGCTGGCTGAGCGCCGCGGCGGTCTCGAACAGTGACGCCCGCGTGCCACCGAGGCCGTGCAGCAGCAGGACATCCGGTCCGTGGCCCATGGTCAGCGTGGAGATGCAGTGGTGGGCGGTGCGGACCTCATGGATTTGGAGCAGCGGTGGACGGCCGCCGGGGAGCCGGAACAACCCCTCGAAGGCGATCGCGTGGTCGAGGTTGCCCCGTACGGTCAGGCGACGACGCTCAAAGGCGTCGATCCCGGACAGCTCGCCCTGGCGCAGGGCAAGCCAGGTGGCCGAATCGGTGGCGATCGTGACGTCGGGTCGCCTCCGCGTCGCCCCATCGCAGACCCGGGCGGTGTCGGGGGTACACCGCACCTCCCAGGTGTGGCCGAGATCGCCGAGCTTGACGTGGTAGGTGGCGTCGAAGCTCGAGTCCGCTCCGAGATAGCGCTCGGGCAAAGAGCGAAAGGCAGCCCGGACGGCACTCAAGCGCTCATCGATGGCCGAGCGAGATGACACCGCGGGCAACCTATACGGAGCGTCGGACTGGTGCGCACCGCCGGGCCCCCGGGCCCGCGCCGTGGCGCCCGGGAGGGGCTAGGGTAGCCGGACTGTGCGGACAATCTCCCTGCATGACACGCGAACCGGCCAGGTTCGTGAGCTGAAACCCGCGGACGGACAGCTGGTCCGCATCTACGCCTGCGGGCCTACCGTCTACGGCCGCATCCATGTCGGCAACGCTCGCCCTTTCGTGGTCTTTTCCCTGCTCCGAAGGTTTCTGCTCAGCCAGGGATACCACGTCGACCTGGTGGCAAACATCACAGACGTCAACGACAAGATCTATGCCGCGGCCCAGAGCGCCGGCGTGGGCAGCGCTGAGCTCGCCCGCGAGATGACCACAGCCTACGTGGCCGACACCGACGCGCTCGGACTGGGCCGGCCTGATCACGAGCCCCTGGCCAGCGCGACCATCGGACCGATCGTGGCGTTGATCGAGCGGTTGATCGAGGGCGGTCATGCCTATACGGCCCACGGAGACGTCTACTTTTCGGTCCGCTCCTACCCTCGATACGGCGAGCTCTCCCACCGCGACGTGGATCAGATGGACCAGGGCGAGGGTGTCCAGGGGTCGGAGCTGAAGCGCGACCCGCTGGATTTCGCTCTCTGGAAGGCGCGTAAGCCCGAGGAGGACACTTTCTGGGAGGCGCCGTGGGGGGCGGGCCGACCCGGGTGGCACATCGAGTGCTCGGCGATGGCTGAGGACCTTCTCGGCCTGGAGTTCGAGATCCACGGCGGCGGCAGCGATCTGCTCTTTCCCCATCATGAGAACGAGGCCGCCCAGACCGCGGCCGCGCGGGGCCGAGATCTGGCTCAGATCTGGATGCACAACGGCATGGTCCGGCTCGACAGCGACAAGATGTCCAAGTCGGCGGGCAATGTGTTCGTGCTCGCGGAGGCGCTCGAGCGCCACGGTCGCGACGCACTGCTGATGTACTTCTGCGGGGCCCACTACCGCCAGCCGGTCGAGTTCGACGACCAGCGGCTGGCTGAGGCCGCCACGGCCTGTGCGCGGATCCGCGAGGCCGCTCGCAGCCTGAGCGAGCGAGCGAGCCCCGATTTCTCACCCGCGCTGCGGGAGCGCTTCTTCGCCTCCCTGGCCGCCGACTTCAATACGCCACGGGCGCTCGCCGCCGTATTCGACTGGGTGCGCGAGGCCAACCGGCGCCCCGCTGGAACGGTCGGGGGCAGCGACCTCCGAGCGATGCTCGACGTGCTCGGGCTGGCCAACCTGCTCGACGCCGACCAGACCGCGGCACCGCCGCCGGAGGCGCTCGAGCTACTCGGGGAGCGTGAGCGCGCCCGCGCTGCGCGCGACTTCGCTCAGGCCGACGGGCTCCGTGAGCAATTGCGCCGGCTGGGCTGGGAGGTCCGTGACGGTCCCGACGGCCCCGTGCTGCTTCCCACGCCATGATCATCTACGGCCGCAACCCCGTCCGCGAGGCGATCCGGGGGCCCCGGGCAGTGCACCGGATCTGGGCGGCCGGCGGGGCGATGCGTGAGCCGTGGCTCGTCCCCCACGGGGCGATCACCGCGCAAACGAATCCGGACGAGCTCCAGCGGATCTGCGGCTCCGACGGCCACCAGGGCGTATGCGCCGAGGTCGATGCGTTTCACTACGTAGAGGACATCGACCTTCTCACCGCCAGCCCAGAGCCGCTGGTCGTGGTTCTCGACCAGGTCCAGGATCCGCAGAACCTGGGGGCCATCGCCCGGAGCGCCGAATGCGCCGGAGCCACCGGGCTGGTCCTGCCCGAACGACGCTCAGCCGAGGTCACGCCCGCGGTGTGCAAGGCCTCGGCCGGGGCGGTGGAGCATCTCCCGGTGGCCCAGACCCGCAACCTGGCCGACTTCCTGGCCGCGGCCAAGCGGGCCGGCCTGTGGTGCTACGGAGCCGATCAGGACGGTCCGACCAATTTTGCCAGCGCCGATCTGAGCGGGCCGGTGGTTCTGGTGCTCGGCTCCGAGGGTCGCGGGCTGCGCCCGCGCGTGGCCGCCAGCTGCGACGCGATCGTTTCGATCCCCCTGCGTGGGCGGGTCCAGTCCCTCAGCGTGAGCGCGGCGGCGGCCGTCCTGCTGTTCGCCGCTGCGGCCGGCCGGCCGGGCTGATCGAGCGGCCAGCCGCTGAAATTCGCCGGTCAGGGCAAGGAATCTTGCCGCAGGCTTGACACGGGTGCAGTGCTATGTCAAGCTCGCGCCGTAAATAAGGATCAACTCGAGCTTTAGGGCTAGGGTTGACGGAGGAGCGGACCACCAAAGGCCCGCTTTCCGGGAAAGCTATAACGGTGCGGCGCCAGGGGAGGTAGCGCGCCACGACAGTCCGATCTCCTGCCTTGACGACAGGAGCAGGAAAGGTGTTCTCGTGGCTCGACTTTCTGCTTACTCTCAGCCTCAACCCAAGGTTGAGGACGGATTTCTCATCGCCTTGGCCAAGCAGGGACACGCCGATGCCTATGACCGCATCGTGCGCAGGTACTACGGATTCGTCCGGCTCAAGGCGTCGTCGTACTTCCTGGCCGGCGGCGACGCCGATGACCTGATCCAGGAGGGGCTGGTCGGCCTCTACAAGGCGGTTCGCGACTACCGCACCGATCGTGAGTCGAGCTTTCGCAACTTCGCTGAGCTCTGCATCACGCGCCAGATCATCACTGCGGTCAAGACGGCGACGCGCAACAAGCACACGCCGCTGAACCAGTACGTCTCCTTCTCGAGCACCCCGGCCGGTTCGTCCGGGGACAGCGAGCCCACCCTGGACGAGATGCTGCCGGGCTCGACCGTCCACGACCCGGTCAATCAGGTGATCTCCTCCGAGGAGCTGCGGGCGCTGGTGGCCTGCATCTCCACCGCGCTGTCCGAGCTCGAGTCACGCGTCCTGGCTCTGTACCTCGACGGGCACTCCTACGAGGAGGTCGGACGCCGGCTGGACTGCGACTGCAAAACGGTCGACAACGCGCTGCAGCGGGTCAAGCGAAAGGTTGGCCAGCACCTCTCAGAGCGCGCCGTCCCGGCCTAGGGGAGGGCCTTAGGGGCCGGTCAGTCCCGTGCCGCGGCCGGCCGGGTGTCGGCGGTGGTCGTGCTGGTGGCCGGCACCGGCAGCTCGAGCGTGAACTCGGCACCGCCGCCCGGGCGATTGGCCACCCGTGCGGCGCCGCCCATGGCCCGGGTCAGCTCGCGGACGATGGCCAGCCCGAGCCCCGACCCGACCTCCAGTTCGCTGCGGTACCGGTCGTGCAGGTAGAAGCGCTCAAACGCCCGCGGGAGGTCCTCGGTGGCAAGTCCCGGGCCCGTGTCGCCGACCGTGAGGTGACCCGGGCCGGCGCTGACCGTCACCTCGCCTCCGGGCGGGGTCAGCCGCAGCGCGTTCTCGATCAGGTTCGAGGTCGCCTGCAGCAGCCGGTCCTCGTCGCCGAGCGCCCAGGCCTCGCCGGTGCTCGAGTTCCTCAGCGAGATCCCCAGCTCGCGCGCCTGGGGCCGGTGGCGCTCCACCGAGGCCGCGGCCACCGAGCCCAGATCGACCCGATCATGGGCGACCGCGAACCCGGAACGTCCCACCCGGGCCAGATCGAGTAGGTCGAAGACGAGTCGCTCCAGCCGCCCGGCCTCGGCGCCGATCACCCGGGCGCCGTCGCGGGGGCCGACCGCACCCTCCTCGAGCGCCTCGGCGTATCCCCGGATCGCGGTTAGGGGTGTCTTGAGCTCATGACTGACCGATTCCAGGAAGCGCCGCTGTGATTCCCGGGCCAGGCCGAGCTGGCCGGACATCTCGTTGAACGCCCGGCCGAGCCCGGCCAGCTCGTCGTCGCCCTGCACCGGCACCCTGACTTCGGTCTCGCCTCCGGCCACCCGCTGGGTCGCCACGGCGAGCGTGCCGATGGGCCGCGTCAGGCGCCGAGCCAGCAGATAGGAGAGCACCAGGGCCAACAGTGCGCCCCCGAGGGCCGCCAGCCCCAGGCTGACCAGGAACGGACGCCATTCCGCGAAGGCCAGACGCGCGCTGCGGATCAGGACGACCCGCCCCGACGGGGTCCTCCGCGCGACATACATCACCGGGCGGCCGAGGACCGTGAGGGTGCCCTCGGCATTCCCGCCGGCCGGTATCGCGCGCAGGACGGCGACGCCGACCCGAGCGCGGACTCGCCGGGGACCGCCGACGGCCATGCGGTAGACCCGATCGCCCGAGGCGAGGGTCCCGGGAGTGGCGCGCACCCCCCCGGAGGCGAGCGTCCCGGGAGGGCCGCCCAGCCCCGACAGCGCCGCCGCCTGGGATTCCAGCGCGGCCCGCCGCTGTGAGGAGACCCGGTGACGGACCAGCACCACCGCGACGCCGAAGCTCAGCGCACATGAGGCGATGGCTGACAGGGCGAGGTAGCCCAGGACGCGGCGCTGCAGGGTCATGCGCTCGCCTTGTAGCCCAGACCGCGCACCGTGCGGATCAGGTCAGGTTGGCCGAGTTTCTTGCGCACCTGGGCCACATGAACCTCGACCGTACGGGTCTCGCCGGGGGTGGCGAATCCCCACACCGATTCCAGCAGCTGGTCGCGAGTCACGACTTGGCCGGCATGGCGCATGAGGTGCTCGAGCAGGTCGAACTCCCGCTGGGTGAGCTCGACCTCGGCTCCGTCGACCCTCACCTCGCGCGCGCTGCGGGAGAGGAGGACGGGACCCAGCTCGATCACGTCGGCCCCGTCCGGCCTGCCGTCGCTGCGACGTAGCACCGCCTTGACGCGGGCGGTCAGCTCACGCGGGGAGAAGGGCTTGGCCACATAGTCATCAGCGCCGACCTCGAGGCCGGCCACGCGGTCGGCCTCCTCGTCGCGCGCGGTGAGCATGATCACCGGAACCTGGCCGCCGATCCGCCGGCAGACCTCGAATCCGTCGATCCCGGGAAGCCCGATGTCGAGCACCACGAGAGCGATCGGGTGGCGCCGGAGCTCGGTCAGCGCCTGTTCGCCCGATCGGACCCACAGGGCTCGGTAGCCCGCGCGCTCCAGGTAGGTGCGGACCAGCGCGCCGATGTTCGGCTCGTCCTCGACCACCATGATCATCTGGGCCATGAACAGACATCGTAGGTCCGCCACCGGCCCCCAGGGCACCGGTTTTACACGCTGCTGACCTTCGGCTGACAGGGTGCTTTCAGGCCCGAGCCACAGTGTTCAGGGTCAACCCCACGCAGGGATCAGTTCGACAAGCGAGGTTCTGTCCAGATGTCCTTTCTCCACAAGCACGCTCGACTCATGTTGGTAGCCCTGTCCTGCCTGGCCCTCGGCGCCGGTGCCAGTGCCATCGCCACGGCCGGCGCGGCCACCGGAGGCGCGGCCCATCCCGGCTCTGCGCATCGCCGGCACGCCGGTGCCCGGCGCTGGCTGGCCCGGGCGGTCCACGGCAACCTGACCGTGGCCACCAAGCAGGGCTTCAAGACCGTCACCTTTGATCGGGGAACGCTCGCGTCCGTCAACGGTCAGCAGCTCACCCTGACCGAGGGCACGCGGCGATCCCCGCACAAAACGGTGACGCTGACCATTCCCAGCACCGCCCGGGTTCGCGACAACCGGCAGAAGACGGCCCTCTCCAGCCTCCCCAAGGGCCAGCGCGTGCTCGTGGTCCAGGAGCCCAAGCGCACCCTGGTCATCGCCCACACGCCCCGCTAGACCGACCCCGGTGCCGGGGGTCGCTGCGCGTCAGCCCCGACCGCGCGGCGGCCCCTCAGCCGGCGATCGGGCCGAGCTCCGGCTCCAGGCCGTAGGTCGAGAAGGCGCGAAAGCGCGAGAACATATGGTGGTCAGGGCCGTGAAAGTCCGATGAGCCGGTGCTCAGCAGCCCGAGCTCCCGGCAGCGCTCGGCAATGAGCCGGGTCTGGGCCTCGTCGTGGGTAACGTAGAACGCCTCGACGCCGTCGAGTCCGGCAACGCGAAAGCGGTCGATCGCCGCCAGCACCTCCGGTGGCTCGGCGAGGTCCCAGAAGGGATGAGCCCAGACGGCCAGGCCGCCGGCACCGTGGATCAGGCCGATCGCCTCTTCGACGCTGGGGGCGGCGCGCGCGCGGAACGCGGGGCGGCCCTCGATCAGGTAGGCGACCAGGAAGCGGGTCGGGTCGAGCAGGCCCTCATCGGTCAGCCGCTCGCGGTTGGCCGGCACGCTCGTGACGGCTTGAGCGAGGTGGGGGCGACCGATCGACTGACCCCGAGCCCGCCGCGCGGCCAGCAGATCATCGTTGAGAGCGAAGCCGAGCTCATGCAGCGCATCGGCCATGGCCTGAGCGCGATGGACCCGGTCCGAGCGCGAGCGTGCGAGCGCGGAGGCGAGCTCCGCCTCCTCGGGATCGATCAGGTAGCCGAGGATGTGGAGATCCTGGCGACCGTCGAAGATCGAGGAGATCTCGGTCGCGGCCACGACGCGCAGGCCACTCCCGGTGGCGGATGCGGCCGCCTCAGGCACACCGGCCGCGGTGTCGTGATCGGTGAGGGCGAGCAGCTCGACCCCGGCGGTGGCGGCCGCCCGGACCACCTGGGCCGGGGCCAGGGCACCGTCGGAGAGCAGGGAGTGGCTCTGCAGGTCGAAGGTGGGCGGCACTGCAGTCGGCACGCGGCCGTGCCTAGCCGGTGGGGATCGGGCCGGTGGGAATCGGGCCGGTCCCCGACAACCGCTCGCACTCCGACCACAGCTGGCGGCGGGCGGCGGCGCTTTCCCGCGTCGTGGGGAGCAGGTGGACGGGGCGCCGGGCGCGGTCGTGCCAGAACCCTCCGGTGCTGTCGGCCGTCTCGGGGGCTACGCCCAGCCAGATGATCGTGTCCGCGCCCTCCGCTGGGGTGCGCAGCAGGGGACGGGTGAGGCGGTAGAAGCGCGGGAGCGAGGAGCGCACGCCGGGGGTGTCGGCCCAGCCAGGGTGCATCGCGTTCACCGCGATCGCATCCGGCGCGAGGCGGTCAGCCCACATCTCGGTCAGGACGACCTCGGCCCGCTTGGTCCGCGCGTAGGCGGTGGTGCCGCTCCAGTCCTTCTCGTTCTGGAGGTCGTCGGCGTCCAGGCGCTGGGCGTACATGCCTCCCGAGGAGACGTTGATGATCCGGGCTGGCGCCGCCCGGCGCAGCGGCGCGAGGAGCTCGGCCGTGAGTAGGAACGGCGCCAGGACGTTCACCGCGAAGGTGAGCTCGATGCCGTCGGGGGACAGGGTCCGCTCCGGGGTAAGCACGCCGGCGTTGTTGACCAGCACGTCCAGGCGCGGCACCGCGGCGGCGAAGCGCCGCGCGAACTCGCGCACCGAGGCCAGTTCGGCCAGATCGCAGAGCTCCAGATGGACATCGCCCTCGGCCTGCTCGGCCACCGCGGCGCGGGCGTCCTCGCCCCGAGAGCTGTCGCGGGCCAGCAGGTGGACCGTGGCACCCAGGCGGGCAAACCCGGCCGCGGCGGCGCTCCCGAGGCCAGACGTGGCGCCGGTGACGAGAACAACTCGCCCACGCATCGAGCCGGGTTCGGCGTCCTCCCACCCGTGTCGGCGCAGCCGGTAGCCGATTTTGCTGTAACCGCCCACGATCGAGCGATCGAGAACCGTGTCGAGCACCGTGGCGATCATCGAACCGGCGATCCTAGTCGGCCGGCGTGGGACAGCGCGGGCGGCCGGACTACCCGCCGGCGACGGTCGCGGCCTCGTGCGCGGATGGCCGGGACCCGGAGACGCGCCGCAGCGCGGCCAGACCGCCGATGGCCACCAGGAGGACTGTGATGGCCCCCAGCCCGAGCCCGGCCCGGGGACCGAGCATGGCCATGATCACGCCGACCACCGGGCCGCCGATCGGGGTCGAGCCCTGGAAGGCGACGAACCACAGCGACATCACGCGCCCGCGCATCGCCGGTGCCGCGTTCAGCTGCAGGGTCGAGTTGCCGGTTGACATGAAGGCGATGCTCGCCGCTCCGGCCAGCGCCAGCGCCAGCATCTCGAAGCCCAGGGTCGGGGCGACGGTGGCCAGGCCCATGGCCACGGCGAAGCCCGCCGCCGCGAGGGTCAACGGCCTCAGGCCGGTCTTGCCGCGCGCGGCGACCATCAGGCCGCCGGCCACGGCGCCGACGCCCATGGCCGCGGTCATGAAGCCGAACCCGGCCGGCCCGACGCTGAGCCCCCGGGCGGCCATCACCGGCAGGGAGACCTGAAACTCGTAGGTCAGGCAGCCGGCCAGGCCCATCATCAACAGCGGCACGGCCAGCGCTGGGGTCGAGCGGACGTAGCGCAGCCCGTCGCGGAGCTGGCCGCGGGCCCGCGGGGTCGGCTCGGTGGGGGACAGGGTCGCCCGGTTCATGGTCAGCAGGGAGGCGACCACAGCGACGAAGCTGCCGGCGTTGACCAGGAAGCAGACGCCGGGGCCTACGGTGGCGATCAGGATCCCGGCCACTGCGGGGCCGATCGATCGGGCCACGTTGACCAGCACGGAGTTGAGGCTGACCGCGTTGCGCAGGTGCTCGGCGCCGACCAGCTCCATCATGAACGACTGACGGGCCGGGTTCTCGAACGCGTTGTTGAGACCAAGCAGGCAGGCCAGGACCCCGATCTCGGGCACCGTGACCATGCCGGTGACGGTCAGGAGCCCGAGGCTCAGGGCCAGGACTCCCATCGCGCTCTGGAGCACGACCATCAGCTTGCGCTTGTCCACGCGGTCGGCGATCACGCCGCCGTAGGGCCCGAGGATCAGCACGGGAAGCGTCTGCAGCGCAACGATCACCCCGAGCAAGGTGCTCGAATGAGTGAGGTGGAAGACCAGCCAGGCCTGGGCGGTCATCTGCATCCAGGTGCCGATCAGGGAGATCGCCTGGCCGCCGTAGTAGCGGCGGTAATTGGGCACGGCGAGCGCGGCGAAGGTGACCCGGCCCGCCCTGATGACCCGCGTCACGAGCGGGCGATCCTGAAGCTGCTCGGCCAGCCCCTCGAGGGCGGGGAGCGCCCGCTCGATGGTCCGCCGGTCGGCGGCCGAGAGCCGGTCCAGCGCCCGGTTCAGCGCGCCGGTGCGCTCGCGCCGCATCCGTTCGGCCAGCCGGCGACCCGCGGCGGTGCTCTGCACCCAGGCGGCGCGGCGGTCTCCGTCGTCGCTGACTCGGGCGATCAGGCCGTCCTCGGTCAGGCCGCGAGATCGCCCGCGAGAGCATGGTCGGGATTCAGGCCCTCGGCTGCGGCCAGCGCCGAGATGCGGATCCGCTCTTCGCGCACGATGGCCAGGAGGACCGAGATGCGCGTCGGCGTGAGCCCGGCGGCGCTGGCCGCCGCGGTGTGGCGCAGCCGCCGGGACAGCCGCGCAAGGGCGACCGCAGGCGGACCGCTGTGTCTTCATCGAGGATCGGGGCGATAGCTGGGCAGAAAGGCTCCGGAAGAAGTTGCTTGCTGGCAAGCATCTTAGCAGCCGCTTGACCCCGGTTCGCGTGGCTCCGCGCTGGCTCGGCGCAGGCTCGGCACTGGTAGCCTGCCCTCGGCGCCGCAGGTCTCCGGGCCACGGGCGGCGAGCCATCACCACCATGGGACTGCTCCTCTACCTGATCCTGCTGGCCTTCCTCGGTCTCATCACCGGGGGCCTGGCTCGGCTGATCCTGCCCCGGGCCGCGACCCGATGACCATCTTCCAGACGATCCTCCTGGGCCTGGCCGGGAGCTTCCTGGCCGGGTCATCGTGTGGGCGATGTGGGGCCACGGCGTCCCCGGTCTAGTGCTCTCGGTGCTTGCTCGAGCCGCGATCCTGTACTTCATCCGCCGTTCGCGCGGCGGTGGCCTGGCCCGCCCGGCCGGCCCGTCGCGCTAGTCCGGCCCGGTGGCGCCCTGCCCGACCTAGGTGCCCCGGCGGCGCTGGAGAGCTGCGCGCCTACCTGGCCGCTCCGCGCGGACACGGCCCGTGGCCCGGAGTGGTGGTGATCCAGGATGCGCTCGGGCTGAGCTGACGACATCCGCGAGCAGGCCGACCGGCTGGCCACGGCCGGCTATCTGGCCTTCGCGCCCGACCTGTACTCCGGGCGCGGGATTCCGCTGCGTGATCGCGACGCTCCAAGGCCTCGCGATCGGGCCAGGGAGCCGGCGTACGCCGACATCGAGGCGGCCCGGAGCTGGCTCTCGGCCCGAGACGACTGCACCGGCAGGATCGGCATCATCGGCTTCTGCATGGGCGGCGGGTTCGCGCTGCTGTGCGCCCCCCAGCTTCGACTTCGCCGCCTCGGCGCCAACTACGGCGAGGTGCCCGGAGGATGCGACGGCGCGGCTGGCCGGCTCATGCCCGATCGTGGCCAGCTACGGGCGGCCGGGACCGAAGCCTGCGTGGCCGGGCGGGGCGCCTCGAGCGCGCGCTGTCCGAGCTCGGGCGTCGAGCACGACGTCAAGGAGTACCCCGGAGGCCGGCCACAGCTTCATGAACCGGATCCCGCTTCGGCCCGGGTCTGGGATCCGGCGGCCCACCTGGTCGGTTTCGATTACCACCATCCTTCGGCCGAGGACGCCTGGCGACGGATCCTCACGTTCTTCGATCACCACCTGGCCACCGGCGGCTGAGGCCGGGCAAGACAGTTAGGGTGATCCCGGGCCAACCCAACGACAGGAGAGAAACATGGTCAAGCTCGTTGTCCTCTACGGCCAGCCGGAGGATCCCGCGGCATTTGAGCAGCACTACACCGACGTGCATCTTCCAATCGCCGCTCGGATCCCTGAGGTCAGCCGGTTCGAGGCCAGCCGCGGAGTCGGCACTCCGGACGGCGGCCAGGCGCCCTACTTCCGGATGGCCGAGCTCTGGTACGAGAGCCAGGAGGCGCTCGAGTCCTCGATGGCCTCCGAAGCCGGCCAGGCTGCGGTCAACGACATCCCGCAATTCGCCACCGGAGGCGCCACCGTGTTCGTGGCCGCGGTGGACTAGCAACCCGGCGGCCGGCGGCCCCCGCGGGGCCGCCGCTGCAGCGACGCCCGACGAGCACCATGGCCACGTCGTCGCTCAGATCCTCTTGGCCGCGCTCCCGGACGCGCGCGAGCAGCTCGCTGAGCAACCCCCGCGGGTCGGCTCGCCACCCGGGCTCGCGCTCGGTGTAGGCCTCGATCAGCCGGCGAAGGCCCTCGTCGCCGAGCAGACGTCCGTCACCGTCCCGGCGCTCGATGACGCCGTCGGTGTAGAGCAGGATCGACCAGCGCTCGGGCAAGACGAAGCGGGAACCCGGCCACTGGCCGCCCTCGAACATCCCGATTGGTGGTCCGCCCCCGTCCAGCGGGAGGCTGCGTGCCGCGGCCCCCTCGATCAGGATCGGAGCGGGATGACCCGCCCGCCGGAGACGGAGCCCAGGTTCGGCGGCCTTGATCTCCAGGGTGCACAGGGTCGCGAACGTGGCCGCGGTCTGCCGCTCGCGCTCGATCATTCCCTGAAGCGTGGGCACGATCAGGTCCCCGTCGGTCCCGGCCAGGGTGACGGCGTGCCAGGCGATGCGCAGGCTGGCGCCCAGAGCGGCCTCATCCGGTCCGCGGCCGGACACATCGCCGACGATCACGTGCACGGTTCCGTCGGCGGTCTGCAGGGCGTCGTAGAAGTCCCCGCCGAGCAGCGCACGACGCCGACCGGGAAGGTAGGTCGCGGCGATGAACAGCTCGGGGTTCGCGATCACGGGGTGGGGGACGAGCCCGCGCTGCAGGCGGGCGTTCTCGTCGGCCAGCACCTCGGCTACGCGCAGCTGACGATCGACGTCCTCGGCGTGGCGGCGCCCGACCGCATAGCGGATCGCCCGCGCGAGCAGACTCCCGTCGACCTTGCCCTTGACCAGGAAGTCCTGGGCGCCGGCCTCGACCGCCGCCTCGCCGGCAGCTTCGTCGTCCAGGCCGGTGAGGACGATCACGGCGATCTGGGGGGCGGCCGCGTGAAGCTGGCCGACTGCCTCCAGGCCCACCACGTCGGGCAGCCGCAGATCGAGCAGCACACAGTCCACGTTGCCCGGCAGCCGCGCGAGGCCTTCGGCCAGGGTGCGGGCCCGGGTCAGCGCCACCTCCAATGGAGTGTCGGCGAGCAGGTCCTCGACGATCAGCGCGTCGTCATCGTCGTCTTCGACGAGCAGCACATCGAGCATGGCGGTGACCGGCACGGGTCCGACCACGCTAGCCCGCGGCGGTGTCAGTGGGCGGACCGGGGATCTGAGTGGACTCGCTGGCGAGACACCGCATTCGCGGATGATACGGCCGGCTCAGCCTCCGATTGGTGCTCGTGGGTTGGCGCCCCAGAAGAGCTGGGTTCCGAGCATGCCGATGAGATGGACCGAGACGAGGTTCAGCACCATCGATTTCGCGGTCGCGGTACCCACCCCGACCGGGCCGCCCGACGCGTTATAGCCGTAGTAGCAGCCGACGATCACGATCACGATCGCCATGCTCATCGCCTTTATCAAGCTGAATAACAAGTCGGGGGGGTTCTGGAACTGCCAGAAGATCAAGAAGAACCCGCCCGAGGTGACATACCCGATCTGCTGCACCACGGCCAGATAGGAGGCGAAGAACCCCGCCCCGATCGAGCAGATGTACACGAACGGCAACACCAGCAGGGCGGCCAGCAGCCGGGTGGCGCAGAGGAACCGCATGCCGCTGATTCCCATCACCTCGAGCGCGTCGATCTCATCGGAGATCCGCATCGACCCCAGCTCGGCCACAATCCCCGTCCCCACCTTCGCCGCCATCATGTACCCGAACACCAACGGCACCAGCTCCCGCAGATCACACCAGGCCGCGAACACGCCCGAGTACGCCGGCGTCCCCTCCCCATAGGTGAAGTACGCCCCTTCCAGACCGCACTGCAGGCCGATGATGAACACCAGCCCCCAGATGACCAGGGTGGAGGAGATGATCAGGATCCCGGCCTGGCGCAGCGCCTCCCCGAAGAACCGCAACACCCGCAGGGTGGCCACATCCCGGACCATCGTCCCACCGAACTTGACGATCTCCCCGAACGCCCCGATCGCGTCCCTGAGTGCAGTCGCCCATCCGGTAGCCACGCCCATCCAGGCGTGACCCAGAGGCTCACATCGTGAGCTCCCAGCGGATCGGGTGGCGCTGGTCGGGCACATAGCGGCAGAACGTGCCGGTGCGGATGGCGCCGTCGAGGTGTGCGCCCAGCGCCGAGTCGTGCCGCTCGATTCTGCGAATTGAAGTCCGGATGGCCTTGGTGACGCTGGAGCGCGCCCGTTCGGCCGGCCCGGCCAGTCGCCGGTCATGACCCCGCAGGCCCACGGCGCGGCTGAGAGCCGTGGTGAGCGCATCGAGCTCGGCCTGGGACCGAGCCGCCCGCTCGGGATCGCCGAAGCGCTCGGCCTGATCGAGGTCGTCGCGGAGCTGCTCGACACGCGCGTGGTAGGCGGCCTTGGCCTGCTCGTCGAGTAGGTTCTGCTCGCCCGCCGCCGGTGCCCCGGCCAGCTCGGCGGCGTAGAGGTCGTGTCCGGGATGGCGCAGCAACTCGGCGATGTAGCCCAGGCCGCGGGCGTCGGGCAGGTGGACCGGGGCCTGGGGGTCGCCGAGCAGCCAGATCTCCCCATCGCGCCGGAAGAGCAGCCGGTCGACGGCGGGAGCTCTGGCCAGCCCGGGCTTCGGGACGGCGGAGATCACGTCCAGTCGGGATCGCGCACGAGCCGCCAGCCCGGGCCATCCCCGGGCCTCGGCCAGGGCGAGCGTCGCCTCGAGCGAGCGCGCCGCCGTGGCGGGCTCACCGGCGGCGGCGCGGCTCGCGGCCAGGTCGATCTCGGTGCGGGCGCTCCACAGGGGGCTGCGGAGCCGGGCATGGATTCGCTGGGCGGCCTGGAAGTGCCGCTCGGCCTCAGGGTAATCGCCAAGGACCCCGGCCAAGAGGCCGAGATAGCGGTCGACCGCTCCGCGGCAGAGCACGCTGAACGACACCACGGCCACCTGACCGGCGTGAACGGCGAGCCGAGGAAGCAGGCGCTCGGCCAGCACGCGGTCGTCGAGCCGGGCGGCGATCTCGGCCAGCATCAGCACGGTCGCGGCGCCGTCGTCGCCCACCGGGGCGCCCTCGCCGCCGGCTCCGGCGGGTCGGCTGGCTCCGGCGGCCAGACGGCCCAGCTCGGCGCGAGCCTCGTCCTCGCGACCCTGCTCGCAGAGGATCCCAATCCAGGCACAGCGCCAGCTGTCCGGCGCGGCTCCGGAGGCGGCCGCCTCGCGCGCGAAGGACTCGAGCTCGGCCAGCCGCCCCTGCTCGCGACGCAGGGCCATGAGCTGGGTCGCGTACATCCCGGTCGCGGCGGGCACCACTCCCTCGGCCGCGGTCAGGGCCGTCGTCATGTGACCCTCGGCCGCGGTGAGACGACCGTCGAGCAGCGCCAGCATCGCCTCGGTGACTGACGCACTCCAGAGCTGGTGGGGCGCGTGGGTGCGCTCGGCGATCTCGACCAGTGTCGCCCGCGCGTGGTCGGCCTGGTCGCGGTCGGCGGTCTCCAGCGCATGGTTCAGGCGCCAGAGCCACGCGGCCTGCGCGGTGTCCGGGTCACCGGTGCGGGCTGCGGCTTCGATCAGCTCGGCCACCAGCTCGGCCCGAGCGGCCGGAGTGGACGAGCTCAGTGAGGTGAGCAGGCTCGCCTCGAGCGCGCCGGCCAGGGCGTGGTCATCATCGGCGGCTCGGGCCGCCCTGACCGCCTCCTCGGCCAGACGCTCAGCCCGGGCTGCGGCCGGCCCGTGCCGGAGCTCGGTGGCCAGCCGAGCGCTCACGCGGGCCTTCAATCCCGCCTCCGATACCGAGGCGGCCGCCGTTTCCAGGAGTCCGGTGAGCTCCGGGTCGGCGGCCCGCCGGGCCCATCCGCGGGGGCCACCCCCCAGGGACAGCGCGGCCCGGGCCTGGAGCTCGGGTTCGCGGAGCTCGGCGGCCAGTCCGGCGGCGCGGACCAGGGCGACCCGGGCGGCCGCCGGATCGCCTGCGGCCATCTGCGCCTCTCCGAGCAGCAGGAGCAGCTGAAGCTCGTCGTGGCGGTCCGCGGCAAGCGCCAGGGCCTGTTCGGCGTGACGCGCGGCCTCCTCGTAGGCCAGCACGCCCAGGGCTGCCCGCGCGGCCGTCAGCGACCAGCGGACCGCCGTCGCGGCTGGGGCGGCCGGTACGGCTTCGCGGTAGTGGTGGGCCACCTCGGCGATCCGCGGCGGCGGATCAGCCTCCCCCTCCAGGGCTCGGGCCAAGCTCAGATGAGCCTCGCGACGCACCGCGGCGTCGAGCCCCTCGAGCGCCACGATGCGCAGGAGCCCGTGGGAGAAGCGGTGGCTGCGCCCACTCCCAGCCTCCAGGAGCCTGGCCTCGGTCGCTCGTCTGAGCACGCCGTCGATGGCCGCCGGGCTGAGCCCGGCCACCCGGGAGAGCACCCCAGGGTCGAACTCGCGGCCACAGACCGCGGCCAGGGCCAACGCCTTCGCGTCGCGCGGGTCGAGCCGCCTCACGCGGTGGCGCAGAGCCTCGATCATGCTGTGCGGTAGCGCCGGCTCGCCGGAGCCGAGCCCATCGGCGGCGGTTTCCCGATCCGGGTCACCGGCGGCCGACGGCGGTTCCGCATGCCGGCGCACGAGCTCCTCGACGAACATCGGGTTGCCCTCGGTGACGCCGTAGAGCCGCCGGGTCGCGGCCAGGCTGAGGGGCCGGCCGAGCCGGTGCCGGGCAAGCTCGCCGGTCTCGGTCTCGCTCAGGCCCCGCAACGAGACCCGGCGACTGTCGGCCGCCAGGGCCTCGAGCAGGCCGTGAGGGGCCTCGGCGGGTCTCGGCGGGTCGGTGCTCATGGTGGCCACGAGCAGCAGCGGGAACGTGGCTGCCCGACGGGCGAGGAAGCGCAGGAGCAGCAGTGACGGAGCGTCGGCGGCGTGGATGTCTTCCAGCGCGATCAGCACGGGAGAGCGCACCGAGAGTGCGGCCAGACGGTCCCCGAGGGCCCGGAACCGGGTGAAGCGGACGCTGTCCGGTTCCTGGGGCGTGCCGTCCGGCTCGAGGCCGGCGTCCTCGTACTCGCGGGTCCCCGGACTCTCAAGCACCGAGGCGGCTCGCACGTCGAGCTGGCCAAGCGCGTCGAGCACCGGCCAGTAGGCCGGCGCGCCACCCGCTTCCCAGGTAGCGCCCCGCGCCACCGTCGCCCCGGCGAGCTCGGCGTCCCGGCACACGGACTCGAGCAGCAGCGACTTACCGATCCCGGCCTCGCCGGTGATCAGGCAACACGCGCCATGCCCGGCGATCGCATCGGCCAGCGCCGCCCCCAGTTCGGCCAGCTCGGCCGTGCGCCCGATCAGCGCTCGTGTTCCCACCCTTCGGCGGTCGATCGGTGGGTCCGACAGGTCCGGCGCCGCGACTTCCACGCGCCAAGCCTAGGTGACCGGAGGCCGTCAGGGGCCGGCTCGGACCGCCGCGCGGCCTGCCTATCCTGCGGCCATGATGCGTTTCGGGCCGACCGCGGGACCTCGCGCAGCGCTCCGGGTGGTCTGCCTCTCAACCTGCGCGCTGGGCTTGCTGGCCTGGCTGTCCATCCCGGGCGCGCCGGCTCGGGCCGGCGTGGCCAACGCCGGGCTGACTGCGGCCCGGCCCGGCGATCCGCTCTCGGGACTGCGCTGGGGCAACTACTCCGGGCCTCAGGACGAGGTCTTTCCCGCCTATCGGCGCGCCCGGGGCACCGAGCGCCGCCTGCTCGCGGAGATCGCCCTACGCCCGCGGGTGCGCTGGTTCGGACCCTGGTACAGCGATGCCCAGGCCCGGCGCACGGCCGGCCAGTACATCGCCAACGTGACCGGTGGAGATCCGGACGTGCTGGCCCAGATGGCGGTGTTCCGGCTCGTCCCCTGGGAGGACGGGGCCTGCCGGCGCCTGCCCACTGCGGCCGAGCAGTCGAGCTACAAGCGCTGGATCCAGGCGTTCGCGGCCGGCATCGGCGATGCCCGGGTGGCGCTGATCCTGCAGCCTGACCTGCCTTTCGCCGCGTGTGTGCCGCATCATTCGAAGCTCCCGTTGAGGCTCGTCGCCTACGCCGCCGGAGTGTTCGCCGCGCTGCCGCACACCAGCGTCTACATCGACGCCGGAGCCGCGGACTGGCCGAGTGCGGGGGAGGCCGCGGCGATCCTGCGCTCGGCCGGGATCCGCTACGTGCGCGGGTTCGCCCTCGACGCGACCCATTACGACAGCACCGCTCACCAGGTCCTGTTCGGGCGCGAGGTGGCGGTTCGGCTCGCCGCGATGGGGTTTCCGGGCCGGCATTTCGTGATCAACACCGCCCAGAACGGCCGGCCTTTTACCTACCAGCAGTACCACCACCCGTCGAGCTACGACAATGCGCCCGTCTGTCGGAGCCGCGCCGCCGAACGCTGTGTCGCGCTCGGCATACCGCCCACGTGGCAGGTCGCCTCACCCCGCTGGGGCCTCTCGGCACGAGTGCGGGCCATAGCCGCTCGGTATGTCGACGCCTACCTCTGGATCGGTCGTCCGTGGCTCGATCGTCAGTCGGATCCGTTTGACCTGAACCGTGCTTTGGCCCTGGCTCGAGCTAACCCTTTTCTAAACTCGATCACGGGCACTTCCGCTCCGTGACCTTGTAGCCTCTCGGCCTGCGGCGCCGCCGCGCGTCGTCCGATAATCCCGCCGCACGCTCCCTGCGGCGCGTCAACCCCACCGGAGCCAGCTCCTCATGGCCGTCGACTCACTCCGCGCCCGCACAGCCGTGTCTCAGGATGCCCTCGAACGGGACTGGCGGCTACGCCTCATGGACCGCCTGGCCGGGGTGCGCCTGACCCGCTGGGGTGTGGCCGCACTGGTTCTGGTTCTGACCCTGGCCTCGCTGGGGCTGCGGATCGGACAGCTCGGCTTCCACTTCTGGATCGATGAGGGCATCTCGGTCGGCATCGCCTCGCATCCGCTGAGTCAGCTGCCGCACCTCCTGCGCGAGGACGGCTCACCACCGCTCTACTACCTGCTGCTCCACGTCTGGATGCAGGTCTTCGGCCACAGCGAGAAAGCCACCCACGAGCTCTCGCTGCTGTTCGCGGTGATCACGGTGCCAGTTGCCTATGTCGGCGGGTCCAGCCTGTTCGGCCGTCGCACCGGGGCCTACTGCGCGGTCCTGGCTGCCGGCTTGCCCTTCCTCACCAGCTACGCGCAGGAGACGCGGATGTATTCGCTGGTTCTGCTTCTCTCGCTGATCGTCGCGGTGGCCTTCCTGCATTCGTTCGTCTACCACCGGCGACGGTGGCTACCGGTGTTCGCCCTCTCTCTGGTGGCCACGCTCTACACCCACAACTGGGGCCTGTTCCTCGGGCTGATGACCTTCGTGGGCTTCCTGGTCTGCGTGCACATGATCCCGCGCGAGGAGCGGCGGATCCTGTGGCGCGATGGTGCCGTGGCCTTCGGCATCGTCATCGTGCTCTTCCTCCCGTGGGTCCCGACGCTGCTCTATCAGGCCCAGCACACCGGTGCTCCGTGGGCGCTGCCGCCCATCCTGTGGTCCTTCAGCCAGGGGGCTTACTTCATCGTCGGCGGCCGCGGCGCCGCGGTGGCGATCCTGCTCGGCGCCGGGGCGGGGCTGGTGGCCATTCGCAACAGTGGACAGTCCGAGCGGCACACTCGCATCGCCGTGGCCTGCCTCGTGGTGCTGGGGGCCGGCACCGTGGTCGTGGCCTGGCTCTACGCCAAGCACACCCCGGCCTGGGCCTTTCGCTATCTGGCCGTGGTCATCGGCCCGCTGCTCCTGCTCGCCGGTCTCGGCCTGGCCCGGGCAGCGAAGCTCGGGCTGGTCGCCCTGGTGCTGGTGACGTGCTTCTGGGTGCTCGACCCCAAGGCGACGTTGCTCGATTCCAAGAGCAACGTGGCCACCGCCGCGATCAAGATCAAGGCCGATGATCAGCCGACCACCTGGGTGATCTCCACTCAGCCCGAACAGGTCCCCACGCTCGCCTATTACCTGCCCAGGGTGATCCACTTCGAGACCCCGCTCGGTCCGGTCGCCGATCCGCGGGTCATGGACTGGCGCAACGCCCTGGCCAAGTTCGAGCACGGCTCGGTCCACAAGACGCTGGTCCCGATGCTGCATCAGCTGACCCCGGGCGACCGGCTGGCCTTCGTGGCTCCGGTGCGCACCACCACGGCGCCGCGGTGGATGGATCTGATCAAGACGAACTCCCACTACTGGGGCCGGTACCTCCGCCACGATCCCAGCCTGAAGCTGGTTGGCGAGTTCGCGCCCTACGCGTATGAGACCGGGCTCCCGGTCCGCATCATCCTGTATCGCGTTCTCTGAGTCTTCGCGGCCCTACTTGGGGGAGGCCGCCTCGAGTCCGGCCTGCTGCTCGCGCCGGGCGCGGGCGATTCGTCCGCCAGCTGCCCCGAGCGCAGCCCCGACCACCGCGGTGATGACCGCGAGCAGGGGCGGGAAGCTGCCCAGCGAGACCTTGGCGTGGGTCCCAGCCAGCGCGTGAATGAGCAGCAGGGCGACGCCATAGATCACCCCGCCGACCATGCCGCGATCGGCCCCGCCCCAGCCATCCCGGTGCTCGAAGCCGGCCAGGAAGGCCCCGATCCCGGCCAGGATCGCCACCACCCAGTAGGCGGCCGCCGACACGCCGATCAGGATCCCCGCCACGGCACCGATCACCGCGGGAAGCACTCCGCCCAGGATCACCTGGGTCGAGCGCGGACGGTCGCGAAACAGCACCGGTGTGGGCATCAAGTTCCTCCCTCGATGGACTCGGGCGCAACCCTAGCCGATCCGTCCTGGCCTGAGAGCGGCTATGGCTTTGTGGGCGTGGGGCGCCGGTGCGCGTCGTCCAGGCCGATCCGCTCTGCGCTAGCGTCAAGCGCGTCAGGAAAGGCCGCCATTCTGGGATCAGCACCACCACCCGTCGCGGAAACGCCGCGCACCGTCATCCGCCCGTGGCGCGAGGCCGAAGCCGACCGGATGTACGACATGCTCCGCCGCTGGGAGGTCGTGAAATGGTTCGGGGGCGCCGCGAGTCAGATGAGCCATCGCGACGACGCGGTGCAGCGGATCAGGCAATGGGCCGGCGATCTGGCCGCCGAGCCCAGCTACGGCGGCTGGGCCGTCGTCGAGCGGGCATCGGGGATCCCCGCTGGGACCGTGCTGATGAAGCCCCTTCCCGGCGGAGATGGCGAGATCGAGATCGGCTGGCATCTGCACCCCGACGCGTGGGGCAGAGGGCTGGCCAGCGAGGCGGCGGCCGGCCTGCTGGCCTCGGGGTTCGCCCGCGGCCTGTCTGAGATCTGGGCGGTGACCCACCTCGACAATGATCGCTCGATGGCGGTCTGCCGGCGGATCGGGATGCGTCACCTCGGCGTCACCCACCGCTGGTATCAGGAGCCGAGCCAGATGTTCTGGGCCGGTGCCCGAGGCGGCCAACGTCCCTCGATCGTTCCGGACGAGCCGATCAGCTGATCGGGATGAGCCGATCAGCTGAGCTTCCGTCGGTCGGCTCGGCGTGGCCGTCCCGTTGCCGGGCGGCGTAGGCTGAGCCCGTGTCGGCCAGCGCACCGGCGGGGAGGGTCCCGCGCTCGCTCGTGTGGGCGACCGATATCGATGTTCTGCCCGTCAATCGGCGGCTCGAGCAGCGCGACCGCTACCTCGTCGTCCGGTCGCCGAGCAACCCGGGGCACCACTGGGGCAACCTGCTCCTGTTCGCGGACCCACCCGGGCCGGGGGACGCCTCGGAGTGGGAGCAATGGTTCGAGTCTGAGTTCGCGGACGACCCTCGGGTGCACCACCGCACGTTGGCCTGGGACCGCGTCGACGGTGCGCTCGGACACGCGCGCGAGGAGTTCGTCCATCGGGGCTATCACGTCGAGGAGACAGTCGGCCTGGTGGCGACGCCGGACGGGATGCGGAACCATCCACGCGAGAATCGCGACGTCGTCATCCGTTCCCTGGGCCCGCTCCCCGACGCCGACGGCGACCTGTGGAGGCAGGTTCTGGAGCTTCAGGTCGCGGGACGGGATGACCGCTTCGAGGAAGCGACGCATCGAGATTTCTGCCGCCGGCGGCTGGCGGATCTGCGGGCTCTGTTCCGAACCGGTCGGGGTGCCTGGTATGTCGCCGTCGACCCCTCGGGCCGCGAGGTTCTGGCCAGCTGTGGTGTCGTCGTAACCGGGTCTCGCGCCCGTTACCAATCTGTCGACACCGCTTTCGCGCACCGCCGCCGAGGGATCTGCTCCCGGCTTGTGGTCGAGGCTGCGCACCGTATCGCCGCCGAGCACGCCACGAAGCATTTCGTGATCGCCGCCGATCCGGGGTACCACGCGCTCGGTCTGTACGAGTCGCTCGGCTTCGAGCCACGTGAGCGGGTGACCGGCGTCTGCCGCCCGCCCGCTCGCAGCTGAGCTGCGTCCCTGCCGCGGCGCCGCCGATCAGCCGAAGGCAGCGGTTGAGATCGTGCTCGTGGCCCGTCTGATCTGTGCGCGGGCGGGTTCGAGCGCGTCATGGGCGGCGATCGCGGCCTCGGCGTCCAGGTGGGTCATAGCTTTGTCGAAGGCCACCCAGGCGACGTACTCGGCCTGGAGTCCCGCCTCCAGGTCGACGTGCGCGGCGCTGAGGCTCTTCGGGGGCGTCAGCTTCTGGTGTTGGGCGATCGCCGCGCTCATCAGTTGCTCAGACTCGGCCGCGAAATCGGCGAGGCGACGATTGGTGGCGGCCCACCACCGCTTGGCGTGCCCGAGATACTCGCGCTGCGCGCCCCTCTTCTCGGGAGTCCCCATCGCAGCGGCCAGCCGCTCGATCGCCCGCCGACGCGGAAGCGCCGTGTCGACGAGCGTCGTCGCGGGACCGCCAGGCCGAAGATCGATGATGCTGCCAAGCAGGGCCTCGTGGAGGGGCTGCAATGACTTCGGGACATGCCGGGACTCCAGCGCCCGGCGATGGCTCGCGGCCCACATGCCGTACCGCTTGTTGCTTTCGACGATCGCCTGCAGGCAGTCCTTGCGCGTCTTGTGAACGCGCTTGGCGTACCGGGGTGTCCGCCGGACCCGCGATAGGTTCGAAACGCCTACGCCGGGCACAGCCAAATCCTCCGGCCAATGAGTGGATCCTGCGTCAGCCGCTTCATGCCACCTCTATCTGCACACCGTGAGAGCCCCGTGACTGCCCCCGGCGGAGCAGGTGCCCAGGGCAGAATACTCGTGCTCAGCCCAACGCGGGAGCCCGTCGGGCGCTCGAGTCGTTTCCCAGAGCCCGCCGCCGGGCTTGAACCGGCAGCCCCTTCATCACAAGTCGCCATTTGCAGGGCTTTTGCCCTTCTGGCAGGGGCTTTCAGTGTGTCCAGCGTCGCTGGGTTCGCCTCAGATTTGCTGACCTCGGGACATGGCGCCAGACACACAATCTCGGCCAACGACGACGCTACCTACGCATATTGGCATCCGCAGCCACCGCTCGCGGTCGCGTCGGCGTTGCAGCAGCTGGCCTTGTCGGTGGGTTCACAGCACGTCGCTTGCTCGGTCGGTGGGCAGCAGTCAGCCGAGGGCTTGGTCGCGCGGACGACCGCGGACGCGGCTGATGCGTGGACGCGGTGGGTCTCGCTGATCGTGATGTCGGTCAGGCCGGCGGCTTGAAGCGCGTCGGTGAACTCGTCGCGGGTGAGCGCGCCAGCGATGCAGCCAGTGTAGGCGGCCATGTCAGCCCGGGTCGCATCGTCCATCTCGGGGTCAGCGACGACATCTGAGACGGCGAATCGACCGCCGGGCTTCAGGACCCTGGCGGCTTCGCGGAGCACCTGGTGCTTGTCGCCGGAGAGGTTGATCACGCAGTTGGAGATGATCACGTCGACGCTGTCGCGCGGCAGCGGGATGGCTTCGATGTGGCCGCGCAGCCATTGGACGTTGGTGACGCCGGCCTCGGCCTGGTTTTGGCGGGCGAGGTCGAGCATCTCGTCGGTCATGTCCAGCCCGTAGGCCAGTCCGGTCGGACCGACGCGCTTGGCTGATAGGAGGACGTCGATCCCGCCGCCGGACCCAAGGTCAAGGACAGTCTCGCCCTCGTGCAGTTCGGCGATCGCGATCGGGTTCCCGCAGCCCAGGGACGCGAGGACGGCGGCATCGGGCAACTGGTCACGGTCCGCCTGCTCATAGAGGGGCGCGCCGAACTGCTCTCGCTGTTCCTCGGTAATGATGGCTCCCTCGGCGCTGCAGCAACTGGCGTTGCCCTCAGTGGTGGCCATCGCGGCGGCGGCGTATCTAACCCGGACGACTTCGCGCAGCTCGGTTCGGTCAGTGGGAACGCTCACCGCTCCTCCTCTCAGGTTAGGTCAGCCATCCGGCGAGCTCAGCCAGCGCATCCGAAATGACGTAGTAGTAGGCCCACAGTCCCTGGCGCTCAGAGCCGACCAGGCCGGCTTGGCGCAGCACCTTGAGGTGATGGGACACGGTGGGCTGGGAGAGATCGAACAGCGGCACCAGCTCACACACGCACACCTTGCCGGCGTGCTTGCGCAGAACGTCGATCAATTGCAAGCGAACGGGTTCGCCTAGTGCCTTGGCGACCTCGGCCATCCGAAGCGCCTGCGCACGATCGACGTTGGGATAGACGACAGGCTGGCAGCAAGGCTGCCCGGGCGCGCGCTTGGTCTTGGGGGACAGTTCCAGATCGACGCTCATCGATATACAAATATCGATTCAAGAGACATCTGTCAATGCAATACTTCCCGCATGCCAATGATCACGTCGACCGACCGGCCCGCCGTCGCGCGACAGCTCTCGACCCTTGACCGCTGCCTCCCGGTCTGGATCCTCGCCGCTATGAGCATCGGCCTTGCACTGGGCACTCTGATCCCGCGGCTGAACTATGCTCTGGGCTCGGTGCAGGTCTCCGGGACCGGGACCTCGCTGCCGATCGCGATCGGGCTGCTGGTGATGATGTATCCCGTCCTGGCGCGCGTGCGCTACGAGGAGCTCGGGCGCCTGCGCGCCGAGCGCGGCCTGTTTGTCTCCTCGCTGATCCTCAACTGGCTAATCGGCCCTGCGCTGATGTTCGCGCTGGCGTGGCTGCTGCTGCCCGACGAGCCGGCCTACCGGACCGGGTTGATCATCGTCGGCCTCGCGCGATGCATCGCGATGGTGCTCATCTGGTCAGAGCTGGCCTGCGGGGACCGCGACGCCACCGCGATTCTCGTTGCGATCAACTCGCTGTTTCAGATCGTCGCCTACAGCCTTTTGGGCTACTTCTACATCACGCTCCTGCCGAAGTGGCTGGGCCTGGCATCCCAGGGCTTTCACATCGGCCTGTGGCCCGTCGCTCGCACCGTCCTGATCTTCCTCGGGATTCCGCTACTCGCCGGCTTCCTCACCCGCCGCGCCGGCCTGGCCGCCAAGGGCCGTGACTGGTATGAGACCCGGTTCCTGCCGCGGCTCGGTCCGCTGGCGCTCTACGGACTGCTGTTCACGATCATCGTCCTGTTCGCGCTCCAGGGCCATCAGATCACCCACCACCCGGTCGACGTCGTCCGGATCGCGCTGCCGCTGCTGGCCTACTTCGCGGTCATGTTCAGCGTTAGCTTCGCCTGGGGCCGCGCCCTCGGCCTCGGCTATGAGCGCACTGCGACACTGGCGTTCACGGCCGCGGGCAACAACTTCGAGCTCGCGATCGCGGTCGCGATCGGCGTGTTCGGCGCCACCTCCGGCCAAGCGCTCGCCGGGGTCGTCGGCCCGCTGATCGAGGTTCCCGTCCTCGTCGCCCTGGTCTACGTCTCGTTGTGGCTGCGTCGCTCCTTCCCGACCGCCGCCGGACGCAGCCCGGCCGCTGTCGGCCTGGCCAGCGAGAGCTCCTGAGCATGGCCACGGTCCTGTTCGTCTGCCGGCATAACGCCGGACGCTCCCAAATGAGCCAAGCGCTCTTCGAACGCGCCGCCGCTGGCGCTCATCGCGCGCTGTCGTCCGGCACCACACCCGCTGACCACGTCCACCCCGAAGTCGTGCAGGTGATGCGTGAACTCGACATCGACCTGGCCCACCGCACCCCACAGCGCCTCACCCGGGACCTCGCCGAACAGGCCGACCTCGTCGTCACCATGGGCTGCGGGGACCAATGCCCCTACATCCCCGGCAAACGCTACATCGACTGGGAGCTCCCCGACCCCGCTGGCCAGCCGATCGCCCGCGTCCGCGAGGTACGCGACGAGATCGCCAGCCGCGTCGAAGGCCTCGTCACCGACCTCGAGGGCTAAAGGGCCGGACCATGCAACGGCAAAGGCTTTGCTTCATCGCCGACGCGGCACTTCCGCTGACCCCGCCAGCGGCTGTCCCGTGAGCAATCCGTGATCGGAACGGCCCGGGGTCCCGCGATCATTAGAGTGCCGCTTACGGTAATGGCGCTCCGGCAAGCGCGGCGATCACGCCGATGCCCGCGGCGGCGAGCAGCGTTGGCACGACGCCGCGGCCGAGCGCCAACAGCGCGACGAGGGCGCCGGCGAGGACAGCGAACTGCCAACTCTCGGTCAGGACGGTGGCCAGGGTGATCGCGGCGCCGAGGATCGCGCCGATAGCGGCGGGTCCGGCGCCATCGAGAAACGCCCGGGCGCTCGCGTTCTGACGGAGGCGTTCGAAGCGTGGGCCGCCGAGCAGGATGAACGAGAACGACGGGGTGAACGCGACCGCAGCGGCGAGCAGGCCGCCGGCGAGACCGTGGGCGGCGTAGCCCACGGCTGCGACGGTCGCGACGACCGGGCCGGGGGTGATCTGCCCGAGCGCGACGGCGTTGAGAAACTGCGGGTTGGTCATCCAGTGGTAGGTGTGCACGGCGTCTGTCTGCATCAGGGGGATGATCACGAACCCGCCGCCGAACGACAGCGCTCCGACTTTGAACGCAGTCCACGCCAACGCTCCGATTCCGCCGGCGTTGATCGAGGCCGGAACGAGCACGCTCAGTGGACCTCGACCGGTACTGGGGGTTGGCCATGCGCGACGCCGGACGACGAGCTCCATCAGCCCGCAGGCCAGCAGCGCAAGCACCAGGTAGGCGCCGACCACCGCGGCGGCGGCCACCCCGACCCCGAGATACGCGACCCAGCGTGCTACACGAGCGCGGTCCTCTCGCGCTCGGCCGTAGCTCGGGACGATCAGTCCCCGGGCGGCGTGCACGGCAACAGCGGCGACCGCGCCGCCCGCCCCGGCGCCTGCGCCGCGCACCCACAGCGGTGGCGCGTGGGCGAGGAACAGCACCGACAGGGCGAGGATCAAAACGACCGCCGGAACGATGAACCCCAGGCCTCCGATGATCGCCCCCGCCGGCCCGGCAACCCGGTAGGCGGAGAAGATCGCCAGCTGTGTGGACGCCGGGCCGGGCAGCAGCCCGCACGCGGCGTTGGCGTCCTCGAACGCCTCGGCATCCATCCAGCCCATCCGCGTCACGACCAGCTCGCGCAGCAGGGTGATGTGCGCCGGGGGACCGCCGAACCCGGTCACCCCGATTCGCGTCCACTCCCAGGCCACCGTGGCCAGCGACGCGTGAGCGTCTGCGGGCTCCTCCACGTGGTGCCTGGCCGGACCCACGCGGCCAGTTTCCTCGATCGCGCAGAGGCGTGACGGCGCGGGATCGAGATGGAGGGCGGGACGACCTTCCACTTCATCCCTTTCAGTTCTCGACGACGGGCCTTAGTTCGATGTGTCCGAATCGGGCGATGGGATGCTTGGCCGACACCTCAATCGCTTCCTCCAGATCGGCGCACGCCAGGAGATTGAAGCCTGATGGAGGCGCGGTCATCTCCACACGCGGGCCGGTCACGACTTCGGCCTTGCCCTCTCGCACCTGGACGTTGGTGGTCGCATCGACCGATGCCAGGACGTCGCCGTGCAGTCGCACCCCGCGCTGCTCCATCTCGGCTACCCAGGCCTGAACCTGCGGTCCGATCGTCCCGCGGTCCTCGGGGCTGAACGGGATTGACTCGTCGCGGCAGACCAGCATCAAGAATCTCATCTTCACTCTCCCTGGGGTCGTGGTCGGCGTGAATGCCTCGGAAGGCGCGGGATCATGAGCCTAATCGCGGCCCAGCCGAGCGACGCTTCTGCGTGCCAAGCCCGCAACCCCCTCGACGATCTCAGCGCGGGTTGGGCGGCATCTCAGTGAGCGATCCCTATCCGGACGGATCGTCTGCGGTGAAGAACAGGATCCGGCAGAGACGTCGCGATCGCTCGGAACACGGCGCCACGAGATCCTTGGGTGGCCCGAAGCCCGCGCTGATCCAACATCGGGCGCTCAGCGCCTGATCTCGTACCTGGTCAGCACCACGCCGTCGGAAAACGTCCGGGTCTCCACCAGACTCAGGTTCACCCAGTTCTCCAGGGCCGTGAAGAACGGCGTGCCGCCGCCCACCAGGACCGGATGGGTGACGATCGCGTACTCGTCGATCAGCCCGCCCCGCATGGCCGCTGCGGCGAGTGTGGCGCCGCCGATGTCCATGGGGCCGCCGTCGTCGGCCTTGAGCCTGGTGATCTCGGCGACCGCGTCGCCCGTGACCAGGCGGGTGTTCCAGTCGACCGTGCTGGTCGTCGAGGAGAACACCACCTTCGGCATTTCCCGCCAGCGGCGGGCGAACTCGATCTCCGCCGGTGTGGCGCCGGGCTGCTGGTCGGCGGTCGGCCAGTGGGAGCTCATCGTCTCCCACAGTTTGCGCCCGTACAGCGCCAGGCCTGTCCCCGCCACCCGGTCGGACCACCACTGGAACAGTTCGTCGCTCGGCCCGCTCCAGCCGAGGTCGTCGCCGGGCGCGGCGATGTAGCCGTCCAGGGTCAGGTTCATACCGAAGCTCAGTTTCCGCATGGCGTACCAGCGTTTTCCCAGAGCCCGCCGCCGGACTTGAACCGGCAACCCCTTCATTACAAGTGAAGTGCTCTACCAATTGAGCTAGGCGGGCGAGGGCCGTCAGTGTCGCAGGCAGCCGCGACATCGTGCTCGGCTCCCGGCCACGTCTGATCCCTGTCGGCTGATAGGTTTTCCGCCAAGGGAAGGCGGGCCTTGGTCTGCGGTTGGACGCTTGTTGGATGTAAGCGAGCCGTCGTCAAGGAGCCCGATGACCCGTCGAGAAAGCGTTCTATGACTTCACTCAGTCTGTCTCGCGATGCGGTGACCGTGCTCGGCTTGGCCGGCACGGCGCTTCCGTACGCCAACTCGGTCGACGATGAGATCGAACGGTGGCTTCGGCCCCTGCGTCTCTACGGCGAATCGGGTGCCGCCCTCCAGGGCCTGGGCGTCGGAGAGGGCCGCAACCCAGAAGGCAAGCAGGCCGAGCAGAAGCACAGCGACCAGCCGCCCTCGGAGACCCTTCACGCGGTAACCACCGAGGCCACCCGGATCGCCGCTGAGCGCGGCGCCGCCACGGTGGGCACGCTGGACATCCTCCAGGCCGTCATGCATCACTACGGCGAGGACTTCGAGCGGACGCTCGAAGGCCATTCCGGCACCTACGCCGACCTGGTTGACCAGCTGGCCACGCGCACCGGCTCGACCGACTCGGACTGACCCGGCCCCGCACGGTCCCGGGCCGAAGCCGCCCGCTCGGGCGCTGGCGAAGCCGCGTGATCGTGCGCGGGCCGAAGCCGCCCGGTCTTGCCCCGGGCGAACCTCAGTCCAGCGGGGGCTCGTTGACGACCGTTGTCGTCCGGCCGACGGTTGGCTCTGAGCCCCAGCCGCGGCCGGCGGGGGCGCGGCCGTCACCACGGTCGGCCGGGGCCAGGGTGGGCGGGCTGGCCAGGCTCACCGGCTCTGAGCCGCCGACCGAGGCCGTGGCGGCGTGACCGGTCAGCTCCGCCCGGATGAGCGCAGCGCCGGACTCGGCGGCGATGAGCCGGGCCTGGGCCAGGGTCGCGGCGGCGTCGTCGGCGGGAACCCCGCACTCGGCCAGGAAGCGGTCGCCCTGACCTGACTCGAGATGACGCAGCTCGACCTCGAACTCGTCGATCCGGTGCTCGGAGATCGCGGTGCCCGCCTGGGCCGAGATGATGCAGGCCGCCATGTCGTCGCGAATCGTCCGGGCCTGCCGCTGAACCCGCTCGAGCAGGGCAGCGGCTGAGCCGCTCAGCTCGAGCTCGTCGGCCAGGCGGCCGCGACCAAGCAGTCCGTCCATCATCCGTACCTCGGTGACTCCGTCACTGAAGAAGCAGGCGTGGGCGCCCTCGGGGAAGGGAACCGTCGTCTGGCGGCGTCCGGTCGGCTCGCCCCAGCCCAGCGCCGGGGAGGCGCAGCTCGAAAGGGGCTCGTGGGTGGCCGCGCCGTAGAGCAGCGGCGGCGGATGCCCGGCGGTCGCATAGGTAAGGGTGGCGGCGGCGGGATCGTAGACCGCGATGCCCACGGTGGCGAACAGTGCGTCCTTGTCGGCGCCGAGGACCCGCCCGGCCAGCTTGAGGGCCGACCGGGGGTCGAGCCCGGTCTCGACGTACGCCCGGAGCATGTAGCGCATGTGTGCCGCCCGGGTCAGCGCGGCCCGGCCATGCCCGGACACGTCGCCGACGATGACGGCGACGCGACCCATGCCGAGGCCGAAGACGTCGTAGAAGTCTCCGCCCGCGGCGGGGCCATCAGCGGGGCGGTAGGCCACCGAGACGGCCAGCGGACCGAACCGGGCTGGGATCTCGGGGACCAGCGCCGGCTGCAGCGAAGCCAGATCGGCGGCCAGCCGACCGCGCTGAGATTCGAGCCGGCCGGCCCGGCGGCCGGTCAACCAGGCCCGGAGGCCGAGCAAGGTGCAGATCAGGAGCAGCGCCAGGATGATCGGCTTGCTCCAGTCCGGGACCGGCAGCGGCACCGGGATCAGGTTGCCGATCAGGTTCGAGATCGGGCCCGCTTTGTGGCCGGTGGGCTGGGGGCTCAGCCTGGCCGTACTGTGCGCGGACCGCGGCGAGCCCGTGCCGGCTCGAGACGCGGGGGAGTTGGCGCCCGTGGCTGGATGACCTGCCCGACCACCGGCGCCGAAGCGGCCCGCTCGGCTCAGCCGGCGTCCGCTGCTCGCGGTTCCGCCGCCGCCCTGAATCCGACCTCCGCGCCCGCGCCCGTGCCGCGCGGACGTGCGCTGAGTGCTCACGTGGCGGGCGCCGGGGCGATGTCGCGCGGTGGTGCGCCGGGCGGGCGGGGTCGAAGCCGGCGCGGCGGGTGCCGTTGCGACGCCGGCGCGGGTTGGCGTGACCGAGACGCTGGGCGGCGTGGTCACCGGGAAGTTCGGCGCATCCTGCTTCTTGGCCTGCCCTGGCGGGACCTTGGCGGTCCGGTGGGAAGTCCGGTTGGGCTGGGCCTGAACGTCGCTGCTGCCCCGGGTGACCGAGTGCCCGGCATTCCCGGCCGAGCCGGCGACCTTTTTGGCCTGACCCGGAGGCAGGGAGCCCGGGTTCGGCCCGCGGTTGCCCGCGTCCGGCGGTGGTGCCGGAGCGTGCTTCTTGGCCTGGCCAGGGGGGAGGGAGGGGACACCGTGGGCTGCGGGAAGCTGGGACGGGGCACCGTGGTCGCCCGGAGACTGGGACGGTGGGCCTTGGCCGGGGCCGGGACCCTGCTTGTTGCCCTGCCCCGGGGGTCCGCCCTGCGGGCCGCCGCCGTGACTGGTGGCGACGGGGGCGAACACCAGCCCGGCGAGCATCAGCGCAGCAGTAGTGCTGGCCAGCCGGCGGCGGAACAGGAGGTCAGCCATTAGCCACCAGGATCCCGACGGCACGGCGCTTGCGCAGCTCGATGACCGTTCCGGTCGGCTCGACGTTCAGCTCCATCTGGTCGGTCAGAGCAGACATGAAGGCGAAGCCTCGTCCGCCCTCCTCGGTGGCCATGTCGCGCTTGCGGCGGGGCGGTACGAACGGCCCACAGTCGGACACCAGGCAGACCAGATCCTCGCCGTCGGGCTCGATGCGCAGCCCGATCGTGCCGTCCGGGGCGGGGCTGCCGTGGCGGATGGCGTTGGTGACCGCTTCGTTGACGGCGAAGACCAGCTCGTAGCAGGCCATGTGGTCGAGGCCGAATCTGGCGCCCGCCTCGGCCACCAGGTCCCGCGCGCGCCGCAGCTCTGACGCCTGCGCGGGCAGGCGCATCTGCTTGGGGGCCAACGTCGGGGCGAGCCCCGGGCCGGGATCAGCCAGTGTGTGCGAGAGCGGCAAAAGCATCTTTGTCGGAGCGGTGCAGAGGGATGACACTCTCGAGGCCGACCGTGGCGAAGATGCTGCGCACGTCCTCGTTGTCGCAGACGACCATGAGTGAGCCGCCGGCGTCGCGCAGACGCTTGAGCGCGGCGACTAGCACCCCGATCGCGGTCGAATCGATGAACCCGACCTCGGACAGATCGATGATCAGCCGTCGGTCACCCGCCTCGACGCGGCCGACGATCCGCTGCTTGAGTTCGGGGGCGACGTCGAAATCGACGTCGCCCGCGACACGGAGGACACGAACACCATCTTCGACCTCTTCACTGACTTCAAGAAAGCCCATAAAACCTCACTATCCCTTCAAAGCGGCAGTTCTCGTCATCCGTGATCTGATTCGACCGTCCGGCCACGATCGTACCTCCGTCACCGGCTTAATCGACAGATGTACGAGAACCCTTTAGCCCCAATTTCGATCCCGGCGGTGAACCTGGAAACCGGGGCAATGACGCGACCGAACCGGCTCAAGCGCGTGCGTCGGAAGCCAGCCTCTGCTCCCACCACGCGATCGAGTCGGCCATCGTCTGACGCAACGGGATCACCGGCTGCCAGCCCGTCTCCCGGCTCAGGCGCGAGTGGTCACCGCGTAGATCCATGACCTCGTGCGCGCGCACGCGATCCGGGTCGACCGCGTGCTCGAGCTCGATCGGATCGATCAGCTCAGCCAGCAGCGCGACCTGGTCGGCCGCCGACACCGATCGCCCCGAACTCACGTTGTAGGCGCCCGTCGGTCCCGGGAGGGCCAGCCGCCGGTAGGCCTCGACCATGTCGCGCACATCGGTGAAGTCGCGGCGGGTGGCCGGGTTGCCGGTCACGATCCGCAGGCGGGCCGCTCCGGACAGACGTCCCTCGGCGGCCTGACGGGCCAGCGAGGCGAGCAGGAAGATCGGAAGCTGGCCCGGTCCGGAGTGGCTGAACGGCCGGGCGGTGACCACGTCGAGTCCGTGGACCTCGGAGTAGACCGCGGCGAGCATCTCTCCGGCCGCCTTGGAGACCGCGTAGGGGTTGGCCGGCCGCACGGGAGCCGACTCCGGGATGGGCAGGGCCTCGGGCACGCCGTAGACCTCGCAGGTGCTGACCCAGACCACGCGGGCGCCGTGAGCCTCGTGGCGCACCGCCTCGAGCAGGTTGACCGCGCTGGCCACGTTGTCGGCCAGAGTGACCCCGGGCTCATCCCAGGAGCGGCCCACGGAGCTGAGCGCGGCCAGGTGGTAGACGACCTCGGGTCGCGCAGCCGCCACGGCCTCCCGGACAGCACCGGCCACCCGCAGGTCGACTGACACCCCGTGCGCTGCGGCCACTGCCGCGCTGCCCCGGCGCGAGACGGCCGTGACCTCATCTCCGGCTTCCACGCAGGCCCGGGTCAGCCACCCCCCGGCGAAACCGGAGCCTCCGGTGATCAGCGCCCTCAGTGGAGACCGCCTGTGGCCGGCGGCCGGACGCTCACGGGGCGGGCTGAACCGTTACGGCGCGCTCGAACGAGCCGTGGCCGTTGCTCGAGTAGTCCGACTGCTCCTCCGGCGGGGCGGGCTCGGGTTCCACATTCACCCGGCGCTCGAGCTCTCCCAGCACCAGCCCGAAGAGCAGATGCCGCCAGGCAGCCTGCGCGAACGCCGCCCGGTTGCCCTTCAATTGGGGGAGATCCTTGCGGGCCGGATGGAAGCGGTCCGAGAGCGTGCCGAGTGGCCACAGGGCCAGATGCTCGGCCAGCGCCGCCACCGGGCCGCGCAGCACCGCGGGGATCGGGATGGCCGGAGCCAGGTTGGCGTAGACGGCTCCGAACACAGCGCCGTTGCCGGCGTGAAGGGCGAGCCCGACCGGGACCCAGCGCTCGCTCCGGGTGACCGACTTTCCCAGCAACTCGACGTCGTCATAGTCGCTGGCGAAGACCCGCTTGTCGAGGGGCTGCTGGAGCGCCCACACCCAGGCTGCCGCCGCCCCGCAGGCGGCTCCTCTCAACGTGCGCGTGCGATCAAGACCCGGACTCAAGGTGCTCCAACTGTAACGGGCGTGCCCTGCCCGGGTACCCGAAAGTGCGATGGATCACGATCGACTGCACAGACGTGCGCGGGAGCAGGGGGCCAATCCGATCGTCTACGGAATCGTCCGGCTGGTCCTGCAGCCGTTCTTCCTGCTCTATTTCCGTATGTCGCGCATCGGCCGGGAGCACATTCCCCGCACTGGGCCGGTGATCATCGCCGCCAACCATCGCAGCTTCCTCGATCCGTTCGTGATCGCCTGCATGGCCCGGCGGCCCATGTACTACGTGGCCAAGAAGGAGCTGTTTGGCCGGCCATGGCAGGCCTGGATCCTGAATGCGCTGGGTGCCTTCCCGGTCGACCGCGGTGCCGGCGACGAGGCCAGCGTCGACACGGCCAAGGCGATCCTGGCCCGTGGCGACATCGTGCTCATCTTCCCCGAGGGAACGCGCGTGCGGCCGGGCTCACTGGGCCAGCCCAAGCGCGGCGTGGGGCGCCTCGCGCTGGAGACCGGAGTCCCGGTGGTGCCCGTGGCCGTCATCGGGACCGAGGCGATCCGTCGGGGTTGGCGCATCCGGCCCCACAAGGTGCGGATCCGCGCCGGGCGACCACTGCACTTCCCGCAGGTCGAGGCTCCCTCCCGCGCGCTGGCCGGCGCGGTCACCGACCGCATCTGGCCTTGCGTGATGCTGCAGTGGGAGTGGCTCGGCGGTCTCGCCCCGGTGCGCCGGGTGGCCGTCATCGGAGCCGGAACCTGGGGCACCAGCCTGGCTGTCTGTTTGTCAAAGGCTGGTCTCGAGGTCGATCTCGGCTGCCGCACCCACGAGCAGGCGGTGACGGTTGCCCGGGACCGCATGAACCACCGCTACCTGCCCGGCGTCGAGCTGCCCGACTCGGTGCGGGTCCTGCGCGCCGCCGATCTGAAGCCCGAGGGGCACGACATCGTCTGCCTGGCCGTGCCCGCCAAGGCGCTCCCCGCGGTTCTGGCCGCCCACGGCGGCGGCATCACCCGGCGAAGCGGTGTCGTCGTGGTCTCCAAGGGCCTGGTGCCGCCGCTGGCCACGCTCCCCGCCGCGTTCGCCGCCGAGCGGTGCAACGCCCGCGCGGTGGCGGTCCTCGGCGGCCCGGCGCACGCCGCGGACATGCTCGAGCGGGGCGCCTCCGTGGTCGTGGCCTCGCTGGACAGAGGTTTCGGGCGACAGCTGGCTGACGCGCTCCTCGCGGCCAAGCTCGACGTCAGCGTGACCACCGACGTGACCGGGGTGGAGCTGGCCGGCTGCGCCAAGAACGCCGCCGCGCTGGCCGCTGCCGCCGCCTTCGGCGCTGGACCGAACATCGCCGGCGCCGCGGCCGGAAAGGTCTTCGCCGAGGTGGATGCGCTGGCCCGCGTCCGCGGAGGGCGCCCGGAGACGTTCGCCGGCCTGGCCGGCGCGGGTGACCTCGTGGCCACCGTGGTGGCCGCCGGCTCGCGTAACCGCCGCGCGGGCGAGCTCCTGGCCCAGGGGATGCCCTCGGCCGAGATCGACGCCGCTCTCGGTCACGCCGCCGAGGCAGTCGATTCCATCCCGCTGCTAGCCGACGCCGCCCGTCAGGCGCGACTGCCGGCGCCCGCCCTGGACGGGCTCGCGGCCCTCGTCGAGGGGCGGATCGAACCCGAACGCTGGACCGCGACCGTGACCGAACCGCCACGGAGAAGGTCAAGGCGGCCTATCCGCGCCGCCTGAGCGAAGGTATCTTGCCCATGCAGTGGTCACGCCTGACTCCATGCCCGCAATGCCCAAGGCGGAGCTCGACGCTCGGTTCACCGAGCTCTACCGTCGCCACCTGCGCGACGTCTACTCCTACAGCTACTACCGGGTGGGCAACCACCACGATGCCGAGGATCTCACCGAGCAGACGTTCCTGCAGGCCTACCGCCACTTCGAGCGCGCTCTGCGCGAGTCCAACGGCCGCCCGCTGCGACCGTGGCTCATCCGCATCGCCCACAACCTGGCGGCCAACTTCTATCGCGATCGCTCCCGCAAGCCGGAGTCGGCGATCGAGGACGCCAGCTTGATCTCCGCCCCGCACACCACGGAGTCCCTCGTCGAGGGTCGGGAGGAGCTCAAGAACATTCTCGAGGGAGTGGCCCAACTGCCCGACGACCGGCGTGAGGCGCTGATCATGCGCTTCGCGCTGGGCATGGACAACCGCGAGATCGCCCGGGCCCTGGGCCGGACCGACGGCGCGACCAAGGTGCTGCTGCACCGGGCCATCCGCCAGCTGGAGACGATGGTCTCCACCGAGGAGGAGCCGGTCACGTGAGCAGCGGAGTGACCGACTTCGAAGCGCTCCTGCGCGAGGCTCTGAGCCCGGTCGAGCCGCCCGACGACCTGGCCGCCCGGCTCGAGCTCACGCTGGTGAACCTGAACAAGCTGGCCCAGGAGGAGCTCGACGCCTGGGAGCTCTCGTCGATGCGCGATCCACGCAACTGGGCTCGCCCGGCCGCTGCCGCCGTGGTTGGCGCGGGGGCCGGGACCGCACTGGTCGTGCTGCGCGTCCGCTCGCGCCACCGCGCCCGGCGCCAGCAGTCGGGCAACCTGCTCGAGCTGGCCGAGCGCACAGTGCAGGATTTCGCCGACGAGGCGCGGCGGATCGTCTCGGGCCGCTGAGCGCGCCGCGCGCGGCGGAGCCCGCCCGCGCGCGCCGGAACCCGCCCGCGCGCGCCGGAACGCGCCCCCGGCGCTGATAGCGTCAGCGATCCCCATGGCCGTCTGCTACCGCCATCCCTCGCGTGAGACGGGGGTCTCGTGCTCATCCTGCGGACGGCCCATCTGCCCAGACTGCATGACGCCGACCTCGGTGGGGATGCGCTGTCCGGAGTGCGCGCGCGAGCGCACCCGGGTCAAGACTGTCCGTTCGGGCCCGACCACCCCGATCGTCACCCAGACGTTGATCGCCATCAACGTGATCGTCTTCATCGCCGAGACCGCCACGGGCACCTCGCTGGGCGGAGCCAGCGGGCTCAACCCCGGGACGCTGTTCGAGAAGGGCGCACTGGCCGGTCCGTTCATCGCCCAGTCCCACGAGTACTGGCGCCTGGTCTCGGCGGGCTTCCTGCATGACGGGCTGCTGCACATCCTGTTCAACATGGTCTTCCTGTACTTCATGGGACCGATGCTCGAGCCGGCCATCGGGCGGCTCAACTTCGCCGTGGTCTACGCGGTCTCGCTGCTGGCGGGATCATTCGGCGCGCTGCTGTTCCAGCCCCTGGGACTGACCATCGGCGCCTCGGGCGCGTGCTTTGGGGTTCTCGGCGCGCTGATCGTGGTCGCCCACTACCGCGGGATATCGATCTGGCAGAGCGGCCTTGGTCTCACGCTGGTCATCAACATCGTGTTCTCGCTGAGCGTGGCCGGGATCTCCATCGGGGGGCACCTCGGGGGCGTCGTCGGAGGGGCGATCTGCGGCTGGCTGTTGGTTCAGGTCGGTGAGCGGCGCAACCACCAAGCCCTCGCCCTGGCCGGCTGCGCGCTGGTGGCCGTGGTGAGCGTCGGCCTGGCCATCGCGGTGGCGGGCGGCCAAGGCCTGACCCCGAACGGGATCGGGTTCGGCGCCGGGCTGTAGTCGCTCGGCTCCAGGCGGTGCGGTCGCAGGATTGCGCGGTTTGCTGGCAATTTCTGTCGCGCCCTGAACCGCCCTTCCTTCATGCCGCGGAATCAACCATTTAGTGCCGATTCAGAGCTCGACGATCAGGGCTCGGGCGGGTGGGGGCGGGTCCTCGGGAACGAGCTCGGGCACGAGGTCGGGCGCAACCTTGGGCACGGGCTCGGGCGAAAGCTCGGGCACGAGCTCGGGATGCAGGATCGAGGCCAGGAGCTCGAGTCCGTCGACGATCCGCGGCCCGGGCCGGGAGAAGTAGGCCGAGGCGTCGACCGCCACCACCTCGCCGGCGCCGAGCGCCGCGAGCTCGTCGCGGTGCATCTCGGCCTCGCGATGGGCGATCTCGGTCCCGTAGCCGCAGGGCATCACGATCACGATGTCCGGCTGGGCGGCCGCGATCTCCGGCCAGGTCCGCTCCTCCGAGTTCTCGCCCGCGAAGCCGAGAACGTCCTCGCCACCGGCGTAAGTGATCAGCTGCGGGATCCAGTGGCCGGCCGCGAACGGAGGGTCGAGCCACTCGAGCGCCGCCACCCGAGGCCGGCGCGCGTCCTTGACCGCCACGCGCACCCGGTCGATCCGCCCGGCCGCCGCGTGGACGAGCTGCGCCGCGGCGTCCTGGCGATCGGTGGCCTGGGCCAGGGTGCGAGCATCGCCCAGCACCTCGCCGACGGTGTGCGGGTCCAGGGAGATGACCTGGGGCTGGCTGGGGATCTCCGCGGCGATCGCCTGCACGTCGTCGTAGGAGACCGCGCACACCGAGCACAGGGCCTGGGTGACGATCAGGTCCGGGGCGAGTTCGTGCAGAGCGTCATCGTCGAGCTCGTAGATCGAATCGCCGGCCAGCGTTCGCTCCTTGACCGCGGCGTCGATCTGCGCCGCGTCCAGCCCGGCGGGCAGGACATCGCGAGTGACCTTGGGCAGCTCCTGCACCGAGGCGGGGTAGTCGCACTCGTGCGTGACAGCGACCACTTCGGGACCGAGCCCGAGCGCGAACAGCATCTCGGTGGCGGAGGGAACCAGGCTGATGATTCGCATCAGAGGGGTTTGCCCATCGGGTGACGGTGGGAGGAAGGGATCGGGAACACCGGACTAGGAGGCGACATGGCCGAGCTGCTCAGCGACGATGAGATCGGTTCAAGGCTACGCCGGTTGGAGTGGGAACGAGAGGGCGATGAGATCGTGCGGGAATGGCGCTTTGACGACTTCAGCGCGGCGCTGGCCTTCGTGAACCAGGTCGGCGGTGTCGCCGAGGAGGCCAACCACCACCCGGACATCCTGCTGCACGGATGGAACAAGGTGAAGCTCTCCCTGACCAATCATTCGGCCGGCGGCCTGACCGAGCCCGACTTCGCCATGGCCGGGCGCTTCGACGCGCTCTAGAGGCGAAGCCTGGATGAGGTGGCCGCGGGCCCGTCAAGGATCCGTGGGGGCGGCTGCTACCGTTCGCCGCGTCGCTGAATGAACGACGACCGCTACCGAAGTAGGCACGCGCGGAGCCGGGGCTTCCGCGCGACCCGACTGAGCCGCCGTGCTGCACAGGGCCACCGTTGAAGGCCCTGTTCATCATCCTCACCGGGGTGCTGGTGTTCGTCAACGCGTTCTTCGTGATCGCCGAGTACTCACTGGTCCGCTCACGGCGCGCGCGGCTGCAGGCGATGGCCGAGGAGGGGCTCCGGGGGGCCAGGCTCGCCCTGCTCGAGATGGAGCAGATCGGCGACTACATCTCCGCCTGCCAGGTCGGCATCACGATGGCCTCGATCGCCATCGGCGCCCTGGGCGAGCCGGCCATCGCCCATCTGTTCGAGCCCCTGTTCGGGAGCGCGGTCGGCCACTCGGCCGCCGTGATCGTGTCCGTCGTCATCGCCTACCTGCTGATCACCGTGGCCCAGAGCGTCGTCGGCGAAATCGCCCCCAAGCTCTACACGATCCAGCACGCGGAGGACCTGGCTCGGCGCATCGCTCGGCCGCTGCGCTTCTTCCGGGTGCTGTTCCACCCGTTCATCGTGGTGCTGAACTCGGCCTCGAATTCACTGCTCCGGGCCACCGGGACCGACCCCGACGCCGAGCCCGAGGGCGGCACCCCGGACGAGCTCAAGCGGATCATCGCGGACTCGCGCTCGGGCGGCAGCATCGACGTGGGGGAGGCCAACATGCTCACGGGCGTCTTTCACCTGCACGAGCAGGAGGCCCGCCAGGTCATGACGCCGATCCCCGCGGTGGTGACGGTCGATCTTTCAGAGACGGTCCAGGACGCCCTACGGCGCTGCGTGTCCACCGGCCATTCACGCCTGGTGGTCACTGAGGACGACAACCAGGACCGGGTCAAGGGCATCGTCCACGTCAACCAGCTGGTCAAGCTGATGATGGCCGACGGCTATGAGGCCCACTTCGGCGGGCTCGTGCGCGCCGCGCCGATCGTGCCCGAGACCAAGCCGCTCGACGATCTCCTCGCCGACCTGCAGCGAGAGCGGACGGAGCTGGCCATCGTCATCGACGAGTACGGCCGGACCACCGGGATCGTCACCACCGAGGACATCATCGAAGAGGTGGTGGGCGAGATCGATGATGAGACCGACCCCGCCGGCGGGGCGGTTCGCCGCCTGGCCAACGGGGACTGGTTCGTGCGCGGGCACGTGGCTGTCACCGACCTCGAGGACTACGGACTCCACCTCCAAGTCGACACCGACGCCTTCAATTCAGTCGGCGGGTTCGTGTTCGCCGAGCTCGGCCGGCTGCCCAAGCGCGGGGATCAGGTCGCGGCGGACGGATACTCGATCCGCGTCGAGTCGGTGCGCGAGAACCGGATCGAGGCGGTACGGATCCGCCGGCGCCGGCCGCAGCCCGAGCCCACCGCTGCGCCCAGTCAGGGCTGACCCGCGGCAAACGACCGGTGAAAGAGAAACCGGCCCGCTGGGGACGGGCCGGTTTCGTGCTTCTGGGGAGGAGGTGCTGCTATGAGGTACGTCGCGTTAGGAATATTGGGATTCGGAGATGAACGATCCCTAAATACTTGGACGGTCCAGGATAAGTTCGGTCCCGGTCCCGGTCCCGGTCCCGGTCCCGGTCCCGGTCCCGCGCGGTCGCGGTCGCGGTCCGTGGGTGGACGGGGTGGTCGATCCTCGTATCGCCAGACGATACGTAGCTGGACCACCCTCCGGCATGGGGGCCTCAGTCGTAGTCGTAGAAGCCGCGCCCGACCTTGCGGCCGAGCGCGCCGTCGTTGACCAGCTCTCGCAGCCGGTCGGGCACATCGGCGCCGATCGTCTCCCCGATGGCCTGGGAGACGTCGAGGCCGACGAAGTCGAGCAGGGCGATCGGTCCCATCGGCATGCCCGCTCCGAGGGTCATGCAGCGGTCGACGTCGGCGGGCGCGATCCCGGTCTCGCTCATCACCTTGACCGCATCGAAGAGATATGGGAACAGCAGCCGGTTGACCACGAAGCCGGGCGTGTCCGGTACCTCGACCGCGGTCTTGCCCAGCGCGGCGCACAGCGCGCGGGCCCGGTCGCGGACCTCGTCCTCGGCCTGCTCGGGGAAGACCAGCTCGATCAGCTCCATGCGCGGCACCGGGTTGAACACGTGCAGGCCGACGAAGCGCTCCGGGCGGCCGCTGGCCTGGGCCAGCTCCGAGATCGAGAGCGATGACGTGGTGGTGGCCAGGATCGCCCCCGGATCGGCGGCGGCGCCGAGCTCGGCCAGCAGGGGGGACTTGTGGTCGGGATCCTCGACCACCGCTTCGACGATGAATGTCTCACCGTGAAGCGCCGACTGGTCGGTGGCCACTGTGACCCGGTCGGCGGCCTCGGGGTCACCTGCCTTGGCACACAGCTTGGCCACCGAGGCCCGCGCGCGCTCGGCCGAGGAATCAGATCGGGCCCACAGGACGACGTCTCCATGGCCGGCGGCGGTGGCGGCGAGGCCGCACGCGATCGTGCCGGCACCCGCGATGGCGAGTCTTTCGTGCAAGGGATCTCCTAGATGAGTGTCCGCGGGCGCCGTCCGGACGCCGGCTGGCTGGCTCGGAACAGTACGTGAACGTTCAGTGGAGCGCCCGCTCCCGGCGGCCCGACTCGGCTCTGCTAAACCAGAAAGCGCTGATGGCCAGCCCTTCGGACACAGTTCGCGCCGCCCGCCTGCTCGAGCATGGCCAGCCGATCCAGGTCGAGCCGGTGCAGCTGCCCGAGCCCGGGCCCGACGAGGTTCGCGTAGAGCTCGAGTTCGGCGGCGTGAACCCGATCGACCGGTACACGGCCGAGGGACGGGTGGCCCCCGATGCGCCGTTGCCCCGGACCTTGGGTGGCGAGGCCGCCGGCCACGCGGACGGGGAACCGGTGCTGGTGGCCGGCGAGGGGCTCGGGGCGCTACGCGACGGCGTCTGGGGTCAGGCGGCCGTAGTTCCCCGGGCCGCCGTGGTCGCGCTTCCCGACGGGGTGGCCACCCGCGAGGCCGCGGCCGTCGGCGTCGCCGGACTCACCGCGCTGAACTGCGTTCGCGAGCTCGCGCAGGTGAAGGCCGAGGACCGGGTGCTCGTGCTCGGCGCCTCCGGCGGGGTGGGCAGCATGATCATCTCGCTGGTCCGCGCGGCCGGGGCCACCGTGTGGGGCCAGACGGGCAGCGAGCAGAAGGTGGACGGGATTCTCGCCGTCGGCGCCGACCGGGCGATCGTGGCTGGTCCTGCGGAGCTGGCCGAGGAGCTGTCCGACCTCGCCCCGACGGTGGTCTTCGATCCGCTCGGGAACGGCTTCCTGGAGCCGGTGGCGCAGAGCATCGCCCCGCGGGGGCGGATCGTCTCGCTCGGCACCTCGGCCGGGGCCGAGGTCACCTTCAACCTGCAGGTCCTGTACCGCAAGATGGTCTCGCTGCTCGGCTACGGAGGAATGCAGCTCACCCGGGAGGAGCGCCGCTCGGGACTCGAGGCGGCGCTGATAGCCCTCCGCGACGGTCAGCTCCGGGTCGCCGTCGACGAGGTGCTGCCCCTGGCCGAAGTGGGTCAGGCCTTTGCCCGCCTCAGCGACCGTGGCGTGCAGGGCAAGCTCCTGCTCGAACTGAGCTGACCCGGGCCGCCCGGCCGTCAGACCCGGTCACCGGGCCGTCGCACCGGGCACTCAGACCCCGCCACCGAGACGGTCAGGCCGCCGACCAGCGGAAGCCCACGGGGGCCGGGGCGGGCGGCAACGGGCTGACCGGCAGCCCCGGGGCCGGGTCGGACTCGTGGAAGCCCACCGGAGCGAGGTCGTTCGGGGCGTCGGGGTGGAACAGCGAGGCCAGGTACTGGGCCTGACCGCGGCCCGGACCGAGCTCGAACTGGCCGCCGCCGTAGGCTCCGATGCCGCGCTCGGCGCAGTAGTCGTAGGTGTCGCAGAGCCGCTCCAGGCCGCCGATCCGCGAGGGCTTGAGGTTGACCATCCGGGGCGCGAAGGGCAGCGCCTCGATGTCGGCGATGGAGTGGATCGGGGCGTCCCAGGTGATCCGGTCGTGGACTGCGGCCAGCTCCCGGGCCGTGTCCTCGGTGACCACGTCGGGATCCTCGATCCAGGCCTCCGGGAAGGCCTCGATGACTCGGCGGTAGAGGACCGGGTCGGGGGGCTGGTCGACCACCGTGCCCTTGTAGAGGGCCTTGAAGTCGACTGAGTCGACCGCGCCCGTGGCCACGATCGCGGCGATCAGCTCCGGCGTCCAGGAGGAGGTGGCGTCGAGCTTGAAGCGCAGCTCGGGGTAATTGGCCAGACGGCTCTGAAGCGGCTCCATGCTCGGCGGCTCGCCGAGCCGCAGCGAGACGACGAAGCGCACTGGCTCCGGCTCGCGCCCCAGCACCTCGTGCAGCGGCTGCCCGGCCTGCTGCAGGGCCAGGTCCAGCGCCGCGCTGTGAAAGGTCCAGCGCCGGTACAGCCGGGAGACCTCCCCGCGCTTGGGCGGCTCCGGGAACAGGTCGAGCTCGTCGATACGCGCGCAAAATTCCTCCAGCGTGGAGGCGCCGGCCAGGTCGAGAACGGCGCCGGCCTGCTGCAGCGCGACGTGGTCCTCGGCGTCGTAGACCACGTCCTCGCCGATGCCCTCGGCGCCCGCCCCATGCAGGTGCACGACCGTCGAGAGGCGTTCAAAGCCGCTCGAGACCTCGGCGCGCAGGCCCTCGAGGCTGTAGCCGTCCACTTCGAGGGACAGGCCGGCGAGACGATCAAACGTGTTCATCGGGCCGGCTCGGCGCCCTCGAGCCGGGCGACCAGCTCCTCGAGCCGGAGCTCGTCGAGGCCCTGGCTGACCGCGTCGAGCTCGGCGGCGCAGTACTCGACCAGCTCGCGTCCCTCGCGGACCAGCTCGAGCGTCTCGCGCAGCCCAGCCTGGCCTGAGTCCAGGCGGCGGATGATCTCCTCCACCCGGGCCACGGCCGTCTCGTAGCTCTGCTCGGGGCCGGCGCTCACCGGTCGGCGGCCTCGGTGTGCACCCGGGCGGGAACCCGGCCGTCGTGGAAGCGCAGGACGAGCTCCCGGCGGACCGGGCGGCGGCGGCCGAGCCGAGCGGAGCGCCGTCGTGGTCCTCGACCAGGGCGTAGCCCCGGGCCATGGTGCGCTCCGGGTCGTGGGCGGCCAGGGCCAGCGACAGGCGCTCGAGCTCGCGCCCGCGCCGGTCTCGATCCGAACCGGCGGCCCGGGCGGCGCCGCGCTCGAGGGCGAGCAGCTGCCGGGCGCTCTGGGCCTGCGAGCGCTCCGCCGCCCGCCGGGCGCTGGCCCGCAGCTCGCGCAGCAGCTGATGCAGGCGCCGGCGGCTGCGGGCGATGTGCTCGGCGGGCGCCCGCGACATCGAGCCGAGCGCCCGGGCCCGGTCGAGCACGGCCCGCCGGCCAAGGTCGCGCAGGCGCGCGGCCTGGCGGGACAACACGACGCGGGCCGCACGGCAGTCGACCGGGACGGCGGCCTCGGCGGCGTGGGTGGGGGTCGAGCAGGACACGGCGGCCACCTCATCGATCAGCGTGCGGTCGGTGTGATGGCCGACCGAGGAGATCACCGGCACGCGCAGCAGGGCCACGGTACGGCACAGGGTCTCGTCGCAGAAGGCGAACAGATCGGCCAGACTGCCGCCACCCCGGGCGACGATGACCACCTCCACCTCGGGCACTGCGGCCAGCTCGCGCAGCGCGGCGGCCACGCGCGGCGCCGCATGACGGTCCTGCACGGGCGCGAAGGCCCACACCAGCCGTCCGGCCCATCCGCGGCGCTCCAGCCCGGCCAGGACGTCGTCGCGGGCCTTGCCCTGCTCGGCGGTGACTACGCCGATCGTGCGGGGCAGGCCCGGCCGGGGCAGCCGCTTCTGCGGCTCGAACAGGCCATCGGCGTGGAGCTTGCGACGCAGGCGCTGGAGCTGCAGGAGCAGGTCCCCCTCGCCGGCCAGGCGCAGCTCGCGGACGGCAAAGCTGAACGACGGCGAGGAGGTGGCGCTGCCCGTGTAGTAGTCACATCCGCCGCCGACCACGACCCGCATCCCGTCGCACGAGCTCCAGGCCCAGCGCGTCGAAGTCGGTGCGCCACATCGAGCAGGGCAGCGCGCCCTGGGCGTCCCGAAGCTCGAAGTAGACCCGGACGCGGGCGAGACGGAAGCCCCATACCTCCCCGACCAGCTGAACGCGGGCGAAGTCCTGCAGCCGGCGGCGCAGCTGAACCGCGTAGGCCCCGACCGGGTAGGGCCCGGGCAGATCGCTGCCCGCGATCGGCTCAGCGGGCAAGGGCGCAAACGTGCTCACCGAGGCGAGGCTACACCCCGATCCGGCCGCATTTGAGCCGGGCGGTGTGTGGGCGAAAATGGCCGGGTCGCGGGCGCCTCAGCCGAGCGCGGCGCGAAGGTCGGCGACCAGGTCGGCGGGCTCCTCGATCCCGCAGCTCAGCCGCACGAGGTCGGCGGGCACGGCCGCGGTCGATCCCTCCACCGACTGGTGGGTCATGGCCTGTGGCACCTCGATCAGCGACTCGACTCCACCGAGCGATTCGGCCAGCGTGAACAGGCGCGTGGCCGCGGCCACCGCGGTGGCGCGCGGATGGCGGAAGCTGACCATGCCGCTGAAGCCGGGCCAGCGCACGTCCGCGACCTCAGGATGCTGCTCGAGCATGGCCACCACGGCCTGTGCGCTGCGGGCGTGCGCGGCCATGCGCAGGTGCAGCGTGCGCAGCCCGCGGTGCACGAGGAAGCAGTCCATCGGCCCGGGGACCGCGCCGACGGCGTTCTGGACGAAGCGCAGGCGCTCGTAGAGCTCGCGGTCGCGGGTGATGACCGCGCCCCCGACGACGTCGGAGTGACCGCCCAGGTACTTGGTCGTCGAATGGACGACCGCGTCGGCGCCGAGCTCCAGCGGGCGCTGGTTGGCCGGCGTGGCGAACGTGTTGTCGACCGCCACCAGCGCCCCGCCGCGCCGGGAGACCACGGCCTCGATGTCGATCACGTTCAGGGCCGGGTTGGTCGGGCTCTCCACCCAGATCAGCTTGGTCTCCGGACGCACAGCCTGCTCGACGGCCTCCAGGAGGGTCTGGTCGACCATGTCGTAGCGGAGCCCCCATCGGGTCAGGACCTTGTCCACGAGACGGTAGGTCCCGCCGTAGAGGTCAGACGGCAGCAGCATGTGATCACCGGCGGCGCACACGACGGTGATCAGGGCGTGCTCGGCGGCCAGTCCGGAGGCGAAGGTGACGGCCAGCCCGCCCTCGAGTTCGCCCAGAGCCACCTCCAGCGCGGTCCGGGTGGGGTTGGCCGAGCGCGAGTAGTCGTACTGCTCGGCGAACTCCCCCGGGGCGCGTTGGGCGTAGGTCGAGGTCTGGTGGATGGCCGGGATCACCGACCCGTAGCTCGGGTCCGGGGTCAGCCCGGCGTGGACGGCGCGGGTGGCGAACGCGTCCGCGTCATGCTCGCCGTGCTCGGGTCGATCGGTGGGGCTCATGAGGCCAGCGCCTCGAGCAGATCGGTGCGCGTGACCAGGCCCTCGGCTCGTCCCTCATAGGTGACCAGCAGCGCCTGCTGATCGCCGGCCAGCAGCTCAACCGCCTCGCGCACCGGGTCCTCGCTGGCCACCGCGGCGAACGGTGGCTCCATGACCTCGACGATCTCGGCGTCGAGCAGCGCCGGGTCCTCGGCGGCATGGCGCAGCAGCCCGCGCTCGCCGATCGCTCCCACGATCGTCGACGGGTCGCTGGCGCTGACCACGGGGAGCTGGGAGACGCGGTGCTGGTGCAGCAGGGCGACGGCCTCGCGCACCCGGAAATGGGGCTCGACGGTGACCAGCGAGGGGATCTCGCCGGCTTCGCGCTTCTGGCGCAGGACGTCGCCCACGGTCAGCTCGGCTCCCCGCTCGAGGAAGCCGTACTGGCGCATCCAGGCGTCGGAGTACACCTTGGACAAATACGAGCGCCCGCCGTCGGGGATGATCACCACGATCGCCGCCTCGGGGTCCTCGAGCCCGGCGCCGACCTCGAGGGCCGCGTGCAGGGCCAGGCCGCCGGAGCCACCGGCCAGGATGCCCTCGACCTGGGCCAGCCGCCGCGTGGTCAGGAAGGCGTCGCGGTCGGAGACCGTGACCCAGCGGTCCACCACGCTGGGGTCGAAGGTCTGCGGCCAGAAGTCCTCGCCCACGCCCTCGACCAGGTACGGGCGCACGTTCGCCTCGCCGCCGGAGTAGATCGAGCCCTCGGGGTCGGCCCCGACCACGACCAAGTCGGGGTTGCGCTCGCGCAGGTAGCGGGCCATGCCGGTGATCGTGCCGCCGGTGCCGACCCCGATGACCAGATGGGTCAGGCGGGCGCCGAGCTGCTGCCACAGCTCCGGGCCGGTTTGCTCGTAATGGGCCTGGGGGTTGGCCGGGTTGGCGTACTGGTTGGGCTGGAAGGCGCCGGGGATCTCCTCGGTCAGCCGGTCGGCCACGCGGTAGTAGGACTGCGGCGAGTCGGGCGGGACATCGGTGGGGGCGACGACCACCTCGGCACCGTAGGCGCGCAGCAGGTCGATCTTCTCCCGCGACATCTTGTCCGGCATCACCGCGATCACGCGGTAGCCCTTCAGACGCGCGACGATGGCCAGGCCGGTGCCGGTGTTCCCCGAGGTCGGCTCGACGATCGTGCCGCCGGCGCGCAGGTGCCCGTCGCGCTCGGCCGCTTCGATCAGCGCGACGGCGATCCGGTCCTTGATCGAGCCGCCGGGGTTGAACGCCTCGAGCTTGGCGATCACCTCCGGGCGCAGGCCCGCGCCGATCCGCGACAGCCTGACCAGCGGCGTGGCCCCGATCGTGTCGAGGATCGAGTCCTTCACCGCGGTGCTGGTGCTCTCCATCGCGCGCAGTCTAAGTCCTGCCCGCACGCGCTCCGAGCCCTACGCGGGCGGCGGCGGGGCCGCCCGGTGCGCCGCGTCGGCGATCAGCACCTCCGGTTCGGCGGCCTCGAGCCACCGGCGGTGGAAGAAGCGGGGGAAGAACGGCCAGGAGGCAAACATCAGGACGACGCCCAGGATCAGGCCGCCGATCCCCACGAAGATCGGGGTCTCGATGCCGCCGAACAGCGGAACCGGCTTGGAGTAGTTGTTCCCGCTCGTGTTGTAGTAGCTGTAGGCCTTGATCCCGATGTAGGCCATCATGATCCCCCCGACGACCGGGATCAGGCCGGCCAGGAAGAAGTTCCGGGCGCTCTTGAACAGGTCGCGGCGGAAGTACACGGCACAGGCCAACCCGGTGAAGCCGTAGTAGAAGACGACTGCGAAGCCCAGCGCGGAGATCGTGTCGCCGAGCACGTCCTGGTTGGGGTTGAAGGCCAGCAGGGCGACCGTCCAGACGATCGAGAGCGCGCCCATGAGCAGGGTCGAGAACGTCGGGGTGAGAAAGCGCGGGTGGACACGGCCGAAGGCCGCCGGGATCGCGTCCCAGCGCGCCATCGACAGCGTGGTGCGCGCGGTCGGGAGGATCGTCGTCTGGGTCGAGGCCGAGGCCGAGGTGAGCACGGCGATGATCATCAGCTTGTCCAGCGGCGAGCCGAACACCTGGCCGCCGAGCGCGTTCAGGACGTCACTGGAGTTGCCGGCCAGGAACTTCGTGCCGTGGTAGGACTGGGCGGCGGCGCTGACGATCACGTAGATCAGGAGCAGGATCACCGTCGAGACGACCGCGGCCTTGCCCGGCCCGCGGTGGCGGTCACGCGACTCCTCGTTGACGGCTACCCCCGAGTCCCAGCCCCAGTAGATGAAGATGCCCAGCAGGACACCGTCGATCAGCGCGCCGAAGCCGAGGTCGAACGGGTTGAACCACTCGGCCGAGACCTGGATCGAGTGGGTCGGGCTGTTGGCGTAGACCTTGATCAGCGCGACCACCGCGAAGATGGCCAGGGTGACGATCTCGAAGCTGAGCAGGACCGTCTGCACGCGGGCCGAGAGCTCGATTCCGCGGTAACAGATCCAGGTCATCAGGGCGATCCAGACCACCGATCCGATGATCAGGGCGAGGTTGTAGTGGTGATGAGGATGGAACCCGACGAGCAGGAACGTGTAGTTGGCGGCAATTTCCGATAGCGAGGCCATCACGATGATGTCGGCCAGGAAGATCGCCCAGCCGTTGATCCAGCCGATCTGCGGCCCGAACGCGCGCGTCACCCAGGCGAACGTCGTCCCGGCGTCCGGGTCGGCCAGGTTGAAGAACCGATAGCCGACGGACACGAACAGGATCGGGATGAAGGAGACGATCAGCACCGCCGGCGCGTGCACCCCGACGCCGGCGACTGCGACGATGAAGCCGAGTGTGGCCGCGAGGCTGTAGGCCGGCGCGGTCGACGCGATCGCGATAACCAGATTCGACGCGTAGCCGAGCGCGTCGGCTTTGAGGCCCTTGTGGCCCGGGGCGTTGGTCAGCGGTTCGCCGACGGCCGTAGCGGGCGTGGTGGGGGAGGTCTCCAAGGTGCTGAAACCTATTGGTCCGGGTGGATGAGCGCAACGCGGAAGGCATCAGGCAATCGGCCGCAGTTTGTACGGGATGTACAACACACGCGCCGATATGGTGCGGCGTCTATGCCGTTCGACGGCCCCTCCACGATCGCCGTGCTCGGCGCCGCCGGCACCATCGCACCCGCGATCATCCATGACCTGGCCGAGTCAGCCGAGGTGGACCGCCTGTGGCTACTCGACCTGGACGGTGATCGGGCCGCGGCGGTCGCCTCCGAGCACGGTCAGGGCAAGGCCGAGGCCTGGGCCGTGGATGCGCGCTCGGTCGATCAGCTCGCCGCCCGGCTGTCGGGTGCGGATGTGGTCGTCAACACCGCCTCCTACCGGATCAACCTGGAGGCCATGGCCGCCAGCCTCACCGCGGGCTGCCATTACATCGACCTCGGCGGCCTCTACTGGATGACCCGCAGGCAGCGCGAGCTCCACCGTGACTTCGAGCAGTCGGGGCTGCTCGCCCTGCTCGGCATCGGCTCGAGCCCGGGCAAGACGAACCTCATGGCCCGCCACGGCGTCGACCAGCTCGACGCGGGGGAGGATGTCGAGTCGATCGATGTCGCCGCCGCCGGGCGCGATCCCGTGACCGCGACCGATGGACGGCTGCGTCCGCCGTACTCGATCCAGACGCTGATCGACGAGCTGACCCTGGCGCCGGTGGTGCTTCGCGACGGACAGCCGCACGAGATCGAGGCGCTGACCGAGGCCGGGGTGGTCGATTACGGGGACCCGATCGGAGAGGCCGAGACGATCTACACCCTGCATTCGGAGCTGGCCACCTTCGGTGAGAGCTTCGGTTGCCGGACGGCCAGCTTCCAGCTGTCACTGGCGCCGGCGCTGCTCGCGCGCCTGAAGGAGCTGATCGGAGCCTCGCCCGAGCAGATCGCCGCCGCCACGCACGAGGCGGCGCCGGCCTCGGCCGAGACGGTGTCAGTCCACCTGATCACGATCAAGACCGCGGCGGGCCGTGCCCTTCAGGTCCGCGCCGAGACCCATCCCCACTTCGGCCTCGGCGGCTCGATCGTCTCCACCGCCACCCCGGCCGCGGCCAGCGTCCGGCTGCTGGCCCGCGGCCGCATCGGTGCCCGGGGCGTGCTCCCTCCGGAGCGCTGCATCGAGCCCGCGGACATGTTCGGCGAGCTCGAAGCCCGGGGCTGCCGGTTCAGCGTCTCCGGCTGACGGTGGCCGAGCGGGGCGCGGGTCAGCGCGCCCGGCACCAGGTGACGGTGGTGGTGTAGGGCATCTCGAACTCGTCCCGCCCGGCCAGGGACGAGTCAGCGGCCACCACCGCGCCGACGGCGTCCAGAACCTGTTCGCGCTGGCCCGCGGGCAGGGCGGAGATGTAGCTGACCGAGGCGACCCGGGCCCGGAGCAGGTCGAGGTCCCCGACGACGACGTTGGGGAACTGGGCTCGCTCCAGCGGCCCGAACAGCCCGGTGGCGGCGAGCTCGGTGGCCCAGGCGCTCGAGGCCTGCTGTGGCGCGCCCTCGACGTGCTCGTGGACCAGGGCCTGAACCCGCCGGACCCAGTCGACCCGTTCATCCCAGGAGTTCCAGACCACGCCCAGGCCGCCCCCGGGGCGGAGGACGCGATGGATCTCCCGCGCGGCGAGGGGAGCGTCGAACCAGTGAAAGGCCTGACCGACCAGGACGGCGTCGACGCTCTCCTCGTCGAGCGGGATCGCCTCGGCCGTGCCCTCCAGGGCGCGGACCGATGGCAGCGAGGAGGTCAACTCCCGGCGCATGCCGGCCACCGGCTCGACGGCGATCAACTCGGCGCCGGTTCCGATCAGGGCCCGGGTGAGCTTGCCCGTGCCCGCGGCCAGATCTAGGGCCACGCGGCCTGGCTCCAGTCCGAGCTCCGCGGCGACGCGAGCCACCGCCGCCGCCGGGTAGCCGGGGCGCCCACGCTCATAGTCCGTCCCGGCCCGGTCGAACCCGACCGCGGCCGAGCGGTGCAGCTCCGGGGTCATCGCGTCTTGTGCTTGAGCAGCTCGTAGTCGGCGTCGACCATCATCCGGATCAGCTGCTCGAAACTGGTCTCTGCCCTCCAGCCGAGCTTCTCCCGGGCCTTGGTGGCGTCGCCGACCAGATGCTCAACTTCGGCGGGGCGCAGCATCGAGCGGTCGGTGGACAGGTGGTCCCCGATCGCGACGCCGGCCTGGTCGAAGGCGATCTCGACACAGGCGCGGACCGAATGCGCGACCCCCGTGGCGACCACGAAGTCAGACGGCTCGTCCTCCTGCAGCATCAGCCACATGGCCCGGACATAGTCGCCCGCGAAGCCCCAGTCGCGCTCGGCGTCCAGGTTGCCCAGCCCGAGCTGCTTGACCAGCCCCAGCTTGATCGCCGCCGCGTGCCAGGTGATCTTGCGGGTTACGAACTCGAGCCCCCGCCGGGGCGAGTTGTGCACGATGATACGACCCACCCCGGCGCAGAAGGTGCCGCTCTCGGTCTCCAGGTCATACACCCACTCGTCCTCGACGCCCCCTTCTTCGACCACCTGGCGCACCTCGGCCGGGTCGCGGCGCAGATGCGCGCCCTTCATCCCCACCCTGACCGCGGAGGCCAGGTTGACCTGGTAGTACGCCCGGCCGGCCCGTCGCTCTACGTAGACCGAGGAGGGCTGCCCCTCCAGGTGGTAGAGCCAGCAGAGGCCCTGGGCGAGCACGGCGCTGTTCGTCTTGAAGGCCTGCCCATTTCCGCGCTTCAGGCCGTCGCCGGCGTAGAAGCCGCGGAGGAAGGCCTGCCTCGCCGGCACCCCGGCGTTCAGCACGAGCGGCGGGACCTGCTTGTGGCTGGTCGGCGTGTAGAGCTGCTCGCGGAGCCAGATGGCCAGTCCGCGTCCGCCGTTGAGGTTGAGCTTCCCCACCGTGGCTTCGCTCGAGAAGCCAGACCGTCCCGACCACTCGTGGGTGCCCTTCAGGAAGCAGCGGGACCACAACAACGCGACCTTGGCCCGGAGCTCGGCGTCGTTGTTGGTGAAGCAGATCTTGGGCCGCGTCCGGTCCACCCACCCGTCGGCGCAGAGCAGCCCGAGCAGCTCGGCCAGCTCCTCGGTCAGCACCGACCAGTCGGGCGCCTCGGGAAACTCATCGGCCAGGGCGAGCCGGTCGTGTTCGGCCACCGCGTCGGCTCGGACCGCCGTGAGGTCGGCGTCCATCATGTGATGGTGGGCGGTGACAGTCACCGCCCCGCCTCGCGCCTCGATCGACAGGGGGCGATGATCCGGATCGTCGGGCCGCCGCCGAGTGGCGGTTATGGCCACGATCGGGGTAAAGCCCTGTCCGTCCCAGACCTCGACCAGTCCCTTGGGCGCAAAGTGCTGGACGCTTGCTCCCTTGCCGCGGATGGGCACCAGATCGGCTGGGGTCTTGACCGCCAAGACCCCGTTCTCTCGAACGATGAGCGATACACTGGAAAATACACATTCGTGGTTGAAGAGTATTCCGCTGGTCGCGTGCAGGTTGTAGGACTCGCGGTAGTTGACCGTGATGAAGTGGCCGTAGACCTTGGCCACGCCGTAGGGAGAGCGGGGGTAGAACGGGGTCTTCTCGCTCTGGGGGACCTCGAGCACCTTGCCGAACATCTCCGAGGAGGAGGCCTGGTAGAAGCGGGCCTCGGGACACACCTCGCGCATCGCCTCCAAGAGGCGTGTCACCCCGGTGCCGGAGAACTCGGCCGTCAGAGTCGGCTGCACCCACGAGGCGGCCACGTAGGACATGGCGGCCAGGTTGTAGATCTCGTCCGGGCGGGAGGCCCGCAGCGCGTCGACCAGCGAGCGCTGGTCGAACAGGTCGCCCTGGTGCATGTGCAGGCGCTCGCGCAGATGCTCGATGCGATCGAACTTCTCGGTCGATGATCGACGCACCATGCCATGCACCTCATAGCCGTTGGCCAGCAGCAGCTCGGCCAGGTAGGAACCGTCCTGGCCGGTGATGCCCGTGATCAGCGCTCGTCGCTCGCTCATACCCTCTCCTCGGTCCCGTGCGTGGTCTCCCGCAGCCAGGCCACCGTGTCGGCCAGGCCATCGCGCAGCTCGACCCGGGCCTCCCAGCCCAGGCGCCGGCGCGCTTTCTCGACCGAGGGCCAGCGGCGCCCGACGTCGACGGTGAAGGTGGGGAGGTGGGTGAGCTCGAAGGTCTCGGGATCCTCTCCGCAAGCCGCCCAGATCAGTGCGGCCACGGCCGCGATCGTCAGCTCCTCGGAGGCGGAGATGTTGAAGTCCTCATTCTCGCCCGCGGGCGAGGCCATCGCGGTGACGATCCCGTCGGCGATGTCGTCCACGTGGGTGAGAGTGCGGGTCTGCTCGCCGCTGCCGAAGATCTGCAGCGGCCGCTGGCCGGAGAGCACCTTGCCGATCAGGTCGGGCACGGCGTGGGCGATGCCCGGCTCCCGCGGGTCGGGTCGTTCTCCGGGCCCGTAGGCGTTGAACGGACGGCAGATGGTAAACGGCAGGCCGTGCTGGTCATGGGCCGCCCGCGTGTAGACCTCCCCGGCCAGCTTGGAGAAGCCATAGGCCGACCGCGGGGTCGGGCAGGTCTCGATGTGCGCCTCGGTGGTGGGAAATTCGGTTGCCCGTTCGAAGACCATCGACGAGGAAACGTAGGTGAAGCGCTCGACGTCCTGCTCGACGCAGGCGTGGACGACCGATCCGGTCAGCGCGTTGTTGACCTCGGTGAGGGTGAAGGGCAGCTTGTGGAAGTTGGCGATCCCGCCGACGATCGCGGCCAGGTGGATGACGTGCGTGCATCCGCTGATCGCCTCCCGAGCGGAATCGAGCTCGCGCAGATCCCCGACGTGGACCTCGCAGCTCTGGCGGATCCAGTCGGCCGGTTCGCGGTGGTCTGAGACGCGCACCTCGAACCGCTCCCCGCCCACCTCGCGCAGCAGACGCCGGACTACCGCGGCGCCGATGTTGCCGGCACCGCCTGTCACCAGTACCCGGGCCATCAGGTGCTGCGTTCCGGCGCGGAGGGCAGAGAAGCGGTCGGTTCGAGCCCTGGTCTGACCTCGGCCGCGTAGAGGAACACCTGCGCCGTGCCGAGGCAGTTCCAAGGGTCGACGATCAGGCAATCCTCGGAGGCCTGCGCGAGGATCTGGCGCAGCGTGTCGGGGCCCACGAACGCGGAGTGGTTGGTGGCCACGATGACCACGTCGGCACCGTCCAGCGCGTCGGCTAGGGGCTGGGTGGGCGTGGCGGCGTGCGGATCGCTGACCGCGACGTCGGCCAGCTCGCGCTCCAGCAGCCGGATCAGCTTCGGGGACAGGGAGTCGCGCTCGTCGTCGGTGTCCCGCTTGAAGGTCAGGCCGAGCACCGCCACCTTGCGCGAGCCGAGGCCACCGGTGCGCCGCTTGATCCCCTCGACCAGGAACAGGGGGACGCCCTCGTTCACGCGCGAGACGGCCAGCAGCATGCCCGGGGCGTGAGAGCGCTCCTCGGAGAAGGCGAAGTCCTTGCGCAGGCAGGTCCCGGCGGTCAGACCGGGCATCGCGATGCCCCCGCGGGGGTAATCGTGGTTGATCAGCTCGATCACCTCGAACACGTTCGCCCCGTAGCTCTCGCAATCCATCATGAGCAGGTTGGGCAGGGCAAAGGTGGTGTAGCGGAGGATGTTGGTCCAGATCTTGGCCAGCTCGGCCTGGACCGGCGTGGTCCGGACGATCGGCGCTCCGAAGACCTCGAACAGCCTGGCGGCGCGCTCAGTGGAGCTCTCGCCGACGCCGCCGATGATGCAGGGCAGGGTGGAGATCTCCTCCAGGAAGCGGCCGGCGGCGATCCGCTCCGGGGCGTGGGAGACGAACACGTCCTCGCCGACCCGCAGGTCCCGGCGCTTCTCCAGGTAGCCGGCCACGAACTCGGTCGTCCCGGGGGCGATCGTGGAACGGAGGATCAGGGAATGCCCGGGGCGGAGCAGCGGCAGGAGATCGTCGACGGCGGCCCGGACCTGACGCAGGTCTGACTCCACGTGCGAGAAGGACGGCGTCCCGATCGTGATCACGATGTCCTCGGCCTGGGCGGCGTCCGCGGCCCGGTCGGTCAGTTCGAGGCGACCGGTTTCGCGCGCCCGGTCGAGCAGGGCCTGGGTCCCGGCCTCGCTCCAGGGCATGCGGCCCGCGCGCAGGGACTCGAGCAGCTGCTGATCGTGGTCGACGCCCAGGACCCGTAGGCCCTTGTCGGCGAAGCAGAGGGCCAGCGGCAGCCCCACGCGGCCGAGTCCGATCACCGATATGTAACGCTCGTCGCTCACGCTGCCTCGTCGCTCACGCTGCCCATGGTTTCAAGACCCCGAGAGGCTCCTACCGGCGCTGCTCGGCCGCGTCGTGCCCGAGGCTCGGCATCGGCGAGAAGCCGTCCTCGGCCGGATGGCCCCGCATCTCGCCCGTGTAGGCGATCCGGTCGAGCCGGGCGATCTCGCGCTCGCCCTCGACCCGGGCCTGATCTCCCTCGGGCAGGCCACGGATCAGGGCCCGGATCCGCTCGCGCAACTGGAGCGCGAAGTGGGGCGTCGAGGCGCCCATCAGCTGGCGCACGTCCTCCACCGTCACCGAGTGCTCGGCGCTGGTCCGGTCGGGATGCTCGCTCTCGCTCACGGCCGCCGCTCGCCTTCCGGGCTCGCGTGAAGGGCGGCCGCGAGAGTCATCCAGCTGCTCATTTGCTGGTCTGGGGAACGGCCTCGAGCAGGTGGTCCATCTCGGCCTGGACGGCGACCGAGACCGCGCTCTGGTCGCCGATCACCCAGCCGTGGTTGTACACGGCGGCCGTCGGCCCCTCCTGGGTGTAGCCGGGCGTGGCGTAGTCGAGGAAGAAGTTCAGCACCGACTTCGGAAGCGTAGAGGCACTATCGAGCACGAGCTGGGGTCCGTAGTCGCCGCTGCCCGAGAGTGGCGCGGCGGCGGCGGCGTCGAGCGGCCTGCTCGCGTTGAGCAGAACGTAGCCGTGGCCGGGGCTGCGGATGGCCCAGCCGAAGCTCCCGGGCACGTGGGCACAGGGCTGTCCGTAGGCGCAGGCCGGGTCGCGGTACTCGGCGAAGGCGACTGAGTTGGCGGCCGGGTCGGCTCCGGCCACCCGCTTGACGGTCCCGTACTTGCGCAGTTGGCCGAAGGTCGCCGCGCTGATGATGCTGGGCGGTCCGAGGACGTAGATATGGGGATGCTGGTGGGCCAGGAGGGCCTGGCGCGTGACGGACGGGATGCCCTGGGCGCCCACGAACAGGACCGGATCGCCGCTCTCTGCCGCCCATCCGGCGGCGGGCATGGCATAGGCCGGACTGGTGGCTGAGGCGATCACCACGTCCTTGCTGGCCGTGCCCGCAGCGGCGGTGACGAACCGATCGATCCCGGCGGCCAGCGCGTAGGGGTCGGTGCCACTGATCGCCGCGGTGCGCCGGCCCTTGACCGGAGGCACCGGACCGACGCGGATGAGCTGCGCGCCACCGGCCTGGCCCGATCCGGTGGGCGCGAGCTGGGCCAGGGCCTGGCCGGTGGGGGCGGGGAGCGCGGAGGCTCCGGAGAGCAGGATCGGGGCCCGGATCGGCGGCGCCATCAGGACTCCGGCGGCGATGGCGGCCTGCCAATCCCCGGTCGGGGCCAGCACCACGGCGCCGGGATGCGTTCCCGGAGCGGCTGAGGGGTACACGGCCAGTGCCACCTCGGCGGCGTCGGCGGCCGGGTCGCTGCCGTCCACGCGCGTGGTGTTCTTGGTGGCCAGGACGGGGAAGCCGAGGCCCGGACCGGCGGCGACTGTCGCTCGGGCGGGCGCGGCGACGGTCACCGTGGAGGCGCTGCCACGGTGAAGCAGACGGGTGCCGCCGCAGCCGGCCAGGACCACGGCGACGCCGAGCAGGAGCACAGCCTGGAGCCGCGGTCGCATCCGCGCGGACATTAGCGAGCACCACCGGGGGGAGCGCTGATGCTCCTCGGCGCCGAGCGGGCTCCTGGCACGCGGCCGATCTGATGTGTATATTGCCGCCACGCCTAATCCATGGCCCCGGAAGCCGTGGAGCGGGGGACCCACATCCGTCCCCATGGGGCTAATCCTGCGGTACCCGCAGGAGGCGCAGGCTCTTTTAGCGCCAGCCCGACAGCTAACCCCGCCGGCCGACGAAAGAGAGAATTGTTTGCGCCCCCTTCGCTATTTCGGAGCCATGCTGGCCATGCTGGCCTTCACTGGCACCGCTCAGGCCGCCACCCAGCCCAGTAACGGCTCAACCACCACCCCCGGGTCCGGCGGAGCCGGCATGGCCCCGCCGCCCAGCGCGTCGAGCACGCCGGCCCATCCGACCGTGCCCGGTGACGTGGCCAAGATCGTCCATGGCGTGGCCTACGCGCCGTCCTACGCCCCGATCCAGGTCAAGCGGATCATCTGGGCGGGCAACAAGATTCGCCGCAAGCCGTACGTGTACGGCGGTGGCCACGGGGTGTGGAACGACGCCGGTTACGACTGCTCGGGCTCGGTGTCCTACGTACTGCACGCCGCCGGTTTGATCCAGACCTCGATGGACTCGAGCCAGTTCGAGGTCTGGGGCGAGAAGGGCCTTGGCCAGTGGGTGACCGTGTACGCGAACCCGGCCCACGCCTTTCTCCAGGTCGCCGGGATCCGGCTCGACACCTCGGCCGAGGGCGACCCGCATCCCGCCCCCGGGTCGGGACCGCGCTGGCGTCCCGTGATGCATCACATCACCGGCTTCCAGGCGCGGCACCCAGTCGACTACTGATCCGGCCCGGCATATTTGTCTGACCGCCACGGACGTCGCCCGTCGTCGCCCGTCCCGCGCCGCGTGGGCGCGGCATCGGGGTAACCCGTAGCGGTCAGAGTCGCACGACCGTGACCGCTCGTGTGAAGTCTGTGAAGTCCTCGTCCTGCGTCCAGACCTCGGCGCCCATGACTATGGCGCTGGCCGCGATCCAGGTGTCGTTGACTCGCGGCTTGCGACCCCTCGCCATGACGTCCGCCGCCAGCCGCGCGTAGGCCGACGCGGTCCGCTCGTCGATCGGGACTGCCGCGCCGAGTGCTCTCACCTGCATCAGCGTCTGGAGCCGCCTCGCTCGCACTGCAGTGCCCCGGGCGACCAGAACGCCCAGTTCGAGCTCGGCGATCGAAACGACGGACACGGATACCTCATCGGGCAAGCTCCTGCTGAGTGGACGGTCCTGCTCGTCGGCGATGAACACCGACGAGTCGAGGATTGCCCGGCTCATTCAGCCTCGATGGCCTGACCTCGCAGCGGGCCAAGGTCCTCGAGCAGGCCGTGGTCCGCCGAGGCGCTGCGCAGGAGCCGCTCCATGGCGGCGCCCGAGGACCAGACCGTTCGCTCCAGCGGCGAGAGCTCAGCCACCGGCCGTCGGCTGACCGTTACCCGCAGGCGCTCACCGGCCTCAACTCGCCGAAGAACGGCCGACATGTTGTTCCGAAGCTCACGGGCCGAGACGTCAGACATCCTCCAATCGTAGCATTTGTGTGACAAAGCCGACGGACGGCACGTAAACCGCCTCCTGCCTCGGCGCTGACCGCCAGCGCAACGGTGACGACCCCTACGATGCTAGTATGCACGTATGCGGCGCACCACAATATCGCTTCCTGAGGAGCTCACCGAGGCGCTCGAGCGAGAAGCGCGACGACGGTCGTCATCAGCATCCGCGGTCGCGCGGGATGCGCTGAGCGCGTATCTCGGCTTCGGCCGGCCGGACCAGCCGCGCGAGCTCCCGTTCGCCGCCGTGGGGCGCAGCGGCCACGACACCACCGGACGCGACATGGAGGAGCTGCTCGACCAGGAGTGGGTCATCGATGCTCGCCGTCGTTGATGCCGGCCCCCTGTACGCGGCTGCCGACGCCGACGACCGAGACCACGACTCGTCTCGCGCGGTGCTGGCTCGCTCCGATCTACGCCTTGTGGTCCCGGCGCTGGTCGTAGCTGAGGCTGTGTACTTCGTGGGCCGGCGGCTTGGGGCGGCGGCTGAGGCGGCCTTCCTGCGGGGGCTCAGCCCACTCGACGTTGAAGGGCCCGCCCCGGAGGACTTCGATCGGATCTCTGAGCTGGTCGAAACGTATGCCGACTTTCCTCTGGGCGGCACGGACGCGAGCGTCATCGCGCTTGCCGAGCGGATCGGCGCCGAGATCGCGATCACCTTGGATCGACGGCACTTCGCGTCGATCAAGCCGCGACATTGCGAATCGCTCCAACTGCTCCCGTAGCCGCAGGCTCAGGACTGGGAGCGCCCTCGATGGGCCAGCAACTGCTCGCGCTCGGCCAGGCGGTTGTTGCGGCGAAGCTCGGCCTCGCGCAGCCGGCGCCGCTCATCGGCGCTGACCGCCACCGGCGGCGGGACGGTGGCGGGCCGTCCGTCAGCGTCCAGCGCGACCATCGTCAGGTAGGCGGTGTTGGTGTGGCGCAACGTCCCCTTGAACGGGTTCTCGGCCTGGACTCGGACGCCGACCTCCATCGAGGTGCGCCAAGCGGCGTTGACCGTGGCCTGGAAGGTGACCAGCTCCCCGACATAGATCGGCACCAGGAAGTCCATCCGGTCCATGCCCACCGTGACCACGCGCTGGCGCGCGTACTTGATCGCGGCCAGCCCGGCGACCTCATCGGCCAGCTTCATGATCGTTCCGCCGTGGATGTTGCCGGCGCTGTTGGCATCGGTGACGCCCATCCAGTGGGCCAGCACCGCGCTCGACTCCGATACCGCCTTGGGCTCCATGCCTTGCATCCTAGGCTCCGTGCCGATCCGCACCCCGCCGAGCGCTCGGTAGGCTAGGGAGACAACGTCACCGCCCAAGGAGGATGCGATGCCGGGCCTTTCCGGGCGCATGTCAACCGTCGTCAAAGCCAAGATCTCGAAGCTGCTCGATCGCCACGAGGATCCGTCTGAGACCCTCGAGTACAGCTACCAGAAGCAGATCGAGCTGCTCCAGAACGTCAAGAAGGGGATCGCCGACGTAGTCACGTCGAAGAAGCGCCTCCAGCTGCAGGAGGAGAAGCTCCAGCAGCAGGTGGTCAAGCTCGACACCCAGGCCCGGCAGGCCCTGGCGGCCGGAAACGAGGATCTCGCCCGAACCGCGCTGGAGCGCAAGAACGTCGCCCAGACAGAGCTGCAATCACTCGACTCCCAGGTCGCTCAGCTCGTGCAACAGCAGGAGCAGATGACCGCGTCCGAGCAGAAGCTGCGGACCAAGATCGAGCAGTTCCGCTCCCGCAAGGAGGTCGTCAAGGCTCAGTACTCGGCCGCCGAGGCCCAGGTGAAGATCTCCGAGGCGGCCACCGGCGTCGGCGAGGAGATGGCCGACGTCGGGCTGGCCATGCAGCGCGCGCTGGACAAGACCGAGAACATGAAGGCCCGGGCCGACGCCGTCCAGGAGCTCGAGCAGGCCGGGCACGTTTGAGGACCTGACCGCGCTCGGCTCCGGAGACGACGACATCGACCGTCAGCTCAAGGCGCTCTCCAGCACCAGCGAGGTCGATTCCGACCTGGCCAAGATGAAGGCCGAGCTCGGCACCGGCAGTGGCGTCCAAGGGCGAACTGGGCTCAGGCGGCACCGGAGGCGGCGGGGGAACCGCAGCGCCGGCCGACACCGCGGGCAGCGGGCAATAGCCGCGATGATCATCCGGATCTCCAACGAGGGTCAGTACGAGCTGGGGGACTCCGACGCGGCCGGACTCAACGAGCTCGATAACGCGGCCGTTTCGGCCTGCGAGGCGGGCGACGAGGCGACCTTTCGGGACGTCTTTGATCGCCTGCTCGAGTACGTCCGCACCTACGGCAAGCCCGTAGCCGACGACGCCCTGTTTGGCTCAGACCTCATCCTGCCGCCCCCCGATGTCTCCCTGGCCGAGGCCAAGACGGAGTTTCAGGGCGAGGGGCTCATCCCGGGCTGAGCGGCTCAGCGCGGTCCCGGTAGGCCGCTCGAGCTTTAAAGCTATCGATAACGCGGGAAAATCTGGCCCCTGTCAGCATTGCGCCCGTGCGGGTCGTCATCACTCACGACTTCTTCGAGACATTCGGCGGAGCCGAACGAGTCACGGCCGAACTCGCCGCCGCGTTTCCCGAAGCGCCAGTGTTCGCCATTCTCGGTCGATCGTCTGTGGCCGTTCGCATGGGGATCGCCAACCGCGCCACCACATTGCTGCCCGAGCGGGCCAAGCTGTTGCGACATTACCGCTGGCTGGCTCCCATGTACCCCGGCCTCGTTCGGTTGGCGAACCTGCCCGAGGCAGACGTGATCCTTGCATCGAGCTATGCCTACGCGCACGGGTTCCGGACGAGGAACCGCGCGCCTGTGGTTTGTTACTGCCACGGCCCGTTTCGTCACCTCTGGTCCCAGCAGGAGGCCTACCTGAAAGGGCTCCCCGGCGGACGGGCCGCTCGAAACGGGTTTCGTGCCTACGCGTCCATGGCCCGTCGTGTGGACCGCGCCGCCGCGGACTCGGTCCACACCTTCCTCACCCAGTCGCCGTTCACCGCCGGACTGATCGAGCGTGCCTACGGGCGCCAGGCCGAGCTCCTTCCGCCCCCGATCGACTGCGAGCTCTTTCAGGCCCTCCGCCGAGCCCCCCGATGACTACTTCCTGTTCGTGGGGCGGCTCGTCGAGTCATACAAACGGCCCTCCGTCGTCGTCGATGCCTTCGCCCAGATGCCGGATCTGAGGCTCCGGATCGCCGGAGACGGGCCGGCGCTCCGGGACCTCCGCGCGCGCGCGACCCCCAATGTCGAGTTCCTGGGGCGTCTCGAGGACGAGGCCCTGGTGCAAGCCATGCAGGGATGCCAGGCGGCGATCTTCCCCAGCGTCGATGACTTCGGCCTCGTCCCCTGGAGGTCGATGGCGTGCGGCCGACCGGTACTGGCGCTGCGAGGCAGGCGGATCGCGACACACAGTGAGGCCCGGGGATCAGCGGTGAGTTTCTGGAGGCCCAGACCAGTGGGGCGGTGATCAAGGCCGTGCAGTAGTTTCGACCCCGCTCGCTACGACCCAGTGCTCGTACGAGCTCAGGCCGCGTGCTGGGGCGGGGATCAGTTCCGCACTCGGCTCCGTCACGTGGTTGAGCAGGCCGCCGAGCTCGATAGCGGGCCCTGATGCGCGGCCTCGGGCGCTCAGCGGGTGCCCGATGCCCCAGCGAGCAACGGCGGGGGCGCCTGAAGACCTCGGCTAGGCGTCCGAGCTGGTGCGCCCGGTCGTAGTCGGCGCGAGCTGGGCGATAGTGGCCAAGCTCGGTTTCGATCCGGGCCAGGAGCAGCGGGTGAGAGATAATTGGTCGGCTCCTGGTTCGGCTGCGGCTGCTCATCTCGAGCCGCGGCTGCGAGGCTGTCCGTCCGTCTCGAGCACGAGCGCGCGCTGCTCGTAGGCGCTGGCCGCCCACGGTTCGGCCGCGACGGCATCGTTGGCCCAGGCCAGGGCCTGTGCGGGGTTGCCGGCGCGCTCGGCGCCCTGACTGCGCCTGATCTCGGCCGTGGAGAGCAGGCCCGGGATCTGGACCAGGCCGGCCACCAGGGCCAGGACCACGAGCGCGGCCCGGGCCACCGCCAGCGCAGGCGGAGATGGCGCTCGCTCATCCGCGCGCCGGCGATGCCCGCCGCGCCCAGGGCGAAGACGGTCACCGCGGTCGACTGCCACATCCAGTCGACGCTGGCGCTGAGCAGGTAGACGACGATCACGCACAGGAGCGCGGCGGCCGCGCCCCGCGCTCGTCGCTTCGCCGCGACCGCCGCCGGGCGGCCACGCCGACCGCCAGCCAGGACGCGCCGCGACCAGCACGATCAGCAGCAGGCCGGGCAGCCCCAGCTCGGCCAGGTTCTCGAGCCACAGCGAGTGCGCGTTGCGCACGGACTCGCGTATCCAGCTGATGGCGGTACCACCAGAACTGATAGGTGCCGGCGCCCGGTCCCGGTCGCCGGCTTGGCGCTGAACGCCTGCAGGGCGACCTTCCACAGGTCGTAACGGGTCCCGCTCAGGTTGGCCAGCCGCGCGGTCGGCTGGCGCCGGCGGTGTTCGTGATGCCCGTGTCGCGAAAGCTGTGCCAGGCCTTCGACGCCAGGTGGGGGCCGTAGCAGGCGCCGGCCACGATCAGCCAGCGCGCACGCGACGCCGGCTGCTCGCCCGGCCGAACGCCGGGGTACGTGCAGCGCGTCGAGACGTCCGCTCAGAGCGCTGAGACCAGCGCAGAGCAGTCCGGCCATGATGACCGCCACCAGCACCGCGCCGGCCCCGGAATCGCCGCGGGCTAGCGCGATCTGAGGCTCGCCCCGGATGCGAGAATCAGCGAACGTCGAGGCTCCGGCCGCAGCCGATGGCGTGCAAGAGCGCCGTGAGCCGATTGCGGCTGAAGATCAGCACCGCGAGCAGCCCGAGCGCGATGGCTGCCACTCCGGCCCGCGAATAGGTGAGGTAGGTGACGGCTGCGGCCACCGGCACCGAGGCCAGAGCCAACCCCCGGAGCCATCGCACGCGGCTCGATGGGCGCTCCAGGCCAGGGCGAGCGCGGCCGACATGGCCCCCCAGGCGCCGACGGCGTTCCAGTAGCCGAAGGGGTAGTCCAGGCGATCGGCCTGGAAGGTTCGCGCGGCCTAGTCGGTCGGAAAGGCCGATGGCCACAGGCGGCTGGCCAGGGCGAGAGCGCAGACGAAGAGGGCCGCCGCGCCAAGTCCGGCGGCGGCGCATCGCCACGTCCGCCGGTCAAGGAGGAAAGCTGGCCAGGGTGACGAGGCCGAGGTAGTCAAGGACGCGAGCGACCTCGGCGAAGGTGCGCTCCCAGCTCGCGGTCCAGGTGAGGCTGAGGGCCGTCCAGAGCGGCGAACGCCGCCAGCGCGGCGAGCAGGAGCTGGCGGCCGGGATGGGCCGGCTCGCGGAAACAGGCCGATGGCCACTCCAACGGCCAGGATCCACCAAACGACAAGTCCGTTCTCCTGGCGGACGACCAGGTCGTAGGACCCACCCCGCAGCGCGTAGAGCAGAACCACGCCAAGGTGAGAGTAAAGGCGTCGCCTTGGCTCGGCGCCGCTTCGGGCTCTGATCCACCGCGAAGGCGCCTCGGCGCCTCGGACGGCGGGCGCGCTAGGATGCAAGAAACTGGGGGCGCAGTGGAATCGTCGGTTAGCATCGGGCTCAGATGATGTACGATGCGTGGGTTGGCTGACGATTGTGATTTGGCGGCCGCGTCTGGCTCGGGAGCGTGTCGGCCAGGCGGCGCGAGCCCACGGCGCCGGGCGGCGGCTTGGGGCTCCGGCTCGGCGAGCGCGATCGACCAGTACTGCGAGCCGGTGCCCAGCGCGTGGAGGTCGGAGCCGGCGCGGGTGCACCTGACCTCGGGGGCTCGCTTCCTCGGCGGTGGCGCGACGCCTCGCGCGCAGTCCAGGCTGGTCCCGCTGCTGGGGCTGCCCGCCGGGAAAGGATCAAAGGCGTCGGCTCCAGCGCATATGCGGGGTCCGCCCCGGGCGGAACGGCAGCTCCGCCCGCTCGGGCACGCGGAGCACCTCCACGGTGTGGCTGCCCATGGTCATCTGTCCTCGGCGTCATCGCGGTCTCTTGGGGATCCGGCGCTCCGTCGCCGCCGGTCGCGGCTCACCCGGGCTGATCGACGCGCCGCCCGGGCACTAGCGATCAATAGATTCGCGTACGCGGAAATGACTCCGGAGACGGGAGAGGGGATCGCCGTTGAGCCGGAATAGCCCGGTGTGGTAGCCCCAGTAGTCGATCCGCCCCGCGGGTGCGGTCTCGTCGCCAGTCGTAGTAGAAGATTTCCTGGACGTTCAATTCCGCGCGACGGTCCCGGATGATACCGCGCAGGAACTCGCGCGTGAGGGAGATTGTCGCCTCCCAGCGTGGTACGGGCTCGGGGGCCCGCCGTCTGCCCATCCGAACTCCGTGATCCAGAGTGGCTTGCCGCCGGCGCCGTGGGCGTTCATCAGGTTGCGGACGTCCTGTGACCCGCTGAATGGCACCGCTCGCCTTGGGTGCGTAGGCATGAAAGGCCAGCGCGTCGAAGTAATGCGCCGCGCCGTGCCGAAACATCGAGTCCGGTAGAAGTGGGCGGCCGAAGGTCCCAATCGAGTACCAGGGCAGCCCGGCCGTCACAACGGTGGCGCCCGGGTCCGCTGCTTGATCGTCTTGAAGGCGCGACTTCAGAAGCGCGGTGTAGCCGGCGGCGTTGGGCATGGCTCCCAATATGCGGGCAGGCTGGGCTCGTTCCAGATCTGCCAGGCTCGGATCGGGTAGTACGGCAGCTCCGGATTCGGCGCCAGAACGTCCCTGGGGGCCGTAGCGCTTGACCGCGAGGGTCAGGAACCGGCAAAGGCGGCCATTCCCTTCCGTCGCGCGGGGGGCGTACCAGCCTCGGCGCCGGTGCCGCTTCGGGCCAACGCTCCAGAAGCGGGCGCGTTACCCAGGACGGCAGGTAGGAAACGTGGTGCAGGGCCAGCTCAGTGACGATGGCGTCCTGGTTGAGCCCAGTAGTAGGCGCCGGGCGGTACTCGACGCCTCGCCAGTCCATGTCATAGCGGTAGTAGCCGAGCCCGTAGGCGGCCATGCGTCCCAGCGTGCAGGCTCGGTCGGCTTGGTGTCCGTGAGGAGATCTAATCCACGACTCCCGAGCGTCGGATGACGGAGCCGGAACGTGAACTTTGAAACCGGCAGTAGGAGTAGGTATTCCGCGCGGTGCCGGTCCGACCGGCGCTGGCCGAGCGCGGCGGCCAACCGCCGCTCGCGGCGGCGAGGCCCGCGCGCGGCTCATCGCGAGCGCAATCGGAGGGGTTCTTGCTTCGATATCGCTCGGCTCAGCTGTAGCTGTATGAGTACGCGTAGACCTCGTACTCGCTGCTGCGGGCCTTAAGCCCCGTGATGACAACGCCGGTGGGGTGCTTGGGGAACCGCCCAAGGGCGGCTCGACGGCCCGAGCCTGCTCGCGGGTGGTCTTGTGCTCGCGGGCGCAGATCACGACGCCCTCGACACTCGGCAGATCTCCAGGGTGTCGGCGACGGGAAGGAACGGGACTGCTGTCGATGACCACCACGTCGTAGGCCGCGACACTTCATCGATGAAGGCCTTGAACCGTCGTGAGCCCAGCAGCTCCGCCGCGTGGGGGGTCGGGGACCCGGCGGGAATGCAGACCAACGCGTGAGCTCGAATCGACCGGCGGCGCCATTCGTGCTGGGAGCCGTTCCCGTTGACGGTGGGTGCATCGTTGAAGACAATCAGTCGCAAGATCTCCTCGGGGGTAGCGTCGCCGGCCAGGAAATCGCTCATCCCCGGGGATGCTCAAGTCCAGCCACGTGCGCCAGGTCGCGGACGCCGGAGGTCACAGTCGACGAGCAGCGTCCTCTTCCCGGTCGAGGCGATGGCGAAAGCGAGGGAGCCCGCGACCGTCGTCTTGCCCTCTTCGGGCACCGCGCTCGTTACGACGATGGAGCGGGGAGGCGAGTCAAAATCGAGGAACTCGATGTTTCGCCGGATGATCCGGAATGCTTCGAGATCCAGCGCCCGGTCCTCAGCCGCGTCCGTGGGAGCGTTGACGATCTTCCCCATCACTTGATTTCGCACGTAGCCGAGGATGGGAAAATGAAGACTGTCCTCGATGTCCTGCGGGCCGCGAAGGCGGCGATCCATCGAATCACGGAAGAAGGCCACGACAATGGCCAGGAGAAGGCCGAGGACGAGGCCGAGGAGGGCGCTGCGCGTGGTGTTCGGCGAGCTGGGGCTCACCGGCGTCTGCGCAACCTGGGCCAGCTGAGCGCTCTGGGCGAACTTGCTCAGGGTTTGGAGACGAGCGAGTTCGTCCTCGTAGGTAGGCACCTGCGCCGCGGTTATTGAGCTCCTGCGGCCGGACCGCGTCTTAGCTAGCTGGCGCTGAATGTCCTTCACGGCGGACGAGAAGCTGGACCGGGTAGAGCGGTTGTCCTGCACGACCAGGACATTGGCCACCGTGTTGGCCAGCTCGCTCGAGAAGCTAGGCGTCGAGGAGCTGGCCGTGATCTGCAGGAGACCAGCGCTCGTCACCTGACCGGCGACCGCGCCGGCGAGGCTGGCCACCGACATCGTTGTCCGGAGCTCACGCCGGACCCGCCTCATGATCTGAGGACGGGTGAACGTCTCGGCGTTCTCTGCTGCCAGCACCGCAGGGAGCTGGTCGAAGCTGGAGCTCAACCCCACCAAGGTCAGAGCTTGAGCCGGATCCTGGAACTCGACCGATGCCGTCGACTGATAAACGGGCGTCTGCCGCTTGGCGTCGAGGATCCCCGCGGCGGCTCCCACCGCGGCGATCAGAACGATCGCGACACGATAGCGACGCAGCACCCGCAGGTAGTCTCTGAGCGTGACGTAGCGCGCGGGAGGGCGAGTTGGTTGCATCGCTAGTCAGCCATTCTGGTCATCCGTGCCCCTTCGCCAAGCTTGGGCCCGCATCTACGGGTGTTCGTGAAAGTAGCAGGAGGTGCCGTCGTAGGTCGTGCCTCCCACTCCGCTTGCTGGCGATCCAAAACGCAGAATCCTGGTCTTCACTATGGTGCGTGCCGTCAATGGGTGGAACTCGGGCTCGCGGGATCGAGCCCATACCGAGACCTTGAAAGACCTGATCCGACGATTCAGAGGCCAGGGACGAGCGCCGGCAGCGGCGCCTGACACGTTGCTCGAACATGCCGCGCTTGAGGATCGGGCGATCGTCGACCGCGCCCTGCCGTTCTCGATGACCGGTAGCGCTCGGATGCTGGCGTTGGTCGACGCGGTTCGCTATTGCGTGGGCCGCGGTGTCCCCGGCGACTTCGTGGAATGCGGGGTGTGGCGGGGGGGTTCGGTGATGGCGATGATCCTGACGCTGCAGGAGCTCGGCGCGACCGATCGGACGATCTACCTGTACGACACGTTCGAAGGGATGACCGAGCCGACTGAGGACGACGTCTCCGATGCCGAGGGGTCCGCGTTGACCGCCTGGCGGGCGGCCGCGAGCGCAAATCAGCGACCCTGGGACGACGTGTTCGGCCCCGACGCGTTCAGCGAGGAGTCGGTCCGCTCGGTTGTGCTCGGCACCGGGTATCCGAGCGAGCAGATCCATTTCGTGCGCGGCCCGGTAGAGGACACGGTCCCTGCAACCGTTCCGGATGAGATCGCCTTGCTGCGACTTGACACTGACTGGTACGAGTCAACACGCCATGAACTCCTCCATCTTTATCCCCGCTTGCAGCCGTCCGGCGTTCTGATCATCGACGACTACGGCCACTGGCAGGGAGCCCGGCGGGCAGTCGACGAATACCTCGCGACCGCGCCAACACTCCTGCTCAGCCGAGTTGACTACACCGGTCGTATGGCCGTCAAGCAGTGAGCGGCTGCCGCCTGGGCCGGTTCAGGTGAACGACGAGGCTGCGTACAGCCGCGCCATCCGGCGGGCTTCGGCGACCATTAACGGATTGCGCATCACCCTGGTAGGGCGGTCCCAGCGCGAGCCCGGCCGCGCGAAGACCGAAAAGCAGTCGATCAGATAGCCGCCGAACTCCCAGCTGACGAGCTCCTGAGTCACGCACGAGAGGCCAGCCGCCCGGCACTGCTCGCGGAAGACGTCCGCGCTCATATTCACGTCGCGCCATGCACTCAGGTTCACCGCTATGCCCTTATGAACCAGGGTCCGGAACCAACGGTCGGGGATCCGCCGGGTGAAAGAACTGACACCTTTCAGTGACCCGGCGTTGGAGTGGTGGAGGAAGCCGACCCCAGTCGGAGTGAGCTTGTCGGCAAGCTGGGTGAGGTAACCCCCGATCACCTCCGGCTCGGCGTGGACGAGGGAATCAAACGAGAACACCAGGTCCACCGATCTGTCCTCGACCATCGCCAAGGAGCGGCCGTCGTTCACGTGGTAGGCGATGTGACGGCTGTCGGAAAAGCGCTCGCGACAGTGATCGATGCACTTATCGGTCAAGTCGACCAGGACGAGCTGTTGACACAGGTCCCGCAAATACTGCGTCCAACGACCGTAGCCAGGAGCGATCTCGAGGATCGTGCCGGCTGGCACCAGCGCATGCACTCTCGGCAGCACCAGCCCGTGCCAGAAAGCCGATGTGTCGCCCCACCAAGCGGACCACTCCTCGCCGCCCTGGCTCCAATCCCAGCCGGTGCTCCATTCCGCGATGTTCTCATCGAGTGTCGGCATGCTGCGCCCAGAACCTATCATCGCCGCTTGAGGGCCTGGCAGGTGCTCGGCTCGGTATGTAGCGTCTCTTTTATGACCGGCGAGCGAACTGCCCAGTACCACGACGTCGAGCGCAGCGGCAATCGCAGGGCGCACGCGCGACATCCCTATGCCCACCACATCAGGAGGCTGCCGGCCGCGCTCCGGCGACTGAGCGATGAGCTGGCGATCCCCGAAGGGGGACGGATCCTCGACTACGGATGCGCCGACACCCCGTACCGGTCGTTCTTCAGAAGCGATGTCGAATATGTCGGCGCCGATCTGCCTGGCAACGAAGAGGCGACCGTGACGATCAAACCTGACGGCTCGCTTCCGGTAGCCGATCAGAGCTTCGACGCCGTCCTCTCCACCCAGGTTCTGGAACACGTTCGTGACCCGCGCCTATACCTGTCCGAGTGCCGACGCGTCCTTCGGCCGGGGGGTCGGCTGTTGCTCTCAACTCACGGAATCTTCGCCTATCACCCTGACCCCGTGGACTTGTGGCGTTGGACATGTTCCGGACTGAGGGCCGAGGTTGAGACGGCGGGGCTGGAGGTCCGCTGCTTCCAAGGAATCATCGGGCTGGCGGCTACTGGCCTGCAGCTCCTGCAGGACGCCATCTCGTACCGCCTGCGCTGGACTTGGATCCCGTGGCTCGCCTTGGTAATGCAGCCGCTGATCGCCTTCGCCGATCGGTTCGAGACCTCCGAGAGCCTGGACCATAACGCGCAGGTGTTTGCGCTCATCGCCGAGCGCACGGACTGACCGATGCGTATCGTCTGCGCCGTCGAGGGCGAGCCGTACGTGCGTCACGGCGCCGCGATGCTCCACTCGCTCCTCTCCCACCATCCGGACGGGGTCCAAATCGAATATCTCCACGGGGGCGACACCTCTGAGCGTGGCCGTCGGCGAGTGGCTGGGATGGTGCGCGACATGGGAAGCGAGGTGACCTTTCACCTGGTCGAGGACCGGTGGACCGACCGCTTTCCAATCAAGGGGTTCACCCGCAAGGCGACGTGGTACCGAACCTGCCTCGACGAGCTGCTCCCATCAATAGACCGGGCGATCTGGCTCGACCTGGACCTCCTGGTCCGAGACTCGCTATTCCCCCTCTGGGAGACATCGCTCGACGGCCATCTCCTGGGCGCGGTGACAAACGTCCCCCCCGGACCGGACCGCGAGTACACCGAGCGTCCCCAACTCGGCGGCGATCCCTACTTCAACGCCGGAGTGCTGCTGCTGGACCTGGCAGCGATGCGAGAGGAGGGGGTGGGCCGACGGCTGCGGGACTTCACCGTGAAGCACGCGGCACGCCTGCGCTGGCGCGATCAGGACGCTCTGAACGAGGTTCTCCACGCGCGGCGGTTTGCCCTTCATCCGCGGTGGAACTGCATGAACTCGATCATGGCCTTTGACTATGCCGTCGACTATTTTGGAAAGGAGGCGGTGGCCGAGACTCGATGCAACGCGGCTATACGGCACTTCGAGGGCCCGTCGGACCGGAAGCCCTGGCACCTGCTCTCGGATCCGAGCAACCAAGCCCAGTATGTGCGACACCGCAGGCAGACTCCGTGGCCGAGGGTGTGGCGCGCGGGCTCCACTCCTTTGAACCTGATGCGGTACACCCGCCGTCGGCTTCGATCATCGGGATCGCAGCCGTGGGGTGGCTAGACCCGGGCGACACCCCGGACCGACTCCGCCAGTCGCCCAGGAGCGATAACCCAGCTGAGGGATTGATGAAACCCCTACGTGCTGCAATTAGGAATGTTTAGCAAATTTTTGTAGCGTTGATACCCCGCAAGGAACTGCGCTTTATCCCATCACGCGTCGAAGCATGACGAACATCGCGTGACCGTTCCGCTTGCCAGTCACGCGGACGCCCCGCGGTGAGATAGAACCCAGCTAGCCGAGTGGAGTGAACACTCGGCAGCGTCCACGGGGCGCCCGCGTCACCGATGCCCATAGGCGCGCCATGCCTGACGAGCCAACGGACGTTCTTACGAATATGGGTTCCCCGAACCGACGCGCTTGTTGAGACCCCAGGAGTTTTTAAGCTGCACGCGTGTGGATGCCACGGCAGCTAGACCGGCGGGACCCCGGTCCCATGGCGCGTCGGGCGCGAATTCGGACGGCTCAAACACGAATGGTCCCTTCTCCTCCGCGTTCGCGGCCTTGACCGTGTGCGGCTGCACGCCGACCTGGCGAGCCTGACCAAGCTCGCCTGGACGCTCAACACGGCGCGTGCCGTGCCGCTCGCGGCCTGAACCCACCCCGTTCAAAACCTCTCTCCACCTCGGCAAGCTCGGCGTAGATAGCTTCGACAGCCGCCTTGATCCTTGGCAATACTTCGCGTGCGGCCGTGTCAAGCGTGTCAGGGTCATTAGCGCCCGCGATCTTCTGACGATGCTCGGCGTCGACCCTGGACAGGGCACTGTCGGCGTCACTCAGCGTATGCCAAAACTCCTCCGGGAAATGATGCGCTACGAACACTCGATGGCCCTCATCCCATGCCCACTTCTCGTACTCGAAATCGTCGAAGCCAGTCCCTTGCTCCAACCTCGATTCCACGATTGCTTTGTTTGTCCCCATCGCCGTGAGAAGGTCCCGAAGCACTCGGCGTCTGTAACGGTCATGTTCAGCGGTAGCTGCCGCCCGCTCCTCGGCGCGAGGCACTAGGGGAAATCTCAATCCCCTCATCGCGCCCACGAGACACACCAACGCCAACGCGATCAGGACGTAACCCACCTCAGCCTGCCACATCGTCGCCCAGCTGGCGCGTGATCGCACTGGCTCCGAACCAGCCATCTCCACGGAGAACCCCAAGGAGGTCATGCCAATGAGCACGGCATTGGCACCCAGAAAGAGCCACCCGTCACGCGACCGATCATCCACGCGTAGCATCTTCTCCGAAATGCGGTGCAAGTCGGCAGCGGTGGCGACTTTCGCCAATCGAATAGCCAAACCCTCAGCTTGTCGGGCGCCTTGAGGCCAGAGCTCGCCGTCCTGCCCTTTGCCTACGGCGCCACCGCTCAATCGCATGCTCGTAGGCTGCCAAGGCCAGATCAGCGAGACGAGCCGGATCGCTGACCCGCCTGATGTGAGCCGACCCCGCGTCACCGAAGGCTTCGGCTCGAGCCGGGTCCAGCAGCAGCTCACTGATGGACTGAGCCCAGTCGTCGGGTCGGTCGCTGGCGGCCACCCGACCCGTGGTTCCGTCTTGCACCATTTCGCCGAACGCTGGAATTGAGGAGACCACCACTGGACGGCCGACGGCGGACGCCTCGGCAGCCACGTTAGGAAAGCACTCCCAGCGAGACGGAAACGCGCACACGCTGGCTCGGCCGAGCTCTTCGGCGACCCCGTTCCAATCGAGCTCTCCCCGGAACTCGACGGCCGGCCCGATGCCCAGACGCTCGGCTTCTCTCTTCAGCCACGCTGATGCAGGCGCGGCATCAGGATCACCCGCATCACGACCGATGAACACGAAACGGGTGTCGGGAGCGGCGGCCAGCACCTTGGGGGCGGCACGGAGAAGGATGTCGGGCGCCTTGCGCGTCTCGAGCCGCCCGACGAATACCACACGGCGCTCCCCGCCGTTGGGATAGGGATGATACGGCGGCAGACGCACCGCATTGGGAATTGCATGCAATGCATCTTCGTCGAGGTGCATCCAAGTTTGCACCTGTTCGAGGTTGGAGCGAGGGCTGGCGACTACGTTCGCCCGCCGCAGCGTGGCCTCTTCGAGCCGTATCGCAAGCTTGCCGTCCAGACCGAAGCAGCTGAGGCCCTGGCCTGTGTACGGAAACAGCTGCCGAGCGCTCGAGTGCAGGCGAACCACGAGCGGAACGCGTCTCGTCAGCGCCAGGCCAAGCCCTTCGGCACTCCAATCGGGGCACTCCACGACGGTAGGCGCAGCCGGGAGGGTTCCGATCAACCGTGCCACCGTGGCCGGCAGCGCGAGCCTGTGCCAGGACTCTGGAGCCAACTCGGCCGGCCCCCGTGCGCGGGGCAGTGGGAAGCGATGGACCGTCACGCCGTCCAGGGTGCGCCTGGTGGTCGGCTGGCCCTCGACTACAGAAAGCACATGAACCTCGACGCCCTTGTCGGCCAGCGTCCGGGACATCGTTTCGACATAGGTTCCGATGCCGCCCCACCCGGTCTCTGGCGGTAGTTCCTGCGAGACGAACAGGACTCTCACTGTCGGGCGACCCGCCTGATCCACAGCGCACTTCCCGGCGCCTCGCCCGGAGCGGCGTCAGCCCCGGGGATGATGGCGGCTACCTCGTGGGGATGGCTACGAGTCAGCGCGTTGTTGGCGATCAGGACCTCGAACTCGGGATTGAAGGCCAGGAACGCCTGCACGACATAGTGCTCCTGCCAATAGTGCGCGTCGGTGACATAGAACCGACGGGGATACTCGTAGGGACGGAAGAAGTCGTGGATGTGCACGATGACGCCGGCGGCCAGGGTCGGGAGGACCTCCAACAGAAGCCGCACGACATCGCCTCCCGCCTTGACGGTGTGCGTCGTGTCGATGAGCAGGACATCGGCTTCGCCAAGCTGGCCGAAGACTTCGACCGGGACGTCCTGGGCAGCGACTGGCCGGATGTTGACCCCGGCCGCGAGTGCGAATTCGGCCGGGTACGGGTCGTACACCTCTCGCCGCGCATGACGATCTTCGGACGCATTGCGCGCCAGGGCGTCGGACACCGCCAGGGAGGAGTAGCCAGCGCCGAGCTCCACAACCTGGCGCGGCCTGAAATGACGCAACATCGCGTAGAGGATCTCGCCGTCCACCAAGGGGTACATGTTGTTGTAGCGGTAGTAACCATGCGCGGTTCCTGGGGCGTGATCAGGCGGCGCGTACTCGGTGATGTAGGGAGCGAGGGCCGTGGACAGGAAGCGGAGAGACTCACCGAGACGCAGGTCCACACCCGGCATCGGCGCCGGCTCGGTCCACAGGTCTGTAGCGAGTGCCCTCACGTCCGGAATCGGCGAGCAGTAATCCGCTCGCACCACGTCATAACCAAACGAGCGTGCGACCCGGCGAAGTGGCTCGGGGAAGATCCCTTCTCGGCGCAAGAGCTGTCTAAGCAGCGCGACCCACCTCACTGCCCAAGCGTATCCAGACCGCCTTGGAAGCCGCTTCGACGGAGTTCGGCGCCTCGAGCCCGAGTCCGTTCCGAGAGGCTGTGCGATCCTAGGCGGCTGCTGATGTTCTCGAAGCCGCACCATCTGCCGCTCGCGCTGCGCACCTGGGAGAAGCTTGGCCGCTTCGCAGCGATCGAGACACAACTCAGGATCTCGGGGCGCCTGGTCGGGCAACGCCTGGCTCCACAGTCGTGGTATCGCGGTGCCGATGGGTTTGTCCTGCGGATCGATCCGGACGACCCGTTCCAGGCTGCAATGCTCCTTGGGCTGTTCGGGCGTCAGGCGACAGCGGTCATGCGCCAGCACGTCGCGCGGAGCAGCACAGTCATCGATGCGGGCGCGCACATCGGATACTTCACACTGCGCCTGGCTGCGCTCGTCGGTCCTGCTGGCGCAGTGCACGCCTTCGAGCCCGATCCTCGTCTGTACCCCCGCCTCACAGAGCATGTCGAGCTGAATGGCGTCCCCTGGGTGACCGCAAACGAATGCGGACTACTGGACCGTCCGCAGTCGAGCCACGGGTTCGCACTTCCCGAGCAGCTGGGATGGTCTTCGGTCATGCCAACCCTTACGGAAGGAGCGAACACCACCACGGTGAAGATGACCACGCTAGATACGTATGTGGCCGAGCACGCCATCGACTCGCGGACGATCACGTTCATCAAGATGGACATTGAGGGAGCGGAGCTAGACGCGCTACGCGGAGCACGGGAGACGCTGAGTGCTTCGTCGGCTGCAGTTCTGGTCGAGCATGTGCCCGACCGGGCGCGAGGCTTGGGCCAGGCGCCAGATGCACTGCCGAAGATGATGCGGGAACTCGGTTTCTCGCCGTTCGTATCCGTTCGGCGGTGGAATGGATTTCACCTGGTAGCTGGAGAATTGCCCACATTCGGGCAGGACGTGCTGTTTGTCAAGAGCCAGGGTCGACGAGCCGGATGAATCTAGAGACGACGGGTGAGGCACACAGTGAGGCCGGCGTGACCGGTCAGCCGACTCTCACCAGGAGCCTTCTGCAGGAACTCCTACGAGATGGTCATCGCTACGTGCCCGGCCTCGAGCCGTACCAGCCTGTGATTGATCCTGGAACTCGGCGATGGGAGCGACTTCGCACGAACGCGAGCGAGCGCTGCCGCGACATTACCGAGCGCGCCGCAGCCAGGTTCGGCTATAGCCATCCGCATTTCGAGCCCGATGCCGCCGCGGCCCAGCTTGAGCGAGTGCTTGCGCTCTCTCAGGGGCTGCAGGCGACCTATGCGCGACTCGCTGATGAGCGTTCGCGCCGTGCGCTGTTGGATGTCCTCAAGCTACGAGTCCTGGGGCCGTACCACGCCCCACTTCGCATCACGCCGCAGGAATTTCGAGACCGCCAGAGGCATGTTGACCGTACGTTCCGAGTCGAGCCGGCGACGATTCACACTTCGGATCCGTTTTTCCCCTTGTTGTCGCTGTACCGAATGCCAACCACGGAGGGTGCATCGATCACCTTGCACAGTCATTCAGTAGACATCGTGAGCATCTTCGAGCTTGGCCAGTATGGCTACGCACAAGGCGCACATGAAGTGGCGGCGCGCCCCGGGGACGTCGTCATCGACGCCGGAGCGTGCTGGGGAGACACCGCTCTGTACTTCGCGAACCTGGTCGGGCCGAAGGGGCACGTCTTCGCCTTCGAGTTCGACCCGGCGAACCTGACCGTGCTCCGCGCAAACCTGGAGCTCAATCCTCATCTGGCGGGACGGATCGAAATCGTCGAGCGGGCACTCTGGGATCAGTCGGGAGCTGAGCTTGAGTTCTTACGGGGAGGTCGAACGACGGCCGTCCACGCTCCGGACCAGAACACCGCCGAGGAGGGCGTGCCGGCGGTTACGATCGATGACTTCGTAGGCGCGACCGCGATCCGCCAGATCGGGTTCATCAAGATGGACATCGAAGGCGCAGAACGAAGGGCACTACGCGGTGCGCACGGGGTGCTGGCGCGTGATCGGCCACGTCTGGCGATAGCCGCATACCATGACGATGACGATCTGGTCGATCTGCCGGAAATCATCACCGGGGCAGCCAGCGACTACAGCTTCTACCTCGGGTCGTTCTCTCCTGTCGAGGCGGAAACCGTCCTGTTCGCCGCGCTCACCGAGTGAAGCGATCTCAGCTCTCCCACGCGGCCGCGCGCTCGAGCGCCAGCGAGGACCAGATGGACCTCGTCCTCGGGACTGCGGTCGGATACGGCATCGACCAGGTGATGCCCTTCCTGCGAAGCCTACGCGGCGCGGGCTTTCGCGGACGCGTGGTTCTGTGGGTCGATCGTTCGCTCGGGCAGGCACTCGAGGAGCACGCGATGAGTGATGTGACCTGTGTGCGGACTCGCAAGTGGTTGCCCTTCACGCACCGGGCTCAGGCCGGATCCAGAAGAGTGCGCTTCGTGTGGGCGCCGCTTCAGCGTCTCGGATGGGGCGTGACCAGGTTGATCGGACGGCTACCTCTGAATCCGCGCATTCGGCGCCGCCTGCAAATTGCCACCGCAGAGCGGATCCTGGCGCCAATGGAAGCGCGCTTCTTGTGGTATTGCCGGTTTCTGCGTAGCGAGCCGTTTGAGCGTGCGCTGCTCACTGACGTGCGTGATGTCCTTTTTCAGGACGATCCGTTCGACCAGCTCGCTGACACCGAGCTGGCCGTGAGCATTGAGTCGAGGCGCTACGCAATCGCTACCCAAGCCCACAACTCTTTGTGGATGGAACGCACGTACGGACCCAGAGCGCTGGCTGACCTCGGACACTACCCAGTCTCATGTGTCGGAGTTGTCTACGGCCAACGTCGAGGCATCCTGAACTACCTTACGCAGATGGTCGAGGAGTTCCTCAGCCTTTCCCATGCGGCGATCGGGCAGGTGGGTGCGGACACTGCCGTGCACAACATGCTTGTCTGGACGAACCGGCTCGGAGCGGTTCGCCAGTTGGAAACCCTGGACAGTCCAGTGGCGACGCTGAACGAGATAAGCGAGGACTTGATCGCCATCAGCGCCCAGGGAACGGTCCTGAACCTGAATGGGAGCGAGCCGAGCATTCTTCATCAATACGACCGCCTCTCCACGCTCGGGTCCGTCCTGCGGCAGAACCTAGGATGAAGCCGATCGATGATCCTGTCGCATAGCCACAAGTTCATCTTCATCTGCAGCAGCAAGGTCGGCACTACGAGCATGGAGCACGTGCTGCAGCCACTGCAGGAGGGGGGCGAGTATGACTTCGGCGCTGGAGGGCTGTTTCCACCTAAGCATGTTCCTCCAGCGCTCCTCCGGGCCGCCGTATCGGAACAGATCTGGGCTCAGTATTTCAAGTTCGTGTTCGTAAGAAATCCGTGGGACTGGGTGGTGTCCCAGTGGTTCTACAACTCCGATACGCGCCTCGAGCAGCTGCAAGAACCCGAGCGGAGCGTGCGCCTTGCCGCCAAGCTACGTCGTCTCGCCGCGATAGGCAGGGAAAGGCGGCACAGATCGTCAGCGCATGAAGGGGAGGCCGAGGAGGTGCCACAGGGCGGCCTACAGACTCCACCGGTGAGAGGAGAGCAGGTGACACTCCGGGCGGCCGACGTTGATGCTCTGTTCTCGCTGCTAAGGCCGTTTCGCGGCTTGCCAGGCCGGGACGGGCTCTATCAATCGAACTGGGTCTACGACATGGACGGCTGCAAGCTTGTCGACTACGTGGGTAGGTTCGAGACACTTCAGGCTGATTTTGAGCACGTCTGCAGTCGTCTAGCGCTAGACCTGCATCTTCCTCATCTGAACGACACACGACACCGGGACTACCGCACGTATTACTCCGACGAGGCCCGGACGCGCGTTGCGGAGCTTTGGGAACCGGACATCCGCAACTTCGGCTACGACTTCGACGGCCAGATTACCTAGGAGAGCGTGTCTAACTCCACATACGGGTGCAGGTCGACCAGTCCGTTGCTTCCGTTCCGATCGGCGACAGTGAAGACAAGGTTGTCGGTCCGAGCCAGCGCTCGGACGCCGTTGCGTTCCTTGACGTCAATGGCGATGCGGTATTCGCCGCCCGGGAGGCGGGCGGGGAAGATGATCCTGAGCACGGCTTCCTCGCCGGCGGCGAAAGTGCGCCACCGCTGTCCTGGGGGGGTTGCGTTGAAGCCACCGAAGACTCCGTCGGTCGTCACCAATCCAACGGCGATGACCGGGTCTTCGACCACGCGGTGAAAGCAAAGCCGAAGCGCTACCTCGATCGGTTCGTCGTACTGGACTGGGTCGGAACCCCCGTTTCCCGCGGTGAGCCGGACGTCGCCAAAGTCAACCGCTCCGGCCCACGACGGATCCTCGCTGAGGACCATTGCCGAATGACGAGCGATGGCCTCCTCTATCGGGCCGTCGTACTGCACGCGACCGTGACGCACCACGATGGCTCGACGGCATAGCTGACGAATCATGTTCATCGAGTGACTCACCATCACGATGGTTGCGCCCGACCTCTGCAGCGTGCGCAGCCGCTCGAAGCACTTGAACTGAAACGAGGCATCCCCTACGGCGAGGATCTCGTCGACCAGCAGGATCCTCGGATCGACATGGGCGACGACCGCAAAGCCGAGCCGCATCGTCATCCCGGACGAATAGAACTTGACCGGCGTGTCGATGAAGTCCTCGAGTTCCGAGAAGGCGACGATCTCGTCAAAGCGCTTGGCGACCTCCTTGCTGCTGAGGCCGAGTAGAAGCCCGTTGACCAGAACGTTCTCGCGCCCCGACATCTCGGGATGAAAGCCGATCCCCAAGCTGATCAAGGGAGCGATACGTCCTACCACCCGGAGGCGACCTTCGGTTGGTCTGGTCACGCCCGAGAGGAGCCGCAGCAGCGTCGTCTTGCCGGCTCCGTTGTGGCCGAGTACGCCAAGCGTCTCGCCCTCAGCCAGGCTCAGGGTGATATCGCGCAGTGCCCATAGCTCCCGGCTGACGGGACGGGCGAAAGGCAAGAGCGATTTGAGCAGCATCGCCTGCTCATCGAGCTTCTGGTAGCGCTTGCCGACCCCATCGAGCTCTATCACGGCGGTCATTCGCGAGCGGGCTTAGAGAAGGTCGACAAACAGCCGGTCATGGCGCCGATGGGCCTCCATCGCCAAGATGAGGAGGGCGATCGTCGTTCCGACCGATACGGCAACTGCGGGTCCGGAGGCTTGGGTCGAGCCGAGCACGGCGACGTGGAACAGTGAGATCACGCCGGTCATGGGATTGACGGCAAGCAACGGCCCGAGCGATCCCACGCGGGAGGCGGGATACATGATCGGCGTTGCGTACAGCCATACCATGAGAGCCGCGGCGGCGATGAAGCGAACGTCACGGAAGTAGACGTGAAGGGCTGACAGCACGAGCGTAAGGGCGCAGGTGAAGAGCACGAGCAACGCGCACGCTGGGATGAGGAGCAGGAAGCCTGGGTGGAGCGGGACGTCCAGGATCAAGGCACCCGCGACCAACAGAACCATTGAGATGCCGAGCCCGACGAGGGAGCTCAGACAGGGAACGAGCGCGAGGATGGCCCGGGGAAACCACACCTTGTCAGTGAGGCTCGTGCCATCGACGATCGCCGTGGTCCCGGAGGGCAGGGCCGAGGCGAAGTATGTCCAGCTGAGGATCCCGCTCAGGACGAATGCCCCGTAGGAGACGCCATGGGCAACGTGAATGAAGTGCGAGAAGACAAAGATCATAACGATGGCCTGGATGATCGGGACGGCGACCGCCCAGAGAACGCCCAGGCTGGCTCGCTTGTAACGGGCCTGGAAGTCTTTGCGCGCAAGAACGAGCGCAACTCCGCGGTGGTCCCAGAGGCTCTGAAGCCAATCCCGCCTTGTGGTCGGGCCTGGGGCCATCTCCAAGACGATCTTGTCGCCCTCCGGGCGGACCGCGCTCGGTAATAGATCGTCTCGGTCAGCGATTTCGGCCGATTGTGCTTCTACACTCACCGCCCCAAGGCTAACCCTTTGGGGCGCGGTCGAGCGCATCCGACGCGCGTCAGCCATGTATTCTCATCCGTTCGTCCGTCAGGCTGAAGGGTTCCTACGAGGCGGAGTCATGGGCGACTTAATCCACCTTCACGGAGTCGGCAAGCGCTACCAGAAGCTCGACGAGCAGACAGCCTCCCTACGAGCTCTTCTGCCCTTCACTTCGGCGACCCGGAGTGAGATGTGGGCTCTGCGGGATCTCAACCTGAGGGTAGGGAGGGGCGAGACGGTCGGCGTGCTCGGGCACAACGGCGCCGGCAAGACGACCCTTCTCCGGCTACTGGCCGGAGTGACGCGGCCCACGGAAGGACGCCTTCGAGTCGAGGGGAGAATCGCCCCCCTCATCAGCTTGGGCGTCGGGTTCCATCAGGAAATGTCGGGACGCGAGAACGTACTCATCAACGGGATGCTGCTCGGGCTTTCGGCCACCCAGGTCGCCGAACGATTCGACGAGATCGTGGCCTTCGCCGAACTCGAGGATTTCATCGACACGCCGGTCAAGTTCTACTCGTCGGGAATGTTCATGCGGCTTGGGTTCGCGGTCGTCGCGCACGTCGAGGCCAAGGTTATGCTCGTCGATGAGATCCTGGCCGTGGGCGACGCCGGGTTTCAGTTCAAGTGCTTCGATCGGCTCCGAAGCCTGCAGGAGGCGGGCGCCGCCATTGTCATGGTCAGTCACTCGATGCCCATGATCAGTCAGCTTTGTGAACGCGCGCTCGTGATCCACCGCGGTCGGCTCGTCTTCGACGGGCCGACCGATGAGGCCATCGCCCTTCACTGCGCCTCGATGTCGAGTTCGGACGCGCTAGTCCTAGGCGCGCACGGGATCGAAGTTCTGGACCGGCGTCTGGTCGGAGCCAGTGGCCGGCTCCACCACGCCGCCTACGACGAGCCGATGGAGCTGCAGCTCCGGCTGCGCTTCCAGCGCGAGGTGCACGAGCCGTCGCTGACCTTCGCGATGACCACTGACACCGGCCTCCCGGCTACGTCGCATACCAGTCGTTTGGGCCCTTCCGGATGCCGCTTTCGCTCCGGGGACGAGGCCCTGGTGAAGATCGGATTCCAGGCCCGGCTCGGAGGGGGGAACTACGAGCTTACGGTGAGAATCCACGACCACGACGGACACGTGGTCGGCGTCTGCGATGGTGTAATCCTGTTCGTCACGGGGAGAACAGGGTCTGTGGGGATCATCGATCTTCGGGCTCAGATCGAGGTTGACGGGGTGGATCGCAGCGACGCGCGGATGTCGTACCTGGAGCGCTGACCTTGTCACGCGGCTCGGCCACGAGGACCCCGGTAGCGCTGCTGATCTTCAATCGCCCGGAGTTCACTCGGCAGGTGCTCGATGCGGTTGCCGCCGCGAGGCCTTCAAAGCTGCTCGTGGTCGGCGATGGGCCAAGGCCCGACCATCCAGAGGACGTCGAGCGGGTGCGGGCGACCCGCGCCATGCTGGATCGGGTCGATTGGGAGTGCGAGGTTCAGACGTGCTTCTCCGAGACTAACCTCGGCTGCGGAAAGCGCATCGCCACTGGTCTGGACTGGGTGTTCGCCCAGGCGCAGGAGGCGATCATCCTCGAGGACGATTGCGTGCCGGACCCGACTTTCTTCCCGTTCTGCGAGCAGTTGCTGAGTCGGTTCCGCGATGACGAACGAGTCTGGATGATCGGTGGGTCCAACGTGATGGAGCCTGACCCGTTTCCGAAGTCGAGCTACTGCTACTCCCGCGGTTATCAGATCTGGGGCTGGGCAACGTGGGCCCGGGCGTGGCGAGACTACGACTTCGAAATGAAGGCCTGGCCCCAGCTGCGCGAAACCGACTGGCTTTCGCAACATGTTCGGAGCCCGGCCGGGGCCGACCTCGCCCAGCTGCTCCTGGATGGGACCTACGACGGTCGCATCCGACAGTGGGATTTTCAGTGGGTGCTAGCCGGATGGATCAAGGAAGCAGTCTCCGTGGTGCCGAGCGTGAATCTGGTTACGAACGTCGGCTACGGCGAGTCCGCGACCCACCTGAAGGACTCCTCTCATCCGCTCGCGCAGCTGCCTGTACGCCCGATGTCGTTCCCGCTGCGCCATCCACCAGAGGTCGAAGTGCTCGAGGAGCGGGATCTCGCCATGTGGGAGCTCGCCGCCTCGGGTAAGAGAGTGGAGCGCGCAAGAGGACTGGGCCCAAGAATCGTGCAGGCTCTCCGACGAGGGCCTCGACGCAGCGTCGGCGCCCAGAAATGAGGCGCCGCAGCGGGCCTCAACCCGGCGTGAGCGTCATCGTGCCCGCCCGCAACGCGGCGACAACTCTCTGCCGCGCGCTCGAGGCACTGAGTGAGCAGGAGATCGAGATCGAATACGAGGTGATCGTGGTCGACGATGGCTCCAGCGATGAGACAGCCGCGGTGGCGGCGCGGTTCGAGCCGCTCGTCAGCCTAATCCGCAATGAGCAGACCAAAGGACCCGGAGCGGCCCGCAACCGGGCGGTTTCAGTCGCTCGGGCGACAAAGTTGGCGTTTACGGATGCTGACTGCGTCCCCACACGAGCTTGGCTGGCGGCGGGCCTGGAGGTCCTGGACACAGCCGACTTGGTACAGGGCCGAGTACTTCCGGACCCGTCGTGTCCGCGTACGCCGTTTGACCGCTCGCTCCGAGTCGAAGGCGACGCCGGCTTTTACCAGACCGCCAACCTGTTCCTGCGCCGCGACGCCTACGAAGCCGTGGGTGGATTCCGGGACTGGACACTGGAACGTCGGATGCGCGGCCACAGAGCGAAGCGTGGACGACAGGTGACGGCTCGTACTGCGGTCGGCGAGGACGCACAGTTTGGCTGGTCGGCGCGTCGTCTTGGTTACCGCAGTGCATTCGCCGCTGATGCCCTGGTCCACCACGCCGTCGTCCCAGGGACTGTCCGGGACGCGATCGCGGACCGCTGGCACTGGACGCGCGACATGCCTGGCCTGGTTAGGCTCGTGCCAGAGCTTCGGGAGACAGTTCTCTACCACCGCTGGTTCTTCGCCGACTGGAGCGCGCAGTTCGATCTGGCCGCGACCGGGTTCGCGTTGGCTCTGCTCACCCGCCGATCGCCGTGGCTGGTGGTTACGCTGCCCTACGCCCGGCGCGTGGTGCGGGAGACCCGTCCTTATCGAGACGGCCGGGACTCGCGCTGGGGCGGACTGCGCCGCGCGGCGCGCTACGTCTCTGGGGCGCCCGCTCTCGATCTCGCCACGCTCGTCGGCTTCGCCTGCGGAAGCCTTGCCTGGCGCTGTCCGGTTTTCTAGTCGCTAGCAGCGTTTATCATGCGCGCGTGGCGTTCACCTCGAGCAAGCGGGTGCGCGCGGGTGTCCGGGAAGTAGCGCGCGGCACGCTGATCTGGCTGCTACCTGTGCTGGCCATCTGGGCGATCTACTTCTCGCCCAAGCACCTTCTTTCGGTCCAGACCGCAATCACGGGCCTGCTGGGTCTGGGCATCCTGGCCTTCGCGGTCCGGCGACCGGATCGCAGCCTGATCGCCCTGATCATCCTGCTCCCCTTCCAGGGCCTGATCCTGGCCAAGCTATGGGCGTGGGGCATGCCGGTGTCGGTCGTGAGTCACCTGGGGGCTTGGAAGGAGACCCTGGCCCTGGCGGTGATCGTGGCGGGAGCTCGGAGTTTCGTGGCCACCGGAAGACGTGCTGACACTCTGGATCGAGTTGCCCTCACCTTCGTGGCGGTGGTCACCCTCTATGCCCTCCTACAGCCGCAGATACTTCCTGGCTCGCCATCGACGTCCAGCATCCGGTTGCTGGGCTTCCGCGAGACTGGCGGTTTCATCCTGGTGATGCTCGGTGCGCGCCACGCACCGCTCGGCCCGAGGTTCGCCGAGCGAGCAGCCCGGACCGTGTTTGCGGTCGGCTTTGTTGTCGCTGCGGTCGGCGTGTACGAGGCGATCTTCTCCGCGGCATGGAACCGCTTCATCGTCCACACGATCAAGTACACGGCCTACCAGATCGTGGTCCTGCATGGACATCCAGCGAACCCCCAGGACATCCGTGTCTACGGGATGATCGGCGGCACACGGTTCGTGCGCATCGGCTCGGTCTTCCTCGACGAGCTCAACTGTGCGTTCTACCTCGTGCTGCCGTTTGCGGTGGGGATCGAGCGCATCATCCGGCGCCGGGCTTCACCGCTTGTGCTGTTCGGAACCGTCGTTATCGGGGCGGCCCTGCTCCTGACCCAGACACGCAGCGGGATCCTGGGCGCGCTCGTGGTGGCGTTCCTAGCGCTCGCACCCGCCGCTGGCCGTCCCCGCCACTGGCGGACACAGGTGGCCATCGTCCTGATGGGACTGGCCGTCATCGCCGTGCCCGCCGCCCTCTCGACGGGCGTGGTCAGACGCTTCCAGCAGGTCAACAACCAGGGCGATCAGTCGACCTCCGGTCACATCGCCGGCTTCTGGTCGGGGCTCGACACGATCGGCTCGCACCCGCTCGGCCAGGGTCTTGGGACCGCCGCGGGCGTCGGCCAGCGATTCTCGGTGCAGAACCTCAAAGTTCCGGAGAACACGTACCTGAACGTGGGCGATGAGCTCGGGATCGGGCCGATGCTGATCTTCGTCATGTTGACGATCGTGCTCGTCTTCAAGCTGCGTTCGCTGGCCCGAGCCCGGAGTGACCCACTGCTGATGGCTGCGTACACCGCTGGGGCGGGCCTGGCGGTGGCCGGGTGGTTCCTGCAGATCTGGCTGGACTTCGGCGTGGCCTGGACCTACTGGGGCCTCGCCGGGGCGATGCTCGGGTTGTCGCACCATCAGGTCACGGTCCGTCCGGAGGAGCCCGTGTCAGACGTGCAGTCCGCTGCCAGCTGGCCGGTTGAACCCGCAGCCAGCTACTCGCCTGCGAGCGCGAGCCGGTAGGCGTCCAAGGTTGCCGCAGCGGTGCGCTCCCAGGTGAACGCCTTCGCCCGCTCCCGACCCTGGCGAGACAGCGCCGCCCGCAGACGCGAATCCAGCGCCAGCGCCTCAAGAGCATCGGCCCAGGCCCCTCCGTCGCGGCTGCCGACGTACATCGCCGCGCCACCCGCGAGCTCCCGCGTGGCCGGGATGTCGCTCGCCACCACGGGGATGCCGGCAGTCATGGCCTCGAGTACCGGAAGCCCGAACCCTTCAGCGAGGCTCGGAAAGCACAGAGCCAGTGCATCCGCGTATAAGCCGGCCAGGACCGAATCGGTTACGGCGCCCAGGAAGCTCACGCGAGCTGCAACTCCCAGGTCTGAGGCCAGTGCTCTCAGGCGCTGGTCGTCACTGGCGGGAGGACCGACCATTACCAGGCGCGTTCCGTCGGCCAGTCGTGAGAGCGCCCTGAGTAGCAGCTCATAGCCCTTGTGCGGGGCGCTCTCCCCGACCGTGAGCAGATAACCGGGATGAGACCGGTCGGCAGAGGAAGTTGCCTCGGACAGGGGGCTCGCCCCCAGTGGCGCAATCACGAGTTTCTCCTGTGGGATCCCCAGGTGCAACAGGTCGTCAGCCGTGGCCGCTGAGACGGTGATGATGATCGTGGCGAGGTCAAGGGCATCAACCTGGGAGCGCTGCTGCTCGACCTGCCGAGCGGGGAACAGCTCCGGGTGGCGCAGCGGCACGACATCGTGGACGGTCACGACGAGCGGACGCCGCGTCCTTGGCATGAGGACCCCCGTGGCGTGCACCAGGTCCGATGCCCCAATCAGCCGCTCCAGCGTCGGCCACGGGCTCCTCCGCCAGCATGCCTGAACGATGCGGGCGGGAAAGCGCACGTGCTTCGTATTCGCCGGAAGCGGAAAGGAGCGGCGGCCGACCGCAAACCTTCGTAACTCGACCCCGCTCTGCTCGAGCGCCGAGCCGAGCTGGGTCACGTAGCGGGCGACGCCGGTGCTCCCGGAAATGACTGGGGTAGCGTCAAAGGCGACAATGGGCTCCGTCACCGGGCCACCGAGCGCAGCAGCTCCAGATAGGTCTGGACGGTGTCCTCCCAGCGAAATTGGGCTGCGCGTCGTACTGCGCGCTGCGAGAGCTCGGTCCTGGACGCCGGGTCGTCGATCAAGCCGATCACCGCCGCCGCCATCGCGTCGACGTTGCCATCTTCGACAAGGAGACCGTCGTCGCCGAGCACCTCCGGGAGTGAGCTGTTTGCGAACGCCACCACCGGTGTTCCACACGCCATGGCCTCCAATGCTGGCAGCCCAAAGCCTTCGCAACGGCTGGTCATCAGCAGAGCGGTGGCGCCTGCGTAAACCGACGGTAGATCCTGCACGTATCCTGCGATCTCGACCCGCTGCGGACACGGACTGCAAGCCACGACTCTCCGTACTTGGGCGAGCATCCAGCCATCCTGTGGACCAACGAGAATGAGCCGATGGGGGAGACCCCGCCTGACGATCCGCGCGACCACGGCCACCGCTTCCTCGAAGCCCTTGTGTGGTCCCCAGGCAGCGACGTGCAGCAGATAGGGGTCGCGCTGGTCCACTGTCCGTACCGGATGGAAATGGGCTGTATCGACGCCTGGTGGGGCCACATGTACGAGTCGTGGGTTGAGCCCCAGGTGCCGGATGCCTTCATCGGCCGAGAAGCGGGAATGGGTCACTACGGCCGCGGCCTGTCGGATCCGGGGTCCGATCCGGAGCCACCGCCGACGATCACGCTCGAGCATCGGGTGGGGTCGCGTCAGCGGGATTAGATCGTGCAGGGTCTGAATCCAGGGCATTGAGCCACGACTCGGCGGATGCTCCGCTGGGCTGTAGAAGACATCACTCGCGTGGCGGCGCAGTTCTGAGGGCAGGCGGAGCTCATGCTCCAAGCTCCGGAAACGAGCCGGCAGCCGTCGATGAACGGTGATCGGTTCGACGGTCGAGGGGAGCCGCACTCCGCCTTCGGAAAGAACCCTGATCGTGAGCTCCGGCTGCTCACCGAGCCCAGTGATGATGTGCTTCAGGTAAGTCCCCACTCCGCGCAGCTGTGACCCGTCCGAGAGCGCGGAGCCATCGATGAGGAGGCTTGTCAAAGCGGGGTCAGCCCGACCATTTGCCGTAGAGTAACTAGCTGACCGAGGGCGAGCCCGGGGAGTCGGCCGACCCACCAGACGCGATGAGGGGTGCATAGATGCGAATCGCTCTGTTCGGGCACCGGCTTGCGGAACGGCAGCCTACCGGGGTGGGGTGGTACCTGCGGGACCTCGTGGCCGGTCTCACGACGGTCCTGGACGGTGGCGACAGCCTCCTCGTCGCCTCCACCCGTGAAGCCGAGCGCCCGGATTGGATCCCGGAACCGGCTAACGCCCGGGTTGTTCCTTGGCCACGGAGAACCGTCCAGCTCGCATGGTGCCTCGGGCTGGGGCCGCGCGTGGAGCGCAGCCTTGGCGCCGTCGACGTCACCCATCTCGTGCAGCCGTTTCCACCCGTTCGCAGTGGCTCGCCGCAGGTGGCGACGATCCACGACCTGTGGCCCTTTGAGCACCCCGACTGGTACCCCCGTTCGCAGCGCTGGACGTACCGCCGGAGTACAGCGCTCGTGCTCGAGCGTGCGGCACGGATCGTGGTGCCCTCCGCCTACGTGGCCGAGCGGGTCCTGGATCGGCTCGAGCTCGAGCCCGAACGCGTGAAGGTAGTTCCCCACGGCCTCAACCGGACGTTCACCAAGCCGGCGGCCCCGGGTGAGATGGAGGCGGCCTGCCGGCGGTTCGGGCTCGAGCCGTCCGCCTACATACTTTCTGTCGGTGTGGTCTCGACCCGCAAGAACATTCTGGTCCTGGTGCGGGCCATGGCGCAGATCCGGGAGACGGGGATACCACTTGTGATTGTGGGTCCCGATGGGGCCGGAGCGGACCTCGTGAGCGCGGAGATCGAGCGCCAGGAGATGGGCACGGCGCGGGTGATCCGGACCGGATACCTGACCCACGAAGAGGTGGCCCTGCTCATCAGGGGCGCAGCTGTGCTGGCCCATCCGGCGCTGGCGGAGGGCTTTGGCTTCGTCCCGCTTGAGGCGATGGCGGCCGGTACGGCGGTGGTGGCTTCAGGGAGCGGAGCCATCCCGGAAGTCGTCGGTGAGGCTGGCATTCTCGTCGCGAACCCCACCGAACCCGAGGCGTGGGCGCAAGCCCTGTCCGCAGTCCTCGGCCAGGCCGAGCGCAGGGCGGCCCTGGCCGCCGCCGGCGCGAAACGGGCGGCCACGTTCAGCTGGGAACGTACGGCTCGCGAGATGTTGAGCGTCTACGAGGATGCGGCCCGAACGTAGCTCCACCAGCGCCGACCAGCGGCTTCACGTGATCGTCGTCAACGACTTCGCGGCCGTTACCGGTGGTTTGGATCGCGTCGCGCTGGCCGCGACCGCGGGCTTGGCGCGACGGGGTCACCGGGTGACCCTTGTCGCAGGACACGGACAGCCCGATCCGGAGCTCGTCGAGGCAGGGGTCGAAGTGCGCCATACGCGGCAGGGGACAACATTGTCGGATCCGAACCGAGTTCGTGCGGCCGCCCAGGGGGTCTGGAACCGGACCGCGGCGACACTGATCCGGGAAGTCTGCGCCGAAGCCGACCCGTACGGCACGGTGGTTCATGTGCATGGCTTCGTCAAGGTTCTCTCGGCCAGCGTGATCCGCGCGGCGGCCCAGTCCGGCCTGTCGACGGTTGCCACCTTGCACGACTACTTTGCCGCGTGTCCCAACGGCGGATTCTTCAACTACCAGACCGATGAGATCTGTCCCCTCACGCCGTTATCGGCGGAGTGCGTGAAGACGCACTGCGATGCCCGTGCGTACTCCCACAAGCTCTGGAGGGTCACCCGCTCGGTCGTGCAGAAGCAGATCGGCGAGATGCCGTCCGCGATCGGCGCCTTCGTAATTCCCTCTGATTTCGCGGCCGACATCCTGCGGCCGTATCTACCCGCGAATCGCCCGGTGCGGGTGCTGTCCAACCCGATCTCGGCGGTTCAGACGGCCCCGGCAGAGGTGGCCGCGGCCGAGCGGTTTGCCCTCGTGGGGCGTCTGCAGCGCGATAAGGGTGGGATCGTCTTCGCCGAGGCCGCGCGCAAGGCGTCCGTTCCCGCCGTGTTCGTCGGGGATGGCGACGAGGCCGACGCCATCCGCAGGGTGAACCCTGACGCCGAGCTGACCGGGTGGCTTGACACGACCGGGGTTCAGACGAACATTCGCCGAGCCCGGGCCGTCGTCAACGCGTCGTTGATCTACGAGACTCAGGGCCTCACTTTGCTCGAGGCAGCGGCCCACGGGGTGCCGGGCATCGTGTCCGAGACGAGTGTGGCGCGCGAGGCCGTCGCCGACGACGTCAGCGGGTTGTGGTTTCGTACCGGTGACTCGGATCACCTGGCCGAGAAGCTGACCGAGCTCCACGGCGATCCTGCGCGGGCGGTGCGGCTGGGTCGCGCCGCGTACGACCGCTACTGGGCTGATCCTCCGGATCTCACCAGCCATCTGGACGGCTTGGAAGAGCTCTACGGCGATGTGCTGAGGAGTCGTCGAATCGCCTAGAGCACCGGGCCGCGCCGGCGCGTTGGCGCGCCCCCGCGCCTGGACATTTCTACGGGAGGGCAGCGCTCGAGCTTGAGTCTCGCGCGGCCCACGTCGATGACCCTCGGCGTGAGAAATCCGACGGTAAACAGTGCCGCTGCAAGCTATTCGACCCCCCGTCGGTTCGCGGTGCTGCCCGTGCTGGTGGCGATGATGACCTTCTTCGGCGCCAGCGCGCTCGCCGGGGGCTCTCCGGCGCGCGCCGCCGGCAGCCCACCGGCGCCGGCCGTCACGGGCTTCGCAAAGCCGGTTTCGGCCGTCAACGGCTTCACCATGGAGCAGTTGCCGGCCTCGCAGCTAAACCTCCAACTCTCGGTGGCGCAAGCCTACGGGGTGACGGTCGTCCGAGCCGACGCGCCCTGGGCCGACATCGAGCCCAGTCCCCCCACGTCATCCGGGCACTCGTGGCAGTTTGGCGCGACCGATGCCTGGGTGACCGCCCTGGCTGTTCACCACCTCGCCTGGCAGCCAATCATCGACTACTCGGTCTGGTGGGCCAAGACCTGCCCAGGCTTCTGCGCCCCCACCACGGACGCGAGCTACGCCACCTTCGCACAAGCCGTGGCGGCACGTTACGGCGTGCACGGCTCGTTCTGGGCGTCGCATCCCACGCTCCCGTACTACCCGGCGCAGATCTTCGAGATCTGGAATGAGGAGGGAGATCAGGAGTTCTGGGTGCCCCCGGCGCGCTACGCCACCATGTACCTGGCCGCTCGGCAGGCGATTCACGTGGCGGACCCGAGTGGAATCGTCATCACCGGTGGACTGGCCGACGACTCGGGACCCTTCAACCGCAACACCGATTACCCGGCGTGGTACGTCCAGGATATGTTCGCCGCCGATCCGGGGCTGAAGGGGAATATCGACGGGTTCGGGCTGCACCCCTATGGCTCCAGCGCGATCGCTGTCATGCAGTGGGTCGAGCACTTCCGCAGTGTGCTTGCCACACTAGGCGAGGGATCAGCGCCGATCTACGTCACCGAGGTCGGCTGGCCGACCGGAACCTCAGTAACCGAGTCTTGGCGCGCATCGCAGATGGCCGCCCTGGCGAGCACCCTCGGTCGGTCCAACTGCGGGATCAGCCTGGTCGCCCCCTACGACTGGATAGACCCGGGGGCTCCCAGCGACGGGGACTTCGGTTTGGTGGATCAATCGGGTTCGAGCCCGGCGCTGCGAGCGGCTGGATCTGCCTGGTTCGGAGGTCTACGGCAGGCCGCCTCCGCGTCGCCGGTCGCGTTGTGTCCGACCACGATGGCTCCGGTTTCGGTGACGGCTTCCGTGGGGCCACTCGTGCGCGTGGGGGGCCACCAGGCCAACCGTAGGCGCCACGCCACGCGCCGCCACCGCCCAACGCGCCGGTCAAGGCGCCGCCATGTGAACCGTCGCTACCCACGGCGTCAGACGCGTCGAAACCCGCGGACCCAGAATCACCAGTCCCGGACTCACCGGCGCCCTGCATAGCCACGATCGGGGGCTTCGCCTAACCCGCATTGGCCGCGTCCGCCGGAGGGCGTCCTGGCCGCCCGGGACCGGGCTGCGCTATGTCGCCCGCGGCGGATTACCCTCGCGGAATGAAGAGCGTGCTCTGGGTGACCGCGATCGAGCCGTGCTTCGACGCGGGGGGCGGCGGACAGATCAGGCAGGCCCATCTCATCAACGCGCTCGCGGACCGCTTCGAGGTCGGTCTCATGCTCGCCGGGACGCTGGCCGATCCACGGGTGCGCAGCCGGCTCAGCTTCGTCCAAGAGGTCCCGGTGGCGCTGCCCGCCGAGCCGACGACCCAGACTCGTCGGCGGCTGCGGGATATCCGCTGGCAGCTGTTTGAGCGTCAGTCCCAGGAGATTGCCCGCCACCGCTCGGTCCGCGCGGCGTTGAGGTCGGCGCTGCTACGCCGCCCGGCCCCCGACATCGTATGCGTGGAGTACCTAGGGCTGGCCGGGCTGCTTCCAAAGCAGCGACACGGATTCTGGAGCCTCACGCTGCACAACCTGCCTTCGGAGATGGCCCGCCACAATGCGCGCCTCGCACCAGGCCTCCGACAGCGGGCGATGCAGGGCCAGGAAGAGCGGAATTCCCGGCGCACCGAGCATTGGGCCGCTGAGTCCTATGACTTGGTGGTCGCTGTCTCGCCGGATGACGCCGCCAAGCTTCCGGGGCACCCCGTCGTGGTCCCCAACGGGGTGGATATCGACTGGTTTAGGTTCACCCCGGTTCCGTCCGCACCCCGGGTCGTGTTTACGGGCGCGCTGCATACCCTGCCCAACCGAGACGGGATCGAGTGGTTCTGCAGAGCGGTGTGGCCTCTGATTCGCACCCAGGTGCCCGCTGCGACGCTCGACGTCGTGGGAGCCAGGCCCCCAGCAGAGGTGCTTGCCCTGCAACGAATGGTTGGCGTCACGGTCCATCCCAACGTCGCCGACGTCCGCCCCTACCTCGAACGGGCCCGGGTGGCGGTGGTCCCGCTGCGGATCGGCAGCGGCTCTCGGCTCAAGGCCCTCGAGGCGATGGCCGCTGGCCGTCCGGTTGTCGGCAGCCGCATCGGGATCGGAGGGCTTGACGTCGCATCGGGCGAGCACGTGCTCATCGCTGATGCTCCGACGCGCTTCGCCGAGGCGGTAGTGAGCTGCCTAACTCGAGACGATCTGGCGCAGCAACTCGTGTCGGCGGGGCGCGGTCATGTCGAGCGCAGTTGTTCGTGGCGGCAAATTGGCGCCGACTACGCGGCTCTACTCGACGAGCGATCTCCGGCGTAGGGACGCGCAGGACTGTCCAGCAGTTCCGAGATCGTGTCGACGAACTGCTCGCCAATCCGCTTCCAGTCGAAGCGCTCCTGTACGTGAGCTCGTCCCGAGCGGGCGAGGGACCGGGCAAGATCATCGTTTTCAAGGATCGCGGTCACCGCCTCCGCCATCGATGTGCCGTCGTCAGCTATCGCGACCTGGACCCCGTCTTCTACGTCGATCCCCTCCAGTCCGACCGTGGTCCCGATTACCGGACGGCGAGCAGCCATCCCCTCCAATGCCTTTAAGCGGGTGCCGGTGCCCATGCGAAGGGGGACCACGATCACCCGCGCGGCCTGCAGATACGGGATCATCGAGGGAACATCGGCCGCGACGGTCACCCCCGGGAGCCGGCCGAGCTCGAGAACCTCTGCGACCGGCGAGCGCCCGGCGATCGTCAAGCTCGCGTCCGGCACGGCGGCTCGGATCAATGGCCACGCCTCCGCGCAGAACCATTTGACGCCATCCACGTTCGGAGACCAGCCGAGCGTGCCTGGGATCAAGACCGTGGGCTCCGAGGGCACCGGGGACGAGGGGTAGAGATCCAGGTCGACACCATTGGCGATGACCCGGACATGCTCGGCCGCGGTCGGCCCACCGGCCGCGACAAGGGAGGCGGCGTCAACGTCCGAGCAGACCAGGCAGCGGTCGCTACGGCTCAGCGTCTGGCGCTCCAAGTGCCTGGCCTTTCGAAGGTCGACGGCGCGAAACCACCGCTGCCGACGACCTGGGGCGAGCTCACGTTCCGTCTCGAGCATGCCGGACAAGAGGTGATGCAACGTGATCACCCACGGGCACGTACGGGAAGCCGGAAGCAGCGGTGCGAGCGCCGCGTGCTCGACACATACCAGGTCATAACCCCCGGCGGCCTCGCTCAGCCGTCGACCCAGCGCCTGGCGAGCGGCACGCGCGGGGAAGATCCGCTGGGGATATCGCGAGGCGAGCATGACCCCTAGGGGGAGCAGCCGGGAGCCCTCCAGCCGTTCGAGCGCGCGCCGGGTGCGCTCGGGAACCTCGAACACGTGGGCGGCCGCGGCGCGAACCCGCTCGTCCGTCCCCTGACCGGCGACAAGAAGATCGGTGGGGAAGACCTGCGCCAACGCCTCGAACAGGTGAGCCTGTCGGATGTTCCCGCCGCCGAGGGCTCGGTTGGGTGGCTCGTCGGTCACCCAGAGGATGCGCCGCGAATCGACCGGGACGCCTATTGGGCCAGCCCCTCCCGGCGCGCTGCTTGCGCTGCCAGCGCGCGATCGCACGGATCAATTTCGCATCCGCGAGGGCGAGCCACGCCCGGCGCCATGCCTCCGGCGGCAGCCGGTCGGTTCGGCTCGTGGAGGGCAGCGGGCGGCGGTGACTGGTCACACCGCGATCCGTTCGGCTGCTGGCCGTCTGTCCGTGGACGACCGACAGCACATGGACGTCCACGGCCTTGGCCGCCATGGCTTCGGAAAGGACGTCGACGTAGGTCCCGATCCCGCCCCAGCCGGTCTCGGGCGGACGGAAACTCCTGAGAGACGAACCGGACCCTCACCCGGGCGCTCTCCGGGGCCCCGGGCCGACTGGGGCCCGGTCCGCGGCGGCGGCCATCTCGTCGACCGTGCGCTCGGCAAACCGGGCCGCCGTGTACCGGGCGGCAGTTTGAAAGCCTCCGGCCAGCACCCGGTCGCGCAGGTCTGGCTCACGGGCCAATCGCTCAAGCTGGCGGGCGAGAGCGTCGGCATCGTCGGCAGCAAACACCAACGCATTTTCGCCGTCGCGGATGTACTCCCGCGTGCCACCGCGCGCCGTGCTCACCACCGGTCGGCCCGAGCCCCATCGCCTCTAAGGGTACGAGCCCGAACGGCTCGTCCCACCGCACGGGAAAGACCACCGCGTCGGCGTCGGCGTAGATCCGGCGGACCTCGTCCGGACCGGCAAAGCCGCCGAAGTCGACACGATCGGCGACCCCGAGCCGCGCCGCCATCACCTGCATCTCGGCGACGTAGCCCGTGTCGCCGCTGCCGCGCACTGAGAGCGTCGCGGCGGGAAGTTGGGCCAACGCGGCGATTGCCGTGTCTACTCCTTTCTGCCGGTCGAGCCGTCCGAGGTAGAGCAGTCGCCAACGCCACGGCTGGGGCTCGATCGCAACCAGAAACCGCTCGTCGATCCCCGGGTACACGACTTTCGCGTCGGAGCTGTGGAGGCGAGCCGCTCGCGCTCGGTTCAGGGTGGAGCGCGAGTTGAACACGAACACTCCGGCCTGGTTCACGTTCACACGCGTCGGGATTCGGCACGCACGCTCGACGATCGGAGCTACGCGCCCTCGGCGCGGCCCCTGCCAGGTACGAATCCACTGGTCGTGATCCCAGCCATATTGGAGCCAATCATCGTGGACGACGAACACGGCCGGGATTCCGGCGCGGCGAACGCGCTCGATCAGCGACAATGAAAGCAGCCCATCGACCACCAGGCGATCACGTCAGGCCCGAACTCGGCGAGATGCCGGCGCAGGTGAGCGTGGTTGTGGCGCTCCAGCGCGAATCGCTCCCGCAAGCTGAGGCGGGGAAACTCGTAGCGCTCGAGGTCCCAGTACAAGCGCAGCGTCCGGTGGACATCGGGGTCCTGCTCGCCACGGCCGGACTGCTCTTGATGATCGGAGGTGAGCACGCGCACCGCGTGGCCGCGGGCCCGGGCCGCGCCCATCGCGGCCTGCCACATCAGCTCGTATCCGCCGGCGTGCTGTGGCGGATACATGTTGCCGACGGCCAGGATACGAAGCGGCGCCCGGGCGGCTTCCATGCTTGATGCGAGTGAGGTCAGTGCTCCCGGCGTACCGGCGGCAGCCACGTCGCAAGTGTATGTCCTGGCGACTCGGTGGATGACACATGGTCTACTTTCTGCGCGTGACTCTGTCGGCGATCGTCCCGACCCACGACCGTCCTGCCGTTTTGCGGCGTTGCCTGGAAACACTCCAGGCCCAGGATGTGGATCGCTCCGAGTTCGAGGTGGTGGTCGTGGACGACGGATCCCGGTCGGACATCACTGCCGTGGTCGGGGCGGTGGCGGCTGCGGGTCCGATCCCGATGCGCTGCGAGCGCCAGCCGATGACCGGGCTCAACGCAGCGCGCAATCGGGGCGTGGCTGCCGCGACGGGGCACGTGCTGGGGTTTCTCGACGATGACACGCTGGTCGCCCAGGATGGGCGCGGACGTTGCTGCGGGCATTCGCGGGCTCGCCCTGCGCGGCCGTCGGGGGGCGAGTCGAGCTGAGTCTGGCCGTGCCCGCGCCGGCCTGGCTGGCCGAGCTCGATAACTTCCTCGCCGCCTACGACCTCGGACCCGTATCCCGCTGGCTCGACGATCTGGATCCGGTGCCGGTTGGTGCCAACTGCGCAGTCCGCCGCTCGGACTTCGATCGGTTGGCCGGCTTCCGTCCGGGGCTTGACCGGATCGGGAGCTCCCTGGTCTCCAACGGAGACACCGAGTTCTTCCGCCGGCTCCGAGCGGGTGGCAGCCGCCTGCGCTACGAGCCGAACGCGACCGTTGTCCATTGCGTGCCGGCGGAGCGCCTCACCATCAAGTTCTTCATCAAGCGCCACCGAGCCCAGGGGGTCAGCGACGAGCTGTTGCTCAGGCTGGACGGCCACGAGCCGAGCCTCGGCCACCGGGTTGGCCTGGCCGGAGAGGTTCGGGACGCGGTCCGACTGTGCTGTGCAGACGTTCTACATGGGCGGGATCCCACAGTGAACCGGTTCCTGGTCAGCTACTGGGCAGGGCGCCTGGCCGCGGTCGGACTAGGCATTCGGTCGAGCAGCGTCATGCGCGTTCCCAGATGACCCGCGCCACGCCACTCGTCGCCGCCAGGTTCTGGCAGCGAGCACCAGCTTCGCCTATCATTTGTGCGGATTCTGGTGATTCGCGCCAGGCTTGACCAAAAGCCGTGCTTGGAACCCTCATAAAGGACTTGGTTTCCGTGGCATCGATAAAACGTGGTTCGGGCACGATCGAAACGGCTGACCAGAGCGTCGTTTGTCTGTCGAGTGCGATAACCACACGTTCCCCCAGATGACCAAGGTCTTGACGATCATGGGGACGCGACCGGAAGCGATCAAGCTCGCTCCGGTCCTGCACGAGCTCGAGCGTGACAGGGAGACCTTCGAGTCAGTAGTGATTGCGACTGGCCAGCATCGGGAGATGCTCGATCCGATGCTGGATCTGTTCGGCATCAAGCCCGACTTCGACCTGGGCGTGATGACGAGAGAGCAGAGCCTCAGTGACATCACGCTCGCGACGCTGTCCGGGCTGGAGCCGATTCTGGCCGAGCACCGCCCCGACTGGGTGTTGGTTCAAGGCGACACCACCTCCGTCATGACCGCGTGCATCGCGAGCTTCTACAACAAGGTGCGAATCGGCCACGTCGAGGCAGGCCTGCGTACGTTCGACAAGTACTCTCCTTTTCCCGAGGAGATCAACCGGCGGATTGCCTCCGTGCTGGCCGACCTCCACTTCGCGCCGACTCCGTGGGCCCGCGCCAACCTGCTACGCGAAGGGGTGCCATCCCCGCACGTCCATCTGACTGGGAACACCGTGATCGACGCCATGCACCACGTGCGCCGGATCCCTTTTGATGCCCGCGGAACTCAGCTCGATGGCATCCCGCTGGATAAACGTCTGGTGCTGATCACCGCGCACCGCAACGAAAATCTCGGAACGCGGATGCACGACATCGCCACCGGCGTGCGGGAGTTGGCATCTCGTAGGCCCGACGTCCATTTCCTCTATCCAATGCATCTGAACCCCGATGCGCGCGGTTTCGCCTTAGAGCATCTCAGTGCTCTCGAGAACGTGTCCCTGCGGGAACCGCTGGGCTACCGCGAGATGGTGTGGGTCCTCCACCACGCACACTTCGTGATCACCGACTCTGGTGGTTTGCAGGAGGAGGCGGCCTGCGCCGGGACACCGGTGCTGGTGCTCCGCGACACAACCGAGAGGCCAGAGGGAATCGAGTCTGGAGCCGCGAGGCTGGTCGAGCCAGGTCACCGTACCCTCGTGGAGGCGGCCGGAGGACTTCTCGCTGATGAGCGCGACTATCAGACGATGCGAGACTCTTCTTGCGACTACGGCGACGGGCAGGCGGCGACCCGCATCGTCAACATCTTGGCCGGAAGGCCGGTATCGCTCAGCACGGCGGACCACATCTACGAGCGCCCTTTGCCCGAGCATCCGCTCGACGCGCTGCTTCGCGAGGCAACTGCAGGTTTGCCGCGCCGGTATCAGGATCAGGTGCTAGCGCGTGCGCGGAGCAAAGCTCGCGATCTGCCCGTAAGGGTCAATGGTCGATAGCGCGGTCGCCGCCGCGCGACCGGACCATCGGGAGAGGCTCGCGGACATCCGGCGTTGGCTCAGCTCGGGCCGGATCCAGTCCGACAGCGGTGCCTACTGCGCTTGGCGCGACGTAGGCAACGGACTGGCATTTGAGTATCCAGAAATCACCGGGTACGCGCTCACTTGGCTCGCTTCACAGCGAGCGATTACGGAGAATGAAATCGAGGCCGGGAAACGGGCTGCTGGATGGCTGGTAGATCGGCTCGACCGCGGGGATCGATCAGCCCGGGATGGCTGGAGAGACGGCGCTGTGTACACGTTCGACCTTGGGATGATCGCCGCCGGTCTCATCTCGTTCGGCACCGTTCTCGAGGAGGATCGCTTTCTCTCGCGCGGCCGCGATCTGGCCCGTTCGCTCGCTGCACATCTCGATCAGCACGGGGAGCTCTGCACGGTCGCGACCGAGAGTCCGCCGGTCCGCGGGCGCCGGGATTGGTCGACCGAAGGCCGAGTGCACCTCGCGAAGTGCCTGCAGGGGCTGATCCTCGCGAACGAGGTTGAGGCAGCGGCACGTCTTCGCAACCAGGTAGCCGAGGATCAGGCGCGCGATGGCCACTTCGTTACTCAACCTGGGGACGAGTACGTGATGTTGCACCCGCACCTCTATGCGGTCGAGGGATTGTGGATGTACGGAGCGGCCCGTCAGGATCGCCGCGCGCTCGAAGAGGCCCGCCGAGCCACCGTTTGGATATGGAGGCACCAGCTTGTGTCCGGTGGATTCCCACGCTGGATATCGGACTCGGCCGTCGGACCGGAGCAGGTTGACGTCACGACTCAAGCCATTCGCGCCGCGATGCTGTTGGAGGTCGAGGTTCCGGGTCTCGAGCCGGCAGTTTCAAGGCTGGCGACTCTCGCACGGTCGGACGGTGGTCATGGCGACGCGCTGATCTACTGTCCCGGGACCGAGCACCTGAATGCCTGTGTCACGATGTTTGCTGGCCAATCCTTTGAGCTTGTCGACGGCGGTTCGCAAGCCGTCCTCTGGAATGAACTCGTCTGAGCAACAAGAAATTGGGCGGTGGCTGACGATCGTGGATCCGGGCGACGCTGACGACGGCCGGACAGAGCTCCGGGGGGATCAGTCCGGAAGGAGCACGGGGGCACTCCCGTCAGGATTTCTGCCGAACATTGGACACCAAAGCTGCCAATCGTTACTGTTCTCGCAGCATGGCTCCGCGGGGATGCGGAGGCGATATTGGACTGGGCTCGGTGGCCTTCACCTCGGCCATCGCCTTGCGTCCGAACCGCACCGCGTCTATCGAGGTCAGGGAATGACGAGATGAGCGACACGAAAGCCGGCCAGGCGGAGAAACGCACACTGCATCGGCGGCTTTCGCCGGTGCCGAGGCGGATCGGGCCCGAAGCCGCGCCAGGAGATGAGCGCCCGCTCGACCCGGAAATCTCCCCCGTCTGGGAGGTCATGCCGCGTTTTGGCTCCCCTCTCGACGTGCCGGGAACGAGAGCGCATCGGACCCGGGACGCGATCTTCCGTCGCCTGCTCGGTCTGAGTGACGTGCTGGCCGGCTACGGGGCCCTCGCCATGGCAATTCTGTTGCTCCCCGGCGATGCCACCCGCCCGGCTCGTTGGGCGCCGGCCGTGATTCTGATAGCGCCCTTCATCGTGCTGGCCAGCAAGGCGTTCGGCCTCTACGACCACGACCAGCATCGGATCCACAAGACGACCGTCGATGAGGCGCCCGGCCTGCTTCAGCTGGCCGTGCTCTATGCCCTGACGGTGTGGATCAGCGAGCTCGTGCTGGTCGACGGTCGCTTGACCCGAGCCCAGGTGTTCGCATTGGTCTTCGCGGACCTCGGGCTGACGATGCTTTTTCGGGCCTGTGCCCGCGCACTGGCGCTGCGGATGACCGCTGTGGAGCGATGCCTCGTGGTGGGTCACGACAGCGACGCCAACCGGGTGAGGCTCAAGCTCGCTGGATGCGGCGGGATCAATGCGCTTATCGTGGGGCGCGTGTGCGTCGGGCCTGACAACGGCTGTCGGCCGGCGGCCCTCGGTCAGGCAGACGATCTACCAACGCTGATCCGGGAGCACCGAGTCGAGCGAGTGATCGTGGCTCCCGACGGGCACGACGAGGACGAGATCCTCGATTGCATCCGCTTGGTGAAGGCGCTTGGCGTGAAGGTCAGCGTCTTACCCCGGCTGCTCGAGGTGGTGGGCTCATCCTCGGTGTTCGACGACCTCCATGGGATGACACTCCTGGGCGTCAGGCAGTACGGGCTCTCGAAGTCGTCCGAGCTGCTCAAGCGGATAGCTGACACGACGGGGGCCAGCCTGGGTCTGGTAGTCCTCGCGCCTCTGTTCGTGATCCTGGCGGTAGCCATCCGGCTTGATTCGAGAGGCCCGGCCTTGTTCCGTCAGTCTCGGATTGGTCGCCGAGGCGAGCAGTTCTGGATGATCAAGTTTCGCTCGATGATGCAGGGCGCCGACGCTCTCAAGGATGACGTGCGCGGGCTCAATCACGTCGAGGGCGGTCTGTTCAAGATCGACGGCGATCCCCGCATCACCAGGGTCGGGGGTTTCCTGCGCCGCACCTCGTTGGATGAATTGCCGCAGCTGTTCAACGTGCTCAAGGGGGACATGAGCCTCGTCGGACCGCGGCCGCTGGTGCAGGACGAAGATGTGCTAATCGAGGGGTGGGAGCGCCGCCGGCTGGCCGTCAAGCCGGGAATCACGGGGCTGTGGCAGATCTTCGGCTCCTCGCGAATCCCCAAGGACGAGATGGTCAAGATCGACTACCTCTACGGCGCCAACTGGTCGATCTGGCTCGACCTGAAGATCCTGATCCGGACTGTGCCCTACGTGCTGGGCCGCCGCGGCCGCTGAGGCGGGCAGCCGACGGCCGGGGACTGGAGGCCGACGGGCCAGCTGCTATGGAGGGGGCGCCGGCGCGGTCGGAGGTGGCCGTGGCGATGAGGACTCGATCGTCGCTGACGAGGGGCCGCGTCGTTCGGGCGCTCGCGGGGGTCCGCTGAGAGCACGAATCGCTCGCGACGCCGCGCGCTGAGGCTCGCCGCCCCCACCACCAGGGCGGGAATCACGACCATCCACAGGAGGGCGATCTCGACGATCATGGCTCAGTCCGGGTCTATCCCCACCAAAGTTCGACGGGGCAGAGAGTTCCTCCTGTCATCGGCACCTGACGGTCGCGCTCGAGGTGGACTGGACGAATAATGATTAGAGCCCCGGCGGCAACACAGATACGGTAAGCCGACTGCCCGCCGAACGCGCCGCGGACTCTGCAATTTGGCCCGTAAATTTCTGGGCCACGGATCCGTGGGGCCGCGCTCTATCCTGGCCGGCGTGACCCGCAGTCGTGTCCGGTTGGTTCTCGAGCGCCTCCGCGTGGCCGGACTCGTCCCCGAGCGAGACCCAGCAGCGCCGGGTGCCGCGCCGACGCCGGTGTCCGGTGCCGCTCTGCCGGCGCCATCCAATGCGGGGGGTCCGACGGCGCCGGCTGTGCCCGCACCCGCGGCTGACGCGCCGCCAGCTGCTCAGCCCGCGAAGCCCCCCGACGCAACGGCCGCTCCCGACCCGAGCCGGTGGCTTCCGGACGGCTTCAAAAACGGCCGCGTCGATCCGCCGCCCGATGTCGGAGCGCCGAACGCAGACGCGGCTGCGGACGAGGCTCGAGACAAGGCCGCCAAAGACGCGGCCCGTCGCTGGCTGCCCGATGGGCTGAGCTGAGCCGCCGAATCAGGCGAGCGCGCTCAGCAACGTATGCACCGCGCGGGCGGACCGGTCCCAGCTGAACTCGGCGGCGCGGCGGAGACCGGCGGCGACGAGGCGCGCCTGAGATGGCTCGTCGGTGGCGGCTGTCACGACTGCTTCGGCTACGGCCTCGGCGTCGTCGGGATCGACCAGCAGGGCCGCATCCGCGCAGGTCTCGGGGAGCGCGGCACGGTTGGCGGCCACGACCGGCGTGCCGGAGGCCATCGCCTCCAGGCAGGTGAGCCCGAACCCCTCGTAGCGCGAGGGGAGCACGAAGGCGCGAGCTCCGGCATACAGGCCGGGGAGGTCGCCGTCACCGACGTAGCCGAGCGACCGCAGAGCGGTGGCGCCCTCGCTGCGGGCGAAATAGGGGCGCGAATCTCCAGCGTGGACCAGCTCGATGCCCGCCTCGGCCAGCCGCTCGGCGGCAAGCCCCAGCGCGGACAGGTTCTTGCGGCGGTCAGCGGTGGCGATCGTCAGGACGTAGGGCCGCTCGAGCCCCAGCCGCTCGGCCACCGGGCGGGGGTCGGCGCGGGGTGAGAAGACCGCTGACACTCCGCCGGGGACCACGGCCACCCGCTCGGGGTCCAGCCCGGCCAGCTCGACCAGCTCGCGGCGCGAGAACTCCGACACCGTGATCACCCGCAATGCCCGGCGTGCGCAGGCCAGGCCTGCGTAGCGATGCCAGAGCCGATAGGCGCGGGAGTAGGCCGCGGGCTCGCGGAGGACGGCCGCGTCATGAACCACGACCACGTTGCGCGGCCAGGCCAGCGGGGCCAGGTTGGCCGGGGAGAAGATGAGCGCGGATCTTCGTTTGGCGGCCAGGGCCGGAAGGACGAGTTGCTCCCAGGCCTGCGCCCGGCCACGCCGGCGCAGACGGGGGCGAGGCTGGACCACGGCGTAGCGCTCGGGGCACAGCGCGACCAGGCGCGGCACGATCTCGGCGGTCCAGCGCTCGACGCCGGTGATCGTGGGACGGGTGGCGGCGCGGCGGTTGAGCAGGATCGGCCCGTCGGGCCGGCCGCCAGGGCTCAGATCGGGATCCCCCATAGGGGAAACCACCGCGTGAGCTCGGATTCGAGCGGAAGCTCGGAGCCGATCTGGGCCTTCAGGACGAGCTCGCGCTCGTTGTCGCGTTGCTGCGCCCCCGCCGCGGGCGCGAACGGGTAGAACGCCCCCCGCTTGTAGTTGTAGATCCAGTACACCGGCCGCCCGCGCGAGTCCTCGAAGGCGAACACCGCACACAGGAGGCGCTCGCCGTAGCCGCCGCCCTCCAGCGCGGTCGAGACCGCGTTCAGGCCCACGACCAGGTCATCGAACTCCGAGGCGTGGATGATCAGCCAGCTGAAGCCGTAGCTGTCCTCGGAGGTCTCAATGGTGGCGCCGCTATCGCCGGCCGTCGCCCGGACGACCGCCTCCATGTCGGTGACGATCGTGCGGAAGTCGGCCGTGGCCAGGGACTGAAACACGATCGCCGCGCTGCCCCGCGTCTTCAGGTCGAGCCCGGTCTCGAAGCTCACGTAGGCGGTGCTCATCGCGAACAGCCGGTCGGGAGCGGGCTTGGCCAGCTTGCGCTTGCCGGTCAGGACGTCGAGCAGACCCATACGAGCTCAGGCTAACGACTGCGCGGTCCGGTGGAGGCCGACATCTGAAGGTCCGCGTCTGTCCGGAACATATGATGTGTTATGCTCGCATAATGAAGCGGACGACGGTGGTGCTTCCCGAGGCCACGCTGGCCCGCCTCCGGCACGAGGCGCGACGGCGCGAGGTCTCGCTCGGCGAGGTCGTCCGCGAGGCGGTGGAGGCCTACGTTCCTCCGGTCGAGCCCGGTGCCCCGCTGGCCTTCTTCGCCGCCGGGACCGCCGCAGCACCCGACGACTCTGAGCGCGTGGACGAGCGGGTCGGTGCAGCGATGCGCCGGCGGGCCGCGCGCCGCGGCTGATGCTGATCGTTGACGCCGGACCGCTGATCGCCGCCGCGGGGATCGGTGACCGCCACCACGAGTCATGCATGGAGCTGCTAGCCCATGCCTCGCGACCGCTCGTGGTGCCGGCGCTGGTCGTGGCCGAGGTCGCCTATCTGCTCGCCGATCGGATTGGGGCCGCGGCTGAGCGTGCCTTTGTCCGGTCGCTCGAGCTCGGTGAGCTGACCTGCGAGGCGGTTGAACCGCGCGACTGGCATCGGATCGGCGAGCTGCTCACCGAGTATGAGGACCTGGGCCTTGGTGCCGTCGATGCCTCGGTCCTCGTCCTGTGCGAGCGGCTCGCTCAGACGGAGCTGGCGACGCTCGACCGCCGCCACTTCTCGGTTGTCCGCCCGCGCCATTGCCCGGCGCTGACGTTGCTACCGGACTGACGTCTCGACGCTAGGCCGCGCCCTGGAGCTGGGACTCGAGTCGGGCCAGTGCCTCCAGGCGGGCCTCCAGCGGCGGGTGGGTGGAGAACAGGTTGGTCAGGCTCTGCTTGGCCTTGGGCGGGAAGATGTAGAAGGCGGCGAGTTCCCCATTCGCGGCCCTCATGTCCCGCTGGGGGATCTGCTCCATCGCCCCGCTGATCTTGAGCAGCGCGGAGCTGAGCGCGCTGGGCCGTCCGGTGATGATCGCCGAGCCCCGGTCAGCGGCGAACTCGCGATAGCGCGATAGAGCCTGGAGCAGCACGAAGGAGAGCATGTAGACCACGGCCGATACGAGGATCACCACGATGAAACTGACCCCGCTGTCGTTGTCCTCGTCACCGCCAATCCCGAACCAGAAGCCCATCTGGACGATGAACGACGCGATCGCGGCGAAGAAGCTGGCGATCGTCATGACCAGTACGTCGCGGTTCTGCACGTGGGTCAGTTCGTGGGCGAGGACCCCCTCGAGCTCGGCCGGACCGAGCAGCCGGAGCAGCCCGGTGGTCGCGCAGACCGTGGCCTTCGACGGCGAGCGGCCCACGGCAAACGCGTTGGGCATCGGCGTGTCGGCGATGGCCACCCTCGGCTTGGGCAGGTTGGCCTGGATGCAGAGCCGCTCGATCGTGGCGTGCAGATCGGGTGCCTCCTCGGGAGTCACCTCGCGGGCACCCATCGAGTAGAGCGCGATCTTCTCCGAGCTGAAGTACTGGACCAGGAACAGCACCGCGGCGATCACGACGATCGCGATCGCGCCCGTGCCCGCGGCGATCAGCACCCCGATCAGGACCGCATAGACCAGCCCGAGCAGGAACAGCGTCAGCAGCATGCGGGTCTGAAGGCCGCGGTCGCGGCCGAAGGATCGGGGGGCGGGCATGGTCAGATGATGTTGCCAGACGGGATAAGCGCCGAGCAAAGGGTGGTGATGAAATTTCCCCGCCAGACCCATCTCGCCTTAAAGTCCTCACGCCGGATCACCGATACTTGCTCACAGGGTGCAGACGACCAGGGCATACGCCGCCGGGTTTGGCACCGCGGGCTCGATGCTCGCGGGCGCCGCGATCCTGTTCGTCCTGGCCACCGCGATCGTCGCCTTTCAGGGCTGGCCGCGGATCGCCAGTCAGGGCTCCTCGCCCTCTCTCCAGGTGGGCCCCGCGCCCGTCTCGGGCTCACGGGTCAGCCGCCGGCTGCGCGCCGCGGGCCTCGGTTATCCCGCTCCCGTGGTGATCCGCCACCCCGTGGCGCCGCGACGCCCGGCTCGAACCGCAGCGTCTGCCGCGCGTCCGGTGGGTTTCCGGACGCCGAGCGCGCCGGGTCGCTCCGGAAGCCGCTCGGGCCACGGTGGCTCCACGCGCGGTGCGTCCGGCACCGGCACAGGAGGCTCAGGGCACAGGGGGGCCGGCTCCGGCGGCGGGGAGATCAGCGTGAGCCCCCCGACCAAGCCGCCGATCACGATCTCAGTTCCGGTCGGCCAGCTCGCCGGGACCGCGGAGAACGTGGCCCGGACCGTGGCCGGCACCGCCGGGAACGCAATCCAGAAGGTCGGCGGCACCGTGGGCGGGGTGCTAGGCAAGATCGGCCCGGTCCTCGGGCCCTAGCCCGCGCGGTGTAGCCCGAGGACGGTCTGCAGGAAGCGCAGGCTCACCGCCTGGAGCTCCTCGTCGTGCTGGACCGAGCGGTGATGGCCGCCCGGAACCTCGATCAGGCGGGTAGCCGGGTCGCTTGCCTCCGCGGCCAGCTCCCGGGAGAGCTCGACCGGGACCTGCTCATCGCCGGCGGCATGCATGAACAGGACCGGCATCTCGAGGCCCGAGACGACGTCCGCGAGCCGGACCTCGGCCAGGAGCTCGAGTAGGGCCTCGCGCTCAACCCGCCAGGGCAGCGTCTTATTGTCAACCGCGCGGCGCAGGCCGTCGGGACCGGCCGGGGAGATGGCCACCACGGCGCCGCAGTGAGCCGGGCCGGCGGCGCGCAGGACCAGATATCCGCCGAGGCTCGACCCGCGCAGGGCGATGGGAAGATCATCGCCCGGCAGCTGAGCGCGGAGGAACCTGGCCATGGCCACGACGTCGGCCACGGCGCGGTGATCCAGGCGCCCTTCGCTCTCACCGTGGCCGCGCTGGTCGAAGGTCAGAGCGGTGAAGCCGAGCGCGATCGCCGCGCGCGCGAAGTCGTAGTGGCTCTCCTTGGCCGAGCCGGCGCCGTGGACGATGAGCACCCCGGCCACCGGTGGCGTGCTGGGGCGCCACAGGGCGTAGGCCAGGCCGTCCTCAACGCCCGTTTGGGGGACGAGCACGTCGACGGTCCGCCGCCGGTGCCCGGAGCCGAAGATCAGAAGCGGCGGCCATGACCGTGCCCCCACGGCCGGAGACCATATCGTTCACGAGCTGTGCGAACCGAGACCGAACTTCCGCTGGCTCACGTCCTGCCTCAGGGCACGCGCGTGAACGCGGCCGGGCATCTGGAGCTCGGCGGCTGTGACGCGCTCGAGCTGGCCAAGGAATTCGGCACGCCGGCCTACGTGGTGGTCGAGGACGACCTCCGGGCGCGGGCCCGCCGGTTCCGCGACACACTGGCCGCCCGGCACGAGGACTTCGACGTGCTGTTCGCCTCCAAGGCGTTCCCCTGTACCGCCGTCTCCCGGGTCCTAGCCGAGGAGGGCCTGGCCGTCGACGTGGCCTCCGGCGGGGAGCTGGCGCTGGCCCTGGCCGCCGGATTCGATCCGCGGCGGATCTACATGCACGGCAACGCCAAGTCGGACGCCGAGCTGCGCGAGTCCCTGGCCGCCGGGGTCGGCCACATCGTGCTCGATTCCCTCGACGAGCTCGAGCGCCTGGCCGCGATCACGGCCGAGGAGGGGTGCGTGCAGGAGGTCCTGATCCGGGTGACCCCCGATGTGAGCGGCGAGACTCACGCCAAAGTCTCCACCGGGCAGGCCGACTCCAAGTTCGGTTTTTCGATCGAAATGGTCCGGGAGGAGGCGATTCCCCGCGTGCGGGCCCACCGCGGGCTGAAGCTCGTGGGCCTGCACTCTCACATCGGCTCGCAGCTGTTCGCGCTCGAGCCCTTCCGGGACGCGGTTCGGGCGATCGCCGCGCTGGGGGAATTCGAGGTCTACAACCTCGGCGGCGGCCTGGCGGCCGCCTACACCGCCGATCAACACCCGCCGAGCCCCGAGGAGTACGTGCGGGCGATCGTCACCGCGCTGCACGAGGAGATCCCCCATGGGGCGGGCAAGCGCCTGCTGCTCGAGCCGGGCCGGGCCCTGGTGGCCAATTCCGGCGTCACGCTCTACACGGTGCAGAGCATCAAGCGCAACGTCTCCACCTGGGTGGCGGTGGACGGCGGCATGTCGGACAACCTGCGCCCGATGCTCTACGACTCGCGCTACGAGGCCCTGTTGGCCGACCGCCCGTTCGCCCCCCCGACCGAGGTCTGCCAGCTGGCCGGCAAGCACTGCGAGTCCGGCGATGTGATCATCCGCGACGTGGCCCTGGCCGATCCCGCCGTCGGCGATGTGGTGCTCACGCCGGCCACCGGGGCCTACGGCTACTCCCTGGCCAACAACTACAACGGCGTTCCCCGCGCGCCGGTGGTGTTCTGCTCGGGGGGCGCGGCCCACGTGGTGGTGCGACGCGAGAGCTACGAGGACCTGATGAGCCGGGACGTGGGGTGGGCAGCAGGATGACTCACGCCGCCGACATACAGGCGAGCCAGCTGGATGGCTCGGGCGCTGCCCATTCAGGCGAGGCTGGATGCCGAGCGGGCAGCCAGCCCGAGGGCGAGCGGAGGCGATCAGCGTGAGCGAGCCGTTTCGGGTCGGGGTCCTGGGGGCGGGCACGGTGGGCGGCGCGTTCGTGGAGCTGCTGCCCCGGCACGCGCAGCGGATCGAGCGCATGACCGGGCTGCGGCCCGAGCTCTCAGGCGTCCTGACCCGCTCGCGCGGGTCGTTCCCGGACATCCTCGAGCGCTCGGATCTGATCGTCGAGCTGATCGGGGGGGTCGATCCCGCGCGCGACTACCTCCTCCGGGCGATGCGCGAGGGCCGGCATGTGGTCACGGCCAACAAGCAGCTGCTCTCCCAGCACGGCGAGGAGCTGTGGGACGAGGCCCGCCAGCGCGGCGTCCAGCTCCGCTTCGAGGGGGCCGTGGCCGGGGTGGTACCGGTCATCCGCGTGCTCCAGGAGTCGCTGGCCGGGGCGACGATTGACCGCGTGCACGGAATCGTCAACGGGACGACCAACTTCATCCTCAGCGAGATGGCCCGCACCGGCTGCGAATTCCCGGTTGCCCTGGCCGAGGCCCAGCGGCTCGGCTACGCCGAGGCCGACCCGTCGGATGACATCAACGGCCGTGACGCAGCGGCCAAGATGGCCATCATCGCCCGCCTGGCCTTCGAGACCCCGGTCCATCTCGACCAGGTCGCCTACGAGGGCATCGAGCACATCCAGCCCGACGACCTGGAGTACGCGCGCGAGCTCGGCCTGGGCCTGAAGCTGATCGGCACCGCCGAGCGGATCGGCTCCGGCCTGTCGGTACGCGTGTACCCGGCCTTCCTGTACCCGGGCCATCCGCTGGCCTCGATCCACGGGCCGTTCAACGCGGTGACCGTCGAGTCCGAGGCGATCACCGAGATCACCATGTCGGGCCCGGGCGCCGGCGGCCCGCAGACCGCGAGCGCCGTGCTCGGCGACGTGATCAGCGCGATGATCCCGCCCGCCTCCACGCCTCCGGCGACCCTGCGCCTCGAGCTCGTGACCGACGTCGTCTCCTCCTTCTACCTGCACCTGGAGGTGGCCGATGAATCCGGCGTCCTGGCCCAGGTCGCCCAGGTCCTGGCCCTGCAGGGCGTGTCGGTGAAGTCGGTAGTGCAGAAGGGGCTGCGCTCCCAGGCCCGGCTGGTGATGGTCCTTCACCCGGTGCTCGAATCCCGCTTCGCCGCGGCGATGCAGGTGATCGCCGGGCTCGAGATCATGCGTGCGCCGCCCCGGGCCATCCGGGTGATCGAGGAGGAGTTCGGCTAGGCACTAGGATCAGCCGCCGCATGCGAGCGATGCAGATCACCGAGCTGACGGGCCCGGCCACGGCGCTCCAGCTGGCCGACGTCCCCGAGCCCGAGCCGACGCACATGCTCGCGCCCGACGGCGCCGTCCTGGTCGACGTGCATGCCGCCGGTGTCTCCTTTCCCGAGGTGCTGCAGACCCGCGGGGAGTACCAGTTCAAGCCGCCGTTGCCGTTCGTGCCCGGCAGCGAGGTGGGCGGGGTCGTGCGCAGCGCCCCGGAGAACGCCGCGGTCAAGCCCGGGGACCGGGTGGCGGCGTTCTGCATGCTGGGGGCGTTTGCCGAGGTGGCCGCGGCGCCGCCCCACACCACGTTCAAGCTCCCCGACGCGCTCAGCTTCGAGCAGGGCGCGGGGCTAGTGCTCAACTACCACACCGCCTACTTCGCGCTGAAGCTCCGGGGTCGCCTGCAGGACGGGGAAACGGTGCTCGTCCACGGCGCTGCCGGCGGGGTGGGGACAGCCGCGCTCCAGGTGGCCAAGGGGCTCGGGGCGAGCACGGTCGCAGTCGTCTCCACCGAGTCCAAGGCGGACGTCGCCCGCCAGGCCGGGGCCGATCACGTCGTGCTGACCGACGGGGCCTGGAAGGACGAGGTCCTCGAGCTGACCGAAGGCGTCGACGTGATCATCGACCCGGTCGGCGGCGACAGGTTCACCGACAGTCTGCGCAGCCTCAAGGAGGGCGGGCGGCTGGTCGTCGTCGGCTTTACCGGCGGCTCGATACCCGAGGTCAAGGTGAACCGTCTTCTGCTCAAGAACACCGAGGTGGTCGGGGCGGGCTGGGGCGCCTACGTGATGCCCAAGCCGGCGGTCACCGGCCGGATCGGCGCCGCCATCGCCGAGCTCATGGACGCCGGGGTCGTGGCGCCGGTCATCGGCGCCCGCTACCCACTCGAGCAGGCCGGCGACGCGCTCCAGCTCATCGATGGCCGCGGCGCGACGGGGAAGGTCGTTCTGGAGCTGGTCTGACCGCGCGGCGTGGCTCTGGCATGCTCCGCGCGAATGCCTGGCCTGATCGAGCGTTATCGCGAGCGGCTGCCCTTTGCCGCCACCGACCCCGTCGTCACCCTCGGTGAGGGGGGCACCCCACTGGTCTACGCCCCGGCGCTGTCTGAGCGAGCCGGCGTCGAGGTGTGGTGCAAGCTCGAGGGCCTCAACCCCACGGGTTCGTTCAAGGACCGGGGCATGACCTGTGCGGTCTCGGCGGCGGTCAGGGAAGGGGCCCAGGCCATCGTCTGTGCCTCGACCGGGAATACCGCGGCCTCGGCCGCGGCCTACGCCGCCCGGGCGGGCCTGCGCTGCGCGGTCATCGTGCCCGAGGGCAAGATCGCCACCGGCAAGCTGGCCCAGGCCCTGATGCACGGGGCCCAGGTGATCGCTCTGCGAGCCAACTTCGACGTGGCCCTCAAGCTGGTGCGCGAGCTCACCGCGGCGCACCCCATCGCGCTGGTCAACTCGGTCAACGAGTTTCGGATCGAGGGCCAGAAGACGGCCGCGCTGGAGATCGCCGAGGAGCTGGGGGACGAGCTCGACGCGCTGTGCATCCCGGTCGGCAATGCGGGCAACATCACCGCCTACTGGCGCGGCTTCGCCGAGGTGCTCCCGCCCGGCCGCCGCCCGCGGATGCTCGGCTTCCAGGCCGCGGGGGCGGCGCCGCTGGTTCACGGTGCCCCGGTCGAGCAGCCCGAGACTGTGGCCTCGGCGATCCGGATCGGCAATCCGGCGCGCTGGGAGGACGCGATGAACGCGATGACCGCATCCGGCGGCACGGTCAGGGCGGTCAGCGACGAGCAGATTTTGTCCGCCTACCGGTTGCTGGCCAGCACGGAGGGGATCTTCTGCGAGCCGGCCTCGGCAGCCAGCGTGGCCGGGCTGCTCGCCCATGGGGCGGGGGACGCGCGCCGCGTGGCCTGCGTGCTCACCGGGCACGGGCTCAAGGACCCCCAGACCGCGCTCCACCAGGCCGGCGCGGTGGTCCCGTGCGATCCGGAGCTGGCCGCGCTCGAGCGGGCGGTGTTGAAGTGAACCCGGGCCTGGCCCGACGCCGCCTGGTCCGCGTGCCCGCCTCCTCCGCCAACCTCGGGCCCGGCTTTGACGTCCTGGCCGCGGCCCTGGCCCTGCATCTCGAGCTCGAGGTGCAGGAGACCGGCAGCTTCGGCGTCCGCACCGACCTCGATGTCCCGCGGACCCGGGAGAACCTGGTCGTGCGGGCGTTCGAGCGCCTGCATCCGGCCGATCACTTCGAGTTCCGGATCAGCTCGCAGATCCCGCTGAGCGGCGGGCTGGGCTCGAGTGCCGCTGCCACCTTGGCCGGCCTGATGGCCGCCGATCATCTGTTCGAGCTCGACGCCGACATCCGCTCGCTGGCCACCGAGATGGAGGGCCATCCCGACAACGTCGCCGCGGCGCTCGAGGGCGGCTTCGTGGTCTGCGTCGAGGATCGCGTGCACCGCTTCGACGGGCCGATGGGGCTCGAGGCCGTGGCCGTAGTCCCGGGTGAGCCCGTCTCGACGAGCGACGCCCGAGCCGCGTTGCCCGAAACCGTGCCGCTGGCCGATGCCGCCTTCAACGCCGGCGCGGCGGCGCTGCTGACCCTCGGTCTGGCCACCGGGGCCTGGGAGCTGATCAGTGCCGGCCTGGCCGACCGCATCCACCAGCCCTACCGGGCCCGGCTCTATCCGCGCTCCGCCGCGCTGCTCGAGCGAGCGGCCGGCCTCGGCGCGCTGGGGGCGACGATCTCGGGCGCGGGGCCGACCGTGCTCTGCTGGTCCCACTACGAGCAGACGGGCGCCCTGATGCAGGCGCTGGAGCGCGAGACCCAGGGATGGGCTCAGGTCCTCCGGCTCCCGTTCGAAACCCAGGGCGCCGACGTCCGCGAGCTCTAGCCTGGCCCGAGCTCAGGAGGCCTGGGCGGCAGGCTCGCCGCCGCCACGCTCGCCGGTCCCGGTCCCGGTCCCGGTCCCGGCTCCGGCGCCCGCCAGCGAAGCCAGCTGCCTGCGGGCTGCGGGCAGCTTCAGGCGGCGAAGCAACTCGTCGGCCACGGCCAGGTAGTCGGCGCCCAGATCCGGACGGTAGTCGAGGATCGACACCGCCCGCTCGGCCGACTCGGCGTAGGCGATCGAGGCCCTGATGGTGGTCTCGATCAGCTTGTCGCCGAAGTGCTCGCGCAGGGAATCGAACGCCTCGCGTGAGTGGCGCGTGCGCATGTCGGCGATGTTGAGCACGACGCCGAGCCACTCCAGATCCGGGTTCAGGCTGTCGCGGGCCAGGTCGATGACCTCCAGCGCCTGCTCGACCCCCTGCATGGCGAAGTACTGGGCCTCGGCCGACAGCAGCGCGAAATCCGACGCGACCAGGGCGTTGACGGTGAGCAAGCCCAAGGCCGGAGGGCAGTCAATCAGGACGAGGTCGTAATCGGAGGAGACCGAGCGCAGCGCCTTCTTGAGGGTCAGCTCGCGGCCCATCTTCCCACCCAGCGCCAGCTCGGACTCGGCCAGGCCCAGGTTGGCCGGGATGATCCCGCCGTGGATCGCCTGGGCCGCCTTGGCCCGCCCGGCCAGCACGTCGCCAATCGTCGGCGAGGCGTCCGGGTCGACGTCCAGGTAATCGGACAGGTTGCCCTGCGGGTCGAGATCGACCGCCAGGACTGACAGGCCGGTCCGACGGAAGATGTCCGTCAGGGTGCGAACCGTGGTCGTCTTACCCGTCCCCCCCTTCTGGGAGAGAACCGCGATCGTCGTGCTCATCGGCGCCGCACTATACGGACGCCGGATCGGATCAGTCGATCAGGCGCCGGCCAGCCCCGTGCCCTGCGCTCCGGTGCGCCCGAAGCGCAGGCCCGAGACCACCGGAACGTCGATGAAATGCAGGTGGTGGCGGCCGATCACGACCTCGTCGCCGTCGGCCAGCGTCGACCACTCGACCCGCTCGCCGTTGACGAACACGCCGTTGAGGCTGCGGTCGTCGAGCACCCGGAGCCCATCGGGTTGGCGCACGATCAGCGCGTGGCGCCGGGAGACGGTCGGGTCGTCGAAGCGGATATCGGCGGCCAGGCTGCGCCCGATGCGCGTCCATTCGCGCACGAGGGCGAACGCGACCACGTCCTCCCCGGCCTGATAGGCCACGTACTGCCCCGGCTCGTCCAGCTCGCCCCGGAGCTCGTCCAGCCAGCTGTGGTCATCCCCCTCGGGCGCCAGCTCGACGACGGCCTGCTGGGAGGTGGTGAACAGCGAGGCCCGAACGAATTCCGTGCCGCCGCAGTTGGGGCAGGAGGGAAGCTCGTCGGCCGCGTCCAGCGACACCGGGAAATCACACTCTGTGCAGCGAAAAGTACCTGTCCCCGCGACGTTGCCCGACATCCAAGCTTTCATCGAGTCGTCTCCTGGATAGGGGGTAGCCATTCCCTCCGGGTTTGGGGGTCTCGGGAGGTCATGACAGACGAGCGGTCCTAACACGATCATAGCCTTCCTGCCAAGCATGAGATAAACCGCCCGGTCATATGTCCATGACCAAACCTGCCCAGAGTTCGTCGATCCCCGGCCCGTGGAGGAACCCGGAGCGACGGGCCGAATTCCTTGGCCATGGCCGCGACCATGCGCGACATGCTCGAGCTCGAGCTGGCCCTGTTGCGCCGGGGCCTCGACGAGCGGCTGGCCGGCTCGGAGCGATGCAGCTGCTGTAACCGCACGCCGCTGGTCGGGGAGCAGGTGTACGTCTACGCCTCCGGGCTGATCGCCTGCGAGCTGTGCCGCCAGCGCCAGCGGGAGAACCCGCTGCGTGCCCGGACCGTCCACGGACCCGAGTTCGGTCACACGATGCGAATCACCGACCACCGGACGGCGGCCTGAGCACCAGGGGTTCGCCGCCGCAAGCACCGAGCTCGCGGCGGGAAGCACATAGAATTTCGCCGCGTGGACCCGTTCACCGTCTCGACCACGATCGCCAAGCCGCGTGAGCAGGTCTTCGAGTATCTGGCCGACATCGCCAACCACCCGGAGTTCACCGATCACTACCGGGTCGATTGGCACCTGACCCGGGTTGACAGCTATGGGACCGGCGCCGGGGCGCGGTTTCGGATCAAGGCCCCGCTGAACCGCTTCGCCTGGGCCGACGTCAGCTTTGCCGAGCTCCAAGCGCCATATCGCATCGTCGAGCGAGGCCGGGGCGGCAAGTACAACCGGATCCGCATGCTCGGCACCTACACACTTTCCCCGGCGCCGGGGGACAGCACCAAGGTGCAGTACACGCTTGAGACCCTGCCCGCTCAGATCTCCGACCGCCTGATGGAGGTCGTCGGCGGCCGGTCCTGGAGCCGGCGCCAGGCGTCCAAGGCGATGCGGCGGCTGCGCTCGATCCTCGAGGAGGGCCGGGGCCGCGGGGAGCGGGCCACCGTGGACGCACGGTCATGAATACACTTCGCGCCGCTTTGAACCCGAGTCGCCTGTGGACCATCGCCAGCGTCCTCATCCTCGCCCTCGGCCTCGCCGCCTGCGGGCACAAGACGCCTCATCCTTCGGTGGCCGACGCCAACAACGACGGCGTCTACGTGGACGCGGGGCCGGTCACCTACCAGCTCCAGGTCTCGCGGGTGCTGAACCCCTACAGCACTGAGGACTCCCAGTACATCAGGGGCCTGCCGGCGGGAACCACGGGCCCGACGCCCGACGAGCAGTGGTATGGCGTGTTCCTGTGGGCCAAGAACCAGACCCACAAGGTGCAGATGACGGCCGACAACTTCGTCGTCACCGACACCCAGGGCAACAAGTACTACCCGCTTAAGCTGAACCCCGACGTCAACCCGTACGCCTGGACCTCGGAGCGGCTGGCGCCGCTCGAGACCCAGCCGGGCCCTGACACCACGGCCAGCTACGGGCCGACCCAGGGGCAGCTGCTGCTGTTCAAGATCGGGAACTCGGCCTACGACAACCGGCCGCTCACGCTGGAGATCCTCGGCCCCAGCAATCAGAAGCTGGCCACGATCTCACTCGACCTTTAGGCGGGCCATCCGCTCGGGTTGAATGGGTCGGCGGGGCCATTGGCCAGCCCCGGGATCAGCCGCCGGTGCAGCCCCGGGATCAGCCGCGGTGCAGCGCCGCCGCGATCACGTCACGAGCCGGAGGCGCGGCGGCCGTGGCCCCGAAACCGGCGTTCGGGTACAGCGTGGCCACGACGATCCGCGGGTGGCCGGCGGGCGCGTAGCCCACGAACCAGGCGTCGGTGTTCTGGGGGGCGTTGGCGCTCGCGCCCGTGTTGTTGCCGGTGCTGTTCTTGAGCTCGGCCGTACCGGTCTTCCCGGCCACGGCGACGCCGGGGATCTGGGCCGAGGTCCCGGTGCCGAACTGGACCACGGCAAGCATCATCTGCTGGACCTCGTGGGCGACGTGCCCCGTGGTCACGCGGTAAAAGAGCGGAGTCTGGTGGGCCAGCAGCGTCGGGATCGGGCGACGGCCGCCCATGGCGATCGTCGCGCCGACGTCGGTCATCTCGAGCGGCGTGGTCAGGACCAGCCCCTGGCCGATGGCCGAGGAGCCGACGGCCAAGGAATCGCCGATCGTCGCGGCGGACGGGATCGTGCTCTCCGCCGCGCCGAGGATCGATGAGGGCTGGTCGAAGCCGAACCGCTCGGCGATGGCGACCAGCCGGCGCGCCCCAAGCTGCGCGCCCAGGGGGGCGAAGACCGAGTTGCAGGAGACCGCGAAGGCGTTCAGCAGCGTCCCGCCGCACGCCTCGTCACTGGCGTTCTGCAGGGTGTAGCCATCGATCGTGGCCTCGGTCTGCACCGGGTAGACCGTCGACAACTTGGCCACGCCGGCCTGAAGGGCTGCGGTTGCCGTGATGATCTTCATCGTCGAGCCGGGAGGCTGGGGGTCCGAGAAGGCGATTCCGGCCAGCGCCAGGACCGCTCCGGTGCGTGGATTCATGACCGCCATTCCCGCGTAGGAGCCGCTCAGGGCGCTGACCGCCGCTCGCTCCAGGGCCGGGGAGATGGTCGTCCGGACCGCTCGTGCGGGCACCGCGGCCGCACTGGCCAACACACGGTGACCGGCCAGCAGGCGGCCGCCGAGACGGCCGGCCAGCCGGGCCTCGAAGATGCGCTCGAGTCCGTCGAGCCCGACATGGGCGTCCGGCGGGTAGCCGCGGGCGGCGTACTCGGCCGCGGCCGCGGCCGGGATCGGTCCAACCGTGCCGACAATCGGGTAGGCCACGTCGGGGATCGGGGAGCTCCGGGCCGGACCCTCGGCCAGCGGCGTCCCATCGTCGGCCAGCAGCGCGGCTCGCGGCGGGACCGTCACCGTGCGCCCGAGCTCTTCGCTCCCGCGCAGTCCGGGGAACAGCAGCGTCGGGGCGAGGTGGACGCGGACTCCCGATCCACTGCTCGTGAACGGCACGACCAAGGTCTCGCGCAACGTGCCCCAGATACGCGTCCGGACGACTGTGCGCACGTCAACCGTGTTTCCGTATGGGCCCAGGACACGGCCGCCCTGCAGCCCGAGCAGGGTCGCCGTGGCCGCCGCGGTGCGGAGCTCCTGGGCGAACAGGGCACGGGACACGCGGCGCTGGGAGGCGCGGTCGAGCAGGCTGTACATCTGAGCGAAGTTCTGCCGGCTCCAGGCGCGGACGTAGCGGCCGGCCAGCTGGCGCTCGGCCGTGCCCGGGCCGGCCCCGAGCACCGCTCCGAGGGCGAACGCCGCCACGGCCACCGCGATCAAGGGCACCCCGCGCTGAAGCAGGCGTTCGGCGCCGCACTCTGCGCTGTGCGGTGGGTCCCCCTCGCGCCACCCTTAGGCCGCCTTCTGCCACCTCAACTCGGAACGGTAGGGGATGCCGAGGCGCTTCAGGTCCGATTGCGGAGGTTTTCGTAGTCTCTGGCCATGACGAGCGTGGACTGGGTGATCGTCGCCTTCGCGGTCCTGCTCGCCGTCTACGGCTACATCCAGGGCTTCATCGTCGGCGCTCTCTCGCTGGCCGGCTTCGCGGTCGGGGCCTTCCTGGGGACCCGCCTGGCGCCGCTGCTGCTGGCCCAGGGGTCGCGCTCGCCCTACGCGCCGCTGTTCGGCCTGCTTGGTGCGCTCCTGGCCGGCGGCGTCATGGCCAGCGGACTGGAGGGGGTCGGCGCGCGTGTGCGCCGGACCCTGCGCCTGCCCGGACTCCAGGCCGTCGATGGCCTGCTGGGAGCGGCCCTCACCGCCTGCGTCGGGCTGGGCGTGGCCTGGATCATGGGGGCGGTGGCGCTGCAATCCTCGAGCTCTGAGTCCCTGCGCCGGGACATCCAGCACTCGACCATTCTCTCCGAGCTCGACCACCTGCTGCCTCCCTCGGGGCCGATCCTCGATGCCCTGGCCCGGATCGATCCGCTGCCCTCGGTGCGCGGTCCCGCGGCGGCGGTCTCGGCGCCGACTCGCCGGATCCTGGCCAACCCGGAGATCCGCTCGGCCCGCCGTAGCGTCGTGCGGGTGTTCGGGACGGCCTGCGGCCTGGGGGTGGAGGGCAGCGGCTGGGTGGCGGCGCACGGGATCGTGGTCACCAACGCTCACGTGGTCGCGGGCGAGAACGACACCGCCGTCCAGGTGGGCGGGGTCGGCGGCGGGCTCGGCGTTACCGTGGTCGCCTTCGACGTGCACGACGACCTGGCCGTGCTCCGCGTCCGCGGCTTGTCCTTGCGCGCGCTTCCGCTGGCCCGGGTGTCCCGGCCGGGTACGTCGGCGGCGATCCTCGGCTATCCGCTCGACGGCCCGTTCGACGCCGAGCCGGGGCGGATCGGCCAGACCGAGACGGTCAGCACCGAGAACGCCTACGGCGTCGGGCCCGTGCAGCGCTCGATCACCGCGCTGCGCGGCCGTGTGCGGCCCGGCAATTCAGGCGGCCCGATGGTCGATGCCCAGGGTCGTGTCGTGGCTACGGTGTTCGCCGCGCTGACCGGTGGGGGGCGGCGCGGCGGGTTCGCGGTTCCCAACGCGATCGTCCGGGCCCAACTGGCCCACGCCGGCGGGCCGGCGGTGGGAACGGGTCGCTGCGGAGGCTGAACCGGGTCCGGCGTCCGGGGAACGCCTTGGCGGGCGGCGGTCTGCGCGCCGCCCGCCTCAGGCGTTCATGCCCCCGGACGTTCCTCGGCCATCTGCGGCACCACGTCCAGCCCCAGCGCCCCCAGGAGCTGCGGGTGATGATGGGCGAGGTGCTGCTGCGCCGCCTCGAAGAGCTCGTGCTCGGAATCGCCAGTGAGCTGCGCCCCGCACTCACAGTAGGCGATCCGGCTGGGCCCTTCGCTGCTCGGGGTCATCGGTCTCCGAACTAGGCGGCTTGGTTTTGGTTATCCCGCGAAGTTCGCCAATGCGAGTTCCTCTTGGGTCTCCGTGTGGCCCCGGTGCCACGGTCCGAGACGTTGCCGCACGGCCCGTTGGCGATACGTTTCCAAAACGTTGCCGGATCCCGTTGGAACGAGTGACAGGACTCGAATCCAGCTCTGTGGGCGCCTCTCCGTCGAGGTTGACGGCGTGGAGCTGGCGGGATCACTGCGCGGCAAGCAGGTCCCGCTGCTGCTCGCCTACCTGATCTTCTCGCGCGAGCGGTCCGTCGGTCGCGAGGAGCTGATCGGCGCGCTGTGGCCCCAGGGCGCGCCCCAGCTCGCAGGATGGGGCGCTGCGCACGCTGCTCTCGCGGCTGCGCTCCGCTCTGGGCGCCGAGGTGCTCGTCGGCCGCGATGAGCTGCGCCTGGAGCTGCCTGAGCCGGCCTGGGTCGACGTCGAGGCCGCCGCCGCCCACGTCGAGCGTGCGCGCGGCGCCTTGGACGGCGACGACCCTCGCGGCGCGTGGGCGCTGGCCCAGGTCCCGCTCAACATCGCCAGCCGCGGGCTGCTGCCCGGCGCCCAGGCCATCTGGCTCGAGAGCCGCCGGCGCGAGCTGGATGACCTGCACCTCGCCGCCCTGGAGGTCATCGGGCGCGCCGGTCTGGCCCTCGGCGGGACCCAGCTCGGCTCGGTGGAGCGCGCGGCGCGATCGCTGATCGATGCCGAGCCCTACCGCGAGTCCGGCTACGTCCTGCTCATGCAGGCGCTGCGCGTCCAGGGCAACGTGGCCGAGGCGCTGCGCGTCTTCGAGCGGCTGCGCAGCCTGCTTCGGGACGAGCTCGGCACCGCGCCCTCGCCGGAGGCGATGCGCGCGCACGAGCAGCTACTGCACCCGGGCGAGCTCGCCGGCGCTCCCGTTCCGGCCAGCGAGCCACCGGGGGCGGCGATCGCGCTGCCGGCCGAGCTTCGCGCCCGGGCTGCGACGAGCATGATCGGCCGCGTGGCCGAGATGGCCGCGATCGAGCGGTGGCTCCCGGGTCTCGGAGGCCGGCGGGGCCGGCGGGGCCGTGGGCCGGGATGGACGTCGGCCCGGCGGGACCGGCGCGCGAAGCGAGCGTGTCCTGCTGCTCGGCGGGGATCCCGGCGTCGGCAAGACGCGAGCTGCTGGCCGAGGCGGCCGCCCGGGCCCACCTGGCGGGCACCCTGGTGCTGGCCGGCCGGGCCCCGGAGGAGACGCTGGTCCCCTTCCAGCCCTTCCTCGAGGCGCTCGGGCAGTACGTGAACGAGGCGCCGCTGGACGAGCTCCGGGCCACCGCCCGCGGCCACGGCGCCGAGCTCTTGCGGCTGGTCCCCGAGCTCCGCCGGCGGCTGCCCGAGCTGCCGCCCCCCGAGGCGGGAAGCGCGGAGACCGAGCGCTACCGCCTGTTCGAGGCCGTGGTCGGGTTGTTTGGCGAGCTGGCGGCTCAGCGGCCGGTGCTGATCGTCCTCGATGACCTCCAGTGGGCCGACCGTCCGACGCTGATGCTGCTGCGCCACCTGGCCCGTGCCCCGCAGGCCGAGGCACTGTCGATCCTCGGCGCCTACCGGGCCGAGCGAGCGCTGGAGCGAGGGCTTCGCCGTCGGCGCTGGCCGGGCTGCGCCACGAGCGCCTGGTGCAGACGGTAGTCGTCTCCGGGCTGCCGGAGCGCGACGCGGCCCGGCTGGTCGTCCGGCGTCGCGGGCGCCCGCCGGCGGAGGATTTCATCACCGCGCTCTACGCGGAGACCGAGGGCAACCCGTTCTTCATCGAGGAGATCCTCCGTCACCTCCTCGATGCCGGTGTCCAGCCGATGGGGGCCCGGGCCGCCGACCTGGCCTGGGCCGGGGTCCCCGAGGATGTCCGGGACATCATCGCCCGGCGCCTGGAGCGCCTCAGCGCCGACGCGCTCGAGTCACTGCGCGTGGCCGCGGTGATCGGCCGCGACTTCGACGCCGGTCTGCTCGAGCGTGTGGTCGGCCTCGAGGAGGATCGCTTCCTGGCCGGGCTCGAGGAGGCGCTGGCCGCCGGTCTGATCGACGAGGCACCCGGCCTCCGCGGCGCTATGTGTTCTCTCACGCGCTGATCCGGGAGACGCTGTACGAGGGCATGTCGCGTCCGCGCCGGGCGCGGATCCACCGTCGCGTGGGGCTGGCCCTCGAGGCCAGCGGGCCGCAGCGCCACGTGAACGCGCTGGCCCACCACTTCACGCGGGCGGCCGAGCCCGAGGACGCCGAGCGGGCGGTCCGCTACGCGGTCCAGGCCAGCGAGGAGGCGACGCGGATGCTGGCCCATGAGCAGGCGGCCGAGCACTACGGAGGCGCGCTCGAGGTGCTGGAGCGGTTCCGGCCCGAGGACCGGCGCCAGCGTTGCGGCCTGCTGCTCGATCTGGGTGAGGCGCTGGTGCGCAGCGGCGAGCGTCCCCGCGCCTGGGCCGTGTTCCGGGAGGCGGCGGCGCTGGCCGCGGAGCTCGGCGACGCCGACGGCCTGGCCCGTGCGGCGGTGGGCGCCTCTCGGCGCTATGTGCAGCCCCCCGGCGTGGTCGACGACGAGCTGATCGCCATGCTCGAGCAGGCGCTCGACATGACCGCGAGCGAGCCCTCGGTGACGCGGGTGCTGCTGCTGGCCCGCCTGTGCGGAGCGCTTTACTACTCCGAGCGGCGCCAGGAGATGCGACGGCTCAGCGCCGAGGCCACGGTGCTGGCCGCGGAGCTCGGCGACCCACTGGCCGCCGCCCTGGCCGCCGCCGCACGGCGCCGGGCCTACTGGGGGCCGGGGCATCTCGAGCGCCGGCTGGCCGACTCGACCCAGCTGCTCCGCGCGGCCCGGGAGGCTGGGGAGCCCGACCTGACCCTGCAGGGGCACGCCTGGCTGGTCGTGGATCTGCTCGAGACGGGCGATCGGGCGGCGGTGGAGGCGCAGATCGAGGCCTTCACCGCCGGGGCCCGCCAGCTCCGCCAGCCCCTCTTCACCTGGCAGGCCGCGGTCTGGCGGGCGATGAAGGCCCTGCTGGCCGGGCACCTGTCGAGCGCCGACCGGCTGGCCGGCGAGGCGCTGTCGGCCGGGATCCGGGCCGAGGGGGTGACCGCTCCGCAGTACTACTCGATCCAGCTGCTGGCCATCCGCCGCGAGCAGGACCGGATGGCCGAGCTCGAGGGCCCCGCGCGCGAGCTGGTCAAGACCAACCCGGAGCGCCCTGCGTGGCGGGCCGCCCTGGCCCTGCTGCTGTGCGACGCGGGCCGCCTGGACGAGGCGCGAGACGAGCTCTCAGCGCTGGCCTCCGAGCGTTTCGCCGACATCCCCCAGGACGGCGACTGGATGACCGCGATGACCCTGCTGGCCGACGTGGCCGGGGCCCTGGAGGACCGCGACCGCGCGGCCATCCTCTACGAGCTCCTGTTGCCCTACCGCAACGCCAGCGTGGTGATCGGCATCGCCGCGGTGTGTCTGGGGTCGACCGCCCGGTACCTGGGCCGGCTGGCGCTGGCCATGGGGGAGCTGGAGATGGCTCGCGGTCATCTCGAGCAGGCGCTGGTGGTCAACCAGTCGCTCCGGGCCCCGGTTCAGGTAGCCCACGCCCAGCTCGACCTGGCCGCGGCGCTCGGCCCGGGACCGCAGGCCCAGGAGCTGATCGCGGCCGCCGCCGGCACGGCACGCGAGCTGGGCATCCCCGCCCTGTCCCGGCGCCTGGCCTGAGCGGACCGGCCGCGACCAGCCGGTCGGCGGTCCTTGCCGGGGGCGCTACCCTGCCAACCCCATGGCCAAGACCCTCGTCATCGCCGAGAAACCCTCAGTCGGACGGGACCTCGTCCGCGTGCTCCCGGGCGCCTTCACCAAGGGTGAGGGCTACCTCGAGGGCCCCGAGCACGTCGTGACCTGGGCGGTCGGGCACCTCGTGCAGCTGGCCGATCCCGACGAGTACGACGACCGGTATAAGAAGTGGCGCATGGCCGACCTGCCGATCGTGCCGCCGAGCACTTCAAGCTGGTGGTGCGCGACGAGCGCTCCAAGAAGCAGATGAACGTGGTGCGCCGGCAGCTGGGACGCGACGACGTCGAGACCGTGGTCAACGCGTGCGACGCCGGACGCGAGGGCGAGCTGATCTTCGCCTACCTGTACGAGAAGGCCGGCTCGCGCAAGCCGGTCCAGCGCCTGTGGCTGAACTCGATGACCAAGCGGGCGATCGAGTCGGCCTTCGCCGCCCTGCGTCCCGGGTCAGAGCTGGCCCTGCTCGAAGCCGCCGCCCGCTCGCGCTCGGAGGCGGACTGGATCGTGGGCATGAACGCCACCCGCGCGGCGACCATCCGCCTGCGCTCATCGTTTGACGGCGCCGTCTCCCTGGGCCGGGTCCAGACCCCGACGCTGGCCATCCTGGCCCGGCGCGAGGAGGAGATCAGGGCCTTCAAGCCCGAGCCCTACTGGATCGTCGACGCCTCGTTCGACACGGTCGAAGACGGACCGCGGGCCTACGAGGGCCGCTACTACCCGGGCGCCAATCCTCGCCTGCCCAGCCCCGAGGTGGCCAGGGCGGTGGTTGACGGGTGCCGGGACGGCCAGGGGACGATCACCAAGCTCGAGAAGACAGAACGCAAGGAGCGCTCGCCGCTTCTCTACGACCTGACCTCCCTGCAGCGCGACGCCAACAGCCGGCACGGCTTCTCGGCCCGGCGCACGCTGGCCGCCGCCCAGCGCCTCTACGAGGAGCACAAGGCGCTCACCTACCCGCGCACCAACTCGCGCTTCATCACCGGGGACATGATCAGCGACATCAAGCCGATCGCCAAGCTGGTCGGCGAGCGCAGCGAGTACCGCGAGGCGGCGAACTACGTGCGCGGGCTCGATGTCCTTCCCCTCGGCCGTGTCGTCAACGACGCCAAGGTCACCGACCACCACGCGATCATCCCCACCCGGGCCGAGCGCCATCCCGTGGACAAGATGAACGACGATGACAAGCGGATCTACGATCTCGTCGCCCGGCGCTTCCTAGCCATCTTCCACCCCGATGCGGTGTTCGAGAACACCCGCATCGAGACCACGGTGGCGGATACCGCCGGCGAAGCCGGGGGTCCATACATATTCCGCACCCGGGGCAAGCTGATGCTCGTCCCGGGCTGGCGCGGCGTCTACGGCGAGCTGGCCGAGGCCGAGCGCAGCGACGAGGACGAGGGCCGGGAGCAGCAACTGCCCAAGCTGGAGCGTGACGAGGCAGTGAAGGTCACCGACGTGGCCGCGGAGGAGAAGGTGACCAAGCCCCCGCGGCGCTACACCGAGGGGGCTCTGCTCGCCGCGATGGAGACGGCGGGCAAGCTGGTCGATGAGGAGGAGCTCCGCGAGGCCATGAAGGAGTCGGGGATCGGGACCCCGGCGACCCGCGCGGCGATCATCGAGCGGCTGCTTGCCGTCGGTTACATCGAGCGCGACGCCCGGGCGCTGGTCGTGACCGAGAAGGGCCTCAACGTGGTGCGCCTGCTCGACGGGCATGCCCTGACGAGCCCGGGGCTGACCGGCGACTGGGAGCACCGGCTGGCCAACATCGAGACCGGCCAGGACTCGCGCGAGGCGTTCATGGGCGACATCGTGAAGTTCACCGAGGAGACGGTCGGCGAGCTCGATTCGAAATTGAAGGACGTGCGCATTCCCCGGGCCAACCTCGGACCATGTCCGGTCTGCGGCCGGGACATCATCGAGAATCGCAAGGGCTACTCCTGCTGGTCGCGCGAGGATCCGGGCTGCGGCTTCGTGATCTGGAAGGCCAAGGCGGGCAAGCAGCTCACCGCCCCCGTGGCGCGCGAGTTGATCAGGACCGGGCGCACTGAGAAGGCCGTGACCGGCTTCAAGGGCCGCTCGGGCAAGGGCTTCCGGGCCCGGCTCGCTCTGCAGCAGAGCGAGGAGGGCAAGTGGCGCGTCGAATTCGATGAGCCCTGGGCTCGCGACGGGGCGGCCGCCGCCGGCGCGGTGCCCGAGGCCGACGCCGACTCCGGGGCCGGATCCGGTACCGCGCGCCGCCGGGGCGCCCGTTCCCGGGGCGCCGAGCAGCCCGAAGCTGCCTGACCGCGTCGTCGGGGCCGCGCGCCACCATAGGGGCTGATGCCCCTGAAGCTCGTCCTCGGACCCGCGAACTCGGCCAAGGCTGGTGAGGTCCTCGGCGCGTTCAGCGCCGTCGCGCCCCGCGGCGCGGTGCTGGTCGTCCCGACCGCCGGGGACGTATTGCATTACCAACGCGAGCTGGCCGAGGCGGGGACGACGCTCGGCGCGGTGCTCACGTTCAGCGGGATGGCCCGCGAGATCGGGCGACGGGCCGGTTACGCCGGGCGCCGTCTCTCCTCCCACCAGCGGTCCGGAATCCTGCGGGCCGCGCTTGCCGGAGCCGAGCTTCGCCTGCTCGGCCAGTCCGCCTCCGCGCCGGGCTTTCGCCGCGCCGCGGGCGAGCTGATCGCCGAGCTCGAGCGCGATCTCATCAGTCCGCAGCGGTTCACCGGAGCGCTGCGGAGCTGGGCCGAGGGCGACCCCCGCCGAGCGTCGTACGCCGAGGAGGTCGGGCGGATCTACGCGGGCTACACCCGCGAGTGCGATCGACGGGGCTGGGTCGACGGGGAGCTGTTCGCCTGGCGGGCGCTCGATGCGCTCCGTGCCGCGCCGGGCCGCTGGGGCCGGGATGCGGTCTTCTTCTACGGCTTCGATGACCTGACCGCGCTTCAGCGCGACGCCGTGGAGACGCTGTCCCGTGTGGTCGGGGCCGAGGTGACCGTGTCGCTGAACTACGAGGCCGGGAGGGCCTCGCTCCAGGCCCGGGCCGAGGCCGTGGCCGAGCTGAGCGTCCTGGCCGACACAGTGCTCGAGCTGCCGCCCAGCGATGAGCACTATGCCCCGGCGGCGCGGGCGGCGCTTCACCACCTCGAGCGCCACCTGTTCGAGCCCGCCCCGGAGCGGATCGACCCCGGGGAGGCCATCGCCCTGCTCGAGGCGGGTGGCGCCCGGGCCGAGGTCGAGCTCGTGGGCAATGAAATCCTCGGGCTTCTCCGGGGCGGGGTCCCGGCCGGGGAGATCGCCGTCGTCTACCGCTCGCTGTCCGGTGTCGCGCAGCTCGTGGCCCGGGTGTTCGCCGAGTACGGGATCCCGCTGACCGCGGACTACGAGCTGCCGTTCGCGCACACGCCGCTCGGCCGGGCCGTGCGGGGCGCCGCGCGCTCGCGCGCTGTCGGGTCAGGCCGGAGCCGCTGATCTGCTCGCCTATCTGCGGGCTCCCGGGATGCTCGAGCGCCCCGAGATAGCTGACCGGCTGGAGGCCGAGCTGCGCCGCGCCGGAGCCCGGAGCGCCGAGGCCGCGCGGGTCCGGCTGGGCTGGGAGCTCGATGAGCTGGACTCGCTGCGCGCCGCGGCCGATCCGGGGGCCGAGCTGTGCCGGCTGGCCGGCCGCGCTGTTCGCCGCGCCCCACCGCGCCGCCGCGCGCGCTCCTCAGCCCAGCGGAGATGCTTGATGCCCGGGCCCTGGCTCGTCCTGCAGCGCGCCATCGGCGATCTGGCCGAGCTCGGCCAGCGGCCCGGCGCCGACGATCTCCTCGAGCTTCTGGAGGAGCTTCAGGTTCCCGCCACCGGCGCGAGCCCGGACGGCGGGGCGGTGCGTCTGGCCGAGCCGCTGCAGATCCGCGCCCGCCGCTTCCGGGCGGTGTTCGTCTGTGGCCTGCAGGAGGGGGAGTTCCCGGCTCCGGCGCGCCCGGAGCCATTTTTGTCGGACGAGCGCCGGCGGGAGCTGGCCCTGTCCTCCGGCCTGCGTCTGAGCCGCCACGAGGAGGTACTCGACCGAGAGCGCTACCTGCTCTACGCCACCGTCTCGCGGGCCACCGAGCGCGTCGTGCTCAGCTACCGGAGCTCGGATGAGGAGGGCAACCTGGCCGTGGCCTCGCCGTTCATCGCCGATGTGGCCGAGGTGCTCGACTCGGGCTGGCCCGAGCGGCGGACCCGGCGGCTGCTGGCCGATGTCGTCTGGGCACCCGACCGCGCGCCCACGGTTCGGGAGCAGGCCCGCGCGCTTGCGGCCGGCGCGGCGCCGGCCGATGGAGATGAGGCCGAGCCCGTCCGCCAGCTGACCGCGATCGCCCTGGGCCGGCTGCGCCACACCGAGATCCTCTCCGCCGGGGCGCTCGAGGCCTATTCCGACTGTCCCGTCCGCTGGTTGATCGAGCGTGAGCTGCGTCCGGCACCGCTTGAGCCCGACTCCGAGCCGATCATCCGCGGCAACCTCATGCACGCAGTGCTCGAGCGGCTGCTCGAGGAGCTGGACGGCCCGCTGGATCCGCAGTCGCTCGAGCAGGCCCAGGAGCTCGTCACGCGCCTGCTGGCCGAGCTCGCCGCCGGCCCGGGCGCGATGCTCGGCGCCGGCCAGCCCCGCGTGGTCCGGGCGGGCGCGCTGCGCGCGATCGAGGCCGACCTCGGCGCTACCTGCGCCACGACGCCGCGCACGCCGGAGACTGGCGGCCGTTCGGGCTCGAGCTCCGCTTCGGCTTCGACCGGCGAGGACGGGGACGGGCCCGGGGACGCGGGCGGACGGCGTCGCTGCCGCCGCTCGTCCTCGGGACCGACTCCGAGCGGGTGCTGGTGCGGGGGATGATCGACCGCGTCGACATCGACGCCGGCGGCCGCGCTGTCGTCAAGGACTACAAGAGCGGGACGCCCGCCCGGACTGGCCGGCGGCCCGCTGGAGCTCTGATCGCCGGCTCCAGGTCGCGTTGTATCTGCTCGTCGTCCGGGAGCTGACCGCCCTGCAGCCGGTGGCGCGGCTTCTACCAGCCCCTGCGCGGGGATGATCTGCGCGCCGCGCGGGATGTTCGACCGGGACGTGGTGACCGGCGCCGGGACCGTGGAGAAGGACGGGCGCAGCGCCGAGGAGTTCACGGCCGAGCTGGAGGACGCGGCGGCCCGGGCCGCCGCGCTGGCCGCGGCGCTGCGCTCGCGGACGGCTCGAGCCGTGCCCGCAGACCTGCTCGCGGGACGGCTGCGCCTACCCGGGGATCTGCCGCAGCCAATGACCGTGACGCCGAGGTTGCGGCGGGGACCGCCAGTGGACCGCTGAGCAGGCCCTGGCGATCGAGCGCCGCGAGGGCGAGCTGCTGCTCGACGCCGGCGCGGGCAGCGGCAAGACCTCGGTGCTCGTCGAGCGCTTCGTGCACGCACGTGCTCGAGGACGGGATCCCGGTCGCGGCGATCCTGGCCATCACCTTCACCGAGAAGGCGGCGGCCGAGCTGCGCGACCGCATCCGGCGCGCGGCTGACCGAGCTCGGTGCGACGGGACAGGCCCGGGCCACCGAGGGCGCGTTCATCTCCACGATCCACGGCTTCTGCGCGCGGCTGCTGCGCGGCGCAGCGCGCTGGCCGCCGGCCTCGATCCCGGCTTCGTCGTGCTGGACCGCGACCAGTCGGAGCCGCTGGCCGCGGCGGCGTTCGACGCCGCGCTGGCCGAGCTGGCGCGCCGAGGCCGCGGTCGAGCTGTCGGCGGCCTACGGCGCGGGCCCGCTGCGCGCGGCGATCCTGTCGCGCTATGCCCAGCTGCGCTCCGCCGGCCAGCTGCAGCCCGCGCCTGCCCGCGCGCCCGCCGCTCCCGGCGGCGACGCGGCCCAGGCGCTGGCCGCGGCCAGCGCGGGCCCTGGGCGCCGAGCTCGGAGCAGATCGCGAGCCCGGCGCCCGGGTGCTCGAGGCGCTCGGACCGGCTCGGGCGCTGCCGGGAGCTCGTGCTCGGCGGCCGATCTGTGGCCGGCTGAGCTCGAGCGCGGTGAAGCTCCCGCGGCAACGGCAGCCGCGCTCAGCACCGACGCCTGCGCGGCCTACCGCGAGGCGCTGGGCGGCTACCGGGCGGCGTGCGCCGCCCGCGCGGCCGGCCCGATGCGTGACCGTCATGGACGCGCTGCTACGGGCCTTCGGCTCGCGCTACGCGCGAGCCAAGCGGGCGGTCTCGGGGGTCGACTTCGAGGATCTCGAGCTGCTGCGCCTGGAGCTCCTGCGCGACCACGCCGGAGCTTCGCGAGCGCTACGCGAGCGCTTTCGAGCGGATCATGGTCGACGAGCTCCAGGACACCAACCGCGTCCAGCTGGAGCTGATCGAGGCCATCGCCGCGCGAGAACCTGTTCACGGTCGGCGACGCCCAGCAGTCGATCTACCGCTTCCGCCACGCCGACGTCGGGCTGTTCGAGGCGCGCGGGCGCCGGCTGGCCGCGGCCGGGCGCGCGGCAGACGCTGCAGACCAACTTCCGCTCGCGGCCCGAGATCCTCGCGCCGCTGAACGCTGGCCTTCGCGAACCGCCCTGGGCGAGCGGTTCACGCCGCTGGTCGCCGGCCGCCGCCCGCCGGTGGGGAGCGCGCGGGCGAGCGCGCGGTGGACCTGGCGGCGGGGAGCCGGCGGGAGCCGCGGGTCGAGCTGCTCCTGGTCGACAAGGGGGCGGAGTGGGAGCTCGAGGGCATGGCGGCCCCGTGGCGGCTGGCCGAGGCCCGCGCGCTGGCCGATCGCGTGGCCGAGCTGGTGCAGCGCGGGGACCCCGCCCGGGGACGTGGTCGTGCTTACCCGGGCGACCACCGACATGCGCGCCTACGAGCGGGCGCTCGAGCGGCGCGGCCTGCCCACCTATGTGATCGGGGGGCGCGGCTACTGGTCACATCCCCAGGTGCTCGACCTGGTCGCCTACCTGCGGGCGCTGGCCAACCCGCGCGACGAGGAGGCCGTCTCGGGGTGCTTGCCTCTCCGCTGGTCGGGGCCTCGCTCGATGCGCTGGTCGTCCTGGCCGGCGCGGCCCGGGCGCCGGGGCGTCGATCCGTGGGGTCTGCTCCGTGCCCGCGGCGCGGACCTCGACGCCGCTGGCCGCGGCCGACCGCGCAGGCCCTGGCGCCTTCGCCGAGTGGTTCGCGGCCGAGCGCGCCGGGGCGCGCGCGGCGCGGCGTCGAGGACCTGATCGACCGGGCCCTGGAGCGCACCGGCTATGACCTGGCCATGCTGGCCATGCCCGGCGGCCGCCGGCGGCTGGCCAACATTCGCAAGCTGATGCGCCTGGGGCGCGAGTACGAGCTCGAGCACGGCCCCGACCTGTCCGGGTTCCTGGCCGTGGTCGCCGAGCGGGCGGCGGGGCGGGCCGCCGACGCCCGGGAGAGCGAGGCGCCGGTGGAGGGTGAGGGGCTCGACGCGATCCGGCTGATGACCATCCATCGGGCCAAGGGGCTCGAATGGCCCACGGTCTGCGTGGCCGACCTGGGTCGCTCGCCCCGGCCGCCGCACCAGATCCTGCGCCTCGAGTGGCGACGGGCGCGTCGGATTGCGCTGCGTCGCGCCGGGGTGCGGCGGGCACGAGTCTCGGCGCTCGACTATGACGCGATCGGCGCGGAGGAGCGCGCGGCCGAGGAGGCCGAGGAGAGGCGGCTGTTCTACGTGGCCATGACCCGCGCCCGGGAGCGTCTGGTGCTGAGCGGCGCCACCCGCTTCGACGCCTGGACCGAGGGGCTGACTCAGAAGGGCGGGGGCCCGGTGGCCTGGATCGCGCCCGCCTTCGTGCCCGAGCTGGGTCGAGTGATCGCCGAGGGTGGGGGTGTGGTCTGCGCGCGGCGGGGCGGGTCGCGTGCGGGTCGCCGATCCGCGCCCGGCCGACGGCCCGAGAGGCGGCGCCGAGCCGTGGCGGCCGCTCCGCGCCGGCGGTGGCCGCCCGGCGCCCTCGACGCCGGCCACTGACCGGCCCGACTCGGCTGGTCCACCGACCCCCCCGGGGCGTCCTCTCCGGCCTCTCCCGGCCGCACCGCCCCGGCCCCCCGTGGCCTCACCTGAGCTATTCGGCCCTGGGCGAGTATGCGCGCTGCGGCTATCGCTTCTACGCCGAGCGGGTGCTTGGGCTCCCGCGCTCGAGGCGCGCCGCGACCGGGGGCGGTCCGCCGCCGCACCGGGGGCGGTCGCGCCGCCCGCCGGGGGCGGCGGCCGCGGGCTCGCGCCGGCGGCGCCGGGCGGAGCCGGGGAGCCGGCCCGCGCAGCGCCGAGCGCGGGGTGCTGCATCCATGCCCTGCTCGAGCGGCTGAGCTTCCGCCGCCCGGTGGCCCCCGATCCCGAGGCGGTCGCGGGCGGCGGCCGCGGCGGCGGGCCTCGCGCCGCCGGACGAGGCCGAGGATCGCGGAGCTGAGCGCCGTCCGTGGCCGCGCTTCGCGTCAAGCCAGCTGTGCGGCCGTCTGGCGCGGGCGACCGATGCCCGGCGGGAGGAGCGGTTCGCCTTTCCGCTCGACGCCGGCGTGCTCGTGACCGGCGCGATCGACGTGCTGGCCCGCGAGCCGCGGCCGGCACGCTGATCGTCGACTACAAGAGTGATCGCCTGGATGGGGCCGACCCGGCAGCAGCGTGGTCAGCTGCGCTACGGGACCCAGCGGCTCATCTACGCGCTGGCCGCCCTGCGCGCCGGCGCCGAGCGGGTGGAGGTCGCCCACTGCTTCCTGGAGCGCCCCGAGGAGCCCGGTGGCGGCCGTCTACGACCGCCTCGACCTGCCCCGACTGCAGGCCGCGCTGGACGCCTTGGCCGCGGGCGTCCTGCGGCGGGAGTTCGCCGTGGCCGCGACCCCCCACCGAGCGTCTGTGCGCGGGCTGCCCGGCCGAGGGCGGTCTCTGCTCCTGGCCGCTCCGATGACCCGCCGGGCCACGCCTGACCGGCTGTTCTGAGCCGCCAGCCGGTCGGCCCTTCACGCGCTCAGGGCTTGAACTCGACGTCGATCTGCTGCTCCTCGGAGCGCTCCTCGACCTTGGCCAGCGCGGTCAGGGTCCGCTGGTCGGCCGGCTCGCTGGGCGGCCCGAACAGGCTGCGCGGCCACAGCCGGCGGCTCGAGGACCACGTTGATCTCCGCCGCGTAGAGCGTCATCTGGGCGCCGAGGTGCAGCCATACGAGCAGCGCGATGACCAGCCCGAATGTGCCGTAGGTGCTGGTCGACTTCTTGAACACGTGGCCGATGTAGTAGCCCCCGACGGCCTGCAGGACCTCCCACAGGACCCCGGCCACGATCACCCCGGTGCGCAGCTGGCGGCTGCTCACCGTGCTCGAGGTCATGAGCCGGAAGGCGGCAAAGAAGAGCCCGAAGTTGAGCAGCAGCGAGAGGACGATCCCGGCCACCTTGACCGGTACGCCGTGGCCGAGGCCGCCGGTGACCAGGCCCGAGGCCAGCGTGGCCACGATGAACAGCAGGCCCAGGGACACGAGCAGCGCCAACCCGCGGACGCGGGACTGCAGGAAGTTGGGCCGGTCCTTGAACGGCACCGCCCACACCCGGTCAAACGCGTTCCGGGCCGCCTGGGTGACGCCGAGCCCGGCCAGCATCGAGGTGACCATCCCGATGACCAGGGCGATGACGTGTCCGTGCAGGCCCCCGATGTGGTGCAGCTGCGTCCCGATGATCGGGAACTGCCCGAGCGCGGAGTTCTCCACCGATTGGCGCGCGCTCGGATCGCCCTGGAGGACGAAGCCGAGGATGGTCACGAACACCAGCAGCAGCGGAAACAGCGAGAAGAACGCGTAGTAGGCGACCAGGGCGGCCAGGCTGCCCGCCTGGTCATCCCCGAATTTCTTGATCACCGCGATCGGAATCGCCGTCCAGGCTCGGCGCTGCTGGGCGCGATCGAACGCCCGCACGGGACGTAAGAGGTCCATGCCCGGATTTGTACCCGGGTGCCGGTTCGCGCACGCGGCGGGGCAGACCGGGGGATCAGGCCCACCCTCGGCGGGTCCACCCGTGCATGCGCCGGGTCCGCCGCACCAGGGGCCGCCTCGGCGGATCCGCCACGGTCCTGGTCGAGAAAGCGTCCATATAGTTCGCTTTCTCGACCAGGCCCACGCGGGGGAGGGCCCCGCGAGGGGGAGCCCGCCGCGAGGGGGAGCCCGCCGCGACCGGGACCGCGCCCCGCGAGGGGGAGCCCGCCGCGAGGGGGAGTCCGCCGCGAGGGGAGGTGAGGCTCGGGGCGTGACCCGAGGAGGGCGGGTCAGCCGGCCGCGAGCGGCGACTGTCCCTGCTCGATGGCCAGCAGTGTGCGCTTTCGGTCCAGCCCGCCGGTGTAGCCGCCGAGCTTGCCCCCCGCCCGGAGCACCCGGTGGCAGGGCAGGACGATGGGCAGGGGGTTGGCCCCGAGCGCGTTCCCGGCCGCCCGTGCGCCCCGGGGGCTCCCGGCCGCCCGCGCGATCTCGGCGTAGGTAGACACCGACCCGTAGGGGATGGCCGCCGTGGCGGTCAGGATCCGGCGCCCGAAGGGGCCCAGCAAGCGCCGGTCGAGCGAGATGTCGAAGGCGCGACGGCGCCCGGCGAAGTACTCCTCGAGCTCGCGTCGCGGCGCGTCCAGCCGTCGCGGGGAGGACAGCACCCGCGGCGAGACGCGCCGGGCCAGCCCCGTCAGCACGCCGTCCAGCGAGTCGCCATCCAGGTAGGCGATCCGGACCAGGCCGGCCGGTGTGGCGGCCAGCAGCAGATCGCCGACCGGCGAAGGGCAGGTCGCGTAGGCCACGTCGAGCAGACCGGCCCGGGCAGCCGGACCGCTCAGGTCGGGCAACTGCATCGAGCTCGGGGCGCTGCGGCGCAGCTCCTCTTCCAGCCGGTCGGTGTTCATCACTCCTCGTAGTCCTTTCGCAGCCGTTTCAGGCCCTCGTGTACGTTGCGCCGGGCCGCCTCCTCGCTGGTGTCCATCACCGTGGCGATCTCGGCGTAGGCGGCGTCGGTGACGAAGCGCAGGGCCACGGCGGTGCGCTGCTTGTCCGGCAGCGCGGCCACCTGGCTCCAGAGCCCGCCGGCGTCCGGCGGTAACCCGGGCGCGGGGGCGGTGGCCGTCACGGCTGCCACCCCGGCCAGCGCCTCGGTCTCAGCCACCGGAACCGGGCGCCGCCCGCGAGCCCGGTGGTGGTCGATCGCCTTGCGGTGGGCCACGGTGAAGATCCAGGCCCGCAGGTTTGAGGCCTCCCGCAGGCGGGGGTAGGCCCGGAGCGCGGCCAGCCAGGTCTCCTGGTAGCAGTCGTCGGCTTCGACCGGGCCGACGCTGGCCAGCAGGAAGCGATGCACGTCGCGGGCGTGGGCGTCGAGCAGGGCCTGGAACGGGGGCAGGTTCACTGACATGGAACGTTGGGCGGGGTTCGAGCGTGAGGGGGTGGGCGGGTTCTGGCGTGAGATCCCGACGACCGGCGCGCCCGCCGGCCTCGGCAAGACTGCACTCAGAGCTTGCCCGATCCGCCCGTCGGGTATAGAAACCCGGTCATGGCACGCGCAATCTGGACCGGCGCCATCAGCTTCGGGCTCGTCAACGTCCCCGTCAAGCTCTACAGCGCAACATCCCCAAAGACGGTCCGCTTCCATCAGCTCTCGAGCAAGACCGGCGCCCGGATCCGGCAGAAGCGGGTCGATCCCTCGACCGGGGACGAGGTCGCCTATGAGGACATCGTCAAGGGATATGAGATGAGCCCGGACCGCTACGTGCTGATCGAGCCCGAGGAGCTGGACGCCCTCGATCCCAAGGCGACGAAGACGATCGACATCGAGGAGTTCGTGGAGGAGTCCGAGATCGATCCGATCTATTACGACCATTCGTACTACCTGGCCCCCACGACCGGCGGGGCGAAGGCCTACACCCTGCTGCTCGAGGCGATGCGCGAGGCGGGCAAGGTGGCCATCGGGCGAGTGGTCATCCGCTCCAAGCAGCAGCTCTGCGCGCTGCGGCCCACCGCCGGCGTGATGACCATGTCGACGATGCTGTTCGGCGACGAGGTCGTGTCGCCGGACCGGATCGACGAGCTGGATGCGGTCGGCGAGGCCGAGGCCTCCAAGCGCGAGCTGACCATGGCCCAGCAGCTGATCGACTCGCTTTCGGCCCAATTTGACCCCGAGAAGTTCCGCGATGACTACCGCGACCGCGTGCTCGACCTGATCGAGCGCAAGGCCGCCGGTGAGGAGATCGCCGTGCAGCCCGAGGCCGAGGACACGACCCCGGCGCCCGACCTGATGGCCGCCCTCGAGGCGAGCCTGGCCGAGGTCCGCAGCGGCGACAGTGATGCGCCGGACAAGAAACCAGCGGCCAAGGCGGCGAAGGCGACCAAGGCGACCAAGGCGGGCAGGTCCTCGTCCAATGGCAGCACGAGCAAGAGCGCTGCCGGGAAGGCCAAGGCCAGCTCGGCCAAGAGCGGCACCGGAAGCCGGTCGGGGTCGGGCACGGCCCCGAAGTCGCGGGCCAAGGCCAAGCGCTAGCGGGCCCGAAGCCCGTCCGGGCTGGGCCCGCCCGAGATCGCGTCGGCAACCAGCGCTGGTAGCCTTTCCCGACTGCCTCGTTGTGCCCGTCGCGCCCCTTCCAGAAGGCACTCCATGTACCGAACCGCTGCCCCCGCGGCCACCGGCCTCTACCACCCCTCAAACGAGCACGATGCGTGTGGCATCGCCCTGGTGGCCAAGCTGTGGGGCGAGGCCACCCACGCCGTGGTCGAGAAGGCCCTGGACGCGCTCGAGAACCTCGAGCACCGCGGCGCCGAGGGCGCCGATCCGAACACCGGTGACGGCGCCGGGATCCTCATGCAGATTCCCGACGCCTTCATCCGCGGCGCGGCCGCGGGCATCGAGCTGCCCGCCCCCGGGCGCTACGGCATCGGGGTCTGCTACCTGCCTCCCGATCCCGAGCGGAGGCTGAGCGTCGAGCAGCTGATCGAGCAGACGATCGAGGCCGAGGGCCAGCACGTCCTCTGGTGGCGCGACGTGCCGGTCGACGATCGCTTCGTCGGGGAGACGGCCCGCATGTCGGCGCCGGTCATCCGGCAGGTCATCGTCGAGGCCTCCGAGGACATCGAGGACCCGGGCGCGTTCGAGCGCAAGCTCTACGTGATCCGGCGCGTGCTCGAGCACGCCGGCCGGGACGATTTCTACCTGCCCAGCTTCTCGAGCCGGACGATCGTCTACAAGGGCATGCTCACCGCTCCGCAGCTGCCGCGCTACTTCCCGGACCTGCGCGATCCCCGGGTCGCCTCGCGCCTGGCCCTGGTCCACTCGCGCTTCTCCACCAACACCTTCCCGAGCTGGGAGTTGGCCCATCCCTACCGGATGATCGCCCACAACGGCGAGGTCAACACGCTGCGCGGCAACGTCAACTGGATGCGGGCCCGGGAGTCGCAGCTGGCCTCCGAGCTGTTCGGAGACGACCTCGAGAAGGTGATCCCCGTGGTCGGAGGGGGCGGCTCTGACTCCGCCGTGTTCGACAACGTGCTCGAGCTGCTGGTGCTCAGCGGGCGCTCGGTGCCCCACGCGGTGATGATGATGATCCCCGAGGCGTACCGGACCAGAAAGGATCTGGATCCCGACGTCAAGGGCTTCTACGACTTCCATTCCTGCCTCATGGAGCCCTGGGACGGTCCGGCGGCGATCGCCTTCACCGACGGCCGGATGGCCGGCGCCGTGCTGGACCGCAACGGGCTGCGCCCCGGCCGCTGGATCCAGGACACCGAGGGCTACGTCGTCCTGGCCTCCGAGACCGGGGTGATGACGGTTGCCCCGGAGCACATCCAGCGCAAGGGCCGGCTGGCGCCCGGCAAGCTGTTCCTGCTCGACCTCGAGGAGGGACGGATCGTCGATGACGAGGAGGTCAAGCTGCGCGTGTCGCGGCGTAAGCCCTACGGCGAATGGTACGAGCGCTCGGTGGTTCACATCGACGATCTGCCCGAACGCGAGCCGCGGGTGCCCCGCGTCGAGCCGCTGCGCTCGCGCCAGCTCGCCTTCGGTTACTCGCAGGAGGACCTGCGGATGATCATCGCGCCGATGGCGGCCAAGGGCGAGGAGCCGACCGCGAGCATGGGCAACGACGCCGCGCTGGCAGTCCTCTCCGAGCGCCAGCCGCCGCTGTTCGCCTACTTCAAGCAGCTCTTCGCCCAGGTCACCAATCCGCCCATCGACCCGATTCGGGAGAGCGTGGTCATGAGCCTGCACACGGGCGTGGGCGCCGAGGTCAACCTGCTCTCCGAGTCTCCTGAGCAGGCCCATCAGCTGGTCATGGATCAGCCGATCCTGCGCAACCACCAGCTCGAGAAGCTGCGCCAGGTCTCCCACGAGATCTTCGACGCGGCCACGCTCGACATCACCTGGCCGATTGAGGACGGCACCGAGGGCATGGAGCGCCGACTCGACGCGTTGTGCGCCGAGGCGGCGAACTACGTCGAGCACGGGGCCAACATCCTGATCCTCTCCGACCGCAACCTGGGCCCCGAGCGGGTGGCCATGCCGTCGCTCCTGGCCGTCGCCGCCGTGCACCATCACCTGGTCCGGGCCGGTACGCGACTGCGCACCGGGCTGGTGATCGAGTCCGGCGAGCCCCGCGACATCCACAGCATGGCCACGCTGATCGGCTACGGGGCCTCGGGAATCAACCCGTATCTCATGTTCGAGTCCCTCGATGAGCTCGCCGAGCGGTCACTGCTGCCCGAGGACCTGGCCCGTGACGAGGCCGAGCAGCGGATCGTCAAGGCGATCGGCAAGGGCCTTTTGAAGACGATCTCGAAGATGGGCATCTCGACCATCCAGTCCTACTGCGGGGCGCAGATTTTCGAGGCGGTCGGCCTGGAGCGCGAGGTGATTGACCGCCACTTCACCGGCACGGCCTCGCGCATCGGCGGGGTCGGGCTCGGCGTTCTGGCCACCGAGGCGCTCGAGCGTCACTTCCGGGCCTACCCCCGCACGGGCCGCGACCTGCTGCCGGTCGGGGGCGTCCTGCAGTGGCGCCGGGACGGCGAGCTGCACATATGGAACCCGGACACGATCGCCAGCCTCCAGCACGCCGTCCGGACCCGCACCCTGGACACGCTCCAAGCGGCCCCCGCCGCCCTCGGGCCCCGGGCAGCTGCGCTGCGCGATCCGCAGGAGATCTACGACGAGTTCGCCCGGCAGGCCAACGACGAATCGACCCGGAGGGCGGCCCTGCGCGGGCTGATGAAGCTCCGCTTCGCCGATTCGCCGATTCCGCTCGATGAGGTGGAGCCGGCGACCGAGATCGTCAAGCGCTTCAGTACCGGGGCCATGAGCCTCGGCTCCCTGTCCCGGGAGGCCCACGAGACGCTGGCCGTGGCCATGAACCGCCTGGGCGCGAAGTCCAACACCGGGGAGGGGGGAGAGGATCCGTCCCGCTTCATCCCCGACGAGAACGGGGACTCGCGTCGCTCGGCCATCAAGCAGGTCGCCTCGGGGCGCTTTGGCGTCACGATCCACTACCTGGTCAACGCCGATCAGCTGCAGATCAAGATGGCTCAGGGGGCCAAGCCCGGCGAGGGCGGTCAGCTGCCCGGCGACAAGGTGGACGACTACATCGCCAAGATCCGCAACTCGACCCCCGGCGTGGGCCTGATCAGCCCCCCGCCGCACCACGACATCTATTCGATCGAAGACCTTAAGCAGCTGATCTACGATCTGCGCTGCGCGAACCCCGAGGGCTCGGTGTCGGTCAAGCTCGTCTCCGAGGTCGGGGTCGGGACGGTGGCCGCGGGCGTGGCCAAGGCCAACTCCGACCACGTCACCATCGCCGGTCATGACGGAGGCACGGGCGCATCGCCGCAGTCCTCGATCCAGGCCGCCGGGGTCCCCTGGGAGATCGGGCTGGCCGAGACGCAGCAGACGCTGCTGCTCAACGATCTGCGCTCGCGCATCACGGTCGAGGTGGACGGGCAGATCAAGACCGGCCGTGATGTGATCGTCGGCGCGCTGCTCGGAGCCGACGAGTTCGGCTTCTCGACCGCCCCCCTGATCGCGATGGGTTGCATCATGATGAGGGTCTGTCATCTCAACACGTGCCCGGTGGGGATCGCCACCCAGGATCCCGAGCTGCGCCGGCGCTTCCGCGGTACCCCGGAGCACGTGACCGCCTATCTGATGTTCGTGGCCGAGGAGGTACGCGGGCTGATGGCCCGTCTCGGCGTGCGGCGCTTCGAGGAGATGATCGGGCATGCCGAGCTGCTCGAGACCGAGGAGGCGCTGGACCACTGGAAGTCACGCGGAGTTGATCTGTCGATGGTCCTCTCCTCGCCCGATCTGCCCGCGGACATGCCCCGCTCGCGGACCCGCGCGCAGGTTCCCGTGCTGGACGACGCGCTCGACTGGGAGCTGCTCTCCCTGTGCGCGCCGGCGCTCGAGAGCGGTGACGGCGTCCGCCATGGCCCGGTCCCGGTGCGCAACGTCAACCGCACGGTGGGCGGGATCCTGTCCGGGGAGATAGCCCGCCGCCACGGCGCGAGCGGGCTGCCCGAGGGCACGATCGAGATCTCCTTCTCCGGATCGGCCGGCCAGAGCTTCGCGGCCTGGCTGGCGCCGGGGGTGACCTTCGAGCTGCGGGGGGAGACCAACGATTACACGGGCAAGGGCCTCTCCGGGGGCGTCGTCTCGGTCCGGCCACCGGCCTCGGCCGTATTCCGGGCCGAGGAGAACATGATCGTGGGCAACACGGTGCTCTACGGCGCCACCGCGGGGCGGGCGTTCATCCGGGGGCTGGCTGGCGAGCGCTTCGCGGTGCGCAACTCGGGGGCCAAGGCCGTCGTGGAGGGTGTCGGTGACCACGGCTGCGAGTACATGACCGGCGGGCGGGTGGTCATCCTCGGTCCCACCGGGCGCAATTTCGCCGCCGGTATGAGCGGCGGCATCGCCTACGTGTACGACAAGGACCGGCGCTTCGAGGGTCGCTGCAACACGGATCTCGTCGACCTCGAGCCACTGACCGAGGCCGACGAGGACGAGGTCAAGGCGCTGATCTCCGAGCATGCCCAGCGCACCGGCTCGCTGGTGGCCCGCAACGTGCTCGCCTCCTGGGAGCGCTCGAGCGAGCGCTTCGTCAGGGTCATGCCCCGGGACTACAAGCGGGTGCTGGCCGAGCGCGAGGCCGAGCAGGCCGGTGAGGAGCCGGAGGCCGCAACGGTCGCGTAGCCCGCGCGTGGTCGCCCGCGGATTCTGCCCTCGTGTGGTCGGCCGCGGTTTTTGCTCTCAGCGCAGCAGCGCCCCGGTCACGCCCTGGATCGTGTCGATCCCGTAGCCCATCGACGGGTCGCCATCGGTCATCACCGCGAGCGCAAAGGTCCGCCGGTGTCCCTCGAGCCGGGCGATCTGGTGCACCAGCTGGCCCAAACCGGTAGTCCGCCAGCCGCCCTTGAAGAACACGCGATAACCCAGCGGCCGGGCCACGGCAGGAATTCCCCAGCTCTCGTAGGCGGCGATCGTCGAGAGCAGGAAGCGCGCGTAGCCCACGAACTCCCGGGGGATCAGGGAGTCCATCACGAAGAAGAACCGAGCCTGGTCGGCGGGGCTGAAGTGAGCCTGCCCCCAGTCCCCGTAGTCGGAGAAATCGGTCATTCCGGCGGCGCGGGCCACGGCATAGAGGCCGGCGTCGCCGACGATGGCAAAGCACCGGCTGGCGGCGGTGTTGTCCGACACGTGGATCATCGGGAACAGGATCGAGTCGGTGGTGGCATCGATTCGGCGCCGGCCGAGCGCATTCAGGCGACGCAGGTCCGCGACCATGAGCATCGCCTTGACCACGCTGGCGGTGACGAACGTCCGGTGCAGATGGGCGCCGGACAGCCGGCCCTCGCTGTCCACCACCGCGAATCCGGTCAGGCCGGCGCGGTGGGCCAGGTAGCCGGCGGCTCGGGCTACGGCGGCCGGTCCGGGGAAGCCGCTGGGGAGGCGCCCGCCGCCTTGGTAGCCACGCCCGGTGCAGCCCGGAGGGCGCTCGAGGTTGTCCAGGGCGTGGTCATAGCGGGCGTGAAAGCAGACGCGGAAGCTGAACCGGCCGGCCGGCAGCGCGACGGCGACCCGCAGCTCGGTCGTGTATGGCCCGCGACGGAGCGTCCGGTCGGTGGCCAGCACGCGGAAATGGCCCCGGGAGGAGCGGGCAAAGGCCCAGCTCGCGCGCGCGCCGTTCCAGCGCAGGTCGGCGGGATGGCGGACCAGGATGGTGATCTCGGCTCGCCCGAGGGTCAGGGCGCGGGTCGAGACGACCGTGACGCCGATCACGTGCAGGGTGGCCGTGGCCCCGAGCGTCGAGCCGGCCAGCACCGCGCGGTAGCGGGTGTCGCGGTCGGCGGTCACCGTGTCGGCGAAGGACCCGTCGGCGGCCACCGGCACCACTCCAGCCTGGACCGAGCGCTGGTACGGGAACGGGCTGGCGTACAGCTCCACCGACGCGCCGGGCGGGGCGCCCAGCACGCGCCCGGACAGGGTGACGGCTGACGTACCGCGGACCAGGGCCGGGGACACAGCCAGGGCCAGGGTGGGCGACTGAGCCGAGGCCAAGCCGGGCCACGCGACCATGAACGCCATCGCCGCCGCCGTTCCCATCAGGCCCCGGGTCCCCTTCCGCACCGGGCGACTCTAAACGAGTGGAGCGTCGAGATGGGATTGGTACCCTCCCGCTTCCTGTGGGTGAGCTCGGAGCATTTCTCAAGGTCCACCGGGTCGGCTTCGACAAGCGCGACCCAGCCCGCCGCGTGGGCGATTACCGGCAGTACTTCGGCCTGCAGCCCGAGGCCGAGCTGCGGCAGCAGGGCGCGCGCTGCATGGACTGCGGAGTGCCCTTCTGCCACGAGGGCTGCCCGCTCGGCAACCTGATCCCGGATTGGAACGATCTCGTCTATCGCGACAAGTGGCGCGAGGCAATCGACCAGCTGCACTCGACCAACAACTTCCCCGAGTTCACCGGCCTGATCTGCCCGGCTCCCTGCGAGTCGGCCTGCGTGCTGGCCATCAATGACGACCCCGTGGCCATCGAGCAGATCGAGTTGGCCATCGTCCAGCGGGCCTTCGACGAGGGCTGGATCGTGCCCGAGCCGCCGGACCGCCGCTCCGGGCGCATCGTGGCTGTCGTCGGCTCCGGGCCCGCCGGGCTGGCCGTGGCCGCCGAGCTGAACCGCTGCGGGCACTCGGTCACCGTGTTCGAGCGCGACGAGGGCCCGGGCGGGCTGCTGCGCTTCGGCGTCCCCGACGCCAAGCTCGAGAAGTCGATCATCGACCGCCGCGTGTCCCTGCTCGAGCAGGAGGGGATCGATTTCATCTACGACACCGACGTCGGCCGCGATATCCCGGTGGCCGACCTCCAGGAGACCTACGACGCGCTGGTCATCTCCATCGGCTCGCGCGTGCCGCGCGAGTACGCGGGCCCCGGGCGCGAACTGGCCGGCATCCACCCCGCCATGGACTACCTGTATCAGCGCAACCGTTGGGTGGCGGGGCAGCAGGGCCGCCCCACCCGCATGCCGCCGCCCGGGACCGAGATCAGTGCCGCCGGCAAGAGGGTGATCGTGATCGGTGGCGGGGACACGGGAATGGACTGCATCTCCAACTCCCACCGGGAGCAGGCCGAGTCGGTGGTCATGCTCGACGTGTACGCCGAGCTCCCGGGAGCCGGTGAGGACCCCCGCCATCCCTGGCCACTGCCGCCCAAGCGGACCGAGTCCACCTACGCGCTTGACGAAGGAGGCAAGCGCCGCTGGGGTACCGAGGTGACCGGGTTCGGCGGCAAGGCCGGAACTGTCAGCCACGTCTACGCGCGCAAGGTGACAGGCAGCTCATCGCGCGATCTGACCCCGGTGCCGGGCAGCGAGTTCGTGCTCGAAGCCGACCTGGTGCTGATCGCCATCGGCTTCGAGCATCCCGAGCACGACGGAATGGTCTCCGAGCTCGGCCTGGATCTCGACCGGCGCGGGAACATCCGCACCGAGCAGACCTACCGGACCTCGGTCGGGCGGGTCTACGCGTGTGGCGACGCTCGCATTGGCCAGTCGCTGGTCGTCACGGCGATCGCCGAGGGGCGGAAGTGCGCCCGGATCGTCAACGCCGATCTCGGGGGCAGCCCGATGGACGCCGATCGCGAGATGCTCGCCGTCGGGGCGTGGAGCGGGGAGGCCGACCGGACGCTGCGTCATGAGGCCGAGGCCGCGGGAACGGTCCGTCCCGGAGAGGAGTTCTTCACCGGCCCGGGGATGCGCGGGCCGGTCTGATCCTGGACCGGCCGCGGGGCCCTCGCTCGGGGCCGCCGGGGCTTCGGAAAGGTTGGTTTTCCGGGCGCGACTCGGTCGCCCAGTTGTCCCGGCCTGCGCGCCCTGGTAGGTTTAATCGCCGAAAGGACTTCTGAAGTCCGATTCGGTTTTTTCGGGGCGATCAGGTTTACTACAGCTTGGGACGGGGAAACCCGCCCCTGTCGGTCAGGGAACTGCGCCCCCACTTCCCTGGCTCTCCGGGGGACCCAGATGGATCTGGGTCCCCCGGTCCTCTTAAGCGTTCGTTCCGGGGTTGAGGGCCGTCCGGACTCGGGGCCGGTGCGCCCGGCAACCGTGACTGGCCGGTGTGCGACCGTGTGTGGATGGCTGTCCCGGTCGCCGTCATCACCCCGCATGGCCATGGCTGTAGCTCGATCGGGTGCACGGTCAGCCATCTGGTCGGCTCGGCCGGCACCTTCTTCTCGCAACTGGCCAGTCTGAGCTGGGGCTCACTGCTCCTCGGCCTGCTCTTTTACGGGCTCTACCTGCTGCTGCGCTCACGGGCCCTGTGGGGCGCGGTTCAGGCCGCCTACCCCGACACCCGTGTGCGCTGGCGCGATGTCTGGGGCGCCTACATGGTCGGCTACGCGGTCAACAACGTGTTCCCCCTCGGCGGCGGGAATATCGCCCAGCTGTTCCTGACCCGGCTGGCCATCGCCCCGGGGAGCTATCCCGCCATCGCCACCGCGCTCTCGACCGGGGTGATCTTCGACTGGGGGATGGGACTCCTGGTCATGGGCTTCGCCTTCACCCAGGGCGTCTTCCCCAAGCCGCCGGATTTCTCCAAGCTGCCGGCCTTCGACATCAGCTTCTTCGCCGGCAACATGCGCTTCACGTTGTTCTTCGTCACCGTGCTGGCGATCCTGTTCGTGTTCGGCTTCGCCCTGCTCTCGGCCCGGGTTCGCGCGTTCTGGCTCCGCGTGCGCCAGGGGCTGGCCATCCTGCGCGACCGCGACGCCTACAAGCGCCGCATGGCCAGCTGGCAGCTGGCCAGTTGGGTGGCTCGGTTCGCCGCCTACTGGGCGCTCCTGGACGCGTTCCACATCGGCGGCTCCGTGCGCAACGCGCTCCTGGTCCTCGCCGTACAGGTGGTGGCCTCGGTGTTCCCGTTCACGCCGGGTGGGGCCGGGGTCCAGCAGGCGCTGCTGCTGGCCATCTTCCACAACGCCAACGCGGCCTCGTTCTCGGTCGGGCAGCAGATCGCCACGATCGTGCTCAGCTCGGGGCTGGGCTTTGCCGCCCTAGTCCTGATCTTCCGCTTCAAGAGCTTCCGGGAGGTGATCGCTCGCGGCCGCGAGCATCGTCGCTCAGAGGCGATGGCGGGCGATCTGCGGACCGGAGAGACCTGAGCGCGGGGTGCGCGGCTGTCCTGGGCCGAGCCTCCGTCTTTTTGCTGCCATATTGACAACGGATCGACGGAGGCTCCGCCCGGAGGGGGGCTCCGCCGACGGAGGCTCCGCCGAGGGGGGCTCCGCCGACGGAGGCTCCGCCGACGGAGGCTCCGCCGAGGGGGGCTCCGCCGACGGAGGCTCCGCCCGGCTCTTACTAAGGTTGACGTGGTCGCCATGCCCAGCTTCTGCCGTCACAACCGCCTGATCCAGAATTGCCCGATCTGCGCCCGCGAGCAGGACCTCGAGCTGCGGCCGGTGCTCTCACCGGGGGGGCAGACCGCGCGCGCCACCGGATCCTCCCCGACAGGCCCCGCGCGAGCGCCCAGCGCCCCCGCCCGCTCCCGGGCGAGGACCAGTCGTTCCGGTCCGGCCGTGACCGTCCGGCGCCTGGCTCGCGGAGTGGATGACGGCTACGTCTGCCAACTCGTTCCCGGGCTGCGCTCGAGCGCTGACGCCTCCCGGCTGGCCGAAGAGCTGGCCTGGGCCGCGGCCCGCCTGACCCGCCTGACCAGCGCACCCCCCGGGCTCTACGCCGAGGTCGCCGAGCCGGGCGCCGAGATCGCCGAGCCGGGCGCCGAGCGCGAGGAGCGCAGCTGGCTGGCCTTCCAGATCGCCTACCTCGGTCCGCTGGAGGAGGATGACCCGTTCGCCTCGATTACCGCCGTTCGGACCAGCTGGGCCTCCGGCCAGCCGCTCTCGCTCGAGGGGGCCACGCCGGGTCCGCGAGGCGCCTACGCCCCCGGGCAGCCGGCGCGCACGCCGGCCGCGTATCGCGCCTGGGCCGAGCGCTCCGGCACGCAGGCCACGGCGTTCAGCGGTGAGGTGAGCTGGTCGCCGGAACGGCGCTTTGCCCGCGCCTTCGAGCGGCTCGCCCTGCCCGGCTTCCCTCGCGGAGCGCGCTTTGAGCTCCTCACCGCGCTCGGCCGCACCGCGGTCTACGAGCTCCGGGCTGGGGCTCTGGCCCTGGGCGGTGGTGACGAGGTGACGCTCGCCGCCAAGCGGTGCCTCGGGATCGGCGACACGATGCTGCTCGAGCGTCGCGCCGCGGACCTGGCCGCGGGCTGCGGGCTCGAGCTCGAGGCCCTCGACGTCGGCTTCTACAACTGGGAGCGCGGCTCGCGAGCCACGCTGGGGATGGGGACCGACCTCGAGCCCGCCCCCGATGTGCTGGCCGCCGTTCGCGGCGCGCTCAACCTCTGAGCGGGATCGCCCGCCACCCGGTCGCTCCGTCCCCCACCGCTCCGTCCGGGGCAGCGCCTACCTTCTCGGGCGTCTGTAGCCACCCGAAACGGAGCGCAATGACCCTCTGCTTCATCGAACCGCAGAACGCCATCCGGGTGATCGCCGACTCGGTGGGCCGGGAAGCGCGTCGCCAGATCCTCGGCGAGGTGGTACGCGCATGGGTGGACGAGATCCCGGAGTCCGAACTCGACTCGCACTATGCCAAGGCGCTGGCGGACCTGGACGAGCACGATTTGTCGCTGCTCGCGGCCTGGCATGTGTCGCTCGAGGTCGGGCACGCGCTGCCGAACAAGGAGTTTCTCGTCAACGTGTTCCCGTCCTTGGGTGAGAACCGGCGTGAGGCGCTGAAGATCGCCGCCGGGTTCCGTGGCGAGGAGGCCTTCGAGGCCGGCGTTGGCGAGGAGCAGGCCTTCGACACCGTCCTGCCCTGGCTGTCGCAGGAACGCTGCGCGACCCTGGCCGCGGAGTGTCTCGAGCTCTACTGCTGGGATCGGCTCGGCGTCGAGAACTGACGGCGGCCCGGTTGGCGTCGAGAACTGACGCCGGTCCGGCTCAGCCCGGGAATGTGACCAGCGCAGCGCTGCCGTGCGGCACCGCCAGTGTGTAGGCCCCCGCGCGCCGAGTCAGGGTCTGTGTGCCCGGCGCGGCCAGCCTTCCCGTGGCCGTCGCGGTGCCGTAGCCCTGACCGCCCCAGGTGACTCCACGACGGGCGTAGACGCTCGGCGCGCGCAGCCGCGTGACCGTCGCCGTCTCCCCTGTGCCCGCCGGCAGGACGAGGCTCACCGACCGCGTCTGCGTCGGGCTCTTGTTGATCAACACCGCTCGCAGGGTGCCGTCCCGCCCTCGGGTCGCCCACACGCTGAGCCCAGCGGACCCCGCCGCGCCGGTGATGCGGAGCAGCCGCGCGCCGGCCGGCGCGGCTTGGGCGAACAGCGCCAGGCCGTAGTAGACGGGCTGGACATAGGCCGACCAGCGAGCCCCCGAATGGGTGAAGTGGAACAGCTCGTAGGCCGACCGGGGCAGCGTGTGGATGTTGATCCCGTCCACCCCGGCCCGGGCCAGTGAGAACAGCGCGTCGGTGACCCACAGGGCGCTGGCGAACGTGTCGCTGACCCCGGCCCGGCCGCGGCAGGCGACCGAGTTGAGCTCATCGACGCGGAGGCGGCGGTGGTGGCTGTGGGCGATCCGGACCCAGGGCGCGAGGCTGGCGGCCAGCGCGTCGGTGGCGTACGGCGCGAGGAGGTGTGGGACGGTGGGGTACTGCGGCGAGCGTGTGCCCACGTAGCAGTTGCGCAGCGGATAACGGTGCAGGGTGAGGGTCGTGAGCCCGGGCTGGCTGCGCAGGAAGCCGGGCATCGACCCGATCCACGAGCCCGGATCGGCGGTCGGGCCCAGGGCCAGCGCCGGGCCGGCCAAGGGCACCGAGCCGAGGCCCGGTCCAGTGCGAGAGCGCCCCCGGACGCGATCGGCGATCGCGGCGAACTCCCCGGCAAAGCGGCGGTAGTCGTAGCTCCGCGGCCGGGCGCGGCGGAAGTGCTTGGGGGCCAGCTTGAGCAGGGCGATCTTGCCGTAGACGTTCGGCTCGTTGCCGATCTCGAACGCCTCGAGGTGCGCCCTGCCCAGGCTGCGCAGGTAGGCGCGAGCCTCGGCCGCGTCCAGCGCGGGTTGATCGGCGGCCAGGTCGAGCCCCATGATCATGCGGGCGTCGAGGGCACGGGCCAGGGCCGCGGTGGTGGCCAGCCAGCTCGGGGTGAGGCGGTAGCTCCGGTAGTCGGGCCGCCTGACGCCGGGCCCGGGCAACCACGTGGTGTCGGTGCTGTCGCCGCCGATTCGCAACATCGGAGCCTGGGCGGGGAACAGATTGCGGATCAGCTGCACGAGCACCGGATTGATGTGGCGTGGATCGGAGCCCGTGTAGGTCCGCAGGGCGGGAAACTCGATCGACAGGCCCAGGTACCCGGGGGGGATGCGCCGCCCGCCCGGACTCTCGGCGATCTTCACCGGTACCGCACCGCGAGCCGGAACATCGGCACTGTGCGATCCGGATCCCGACGGATCCCCCGGGTCGGCCCCGATCAGCACGGCGACGGCGACCACGACCACCACGAGGACCATTCCGGCTGCGGCGAGAACGGCAGCCTGGCGGCGGCCCCGGGGTGCCTCGCTCACGGGGTCTCCTCGCGCAGGGCCGCCTCGATGTCGGCGATCGCCTGCTCGGTGCTCTGAAACCAGACTGCGCGGAGGCCGAGTGCCCGGGCGCCGTCACAGTTGATCTCCAGGTCGTCGATTAGCAGCGCGGCCGCTGCCGGAACGCCGAGCCGCTCCAGCGTCACCTCGTAGATCTCCGGGTCGGGCTTGCGGTAGCCCACGAAGGCCGAGTCCACCACGATGTCGAAGATCTCCGTGACGGGCAGCATCGCTCGCCAGCGGGCCTCCCACTCGCGGACGTTGTTGGTGCAGATGGCCAGCCTGTAGCCGCGCCCCCGGAGCCCGCGCAGATAGGCGATCAGCGGCTCGTTGGGAGTCAGGTTGGCGAAGTAGCGCTCACCGAACCCGCCCAGATGCACCTCGCGCTTCAGCTGCCGGGTGAGCTGGCCGGCCAATTCATTCAGGAAGTCAGCCTCGAGAAGCCGGCCGGTCTCGAGCTCGAACAGCGGATTCACGCCACGGGTCGCGCCCAGGGCGGCCATCGCCGTACCCAGCTCGGACAGCGGGACCCCCGAGTCGTTCTCAAAGGTCGCGAAGGCGCCGGCCAGGGGGGAGGTGAGCACGCCGCCGAAGTCGCTGATCACCGCCTCCACCCGTGCCATGACCGCTCCGACTAGCGACGCGTCGGGGAAATTCGGGCCACTGAATTGATGAGACCTGGCACGCGTGCCCTAGTTGCCGGACAGTGCACTCGCTAGAAGTGAGCGATCAGATAGACGCCCACGCCGTCCAGGCCGGCCGAGTGACAGCGCAGTGGGGTGATGGCCAGCCGCATCCCGTCGGTCCCGGTCTCGACCGCCGGGCCCGAGGCCTCGGCCGCGGCCCGGCGCGGATAGAGCTCATCGCCATCACCGATCCACAGCTCGAGGCTGGCCCGGGCGGGCCGCTCCGGGGGGCGAAAGGTGGTTGAGAGACGGGGGTCGGTCACGGCGACAGCCTGGTCGGGGTCGAACAGGGTCGCCGCGATCGCGTCGTGCTCGTGGTCCTTGCTGCCGGCGGGACGAAGGGCGCGTAGAACCACACCATGATCGGCGTCGAACCATCCCGTCACGGCCCGGATCGAGTCAAGCCGATCGATCCGGGTGTCGGGCTCGAGGCTGACGGTTCCCGAGCAGCTCACGGCCCGCTCGGCCTCGGGCGCTCCGATGTGTCCCTCGACGCGGCAGAGCAGGTCTCCGGCCGGGCTCGGCGCCCGGCTGCCGTTCTCGCCCGCGGGGACGAAGCTCAGCGCGAAGTCAGGGCCGGTCAGGCGCCAGCCGTCGCGTTCGGGACTGAGCGAGACCTGGTCGGCGTCCGTGGCCGTGACGGTTCGCTCCGGAGTGACGATGGCGAGCGCCGTCGCCCCTGCGCTGACCGTCGCCCCGGCGGCGCTGACCGTCGCCCCGGCGGCGCTGACCGCCGCGCCCCAGACCTCTCCGCTGGCGTCGCCGAAGCTGAGCACCCGCAGCGAGCTCGACTCCGCTCCGCTCATCGAGGCAGACGGGCCGATTCGACGTCGGTCGCGGTCGAGTCCACGTCGTACGGTCGCGGCGGCCCGCCAAACCGCGTGGCGCGAAGGACCAGACGGCTCTGGAAGTTCCGCACGAGGCCAATCCGCGCCAGCGCCCGCGTCGGGGGGAGGAGCAGGAGGAGCCCGAGGACGTCGGTGATGAATCCGGGCACGATCAGCAGCGAGCCGCCGAAGAGGATGAGGGCGCCATCCAGGACCTCCCGGCCCGGGGGCCGGCCGGTGATAGCCGCCGCGGCGCGCAGGCGCCGCCAGGCGCTCCGACCCTCGGCGCGGATCAGCCAGACTCCGACCGGCCAGCCGGCAACGAGCAGGAGCACGGTCAAGAGGACGCCGATTGCCTCGGCCACCTTGATGGCCACGAACAACTCGGCGATCGGCCAGCAGATCAGGATCACGAGGGCGATCATCCGGCCTCAAGGCTAGTACTAGTCAGTCGGCGGACCCGGGGGCGGCCGCGGGTCGGCGGACCCGGGGGCGGCCGCGGGTCGGCGGACCCGGGGGCGGCCGCGGGTCGGCGCTCAGGCCACGGCGGGCGTCGAGCCCTCGAGCAGCACGCCGGGTAGGCGATGCAATCCGAATAGCTCGATCAGCGTGCGGATCTGCGGCTGGGGTCCGCGCAGCATCACCGCACTGCCGTGACTACGCAGACGGCGAGCCATGACCGCGATGTCGAGCATCAGCGATGCGTCGGCGAAGACGAGCTCGGTCAGGTCGACGATCAGGTCGGCCCGGGCGCGGATCGCTCGGGTCAACGCTGGACGCCTGACGCCTTGCGTGTTGCGGTCCTCATCACCGCGGCAGCGCAGCGTGGGCGGCTTGTCATCGAAGTCGACGATCGCGCAACCCTAGTCAATGCCGCGGGCGGATGCCATCGCGGTTTAGCTGAACGGTGTGACTGAGGCCTCAGAGTTGGCCCGAGCGTCATACACTCGCTGGCATGGCAACAGTTGACGAAGTCACCGACGCGCTGCGCGACGTGATCGATCCCGAGCTGGGCTTGGATTTCGTCGAGCTCGGACTCATCTACGACGTCGAGGTGCAGGACGGCACGGTTCGCGTGACCTATACGCTGACCAGCCCCGGCTGTCCGATCGGCCCGCAGGTCTCCGAGCAGATCGAGGAGTTCGTGAGCGAGCTCGACGGCGTGCAGCAGGTCGAGCCGACGATGACCTTCGCCCCGCCCTGGACTCCGGAGCGGATGAGCGAAGACGCGAAGTTCGCCCTCGGGTTCTAGAAGCCCCCGCCCGCTGCCAGCTTCGCGGTCGACCAGCGCGTGTAGCACCGATGGGCCGCGGGTATCTTCCTGCTCAGAACGTCCACCAGCGGTAGGGAGGATTGCATGGGCGACCGTACGCAGCGCCTGAAAGGAAAAGCTCAGGAGACGAAAGGAAAGGTGAAGCGCCAGACGGGCAGGGACGCCGGCCGCCCAGGAACAGAGGCCCGCGGAGCGGGAGAGGAGCTCAAGGGCAAGGCCAGGAACGCCGTGGGCAGGATGCGCAGCGCCGCCAAGCGAGGCACTCGCTAGGCCCGGGGGAGGTCTGAAGGACCAACTTCAAAGGGAAGGGTCGGCACGCTTCGGCCGGGTTCGCCCTGCAGACCTACGTGCATCGGTTGGACGAGAATCTCGGCGAGCCGCTCGATCTGGCTGCTGAAACCGCGCCGGGTGTCAGCAAGGCGCCAGCAAGAGGCCTGGAGACGGCCCGGTTAGAGTCCCCGCCGCAGTCACGAACGGCAGGATGCTGACAGCGGAGGACTGAATGGGCACGGATTATCCAGTCACGTTTGAGATGGACTACGTCAGCCGGCGCAGCCGCCTCAGCACGTTCTTCCGTGGGCTCTTGGTGATCCCTCACTACTTCGTCCTGATCGTCTACGGGCTGATCTTCGACGTGGTCTGGATCATCGCCTGGTTCGTCCTGCTGTTCACCGCCCGGTGGCCCGAGGGCCTCTACCGCTTCGTCAGCGGATACCTGCGCTTCCTCGCGCGTTTCAGCGCGTACCTGTACCTCGGCGTCGATCGCTACCCGCCGTTCGGGCTATCGGATGACGGCGACTATCCGGTGCGGGTCCGGATCGACCCGCCGCTGGCCCACTACAGCCGGCTGAAGGTCTTCTTCCGGCTCATCTACGCGATCCTGGCCATCGTGATCCGGTACGCGCTGAGCATCGTGCTGGCGTTCGCCGCCTTGCTCTCCTGGTTCGCGATCGTCGTCACCGGGCGTCAACCGCAGGGGCTTCAGAACGCGCTGAACTTCTCCCTGGCCTACACGACCCGGGCCGATGCGCTGCTCTTCCTGCTCACCGAGACCTACCCGCCGTTCGGCGAGAGCGGCTAGAGGTCGACCGGACCCGGGGACCCTACGGCGTCCTGCGACCCGGCGCGCAGCTAGAGGTCGACCGGCCCCGGTGGGATCTGGCGACCGAGCTCGCGGCTCAGGTCGATGGCCCGGATCTCGTGCTCGCCCGGGAGCTTGGCCAGCACCGCCGCGACGACGCCCTTGACGTCATGCTGCTCGCGCCCGAGGTCGTCCCAGAGCGAGCGGAGCGCGGTGTGCACGATCTTCAGTTGCGCCGCGGTCAGCTCGAGCCGGTAGGCGGTCTCGTCGGGTCCGATCAGCTCGCTGTCCATGTCGTTCGCTCAGGATTGTGAGCGCTTGCGGGGCTGGCGTCGAGTGCCCTCCCGCTTGGCTCGCCGCATGTCGGCCGCCGGGCCGTGAGTCGGCCGGCCCTGGGCGGCGGGCAGGATCCGGGCCGGGCGCGGGCTCCCGGTCCGATCGCCGTTGCCGGCCGAGTCATCGTTGCCGGCCGCGTTGCCGTTGCCGTTGCCGCGCGAGCCGCCGTTGCTGCTCGTTCCGCCCCGGCTGGCCGAGCCGCCGGTGCCAGATGTGCGGGCGGCGCCTTGGGACTTAGCCGCCGCCGGCGCTTTGACCGGCTTGCCCGCCTTGGCCGCCTTGGCCGGCTTGCCCGCCTTGTCGTGCTGGGCGCGCGACGCGCGGCCGTGGTTGCGGGCCACGGCCAGCAGATCGGCTAGCGCATCGCCGATCCCCTGGGCGATCACCTCGATGTCGGGCAGCGCGTCGTAGTCACCCAGGAGCCCGAAGTCGAGCCCGCCGTTGTAGGACATGATCGCGATGGCCAGGGCATGATCCTCGGGCAGGAAGGCGACCGGGAACAGATCGTCGAGCTGGCGGCCGAGCACGTAGAGGGGCATCTGCGGGCCCGGGATGTTGGTCACGATCAGGTTGAACAGGCGGGTGGAGAAGTTCAGCCGCGAAGCCTGCGCGAGAATGGTGGGCGGGGCGAGGTTGTTGACCGCGGCCAGGGTGGCGGCGCCCTCGGCCTGCTTTGACTCCTTGAGCCCATCCATCGCGTGGCGGACGAAGCGCAGCCGGGCCACTGGCTCCTCGATGTACACCGGGAGCGGCCCCCGCATGACCGTGATCTGGTTTCCCATCGTGTTCTTCTGGTCCTTGGTCCGCACCGACACCGGGACCAGGGCGCGCATCTCCAGACCCTGGGTGCGCACGCCGCGTGAGTGCAACCAGTCGGCCAGTGCCCCGGAGACGACGGTCAGCACGACATCGTTGACGGTGCCGCCGAGCGCGTCCTTGACCTCCTTAAATTCAGACAGCTGCGCGCGCACCACCGCGAAGCGGCGGTGGGGGCCGATGGGCACGTTCAGCGGCGTCTCGGGGGCAGGGTTCAGCCCGGCCCAGACCAGCTCGCCGATGCCCTCGGCGGCATCGCGCAGCAGACCGAGCGAGGTAGCCGGCCGGCTGGCCGCGGCGACCGCGCGGGCCACGAGCCCGGCCCCTGTGGAGACCATGCCCCGCAGTCCGGCCACGACCATCTCTGCGCCCGAGGGCTCGGAGCTCGGTCGCCACGGCTCGAGCTCCTCCGATCCCGGCTGGGGCTTGCGCTCCATGTCGAACAGGACGCTGGCCAGGTCCACGCCCGCGACGCCGTCGACCACCGAGTGGTGGGTCTTCGAGATCACTGCGAAGCGTCCGTCATCGAGGCCCTCGACGAGCCAGTTCTCCCACAGCGGCTTTGACCGATCGAGCTGCTGGGAGGCGACCCGCGAGGCGAGCAGGAAGAGCTGCTCCTCGGTCCCGGGCGCGGGCAGGGCAGTGTGGCGCACGTGGTACTCGAGGTTGAAGCTCGGATCGTCGACCCACAACGGCCGGCCGGTCTCGAACGGAGGCGTGGCCAGCTTCTGGCGGTAGCGCGGCACCAGGTGCAGTCGCGAGCGGACGTGATCGAGGTAGTCCGCGAAGTCGGGGGCGGGGCCCTCGAACAGCAGCACCGCGCCGATGTGCATGTGGGAGGACTCACCCTCCTGGTGCAGGAACGACGCGTCGATCGAAGTCAGGCGGTCTAGATGCTGCTGGGGCACCGGCTCCCTCTTCTTCGCTCGGGTGCGGCTGACCAGACCAAGCCTACCTACCCGGCGAACTTCCGGCCACGGCCTCATCTCGCCCCGGTAGGGTTAGCGGCACCTGATGAGTTGGGACTTCTCCACCGATCCGGAGTTCGAAGCCAAGCTCGAGTGGATGCGCGCATTCGTGCGCACGCAGGTCTGGCCGCTGGAGACGCTGTGGGCAGACCTCGGCTGGGAGGGACTGCGCCGGGCGGCCCGGCCGCTGCAGGAGCAGGTCCGCGATCAGGGTCTGTGGGCCGCGCACCTCGATCCCGAGCTCGGCGGGCAGGGCTTCGGCCAGGTCAAGCTCGGCCTGATGCACGAGATCCTCGGCTCGAGCCCGATCGCGCCGCTGATGTTCGGCAACGCCGCGCCGGACTCGGGCAACTCGGAGATCCTCGCCATGGCCGGGACGCCCGAGCAGAAGGACCGCTACCTGCACCCGCTGCTGGCCGGCGATCTGAAGTCGGCCTTCAGCATGACCGAGCCCGAGACGGCCGGCTCCGATCCGACGCTGCTGAGCACACGGGCCACGCGCGACGGCGACGGCTGGGTCATCAACGGGCACAAGTGGTTCTCCTCCAACGGCTCGATCGCCGACTTCCTGATCGTCATGGCGGTCACCGATCCCGAGGCCAAGCCCCACCAGCGCGCGTCGATGTTCATCGTCGACGCGGACACCCCGGGGGTCAACGTGGTCCGCGACGTGGCCACGATGGAGCACCCGGCCGAGACCTTCGGCCAGTACGGCAACCACGCCGAGATCCTCTACGAGGACGTGCGGGTGCCCGGCCAGGCCCTGCTCGGCGCCCAGGGCGCCGGCTTCCTGATCGCTCAGCAGCGTCTGTACCCGGGGCGGATCCATCACTGCATGCGCTGGCTCGGGGTGGCCCGGCGCGCCTTCGACATGCTGTGCGAGCGCGCCGTTTACCGCTACGCGCACGGTGCGGTGCTGGGCAAGCACCAGACGGTCCAGAACTGGATCGCCGACTCCGAGGCCGAGATGCAGGCCGCGCGGCTGATGACCCTGCACGCGGCCTGGAAGATGGACACCGAGGGCGTGATCGCGGCCCGCAAGGAGATCGGTCTGATCAAGTTCTACGGCGCCAAGGTCCTGCACGACGTCGTCGACCGGGCCGTCCAGGCCCACGGCGCCCTGGGCTATTCGACCGATCTGCCGCTCGAGGCCATGTACCGCTTCGCGCGTGCGGCGCGGATCTACGACGGGCCGGATGAGGTCCACCGGGCCTCGGTGGCCCGTCAGGTTCTGCGCGGCTACGAGCCCCCGCCCGACGGCAGGCCCACCGAGTCGATCCCCGCCCGCCGCGAAGCCGCCCGCAAACAATTTGCTGACGTGCTCGACGCCGTCACTGCGAACGACTGAGGGGGAGTTACGCCGCGGGTGCGGACAATCGCTGTGGCGGTATCGCTCCTGGCGCTGAGCGGCGGAGCGCTGGCCCTGGCCAGCCCGTTCGCGGGCACGGGCGGCGTGATCCACGGCTGCGTCGAGCGCAATGGCATCCTCCACGTCGTCAAGCCGGGTGCGCGCTGTCCGCGCCACGCGAGCGCGTTGGCGCTGGATCAGCGAGGGCCGCGCGGGGCCACCGGGCCACCGGGCCCGGGCACCGCCACCGGTCAGGCCGGGGGGAGTCTGACCGGCTCCTATCCGAACCCCGGGATCGCCAGCCAGGCCATCGCGGGCACGAGCTGCAGCGTCGAGGGCGTCCACGCCCACTGCACCCCGGGTCAGGTCAAGCAGGGCTCGATCACCGGCGCCGACATCGCCCCGGGAAGCGTGTACGGCTCGAACCTGGCCGGCGCCGCCGTGAGCGTTCCCCTGGCCGGCATCGGGACGGTGCCGGCGGGTGGATGCGTCGCGGCCTCGGTCGCGGTCACCGGGGTCGAGGCGGGCGACTCGGTCGTCTCGATCGCCTCACCGAGCACCGGCTCCTTGTTGGTGGTGGCCACCGGTCCGACCGACACCGACAGCGTGCCGGTCAAGGTCTGCAACCCGGGTCAGAGCGCTGAGTCGAGCAGCGCCAGCGTCGCCGCCTTGCTGCTGAGCCCGTAGCCGTTCGGGTCGGCGCATGCGCCGACCCGCCGCCGGTGCATGCACCGGCGGGGCAGGCGTGCATGCACGCCTGCCTACACTGATCATCATGTCGGCGACCCCCGAGAAGCTGCTGCTCGCCGCCCCGCGGGGTTACTGTGCGGGCGTCGACCGCGCCGTGCAGACGGTCGAGCGCGCGCTCGAGCTCTACGGCGCCCCGGTCTACGTCCGCAAGGAGATCGTCCACAACAAGCACGTGGTCGAGCAGCTGCGCGACCGGGGGGCGGTGTTCGTCGAGTCCGAGTCCGATGTTCCCGAGGGCGCCACGGTCGTCTTCTCGGCCCACGGCGTGGCTCCGAGCGTGCACGCCCAGGCGGCGGCGCGCGGCCTGCAGACGATCGATGCGACCTGCCCGCTGGTGACCAAGGTCCACGTCGAGGCCAAGAAGTTCGCCTCCGAGGACTACACGATCGTGCTCATCGGCCACGCCGGACACGAGGAGGTCGAGGGGACGATGGGCGAGGCGCCGGCCCACATCGTGCTGATCGAGGACGAGGCCGGGGTGCAGACGCTCGAGGTGCGCGACCCCGAGAAGGTGGCCTACATCTCGCAGACCACCCTGTCGGTCGATGAGACCCAGGCCATCATCGCCCGGCTGCGCGAGCGCTTTCCCGCCATCACCGGTCCCCGCACCGATGACATCTGCTACGCCACGACCAACCGCCAGGCCGCGGTCAAGCAGCTGGCCCGGGAATCCGATCTGGTCCTGGTCATCGGCTCGCGCAACTCGTCGAACTCGAACCGGCTCGTCGAGGTCGCCCGCGAGCACGGGGCCGACTCCTACCTGATCGACAACGAGGCCCAGGTTCGCGACGCGTGGCTGACCGGCAAGCGCGTGGTCGGCATCACCTCGGGCGCGAGCGCCCCCGAGGAGCTTGTCCAGCGCCTGGTCGACTTCTTCCGCGCCCGCGGCACCGAGGACGTGCAGGAGCTCGAGGTCATCTCCGAGGATGTGCGCTTCATGCTGCCCAAGGCGATCCGCCAGGCCATGACCGCGGGCGCCTCGGCCTGAGGCCTCACTGCTGAGGGCGCTCTGCGCACGCTGGTCGTCTCAGATCTGCACCTCGGCTCGCTGACCAAGCGCGCGGTGCTCCGCGATCGGGCCGCGCTGGACGCGCTCCTCACCGCCACGGGTGAGGCCGACCGGCTCGTCCTGCTCGGTGACCTGCTGGAGCTCCGCCACGGCCCCGAGCGTGACGCGCTGGCCGCCGCTCTGGAGCCGCTCCGGCGCTTGGGCGCGACCCTCGGTCCCGAGCGGGAGGTGGTGATCGTCCCGGGCAATCACGACCATCATCTGCTGGCGGGCTGGTTCGAGCGCCGAGCTCTGAACGCGACGCCCGGCCCGCTGGGGCTCGAGACCGAGGTGACAGCGCCCCCCGACGGCGCGCTGGCCATCGTCGCCGCGGCGCTGAGCCCGGCCCGGGTCCGGATCGCCTACCCGGGCGTGTGGCTGCGCGAGGACGTGTACGCCACCCACGGGCACTACCTGGATGTGCACTTGACCATGCCGACGCTGGAGCGCCTCGGGGCCGGGGTGATGACCCGCATCGCCGGGCGTCCGGCCGCCGGCCTGAGCACCCCCGAGGGCTACGAGGCCGTGCTCGCGCCGCTCTATGCCTGGATCCACGCCGTGGCTCAGCGCGTGGACCCCGAGCGGGCGGGGCGCCTGCACGGCGGTTCCGTGCGGGGCTGGAGTGCGCTGAGTGGCCGGGGACGCCGCGGGTTTCGCCGCCGGGCCATGGCCGCCGGCTTTCCGCTCCTGGTGGCGACGCTGAACCGGGCCGGGATCGGACCGCTGCGCTCGGAGTTGTCCGGCGCCGCGCTGCGCCAGGGCGGGCTGCGGGGAATCGGCGCCGTCGGGGATCGCCTGGGCATCTCGGCGCCGTATGTGGTCTTCGGCCACACGCACCGGGCCGGTCCGCTGGCCGGGGACGTTCCCGGTGAATGGCTGCGCTCGGACGGCGGGCAGCTCATCAACAGCGGCTGCTGGATCGAGGAGACGAGCTTCACCGGGCCCGAGCCCAGGCGGAGCCCCTACCGGGCCGGATTCGCGATCTGGGTCGACGACGCCGAGCCGGGCTCTGCGCCCCGGCTGGTCAACCTGCTCGACACCTGAATCGCGCCCGGCGCCGTGCGGGGCTCAGGCCAGGCCGGGGATGAAGCACACCCCGAAGCACTCGACCCCCGGGCCCACCTCGAGCTCGAGCTCGCCGGCGGTGCTCCGCTCATGGACGATCAGCTCGTAGGCGCCCGGGTGGGTCACCTCGATCCGGATGCCGTTGGCCGTGAGCAGCCCGTCACCGCCCAGCACGGCCCAGACCTCGCCGGCCTCATACGGACCGCTGTACGGGCCGGCGACGTCATCGCTCTGAACCACGATCTCGGCCCCGGGCACATCGGTCGCTCGCAGCGGGGCGAGGAGCTCCCCGCTCAGGCCGACGAGCTCCTGGATTGCCGCCTCGGTCTCGGCATAGCCCCCCTCTCCGTAGTGATACTCGAACAGCCGGCTCTCGGCATCGAACAGATACCGCGCGGGCCAGCCCAAGTTCCCGTACTCCTGCCAGATCTCGAAGCTCTCGTCCACGACGACGGGATAAGGGACCTCGAGCCGCGATACGGCGGCGTTGACCGCGTCCGGATCGGACGACGGGGGGAAGCCGGGGGCGTGGACCCCGATGGTCCGCAGGCCGGCCTCGGCGTAGCGGGCGTCCCAGGCTTTCACGTAGGGCAGCGTGCGCAGGGAGTTGGGCCGGCAGAAGTCCCAGAACTCGATCAGCACCGGGCGCCCGCGCTGCTGGTCCATGCGCAGCGCCGCCGTGTTGATCCAGGGGAGCTTGGCCGGGAAGGGCGGAGCGAAGATGTGGTCGACCGGAGCGCGCACCGGAAGCCGATCGTAGAGCCCGGCGTGGGCCCCAGACGTCGCTACACTCTGTGAAGTATTGAAACCAGAGTGCCTTTGAGGAGTTTTCAGCGATGAGCCCGTCCGGAGCCGAAGTTCTTCGCCAGATCAAGAGCAGGATCGAAGAGGTTGATCCGTCGGTGGTGCGCGAGCAGGTCTCCAACGGCGCCGTGGTGATCGACGTCCGTGAGGCCGAGGAGTGGTCCACTGGTCATATCCCGGGGGCCAAGCACGTGCCCAAGTCCTATCTCGAGTCGCGGATCGAGGGCGCGGCGCCCGAGCGCGACCAGCACGTGATCCTGTACTGCCAATCGGGCAACCGCTCGGCCTGGGCAGCCCGGACGCTGATCGAGGACCTCGGCTATGAGAACGTCGAGTCGATGACCGGCGGGATCACGCTGTGGAAGGACCGTGGCTACGAGGTCGAGCAGCCCCGCAGCCTGACCGCCGAGCAGCGCGATCGCTACTCGCGTCACCTGCTCTTGCCCGAGGTGGGCATCGAGGGCCAGCAGAAGCTGCTCGACGCCAAGGTCCTGTTGCTCGGCGCGGGCGGCCTCGGCTCCCCGGCCGCGCTCTACCTGGCCGCGGCCGGTGTCGGCACGCTGGGCATCGTCGACGACGACACGGTTGATCTGTCGAACCTCCAGCGCCAGGTGATCCACTCCTCCGAGCGCGTCGGCGTGGCCAAGGTCGATTCGGCCGAGGAGACGATCAAGGCGCTCAACCCCGACGTCGAGGTGCGCAAGTACCCGGTCCGGCTCGGGGCCGAGAACATCATGGACATCCTGCCCGGCTACGACATCGTGGTCGACGGGCTGGACAACTTCCCCACCCGGTACCTGCTCAACGACGCCTCGGTGCGCTTGCAGATTCCGGTCGTCTCCGCGGCGATCCTCGGCTTCGAGGGCCAGCTGTCGGTGTTCAAGCCCTATGACGGGCCGTGCTACCGCTGCCTGTTCCCGGTGCCGCCGCCGGCTGAGCTGGCGCCGTCGTGCGGCGCCAACGGCGTGCTCGGCGTCCTGCCCGGGACGATGGGCCTGCTCCAGTCCACCGAGGTCATCAAGCTGATCCTCGGCGAGGGCGATCCGCTGATCGGGCGCCTGCTCATGTACGACGCGCTCGCCGCCACCGTGAGCGAGGTCAAGGTCCGCCGCGACCCCGACTGCCCGATCTGCTCGCGCGACCCGGAGGAGATCACCAACGAGGAGCTCGGCGTGTTCCCCGATTACGAGGCGTTCTGCGCCGGGGCCCACTAGTGCTCGCCGCCGACCGCCAGTCCCGCTCAAGCTAAGCTCGCGCCCCATGGCCATCGTTCGCATTCCTCCCGTGCTCCGGGCTGCCGTCGGCGGCGAGAAGGAGCTGAGCGCCGACGGTGACTCAGTGGGCGAAATCCTGCGCTCGGTCGCCGACAGCCACCCCGAGACCCAGACGCAGCTGTTCTCGGCCGACGGCGGGCTCAACCGCTACGTCAACGTGTACCTGAACGACGAGGACGTCCGCGTTCTCGACGGGCTCGAGACCGCAGTCGGATCGGGCGACACACTGGTCATCCTGCCGGCCATGGCCGGCGGCGCGGCCTGATCCCGAGCGCCGTCCCGGCCTGGGGCGACCACTAGCTACACTTCGTGAAGCAATGGCCGCCGAGAGCCTGCAGAACAAGCCCTGCGGGGGGCGCTACGGCGACATCGTCCAGTCGATCGGCCATACGCCGCTGATCGAGCTGAAGCGCCTCAGCCCCAAGCCGGGCGTACGGATCTGGGCCAAGCTCGAGTCGCGCAATCCCACCGGGTCGGTCAAGGACCGGGTGGCGCGGGCGCTGATCGAGGACGCCGAGGACAAGGGTCTGATTCGGCCTGGGCAGACCATTCTCGAGCCGACCTCAGGCAACACCGGTATCTCGCTGGCCATGATCTGCGGCCGCAAGGGCTACGACTTGAAGGTCGTGATGCCCGACAACGTGACCCCTGAGCGGACCGAGCTGCTGCGCATGTACGGCGCGGACATCGTCTACTCCGAGGGCTCCAAGGGCTCCAACGGCGCGGTGGAGATGGCGCTCGACATGGCCGAGAAGGACGCCTCGTACTACATGCCCTACCAGTACGGCAATCAGGCCAATCCCGACGCCCACTACAACGGCACCGCGCTGGAGATCCTCGAGGAGCTCGATGAGGTCAGCGCGTTCGTGGCCGGCCTGGGCACCGGCGGGACGCTGATGGGCAACGGCCGCCGTCTCAAGGAGGAGCTCGGCGATGAGGTCAAGATCGTGGCCGCCGAGCCGATGCAGGGCGAGCCGGTCCAGGGATTGCGCTCGCTCGAGGACGGGTTCATCCCGCCGATCATCGACCTGAGCCTGCTCGACCGCAAGATCGTCGTCACCAATCACGACGCGATCGTATGGACCCGCAAGCTGATGGAGGAGGAGCGGCTGTTCGCGGGGGTCTCCTCGGGGGCCATCGCCCGCGTCGCGGTGCGGATCGCCGGTGAGCTCGACGAGGGCAACGTGGTCTTCATCGTCTGTGACGACGGTTGGAAGTACTTGTCGTCCGGCCTCTACACCCGCCCCATCGAAGAGATCGAGAACCTGGACTCCACCGTCTGGTGGTAGGAGGAGGGGACCAGGCGCCAGCCGCTGCGCCGGTCCAGATCGCCGGGAGGACACCGGATGGGGCCGGGATCGGCCGCCGGGCGCTCCTGCAGCGGGCCGGCCGGGCGGTCCCCGGATTGGCCGCGGTGGCCCTGGCCGGGTGCGGCGCCCAGGCCAAGCCAGTGCTCGCGGTCAAGCGGGCCGCGCCCCCGGTGCGCTCAGGGGACGTGGCCATCCTCAACCGCCTGCTCGACCTCGAGCGCCGCACGGTGGCGGCCTACACGGCCGGAATCCCGCTGCTCGGCCGGCCTGAGGCCAGGACGGCGCGGCAGTTCCTCGATGAGGAGCTCCAGCACACGGGCGAGCTGCTGTCGCTGATCAAGGCCGCCGGCGGCGCGGCGGTCGGCCGTCGGGCCAGCTACGACCTCGGTCACCCGAGCACTCCGGCCGATGTGCTGAGCCTGCTCCATGAGCTCGAGCGGACGCAGATCGTGGCCTACCTGGACGCCATCCCGCAGCTCGCCCCGGGCCCGGTACGTGCGGCGACGGCGTCGATCCTGACTAGTGATGCCCAGCACATCGCCATCCTGCGCCTCGCCCAGGGCGAGACGGCGGCGCCGAGCGCGTTCGTGACCGGCCGTGAATGATCTCCGCGGCCCGGCCGGCCTGACCCGTCGGGAGGTCCTGTCCCGGGGCGGAACCGGTGCGGTGGCGGCGGGTGCGACAGCGGCGGGTACAGCGGCGGCGGCCGCCGCCGGTGGCGCGCTCGCGGAAACATTGCTGAGTCCCTCCCCGGCCGCGGCCCAGAGCGCCGCCGGGCTGCTCGACGCCGACCGCTTGCGGCGGCTGATCAGCGTTGAGCTGCTGATGCTCTACTGCTATCAGCACATCCTCGCCGGCTCGCTCCTGCGCCCGCGGGCCCACCGCCTGATGGTCCCCCTGCGGGGGCACGAGGAGGCCCATGTCCGCGTTCTCAGCTCCCGACTGGCCGCGCTCGGCGGCACGCCGCCGACCCCACCGGCCAGTGCCCGCCAGGCCGACCGGGACTTGGCTCGCCGGGGCGTCGGGGGGCGCCTGGGCCAGCTCCAAGGGCAACGCGACGCGCTGTTCCTGCTCCTGGCGGTCGAGCAGGTCGTGGTCGGCGCCTACTTCGTGGCCCTGACCAAGCTGGGCGACCCCCGCCTGGTCACCCTGGCCGCGCAGATCATGGCCAGCGACGCTCAGCACGAAGCGCTCGTGGGCGAGGCCCTGCATCCGGGCGACGCCCAGAAGGCCGTCCCCTACGGGCTCGTGCAGGGAATTCAGTGACCGCTCTCCCGGCGCTCGGAGCCGGGCCCACGCCCCGGGCTCGCTGCTAGCCTCGCCCGGCGATGCGGATCCCCCGCTCCCTGTTTGACGAGATGGTCGCCCACGCGCAGGCTGACGCGCCGAACGAGTGCTGCGGGATGATCGCCAGCCGCGACGGCGAGGCGATGGAACTGCACCGAGCCGAGAACGCCGCCGCCAGTCCGCTGCGCTATGAGATCGATGGCGCGGAGCAGTACCGGATCCAGATGGCCATCGACGATGCCGGGTTCGACCTCGGAGCGATCTACCACTCGCACACCCGCAGCGCACCGTATCCGTCCCAGACCGACGTCAACCTCGCCTTCTATCCCGAGGCGCTCTACGTGATCGTGGGCCTGGCCGGTGGTGAGCCCGACGTCCGTGCCTACGAGATCCGCGACGGCCAGGTGCAGGACGCGGAGCTGACGATCAACTGATGAGCCATTCGGCGGGCAGGCTCGATGAGCTGCTCTGTCCCGGTTGCGGCGCCAAGTTCGCCGCCGAGGAGCGCTTCTGCCCCCAGTGCGCCCTGCCCCTCATCAGCGCAGCGCCGGCCGAGGCTGAGCTCGAGGTCACAGAGCGCCATGACCGGGCGCGCAAGGTCAAGCCGCAGCTCGGTGAGGGGCGCCTGGTCCACGTGGCCGGCGCCCGTAACCAGGCCGAGGCCGAGTTCATCCAGGGCCTCTTGCTGGAGGAGGGGGTGCCGAGCCTGGTGCGGCGGAGCGCCGGCTTCGACGTGCCCGACTTCCTGGCCGCCGGGCCGCGCGACATCCTCGTCCCGCAGAGCGGGCTCGACACAGCGCGCGAAGTCTTGCTCCAGGCCGAGCTGATAACACCCGAGCGCGTGGGTCCGGTCATCGCCCCGGGCCGGCTCCTGGCCGGGCTGATCCTGGCCCTGATGATCGGCGCCCTCGTCGTCTGGCTGGCCAGCCTCTTCGTGCATTCCTGAACCGGGGGGTGGGCGGCCTTGGGCTATCCCGTGCCGGCCAGCCGGCGCAGGTGGGAGCGCCAGGCGTCCTCGGTCCGGCTTAGCGGCCGCTCCCCGAAGGCCTCGCTGATCGCCGCCCGGGGCCCCCGCGGATGCAGCCGGCTGGCGAACCGCGCCGCGGCGGCCTCGCCCTCCTCCCGGACCAGCAGGTCGATGACCGTGCCGCCGAGCAGGGTGGCGTCACGCAGACCCGGGGGAAAGCGGATCCGGCTCACGCCGCCGCCCTCGTGCAGGCGCCGGGCGATGGCCGGGCGAGCGTGCTCGGTCTGTCCGGAGAACCAGCGGGCCGCGCCCTCGAGCAGCCAGGCCCAGCGGAGCTCGCGGCGCAGGCGAATCGGTCCCATCACGCCATGCAGCTCCTTGGTGTTCTCGATGATCACCCGCCGGGCGTAGAGAGCGGCGGCGGTCAGGCCGAGCATCTCGCGCGAGCCCTCGACATTGGAGGCCCGCGCGCGCAGCACCGAGGGGGCCAGCACGTGCAACTCGTCGGCCCCCGCCCAGCCGGCCACGTAGCGGCGGGCCGCCGGAGCGGTCATCAACCAGACCAGCGGCAGCGTCGGGTTGGTCATGGTCAGTGAGCCCACGCTCCCGTGCAGGATCACCGTGATCTCGGGGATCCGGCGCGGAAACAGCTCGGCCATCCGGAGCTCGGTCAGCTCGATCGACTGGAGCACCCGTCGCGCGTCGCGCGCGTCGCCTTCGCTGTGCCGGGCGCGGAAGCCGCCCAGCCCGGTCTCGATCCAAGCCATGGTGCCAGTGTCCCGATCGAGGAGCTCGCGCGCCTTCGGGGCCACCGGAGCGCACGGGCGCCGCCGACCCGGCGGGGCGTGATGCCCGCGCCGAGCCCGCGGTCGACCGCGCAGGCGTGCGTCCGGCTCGCGACCCTAGACGAGGACCGGCTGACGATCCGAGGCGATCGAGGCGATCTCCTCGGAGGCCCGGTCGAACTCCTCGTCGGAGAGCACAGGGGTGCCCTCGAACGGCAGCTCGCGGGTCAGCTCGAGCCAGGAGCGGCAGCCACCGTACTCATCGCGCACCTTGACCGTGACCGGCCGGGGAATCCGGTAGGTCCGGAGCAGGATGACGTGCAGCGGGTGGCGTCGCTTCCAGGCCAGACGCTTCTCGGCGTAGTCGGTCGTCCAGACGTAGAACGGCGACAGGGCGTCGACGGCGCGGCGGTCGGTGACCGTGAAGTGAGCGGCCACCTCCGCCCAGGCGCGGATGCGAACGCGATCCGGCTGGCTGAGCGGCTCACCGCGGTATAGGGCCTGGGGATGGGGCTCGCCGTCAGACCAGACGCCCTCCTCGAGGGCACGGGAGAGCTCCGGGCGGTGGGATTCGCGCACCAGATCGGTGCGCTGATGGTCGAACGTCGGGTATAGGAAGAAGCGCTCGTAGTCCAGCTTGAAGTGCTTCTCGGGTTCGCGGATGCCGCCCTTGCGCAGGGTTAAAAGCTGCTCGCCTTCAGCAAGCGCCCGCACGGTGACGGCCCATTCTTTAAAAGCAATCGGCATGTGGAAAATAGGGGGGACGTATTTGGCAGTTCGAGGGTGCGTCTCGTCAGCGAAGAAGTGCAAGCGGCCGTGACGAGACGAAAACGATTGTATGTCAGAAGGGTAAAATTGCCAAATATCCCTGGTAATAAGCGTATTGTCTGCCCCCAGGGGTGGGGGAAAGCTACGCTGCCGTAACCTCGCTGGCGCCCTCAGAGGCGGGTGCCGGCCAGCCCCTCGAGGACCTCGATCAGGGCCGCGAAGTCATCGTCCCCGTGGCCCCGCCCCAGACCGGCGGTCAGGACCTCGCGCACGGCCGCCGCGGCCGGAAAGGGAACTCCCAGGGCCTGGCCCTCCTCGAGGCACAGGCGGACGTCCTTGAGCATGTGCTCGAGCTTGAACAGGGTCGCGTAGTCGTGCTCGCGCATCGGGCCGGCCTTCAGGGTGAGCATCGCCGAGCCCCCCGATCCGGAGCCCATCACGGCCACCAGCGCGTCCAGGTCGACGCCGGCCTTGGCGCCGACCAGCAGGGCCTGGCCGAGTACCGAGGCATTGGCCGCCGCCACGGCGTTGTTGATCACCTTGACCATCTGGCCGTGGCCGAGCGGCCCGGCGTGGACGATCACCTCGCCCATGGCCTCGAGCAGCGGGCCGATCCGGGCGAAGTCCTCGGCCTCGGCACCGACCATGAAGGTGAGGGTCCCGTCCGTCGCCTTGGGCGAGGAGCCGGTCACGGGGGCGTCGATCAGGGTCAGCTCACGCTCGGCCAGGGTCGCCCCGAGCCGGCGTGTGGCCGCGGGTCCGATCGTCGAGCAGTCGATCAACAACGTGCCCGGCCTCGCCGCTTCCGCGGCGCCGTCCTCGCCCAGCAGCACCGTCTCGACCTGATCGGCGTCGACGACCATCGTGATGATGAATTCGTTATTGGCGGCGGCCTCGGCCGGGGTGGCGGCGACCCGGACCCGGTGCTCGTCGGCGAACGCCTCGGCCTTGGCCCCGGTCCGGTTCCACACCGTGACCTCGAACCCGGCCCGCGCCAGGTTTGCGGCCATGCGCGAGCCCATGATCCCCAGGCCCAGGAAGGCGACGCGCGAACTCACGGTGCGGAGCCTAGTGAAGCTTCGGGTGCCCTACGCCTACGCTTGCGGCAGAACCGCCACGGTTTTGACACACGCTGGCGCTGTGTTTTGACGTTTGAGCTTCGAGGGCGTGGGATCCTGGGGAGGTGGGCGATTCTCGTAACGTCAGGAGATACGAGGATCGACCACCCCGGCTCGCGGGGCTGGCGGCGCGTCAGCACGGGGTGGTCGCCTCGCGGCAGCTCGAAGCGCTTGGGTGGTCGCGACCCTTCGTGGCCCGGCTGGTGCGCGACGGGCATCTGATCCGGCTGCATCGGGGCGTGTACGCGGTCGGGCACGATCGATTGACTGTGCGTGGGCGGTGGATGGCGGCGGTGCTGGCCTGCGGCCCGGACGCCGTCCTGAGCCACCGGGCCGCGCTGGCCCTGTGGGACCTGGCCGGCGTTCCCACCGGGCTCATCGACGTGACTGCTCGGCACGAGCACAGGATTGACGGGATTCGCAGTCATCGAACGCGCACAATCCATCCCGATGACCGGGCGTTGATCGACCTGATCCCGGTCACCTCGCTGGCCCGGACGCTGCTCGATCAGGCGCTGGTCCTGCATCCTCAGCGGCTGCGGACGGTGTTGGAGCAGGCTCAGCGGCGGGACATGCTCAACTTCCTCCCCTTCGACGCTGTTTTCCAGCGCGCGACCGGCCATCACGGTGTCGGGAAGCTCAAGGCCGTCCTGGCCGAGCTCGAGGACGAACCCCCGTGGACCCAGTCCGAGCTCGAGCGTCGGTTCCTGGAGTTCCTCCGCGCTCACCGGCTGCCGGTGCCGCGGACGAATGTGATCGTGGACGGGGTGTGCGTGGATTGCTTCTGGCCCGAGCAGCACCTGATCGCCGAACTCGACGGCTACGAGTTCCACAAGGGCCGCAGGAGCTTCGAGTCAGACCGCCGCAAGGACATCGCCCACCTCCGGGCCGGTCGCCACAGCATTCACATCACCCAGCGGATGCTCACCCGTCACGCCCGGGCGCTCCACGCCGACCTGAACGCGCTGCTCACCCGCGCGGCCGCCTGAGCCTCACTGGAGACCCGCCGGGGTGCCGAGGCCACCTCCGCCGGGGGTCTCGATCCGCAGCCGCTGGCCGGGCTCGAGCCGCCCGATCGACTTCCCGGGCAGCTCGCGGCCATCGAGGAGGTTGCGCCCCGGCCGGCCCGGCGACCCCCCGTCGGCGCCGGGCGGGGCATGCCGGCGGCGCTCGGTGATCAGGGAGTAGCTCAGCGGGGCGAGGGCCTCGAGCTCGCGGATCACGCCGTCACCGCCGCGAAAGCGGCCCGCCCCGCCCGAGCCCCGCCGCAGCGCATAGCGCACCATCCGCAGGGGGAACTCGAGTTCCAGCGCCTCCACCGGCGTGTTCAGCGTGTTGCTCATGGCCACGTGCACGGCACTCGGGCCATCCGCCCCGGGGCAGGCGCCCTGGCCGCCGCCGATCGTCTCGTAGTAGACGACGTCGTCATCGCCGAGGGTCACATTGTTCATCGTCCCCTGGCCGAGGGCCCGGCCGAAGGCGCCCAGCACCACATCGGCGATGCGCGAGGAGGTCTCGACGTTGCCGCCGACGACGGCTGGGGCCGCGCCAACATCATCTCCGTCGCGACGCGCGTTGAGCAGACTGCCGGCTGGCGCCAGCACCCGGATCGGGCGGTAGGCCCCAGCGTTGGCGGGCATGTCGGGGTCGGTGAGCACGCGGACGGCGAAGTAGCAGGCCGAGCGGGTCACGGCCTCCGGGCAGTTGAGGTTGCCGGCATGCTGCTCGGCGCTGCCGGTGAAGTCGAGCTCGAGCTCATCGCCGCGCACCGTCGCCCGCAGCCGGATGGACAGATCGCCCTCAGTCGCCTCAAGCACGTCGGCGCCCACGCGCTCGCCGTCGGGCAGTTCGCGCAGGCTGGCTCGCATCCGTCGCTCGGCGTAATCGAGGACCTCGACGAACGCGTTCCGCAGACCATCGACGCCGACCCGGTCGGCCAGCTCCCGCAGCCTCAGCGCGCCCACCCGGCCGGCGGCCAGCTGCGCGCGCAGGTCGGCCCGGCGCTGGTCGGGACGGCGCATCAGTTCCACCAGCGAAGCGATCACCGCCTCGTCGAGCACCCGGGGCTCGATCACCACCCCCTCATCGGCCAGGGTGCGCGAATCGGCCGGCATTGAGCCCGGGGTCGGTCCGCCCACGTCGGCATGATGCGCGCGGTTGACGGCGAAGCCGATCAGCTCGCCGCGGCCAGCGTCGCCCGGGCCGCCGCCGCTGAACACCGGGGTGATGACGGTGATGTCGGGCAGGTGCGTGCCGCCCCGGTACGGGTCGTTGAGGATCCAGGCCCGTCCCGGCGCGTGCTCCTCGTCGAGAACCGCGGCGACCGCCGCGGGCATCGCCCCGAGGTGGACCGGGATGTGCTCGGCCTGCATGACCATCTCGCCGTCCGGAGTGAACAGGGCGGTCGAAGCGTCGCGACGCTCCTTGATGTTGGCCGAGTGAGCCGAGCGGATGAGCACCGCGCCCATCTCGTCGCAGATCGCGTGCAGCGCCCCGGTCAGCACCTGGAGCTCGACCGGATCGGTCATGTCATGACCGCAGCTCGATCGTGCCGTGCTCGTCGACTTCACCCGACCACCCGGCCGGAACCAGGAGCGTGGCCTCGGGCAGCTCGACCACTGCCGGTCCGGTGATCTCGGTGCCCGCCGCGGGCGCGCCGCGCAGCACCTCGAGCTCGATCTCCTCGCCCTCGAGGCGCGCCGAGCGCCGCGCACGTCGAAGCTCGGACACCGCATCGCCGGCCCCCAGCGCAACGTCGGCCGCCGGCCCGGTGGCGGTGACCCTGACCGTGACCAGCTCGAGCTCCTGCTCGGAGTCCCGGTAGCCGTAGCGGTCCTCGTGCTGGGCCTCGAAGCGTGAGCGCAGCTCAACCGGGGCGGCATCGAGCCCGGCGCTCACCGGGAGCTCGAAGGCCTGCCCGCGGTAGCGGAGCTCATACACAGCGCTCAGCTCGGACTCGGCGTCGTGGAGCTCGGCGCGGGCCTGCTGACCGAGCTCGCCGGCCACCGCAGCCACCGCGTCCGCGGTCAGCTCGGCGCCGGCCAGGAACACGCTCCGCTGCACGTCGCGCCGCCGCGGCGAGACGACCAGCCCGAGCGCGGCCAGGACTCCCGAGGCGCGCGGGCAGAGGATCCGGGCCATCCCGAGCTCCGCCGCGATCTGGGCCGCGTGCAGCGGACCGGCGCCGCCGAAGGCCAGGAGCGCGAACCGGCGCGGGTCGATGCCCCGCTCGACGGTCACCACCCGCAGCGCGCGAACCATTTCCACAACTGCAACGCGGACGATCCCGGCGGCGCAGTCGCGCGGATCCATGCCCAGCTCCCCGGCCAGCCCGCCAACGGCCTGCTCAGCCGCGCTCCGGTCAAGGCGCACATCCCCGGCCAGCGGGGCGTCGTCGGCCAGATAGCCGAGCACGAGGTTGGCGTCGGTGACAGTCGGCTCGGAGCCGCCGCGCCCGTAACAGGCCGGCCCGGGGTCCGCTCCGGCCGAGCGCGGGCCGACCCGGAGCGCGCCGCCGGGGTCGCGCCAGGCGACCGAACCGCCGCCCGCGCCGACGGTGTGGACGGCCATCATGGGCAGGGCCAGGGGGCGTCCGCCGACGGTCCCCGCGCTCTGCTCCTGAACCGCGCCGCCGTCGACCACGCAAACGTCGCAGGAGGTCCCGCCCATGTCGAAGCAGATCGCGCTCTCCGCCCCGCAGGCCCGGGCCACATGGGCCGCTCCGGCGGCGCCGCCGGCCGGACCCGAGAGCACTGTCCAGGCGGCGTGGCGAGCCGCCGAGCTCAGGTCGATGAGGCCGCCGTTTGACTGCATGATGTCGGGCTCGGGCAGGCCCTCCTGCGCGCTGCGTTCAGCCAGGCGCCGGAGGTAGCCGCCCAGGAGCGGGGACAGGGCGGCGTCGATCTCCGTCGTGCACGCTCGTTCGAACTCCCTGAACGTGCCCACCACTTCATGCGAGAGCGACACGTGGACCCCCGGCAGCTCGGCGGCCAGCGCCTGGGCCAGGGCCCGTTCGTGCTCGGGGTGGCGGTAGGCGTGGAGCAGGACCACGGCCACCGCCTCGGGCTCGCTGCTGGCCACCTGGGCAACGAGCGCCCGGGCCGCCTCGGGCTCGAGCTCCCGGAGCGGTCCATCCGGGGTCATCCGCTCGGGGGCCTCGAAGCGCCGCTCAGGGGGGGTCAGCGGCGCGGGGCGGGCGGCGCACAGGCGGTAGAGCTCGGGGCGGTCCTGGCGGCCCAGGGCAATGATGTCGGCGAAACCCTCGGTGGCCACGAAGGCGGTGCGGGCAGCGCGACCCTCGAGCAGGGCGTTGGTGGCCACGGTCATGCCGTGGGCAAACCGATCGACCTGTTCAGCCTGTGCTCCCGCCCGCTCGAGCACTGCCACCACCGCAGCCATCACGCCGGCCGACTGGTCCTCGGGCGTGGTCGGGGCCTTGGCGGTGAGCAGGCGGCCCTCCGAGGCCAGCACGGCATCCGTGAACGTCCCGCCGACGTCGACCCCGAGCAGCATGCCGGCGAACCTACACCGCCTCACGGGCCGCTGGGCTCGGGTCGTGGCTGTGGGCGGGGCACACGGGGCCGCGTGAGCGGCCCCCTAGATCAATTCAGGCCGCCAGGGCCGGCTCCGGCTCGAGCTCCTCGGTCTCCGCGAGGTGCTGGTGTGAGGGGCAGTAGCCGTTGTGGGGCAGCGGCATGCGCTGGCACGGGGTGCCCTTGCGGGTGCTGGCCCGGCACTGCAGCGGATTGCCGTTGAGGTCGTAGCCGTTCTGGGGTTGGTTGCGGAGGAACTCGTCCGCGCAGGCCAGGTAGCGCTCGATCACGCGCAGGACGCGGCGCTGCACGAGCATCGGGAAATAGGCCCGGATGTCGTTGAACAGGGTCCGCGCGGGACGCGCGAAGTAGTGGCGGTCCGTGGCCAGGCGCTCGACGGCGGCCTCGCAGGCGCGCAGCACGCGCTCATGGTTGGCGTGCGGGCAGCCTGCATGGGGGTCCTCGATGATGTCGGAGGCGATCTCGCGGTAGATCGCGCGGCTGAATCGGTACATGTGGTCTCTCCTACAGCTACGACGCCGCCCGGCCCGGGCATTTTCCTTGGCTACGGGCGAGTATTCCCGCGATCTGTGAAGTTGTTCACACTCTCAGTATTAACTGCGCGTTAAGCAGAAACCCGGTGGTTTCCGGCGGGATTGGCCGCTTCGGGTCAGGTCCAGGACTCCGGGGTCGGCTCACGCTCGGCGGCGAGGGTCACATGCAGGCCATCCCACCGCGGCTCGATGGTCGGAAAATCAGAGCGACGGTGCGCCCCGCGGCTCTCCTCGCGCGTCAGGGCGCAGCGGGCGATCAGGCGCACCAGCGGATTGGGATCATCGCTCAGGCGGCGTAGCCCGGGCCCGTCGCGTTCGAGGCCCGCCTGTAGCCACAGCGCCGCGCGCGAGGCGGCGCTCGGGTCGGGCGTGGGGGCGACCGATGCGAGATCCAGCTCGGCGCCCGGCTCGAGATCCGGCTCGGCCAGCGCCGCCTCGGCCGCGCGGGCGCCGAACACGAAGCACTCCGTGAGCGAATTGGAGGCCAGCCGATTCGCGCCGTGCAGCCCGGTGCAGGAGCACTCGCCGACCGCGTAGAGGCCCGGCAGCGAGGCGCGGCCGTGCAGATCGGTGGCGATCCCGCCCATCATGTAGTGCGCCGCCGGGGCGACGGGGACCAGCTCACGCATCGGGTCGATTCCCGCCTGGCGCAGCACCTCGACGACGTTGGGGAACCGGGCCGGGTCCACCGCTCGCATGTCGAGCCCGACCGACGTTGCGCCGGTCGCCGCCATCCGCATCTGCACGGCGCGGGCTACCTCATCGCGGGGAGCCAGCTCATCCACGAAGCGCTCACCGCCGGCGTCGATCAGGCGCGCCCCCTCACCGCGGATTGCCTCGGTGACCAGGAACCCGTCGGCGCCGTTCGTGCCCACCACCGCGGTGGGATGGAACTGCATCAGCTCGAGGTCGGCCAGCACGGCGCCGGCCGCGTAGGCCAGCAGCAGGCCTCCCCCCACGGCTCCGGCCGGATTGGTGCTCCGCGACCACATCGCGGCGGCTCCGCCCGTGGCCAGGACGACGGCCCGGCTGCGGAGGAGCTCGTGGCCGTCGAGCTCGATCCCGACGGCGCGACCGGCGGCGGTCAGGACGGCGGTGGCGCGGCGGCGCTCGCGAACCTCGATGCGCTCGTCCTCGGCAACGAGGGCGGCCAGCCGCCGGATCACCTGCCGGCCGGTGGCGGCCCCACCGGCGTGGACCACGCGCCGCACGGAGTGCCCGCCCTCCAGCCCGAGGGCGAACTGGCCGTTCCCGTCGGCGTCGAACTGCACGCCCAGCCCGATCAGGTCATCCACCGCAGCCGGGGCCTCGGCGCACAGGACGCGGGCGGCGGATTCGCGCACACTGCCCCGCCCGGCCTTCACTGTGTCGGCCAGATGGCGCTCGGGGCTGTCATCGGCGGCCAGCGCCGCGGCCAGGCCCCCCTGGGCCCACCAGCTCGAGGACTCGGCCAGCGGCGTGGCCGAGATCAGGGCCACGCGGGCGCCCTGGCGCGCGGCGCGCAGGGCGGTGTAGAGACCGGCGGCGCCGGCCCCGACGACTGCAACCTGGGTCTCCGCGTTATGCACCTGCCGGGTACGGTACCCGCCCATGGCCGCCGCCCCGGTGCTGCTCGAGCATCCCTCCTCGCTGGCTCACGAGACCGGTCCCCACCCCGAGCAGCCGGCGCGGATCGTGGCCATCGAGCGCGAGCTGGAGGGTCGTGGCTGGCTCGGCTACGAACGGGTGCAGTCCCCGGAGGTGGCCCGCGAGGTGCTGGCCGCGGTGCACCCCGAGCGCCACATCGCGGCGATCGAGCAGGCTGCCGCCGGGGGCGGCGCGCAGATCGACGCCGACACAGTCATCAGCGCGGGGTCCTTCGAGGCTGCGCTGCATGGTGCCGGCGGGGGGGTGGAGCTGGTCAACCGGCTGCTGGGCGGCGCCGCCCCGACGGGGTTCAGCGCCCACCGGCCCCCCGGCCACCACGCCGAGCCGGCCCGGGCGATGGGGTTCTGCCTGTTCAACAACGTCGCCGTAGCGGCGCGATGGGCCCGGGATAGCCACGGACTCGAGCGGGTGCTGATCCTCGACTGGGACGTCCATCATGGCAACGGGACCAACGACATCTTCCACGCCGATCCCGGGGTCCTGTTCGTCTCGATCCACCAGTCCCCGCTCTACCCGGGGACCGGCCCGGCGTCAGATGTCGGGTCCGGACCGGGTGAGGGCTACACGGTGAACCTTCCCGTGTCCCCGGGGTCCGGCGACGACATGTACCGCTCGCTCGTCGCTCACGTGGTCGTGCCGCTGGCGCGCGCCTATGAGCCCCAGCTGATCCTCATCTCGGCCGGGTTCGACGCGCACATCGAGGACCCCCTTGCTGACGGAACGGTGACCGAGGCCGGCTTTGCCGCCATGACGGCTCTGGTCCGCGACCTCGGAGCCGAGCTCGGGGTTCCGGTGGGTGGCCTGCTCGAGGGCGGCTATGCGCTGCGGGCCCTGGGCCGCTCGGTCGCCGTCACCCTGGCCGAGCTGGCCGCGCCCCCGCGGGGTAGCGGCGCGATCACGCCCGCCCTCACGCCCGAGGCGGCGGCGGCCCGCCGGCGCGTGGCCGAGCGCTGGCCCGTATTGGGCTGAGGCTGTGGGTCGTCAGCGCTCGAGCACCGAGCGCCAGGCCGCGAGCACGCGCCGGGCCATGGCGTCGGCCGACCAGTGCTCGGCGGCTGGGCGCCCGACGACGCGCGGATCGGCAGCGACCAGATGGGGGGCCAGGGCCCGCGCCCACACCGTTCGGTCATAGGCCGCGCACAGCGCGCCCTCGATTCCGGCCAGCGCCTCGGGGGCGACCCCGACCGGGGTGGCCAGGACCGGAACCTCGCAGGCCAGCGCCTCCAGCGTGGCCAGGCCGAATCCCTCGCGCTCGGACGGCACGAGCACGGCGTTGGCCGCGTTGACCCACAGCGGGACCCGGTCCGGGGCCACGCCGCCCAGCGTGTGGAGCCGGGTCTCACCAGCCAGCTGCCGGGCGCGGTCGAAGCGCTTCTCGGTCCGAGCGGGGTCGGCGGCGAACAGCAGGCACGGCTCCTGGGGGTCGAGGCCGAGCGCCGCGCGTGCGCGGGCCCGGGGGATGGGGTGAAACCGGGTCGTGTCGACCCCGGCGGGCAGGACCGCCACCGGCTGGCTGGTCGCCCAGCCCGGCACCTGGGCGGCCAGGGGCTCCGAGACCGCCGCCACCAGATCCATCCGGCGCAGTCCCGCCAGGGTGAGGGCCCGTGAGCGGGGGTGGGCCAGGTCGGTCCCGTGCAGGGTCAGCGCGTGGGCCCGGGCCGGGACGGCCAGGGCCGGCCACAGCGAGAGCCCGAAATGAGCGTGGACGACGTCGAAGCCCGGTTGCGGGCGCCGGCGGCGCAGGCTTCGGGCCGCGCCGGTGTAGGCCCGCGCGCCGCCGGGTGAGAAGGCGAACACCTCGATCTCGGCCTCGCCCGTCCGGCGCAGCGCGTCGACCTGGTCGCGGACGAAGCTGCCCAGCTCGGGCCGGGCGGCGGTCGGGTACATGTTGGTGACGATCAGTGCGCGCAGGGTCGGTGCCTCGTTCCCGGGGCCCACGGGGGCTTGCGGGGGCCAGCCGGGGCTCGCGGGGGCTCGCGGGGGCTCGCGGGGGCGAGAGCGTACCGGGGGCCCCGCGCCCCTGACCCATCGGGCGCCGTCACCTCTGCCACCATGGAAAGCGATGCCCGCTCAGGCCGAACTTCCTGTGGCCGTGTTCGACTCCGGCGTCGGCGGCCTGACCGTGCTCCACGAGCTGCTCGTCTCGCTGCCCGCCGAGGACTACGTGTACCTGGGCGACACCGCGCGGTTCCCCTACGGCGAGCGCAGCCAGGCCGAGCTCCAGCGGTTCGCGATCGAGATCTGCGACGGGTTGCTCGAGCTGGGGGCCAAGCTCCTGGTGGTGGCCTGCAATGCCGCCAGCTCGGCGGCGCTGGAAACCCTGGAGGCCCATCTGGCCGAGACCGATCGTGACCTCGACGTGATCGGCGTTGTCGCTCCGGCCACCCAGCTGGCCGTGGCCGGGAGCCGCAACGGTCGGATCGGCCTGCTGGCCACTCCGGCCACCGTGGCCAGCGGCGCCTATGAGAGCGCGGTGCGGGCGGCCGACCGCCACGTCCACGTGGAGGCCGTGGCCTGTCCGGACCTGGCCCCGATCATCCAGGGTGGCTTTCAATTCGACGAGGCGGTGGTGGAGACCGTGCGCGGCTACTGCGCCCCGCTTAGGGGGGCCGGAGTCGACACGGTGATCCTCGGCTGCACGCATTACCCGCTGGTCGCCCCGCTGCTCCAGCGGATGCTCGGTCGCGGCGTCTCGCTGGTCACCTCGGGGGCGGGCGTGGCCCGCAGCGTCGAGCGCGCCCTGACCGCGCGGGGTTTGCTGCATCCGCGCGTCGGTGAGGGCAGCTACAGCTTCCTCTGCACCGGCGAGGTGTCGGGCTTTGAGGCCCTGGGCACCCGCTTTCTCCAGATGCCCCTCGGGGAGGTGAGGCACGTGGTGCTGGGCGACCGCGCGGCGGCGTGAGCGGGGGGAGGGGCGGAGCTACGGGCGCCGGTCCGATGAGCTCCGTCCGGCCACGATCGAGCCCGGCTTTGTCCGCACCGCGACCGGTTCGGCGCTGATCTCGGTGGGCGAGACCCGGGTGATCTGCACCGCCTCGGTCCAGGAGAGCGTGCCCCGCTGGCTGGCCGGCTCGGGTCGGGGCTGGCTGACCTCGGAGTACGGGATGCTTCCCGCCTCGACGGGGGAGCGCAAGCAGCGCGACGTGAGCAAGGGGCGCCCGGACGGGCGCAGCGTGGAGATCCAGCGCCTGATCGGCCGATCCCTGCGCGGGGTGGTCGATTTCAAGGCCCTCGGCGAGCGGACGATCTACGTCGACTGCGATGTGCTCCAGGCCGACGGCGGGACGCGCTGTGCCTCGATAACCGGCGGGATGGTGGCCCTGCGGCTGGCCTGCGACCGGTTGATCGAGGAGGGCAAGCTCGAGGCCGTCCCGCTCACCGGCTCGGTGGCCGCGGTGTCCTGCGGCATCGTCGCCGGGACGCCGCTGCTCGACCTCGACTACTCCGAGGACTCGACGGCCGAGGTGGACGCCAACGTGGTCATGACCGGCGACGGGGGACTCGTCGAGGTCCAGGCCACCGCCGAGCGCACCCCGCTCTCACGCGCTCATCTGGACGAGCTGCTCGCCCTGGCCGCCGGGGGGATCGAGTCGCTCCGGGCGCTCCAGGACGAGACGGTTGTCCCGGTCGAGCCCTGAGAGAGGGGTCCGCGGCCATGATCTCGTCGGTCCCATGAGAATCCCCGCATCGCTTGTCCTGGCCACGCGCAACCCGCACAAGCTCTTGGAATTTGGGCGCCTGCTGGCGCCGGCCGGGATCACGGTCGAGCCGCTGCCCGACGACGTGCAGCTTCCTCCTGAGACCGGCGCGACGTTCGCCGCCAACGCGCTGCCCAAGGCCCGGACGGCCGCCGCGGCCACCGGGCGGGTGGCGATCGCCGACGACTCGGGGATCGAGGCCGAGGCGCTCGGGGGCCGGCCGGGGGTGTACTCGGCGCGCTACGCCGGGTCCGCGGCCAGCGACGCCGAGAACCTGGAGAAGCTGCTGGCCGAGGCGCCCGCGGGCAGCGGACTGCGCTACGTGTGTGCGCTGGCCCTGGTCGACCCGGAGCACGGCCGCGAGGAGGTCGTGTTCGGCGAGTGCCGAGGTGTGCGGGCCGATCGTGTGGCGGGACGCGGCGGATTTGGCTACGACCCGGCGTTCGTGCCCGACGAGGAGCAGGGCGGCCGGACAATGGCCGAGCTGAGCGACGCCGAGAAGGACCGCATCAGCCACCGGGGCCGCGCGGTGCAGGCGCTGCTGGCCCGGCGAGACGCCGGTTCGTGATGCCGGCGCCGCCCAGACCCGCTTCGTCCTCGGCCTCCGTCGTCGCCTCCCAGGCGGGGCTCAAACAGCGCTCGGCGGCCCTGTCGGTGCTGTCGAACTCCGCCCTGATCCTGCTCAAGGTGGTGGCGGGCACGCTCACCGGCTCGGTGGCGATCTTGACCGAGGCGGTTCACTCGAGCATCGATCTGGTCGCCTCGATCGTGGCCTTCTTCTCGGTCCGCAAGGCCGATGAGCCCGCGGATGAGTCACACCGCTACGGGCACGAGAAGATCGAGAACCTGGCCGCGGCCATCGAGGGCATCCTGATCCTGGTCGGCTCGGCGGCGATCGCCTTCGAGGCCGTGCGGCACCTGGTCGGGCACGGCCGGATCCACACCGTCGGCCTGGGCATCGCCGTGGTCGCCGTCTCGTTGCTGGTCAACCTCGGGGTCTCCTTCCGGTTGGGGCGGGCCGCGCGGCGCACGGATTCCCCTGCGCTGGCCGGGGATGCCGTCCACCTGGGCACCGATGCGCTGACCTCGGCCACCGTGCTGCTGGGTCTGGTGCTCGTCGATGTGACCGGCGCGCAATGGATCGACCCGGTCGTCGCCCTGGGCGTAGCGCTGGTGATCGTCACCACGGGGGTCCGGCTGCTCATGCAGTCGACGCGGGTCCTGGTCGACGAGTCGCTGCCCGCCGGGGAGGTGGAGGAGATCCGCGCGGCGATTGCCGCCTTTGCCGGCCGGGGCGTGGTCGGCTACCACGAGCTCCGCACCCGGCGCGCCGGGTCACGCCGCTACGTGGACCTGCACGTTCAGTTCCGCGAGGGCACCTCGTTGGAGGCCGCCCACCGGACCGCGCACGAGCTCCAGGCCACGATCGGCCAGCGGCTGCGCGGCGCCGACGTGCTGATCCACCTCGAGCCCGAGGACCGGGTGCGCCCGGGTGAGGTCCTGCTCGGCCGGGAGCGGGTCGGCTGGGAGCCGGTCGGCCGCGAACGTCCCGGCCGCGAGCGTCCCGGCCGCGAGCGCCCCGGCCGCGAGCGGGATGCCTGAGCCGTCGCCGCCCGTCCTCGAGGCCCCCACCCACCGCGAATTCTGCGCCCACCTGCCCCGAAGCTGGAGGGTACGCGCGGAATTGCCCGGATTCCGGGCACTGTGGCGCGCAGCTCCCGCGAATCTGAACGGTGCGCGCAGGATTGCCCGGATTTCGGGCACTGAGGCGCGCAGCTCCCGCGAATCTGAACGGTGCGCGCACGATTGGGCGTCCCGGGGAACCCGAGCTCAGGTCAGGTTGAACGCCGCGGATACGGCCACCGCGAAGGTGACCAGCGCGTAGCCGTAGTACCCCTGGAGGAGCAGGATCAGGACTGCAACCAGGCAGGCGAACACGGTCATGATCCATCCGACTCGGGCGAGGTCCACGCGCCTATTCTGGCCGCTGGCCGTGACGGCTCGCCTTCCGCCTCCCGGACCGGCGCCCCGAGTTCGCCTCAACGGGGACGCATGGACGGTCCGGTTCCGTGGCCCGCCGGGGAGGCGAGAGACCGGGCCGCGGGCCGGCCAAGCCACTTTCTTTTGGTTCAACAAGCGGCACGGGGCGACCGCCCATGACCGTCTTAGGGCCCTCACCCAACGCGCCGTTCCTCGCAATTTGCGGGCAGGACAGCGCCGTTGGCGTCCCTTCGGAGGCGATCCGGGCTAGACATTTCCCTGACAGGACGGGGAAACGCCAGCCACAATCGTCCGCAGACCGTGTTAGCGTCGACGATTCCACCCTATTAAGGAGGAGCAAGTGACGAAATCCGAGTTCGTAGATCAGGTCGCTGACCGCGCTGGGCTGAGCAAGAAGGATGCCGGCGAAGCGGTTGACGCGATGCTGGCGACGATCGAAGGCGCGCTCAAGCGCGGCAGCGACGTGACCTTCTCCGGCTTCGGCAAGTTCAGCGTCTCGCAGCGCAGTGCCCGCGAAGGTCGTAACCCGGCCACGGGCGCCAAGATCCAGATCGCGGCCACCAAGGTGCCCCGCTTCACCGCCGGCGCGAGTCTGAAGAAAGCCGTCAAGTAGCGACGCCCACCTCAGCGCACGGGCGCGTCGGCGGCTCGCCTGACCAGGCGAACCGACCGGGCGCGCCCGCGCTGCCGGTCGCCGAGACGCCGGCTGAGCGATTCGGCGATCGGCTAACCCGCGGGGTCGAGGAGCGGGAATCACAACTCGTGCTGGGTCTTGACCCCGACCCGGCGCGGCTGTGGCCGGAGGCCCTCGATGCCGCCGGCGAGGGCTCGCCGGCCGATCGTGCCGGGCGCGCGGTCGCCGCCCACTGCCGCCTGGTCATCGATGCGGCCGGCCGCCATTGTGTGGCGGTGAAGCCCCAGGTGGCCTGCTTCGAGCGACTTGGCGCCCCCGGCTGGTCGGCGCTCGCCGGAACCGTGCAGTATGCGCGCTCACGCGGCCTGCTGGTCATCTGCGACGCCAAGCGGGGGGACATCGACGTGAGCGCCCGCGCTTACGGACAGGCCTACTTCGGCCACACCGAGACGCCCTTCGGGCCGGTGGCCGGACTGGGCGCCGACGCACTGACGGTCAATCCGCTGCTCGGACTGGACTCACTGCGGCCGCTGGCCGAGCTCGCCGCGGCGGCCGGGGCCGGCCTGTTCATCCTGGTCCGCACCTCAAACCCGGGCGCGGCTGATGTGCAGGATCTGGAGCTGGCCGATGGGGAGCCGGTCAGCGCGCGCCTGGCCGCGCTGGTCAGCACATTGGGCGGCCCGCCGGGCCCGCGCGGGCTCAACGATGTCGGTGCGGTCACCGGTGCGACCGCTCCTGAGCATCTCACCCGGTTGCGCCAGGCGATGCCTGCCGCGCCCTTCCTGCTGCCGGGAGTGGGGGCTCAGGGGGGACGCGTCGAGGACCTGGCCCCCGCTTTCGTGCCGGGGCCGGCCGGTGGCCTGGTCTCCTCCTCGCGGGGGATCGTCTTCGCCCACGAGGCGGGCGGCGGGAAGCCCGGGCCGGGGGCGGCGCGCGAAGCGGCTCGCCTCCGTGAGCTGGCCTGGAAGCTCTCGCATTAGCGGCGCAGACTGCCTCGCCGGTATCCACGAGTCGAGTCGACGCGTCGGGGCGCGCTTGTATGATCGCGCATGCGATGGTGGCTAAAAGCGCGCGCTACCTGGCGCCGATCGCCCTCGCCGCTGTGGCCGTAGGGACCTACCTCATCGTTCACGGCGGCCTGGCCACGCACCCGCATGCCGGGACGCGCACGAGCCAGGTATTCGACGGCGCGACCCCCGGCCGGCCCTCATCGCGCCGAGCACCGAAGTTCTACGTCGTGAAGCCCGGGGACACGCTGAGCGCGATCTCGGTCAAGACCCACGTATCCATCTTGCGCATCACCACCCTGAATCCCAGCTTGAGTCCGAACAGCCTGCAGACCGGGCAGCGCCTGAGGCTGCGCCGGTGATCCGGTCAGCGGCCGGTGGCCGCTCCGGCCTGTCCGCCGGCGCCAACCGGCGGCTCCGCGACGCCCCGGCCCCGGGGGGGAGCGCCGCCCGGTCCGGACGGGCCAAGCTCGCCCGGTCCGGACGGGCCAAGCTCGCCCGGTCCGGACGGACGAACCTCGTTTTGACCGGACGGGCCGAGCTCGCCCTGGCCGGGCTGCTGGCCGTTCTCGCCCTCACGTTGGTGACCGCGCCGGATGCCGCCGCCGCGCCGGACGCCGCCGCCCCGGTGCTGACCGCGCGGGCGGGCGTCCTGGCGGCGCCGGCGACGGGACAGACGCTCTACGCCGCCGGCGCCTCCCGCGAGCTGCCGATCGCCAGCACGACCAAGCTGATGACCGCCCTGGTCGTGCTCCAGCACGTCCGGCATCTGGACATGGTGTTCACCGAGCCCGACTACTACCCCGCCGCGGCCGACTCGCAGATCGGCCTGCAGCCCGGAGAGCGGATGAGCGTCCACGACCTGCTCCTGGCGCTGATGCTGCCCAGCGCCGACGATGCCGCTGAGGACCTGGCCTACAACGTCGGGCGTGGGCCCGGCCACCTCTCGCTGGCCAGCGCGGTTAGGCACTTCGTGGCCATGATGAACGCCGAGGCCCGGGTTCTCGGACTGCGCCGGACCCATTACTCGACGCCCATCGGCCTGGACACGCCGGGGAACTACTCGACCGCTTCGGATCTGGTCCAGCTGGCCGCCTACGACATGCGCCACTCCCAGTTCTTTGCCCGCATCGTCGCCCTTCCGCGTGCTGTCCTGCGCTCGGGCAGCCAGGTCCGCGTGGTGCTCAACCGCAACGATCTGGTCGGCCGCTACCGGTGGATCGACGGGGTCAAGACCGGGCACACAGCGGACGCCGGTTACGTGCTGGTGGCCTCCGGACAGAGACATGGGCTGAGGCTGATCGCCGCCGTCCTCGGAACCTCCTCTCCGGCGGCGCGGGATGCGAACGCTCTCAGCCTGCTCGATTACGGCTTCGGGCACTTCCGGCAGAGCACGCCGGTGCGGCGTGGCGCGGTCCTGGCCCGGCCCACCGTCCAGTACCGCTCCGGCGAGCGCGCGACGCTGGTGGCGGCCACGGCCCTGCGCCGGGTCGTCCTCCTGGGAAGCTCGATCCGGGTTCGGGTCACCGCGCCCCGCCAGCTCACCGGACCACTGCCCAGGGGGGCAGTGCTCGGTATGGCCACCGTGCTGCTCGACGGCCGGGCCGTGGCCCGCATTCCCCTGGTGTTGGCCCGGGCGCTGCCCGAGGTCAGCCCACTCAGCATCGCCGCGGGCTTCATCTTCCAGCCGCTTCCCCTGCTGATCGTCGTTCTGCTCGCAGCCGGTGGACTCGCGCTAGGTTTCCGTCTGCGCGGCACCGGCGCCGGCAAAGCCGGGGCAAGGGAGGCCTGAGACCTGCATGATCATCACCGTCACGCTCAATGCGGCGATCGACAAGACCCTCGAGGTCCCGAGCTTCACGCCCGGGCGCCGCCATCGCACCGTGGATCAGACGACCATGGCGGGCGGCAAGGGCGTGAACATCGCGCGCGCCATCAAGGAGCTCGGTCAGCCCGTCATCGCCACCGGTCTGGCCGGCGGCGCGACCGGGACGCGGATCGTCGAGGCCCTGGGCGACGAGTCGATCCTCAACGACTTCGTCCGCATCCTCGACGAGTCGCGCACCAATACTGTCGTGCTCGATCCGACCACCGGACTGCACACCGAGATCAACGAGCGCGGCCCCGCGGTCTCGACCCAGGAGCTCCAGCTGTTCCGGGAGAAGCTGCTCTATCTCGCCCAGGGAGCGAGCATCTGCGTGTTCGCCGGCAGCCTGCCCCGGGGGGTTGAGCAGGACGTCTACTTCTCCCTCATCCGGGATGTGCGGCGTCTCGGGGTGAGAACGATGATCGACACCGATGGGGAGCCGTTGCGGCTGGCCATGCGCGCCGAGCCCGACCTCGTCTCGCCCAATGAGCTTGAGGCCGAGGAGCTGGTGGGCCACGAGTTCAACGGCGTCGACGATCGCGCCGGAGCGGTCTGCGAGATGGTCCGCCTGGGTGCCCGGGAGGCGATCATGACCGTCTCGGACGGGTGTTACGCGCGCCTGATCGAGAACGGAGCCTCGACCCTGTACCGAGTGCAGGTCGAGGAGCAGGAGGCCCGGTCGGTGGTCGGCTCGGGCGACGCCTTCCTGGCCGGGTACGTGGCCGCGCGCTACGGCGGTCAGGAGCCGCGCGAGTGCTTGCGCTTCGGCGTGGCCTGCGGCGCCGAGTCGACTCAGCACTTCGGCGCCGGGATCATCGACGCCACGCGGGTCGAGAGGCTCCTCGGCGAGGTCCAGGCGGAGCGCATCGGGCTCCCGGCCGAGATCGGCTGAGCGCCGCTCTCTGCGGCCTTTTTCCCGTCGCCGATCCCCCGGGGCCGCGGGCCCCCGCTGCTAGCATCGAGCCCCGCATCGGTTGCCGCCATGCGATGCCCTGTTCGTCCGAGCCGAGGGATACGCTAGAGCGATGGAAGTCGAGATTGGAAGAGGCAAAAAGGCCCGCCGGGCCTACGGATTCGACGATATCGCCATCGTCCCGTCACGGCGGACGCGCGACCCGGACGACATCGATATCTCCTGGACCCTGGGCCCCTACCGGTTCGAGCTGCCACTGCTGGCGGCGGCCCTCGACGGCGTCGTCTCGCCGGACAGCGCGGGGCTGATCGGCAAGCTCGGCGGCCTGGCCGTGCTGAACCTCGAGGGGATCTACACCCGCTATGAGGATGCCGAGGAGCAGCTCGAGCGGGTCTCCACCTTCTCCCGGGACATCGCGACGCGCGAGATGCAGGACATCTACCGCGAGCCGGTCAAGCCCGAGCTGATCGCCAAGCGGATCGCCGAGATCAAGTCCCACGGCGTGGTCGCCGCGGCCTCGCTGACCCCGCAGAAGGTGCGCAGCTACTACGAGGTGGCGCTGGAGGCCGGGCTCGACATCCTGGTCATCCAGGGCACTGTGGTCTCGGCCGAGCACGTCTCCCGCGATGAGAGCCGCCCGCCGCTCAACCTGAAGGAATTCATCCGCGAGCTGGCTCCGACGCCGGTCGTCGTCGGCGGCTGTGCCTCCTATCACACCGGTCTTCACCTGATGCGCACCGGCGCGGCCGGCGTGCTGGTCGGCGTGGGTCCCGGCGCCATCTGCACCACGCGCGGGGTCCTCGGGATCGGCGTCCCCCAGGCGACGGCGATCGCCGACGTGGCCGCCGCGCGCTCGCAGCACATGCTCGAGACCGGTGACTACGTCAAGGTGATCGCCGATGGCGGGATGCGCAACGGCGGGGACATCGCCAAGGCCGTGGCCTGTGGCGCCGACGCGGTCATGCTCGGCTCCGCGCTGGCTCGCGCCTACGAGGCTCCGGGCCGGGGCTACAACTGGGGCATGGCCACCTTCCATCCCACGCTGCCCCGCGGCACCCGGGTGTCCACGACCCAGAACGGGACGCTCGAGGAGATCATCAAGGGCCCGGCCCGCGAGAACGACGGCACCTTCAACCTGATGGGTGGACTGCGGACCTCGATGGCCACCTGTGGCTACCGGGACATCGCCGAGTTCAACCGGGCGGAGCTGATGGTCGCCCCCGCTCTGCAGACCGAGGGCAAGCACCTGCAGCGTGAGCAGGGCGTGGGCATGGGCGCGCGGGCAGCGGCGGTCGGTGTCGCCGCGCAGTAGCCAGCCCGCGGCCGTAGATGCAGAGCTCCTGGTGGCCGACGGGGCACCAGCCCCCATGGGCGGCAGCTCGGCGCTGGCCATCGACGACGTGCGGCCTCAGGTGCCAGCCTCGACCGACGAGGTCGTGGTCCTCGATTACGGCGGGCAGTACTCCCAGCTGATCGCCCGGCGTGTGCGCGAGTGCGGGGTCTTCTCCGAGCTGCTGCCCCATCACGTCGGCGCCGAGGAGGTGGCTCGCCGCCGGCCCCGGGGAGTGATCCTGTCCGGTGGGCCCGCCTCGGTCTACGCCGACGGCGCGCCCGCGCTCGAGGCCGAGTTGCTCGAGCTCGGGGTTCCCGTGCTGGGCATCTGCTACGGGATGCAGCTGCTGGCCCGGGCACTGGGGGGCCAGGTGGAGGGCGCCGAGGTTGGGGAGTTCGGTCGCTCCCAGTTGTCGATACGGGAGACCGGCCGGCTGCTGGCCGGCACGCCCCCCGAGCAGTCCTGCTGGATGTCCCACCGAGACACCGTGTTCGCGCCCCCGCCGGGCTTCGCCGCCCTGGCCTCCTCGACGGCTTCCCCGGTGGCCGCCTTCGAGGCCACCGATCGGGGGATCTACGGCATCCAGTTCCATCCCGAGGTGGTCCACACCCCCTACGGCAATCAGGTCCTGGACAACTTCCTCAAGGACATCTGCGGCTGTGACGGCGATTGGAGCGCCGCGTCGGTGATCGAGGATCAGATCGAGCGGATTCGCGCCCAGGTCGGGGAGGGACGGGCGATCTGCGGCCTGTCCGGGGGGGTTGACTCGAGCGTCGCGGCGCTGCTCGTGCACCGGGCCATCGGTGACCGTCTGACCTGCGTGTTCGTCGATCACGGGTTGATGCGCAAGAACGAGGGCGAGCAGGTCATCACCGCCTTCCGCGACCACTTCAAGGTGCCGCTGGTCGCCGTTGACGCCGCGGACCGATTCCTCGGCCGCCTGGCCGGCGTGTCTGACCCCGAGCGCAAGCGCAAGCTGATCGGGGCGGAGTTCATCCGCGTGTTCGAGGAGGAGGCGGCCAAGCTGACCGCCGCGCCCGGCGGAAGCGGAGGGGATCACGTCTCCTTCCTGGTCCAGGGCACGCTCTACTCCGACGTGATCGAGTCAGGTGGAGGCACCGGCACCGCGACCATCAAGTCCCACCACAACGTGGGTGGCCTGCCCGAGGATCTCGACTTCGAACTGGTCGAGCCCCTGCGCGCGCTGTTCAAGGATGAGGTCCGGGCCGTGGGAGCGGAGCTTGGCCTGCCCGAGCGCCTGGTCTGGCGCCAGCCCTTCCCAGGGCCCGGCCTGGCCATTCGCGTGGTCGGCGGGGAAGCCACCCGGGAACGGCTCGACACCCTGCGCGAGGCCGACGCGATCCTCCAGGACGAGATCCGCAAGGCCGGCCTGTACCGGGAGCTCTGGCAATCGTTCTGCGTGCTTCCCGACATCCGCACGGTTGGGGTCCAGGGCGATGAGCGCACCTACGGGAACGTGATCGCGATCCGCGCCGTGACCAGCGATGACGCCATGACGGCCGACTGGGCCCGGCTTCCCTATGACCTGCTGGAGCAGATCGCCTCGCGGATGATCAACGAGATCCGTCCCGTGGGCCGGGTGGTCCTCGACATCACGAGCAAGCCGCCGGGCACGATCGAATGGGAATGAGCGACCCGTGGGTGCTCGCCGGACCCCGAGGTGCCCCGAGGGGCCTCGAGGCGCCGGTCGGGACCTCAGGGAATCAGCCGCCCCCCAGCACCACCTGCGGGACGCCGCGGCCGGTCCAGGTGAGCGGGGCGATCCGCATCGTGCGCTCGCTGCCCAACTGGTAGCCGGGCGCGCCGCTCCAGGCGGCGAAGGCCAGCCAGGTCAATCCTCGGCTTCCCGTCACGACCGAGCCCCCGCCCGGGGCGCGCAGCGCCGGTCCCGCGCCGAGGATCGGCACCGGGGCGGAGTCGCTGTACGGGCCGAGCGGCGATTCGGCCACCGCGTAGGACATCCGGTAGTCAGCCACCCACGATCCGGCCGAGTAGAACAGATAGAAGAACCCATTCCGTCGCAGGGGCCACGGGCCCTCGACCGTCCGGGAGCGCAGCAGTCCCCAGCGGGGGGAGAACCTGAGCACGATGCGTGGCCTTCCCTGAACCCGCAGCCCACTGGAGCTCAGGCGCACCGCGTCGAGCATATGCCGAGGGGAATCGACCGAGAAGAACAGATACAGCGTCCGGTGGGCGGCCACCAGCGGCGCCGGATCGATGAATCCCCGCTGGTGCCGCGCCCGGCAGGCCAGCGGTCCGCCGGCGAGGAACGGACCCTGCGGTCCCGCAGCCGTGGCCACAGTCAGGCAATGCCTCCCGGTCCCCCGCTGCTTGGCGTTGAAGAACAGCAGGTAGCGCCCCCGCCAGCGCACGACGCTCGGCCCCCACAGATCCCCGTTGCTCCAGGACGGTGCTGCAGGCAGTGCGTCAGCGACGAAGCGCCAATGGCGCAGATCGGTCGAGCTGAGGATGGGCAGGGACCGTCCGGCCTGCTCCCATCCGGTCGAGCTGCCGTAGGCAAACCACCGCCCGTCGGCGCGGAGAACCATCGGATCGGGGAAATCGCAGGGAAAGACCGCGGACACGAAGGCCACGGGGCCGGGGGCGGATTGGCCCGAGCACTGAGACGGCGGTGAGCGCGACGGTCGCGGAGGCGGGGGGGCGGGATGCGCTTTCGGAGGCGTCTTCGCGCCGTTGCCGTTGCCGGGCAGGGGCGGCACCGGGGGCAGCGGGGAGGGCAGGGGCAGCGGCAGCGGCGGGAGGCTCGCTCGAGCCGCGGAGCCGGGAAGCGCGACTCCGAGCGCCAGCGCCAGCGTCACGCCGGCGGTGATCCGCATGGCGGCTGGGGCGATCCTCCGCGTGGCCACGCCGGCAGTGATCCGCGTGGCCGCACCGGCGATCCTCCGCGTGGCCACGCCGGCAGTGATCCGCGTGGCCGCACCGGCGATCAGCCGCATGGCCGCACCAGTGATCGGTGTCATCGGGGCCACCCTACCCGCCCGCGGGCCACTAGGGGCGAGCATCGCGTTGTCGACTATCATCGTCGTGGGCCGCGCCTCACCCGCGCGGTCTTGTGCGTGCCATGAAGACCTACGTAGCCAAACCTACGGACCGCGAGCGCAACTGGCTCGTCGTCGATGCCACCGGGCAGACGCTCGGGCGGCTGGCGACGCAGATCGCCGACACCCTGCGCGGTAAGCGCAAGCCGACCTACACGCCACATGTGGACACCGGCGACTTCGTGATCGTCGTCAACGCCGAGAAGATCACCGTGACCGGCAACAAGCTGGCCGACAAGCGCTACTACCGCCACTCGGGTTATCCCGGCGGCCTGAAGTCCCGCTCACTGAACGAGATGCTCGAGCGCCGTCCCGAAGAGGTCATCCGCCTGGCCGTGAAGGGCATGCTGCCCCGGAACCGCCTCGCTCGTCGCCAGATCACCAAGCTCAAGATCTACGCCGGTCCCGATCATCCGCACGCCGCCCAGCAGCCGCAACCGATGGAGATCGCGTCTTGACCGAAGTCGAACCCCCCGAGGACGAGCAGCGCAACCCCGAGGCCCCCGGCGAGGAGGTTCCGGCCGAGACGGCCGAGGAGACTCCGGCCGCCGAGGAGACTCCGGCCGAAACGGCCGAGGAGACTCCGGCCGCCGAGGAGGTTCCGGCCGAGACGGCCGAGGAGACTCCGGCCGCCGAGGAGACTCCGGCCGTCGAGGAGCCGGTGGCCGAGGAGCCGGTGGCCGAGCCTGAGCCTGAGCCTGAGCCTGAGCCCGATCCGGCGCCCGCAGCCGAGGAGACCCCGGCGGCCACGCCTGAGCCCGGCGCGCCAGAGCCGGAGCCCGCGGAGCCTGCCGCCCCGGAGGCCGGCGCCGAGACGCCTGCCGCCGAGACGCCTGCGCCCGAGACCCCCGCCGCCGAGGAGGACGCGGATGAGGATCTCACTCCGCGCCAGCGGCCGGAGATTCCCGGGGCCGACTTGATCCCCGACCTCGTTTCGGACAGCAGCGAGTTCCTAGATGCCGAGGCGCGCGCCGCCGCTGAGGCCGAGGCCGAGGAGGCCGCCCGCGCCGACACCGACGACTCCGTTCAGGAGAGCCAGCCGATCGCCGATGCGGCCATCGACCTGGCCGCCGGAGCGCGCTACACGGCCACGGGCAAGCGCAAGACGGCCGTGGCCCGGGTGATCCTCAAGCCCGGGACCGGGACCTACCTGATCAACGGCAAGGTTCTGGACGAGTTCTTCCCCCGCGACACGCTGCAGCGGACCATTCGCCATCCGCTGGAGACCGTGGGCTACGACTCGCGGATGGACGTGATCGCGCGCATGCACGGCGGCGGCGTGGCCGCTCAGGCCGGCGCCCTGCGCCACGGCATCTCGCGGGCGCTGATCGAGGCCGATCCCAACCTCCGCGGAGAGCTCAAGCGCCGCGGCTTCCTGACCCGTGATCCGCGGGTCAAGGAGCGCAAGAAGGCCGGACTGAAAAAGGCGCGCAAGCGCCCGCAGTTCTCCAAGCGGTAGTCACCGGCCTCTGACATGCCGCGCCAGCTCTTTGGCACGGACGGCGTCCGGGGCCGCGCCGGGGATTTCCTCACTGCCGAGCTCGCCCTGGCTCTGGCCCGCACCGCGGTGGCGCGCGCCGAGTCCGAAAGGCCTCAGGTCCTGATCGTCACCGACACTCGGGAATCGGGCCCGATGCTCGAATCGGCCATGGCCGCTGGGGTCACCGCGGCCGGGGGCGACGCCCTGCTCGGTGGCGTGCTGCCCACGCCGGCCGCTTCGCTCCTGGTCCGCCGCCACGGGCTGGACATGGCGGCCGTGATCTCCGCCTCTCACAACCCGTTCGAGGACAACGGGATCAAGCTGTTCGCCGCGGACGGTTTCAAGCTCGACGACGACAGCGAGCACGAGATCGAGGCCGCGCTGCGCGAACCCCCGCCGGCACCGGCGCGCATCGGCGCGGTCAACCGGCTCCACGGGGCGCTCGAGGATTATCTGCGTGAGCTCCACACCCGCTTCGAGCAGCTCGATCTGAGCGGGCTGCGAGTCCTCCTCGACTGCGCCAACGGGGCCACCTTCCGGGCCGCGCCGGAGATCTTCCGCCGGCTCGGAGCCGACGTGGAGGTGATCGCCGACGCGCCGGACGGCCGCAACATCAATGCCGGCTGTGGCTCCACCGACCTGGACGCCGTGGTGCGGCGGATGGCCGCCGGTGAGAACGACGTCGCCTTCGCGTTCGATGGCGACGGCGACCGCGTGCTGGCCGTCGACGCCGATGGCCAGGTCGTGGACGGCGATGAGCTGATCGCCATGGCCGCGATCCATCTGCACCGCAACGGCCGACTTCCCGGCGGCGGTGTGGCCGTGACGGTGATGACCAACTACGGGTTTCACACTGCGATGGCCCAGGCCGGCGTCGAGGTGGTCAGCACAGCGGTGGGGGACCGCTACGTGCTCGATGAGCTCAGGCGTCGCGGCTGGGCGCTCGGGGGTGAGCAGTCCGGTCACATCATCGAGCTCGGGTTCGCTCCCTGTGGTGACGGCATCGCCAGTGCGCTGCTCACGCTGGAGGCGCTGGCCAGCCGTGACCTGCGCGACCGGGATGCCATGGAGAAGCTCCCCCAGCGTCTGGTCAACATCCGCGCGGCCGATCGCGCGGCGCTGACCCGGACGATGGAGTCCGGGCAGTTGCTCGAGGCGATCGAAGCCGAGCAGAACACCCTCCGGGGCCGGGGTCGCGTGCTGGTGCGCGCATCGGGTACCGAGCCCCTCATCCGGGTCATGGTCGAGGCTCCCAGCGTGGCCGAGACTGACACTGTGTGCGAGCGCCTCGCGGCCACGGTGCGCGGCACGCTTGGGCCGAGCCTGGCCGGTTGACCCGAGCCTGGCCGGCTGACCCGGGGCACGCTGAGGGGAGGCGTTCGGTTCCTGACGTAGAATCGGGGCAGATCCGAGCGTCGCGGCCGATCGATCCTCCATCGGCTTGGGCGAATAGGAGGCTTCACCCGTGTGTGGGATCGTCGGCTACGTAGGGCCTAGAACCGTGCGCCCGCTGCTTCTGGCGGGACTCGAGAAGCTCGAGTACCGCGGCTATGACAGTGCGGGGATATCCGTGCTGGAAGGTGACCGGATCGACGCCATTCGCGCGGTGGGAAACCTCGGCGCGCTGCGCTCGGCGATGGCCGGCCGGGATCGCGCCGCCGCCGTCGAGCCGGGATCAGCGGTGGCCACGGCCGAGCATCCTCAAACCGGGATCGGCCACACCCGCTGGGCCACGCACGGCCGGGTGACCGAGGAGAACGCCCATCCGCACTTCGATACCACCGACAGCGTCCACATCGTCGTCAACGGAATCGTGGAGAACTACATCGCGCTGAAGGCCCGGCTGACGGCCGAGGGGGCCGTGTTCACCTCCGAGACGGACGCCGAGGTGATCGCCCACCTGGTCGCCCACCTGTACGCGGGCGATCTGGTCGAGGCTGTACGGGCGGCCTACGCCGAGCTTCGGGGCCACTACGCCTTCGTGGCCATGAGCGCCCAGGAGCCCGGCCTGCTGGTCGGCGCCCGGCGCGAGTGCCCGCTGATCGTCGGTCGCGGAGACGGGGAGCAGTTCATCGGCTCGGCTATCCCCGCCTTTTTGGGCGAGACCCACCGGGTGCAGTACATGGACGATGACGAGATCGTCGCGCTGCGGCCCGGCGGTGTCGATTTCTTCACCCCCGCCGGCCATCCGGTTGAGCACGAGGTGGTGGAGATCGACTGGGACGCCGACACGGCGGAGAAGCAGGGGTTCGAGACCTTCATGCTCAAGGAGATCCACGAGCAGGCCGACGCCGTCGCCGAGACCATCGGCGAGCGGGCGGCGCGAGGCTGGGGGATTGATCTGGGCGACCTCGGATCGCGGATCGATGACCAGCTGCTGCGCCGCGTACGGCGGATCGTCATCGTGGCCTGCGGGACCGCGCACCACGCCGGGCTGATCGGCCGCTACGCGATCGAGCAGTGGGCCCGCGTCCCGGTCGAGGTCGATGTCGCCTCCGAGTACCGCTATCGGAACCCGGTGGTCGGCCCGGAGGACCTGGTCATCGGGATCTCCCAATCCGGGGAGACGCTGGACACGCTCGTGGCCATGCGCACGGCCAGGCAGCGAGGGGCGGCGGTGCTGGCGGTGACCAACGTGATGGGCGTCGCAGATCACCCGGGAGGCCGACGGCGTCCTCTACACCCGTGCCGGGCTCGAGATCGGCGTCGCCGCGACGAAGACGTTCGTCAGCCAGATCACCGCCATGTATCTGATCGCACTGCGCCTGGCCGAGGTGCGCGAGACGATGGGCCGCACGGAGCTCAAGCCGATCATCTCCGAGCTGAAGCGGCTCCCCCACATGATCGCCGAGCTGCTCGAGCGTGACGTGTCGGGGATCGAGGCAATCGCCGAGGCCCACCACGCGGCGCCGTTCTTCCTCTACCTGGGACGCCATATCGGTCTGCCCGTCGCGCTCGAGGGAGCGCTGAAGCTCAAGGAGATCTCCTACATCGCCACCGACGCGTACCCGGCCGGCGAGATGAAGCACGGCCCGATCGCCCTGCTCGACAAGAACACGCCGGTCGTGGTCGTGGCCAACGAGTCGCCGGTGCGCGAGAAGGTGATCTCCAACATGCAGGAGGTCAGGGTGCGCGGGGCGCGGGTCATCGCCGTGGCCAGCGAGGGCGATCTCGACATCGGCGAGCACGCCGACGAGGTGATCCGGATTCCCAGCACCGACTGGATGCTGGCGCCGGTGCTGGCGGTGATTCCGCTGCAGCTGCTGGCCTACACCATCGCCCGCCGGCGGGGGCTGAACGTCGATCAGCCGCGGAATCTGGCCAAGACGGTCACGGTCGAGTGACGGGGGCGCCCGGGGTCGCCGTGGGCCACCACGGGGTCGGCATCGACCTGCTCGAGATCGAGCGCCTGGAGCGCGCCCTGGCTCGGCGTCCGGCCCTGGCCGAGCGCCTGTTCACCGAGGCCGAGCGGGCCTACGCCGCCGCCCGCGCGCGCCCCGGTCAGCATCTGGCGGCGCGCTTCTGCGCCAAGGAGGCCGTGGCCAAGGCACTCGCGCTCGAGGCCTGGAGTTTCCGGGACGTCGAGGTGGTCTCCGACGGCGGTGCGCCCGAGGTGCGTCTGCACGGGGCCGTGGCGCAGCGCGCCGCGGAGCTGTCAGTGGCGCTGAGCATCTCGCTCACCCACACCCGGCGCGACGCCGGCGCGGTGGCCATCGCCTGGCGCGATGACTGAAGGTTCGTCCGGGGATGAGGTGCGCGCGGTGGGGAATCCCGATCCATGAGCCCGCCCCCGACCTGGCTCGAACCGCTGCCCGAGGCCGAGCAGCAGCGCGCCACCGACGCGTGGGCGATCCAGGCGCGCGAGATTCCGGGAATCGAGCTGATGGAGCGTGCGGGCGCCGGTCTGCACCGCCCTGCTTCAGGCGCGAGCGCCGGAGGGACGAGTGGCCGTCGTCTGCGGCAAGGGCAACAACGGCGGCGACGGGCTCGTCGTGGCTCGGCTGCTGAGGGCAGCAGGGCCGGGAGGTCGATGTGCTGCTGCTGGCGTGATCCCGCCGATCTGCAGGGAGATGCGCGGACCAACCTGGAGCGGCTGCCCGGCCCGGCGCCGGCGCCGTTCACGAGCCGGGCCCTGGAGGGCGCCGGAGTGATCGTCGACGCGATTCTGGGCACCGGCTTCTCCGGCGAGCCGCGCGAGCCGGCCGCCGGGGCGATCGAGGCGATCAACGCGGCCGGCGGGCGCGGCGCGGTGGTTATCGCCTGCGATGTGCCCGCGGGGGTCGACGCATCCACCGGCGAGGTGGCCGGCGAGGCCGTCCGGGCCGCCGCCACCGCCACCTTCCACGCCGGCGAAGCCGGGGCTGTGGATCGCCCCGGGCAAGGCCCACGCCGGCGCGGTGGCGGTGATCGACATCGGGATCCCGGCGGGTGCCCCGGTGGCGCCCGACATCGGCCTGATCGCCGCCGGCGTGCGCTCCGCGATCCCGCGCCGGGGACGCGAGTCGACCAAGTTCGCGGCCGGGAGCGTGCTCGTCTGCGGGGGGTCCCGCGGGCTGACCGGCGCTCCCTGCATGGCCTGCGAGGCGGCGATGCGGGCCGGGGCGGGATACGTCACGGCGCTCGTGCCCGACTCGCTCAACCTCGTCTTCGAGCTGCGGCTGCTCGAGGTCATGACCGTGCCGCTGCCCGACGACGACGGCGCGCTGCAGCCGGCCGCGGCGCCGACAGTCATGCGTCGCGGGCGGAGCGCGCCGGCGCGCTCGTCCTCGGGCCGGGGGTCGGGCGGGCGGAGGAGACCGTAGAGCTGGTGCGCGAGCTGGCCCGGACGAGCCCCGCTTGCACTGTCCTCGACGCCGACGGTCTGAACGCCCACGCCGGGCGCCTGGAGGACCTGGCCGGGCGGCCGGCGCCCACCGTGCTCACGCCGCACGCGGGCGAGCTCGGCCGGCTGCTCGAGCGCGAAAGCCGAGGAGATCGAGAGCCGCCGGCTGGCCTGCGGCGCGCGAGGCGGCCGCGCGGGCCCAGGCGATCGTCGTCCTCAAGGGCGATGACACGATCGTGGCCGAGCCCTCGGGACGAGTGGCCGTCAACCGCGGCGGCGCCTCGGCGCTGGCCACGGCCGGGACGCGGCGACGTCCTCTCGGGGGTGGTGGCGGCCTTTCTGGCCAAGGCATGGAGCCCTTCGAGGCGGCCTGCGCCGCCGTGTTCATCCACGCGCGCGCCGGTCAGCTGGCCGCGAGCCGGATCGGGTCCGAGGGAGTCATCGCCCGCGACGTGATCGAGGCGCTGCCCGGGGCCCGCCAGGAGGCCTGAGCAGGTGGCCTGCGCGCGCTGGCGCGCGATCAACCTGGCCGCCATCGAGCGCAACGCGGCCACGCTGCGCCGCCGACCTGGCCCCCGGCGCCGCCTGTGTGCGGTCGTCAAGGCCAACGCCTCGGGGCACGGCGCCGTGCCCGCGGCCCGCGCCGCGCTGGCCGGCGGCGCCGCGCGCCTGGCCGTGGCCACCGCCCTCGAGGCGCCGAGCTGCGCGAGGCGGGACTCGAGGCCCCGGTGCTGATCATGGGCGCGCTGAGCGACGAGGAGCTTCCGGTCGCTCTGGGCGCAGGGGCCGAGGTGGTGGCCTGGAGCGAGGCCTTCGTCGACCGCGTCGCAGGGCCGGCTGGCCAGCCGGTGAAGGTGCACGTCAAGCTCGACACCGGGATGGGCCGCCTGGGGACGCGCGACACCGCCGAGGCGCTGGCCGTGGCCGAGCGTGTGGCCGCGGCGGGTCCGGCCTTGCGCTCTGGCCGGGGCCATGACGCACTTGGCCACCGCGGACGAGGACCCCGAGTTCATGGAGGCCCAGCTCGAGGCCTTCACGCCCTTCGTGGCCGAGCTGCGCCGGCGCGAGCCTCGGATCGTGGCCCACGCCGCCAACAGCGCCGCCACCCTGCGCGAGCCGGCCACCCACTTCGACATGGTCCGCTGCGGGATCGCGCTGCTACGGCTGCGACCCGATGAACGTCGACCCCGAGGACCACGGGCTCGAGCCCGCGCTCGAGCTGAGCTCCTACGTGGCCGCGGTCAAGCGCGCCGCGCCGGGCGACAGCGTCGGGTACGGGCGGCGGTTCATCGCCGAGCGCGAGACCTGGATCGCCACACTGCCGATCGGCTACGCCGACGGCGTCCGGCGGGCCCTCAGCAACAACTGCGACGTGCTGATCGCCGGGCGGCGCTATCCCGTGGTGGGCACGGTCAGCATGGACAACATGACCGTCGATCTGGGTCCCCGACTCGCCGCGGGAATCGGGCCCGGGCGCCCGGCCGTGCTGATCGGCCGGGACGGTCCCGAGCGCCAGACCATCGAGGACGCTTGCCAACCGGATCGGCACGATCCCCCACGAATCCTGTGCGGGATCTCGGGCCGCGTCGTGCGCCGCTACCACCGTGACGGAGAGCCGCTGCCGGCAGCCCCATGAGCCAGCCGCTCGACGCCCTGGCGCGGCTATGCCGGGCCGGCTGGCTGGTGGGCGGCGCCGTGCGCGACCGGCTGCTGGGCCGGTCCACCACCGACTACGACGTCGTCCTCGGCGTCAGGATCCGGCGGCTGGAGCCCGCCACCCGGGCCCTGGCCAGCGCCGCGGGCGGCTTCGCCTTCGCGCTCTCGGAGGCCTTCGGCGCCTGGCGCGTCGTGGCTCACGACCGCAGCTGGCAGGTCGACCTGATGGCGGCTCGAGGGCGAACGATCGAGGCCGACCTGCGGCCGGCGCGATCTGACCGTCAACGCGATCGCGCAGGCGCTGGGCGGCGGGGACGCGCTGATCGACCCCACCGGCGGGCTGGCCGACCTCGCCGCCGCGGCGCCTGCGGGCGGTGTCCCCCGGGCGTTCGCGAGCGACCCGCTGCGCGTGCTCCGGCTGGCCCGCCTCGCCTGCGAGCTGGGCTTCGCCGTCGAGCCCGAGACGGCGCGCCTGGCCGCGGCCAGCGCCGCCGGCCTGGACGGCATCGCGCCCGAGCGGGTGTTTGCTGAGCTCGCGGGTGATCGCGCTCGCGCGTGCGCTGGAGGGCCTCGAGCTGATGGACGAGCTCGGGGTGACCGAGGTCGTGCTGCCCGAGCTCGCCGCGCTGCCGGGGTCGAGCAGAGCCGCTTCCACCATCTCGACGTGCTCGGCCACACCCGGGCCGTGCTGGCCGAGCCGATCGCCCTGTGGCGCGACCCGAGCGGTGTTCGGCGCCAGGTCGGAGCGCGCTGCGGCGCGTCCTCGAGCGCCGCTGGCCAACGAGCTGACCCGCGGGCAGGCGCTGCGCCTCGGCGCGCTGCTCCACGACATCGCCAAGCCGCAGACCGCGCCCAGACGCCGGAGGGGCGCGTCACGTTCATGCGCCACGACGAGACCGGGCGCCGCGGTGGCGCGCCGGGATCCTCGAGCGCCTGCGGGCCAGCGAGCGGCTGATCGAGCTACGTGGCCGGGCTCACCCGCCATCACCTGCGGCTCGGGTTCCTGGTGCACCGGATGCCGCTGGACCGTCGCGAGATGTACCGCTATCTGGAGGCCTGCGCACCGTGGCGGTCGAGGTCACGGTGCTGAGCGTGGCCGACCGGCTGGCCACGCGGGGAGACAACGCGGAACGGGCGATCGACCGTCATCTCGAGCTGGCCCGGGAGATCCTGCCCGAGGCGCTGGACTGGACCGAGCGCCGCCCCGGCCGCCGGTGCGCGGTGATGAGCTCGCGCCGCGCCCTGGGATCCCGCCCGGGCCCAGGCTCGGGTGAGCTCCTCGCACGAGCTCGAGAGGCGGCCTACGCCGGGGAGGTCGCGCTCGCCCGAGGAGGCCATCGCCTACGCGCGGCAGCTGGTGGCAAGCGGGCTGACGCGAGCGAATCTAAGCTGCCCGCGATGCAGCGATCCCGACTGCCTGTTCTGCAAGATCGTCGCCGGCGAGCTGCCCGCCCAGATCGTCGCCGAGGACGAGCGCACGGTCGCCTTCATGGACATCAATCCGGCCACGCGGGGCCAGCTCCTGGTCGTGCCCGCGCCAGCACGCCGGAACCTGCTGGAGGTGACGCCCGAGGATCTGGCCGGCGACCGTCCTGAGCCGCCCAGCGCCTGGCCCGGCGGTGACCGAGCGGCTCGGCGCGGACGGGATCAACCTGATCAATCCTGCGGCTCCGCCGCCTGGCAGACCGTCTTCCATCTGCACATCCACGTGATTCCCCGCTACGCCGATGACCCGCTGAAGCTGCCCTGGATCCCGGCGCCGGGCGATCCGGACGAGATCGCCGCCGCGGCCGCGAGCTGCGATGAGCGCCGCGGACCGGTCCGCCTGGAGCGCGAGGACGGGCTGGCCGTGGTCACCTTCGACTCGCCGCCCCTGAACCTGTTCGATCGCCAGCTCGAGCAGGGGCTCGTGGCCGCGGTCGACGACGCTCGAGGCCGAGCGGCCGCGCGCCGTGCTCTTCCGGGCGGAGGGGCGGGTGGTCAGCGGCGGCGTCGACGTGTCGCTGTTCGCCGCCCTGGCCGGCCCCGAGCGAGGCCCGCGGACCTTCGACGACCTGGTTACCCTGGCCCGGCGGGTGGACGCGCTGCCCTGCCCGACAGTGTTCGCCGCCCACGGGCTGTGCCTGACCTGGGCCTTCGAGCTGGCCCTGGCCTGCGACCTGATCCTGGCCGCCGAGTCGGCCAGCTTCGGCCTCGTCGAGCGGGTGATCGGCCTGACGCCGGCCATGGGCGGGACCCAGCGCCTGGCCGAGCGGGCCGGCACGGGCCGGGCGCGAGAATTCGTCATGACCGGCGAGCGCTACACCGCGGCCGAGCTCGAGCGCTGGAACGTGGTCAACCGGGTGTTCCCCGACGACGGGTTCGACGCCGCCGCCCGGGAGCTCGCCGCGGAGCTGGCCACGGCCCAACGCTGGCCCACGCCGCCACCAAGCGGGTCATCCGGGACTACCTGGAGGGCGGGGTGGAGCTGGCCAACGAGCGGGTCGGCCGGGTGGCCGGAGAGCTGTTCGCCACCGAGGACCTGCAGGGGGCGGTGCGCACCTTCCTGGACGAGGCCCCGGGCAGGCCAGTTTCAGCGGCCGCTGAGGCCGCGCCGGACCGGTCGGCCAGTGGGCGCGCCCGGATTCTCCGCGCAAACTTGATGGACTGGTACGTTTTCCGCGTTTGGATCGGGGCCAAGGGGCGCCGATCGCGGTCCACAGCGTGTTGCGCCGAAGGGGAGTAATGGCAACGGGTACGGTCAAGTGGTTCAGCGACGAGAAGGGATTCGGGTTCATCACGCCCGATGACGGCGGTCGCGACCTGTTCGTTCATTTCAGCGGCATCGACGGCGACGGCTATCGCTCGCTGGCCGAGGGTGCCAAGGTCTCCTATGAGGAGGAGGCGGGGCCCAAGGGCCCCAAGGCGGTCAACGTCGCCAAGATCTAGGGCGCCGCCGCAGGCCGTCCGCCCCCGGCGGGCGCAACTGCCGAGCCGGCGGCGCGTGTTGAGAGCGAGATGATGATGAAACGCTCCTTGCTGCTAACCGCTGGCTTGACCGCCGCCTGGTCGGCGCTCCTCCCCGCCGGGGCCTCCGCCAGATAGTCGAGCTGGGCAGACACGCAGTCCGATCATCGCCCCGGTCTGCCCGAAGGGGGTCTCGCCCTCGGCAGTGCGACATCATCCTCACCCGGACCACGGCGATCCAGACTGTCAGCGACGGTGACAAGTACCCGACCACGGTCAAGAAGAGCGGCTGGATCGTCGCCTTCACGGTCGGCCTCTCGAACCTTCCTCGAGCTCCAAGACCGAGCGGACCTTCCTCCGCCGCTCAACCGCAAATACGGCGGCACCCCGCAGCTGGCCCTCACCGTGCTCAAGCCGGTCACCGCACAACACCTACACGCTCGCCGCCCAGAGCCAGACCTTCCACGTCACTCCGTTCCTGGGTCAGGTGCTGCAGGAGCCGCTGTCGCTGCCCCCCAGCTTCACGCAGTTCACCGCTCTGCCCGTCAAGGCGGGAGAGGTGATCGCCCTGACCGTCCCGACCTGGGCTCCGGTGCTCTCCTACAACCTCTCAACGAGCAAGTTCTCCTACCGGCAGAGCCGGCGGGCCAACTGCACTCACGCCGCCGGGAGCCAGACCGCCCAGCGGACCGTGGGCGAAGCAGCAGTACAGGTGCAACTACACGGGTACGCGGGTCGAGTACAGGGTGACCGAGGTAGTCAACACGCCGTACCCAAGAAGTACGTGCACGGCCCGCGGCGCTGAGCCGCCCGGGTCCTCCAATCGTAGGGGTACGCCCAGCCGCTGGGGCCAGACCCTCCGTCTAAGAGTTGCCTATATGGCAACCAATCGACGGAGGCTCCGCCGCCGGCCGCGGTCGGCCCCACCGAGATTGGCTGGCTGCCTAGCAGGCGCCGGGGTTCTGCTGGCAGAACGCCGAGCCCAGCCCGGCGCCGCCGCTGGTCCCGGTGCCGCCTGAGCTGCCCCCGCCCCCGGTGCCGGCGCCGCCCGAAGGCGAGACCGGGGTGGTTCCCGCCCCGGCCCGGCCCCGCCGCTCGGGGCGGCGGTGCTCGAGGCGGCCACGCCGCCGGCGCCGGTCCCCGTGGGCGCCGCCGCGGGCACGGAGGAGGTCGAGCTGGTGGTGCTGGAGTGTGTCGAGCTCGTGGACACGGCGGCATTGCTCACAGGCGGCGAGTTCGGCACTGTGAAGGCGGGGGCTCCGGCAGTATCGGTCCCGCTCGAGCCGGCGGTTCCACACGCGGCCAGACCCAGGGCGGCGACCGCGGCGGCCGCGAGCACGGCGGGCCTCGGCGTCCTGAAGGGGAAGCTCATACCGGGTACGTCGAGCAGGCGCTAGGAGCCGAGGGGCTCCATGCGCCTGCCGCAGTAGGGGCAGTCGTTGAGATCCTTTTGGGCCAGCTGGTCACACCAGTTGCAGAAGCGTAGGTTCTGAACCGTCCAGGGCAGATCGGAGGGGGTGGGGGCGAGGGGCAGCAACTGACCGACCACCTCGAGCGGCTCGCCCGTCTCACGGTCCACGTAGACCTGCTCCGGCCGGGCTTCGATGATCACTTCGCGACCGGTGGAGGGGGCCCGCATCCTGTACTTCTGGCGCAGCCTCATTGCCGGGCAATGCTACCAACGCCGGGTTGCACGGGCGTCTCCGCGGGGGGCGCCGCCACGGCGCGGACATGCCGCGGGCTTCTATAGAGTGCCCGCCCGAGAGTATGAGGAGAGCCCGCTCATGTTCCCGACGGAGTTTCGCGGCCGCGGTGGCGAGCGTGTTACTGCTCATCACCCTGGGCGGCTGCGCGGTCAAGCATCCGACCGCCGACCTGGTTCGGGGCAAGCAGCTGTTCGTGCAGAAGTGTGGCTCCTGCCACACCCTCAGCCACGCCAACTCGGCCGGAGTGACGGGGCCAAACCTGGACGATGCCTTCCTGCAGGACCGGGCCGACGGCCTCAAGGGCGCCTCGATCGAGGGCCTGGTCGATTACTGGATCCGCTTTCCCAACACCCAAGGTGTGATGCCGGCTCGGCTCCTTGACGGCCAGGACGCACAGGACGTGGCCGCCTACGTCGGCGCGGTGGCGGGCGTGCCGGGTCAGGACACGGGGGCCCTGGCCAGCGCCGTGGCCAGCGTCAAGCAGAAGCCGGCCGTGGAGAAGAACGGCGTGGTCGAGATCGACGCCGATCCCACCGGTCAGCTGAAGTTCCTGGCCTCGAGCGCCAGCGCGAGCGCCGGCAAGGTCGAGCTGCGCATGCACAACATGTCCTCAACGCCGCATGACATCGCGATCACCGGCGGCGGGGTGAGCCAGATCGGTCAGGTCGTGTCCAACGGTGGCGTGTCCACGGTCAACACCAGCCTCAAGCCGGGCAAGTACACGTTCTACTGCTCGGTGGACGGCCATCGCGCCGCTGGCATGGTCGGGACGCTGACCGTCAAGTAGCGCTTCCCCGAGCCACCGGCTTGGCCTCGGCGCGATCGCGCAGACGCGCCCAGAGCTCCTCGCTGCGGCCCGAGGCCACGGCCCGCTGGGCGCGCCGCTCCTCGAGCGGGATCCCGTGCTGGCTGGCGTAATCGAGCAGCTCCTGGCGCTGGTCGTTTTCGCGGGCCACGCGAAGGAACAGCCAGCAGAACAGCCCGATCGTGAGGAGACTCTCCTCGACCATCATCAGCCCGCCCGCGGCCACCTGGTCGGCGAGTGATGAGATGTGCCACAGCGCGTCTCCGGGCCGGTAGTACGGGTAGAACACGGTCCCGCCGAAGATCAGGATGTTGGCCAGCACAGTGCCGATCAGACGGACGGCGACGATGAAGACCAGGCGCGCGCTGTTGGAGAACCAGCCCGGCTTGGGCAACGGACCGAGCAGGGCCATCCAGACCGCCATCCCGAAGGCCAGGAAGCTGGCGTGCTCGAGCGCGTGCAGGGCGTCGTGGCGCAACGCCGCCTGGTAGAGCGCCGGAGTGTGCCAGGCGTAGAAGTTGACCGCCCAGACGACGATCGCCACCACAGGATGGCTGAGCACGCGCAAAGGCCCGAGGAAGCGGTTGCGGAGCAGTGGGGCCAGCATCCGGCCGGTGAAGCCGAGCACCAGCAGCAGCGCGGCCACATCCCCGATGAGCAGATGCTCGGCCATGTGCGCGACCAGCAGCTGGTCTGACAGCGTATCCACCGGCGCGCTCAGGGCGACTTCGAGCACGAGCAGGCCCGAGGCGAAGCAGACCACGCGCCAGGTCGGGACCGGGCGCTGCTCGCGGGCCAGCGAGCGGGCGCGGATCCAGTAGGGCAGGAAGGACAGCAGGACGAGGACCGGCAGACCGATCGCCTGGACCGGCGCGAGGGCGAAGGGGAGGAGGAGGGCGGGGTGCGGCACCACCTCCAGATGGTGTCACGCGCGGGCCAGCGACGGTGGCGGCGGCGTGCCCGGCGGCGTGCCGGGCGGCGTGCCGGGCGGCGTGCCCGGCGTCAGGTCACGGCCTCGATGACCAGGACCACGACGACGATCACGGCCACCGCCCCGACGAACCAGAGCAGGAAGCCGAAGGCGGCGGCCTCCGAGCGGATCGGATTGGGGGGGTGCCTCACGCGGGCCGGCGAGCCTGGCTCAGTTGCTCTTAGAGGACGTAGACCGTCGTGTAGACCACGACCCACATGACATCGACGAAGTGCCAGTAGATCCCTGGCACCTCCATCCCCTGGTGATGCTCGGCGGAGTAGTGGCCCCGGAAGGCCCGGACCGTGACCATGAGCAAGGCGCACAGGCCGATGAACACGTGACAGCCGTGGAGTCCGGTGAGCGCGTAGAAGATGGTTCCCTGGGCGGCGTCGTGGGGCGCGAAGCCGAGGTGGATGTACTCGTTGACCTGGATGGTCAGGAAGGCCAGGCCGAGCAGGAAGGTGCTGACCATGCCGGCCTTGAGGCCGAAGCGGTTGCCCCGCTTGATCGACGTGAGCGCCCAGTGGAGGGTCAGCGAGGAGGAGAGCAGGATCGCGGTGTTGACCCCGGTCGGGCCAACGGGCAGATGCGTCCCGGGGGCCGGCCAGGGGTCGTGGCTGACGACCCGGATGAAGAAGTAGGCCGTGAAGAAGGCCCCGAAGATCATCACCTCGGAGATGATGAACAGCAGCATCCCGAGCGTCGGGGCCTCGACGCGCGATGAGCGGTGCGCGGGAGGCGGGCCGTGGTGCTCGGTGGCGATCGAGGCGGCTTCCATCAGTCTCTGGGCTCAGCGGTTGGTGAGGGCAACGATCTCCTAGGCGGTGGTCGGAGTGCGTTCGGTTTGCACTACATGTTCGACCGGCTTTCCGCTTGCGTTCCGGATGCGATCGATCAGGTCCGCCCGCAGCCAACCGGACTTGGCCCCGGCGAAGGTCGAGATGACGATGTCATCGACGCGGAAGCTCTGCAGCGCGTTCATGGTCGCCGTAAACGGATCCGGGTCTCCGGTCATGCCGGCGGCGGTCAGTCCCGCCTCGCGCAGCCGGCCGAGGACGAGCGAGAGCCGGGTTCGGGCGCGCCGGGTCGCCTCCCCGTCGCCCCCCTCCTGCGGCACGACGACGACGATCAGGTGCTCGTGCTTTTCCTCGCCGGTGCCGGCGCGGGCCTTGAGCGCGTCCAGGAGCTCATCGCCGCTGGCCGTGCGGTTGGCCACGGCCAAGGTGATGTGGAACGAGAGCCCCTCGGAGTCGATGTCGGCCACGACATGCTCGACCGGAAGTCCCGAGGCCTGCGCCAGGCGGTCGATCAGGTCACGGCGCAGCCAGCCTGAGCGCGACTCAGGGTAGGTGGAGACGATGATCGAGTCGGGCTCGTATTCACGCACTGCGTCCATGGCGGCGGCGTAGGGATCCTGGTCCCCCACCTCGCCGACCGCATTGATTCCCTCGGAGCGGACGAATCCAAGCGCCAGGTCCACCCGGGCCTGGGCGGCGTCGAACACGGCATCGTCGTAGATCACGTAGCCGGCCCGGGGCCTGGTCTGGGGCACGCAGAGCACGAATCGGGTCTCCGTCTCCGCCGACTTGGCGCGGACGGCATCGATCAGGGGACGGCCGCCAATCGTCTCGTTGGCCACCACAAGCACTGTCCTCATTCAGTGTCCTCCTCGCCGGGGCCGAGAGATGCGGTCTGCGGCCCGCCGGCGCCGCCTCCGGCACCGCCCACGGCTCCGGCTCCGACCCCCGCGGCCACCGGCTTGGCCTCGGTCGGTGGCGCGAAGATTCCGTGCACGGCGCCGGGCACGCCGTACTCGTAGGGGCCGCCGACCACCGTCGGGACCGCATCGAAGTTGAACACCGGCGGGGGAGAGGAGACCTGCCACTCGAGCGTCAGTGCCCGCCATGGGTTGGCCGTGGCCCGTGGGCCGCCACGCCAGCTGGCCACCATGTTGTAGAGGAAGATCAGCGTGCTCAGGCCAAGGATGAAGGCCGAGATCGAGATGAACAGGTTCCAGGCGGCGAACTTCTGGGCGTACTCGGCGACCCGGCGGGGCATGCCCTGGATCCCGATCAGGTGCATCGGGCCGAAGGTCAGGTTGAAGAAGATGAAGGTCATCCAGAAATGCCACTTGCCCAGACGATCGTCGAACATGCGGCCGGTCATCTTGGGGAACCAGTAGTAGACGCCGGCGAAGATCGTGAACAGGGAGCCGCCAAACAGCACATAGTGGATGTGGGCGACGATGAAGTACGTCTGGCTGACGTGGATGTCGAACGGGATCATGGCCAGCATGACTCCGCTGATCCCGCCGAGCGTGAACATGGTCAAGAAGCCGAGCGCGAACAGCATCGGCGTGTCCAGGTGCAGGACTCCGCGCCACAGGGTGGCCAGCCAGGAGAAGATCTTGATCCCGGTCGGCACGGCGATGATCGCCGTGGTGATCATCATCGGGATGCGGATCCACGGGGCCATCCCGGAGACGAACATGTGGTGCGCCCACACGGTGAACCCGAGCACCACGATGGCCAGCAGGCTGAAGGCCATCATCCGATAGCCGAAGATCGGCTTGCGCGACTTGACCGCGATGACCTCGGAGATGATCCCGAATCCGGGCAGCATCATGATGTAGACCGCCGGGTGGGAGTAGAACCAGAAGACGTGCTGGTACATCAGCACGTTGCCATTTTTGCCCGCCCCCACGAAGGCATCGAAGAAGTGGAAGTGCAGCGCCGTGTCGAGCAGGACGAAGAACTGCGAGGAGGCGATGAACGGGGTGGCGATGACCACCAGGAGGGAAGTCGAGAAGTTCGCCCACACCAGCAGCGGCATGCGGAAGAAGCTCATCCCCGGAGCGCGCATGGTGATGATCGTGACCAGGAAGTTCAGCGCGGTGAAGATCGACGAGAAGCCGGCGAACTGAACCCCGATGGTGAAGAACAGCTGACCCAGGGGCTGCGTCGTCGAGAGCGGGGCATAGGCCGTCCACCCGGAGGCGAACGCGCCGCCCGGAGCGAGGAAGCTGGCCAGCATCATCAGGCCGCCGATGGGCAGCAGCCAGTACGACAGGGCGTTCAGGCGCGGGAAGGCCATGTCCGGCGCGCCGATCATCAGCGGCAGCACGAAGTTGGCCATGCCGGCGAAGACCGGGATGACGAACAGGAAGATCAGCAGCGACGCGTGAACTGAGAAGACGCCGTTGTACTGCTCCGGGGTGAGGAACTGCATTCCGGGCTTGGCCAGCTGAGCCCGGATCAGCATGGCCAGGAGTCCGCCCACGAGCAGGAAGAAGAACGAGGTGACTGTGTACTGGATGCCGATCACCTTGTGATCGGTGTTGACCTTGAAGTAGTCGCGCCAGCTGTAGGCGCCGTGATCGGCGTGGTCCTCGGGCCGGGTGGGCTTGCCTGCCGCCCAGTACAGCCAGTAGTCGCAGGTTCCGATCCCCAGCAGCATGCCCAGGGGAACCGAGAACAGGGCCACGATCGTGGCCGCGTGGCCGTCGATCACCGGATGCTGATGCATGAGGGCACGGACCAGCACCGTCAGTCCGATCGCGAACCCAAGGCCGAGCACCTCGAGCACGGCCGCCCGGTACCAGCCCGGGGCGCGGAGCTTTGCCGGAATGGCCATCAGCTCTCCTCCTTCACTTCTTGACATCCGTTCTGGTGGGCCAGCCGATCGCGCTCAATTCCACCCATCACTTTGTCACGCCTGACAAGTAGCTGACGAGCGCCTGGATCTGCCCGGAGCTCAGCGACTGGCCGAAGGTCGGGGGCATGATATGGGCCTGATAGCCCGAGGGCAGATAGGCGTAGGGGTTGACGATCGCCGTGTGGATGCACTGGCTGAGGGTCTTGCCCCGGATCTTCATCGAGGCAGTGGTGGCGCAGTCGCTCTTCAGCCGCTGGGTCAAGTTGGGTCCGATCTGACCGGTGGCTCCCGCGGCGGCCAGCGTGTGGCAGGTGGCGCACCCCGCTGAGCCGACGAACACAGCCTTACCGGCTGCCGAAGCCGAGCTGGCCGCTCCCGATCCGCCCGTGGAGGCCCCCGTGGAGGCCGGCGCGCTCGCCGGTGCGCCTGCGCCCGGTACGCCAGGCTGCGCCGCGGCGGGGGGCGGGTTGCCGATCGGCGGCTGCCCACCCGGCTTCTGCTTGCTCATCCAGGCCGTGAACGCGGACGGGGTGACCACATGGACCGTGGCCCGCATCAGCGAGTGGCCCGCGCCGCACAGCTCGGTGCATTCGGCGGGGAAGGTACCGAGCAGGGTCGGGGTGACCCGGAGCGTGGTCGTGATCCCGGGCACGGCGTCGAGCTTCTCAGAGAACTGCGGGACGAAGAAGCTGTGGATCACGTCGAGCGAGCGCAGATGGAAGACGACCGGCTTATGGTCGGGCAGGTAGAGGATGGGGGAGACGACCTGCTTGCCGCCCGACTGCGGATAGGAGAACTCGAAGGCGAACTGGCGCTCGGTGACGTTGACCACCATCTCGCCCGGGCGGCTCTTCTCATTGGAGTGCAGGACCGTGTAGGCGTAGGTCGCCAGCGAGACGAGCAGGATGGCGGGCAGCGCCGTCCATACCACCTCGAGGCGGGTGTTGCCGTGGATCGGCGGCCCGTCCTTCTCCTCCTCCCCGGGCTTCATCCGGAACTTAAAGGCCGAGTAGACGACCACCGTCTCCACGAGCACGAAGATCGGCACCGAGACGATCAGCAGCACGTCGTAAAGGGTGCGGACGTTGCCTGACTGGACCGAGCCGTTGGCCGGAAACCACGGGATGATCAGCGCAACGGGGATACCGATCGCGATCGCGATCACCCCGATGACGAGCATCTGCGCCAGCGGATGCTTACGCATCGGGCCCCCTCAACCCTGTCTCTCCTCGACCCACGAGCATGGAATCGAGGCCATCCTATGGCTTCGTGGCGACGAATGGCGCGCCAGGTGATTGCGCCGTGATTCAGCTGGTTATGATCGAGTCAATCGTTGCAATATCGTCAGGGAGGCGAGGCTGTGCTGGTACGGGACGGGATGACGGCAGTGGTCTTGACCATCGGCCCGGGGCATACGCTGCGCGAGGCCGCGCAGGTCATGTGCGACCGGCGAGTCGGCGCCGCTGTGGTCGTCGACCCCGAGGCGCCGGGGCCCGGCGTGCTCACCGAGCGGGACATTCTCATCGCGATCGGCCGAGGTCAGGATCCGGACCATGAGCGAGTCGCCGATCATCTGACCGCACGCCTGACCTTCGCCTCCCCGGACTGGTCGCTCGAGCATGCCGCCGCGGCGATGGTCAGGGGCGGCTTTCGCCACCTGGTCGTCGTCGAGCGAGGAGAGATGGCCGGGATCCTCTCGATGCGCGACATCGTGCGCGTGTGGACCGGGGATGGGGCGAGCTGCGAGCTTCCCGCGGAGGCGACCGCTTCCTAGGCACGCCCCGGCCGCTGGCTGACCCGCGCCGCTCCGCGAGGCCGCGCGCGCCGCGCCCGCGCCGTTAGTGGAGGTGCTCTTCGGGCAGCTCGTCGATGTCGCGACGGGTGTCGCGGATCCACCGTACGGTGGTGACCAGAAAGAGGATCAGGCCGACGGCCGAGAGGATCAGGGTGATCGTCGTCCCGACGACCATCAGCGTGATGCTGGTCGCGCTGAGCAGGGGGATCAGGCTCGGCCCGGGGAGGTGGATCTCCTCGCCGACCGGCGGCCCCACCTCGGGCGATGACTGGCGCTCGCTCATCTGGCCCGCTCGCTCATCTGGCCCGCTCGCTCATCTGGCCCGCTCGCTCATACGGCCTCCGATCGCCCCGCGCCGCGGGCTCGCCGACTGGGGAGCCCATCTGGGTCATACGGCTGCTCACGGATGGACGTAGATGGCCGCGGCCAGGAAGGAGATGCCGAACATGAACAGCGCGGCGGCACCGGCGATCAGGCCGGAGCGGAGGTTCTTGCGGGCGAGCTTTCTATCCATGGCGGAGATCCTAAAGGGTCGGGGGAGGGGGAGACGGCCGGAGGGCGGGCGGGCCGCCGCTCAGAGCTTCACGTCGGCCACCATGGCGCCGAACAGCAGGGCCAGGTAGACCATCGAGAACAGGTACAGGCGCAGCGCGTTCTGGCGCGCCGGGTGCCGGTAGAGCCAGAGGGCGCCGCCGACGAAGCGTCAGCCCCAGGACCATCGAGCAGGCCAGGTAAGATCCCGCCGAAGGCGCCGACGCAGAAGGGGAGCTGGGTGATCGCGTAGAGCAGCAGCGAGTAGAGGAGGATCTGCCGGCGGGTCTCGGGCTCTCCGCGGACCACCGGCAGCATCGGCACCTTGACCTCCGCGTACTCCTTCTTCATCAGCAGGCTGAGCGCCCAGAAGTGCGGCGGCGTCCAGTAGAAGACGATCGCGAAGAGGTACACCGCGGTCCAGGACAGCGAACCTCGCGTGGCGGCCCAGCCGACCAGCGGCGGCATCGCGCCGGCGGCACCGCCGATGACGATGTTGTGGTGGGTCCGGCGCTTGAGCCACATCGTGTACACGCCGACGTAGCCGACGAATCCGGCCAGCGCCAGCGACGCCGCCAGGACGCCGACGGTCAGCGACATGAGCACGAAGGAAGCGCTGGCCAGCGAGCAGCCGAAGCCGAGCGCCGCCGCCGGGCTGACCCGTCCCGAGGGGATCGGGCGGTTGGCCGTGCGCCGCATCCGGGCGTCGATGTCGCGGTCCCAGTAGTGGTTGACCGCGCCCGCGCCGCCGGCCGACAGGTAGCCGCCGAGACACGTGATGGCCACGCGGCCCGCCGAGGGGTTGCCGGCCACCTCCATCGTCGTGACCGTGGTCAGGAGCAGCAGCGACTGGACCTTGGGCTTGGTCAAGTCGAGATAGTCGAGCAGCACTTGCCGGCCCCGAGGGCGAACGGCGGCGGTGGCGGTCGAGGTGCTCATCGAGACGGCGCCGCTAGGCACGGGCGAACTGCTCGCTGCCGCCGGTCTTCTGCACGGTCTCGGTCTCGCGCTCGATCTGCCGGCGGATGTCCCGCATCGGCTCGACCGAGCGCACGCGGGGGATGGCGTCGAAGTTGTTGACCGGTGGCGGCGAGGAGGTGAACCACTCGAGCGTGTTGCCCTTCCATGGATCGGGTCCGGCGATCCGGCCGGTCTTGAGGCTCCGGGCGACGTTGCCGACCGTGACCAGGATCCCGCTGGCGAGAATGAACGATCCGATCGTGGAGATCAAGTTGTAGGTCGACCAGCCCAGACCCGGGCTGATAGGTGTAGATCCGGCGCGGCATGCCCGACAGGCCCAGCGCGTGCTGGACGAAGAAGGTGGCGTTGAAGCCGATGAACATGAGCCAGAAGGACAGCTTGCCGAGGCTCTCGTTGAGCATCCGGCCGGTCATCTTCGGGAACCAGTAGTAGATCCCGCGAGAAGACCGTGAACACCGAGCCGCCCATCAGCACATAGTGGAAGTGGGCGACGACGAAGTAGGTGTCGTTGAGCTGCCAGTCGACCGGGAAGACGGCCAGGAAGATGCCGGTGATCCCGCCGATCGTGAAGATGGCGATGAAGCCGACGGCGAACCAGCAGCGCCGTGGTGATCGACGATCGAGCCGCGCCACAGGGTGGCGATCCAGTTGAAGATCTTCACCCCCGTCGGCACGCCGATCAGGAACGAGCTGAGCATGAAGAAGCCGAGCACGACGATCGGCACGGGCGAGGCGAACATGTGGTGGGCCCAGACCAGCGTGGCCAGGAACGCGATCACCGCGGTCGAGGCCGCGATCGCCTTGTAGCCGAAGATCGGCTTGCGCGAGAACACCGGGATGACCTCGGAGATGATCCCGAACCCGGGCAGGATCATGATGTAGACCTCGGGGTGCCCGAAGAACCAGAACAGGTGCTGCCAGAGGATCGGCGAGCCGTGGGCGGTCGGGTCGAAGAAGTGGGTGCCGAAGTGGCGGTCGGTGAGCAGCATGGTCACCGCGGCGGCCACCACCGGCAGGGCGATGATCGAGCAGGACGCGTAGACGAGCAGCGCCCAGACGAACAGCGGCAGCCGGCCCCAGGTCATGCCCGGGCGCGCGCATGTTGACGATCGTCGCGTAGAAGTTGATCGCCCCGACCAGCGAGGAGATGCCGGTGATGTGGATCAGGAAGATCCAGGCGTCCTGGCCGCCGCTGGGCGAGTAGAGCGCCTCCGACAGCGGCGGATAGCTCCACCAGCCGGCGTCCGGCGGCTTCCAGAACAGCGTCAGGTAGAACACGACCCCGCCGAAGGCCAGCAGCCAGAAGGAGAGCGCGTTCAGGCGCGGGAAGGCCATGTCCCGGGCGCCGATCATCAGCGGCAGGAAGTAGTTGCCAAAGCCGGCCATGACCGGCACGACGAACAGGAAGATCATCGTCGTGCCGTGCAGCGTGAGCAGCTGGTTGTAGTGCTCGGAGGTGATCAGCGTGTTGTTGGGCACGCTCAGCTGCAGACGCATCATCAGCGCCTCGACCCCGCCCATCATGAAGAACACGAAGGTCAGGACCAGGTACATGATCCCGATCTTCTTGTGGTCGGTCGTGGTCACCCAGTCGACCCAGCGCTTGGTCGTGCGCGGGGCCGACACCTTGTGGGCGGTCACCTGGGGGATCGGGCCGGACTACGTACTCGGTGATCGCCATTTATTCGAGTTCAGCTTCCTAGGTTGTTGGACGCGGTCAGGATCTGTCGCAGCTGCTGGACCTGCGCGTTCTGGGCGGTGATCAGCTGCTCCTGGCGCTGGGCCCACGCCTGGTACTGCTGCCGGCGGGACCACCTTGACGAAGGCGATCATCGCCGCGTGGTTGGTGCCGCACAGCTGCGCGCACTGGCCGCGGAACGTGCCCGGTGTGCAGCGCCTTGAACCAGGTGTAGGTGGTGTAGCCGGGCACCGCGTCGACCTTGCCGCCCATCTCCGGGATCCACCAGGAGTGGATCACGTCGGTGGACTGGATGTCGAGCACGACCGTCGTGTGCACGGGCACGACCATCGTCGTGTAGGAGTACGGCAGCTTGTCGGTGAAGGCGTTGTTCAGGCAGCCGTTGCCGTAGGTGTAGCGCCAGATGAACTGGCGTCCCTGGATGCAGACGGTGAGCTTCTTGCCGTTGGGCGGCGTCGGCTGGGTGACCGAGGCCGACAGGACGAGGCCACTCGAGTCGGAGTTCGGCGGGTCGACGATGCTCGGCAGCTTGACGAAGGTGACCACGGTGAGCACGACGCAGGATCAGCGCCGCGCCGAGCGTCCAGCCGATCTCCAGCCGCGTGTTGCCGTGGATCTGGGCGGCGACGGCCCCTTCTTGGCCCGGAACTTGTAGACCGAGTAGACCAGCGCGCCCTCGACGATCACGAACACCACCGCCGCGATGTAGAGCACGATCTTGTACAGGGAGGCGATCTCGTTGGCGTTCGGCGAGCCGCCCGACTTCGGGCGTGATGAAGTTGGCCAGCGCCTCCGGGGCGAGGATCAGCGAGCCGTGAGCGAGGCCACCGCGAACAGCGCCAGCGGCCACGCGGATTCGCGAGCGCGCAAGGGGTGATCGGCGAGGCGAGGCGCCGGCCGTCGGGACGGCGCGCGATGGGCGTCGGGTCTCAAGGCGGCGGGATTCTATCTGTCGAGCCCGGTGACGTGGCTTGCACTCTGGTCAGTGGCCCGACCCTGATTCATCTGTTACATGGGCGATTCCGGACCGGACGGCGAGTGGGCCGAGCGCTCCTCGGCACGGCGGTCCACGCGCCTATACTGGCCGCCTCTTGCGTATCTCGAGGGCCATCAGAGCGGGTGCCTGGGCCCTCGTCGCGGCGGGCGTCGCCGCCCCCGTCGCTGCGCCGCCGGGTGCGCCTGCGTCCGGCCGCGGTGATGGTCAGCTCGGCGCTGGCCCCGGTCTGCTTCTGCCATCCTGGTGGCACGCCGGGCGCCGGCGGCAGTTCGGCGTCTGTGTCCTGAACATGTGGGCCTACCTGGCCGCCTACGAGCTGCCCCACGACGACCCGAAGCGGCTCAGGCCGCGCGGGTGCGGATCGACTACCCGATCGCCGCCGACCGGGTCCTGGGGCTCGGGGTGCCGCCCGACGCTGCGCCTCCAGCACGCGTTCTCGCGCGCGGGCCGGATCAACCGCTTCGAGCGCGTGCTCGTCTGGTGCCACTGGGCCTGGTTCATGGTTCCCCACGCCAGCGTCGCTCTACGTGCTGATCCGGCGTCCGGAGCGCTTCCCGGCGGCGGCCGCCCGCATGTACGCCGTGTTCGACCTCGGGGCGACGTTCTACTGGGCGATCCCGACCGCGCCGCCCTGGTACGCCGCCCGCCAGGGGCGCCTCGACCTGCCGGGGCCCGCCGGTGCGGCGGATGATGATCGAGTACGGCGAGGAGTTCTGGGGTGGCCGCTGGCCTGCCCTCTACGATGTCCTCGGAGGAAATCCGCTGGCTGCCATGCCGTCGCTTCACTTCGCTACGTCGCTGATGGGTGCCCGCCTGCTCGTCGGAGGTGGGCCCGGTGGCGGGCGCGGTCGGCTTACGCTACACCGGCGCTGCTCGGGCTGGCCCTGGTCTACCTCGGTGAGCACTACGCGGTGGATCTGCTCGGGCGGCGCGGCGCTGGCCGAGGCGCGTCCGGCGGACTGGCGCCGCGCCTGGCGCCGCTGGCCCGGCGCTGGGTCGCCGGGCTCGACGGGCTCGAGGCGCTGGCGGCGAGCGGCTAGGCGAGGACCGCGCGGGACCGATGCGCGACAAGGCCTCGACCGAGCCGTCGGACGCTGTGTCCGGGCGAGGGCCGACCCGGCCGGCGGGCACCCGCGGGAGCCTACGGATCGGCGCTGGCCGGTCCCGAATACCCGCGCGCCGGAGCCGGAGCCAACGGCAGGCCCTCAAGCCGAGGCTGAGGACGATCACCACGAGGAGATGCCGCGGGTGCGCTTCACCCGCCGCCGGCTGCTGGCCTCGATCGCGTTCGTCGTCTCGGTGGCCGCCTTCCTGTACTTCGTGCTGCCCAAGCTGCTCGGCCTGGGCGACACCTGGAACCGGATCCAGCACGGCAACGGCTGGTGGCTGGCGCTGGCCGCGGTGCTCGAGGTCTGCTCGTTCCTGGGTTACATCGCCCTGTTCCGGGTCGTGTTCGTGCGCGGCGACTCGCGCATCGACTGGCGGGCCAGCTACGAGATCACGATGGCCGGCCTGGCCGCCACGCGGCTGTTCGCCTCGGCCGGGGCGGGCGGGATCGCCCTGACGGCCTGGGCGCTGCGCCGCTCGGGGCTCGAGCCGCGCATCGTGGCCTGCCGGATGGTCGCCTTCATGGCCCTGCTCTACGGGGTCTACATGGGCGGCGCTGGTGATCGTCGGTCTCGGGTCTCTACCTCGGGCTCTTCCCGGGCTCGGCACCCGTTCGCCATCACGGTGTCCCGGCGATCTTCGGCGCGGCGGTGATCGTCATCTTCCTGGCCGTCTCGCTGCTGCCCGGGGACTTCGACCGGCTGGTCAAGCGCTGGTCCCACGGCGGCCGCCTGGGCCGGCTGGCCGGGCACGTGGCGGCGGCGCCGGCGGCCGCGGCCAGCGGGGTGCGCACGGCCATCGACCTGGTCCGCACCCGCGACGTCAACCTGCTCGGCGCGGTGGCCTGGTGGGGGTTCGACATCGCCGTCCTGTGGGCGTGCTTCCACGCCTTCGGCGGCTCGCCCCCGACCGCGGTCGTGATCATGTCCTACTTCATCGGGATGCTCGGCAACACGCTGCCGCTTCCGGGCGGCATCGGCGGCGTGGACGGCGGCATGATCGGCGCGTTCTCGGCCTTCGGCGTGCCGGTCCAGCTGGCCGTGGTCGCCGTGCTGGCCTACCGCGGTTTCGCCTTCTGGCTGCCCACGCTGCCCGGCGCGGTGGCCTATCTTCAGCTGCGGCGCACGGTGGCGCGCTGGCGCACGAGCCGGCGTGCCCCTAGCTATACTTAATGAAGTGATGAACCAGCGAGTCGAGAACGTGATCATCGTCGGGCAGCGGCCCGGCCGGATACACGGCCGCGCTCTACACCGCCCGCGCCGATCTCGAGCCGCTGGTCGTCGAGGGCTTCGCCTGGGGCGGCCTGCTCCAGCAGACCACCGATGTCGAGAACTACCCGGGCTTCCCGGCCGGGATCATGGGTCCCGAGCATGATGCAGCACTTCCGCGATCAGGCCGAGCGCTTCGGCGCCCGGCTCGAGACCGACGACGTGACCGCGGTCGAGCTCTCACCGGGACGGCTGAGCCCCACAAGGTCTGGGTCGGGCGACGAGCTCCATCTGGCCCGCACGGTCATCCTGGCCATGGGAGCCGAGCACCGCAAGCTCGGCGTGCCCGGCGAGCAGGAGCTCTCCGGCCGCGGGGTCAGCTACTGCGCCACCTGCGACGCCGCCTTCTTCAAGGACGTGCCGACGATCATCGTCGGCGGCGGCGACTCGGCCATGGAGGAGGCCATGTTCCTGGCCAAGTTCGCCTCCAAGGTGATCGTCGTGCACCGCCGCGACGAGTTCCGCGCCTCGGCGATCATGCTCGACCGCGCCCGGGCGGTCCCCAACATCGAGTTCCTGACTCCCTACGTGGTGGACGAGTTCGCTCGCCGGGGAGGCGAAGCGCCCTGGCCGTGGCGCGGCTGCGCAACACGCGATGACAGCGCACCGCGAGATCGAGATCGGCGGCGCCTTCATCGCCGTCGGCCACGATCCCCAGTCCCAGCTGGTGCAGGGTCAGGTCGAGACCGACGATGAGGGCTACGTCGAGACCGGCAGGGCCGCTCGACGCTGACCAACCTGCCGGGCGTGTTCGCGGCCGGCGACCTGGTCGACCACACCTACCGTCAGGCGATCACCGCCGCCGGCTCGGGCTGTCAGGCCGCGCTGGACGCCGAGTGGTACCTGCGCGACACGCCTTTTCAGACCGCGGGCGGCCCCGAGGCCGTGGTCGGTCCCGGCACCCGGCTGCGCACGCTAGGCCGGCCGCGGGTATCGCCGTCGGGGTCAGCGCGACCGCGGTGAGCGAGTAACGGGCGCCGGTCAGGCGGGTGAAACGGCGAACCGCTAGTACGGGCAGCGGTCGGCCGGGCCCCAGTTGCCCGACGGGGCGTGGGCGGACATCGGCAGCCCGAAGTCCTGGGTCCAGGTTCCGGGGCCGCCGGCGCCCGCGAACGCCGCGCGATGCTGACGCCGGTGCCGACGTCACGGAAGCGTCGGGATGAGGATGTTCCGGCAGTGTCCGGGGCTGCCCATCCAGGCGCGCACCACCGACGGCGGGGGTGGCGAAAGCCGGCGGCGATGTTCTCGCCCGACCGATCTGACCAGTTGAAGCCGACCGCGCTGATGCGCGCCGGAGAAGTCGGCTCCGTGGGTGAAGTCGTCGTGGCGGACCATGGCGTTGGTCCAGCCCTGGGCGGAGCGGTTCAGGCGCCGGTTCTCGCGCAGGCGCGGGCAGATGACGTGCGGGCGCGCTGCTGATTGATCAGGCAGACGACGGCGCGCTGCAGAGCGGGGCCGCGAGGCCTGGCCGACGGGCGTGTGGGCATGAGCGCACCCGCGTGCCTGGGCGGTCGCGGCGCTGGCGACCGAAGTCGACCGCAGCGAGGCCAGCAGCCGCCACGCTGGTGACGAGCGAGGACGCGCCTGCGAGCGTCGAGCCGTGCATCGCGGAGCGAAGCACCGCGTCGCTGCGTGTGTTTCGTTCATGGACCCTGCCTCGGTTGTGTCCCGCCGGCCGATGAGCGCTCCCGACGCTCAACCGAACAAATGTCCAACGGCGGCGCGGCCAGCCTACAACAATCAGTCCGGGAAATGGACGTCCGACATAATCTTCCGGGTTTTGGACTCCTCAGTCCGGTGCGTCCGAGGGCCCCGGCAGTCCACCAGGCCAGCCTGGTCCAGACGGTCTTGGTCTCCAGGTAGGACTCGAGCCCGTCGCGGCCGTGCTCGCGGCCGATCCCCGAGCTCTTGTAGCCGCCGAACGGCGCTCCGGCGTCGCTCAGGCCCCAGCAGTTGACGTACACCGAGCCCGCCTCGAGCAGCGCGGCCAGCCGGTGGGCGTTGCCGACGTCGCGGGTCCAGACGCCGGCGGCGAGGCCGTACTCGGATGCGTTGGCGCGCGCGGCCACCTCCTCGAGCGACTCGTAGGGCAGCGCGACCAGCACCGGGCCGAAGATCTCCTCGCGGGCGATCCGCAGCTCGTCGCTGGTGGCTGGTGAACAGCGTCGGGCTGCGACGAAGTAGCCCTCGCCGCTCGCCCGACCGGCCGCTCGCCGCCGGCGACCAGCTCGGCGCCCTCCTCCCGGCCGAGCTCGATGTAGCGCAGCACGCGCTCCTGCTGCTCGCGGGAGATGACCGGACCGATCTGGGTGCCCGGCGTCCAGGCCGGCGCCCGAGCCGCGACTTGCTCGGCGCGCTCGGCCAGGGCGGAGACCACCTCGTCGAACTGGTCCTGGTGCACGAACAGCCGGCTGCCGGCGTTGCAGGCCTGGCCGGCGTTGAAGTAGATGGCCTGGAAGGAGCCCGCCACCGCCGCCTTCAGGTCGGCGTCGGGCAGGATGATGTTGGCCGACTTGCCGCCCAGCTCGAGGGTGACCCGCTTGAGCGCCGCGCCCCGCCTTGGCGCCGATCTCCCGGCCGACCTCGGTCGAGCCGGTGAAGGCGATCTTGTCGACGCCGGGGTGGTCGACGAGCGCCGCGCCGGTCGCGCCGTCGCCGGTGAGGACGTTGACCACGCCCGGGGGGAAGCCCGCCTCGAGCGCCAGCTCGCCCAGCCGCAGCGCGCTCAGCGGGGTCTGCTCGGCCGGCTTGAGCACGACCGTGCAGCCCGCCGCCAGCGCCGGCCCGAGCTTCCAGGCCGCCATCAGCATGGGGAAGTTCCAGGGGATGATCTGCGCGCAGACCCCGACCGGCTCCTTGCGCGTGTAGCAGTGCATGCCGGCCTGGTGCGACGGGGATGACCTGGCCGAAGATCCGCTCCGGCCAGCCCGGCGAAGTGGCGCAGATGGGCGACCGTCGAGGCGACGTCGACCACCTTGGCCAGCTTGAGCGGCTTGCCGGCGTCCAGCGACTCGAGCTCGGCCAGCTCGTCGGCGTGGGCCTCGATCGAGATCGGCCAGCCGGTTCATCAGCCGCGCCCGGCCGGCCGCCGGCAGCTTGCCCACGGGCCGTCCTCGAGCGCGCGGCGGGCGGCGGCCACGGCGCGGTCGACGTCGTCGGCCCCGGCCTGGGCGACGCTCGGTGATCGGCCGGGCCGGTGGCGGGATCGAGGGTCTCGAAGGTGCGCCGGTCGGCGGCGGGAACGCGCTCGCCGTCGATCAGCAGCAGCTGCGGCTCGGCCGGCGAACTCGCGGGCGGGGGCGGAGAGCTGCTCGGGCAGGGCGGTGGCGGACATTCTGGGTCTCCTTCGCTTAGGGGGTGAGGACGATCTTCAGGGCCTCGCGCCGGTCGTAGATCGCGTAGGCCTCGGCGGCGTCGTCGAGCGGCAGGTGGTGGGTGACCAGCGGGGTCGGGTCGAGGGTGCCCGCGGCCGAGCATGCCCAGCACCCGGTCGACATGGCCGATCACGTTGGCGTGGCCGGTCTTCAGGGTCAGCGCCTTGATCCAGACCAGCCCCATGTGAACCTGGCAGGGCTCGGCGTAGACGCCGATCGCGAACACGGTGCCGGCCTTGCGGGCCAGGCGGAGGGCCAGATCGAGCGCGTCCGGATGCCCGACGGCATCGATCGGCGGCGTCGACTCCGCGCCCCTCGGTCAGCGAGCGCACGACGTCGCGCGGGCTCTCCTCGTTCAGATGGACGGGGATGGCGCCGAAGCTGCGGGCCATCTCGAGGCGCTGGGCCACGCGTGTCGATGGCGATCACCGGGCCGGCGCCCGCGGCCACGGCCACCTGCACCGCGCACAGCCCGACCGGGCCCAGGCCGAGCACGGCCACGCTGTCCCCGGGCGCGTCGCCGCTCTCGGTGACCGCGTGGTAGCCGGTGCCCATCACGTCGCCGGCGAACAGGGCCACCTCGTCGGACACCGACTCGGGCACCCGGCGCAGGGTCAGGTTGGCCATCGGCACCAGCGTCCGCTCGGCCTGGGTGCCCGGCAGGTCGCCCAGCAGCTCGCCGTGGCCGAACACCCGGGCCCGGTCGCACTTGTGGTAGGCGCCGCGCAGGCAGAAGAAGCAGGTCCCGCAGGCCGAGTGGTAGCAGCCGAGCACCCGATCGCCCGGGGCCACCCGGGTCACGTCCTCGCCGACCTCCTTGACCGTGCCGACGAACTCGTGGCCGATCGTGAAGCCGGGGGCGATCTTGACCCGGCCGTGGTAGATGTGCAGGTCCGAGCCGCAGATGCCGCTGGCCTCGACAGAGACGATGGCGTCCTCGCGGGACTGGAGGTCGGCTCGGGCCGCTCGTCGATCCGGACCTCGTTCGGGGCTTGGAAGGTGACGGCTCTCACTTCGGTTCTAGCTCACTCCTCGTAGCTGAAGAATCCGGCTCCGGTCTGCTCGCCCAGCCGGCCTGACCAGCCCAGCTGGCGCAGCAGGGGCGCGGCCCGGTAGCGCTCCTCGCCCCGCTCGAGCATCAGCGCGTCGAGCACCGAGAGGACGTGGTCGAGGCCGATCGCGGTCGGCCCAGGCCAGGATCCCCCGAGGGTAGTTGAGGCCGTGGACCATGCCGGCATCGATGTCCTCGGCGCTGCCCAGCCCCTCGCCCAGGGCGAAGGCGGCCTCGTTGATCACCTGGCAGATGATCCGGCCCAGGATCAGGCCCGGGAGCGTCGCCCACCCACAGCGTGTGCTTGCCCAGCTGGCGAAGAACCGCTCGGCGGCGGCCGGCGGCCGCGCGCTCGAGTCCGGGCCGCGGGTGAGCTCGACCAGATGACTCGAATCGCAGCGGCGGCAGGGCGTGGAAGCCGACCGCCGAGCCGGCCGGATCGAGCGCGGCCAGCGAGCCCCCGGACAGCGCAGATCGCCTGCGGCGCGCCCTGGAGGGGGGCTTCGGGCTCCTCGCCGCCGGTCAGAGTCGAGGATCAGGAACGGGACTGGCCAGCCCCTCGGCCTCGAGCCGGGTCGGCCACCGCCCAGCCGGCCTGGCCGGCCGCCTCGCGGAGCTCCTCGGCCAGCGGCGTGTCGCCGGCGATCACGACCAGGCCGATCGCCGCCCCCGGCGGCGGGGGGATCTGGATCGGGCGGCCGGTGCTCGCCCGTCCTCGGGGTACTCGTAGAAGCCGCGGCCGGCCTTGCGGCCCAGCCGGCCGGCGGCGACCGTCTTGACGGTGATCGGCGAGGGGCGCCAGCGCGGCTCGCCGAAGCTCTGCTCATAGAACGAGCGGGCCACGTCGAGGCCGACATCGACCCCGACCAGGTCCATGACCTCGAACGGGCCCATCCGAAAGCCTCCGCCCTGGCGGCAGGCCCGGTCGATGTCCGCCGACGTCGGCGATGCCCTCCTGGAGCAGCTTCAGCGCCTCGAGGCCGAACGGCCGGTTGCAGCGGTTGACGATGAAGCCGGGCCCGTCGGCGGCCACGATCACGTGCTTGCCCATCGCCTCGCCGGTGGCGCGGGCCACGCGCCACGGCGCGCTCGGAGGACTCGATTCCGGCCACCACCTCGAGCAGGCGCATGACCGGCGGCGGGATTGAAGAAGTGCATCCCGACCACGCGCGAGGCGTCGCCGGCCGCGCAGGCCATCGCGGTGACCAGCAGCGAGGAGGTGTTGGTGGCCAGCACGCAGTCCGCGCGAGACGACCTCGGCCAGGGCCTCGAACAGCTCGCGCTTGAGCTCCAGGCGCTCGGGGGCGGCCTCGATGACCAGCTCGCACGGCGGCGAGCTCCTCGAGCTCGGCGGCCGGTCTCGAGCGCCGGCGGCGGCCGTGCGGCCTCCTCGGCGCTCCAGCGGCCGCGCTCGGCGCCGCGCTCGAGCTGGGCGCGGATCCGCTCGGCGCCCCGCTCGAGCGCCGTCGGGGTCTGGGTCGTGGAGCAGCGTCCGAGCGCCCGTCCGGGCGGCCAGCTGGGCGATCCCCGCGCCCATGGTCCCGGCGCCGACGACGCCGATCACGCCGGCACCGCGGCCGCCGCAGCCGTCTGGTCAGCTCATCGTGCTCGTCGCTCAGGAGGGGACCAGCGCGTTGATCCCGGTCAGCGCCCGGCCGATGATCAGCTTCTGGATCTGCGAGGTTCCCTCGTAGAGGGTGGTCACGCGGACGTCGCGGAAGTAGCGCTCGACCGGGTGATCGTCGACGTAGCCCGCGCCGCCGTGGACCTGGATCGCGGTGTTGGCGCACTTGACCGCCGCCTCGGTGGCGTAGAGCTTGGCGATCGAGGTCTCGGTGGTGTTCGGCTTGCCGCTCGTCCTTGAGGTAGCCCGCCCGGTAGACGAGCATCCGCGCCGCGTCGGTCTCCACCTTCATCTCGGCGAGCATCGCCTGCACGAGCTGGAAGCTGGCGATCGGGCGGCCGAACTGCTCGCGCTCCTTGGCGTAGTTGACCGACTCCTCGACGCAGCCCTGGCAGATCCCCACGCAGCCGGCGGCCACGCTGTAGCGGCCCGAGTCGAGCGAGGTCATGGCGATCTTGAAGCCGTCGCCAATCTCCCCCAGCATCGCGTCCTCGGGCACCTCGCAGTCGCTCAGCGAGATCGACGGCCGTGTCGGAGGCCTCGCAGGCCCATCTTGTGATGGATCTCCTGGGGCTGGAAGCCGTCGTTGCCCTCGGTCTCGACCAGGAAGCAGGCCAGCCCGCGGTGGCCTTGCTCGGGGTCGGTCTGGGCGAAGATCATCGCCACCTTGGCGTGGTTGCCCAGGGAGATCCACATCTTGGCCGCCGTTGATGACCCAGCCCGAGTCGGTCTTGCGGGCCCGAGTGCGCTGGTTGGCGGCGTCCGAGCCGGTGTCGGGCTCGGTCAGGCCGAAGCAGCCCAGCCACTCCCCCGAGCACAGCTTGGGCAGGTAGCGCTGCTTCTGCTCCTCGGTGCCCCAGCGCAGGATGGCCGAGCAGACCAGCGAGGTCTGCACCGAGATCACCGTGCGCATGGCCGAGTCTCCGCGGCCGATCTCCTCCACGATCAGTCCATAGGTCAGGTAGTCGAGTCCCGCCCCGCCGTACTCGCGGGGCACGATCGCCCCCAGGTAGCCCTGGTTGGCGATCTTGCCCACCAGTTCGAGGTCGAAGTGCTCGTTGCGATCGTTCTCGCGGGCCTGGGCGACGATCTCGTTATCGGTGAAGGCGCGTGCCGTCTCGCGGATCAGGCGCTGCTCGTCGGTCAATGCGAAGTCCATGCCCGAGAACCTACATCAGCGTCGCCTCGGCCGGACCCTCGGTCGCCGCGGCGCCCGCCCCGGGCCGTCCAGCCGGGCCCGCCCCGGGCCAGTCCAGCCCCGCCCGCCCCGGGCCAGTCCAGCCCCGCCCGCCCCGGGCCAGTCCAGCCCCGCCCGCCCCGGGCCAGTCCAGCCCCGCCCGCCCCGGGCCAGTCCAGCCCCGCCCGCCCCGGGCCAGTCCAGCCCCGCCCGCCCCGGGCCAGTCCAGCCCCGCCCGCCCCGGGCCAGTCCAGCCCGGCCCCCCGTCCGGCCCGGCCCCCCGTCCGGCCCGGCCGCCCGCCCGGCCCGGCCGCCCCCGCCCGGCCCGGCCGCCCCCGCCCGGCCCGGCCCCCGCCGACAGTGGCGGGGGCCGAACCGTTCGACCGGTGTGGCCTGGGGGCTGGTTCAGCCGGTAGGCAGCGTGGCCAGCGCGGCCGGGAGCACGTCGACGGTCACGGCAGGCGAGGCGCCGCCGACGTTGGCCGGGCCGCCGGTGATCCGGGCGCGGAACTGCTTGGTGCCGGCCGTGCCGAACGTCCAGCCGAACGAGAACGTCGAGCTCGGGCGGACAACTCGCGTTTCCACGGTGTGCCAGTCACCGTCGGCGCCGAGCTTCTGCAGGTAGATCACGTGGCCTGCCTTGTCAGGTGAGACGGTGCCCGTGAACGCTGATGTGATCGCCCACCGTGGAGGTCGGTCGAGCTCGGACTCATCGTCACCTCGTCCTGCACGCCCTCGAACAGCTGTGCGGTCGACGCGACGGGGTGTGGTCACCGTACGTACCTGGTACCACTCGTTGGTCGAGCTCTGGACGGTGAAGCTGTAGCCGCCCGATGAGCTGGTCGTGAGTGGACTGGAGCTCGCGGTAGGAGCCTCCCTGCGGCACGTGTCCGAACAGCTCCACGGTGGCGCCGGACTCCGGCGTCGTCGTGCTGCCTGGTGCGTACAGCGTGCCCGAGATGGTCGCCGGCGTGCCGTCGTTCACGATCGGATCACTGGTGTTGATCGTGAAGCTCGGGACCTGGGCCTGCTGGATGATGATGCTCACGGGATCAGACACTGAGGAGACGTTTCGCGCGTCGCCGCGGAACAGGACGCGCACGTCACGCGCGCCTGGTGTCCGCCACGCGTAGGCGATCTGGTAGTTGGAGCCCGAGGCCGACCACGCCCCGCTTCAGCGTCTGCCAGTCGTCGCTCGAGCCCTTCTGCGACCTGCAGCAGAACGACGCTGCCGGCGTGGTTGGGCGTGAGGTGACCCGAGAAGGTGATCGGTGGCGGGTGGTGCCGCTCGTGCTGCTGGCGGCCAGGCTGACCAGCGCGGCCACTCGCTCGTTGACCGTGCGGCTGTGGGCCGTGCCGGGACCGCGCACGAACCAGCTCCGGTTGGTCTCCACCACATCCTCGGCCCGGGTGAACTCGTACCGCCGCCGGCGCATCGGTCTTGGTGGTGCTGATCAGCGAGAACCGGCGGGCTGGGGGCGATCCGGTGGTAGAGCCGGATCGCCTGTTGCCGCCGTGGCTGGGCCAAGCCGTCCCGTAGATCAGCACCGCCTCGCCGGCGATGATGCTGTGGGGCACGGCATGGATGCGTCGAGCCCGCGGTTCCGTTGTGGGCGCGGCGCTGGCGAGTCGGCGTGAGACCGCAGTGAGCGCAAGCGCCGACAGCGCGCACGCGAGCACGGTGAAGCGAAGACGCATGAAGCCTCCTTACCCTGCGGTTGGATAGGCCTCCGCCGGCCTCCGGCCCGCCCAGAGCGGTGGCGAGTTGTTCGGCCTCATAAACACCGCGTCAAGCTCCGGAAGTTGCGTGGCCCGCGCGGTGCCGAGCCGAGCAGCTGTCCCACACGGGGTCTGCCGCGGGTTAGACTGCCGGCGGTGGACCCCTTCGCGATCGTGATCCTGGGTGCGCTGGCCAGCCCTTGATCTCTGTGGTCTGGGTGCTCGGCAGGTACGTCCCCGGGCTCGGGCATGGAGCAGCTGGGCCTGCGCTCGGCGCGCCAGATCATGGAGGAGCGCGAGGAGCTCGAGGCCGAGGACCTCGACCAGATGTCGGCCGCCCACAACGAGCGGCGCCGGCGCCGCGGGAAGGCCGAGATGACCGTGGCCGACATCGAGCATCAGGTGATGGAGGACTTCGGCGAGCAGCGCCGCCGGCGCGAGGCCTACCTGGCCGACCGCGAGCTCGACCAGTCTGCTCGAGGCCACCAACGCCCGCCGTCGGGCGCGGGGTCTGCCCGAGCGCACCCGGGAGGAGGTCAAGCGCGAGTTCGGCGGGTTCGGGCTCCGGACCCAGCCGGCTGACCGAGCGGCCTGGCGTGGCCCGCTGCCTGATCATCGGCTGCGGCTGCCGTGGGCTCGGCCCTGGCCGCTGAGCTGCGGGCCCGCGGCCATCGGGTGCGGGGCACAACCCGGGATGACGCGCGGCGATCCGAGCTGGAGGCGGCCGGCGTCGAGGCTCACGTCGGCTGACCCCGACCGGGTGGCCACGCTGGCTCCCGCCTTCGACCACGCGGGGGTGGCCTGCGTGCTGCTCGGATCGGCCGCCGGGAGCCAGAGCCCAGCTGGCCGCACTGCACGGCACCCGGCTGGACATGCTGCTCGAGCGGATGCTCGACACCACGGTGCGGGGAGTGGTCTACGAGCGAGCCGGGCACGGTCGATCCGGAGTTGCTGGCCGCGGGGGCGCAGCGGGTCGAGCGCGGCCTGCCGGCGCTCGCTGATCCCGTTCGTGCTCCTGAGCACCGATCCCGGAGATCACCCGGCCTGGCTGGCCGGCGCGACGGCGGGCGTCGAGACGATCCTGAACTGACGCTGAGGTGGGCCCGCCCCCGCTGACGCTCAGGGGGGCCGCCCCCACTGACGCTCAGGGCGCCCCGCCCCGACTGACGCTCAGGCGACCCGCCGCGGTAGGTCCGTGTCCTCGCCCGGGCCAGGGGCCCGAGCCGGTCGAACAGGTCGGCCAGGATCCGGGCCGTCGCGCCCCAGATCAGCTTCTCGCCGACCACATAGGTGTCGGTGCGGATCGGCAGGCCCCGGCGGACCAGCCGTCGCCGCGCGTAGCCGGCCAGCACATCGGTCAGCCGGAGCTCGAGCACCTCGGCCACCTCCCGGGGGCTGAGCGTCCAGGCGCGGCCGGCCTCGATCAGCCCCACGAACGGATAGATGGCGTAGCCGGTGGCGATCGTCGGCGTGGGCTGGAGGGCACCGACCACATCGACCGCCGCGGCCGGCAGCCCGATCTCCTCATGAGCCTCGCGTAGCGCGGTGAAGCGCAGGTCGGCGTCGGTCCGTCGCGCCGGCCGCCGGGAAATGAGATCTCACCGGCGTGCCGGCGCAGGTCATGCCGGCGCTCGGTGAGCACCGCCTGCAGCTCGCCGTCCTCGATGAACAGGGCGACCAGGACGGCGGCTTCGGTCGCACCGCGCACGTTGAGCGCCACGGCGCGCTCGGGGCTCAGCAGCACCCGCTCGAGCTCCTGACGGAGAGCGGCGGCGGTCGAGCGGCATCGGCGCCCGGCCTAGTCCAGCGGGTTGAACAGCAGCCCGGTGCCCACCTTGGGCACGAAGTAGGTCGACTTGGGTGGCATGCTCTCGCCCGCGGCCGCCACCTCGCTGGACGCGCTCGATCGGGCGTCGGGGCCATGAAGAACGCGGCGTCGTAGGTGCCAGCCTCGATCAGCTCCAGCGCCTGGGCGAAGTCGCGGGCGTAGCCGAGTCCGTTCAGCTCGTCGATGTCCTCGTCGCTCATGCCCAGCGCGCCCTTGAGGATCGAGGCCTTCGAGCACCGCCGTGTCGAGGCGGCGGTAGGGCTCGGCGTGTCCGGGCAGGGCCGCGTCGGCGATCGCCGGGTCCTTGAGGGTGAGCATGAAGGGCTGCATGGACGTGGGAGTCCATGTAGCCGATCCGCACCTGGTCACCCGCGGCTCGGGGCCAGGTGAGCCGATCCTCGAGCGGCTCGACCTCGAAGTCCCGCTCGGAGCGCCGCGGCCAGCGCCTCCTGCTGCTCGGAGCTCAGCCCCGGACCAGGCGATGGGTGGGGAACACCGTCAGCCCGGATCCTGCAGCGCGACCAGGCACATGAGCACGTAGCGATGCGGCCCCTCGCCGCCGATCTCCTCGGCGTAGACGCGGGCCGTCTCGTAGCGATGGTGGCCGTCGGCGATCAGGAGCTCGGTCTCGGCCAGCGCGTCGGCGACGGCGAGGATCGCCGCCGGGTCCTGGACCCGGCCCAGGTGGTTGACGGTGCCGTCATCGTCGGTGGTCTGGGCCCACGGCTCCGAGCTGGCCGAGCGCCTCGCGCGGCCGCTGCCGGCGGGATCGGAGTACAGGGAGAAGATGGGGGAGAGGTTGGTCCGCGTGGCCCGGGTCAGCCGGAGCCGGTCCTCCTTGGGCCCGGGGTGTGTGCGCTCGTGGGGCCGGATGCGGCCCGGCCCCGTAATCCTCCACGCGCACGCGGGCGAAGAACCCGTGCCGCGTTGCGTGCCTGGCCGTCCGGCCCGGTGTAGTCCTGGGCCGAGCGTCCACAGTGCCGGGTCCTCGTCCTGGACTGACCACGCCGTCCCGACGCCAGCTCTCGAGCTGCGCGGCGGCGCGGTCGTAGCGGTCCTCGCCCCCCTCGGGCAGGTCGATGCGCGACCACGTTGTAGGGCGAGCGTGCCTCGAGCACGGCCCGCTGCGCGGCGTCGATCACGTCGTAGGGAGGAGCGACCACGTCCTGCAGGCCGCCGGTCTGGTCGAGGTCGTAGCGCAGCGCCGTAGGGGTTTGATCTCGGCCATCGCGGGGGCCGAGGCTACTCGACCGCGCCGCGCCTCAGCCCCCAGGTCCCGTCCGCGCATCGTGCGAACATACGTTCGATCAGCGACGACCTGCCCACCCTATCTCAGCGACCGCTCCCGCCGCCTCAGGCTCGAGAAGCAGCTCACCCTCGACGAGATCGCCGAGCGTCTCGCACTGTCGCGGACGACCGTCTGGTACTGGATCGCCGACCTCCCGCTCGGACGCCCGCGCAGCGCCACGGCCGGCGCGGCGCTTGGCGACGCAGCCATGCAAGCCAAGTACCGCAAGCTGCGCGAGGATGCATACACGCGTGGGTTGGGGGAGTTCGATGAGCTGGTCAGACAGCCCACCTTTCGCGACTTCATAGTCCTTTCCATTGCTGAGGGCTACAAGCGCAACCGAACTCGAGTTTCGATCGGGAACTCCGACCCCAAGGTCGTCGCCCTCTCGGCTCGGTGGATGGTGGCTCTGACGGAACGGCCACTCACGTACGGCGTGCAGTACCACGCCGACCAGGACCTCGATGAGCTGGGTCAATTCTGGGGAGCGCTGCTTAAGATCGAGCCCGACGCCGTCCGGATGCAGCCAAGTCCAACAGCGGGCAGCTCGCCGGACGGACGTGGCGCTCCGAGCACGGGGTCCTGACCGTCACCGCGTGCGACGCGCTCCTTCGGGCCCGTCTTCAAGCCTGGATCGACCGTGTTCGCGCGGAATGGCTTTAGACTTCCATTCCTCCCACGGGGCGTAGCTCAGCCTGGTAGAGCGCTCGTTTTGGGGACGAGAGGTTTTCGCCGGTTCGAATCCGGCCGCCCCGACTTCAACGATTGACTCCATCACGACGGACGGCCCAATCCGCTGCCGTCGTTAGCAGTCTCATGTGTGCCCCGAACTGGGTCGGGAACCGGCGCAGCAGGCGCGCGAAGATCCCCTTCAGGGTCGCCTTCCCGTATGCGTGGGACCCGTCGTACATGGTCAGGACCGCGATCGACACGCGTGCGCAGCCCCGGGTCAGCAGGGCGACCTGATGGTCGAGCAGGCCAGTTCCGTAACCCCAGCCGCCCTTGAAGTAGAGCTTCCATCCGGCCGGGGCGAGCTCACCGATGCCCCAGCGGTCCTGGGGGGAGATGCTACGCAGCAGCCGCATGGCGTAGGAGCGGTGGCGTCGGGCCACATAGCCGTCGATGTGCAGGAAGAATCGCGTCTGATCACGAGCCGTGATGTCCGTCTCACCCCAGATCGCATTGGTGGCGAAGCGGGTCATGCCCACCCGCCGGGCCAGACCGGCCAGGCCGGGGCGGCCCACGGTGTCGAAGATCCGCTGGGCGTCGGCGTTGTCCGAGACGCGGATCATCGGACCGAGCACAGCCATCTCGTCCGGCTTCAGCGCGCGGCGGCGAACCGATGGCAGGTCGAGATAGGTGACCAGGAGCATCGCCTTGACCACGCTGGCCGACCATTCGTCGTGGTCGGGGCGGTAGCCGAAGAACCGGTGCGCGGTCCGGATCGCGAAGGCGATGTCGCCGACCCGGTGCCGAGCGTAGGCCAGTGCCCCGGCCATGTCGGGACGCCACAGCTGATCGATCGTGCGGTGGGTCCCTGGGACCAGGCAGGCTGCCGGCACTCGGGCGCCGGCTGTGGTCCGAGCCCCGGCGCGGGGCCACCCGGCGCCAAGCCCGACCCCGACGCTCGCCGTGGCCAGCACCGCTGTCACCAACACGGCGGTCAGCAAACCGGTGGCCGCCCACCCGGTGGCCACCCGCTTCCCCGGTCGCGACCCGTCTCGTGGTCGGCGTGCGCGGTCCTTTCGCCCCCTGCGTACGGGCTCGGTGGACCGACCGGCTCGAAGCCGTTCTACTAGGCCCGGTGGGGGGTGAGGCGCTCCGTGAATCGACTGTCATGGTCGCACCGGGTGCAACTTTGGCCTCCCGGACCGTGTTCTAGCGGTGCGGTCGGAACGCAAACAATCCTCACGGAGGGGTTCATGATTCGACGATTCCGTAGGCTCGCGGCGCTGTCCGCGATCGCCTGCTTGGCCTTTGCGGGTGTGGCCGTGGCGCTCACCAAGCCCATGCGGGTGACTGGCGGGACCGGGTCGGTGACGCTGTCGGCTGCTGCAGTCAACGTCCTGACTCAGAATCACATCACGATCAAGCCGTTGGGACGAGCGACTGCATCGGGCGCGACGGCGACCTTCCCCGCTGTCGGCGGCCGGCTGAATACCAAGCTGCGTGGCTACATCACCTACGCCGGCGGGGTCGCGCTCTCCAACGGCACCAAGACCGTGGAACTTCGCCGTCCGACGCTTTACAACAAGGCGGGCGGGACGTCGATCTACGCGCTGCTGGCCAAGCGGACCACGGGCAGCTGCACCGGCCATCCCCGCCGGCACAGGATCAAGTGCAAGGTCGTCACCCGCTACACGGCGGCGCGGGTCGCCAAGATCACCGGTGGGACGGTCAGCGGCAATACCGCGTCCGGCACGCTCGAGCTGACCGCTGCCTCCGCCCAGATCGTCAACCGGCTGGCCGGTCACCAGATCGTCAAGGCGGGAGAGGCCTTCGCGACTGGCACGACCACCCCGACGCTCAGCTAGCCAGGAGCTCCCACGCGCCGCGCGAGCGCTCGCCTGTCCGTCCGGGGGTCTGGGGCCCCCGGACGGAGGGGGGAGGGGCCCCTCGGCTCCGGCCTTCGTCCTCGGCGTCGGCTTCGGCCGGCGTCTAGGCCACAATTAGGGCACAGCACCTAACCTGATCTGTGCCATGCCGTGCCGGGGTAACGGCGGTTGCTTGCAGTTCCTCTACGGAGTCCAGCCCCCGTAGCTCAGCTGGATAGAGCGACGGCCTTCTAAGCCGTGGGTCGCAGGTTCGAGTCCTGCCGGGGGCGCTCACCCAGCCAAACGCGGTGCGGTCAGATCCGCGTGTCGATCTCGTCGGGCCGCCTCGGCGCTGGTAGATTCAACAGCCTCGCGGTGGGCGTAGCTCAGCTGGTAGAGCTCCTGGTTGTGGTCCAGGCGGTCGGGGGTTCGAGTCCCCTCGCTCACCCTCTTTAAAGTGCTGCGCTCGTAGTGGTACTTCAGCAACGCCGCAGAGGAGCCGTTCGGCGAGCGGTAGCGTCCGCTTCGGGCACGGCGGCCAACGCGCACTCCCGGTCAGACACGATGCCGCCGACGATTCCTGGAGGGGAGCTCACGATGCTCGATCACACCGCGATCAACGTCTCTGACTACGACCGCAGCCGCGTGTTCTACGAGCTGGCGCTGGCGCCGCTCGGGTACTCGCTGTTGATGGAGCCGATGCCTCGCATGGGCGGTTTCGGCCGCGACGGCAAGCCGTGGTTCTGGATCACTGACCAGCGCGCTCCCACCACCGAGAACGTCCATGTGGCTTTCACGGCGACCGACCGCGCGACCGTCGATGCGTTTCACGCTGCGGCGCTCGAAGCCGGCGGGATCGACAACGGCGGACCCGGGATCCGTGAGATCTACCACCCCGACTACTACGGCGCCTTCGTCTGCGATCCCGACGGCAACAACATCGAGGCGGTCTGCCACCGGTCGGTTTGAGCGGGCCTGTTCGCTGTCAACGACGACGTGCGTCGCCGGCGCCGGGCGCTCACTCCTTAGCAAGCGCCTTGTGGAAGGCGTCCCACTCCTCGTCGGTCACGTCGGGGACGGCGAAATCTCGTCGCTCAGTGCAGAGCGGAACTCCCACAGGCGCGGGTCATCGATCGTGAAGAGGTGGAGGCGGGGCTCCTCGTCGCTCTGCTCGGCGGTGGACACGCCATGCATCTACGCGAGTCCCCCAGGATGCCCGGCGGCTCGCGACCGGTCGCATAGGCGGAGCGGGCTGTGGGGCATCTCATCGGGGCCTACGGCTCCCCCGCAGCCCGACGCCGCTGCTCCGGTCGTCGATCCGGTTACGGACTGGTCCCTGCCGGGGCGCTGGGCGCTGACACCCCGGACGACGCGGAACTCTGCGGCGACCTCGCGTGTCGCGGCCTCGGCGCCTCGGCAGCTGAGAGGAACGCTTCGAGGCGCCCGAGATCGAAGATCATCTGCGACTGCGCGAAGGTCGCTCCAGCGGAGATCTTGCGCCGCAGCAGCCCCAACTCCCGGTCGACGTCCTCGGCGAAGGGATTGACGACCGCCCCGACCGCCAGCGGGTGCGGGGCGCTCCACGCCGACGCGCTCGCAATCAGCTGCGTGGCGGTCATGTCGGCCACATGTTCGATCCCAGGCACCGGATCGCCCTGCATGCAGAGAACCGCCTCAGCGCCGAGCGCCGCCGCGCCCACGACCTGGGACTGCAGGGCAAGCCGGTTGCGATCGCGGCAGGAAACGTGGACGACCGTCCCCACGCCCTGCTCCCGCGCGAGCGCTACCGCAGCCAGCGGCGACATCCGCGGCTGCCCGGCGTGATTGTCGGTCAACCCAACGACATCGACTGTGTCGGCCAGAACAGCGATCCGCTCGCTCACGCGCGCACCCCCGGCCTCGGCCGGCAGCGAGATCTCCGCGGACGTCAGGGCGGTCAGCGACACGACCGCTGAAGCCTAGAGGCCGTCGGTCCGTCAGGCCGACCTATACCTCGTTTGAGGATCGGTTCGTGGGTGCGGGACGACGACGTTCATTATCCTCACGCGCCTGCTGGTCTCTGGGCGCTTTGCGCTTGATGCCCGCCCGCGCAGCGGCTCGAGCACTGCTTCGAGCTCATGCGAGACCCGCTGGACCTCCTCGACGGTCAGCCAGAGGTCGGCGTTGCTGAGCGCGGCGTTCCGCCACTCGTCGGGCTCGGCGTACTCGCCCGCGGTGAACTCGAGGGCCACTTCGCGCGTCGTGTCGATGTAGGCGGCCACGACGGCGGACGCGGCCGACGCCCCGGCCGGCGTTGAGCTATCCAGATCGACCGAGGTGCGGCGTCCGGTCGCCCGCCACGGGCGCTCGCGGCGGTCGGCCCGTGGGGGTGCAGGTTCGGCGAATCCATAGCGCTCCAGGAGCTTCAGGTGGTACGCAGTCGCGCTCGGACTGAGCTGGGTCAGCTCCGCGCACTGGGTGGCGGTGAGCTCGTCGCCCGTCGCCAGGGCATCGATGATGGCCAACCGCGCCGGATGAGCTAGGGCCCGGATGCTTCGGGGGCTGTTCACGCGAAGCGGGGCGTCGTCTCTCGATGAAGCTGGCGGGGCGCGGTCCTCGGGCATCGATCGCCGAGCCTACCGCTTGACCACGAGATCTTCAGCAAGTACTGTTCAATGAATGCTGAACATCGAGAGAGGGGGATTATGGTCACCGCGTTGAGAGCGATCGAAGTCCGGACAGCGGCTGCAGATGCCGTGCCGAGGGTGGCGGCGGTGCTGGCGGACGCGTTCATCAACGACCCCGTGTTCACGTGGCTTCTGCCCGGCGGTCGGCGGCTGGAGCAACGGCTCGAAACGATGATCGCGGCTGAGATGGAGCATTACGTACTGCCGAATGGGGGGACCGTGTGGACGACTTCCGCCTACGACGGTGCGGTGACCGAACTGCCGCCCGGCGCCTGGGAGATGCCGATGTCCTTCACCGGCAGGGAGGCGCTCACGTGGATGCGGGCGTTCGGGACGCGATTGGCCCTCGCGGGAAGAGCGCAGCGCGCGATGGAGGAGCGACACCTCCGTGAGCCCCACTTCTACATCCGAATGGTCGGGGTGCGCACCGCGCTGCAGGGACACGGGCTGGGATCGGCGCTTATGCACCCGACGCTCGAGAGAGCCGATTCGGCCGGGCTACCGACGTACATCGAGGCCAGCAGCGAGCGCAGCGCGGCCCTGTATAAGCGGCTCGGCTTCGTGCACATGAATGTGCTTGAGCTGCCAGAAGGCGGACCGCCGGTTTGGCTGATGCGTCGCCCTCCGGCATACGCATCGCGCCAGGACATGAGCTGACCTTGCCAAGCCCAGCGCTACGCGAGGATCCGGCCAACTTCGCCGGTCAGCTGCGGGTCAGCTTTCGGATCGAGGTCGACCGGCTCTACGAGTACCGCTGACCGCGGCCGCGGGCCCCTGACCGTTCGCGGCGATCGCCTCCGCTCCACGTCCGCACCCGGACCTGATCTGGGTGTGTCGATCAGCACTTGGGGGTAGAAACTTCCTACCGGAGGCGCCGCACGGCGAGAGCCAACCTGGAGGAGGAGCTACGCCCCGGCCCAAGACGATCAGAACGTCCACCCAGAGCGGCGGAGAAGCCGCCTATCCGGAGCGCATCTGCGCCGGACGGCAACGGAGGTATTGCACGATGGCTGTAGCCACTGAATCGCGGACCGAGCCACGAACCGAGAAGGGGATCAGCCTGTCTCGAGGGCCGGCCCTGATCCTCGGCACGATTCTGCTCGCCGCTGGTCTGTACTTCATCTACAAGCAGCACTTCTTCCCCAAGTTCTCCAACTTTCCCAGCGGAACCGCCACGGTGAAGGCGAAGGTGCTGTTCGGCATCTTCGGCGTCAACGGCTGGACGGGCATGTTGACCGCGATCGCCGGGGGCCTCCTGCTCTTCGGGGCCGCACAGCACTTCGTGGCCAAGACGATGAGCCTGATCGTCGGCGTCGTCCTCGCCGCAGCGGCCATCATCGGCGTGACCAGCAGCGGCAATGTCCTCGGCCTGGTGGCGGCTAATCATCTGACCGAGCTGGGCTGGGCCATCGCCGCGGTCATCTTGCTCGTCAACGCCCTGATCCCGCGGCGGACCCGCGTCATCGAGCCGGCGTACGGCGCGCGCGGTTACGGCGGCCGCGCCTATGAGGATCGCCCGGGCCGGCGACGGGCCGGGCTTGAGGGTGCAGCGGTCGGTGCCGGAGCCGGAGCGGCCGTCGAGCATGAGCGCTCAGCGCATCGCGAGCGGGCGGCGGAACGCGAAGGAGCCGCGAATCCCGTCGCGGGCCGCGGTGCGGCCGCGGATCAGCCGTCCGCGGCGCCCGGCGCCGCTGCCGGCGGCGAGCCGGCGGTCGCGGATCGTGGCGCAGCCGGGAATGAGACTGTGGTTCAGGATCGCGGCGAGGGCGTCGCTCCGCAGACCTCTGCGGCCGGAAGCCCGAGGCGTTCGTGGCTGTCCCGGCTCAGGCCCGGCAGCGGAGGCTGACCGGCACGTTTTCCGAGGGCACGGGCGGTGGGTCGCGCTTGCACACGGTGATCCGCCGCTCCGCTGTATCGATTGCCGCCAGGAACGGGTAGATGACGCTTCCTGACTCGATCGTGCAGTTGAACCCCCGGCTGCTCGCCGACCTAGCGCCGGTGGGGCGGCAGCGAGCCCGCTTCAGGGGACCGGCAATCGCGCCCGAGGCCACCTGGGCCGCGAGCCGGGCATGGATCACATGCTCGAGCGCCGTGAGCGGCGGGATGCCTGTCCTGAGCCGTGCCGTGTGGGGAGCCTGATCCTGGGCGACGAGGATCTCGGCCTCGCGGTTGGCCCGCACCATGGCCGCCGGGTTGTTGTTCGACGGCTGCGAGTCGGTGTTGTGGCCATTCACCCAGATGACCAGGCCGACGAGGAGGATCGCGCCAACCGACAGCGAGACGGCGAAGCGCTGCCAGAGCGGGAGATTCAGGTACGCGCCGGGGCTGCGCGGACGACGCGCCGGGGGGTCGGGGGCAGGCGGGGCAGCCCGCGGTGGAGGGGCGCTCTCGGCCATCGCCCGGACAGGCTAGTCCTCAGAACCGTTCCCGACTTACCGCCTAACCCCGCGTAACGGGTCCTCCGTGACAGGTCAAGCTCACGGCCACGCCCAGCTCCGAGGTCGTTCCGGCCCGGCTGCCGCACGACTCCAGCACTCCCACGGAGCGAAGGCGCCGCCCGGTCACGGCGCGAGAAGATCGACTCGGGCTGCGCAGGTCTCACACCGTCAAAACGGCCATGCGCAACGACAGAGCGGCCGGACCCACGGCCAGAGCGGCCGGACCCACGGCCAGAGCGGCCGGACCCACGGCCAGAGCGGCCGGACCCACGGCCAGAGCGGGAGCTCAACCGCAGGCGCCCGGGCTCCCCACCGAACGGGCGCGTCCACGCACCATGTCTCGCACCCAGCCAAGCTGGTGACCACGCCTCCCCACACCCACGGCGCGCTGCCGCGCCCTCGGCCCAGAACGGGTCGTCCGCGCCGCCTCGCGGCTAGAACATGCGTCGAAAGATCCCGACCTTTTCTGGAATCGGACGTTGTCGGGGTCGTGAGCAGGCACAGTTCAGGCCTGACCTGAGGCAACGGACCGGCCGGCCCGTCTCGAGCCGGTGGGGAGACAGGAGGCATGCATGACCTTTAGGAATGGAGTCCAGACCGCGCTGGCCATGGCCACGCTCGGCGCCGCACCGCTGGCCATGGCTTCGGGTGCCGTCGCGCACCCGAGCTCGACGCACACGAAGCCGTCGCAGGCCGAGGCATACGGCCAGGTCTGCCAGGCCGCAGGCGCGAGCAAGAAGCACGTCGCCGGGCAGAAGGGCACCCCGTTCTCCGACTGCGTGACCGCGATGGCCAGGCTCGCGCACAGCAAGAGCACCCATCCGGATGCGGCCAAGGCCTGCAAGGCCGCCGGTGAGAGCAAGAAGCACGTCGCCGGTCAGAAGGGCACGCCGTACAGCCAATGCGTCACCGCCGGCAAGCAGCTGCTGGCCAAGCACTGAGTGGTTGCTTCCGCGGTCTGAGGGAAAGCAGCAGCAACTAGCTTCGGGGCATCAGCCCCGGCGGACGGGCTCGGAGGCTCAATCCCCACGAGATCACGATCAAGAGCCCGCCGGCGACCAGGACGAGCACCGCGACCGGGTCCACTGGTCCGGATCGCTGCTGCACGCCGACGGCGCTCACGGATACCGGATGGCCGGCGGCGGCCAGGAGGGCGCGGACCGCGGCCAGCGTCGAATGAGCCATCGGGCCATGGGGCGCGGACGGACCCAGCACTGCTCGCAGGGCCGGCCGGCCGCTCCCGGCGCCGGCCAGGCCGAGCCCGTTCGGCATGATCACGAGCAGCGGGCCTGAGAACACCTGCGAGAGCTCCTGGTCAAGGAAGCGGGCGTAGGCGGCGGGCTGATGCCACAGGGCGGTGACCGACCCGAGATCCCCGGGCCCGGCGATGATCGCCAGCCGGAGCGGGAACCCGGATCGCCGGGCCGCGACCAGGGTCGCCTGGAGCTGAGCCTGCTGGTCCGCGGTGAGGCCCGCATCCGCGGGCAAGAAGAGTGGCTGCGTGGCGAGCACGTCACTGGCCGGATCGCCGTCGGCTGTTGCGGACGGCGGGAGTAGCGCGCCGCCGGCCAGAAGCACACTCGCCACGAGCCCCAGCACCACCATCCGACGGAGATTGGGAGAGCGGGTGTGCGTAGAGTCCACCACGAAGATGAGCCCGGACAGCGCGCGCTCGCGGACGGTCACCGCGCAACCGGACGCTGGCCAGTCTAATTGCACTACAGGGCCCCAGGCGAGGCCCGCGAGGCCCCAAAGACCCGGGAGGCCCCGGATGCTCCGGAGGAGGCCCGGGAGGCCCGGGAGGCTTACGAGCCCCGCGCGGTTCGGGAGGCTCGGGGGCCTGGCGGCGGCGCTCGCGTCGGGCCTGGCCCTGGTCGGGCTCGGGCATCCGGCGGCCGCGTCGGCGCACGGTCCGGTCAATCCCGCCGCATCGAGCTATCTGGCCACGGTGCGCTCGGCTCCGCAGGGGGTTCGGGTCCTCGTCGTCGACGGCGATCAACGCCTCTGGCTGCAGGCGGATCCGCGGCTGACGGTGATCGTGCTCGACTACCGCGGGGCGCCATATCTGCGCTTCAGCGCCCGCGGGGTCGAGGTCAACCTGAAGTCAGCCATGTACTACCTCAATCAGGTGCCGGCGGAGCTCCCGCCATCAGGTCTCGGTCCCCGTACCGCACCGAGCTGGTCGCCGGTCACCGGAGGACACGGATACGGCTGGCACGACGGTCGCCTGCACGCCCTCGCCGCCACTGCCTTGGCCCCCGGCCAGCGTTATGTCGGAGCCTGGACCGTCCCGTTGCGCGTCGATGGTCGGCCGGCGGTCATCGCCGGCGGCCTGCGCTACGCGCCCGACCCCTCGCTGGTCTGGTTCTGGCCGATCGTGGTCGCGCTGGCCTGCGCGCTGGCCGGCTTGCGCGTCAGGCGGGACGCGCTCGATCGGCGCTTGGCCCGCGCCCTGGCGCTGCCCGCCCTGGTCGGCGTGGCCGTGGCCGGCGCCGCCGAAGAGCTTCACGGTCGCCCCGGGGTCGTCGCCGGGCAGTTCGTGTTGCTGGCCCTCGTGCTGGCCTTCGTCGCCTGGGGCCTGCAGCGGTTGGTTCGGCGCCAGGAGGGATGGTTCGGCTACTTCCTGATCGCCGTGGCCGCGATGTGGGAGGGAGCCTCGCAGATCGGTGTCCTCACCCACGGGTTCGTGCTGATCGCGCTGCCGGCTGCTCCGGCCCGGGCCGCCGTGGCGCTCTGCCTGGCCACCGGGGTCGCTCTGCTCCCGGTGATCGTTCGCCTCGCCGAGCGCCCCGAGCGAATCCCAACGCCGGCCGGAGCGGGCGCCGGCCGGGCCACCGGAGGTGCCAGGAACCCCGGGAACGACGGGGACGATGTGGACGACGGGTACGACGAGGACGACGAGGACGCGTGGGAGTTCGAGCACTAACCGCAGCGGGGACCCTCGTGTTGTGCGCCGGCGGGTGCGGGGCTTCAGGCTCTCCGCCGGCCGGGTCGAGCCCGGGGTCCGGGGCGGCCGCTCCGGCGGCGCTGGTCCGGGAGTCCCGCCCGATCGGCCGAGGCCCCCGGTTTCACCCGCCCGCTCGTGGTCCGGTGATCGGCGCCTGCCGTCCGTCGCTCGGACCCCGCCGCGGCGTGCACGTCGAGGTCTTCGCGGCCAACCGGGTCGTGCTGCTCGCGGCCGGGATCGGCACCCGTCCGCCGCGGCGCCGCTTTGCCGGGCGGATCACCGGCGCCGGCTGTTTCGGATCGCTGGTCACCCTGGAGCCGACCGGCGTCGTCCTGATGCGTCCGGGCCTCGGCGCGACCCTGTCGGCGCTCTTCCGCTCCTGGGGCCAGCCCCTGTCCCGCCGTCGCCTGGCCGGCTTCGCCGCCGGTCCCGGGCGGCGGGTGGCCGTGTTCGTCGACGGCCGCCGGTGGAGCGGAGCGCCGGGTGCCCTGCCCCTGGGGCCGCACGCGGAGATCGTCCTCGAAGTCGGGCCGCACGTGCCTCCTCACTCGGCCTACACCTTCCCGCCGGGAAGCTAGATCTCCGGGAGACGGTCGGGAAGCCAGATCTCCGGGGGAGGGCCGGGAACCTAGATCTCCGGGGGGCGGTCGGATCCGGGCAGGCTCGGGTCGCCGGCCGCTGGAGCCACCTCGACCCGGTTGCGGCCCCGGGCCTTGGCGGCGTACAGGGCCCGGTCGGCCTTCCGGAGCAGTTGCTCAGGCTCGATCGCGTCCTCGGGCAGGGCGGCGATCCCGAAGCTGGCGGTCAGGGTGCCCACGTCGACGAGTTCGGTGCGCTCGATCGCACGCCGGAGCTTCTCGGCCACCTCGACCGCGCCGCCACGGTCGGTGTCGGGCAGCAGGAGGAGGAACTCCTCACCGCCGTAGCGGGCGGCGAAGTCGCTGGCGCGCACGCCATCGGCCAGGACCTGGCCAATGGTGGCCAGCACCGTGTCGCCGCGGTCGTGGCCGTGCATGTCATTGACCCGCTTGAAGTGGTCGAGGTCGAGAAGGACAGCGGCCAGGGGGGTGATCGTGCGCCCCGCGTGGGCGATCATCCGCTTGAGCGTCTCCTCGGCCGAGCGGCGGTTGGGCAGCCCGGTGAGGACGTCGCTGGCCGCCCGGCGCTCGGCGACGGCGAGGTTGCGCTGGTTGGCCAGGATCGGTGCAGCCAGCAGCACGGATTCGCGCAGCGCGGAGGCCTCAGCAGCGCCGATGACCCGCTCGCGCGCGACGAGCACTGAGCCGATCACCTGACCGCCGACCAGGAGCGGCTCGCAGAGCACGTCCCCGGCGATCTTGCCGCAGGCTTCGCAGCGCAGCAGTGGTTCCTGGCCCGGCGACTGGTGATAGCCGCGGCTGAGCCGGACGGCCAGGCAGGAGCGGGGCTTCAGCGAATCAGTGACCAGCTCGGTCAGCGGGACTGCATCGGCAGCCTCATCGATCCGGCATTCGAGCCGATCGTCACTGCTGTTGCGGTTGAGCACGGCCGCACCCGAGCCGGGCATGCTGCGCTGCACGTGGTGGATGAGCAACAGCTGGGACTCGGCTTCTGACTCGGAGACCTGGAGCAGCTCGCGCAACTCCTGCTGGCGCGCGAGGCGGGCGCTCTCCCGTCGTCCGGCGCGGCGGATCAAAGCGATCCCGGCCAGCACGAGCAGGGCGCAGAGCCCGGCCGCGACGGCGACGGCCAGCTCGGTGGCGAGCGAGAGCGCGCGGTCGCGGCGGCTGACCAGCTGGACCTCGAACAGGGCATTGACCTGACGGAACTCATCCACGGTCGCCTTGTTCTGGACGTCGCTGCTCACCGAGGGCCGCCGTCCGTTGGCCTGCAGGTCGGCGATCTCGCCGGCCACGCTGGCCCGCCACCGGGCGGCGAGGTCCGCCTGCTGTTCGAGCGCTTGCAAGAGTGGCGCATCTCCGGCGTCCAGGGCGCGCTCCTGGGCCAGCGCGGCGGCGAACTCGAGGCGGCCCTGGTACCACGGCTGCAGGAAGGCGTTCTCCCCGGTTTGGAAAAAGCCGCGTGCGCCGGTCTCCTGGTCGAGCATTCCCGTGAGCAGGCGCTGGGCCGCCTCCTCCTGCTGACCGGCGTGCAGAGCGCTCTGGCGCTCGATGGTTGCCGTAGCGAACACGGCACAGGCGATCAGCACGACGGGGATCGCGATCAGGGCTGCGGCGCGGCGCAGCGAGAGTCCACTCATGAGGACAACATCGGCAGGCGATTTCCCGGCTTGAGCGAGGGGTAGATCAACTGCGTGGCTGCTCTCGCCGTCGACCGGGCCTCGCTTGTCATCGAATTGTCTTTCGTGGAGAAGCTGGCCGCCTTCCGGGGCGATGTGCGGGTGCCCCTGGCGGCGGTCAGTGCAATCGCCCTCGAGGAGCACCCGTGGGACTCGCTGCGCGGGTTTCGCGCCCCGGGCACCGGGCTCCCCGGTGTGCTCGCCTACGGCACCCGGCTGGTCACGGGGGGAGCTCCGGACTTCGCCGCACTGCACGGACGCGGCCCTGCGGTGCGGATCGACCTCGGTCCCGGGGCGCCGTTCGGGCGGCTGCTCATCACGGTTACCGATCCGGCGCGGGCGGTCGCCGCGATCACGGCCGGGCTCAGCTCCGCGCGCCACGCTTGAACCGGCCCGTCGCGCTCAGGGACCGCCGCGGGGATCGCCGCTGTCGGGATCGCCGCTGTCGGAACCGCCGGAGTCGGGATCGCCGTCGCCCGCATCGCTGCCGCCGGCCACCAACCGGGCCAGCCCAGCCCTGACTGCATCGTCACGGGCCTCGGCCGACGCGTCGGTCCACCGCCAGCGCACCCCGCTCTCCAGCGCGAACGTCGGTCGCAGATGGTCGTCGACGGCATCGACTTGCACCTCGACGGCGCTGACACCGTCGCTCACCGGCTCCTCGATCACGCGCGCGCGTCCGCGCGCGGTGATGGCTCGCCCCTCGGCGAGCAAGGCGACGGCAACCTGGGGGTGCTCTCGGATCCGCTGCAGCGAGCCCCGCGTGTCGGCCAGGCCCATGACCAGGCACGCGGGGCCGGCGCGCAGGATCGCGGAGACCGGGATCGCGTGCGGGCCTTCGTCGAGGGTGACCAGGATGGCCACAGTCCCGGTCGGCCAGTCGGGCAGCATATGTCCGGCATTCTGCCGCAGGCCATTAATCCTGACGCGCCCGGGTGGCGCGCACCCGTGGCGACGCGTGAGCGCCGGACGAGGGGTAGGTTTGACAGTGCATCGAGAAGGGAGGAGGCGGCAAAGTCGAGATGGCGGTGAAGGCCGGAGGCACGGAGCTGGAGCTGGTCGCCGGGCTCGGGGAGTGCGTGCGCGAGCGCCTATCGGGGGAGCCGTCGGCGGCGTACGCGGAGTTTGTCCGCCAGTACTACCAGTGGGTCCCGATCCAGGATCTGCGAGACCGCAATCCGCTTGACCTGTGCGGGGCCGTCGTCGCCCACTGGCGCCGCGGCCGCAGGCGGGAACCCGGTGAGGTGAGGGTCGGGGTCTACAACCCGGATCTCGAGCGCGACGGATGGCACTCCCCCTACACGGTCGTCGAGATCGTCAGCGACGACATGCCGTTCATCGTCGACTCGGTGACGATGGAGCTGAGCCGCCAGGGCTACGGCATCGAGCTGATCATCCATCCGGTGATGCGCGTGCTGCGAGACACGACGGGAGCGCTGCTCGAGGTGCTGGAGCCTGGCGCCAGCGCAGAGCGCGCCGCGCGCGCGGCCGGGGTGGACGGCGTGATGGCCGAGTCGGTGATCCACGCCGAGGTGGCCCGGCAGGGCGACTCGGACCGCTTGGCTGTCCTCCAAGCCGGCGTCGAGCTGGTGCTCGAAGAGGTCCGGGCCGCGGTCGAGGACTGGAACCCGATGCGCCGCCGAGCGGCCGCGCTGGCCGACGAGCTGCTCGCGCCACTGCCCGGGGTCGACCCCCACGAACTGGACGAGTCGCGCGCCTTTCTGCGCTGGCTGAGCCACGACCACTTCACCTTCCTGGGCTACCGCGAGTATGAGCTGGCCGCCGGCCCTGAGCAGGCGGAGCTGTCGGCGATCCCGGGCTCGGGGCTGGGCATCCTGCGCGGAACGGCGGCCCGGCCGACCAAGGTGCTGACCGGGCGGGCCCTCGAGCTGGCCACCGCCACACATCCGCTGGTGCTGACCAAGGCGAACTCCCGGGCCACAGTTCACCGCCCGGCCTACCTGGATTACGTCGGGGTCAAGCGCTACGGGCAAGATGGCCGGGTGGTGGGCGAGCGCCGGTTCCTGGGCCTGTACACCACCGTGGCCTACAAGTCGAGTCCCCAGGAGATCCCGCTGCTGCGCGAGAAAGTCGAGCGGGTGCTCGACCGCGCCGCCTTTCCGCCCGACAGCCACGACGCCAAGGGCCTGATCGACATCCTCGAGTCCCTGCCCCGGGACCTGCTCGTTCAGATCGACACCGAGGACCTGTTCGATGTGGCCATCGGCATTCTCGGGCTGGGCGAGCGCCAGCGCGTGCGCCTGTTCGTGACCCCGGACCGGCTCGACCGCTACGTCTCGTGCACGCTCTGCCTGCCGCGGGATCGCTTCCATACCGAGAACCGCCAGCGCGCGGGGCGGATTCTCGTTGAGGCGTTTGGCGGCACCCAGGTCGACTGGCGGCTGCAGCGCTCGGAGTCGGTCCTGGTCCGCGTCGACTACGTAGTCCACTGTCCGGATGGCGTGCCGCCCGACTACGACGTGGCCGCCATCGAGGCCCAGATCGTGGAGGCGACCCGTGACTGGGGCGACGACCTCCGCGCCGCGCTCGTGGGCGCCTGTGGCGAGGAGCGAGGGCTGGAGCTCCACGCCAGCTTCGCCAAGGCGTTTCCCACCGCCTATCGGGCGGATTGGACCGCGCCCGGGGCCGTGGCCGACATCGATCGGATCGGAGAGCTCACCCGCGGCGGGCGGCCGGTGCTGACCCTCTACCGGGCGCTTGGTGAGGGGGAGAGCATGACCCGGGTCAAGCTGTTCAGCGCCAGCGCGATCTCGCTCTCGGACGTGCTGCCCACCTTCGAGCATCTGGGGGCCAAGGTCGTCGATGAGCGCCCCTACGAGATCACGCCCGCGGACAGCGATCCGGTGTGGCTTTACGATTTCGGGCTGCGCTGTCCCGCCGATGCGCTCGAGCAGCTGGGTACGCGGTTCACCGAGGCGTTCCTCGGGATTTGGAGCGGTGCGCTCGAGGACGACGGCCTCAACGGCTTAGTCCTCGCCGCCGGTCTCTCCGGGGCCGAGGTGACGGTCATCCGCGCGATCTCGCGCTACCTGCGTCAGGCCGCCGTGGCCTTCTCCGACGCGTACATGGAGCGCACCCTGATCGGAAACCCGGAGATCACGCGGCTCCTGGTCAGGCTGTTCGCGGCCCGGTTCGACCCCGACGGTCGCGACGATGCGACGGCCTCGGCGTTGGCCCAGGAGATCGAGACGGCGATCGATGCCGTCCAGAGCCTCGACGAGGACCGCATCCTGCGCAGCTTCATGTCGGTGGTGAAGGCAATGCTCCGCACCAACTATTACCGGCCCGCCAGCAGCTGCCTGGCCTTCAAGCTCGACTCCGCCACCCTTGATCTACTGCCGCAGCCGCGGCCGCGGTTCGAGATCTTCATCTACTCGCCACGCGTGGAAGGGGTGCACCTGCGCGGCGGGCGAGTGGCCCGCGGTGGCCTGCGCTGGTCAGACCGCCGGGAGGACTTCCGCACGGAGGTGCTCGGCCTGATGAAGGCGCAGATGGTCAAGAACGCGCTCATCGTTCCGGTTGGGTCCAAGGGCGGGTTCGTGGTCAAGCGCCCGCCGGCCGATCCGGCGCGCGAGGGCCTGGTGGCGGAGGCGATCGAGTGCTACCGCATCTTCCTGCGTGGCCTGCTCGATTTGACTGACAACTACGTGGCCGAGGCGGTGGTGTCCCCGGAGCGGGTAGTCCGCTACGACGAGGACGACCCCTATCTGGTCGTGGCCGCCGACAAGGGGACGGCCAGCTTCTCCGACATCGCCAACGACGTCGCCGCGGAGTACGACTTCTGGCTCGGGGACGCCTTCGCCTCGGGCGGCAGCCATGGCTATGACCACAAGCAGATGGGCATCACGGCCCGAGGGGCCTGGGAGTCGGTCAAGCGGCACTTTCGCGAGCTCGGCACCGATGTCCAGAGCGAGCCGGTCACCGTGGTCGGCATCGGCGACATGTCGGGAGACGTGTTCGGAAACGGCATGTTGTGCTCTGAGCATCTGCGGCTCGTCGGAGCCTTCAATCACCTGCACATCTTCCTCGACCCCGATCCGGATCCCGCGGTCGCCTACGCGGAGCGCCGGCGGCTGTTCGAGCTCCCCCGTTCGTCGTGGAGCGACTACGACTCGGGGCTGATCTCGACCGGTGGGGGGGTGTTCTCCCGCGCGGCCAAGACGATCCCCCTCTCCGACGAGGTCCGCCGGGCGCTGGGCACCCGCGCCGAGCATCTCACCCCCGCGGAGCTGATCCGCGAGCTCCTGCGAGCACCGGTCGATCTGCTCTTCAACGGCGGTGTCGGAACCTACGTGAAGGCGCGGGAGGAGAGTCACGCCGACGCCGGCGACAAGGCCAACGACGCGCTTCGCGTCGACGGCGAGGCCCTGCGTTGCCGCGTGGTCGCGGAGGGCGGGAATCTCGGCTTCACCCAGCCGGGGCGGATCGAGTTCGCCCTGCGCGGCGGCCCGGACGGCGAGGGTGGGCGCATCAACACGGACGCGATCGACAACGTGGCCGGGGTCAACTGCTCAGATCACGAGGTCAACATCAAGATCCTTCTCGGTGACCTGGTGGCCTGCGGTGAGCTCGACTTCGAGGCCCGCAACGAGCTCCTCGCGCTGATGACCGACACCGTGGCCGAGCGGGTCCTGTACGCCAGCTACACGCAGACTCAGGCGCTCAGCCTGGCCAACCATCAGGCCGCTTCGATGGCTGGCGTCCACGCGCGCCTGATCCGCCGACTCGAGCAGTTCGTGGGACTGAAGCGCGAGCTGGAGTACCTGCCCAGCGCCAAGACCGTAACCGCCCGGCGCCCCGAGCAGCGCGGCCTCCTCGCGCCCGAGCTGGGCACCCTGATGGCCCACGTCAAAATAGGTTTGTTCCAGTCGTTGCTCGAGTCAGACGTCCCCGAGGACCCGTACCTCGGCCACGACCTGGAGCGCTACTTCCCGGCCCCCTTGGGCCCGGGATCCGCTCGCCCTCCTGGCTCGCCGGACCGGATCCCGCCCAAGTCATCCGACTCTGACCGGTACCGCCGGCAGATGCAGAGCCATCGGCTGCGGCGCGAGATCATCGCCACGGTGATCGCCAACCAGCTCGTCGACCGGGGCGGGACGACGTTTGCCTTCCGCCTGGGCGAAGAGACAGGTGCCGAGGTCCCGCAGCTGGCCCGGGCCTTCGCCGTGGCCCGCGAGGTGTTCGCGATGCGGAGCTTCTGGGCCGCGGTGGAGGAGCTCGACAATCAGATCGACGCCGGCACCCAGCTGGACATGCTGATCGAGGGACGACGACTGGTCGAGCGGGCGACTCGCTGGCTGGTCCGAGCCAACGCCCAGCCGATCGACATCGACGCCGCCTCGAGCCGGTTCGCCCCCGGCGCCGAGCGCCTGGCCGACGCGCTCCCCGAGGCTCTGCGTGGGCTGGACCGAGAGGATTTCGACCGCCGTCTCGGCGAGCTGGGCGAGGCCGGTGTCCCCGACTCCCTGGCCCGGCGCGTAGCCAGCATGCCGGCCCTCCTGAGCGTGTTCGACATCGTCGAGGAGACCGCCGTTACCGGGCAGGAGCAGCCGGTGGTGATGGCGACCTACTTCGGCCTCGGCGCAGTGCTCGGTCTCGACTGGATCCGGGACCGGATCCTCGAGCTGCCGCGGGCCGACCGCTGGCAGGCGCTGGCCCGGGCCGCCCTGCGTGACGACCTCTACCGGCTGCACCGGTCGCTCACCCGTGAGGCGCTCCGCGCGCCCGCCGCCAGCGGGGAGGCGGCGGTGGAGCGATGGCAGGAGGAGAACGAGGCTCCGGCTCGCCGGGCGCTCTCGGTCCTGGCCGACGTGCGCGCCTCGGGCAACTACGACACCACGACACTGCCAGTCGTCCTGCGCGAGATGAGCGGGCTGGCGCGCGAGCGCGAGGGCTAACGGTTCGTCAAGGACGAGCCTGACCTCGACGCGTGCGGCGCGCACGCGCCGTGTCAAGCGCGAAGCCGGCCAGCTCGACCAGGAGGCCGACCAGGAAAGCTGGTCCGCTGGTCACCACTCGAGCTGCGAGCCGCCCGCCCACAAAGGCCAAGCTATCGTCTGCGGGCCATGGCTTCAGTCAAGACCAACGTCACCGAGCTGCCCGAGTCCCGGGTGCGCGTGCAGGCCGAGGTGCCGGCCGACGAGGTCGAGCGCCACGTCCAGCAGGCGGCTCGCAAGCTCGGCGGCCAGATGCGGGTGCCCGGTTTCCGCAAGGGGAAGGTCCCGCCGACGGTGGTCATCCGGCGCCTCGGCCGCGAGGCGGTCCTCGACGAGGCCCTGCGCTCGGCCCTCGGCGGGTGGTACGTGGACGCCATCGACGGGGCCGGTATCGCGCCCGTCGGCGACCCGGATCTAGACGTCGGGGACCTGCCCGCCCAGGGTCAGCCACTGGCCTTCTCGATTGAGATCGGCGTGCGGCCGCGCGCCCAGCTCGGTGCCTACAAGGGGCTGGAGATCGGCCGGCGTGAGCCGCAGGTGGACGACGCGGCGGTCGACGCCGAGCTCGAGCGCCTGCGCGACCGGGTGGCCACGCTGGAGACGGTCGAGCGCCCGGCCCGGAGCGGCGACCATGTCGTGGTCGACTACTTGGGAAAGGTTGACGGTGAAGCCTTTACGGGCGGCGAGGGCCGCGATCAGCTCATCGAGCTGGGCTCGGAGCGGCTGATCCCCGGCTTCGAGGAGCAGCTGGTCGGGACCAGCGCCGGCGACGAGCGCGAGGTGGAAGTGGAGTTCCCCGACGAGTATCCCGGCGAGCTCGCCGGCAAGGAGGCGAGCTTCGAGGTCAAGGTTTCCGAAGTCAAGACCAAGCGGCTGCCCGAGCTGGATGACGAGTTCGCCTCCGAGGCGGGTGGCTTCGACACCTTGGCCGAGCTGCGCGAGGACATCATCACGCGGCTCCGCGAGGCCGACACCCAGGCGATCGAGCGGGAATTCGAGGAGGCGGTCCTCCAGGCGGCCACCGACGAGGCCGAGGTCGAGCTGCCCGATCAGCTGGTTCATTCCCGCGCGCATGAGGTCCTGCACCAGACCTTCTCGGCGCTGGCTCGCCAGGGCATAACCAAGGAGGCCTACCTGCAGATCGCCGGCAAGGACGAGGAGAGCCTGGCCCACGAGGCCGAGCCCGACGCGGCCAGCGCCCTGCGCCGTGAGGCCGTGCTGGCCGCGGTCGTCGAGGCCGAGAAGATCGAGCCGACCGACGATGAGCTGATCGAGGCACTGCGCCCGGTGGCCGAGCGCGACGGTGCTGACCCGGCCGAGCTGCTCGAGCAGCTGGGTAAGGCGGGCCGGCTCGAGAGCCTGCGCGAGGACGTGGCCAGCCGCCAGGCGGTCGAGCTGCTGGTCCGCGAGTCACAGGCCATCACCGTCGAGCAGGCCCAGGCTCGCGAGAAGCTCTGGACCCCCGGTCGCGAGGATTCCGAGAGCTCCGGCGGCGGCGAGCTCTGGACGCCCGGAAGCTGACCGCATCGGGCTTCAGGACCCGTCGGGAGGCGGCGAGGGTCATTGCTACAGTCGGCAGGATTCCGGCTAGAGGACTGCGAAAGAAGCCAAGGACATGAGCCCACTGGTACCGATGGTCGTCGAGCAAACCTCCCGTGGGGAGCGCGCGTTCGACATCTACAGCCGTCTGCTCAACGAGCGGATCGTTTTTCTCGGCACGCCGGTGGACGATCAGATCGCCAATCTGATCGTGGCCCAGCTGCTGCATCTCGAGTCAGAGGATCCTGACAAGGACATCTCGATCTACGTCAACAGCCCCGGTGGGTCGGTGTACGCCGGGCTGGCCATCTACGACACGATGCAGTTCATCAAGCCCGACGTGTCGACGATCTGCGTCGGGATCGCGATGTCGATGGGGGCGCTGCTGCTGGCCGGCGGCGCGGCGGGCAAGCGCATGGCACTGCCCAACGCCAAGATCCTTATTCATCAGGTGTCCTCAAGTTTCCAGGGTCAAGCGACCGATATTGAGATTCATGCCAACGAGATCATCGACGTGCGCCGGCGCCTCGACGAGATCATCGCCAAGCACACCGGCAAGGACCTCGAGAAGGTCCGCCACGACACCGAGCGCGACTACTTCATGAGTGCAGAGCAAGCAAAGGACTACGGAATCATCGATCGCGTCATCTTCGAGCACTGAAGCTCTAGTCTTCAGCGCTGGGAGTTTCGCCGATCGAGTCTTTAGTTCTTGAGGGAGATTCATGGCACGTCCGACCGACTCCAACGAACAGCTTCTGTGCAGCTTCTGCGGGAAATCGCAGCGGCAAGTCAAGAAGCTGATTGCCGGCCCGGGCGTCTACATCTGCGACGAGTGCATCGATCTCTGTAACGAGATCATCGACGAGGAGCTCACCGCCCCGCCGAGCTTCGACGTCGAGAACCTCCCCAAGCCGCGCGAGATCTACGACGTGCTCAACGAGTACGTGGTCGGCCAGGAGCAGGCCAAGCGCTCGCTCTCAGTGGCCGTCTACAACCATTACAAGCGCGTCCAGATGATGCAGTCCGATGAGAACGACATCGAGCTGCAGAAGTCCAACATCCTGCTCCTCGGGCCGACCGGCTGCGGCAAGACCCTGCTGGCCCAGACGCTGGCCAAGATCCTCAACGTCCCCTTCGCGATCGCCGACGCCACGGCCCTGACCGAAGCCGGCTATGTCGGCGAGGACGTTGAGAACATCCTGTTGAAGCTGATCCAGGCCGCCGACTACGACGTCAAGAAGGCCGAGACGGGGATCATCTACATCGACGAGGTGGACAAGATCGCCCGCAAGGCCGACAACCCCTCGATCACCCGCGACGTGTCCGGCGAGGGAGTGCAGCAGGCCCTGCTGAAGATCCTCGAGGGAACCACGGCCAGCGTGCCTCCCCAGGGTGGGCGCAAGCATCCCCACCAGGAGTTCCTCTCGATCGACACCACCAACGTGCTGTTCATCTGCGGCGGCGCGTTCGCCAACCTCGACCGGGTCATCGAGCGCCGCATCGGTCATCAGGGCGTCGGCTTCGGTGCCGCGATCCAGACCAAGGAGCAGCGCGACCTGGGGGGGTTGTTTGAGCATTGCCTGCCCGAGGACCTGATCCAGTACGGCCTGATCCCCGAGTTCATCGGCCGGCTGCCGGTCATGTCGGCCATCCATCAATTGTCCCGCGATGAGCTCATGCAGATCCTCACCGAACCTCGCAATGCGCTGGTCAAGCAGTTCCAGCGCTTCTTCCAGTTCGACGGGATTGAGCTCGTGTTCGCCGACGAGGCGCTGTCCTCGATCGCCAACCGGGCGCTCGAGCGCGAGACCGGGGCCCGCGGCCTGCGCTCGATCATCGAGGAGGTCCTGCTCGAGGTCCAGTTCGAGCTCCCCTCCCGCCGGGACGTGCGCAAGTGCGTGGTCACCCGGGAGACGATCGAGAAGAGCACCTCGCCGACGCTGGTCACAGTGGCCGCGCCGGACGAGGACGAAGCCGCCGCCTAGTCGGCTTGATTGCGCCGCCGGTGCGGCACGGGCGGACCCTCCGTCCCAAAGTCGCACATATGGCATCTAAGAGACGGAGGTCCGGGACATGGCCCGCCCCGCGGCGCCGAGGCTGCGGCCTAGACTCTGCCCTTCCATGGCCGACCTCGAGTCAACGACCCGCTACGACCCCGCTGACGTCGAGCCGCGGATCGCCAGGAAATGGCTGGAATCCGGGCTTTTCCATCCCGCCCCCGAGGGAAGCGCGAAGGACAACTACTCGATTGCCATTCCGCCGCCCAATGTGACCGGCGTGTTGCACATGGGCCACGCGTTCCAGGACTCGATCATGGACACGCTGACCCGCTACCACCGCATGCGGGGGCGGCGGACGAAGTGGATCGTGGGCACCGACCACGCCGGGATCGCCACCCAGACCCAGGTCGAGCGTGCGGTCGAGCAGGAGGGCACGACGCGGGAGACGATGGGCCGCGAGCGCTTTGAGCAGCGGGTCTGGGAATGGCGCCAGGAACACGGCGGCACGATCATCGAACAACTCAAACGGCTCGGTGCCTCCTGCGACTACGCCGAGGAGCGCTTCACGCTCGACGAGGCCTATGCGCAGGCCGTGCTGAAGGTGTTCGTCTCCCTGTACGAGCAGGGCCGGATCTACCGGGACCGCTACATGGTCAACTGGGACCCGGGCACGGGGTCGGCGATCTCGGATCTCGAGGTCGAGCAGATCCAGGTCACCGACACGCTCTACTACATCGACTACCCGCTGGCCACGGGCTCGGGAGCGATCACCGTGGCCACGGTGCGGCCGGAGACGATGCTGGCCGACACGGCGATCGCCGTTCACCCCGAGGACGAGCGCTACCGCCGGTTGATCGGTGAGAAGGCGATCCTGCCGCTGGTCGGGCGCAAGCTGAAGATCATCGCCGATGAGTACGTCAGGCCCGACTTCGGGACCGGGGCGCTGAAGATCACCCCGGCGCACGACCCCAACGACTTCGAGATCGGACGCCGCCACGGTCTGGCCCAGCCCCAGGTGATCGGCGAGGACGGCCGCATCACCGCCGAGGCGCCGGAGCGCTTCGCCGGCATGACGATCGTCGAGGCCCAGCAGGCCGTGGTGCGGGAGCTCGAAGAGCAGGAGCTGATCGCCCGCACCGAGCCCTATGTCCATGACGTGCCGTTCTCTCAACGCTCGGGGGAACGGATCGAGCCCCTGATCTCGCTGCAGTGGTTCATGAACATGGAGGAGCTCGCGCGGCCGGCGATCGAAGCGGTGACGAGCGGCCGGATCAAGTTCCACCCCGAGAACCACACGCGCGTGTACCTGGACTGGATGGAGAACATCCGTCCCTGGTGCATCTCTCGCCAGCTGTGGTGGGGGCATCGGCTGCCCGTCTACTACCGGGGGCCCGAGACCTATGTCGGGACGACGCCGCCCCGCGGTGAGGGCTGGACCCGGGACCCCGACGTCCTCGACACCTGGTTCTCGAGCGCCCTGTGGCCGTTCGCCACCCTGGGCTGGCCGGGCCAGACCCCTGAGCTCGAGGCCTTCTACCCGACCGACGTGCTGGTCACAGCCCGCGACATCGTCTTCCTGTGGGTGGCGCGGATGATCATGATGGGACTCGAGTTCACCAGCCAGATCCCGTTCAGCGACGTCTATGTGCACTCGATCATCCAAGCTCCGGACGGACGGCGGATGTCCAAGTCGCTGGGCACCGGGATCGATCCCCTGGACCTGATCGAAGGCGGCCCGCGGCCACCGGTGTTCGCGGCCGGTGGGAAGCCGCCGGGTGAATTCCCGGCCTACGGCGCCGATGCCCTGCGCTGGGGGCTTCTGGCCATGTCCTCCGGCCAGGACGTCCGTTTCAGTGAGGACAAGATCGCCCAGGGCCAGCAGCTGACCAACAAGCTCTGGAACGCGGCTCGCCTGATCATTCTCGGGGTCGGGGGCCCGGACTCCGAGGCCCGGGCGGCCGTCGCCCCGACCACGGTCGAGGATCGGTGGATCCTCTCGCGCCTGGAGCGGGCCAAGGCCGAGGTGTCCGAGCGGATCGAGCGCTACGACTTCTCCCACGCCGCGCTGGCCGTGTACGACTTCATCTACGGCGAGCTGTGCGACTGGTACCTCGAGCTGGTCAAGCCCCGGCTCCGGGCTCGCGAGCCCGAGCTGGCGCCCACCCTGCTCTACGTGCTCACCGAGACCGTGGCCCTGGCCCACCCGCTGATCCCGTTCGAGACCGAGGAGATCTACGCCCACATTCCCGGCTCCGAGGGTCTCCTGGCCGCACGCGGTCAGGGGCCCGGTGCACCCACCGACGACCGGGGAGAGGCGGCGATCGCCGACGTCATCGTCGCCGTTCAGGCCCTGCGCACCTGGCGCGACACGGTGGAGATCAAGGCCGGGGCGACCCTGCCCGCCCGCCTGCGGGCGTCCGGCTTCGAGGAGACGGCCGAGCATCTGGGTCGGCTGGCCCGCCTCGACCTCGCCGACACGGCCCGCAACGGCGCCGATGTGGTCGCCACCGTGCCGGTCCCGAATGGCAGTGTGGAGATCCTGGCCGGGGAGGCGCTGGACCTCGACGCCGCGCGGCGCCGGACCGAGCAGCGCCGGTCCAAGCTCCAGGAGGACATCACGCGCGTGGAGCGCAAGCTCGGCAACGACGGCTTCGTGGCCAAGGCGCCGCCCGCCGTGGTCGAGGCCGAGCGCGAGAAGCGCCGGCGGTTGCAGGCTGAGCTGGAGGCGTTGTGAACGAGATCGAGGCCGAGCGCTACCTGCGCTCCCTGGAGCTGTTCGGCATGCGCTTCGGGCTTGACCGGATGCGGCGCTTGATGACCGTGCTGGAGCATCCCGAGCGCCGGTTCCGCTCAATCCACGTGGTCGGGACCAACGGCAAGTCCTCGACGACGCGGATGATCGCCGCCATCCTGGCCCGACACGGGCTCCGCACCGGGGCCTACCTGTCCCCGCACCTCGTGTCCTTCGGTGAGCGCATCCGCATCGACGACGAGGACCTCGACGCGGAGCGGTTCGCCGCCGCCGTGACCCGGGCGGCCCGGGCCGCCGACAAGGTCAACCGCTCGGCCGCGCCCGACGATCGCGTCACTCAGTTCGAAGCCCTGACCGCCGCTGCCTACAGCGAGCTGGCCGAGCGCGGGGTGGAGGTCGCCGTCATCGAGGCCGGGCTGGGCGGGCGCTATGACGCCACCAGCGTCATTCCGTCCGCGGTCCAGGTCCTGACCAGCGTCGGCCTCGAGCACACCCGGTGGCTCGGCCCCACGCTGGCCGACATCGCCGGCGAGAAGCTGGCCGTGGTCAAGCCCGGCGCGACCCTGGTCCTCGGCGCCGAGCTCGATCCCGCGGTCGAGCAGGTCGCCGCGACGGTGGCCGCCGAGCGCGGGGCCACGATCGTGCGGGCCGGCGTCGACCCCGGTGTCCCGGTCGGCGCCCCAGGGGCCTACCAGCGGCGGAACTTCGCCCTGGCCCGGGCCGCGGCCCAGGCCTTCCTGGGCGAGCTGGACGAGCGCGCCGTCGCCTCCGCGGCGGCCGAGGTCCGGGTACCCGGGCGTCTGCAGCAGATCTCCGAGGCCCCGGTCACGCTGCTCGACGGCGCCCACAACCCTGACGGGATGCGGGCGCTGGTCCAGTCACTGCCGGACATCGTCGAGCGCCACGCTCCCGTGGTGGCGACGGTCTCGATCCTCGATGACAAGGACGCGGCGGCCATGCTCCGTACGCTGCTGCCGCTGTGTGCCGCCGTCGTCTTCACCAGCAGCGCGAGCCCACGGGCCCTGCCGCCACCCACGCTCGTGTCCCTGGCTGACCAGATGGGCGGACCGCCCTCGGAGGTGGTGCGAGATCCGGGCGCGGCGCTCGACCGGGCGCGGACCCTGGCCGGAGCGGACGGCCTGGTCATCGCCACCGGCTCGCTGTATCTGGTCGCCGACCTGCTGGCGCGATCGGCCAACCGGGAGGCTCAGGCGCTGTGAACGACGAGGACGATCAGCCGCGTCTGTTGACCATGATGGGGCTCGTCGCCCTGGCGGTCGCGGTCGTCATCCTCGTGTTCTTCGGGATCGGCTACCTGTTCGGGCGCGCGTTCCTCTAGTAAATCCTCACTCGATTCCAGCTTGCGCCCGGAGGAACCTGGTCCCCGACGGCGTACCTAAAGGAGCGACTGACCAGTGGCTGCCCACTACACTCGCCTGGTTAATGCTGCCTTACGCGATCTTCGGCATCCACAACAGCGCGCTCAATCTGGCCGTTGAGCTCGTCGTGCTGTTCCTGTTCGTGATCTGGTTCGCCCTGGTCTACTGGACCTACGCCGACGCCCGGCGCCGGATCGCCGATCCGCTGCTGATCGGGTGCGCCACGGCCGCATCGCTGTTCCCGTTCGTGGGCACGATCGTCTACATGATCGTGCGCCCGCCGGAGTATCTCGACGACGTGCGCGAGCGCGAGCTCGAGATGCAGGCCGCCGAGGCGCGACTGGCCGAACTCGGCTACCACCTCTGTCCGCATTGCGACTACGAGGTCGAGCGGGACTTCCTGCGCTGCCCGAACTGCATGCGCAAGCTGAAGGACCCCTGTCAGTCCTGCGGACGGCCGCTTGATCCGAGCTGGTAGGTCTGCCCGTTCTGCGAGGCCGAGATCGGCGTGTCCGCCCCGGCCCCGCGGCGTGCCCGTCGCCGTCGCGAAACCGCCTCGGAGACTGCCGCCGAGCAGCCTTCGACGACCTGACCCCTAAGCGCCGGGAGCCGATTGCCGTGGAGCGCACGCTCATCCTCGTCAAGCCCGATGCCTTCGCCCGCCAGCTGAGCGGGGAGATCATCGCCCGCTTCGAACGCAAGGGGCTGCGCCTGGTCGCACTCCAGCTCATGACCATGAGCCGGGAAATGGCCGCCCAGCACTACGCCGAGCATGAGGGCAAGCCGTTCTTCGGCGAACTGGTCGAGTTCATCACCTCGGGTCCGCTGGTGGCCATGGTCCTCGAGGGCGAGGAGGCGATCGCGGCCGCCCGTCAGGTCATCGGGGCGACCAACCCGCTCGCAGGCCAACCCCGGCTCGATCCGCGGCGATTACGCGACCCTGGTCGGCCAGAACATGGTCCACGGCTCCGACGCCCCCGAGTCGGCGGCGCGCGAGGTGGGCCTGTTCTTCCCCGATCTGCGGTGAGGCGCTGAGGCGCCAAGGCGCTGAGGCCGGACGCCCTGATCCTCGCTTCGGCCTCGCCCCAGCGGCGGGCGATCCTGGCGCGGCTAGGGGTCGAGTTCACGGTGAGGGTGCCCGACGTGGACGAGCTCGAGGCGGGGCCGCCGGCCGAGGTGGCGATGGAGAACGCCTACCGCAAGGCGGCCCGGGTGGCCGAGCGAGACCGGAGATGGCGCCACGGTCCTGGGCGTCGACACAGTCGTCGCACTCGGTGCCCGCCTGTACGGCAAGCCGCGTGATCGCGAGGACGCTCGGGCCACGCTTGCCGCCCTGGCCGGGCGCCGCCACACGGTGATCGGCGGCGTCTGCCTGGTCCAGGCCGGCCGCGCGCGGACGCTGGCCGCCACCACCCAGGTGGAGTTCCGCCCGCTCGACCCGGCTGCGATCGAGCCTATCTGGACACCGGGGAGTGGCAGGGGCGCGCGGGCGCCTACGCCATCCAGGGCCGCGGCGCGCTGCTCGTGCGGGCCATCACCGGCGATTACCTGAACGTCGTCGGGCTGCCGGTGGCGGCACTCGTCGAGCTCGCTCCTGAGCTGTTTGCGCCCCGATCTGCAACTTAGCGGCCATTTATTCTCTTTCCAGCCTTTTTGGCCTGGGCTAAGCCCTCTGGCGAGGTCGGCCATCGCCGGAGCTTCGATACACTCGACCGCGGACGGTGCTGGCAGCCAGGTGCGGCCAGTCGGTTTCTTGCGGCCTCGTCCACGCTTCCAGCTACCTAGTTACATCGATGGGCTTTTTCACGTATCTGACCGGATTCGGCGGCCGCGACATGGCGGTCGATCTCGGCACCGCCAACACGCTCGTCTACGTCCGCGGGCGCGGCATCGTGCTCTCGGAGCCGAGCGTGGTGGCGGTCGATTCGCGGACCGGTGAGGTTCACGCGGTGGGGATCGAGGCCAAGCGGATGCTCGGCCGCACGCCGGGCACGATCTCGGCCATCCGGCCGCTCAAGGACGGGGTGATCGCGGACTTCGAGGTGACCGAGGAGATGCTCCGGCACTTCATCCAGAAGGTCCATCAGAACCGCTGGGCCCATCCTCGCGTGGTCGTCTGCGTGCCCAGCGGGGTGACCGGGGTGGAGAAGCGCGCGGTCGAGGAGGCCTGCCTGTCGGCCGGCGCCCGTCAGGCCTACCTGATCGAGGAGCCGATGGCGGCGGCGATCGGGGCCGGGCTGCCGGTCGGGGAGCCGACCGGCTCGATGGTGGTCGACATCGGCGGCGGCACCAGCGAGGTGGCGGTCATCTCCCTGGGCGGGATCGTCGTCTCGCAGTCGATCCGGGTCGGCGGCGACGAGCTCGACGAGGCGATCATCAACTACGTCAAGCGGGAGTACAAGCTGCTCATCGGCCAGCAGACGGCCGAGGAGGTCAAGCTCGAGATCGGCTCGGCTTACAGCATGCCCGAGGAGGTCCAGGCCGAGATCCGGGGCCGCGACATGGTCTCCGGACTGCCCAAGACGGTGATCCTGACCAGCGAGGAGATCCGCGGGGCGCTTGAGGAGCCGGTGTCGCAGATCATCGACGCCGTGAAGGAGACGCTGGACCGCACTCCGCCCGAGCTCGCCTCCGACATCATGGATCGTGGCATCATGCTGGCCGGAGGCGGTTCGCTGCTGCAGGGCATCGAGGAGCGTTTGCGTCATGAGACGCAGATGCCCGCGCACCTGGCGGAGTCACCGCTGACGTGCGTCGCGGTCGGGTCAGGACGTTCGCTCGAGGAGTTCGAAGCGATCCACCGTTCGAGTAAGAATTCACGCAACCGTCGCCGCCGGTAATACGTTTGAGTGCGTCTGCCGGAGGCTCGGAGCCAACCTTGGAGACACCTAGCTCGTGCATGACAAACAGGTTCGTCGTCGGCGCGCGGTGCTCGCGCTGCTCGTCGGCATCTCCCTGATCCTGCTGACCGCCTACTTCGGCGAGTCGCCGAGCAGCCCGCTGCACAACGTGCAGCGCGGGATCGTCGAGGTCTTCTCGCCCGTCCAGGACGGGGCCAGCAAGGTCCTCTCGCCGGTCAAGGACGTGGCCGGCTGGTTCTCGGACACGCTGAACGCCAAGTCGCGCTGCGACGGCTGGCCAAGCAGGTGGCCAAGCTGACCCGCAGCTCGACTACTACGAGCAGAAGGCCTCGCTGACCAACCAGCTGGCCAGCCAGGTCGGCATCTGGACACCCGGATCGGCATCGAGCTCCTACCAGCCCGTGGCGGCCAACGTGATCGGCCGCGACCCGACCCTCTGGTATCAGACGATCAGGTCGACAAGGGCTCGCGACGACGGCGTGGCCCTCAACGACCCCGTGACCGGCGACGGCGCCCTGGTCGGCAAGGTGACGACCGTCGACTCGACCGTTCGCGTCGTCACGCTGATCACCGATCACTCCTACGCCGTGGCCGCCGAGGTGCTCGACTCGAGCTCGGGCGGGGACACGCGGCGTGCTCGTGCCGGCGGTCGGCAACCCGAACTCGCTGCTGCTCCAGGACCTGCCCGTCCCACGCCCCGATCCAGGTCGGCCAGCAGGTGGTCACCGCCGGCTTCACCGACCCGGCGAACCCGGCGCTGAGCTCGCTCTATCCGGCCGGCATCCCGATCGGCCAGGTCGTCGAACGCCGATCAGAACCAGCTGCTCAACAACCAGCAGGTCCAGGTGGTCCCGGCCGCCAACCTGCGCCACCTGTCGGTGGTCCAGGTCCTGACGCCGTCCGCATCCCGGCACCGCCCGGGCCCAGATTGGGGACCGGTACCGGGTGACCGGACTCGCCGTCCGCCTGCCGCTGCGGCTGATCGGCCTCGCCCTGGTCACGGTGATCGTGCAGGAGTCGGCCGTCTCCCAGATCTCGATCTTCGGCGTCAGCGCCGACCTGACGCCGCTGGTGGTGATGTCGGTCGGGCTGCTGGCCGGCTCGCCTGCCGGGGGCCGATCATGGGCTTCGGCACCGGGCTGCTGGTCGACACGGTGCTCGTCCAGACCCTCGGCGTGACCTCGCTGCTCTACATCGCGATCGGCTACTGGTCGGGCCGGCTGCGCGAGCTGCGCGACCCCGCCCACGGCCTGGTCCCGCTGGCCGCCGGCGCCGCTGCCACCGCGGTGGCCGGGCTCGGCATGTCGCTGATCCAGTTCCTGCTCGGGGTCGACGCGCCCGGTCAGCCTGCTGCTGCTGCAGCAGATCTTCATCACCGTGCTGGTCAACACGCTGATCGCGCTGCCCGTCTACGCGCTCGTGCGGCGCATCGTCCAGCCGGCGCTGCCCGACGATCCCCGCCGCCGGCGCCGCCGCGCCTACACGACCGGGGGCCTCAGCCCGCTGCAGAGCCCTTCCAGCGGCTCGGCCAGATCACCCGGGGCTCGCGATGATGGCCGACCGCCCGAGGATCGCCGGCCGCCCATGACCCCGCAGCTCGCCCTGCGGGTGGCCGTCGTGGGCAGCTTCGCCCTGGCCATGTTCGCGATCATCTTCTTCCGCCTGTGGTTCCTGCAGGTGCTCTCCGGCGACCAGTACCTGGCCCAGGCCCAGGGCAACCGCGACGCGCGAAGATCGCCATCGCCGCCCCGCGCGGGGAGATCGTCGACCGCAACGGGCACGGTCCTGGTCAGCTCGACCAAGGCGCTCGCAGGTGCAGATCTCGCCCCCCGATCTGCCCAAGGGCGCCCACGCCCAGAGCGTGCTCTTCCGCCGGCTGGCCGGGGTGCTCGGCATGTCCACGCCAGCGCCGAGCCGCTGCCCAGTGGCCGCCGGTGGTGTCGCGCTGCGCCTGGCCCCGATCCCCTGCGACGTCCGCCAGCAGCTGGCGCTGCTGCCCTACGCCGACGTCACCATCAAGGAGGTCAACAAGTACGTCCAGTACTACCTGGCCGAGCGCCAGCAGCAGTTCGAGGGCGTGCAGGTGGCCAGCGTCTACGTGCCCAGCTATCCGCAGGGCACGCTGGCCGCGCAGCTGCTGGGCACCGTCGGGCCGGATCACCCCGCAGGAGGTCAAGGAGCGGGCCTACCGCGGCGTGTCGCCCAACTCGATCATCGGCCAGTCCGGGCTCGAGGGCTACTACGACCGCTACCTGCGCGGCACCGACGGCTCCGAGAACGTCCAGGTCGACGCCTTCGGCCGGGCCACCGGCGTGATCTCGAAGACCAACCCGGTCTCCGGGCACAACCTGGCCCTGTCGATCGACGCCAAGCTCCAGCGGGTGGGCCAGCAGGCGCTGGCCACCTCGATCGCCTCCAACGCCGGGCGCCGACGCCGGCGCGTTCGTGGCCATGAACCCGGACAACGGCCAGGTCTACGCGATGGGCTCGTACCCGACCTTCGACCCGACCGTGTTCACCAAGCCGCTGTCGGAGTCCACCTACAAGGCGCTGACCAGCCCGAACGGCGGCGACCCGCTGCTCAACCGGGCCATCCAGAGCGCCGGGCCCGACCGGCTCGACCTTCAAGCCGATCACCGCCACGGCCGCCCTGGAGAGCGGCGCCTGGACGCACGGGCGAGCAGCTACGACGACACCGGCCAGTTCTGCTTCAGCGGGACCAGTGCCGGCACAACGCCGGGCAGCGCCGTGGACGGCGTCGCTCGACCTGGTCAACGCGATCCGGGTCTCCTCGGACGACTTCTTCTACAACCTGGGCGTGCTGCACCAACGCCAGCCCGGCACGCCATCCCAGCGGCGGCCCGCTGGACCAGTGGGCGCGGGCCTTCGGGATCGGCCGCACGACCGGGATCGACCTGCCCGGCGAGCTCCCGGGCACGCTGCCCACGCCGCGCTGGCGGGCCACGCAACAAGCTCGAGGCCGAGTGCGACAGCGCCACCGGGCAGTTCCGGTACACGAACGGCGCCACGTCAGCGCCCACCAGCACAAGGGCTGGTACCGCAGCCCCAAGCACGCTCCCGGGCGGCTGCGGGATCGCCGACGGCACCAACCGGCCCTGGTCGGTGGGCGACAACGTGAACCTGGCCGTCGGCCAGGGCGACGTCCAGGTCACGCCGCTGCAGCTGGCCGTGGCCTACTCGGCGCTGGCCAACGGCGGCACGATCGTGCGGCCGCACATCGGCCTCGACGTCCAGAACCCGGCCGGCACCGTGCTGCAGAAGATCGACCCGCCCCCGGCCCGCCACATCAACATCAACCCGCTTCTACCTGGAGACGATCCGGGCCGGGCCTGCGCGCCGCCGCCTCCCAGCCGGGCGGCACCTCCGACGACGTGATGGGCAACTTCCCCGAGCAGGTCTACGGCAAGACCGGCACCGCCCAGTACAACGGCCAGCCCGACTACTCCTGGTACGCCTGCTTCGTGCCGCCCAGCGCCACCAGCAAGCCGATCGTGGTCGTGGTCCACGTCGAGCGGGGCGGCTTCGGCGACGTGGCCGCCGCGCCGGTGGCCCGCGCAGATCCTCTCGCAGTGGTTCTTCGGCAAGCCCGGCGCCGTACAAGTCCGGGAACTCGACGACGCTGTGAGCGCCACCGTCATCCAGCCCGGCGAGGAGGTGGTGGCCCGCCGCCCGCGGGTCCTGCCCGATCCGCTGCTGCTCCTGGCCGCCGTCGGGCTGATCGCCTGCTCGCTGGTCACCCTGAACGGCGCCACCCGCAAGGCGTGCCCGGCCATCCGCTGTTCTACGTCGAGCGCCAGGGCATCTACGCCGGCATCGGGCTGCTCGTGGCGCTGCGTGCTCAGCCGGATCGACTACTCGCGGCTGCGCGAGTACAAGTGGGGCCTGTTCGCGGTGATGATCGGGCTCAACCTGGTCGTCTACGGGATGCCCCCGATCCAGGGCGCGCGGCGCTGGATTCCGCTGCCCTTCATGGAGTTCCAGTCCTCGGAGTTCGGCAAGCTCCTGATCATCGTCGCCCTGGCCGCGTTCGCCGTCGACCGCTCCCGGCGCCTGCACGAGCGGCGCACGACGGCCCGGATCATGCTCCTGGCCCTGTCTGCCGGCGCTGATCGTGATCCCGCAGCCCGACCTGGGCACCGGCATGGTCTACGTGGCCGTCGGCTTCAGCATCCTGTTCTTCGCCGGCACCTCGTGGAAGCAGCTCACCGGGCTGGTGGCCATGTTCGTCGCCGCGCATCGCCATCGTGCTGGCCGGCGCCCCGGCGCTCGGCGTGCACGTGCTCAAGCCCTACCAGCAGCAGCGCCTGACCGGCTTCCTCAACCCGTCTCGGGACCCGGGCAACCAGACTTATCAGATCACCGAGTCGCTGATCGCCATCGGCTCGGGCCAGAAGACGGGCCGCGGCAACAACGCGACCCAGACCAAGCTCAACTTCCTCCCCGCCAACGACACGGACTTCGTGTTCGCGGCGGTGGGAGAGACCTACGGATTCGTCGGTGCGGCGGTGGTGCTGTCGCTGTACGCACTGCTGATCTGGCGCACGCTGCGAATCCTCACGATGTCCAAGAACCTGTTCGGCACGCTGATCGCCGGCGGCATCCTGGCGATGCTGATGTTCCAGGTCTTCGTGAACGTCGGAATGACGATCGGGATCATGCCCATCACGGGCGTCCCGTTACCGCTGATGAGCTATGGCGGCTCGTCGGTGATCGTCACCTTCATCGCCATCGGGCTCCTGCAGTCGATCTACGTGCAGGCGCGGATGGCCTCGGCCGGCAAGTCCCGGCCGCGCTAGCCCACTATTTCGTATTACGCCGGCGCGACCAGATCCGCGCGGCAAAGACTTCCAAAGGACTGAATGAAAATTGAAGAAGCAAGTGCTGGTCAGCGTCGACCGTGGGGAGACCCGGGTCGCGCTGCTGGAGGCGACGGGCACCGTCGCGCCGCGCAAGCCGAGCGGGGCTAGGGCTCCTCCCGCCGCCGGCGTAAGCCCGCCGCACCAGGGCGCCGGCTACCAGGTCGCCGAGCTCTATCTGGAGCGTCGCGGCAACCGCTCGATCGTCGGCAACATCTACAAGGGCCGGGTCGACAACGTCCTGGCCGGCCTCGAGGCCGCGTTCGTCGACATCGGCCTGGAGAAGAACGGCTTCCTGCACGTCGACGAGATCGTGCTGCCCGGGCGTCGAGGCGCCGCGGCGCGGCCGCGGCTGCGGCCGCGACGGCCGCCAGATCACCGACATGCTCAAGCCCGGCCAGGAGATCGTCGTCCAGGTCGTCAAGGACCCGCTCAAGACCAAGGGCGCCCGGCTGTCGATGGACCTGACCATCGCCGGGCGCTACATGGTCTACGCGCCCTACGGCGAGGGGGTCGGCGTCTCGCGCCGGCTCGACGAGAAGGAGCGCGAGCGGCTGCGCAAGGAGGCGGCCAAGCTCGAGCTGCACGGGTCGGGGGCGATCATCCGCACCGCCGCCCAGGGCGCCAAGCGCGCCGACCTCGAGCGCGAGCTGGTCTACCTGTTCAAGCTCGGCGAGGTGCTGGAGAAGCGCGTCGAGGAGACCCAGGCCCCGGCGCTCGTCTTCCAGGAGGCCGACCTGTCGGTCCGGGTCGTGCGCGACATCTTCTCGGCCGACTTCGAGCGCGCCGTGGTCGACGACCCCAAGCAGCACCACCGCCTGCTCTCGTTCTTCTCCCGCACCGCACCGGAGCTGGTCGAGCACGTCGAGCTGTGGGAGGAGCCCGAGCCGCTGTTCGAGTCCTTCGGGGTCGAGAAGGTGCTCGCCTCGACGCTCTCCCGCCGGGTCGATCTGCCCAGCGGCGGCTACCTGATGATCGACTACGCCGAGGCGCTGACCGTCATCGACGTCAACTCGGGCTCGTTCATCGGCCGCGGCAAGGGCGCCCGGCTCGAGGACACGATCACCAAGACCAACCTCGAGGCGGCCGACGAGGTCGTGCGCCAGCTGCGGCTGCGCGACATCGGCGGGATCATCGTCATCGACTTCATCGACATGGCCCGGGCCCGCAACCGCGACGCGGTGCTGAAGACGCTGCGCAAGGCGCTCGACGAGGACCGGACCAAGACCTTCGTGGTCGAGATCTCCCCGCTGGGCCTGGTCGAGATGACCCGGCAGAACGTCACCGACGGGGTGCGGGAGATCATGACCCGGCCCTGCCCGACCTGCGACGGCGAGGGGGTGATCAAGTCCGAGGAGACGATCGCGATCGAGTTCGAGCGGCGGATGCGCGACCTGGCCAAGCAGACCTCGGCCGAGGCGATCCTGATCCAGATGAACCCGCGGGTCAGCGCCGAGTTCACCGGCAACGAGGCCCGGGTCCTGCACGCCGTCGAGGAGGAGACCGGCAAGTGGTTCCACTTCGAGGGCTCTGAGGGCCTGCCGCTGGACCACTTCGCCGTCCTGCTCGAGGGCGACCGCGAGCAGGTGCTCGAGCGGGCGCTGCCCTTCCGCGAGGGCGAGGAGGTCCACGTCGAGATCGTCGAGCCCCACATGTACAGCCCGGGCGACGCGGTGGCCAAGATCGACGGCTACATCATCCAGGTCAGGGGTGGCACGCCGTACGTGGGGGAGAAGCACGTGGTGCGAATCGAGGAGGTCGGCCGCACCGCCGCGGTGGCCTCCCTGGTCGACGTGCCAGCCGGCGCGGACGGCCACCATCCGCTCCCAGCGGTGAGGATGAACTAGAATCGAAGCCTCGGCGCCGCGGCCGCAGAGGCGGACGGCGCCGTTCGGGCGCCAAGGCCGGTACGGCGGCGTCTTCGTCAGACTCGGAATGACCATGTACGCGATCGTCAAGACAGGCGGAAAGCAGTACCGCGTGAGCGAGGGTCAGACCCTGCTCGTCGAGCGGCTGCCCGTGGCCGACGGGGACACCCTCGAGCTGCAGCCGCTGCTGCTCGTCGACGGCAGCGATGTGGTCGACGGCGAGGATCTTGACAAGGTCACCGTGTCGGCCCGCGTCCTCGCCCACGAGCGGGGCCCCAAGCTTCGAATAGTCAAGTTCAAGCCCAAGCGCGGCTACAAGCGCCGCAACGGCCACCGGCAGGAGCTGACCCGGATCGAGGTCACCTCGCTGGGCCGCAAGGCCGCGCGCAAGCGCGCCGCGAGCGGCGCCGGGAAACCCGCTGCGAGCGGCGCCGGGAAACCGACCCCCGGGACGGCCAAAGCCGAGAAACCCGCCCCCGCGACGGCCAAAGCCGGAAACCCGCCCGGCGACGGGCGCCGGGAAACCCGCCCCCGCGACGGGCGCCGGGAAACCCGCCCCCGCGACGGGCGCCGGGAAACCCGCCCCCGCGACGGGCGCCGGGAAACCCGCCCCCGCGGCGGCCAAAGCCGGGAAGGGAGACAGCGATGGCGCATAAGAAGGGCCTCGGCTCGAGCCGGAACGGCCGTGACTCCAACGCCAAGCGCCTCGGCGTCAAGGTGTTCGCCGGCCAGACCGTGACCGGCGGCGAGATCATCGTCCGCCAGCGCGGCACGCGCTTCAAGCCCGGCGACGGCGTCGGCATCGGCCGCGACGACACGATCTACGCGCGCGCGGCCGGGACGGTGCAGTTCACCCGTGGCCGCCGCGGACGGGTGATCTCGGTCCTGCCCGGGGACGGCGAGCCCGCGGCGTAACCAGCCGGCGGCGTAACCCAGCCCGCGGCGTAATCAGGTGACTTGGAGTCATTTGGCGCTCCTCACGAACACCAATTGACTCCAAGAGGGCCGGCGTGGGCCGTGAGCCCCCGGGGCGTGGACCTGAGCCCCGGCGTGGGCTTGAGCCCCGGCGTGGGCTTGAGCCCCGGCGTGGGCTTGAGCCCCGGCAGCCCCGACGTGGGCCCTGAGTCCCCCGGCGTGGGTCCCTGAGTCCCCCGGCGTGGGTCCCTGAGCCCCCGGGGCGTGGGCCGTGAGCCTGCCCCGGGCCGCGGCAGGCGCTGCTCAGCTCAGCGCCGGAGCCTCGGCGGAGCCGCGCTCGATGACCGCGGTGCACATCGGGCAGCGCCGGGCCTCGGCCGGGATCTGGCTGGTGCACTCCGGGCACGCCTTGACGGTCGGGTCACCGTCTTGCGCCGGGCCATGAACGACTCGTAGGGCTTGACCACGAAGAAGAACACCGCGGCGCCCGTGGTCACGAAGGTGATCAGGTTGTTGATGAAGTCGCCATACAGGAAGTGGCTCGAGTTGATCGTGAACGACAGCGCGCTCGAAGTTGGGCTTGCCGAAGATCAGGGCGATGATCGGCGTGATGAGGTCGGCGATCAGCGCCTTGACCACGGCAGCGAACACCAGGGCCATGACCAACCCGACGGCCAGCGAGACCAGATCCCCCTTGATCAGGAAACTCTTGAAGTCGGCGACAAGCCTTTTCACGGTTCTGACCCTCCCCTACATCGATTTGAACCCGGCCAGCCTATCCCAGCGCCCGGTGGCCACCGTGAAGCCGCCGTTGCGGTGAAGCCGTGCAGGATCGAGCCCGCATCCACGTCCAGGCCGGTGCCGGCGGCGACGGCTGTCTGAGCTTCCGCCGCGAGGCCCACGTCCCGCGCGGCGGACCCGACGGCGGCGACGGCGGGCGTGGGGGCGACGTCGTGCTGATCTGCGATGGCTCGCTGCGAGATCTGGAGGCATATCGGCGCCGGGCGCACTTCAAGGCCGGCCGCGGCGGCCACGGGGAGGGCTCCCTGCGCCACGGCGCCGACGGCGCACCGTTGGAGATCCGCGTACCGCCGGGGACCGAGGCGATGATCGAGGCCGACGGCACTCGACATGACCTGATCCGCGACGGCCAGCGGGCGCTGGTCGCCCGGGGCGGACCCGGCGGCCGGGGTAACAAGCGCTTCGCCGGTCCGACCCACCAGACCCCCCGCTTCGCCGAACGCGGGCTTCCCGGCGAGGAGACCTGGATCACGCTGCAGCTCAAGCTGCTGGCCGACGTCGGGCTGATCGGACTGCCCAACGCCGGCAAGTCCTCGCTCCTGGCCCGGCTCACCCGCGCCCATCCGAAGGTGGCCGGCTACCCGTTCACCACGCTTGCGCCGGTGCTGGGGACGCTCGAGGCGGAGTCGCGCCAGCTGGTCATCGCCGACATCCCCGGCCTGATCGAGGGTGCCTCGGGCGGAGCCGGACTCGGGCACGAGTTCCTGGCCCACGTGGAGCGCACGCGGCTGCTCGTCCACGTGCTCGACCTGAGCCCACTGGACGGATCGAACCCGGTTCAGAACCACGCCACCGTGGAGCACGAGCTGGAGCGCCATGACCCGCGCCTGAGCCGCCTGCCTCGGCTGCTCGCCCTTTCCAAGGCCGACCTGGTCGATGCCGAGACGGCCGCCGCGGCTAGCGCCGATTGGCAGGCCCGCCTCGGCCCGGAGATCCCCGTGCTGATCACCTCGGCGGTCTCGCGGATAGGCCTGCGCGCGCTGGCCGCGGAGATCGTCCGCCGCGTGCCCCCCGTGCCCGATCCGCCTCCGGCCGGGACCTCGGTGACAGCGGGGGTGCGGCCTGGTGCCGGGAGCGTGCCCGTCCCCGGCAGCGTGCCCGACCCCCAGGAGCTGCCCTCCCATCGCGTGTTCCGGCCCGCCGCGCAGCGGAACTTCTCGGTGCGGCGCACGGGCCCGGGCGCCTTCGCCGTCACCGGGACCGGGATCGACCGGCTCCTGGCCCGCTATGACCTCGAGAACGAGGAGGCGCTGGCCCACCTGGAACGCCGGCTGCGCGGCATCGGCGTCCTGCGCGCCCTCCACGCCGAGGGCTTCAAGGCAGGGGACTCGGTGGAGATCTCGGGTGTGCTGTTCGATCTCGATCCCGACATGTAGACCGAGTGTGTAGGATCGCCCAGCCCGGCCGGGTGATCAGAGAAAGAGGAGATTCATGCGCCGTCTTGCCGCAGTACTCGTTGTCTCGGCCGCGGTGATGGCGCTGGCCGGTGCCGCCGGCGCCCGCGTGCTCCGCGTCGGCATCTACCACGGGGTCCGTGGCCAGTACATGACGATTCAGGCCGCGGTCAGGGCCGCGCATCCCGGCGACTGGATCCTGCTCGCCCCCGGCGACTACAAGACCTCCCCGCGGGCGATCCACAACCCCCGCGGCTATCGCGACTTCCCGGCCGCGGTCCTGATCACCCAGGCGCGCCTGCACATCCGGGGGATGAGCCGCAACTCGGTCGTCGTCGACGGCACCCGGCCGGGATCGGCTCGCTGCAGCCGGGCCAGCCGGGCCCAGAACTTCGGTCTCGCGGCCAGCGGGGGCAAGCGTTCGGGCGTCAACGGGCTGATGGTGTGGAAGGCCCCCGACGTCTCGATCGAGAACCTGACCGTGTGCAACTTCCTGGGTGGCTCGGCGGACGCCGGAAACGGGATCTGGTGGAACGGCGGCGCCGACAGCGGCCACATCGGTGGATGGGGCTTCCGCGGCGACTACCTGACCGCGACCACCGACTACTTCAAGAGCGAGTCGACCGCTGCCACCTATGGCATCTTCTCCAGCAACTGGAGCGGCGGCACCTGGAATCGCATCTATGCCTCGAACTTCAACGACTCGGGCTTCTACATCGGCGCCTGCCAGCAGAGCTGTGACCAGACGATGAACCACGCCTGGGCCGAGTACAACCCGCTCGGCTACTCGGGTTCCAACTCGGGTGGCCGGCTGGTGATCGAGAACTCGCAGTTCGACCACAACACCGATGGCTTTGACACCAACAGCCAGAACGGCGACAACCCGCCGCCCCAGAACGGCGCCTGCCCGGGCAAGGGTGTGAGCCCGATCACCCATACCCACTCGTGCTGGGTGTTCATCCACAACTACGTGCACGACAACAACGACCCCAACCTGCCCGCGTCGGGCTTCGCGAACATCGCCCCGGTCGGCACCGGCATCTCGATCTCCGGCGCGCGCAACGACACGATCATGGACAACCGCTTCGTGAACAATGACGCCTGGGGCGTGATCTTCGTGCCGTTCCCCGACTCGGGTCCCCCGTGCACCGGCGGGACGCCCAACTTCCCACTGCTCGGAGCGGGCAGCTGCCTGTACGACGAGTGGGGCGACGCGCTGATCGACAACGTGTTCGCGCACGACGGCGGCTTTGGCAATCCGAGCAACGGCGACTTCGCTCAGCTGAACCTCGAGTCGGGTCACCCGACCGACTGCTACCGCGGTAACACCCAGCTCGGAGGTGGGCAGCCAACCAGCTCGCCGGCCAACCTCCAGCAGACGCACCCCAACTGCGACGGAAGCCCAGCCAACCCCGACCCGGGGCCGTTCCTGGGCGAGGTGTACTGCAACACGAAGGTCGACGTCGCGTTGTGCCTGCCGACCGACCACTACCCGCGGCGCACGCACGTCGTCCTGCACCCGCTGCCCACGCGGCGCCTGAGCTCGATGCCGAACCCGTGCCGGGGTGTGCCGGCCAACCCGTGGTGCCGGCGTCGAGGCTGACGCGGTCACCGTTGACATCTCCTACACGCGTCAGACCGCAATCTGTAGGATCGCAGATCTCTTCCCGCAGGCCGGCCTCCAGGAGGGCTGAATGAGTGCTCGTAAGTGGCTTCTCGTGCTGGCGCTGGCGCTCTCGGCGGCCGTGCCGGCGGCGGCCGGCGCCCAGGTCCTGAGGGTCGGCAGCTACCACGGGATCCCGGGTCAGTTCAGCTCGATCCAGGCCGCTGTCAACGCTGCCAAGCCCGGCGACTGGGTGCTCGTGGGGCCCGGCGACTACAAGACCACCTCGAGCACCGAGCCGCCCGGCCAGACCGCCAACCCCGCGGGCGTGCTGATCACCACGCCCCGCCTGTGGCTGCGCGGCATGAACCGCAACACGGTGATCGTCGACGGCACCAAGCCCGGGACCCCGCAGTGCAGCAGCAAAGCCGCCGATCAGAACTACGGTCCGAACGGCTCCGGTGGCGCGGACGGTCTGAACGGGATCGTGGTCTACAAGAGCGCCGGCGACTGGGTGCAGAACATGACCGTGTGCAACTTCCTGGGCGGCGCCGGCGGCGACGAGGACACCGGCAACGAGGTGTGGTGGGACGGCGGCCATGGCAGCGGCCAGGTGGGCGGCTACGGGGAATTCCTCGGCTCATATCTGACCGCGACCAGCGACTTCTACTCCGATGAGACCAGCGCGGCCGAGTACGGGATCTACTCGAGCAACTGGAGCGGCGGATCGGCCGGCGGCGTGTTCGACCACGATTACGCCTCGAACTTCAACGACTCGGGGTTCTACATCGGCGCCTGCCAGCAGATCTGCGACCAGACGATGAGCAACGACTGGGCCGAGAACAACGCGCTCGGCTACTCGGGCACCAATTCGGGCGGCCAGCTGGTGGTCGAGACCTCGCAGTTCGATCACAACGAGGACGGGTTCGACACCAACAGCCAGAACGCCGACTTCCCGCCACCCATGAACGGCGACTGCCCGAACGGCGCCGTCAGCCCCATCACCCACACCCATTCGTGCTGGGTGTTCATGCACAACAACGTGCACGACAACAACAACCCGAACGTCCCCACGGCGGGCTCGGCGGCGGCTGGTCCGGTCGGCACCGGGATGTCCGTCGCTGGCGCGCGCAATGTCACAGTCATGGACAACACGTTCTCCAACAACGGCGCCTGGGGGACGATCTTCACCATCTATCCGGACTCGGGCCCCCCGTGCACCGGGGGGACACAGACCGGTGCGGCCTGCGTATACGACGAGTACGGCGACGCGCTGCTGAACAACAAATACAGCCACAACGGGTTCTTCGGCAACCCCACCAACGGCGACTACGCGGCCGAGAACGCCGAGCCCGATCCGACCGACTGCTACCGCGGCAACACCGACGGCGGCGGCCCCGCCTCGAGCTCGCCCTCGAACCTGGAGCAGATGTATCCCGACTGCAACGGCCAGTCGGTGCCGCCGAACACCAACCCCCAGTTCACGGGGGAGGCGGGCTGCGACTCGACGATCTCCCTCCTACCCGGCGCGCCCGGCAACGTGACCTGCCTGCCCACCGACCACTACCCCCGCCAGGACCACATCGGCCTGGCCCCACTCCCGTCGGGGCTGGCCACGATGGCCAACGCCTGCAGCGGAGTGCTCACCGCCGACCCGTGGTGCCAGGGTCAGGTGACGCACATCGGTGGCTGCGCCGCCCGCTCGGTTGCGGTCCCGCGCGTGCTTCCCGTGGGCGAGCAGTTCGTGTCGATCTCGGTCAAGGTGGGCCGCGGGCGGGCCATCAGGCACCGGGCCCGGGGCTCGCGCACGATCGTGCGCTTCAGCCTGGGCCGGGTCCGGCGAGCGCCGGTCTCGGTCCTGCTCACGGCCCATATCCGGGTCGGGAGCCACCCCGAGATGTTCAGCTTCACGCGGATCTACCACCGCTGCCGGATCGCCCGCGGCAAAACCGGCTCATCCGGAGGATCGCCGCCCGGTTATTGATCGGCTGAGCGCGGGCGCTCCGGGGCGCCCTAAGCTCTGGCGCCGTGAGCACCGTGGTCGTCAAGCTCGGCTCGAGTCTCGTGGCCGATGAGCTCGGCGCGGTCCGCGAGGACGTCCTGGGCCGGATATGTGACGAGCTGGCCGAGCTTCATCACGCCGGCCACGCGGTCATCGTGGTGACCAGCGGAGCCATCGCCCGGGGCATGGGGGTGATGGAGCTGGCCCTGCGCCCGCGATCCATCGACGAGCTCCAGGCGGCGAGTGCGGTCGGCCAGGGCAAGCTCTACCAGGTCTACGACGAGCTTCTGCGCGCCCGTGACACCCCGACGGCTCAGGTGCTCCTGACCTTTTTCGACATGAGCGCGCGCACCCACTACCTCAACGCCCGCCAGACCTTGCGCAAGCTGCTCGACTGGCGGGTGGTTCCGGTCATCAACGAGAATGACACCACGACCACCGACGAGATCTCCTTCGGCAACAACGATTTTCTCGCCGCCCAGGTGGCGATCCTCCTCGGCGCAGAGCTCCTGCTCCTGCTCACCGACGCCGACGGCGTCTTCACGGCCGATCCCCGCACCCGTCCCGACGCCGTGCGCGTGGAGCAGGTCCACGAGTTCACCGAGCTCGAGCCGCTGGACATCGCCCAGGCGCCCTCGCCGCTGGGCTCGGGGGGCATGCGCTCCAAGGTGGTGGCCGCGGAGATGGCCACCGCGGCCGGCGTGCCCACGGTGATCGCCAGCGGCCTCGAGCCGGGGCGGATCCCCGGGGCGGTCGCCGGCGACCCGGTGGGTACGCGTTTCGCGGCTCGTGCCGGACGGTATTCGAGCTTCAAGCTGTGGCTCAAGTACGCCAAGCCGAGCCGGGGCCAGGTGATGATCGACGCGGGCGCGGCGCGGGCCCTCACGGACGCCGGCACCAGCCTCCTGCCCGTCGGGGTGATCGACGTGGCCGGGGCGTTCGCCGCCGGGGACGCGGTCGAGATCGTCCACGACGGCCGGCTCGTGGGCAAGGGGATCTCCAACTACTCGGCCAGCGAACTCGACGACGTGCGGGGCCTGCAGTCCGGCGCGGTCCGCCAGCGGCTCCCCCGGGCCAGCGACGAGGCGATCCACCGGGATTACCTGGTCCTGTCCTGAGACCGTGTGCCCTAACCTAACCACGATGGCCAGCACCGCCACCTCGATCACCGACACCTGTCTCTCGGCCCAGCGGGCGGCGCGAACCCTGGCCACCCTCGGCTCCGACGTCAAGGACGCCGCCCTCGAAGCCATCGCGGCCGCGCTCATCGCCCGTCGCGATGAGATAGTCGAGGCCAACGCGCTCGACCTCGAGCGAGGACGCGACTCGGGCCTGTCCGCACCCCTGATGGACAGGCTCGCCGTGGACGACGCCCGGGTGGCCGAGATGGCCTCCGGCGTGCGCAAGATCGCCGCCCTGCCCGACCCGGTCGGCGAGGTCCTCGACGGCGCCCGGCTGGCCGGCGGACTCGACCTCCGGCGCGTCCGGGTTCCCCTCGGGGTCATCGCGATCGTGTACGAGGCCCGGCCCAACGTGACGATCGACGCCGCCGCCCTATGCCTGAAGTCCGGGAACTCGGTGGTGCTGCGGGGCTCGAGCGCCGCCGCGCACTCCAATGCGACCCTGGCCGCGATCGCCGGGGAGGCGATCACGGAGTCCGGCCTGCCCGAGGGAACCCTGGCGCTGCTCGGCGGCAGCGGGCGCGAGGATCTGGCTGAGCTGGCCACGCAGACCGGCGTCGTCGACCTGATCATCCCGCGCGGCGGCGAGGGGCTCAAGGCGGCGCTGAAGTCCGTGGCCACCGTGCCGGTGATCTACGCCGCCTCGGGCAACAACCACGTCTACGTCGACGCCGGCGCCGACCTGGAGGTCGCGCGGGACATCGTGCTGAACGCCAAGCTCCAGCGCCCGGCGACCTGCAACGCGGCCGAGAAGCTGCTGGTTCATCGCGACGCCGCGGTGGAATTCCTGCCCCGCGCGCTCCAGGCCCTGCGGGCCGCGGGCGTCGTCCTGCACGGGGATGAACGGGCTCGGGCGACGGCCCCCGGGGTGGAGATGGACGCCGCCACCGAGGATGACTGGGACACCGAGTACCTGGGGCTCGAGATGGCCGTCGGGGTGGTCGACTCGACCGCCGAGGCGATCGAGCACATCAACGCTCACGGCAGCGGGCACTCCGAGGCGATCGTCACCCCGGACACCGCCTCGGCCCGCGCCTTCCAGCTCGGAGTCGACGCGGCCTGCGTGTACGTCAACGCCTCTACGCGGTTCACCGACGGCGGCCAGTTCGGCAAGGGGGCCGAGATCGGCAACTCGACCCAGAAGCTGCATGCCCGGGGTCCGATCGGACTGGCCGAGCTGTGCACGTTCAAGTACCTGGTCGAGGGCGACGGCAACATCCGTAGCTGAGAGCCCTGAGCACCCCGTGCGCATCGGCATCCTCGGCGGGACGTTCAACCCGCCGCATATCGCTCATCTCGTCTGCGCCCAGGAGGCCCACCGGGAGCTGGCCCTGGACCGGGTCCTGTTCATCCCGGCCCGGATCCCGCCCCACAAACCGGTCGAGCACGAGCCCGGGGCCGAGCACCGGCTCGAGCTCTGCCGGCTCGCGGTGGGCGACGATGAGCGCTTCGCGGTCTCCGAGATCGAACTTCGCCGGGCGGGACCGTCGTACACAGTCGATACCCTTCAGGAGCTGTCCTTGCATGAGTCCCAACCAGAGCTCTTCCTGATCGTCGGCGGAGATATCGCGGTCGGACTGCCCCGCTGGCGGGAGCCGGAGCGCGTGCTGGAGCTGGCCACCCTGGCCGTGGCCAAGCGCCAGGGGACGGCGAGAGCAGCAGTGATGGACACTCTCGGCACCCTCAGAGGGGGAGATCGGGCTCGCTTCTTCGCCATGCCGCGAATCGGGCGTGTCCTCGACCATGATCCGCCGGCGGGTGCGCGGCGGACAGCCGATCCGGTATCTGGTGCCCGACCCGGTCGCCGGCTACATCGAGCACCACGACCTCTACGCGGAGGAGGCACCCACGACATGAACGCCCAGACGCAAATCGCGATGGCTCCCGAGGAGATGGCGGCTGCAGATCGCCGAGCTGGCCTGCGACCGCAAGGCCCTGGACATCGTGCAGCTCGACCTGCGCGGAATGATCGGATACGCCGACTACTTCGTCATCTGCACCGGCCGCACTGAGCGCCAGACGCGAGCCATCCACGACGCGATCCATCACGGCATGAAGTCCGAGCACGGGATGCTGCCCCGCCGGACTGAGGGCATGCCCGAGGGACGCTGGATCCTGCTCGACTACCTCGATGTGGTCGTGCACATCTTCACTCCCGAGACGCGCGAGTACTACCGGCTGGAGCAGCTGTGGGGCGAGGCTCCGGTCCAGACGGTGGGGGCCGCCGCCGGCTGACCCTGCGGGCGCCGCCGGCTGACCCTGCGGGCGCCTCCACCGGCTGACCCCCTGCGGGCGGCTCACAGCGCCCGCCACCCTGGGGCTCACAGCGCCGTCATCAGCTTCGGCGCCACCTCCTTCTTACGGCTCATCACGCCGGGCAGCTCGATCGTCGAGTCGTCCGCCTCGACGCCGAAGCTCCGCGCCACCGCGCTCACATCGCCGGCCACCAGCATGTCGGTCCCGTGTTCGAGCACGTCGGTGACCATCAGGGCGTAGACCCCCAGCTCCTTGCGCTCGCGCTCTTGGGCCATGGCCTCGAGCAGCTCGGCCTTACGATCCAGGAGCGCCCGGCCGACCACCTCGACCTGGGCGATGCAGATCGTCTGGCCACCCCGGATCTGGTAGCGCTTGGCGTCGCGGGTCACGATCTCCTCGGGGCTGAGATCGGAGACATCGGCCGTGGCCTCAAACATTCGCCGCCCGAGCTTCTGCGCGTCCACGTCCAGCGCGCGCTCCAGGTAGGCGACCACCGCATGGTCGCGCTTGGTGGTCGTGACGGAATTTAGGATCACCGTGTCCGAGAGCACCGCTCCGAGCAGCAGCATGGCCACGCCACGGCTCGGCTCGAGCCCGTTCTGGCGGAAGCGCTCCACAACCAGGGTGGCGGTCGATCCGACCGGGTCGAAGGTCGCCGTCACCGGCACGCGCGTCTCAATCGAACCGATGTGGTGATGATCGAGGATCTCGATGATCTCGGCCTGCCCGATGCCGATCGCGCTCTGGGCCTGCTCGGCGTGGTCCACGAGCACGATCCGGCGCCGGGGTGGGGCGACCAGGTCTGAGCGGGTGATCAGGCCCGACCGGTTTCCGGTCGCCGTCGATGGCCACCGCGCCCCCGTAGTGGACCTCCTTGATCTGCTCGGAGATGTCATCGACGAGGAAGTCCTCGTTGACGGTCAGGGCGTCCTTCTCCATCAGGGCCCGGCAGGGCGCGGCCAGGGTGATCATGCGGCCGGAGACGTAGCTGTCCAGCGGGGAGACGACGAGCGCCGTGCCCTGCTCGCGGGCGAGGGCCAGCACCTCGTCCTCGGGCGTCGCGCCGTTGGACATGACGACCAGGGCCGCTCCGAGCTCGATGGCCAGCAGCTGAGCGTCGGTGCGATTCCCGATCACGACCACGTCGCCCGTCGGAGATTCCGCTCCGTCTCGCCACATCAGTCGAACTGGACCCAGACCCGCCCGGAGAGCTGCCGGTCCTCGCCGATAACGAGCTCGCCCTCGAGCACGGCCACGATCGCGCTGACGTAGGTGGGCGCCTCCTCGAGCGTGGACGTGCCCGCGCGACTCGCGGATGTAGCGCCGGGCCAGGGCGCGCTCGGTCAGCACCCCGCACAGGGCGCCGTCCTCATCGACGATCGGCACCAGCTCGAGGTCGGCCTTGGCCATGGCCAGACCGGCCTCGCGGATCGGCTCGTCCTGGCCTCCGACCGGGAAGCTCGTCTGCATGACGTCGCGGGCCCGTGGCATCACGTGGGGCAGGAAGGTGGGCTCGGCCATGCCGCTGCGCTCGAGCAGCCACATGGTCTGCGCGTTGCAGTCGCCGAGACGCACCGCCAGGTACTCGTTGTCGGGATCGAGCCTGCCCCGCAACTCGGCGTAGCCCATCGCCGAGGCGATCGAGTCGGTGTCCGGGTTGCGGTGACCGCTGACGTAGATCAGGGACATGACCCCCCGATTATCGCTGGCCACCGGCCGGCGCGAATCAGGAGGAAGTGGAGCTAGTCGGGCTCGAACCGACGACCTCCGCCATGCCATGGCGGCGCTCTCCCAGCTGAGCTATAGCCCCGAGGGTCTCCGTCAAGGGTAATACACCCGTGCTGGCCAACGGGCGCTGGTCGAGAAAACGAACTATATGGACGCTTTCCCGGCCAGCGTCGGCCTCAGACCCGGCGCAGCGGGAGCGCCCGAGCCGGCCGAGGCGCAAGTAACCTCAACTCCCAGCCATGTCCGCGGCCCGTTATGACCCCCAGCAGATCGAGCCCAGGTGGCAGGAGCTCTGGGCCCGGGAGGGCACCTGGGAGGTCGCCAACGACCCCGATGATGGCGCGGCGCGCGCCGGTGAACCCGACAAGTCCTACGTGCTGGAGATGCTCCCCTACCCGAGCGGCGAGCCCCACATCGGGCACCTGAAGAACTACGCGCTGGGCGACGCGATCGCCCACTTCCACCGCCGCACCGGGCAGCGGGTGCTGCATCCGATGGGCTACGACGCCTTCGGCCTGCCGGCCGAGAACCACGCGATCCGGACCGGGGTCCACCCCCGGCAGTCGACCGACGAGTCGATCGCCGCCTTCCAGCGCGCCTTCCGGGCTGGGGGATCTCGATCGACTGGACGCGCGAGCTGGCCACCCACGAGCCCGTCCTACTACCGCTGGACGCAGTGGATCTTCCTGCGGCTGCTCGAGCGCGGGCTGGCCTACCGCAAGGAGGCGGCGGTCAACTGGTGCCCCCACGACGCCACCGTGCTGGCCAACGAGCAGGTGATCGACGGGCGCTGCGAGCGCTGCGGGCACCTGGTGGAGATCCGCCAGCTCGAGCAGTGGTTCTTCCGCATCACCGACTACGCCGAGCGGCTGCTCGACGATCTGGACGGGATCCGCTGGCCCGAGCACGTCAAGGCCATGCAGCGCAACTGGATCGGCCGCAGCGAGGGCGCCGAGGTCGTCTTCCGCTGCGAGGCGCTCGAGCACCGACTACACGGTCTTCACCACCCGCCCCGACACGCTGTTCGGGGCCACCTTCTTCGTGATCGCCCCCGAGCATCCCGACGTGTTCCGGCTGGCCGCCGGCACCGAGCACGAGGACGAGGTCCACCGAGTACGTCAACCGGGCGCTGACCGAGTCGCCGAGGAGCGCGGCGCGGCCGACAAGCCGAAGACCGGGGTGCCGCTGGGCCGCACGGTGACCAACCCGGTCACCGGCGAGGAGATCCCGATGTTCGTGGCCGACTACGTGCTGATGGAGTACGGCACCGGCGCGGTCATGGCCGTGCCCGCCCACGACCAGCGCGACTTCGACTTCGCCCAGGCCTTCGATCTGCCGATCCGCCAGGTGGTGGCCCCGGCCGACGAGCCGAGCGAGGTCCCGACCCGACCAGGCGTTCGTCGCCCATTCCGAGAACGAGCGGCTGGTCAACTCCGGGCAGTTCACCGGGATGAGCTCGGTCGAGGGCCGCGGCGGCGATCGTCGACTGGCTCGACCGCGCAGGGGCTGGGCAACGCCTCGGTCAACTTCCGCCTGCGCGACTGGCTGATCTCCCGCCAGCGCTACTGGGGCTGCCCGATCCCGGTCGTCTACTGCGAGCACGTGCGGCATCGTGCCGGTGCCCGACGATCGAGCTGCCGGTCGAGCTGCCCGAGGTCGAGGACTACCAGCCCCGCGGCCGCTCGCCGCTGGCCGCGGCCGAGGACTGGGTCAACACCACGCTGCCCGCCTGCGGCGGGCCCGGCCCGGCGGGAGACCGACACGATGGACACGTTCGTCGACTCGAGCTGGTACTTCCTGCGCTACTGCGACGCCCGCAACGACGCAGGCGCCCTGGGACCGCGAGGTGCTCGCGCCAGTGGATGCCGGTCGACCAGTACATCGGCGGAGTCGAGCACGCGATCCTCCACCTGATGTACGCGCGCTTCTTCGTCAAGGCGCTGGCCGACATGGAGCTGCTCGACGTCCAGGAGCCCTTCCAGGCCCTGTTCACCCAGGGCATGATCCTCGGCCCGGACGGCCAGAAGATGTCCAAGTCGCGCGGCAACGTGATCAGCCCGGGGCCGATCGTCGAGCGGTTCGGCGTCGACGCCGCGCGCTGCTACGTGCTGTTCATCGGGCCGCCCGACCAGGACGCCGCCTGGGCGGAGACCTCGCTCGAAGGGCGTGCACCACTTCCTGTCCCGGCTGTGGCGCCTGGGCGAGGAGCTGGGCCGACGCAGCCGGGGCAGCGCGCGGAGCACCCGGCCGACGCCCCAGGGCGATGCGCTCGACCCTGGTCCGCAAGGCCAACTGGGCGATCGACAAGGTGACCGGGGACATGACGCGGGCGCTTCGCCTTCAACACCGCGATCGCCGCGGTCATGGAGCTGGTCAACGAGATCTACCGCCTCCCGCAGGCCGATCCGGAGGCGCGCCGCTTCGCGACCGCCACCGCCGCCTCGCTGCTGTTCCCGTTCGCCCCGCACTCGGCTCCGAGGTCTACGAGCGGCTGACCGGCCAGCGGGTGTGGGAGAAGCCGTGGCCGGAGGCCGACCCGGAGATGCTGCGCGCCGACACCTTCGAGCTGGTCTGCATGGTCAACGGCAAGGTCCGCGACCGCGTCACGGCGCCGACCGGCGCCCCGCGCGAGGAGCTCGAGCGGCTGGCGCTGGCAGCCGGGGTGCAGGCCACGTCGACGGCCACCAGGTCGCCAAGGTGATCGTCGTGCCCGACAAGCTGGTCAACGTGTCGTCATCAGGTCGCATCGCTCGTGGCCGGCGCCAGACGTGGCGGTGATCGGCGCTCGGCGCCAGCCGAGCAGGAGCGCGCGGCCGAGAGGTGGGCGGACTGGCTGGCCGGCGCGATCGTGATCACCGGCGGGGGCGGGGTGATGGCCGCCGCCAGCCGCGGCGCCCGCAGGCCGGCGGCTGGTGGTCGGGATCCTCCCGGGAGGACCGCCCAGCCAACCCTGGGTCGCATCGCGTCCCACCGGCCTGGGGAGCTCGCAACGGCTGGTCGTCCGCGCCGCCGACGCGTCGTGGCGTCGGCGGCGCCTACGGCACGCTGTCGGAGATCGCGCTGGCGCTGGCCGCCGGGCCGGTGGTCGGGCTCGACACGTGGGAGATCGACGGCATCGAGGGCTGATTCGCCGGAGGCGGTGCGCGCGCGAGCTGCCGCGGGCACGCCGTCGGCCGCCTAGACTCGCGCCGTGCCCACGTTCAAGCCGCCTACCTGATCCACGGCGACGATCACGGCCGGATCGCGAGCGCGGGCCCGGCTGCGGGCTGGCCGAGGCGCTGAGCGGGCCGAGGGCTGGAGCTGTTCGAGGGCGAGGCCACACCGGAGCGTCGCCGGCGCGCTGGACGCGATGACCCTGGCGCTCGGCCGCCGGTTCATCATCGTCGACGGGGTCGAGCGCTGGAAGGACAAGGACTCTGACGCGCTCAGGCCTTCTGGGCTCGCCCCCGAGACGACGTGGCCTTCTTCGCCCGCGAGGACAGCCGCAACCGCGCGCCCGACGCAGCTGCGGTCGCCGCGAGGCCGGCGGCGACATCAGACGCCGAGGCGAGCGTCAAGCCCTGGGAGCTGCCCAAGTGGGTGCTCGCGCGCGCCGCCGAGCTCGGCATGCGAGCTCGAGCCCGATGCGCGCCCGGGCGCTGATCCGCCACGTCGGCGAGCGCCAGCAGCGGCTGCTGCGCGAGCTCGAGAAGCTGGCCCTGGGCGCCGAGCGACGGGGTCGGCGCTCGGACGCCGCCGAGGTCGAGGAGCTGACCGCCCCCTCGGCCGAGCGCCGGGCCTGGACGGTGGCCGACGCGCTCGTGGCCGGCGACCGGGCGGCGGCCGTCCGCGCCTATCTGTCCCTGCGCGAGCAGGGCGAGCGGCTGCCCGGCCTGCTCTACTGGATCTCCCAGCGGGTGCGGCAGGCCCACGAGGTGGCCGCCGCGCTCGACGCGGGCGAGGCTCCGGCCCAGATCAAGCGCCGGCTGCGGATGCCCTCCCGGGCCGCCGACCGGCTGATCGCCGACGCCCGGCGGGCCGGCGCCGACGGCTGCGCCAGGCCACGTGCGAGATCGCCGACCTCGAGCTGGCCTCCCGCGGCGGCGGGCCGGCGGGGCGGCGCGAGGACACGGCGGCGCTGATCGCGATCGGCCGGATCGCCGCCTAGCCGCGCTAGGGCACTAGTGACGCTGGACGTCGAGCGCGCTCAGGCCATCGTCGAGATGATCAGCACTACAACCGCGACCAGCACGATCAGCACCACGATCACCGCCAGGACCCGGACGATCCAGTTGCGCGTGCGCAGCGCCGGGTTGAGCGGGCGCTCGGCCCACGCCGGCGTCGAGCCCTCGAGCTCGTCGAGCGCCCGGAGACGGGCCGACATCGGCTCGAGCGGCGCTCGGGCGGGCTGCCGCGGAGTGCGACGGTGCGCGCTCCGCAGCCGGAGCGCGGCCCCCGTGTCGGGCGCCGGGCTCGCCGGATTGCCCGCGGGCTGCGGTGAGCTGAGCGACGCGCCGCCGGCCAGGCGCCGGGCCGAGGCCTCGGCACCGGGCTGCTCGCGGCGCAGGCGCTCGGCCTCGGCTCGCTCCTGCTCGAGGGCGTAGCCGACCTCGTCGCGCTCGCGCCGCGGTCTCCTCGAGCCGGCGGCGAGCCTCGTGCAGACGCCGTTCGTTCTCCAGGGCCTCGGTGCGGGCGCTCTCAGGGCGCGGCCGGTGTTCGCGCAGGCTCGAGCGTGACTCCGTGAGCTGACGGCGCCGTGCGCTGCGCCTCGGCTCGGGCCGCATCCGCGCGCGGCCCGCGCCGCGCGCCTCGTCGCGGGTGCTCTCGAGCTCGGCCGACGCGGCGGCCAGCTCGCTTCGGGCGGCGCGGCCAGATCGAGCTCGGCGCCCAGGCGCCCGGCCTCAGAGCGCAGGCGCAGCGCCTCCGTGCGCTCGTCCTCCAAGCTCCGCTCGGCCAGCTCGCGGCGCTCCCGCTCACGCTCGTGGGCCGCCTCGGCCGCTGTCCAGCCGCGTGCGCAGCCGCTCGAGTTCGTGCTCGCGGTCGGCCGCCGCCGGCCGCCCGGGCGGCGTTGAGCGGATCCGCGACGAGCGTGATCCCGGACTCGCGGCGCGCCCGGCTCTGGAAGCGCCGGCTCTGCCCGGTCGATCGGGACCGAGCGCGACCGTGATGTCGGGCGCCACCGAGAGCTCGATCGTCGGCGGCCTGGTCGAGCGCGACCTCGAGCGGGAAGGCGGCCTTCCACAGCTCGCCGTCCTCGGCCGCCCACGGCTTGTCCTCAAGATCGGCCAGCGCCCGCGCGCTCGGTGCCGCCGGCCTTCAGGACCACGGTCAGCGTGGGGCGCACGAAGCGCCGCCCGCGGACGCCGTACCAGCGCCCGCTCAGCTCGACCCGGCCGTTCTCGTCGCTGCCCGAGGTGATCGACGGCGAACGAGATGGCCGGCGACCCGGCCGGGGTCGGGTCAGTCACGTGGCTGGCCATGCGCACAAGGTACCCGCATGCCCTCTGGGTATTGGCAAGCCGCCACCCAGATCAAGCGCCGCCGCGGGGCGCGTCTAGGCGCCGCGACGCAGGCGGGCGGCGCGGGACTTCTTGCGCGCGCCGTTGTTGCGGTGCAGGGCGCCGCGCTTGACGGCCTTGTCGATCGTCCTGACCAGCGTGCGGTGCTCGGTGTCGACGGTGTCGGCGTCGCCGCCGGCGACCGCGCGCTCGAGGCGGCGGAAGTAGGTCTTGATCGCCGACGTGTAGCGCCGGTTCTCGAGCCGCTCGCGCTCGGCGCGCAGGATCCGCTTCTTCTGTGAGTGGATGTTGGCCATGAACGCAAGTGCGCCGCGGGTAGCCGCGGCAACGGCGCGTACTATAGCGCGCGCGTGTCCGTGCCGATACCACGGTTAACCGGCGGACGGAGCCGCCGTCGATCTCCGCCGCTCCGCCGCCCCGGCGCCGGCTCGCGCTCAGCACGCCATCTTCGCCCTGGCCACGGCGCTCTCGCGGGTCGCCGGGCTGGGCCGCGAGATCGTCCAGGCGAGCTTCTTCGCCACGAACGTGCCGCGATCGGCGTTCACCGTCGCCTCGCAGATCCCCAACCTGTTCTCCAACCTGTTCTCGCAGGCCGCGCTGTCGGCGGCCTTCGTGCCCGATGTTCACCGAGCTGCTGCAGGCAGGGGCGCAAGCGCGAGGCGTTCCGGCTCGCCTCGCAGCTGTTCTGGCTGATCCTGGTCGTGCTGGGAGCCCTGACGATGCGTCTACATGGCGGTGGCCGGGCTGATCATGCCGCTGTTCACCGGCACCACGTTCGGCCCGTCGGCCGACCGCGCTCACCGCCGGGCTCTCCCGGGTCCTGTTCCCGGTCGTGCTGCTGCTCAGCCTCACCGGGCTGCTGGTGGGGATCCTGCAGTCCTACGACGAGTTCACGGTCCCGGCGCTCGCGCCGGCGGTCTGGAACGTGGTGATCATCGTGCTGCTGGTCGTCCTGCACGTCGCAGCTTCCACGGTCAGAACGCCGTCTACTCCTACGCGATCGCCTGGCTGGTGGCCACGGTGGTCCAGCTGCTGCTGATCGCCTCGGCGCTGCGCCGGATCGACTTCCGGCTCTCGTTCAGCGTGGACTGGCGCGACCCGCGCGTCCGCCAGGTGCTGATCCTGTTCCTGCCCGGTGACGATGAGCATCGGGATCATCAACCTCGACATGCGTTCCTCAACGCCGAGCTGGGCACGCTCGTCTCCGTCCACGCCCCGAGCGCGATCAACGACGCCTTCCGCATCTACATGCTGCCCCAGGGGGTGTTCAGCGTCGCCGTGGCCACGGTGCTGTTCCCGACGCTCAGCCGGATGGCCTCGCGCGCGGGACCCCGCCGGCATGCGGCGCACGCTGGGCAACGGCATCCGCCAGATCAACCTGCTGCTGATCCCCTCGGCCGCGCTGATGGCGGTGCTGGCCACGCCGATCACCCGGCTGGTCTACCAGCACGGCGCGTTTCAACGCCTACTCGACCCACCTGGTCTCCACCGCGCTGTTCTGGTTCGCCTTCAGCCTGCCCTTCGCGGGGGTGAACCTGCTCCTCAGCCGGACCTTCTTCGCGCTCCAGCGGCCGTGGATCCCGACCAGGCTGGCCGCGATGAACATGGTCGTGGACATCGTCGTCTCGCTCGCGCTGTACAAGCCGCTGGGCATCGCCGGCCTGGTCATCGGCACGCTGGCCGCCAACGTGGTCATGACCGGGCTGCAGCTGCGCCGGCTGCGGATCGGCTTCAACGGCCGCCTCGAGGGCCCCCAGACGACGATGATCACGCTGCGGATCCTCGTCGCCTCGGCGATCGTCACCGGGATCGGCTACCTGATCTGGAAGGGGCTCGAGAGCGCTGCTCGGCCTCTCACTGGTGGCGCAGATCATCTCCGTCGGTATCGCCCTCAGCGCTGTCGGCGGCTCTCTACGCCCGACTCGTGCTGCTGATGCGGATCCCCGAGGCGCGGCAGATCGAGGCGCTGGTCGTCGGGCGCCTGCGCGGGGGGGTAGCCTCCTGACGTGGCCCGCTCTGGCTTCTACTCCCGCCACTTCAGCAGATCCGCGCCAGGAGCGGGCCTTCCTGAGCGCGGTCGGGTTCACCACGGCGTTCGCCGCCGCCCGTGGGATCACGCACTCGATCCGGGCCGGCATCGGTCCGTTTCACAACATCACCTCGGGCGGGAGCGCACATCCACCACAGCACGTTCGGGATCTTCGGACTGCTCGGCATCGGCTACCTCTGGACCTATCGCTTCGGCGTCGGCAAGCGGACCCCTGAGTGGGCCTCGCGCGTGACCGCGACCACCTACGGGGTCGCCGCGGCCCTGACCCTCGACGAGTTCGCGCTCTGGCTCGATCTCCACGACGACTACTGGGACGCTCAGGGGCGCAAGTCGATCGACGCCGTGGCCATCTTCGCCGGCCTGCTCACGATGGGCGTGGCCGGGCGCGACGCGCTGAACGAGCTCGGGCTGCTGCCGCACGCCGTCAGCGACCTGGTCGAGCGCGACCAGCTACGCCGCCGCGAGCACGCGGCCCGTGGCTGAAGTCCGCCCGGCCCGTCGGACCGCCGAGCAGCTCCTACCCTCAGTGGTCTGAGATGGCTGACCAGGCCCACATCCGCAACTTCTCGATCATCGCCCACATCGACCACGGCAAGTCGACACTGGCCGATCGCATCCTCGAGATCACCCACACCGTCGATCCGCGCTCGATGCGCGCTCAGGTGCTCGACTCGATGGACCTCGAGCGCGAGCGGGGGATCACCATCAAGGCCCAGGCCGTCCGCGTGTTCTACGAGTCCCAACACGACGGCCAGACCTACCAGCTGCAGCTGATCGACACCCCCGGGCACGTGGACTTCACCTACGAGGTGTCGCGGTCACTGGCCGCCTGCGAGGGCGCGCTGCTGGTCGTCGACGCCTCCCAGGGCGTCGAGGCCCAGACCGTGGCCAACACCTACCTGGCGATCGAATCGGGGCTGGAGCTGATCCCGTGCCTGAACAAGGTCGACCTGCCCGGCGCCGAGCCCGAGCGCGTAGCGGCCGAAGTTGCCGACCTGCTCGGGGAGCCGGCCGAGACGGTCCGGCGGATCAGCGCCAAGACGGGGGAGGGGGTGACCGACGTCCTCGACGAGCTGATCGCGCGGGTGCCGCCCCCCGACGGGGATCCCGACGCCCCGCCCCGGGCGCTGATCTTCGACTCGGAGTTCGACCAGTACCGCGGCGTCATCGCCTACATCCGCGTGGTCGACGGCACGTTCACCAAGCATGCGGCGATCCGGGCCATGCAGGCTGGGACCGAGGCCGAGATCGACGACATCGGATTCTTCAGCCCGGAGATGATCTCGGCCCCCTCGCTCAGCGCCGGGGAGGTCGGCTTCCTGATCACCGGCATCAAGGACGTGACCAGGCTGCGAGTCGGCGACACGCTGACCGCCAAGGCACGGCCGGCCGCCGAGCCGCTGCCCGGCTACCGGGAGGTCAAGCCGATGGTGTTCTGCGGCCTGTTCCCGATCGACTCCGACGAGTACCCGGACCTGCGCGACGCGCTGGAGAAGCTCGTCCTCAACGACGCCGCACTGAGCTGGGAGCCCGAGACCTCCGACGCCCTCGGCTTCGGCTTCCGCTGCGGCTTCCTCGGCCTGCTGCACATGGACATCGTCCGCGAGCGCCTGGAGCGCGAGTACGACCTCGAGCTGCTGGCCACGATGCCCAGCGTGGAGTACGAGGTCACGCTGACCGACGGGAGCGTCGTGCCGGTGCACAGCCCCAACGACATGCCCGACCCCTCGCGGGTGGCCGAGGTACGCGAGCCGTTCATTCGCGCCTCGATCCTCACCCCGAAGGAGTTCGTCGGCCAGATCATGGAGCTCTGCCAGGAGCGCCGCGGTGACCATGCCGGAATGCATTTCCTGTCTCCCGAGCGCGTTCAGCTGACCTACGACCTGCCGCTGGCGGAGATCGTGCTCGACTTCTTCGATCAGCTCAAGTCGCGCACGCGCGGCTATGCCTCGCTGGACTACGAGCTCCTCGGCCTGCGCGAGTCCGATCTGGTCAAGCTCGACATCCTGCTGGCCGGGGATCCCATCGACGCCCTGTCGATGCTCGTCCACCGGGCCAAGGCCCAGGCCGCCGGGCGCCTGCTGACCGAAAAGCTGCGGGAGAAGATCCCCCGCCAGCAGTACGACGTTCCCATCCAGGCGGCGATCGGCTCCCGAATCGTGGCTCGCGAGACGATCAAGGCCTACCGCAAGGACGTGATCGCCAAGTGCTACGGCGGCGACATCTCGCGCAAGCGCAAGCTGCTCGAGCAGCAGAAGAAGGGCAAGCAGCGGATGAAGCAGGTCGGGCGGATCGAGGTCCCCCAGGAGGCGTTCCTGGCCGTGCTCGAGCTCGGCGAGAAGTAAGCGAAGGCGCTACCCAGGCGGAGGCGCTACACCCAGGAGCGGCGGGCGGCTCGCACGGAGCGGTGGCCGGCCCGCACGGAGCGGCGGCCGGCCCGCAGCCCGTCGCGCTGCGCGCGGCGGTAACCGCCCGGCCCGGTCCACGAACCGCCGCCTCGGTGACCGAGCACCAGGGCAACCGTCACCAGCACCGCCCAGAGGATCGTCGCGGCCAGCAGCATCGCGAAGGTAACCGCCAGGGCCGGAACCATCAGCAGCAGCAGCATTGGGTTGGCCCGCACGCTGCGCACCGCCCAGCGTGCCGCGGGAACAGCCGGATGGCGCGAACGCGAGCGCCCGCCTGGCCGGGGCCGGGTCCGGGCGGCACTCGGCAGGTCGGCCACGGTCGCCTCGAGCTCGCCGTAGGTGCGGGCCTTGAGCGCCACGCTGACCCGCTCCTCGAGCTCGTCAGCACCGATCCGCCCCTCTGTGGCGGCACGATGAAGCTGCTGCACGATCGCGTCGCGATCGGCATCCGAGGCTCGCACTGCGCCGCGATTGTTCACACTGCCCAGGCTACCGCGACATTTGCGCCTGCGCAATGGGTCAGCCGTGGTTCAGCTCGAGGCTGATCGTGCCCCAATTCTGGCTCGAGCCGAGGGCCAGCGATTCGCTCTGAACGGCGGGGACGGCACCGTAGAAGCCCGCGCTCCCGGCGCTCTGCTGGGAGTAGAACAGGCTGGTCATGGCCGGAGTGCCGGCCGGGGCGGAGGTGCCGGCGCCCGCGCTCGTGCCCAGGAACACCAGGGCGGCGTCTCCGGAGGCGGGGGCGCTCGGCAGGTTGGCGCTGGCCGTGCTCGAGCTTCCCGTCGTGTGGCCTTCGTTGCCGGTCAGGACCGGCGTGGTCAGACTGTTGCCCTGCACCTGCACCAGGTCGAGGATCGTGATCTGGCCCGCGGCCAGCTTCTTCGTGAAGCTGACCTTCAGCGTCCCCGTGCCGCTGGCGCCGGCGGTCGTGGTCACGTAGTAGGCCCATTGGTAGTCGCTCGAGTTGAAGGGCTGGGAGACGACCGAGGTGAAGGACGCCGTCGACAGCGCCGGGGCCAGGCCCGTGCTGGCGATCGAGGTGACCCCGTCGCCGGCCGCCGAGTGGCGGAAGACGAGCAGCAGATACGTGGTGCTGGGCTGGACGGTGAAGCTCGAGCTGGTGGTGCTGGTGTTCGCCGTGGTGTCGGTGGCGCTGGCCGCCGAGATGGTCTGCCACACGAAGGTCGAGGTCATGCCGGTGCCGCAGGAGCTGGCTGAGGCGGTGTTGCTGGCGTCGCCGCTGTAGCTGGCATACCACCAGTAGGTGCCGGCGGTGGCGGGCGTGTAGGCGGCGCTGGGGTGGTAGGTGGCGTTGCCGCTGACGGTCACGGCGCTGCCGACGTTGCTGCCGCCGGTGGTGCAGCTGGTGGGGGCGGTGGCCTGGGGGCCGAAGACCTTGAAGGTGATGGTGCCGCCGGCGGTGCTGGTGGCGCCCGACAGGGTGGCGCTGAGCTGACTGGCCGGGATCGCGGTGCCGGTCGTGCCGGTGGCCGGCGCCGCCGCGCTCAGGCTGGTCGCGCTGGTCGCATTGGTGACGCTGGTCGAGGTCATGCCGGTGCCGCAGGAGCTGGCTGAGGCGGTGTTGCTGGCGTCGCCGCTGTAGCTGGCATACCACCAGTAGGTGCCGGCGGTGGCGGGCGTGTAGGCGGCGCTGGGGTGGTAGGTGGCGTTGCCGCTGACGGTCACGGCGCTGCCGACGTTGCTGCCGCCGGTGGTGCAGCTGGTGGGGGCGGTGGCCTGGGGGCCGAAGACCTTGAAGGTGATGGTGCCGCCGGCGGTGCTGGTGGCGCCCGACAGGGTGGCGCTGAGCTGACTGGCCGGGATCGCGGTGCCGGTCGTGGCGGTGGCCGGAGCGGACGCGCTCAGGCTGGTCCCGTTGCTGACCGTAGCCGCGTTGGTGTAACCCGTGGCCGCCGTCCAGGAGCTGTCGTAGTGCGCGGTGATCCGGTACTCGTAGCTTCCGGCTGCCGGTGAGTCGGTGCAGGTGAAGCTCCCCAGTGCGTTCGGGCTGCCGCTGCTGGCCGGGACCGGGCTGCAGGATGCGGCACCAAGGTCCGATCCGCCACTGGTGTAGCGCTCGACCGTGTAGCTGGTCGCCGCGACCGAGCCACCGATGCTCGAGGCCGTCCAGGTCACGCTCACGGTGCTCCCCGAAGTGGCGGCGGGACTTCCCGGGACGCTCAGCGTCGTGATGCCCGCGGCGGCGGTGCCCGTGCCCGTAGCCGTGAAGTACGCGAGCGCCGCAGCGGGAAGGGCGGCGAGCAGCAGCGGCGAGAGCAGGGTGGCGAGGCACCGTCTCATCGGCGCCATGCCCTTCCGCCGTAGGCGATCGTGACCCTGGCGCGTTCGCACCCGTTCTGGTTGACGGGCCGGTCTCGCAGCGTGATCTGCGGCCGGAGCGCCGGAGCGATGCCCAGCCCGGCGAGCGTTCGCGCGGCCCGCCGGGGGACCCGCAGCGGATAGTGGCCGCGGTACTGCCGAAGCGAGAAATCAGCCCGGCTGCAGGGCCGCCGACCGGTGGCCCGGGGCGTGCTCACCCGCAGCAGGCGCGCGCTGAGGCGCTCGACGGCGATCGGCACCCGGTTCGGATTGCTCAGCTTCAGGTTCAGCGGCCGGGGCTTGCCCGGCTGCAGCCCGTGGGCCCGACCGCTGATCCCGAATCGCGCCCGGCCCGGTGCCCGGGCGGCGAGCCCGCCCGACACCTCACTCCGGGCACGCCCCCGGCCGTGGTGAAGGGCGCCGATGGCGAAGGCCGCAGCGGCGAGCATGCCGAGCAGGGTCACGAGCACGCCGGCTCCGGCGCGCGTCCGTTCGAACACGGGCCAGGGTCGCGTTAGCTGGTGAAGTTCAGCAGCAGGTTCGCGCTCTCGCACGCGTTCTGGTTCGAGCTGAGATCGTTCATCTTCAGCGCGCCCGTCGCGGTCACCGCCTGGCCGTTGCCCGCGGCGACGTCCTGATTCGAGGCGACATCGGGCATCCAGAAGTTGGCTGTGTTGGTGTCCGAGGCCCCGGTCTCGACCGACTCGCAGGTGGTCGCCTCCGTGCCGCTGTTCGAGCACGCGCTGCCCGTCCACGTCGACCCGGTGCCGACGCAGGCCTTGACTGAGGCCAGGTGGATCGTGCCCAGCTCCTGGTGTCCGGAGGACGGGTTGTCGACGGTGAAGGACACCGTGCTCGACGTGCCCGGGTAGAGCGTGCTCGCACTGGTTCCGTGGATGGTCAGCGCTGCGCTCGTCCCGACCGTGGCACTCCCGGTGCCGGAGCCGCTGGCCGTGAAGTATGCGACCGCGACTCCGGCCGCGGCCAGCGCCAGGACCGAGCCGATCGCGACCAGCGCCTTCTTCCTGCGATTGATGAATGACATTGAGGTGAACCTCCTGATGGGTTTGGCCTAGGCGCCCACCCGTGGCGGCTCGCTCCGTGGCCCCTGTTCGAATTGCGCAGTTGGCTGCGCAGTGGCAGTGTCGACAAGAGCGGGCTTGATCTTTAGCTCAGGACAAAAAAGTCACCTTCGCCCGAAGCCAATCGTGACGCGGTCAGAGACATGACACAGAGTTCATGTTCTGGCCATGCCGTGCCGATACCAATGCCGTGGCTCGCTGGCAGTTCTTTACCAACCACATGCACGTGCTCAGCGTGCTCGCCGAGGATCCCGATCTGCGGCTGCGCGAGATTGCGCGGGAGGTTGGGATCACCGAGCGTGCCACGCACCGCATCGTCACCGACCTCGTCGAGGCGGGGTACCTGACCCGCACCCGCGTCGGGGCTCGAAGCCGCTATGTGCTCCACCCTGAGGTGGCGCTGCGCCACCCGCTGCAGGCTGGGCGTGCAACCGGTCGGGTCATCCGTTTGCTCACCGCCAGCGCGCCGCCGGCCGAGCCGGCGTCCGGCGGGGGACCGGGCAGCCCCGGGCACCACGGGGACCCGGACCGAAGCATCTTCCAGGCCGCGTTCGCCGCGGTCCCGGCGGCCGTGGCGATCCTCGACGCGGACGGTTGCCTTTTGGCCGTGAACCAGGAGTTCTGTGCGATCCTCGGATACAGCGAGAACCAGCTCCGCGGCCGCGAGCTTCGCGATCTCACCCACCCCGATCACCTGAGCGCAGTTGACGATGGGCTGAGCGAGCTGGTGAGCGGCGAGCGCTCAGAGTACGCCGGCGAGACCGGCTACGTCCGCCAGGACGGCAGCGTGCTGCGAGCCAGGCTTCGCCTCACTGCTGCCGTCGATCCCCAGACCGGCGCGCGGCTGTTCGCCGCTCATCTCGCCGGCTCCAGTGAGCGCGCCCGCCAGGAGAGCGTGGCCGCGGAGGCCGAGGAGCGGTTCCGTGCCGCCTTCGACAACGCGCCGATCGGGATGGCGCTGGTCGCCCCTGACGGCAGGTGGCTCAAGGTCAACCGCGCGCTGTGCGAGCTCACCGGCTATGCCGAGACCGAGCTGCTGGTCAGCACCTTTCAGTCGATCACCCACCCCGATGACCTCCACACCGACCTCGCCTACCTGGAGGACGTGCTCGCCGGCCGGCGTCGTGCCTACCAGATGGAGAAGCGCTACCGTCACGCCGACGGCCATCTGATCTGGGTCATGCTGTCGGTGTCACTCGTGCGAGATCCGTCTGGTCATCCCCTCTACTTCGTCTCGCAGATCGAAGGCATCACCGAGCGCGGGCACGCCGAGCGGGCGTGGCAGGGGAAGCCGACGAGCATCGCTGGGGCCCGCGACCGCGCCGCCTAGAGTAGGCCCGGCTCAATGGATCTCGGCTTACACGAGCGCGCCTGCATCATCACCGGCGGCTCCCGGGGCATCGGCCTCGAGACGGCCCGCCAGCTCGCGGCCGAGGGCGCGAGCCTGCTCCTCCTCGGCCGGGGGGAGGAGGCGCTGCGGGCGGCGGCGGACGAGTGCGCCGCCGGCGATGGCCCGAGAGCGCGATGGCTGGCCCTGGACGTCACCGACGCTGACGCCGGCGAGCGGGCGGTGGCCGCCTGCCGGCAGCATTTCGGGCGCGTGGACGTTCTCGTCAACTCGGCCGGGACCAGCTCGGTCCGGGCGATCGAAGCGCTGACCGACGCCGACTGGCAGCAACAGTGGGAGCTCAACGTGATGGCCTCGATGCGCCTGATGCGGGCGGCTATCCCGGTCATGTGCGAGCAGGGCTGGGGGAGGGTGGTCAACATCTCCTCCGCCTCGGGCAAGCGACCGGGGCAGCGCAACGTCGCCTACTCGGTGGGCAAGGCGGCGCAGCTCGCGCTCTCCCGGGCCTACGCCGACGCCTACGCCCGCGACGGGGTGCTGGTCAACGCCGTCACCCCGGGGCCGGTGGCCAGCGAGCTCTGGCTCGCCCCCGGCGGGCTGGTCGATCAGACCGTGCAGGCGCGGGGCGGAACGCGGGAGGACGTGCTGGAGGCGGCCTCGGCCGGGGTGCCTCGGGGCCGCCTGGCCTCAGCGGCCGAGATCGCCGCCGTGGTGGTGTTCCTGTGCTCGGAGGCCGCGGCCAACGTGGCCGGTGCCGCCTGGTCGGTGGACGGCGGGGCCGTCCCGGTCATCATCTGAGCGCCGCCGAATAGACTGCCCGCCGTGAGCCTGAGCACCGAAGCGGTCGGCAAGACCTACGCGCCCACCGTATATGCCGTCGGCCGGGAGAAGATCAAGGAATTTGCCTACGCGGTCGGGGAGACCGAGCGCCTGCACCTCGACCCCGAGACCGCGCGCGAGGCGGGGTACGACGACGTCGTGGCCCCGCCGATGTTCGCCGTGGTCTACTCCGCGCCGGCCATGGGGCCAGCCATTCTCGATCCCCAGGTCGGGCTGGACTTCGCCCACATGGTCCACGGCGGACAGGAGTTCCGCTGGGGGCCGCTGGTCATCGCCGGGGACGAGGTCACCACCACGGCGTCGGTCAAGGACATCGCCGAGCGCGGTGGGATGGCGTTCTACGTGTTCGAGACCGAATCGGTCAATCAGCGCGGGGAGACCGTGTGCACCGGTACCTGGACCAACATCGTGAGGGGATCGTGAACCCGGGCGACGAGTTCGAGCTCAAGGTCACCCCGGACCGGTACGTGACCGTGCGCTACGCCGGTGCCTCGGGCGACTTCAACCCGATCCACATCGATGAGGAGTTCGCTCGCCAGGTCGGTCTGCCCGGGCGCATCCTGCACGGCCTGTGGACCATGGCCGAGGTTGCCCGTGCGCACACCGAGGCACTGGGCGGGCCGGACCGGCTCGAGCGCCTGTCGGTCCAGTTCCGCGGCATGGGCCGGCTCGAGCAGGAGATCGTCGTGCAGGGGACCGTCCGCTCGGTCGGCGATGACCGGGCCACGGTCGAGTCCGAGGCCGTCCAGGACGGCAAGCGGATCATCCGCGCGGGCGAGGCCGACATCCGGCTGGGCTGACCGGCCATCGACCCCCCGCTCGGCGTCTGAGCTGCCCTCGGGAGACGCCGCCCTGCCTACCTACAATCAGCTCAGTGCTGACCGACCGCCAGGAGATCGTATTGCGGCGCCTCGTCGAGGATTACCTCGAGGAAGGCGCGCCCGTGGGCTCGAAGGCGCTCAGCGCGACCTTCGAGTGGGCCCCCTCCACGATCAGGCACGAGCTGGCCAACCTCGAGGAGCTGGGGCTTCTGGCCCATCCCCACACGTCCGCCGGCCGGGTGCCGACCCAGGCCGGGTACCGGTATTTCGTCGACCGGCTGCTGCCCTCAGAGCCGGTCGGCCCGGCGCTGTCACTGACGCTCGTGCGCCGCGAGCTCGACGAGGCGATGCGGGTGACCACCGAGACGCTCTCCCAGGTCACCAACCTGCTGGCCATCGTCACCGCACCGCCGATCGAGAGCTCGACGATCAGGCACGTGGAGGTGCTGGCCCTCCAGCCCCAGGTGCTGATGGTGGTCGTCATCACCTCGACCGGCGGGGTCTCAAAGCGGCTGTTCGCGTTTCCCCGCCCGGTCGACACCGGCTTGGCCGATTGGGCGGCCAGCTACCTCAACGAGCGTCTTGTCGGTCTTGGCCTCGGCGCGCGGATGCTCGGCCAGCGGCTCGGGGATCCCTCGCTGTCGAGCACCGAGCGCGAGTTCCTCGACGCCCTGTCGCCGGTGTTCACCGAGCTCGAGGCCTCGGCCGAGGCCGACCTGTACATCGACGGCGCCGCCAAGCTGCTCGCCATCGGCCGGGGCGGGGACGTCTCCGAGCTGAACCTGCTCATGGACATGCTCGAGCGGCGCGTCGCCCTGCTCGAGGTCCTGCGCTCCGCGCTCACCGTGCCCCGGGACGTGGCCGTGCGCATCGGCGCCGAGAATCAGGAGCCCGCGCTGCGCTCGCTGGCCCTGGTCGCGGCCGGCTATGGCCTGCCCCAGCGCCGCCTCGGTACCGTCTCGGTCATCGGTCCGCTGCGGATGGACTACGGCGGGGCGATCCGCGCCGTGCGCGAGGCCGCCGCCCAGCTCTCGAGCTTCGTCGTCGATATCTACGACACCAGATGAGACGCCTCCGATGAGCGCCACCCGCGACTACTACGAGGTCCTCGGCGTATCCCGCGACGCCGACGAGCCAGAGATCAAGAAGGCCTTCCGACGACTGGCCCGGGAGCTTCACCCCGACGTCAACAGTCACGACCCTCAGGCCGAGGACAAGTTCAAGGAGGCGGCCGAGGCCTACGAGGTCCTGTCCGACGCCGACCGGCGGGCGACCTACGACCGCTTCGGCCACGAGGGTCTGCGCAGCGGCGGCTACTCCCCGAACTTCGAGGGCTTCGGCTCCGTGGCCGACATCTTCGAGGCGTTCTTCGGCGGTGGCGCCTTCGGCGGGGCGTTCGGCGGCGGAACCGCCGGTGGACCGGCGGCCGGCGGCGACGTCGTGGTCGGGGCCCAGATCAGCCTGGCCGAGGCGTCCCGGGGAGCCAGCACCGACGTCGCCTTCGATGCGATTGAGCGCTGCGAGCACTGCCGCGGCAACGGCGCCGAGCCGGGCACGCCGATCGAGACCTGTCCGAAGTGCCAGGGCACGGGACAGCTCCGCGCGGTGACCCGGACGCCCTTCGGGCAGATGGTGCGGGCCGCGGCGTGCGACGTCTGCGGTGGCGATGGCCGGATCCCCAAGGAGCCCTGTCACGTGTGTCACGGCCGTGGGCGCCGGGCGGAGCGGGTCACCCTGTCGGTCGACGTCCCGGCGGGGATCGAGGACGGTCAGCGGATCCGCATCTCGGGCCGCGGCCACGCCGGGGAGCACGGCGGGCCCGCGGGCGATCTCTACGTGCAGATCCGGGTGCTCGAGGATCCGCGCTTCGTGCGCAACCAGGCCGACCTGGTCACGGTCATCGACGTCTCGGCACCCCTGGCCGCGCTCGGGACAACCGTGCAGGTGCCCACGATCGAGGGATCCACCGAGCTCGAGATCCCGCCCGGAACGCAGCCCAACGAGACCTTCTCGGTCCGCGGGCAGGGCATGCCGGCGCTGCGCGCCCGCGGCGGGCGCCGGGGAGACCTTCAGGTGGTGGTCAACGTGGTCGTGCCCAAGCGCCTGAAACGCGATCAGAAGCAGCTGCTCGAACGCCTGGAGGACAGCCTGACCGAGGAGAACCTCCGCACCGAGGAGGGCGTGTTCGGCAAGCTGAGGCGCGCCTTCGGCGGCTAGTCCGCGCACCGTGCTGCGGCTCGCGGTGCGGGTTGTGCGCGAGCAGGCCGAGGTGGTCCTGGCCGAGCTGCTCGAGCTGGCCCCGGAGCGGGGTCGAGGAATCGGAGCCCCGTCCCGGGATCGTCGAGTACGCCGTCTACGGGTCCCCGGGCGAGCTGCCCGCCCTCCCCGATCTGACCGCCGCCGCCGGGGATGCGCTGGTCGAGGTCCGCACCGAGGAGATCCCCGATGACTGGTCAGAGCGCTGGCGCGAGTTCCACCGCCCCCTGGTCCTGGAGGGGCGGCTCACCGTGCGCCCGCCCTGGGAGCCGCCGGCGGGCACGCCGCTCGACGTGGTCATCGATCCCGGGCAGGCCTTCGGCACGGGGGCGCACGCCACCACGCGGCTGTGCCTGGAGCTGATGCTCGATCGCGACGGGTCAGGCGGGTCGCCCGGGTCGCGCGGGTCACGCGGGGCAGGCGGGTCGGACGGGTCAGGTGGGTCAGGCGGGTCGCCCGGGTCGCCCGGGTCGCTGGTCGACCTCGGCTGCGGCTCGGGCGTGCTGGCCATCGTGGCCGCCCAGCTCGGCCACCGGCCGGTCATCGCGCTGGACTACGACCCGGCCGCGGTGAGCGCAACCGCCCAGAACGCCGCCGCCAACCGGGTGACGCTCGACGTCCGCCGCTTCGACCTGCGCGAGGCTCAGGTGCCCGACTGCGACCTCGTCGTGGCCAACGTGCTCGCGGCGCCCCTGCGCTCCTGGGCCGCGCTCCAGCGGCGCTTTGCCCCCGAGCTCATCCTCAGCGGCCTGCTGGTCTCGGAGGCCGACGCGGTTAGCGCGGCCTTCGCCGCCCGGGGCTTGCACGAACTCGCGCGGCGCCGGCGCGGTGAATGGGCCGCGCTGCGGATGGGTTCGGAGTGAGCGTCTGGCCGACCGGGCCCGGCTCGGGGGACCTTCGCGCGCGGCGGAGCGTGACTCGGAGTCAATCCGTGCTCTATACGAGCACCAAATGACTCCAAGTGCAATTCCCGGTGGTCGGCGAGCGACTTTTTCCGGGCCGACGAGGGCTATCCTAAGGAGTCAGTGACGGTTGCCGAACAAGTCAGGGCAGACATCAACCAAGCGATGAAGGCAGGGGAGAAGGAGCGGGTCGGCGCGCTGCGGCTCGTGCTCTCCGAGCTCCAGAAGGCGGCCAAGGATGGCCGTGACGATGAGCTGACCGTGCTCCGCCGCGAGCGCAAGCGGCGCCAGGAAGCGGCGACCCAGTTCCGCGACGGCGGCCGGCCCGAGCTGGCCGAGCAGGAGGCGCGCGAGGCCGAGCTGATCGCCGTTTACCTGCCTGCCGAGCTCTCAGACGAGGAGCTCGCGGCGATCGTCGCCGACGCCGTGGCCGAGACCGGAGCCAGCCAGGCTCAGGACATGGGCCAGGTCATGAAGCTCGTCATGGCCCGGTCGGGGGGACGCGCGGACGGCAAGCGCGCCTCCGCCCAGGTGCGCGAGGCGCTCTCGACGGCGGGTACGGCCAGGTAAGCGGTTGCGTCAAGCGCTCGAGCTCGACAACGCGGTGGCCGCGGAGCTGGCGGGCAGCGGCGACGTCATCCTGCGCACGCTGGAGGGCCACCTGGACTGCGACGTGTACCTGCGCGGCAACGTCCTCACCCTGGAGGGGGATGAGCGGAGCGTTGATGCGGCCACCACCGTGGTGCGCGAGCTCGCCGAGCTGATCGCCCAGGGTCACGAGATCGCCCCGGGCACGATCGAGGCGGTGACCCGCGCCCTTGACCAGCACGAGTCCCCGTCCCAGATCCTCGACGACGTGGTCTGGCGCCACCGGGCCACCAAGGTCGCGCCCAAGACGGTCAACCAGAAGCGCTACGTCGATTCGATTCGCGGCAACACTGATCACCTTCGGGATCGGCCCCGCGGGGACGGGCAAGACCTTCCTGGCCGTTGCTCTGGCCGCGGCCGCGCTCAGCCGGCAGGGAGATCAACCGGATCATCCTCACCCGGCCGGCGGTCGAGGCCGGCGAGCGCCTGGGCTTCCTGCCCGGGGACCTGATGGCCAAGGTCGATCCGTACCTGCGCCCGCTGTTCGACGCACTGCACGACATGCTCGATCCCGAGCGCGTCAGCCAGCATCTCGAGCGGGGGGTGATCGAGGTCGCGCCGCTGGCCTTCATGCGCGGACGGACCCTGAACGACAGTTTCATCATCCTCGACGAGGCCCAGAACACCAGCCCCGAGCAGATGAAGATGTTCCTCACCCGGCTGGGCTTCAACTCCAGGATGGTGGTCACCGGCGACATCACCCAGATCGACCTGCCGCGCGAGCAGGACTCGGGGCTGGTCGTCGTCTCCGAGATCCTCGACGGTGTCGAGGGCATCGACTTCGTCCGCTTCGGCGAGGAGGACGTCGTCCGTCACAAGCTGGTCCGCCGGATCGTCGCCGCCTACAACGAGCACGCCCAGCGCGCGGCGCCTGAGCTGCGGCCCCGTAAGCGAGCTTAGGCGCCCGCGGCAATGCTCGACGTCGAGGTGATCGGCATCGAGGCCGTCGATCGCCGAGGGCCCGACGGCGGTCGAGCTGGAGGAGCTGTGCGCCCTGGCCCTGTCCTCGGCCGGGATCGACGAAGGCCACGTGGCGATCGAGTTCGTGGACGAGGACCGCAGCCGGGAGCTCAACCTCGAGCCACCGCCAGATCGACCATGCCGACCGACGTGCTGTCCTTCGGCGTCGATGAGGACGGGGCGGCCGCGGGACCACGCGAGCTGGGCGACATCGTGATCTGCCCGCCCCAGACCGAGGATCTGCGCGAGGCGGTGGTCCACGGCGCCCTGCATCTGAGCGGGATGGATCACGAGACCGATGACGGCGAGATGCTGGCCCTGCAGGCCGAGCTGATGCGATGGGTGAACTGAGCCGCAGCCGGCCACGCGGTCGGGCTTCGTGGCCCTGGCGGGCCGGCCCAACGTCGGCAAGTCCACCCTGGCCAACGCGATCGTCGGGGCCAAGGTGGCGATCGTCTCCGACAAGCCCCAGACCACGCGGCGGGCCATCCGCGGGGTGGCCACGGGCCCGGACTGGCAGCTCATCCTCGTCGACCTGCCCGGCGTGCAGCGCCCTCGCGACGCGCTCACCGAGCGCATGCAGCACCGGGTCGAGCGGGAGCTGGCCGACGCCGACGCCTGCCTTCTCGTGGTCAACTGCGAGCAGGGGATCGGTCCGGGAGACCGCTTCCTGGCCGAGCTGCTCAGTCGCGCGGGCGCGAGCGGGGGAGGCTCGCCGGTCCCGGTTACGATCGCCGCCAACAAGATCGATCGGGCCAGCCAGTCACGGGTCGCGTCCACGCTGCAGGCCGCCGCGGAGCTCGACCTGGCCGAGGACATCTACGCCGTCTCGGCCCGGACGGGAGCCGGTATACCGGCGCTCACCGATCATCTGGTCGGTCTGCTGCCCCCGGGACCGTTCTACTTCTCGGCGGCTCAGCGACTCCGATCAGGAGCCGCTCGTCGTGCTGGCCGAGCTCGTCCGCGAGCAGGTCCTGGCCCGCACTCGGGAGGAGGTCCCTCACGCGGTCGAGGTCGAGGTCCAGGAGATCCGCCACCCGCGCGCCGACCTCGTCCTGATCGAGGCGGTGGTGCTGCTCAGAGACCGAATCGCAGAAGGGAATCCTGATCGGCGCCGGCGGCCGGATGATCAAGTCGATCGGCGTGGCCGCCCGGCGGGCGATCGAGCGCGAGCTGGGCACGAAGGTGCATCTGGAGCTCTCGGTGCGGGTCCGGCGGCACTGGCGGGCCGATGAGCGTGTGTTGGACCGGCTTGGCATCGAATAGCGGTTCTGCTAGGACATTCGCCATTCCTAGGGTTTGTCTGGGGACTGGCCCTGAAGCCGACGGTGAAGGAGCGACATGAGACGTCGAGATGCCGGGCCGCGATGGTGACCGGGGCCGTCATCGTGCTCGGCCTGCTGGCCGTGTTCGCGATCGAGCTCTCGGACACGCAGGCCAAGTCGAAGGCCGATGTCGAGGGTCGCGTGCATGAGCGCTCGCTTCTCGCCGCGGCCCTGATCGACAGCCTGTTCCAGACCTCGGCCAACTCGTCGGCCGCCACCGATGCGCGTCAGCTCGGCGCTCCGCGGGTGCCCGCACGCCGGCTCGAGAGCCTCAAGGCGACCAGCCGGTACGTGGTTCTGCTCGATCCCTCGGGGCGGGTCATCGCCCACTCGCGCGGGTTCACCGCCCAGGCCCAGTTCAATCTGACCCGTTCGCTCGCTCTGCGGCTGCTGCGGTTGGGGCACCCCTGGGCCCTGGGCAACGTGCTCCCCTACAGGTCCGGCGGCGTGATCAACTTCGGCCTCTCCCTGAACACCAGGTCCGGGGTCCGCTATCTGCTGACCGGGTTCGCGCCCCAGGCGCTCGGCCCGTTCCTGCTCGGCGAGCTCCGGCAGATCCCCGGAGTCCAGGGCGCCCACAACTTCGTCCTCGACTCGGGCGGCGAGGTCCTCGCCTCCACCAACCCGGCGCGGCCGACCGGTTATGTGTTCCACACCCCGAGCCAGTCTCGCGTCCTGCACCACTCGAGCGGGGACGTTCTCGGCCATTACTTCGACCAGGTGCCGCTGGCCAATACGAGCTGGCGGATCCTCCTCACCGCCCCCGATGGCCCGCTGTTCGCCAGCGTGTCAGGGTTGCGCAAGTGGCTGCCGTGGCTGATCTTCGCCGCCTTCGCGGTGGTCGGTGTGATGGCGTTCCTGCTCGCGCTGCGGGCGCTGCGGGCCGGCGACGCCGTCCGCGAGGCCAGAGACGAGCTCGAAGTGGCCAACCGCGCAGCTGGCCGAGAGCAACGCCGCGCTGGCTACCAGCAACGCCGAGCTCGAGCGCCGGGCCGGGGAGCTGGCCCGGTCAAACGCCGAGCTGGATCAGTTCGCCTCAGGTCGCCTCGCACGATCTGCAGGAGCCGCTGCGCAAGGTGCGGACCTTCACCGAGCGGGTCACCGACACCGAGCGCGATGTGCTGTGCGAGCGGGGGCGGGACTACCTGCAGCGCGCGGGAGCCTCGGCCGAGCGCATGCAGCGGCTGATCGAGGACCTGCTCAAGTTCTCGCGCGTGACCAGCCAGGGCCGGCCGTTCGTGCCCGTCGACCTCGGCGAGGTGACCCGCGAGGTGCTCGAGGATCTCGACGAGCAGGTCCGCAACGCCGAGGCGCAGGTGCGCGTCGGTCATCTGCCCACGATTTCCGCCGACGCCCCCCAGATGCGCCAGCTCATGCAGAACCTGCTCTCTAACGCGCTCAAGTTCCGCCGTGAGGAGGTCAAGCCCGAGATCGATATCAGCGCCACCACCGGGGACGGGTGGGTGAAGCTGATCGTGCAGGACAACGGGATCGGCTTCGAGTCCCAGTATTCGCAGCGGATCTTCCGCGTCTTCGAGCGCCTGCACGGTCGTGGCCTCTACCCGGGCACCGGCATCGGCCTGTCCCTCTGCCTTAAGATCGCCGAGCGGCACGGCGGGACGGTGCTCGCGCAGAGCATGCCTGGCCAGGGGTCGACCTTCACCGTGGTCATGCAATCTCAGCGCAGTGAGGCCGTCACCAACCTGCCGCCGACCGATCCCGCTGACGTGCATGACCCAACCCAGGAGCCCTATGTCGCAGTCTGAGCCTCCCTCGCGGCCGTTCACGATCCTGCTCGCCGATGACGACGAGGAGGACCGCGACCTGGCCCGTGACGCACTGCAAAACTCGCGGTTGGCCAACGAGATGAAGTTCGTCGTCGACGGCCAGGATCTGCTCGACTACCTGCGCCACGACGGGCGCTGGGCCGCGCCGGGCGTCGACGCCCCGCGCCCGGGCATCATCCTTCTGGACCTGAACATGCCTCGTAAGGACGGACGGGAGGCGCTGGCTGAGATCAAGGCCGATGAGTCACTGCGGCGAATCCCGGTGGTGGTGCTGACCACCTCCAAGGACGAGTCCGACGTTCTCTCCACGTATGACCTCGGAGTGAGCTCGTTCATCACCAAACCGGTCACCTTCGGCGGCCTCGTCGAAGTGATGCGCACCTGGACCGAGTACTGGTTCGAGATCGTCGAGCTCCCCAACGGCGATGTCCGCGGACACCGGCCTGGCTGAACGCCGGGCTCGGCGGCGCGCTACCTACAATCGGACCGGTGGACGACACCGAGGTGGCATTCGACGAGCGCGGACTCGTGCCCTGTGTCGTGCAGGATTGGCGGACCGGGGAGGTACTGACCCTGGCCTACATGAACGCCGAGGCGCTGCGCCGCACCCGGGAGACCGGGGAGGTGCACCTGTTCAGCCGCTCGCGGCAGGAGCTGTGGCACAAAGGCGCCACCTCGGGCAACACCCAGGCGGTGCGGGCGATCCGCTACGACTGTGACGGCGACGCGCTGCTCGCGCTCGTGGAACCGGCCGGGCCGGCCTGCCACACCGGCGAGCGCACCTGCTTTTACCGTGGCCAGATGACTCCGGCCGCGCCGTACGCGGTCCTACCCGACCTCGAGCGGACAGTCGCCGAGCGCGCCGAGTCCCGCCCCGCCGGGTCCTACACGGCGACGTTGCTCGACCGGCCCGGGGCGGCGGGGGAGAAGGTCCAGGAGGAGGCCGAGGAGGTCGCGCGCGCCGCGGGCGAGGAGTCGGACGAGCGCGTGGCCGAGGAGGCTGCCGACCTGCTCTACCACCTGACCGTCCTGCTGCGCAGCCGGGAGATTCCTCTGGCCGACGTCGAGCACGTGCTGGATGGCCGTCGCCGGCGCTGAGACCAGGACGGCGGGCGGAGGGGGCGGGCGGGGTCCACATCCCGGCCTGGACGTCGTGCGTGAGCTGGCCCGCACGCACAATCTGATCCCGCTCGCCGAGACGTTTATCGACGACACGCAGACGCCGGTCTCGGCCTTTCTGAAGCTGCGTCAGTCGAGCCCCGGGTTCCTGCTCGAGTCAGCCGACCAGGGTCGCGTGGGGCGCTATTCGTTCATCGGCTACCGGCCGCGCAAGGTCCTGCGTTGGTCCCTGGGCGACCCCGGCGACCCCTACAGCCTGGCCGCCGCTGAGCTCGGCCGTTTCAGCGCCGGGGAGCTGTCGGGCCCCGGTCGTCCCGGCGGCGTCGCGCCGCCGTTCGTCGGCGGTGCGGTCGGGATGTTCGCCTATGACCTGGTCCGCACGGTCGAGCCGCTGGGCCCGCCGAACCCCGACCCCGTCGGGCTGCCCGATCTCGCTCTCATGTTCACCGACGGTCTGGTCGTGTTCGATCACCTGCTCCACACCGTGACCGTGATCGCCAACGTCTATGCCGAGGAGGACCTCGAGGCCTCCTACCGGCGCGCCGCGGAGACCATCGCCGAGGTGCGCTGGCGCCTCGAGGGGCCCGTGCCCCGACCGTCGCGGCCCCCAATGCCCGGGCGCAGGGCCCCGGAGTTCCAGTCCAACATGCCCCGCCAGCAGTTCGAGGCCATGGTCAGCCGGATCATCGAGTACGTCTACGCCGGGGACGCGTTTCAGGTCGTGCCCTCCCAGCGGTGGTCGGCCCCGGTCCCGGTGGAGGCGTTCTCGATCTACCGGGGGCTGCGGGCGGTCAACCCGAGCCCCTACATGTACTTCCTGGACTTCGGGGACTTCGAGATCGCCGGGGCCAGCCCCGAGCCGTTGATCACCGTGGCCGGCCGGCGGGTCAGCACCCGTCCGATCGCCGGCACGCGCCCGCGCGGCTCGAGTCCCGACGAGGACGCGGCGCTGGCCCGGGAGCTCCTGGCCGACGAGAAGGAGCGGGCCGAGCACGTGATGCTGGTCGACCTGGGCCGCAACGACCTCGGACGGGTGTGCGCGTATGGATCGGTCGAGGTCGAAAGCTTCATGGCGGTGGAGAACTACAGCCACGTCATGCACATCGTCTCGAGCGTGGCCGGTCGCCTGCGCGACGGGGTCGGCGCCCTTGACGCGCTGCGCTCCGTGCTTCCAGCAGGCACGCTTTCGGGCGCTCCCAAGGTCCGAGCGATGCAGATCATCGACGAGCTCGAGCCGGTCAAACGGGGCGGATACGGCGGGGCGATCGGCTACGCCAGCTACACCGGCGAGCTCGACACGTGCATCCACATCCGTACGGTGGTCGTCAAGGACGGGGTGGCCCACGTCCAGGCTGGCGGCGGCACCGTCGCCGACGCTCGTCCCGAGTATGAGTTCCGCGAGTCAGAAGCCAAGGCTCGCGCCGTGCTCCAGGCCATTGAGCTGGCCGTGGCCCAGCCCGGCTGGGCCTAGCCGGAACGGGCCCTCCTCATGCGCGTGCTGGTGCTCGACAACTACGACAGCTTCACCTACAACCTGGTCCAGTACGTGGGGATGAGCGCCGACCCACCCCACGAGGTAGAGGTGGTGCGCAACGACCGCGCCACCGTCTCCGAGCTGCTCATCCGTGGCTATGACCGCGTGATCGTGTCTCCGGGCCCCGGCACGCCTGACGACGCCGGCATCACCCTCGAGGCGGTGCGCCGCTTCCCCGAGGCCGGCATCCCCCTGCTCGGGGTGTGCCTCGGCCATCAGGCGCTCGTTCAGGCGTGGGGGGGAAGGGTGGTCACACACCACCCTGTGCACGGCAAGACGACCACGATCGAACACGACGGCAGGACGATCTTCCGCGGTCTGCCGACGCCCCTCCTCGTCGGGCGCTATCACTCGCTGATCGTCGATCCGGCTCTTCCGGCCCTGCTCGAGTCGAGCGCTCGCGCCGAAGATGTCGTCATGGCGGTTCGCCACCGGGAGCTGCCGGCGGAAGGGGTCCAGTTCCATCCCGAGTCAGTCCTCACCGACCAGGGCCGCGAGCTCCTGGCCAACTTCCTGGACGGCTCGGCATGAGCGCAGACGGGCTGCTCACCCAGGCCATCGAGGCGCTGGCCAGCGGCCACGACCTCGAGCAGACGCAGACCGCCGCAGTGCTGGTCGAGATCATGAGCGGCAACGCGTCCGAGGTCCAGATCGCCGCGTTCTTGATCGCCCTGCGCACCAAGGGCGAGACGGTCTCCGAGCTGGCCGGGCTGGCTCAGGCCATGCGCGCGATGGCCGCTCCGGTCAGGGTCGACCGCGAGGACCTGCTCGACACCGCGGGGACCGGAGGCGGCCGCCGGACGTTCAACGTCTCCACGACGGCCGCGCTGATCGCCGCCGGGGCGGGCTGCCCGGTGGCCAAGCACGGCAACCGCTCGGCCACCGGCCCGTCGGGGTCCGCCGATGTGCTCGAGGCGCTCGGGGCGCGGATCGACCTCAATCCCGAGGGCGTGGCCGCGTGCATCGAGCAGGTCGGCTTCGGGTTCATGTTCGCGCCTGCCCACCACCAGGCGACGCGCTACGTGATCCCGGTGCGCCGGGCGCTGGCGGTGCGCACGATCTTCAACTTCCTCGGGCCGCTGACCAATCCGGCCGGGGCAGTGCGCCAGCTGATCGGCGTGTCCGACCCGGGCTATCTGGAGACGATGGCCGGCGCCCTCGGCCGTCTGGGTACGCGCCACGCGCTGCTTGTCTCGAGTCACGACGGGCTGGATGAGCTCTCGATCTCGGCCCCGACCCAGGTCGTCGAGGTGACGGTCGACGGGATCACCAGCTACACGGTCAGCCCGGAGGAGCTCGGGCTGACCCCCGCGCCGCCTGAGACCATCCCCGGCGGTGACCCGACGCAGAACGCGGCGATCACGCGCCGAATCCTGGCCGGTGAGGCGGGGCCGCCCCGAGATTTGGCCGTGCTGAACGCGGCCGCGGCCATCTACGCCGGCGGTGGGGCCGACTCCCTGGCCGCCGGCGTCCCGGCTGCCGTCAAGGCGATTGACTCGGGGGCTGCCACGTCGAAGCTCGACGCGTTCATCGCCGCGACCCGGGAGCTGGCGCCGGCGCGCGGCGCCCCAGCGCGGTGAACGCGCTCGACCCGATTTTGGAGCGGACTCGGGCCGGGGTGGCGCGCCGGCGCCTCGCGGTGCCGCCCAGCGAGGTCCAGGCCGCCGCGGCCGAGCGCACCGCCCGGGAGGGAGTGCGCCCATTCGCCGCCGCGTTGGCTCGGCCTCCTCTTTCCATCATCGCCGAGCACAAGCGCCGCTCCCCGTCCGCCGGGCTGATCCGCGATGACCTCGAGCTCGAAGCCGTGGTTGGCGCCTATGAGCGCGGAGGCGCCGCCGCGCTGTCGGTGCTGACGGAGGGCGGCAGCTTCGGGGGCAGCCTGACCGACCTCGAGCGGGCGCGCAGAGCGTCGGGGCTGCCGATCCTGCGCAAGGACTTCATCGTCGACGCCTACCAGCTGGCCGAGGCCCGTGCGGCGGGAGCTGACGCGATTCTGCTCATCGTCGCCGCGCTGTCGCCCGACGAGCTGCAGGCCCTATACGCCCAGGCCCGGGCCCAGGGACTCGGGGTGCTGGTCGAGGTTCACGACGCGGCCGAGCTCGATGCCGCCCTGGCCCTCGAGGCGGAGATCATCGGGATCAACAACCGTGACCTAAACAGCCTGGTGGTGGATGTCGGGCGAACACTGGCCCTGCGGCCCCGGATCCCCGCGGGCACGCTCGTGGTGGCGGAGTCGGGCTTCAGCACGCGTCCGGAGCTCGACCGCCTGGCCGCTGCCGGCGTCGATGCGGTGCTGATCGGCGAGGCGCTGATGCGCGCCATCGACATCGAGGCGGCCTGTCACCGGCTGACCGGCGCCGGCCCGGCCGAGGCGCCATAGCCGCCCGTTTTCGTCCCACCCTGGGTCGCGGACCGCTTTAGCTTCGCTTCACCACCGAGAGAAGACTGGGTCGATGCAGACTGGAGTTCGCTCCCATCTGATGGCATCGATCGTGGGAGGCGTGATCGTGGCCGGCGGCCTGCTGGCCTTCGGGGCCGGAGCACGCCGGAACACGCAGACGATCGTCGAGGAGGCGCCCGTGACCGCCGAACGCGCGGTCGGGGCCGGAACGGGACTGACTCTGCACGCAATCTACGAACGCGAATCTCCCGCCGTGGTCCGGGTCAGCGCCCGGATGCTCGAGCCTGTGGCGAGCCCCTTCGCTGTCCTGCGCCAGGCCGATACCGGGGTGGCCACCGCCTCGGGCTTCTTGGTCGACCGCCGCGGGGACATCATGACCGCCTACCACGTGATCGACGGCGCCAGCCGCTCCAGTGGCATCACCGTGTCATTCCGGGGCGGCGTTCAGCGCCCGGCCAGCGTGGTCAAGACCGACCCGGCCGATGACGTGGCCGTGCTCCGGGTCGACATGCGGGACGTGCCCCCGGTCGCTCCACTCCCACTGGGGAGCTCCACCTCGGTCCGCATCGGCGATCCGGCTCTGGCCATGGGCGATTCCGATGGGATCGACCGGACCCTGAGCAGCGGCATCGTCTCCTCGCTGGAGCACCAGCTGACCGGCTCCGGTTCGGTCAGCGTGGACAACGTCATCCAGACCGACCTGCCGCTAGATCCTGCGGCGGCGGGCGGACCGCTGCTCGACGCGGCCGGCCGGGTCATCGGGGTCGACTCGGAGCTGATCGGCCCCGAGGGCACGCCGATCTCATTCGCCACCCCGATCGACACCATCACCCCGATGCTTCGCGGGGTGAAGGGTGTGCGGCGGCTCGAGGAGGCGTATCTCGGGCTGTCCGGTGTGCGGACCGGCGGCGCGCACCCGTTCTTCACGATCACCGGCGTGACCCCGGGCGGCCCGGCTCGAGGCGGCCGGCCTGCGCCGCGGAGACGCGATCGATCGCCTCGGCGGCGAGACCATTTCCAGCCTCCCCGGGCTGTCCCGGCTGATCTCGACCCGCAGTCCGGGACAGCGGGTGGCGATCCAGATCAGTCGCGGCGGCCGGCGTCGTACGCTCAGCGCGCGCCTCGGCGTGCGGCCCTGATCGCCGCGGTTCGTACGATGGGGTCGTGCACGCGGCCCCGAAATTCAAGATCTGCGGACTGACCCGCCCCGAGGACGCCGAGCGCGCGGTGGAGCTCGGGGCCTGGGCGCTCGGCCTGATTCAGTGGCCCGGCTCGGCGCGACGCTGCCCGCCGGGGGTCGCGGCCGAGATCGGCGCGCGCTACCACCGCCTGGTTGAAGTGGTCGGTGTGTTCGTCAATCCGACCCTCGATGGCGTGGCCCGCGCGGCCGAGGACCTCGGACTGACCATGCTCCAGCTCCACGGCGATGAGGGACCGTCGTTCTGCGCCGAGGCGGCCCGGCGCACGGGCTGCCGGGTGATCAAGGCGGCCCGGGTCCGCAGCGGCGCGGACATCCAGTCCCTGGCCGCGTTTCACACCGACTTTCATCTGCTCGACTCCTACGTGGACGGCCTGCCCGGGGGAACCGGGACGACGTTCGCCTGGGATCTGGCCCAAGCCCACAAGGGGCCGCCGGTGATCCTCTCCGGTGGTCTCACCCCGGACAACGTCGCTGCGGCCATCGCCGCCGTCGGTCCCTGGGCGGTCGATGTGGCCAGCGGGGTGGAGGCCGCCCCCGGGATCAAGGACCACGCGCGCCTGCAGGCCTTTGCCGCGGCGGCTACGGCCCCCGCGGCCGCGCCGGAGCCCGCGACGCCGGTGGACGCCTGATGAGCGCGGTCGAGCACCGCTTCGGTCCCTACGGGGGCCAGTACGTGCCCGAGACGCTGATGCCGGCCCTGGCCGAGCTCGAGCAGGCCTGGATCGAGGCGCGCGACGACGCCGGCTTCCGCGGCCGAGCTCGACCAGCTCCTGCGCGACTACGTCGGCCGGCCCTCGCCGCTGTATCTGGCCCGCCGGCTGAGCGCGCTCGCCGGACGTCCGCTGTACCTCAAGCGCGAGGACCTAAACCACACCGGGGCCCACAAGATCAACAACGCGCTCGGCCAGGCCCTGCTGGCCAAGCGCATGGGCAAGCGGCGGATCATCGCCGAGACCGGAGCCGGACATGCACGGCGTCGCCGCGGCCACCGCCTGTGCGCTGCTCGACCTCGAGTGCATCGTCTACATGGGGACCGAGGACATGCGCCGCCAGAAGCCCAACGTGGAGCGCATGCAATTGCTCGGCGCCCGGGTCGAGCCGGTGCCGGCCGGGGCCCGGACGCTGAAGGAGGCCGTCTCGGCGGCGATCCGCGACTGGGTCACCAACGTGGACACCACGCACTACATCATCGGCTCCTGCGTCGGGCCGGCGCCGTATCCGGCACTGGTCCGCGACCTGCAGCGCGTGATCGGCGACGAGGCCCGCGGCCAGATGCTCGAACAGACCGGCCGGCTGCCGGCGCGGGTGATCGCCTGCGTGGGCGGCGGCTCGAACTCGATCGGCGTCTTCATCCCCTTCGTCGAGGATGTCCAGGTGGAGCTCGTCGGCGTCGAAGCCGCCGGCGAGGGGATCGAGACAGGGCGCCACGGCGCCCCGCTGACCGCGGGCGGCCTCCCGGGGGTGCTGCACGGCGCCTTCTCGGCCGTGATGCAGGACGAGGACGGCCAGATCCTCGAGGCGCATTCCATCTCCGCCGGACTCGACTACCCCGGCAGCGGTCCCGAGCATGCCTGGCTGCGCGACCAGGGCCGCGCTCGCTACCTGGCCGTCAGTGACCGCCAGGCGCTGAGCGCGTTCGCCCAGACGGCCCGGCTGGAGGGCATCATCCCCGCTCTGGAGAGTGCCCACGCCATCGCCTGGGCGCTCGAGAACCCGGGCTCAGGCCCCGATCTCATCTGCCTCTCGGGCCGCGGGGACAAGGATCTGGCCGAAGCGCTGTCGCGCCTGGAATGAGCGCGAGCCTGAGCAGCGGCGCCGAGCGGATCGCCGAGGCCTTCGCCCGAGCCGAGTCCGACGGCCGCCGGGCGGCGCTGATGCCCTACCTGATGGGCGGCTATCCGGACCTCGACTCCTCAAAGGAGGTCGGCCTGGCCTACGCTCGGTCGGGCGCCGACCTGGTTGAGCTCGGAGTGCCCTTCTCCGATCCGCTCGCCGACGGGCCGGTGATCCACGCCGCCGCCACGGCGGCCCTGGCCGCCGGAGCCACGCTCCCGGGCGTGCTCGAGCTGGGGCGGGTGATCGCCGAGGAGGTCCCGGTGGTGCTCATGTGCTACGCGAACCTGATTCTGGCCCGGGGCCTCGAGCGAACTCTGGACGCCATGGCCGCCACGGGCGCCAGCGGGTTGATCGTCCCGGATCTGCCCCTGGAGGAGGCTGACGCCACCCGCGCGGCCTGCACGCGCAGCGGGCTCGCCCTGGTGCCGCTGGTAGCTCCGACCACGCCCGAGGACCGCCTGGCCCGGATCGGCGCCGGCGCCCAGGGCTTCCTCTACACGGTTGCCCTGACCGGCACGACGGGTGAGCGGGCCGCGGTCGACGGCGGGCTCGAGGCGATCGTCAGGCGGGCGGCGGCCCACACCGAGGTGCCGGTGGCGGTCGGCTTCGGGATCGGAACTCCCGAGCAGGCCGCCCACGCCGCCCAGGCCGGCGCCGACGGGGTCATCATCGGGAGCCGGTTGGTTCGCGCCGCCGGTCAGAGCGAGGACCCCGCGGGAGCGGTAGCTGAGCTGATGCGCGGTTTCGCGGCGGCGCTGTCCGCTCCCAACCCCTAAGATCCGCGACCCATGGGCGTCGTCCTCACTGCCACCGCCGGTCTCTGCATCTGGATCGTCATCTGGGCGCTCAACGTCAGCGGCCTGGACGCCATCATGATCACGATCGTGATGGTCCTGGTCGCCGTTGGCGTCCGGAACCTGCTGCCGTTCCTGCCCGGCCGGCGGGACTGACCGAGCCGGCCGCAGTGTCCCGCTGGATGCGGACCAGGGGCCGCGCGGCTGGGGCATGCGTAGCCATCGCCGTCGCGCTGGCTGGATGCGGCACCGCGACCTCGGGTGGGAACTCCGTCGTCACGGTGAGCGGCCGGGCGCTCGACGTCTACGCGAGCCAGCCCCCCGGGGCGCCAACTGCCGCGGTCACCGACACGCTGGACGCCGAGCAGCTGGCCCTGGCCCAGGCCGGCAGCCGAGCCGGGAGCTTCACCGTGCGTCTGATCGCCGTCCACGGGCGCGAGTTGTCAGACAACGCGCGCCAGGCGGTCGAGGACTCGCATACGATCGCCTACCTGGGCGAGCTGGTCCCCGGGACCTCCCAGGTCTCGGTCGAGATCCTCAACCAGCAGGGGATCCTCGAGATCAGTCCGGCCGACACCGCCGTCTATCTGACCCAGGCCATCCCGCCGGTCTCGAGCTCGCCGACGTCGTTCTATCCGGGCCATACCACCTACAAGGAGACCTTCGCCCGGGTGGTCCCGAACTCGGAGGCGGAGGCCAAGGCGATCGTCGGCGCCATGCAGGCCGGCCACGCGGCCAGCGTGTACGTGACCGGCGACGCCACGAGCTACGGCCGGGCGCTGGCCCTCGAGGTCTCCCGCGCCGCCAAAGCCGCCGGACTTACTGCGGCCGGATCCGCCGCCTCGGCCCAGGCCTTCTTCTACGGGGCCAGCATGTCGAGTCCGTCCGCGCGAGCCGGCGCGACCCGGGCGCTCGACCAGGCCGCCGCGGCCAATCCCTCGTTGCGGCTGTTCGCTGCCCTCGGGGCTCTATGACCCGGCCTTCGTGTCCGGGCTGAGCAGCGCGGCGCAGGCCCGTCTGCGCGTCTCCGCGCCCGGCTTTCTGCCTCACGATCTGCCTGCGGCGGGCAAGGCGTTCGTGTCCGCGTTCACCGGCAAGTACGGGCATGCCCCGGCGCCCGGGGCCATCTTCGGCTACGAGGCCATGTCCGCCCTGCTCGCCGACCTGACGGCGGCCAAGTCGGCGGCCAACCAGCGAGCCACCGTGGTGTCTGACTTCCGCACCTCGAGGCGCACGGATTCCGCCATCGGCTCCTATTCGATCAGCGGTGGGGACCCGAGCATCGCGCCGTTCATCCTCGCTCGGGTCCGCGGCGGACAGCTGGTCCCCTTCCAGTCCCTGCCGGCCGGCGGCTGAGGCGGCCGGCGGCCGAGGCGACCGGCGGCTGAGGCGGCCGGCGGCTGAGCGCCGGCGCCCCGCGCGGGGGGATCGTGTTTGATTTTCGTTACAGGGCCCCATTCGGCGGCGAGAACATCCTCGCCACGGTTGCTGCGGTCCGACCGCGTCATTAGGCTGCGCCCACCGGGACCTCCGAGAGCCCGGATCGACATCTAGAGGAGGACTGTTTATGAGTGTTCTCGGCAAGGCGATGAGGGGCGGCCTGGTATTGGGCACGGTCCTTGCGCTGAGCGCATGTGGGAGCAGTCAGCAGCAGTTCCAGCACGGGGCGGCGGCGGCTCGAAGAGCGGCGGCGCCAACACCATCGACATCTACTCGAGCCTGCCCCTCCAGGGCGCCTCGACCGCCCAGACCGACCCGCTGGTCAACGGCATCAAGCTCGCCCTGTCCCAGGCCGGCGGCAAGGCGGGCCGTTCACGGTCAACTACCAGTCACTCGATGACTCGACCGCGGCGGCGGGCAAGTGGGATCCCGGCCAGACCGCGGCCAACGCCCGCAAGGTCGGCGGCCGACCGCAAGGCCGTGTACTACATCGGCGAGTTCAACTCCGGCGCCAGCGAGGTCTCGATCCCGATCCTCAACCAGGCCGGGATCCCGATGGTCAGCCCGGCCAACACCTACGTCGGCCTGACCACCAACCTGCCTGGCAGCGCGCCGGGTGAGCCGCAGAAGTACTACCCGACCGGGAAGCGCAACTACCTGCGCATCGTCCCGATCGACTCGATCCAGGCCGCGGCCGACCTGATCGCCATGAAGCAGGCCGGCTGCACCAAGGTGGCGGTGGCCAACGACAAGGAGGCCTACGGCGCCGGTCTGGCCAAGCTGCTGGACCTCGAGAAGGGCTTCTACGGCGTGAACGATCACCAGCGACACGGGGATCGATCCAACGGCCCCGAACTTCCGCTCCTACGCGAGCACGATCCAGGGACAGGGAGCGGACTGCTTCTTCTTCGCCGGGATCGTCTCCAACGGCGCGGTGCAGATCACCAAGGACGTGCATGCGGCGCTGCCCAAGGCGAAGATCTTCGGCCCGGACGGGGCCTGCACGAGCAGCTACACCAGCCAGAAGGCCGGTGGCGTCCCGGCGGCCATCGATCCGCTGATGGAGTGCACGGTCGCCACCCAGGACCTGACCGCGTATCCGGGCGGCAAGGCGTTCCTGGCCGCCTACAAGGCCAAGTACGGACGGCGCCAACCCGATCCGTACGCGATCTACGGCTACGAGGCGATGAAGCTCGGCCTGGACACGATCGCCAAGCTGGGCTCCCAGGGCAACAACAAGGCCGCCGTGCTCAAGGCGCTGTTCGCGACCAAGTCCCGCTCCTCGGTGCTCGGCACCTACGGGTTCGACAAGAACGGCGACACGACGCTGAAGTCCTACGGCCTCTACAAGGTCGGACCCACCGGCGACCCGGTGTTCTACAAGACGATCACGCCGACCCAGACGGTCCACTAGACGCAGCCAGACGGGGGGAGGGCGCCCGTCGGCGCCCTCCCTCACTCGATTCGCGTCCGCTCGCCGTGTCGCTGGGACCCGGTCGCCGGCCGCAGGAGACCTACTGAACCTTGGAAGCCAGTTCTCTTACTCCGAGACTGCCGGCCCCGGCCGCCCGGCCCCTGGCCGCGGTGCGCCGCTTCTCCGGCCGCTGGGGCCTGGTCGTGGCGCTGGCCGCGCTGCCCATCTACTACGGCGTGCGCGACCTCACCCACGGCTACCAGGCCGGCGTCGCTCCACGGGCACCCGATCATCGTCCACGACCTCTCGCAGGCTGGGCTTCAACTTCGTCCAGGGGCTGTCCAACGGCGCCATCTGGGCGCTGATCGCGATCGGCTACACGCTCGTCTACGGGATCATCGAGCTGATCAACTTCGCCCACGGCGACGTGTTCATGATCGGCTCGTTCACCGCCGCCGGCTTCTGGGGCACGCTCGGCCTGGGCCTGGCCACCGGGCCCGTCGGCCTGATCGTCGGCCTGGTGCTGACCCTGATCGTCTCGATGGCGGTCTGCGGCGCGCTCAACGTGCTGATCGAGCGCGTCGCCTACCGGCCGCTGCGCGGGGCGCCGAAGCTGGCGCCGCTGATCACCGCGGTCGGCTTCTCGTTCATCCTTCAGAACGTCGGCCTGCTCTGGCAGGGCGGCTCGCCGATCGGCGTGCCCGACCTGATCCACGAGAGCCAGACCGTGTTCAACATCTCCGGCGTGCCGATCGTCCGCGGCTACCTGCTGGCCCTCCTGCTCATGGTCCCGCTGGTCATCGGGCTGGCCTGGTTCATCACCAACACCCGGGCCGGGCGGGCGATGCGGGCCACCGCCCAGGACCCCGAGGCCGCGCGCCTGATGGGCATCAACGTCAACGCCACGATCTCGCTGACCTTCCTGCTCGGCGGCATGCTGGCCGGCGCCGCCGGCCTGGTCTACGCCCTCTACGAGACCAACATCTGGTACTTCCAGGGCTTCCAGGCCGGCCTGATCGCCTTCACCGCCGCGGTCATGGGCGGCATCGGCAACGTCCGCGGCGCCGTGCTCGGTGGCCTGATCATCGGCGTCATCCAGGCGCTGTCGGATTCGCGCATGGGCCCGCAGTGGACCGAGGCGGTCGTGTTCGGCTACCTGATCGTGATCATGATCCTGCGCCCGCGCGGGCTGCTGGGCGAGGAGACGCGGGAGGCCGGATGAGCGAGCGTGCTCGAGGCCCAGCTGGCGACGGAGTGGCGAAGGCGGCGCATCAACCGCCGTGCTTGCCGCCGTGGTTCTCGCCGCGCGCTGGCCGTGGCGCTGATCGTGATCGGGATCGTGCTGCCGTTCTTCTTCACCCAGGACAGCGGCTTCATGAACGCGACGATCATCGCGGTGGCCTTCGCGGTCATGTCGCTCGGGCTCAACGTCGTCGTCGGCTTCGCCGGGCTGCTCGACCTCGGCTACGTGGCCTTCTACGCCCTCGGCGCCTACTCGCTGGGCTGGTTCGGCTCGGACTTCTTCTTCAAGGCCCACGTCCACGTCGGCGTCACGGGCGTCGCCGCCACCGAGACCGGGATCCACCTGAACTTCCTGCTGATCCTGATCTGCCGCCGCGCTGATCTGCGCGCTGGCCGGGATGCTCATCGGCCTGCCCACCCTGCGCCTGCGCGGCGACTACATCGCGATCGTCACGCTCGCCTTCGGCGAGATCATCGGCGTGGTCGCCGTCAACGGCCAGAGCGTCAACCTGGGCGGCGGCATGACCCTGACCGCCGGCAACCTGGGGATCAGCGCCGTCGACGCGCCGTACTTCCCCGGCATCGGCGCGTTCAGCCTGCTCAACCTGAGACCCTGGTACTGGCTGATCTTCGCGATCCTGCTGCTCGTCCTGTTCGTCAACCTGCGGCTGCGCGACTCGCGCCTCGGGCGGGCCTGGGTGGCGCTGCGCGAGGACGAGGTGGCGGCCGTGTCGATGGGCATCCCGCTGGTGCGCACCAAGCTCTCGGCCTACGCGATCGGCGCCATGTTCGGCGGCATGTCGGGCGCCTTCCTGGGCACCTACTACACCGAGGTCAACGCCGGCCAGTTCCAGTTCGGCTTCTCGATCTTCGTCCTCGCCATGGTCATCATCGGCGGGCTGGGCTCGATCTGGGGGGCGGTGGTCGGGCGGCATGCTGCTCGGCTACATCAACAAGTAGCTGATCCCCGACGTGCTCAACAGCCTGCCCCAGAAGCTCGGGCTGAACTTCCCGCTGACCGAGATCGAGTTCGGGATCTTCGGCTTCCTGCTCGTGCTGGTGATGGTGCTGCGCCCGCAGGGCCTGATCCCCGAGCGCCGGCGCAGGCTGGAGCTGACCGCCGAGATCGCCGCCGAGGACGCCCAGCTGGTCGAGAGCGCAGAGCGCCATGAGCGCGACCGCCCGATCCAGCGCCCCACGGCCGAGCCGCGGCCGTGATGATGCGCGTCGACCACGTGACCAAGGAGTTCGGCGGCCTGGTGGCCGTCAACGACGTCTCGCTCGACATCCCCAGGCTCGGGATCGTGTCGCTGATCGGCCCCAACGGCGCCGGCAAGACGACCCTGTTCAACATGCTCACCGGCCTCTACAAGCCGACCAGCGGGCCGGATCCTGCTCGGCGAGCGCGACATCAGCCGCGCGCGGCCCGGACATGATCACCGGCCTCGGCGTGGCCCGGACGTTTCAGAACATCCGCCTGTTCGGCGCCATGAGCGCGGTCGAGAACGTGATGATCGGCCGCCACGCGCGGATGCGCGCCGGGCTGGTCGGCTCGATCCTCCGTCCGCCGTGGGTGCGCCGCGAGGAGCGCGAGGTCCGCGAGCGCGCCCGCGAGCTGCTGGCCTACGTCGGCCTGCGTCCGGCCTCGTTCGACCAGCTCTCGGCCGCCCAGCTCTCCTACGGCGACCAGCGCCGGGTCGAGATCGCCCGCGCCCTGGCCTCCGAGCCCGACGCTGCTGCTGCTCGACGAGCCGACGGCGGGCATGAACCCCCAGGAGTCGGCGCGGCCTGACCGAGTTCATGCGCAAGCTGCGCGACGACCTGAGGCTGACGATCCTGCTGATCGAGCACGACATGAAGGTCGTGATGGGCGTCTCCGAGCGCGTCACCGTGCTCGACCACGGCGAGAAGATCGCCGAGGGCCCGCCGGCCGAGGTGCGCGGCGAACCCGCGCGTGATCGAGGCCTACCTGGGAAAGCAGGACTGATGGCGCTGCTCGAGGTTCAGGACATCCGCACCTACTACGGCTCGATCGAGGCGCTGAAGGGCATCTCGCTGACCGTCGAGGAGGGCGAGGTGGTGACCCTGATCGGCTCCAACGGCGCCGGCAAGTCGACCACGCTGCGCTCGATCTCGGGCCTGACCCCGGCCCGCGCGCGGCAAGATCACGCTTCGCCGGCGCAGGACATCACCCGCGTGCCGGCCCACGAGATCGTCGCCCACGGGATCGCGCTCTCGCCCGAGGGGCGGCACTGCTTTCCCCGCATGACCGTGCGCGAGAACCTCGACCTCGGCGCCCATCACCGCCGTGGGCCCGGCGTCGGCGAGGACCTCGAGCGCGTGTTCGAGCTGTTCCCCCGCCTGCAGGAGCGCGAGAAGCAGAAGGCGGGCACGATGTCCGGCGGCGAGCAGCAGATGCTGGCCATCGGCCGCGCGCTGATGGCCCGGCCGCGGCTGCTGATGCTCGACGAGCCCTCGATGGGCATCGCCCCGATCCTCGTCCAGCGGATCTACGAGACGATCGCCGAGATCAACCGCGACGGGGTCACGATCCTGCTCGTCGAGCAGAACGCCAACTACGCCCTGGACGTGTCCCGGCGCGGCTACGTGCTCGAGACCGGCCGGGTCGTGCTGGCCAACGAGCTCCGCCCAGCTGCGCGACGATCCCGAGGTCCAGCGGGCCTACCTGGGGACGTGATGGACGTCCGACCTGAGCCGCGCCTGACACCTCGCCGCGGGAGGCGTGATGGCGATCTACGCCACGATCGGCGCCAAGGCCCTCTACCTGCTGTTCGTCTGGCTGCTCGGCCGCCGCCGCGGCCTGGATGGCCGAACGCAAGGGCTACGGCGAGCGGGTCGGGCTGACCTTCGGCCTGGTCCTCACCGCGGTCGGCTTGCTGATCGTGCTGCTCCTGCCCGGGCGCCCCGGCTCGGCTTGGAAGCTCGAGGGGCCGCTCCCCAAGCGCGGTCGGCGCGAGGACGTCGCGGCTCGCAGCGGAGCGTCCCCGGCGTCTCGGATCGCCCTGGGTCCGCGCATCCCCAGCTGAGCGTCCGGAGCGCCGGCAAAGCGTCGCGTCAAGCGCGCGATCACCCTGAAGGGCTCGCGCTGCATCTGCCGCCAGGTGCTGCGGACCACCCGGGGCCCGCGGCCTGCGGGTGGCTCGCCGTCTTCGCCGACCGGTCCTGCTCGAAGCTCGGCGGCCTAGTCGAAACCGCGAAGCCGTCGATCTCGCCGCGCGACCCCGTGCCGCGACCAGACAAGTCGACCTCGTAGCCGTGCACCGTGCGACATTGGCTCGAAGCTGCAGCACTTCGACGGCGCGCGCGGCTCGCAGGACCGCGTCCTCCGCCGATGCCGCAGATGCGCGACAAGGCCGGCCGCGGACTCGTGAGCTGACGTGCCGTGCCGTCATCGTCACGGCCAGCAGAGCCGCCGTCTCGGCGAGCTCCAGGGCAACGGGAGCGCCGCTGACCAGACGCCTCGCGAAGGCCTGATCGACGGCCAGTCCGAGTGCGCAGGGCCACAGCGCACCGCGTGAGGTCAGGCGGCGGATCGCGTCGTAGCCGATCCCGGCGGCCAGCAGCTGGCGCTCGGCAGACGCGCCCGCGCTGGCAGCGGCCGCGATCGCCGCGATCCGCTCGTCTCGCGACCCCGAAACGCGATCGCGCACATCCGAGCGACCGGGACGCTGGCGTGCCGCAGATTCCGCGGAAACCGCTCGAATTCGCGGCACGCACCCGCGGAACGAGCGAGTGCCGGTCACGAAATGTACGCACTTGACGGGCCACGTGCGCCGTCACTCTGGCGCCTCAACCGCCCCCCGCCGCCCGGCAGCTGCTTTTTTCACACTCCGGTGACAGTCTTGGCACTCACCGTCACACACCCCCGCGGCGCCAGTCGCGCCCGTCGTGCCCGTCGCAGCCCCGCGTCGCCCGCTCAGCGCCCGAGGATGCGCATGCTCCTCGGTGGCCGCGAAGCCCATCTCCGACGCCGGCCTCGGCCGTGCCCGCTCTCGCGGGCCTCTCGGCCACCGCGGCGGCCACCGCGCCCACCACCTCGCGGTTGAACACCGAGGGGATGATGTAGTCCTCGCGCAGCTCGTCGCTCGGAGACGATGTCGGCGATCGCCCGGGCCGCGGCGGTCTTCATCGTCTCGGTGATCTGCGGTGGCGCGGACGTCGAGCGCGCCGCGGAAGATGCCCGGGAAGCAGAGCACGTTGTTGATCTGGTTGGGGTAGTCCGAGCGGCCGGTGGCCAGGATCCGCACGTAGGGCAGCGCCTCCTCCGGGCGAGACCTCGGGGTCGGGGTTGGCCATCGCGAACACGATCGGGTCGGGGTTCATCCGCTCCAGCGCCGCGGCCGGGAGCACGCGCGCGCCCGCTCAGGCCGATCAGCAGGTCGGCGCCCTCGAGCACGTCGGCCGGGGCGCCGGAGCGGCTGCTCGAGGTTGGTCCGCTCGGCCAGCGCGCGCTTGGCGGCGCGGCATCGTCCCGTCCAGGTAGTCCGGCGCGCTCGGTGTGGACGGCGCCGCGCGAGTCGCAGCCGATGATGTGGCGCACGCCCGCCTCGAGCAGGATCTTGGCTGACCGCGATCCCGGCCGCGCCCAGGCCGACGACCACCACGCGGATGTCGCCGATCCGCTGCCCGGTCAGGGTCAGCGCGTTGAGCAGCGCGGCCAGCACCACCACGGCGGTGCCGTGCTGGTCGTCGTGGAAGACGGGGATGTCGAGCTCGGCCTTGAGCCGGTCCTCGATCTCGAAGCAGCGCGGGGCCGAGATGTCCTCGAGGTTGATCCCGCCGAAGCCGGGGGCGATCGCCTTGACCGCGGCGACGATCTCGTCGGGGTCGTGGGTGTCCAGGCAGATCGGGAAGGCGTCGACGCCGGCGAACTCCTTGAACAGCATCGCCTTGCCCTCCATCACCGGCATCGCCGCCCGCGGGCCGATGTCGCCCAGGCCGAGGACCGCCGTGCCGTCGGAGACGACGGCCACCGTGTTGCGCTTGATCGTGTACTGGAAGGCCTTGTCGGGGTCGTCGTGGATGGCCTGGCAGACCCGGGCCACGCCCGGGCGTGTAGGCCATCGAGAGGTCGTCGCGCGTCTTCAGCGGGCTCTTGTTGTGCAGCTCGATCTTGCCGCCCGATGTGGAGCATGAAGGTGCGGTCGGTGGTGTCGAGCACGCGCGCGCCCGGGACGGCGTTGACGGCGTCGGTCAGGCGCGGCCAGTCGGCGGCGTCGCCGGTCTCGACGGTGATGTCGCGGATCGGTGTGCGGCGCCCTCGACCTGGACCAGGTCGACGGCGCCGATCGTCCCGCCGGCCTCGCCGATCGCGCTGGCCACCTTGCCGAGCATCCCCGGCAGGTGATCGATCTCGACGCGCAGGGTGAGGCTGTACTGGGCGCTGGGGGTGGTGGCCATGCGCGCGGGCCATCTTATGCCTCCGCGCGGCTCGCTGGCGCGGCGAGCGTGCCCGTAGCCGCCCGGAGCCGCCGGGCGAGATAGGCTCAGATCAGGATGGCCGACGAGCTCTTCCTGATCGACGGCAACAGCCTGGCCTACCGGGCCTTCTTCGCCCTGCCCGAGTCGATCGCCACCTCCACCGGGGTGCCGACCAACGCCATCTTCGGGTTCGCCTCGATGCTGGTCAAGATCCTCACCGACTACGGGCCCAAGGCCACGGTGGTGGTGTGGGACGCCGGGTCCTCGGGCCGCAAGGAGGTCTACTCCGAGTACAAGGCCCAGCGCTCGAGCCGGCCCGACCTGCTGCGGGAGCAGTGGCCCCATCTCGAGCCGCTGGTCGCGGCCTTCGGCTACCGCAACCTGAAGGTCGACGGCTACGAGGCCGACGACGTGATCGCCTCGATCGCCGAGCGGGCCAAGCGCAGCCGACCCGCCGGTCGAGGTGATGGTGGTCACCGGCGACCGCGACGCCTACCAGCTGGTCGACGACCACGTCCGGATCATGACCACCTCCCGCGGGATCACCGACACGCGCGTCTACGACCGCGAGGGCGTGATCGACCGCTACGGGATCCCGCCCGAGCTGGTCCCCGACTTCATCGGCCTCAAGGGCGACACCAGCGACAACATCCCCGGCGTCCCCGGCATCGGCGACAAGACCGCGGCCGACCTGCTGCAGCGCTTCGGCTCGCTCGAGCAGGTGCTCGACAGCGTCGATGAGATCAGCGGCGCCAAGCGCAAGGAGAACCTGATCAACCACGCCGACGACGCCCGCATGTCCAAGCAGCTGGCCACGGCCAAGCGCGACATCCCGCTCAGACCTCGACGTCGCCGAGTTCGTCTCCGCGCCGCCGGACCGCTCGCGCCTGCGCGAGGTGTTTCGCGAGTTCGAGCTGCGCGATCCGCTGCGCCGGCTCGAGGAGGCGCTCGGCTCGGCCGACGCCGCTGCCCCCGCCCCGTCGGCCGAGCAGGCGCTGACCGCCCGCGGTCCGCGCCGGCGGCGCTGGCCGACGTCGCCCGGCTGCCCGACGGCGCGAGGTGGCGGTCGCCGTGCGCGATGCCCGAGGCCCCGGAGGGGGCGCTGTTCGGCGAGGAGCCCAGTGGCGCTTCGGCGTCTACGCCGAGCAGAGCGAGCGGCTGCTGATCGGCGACTGCGCCGCGCCCCGAGGAGCTGGTGGCGGCGATCGGGCCGCGGCCGGTCATCGCCCACGACGCCAAGGCGCTCGGGCGAGGTGCCCCGCGACGCTGGCCCACGACACCGAGGTCGCCGCCTACCTGCTCGAGCCCGCCCGGCGCGCCTATCCGTTCCGCGAGCTGTGCGAGGAGCGGGGACTGGCGGCCGACGATCGAGGACGAGGCCGGCCGCGACGCCCGCCTGGTGCAGGCGCTGGCCGCCTGGCAGCGCGAGGAGATCCGCGGCCGCGGCCTGACCGACCTGCTCGCAGGAGGTCGAGCTGCCGATCGTGCGCATCCTGCGCGAGATGGAGCAGGCCGGGGTCAAGCTCGACACCGAGCGGCTGCAGGAGATCTCCGACCCGGGTCAAGACCGAGGCCGACGCGCTCGAGCGCGAGATCTTCGACCTGGCCGGGGAGGAGTTCACGCTCGGCTCGCCCAAGCAGCTCGAGGAGATCCTGTTCGGCAAGCTCGGCCTGTCGCGCAAGCGCCGGGGCAAGACCGGCTACTCGACCGACGCCCGCGTCCTGCAGGCGATCCGCTCACGAGCACGAGATCATCCCCAAGATCGAGCGCTGGCGGGAGCTGACCAAGCTCGCCCAGACCTATCTCGACGCGCTGCCGCTGCTGGTCGACTCCCAGAGCCGCCTGCACACCACCTTCAACCAGACGGCGGCCACCACCGGGCGGCTGTCCTCCAACAACCCCAACCTCCAGAACATCCCGATCCGCACCCCGCTCGGCCGCGAGATCCGGGCCTGCTTCGTGGCCGAGCCGGGCCACCTGCTGGTCTCGGCCGACTACTCCCAGGTCGAGCTGCGGCTGCTCGCCCACATCGCCGGCGAGGACGTGCTCAAGGAGATCTTCCGCCGCGGCGAGGACGTGCACACCGCCACCGCCTGCCGCGTGTTCGGCGTCGACGCCCGACGCAGATCGACCCCGGCATGCGCTCGAAGGCCAAGATGATCAACTACGGGATCGTCTACGGCCTGTCGGCCTACGGGATGGCCGACCGGCTGGACATCCCGCAGTCCGAGGCCGACGAGTTCATCCAGCGCTACCTGGCCGGCTTCCCGGCCGTCGGGCGCTTCATCGAGGAGACGATCGAGCAGGGCACCGAGCACGGCTACGTCTCCACCCTGTTCGGCCGCCGCCGCCAGGTCCCCGAGCTGCGCGCCCGGCGCTGGGAGCTGCGCAAGCAGGGCGAGCGCTTCGCGGTCAACATGGTCATCCAGGGCACCGCCGCCGACATCATGAAGGTGGCCATGGTCCGCTGCGAGCAGGCGCTGCGCGACGCCGGGCTGCGCTCCCGGCTGGTCCTGCAGATCCACGACGAGCTGCTGTTCGAGGGGCCGGCCGAGGAGGCCGAGGCAGGTCAAGGAGATCGCCGTGCGCGAGATGGCCGGCGCCTACGAGCTCGATCCGCCGCTGGCCGTCGAGGCCGGCGTGGGCGCCGACTGGCTGTCGGCCAAGTAGCCGCGCCGGAGTCTCAGGCCGCAGCCAGGGCGGCGCGCGGGGGACGCGGAGCTGACACCCCGTCCGCGGTCGCGAACCGCGGGTGGGCGATCTCGAGGTAGTGGTCAAAGGACCAGTCGACGAAGCGCTTGTTGCCGCATCGCCCCCAGGGCGGGGGCCAGCAGCCGCGGCGCGATGCGCGGGACCAGGCGCTGAACCGCAGCATCCAGCGGAAGGCCAGGGCATGGGCGGCGGAGAAGTCGTGATAGCGGGCCAGGGCCTGCCTCGCGGGTCTGCTCGCCGGCGTAGCACACGGCGCAGCTCGCGCCCGCAGGCCAGCCCGAAGTAGAGCGCGGTGCGGATTCCCTCGGCGGTCAGCGGCAGGCAGTGACCGGCCGAGTCGCCGGTGAAGAAGACGCCGTCCTCGGTGGCCGGACGCAGCGCGTGGGGGATCCAGTTGCCCTGGTAGCGCACCTTCTCGGCCCGGAGGTCCTCGGCCAGCCGAACCGTCGGCTCGCGCACGTGGAAGCGGGGGTCGAAGGAGCCGACCCCGATCCGGAGCTCGTCACCGGCCGGAAAGCTCCAGCCGTAGCCGGCCGGCACGTAGCTGCGGTCGATCCACACCTCGAGGTCGCGCGCCGGACCCGAACGGGTGCACCTCCAGCCCCCGGGAAAGCAGCGCGTCGGGGGGCTGGACGTTCTCGCCCGCGCCGAGGACCCGCCGCCAGCCAAGCGCGTCGACGATCAGCGGGGCGCGGATCGGTCCCCGGTCGGTGAGCACGGTGTCGCCGGTTCGGCGCTCGACCTTGGCCGTCTCGAAGCTGAAGGGCTGCCCTGGGCGGCCAGCAGTCCGCACAGCGTGCGGTAGTCGAAGGTGGAGAAGGTCCACGGCAGGTCGTAGCGGACCGTGGTGTGCGGCGTGTGGATGACCAGCTCGCCGAAGGTCTGCTGCAGCGCCTCCTGAGGTCCCAGCGCGGTCAGCCAGCTTGGTGGGGATGCCGCAGGCCGAGGTCTGCCGCTCGCCGATCTCGTAGCGGTCGATGATCAGCACGTCGGCGCCGCTGCCGGCCAGCTCGCGGGCGACGGCCAGCCCGGCGAAGCTGGCTCCGCAGATGAGTACGTCGCAGTCGCGCTGCAGGGGCGTACGCTCCGCGCCGCGCTTGGTGGCTCGCTGTGGCATGCGAGCTGATGATAGGGCCGGCGCCTGCCCCCACACCGCCCGCGCGCGGTCCGCACCGCAGGCCCGGTGTGGCTATCCTCCGAGCCTGATGTCTTCCACTTCAACCCTGATGGCTGAGCCCGATCAGCCGACCGCAAGATCGTCGAGGGCTCCGGCGGCCTGCTGCTGGAGATCGACGGCCAGATCGTCCCCAACTACGACGCCACCCTGCATCCCTTCGCCGAGGGGGACGTAGTCACCGGCAACGTCGTCCGGATCGACAACGACGAGGTCCTCGTCGACATCGGCTACAAGTCCGAGGGCGTCATCCCGGCCGGCGAGCTCTCGATCCGCAAGTCGGTCGATCCCGCCGACGAGGTTGAGCTCGGCGAGGAGGTCGACGCGCTCGTCCTCACCAAGGAGGATCAGGACGGCCGGCTGATCCTGTGCAAGAAGCGCGCCCGCTTCGAGAAGGCATGGCGCCGCATCGAGGCCGCCGCCGAGTCCGGTGAGCCCGTGACCGGCGCGGTCATCGAGGTCGTCAAGGGTGGCCTGATCATCGACCTCGGGGTCCGCGGCTTCCTGCCCGCCTCGCTGGTCGACATCCGCCGCGTGCCGAACCTGGACGAGTACATGGGCCAGGCCATCGAGTGCAAGGTCATCGAGCTCAACCGCTCGCGCAACAACGTCGTCCTCTCCCGCCGCGCCGTGCTCGAGGAGCAGCGCAAGGAGGACCGCGAGCGGATCCTGGACCGGCTCCAGCCCGGTCAGGTGGTCGAGGGCATGATCTCCAACATCGTCGACTTCGGCGCGTTCGTCGACCTCGACGGCATCGACGGCCTGATCCACATCTCCGAGCTGTCCTGGTCGCACGTGAACCATCCCTCGGAGATCCTCACCATCGGGGACACGGTCAGCGTCAAGGTGCTGGACATCGATCGCCAGCGTCAGCGGATCTCGCTGGGTCTCAAGCAGACCCAGGAGGACCCGTGGCAGCGGGTGGTCGATACCTACAACATCGGGGACGAGCTCGAGGGCACTGTGACCAAGGTCGTGACCTTCGGCGCATTCGTCGAGATCCTCGACGGCGTCGAGGGCCTGGTCCACATCTCAGAGCTCGCCCAGCACCATGTCGAGAATCCCCGGGAGATAATCCAGCCCGGCGATCCCGTGCGGGTCAAGATCCTCGAGATCGATTCCGAGCGCCGCCGGCTCTCCCTGTCGATCAAGCGGGTCGAGGGCCAGGTTCTCCCCGTGCGGCCGATCGAGCCCCCGCCCGAGGGCGTCGGCAGCTCCTTGGACGACGTCCCCGAACTAGGCCTGTCCGAGGACGTGTTCTCGGTCGGTGAGCCGGGTGAGCCCGGTGAGCCGGCGGTCGAGCCTGCCGACCCGGGTGAGCCGGAGCCGGAGCCTGAGGCCGCCACCGAAGCCGAGCCCGAGGCCGCCGTCGAGCCCGAGCCGGAGCCGGAAGCCGCCGCCGAGCCCGAAGCCGCCGCACCCGAGGCCGCCGTCGAGCCCGAAGCCGCCGCACCCGAGGCCGCCGTCGAGCCCGAGCCCGAGCCCGAGCCGGAAGCCGCCGCCGAGCCCGAGCCCGAGCCCGAGCCCGAGCCGGAAGCCGCCGCCGAGCCCGACGCCGCACCCGAGGCCGCCGTCGAGCCCGAGCCCGACGCCGCTGCGGCACCCGAGCCCGCCGCGGACGGGGACGACGCCTCGCCCGAAGTCCCGGACCCGACGCCGCCGGAAACCCCCGCGGCCTGACCTCGGATCCGGGGCCCCGTCCGGTGGTCCCCATCATCGGACTGACGGGCGGCATCGGAGCCGGCAAGTCAACCGCGCTGGCCGCGCTCGAGCGCCTGGGCGTCCCCGGCCTGTCCACCGATCAGGTGGTGCACGAGCTCTACGAGAGCCCCGAGGTCCAGGAGGCCGTGGTGGGCGAATTTGGTCCCGAGGTGCTTCACGACGGGTCGATCGACCGGACGGCGATCGCCGATGCAGTGTTCGCCAACCCGGAGCGGCGCGTCTGGCTCGAGCAGCTGCTGTGGCCGCGGGTGGGTGAGCGGATGACGGCCTGGCGCCAGGAGCTCGACGCCCGCCCGCAGCCGCCCCGCGCGGCGGTGATCGAGGTGCCGCTGCTGTTCGAGTCGGGGATGGAGTCGGCCTTCGACGCCACCGTCGCGGTCATCGCCGAGGAATCGGTCCGCCATCAGCGCGCCTCGGCCCGTGGCCACGCCTCGCTCGACGAGCGCCAGGCGCGGCAGCTGACGCAGGAGGAAAAGTCGCAGCGTGCGACCTACACCGTGCTCAATGACGGCAGTGAGGCCGATCTGGAGGCGAAGCTGTCGTCGATCCTTGACATGCTTGCCTGATGGCCTCCCCGACCGCCGCCGCGGCTCGCCGTCGGCCCCGCCCGAGCGCCGCCACCGTGCGTCGGCGCGACGCCATCCGCCGCCGGCGCGGCGTTCTCTTCCTGGCCACGGTGATCGTGGCGGTCGTGGTCACCATTCTCGCCGTCCCGGTGGCGCGGCGGGCGATCAGTGAGCTGGGGCTACCGCTCCAGTACCAGGATGTGATTCGCCAGCAGGCGGCCGAGAAGCACCTCGATCCCGCGCTCGTCGCCGCGGTCATCTACGCGGAGACCAAGTTCGATCCCCGGCCCTCCTCGGCCGGAGCCGAGGGGTTGATGCAGATCCTGCCCGGGACCGCCCTCTACCTGGCCCATCGTTCCGGCGCGACCACGTTCAGCACCGCGGATCTGGCCACCCCCGCGGTCAACATCGCCTACGGCAGCTACTACCTGCGCTACCTGCTCGACGAGTACCACGGGAGCCGGATTCTGGCCCTGGCCGCCTACAACGGGGGCGAGGCCAACGTCGACCGCTGGGTGGCGCGCGTGAGCGCCCGCGGCGGCCGCTTCGCCATCCGCGACATCCCCTTCCCGGAGACCCAGGCCTACGTGGAGCGGGTTCTCCAGGCCCGGGCCGAGTACCGCCGTACTTACGCAACCGAACTCGGCTACCGCTGAGGCCTGTCACCTCGGAAGCGCTGGTCGGCTTGGAGTCATCTCGTGTTCGTGACGAACGGCGATTGACTCCAAGCGCGCGCCCGAGGACCACATCGTTCGAGCGACTAGGCTGAAACGACGATGCCGAAGTTCGAGCTCGACGCGACCTACCATCCCGCCGCGGACCAGCCGACGGCGATCACCCAGCTGGCCGAGGGCGTGGCCGCCGGCGAGCGCTTCCAGACCCTGCTCGGGGCGACCGGAACCGGCAAGACAATGACCATGGCCGCCACGGTCGAGGCCATCCAACGCCCGACTCTGGTCATCGCCCACAACAAGACGCTGGCCGCCCAGCTCTGCAACGAGTTCCGCACCTACTTCCCCCGCAACGCGGTGGAGTACTTCGTCTCCTACTACGACTACTACCAGCCCGAGGCCTACGTCCCGTCAAAGGACCTCTACATCGAGAAGGACTCGGCCATCAACCAGGAGATCGACCGTCTGCGCCACTCGGCCACCGCGGCCCTGTTCGCGCGCCGCGACGTGCTCATCGTGGCCAGCGTTTCCTGCATCTACGGCCTGGGCTCGCCGGAGACCTACGACGAGAACCTCCAGACCCTCGGCAAGGGGGAGATGATCGATCGGGAGGCCCTGCTGCGCAAGCTGGTCTCGATCCAGTACACGCGCAATGACACCGCGCTGGCCCGGGGCACGTTCCGGGTGCGGGGCGAGACGCTCGAGATCTGGCCCGCCTACGCCGAGACTGCATTCCGGATCGTGCTCTTCGGCGATGAGGTCGAGCACCTCCAGCATTTCGATGCCGTCACCGGCGAGATCATCGAGGACGACCTCGAGCATGTGGGGATCTGGCCCGCTTCCCACTACAACGTGCGCGAGGGCATGATCGACGATGCGGTGGCCGAGATCGGGCGCGAGCTGGGTGCCCGCTGCGCCGAGCTCGAGGCCTCGGGCAAGCTGCTCGAGTCCCACCGCCTGCGCCAGCGGACCCAGTACGACATGGAGATGCTGCGCGAACTGGGCTTCTGCTCCGGGATCGAGAACTATTCGCGGATCCTGGACGGCCGCCGCCCCGGCGACCGGCCGTATTGCCTGCTCGACTACTTCCCGGAGGACTTCGTCTGCTTCATCGACGAGTCCCACCAGACGGTGCCCCAGATAGGCGGCATGTACGAAGGCGACCGCTCGCGCAAGTCGACCCTGGTCGACTACGGCTTCCGGCTCCCGAGCGCGCTGGACAACCGGCCCCAGACCTTCCAGGAGTTCTTGTCGATCACGCCTCAGGTGGTGTTCGTCTCTGCCACGCCGGGGGAATACGAGCGCACGCACTCCCCGCGCATCGTCGAGCAGATCGTCCGTCCCACCGGCATCATCGATCCCGAGGTCGAGGTGCGCGAGACCCGCAACCAGATCGACGATCTGATGAATGAGATCCGGGGTCGCACCGACCGCAACGAGCGCACGCTGGTCACCACCCTGACCAAGAAGATGTCCGAGGACCTGACCGACTATCTGCTCGAGATGGGTTTCCGGGTGCGCTACCTGCACTCCGAGATCGACACGCTGGAACGGATTCAGATCATCCGCGAGCTCCGGCTGGGCGAGTACGACGTGCTGGTTGGGGTGAACCTCCTGCGCGAGGGGCTCGACCTGCCCGAGGTCTCGCTGGTGGCCATCCTCGATGCCGACAAGGAGGGCTTCCTGCGCGGAGAGACCTCGCTCATCCAGACCATCGGGCGGGCGGCTCGCAACGTGGAGGGCAAGGTGCTGATGTACGCCGACAAGGAGACGGCGGCGATGCGCGCGGCGATCTTCGAGACCGACCGTCGACGGAGCATCCAGCGGGCCTACAACGAGGAGCACGGGATCACCCCGGAAACGATCGTCAAGGGCATCTCCGACATCGCCGAGTTCCTCCAGTCCGACTCCAAGGTTCCGAAGTCCCGCCGGCGCCGCCAGCGGGCCCGCGCCGCCGGTGCCATGGCTCCGGCCGAGATCGAGAAGGCGATCGTCGAGCTCGAGGAGGAGATGCTGGCCGCGGCGGAGGATCTCCGCTTCGAGTACGCGGCCAAGCTCCGCGACGAGATCCGCGACCTCAAGCGCGAGCTCGATCAGGCCATCGCCACCGGCTGAGCCGAGGCTGTCCGAGGGCTCGGCGATACTGCGCCAGCTGATGTTTGGCGCGGCCGCCCTGAGCTAGGCTGGCCGTTCTCGATTCCTTTAACGGAGGTACTCCGCGTGGCGCTGGATAGGCAGAGCATCGAGACGCAGTTTCCCCTTGGAAGCCACGGATACGACCCTCAGGCCGTTGACGCTCACCTGAGCCGGCTGGCCGATGAGATCGCCGAGTTCAGGAGCGCGGCGCGGCGCCGGTCAGAGACCCTGGCGTCGTCGGCCAGCGAACAGGTGCGGGCCATCATCGACGCTGCGGAGACGAGCGCCGCCGAGATCCAGCGCTCGGCCGAGGCCGAGGCCCAGGAGATCCGCGAGGAAGCGCATCACGAGGCGCGCGCGACCCGGGAACGGGCGACAGAGGAGGTTCGAGAGCACGTCGGCCGTGTCTCGGAGGCCACCGCGGCGATGCTGGGTCGCCTGGACGGGATGGAGACGGAGCTCTCCGGCCTGATCGAGTCGGTTCGGCACGGAGCCACCCGGCTCGACGGCGATCTGCACGAACTGGAGGCGGATCTCAGTCGCGTGGGCAAGACAGCCACGCCGCCCGTCAGAGTCGAGTTCCAGCCCGATCCGGGGCCTGAGTCCGAGCCCGCTGCGGGTCCGACCGAGGACAGCTGGAAGCCTGATGGCGGGACCGAGCGCTGGGAGTCGGGGATGGCTACGACGGAGACCGGGCCCGGCGCCGGGACCGAGAGCTGGGAGTCCGGCCCGGCCCCTGCGGAGGCCGAGCCCGGCGGCGTGATCGAGCCCGGCGCTGCGACCGAGCCCGCCAGCATGACGGGACCCGGCGCTGGCACCGAGCCCGGTGGCGCGACCGAGAGCTGGGACGCAGGTCCGTCCTCCTCGGGCTGGGGAGCTCCCGAATCCCCGGAGGAGAGCCCCGCGGCCGAGAGCTGGGAATCACAGCCTCCAGCCGGGACGCCGGAGCCCATCGCCGAAGCCGGGACGCCGGCGGCGACGGAGTCGCCGTCTTTTCCGGATCTGGCCTCGGCGCCACCGGGCGAGTCGCCCCCCGCTCCCTATGGCGAGCCATCGTCCGAGCCTCTCGGGGCGGCCGATTCGGAGGTCGCCGGCGCGCCGCTTGACCGACCGCTCGGCGAGCCCGCCGAGGAGACCGATGACTCCGAGGGAGCACGGCTGATTGCGCTGAACATGGCCCTGAACGGGAGTCCCCGCGAGGAGACGGCGCGCTACCTGTCGGAGAACTTCAAGCTCGCCGATCGCGACGGGCTGCTGGACGAGGTGTACGCCAGCGTCGAGGGCTGATCGGAGGGAGGGCCCCGGGCATAAGGGAACGTCTGTTCGACCTACTAAACTCGTCTGAAGTGGATCGAATCGTCGTCTCGGGCGCCCGGGAGCACAATCTGAAGGACGTCACCGTCGCGATCCCGAGGGATTCGCTGACCGTGATCACCGGTCTGTCGGGGTCGGGCAAGTCCTCGCTGGCCTTCGACACCATCTACGCCGAAGGGCAGCGCCGCTACGTGGAGTCGCTGTCCGCGTACGCGCGTCAGTTCCTCGGCCAGATGGACAAGCCGGACGTGGACTCGATCGAGGGGCTGTCGCCGGCCATCTCGATTGATCAGAAGACCACTTCCCGCAACCCGCGCTCCACCGTGGGCACGGTGACCGAGATCTACGACTACTTGCGACTGCTCTGGTCGCGCATCGGCCATCCCCACTGCCACATCTGCGGCCGACCGATCAGCGGCCAGTCCGCCGAGCAGATCATCGATCAGGTGATGGAGCTCGACGAGGGCACCCGGTTCATGGTTCTGGCCCCGATCGTCCGGGGTCGCAAGGGCGAGTACGGCAAGCAATTCGAGGAGCTGCGGGGCGAGGGCTTCGGCCGGGTCAAGGTCGACGGAGAGCTCCGACGGCTCGATGAGGAGATCGTCCTCGACAAGAAGTTCAAGCACGACATCGCCGTGGTCGTGGACCGCCTGGTCATGAAGGACGAGCTCCGCAAGCGCCTGGCCGACTCGATTGAGACCGCGGTGGCACTGGCCGACGGTCTGGTCGAGATCGAGCTGGTGGACGTGCCCGAGTCCGGCGGGCGCCGCGAGGAGCGAATCCTCACCTTCTCCGAGCGTTTCGCCTGTCCGGTCCATGGCCCCAGCCTGGTCGAGCTCGAGCCGCGCATCTTCTCGTTCAACTCCCCGCACGGGGCGTGCCCGCGCTGCACCGGGCTGGGCTCGCAGATGGAGATCGACCCCGATCTGGTCGTCCCGGATCCGGCCCTGTCGATCGGCGAGGGCGCTATCGCCCCCTGGGCGGTCAGTGCCTCCAACTACTACGACCAGCTGACCCAGGCCATCGCCGAGCGCTACGACGTCGAGCTCGACACACCGTGGCAGGACCTGCCCGAGTCCTCGCGGGACTTCTTCCTCCATGGCACCGGCGGCGACCGCGTCCAGGTCTCCTACCGCAACCGCTTCGGTCGGCGCCGTTCCTACGCGACTCGTTTCGAAGGCATCGTGCCCAATCTGGAGCGGCGCTACCGGGAGACCGACTCAGACTTCTCGCGCGAGAAGATCGAGGAGTACATGACGCTCAGGCCGTGTCCGGAATGCCACGGCGCGCGGCTGAAGCCGGAATCACGGGCGGTGCTCGTCGCCGAGACGCCGATCCACGAGTTCACGGCCCTGGCCGCCCGCCGTGCGCTGGAGTGGGTGCGGAGGCTGGAACTCGACGATCACGATCGTCGGATCGCCCGGCTGATCATCCGCGAGATCGAGGAGCGCCTGCAGTTCCTGGAAAACGTCGGCGTCGGCTATCTGTCACTGGAGCGCGCCGCCGCGACCCTGTCGGGCGGTGAAGCTCAGCGGATCCGGCTGGCCACCCAGATCGGCTCCTCGCTCGTCGGGGTGCTCTACATCCTCGACGAGCCGTCGATCGGTCTGCACCAGCGCGACAACGAGAAGTTGATCGCCACCCTGGAGCGTCTGCGGGATCTGGGCAACACGGTACTCGTCGTCGAACACGACGAGGGCACGATGATCGCTGCCGATCACCTGGTCGACATGGGCCCGGCGGCTGGAGAGCACGGCGGTCACGTGGTCGCCCAGGGGACCGCGGCCGAGGTGGCCGAGGTCGCCGAATCCCTGACCGGCCAGTTCCTGGCCGGTACGCGGGTCATCGACGTGCCGTCTCGCCGGCGAACCCCGGCGGGTTACATCACGGTCGAGGGCGCGGCCCAGCACAACCTCCAGGGGATCGACGTCAAGGTGCCACTCGGCGTGCTGTGCTGCGTGACCGGGGTTTCGGGGTCGGGCAAGTCGACGCTGGTCAATGAGGTGCTGCTCAAGGCGGTGGCGAACCATCTGAACCGGACCCGCGCGCCCGGCCGGGGCGCCGGTTCTCGTCAGCGAGCCGGCGTTCACCGCCGGATCCGCGGGCTCGATCAGCTGGACAAGATCATCTCCGTCGACCAGTCGCCGATCGGGCGCACACCCCGGTCCAACCCGGCCACCTACATCGGGCTGTTCGACCAGATCCGGGAGCTGTTCTCCAAGACCCAGGAGGCCCGGGCCCGCGGCTACAAGCCGGGGCGGTTCTCGTTCAACGTCAAGGGCGGCCGATGCGAGGTCTGTCGGGGTGACGGGCAGATCAAGATCGAGATGCACTTCCTGCCCGACGTCTACGTGCCCTGCGAGCAATGCCACGGCAAGCGCTACAACCGCGAGACGCTCGAGGTCCGCTTCAAGGGCAAGACGATCGCCGACGTTCTGGAGATGCCGATCGAGGAGGCACTCGACTTCTTCGCTCACATCCCCAAGATCCGCCGTCGGGTTGACGCGCTGGTCGACGTGGGCCTCGGCTACATGCGGCTCGGCCAACCCGCTACGACCCTGTCGGGCGGAGAGGCCCAGCGGGTCAAGCTGGCCGCCGAGCTGAGCAAGGTCGCCACCGGCCGGACGATGTACATCCTCGACGAGCCCACCACGGGCCTGCACTTCGCCGACATCCAGCGGCTGCTCGAGGTGCTCGACCGGCTGGTCGAGGCGGGGAACTCGGTCGTGGTCATCGAGCACAACCTGGACGTGATCAAGGTCTCCGATCGGTTGATCGACCTTGGGCCCGAGGGCGGTGATGAGGGCGGCCGGGTGATTGCCCACGGCACCCCGGAGCAGGTTGCCGCCACTCCTGGCTCGTACACCGGCCACTTCCTCGCCGGGATGCTGCCGGTCAAGGCCCGGCGGACTCGTCGCGCGGCCGCCGGCAGTCAGAACCGCTCAGCCGGGAACGGCTCTACCCCCGGGAACGGGGTCGGGGCCAAGAACGGCGCGACGGCCAAGAAGGGCGCGGCGGCCAAGAAGGGGGCGGCGGCCACGAACGGAGCGGCAGCCAAGAACGACCCGGCGGCCAGGAACGGCCGGAGCGCCAGGACGGCCGACGGCGAGCCGGCTCCGGCCAAAGGCTCACGCCGCCGGACGGCGGCCAGTACGCGCTAGGCAGCTCCCGTCCCGGACACCGCTGGCCTGCCGCTATGTCGGAGACCGTGGTGCGTGGAAGAATCCCGGACGTGGCCGAGCATTACCAGCCGCCCAACTGGGTTACCCGCAAGCTGTTCAATCCTCTGGTGGCGGCATCCACCCGCGCGGGGATCGGGGTCTGGGGCTCACGCGTGTTGGAGGTGCGCGGGCGCAAAACGGGCCAATGGCGCCGCACGCCGGTCAATCTGCTGCGTTTTGCCGGCGCCGACTACCTTGTCGCTCCCCGGGGTCACACCCAGTGGGTCCGCAACATCCGGGCGTCGGGCGGCGGACGGCTCCGTCTCGGACGGCGGATCGAGACCTTCACGGCCGTCGAGCTGGCCGATGCCGACAAGCCTCCGCTGCTGCGGGCCTACCTGAAACGCTGGTCATTCGAGGTGGGGACGTTCTTCGACGGCGTGAGCGCCAGCTCCGAGGAGGCTGAGCTGCTCCGCGTCGCTCCGGATCACCCTGTCTTCCGGTTGGAGCGTTCCTGAGCTCGCCCGGTCCGGCCACCGCGGCGGAGCTGCGGCTCTGGGCTCAGAAATGGCTCTGGTACGAGCAGAACTCGGTGCCTTGGAACCGGGCGCGAATCCACTGGGAGGTCATGCGACGGGGGGCCTTCGTGCGCTGGCCGGTGCATGGCAACGTGCTCTCAGCCCTGCGTGAAGGGCGGCTGGAGATCGGGGCCCAGACCGTGTTTGAACCGGGCGTCTGGATCACAGCTCCCGACCAGGCGCGGATCCGCATCGGCTCCGGCTGCTTTCTCAACCTTGGGGTGATGATCGCCTCCATGTCCCTGGTCGAGATCGGGGACCACTGCATGTTCGCCAACGGCTGTTTCATCAGCGACGCCGCTCATCGCTTCGACGATCCTGAGGTGCCCGTGCCCTGGCAGGGCTTCACGACCAAGGGCCCCACCCGGGTGGAAGACAACGTGTGGTGCGGGGCGGGAGTGGTCATCACGAGCGGGGTCACGGTTGGCCGGCGCTCGGTGATCGGGGCCAACTCGGTCGTCACCCAGGACATCCCGCCACACTCGATCGCCGCAGGTGTGCCCGCGCGGGTCATTCGGGAGATCCCTGGGCCCGACGCCCCCGGGACTCCACTCGCGCCCGAGGCGGGCTGAGGCCGCGACCCGGACGCCCGGGACCGGGGCGCCCGGACCGCCCCGGCCGCCCGGACCGCCCGGACCACCCGGACGCCCGTGGTGAAGACCGGACCGGTGGGCTCAGCTGCTGGGGATGATCGCTCGGCTCAGCGTCGTGACCCGCCCGGGGGCCACCGTGGCCACGGCGACGATCAGCCTCAGGTAGCGCACGTGATGGCGGCGAGCCTTGCGGTGCAGGCCGGTGCTCTCGTGCAGGGCGAGTGAGCTGATCCGGATCGGCACTCGGGCCGAGGGCCGGCGCAGCGTTATGACGAGCTTCCCGCCCTTGATGAAGATCGTCTTGACCTTGGCGTTGTGGACGCTCAGCCCGCGCACGACGAGGTGCCTACGCACTCGATGACGCATGATGCGCAGACCTCGGGGTAGCTGAACCGTGACCGAGGTCAGCTTGGGCGTCCCGCGCGCTGCGAGGACCGTGAAGCTGAGCACCGGGTGGCCGCGCCTCAGTCCCGCCAGCCTCGCCGAGCTGATCTTGGGGAGCGCTATCGGTCGGGGCCCGGTTCCCCCGCCGCCACCGCCGCCACCGCCGCCGCCGGTCCCGCCGCCGCCGGTCCCGCCGCCCCCGCCGCCTCCTGCGGGAGCCGGGCACCCGGTGACCATGAACGGGGCGGTGCTGCTGGCGTGCAGATCACCATCCTGCGAGGTGAAGCTCCCGGTCGCATTGCCCGAAGGCGTAGCGCAGGTGCTGGCGAACGCGGCGTCGGGGCCGCCGGTCAGCGCGACCTGCAGGTCCGAGAGCGGAATGTCCGGTACCCCGGTGAATGTCGTCGTGTTCGTGGCCAGGCTGACGCTACCGTTCAGGGTCAGGGCGAACGGCGGTGGGAAGGTGATCGTGATGGCCGGGGAGGCCAGGGTCCCTGTGAGGTAGACCTTGCCGACCAGGGGGGTGGGATAGAGCGGCGACGTGGCCCGCGAGGAGCCGATCGTCTTGCAGGTGGCGAAGCTCGAGTCGGCGCAGAGCAGCCCATCGTTGACCACGGCGGCGGCGTTCGGGGCCACCACCGCAGCCGGGAAGCCCAGCCCCACCGTGCCGCTGGTCGCCTGGCCGGCCGCCTGGGTGACGTCGGTGGTCAGCGCCACCCCGGTGTCGGCCGCATCCCTGACCGCGGTCACCTTGAGCACGGGGGAGAAGGGGAGGGTCGCGCAGCCGGTGACCTGGAGCGGGGCGGAGGCCGACTTGACGGTGGGGTCGCTGTAGGAGTCGGCCGAGACGCCGAACAGGGCCGCGGGAGACGGGCACGATGTGGGCAGGCGCAGCCCGTCGAACGTGCTCTTGATCTCGTCGACGGCGATGGGGACGGCAACGCCGGTGAGGAGCGCGTAGGTGTTGGGGATGTTGTGAAAGGCGATGTCCAGCGCGCCGGTGGGCTTGACCGTGATGTCCCCGGGGCTTCCCAGCTGAGCGGGAACGCCGGTGACGGGGTTGGTGGCCATGATGACCAGACCGGCGAGGTCGGCCGGGGCCGGCGGCGCGACCAGGTCAAAGGTGACCGAGACGGGAACCTGAGGGCCGGGAAGGTTCAGCGGCGGTACGAACGGCGTGGCGGTGACCGTGCCCGTGCCCACCTGGCACGCGGCCATCGGGGTCGCGGACTTCAGGCAGGCACCGCTGTCGATGGAGGCGTTGGCCAGCAGCCCCGGAGGCAGGCTCAGCGTCATGTCCTTGGCCGAGTCGTTGCTCGGGCTCGGGGAGAACGTCAGGTCCAGGCCCACGTTGACCGTCGATCCGGCCTGCGTCCCGGCGCTTTGGTCCAGCGTCAGAGCCGGCGTGATCGATGCCGCGGCCACCGGAGCCATCCCGGCGCAGGCGACCGCCACGGCGAGCCCGGTCAAGGCCTTCGGCCAGATCCTCCGCATGTGGTTTCCCTTCCCTCCGGCGTTGCTTGGACGACACGAAGCCTAGCGACGAGCGGACGTGCGGCATTTGAGTTGCGGTTTTCGCCAAGTCGTTGCCGCACCGCCGGCGAGCCCCGGCGAGCCCGCCGCCCCGCGGCGACGAGCCCGCCGCGGGCCCGCGTGCGCCCCACGACTACGAGTTCTTGATGACGATGCCCTCGAGGATGTTGGCCACGCGCTCGGTGGAGTCGATGGCGGCCTCAAGGCGCTCGAAGATGTCCTTCCAGCGGATCACCACCATCGGATCGATGCCCGCCGTCGAACAGGGAGGCCACCGCCTCGCGGGTGATGCGGTCGCCCTCGTTCTCCAGCCGGTTGATCTCGACCGTGTAACGGGAGATGTCCTGGAAGCCCCGGAGGCGGGGAATGGCCTCGGCGATCTGGCCCGAGGCGTCCCTGAGGACCCGGGCCAGCTGATCGCCTGCTCCATCGGGGCCTCGACCTTGTACAGCCCCAGGTAGTCGGCGACCTCCTCGGTGTAATCGACGATGTCGTCCAGGGCCGAGGCGAGCGCGAGGATGTCCTCGCGGTCGATCGGGGTGACGAACGTGTGGTTCAGCCGGTGGATGATGTCGTGCGTGATCCGGTCGCCCTCGTGCTCGCGGTCGAGGATCTCGGCGGCCAGCTGGGCGCTCGTCGGGATAGTCGGTGAGCATCCGGTGCAGCAGCTCGCACGTGGCGCAGGATGTTCTGGCTCCGGCCTCCTCGAACAGCTCGAAGTAGATCCGGTCGCGCGGCGAGAAGACCTGGGCGAAGCGGGCCACCCGCGGCATGCTAGAGCGAGACCGGCGCCGGGGGTCAGAGCCCTTCTAGGTCCGCGCGGAAGCGGGCCAGCTCCTCCTCGTCGATCGAGTAGGTGTGCTCGGGCTGGGGGTAGCGGCGGCCGCGGACATCGGCCGCATAGGCGCTCACGCCGGCGTTCATCTCGGTCCTGCAGGTCGGCGTAGCGCTGAACGAAGCGGGCGCCCGCGGCCCTCGCGGATACCGAGCAGGTCGTGGAACACCAGCACCTGGCCGTCGGTGGCCGGCCCGGCGCCGATGCCGATCACCGGGATCGTCGATGTGGGGCATGAGCTCGGCCGAGACGGCGGCCGGGATGGCCTCGAAGACGATCGAGAAGCAGCCCGCCTCCTGGAGGGCCATGCGCCTCCTGGGCGATCCGGGTCGCGGCCGAGGTGCTCCGGCCCTGGGCCCGGTAGCCGCCCAGCGCGGTGGAGGTCTGCGGGGTCAGGCCGACGTGGCCCATGACCGGGATCCCGGCCTGGACGATGGCTCGGGCCCGGGCCACCGAGGTCTCGTTGCCGCGCTCGAGCTTGACCGCGTCACAGCCCGCCTCCTTGACGAAGCGCATGGCCGTCTCCACCGCCTGGGCGTCGGAGACCTCATAGGAGCCGAAGGGCAGATCGCCGACCAGGAACGGAGTGCGCAGCCCGCGGCGGACCGCCCGGGCCAGCACCAGCAGCTCATCGGTGGTGACGGGGATGGTCGAGTCGTAGCCGAGCACGGTCATGGCCCCGGAGTCGCCGACCAGGACCAGGTCGACGCCGGCCGCCTCGGCCGCGCGGGCGCTCGGGAAGTCATAGGCGGTGACCATCACGATCGGCTCGCCCAGGCGCTTCTTCTCCTGCAGGATGGGCAGCGTGACCGGAAGCCGGGAGGCGTCTGCGGGAACGTTGAACTGAAGCGGGGTGGTGGACATTGCAGGGCTTCCTCCTCTATGCGGTGGCCGCGGATCGGGCTACGTCGGTGTCGCCCCGAGCAGGGTGGCCACCTCGTTGTCGATGGTGCGGATCGCGTTGTCGGCGGCCACGTGAACGACGCGCGGGTCGTAGTGCTCGAGGTCGTCGGGGTCGTAGCTCCCGTAGGAGATGACGATGATCGTGTCGCCGCGGTGCACGAGGCGGGCGGCGGCGCCGTTGACCTTCATGGCGCCCGAACCGCGCTCGCCGGCGATCGTGTAGGTCTCGAAGCGGGCCCCGTTGTCGACGTCGACGACTGCCACCTGCTCGAACTCCAGGATGTCGGCGGCGTCGAGCAGGTCGGGGTCGATCGTGATCGACCCGACGTAGTGCAGATCGCAGTCGGTCACCGTGGCGCGGTGGATCTTCGACTTCAGCATCGTGCGGTTCATGAGGTCGCCTTTCGTTCACGGCTCGGCCGACGGCCACCGCCGTGGCCGGGACAGGGTGGATAAGAGTGTTGTCGATCAGCCTGGTGGGGCCGACGCGGGCGGCGATCACGGCCAGCACCTCGGCCTCGAGCTCCGCTGACCGGCTCGAGCGTGTCCGCGGACGACGAGCTCCAGGTACTCGGGTTCGAGTCCGTCTCGCCTCGAGCTCTGAGCCGGGCCGGCGGCCAGCAGCGGCTCGGGGTCGCGCTCGCCGCTCTGCGGCGGCTTCGCGCGACCGCCGCCAGCGCCCGGCTGAGCGCGGTCGCCCGCGCGCGCTCATTCGCCGAAAGAAGTGCGTTGCGGCTCGAGAGGGCCAGGCCGTCGGCGGTCGCGCACGGTCGGGCAGACCTGCGATCGACACGGGCAGGTTGAGATCGCGGACCATGCGGCGGATGACCACGGCCTGCTGGGCGTCCTTCTGCCCGAAGTAGGCCACGTCGGGCCCGACCATGTTCAGCAGCTTGGCTCACCACCGTGGTGACGCCGTCGAAGTGGGCCCGGCCGCGGCTGGCACCCTCCAGCCGGTCGGTACCGGCGGCCACCGAGACCGTGGTGGCAGAACCCGTCGGGGTACACCTCCTGCACCGACGGGGCGAACAGGAAGTCGGCGCCCTCGGCGGCGGCCAGCTCGGCATCGCGCGCCTCGTCGCGGGGGTAGGCGGCGAGGTCGCCGGGGTCGTTGAACTGGGCCGGGTTGACGAACAGGGAGACGACCACGACGTCGCAGTGGCTGCGGGCGCGCTCGCGATCAGCGACGAGATGGCCGGCGTGCAGGGCGCCCATGGTCGGCACCAGGCCGATCGTTGCGCCCGGCGCCGGCGCCGGGGCGAGCGCTCGCGCGGAGCTCGGCGACCGTGTTCACGGTCCTCATGCCCTCATCACCGCAGGCGCGGACGGCTCGGCGGTCCGGTCGGGCGGCCAGCCGGCGGGTGGCGGCGACCAGCACGTCGAACAGGTCGAGCAGCTCCGGGGCGCGCTCGGCCACGGCCGCGCGCTGGGCGGCCACCGTGGCCTCGTCGCCCCGGGCCACGGGCCCGGTCAGCGCGCTCCCGGGGCCCGAGCGCGGCCCAGTTCTCGACCGTCGCGCGCACCAGGGGGGCGAGCAGCTCCCGGCCCGCGCCGGTGCCGGCGGCCACGCCGCTCGGCGGCCGCCTCCAGCGTGATCAGGAAGTTCGAGGCGATGGAGGCGGCGGCGTGGTAGGCGGCGCGGTCCTCGTCGGCCGAGCGCGAACGGCCGCAGTCCCAGCCTCTCGGCCAGCTCCCGGGCGAGTGCGACGGGCCCGCGGGCTGGTGGCGGCTGATCGCCGCCCCGCTCCGGCCAGGCGCTCGGGTCCGTCGTCGGCCGGTCACGGTCATCAGCGGGATGCAGGGAGAAGCGCCTCATGGGGCGCCAGCACGTCGAGGCCGGTCGCCCCGGAGCAGTGGCCGACCAGCGCTCCGGGCGCGCATCCGCACGGCTGCCGCGGCGATCTGTCCGTCGGGCACGCACAGCAGGACGACGTCGAAGCCGTCGCAGCTCGGCGCCGCGCGCGAGCGGTTCGGAGGCGTCCACCCCCGCCGCGCGCAGACCGGCCGAAAGCACCGTGCCCAAGCGCCCGCGGCCCAATACGCCCCGCTCGTGAGCGGGGCGCGCAGAGGGGTTGTCGGAGTGCCGTTCCAGTTCCCGCATCGGAATACCGGTCGGAAGTAGGTTTGCTGAGAGACTTCGCTTCGAGGTGCGTCCCCGAAGGTGACGGTCTCAATAACTCAGGATACCTCCTCGCGGCTTTCTCTAGCATCGAATTCCGTGACAAGCGCCACAGAACGGCGAGAGCTCCTCAAGGCGGTCTACGAGGAGGCACGGGGATGTGTTCGCTGCCCGCTGCACCAGACCCGGACCCAGGTCGTGTTCGGCTCCGGCAACGCCGATGCCGACCTGATGTTCGTGGGGGAGGCGCCGGGGGCCAATGAGGACCGGCTCGGGCTCCCGTTCGTCGGCCAGGCCGGCAAGCTGCTCGACAAGCTGCTGGACGAGATCGGCCTCGAGCGCGCGGACGTGTTCATCTGCAACACCCTCAAGTGCCGGCCGCCGGGCAACCGCGACCCGCAGCCGAACGAGATCGAGTCCTGCCACGGTTATCTCCAGAGCCAGGTCGAGCTGATCGAGCCAAAGCTGATCTGCACGCTGGGCAACTTCGCCACCAAGCTGTTGCGGGCCGACACCACCGGCATCTCCCGCCTGCACGGCCAGGCCGAGGAGCGGATCGCTCGGCGCTCGGCGGGTCCGGCTCTATCCGCTCTACCACCCGGCCGCGGCGCTGTACACGCCGCGCACGCTCGAGGCGCTGCGGGCCGACTTCCAGCGCATCCCCGAGCTGCTCGCCCTCGAGGCGCCCGAGCAACCGCCACCCCTGGCCCCGACACCCGAGCCGGAGCCCGCCGCCCGCGAGCCCGAGCCCCCGCTCGGACCGCCCGAGCCCGAACCGGAGCCCGCGCCGGGACCGACCGAGCCGCCGCCCCAGCTCGGTCTGTTCTAGGCGTCCGGCCTCTCCCCGTCGCGAGCAGGCGCCCGGGCCTTACCCCTTGCGGCCCGAAAGCCGGAGCTCAGCCCGCGTGAGCCAAGGGCTCGACGGGCTCGACGGGCTCGCGCTGGAGCGGGCCGAGCCTCGGTCCGCCCCCGCCGGGCGGCAAAGGTCCGGTGGCCTGAGTGGGGCGCAGGGCCAAGCCGAAGGCCAGGAGCGCTCCCGCGGTCTGAATCGCCAGCACCACGGTGGCAAACCCGGTGGGCTGCCGCGACGCGTTGAGCAGCAGGATCGGCTCGGCGATGGCCACGGCCCCGATCAGGAGCAGGAAACGGGTGCGCCTCAGGGCGAGCATGTACTGGATGGCCAGATAGGTGGCGGCGAGCACGGTAAACGCGGCGCCGAGGACGAACAGCGATCCATGGGCGGTGGCCTTCTTGGCCCCGAACGCGGCCGTCAAGAGCTGCTTGGGTACGACCGCGAAGATGAGCAGGCAGGGCACGGCACAGACTCCGATGATGGCCAGGGAGCGAAACAGGACCGGACGGGTGTCCTCACCGGCGGCGCGTCGCCGGGAGACCTCGGGCACGAGGTAGAACCCAGCCCCTATGGCCACCCAGATGAGCACCTTGGCTGCGACGGCGGTGGCCCCGTAGGAGCTGGCCAGCGAGGTGCTGAAGCGGTGCTTGGCGGCGATGATGTCGATGTTCTGCAGCACGGCGATCACGATCAGCCCGGCGATCGGCGCCCAGGCGCGCTTGACGTGCGCCCACAGGCTGAGCGCCGGGGGAGCCGCGCTCACGGCGCCCAATGGCTCCGCCGCGGTCGCGGCGATGTGACGCTCGAGCCGGTAGATGCAGAACACGCCCATGGCCACGAACGACAGCGGGGTGCCGAGGTAGGCCCCGGTCACCCCCAGGCCGGCGGCGGCCAGCGCGGCGCCCACGACCAGCCGGGTGGCCTGCTCCCCGACCAGGCTGACCCCGACGCCCTTGTAGTCACCCACGCCCTGCAGGACGCCGCGGAGGATCGAGAGCTCGAGCCACAGCACCGCAGCGGGAAGCCCGATCGCCGCCGCCCACTGGTCACTGGGTACCCCCACCGCCTGGGCGATCGGCTCGCGCAGCAGCACCGAGATGATCGCCACCACCACGGTCAGTCCGAGGAGGTTGATCGTCCAGCGCCGAACGGTGGCGGCCAGGCCCGCGCCAACCCCGAGATGGCCGAGCACACCCTCGCGAGCGGTGGCCACCTGCAGCGCCTGGCCGACGACCGACAGGATCAGGAAATAGCTGACCAGCGCGGCCAGCGAGCCGTAGCCCCCACCCTGGTTGTCCTTGAGCAGGCGGCTGAACACCACCGTCGAGCCAAGCGCGATGACGTTGTTGGCGATCATCGCGCCGGCCAGGCCGACCGCCTTGGCCATCTCGGAGTTGCGCAGCTCGTTCAGCGAGGTGGGGAAGCCACGATCGCCGGCCACTCGGTTGATGAGCATGGCAATGCGACCCGGAGCCCCGTTGGTCTCGGGAGGCGACATGACGCCAGTGACGGTAGCGAAGTGGCAGGTCGTGCCGGTCTACAGTGTCATCGGTGTGGAAGGCGCGTTAATGCAGGGGCACTTTGAGTCAGAGAGCCCGGCGGAGACGGAGGCGATCGGCGCCAGGGTGGCCGCGGAACTGCGACCGGGGGATGTGGTCCTGATCGAGGGCGAGCTCGGAGCGGGCAAGACGACACTGGTCCGCGGGGCGGCGCGCGCACTCGGGATTGGCCAGGCTGTGACCAGCCCGACGTTCACGATCGGCCAGCGCTACCCCGGGACGGTTCCGGTGGCCCATCTCGACCTGTACCGGGTGCCCGGCCTGGCCGGCGAGGACCCCGACCTGGTCTCCGACTACCTGCGCCCGGACACGATTGCCTTCGTCGAGTGGCCGGAAGGGGGCGAGGGCGTGCTCGGCGGCTTCGCCCGCATCGCCGCCCGGGTCCGGCTCGAGCACGCCGGGGGCGATCAGCCGCCGCGTGAGTGTCGAGTGAGGATCCTGGCCTTCGACACCGCGACGCGTGCGACCAGCGTGGCGCTGTCCGACCCGGGGACCGGATCAGAGTTCGAGGCGCGCGATGATCCCGAGCCCGGCGCCCGTCCCGGCCACACCGCGCGGCTGATGCCGCTCATCGTCGAGGTGCTGGAGCGGTCCGGGTGCGGGTGGAACGAGCTTGACCTGATCGCGGTCGGCACCGGACCGGGCACGTTCACCGGCCTGCGCATCGGCGTGGCCACCGCCCGGGCCCTGTCTCGCGCACGCGAGGTGCCCCTGGTCGGCGTCTCGACGCTGCGAGTCGCTGGCCCTCCGGGCCAGCCCGGCGGTCCGGGCCGGCGGCCACGATCAGGTGCTGGCCGTCCTCGACGCGCGCCGGCGGGAGGTGTTCGCCGCGGCCTGGGCCGCCGGCGCCCCGGGCTCGGGTCGACCCCGAGCCTGGCTGCCGCGGCGATCAGCCCGGCTGACCTGGCCGAATCGACCGTGGAGCTGGGACGTCGCCGCCTGGCCGTCGGCGACGGGGCGGTAGAATTCCGGGAGGTTCTCGAGCGTCCGGGAACCCTGATTCCCGCCGATGACTCGGAACTTCACCGGGTCAGCGCGGCCTATCACTGCCGCTTGGCTGCCCGGCAGCCGGCGATCCGAACACGAGCCGTCTCCCCCGAGTATCTGCGCCGTCCCGACGCCGAACTCAACCTCCGCACCCGGTCATGACCCCAGCCCCGATCAGATCCGCCCGCTCGGCTACTCCGACCTGCCCCAGGTCATCTCGATCGAGCGTCGGGCCTTCCCGACCCCCTGGTCTTTGGCCATGTTCGTCCTCGAGCTGTCCAAGCCCTCGGGCCTGTGCCTAGCCGCCGTCGAGCGCGACGGCGACCGCGATCGCAACCGCGGGCGGCTGGTCGGCTATCTGGTCCTGTCGCGCTATGACACGGTCTGGCACCTGATGAACATGGCCGTCGATCCGGTCCGCCAGCATCAGGGGATCGGGCGGGCGTTGCTCGGGGCGATGATCGAGCGGGCTGGGGCGGAGGAGCAGTACACCCTCGAGGTGCGTACCTCAAACGCACCGGCCATCCGGCTGTATGAGAGCTTCGGGTTCCGCTCCGCCGGCAAGCGCCCGCGCTACTACCGAGACACCGGTGAGGACGCGGTGATCATGTGGCGCATCGCCGAGGAGATCTCGGCCCCGGGGGCGGCGTGATCCTGGCCCTCGAGACGAGCTGTGACGACACGTGCGCCGCGGTGATCACCGCCACCGGGGAAATCAGGGCCAATGTCATCTCCTCGCAGGGGATCCACGACCGCTTCGGCGGCGTGGTGCCGGAGATCGCCTCGCGACACCATCTCGAGCTCGTCGGACCGGCGATCGACGCTGCGCTGGACCAGGCCAACGTCACGCTGGCCGACGTCGAGCTGGTCGCGGTCACGCAGGGACCTGGGCTAGTCGCCGCGCTGCTCGTCGGGCTGGCCACCGCCAAGGCGCTGGCCGCCGCCCACCGGCTGCCGCTGGCTGCGGTCGATCACCTGCACGGTCATGTCGCGGCGGGCTTTCTGGCCCCCGGGGGTCTCGAGCCGCCGTTCGTGTGCCTGGTGGCCAGCGGCGGCCACACCTTCCTGGCCCGGGTCGAGGATCGCGGGCCCGGCTACCGCGTACTCGGTCAGACGCTGGACGATGCGGCCGGCGAGGCCTTCGACAAGGGGGCCCGGCTGCTCGGACTCGGCTATCCCGGGGGCGCCGCGCTCGAGGGGCTGGCCCGCGAGGGCGATCCGGGGGCGTTCGCCTTCCCCACCGCGGCTCGGCTGCGTGGTCTCGATTTCTCCTTCGCCGGCCTGAAGACCGCGTTGCTCTACCGAACCCGGGAGCTCGGGCCCGGTGCGACCTCGCGACGCCGGGCCGACCTCGCCGCCTCCTACCAGCACGCCATCGTCGAGGCCCTGGCCGTACGGGCCGAGCGGGCCCTTGAGTCGACTGGCCTCGGCCGCCTGGCCATCGGCGGCGGGGTGGCGGCCAACGGACCGCTCCGTGAGCGCCTGGCCGGGCTCGGCGCCGAGCTGTTCACGCCCCCGCGGGAGCTGTGCACCGACAATGCGGCCATGATCGCCAGCGCCGCGCGCTACGTTCCCGCCGTCGCCTACCCGGGCTATCTGTCGCTGGATGTGTACGCCACCGGTGAGATCGCCGCCGCGGCCTGATGCCCCACGTCGTCCTCTACAGCCGGCCCGGGTGCTGTCTCTGCGACGAGGCGCGGGATGTGTTGATGCGGGCCCGCCGACAGCAGCCGTTCGAGTTCGAGGACCTGGACATCGACAGCGATGAGCGGCTTCTGCGGGCCTATCTGGAACGGATTCCAGTCGTTACGATCGACGGAGTGGAGGCGTTCGAGCTTTTCGTGGACCCCGCCGAGCTGGCCCGGAGGCTGGACCAGCGGCCCGCATCAAGCCGACTAGAGTGAGGCCGGGATGAGCTACACGGTCGGCACCGAACCGGCTCAGCCCGGACCGGAGCCGGGTGAAAAACTCTCGCTCGGCGTCGCCGCCCGGCTGTCGCGCTACCTCCAGGTCCTGACTCAGGCCCGCAAGATCGGCAAGGAGACCATCTCCTCCTCGGAGCTGGCCGACTACACCCACGTGAACTCGACCCAGATCCGCCGAGATCTCTCCGGCTTCGGGAAGTTCGGCAAGCGCGGCGTGGGCTACAACGTCGAGTCGCTGGTCAGTCAGATCCGCAAGATCCTGCGAACCGCGGGCCAACACAACATCGCCCTGTTCGGCGCCGGCCATCTCGGCACGGCGATCGCCACCTCGGACATCTTCGCCGACCACGGCTTCCGGGTCGTGGCGGTATTCGACGTCGACAAGTCGCGCGTGGGCATGCAGATCGGGACGCTGACGGTGCGCGACAATGAGGAATTGCGGTCGGTCGTCGACGATCAGGACATCGTGGTGGCGGTGCTCGCCGTGCCCAGCGCCGCCGCCCAGAACCTGGCCGACGAGCTGGCCGACGCGGGGGTCAAGATCATCTTCAACTACTCTGACGCCCTGCTCCAGGTGCCGCCGGAAGTGACGGTTCACACCTCGAGCCCCGCCGTGGACCTGCTCTACGCGCTGTACTTCTACCTCACGTGATCCCGTCTCATCGTGGAGCTCGACCCCGACACCGCTCGCGCGGCCTTTGACGCCTCGACCGACTTCACCGTCGGACTGGAGGAGGAGTTCGCGCTTCTCGCCTCCGATTCGCTTGAGCTGACCCCGCGCTTCGACGAGCTGCGCCAGGCCGCGGCCGCCGACCCGGTACTCAGTGAGGCGATCGCCGGCGAGCTGATCGCCTCCGAGATCGAGATCCGCTCTGGCCGGGGGGCCAACCTGCCCGAGGCACAGGCCGCTCAGCGCGACCACCGCCGCCGCCTGTTCGCCTTGGCCTCCGATCAGGGTGTCGCCCTCGGCGCCACCGGCACGCACCCGTTCTCGGACTACCGCGAGCAGCAGATCATCCAGACCGACCACTACCGCCGGGTCGAGGAGGGTCTGAAGTACGTGGCCCGGCGCAACAACACCTTCTCCCTGCACGTCCACGTCGGTGTCCACGACGCGGAGCGAGCCGTGTTGGTCTGTGACCGATTGCGGCCCGTGCTCCCGGTTCTGCTGGCCATCTCGGCCAGCTCGCCGTTCCTGGACGGGCGTGACTCGGGCCTGCACAGCGCCCGGACCCAGATCTTCACCAAGAGCTTTCCGCGCTGCGGCGTGCCTGACTCGTTCGGGTCCTGGGAGGCCTTCGCCGACTACATCGCGATGCTCTACCGCACCGGCTCGATCGTCGAGTACACGCAGGTCTGGTGGTCGATCCGGCCCCATCTCGGTTTCGGGACGGTCGAGGTGCGCATCTGCGATGCCCAGTACACCGCCGGCGAGTCGGACAACCTGGCCGCGCTGATCCTGGGCTGTGTGGCCCAGGCGGCGCGCGACATCGACGACGGCGTGCCGGTGGTCGAGCTGCCAGGCCGCCTGATCGAGGAGAACATGTGGCGGGCGCTTCGCTATGGCCTTGACGGAGACCTGCTCGACCTCGAGCGCCTCGAGCCCTACCCGGCCGCGACGGCGCTCGAGCGGCTGCTGGCCTGGACGGGCCCGATGCGCGCCGAGCTCGGCCTGGACATCGCGCTGCCCGCGCTGAACGGGGCTCAGCGGCAGCGGCGCATGCTCGAGACGGGCATGACCCTCCGCGAGGTCTACGCCACCGTGCAGGCCGAGACCCGCGACACCTATTCTGGGGTGCTGGAATCCCCGCGACTGAGTCGAGGTTGAGCGATGAGCTTTGGAGACACCGGACACTCCGATCCGGCCGGCGGGCAGCCACCGACCGAGGAGGAGCTGCGCGCCGCCTACGAGGCGGAGATCAAGCAGATTCGGGTCGAGCAGGTGCTGCTCGAGCAGATCGTCACCCTGATCAACCTGGGCATGCGCCGCACCGGGCTGAGCCCCGGGACCGAGGACGAACGCGATCTCGAGCAGGTACGCCTGGCCATCGAGGGAGTCCGGGTCCAGCTCCCGCTCATCGAGCCGAGCGCTTCCGGTCAGATCGGCCAGATCCGCGATGCCCTGTCTCAGCTCCAGATGGCCTTCGTCCGCCTGGGGGGCGCTCGCCGGCCGGTGGTCCCCAAGCGGCCGGGGCTAGTCCCGGGACCGGCACGGCGCCGGCGCCGGGAGCCGACCCGGGCCCGCCACCACCCGGGTCTGCGCCCGCCGAGCCGCCTCCCGCGGACCCCGAGCCCGGGCAGCCCGGGGAGCCGGGCCCGGCGCAGCGCAGTGGGCGGCTCTGGATACCGGGCCAGTAGCCGCGCCGGGAGGCGTTTCGGGCGGCGGCACGCTAGACTCGCGGCCGGCTTAGGCCAGGGCCTCCGCACCTTCTCGCGGCGGCCCTTTTGGTGTTTTGACCAGCGCACTGACTGCGCCTCGAACTAAGAGCTTCTCCGGAGGGCCCCCTTGTCTAGCTTTCTGACGCATCATGGCGTTCTGGTTGCGCTGGTGTGTGCTGCCGCCGCCATCGTCTACGGCGCGGTCACCTCGCGCGCACTGTTGGCGCTGTCGCCTGGGAATGAGCGCATGCGCTCGATCTCGGCTGCCGTTCAGGAAGGCGCGTCCGCCTATCTGAACCGCCAGTACACGACCATCGCCGGGGTTGGGGTGGTCCTGTTCATCCTGTTGATTCCGCTCCAGAACATCCGCGTTGCCATCGGCTTCGCGGTCGGAGGCCTGCTGTCGGCGTCAGCCGGCTACATCGGCATGAACGTGTCCGTGCGCGCCAATGCCCGCGTCGCCGAGGCAGCCCGCAGCGGCGTCGGCCGGGCGCTCGACGTCGCCTTTCGCGGCGGTGCGGTGACCGGAATGCTGGTCGTCGGCTTGGCCCTGATCGGGATCGCCGGCTACTACGGGGTCCTGACCTGGATCATCGGTGAGTCGACTCGGCACGCGATCGACGCCCTGATGGGGCTGAGCTTCGGCGGCTCGCTGATCTCCGTGTTCGCGCGGTTGGGCGGCGGCATCTTCACCAAGGGCGCCGACGTCGGAGCCGACCTGGTGGGCAAGATCGAGGCCGGCATCCCCGAGGACGACCCACGCAACCCGGCCGTGATCGCCGACAACGTCGGGGACAACGTCGGCGACTGCGCCGGCATGGCCGCTGACCTGTTCGAGACCTATGCCGTGACTGCGGTCGCCGTGATGCTGCTCGGCGTGCTGACCTTCAGCCAGACCTCCTCCGTCGCGCTCTACCCGCTGGTGCTCGGCGGTGTCTCGATCGTCGCCTCGATCATCGGGACGTTCGCGGTCAAGTCCCGGGCGGGCAACGTCGAGCGCGCCCTGTACCAGGGGCTGATCGTGTCAGGGGCACTGGCCGCGCTGATCTTCATCCCGGTCACGAAATGGCTGATGGAGAACATCACCACGAAGGCGGGAGCGCATGCACCTCAGTGGTGGAAGTTCTACCTGTGCGCGCTCATCGGCCTGGGGGTCACGGCGCTGCTGTTCGTGATCACCGACTACTACACCTCGACCCGGTTCTCACCGGTCAAGTCGACGGCGCGGGCCTCGCAGACCGGTCACGCGACCAACATCATCCAGGGCCTGGCCCAGGGCTATCAGGCCACCGCATTGCCGGCGATCGTGATCGCGCTGGGCATCTTCGGGGCCTGGAAGCTTGCCGGTGAGAGCATCTACGGGATCGGGGTCGCCGTGATGGCCCAGCTCTCGCTGACCGGGTTGATCGTCGCGCTGGATGCCTTCGGGCCGATCACCGACAACGCGGGCGGGATCGCCGAGATGGCCGACCTGCCCGAGGAGGTGCGCAACGTCACCGACAAGCTCGATGCGGTCGGCAACACGACCAAGGCGGTGACCAAGGGCTACGCGATCGGCTCGGCGGCGCTGGCCGCGCTGGTCCTGTTCGATGCCTTCGTGACCGAGCTGTCGGGTCGCCACGTGAGCACCAGTTTCGACATCGGCAGCCCGCCAGTGCTGATCGGGCTGCTGATCGGGGGCCTGATGGTCTACCTGTTCGTCGCGCTGTCGATGGAGGCCGTCGGTCGCGCCGGCGGCGCCGTGGTGGAGGAGGTGCGCCGCCAGTTCCGCGAGAAGCCGGGGATCATGGAGGGCACCGACCAGCCCGAGTACGGAACCTGCGTGAGTCTGGTCACCCGGGCCGCCCAGCGTGAGATGATCGTCCCGGCGCTGATCCCGATCGTGTTCACCGTGATCGTCGGCCTGATCAGCGTCCAGGCGCTCGGCGGAATGCTGATCGGCGTGATCGTGGTCGGTCTGTTCGTGGCCATCTCCATGACCGCCGGCGGCGGGGCGTGGGACAACGCCAAGAAGCTGATCGAGGACGGGGCCTTCGGCGGCAAGGGCTCGGAGGCCCATGCGGCGGCGGTGACCGGAGACACGGTCGGCGACCCGTTCAAGGACACCGCGGGACCGGCCATCAACCCGATGATCAAGGTGGCCAACATCGTTGCGCTGCTGATCATTCCGCTCATTACCTGAGTTTTTGCCTCGGGCGGGGCGTGAGCTCTCGCCCGGGGCTCCCCGTTCTGCTGGCTCCGTCAACGCTTCCTGTCACTTCGACGTACACGAGGGAGCCCGGGCGTCAGCTCTCGCCCCCGCCTCGCCGCAGCCGGGATGCGCGGAGGGTCCTGGCGCGCGCTGTTTTGGGAGCGGGGGCCGGCGTTAGCCTTCGCTCATGAGCGTCTCGGTGGAGCTTGGGCTGGTCTTGGCGTTGCTCACCGCCTTCGGGTCGGTGGCGGGCTTCCTGTACAAGTTCCGCGGCGCGCGGGAGGCGCCGGCGGTGGAGCTGCGCCATCCGCTGCACAGCTCGGTCGCGCTGTTCAGCTCGCCGCTCTACACGCTGGGAATCATCATTGCGCTGGGCTCCTGGGGCCTGCACGTGGCCGCTCTGGCCCTGGCCCCGATCTCGCTGGTGCAATCCGTGATCGCCGGTGGGCTCGTCCTGCTCACCGTGGTGGCCGATCGGTTGTTCGGGATCGAGGTCACCCGTCGCGAGTGGATGGGCGTGCTGCTCACCGCTGCCGGGCTGGCCTTTTTGGCCGCGACGCTCAGCGGCGATGGGCGGGCCGCGCATTCGCGCTATGACCCCGGCACCCTGGCCATCTTCCTGGCCGTCGTCGGGCTGGCCGGGCTCAGTCTCGCCACCCGGCCCCGGCGTCCGGCCCTGTTGGCCGTCTCGGCGGGGTTGCTATGGGCGGCCTCGGACACCTCGATCAAGGCCCTCAGCTCGCACCTGCACGCGCTCGGCGTCGGCGTGGTCATCCATCCGCTGGCCCTGGTCATTCTCGTCGCCTCACTGGTTGGACTGCTGATCTCCGCTCGGAGCCTCCAGCTCGGAGCCGCCGTGCCGATGATCGCCCTGACTTCGGCGGCAGCCAATCTGTCGACGATCGCCGCCGGGCCGATCGTGTTCGGCGAGCCGCTGCCGGCCAGCCAACTTGGGTTGGCGGTCCGGCTGCTGGCCTTCGCCTGCGTGATCGTGGCCGCCGCGATGACCCCGCCTCCAGCCGCTGACCGAGCCGCCCGAACCTAGCCCGATGGCCAGCTCCGAAGGTCCGCTTCGGGCCGGTGCCGATCACCGCCGGCGTCGGCGAGCGGCGGCGTTGTGATCCAGGTGGGCAACTGTCTAGAGTGCGGGCCATGTTCATCCTCATCGTGGGTGCCGGGCGCGTAGGCTCGGCCGTGGCCAGGAAGGCTCTCGAGGCCGGGAACGAGGTCTCGGTGCTGGACAGCGATCCGCTCTCCCACGAACGCCTGGACAAGGACCAGTCGACCACCTGGGAGGACGCCGGGGGCCGGTTCACAGTCGGCGCGGCCCTGGAGACGGATGGACTGGAGGCAGCCGGGATCGGGCAGGCGGACGTGTTCATGGCCGCGACCCGGGGCGATAACACCAACCTGGTCATCGCCCAACTCGCCCGGCGGCGGTATAACGTGGACCGCGTTGTCGTCCGTGTCGCCGATCCGGCTCGTGCGGCCTGGTACGCGGAGCAGGGGCTGCTGACGATCTGTCCAACCCAGCACGCGATTGACCAGGCCGAGCAGGTCGTGCTCGCGCCCTGAAGGGAGTCAAGGACTGATGTACGTGATCATCGCCGGGGCGGGCAAGGTGGGCTGGAACCTGGCCCGCGAGCTGATCGCCAAGGACCGGGAAGTCACGCTGATCGAGTCCGATCACCGTCGCTACCGGATCGTCGAGGAGGAGCTCGAGCACGCCGTCCAGTACGGCGATGCCACCGAGCTGTGGGTCCTCGAGCGGGCTGGCATCCAGCGCGCCGACCTGGTCATCGCCGTGACCGGCGACGACGAGGACAACATGCTCATCTGCCAGGTGGCCAAGGAGAAGTACGGCTGCGAGCGGATCGTGGCCCGGGTCAACAATCCCCGTAACCTGTCCCACTTCAAGCTGCTGGGTGTCCAGCCCGCCGTGTCCGCCACCGACCTCATCCTGCGGCTGATCGAGCACGAGGTTCCGGAGTACGGCCTCGTCCAGCTCCTCGCCCTCGAGGAGGAGCACCTGGAGATCATCGAGCTCGAGGTGGGGGAGGGCTCCGCGGCCGCGGGCCTGCCCGTCCGTGACGTGGTCCTGCCCGACGGCTCGCTGATCATCTCGGTGCTCCGCCAGGGGACCGGCTTCGTGCCCAAGGGCGACAGCGTCATCCAGGCCGGCGACCAGGTCCTGCTGATCCTCGATCCGGGACTCGAAGGCGAGATCACCCCGCGCTTTGCCCCCAACGGGGCAGCGGCCTCCCGGTCCGACTAGCCGGGCGCGCCGATGCCCGACCGCTCCGTCGACTTCCTTCTCGTGGGGGGTGGCCTGGCCAGCGCCAACTGCGCTCGCTGGCTGCGGCGCTCGGGCGCCGAGGGTCAGATCCTGCTCATCGGCCGCGAGCCCGATCTGCCCTACGAGCGACCGCCGCTGTCCAAGGGCTACCTGCGCGGCGAGGAGGAGCGCTCGAGCGCGCTGGCCCAGCCGCCCGAGTTCTACGCCGAGAACGAGATCGAGGTCCTGACCCGGACGTCGGCCATGAAGCTCGACCTGAACGCCCGCACCGTGAAGCTGTCGGGCGGGGATGAGGTCGGCTTCGACCGGGCGCTGTTGGCCACCGGCGCCAACGTGCGGCGGCTGAACGTGCCCGGGGCCGAGCTTGAGGGCATTCACTACCTGCGCACGTTCGCCAACAGCGACGCGATCCGCGAGGACGCGGCCGGCAAGCGGGTGGTGCTGATCGGCGGCTCTTACATCGCCGCCGAGGTCGCGGCGTCCTTGACCGAGCTGGGGAGCCAGTGCGCGCTGGTCATGCTCGAGCCGGTGGTGCTGAGCCGCTCGTTCGGTGAGCCGGCAGCCCGCTACTTCCACGATCTGCTCATCGCGCACGGGATCGAGGTCCACAGCGAGGACTCGCTGGCCGGCTTCGAGGGCGCGGGCGGCCGCGTGACCAAGGTCCTGACCGCGGCCGGGCTCGAGCTGGAAGCCGATGCGGTGATCATCGGCGCCGGGGTGAGCCCCGACGTGACCCTGGCCCGCGGCGCGGGCCTCGCCCTCGGCGAGAGCGGCGGGATCCGGACGAACTCGCGCCTCGAGACCGAGGTCCCCGGCCTGTTCGCCGCTGGCGACGTGGCCGAGTACGAGAGCATCATCCACGGCGGCCGGCGAATCCGGGTCGAGCACTGGGACGTGGCCTTCAACCAGGGCAAGGTGGCGGCGCTGAACATGCTCGACCGCGGCCAGGACTACGACGTGGTGCCGTATTTCTTCTCCGATCTCAGCGACTGGGCGGCGATCGAATACGTAGGCCCGGCGCGGGACTGGGACCGCGAGGTGTTCCGCGGCTCGGTCGACGAGGGCGAGTTCTCGGTCTTCTACCTGGCCGGTGGCCGCGTGGCCGGTGCCCTGTCGGCCGGGCGCTCGGACGATCTCCAGGCCGCCCGCCGCCTGATCGTCAGCGGGGAGGACATCGGCGGCCGCGAGGCGGAGCTCGCTGATCTGTCGACTGACCTGGACGAGTTCTAAGCGCGCGGTCCCATGTGGCGCGAGAGCTGCGGGGCAGGGACTCGAACCCCGATAACCAGCTCCAGAGGCTGGCGTCTTGCCATTAGACGACCCCGCAGTTTGCCTTTACAGGATAGCCCTGGGCCTGATCGTCTGTCCGGCGCGCGCACACGAACATACGTTCGCTGACGGACCGACGGCGTCAGCGCAACTTCGCCGCACGCGTGACGTTTTTGAGGGTATGGGCGGATCGTGTCACGCGGAGGAATGATGTTCCGGAGCAGTTTGGGAGCACGAGCGGCGCAGGTCGGCATGATCCTCTTGATCGTCGGCTCGACCACGGCGGCGGGCGCCAACGCATCCGCCGATGCGCAATCACACCATGCCCCAGTCCTTCGCCCGCAGCTTCAAGCGGTGTCGAGCGCCGGCTGGATCTGGACCGGCTCGCGCTACGCCCTCCTAGGCCCAACGCCTGGGACCGCCAACCAGGCGGTCATGCTCATCGATGATCAGACCGGACGACGGACAACGATCAGCAGAGCCGGCTGCTCGCCGATCCAGCCGTCGGCCGATGAGCCCCTGGACCTACCCCTGGTTCCGTTCAACTGTAGCACCACTGCCACACCCGCACCCGCGCTGTACTCACCGTCCACGCGCCGGTGGCGGACGGTCTCACCCAGCCCAGCAATCACTGATCCCTGCGGCGACTATTCGTATCTCTGCGATATTCAGGACTTTCTCGCCGCCGCCGGGAGCCGTTGGCTGGAGTACATCCAGTCAGACTGCCCCATGGACGAGCACTGCAGCTTCAGCAACGTGTTCCAGAACATCGACACCGGCGAGGTCCGCAAGGACCCTTCGGGCGGGCGGACGACGATCGACCTGAATGCGGCGAATCTGCCCCGGACTCTGTGCCGGCCACTGACCGAACCCACGGCAGCTCAGCTGTTCGCAGGACCAGGACCGGGGTCGATGATCTTCTCTGGCAGCTTCGCGCTCGCCATCGGAACCGACGAGAACGCCGTTCCCGAGGTTCATCTCGAGCGCTGCGGCACACACCTTCACCGGCTCCTGACAAAGGGCCCCTACCCGGCCGGCCGGCTTGCTGCTGGGGCGAACACCCGCGAGGCCGTGTGGATGACCAAGCCACGGCCGTTTCTCAACGCCTTGAGTCTCCCCTCGCTAACGCCCTTCACGATCAAGCTGCCCCGGCGAATACTCGACGGCGCCTGCTCCCCGTCGCACTACCTGACCTGCGTTTCCGAGATCGCGCTCACGCAGCACCGGCTCTACCTGTTGATCACACCGACACAGCAGCTATGGGCGGCGCCCATCGAGCTTCCGCGGCGAAGTCCGCACAAATAGCCAGGTACGGCAGAGCGCGCGGCTAGGGATCCACGAACTCCGGGGGCTCGCTCGTGAATCCGGCCGCCACCGCGGCCATCTGATTCGGGGACCCGATCAGGCCGAGCTGAAGCTGCGCCTCGAGGGCCAAAGTCTGTTCGGCCGTGCCGGTCCAGCTCTCGTCGTAGAGGCGCTTGGCGGCCCGCACGGCGTCCGGGGAGCGACCGGCGATCTCGGCCGCCAGCTCGCGGGCGGCGCCCAGGGGATCCTGGCTCACGCGCGTGACCAGGCCGAGCCCCGCGGCCTCCTCGCCGCTGAGAACTCGCCCCGTATAGGTGAGCTCCTTGGCCACGTCGAGGCGGACCAGGCGGGGGAGGGTGCGGGTCATGGCCATGTCGGGGACGAGGCCCCATTTGACCTCCATGACCGACAGCCGGGCGTCGGGCGCGGCGATGCGGATGTCCGCACCCAGGGCGATCTGGAGCCCTCCCCCGAGGCAGTTGCCGTGGACCGCGGCGATCACCGGAACCGGCACCCGAAGCCAGTCGTAGGCGGCGCGCTGGAACCAGTTCGGCGTCTCACCGCGCAGGGGGTCGAGCAGCCCTTCGGTCCCGGATCCCGAGGCCATGATGCTCATCACGTCGAGCCCCGAGCAGAAGCTCGGACCCTCGCCGTGCAGCACGACCGCGCGAACGCCGGACTCGCTGCGGAGCCGCTCGGCCGCGGCCAGGATCCCCTCGAACATCGGAATGTCCAGCGCGTTGTGCTTCTCCGGCCGGGTCAGGCTGACCGTGGCGACGTGGTCGGCGACCTCGATCGCTACCCGCTCCGCGGCGGTGTCGGCGGCGGCACTCATGGGCGCCAACCCTAGAGGACCGCGAACCCTAGAGGACCGACACCGAGTCGCCGACACGCACCGGCCCGGGCTCGACCACGGCAGCGTAGATGCCGAACGGCAGTGGCTCGGTCGACTCGACCTCGCCGCGGTAGCCGGCGAGCAGCTTGAGCGTGGGCAGGGTGACCTGGCCGCTTTCGGGGTCGCGGGTCGTGACCACGCAGCGGCCGATGTTGCCCCCGACCGCGATCAGGGCGCCGCCGATTCGGACCTGGCGGCCCATCCAGCTGTCCTCCTCGTGAGCGCCGATCCCGTCGACCTCGACCAGCATCCGGAAACGCCGACCGTCGACAGCCTCGGCCTTGGCCTCCTCGGCGAGACGTCTGAGCGAGGCCCGGGAGATGATCGAGGCCGCCGCCTCGGGCCCGCGATCGATGGCCGACTCGGTCGGGGCGACGATCTGGACCGGGCGGCCGATGAACGACGACAGAGCTTCGGACCACGGACCGATCAGCGGCCGCGCCATCACGCTGCGCGAGAAGAAGCTGGTCTCGACGGGATCGCCGTACTCAGGCGCGCCCTCGGCCCTCGTGCCGTCGGGAAAGCTCAGGCTGAGTCGCCCGGCGGTGCGGTCGTAGTCGGCGACGAGCGCGTGCAGTTCGCCGATCCGCTTGCCATTCTGCATGCGCCCGCGCTCATCGACGATGTAGAACGCGCGGTCGCCGCGGGCGCCGTCGGGACCGAGTTCGATCTCCTCGACGGTCCGCAGCCGTGTGCCCTTGATCGCGGTCAGGGCAAGGCCGGAGACGTGCGCGCCCATCGGCCCGAGCATACGGCGCGGGCGGGCCGGGGAGTCTCCGTCCCTAAGCCGCCATATGTGCGAGTTAGGGACGGAGACTCCTGCGTGAGGCCGATCCGCGGGAGGAAAACGAGACTCCTCGGCGCGGCTCGAGACCCCGAAGCTCAGGCCGCGGCCTGCTCGGCCCAGTCGCGGTACAGCTGCCAGTACCGGCCGCCGGCGGCCAGGAGCTCGTCGTGGGTGCCCGACTCGACGATCTCCCCGTACTCCATGACCAGGATCCGGGAGGCGTGGCGGATGGTCGAGAGCCGATGGGCGATGACGATCGAGGTCCGCCCGGCCACGAGCCGGCGCAGTCCCACTTCGATCAGTCCCTCGGTGTGCACGTCCACGTTGGAGGTCGCCTCGTCAAGAACCAGGATGCGCGGGTCGGCGACCAGGGCCCGCGCGAACGCCACCAGCTGGCGCTGGCCGGCGGAGAGCTGCACGCCGCGCTCCCCGACCTGGGTCTCATAGCCCTGCTCGAGCTCCATGATGAAGTCATCGGCGCCCACGGCACGGGCGGCTTCGCGGATGTCATGCGTCGAGGCGTCCGGGCGTCCGAAGGAGATGTTCTCGCGCACCGTGCCGCTGAACAGGAACCCCTCCTGGGGGACCATGCCCATCTGGGAGCGGAGCGAGTGCGCCGTGACCGAGCGCAGGTCATGCCCGTCGACCAGGATCGCCCCCTCGGTCGGGTCGTAGAAGCGTGCCACGAGCTTGGCGAAGGTCGACTTGCCGGCGCCCGTCTCCCCGACCAGCGCCACCGTCTCCCCGGGGGCCACGACAAGATTGAGGTTGCGCAGCGCCCACGGCCCGTCGGGATCGGTGCCGTAGCGGAAGGACACGCCGTCGAAGCGAAGCTCACCCCGGATCCGGGGCAGCTCGATCGCATCCTGGGCGTCGAGGAGCTCGGGCTCCTCGGCCAGCAGTCCGAAGATCTTGTCCAGCGCGGCCATGCCCGACTGGTAGGTCGTGTAGAGCTGGGAGAGCTGCTGGATGGGATCGAAGAAGTTGTTCAGCGCGGCGACGAAGCCGAACACGACGCCGGTGGTGGTGTGACCGCTGATGACCTCGATGCCGCCGATGACCAGGATCTCCACCGTGACCAGCGCCGAGAGCAGTTCCACGGCCGGGAAGTACGCCGCGTTCAGGCGCACGGTGGTCATGTTGGCCTGCCGGTTCTCATCGTTCAACCCGCGGAAGGCCCGCAGGTGCTGGCGCTCCTGACCGAAGGCGCGGATCACGCGGATCCCCGACAGTGTCTCCTGGAGATAGCCGGTGATCGAGGCGATCTTCTCCCGGGTCAAGCGGTAGGCGTCGGCCGAGGCGATCCGGAAGGCGAGCCCGCCGGCGGCCAGCAGGGGCAGGGCGATGAAGGTCAGCAGCGCCAGGTGGAAGTCCAGGACCATCAGGATCACCACCACCCCGAGCAGGGTCAGGCTCGACTGGATCAGGGTGGCCAGGCCGTCCTCGACGAGCTGATCGAGCGCTTCCACGTCGTTGGTCATCCGCGAGATGATCACCCCGGCGCGATTGCGCGAGTAGAAGCCGATTGACAGCGCCTGCAGGTGGGAGAACAGCTTCACGCGCAGGTCCTGGAGCGCACGTTGTCCGACCCAGCCGACCAGATAGGTCTGGGCGTAGGTGGCGATCCCGTAGACCACCGCCGAGATCAGGAACACGACGACGACCAGGTCGAGCTCACCGACGTTGTGACGCTGGATCCCCTGGTCGATGGCGATCTTGGCCAGCGGTGCGGGGGCCAGGGCACTCAGCGTGGCCATGACCAGGGCGACGAACATGGCCGCCACCCGCCAGCGGTACGGGGCCAGCAGCTCGGCCAGGCCGCGCAGCTTTCGCCCGCGGCCGCCGGTCTCACGCAGGCGGCGCCGCAGATCGAGCGAGCGCGCGCGCCGCGTCCGCGTCTCGGCCGTCTTGCTGCTGGTGCTCATCCGGCCATCTCCGCCGGCTTGCGGTTCAGGAAGACCTGGTCGGGCATGCCCTTCTCGACGATCTCGCGGTACAGATCCGAGCGCTCGAGCAGCTCCGCGTGCGTGCCGTCATCGGCTACCCGGCCCTGCTCGAGCACCACGATGCGGTCGGCCAGGGCGATCGTGGACAGCCGGTGGGCGATCACGAACGTCGTCCGCCCGGCCAGGACCTCGTTCAGCGCGGCCTTGATCTCCTGCTCGGTGGACGCGTCGACCGATGAGGTGGCGTCGTCGAGGATCAGGATCCGTGGGTCGGCCAGGATGGCCCGGGCGATGGCGATGCGCTGACGCTGGCCGCCGGACAGGGTGAGGCCGCGCTCGCCGATCCGTGTCTCGTAGCCGTCGGGCAGGCGCTCGATGAAGCCGGCCGCCTGCGCCGCGGCGGCCGCCCGCTCCACCTCTTCACGGCCCGCCTCAGGACGGGCGTAAGCGATGTTCTCATGCACGGTGGCCGAGAACAGGAACGGATCATCGTTGACCACGGCGATCGCCGCCCGCAGGCTCTCGAGCGTCACCGAGCGCACGTCCGCGCCGTCGACCAGCACCGCGCCCTCGGTGACGTCATAGAGGCGCGGGAGCAGCTGGACCAGCGCCGACTTGCCCGAGCCCATCGCCCCAACCAGGGCCACGGTCTGGCCGGCCGGCACCTCCAGGCTGACCTGGCTGAGCGCCGGGTGGGTGGATCCCGCGAAGGTCAGCCCCGCCCCGCGTAGCTCGACGTGGCCTCCGCCCGCCGGCAGCGCCGGGGCGCCGGGGGGCGAGACGATCTCGGGCTCGCGGTCGAGGATCTGGAAGATCCGGGCGCCCGATGCGGTGGAGCGCTGCGCGGCGCCGAGCATGTAGCCGAGCGTGCGCATGGGGGAGATCAGCATCAGTAGGTAGGCGTAGAACGCGGTGAAGGCCCCAACCGTCAGGGAGCCGTTGATCACCTCGCGCCCCCCGAAGAGCAGGATGGCCCCCAGCCCGAGGTTGGGCAGGAAGCTGATCAGGGGGCCGTAGAAGGCCTGAATCCGGATGGCCCGCAGCTGTTGGTCGAACACCCGCTGCACGGTGTGCCCGAAGCGCATGAGCTGGCGGTCCTCCTGGGCGAAGGCCTTGACCACGCGCACGCCCGAGACGTTCTCCTCGGCGTCGGCGGTCAGCTCGGCGATCCGCTGCTGGGCCTCCTGCATGGCCGGACGGGACCTGTGTCCGTAGCGGTTGGCGATCAGGACCACGAACGGGACCGGGGCCAGCGAGATGGCGGCCAACCCGGGCTGGAGGAGGAACATGGCCACCGCGGCGAGCAGGATCGTGACCAGCGACTGGGCGATGAAGATCAGCCCGTAGCCGAGGAAGAAGCGCACGGACTGCAGATCGACGGTGGCTCGGGACATCAGCTGCCCGGTCTGCTGGCGGTCGAAGAAGGACAGCTCGAGCCGCTGAAACTGGCCGTAGAGGCGATTGCGCAGGTCGAGCTCGACGCCCAGGGAGACCTGGCCGGCGATGAGGCGGCGGAACACGCTCAGTACGAGGCGGACCAGTCCGGCGCCGCCGATGGCCAGGGCCAGAAGGGTCAGCTCATGGTGGTGATGGGCCCGGATGGCGTTGATGGCCAGGCCGGTCAGGTACGGGATCAGCACCGTGCCGCCGAGGGCCCCGAAGGCGAGCAGGAATGACCACGTCACACCCTTTCGGTATGGCTTGAGGAAGCCGAGCAGACGCCAGAACGTGTTCATGCTTCAGAAAGGATAGTGAGGCGGCGGGCATGAGGCCGCTGCGTGGATACGATCGCGCGATGCACGAGCACGAGCATGAGCAGGAGCAGGAGAACGAGCGTGAGCAAGAGCACGGATACGAGCGCGAGCAGGAGCACGCGCGCGAGCCCGCCGGCCCGCCCGCTCCGGCGGCCCGCGGTCTGACTCGCCGGGGCCTGCTGGCCGGGACCGCGGCCACCGCCGCGGCCGCGGCGGTGGCCGCGCCCGCCGCCGAGGCCACCAGCCTGCGCGGCCTGCGCGCGCGGACCGTCGACGTGGCCGTCGTGGGGGCGGGACTGGCCGGGCTCACGGCCGCGCACCGGCTGCGCCAGGCCGGGCACTCGGTGGCCGTGCTCGAGGCCCGCGACCGGGTCGGCGGCCGGGTGTGGAACCACGCGCTCGGCCACGGCCGGGTCTCGGAGCGGGGCGGCACGTTCGTCGGGCCCACCCAGGACCGCGTGCTCGCCCTGGCCCGCGAGCTCCGCGTTGGGACTTTCCCGGTCTATGACACCGGACTCAGTGTCTACGTGGCCGACGGCCACCGGCAGACCTTCAGCGACCGCGGACCCTTCGGCTCCGCTCCGCCCGATCCGCAGATCGCCAGCGAACTGGCCAAGGTCGTCCTCGGCCTCGACCAGCTCTCGACCTCGGTTCCGGTGACCGCCCCGTGGTCGGCGCCCAACGCGATCGGGCTCGACAGCCAGACGCTGCAGAGCTACCTGGACGCCAACGGGACCAGCCCGCGCTTCAACGCTCTGACCAGCGCCGCCCTGCGCGCCGTGTTCGGCGCCGAGCCGCGTGAGGTCTCGCTGCTGTTCGCGCTGTTCTACATCGCCGCCTCGGGTGACGCCAGGCATCCGGGCACCTTCCAGCGCAACTTCGACACCCGTGGCGGGGCCCAGCAGTCGCGCCTGCGCGGCGGCTCCCAGGTGCTGCCGCTGAAGCTGGCCGCGCAGTTGGGCGAGCGCGTCGTCCTCGGCTCACCCGTCCGCCGGATCGCGCAACATCGCAGCGGCGTGACCGTCAGCTCCGACCGGCTGACCGTCCACGCGCGCCGGACCATCGTCGCGGTGGCCCCGACGCTGGCCGGCCGAATCGCCTACGAGCCGATCCTGCCCTTCGAGCGCGACCAGCTGACCCAGCGCTATGGCCAGGGAACACTGACCAAGGTCGCCGCCGTCTACGACCGTCCGTTCTGGCGCGACCAGGGGCTGACCGGATTCGCCGTGGACACGGGCTTTCCCATCAGCATCGCCTTCGACGACTCGCCGCCCGGCGCCCGTCCCGGGGTCGTGTTCGGATTCGTCGGCGGCGACAACGCGCGTCGCTACTCGCGCCTCTCGCTCCAGGCCCGCCGGGCCGCCGTCCTCGAGCAGCTGGCGGCCTACTTCGGCCCCGGCGCCCGTCACCCGAGGGATTTCTTCGAGACCAGCTGGAGTCAGGAGGAATGGACCCGCGGTTGCCCGGTGGGCATTCCCGCGGTGGGCTCGTTTGCCACCTACGGCCCGCATCTCCGGATCCCGGTCGGGCGCCTGCACTGGGCGGGCACCGAGACCGCGACGTTCTGGAACGGGTACATGGACGGAGCGGTCAGCTCCGGCGAGCGGGCCGCGGCCGAGGTCCGGGCGGGGCTCTGACCGTCCGCGGGGGACCGGGGGGAGGCCGGGGTGGCCCCGGCGCGCAGGCCGGAGCGGCCCCGCCCGGCGAGGACCGACCGTCCGCTATAGGGTCTCGCCCACCTGACCGAGGGCCCACCTGACCGAGGACCCACCTGACCCGAGGAGGAGGACCAGCTGTGGCCACCGTTCGTGAAGCGAGCCTGGACGTGCTCCGCGCCCATGGCATGACGACGATCTTCGGTAACCCGGGCTCGACCGAGTTGCCCATGCTGGCCGACTTCCCGGCCGACTTCACCTACGTGCTCGGGCTGCAGGAGCTGGCCGTGGTCGGGATGGCCGATGGTTATGCCCAGGCCACCGGGCGCCCGACGCACGTCAACCTTCACACGGCTCCGGGCGTGGGCAACGCCGTCGGAGGGATCTTCAACGCCCAGGCCAACAAGTCGCCGCTCGTCATCACCGCGGGTCAGCAGGTTCGCGCTCAGATCACCATCGAGGCCAATTTGAGCAACCGCGACGCGATCCTCGGCCCCCAGCCCTACGTCAAGTGGAGCCACGAGCCCCCGCGCGCGCAGGACGTTCCCGGCGCCTTGGCCCGGGCCATCCACCACGCGATGCTGCCGCCCCGCGGCCCGGCGTTCGTCTCCATCCCGATGGACGACTGGACCCAGGAGGCCGACCCTGACCGCGCCGCCCAGGCCCAGGCGCGCCGCGTGACCGGGCGCACCGCGGCGGATCCCGAGGCGCTGACCGCGCTGGCCGCGAGACTGGCCGCGGCCGAGCGCCCCGTGCTCGTGGCCGGTCCGGGCATCGACGCCTCCGGCGGCTGGGACGCCGCGATCGCCCTGGCCGAGAAGCAGCACCTGCCGGTCTGGGCCAGCCCGGTCACCGGGGGCTCGCGGATCGGCTTTCCCGAGAACCACCCCCAGTTCCTGGGCGCCCTGCCGCCGGCCATCGGACCCCTGGCCGAGACGCTGAAGGCGCACGACCTGATCCTCGTTGTCGGCTCCTCGGTCTTCCCGTACTACCCCTACATCCCCGGCCCTCTGCTCGGCGAGAGCTCAGAGCTGGTGGCCCTGACCAGCGACCCGGCCGAGGCGGCCCGGGCGCCGATGGGGGAGGCGATCGTCGGCGATGTGGGTCTCGCACTGGCCTCGCTGGTCGAGCTCGTGCCCGAGGCCGAGCGCCAGCTGCCCGAGCCTCGGCCGGCCCTCGGGGAGCCCCAGAGCGCCGATCCGCTCAGCGGGACCGCGGCCATGGCCGCGCTCGCCGACGCCTGGCCGCAGGATGGGATTGCCGTCCTCGAGGCGCCGTCGAGCACGCAGGCGCTCCGTAACCGGCTGCGGATCTCGCAGCCGGGCAGCTACTACTTCGGGGCCAGCGGCGGGCTCGGGTTCGGCATCGCCGCCGGGGTCGGGGTCCAGCTCGCCCAGCCGAGCCGGCCTGTGGTGTGCGTGCTCGGTGAGGGCTCGGCCCAGTACGGCATCACCGCGCTGTGGACCGCGGTGGCCTACAAGGTGCCGGTCACCTTCCTCATCCTCCGCAATGACGAGTACATGATTCTCAAGGCGTTCGCGATGCTCGAGCAGGTGTCCGGGGCGCCGGGCCTGGACCTGCCCGGCCTGGACGTGGCCGCCGTGGCCCGGGCCTACGGGATGCCCGCCCAGGATGTGAGCGGGCGCGAGGAGCTGACCACCGCCCTGCGTGAGGCGGTCGCCGCCCAGGACGGCCCGCGCCTGGTCCAGGTTCCGGTGGCCTCGGGCATGTGGGACTGATGGCGCTGCTCAGCAGCCCTCCGGGGGCGCCCGCACCGGCCAGCGCCGGATCTGCCCCCGACCGGGCCCAGGACTGGGTGGCGTCGGGCACTCCGGCCGCGCTGCGCGAACACCTGGCCGGCGCGCTTGGCGCTGACCAGGTCCTGCACCGCGCCACCGATCTGATCCGCTACGCCTCGGACGCCAGTCCCTATCGCCTGATCCCCCAGGTCGTGGTCGCCCCGCGCGACGTGGCTGACGTCGTCGCGCTGCTGCGCGCGGCCACCGATCTCTCGGCCCCTGTCGTCTTCCGGGCCGGAGGCACGAGTCTCAACGGCCAGTCCCAGACCGATTCGATCATGGTCGACGTCCGCCGGCACTGGCAGCAGGCCCGGGTCGAGGAGGGCGGCGCCCGGGCCCGGGTCGCACCGGGAGCCACGCTCGGCTACGTGAACCGCCTGCTACGCCGCCACAGCCGCCGCCTCGGGCCCGATCCCGCCAGCACGAACATCGCCTGCGCGGGCGGAGTGATCGCCAATAACTCGGGCGGTATGCGCTGCGGCGTCGTGCAGGACTCCTACCAGACGGTCAGCTCGATGACCCTCGTCCTGGCCGGGGGAGCGGTGATCGACACGGCCGCTCCCGACGCCGAGGAGCGCTTCGCCGCCGCCGCGCCCGAGCTGGCCGCGGGCCTGACCGAGATCCGCGAGCAGATCCACGCCGACGGCGAGCTCAAGGACCGGATCGCCCACAAGTTCGAGATCAAGAACACGACCGGCTATCGCCTGTGTGCCTTTCTCGACGCCGACACGCCGCTGGAGATCTTCCGGCGCCTGGTCATCGGCTCGGAGGGGACGCTGGCCTTCGTGGCCGAGGCCGTGTTCGAGACCGTGCCCCTCGGCCGCCACACGTCGCTGGCCCTGGTCGGCTTCGAGGATCTGGACAGCGCCGCCGCCGCGGTCGGGTCGCTGGTCGAGGCCGGGGCCACGGCCACCGAGCTGATGGTCGCCCCGACGCTGATCGCTGCCGCCTACAACATGCCCGGGGTCCCCGAGGAGTGGAAGGAGCTCCCGCCGACCTCGGCCGCGCTGCTGGTTGAGTTCCGGGCCGAGGAGGCCGGGGACCTGGATGCTCCCGAGGCCGCGGCAGCCGAGATCCTGGCCGGCCGCCCGCTGATCGGAGGGGAGGCGGCGGTCCGCTTCACCCGGAATCCCGAGGAAATCGAGCTGCTCTGGCGGGTCCGCGAGGGCATGCAGGGGCTGCTGGCCGCGGTCCGGGCTCCCGGCGTGACCCTGATCATCGAGGACGTGTGCGTGCCCCCGCAGCGGGTGGCCGAAGCCGCCAAGGACCTCCAGGCACTACTGACAAAGCACGGCTTCCTGCCTGGACTGGCCGGGCACGCCTCGGCTGGGAACCTGCACTTCATCCTCACCCCGAACTTCGGGGAGGCCGCCGACCTCGAACGCTACGACGCGTTCATGCACGAGCTCGTCGAGCTGATCGTCGACAAGTACGACGGTTCACTGAAGGCCGAGCACGGCACCGGCATCAACATGGCGCCGTTCGTGGAGCGGGAGTGGGGGAGCGCGGCGACCGAGATCATGTGGCGGATCAAAGCGCTGTCCGACCCGGCTCAGATTCTCGCTCCCGGGATCGTCCTGAACCGCGATCCCGGCGTCCATCTGCGGAACCTCAAGAGCGTTCCGGAGATCGAGGAAGTGGCCACCAAGTGCATCGAGTGTGGGTTCTGCGAGCCGGTCTGTCCGTCGCGCAACGTGACCACCACCCCACGACAGCGGATCGTCCTGCGCCGGGAGATGGCGCGCCAGCCGGAGGGCTCGCCGGTCCGTCAGGTGCTGCTCGACGAATATCAATACGCGGCGATCGACACCTGTGCCGCCGACGGCTCGTGCGCCGGGGCTTGCCCGGTGGCGATTGACACCGGCCGCCTGGTCAAGGAGCTGCGCGCCCGGCAACACGGCGATCGAGCCGAGCGCCTCGGACTCGAACTGGCCCGTCGTTATAGCTCCGCCGAGCGGGCCGCCCGGACGGGGTTGAGGGCCGGTGGGCTCGCCGCCGGAGCGCTCGGCGACGAGCGCCTGGCTCGGGTAACCGACGGCGTTCGCCGGCGCGCCCCGGACGGGCTCGTCCCGCCATGGTCGGCCAGCCTGCCCCGCAGCGCACCGGCCCGACTCCCCGAGACGGTCCGAAGCGGCGCCGCGGCGGTCTACCTGCCCTCGTGCCTCAACCGCATCTTCGGGCGCCCGCGCGGAGGCGCGCCGGGGCCGACCCTGCCCGAGGCCCTGGTCTCGGTCTCGGCCCGGGCCGGCCTGCCGGTGTGGATTCCCGACGATGTGGCCGGACACTGCTGCGGCGTGCCCTGGAGCTCGAAGGGCTTCCGCGCCGGGCACGAGCACATGGCCCTGCACACCGCCGCCGCCCTGCAGCGCTGGAGTGACGGGGGACGCCTGCCTGTCATTGTCGACGCCAGCTCATGCACGCTGGGGCTGATCTCGGAAATCCAGCCCGAGGGAGTCGAGGTGGTTGATTCAGTAGCTTGGATCCACGACCGGCTGCTGGCGCGTCTCGAGCCCCACCGCATGCTGGGCTCGGTGCTGGTGCACCCCACGTGCTCCTGCACCCAGCTCGGACTGGCCGGCAAGCTCCGGGCGATCGCCGAGCGTCTGGCCGAGGATGTGGTCGTGCCCGCCGGGACCACCTGCTGTGGAATGGCCGGCGACCGCGGACTCTCACATCCCGAGCTGCCCGCGTCCGCGCTCGAGGACGTGAACCGCGAGCTCGACGGCCGCCGGTTCGACGCCTGCGTCTCGAGTAACCGCACGTGCGAGATCGCGTTGCACCAGATAACCGGCCGCACATATGATTCCGTCGTCCTGATGCTGGAGGAGCTGACGCGATGAAACGGCTGGTGCGGGCGTTCGTCGTGCTCGCACTGCTGGTCGTCGCGGTGATCGAGCTGGGCGGGCGGGCCGGGCCGCCCGGACTCGGTGCCACCGCCACCGCCCGGGCCCCCGCCGCGGCGCGCAAGCCGCCGCCGCCGCTTGACCGTTACTCGCTGGTCCACGGTTGCTACACGCTGCGCTCGGGGACGAGCGCGATCGCGCCCGGCGACGGGCCTTTCCGGATGCAGGCCACCGCGCTCGGCCAGTACCTCGTCTACGGCGTGCACGCCGACTATCTCGGGCCGGCCCTGGCTCCTGTCCCCAGCCCCGGTACGAGCACGGTGTGGCAGGTCAACGGCAGCGGTGTCGGCGGCTTCTCCATGGTCAATGTCGGCACCGGCCACTCGTTGCCGGTCAAGTTCACCCCCGCGACGGGCTGTGCCGTCTTCCCCGAGGCCGACGTGGGGGCCATAGGGCCGGCTTTCACCGGTCAGAGCCCCGAGGCGACCGTGTTCGGGACGATCGACGCGCACACCCATGTGACCGCGTTCGAGTTCCTGGGTGGTGACTTCCACTGCGGGCGGCCCTGGGATCCGTATGGAGTCACCTACGCGCTGCCCAACTGCGCCCCCTACGAGACCGGAACCAACGGGCAGGTCGAGAGCTTCCTGGACTACGGGACCCCGGCTCACCAGCACGACACGCAGGGGTGGCCGACGTTCCGGGACTGGCCGCTGCCCACCGATCTGGCCGAGGAGGGCGACTATTACACCGGCATCGAGCGGGCCTGGAAGGCCGGCCTGCGGGTCATGGTCACCCAGCTGGTCGACAACGAGGCCCTGTGCACGATCATGACCAAGCGCCACAACCCGTGCAACGACATGGACAGCGTCCGCATCCAGGCCAGGGATCTGCGCGAGCTCCAGGACTACATCGACGCGCAGTCCGGTGGTCCGGGCAAGGGCTTCTTCCGCATCGTCACCAACCCCTTCCAGGCCCGGGCGGTCATCAACTCGGGCAAGCTCGCCGTAGTCGAGGGTATCGAGGTCTCGGACCTGTTCAACTGTGGTGAGTACCTCGGCGTGCCCAAGTGCGACCGCAGCCAGGTCGATGCCGGCCTCAACGAGGTACGCGGCCTCGGAGTGAGCACCTTCTTCCCGGTCCATAAGTTCGACAACGCGTTTGGCGGTACGAAGATGGACGCGGGGGAGCTCGGCGTCCTCATCAACGGCGGCAACCATCTGGAGACGGGCCAGTTCTGGAACATCAAGACCTGCACGGGGCCCGAGCACGACTCGACGCAGCTGACCTCGATCCCCGTGGGAGGTGGCCTGACGACGATCCTCAACGGCTCGGCCGGCCAAACGTTGCTGCCGCCGCTGCCGATCAAGGGCCCGGGCGGCCTGCGTCCCCGCTCGATCCTGCCCTCGAGCCAGCTCCCCATCTACCCTCCTCCGCCGCACTGCAACACCCGAGGGTTGACGCCGCTCGGCGCCTACCTGATCGACAAGATGATCCAGGAGCATTTCATTGTCGAGCTCGACCACATGGACGCCAAGACCGCCGACGACACCCTGAGCATCCTCGAGGCCCACCACTACTCGGGCGTGATCTCCGCCCACAGCTGGGACTCGCCCCAGGAGAACGCGCGGATCTACAACCTGGGTGGCTTTGTCACCCCGATCGCCGGCGCCTCGCCGGCCTCGTTCATCGCCCAGTGGAAGGCCAGCCAGGCGATCCGCAACCACCGCTTCTACAACGGCGCGGGCTTCGGCTACGGGGCGGACATGAACGGCCTGGCCGAGGAGTCGGCTCCCGACACGACCAGCCCGATCCACTACCCGTTCAAGTCCTATGACGGCAAGGTCACCTTCACCCAGGAGCGCTGGGGGCAGCGCGCTTTCAATCTCAACAGGGACGGCGTGGCCAACTACGGGATGTTCGCTGACTGGCTGCAGGAGCTCACGCAGCTGACCAGGGGAGCGCTGACCTCGGACATGTTCCACGGCGCCGAGGCCTACCTGGAGATGTGGGAGCGCAGCTACGGCGTGCCCGCCGCCAGCTGCCGGCCGTCCTCGAGCCGGTTGAGCCCGAGCGGTCTCGGCGCGCTGCGCCTCGGCTCGAGTTCCGAATCCCTGCTCTACGCCGCCGGTCAGCCCGCCGGCCGCCCCGGCCGCTCCTACCGCTACTGCGTGAGCGGTTCCGGAGCCGGTGAGGCAGCCGTGTTCGATCCGCGCGGGCATGTCGCCTTCGTGGCCAGCTCGGCGCCGGGCACGAAAGCGCTGCGCTGGCACCCCGGCTCGCGGGTGCGTCTCGGCGCGCTGCGGCGGGTGGCCAACCCTCGTGGGAGCGGCCTCTGGCTCGGGCGCGGTACCGGCCACGGCCCGCGGCTCGTCTACCGCGTCCGGGGCGGGCGGATCGCCTGGGTGGGCGCGGTCACGGCGCATGCCGGCGCGCGGCTTGACCGCCTACGCGGTGACATCGCCGCCGCCGGCCTACATTGAGCGCCCCGCGGCCGCCCGCTCCTCCGAACGGGCTGTGCGACAGCTGCCGCCACCAGCAGGTCATACGCAACACCCGCGGATCGGTGTTCTCGCTGTGCCGCCGCTCCCGGGACGAGCCTGAGCGGTTCCCCCGCTATCCCCGCGTTCCCGTGACCGAATGCCCGGGTTACGAGCGCGGCCCCGCGCCTACTGGGGGGGAAGCGGGTTGAGGACGATCAGGCTGCTGCCGTCCTGCGCCTGCTGGAGCTGCTCGGAGAACAGCCCCCGCCCGGTGACCTGGTCGACCAGGCCGGCCTCGGGCGCCTTGGGCATCTGGGCCACGGTCGGAGGGAACGGCTCGGGCAGGGTGTAGCGCAGCGGCTGGGCCAGCAGCGGACCCAGCTCCTGGCGCTCGAACAGGACGGCGACGTCGAGCGGCGTGCTGCTCGCTGCCTTGTCCCTGGTCGGCGGGGCCTTGGTCAGCTGGCTGGTCTGCTGGGTACGGCCCGGGGGGAGAATGGCCACGACGTTGCGCACCCCGCCGATGTACTTGAACGTGTACAACGCGAGCTCGAGCGCCTCGCGGCGCAAGAGCAGCAAGCGGTCGGTGGACGGCGTTCCCACGCCGATCCCGCAGTTTTTGCCGCCGATTCCACAGAGGTTGAACGCGATCGTGTTGCCGCCGAGCAGGGAGACCTGACCCGAGGCGGGATTCTCGCGCACGGCGACCTGCAGAGCGCCCGACGCGTTCGCCGTAGTGCCGTTGGCGGCCGCGCTGGCCGCCGCGGCCTGGGCGGCCGCGTTCTCTAAGTTGACCACCGTGACCACGGCCAGCTGGTCCACGGCCGAGATCCGGTAGAGCGGAGCGACGTGATCGGCGATGTCGCGGGCTCCGAGGGCGCCGCTCTCCGGGGGTGTCCAGTCTGACCACGGCGCGGTGGCCGTCCTACCCGGGCGGCCGGCGGCGCCGACGGCGACGGCGATCAGCACGGCACCGACGGCCAGGCCGACCAGCATCGCGGTGGCGATGCGAAAGCGATGGGCATGCGGCGAGCCGGCCCGGCGATCCGTTGGGCCTCGCCGGGTCGAGGATCTGGCTTCGGTCCGCGACAGCGGCCGGCTCAGCGCCGGGTCGTCGGTTGAGTGGAGCGCCCGCTCCTCGCTCATACGCTCGGCCAGGTCGCAGGATTCATCAGGTCAAGCTCGGGGCGGCGGAGGCTGACGCTGGCCAGCAACTCGCCGACCTCGTCTCCGTGTAGCTCCTTGCGCTCGACCAGCGTCGCGGCGATTCGCTCGAGCCCGGCGCGGTTGGCCGCCATCAGGGCGTAGGCGCTGACGTAGGCCTGACCGAGGATCTGGGCGGCGGCCCGCTTCTTGTCCGGGTTGGCCAGCACCGCGCCAACCGGGTTATCGCCGAACATCCCCGGGCTCCCCGAGCGGTTCATGATCGCCGCGCCGATTCGCTCCAGGCGCTCGAGCGCCAATTTGACGTCCTCGTCGAGCTCGAGGCTTCCCGAGATGTGGACCGGGTCGGGCCCCATCGCCCAGATGCCCACCATCGCCGCCGCGGTGGCCGTGGCGCTGGCCACGTCCCCGCTCACCCCCTGGCTGTTCTCGCCGTAGAACACGTGCTCGGCGGCCATCGCCCCGAGGGTCATGATCAGGCTGCCCATCACGCGGCTGCGGAAGTGCGAGAAGCGCTCGTCCTTCTCCATGGACTGGTAGTGGCCGAGTGAGCCGCCGCGCTTGCGGATCGAGAGGCGGGTGGAGAGCACGTCCTTCTCCAGATAGACATGACCGGCGGCGGCGTGGCCGGCCTCGTGGATGGCTACCGCCTGGGTCTCCTCCTGGATGTACTCGATGTTCTGAGCCGTTCCGGTCTCGACCGTGGTCATCGCCTCGACGATGTCGCGCCAGGCAAATTCCCTGCGGCCCTCGGTCTGGGCGATGGTCAGGGCCATCGAGCAGCACTGCTCGAGCATCGACGGGGAATAGCCGTTGGTGATCCGGGCCAGCTCGTCGCGCCGCTGGTCGGTATCGAGGTCGGGCTCGTGGTCGACCTTGTTCAGGTACAGGTCGAGGATGTCCAGCCGGTCGTCCTTGGTCGGGGTGCGGAACCAGATGTGCCGCCCCATCCGCCCCGGCCGCGTGAGGGCGGGATCGAGCACGTCGATGGGCACGTTGCAGGCGCCGATGAAGTAGATCTGCTCCTTGCGCGGGCGCGGGGGGCGCAGCCGGAGCCTCAGGCCCCCGATCTTGCCCGGGATCACGAACATGGCGTCCAGGAACGTGTTGACCCGGTTGGTGATGAATTTCCGCATCAGCGGCGGCTCATCGATCCCGTCCATGACGATGAGCAGCTGGTTCAGGGCCATACCGCCCATTCCGCCGCCCATGCCGAAGCCCGGATAGAGCCGCTGGATCCGCTCGTTGATGCGTGCGGCCACCGTGGGATGAGCACCGGGAGACTCCGCGCGCTGAGCGAACAGCCGCTCGCGCCACGCGCGCGTCTCGAGCACCAGGTCGCCGCTCGAGGTCAGGCTGCCGTTCGGCCCGAAGAAGTTGAAGTCGTGCAGCGAGGTGGGCTCGGCTCCGACGGTCGGACCGTAGGACCCAGGTCCACCCCCCTGCAGAGCCTGGCGGCGCATCCCCACCGCGTCGATCTCGTCGATGAAGACGATGCACTGTCCGCCCCACTTGGCGGCCAGCTTGCGCGCCTTGCGGGCCAGGAACTGGACGGTGATCGCGTCCATGCCGATGAACATCCCCGCGAAGCCCGAGCCCGGGATGGTCACGAACGGGCAGTTGAAGTTGGTCGCGATGGCCTTGGAGATCATCGTCTTGCCGGTGCCCGGAGCGCCGAGGAAGAGCAGGCCGCGCTCGCGCTTGCCGCCCGCCCGCTCGAACTCCTCGCCCGACTGCCACAGCGTGATGACCCGGGTTATCTCCTCCTTGGCCTCGGCCTGGCCGCGCACGTCGTCGATCTTCACCCCCCAGCTGGCGTCCCCGGGCTCATAGCCGCGGATCTGGCGAATGGCAAAGAACAGGAAGGGGCCGAAGAAGATGGCGAAGTTGATGAAGAAGAGCAGCGGGAGCTGAACGAACACCAGCCCCAACTGGGGCAGCTGGGAGGGGGGGAAGATCGTCTTCAGGCCCGAGAACGGATTGAAGAACGGAGCGCTGACTCCGCCCAGGGCGAGGAGGCCCTGGCACAGGACCAGGAGCAGCAACGCGAGGACGACGTAGACCGGCAGCCGGCGGAACTTGCCCCGCCAGTACCAGTAGCGCCGGCGGGCGACGATGTCCTCTTCCTTGAGGGCATTGTCGACGCCGTAGAGGCTGGGGGAGGGGATGACCTTGCGCGTCACCACCTCGACCAGCCCGCGGAACATGATCACCGCGACCACGGTGATGATGAGCGCCCCGAGCAGGCTCAGGTGGTTCGAGTCGTAGAGGATGAGGAAAAAGGCCGGCGCGGTCAGCAGCGCGACGAAGGTGGCCGCGCGCGTGAGCCGGCGCCACTCCTGTGCCAGCGCGGCGGCGTGCTGGTTTATCGGCCCGCGGACCCCCGTACGTTCTTGAGCGTACGCCATGTGCCTTCCGGAGGGTACCGGGAGCGCACCGCGCTCACGCCTGTCGAATGTCCGGCTCTGACCGGGGCTCGGGAGGCCCGAGATGGACGATCGAGGCTCCGTGGCGATCGGCCAGCCGCTCGGCGATCAGTGACCGGTGGCAGGCCGCCGCGGCGCACTCGACGCAGAACAGTGCAGCCCGGCCCGAGCAGGGCAGCTCATCGAGCAACGGCTCGAGCGGTGCCCGATCGAGGATCTGATCGATGTAGCCCTCGGCATAGGCCGGGGCGAGCCGCTCCCGCGAGCGCTTGCCCACCCCAACGCGATCGTCCTCGCGGTATTGGAGCCGGCGCAGCTCGGTCGTGGGGGCGAGCTCCTTGTGGTGGCTGTAGCCGATCCCGGCCTCGGCCAACAGGCGCTGCAGCCGCACCGAGTTGGCCCAGGTGAAGTGGGGTCCGCGTACTCCACGGCGCTGGCGCACGTCGACGAGCAGCCGGACGTCGGCCTCGCCCAGGGTGCTCAGAAACGAGTCGGCGGTGAAACAGTAGACCCCGATGGTGGCGATCTCCAGGATCTCTGGAGGATGCCAGCCCGGTGCCTCGCCGACCCCCGGTCGGCCGGATCCCGCCTGCCGGCCGCGGGTGGGGCCTAACCGACCCCACCCCGACCGTCAGTCCGTCAACCCGTCAGAGGGTGAGCAACGCCGGCGTGTTCAGCAGCTGCTGGACGATGTTCAACAGTCCGGTCAGCGTGTTTGACACGGGCGTGCTCGCGTTGAGCAGGTTGGACACCCCGCAGAGCAGGTCGCCCAGCAGGTTGCCCGACCCCGAGGTGGCCGTGATGTTCAGGATCACCTGGTTGAGGTGAACATTGAGGCCGAGCAGGTGCAGGGTCAGCGGCCCCAGGACCAGATGCAGGATGGGGCAGGTCGCCGCGGCATGGGAGCTCGATGTCCCGGTGCTCGTCGACGCCGGCAGGGAGGTGGGGAGCTCCACCTGCTGCTTCTTGATGCTCTTCGAACCCACATCTCCGGTCAGATTCCCGAGCGCGTAGGTCTTGCCGCCACGGGTGACGAACTGGGTCACGGTGAAGTGGCCCTTGAACGCCTTGCCGTTGTGGTCGGTTCCAGATACCGGCACGTTCTTCAGTGAGGTCCCGGTGGTGGTGGGCGTACTGGCCGCACTGGCGGCCATCGGCGCCGCCAGCAGCAGCGCGCACATGGCGCCCAGCAGCATTACTGCCTTACGTATATGCATCAACTTCCCCTTGAATCGAAGAAATGGCTAGCCCAGAGCCAGGGTTGGCTGGGCGGTGGGATGCTCCCCGGCCGTGATCGGGAACCTGTCCCAACGAGCGGATGGGCTCGCCTACATGTGAGCTACCTCCTCCGCGTTAGCTCTCTTCCGCATGGGCTACCCCGGATTAGGCGGCTGGGAAACCGAAGCGGTGCGCCCCACCGCGGGGGCCCGGCGGGCGCGTGCCGCCCCGGCCGGACCGGCGGTCAGCTCGCCGAGTAGGTCACGGTCAGCGTGGTGTAGGCAAAGGAGGGCACGAAGCAGCGGTGCACCTTCTTGAGCTTGACCCGGTGTCCCCTGCGCGGCCGCCCGATGACCTGCTCGATCGTCCCGCAGTACTGGTTCGGGCCGAACGGGCCATAGAAGGTTCCGGGACCGGTTCCGTAGTAGGCGTCGTTCTGCTGGGCGTCGGAGACGGATAGCACCCCGCCGAGCGTGAGGCCCTCGGCCTGGGCGTAGTCGGTTCCGTATTCGCGGGCCTGGCTGAGGGCGCCGCTGATCGCCGCCACGTGGGCGCGGTCGACGGCGGCCACGATGGATGCGTTGTTGTGACGGTTGGCCGGCGTCACACGTGCCTGGCCGGTACCGGTCGCGGTGATCGTCTGCGGTTGTGAGCGCGCCGCCGCCTGCGCCGCCGCTGGAGCACCCGCAGCCATGACCGCGACCACCCCCACAGCGGACATCAACCGTCTTGACATCTGAGCCTCCTCGCTCATAGGCGCCCAGGAGGAGGGCGAGTGGCGGCAAGCTTGGACCCCGCCGAACCAGAAGTCAAGCCCGCTGGACGACTCTCGCACGGCGGCAGTTCATGCCCCTGTGCAGCGGAAAGTCGCTTAGAGGTTGATGGCCACGTACTTCGTCTCCAGGTACTCCTCGATGCCCTCGTAGCCGCCCTCGCGGCCGAACCCGGACTGCTTGATGCCGCCGAAGGGTGCTGAGGCGTTGGAGACCATGCCCTGGTTGAGGCCGATCATCCCGGTCTCGAGGCCCTCGCAGACGCGCAGGGCGCGCTTGAGGTCGCTCGTGAACACGTAGGCGACCAGGCCGTACTCGGTGTTGTTGGCCGCGGCCACCGCCTCGTCCTCGTCTCCGAAGCCCTTGATCGGGGCCACGGGCCCGAAGATCTCCTCGCTGAGCAGCTTGGCGTCCTCGGGGATGTCGGTCAGGACGGTCGGGTTGTAGAAGTAGCCGGTCCCGTCCCGGGCCTGGCCGCCGACCACCGCGGTGGCGCCGCGCCCGATGGCGTCCTGGACCAGGTCGGAGACCTTGTCGCGCTGGTCTGAGTCGATCAGCGGGCCTACTTCTACATCATCCTCGACCCCGCGTCCGAGCTTCATGGCTCCCATCTTCTCGGCCAGCTTGGTGGCGAACTGGTCAGCCACCGCATCGGCCACGTGGAAGCGGTTGGCCGACGTGCAGGCCTCGCCGATGTTGCGCATCTTGGCCACCATCGCGCCCTGGACGGCGACGTCGATGTCGGCATCCTCGAACACGAGGAAGGGTGCGTTTCCGCCCAGCTCCATCGAGAGCCGGAGCAACGTGTCCGAGGCCTGGCCCATCAGCTTGCGCCCGACTTCGGTCGAGCCGGTGAAGGACAGCTTGCGCAGCCGCTGGTCGGCGATCAGCGGCCCGGTCGTCTCGCTCGAGGAAGATGCGGTGATCAGGTTGAGCACCCCACCGGGCAGCCCGGCCTCCTCGAGGATCTTGGCCAGCGCGAGCATCGACAGCGGCGTCTGCTGGGCCGGCTTGACCACCATCGTGCAGCCGGCGGCGATCGGCCGGACCGATCTTCCGCGTCCCCATGGCCAAGGGGAAGTTCCAGGGTGTGATCATCAGGCAGGGACCGACCGGCTGCTTCATGGTCAGCACCCGGCCCTGGCCGTTGGCCGCCACCTGGTAGCGCCCGTCGATCCGCACCGCCTCCTCCGAGAACCAGCGGAAGAATTCCGCCGCATAAGAGATCTCGGCCTTGGACTCGGCCACGGTCTTGCCCATCTCCAGGGTCATGATCAGGGCCAGCTCGTCGACGCGGCTGGTGATCGTCTCAAACGCGCGGCGGAGGATCTCCCCCCGCTCCCGGGGCGCCATGGCGGCAAACTCTGGCCCCGCGTCGACAGCGGCGTCGAGCGCGGCCGCAGCGTCCTCGACCGAGGCATCGGCCACTTCGCACAGCGACTCCTCGGTGGAGGGATCCTCGACGGAGATGGTGCCCTTGGCGCCGTCGCGCCACTGCCCGGCGATGTACAGCTGCTTGGGGACCTGCTCGACTGCGCTTTGCTCTTCGGAGGCGGTGATCGTGCTCATGGACTCAACATACCCCGCCACCCGCTGACAAACGGGCGGCGGGGCAATGAATGAGTTGGCGATCAGGCGGCGGCGTGCAGCGCGGCGGGCTCCAGGGCGACGGCCAGCACCTCGTCGATGGTCATCGCGAAGTGGAAGCTCATCGCCTCCCGGACCTCTTCGGGCACGTCGTCGAGGTCACCGCGGTTGCGCTCGGGCAGCACCAGGTCGGTGAGACCGGCGGCATGGGCGGCCAGCACCTTCTGCTTGACGCCGCCGATCGGCAGCACCCGGCCCTGGAGGGTGACCTCTCCGGTCATCCCCACCGTGTGCCTGACCGGGCGGCCGCTGAGCAGCGAGGTCAGCGCGGTGACCATGGTCACCCCGGCGCTCGGGCCGTCCTTGGGGATGGCTCCGGCCGGGACGTGGACGTGGAACGAGCGCTCGTCGAAGTGCCCGCTCTCGACCCCGAGCTCAGCCGCGTGGCCGCGCACGTAGGAGAGGGCGATCTGAGCCGACTCCTTCATCACGTCACCCAGCTGGCCGGTGAGGGTCAGCCCAGGCTTCCCGGGCATCGCCGTGGCCTCGACGAACAGCACGTCACCGCCGGCGCCGGTCACCGCCAGGCCCGTGGCCACGCCCGGCACCGCGGTGCGGATGGCCGACTCCTGGAAGTGGCGCTGACGGCCGAGGGCCTCGCGGACCGCGTCGAGATCGACCCGGACCGGGCCGGTGGCCTGACCCGAGGCGATCTTGGTCGCCGTCTTGCGCAGCAGCGTGCCCAGGTCACGCTCGAGCTGGCGGACGCCGGCCTCGCGCGTGTACTCGGTGGTCACGGTCTGCAGGAGCTCGTCGGAGATCTCCACCTCCTCGGCGCGCAGGCCGTTTCGCTCCAGCTGGCGCGGCCACAGGTAACCCCGGGCGATGGCCACCTTCTCCGAGGTGGTGTAGCCATCGAAGCGGATCACCTCCATGCGGTCGAGCAGCGGGCCGGGGATCGTGTCGGCCACGTTGGCCGTGGCGATGAACATGACCCCGCTCAGGTCGAGCTCGAGGTCCAGGTAGTGATCGCGGAACGAGTGATTCTGAGCCGGGTCGAGCACCTCGAGCAGGGCCGCGCTGGGATCGCCGCGCCAGTCGGCGCCGACCTTGTCAACCTCGTCGAGCATGATCACCGGGTTCATCGTCCCGGCGTCCCTGAGCGCGCGGACCAGGCGACCCGGGAGGGCGCCGATGTAGGTGCGCCGGTGCCCGCGGATCTCCGCCTCGTCGCGGACGCCACCCAGTGACATCCGGACGAACTTGCGTCCGGTGGCCCGGGCGATCGACTCGCCGATCGACGTCTTGCCGGTCCCGGGCGGTCCGATCAACGTCAAGATGGCTCCACCGTCCTTACGATGGGCTCGACGGGGGGTCGCCCCGCCACCATCGACGGGCGCGTCCTCCGGCTTGGCCTCGGTCAGGCCCCGATCCACCCGCAGCTTGCGGACCGCGATGTACTCGACGATCCGGTCCTTGACGTCCTCGAGGCCCGCGTGGTCCTCGTCGAGGATGAACCGGGCGTGCTCGGGGTCGAGCTTCTCCTCCGAGAGGGCGTTCCACGGCACGGCGATGATCCAGTCCAGGTAGGTCCGGATGACGCTCGACTCGGCCGACTGCTCACCCATGCGCTCCAGGCGACCGAGCTCCTTCTCGGCCTGCTCCTTGGCGTGCTCGGGCATGCCCGCCTCGTCGATCTTGGTCCGGTACTCCTCGACGATCGAGGCGTCGTCCTCGTTCAGCTCCTTGCGGATCGAGTCCATCTGCTTGCGCAGGAAGTAGTCGCGCTGCTGCCTCTCGGCCCCGGACTCCACGTCCTCGCGGATGCGCTTGCGGACCTGGAGCTCGGCCAGCCGCTCGCGCTGGTAGCCGAGCGCGGTCTCCAGCCGCTCTGTTACATCGAGAGTCTGCAGCAGGTGGACCTTCTGCTCGTAGTTGAGGTCGGGGCTGTAGCCGCTCGTGTCGGCCAGCGTCCCGGGCTCGGTGATCGAGCGCAAGAAGGCCGACACGCGGCCCTCGTCACCGCGCAGCTCGAGGATCTCCTCGACCACCGCGCGGTACTCACGCTCGAGGTTGCGGGTCTTGCCATCGACGGGCACTGGGTCGGGACGCTCCTCGACCTCGACGAACAGGCGACCGTCGGGCAGCGTCTGGGCGGCCCCGGCGACCCCGCGATGCAGGCCTTCGAGGGACACGGCGCGGGCACCACCGGGCAGGCGGACGCGATCGCTGATCTCGGCGACCGTGCCCACAGCGGCAAAGTCGGACTCGTGGCGGGGGACCAGCAGCACCCGCTCCTCATCGCCGGCTTCGATCGCCAGCGTAAGCGACATGCCCGGGAAGACGACGACGTCGTCCAGCGGGACCAGTAGAAGGCGGCTCATCAAGTGTTCACTTTCGCTAGTTGCTTACAACAGATAAGCAAAGGATACCACCCAGGCGGTGGAGGATCTCAGTCGAGACGACTAAGATTATCAGGGTCGCCGCGTGTAGCGGAGCGGCGGCCATGCAGGGGGCGGGCCGATCTGGGAACATCGCCGTGTGGCCGAACAGCCCCGCAAGCCGGCTGAGGAACCAGCGCACGATGTCCTCGCGGCCGAGGAGTTCGCGCTCGGCGCCTCAGATCCCAGGCTCCATCAGGAGCCCGCCCACGATGTGCTGGCCGCCGAGGAGTTCGCGCTCGGCGACTGCGACCCGGTGCTGCACCACCACGGCCCCGTCGCGCTGCCCGGCGACCCGACCGGGATCGTCGAGCCCCATGACGTCCTGGCCGCCGAGGAGTTCGCGCTGCCGGCGCCCCGGTTCAGCGACTTCACCTCGGTCCCCGCGGCCGCGTCGCGGGGACGCCGAGGGATCGCCGTGGCCGCCGGAGCGGTCGCTGCCGCGGTTTTGTTGCGCCGCCGTCGCAGTTAATTCACAGCCGCGGGGTCCCACGGTGGCAGCCTGGATCGGGTGGTCGATGTTCATCGCGCATATAGCGATAAAGGCAGATCACCTCGTCGAGCTCGACGGCTACGCGAGCCACCGCTCCCGCCACGCATTCGAGCGCGATCGCAAGCGCGACCGGGCCCACGCCCGGGCCGGGCATCGCACGATCAGGGTGACCTGGCTACAGCTGCGCGATGAGCCCGACGAGCTGATTGCCGATCTCAGCGCCTTGCTGTCCGGCGCGGCGGCATCAGGTCGGTGATCGATCCGTCGGCCATCTCCGCCGAGAAGCCCACCGTCTCCGACAGCGTGGGGTGGGGGTGGATCGTCAGGGCCAGGTCCTCGGCGTCGGCGCCCATCTCCAGGGCATGGACGACCTCGGCGATCAGATCGCCGGCGCCCACGCCGACGATCCCGCAGCCCAGTATTCGTCGCGAATCCGGCGCCACCAGCAGCTTGGTGAAGCCCTCGGAGCGTCCCAGGGCCAGCGCCCGCCCGGACGCCGCCCAGGGAAACACGGCCTTCTCGAACTCGACTCCGTCCGCGCGGGCGGCGGTCTCGGTCAACCCGGTCCAGGCCACTTCCGGATCGGTGTAGGCCACCGAGGGGATCGAACGGGGGTCGAAGGCCGCGTCCTGCCCGGCGATCACCTCGACCGCCACCTTGCCCTCATGCGTCGCCTTGTGGGCCAGCATCGGGCCGCCGATGACATCTCCGATGGCGAAGATGTGTGGAACGCCGGTGCGCATCTGGTCATCGACGGCGATGAACCCGCGCTCGTCGACCTTCACCCCGGCCGCCTCGGCGCCGACCCGATCGCCGTTGGGAACCCGCCCGGCGGCGACCAGGATCTGGTCGAACAGCCGCGAGCCGACCCCCTCGATGTCCACCTTCAGCCCGTTCTTCTGGGACTTGGCCCCGGTCACGCGCGTGGATAGGAAGATGTCCTGGTAGCGCGAGCCGATCCGCTTGGCCAGCGGCCGTACGAGATCTGGGTCGCATCCGGTCATGAGCTGGTCGAGCATCTCCACCACGGTCACCTTGGCGCCGAGGGCGTCGTACACGCAGGCCATCTCCAACCCGATGATTCCGCCACCGATGACCAGCAGCCGGCCCGGAACCGACGCGGGGGACAGCGCTCCGGTGGAGTCGATGATCCGCTCATCCGCGGGCAGGCCGGGCACCGTGGCCGCCTGCGAACCGGCGGCGATGATCGCGTTCTCAAAGCCGATCTCCCGCTCCCCGACGCTCAGCGAATGCGGTCCGCTGAACCGCCCCGTGCCGCGCACGACCTCGACCTTGCGCTGCTTGGCCAGCACGGCCAGCCCGCCGGTCAGCTGCTCCACGACCCCGTCCTTCCAGGTCATCAGCTTCCCGACGTCGACACGCGGGCTCCCGAACGAGATCCCGTGGGCCGCCATCTCCTCGGTCTCCGCGACTACGCGGGCCGCGTGGAGGAGCGCCTTGGAGGGAATGCAGCCGACGTTCAGGCACACGCCACCCAGGCGCTCATAGCGCTCCACCAGCACCGTGCGGAGGCCAAGGTCGGCGGCCCGGAAGGCGGCGGTGTAGCCGCCCGGCCCCGAGCCGAGGACCACGACCTGCGCTTCGCGACCATCGGCTCCCGAGTCAGACGTCGCGGGCGGCGGTGGCTCCCGGGTGACCTTTGTCTCCTCCTCGGATCCCGCGCGTTCGGATCCAGCCTCCTCGGATCCGGCTGAGGAGCCGGAGCCGTTCGGCTCTATGACCAGCAGGACGCTGCCCTCGGACACCCGGTCTCCGATCGATACTCGCAGCTGGGCCACCTTGCCCGCCGACGGCGCCGGGACATCCATCGTCGCCTTGTCGGACTCGAGCGTGACGAGTGGATCCTCGGCCGAGACCTCATCGCCCGGAGCGACGTGGATCTCGATCACCGGGACGTCGGTGAAGTCCCCGATGTCGGGGACGCGCACCTCGCTCACAGCAGCGCCCGGCGCAGATCCGACAGCACTGTCGCCAGGTGGGCGGTGAACCGGGCGGCCAGCGCCCCGTCGATGACGCGGTGGTCGTAGGACAGCGACAGCGGCAGCATCAACCGGGGCCGGAAGGAACCCGATGCCTCGTCCCAGACCGGCTTCAGGGCTGAGCGGGTGACGCCGAGGATGGCCACTTCGGGCGCGTTGATGATCGGCGTGAAGCTGGTGCCGCCGATGCCGCCGAGCGAGGAGATGGTGAAGCTGGAGCCGCTCATGTCCCCGGGGGCGAGCTTGCCGGCGCGAGCCCTGCCGGAGAGCTCGGTCAGCTCGCGGGCGATCTCGAGCAGGCCCTTGCCGTCGGCATTCTTGATCACGGGCACGACTAGGCCACCCGGCGTGTCGGCGGCGAAGCCGATGTTGTAGTAGCGCTTGAGGATGAGATCCTCGCCGTCCAGCGAGGCGTTGAAGCTCGCGAACTCCTTCAGGGCGACCACACTGGCCACGACCAGGAAGGAGACCATCGTCACCTTGACGTCGTCCTCGCCGGAACTGCTCGGCGTTCAGCTGCTTGCGCCAGGCCTCGAGCTCGGTGATGTCGGCCTCGTCGTTGTGGGTGACGTGGGGGATCATCACCCAGTTGCGGGCCAGGTTCGGCGCCGGAGATGCGCTGGATGCGCGAGCGCGTGACCCGCTCGATCTCGCCAAACTTGGCGAAGTCGACGCTTCGGCCACGGGGCGAGGTCGAGGCCCCGAACCGCACCGTCGCCCCGCCGCTCCCCGGCCGGGGCGCCGCCGCCGTCGGCCTGGCTCTGGACGTCCTCCTTGGTGATCCGGCCCTTGCGTCCGCTGCCCCTCACCCCGCTCAGCTCGACATCGAGCTCGCGGGCCAGGCGCCGCACCGACGGGCTGGCGTAGATGGCCGAGCCGTTGCCCTCGGCGGGCGGTTCGTCCTCCGCCGTCTCCGCCGGCGCGGGTTCCGGCGACTCGGCCTCGGGCTCGGCGAGCTCGGCCGGCGTTTCGTCCGTCTTCGGCTTCGGCTCCGGCGCCTCGACGGCGGCGGCCGCCCCGTCCTCCGCGGGCGCCGCGTCCTCCGCTGGCGCCCCGCCCTCAGCGGACGCCTCGGCCGGCGCCGACCCGTTGCCCGCGGCCTCGAGGCTCATCAGCACCGAGCCCTGCGAGACCCGGTCGCCGATCTCGACCTCATCTCCCGGACCACGCCCGCCAACGGCGCGGGCACGTCCATCGTCGCCTTGTCGGACTCGAGCGTGACCAGCGGGTCCTCGGGGGCGACGGTGTCGCCGACGCCGACCAGGATCTCGATCACCGGCACGTCGTCGAAGTCGCCGATGTCGGGGACCTCGACCTGGTTTGGAAGTGGCGCTCATACGGTGGTCGGCATCGGCGCCTCTGGGTTGATGTGATAGCGCTCGATCGCCTCGGCGACGACCGATGCGGCTCGATCTCGCCGCGCGTCGGCCAGCTCCTTGAGCGCGGCCAGCGCGACGTAGTGGCGGTCGACCTCGAAGAAGCGCCGCAGCCGCCGGCGCGAGTCACTGCGCCCGTAGCCGTCGGTGCCCAGGACCCGGTAGGACCGGTCCCGGCCCGACCACCCACTGGCGGATCTGGTCGGGGAACGCGCGGATGTAGTCGGTCGAGGCCACCACCGGTCCGCGGCGTGCCTCGAGCGCCGGGTGACGTAGGCCCGGCGGGGTTCGGCGGTGGGGTGGAGCATGTTCCAGCGCTCGACCTCGAGGCCGTCGCGGCGCAGCTCGGTGAACGAGGTGACGCTCCAGACGTCGCGTGGACGTCGAAGTCGGCGGCCAGCAGCTCGCCGGCGGCCAGGACCTCATCGAGGATCGTGCCCGAGCCGAGCAGCTGGACCCGGGGCTTGCGCGAGCGCGTCGGCGCCGGCGAGAGCAGGTACATGCCCGCGCAGGATCCCCTCCGCTGCGCGGCGCCCCTCGTCGGGCATCGCCGGGTGGACGTAGTTCTCGTTCATCAGGGTCAGGTAGTAGAAGACAGTCCTCCTGCTCCTGCACCATCCGGCGCAGGCCCTCCTGGACGATCACCGCCACCTCGTAGGCGAAGGCGGGGTCGTAGGCGCGGCAGTTGGGGACGACCGAGAACAGCACGTGGCTGTGGCCGTCCTCGTGCTGGAGCCCCTCGCCGTTGAGCGTCGTGCGGCCGGCGGTGCCGCCGAGCATGAAGCCGCGCGTGCGGCTGTCCCCGGCCGCCCAGACCAGGTCGCCCACCCGCTGATAGCCGAACATCGAGTAGTAGATGTAGAACGGGACCATCTGCACGGCGTGGGCGCTGTAGGAGGTTCCGGCGGCGATGAACGAGGAGATCGAGCCCGCCTCGGTGATGCCCTCCTCGAGGATCTGGCCGTGCTCGTCCTCCTTGTAGAACATCAGCTGCTCGGAGTCCTGGGGCTGGTAGAGCTGGCCCACCGGTGAGTAGATGCCGACCTGGCGGAACAGCCCCTCCATGCCGAACGTGCGCGACTCGTCGGGGACGATCGGGCACGATGTGGCGGCCGATCCCCTTGTCGCGCAGCAGCGCGGCCAGCACCCGCACGAAGGCCATCGTGGTCGAGATCTCGCGCTCCCCGGTGCCCTCGAGCTGGCCCTTGAAGGTCTCGAGCGGCGGCACCGGCGAGCGGGTCGGCCCGGCGGCGGCGGACCGGCATCACGCCGCCCAGCTTGGCCCGGCAATCGCGCAGGTAGACCATCTCCGGCGAGTCCTCCGGCGGCTTGTAGTACTCGGCCTCGCGCACCTGCTCGTCGGTCAGCGGCAGCTCGAAGCGGTCGCGGAAGGCCATCAGCGCGGCCTCGGTCATCTTCTTGGCCTGGTGGGTGATCATCTGGCCCTCGCCGGAGACGCCCATGCCGTAGCCCTTGATCGTCTTGGCCAGGATCACCGTCGGCTGGCCGTGTGCCTGACCGCGGCGTCGTAGGCGGCGTACACCTTCTGCTGGTCGTGACCGCCGCGGTTGAGCAGCCAGATCTCCTCGTCGGTCATGTGCGCCGACCCGCTCGAGCAGGCGGGGGTCGCGGCCGAAGAAGTTCTCGCGCACGTAGGCGCCGTCGCGCGACTTGAAGGTCTGGTAGTCGCCGTCGACGCAGTCCTCCATCACCTTGACCAGCGCGCCGTCGGTGTCGGCGGCGAGCAGCGGGTCCCAGCGGCTGCCCCAGACGACCTTGATCACGTTCCAGCCCGCGCCGCGGAAGTCGGACTCGAGCTCCTGGATGATCTTGCCGTTCCCGCGCACCGGTCCGTCGAGGCGCTGCAGGTTGCAGTTGACGATCCAGATCAGGTTGTCCAGGCGCTCGCGGCCGGCCAGCCCGATCGAGCCCATCGATTCGGGCTCGTCCATCTCCCCGTCGCCCAGGAACGCCCAGACCTTGCGGCCGGCTCGTGTCGGCGATGCCCCGGGCGCTCAGGTACTTCATGAACCGAGCCTGGTAGATCGAGTTGATCGCGCCCAGCCCGAGCGACACGCTCGGGAACTGCCAGAAGTCGGGCATCAGCCACGGGTGGGGATAGGAGGAGAGGCCGCCCGGGCTCGAGACCTCCTGGCGGAAGCCGTCGAGCTGCTCGGCGCGTCAGCCGGCCCTCCAGGAAGGCCCGCGCGTAGTTGCCCGGCGAGGAGTGGCCCTGGAAGTAGACGAGATCACCCGGGCTTCTCCTCGGTCGGCGGCGTGCCAGAAGTGGTTGTAGCCCACCTCCATCAGCGTGGCCAGCGACTGGAAGGTGGCGATGTGACCGCCGAGCTCGGAGGAGATCCGGTTGGCGCGCACGACCATCGCGATCGCGTTCCAGCGCACGATCGAGCGCAGCCGGCGCTCCATGCCCGCCGGGTCGCCCGGGGAACTCGCGGCTCGCGCTCGGCCGGGATCGTGTTGATGTAGGCGGTGTTGAGGCTGGCGATCGTGCCCGTGCCGGCGTGCTGGGCGCGCTCGACGACCCGGGTGAGGAGCTCCCGGGCCCGATCGGGGCCGTCGTGGTCGACGACCGCGTCGAGCGCCTCCAGCCACTCGGTGGTCTCGACCGCGTCCAGGTCAGCGCCGGCGCCGTTGCTGCTGGGGGTCTGAACTGGATCCGTCATCGCGATGTCTGGCTCCTTCTGAGCGGCGGGCGGGGCCCGACTATAGCTCCGCGTGACGCGGGCTCACAAAGGCGTCGTCCGCTAGCTTCGCGGGCATGAGCTCTGCGCGAGGTGGAGGGGTCCCCGGGCCCGCCGTGGGAGCGGCCCCTGGCGCGGCTCGCTGGACCGCTGGTGGTGCAATCGGAGCTGCTGGACGGAAACCCGCTCGGCGACCCCGCGCGTCGGCCGCTGTACGTCTACCGGCCGCCCGGGCGTGGAGGCCGAGCCAGGATGGCGGCCTGCCCTCGGTCTACGTGCTGCAGGGCTTCACCGGGCAGCTCGACGCGTGGCTCGGCCGCTCGGCCTTCGAGCCGACGTTCATCGAGCGACTGGACGAGATGTTCGCCGCCGGGCGAGTGCCCGCCGGCCGTGATCGTGCTGGTCGACGCCTGGACCTCGCGCGGCGGCTCGCAGTTCTTGAACTCGAGCGAGCACGGGTCGCTACCAGGACTATCTGTGCGACGAGGTGGTGCCGTTCATCGACGCGCGCTACCCGACCCGCGCCGACCGCGAGCACCGCGGCCTGACCGGCAAGTCCTCCGGCGGGTACGGGGCGATGGTGGTGCCATGCTCCGGCCCGACGTGTTCGGCGCGCTGGCCTCGCACGCCGGCGACGCCCTGTTCGAATGCTGCTACCTGCCCGACGTTTCCCAGCGTCGCCCGCCAGCTGCGCGATGAGTTCGACGGCTCGTTCGAGGTGTTCCACGAGCGTCTGGCCGAGAGCCCCGGCTTCGACTTCGGCCGCTTCGGCAGGCCGCTCGAGGTCTACGGCTACGCGTGCGCCTACTCGCCCGACCCGGACCGCCCCGGGGAGGCGCTGCTGCCGTTCGAAGCTCGAGACCGGACGGCTGGTCGACGACGTGTGGGGGCAGTGGCTCGCCCTCGACCCGGTGCGCATGGCCCCGGGCCACGCCGATGCGCTGCGCAGCATGCGGCGCGATCTACCTCGACGCCGGCCGCGCGGACGAGTGGTTCCTCGACCTGGGCGCGCAGGCGTTCGCCGGAGCAGCTCGACGCAGCTCGGGGTCGCCCACACGCTCGAGCTGTTCGAGGGTCGGCACGGCGGCATCGGCTACCGGTACCCTGCGCGCGATCCGGGAGCTCGTCCTCGGCCTGGGACAATCACCGTGATGACCAGCCACCGCCGACACCGATCTCGCCTTCGCCGGGCCCGGCGGCGCTGGCCGCCCAGGTTCGCAGCGGCAAGAAGTCAGCCCCCGCGAACTGGTCGAGCTCTACCTGCGCGCGGATCGAGGCGCTCAACCCGCAGCTGAACGCCTTCCGCGTGGTGCTGGCCGAGGCGGCGCTCGAGGAGGCCGAGCAGCGCGCCGGACCTCGACGGTCCGCTGGCCGGCGTGCCGATCGCGGTCAAGGACGACATTGCCTTCGCCGGCGAGGTGGCCACCCGCGGCTCGCGGACGCTATGGAGCGCCGGCCACGGCCGACGCGGAGGCGTTCGCCGGTCTGCGCGCGGCCGGGGCGATCCCGGTCGGGATCACCACGTCCCCGAGCTGATGATCTTCCCCTGGACGGTCACTGAGGCCAACGGCGTGACCCGCAATCCGTGGCACACCGAGCGCACCCCGGGAGGCTCCTCGGGTGGCTCGGCGCGCGGCCGTCGCCGCTGGGCTGGTGGCCGCCGCCACCGCCTCGGACGGCGGCGGGCTCGATCCGCATCCCGGCCGCCTGCTGACGGTCTGGTCGGGCATGAAGCCGAGCTCGCGCGGCCGGGTCTCCTCGGCCCCGGCCGACGCCGGCTGGCTCGGGCTGTCGGTGTTCGGCGCCCTGGCCCGGACGGTGCAGCGACAGCGCGCTGCTGCTCGACGTCATGCACGGCGTCTGCCCGGACGAGCCCGACGCGGCGCCCCCGTTCACGGCAGCTACGTGGCGGCGGCGGCGGCCGCCCCGAGCCGCCTGCGGATCGCCGTCTCCGAGCAGCCGCCGCCCGGCGATCATCGCTCCGGTGAGCTCGCCGACCAGCGCGGCGCCTGGGACCGGACCGCCGCGGCTCCTCGAGGGATCTCGGCCATGACGTCGAGGACCGCGATCCCGACTACGGGCTGGATCCAGTTCGAGTTCCTGCAGATGTGGCTGCGCGGCATCTACGAGGAAGCCGCGCAGGTGCCCGATCCGAGCCGGCTCGAGAAGCTTCCACCCGGCAGATGGCGGCCGGCGGGCGCTACCTGGTGCCGCCCCGCCGCCGGCGGCGGCTTGCTCGAGCGCCGCGCCGGCGACGAGCGCGCGCATCATGAAGCCTGTGGGAGGAGTTGGACGTGCTCCTCACCCCGGGCACGGCGAGGACGGCGATCGCCGGCCGAGGGCGGGTTCGGGCGCTCCGCCCCGGTGGCGATCAACATCGCCGGTCGCTTCACGCCGTTCACCGCGCAGTTCAACTGCACCGGCCAGCCGGCGATCACGATCCCGGCCGGCCTCGAGCGTCGACGGGCTGCCCGCTCAGCGTGCAGCTGGTGGGCCGGATCGGGGCCGAGGATGTGCTCTACTCGCTGGCCGGCCAGATCGAGCAGGCCGCGCCCTGGGCCCGGCGCCGGCCGGCGCTGGCGGGCTGAGCCATATGCCGCTGACCCCCCGGCGGCTCCGACTCGTCGGTGTCCTGCGCGGCGCTGGGGACCGCGCTCGCCCTGGCCGGCACGGCGGGGGCCGAGGACCGTCTGGCTGTGCCGCCCGGGAGTGCAGCCCGACCCGTGCGCGCCCCGGGCTCTCGACGACCGTACTATTCCTCGCCGCTGAAGCCGGTCGGCGTCAGCCCGATCCGCGCGTCGGTCGAGCACCCGAAGATCGACTGCTTCTACGTCTATCCGACGGTCAGTGACCAGACGACCGTCTACGCCAACCGCCAGCGTCGGCCCGGAGGAGCGCTCGATCGCCCTCTACCAGGCGGCGCGCTATTCGCAGTACTGCCGGATGTTCGCGCCCATGTACCGGCAGCTCACATTGGCCGCGCGATCGGTTCGGGCCATTTCACGCCGCGCGGGCTGAGGCTGCCCCTCAGGCGGACGTCCGTGACGCCTTCGCCACCTACCTGCGCCGCTACAACCACGGTCGTGGGTTCGTGCTCATCGGCCACTCCCAGGGATCGTTCATCCTCCGGGAGCTGATCGCCCAGGTCATCGACCGCCGGCCCGCCCTGCGCCGGCGGATGGTCTCGGCGATCCTGCTCGGCGGCAACGTCCTGGTCACGCGGGGCCGGGGCGTCGGCGGCGACTTCCAGCACGTCGCCGCCTGCCGGTCGGCCACCCAGCTGCGATTGCGTGATCGCCTTCTCCACTTTCGACCGCGTGCCGCCGGCCGACAGCCTGTTCGGCCGCACCTTGGTCAAAGACGACGAGGTGCTGTGTGTCAATCCGGCCGCACTGGTCGGAGCGCGGACGGTTGACCCGATCGACCCCTCGCAGCCCTTCGCGCCGGGAACGCTGCTTGGGGAGGGGCTCAAGCTTGTCGGGTTCACGCAGCCCAGGCCGCCCACGGTGTGGAGCTCGTTTCCCGGCTCCTACGCCGCGCATTGCTCGGGGACGGGCGGTGCCCACGTACTGGAGATCACGCGCCGAGACGGTGCTCCGGTGCTGCACGCCCAGTCCCAGCCCGCCGTGGGGCCTGCACCTGGTCGACGCCAACATCGAGCTGGGCAACCTGATTACGCTCGTCCGGCGCGAGGCGGCCGCGTACTCGAGCGGTTGACGCGTAGCCGCAGACTCGGGTACAGTCACGTACCGTGAGTTCGCTCACCGCTGAGATTGTCAAGCGCACTGAGAGCGCCGGCGAGGCTCCCGCGTCGCCGGCCGGACCCGTCGATGGCGGCGTCGCGGTTCGGCTCCCGCCCGAGGACGGACTGCCGGGCTGGGTCCAGGCGATCCGCTTCGCGCCCGGCCCTTGGCCTTCAACCTGCGGGCCCACCGGCGTCACGGGGACGTGTGGCAGCTGCGGCTGATCTACGAGACGAGACCCGTTTGTGGTCACCTGCCACCCCGATCACGTCCGCTCGCTGATGAAGGCGAAACCGGCAGAGGCTCCGTCGCTGACCGGCGAGTCGCCGCTGCGGCCGATCCTCGGCCCGAACTCGATCCTCACCTCGGTCGGGGACCGGCACCTGCGCCAGCGCCGGCTGTTGCTGCCGCCCGTTCCACGGTGAGGCGGTCCAGCGCTACGTCGAGATGATCTCGACCGTGGCTGAGCGGGAGATCGACCGCTGGCCGCTGAACGAGCCCTTTGCCCTGGCCCCGCGCATGCAGGCCGTGACCCTGGACGTGATCATGAGCGGCGTCTTCGGGATCGAGGGGCGCCCCGCGCCGGGCTCCACGGCCGATCGTCTGCGGCGCGACGGTCCGCCGCCTGCTCGGCCGCGTCGACCAGCCCCCTGTTCCAGCTCGTCGAGCTGCAGAACGCCTCACGCCGGGAGCCGGCCGGGATCATGCGCCAGATGCTGGCCATCGTCGACCGCCAGCCTCTACGCGATGATCGCCGAGCGCCGGGCCGAGGGGCGCGACACGGGCCGCGGCGATGTGCTCTCCCTGCTGCTCGAGGCCCGCGACGAGGACGGGCAGCCGCTCACCGACCAGGAGCTGCGCGACGAGCTGCTCGCCTCGTCCTGGCCGGCCATGAGACGACGGCGAACTCGCTGGCCTGGATCTTCGAGCGCCTGCTGCGCACCCCCGCCGCCTATGACCGGCTGCGTGAGCTGGTGCGGGCGGGGGAGAGGAGGCCGACGCCTACGTCGAGGCGACGATCCACGAGGGCATGCGCAACCGGCCCGTGATCCCGATGATCGTGCGGATGGTCAAGCGGCCCTGGCGCTTCGGCGAGTACGTGGTCCCCGCCGGCACCCCCGTGGCGGTCAGCATCATCGCCCTGCATCACCGCGAGGACGTCTACCCAGAGCCGCTGCGCCTTCCGGCCCGAGCGGTTCTTGGACACGAAGCCGGGGACGTATACCTGGATGCCCTTCGGTGGCGGCATCCGCCGTTGCCTGGGCGCCTCGCTGGCCATGGCCGAGCAGCGCGTCGTGCTGAGCGCGATCGCGCGCCGCACCGACCTCGTGGCCCCGGACCCGGCCCCCGAGCGTGCCCGCCAGCGCAACGTGACCACGATTCCCAACCACGGTGCCCGGGTCTCGCTCCGCGCCCGATATCCGGCCTGAAGCACACGCGGCCTGTCCTCCCACCGCTACCGTGATCGGGATGCCCGGTCCCCGCACTCAGCCCGACATCCCTGGGGCAATGGATCCTGCCGACGCCACCGACGCCGAGCCCCGCGGTCATCGCGAGCGCCTGATCGCCGCGATGGCCAGCTCGATCACCGAGAAGGGCTACCGGGACACCACGGTGGCCGACGTGGTCCGCATCGCCCGCACGTCGCGGCGCAACTTCTACGAGCACTTCGATGATCGGGACGCCTGCTTCCTGGCTCTGTTCGATGCCACCAACGACGCGATGATGCGCGAGATCGCGGCGGCGGTTCATCCCGAGCAGCCGCTCGACGAGCAGGTCGACGCCGCCGTCGACGCGTACATCGACAACGTCAGCCGAGCGGCCCGCCCTCTACGCCAGCTTCGTCCGCGAGCTTCCCGGCCTCGGTCAGGCCGGGGCCGAGCGGGGCCTGGCCACGCTCGAGCGCTTCGCCGAGATGATGGTCTCGCTGGTCGACTCGGGCCGCGCCGTGCAGCCCGGACCTGGGCGCCCGGCCGCTGTCCATCGACACGGCGATCATCATCGCCGGCGGCCTGCGGGAGCTGATCGTGATCTCGCTCCAGCGCGGGCGCGACGTGCGCGAGCTGCGGGCCAGTGCCGGCTCGACGGTCAAGGCGATCCTGACCGGCGCGCTGCTCTGACCGGCCGGGCGCCTTCCGATCGGCACCCGAGCTTCCGTCCCGCGCCGAGGTTGTCAAACCGGGCCGCGGTATGCTAGCGTACCAGCACCGGTACAGCGGCGTACCCGGTTGTCAGTGAGAACGAGGGAAGGAAGCGTCGGACATGGACCAGGCCGAGGAGCATTTCGAGATCGTCATCGTCGGCGCCGGGCTGGCCGGGATCGGCATGGCCATCGCCCTGAAGGAGGACGGCCGCGAGGACTTCGTGATCCTCGAGCGTGCGGCCGACCTCGGCGGGACGTGGCGCGACAACAGCTATCCCGGGTGCGCCTGCGACATCCCCAGCGTGCTCTATTCCTACAGCTCGGAGCAGAACCCGCGCTGGAGCCGCGCCTTTGCCCGCCAGCCGGAGATCTGGGCCTACATGCACGACGTGGCCCGCCGGCATGAGCTCGGCCCTCACTCTGCTTCTGAATCACGAGCTCAAGGCGGCGAGCTGGTCCGAGCCGGACCAGCAGTGGCAGATCGAGACCGCGCAGGGCACCATGAGCGCCGAAGATCCTCATCTCCGCCGCCGGCGCCCTGGCCGACCCGGCCATCCCGGCCCTGCCCGGCCTCGAGCGCTTCACGCGGACGGGTGTTTCACTCCGCCCGCTGGGACCACGCGCACGATCTGCGCGGGCGCCGGTCGCGGTCGTCGGCACGGGGGCCTCGGCGATTCAGTTCGTGCCCGAGATCCAGCCCGAGGTGGGCCACCTGCACGTGTTCCAGCGCACGCCTCCGTGGATCCTGCCCCGGGAGAACCCGCGCATCCCCGAGCGCTGGCGGGCCCGGTTCGCCCGCCATCCCCGGCTGCTCGGATGGGCCCGGGCCAGCGTGTTCTCACTGCTCGAGTCCTTCCATATCGGCTTTCGCCATCCCGCCGTCATGCGCCTGGCCGAGCGCCGCGCCCGCCGCCACATCGCCCGCCAGGTGCCCGACCCGGAGCTGCGGGCCAGGCTGACCCCGGACTACCGCCTCGGCTGCAAGCGGGTGCTGGGCTCGAACACCTGGTATCCGGCTCTCGGCGCAGAGAACGTCGACGTGGTCACCGCCGGTGTCCGTGAGGTTCGTGAGAACCACGATCGTGGACGCGGACGGTGGCGAGCACGAGGTGGACACGATCATCTTCGGGACCGGGTTCCAGGTCACCGATCCGCCGATAAGCCACCGGGTGCGCGGACGAAGCGGAGACACCCTGGCCGAGAGCTGGCAGGGGAGCATGAAGGCTCACCTGGGCATCGGCGTGGCCGGCTTTCCCAACCTGTTCATGCTCCTGGGGCCCAACACGGGGCTCGGGCACAACTCAGTTCTGCTGATGATCGAGGCCCAGATCGCCTACCTGCGCCAGCTGCTCGACGCATCGTGAGGCGCGTGGGCTGGCCGCGATGGAGCCGACCCGGGACGCCCAGGCCCGGTACGTGGCCGACGTCGACGCCCGGACGGAGGGCAGCGTCTGGACGGCCGGCGGCTGCCTGAGCTGGTACGTGGACGAGACCGGCCGCAACTCGACGTTGTGGCCGGGTAGCGTCCGCGCCTACCAGCGCCGGCTGGCCGAGTTCGAAGCCGACGATTACCTGGTCGAGCTCCCGCTCCCCAGTCCCGAGCCGGCCCTGATCTGAGAGTCCGTTAGGAGACGCGATGAGCAAGACCAGAATTCCCATCGACGGCCGAACCGCCTATATCTCCGGCGCGGCCTCGGGGATCGGGCGGGCCGTCGCCCGGCTCCTCGCGTCCCGGGGCTGCCCGGTGGCGATCGTCGATCAGGACGAGGATGGCCTGGCCGCCACCGCCGATGAGCTCGGTCCGGGCCCGGTGCTCACCCGCCGCCTCGACGTCCGCGACCGCCACGCCCAGATGGCTTTTGCCGCCGAGGTCGAGCAGTGGTCGCCCGGCCCCGTCGGGATGGTCTTCAACAACGCCGGGGTGACGACCACCCAGGATGTGGCCGACGCCGCGGTCGAGGACGACGAATGGGTCATCCAGGTCAACTTCGACGGCGTGGTCAACGGGACGCGGGCCTTCCTGCCCATCCTCCGCCGCCAGGACTCCGGCGTGATCGTCAACACCTCGAGCGTGTTCGGCTTGATCGGCTTCCCGGGCCAGAGCGCCTACTGCGCCTCGAAGTTCGCCGTGCGCGGCTTCACCGACGCGTTGCGAGCAGAGCTGCGGGGGACCGGCGTGAGCGCGGTAAACGTCCATCCCGGCGGGGTGAAGACCAACGTGCTGCGCAACGCCCGCTACCACGCTCATCCCACCCAGCCCGGCCTGGGTCACGCCGAGGCTTCACGGCAATTCGAGGCCATGGCCCGGACCACCCCCGAGCGGGCCGCCGAGATCATCCACGCCGGAGTCAGCGCGGGCCGTAGCCGGGTGCTGGTTGGACCTGACGCTTACTTCCTCGATGCGCTGGTCAGGCTCATGCCCTCGCGCTACTACGACGTCATCGCCCGCCTGGAGCCGCTGGTGGCGCGCCGGGGCTGAGAGTGCCCGCGCCCTGGGTGGCACCGGAGGCGGCCAGCGTGATCAACGCCGCCTCTATTTCTGCGGGGGGCAGCCCGAGCTCAGCGCTCAGAGCCTCGACGATGGCGGTGCGGCGCTTGGCTACGATCTCGGCCCGGAGGCCGGCCATCCGGGCCAGCTCAGAGTCGCTGAGCCCCCGATTGACCCACAGATTGAGCAGCGCCCGGTCGACCGGCGGCAGCGCGGCCGCGGCATGGATGAGTCTCCGGGAGGCTACGGCGCTCATGAGTTACAGAAGTGATCCAATTACGCTTGGGCTGCGTAACTGGCATCGGACCTGAGAACCAATCTCGTGAGCAGGGAGGCTGCGAAAGTGCCGAGTCACAATAAGTTGCGGCGGAGTCTGACACCCTTGGTAGTTGGTTCGTGCGCGTGGCTGGTGGTTCCAGCCCAGGCGTTCGCCCGGACGGTCATCCGGTTCGTCCATGCCGTTCCCGGGGTCGGCTCGGCTACGGTCACGGTCAATGATGGGACGGGGAAGCAGACCATCGGCTCGGTCCGCTTCGGTCAGGTCACGCCGTGGCGCGGCATCCGCACGGGCAGCTTTCGCTGGTCGCTGAGCCAACGGGGCAAGCGGCTCGCCACGGGTACCGCGACCCTGGGTGGCGGGGCCTACGATCTCGTGGTCCTCGACGACCCATCGGGGCCCGCGCTGGGGATCTACCGGTCCCAGGGTGGTAGACCGGGCACGAGCCGGATCCGCGTCATCCATGCCGCCCCGGAGCTGGGCAGCCCCCAGCTGAACCTCGACACCAGCGTGGCCGTCAAGAGCCTCAGCTTCAGTCAGGCCACGCCCTATTTCACCCTCCGCCCGGGCGCGCACACGCTGGCCGCGACGCGACCCGGCGACACGACCCCGCTGTTTGCCCCCACCCGCACGCGGCTGCGGCCCGATGCCGCTTACTCGGCCGTCGTGATCGGCAGCCTCGGCCAGCGCATCCGCGTGGTCACGCTGGTTGACCGCGGAGCGCCGCTGGTCCGGCCGGCGCGACAGAGTCCCTCCAAGCCGCCGTCGCGCCCCACGAGGAGGGGGTCTGCGGCCGCCGGTCCAGCCGACGCGAAGGGCTCACGCACCGTGGTCATCCGATCGGGCGACTCGCTGTGGAGCATCGCCCGGGGATTGCTCCCGCCCAGCGCCAGCCAGGCTGACGTCGAGAACAAGCTTCACGAGCTGTGGCGGCGCAACGCGGCGCTGATCGGCACCGGGGATCCCAACCTGATCTTCCCGGGCCAGCGCCTCGTGGTCTAGCCGGACGCCGCCGGGCGGAGGCGGATAATCGAAGTCCCATGGCCTACGACGAGGATCTGGCCAATCGCCTCCGCGAGCTGCTCGCTGACGAGGACGGAGTCACCGAGATGAAGATGTTCGGCGGCCTGGCCTTCCTCATCAACGGGAACATGTCGGTGGCGGCCAGCGGCCAGGGGGGTCTGCTGCTCCGAGTCGCGCCCGAGGAGACCGACGCTCTCTGCCGGCGGCCGCACGCCGGTCCGTTGGTGATGCGGGGACGCCCGATGCATGGGTGGCTGCGGGTCGACGGCGAGGGGGTGAAGACAAGGCGCCAGCTCGAGCCGTGGGTGCGCCGGGGGATCGGCTACGCCCGCTCGCTCCCGCCCAAGGACTGAGCGCTCCAGCTGGCTGCCGGGATGCGATTGGGCGCGCGACCGCGCGGGAGCGGGTCGTGCTCAGACGGTCAGCTCGGTGGGCGCCGAGTCGAGGGCGGCCTGAATGGCGCCCATCAGCTCCCGTGCCGAGGCGGCGGTGAGCTCCACCGCCACCCGGGCCCCCGGCCCACGGGCCGGGTCGGCGAAGTCGATATTGAGCGTGTGGTCAGCCATCGCGTGAACTGGATGATCGAAGTACACCGTGCCGTCGGTGACGTGAAACCAGCTTCCGGCCGGACCCTTTGCGCTGCCCTCCAGGGTGGTCGTGACCGTCGCGTAGGTGCACATGCTCAGCCTCCGAGGTGTTTGTCGTAGAAGGCGGTGATTCGCTCCCAGCCGTCGTTGGCAGCGGCCACGCGGTAGGACGGGCGGTCCACGGTGAAGAACGCATGCCCGGCATCGTCGTAGCGATGGAACTCGTGCGGCTTGTCCTCTCGGGTGAGGATCTCATCCAGTTCGTCGACCTGCTCCGGGCTGGGGAACGAGTCCTCGTTGCCGAACAGGCCCAGCAGCGGCGCACGCAGGTTCGGCAGCTGGTCCACCAGGTTGGTCACCTTGAGCGGGAAGCCCTCCGGCGGGGTGCCCGTGACGAACGCGCCGTAGCAGTCGACCGCGGCGTTCACCTCGACGTTGCAAGCGGCCAGCACCGACTGACGTCCGCCCGAGCAATAGCCGATCACGCCGACCTTGCCGTTGCTCGTCGGCAGTGAGCGCAAGTAGTCCGCGCTCCCGCTGACATCGCCGATCAGGCGCTCGTCGGGGACCCCGCCCCCGGCTCGGGCGGTAGCGGCCGCGTCGTCGGGCGCCGCCCCGGGCGCCTCCCGCCAGTACAAGTTGGGGCAGATCGCGTCGTAGCCGAGTTCGGCGAACCGGCGGGCGATCTCCTTGGTCGATCGGTCGTAGCCCGGCATGTGGTGGATGACCACGACGCCACCGCGCAGGCCCTCGGAGGCGGGGCGCGCGATATAGGCCTCGATCTCATCACCCCCGTGCCCGGGGATCCGGATCGTCTCCGCGCTCAGCGAGTCACTCATCGGCGGGAATTCATAGCACGACCGCTCATCCCAGCCGGGTGACCGCTGAGGTTGAGAGGACGCGGCCACGGCGATCGAGAGCTTGAACGGAGACGAAGGCCTCGGGGTGGGACACGCCGATGGCGGTCTCGAAGTTGCGCCGGAGCGCGCCGGCCACGGGTTTGAGCGCCGTGGCGCTGGTGCCACCGAGCACCCGCCACCGATACACGTGGTGGACCCGTTCCAGCTCGCGTACACGGTGCGGCGTCCCCGGCTGACGCGCGCTGCCACCGCGGGCGGGGTGGCCGGGTTGCCACTCCAGGCGAAGCGGTAGGCGCGGTAGCTCGAGTTCCCGCCTACGAAGCGGGCATCGAACACGGTCTGCCCGCGGGAGTTGAACTCGGTCAGGTAGGGCTGCTGGCCCCAGCCGAGGAAGTCGTCGCCATTACTCAGACGCTGAACGTTGCCCTCATAGAAGGCCAGCAGGGCCGGCCGATGCTCGTCCTGGCGACCTGAGGCTGACCCTCCGGTGCTTGAAGTCGAGCTGCAGCGTCAGCCCGCGGGACTGGTGGTGGACCGCCGGGGGCCCGGCGCCGTCGTCGAACACGGTGGCCTGGTTGCCGGGGCGAAGGCGGAAGTCGTGCTGGAAGGCAAACGTCGTGTTCGGTCCCATGCGGAAGCTGGAGTGCTTGCCGCCCAGGCGTCCAGATGATCTTTCCGGTCTGGTGGCTTAGGTCATAGACGGCCCAGGTGTCGCGCGAGGAAACGACCAAGCTGCCGTCCGACTCCGGCTGGATCGAGTTGATGTGGAAGTAGTCCCAGGGGTGACCGTTGACCGTCGGGGCCGGCTGGTGGCTGTCGGCCGTGCTCACGTGGTCAAGGCTGTCCCACTGGTAGAGCACCAGGCCGGTGGGGATGTCGATCTCCTGCACGACGGAGTCGAGCACGATCCGCCGCCTGGCCTGCTTGCCCGAGCCCGTCGTCCAGTACACGGGGTAGTAGGCGGTGACCAGCGCGGTGCCCTGCGGCGTGAGCTGGAACTCGTGCAGGTCTGAGCTCAGTCCATTGCCGGCCCTGACCGTGGCCAGCGGTCGGTAGGCGGTCGAGTAGATCTCGTCCACGCCGATGCCGGTTCCGGCCGCGCTGACCTGGCCCTGCCACCAGGTCAGGACCGTCTGGCCCTTCAGCGTCTGAACGCGGAAGTCCGTGGCCGATTGTCCGTGCGGGACAGGCTGGAACCAGATCAGGTCACCGTAGGGGCCGAGGATCATCGGGCCGTTCTGCACCGGCCCCTGACTGGCGCGGCCAGGAACAGGTCTCCCGGCTCGGCGTGCCTGGGCAGGTGGGTGACTGTCACCGCGGGCGGAACCAGGTCCCGGCGCGATGCGAAGCGATAGACATCGCCACGCTTCCGGGCCCCGCGGCTTCAGCCCGCCCGTGCCGGGCCGGCCGGCCGGGGTGGCGACCGTGAAGCTGTAGCTGCCCGCGTGTCCACCGACGATGTTGAGTCCCGTGCTCACGGTCACGCGCTCACCGGGAACGAATGGTTTGCTGGGGATGAAGCTGCCCCCGTCGCCGTCGGAGTCAGACAGGATCCGCCCAGCGTGGGCGCCGCTCTTTGAGCCGCTGACGGTCACACCGCCGAACCGAGTCGCGGGCAGGCCACGAAGGGTGATCTGGGTGTCCGGTGAGGCCAGCCGCCGCCCGGGGACCGGGAACACGTTGACCGGCGGCAGGGCGGCTCGCGACGGGCTGACCGTGAGCGCGACGAGCAGCGTCAGCGCGATCACGGCCCCCAGCAGGCCCAGGCCGAACAGGCGGTAACGCGTCCATCCCGGGGATGTCCGGCCGTCGACCAGATCTGCCTTCATCGGATCCTCCTGCGGGAACGGGAACAGTGACAGCCGGCCGAGACGGACGGTATGGATCGCAGCGTAAGACCCCGGTAAAGCCCGCGGAGGGTGCTCACGTGCTCAACCCGTCGCCCCACTCGCGACGTGCCCGGCGGCCCAGCAGGCGCTCGCGCCATGGCATAGCTCGAGCGTCGCCAGCTCGGCGTGCAGGCCAGCGAGCTGCTCGAGCGTGAGCGCGCCAGCCAGGTTGTGCAGCTCGAACGGGTCGCTCCGGAGGTCGTAGAACTCGCGCTCGCCGTCGCGGTACTCGACGTAGAGCAGGTCCGGCGTGCGCATGGCCTCGTAGGTGGTCGGGTTGCCGCTCAATCCGGTCTGAGCGTCCGGATCGGTGGGATCGAGGTCGGGTCCGTGGTGCTCGACCAGGATGGCATTGCGCCAACTCGCGGCGGAGCCTCCGTGCAGCAGGCCGAGCAGGCTGTGGCCGTCAGCTGCTCATGGCGTGGCCGCCGATCGCGGTGAACGTGGCCGCCAGGTCGACGTTCTCGGTCATCGCCGCCGTGGCCGAGCCGGGCGCGACCCCGGGGCCGGCGACGACCAGCGGCACGTGGATGTCGGTGTCATAGGCCGTCAGCTTGCCGGGCATGAGCCGGTACTCGCCGGTGTGGAGGCCGTTGTCGGAGCTGAACACGATGTAGGTGTTGCGGCTCACCCGGTTGGCGGCGAGCGCGGCCTCGATCTGCGACAGCATCCGGTCTGACCGACTGCACGTCCTGCGCCCGACGGCGGAACACGGTATTGATGCGCCGCAGGCGGGGCCGGCTCAGGGGCGGGTGACCGGCCAGCCAGCTGGGGGCCCCGGTCGGCAGGACATCGAAGTTGGGCGGACGCGGCGCCTGGAGGCCGGGGAACGTCTTGCCGGTCGCGGGGAGCCGGTACGTAGGGGGCATGGGGGGCGAAGGTGGCCAGCTCGAGGAAGAACGGCTGTCCGGACCGCGCCGAGCGGTTGATGAAGTCCACGCCGCGCCGGGCGAGCACGTTGGTCAGGTAGGCCCGCGGCTGGTGACCGAAGATGGATCACGCGGCCGTTCTGGTTCATCGGATAGTCGTACTCGGGGTAGCCCCAGCCCGCGACATCCCACTCGTTCCAGCCCGGCGGCACATAGGTGGGCGAGACGGGGGAGGCGTCCTGGAGGTAGCCGTTCAGGTACTTGCCCATCATCGCCGTCCGGTAGCCCGGCTTCTGCAGCGCGAGATTGAAGCCGTGCTGCTCGTCGCCCTGCGCTGTAGAAGGCGCCGATCCCTCCGTCGGACCCCGTGTTGGTGAACACGCCGGTGTCGTGGGGAAACTCGCCGGTGAAGATCGAGGATCGGGACGGGCAGCACAGCGAGTCCGACACGAAGTAGTTGCCGAAAGCGTCATCCCCCGCGCGCTCCAGGGCCCGGACGGCGGGCATGTAGCGGACCAGGTCGATCGAGAGGTCGTCGGTGAGGACGAAGACGATGTTCGGGTGCCGGGAGGGCGCGGGGGAGCCGCCCACTGGTGTCGTCCCGCCGGGGACGGTGCCCCCGGGGACCGAGGCAACGCTGGCCAGGCCGTGCCTCGGATTGGCGCTTGACCGGTCCGGGGTTTCAGAGATACACCCGGCCAGGAGCGACAGCGCCAGCAGCACAGCGCCCACTCCCAGCATCCAACGCCGGCCGGCGCCCTTCGCGTCTGATCTGCCCCTCGCGCTCAGCACTCCGACCACAACACCACATACGGCTTCGAGTTCCGCCTCGGTGGCGACTTTTCCCCGCGGCGCTGCGTGGTGGTCAGGGCACTGACCCTGGACCGCCCCGGCCTCAACTCGCTGCGCGACGTACGACGTTCTCCAGGAGTTCGCCCGAGAACCAGCGCGCGAGCTGCTCTCCGGCCAGCTCGGCGGCGCGATCGTGCCCGGCGGGCGAGTCACCGGCGATGTGCGGGGTGATGGCCAGGACGCCGCCGGCCGACCAGAGGGGATGCTCCGCGGGTAGCGGCTCGGGATCGGTCACGTCGAGCACGGCATGAATCCGGCCCGCTGCCGTCTCAGCCAGCAGCGCGCTCGTCTCGATCACCGGGCCACGGGCGGCGTTGACCACCAGCGATCCGTCGCGCAGCAGAGCCAGCGCGGCGGCGTCGAGCAGTCCGCGGGTCCCCTCGGTCAGCGGCGTCAGCACCACGACGGCATCGGCGCGCGGGAGGAGCGCCGGGAGCTCGTCCACGCCGTGCAGTCCATCGTGGGCGTGCGAGGCCACGCCGATCACCTCGGTGCCAAAGGCCGCGAGGCGCTGCTCCACGATCCGCCCGATCGAGCCCATGCCGACCACGAGCACCGTCCAGCGGCTGAGGTCGACCAGGTGCCGTGAGTGCCACGTGCGCTCGCGGGCGCACTCCAGCAGACCGCTGGTGGCACCGAGCAGGGCGGCCAGCACCCATTCGGCGACGGGAGCGTCCCGGGCACCGCGGGCGCTGCACAACGTGGCCTGGGCGGGGACGTGGCCCTCGATCCAGTCGGTCCCGGCCGAGAGGACCTGGATCACCTTCAGCTGCTCGAGCTGGGGCAGGATCTCGAGGATGCTCCGGTCACCGGCGCGGGGGACCAGGAAGTCAGCGTCCCTCAGCTCGGCGCCGTCCTCGATCCGCTCCACCGTCACACCGGCGGGCGCGCGGGCGGCAACGGCGTCGTAGGCCTGCGAGGCGACGGCCGCCCGGGCGCGCGTCATCAAGCCCGGCTGCGACTGCGGCGCCGGCGCCGCGGCGGCTCGGGCTCCTCCTCCGGTTCGTCCTCGAACTCTTCGTCGTCTTCGTCGGCTTCGGCTTCGGGCTCGTCGTCGTAGTCCTCGTCGTCTTCGTCGGCTTCGGCTTCGGGCTCGTCGTCGTAGTCCTCGTCGGCTTCGGCTCCGGGCTCGTCGTCGTAGTCCTCGTCGTCTTCGTCGGCTTCGGCTTCGGGCTCGTCGTCGTAGTCCTCGTCGTCGTACTCGTCTTCGTCGTCGTAGTCCTCTTCGGCTTCGGCTTCGGGCTCGTCGCCTTCGGCTTCGTCCTCGTAGTCCTCGTCTTCGTCGGCGTCTTCGTCGGCTTCGGCTTCGGGCTCGTCGTCGTAGTCCTCGTCGAAGTCGTCTTCGGGGGTGTCCTCGTCCTCACGAGCGCCGGGTTCCTCCAGGCGGTCGCGGATCGAGCCGACCATTTCCCGTCCGCGCTCGCCGGCCAGAGCGTGTCCTGCCGTAGCCAGACCCGCACCCAGCAGCACTGCCTTGCCGGTCGACAGATGTGGCTTCTTGGGCGTCGGAGCAGCCTGCGGCTGCGGCTGCGCCCCGGACTGCTTCAGCGCGTTGGCGGCCAGTTTCAGGACAGTGGATCGCAAATCAACGGCCATCATGTCCTCCCGCTAGTCGTTCTTGCTACGCGCACGGCTCCGCCGGCCCGATGAGGAGCCGCCGGACGAGCGACGCGAGCGGCCTGAGCCGCTGTCGTTGCCAGATGAACGCGGCGAGGAACTCGATCGCGCCTTACTGCGCCCCGAACTCGAGCCGCCACTGCTGGCCGCACGGGAGGACGAGGACCGGCTGCTGGCGCGCGCCCGCTGGGGCCGCTTCGCCGAGTCGTCGCCGCCGTGGCCATTGCTGGACTGCTGGCGACGGCGGCGCGGACGCTTGGCCTTGGGCTCGTCGTCGGAGTCCGCATCGTCGCTGGTGGCCTCGGCCGAGTCGTCGTCCTGGTCGTCCTTGGCCTCGTCTTCGTCGTCGTCCGACGACTCCTCGGAGCTCTGGAGAACCTCCTTCACGTCGGAGTACTCACGTCCCTCGTCGTAACTCGGATCGTGCTCCTCGACCACTTCGCCATCCTCGATCACGCCGCGCCACGCTCCGCTCTCATGCCCGGCCATTTCGATGAACGCCTTAAAGCGATGCAGATCGCCGCGCGCGGCACGCTTGACGTGGCGCATGCCCCGGGCCATCTTCTCGATCATTCCCCCGGGTTGCACATCGATGGAGAGCAGGACCCGCGTGAGGTTGGGCCCAAGCTCGTGAAAGCTGACGACGCCGGCGTGGGTGATGCCGTCGCTCACCTTCCACTTGATGCGCTCGTCGGGACGCTGGGTTTCGATCGTGGCCGTGAACTCTCGGGTCCGCGTCCAGATCTTGGCCGCGATCTTCACGGTGGAGTCGTCATCTTGAGAGGCACGCACGACACGGTGCATGAAGTTCGGCCACTCCTCGAACTGAGTCCACTGGTTGTAAACGGTTTCCAGCGGAGCGGCGATGTCGATGCTCTGCTGAACCGGCATGCGCCTGCCCTTGCCCGTGCCCAGTCCGCCGCCCTTGCTGTCTCCGCCTCCGCCTCCGCCTACGGCGCCCTTTACGGCGTCGGAGAGGATGCCCGCCGGACCGCCCGCGTCCTCTACCTTGTCCTTGACCTTGTCGCCGACGCTGGAGAGGGCACTGCTCCCCACGTTGCTGCCCAGGCCCTGGGCCGCCTTGCCGGGTGACTTGACAAGCTCCTGCACTCCGTCCATCCCAGCCTCGCGTGCGAGCTTGGTCAGGCCTTTGAACGCCATCGGTGCCAATGCTGCGGCGCCCAGACCCGCCGCGCCAGCGGCCAGGCCGTGCCCACCCTTCTTGCCGGACTCGGAGCTTTCACCCGGTGTCTTCTGCTCCTTCGATCCGTTGGAACTCTCGCCGGCACCCTCGAGAGTGCTGATCAAAAGCTCCTTCAGCGTATCTTGCACGTTGGCCATTCCGCTTCCTCCCGTTTCTGGACGTTCTTCATGGGTACCCGGGGTGGCCGGGAGAAAACGGTGACCGGGTTTCCTTAACCCCTACTACGCACATTCAGATTTCGGTAAATTGAGATCGAATCTGAATTGACAGTTACTCCGTTAACTGCTCGGGTCCATAAACCGCACGCTGCCGCCCATACCCCGGTCAGCCGACGTCAGTAACGTCGCGCCCGGGTTGCGCACGCGCTGCGCAGGACGGCAATTACCGGTGCATGCGTGTAGAGGCGCCATGGGGGGGGTAGCTCGAACCTAAGTTTTCCCTGCTCAAAGCCTTCAGCACCGGTGATGGGCAGATACGATTCTTCGATCTCGATGGGGAGGAACCATGGCTGTCGAGAATGAAAGCGGCGCGTCGCGCCGGAGCACGTCCAGCAAACGCTCGCCATCGCGGTCCACTAACGGCGCTTCGGCGAAGCGAGGCGGTAACGGCAGCTCTCCATCAGCGTCTCGTTCTCGACCGTCACAGTCAGCGAATGGATCCGCTGGGTCCCACCCGAGTGCCAAGTCCCGCTCGACCAAGGGGCGCTCTGGAACCACCGGCAGCGCCCAGTCCTCGGCGCGCAGCGCGGGGAGCGCAAGCAAGCGTTCGGGCTCGAATGCGGCGGCCCAGCCCAGCAAGCCGAAGGCCAGCGCCCGCACGAAGCCAGGCTCCGGGACCCGGGCGAAGTCGACTTCGGGAACCCGGGCGAAGTCGGCCTCGGGAACCCGGGCGAAGTCGGCCTCGCGAACCCGGGCGAAGTCGGCCTCGGGAACCCGGGCGAAGTCAAGCTCGGGCAGACATGCGAACGCGGGCTCCCGCCGGACCGCAGCGCCGAGTGGCACCGCCCGCAGCTCGGCGCCCACCCGCAGGGCTGCGGGCACGGTCACCTCCGCTCGCTCAAACCCAACCCCGGCCGCCAGGATCGAAGGCCTGTTTGACAGCCGCGCTTTGAGCGCCACGGCAAGCAACGGCAGTGACCTGCTGCGCGCCGCGATTGACAAGGCCGCCGTCCCGCTTGCAACGGCCACCGTCGGCGTCGCCGGCGGGATCGTCCTCGGCCGCACGGCACTGCGGCGCAAGCGCAAGGCGCTCGGGGTACCCGTCCCGGTCGCGAAGCGCAAGGTCGACTTCAGCGGAATCGGACAGCAGGTCGGTGAGGCCGGTCGTCAGTTGGCCAAGCTTGCCCAGGAGGTCAATGCCGTGCGGGAGAAGGCCGAGAAAATCGGCCGCGCGATCAGCTAAGACGCGATGGCCACGACAGCCGTCAGGCCGAGACACACGCCGGAGAAGGCGCACCAGCCAGCGCCGGCGGCCGCGTCCGGCCGGCCCCGCAAGGCGCACAAGCCGGCGGCGGCCGCGCGGGCCTCTGGCCCGGCCAAGTCGGGCAAGCCGTCGCGGGCAGCCCGGCCCGGCAGGCCGACGGGTGCCGACCGGAAGACCGCCGGCCGAGGATCGGCGCCGGGCTCGGGAGCGAAGGGCACGGCGGCCAAGGCGGCCAAGGTCGGCAAGCCGGTAGGGGAGCTGGTGAAGGCAGCCGCCCCGGGCCACACGAGCATGTCGGGGAAGGCCACCCTTGAGATAGCCAAGTTCGTTGCCCGCCGCGCTCTGTCATCGCGCAGCGAGACCGTCTCGCGGTTTGCCCGCCGCGGCTTCCAGGGTGGGGCGCTGGCCGCCCGGACGATCAGAACGAGGGCGATCGAGCTTTCCAGTACTTCGGCTGAGGCCGAGGCCGTGCAGCGCCCGCCGATTCAAGCCGCGGTTGACGTCGCGGTTCCGAATGCAGTGGCCTGGCGGGAGTGGATGCGCCTCGAGTGGCTGCCCGAAGGTGTCGACCGGGTCAGCGCGATCGAGCGCACCGCCGATGACGAGCTGGCCGGGCACCTGGACGGAGGCGAGACCAACTGGACAGCGCAGATCCTCGATGAGCGCGACGGGGAGAGCTTCGCATGGGAATCTCGGGAGGGCTCGGACTGCGCCGGCCTCATCACCTTTCACGCCCTGGCCGAGCGGCTTACTCGGATCGAGCTGAGCCTGGACGTGCACCCCGTGAGCCTCGCCCAGGCGGTGGCCCTGACCGCCCGCCGCGCTGATCGCCGGGCCGCAGCGGACCTTCGCCGCTTCAAGGCGCGCCTTGAACTGATCAGTCCCGACGGCTACGAAGACGGGAATGAGCAAGACGTCCTCGGTTAGCCGTAGCGGGCAACCGGATAGCACTTAACCACCCAAGTCACCCTCAACGGAGGCTTCGATGTCAACGACCGCAGTATCCCGGGGAGCCGGAAACTCATACGTATCGCGCTCGAGCTCGAGCGGTTTGTACGACGTACTCGATCTGCTGCTCGACAAGGGCCTGGTCATCGATGTCTTCCTGCGCGTGTCACTGGTCGGGATCGAGCTGCTGACCGTCGACGCCCGCATCGTCATCGCCAGCGTCGACACCTATCTGCGCTTCGCCGAGGCGGTCAACCGGCTCGATCTTGGCAATGCCAAGGGCGAGGGCCTTCCGGACCTGATGGAGGACATGACCGAGGGAGGCGCATCGAGCAAGACCAAGGGCGTGCTCGAGGGGGCCAAGGAGAAGATCTTCGGCTCCGACGACGATGACGACGAGAGCAAGGATGACAAGAGCAGCTCGGGCAGCAGCAGCTCGGGCAGCACGCGCCGCCGCTCCTCGTCCTCATCGCGATCGGGAAGCGGCTCCGGAAGCGGCTCGGGCTCGGGTAGCGGCTCGGGCTCCGGATCACGCTCACGCTCACGCGGCCGCTCGTCGAGCTGAGCGACTGGGTGCAGGCGGTGCCGGTCAAGTACATCTACGGCGTGGTCCCGGCCTCGGCGCAGCTGCCCGAGCACGAGGGCATCGGCGGCAGCCGGCTTGAGCTGGTCTCGGTTGACGGCGTCGCGGCGTTGGTCAGCGACGGTCCCGATGAACCGACGATGGGTCGCGAGGCGATGACCACCCACGCGCGGGTACTCGAAGCCGCCCACGCGCTGGGGACAGTTCTCCCGATGCGCTTCGGAGTGGTCATGCGCGACTCCGCGGAGGTCAGCCGGGACCTGCTCTCCGCCCATCGCGAGGAGCTGCTCGCCCAGCTCGAGGAGTTCGACGGAAAGGCCGAGCTCAAGCTCCGAGCCACCTACGAGGAGGAGCCCCTGATGCGCGAGGTGGTCAGTGACGACCAGGATGTCGCCCGGCTGCGGGAATCGCTGCGCGGAGCGCCCGAGGACGCGACGTACTACGGACGCATCCAGCTGGGCGAGCTGGTCGCCGCCGCCATCGAGCGGCGCCGCGAGCGCGATGCCGAGGCGATCATGGGCAAGTTGACTCCGCTCGCCCTGGCCGCCGACCTCGCACCCCCCCCGCACGAGCGGATCGTGCTGAACGCCTCCTTCCTGGTCGAGCGCTCGCGGCTCGAGGAATTCGACGCGGCTGTGGACCGCGTGGGCGAGGCGCAGGCGGGACGGATGCGGTTCAAGTACACCGGGCCGCTGCCCCCGCACTCGTTCGTCACTCTCGCCGCCCAGGAGGCCTGAGGTGGGCCTGTTTACCGGCCTGCTGACCCTTCCCTTGGCGCCCGTACGGGGAGTGGTCTGGGTAGCCGAGCAGATCGTGGAGGAGACCGAGCGTGAGCTCTACGACGAGTCCCGCATCCGGGCTGAGCTCATGTCGCTCGAGTTCGCGGCCGAGGAGGGTGAGCTGTCCGAAGCCGAGGTTCGGGAGCGCGAGGACGCGCTGCTCGAGCGTCTGGCCGTCAGCCAGTCTCGCCGGGCGCCGGCCCCGGGCTGGCACGTAACCGACCTGGAGGGGAATGACCCGTATGCCTGAGACGAGCTCCACCAAGCGCCGCCGGGGAGCCGGTGGCAAGAAGCTCTCGGCCGCCGAGGCCGCCCAGCGGGTCAGAGACGAGCTGCCCGGCCTGCTCGGTCGCCCGATCGAATCGGTGCTCGGCATCAGACGCGATGAGGACGACGGCTGGGATGTCACCGTGGCGGTGGTCGAGCTGTCCCGGATTCCAAATTCCACCGACATCCTCGGCGCCTATCAGGTGAACCTGGACGCCGAGGGTGAGCTTCAGGGCTACCGCCGCCAGCGGCGCTACAACCGCAGCCAGGCCGACGAGGACTGAGCCCCATGTCCTCCTTCGATCAGGGCATCTCGAGCCGTGTTCCCCAGACCTACGGCCGATCCGATCTCACGGCTCGCGGCGGCGGGCCCGCCAACCTGGCCGACATCCTCGAGCGCGTCCTCGACAAGGGCATCGTGATCGCCGGAGACATCCAGATCAACCTGCTCGACATCGAGCTGCTCACGATCAAGATCCGCCTGCTGGTCGCCTCGGTCGACCGGGCGCGCGAGATGGGGATCAACTGGTGGGAGACCGATCCCCGCCTGACCGACAAGGCCCAGGACACCCTCGAGGAGGAGAACCGCGAGCTGCGAGAGCGGCTCGAGCGCCTGGAACGGCTGATCGGCGAGGGGGACGGAAAGAAGGGCTCCGGTGCCAAGTAGCCATGACGAGCTGTCCAGGCTGCGGGCAGCGCTCGAGTCGCTGGCCGCGCGGGAGGTTCCAGGTCTGCTGGCTGAGGCCCGGGCCGATGCGCACGCCCGAGCGCGCGAGGCGCTGGCCGAACTCCTGGCCCAGTCGATGCTGGAGCAGGCCCGCCACCAGCTCGAGCGACCAAACCCCGAGGCCCGGACCGCAGCCGACGCGCCAACGCCCGAAGCGCCCCGAACTTCCGCTGCGGCCGACGGGCCCCCCACACACGATGCACCCGACGCGCCCGACGCGCCCGACGCGGAGCTCGGCTACTACGTCTACGGCGTCACGGCGGCGTCCGATGCCGCACTCGACATCGCCCCCGGGGGCATCGATCCCGAGTACCCGGTGAGCGCAGTGGCCACGGGCGAGCTGGCCGCCGTGGTCAGCCGTGTCCCGCTGGCCGACTTCGACGAGCAGCGGCTCCGTGAGCATCTCGGTGACATGGTCTGGGTCGAGCGCGTGGCCCGGCGTCACGAGGAGGTGCTTGAAGCGGCCGGGGCCGAACGGACGGTGATTCCGATGCGGCTCTGCACGATCTATCGCGATCTCGGCGGGGTCAGCGAGATGCTGACTCGGGAGACGGCGGCGATGCAGGATGCCCTCGGCCTCCTGCGGGGACGCTCGGAATGGGGGGTCAAGATGTTCGCCGTCGCGGACCGGCGGCAGCCCCAACCCGACCTTCCTGACGACGCGCCGGACAGTGGGGCGGCCTACCTCGAGCGCCAGGGGCAGTTGCGCCGGCGCCGCAGCGAGACCGACCAGCAGCTGGCCTCCGCCTGCGAGACGATCCATGGCCAGCTGGCGCGGATCGCCGCCCGGGCTCTGGTCCTCGCCCCCCAACGCCCGGAGGTGAGCGGCCACCAGGGGGAGATGCTCCTCAACGGCGTGTATCTGGTCGACGACGCCGAGCTGCCGCGGTTCCACGAGGCGGTCGGCTCACTCGGCCGCGAGTTCGCGGCCGCCGGCCTCGAGCTGGCGGCGACCGGCCCGTGGCCCGCCTACAACTTCGTGCCCGACGCGATCGGGGTGCCGGCATGAGCGTCGCGGCCGCCTCGGTCTCGGCCTCGCTCGAGCATCGAGCCCGCAACGTCGCCCTGATCGATCTCCTCGACCGCCTCCTGCAGGGCGGCGTGGTGATTCAGGGCGATCTGACCCTGGCCGCGGCGGATATCGACCTGGTCAAGGTCGACCTGCGCCTCCTGGTGGCAGCGATCGACAAGGCGATGGGTTCGTGAGCCTGCTCCTCTACGCGGTCACCGACGCGGAGCGGCTGCCCGCCGAGACGCCGCCCGGGGTGGGGGGAGCCACCGTTGGGCACATCGCCAGGGGCGGCCTGGTGGCGGTCGTAAGCGAGCACGATCGCCCCCCGGAGCTCGATGAGGAGAGCCTGTGGATGTTCGAGCGGGTGATCGAGATCCACATGACGGCCGGCGCCGTCCTCCCGGTCCGCTACGGAACCCTGCTCGCCGATGCCTCGGCCGCCGAACTCATGCTCGGGCGGCGCGGGCCCGAGCTGGCGCAGAAGCTCGGACGGATCCGCGGGGCGGTCGAGCTCAGCGTGCGCGGCATCTGGCCCCAGGACTCTGAACCGCCGTCGTCCGGGGTGACCGGCACGGACTACATGCGGGCGCGTCTCGAGCCCCAGCGGCGGGCCGGGGAGCTCGCGGCGCGCCTTCACGCGGGGCTCGACGGACATGCTCGCGAGTCGCGGCAGCACCTTCTCCGCCGCGCGTCGATTCCCGTCACGGCTGCGTTCCTGGTCGACCGCGAACGCGAGCAGGATTTCCTGGACGGGGTGCGCGCCCTTGACGCCCAGCTCGAGGACGTGGACCTCGTGTGCACCGGGCCGTGGCCCGCCTACAGCTTCGTCGGAGACGCGGTCGATGAGTGAGAAGCTCCTAGCCGGTTCGCCGCCGCCGCTCGCCGAGGCCCAGCTCGAGCGGATCGAGTCGGCCCTGACCCGGCGCGTGGATGCGGATCCCGAGGGACTTGAGAAGGGCCTCGCGCAACTCGTCCTGACCGTGATCGAGCTGCTCCGGCAGCTGATGGAGCGCCAGGCTGTGCACCGCATGGAGGCGGGGAACCTCAGCGCCGAGGAGGTTGAGCGCCTTGGCCGCACGTTCATGGCGCTGGCCGAGCGAATGGAGGAGCTGAAGGAGGCCTTCGGCTTGGAGGACGAGGACCTGAACCTGAACCTGGGTCCCCTCGGGGACCTCATGTGAGAGAGGAGGCGCCGTGCCCGCCACGCAGGAGCGGTACTACGAGATGTTGATGGAGCGCGTTCGCGAAGACCGGTATCCGAGCCCGCAGCTGATGGATCGAATCGAGGCGGCGTTCTGGACGGCTGAGCAGGTGCACGCCTACGTCGAGTTGCTGGTCGATAAGGCGGATGAGGCCTGGTACACGAGTCCGCAGCTGCTCGATCGCATCCAGCGGATGCTTGCGCTGGCCGCGGCCGTATGACCCCCGGGGTCAAGACCGTCGGTAAAGCGCTCGGCGAGCGCGTGACCGGCGGTAGGCCCGGTCCACTACGTTCCTGCTTGGCCTCGGCCGTCGTGGGCGCCGGCGCGGCGGTCGCGACCTACAAGGGCCTGCGCAAGTAGCGGCCGGGCCTGACGACCGCCCACGGGACCGCGTTCCGGCAAGCCTACGCTTGGCCGGGCCGCGCGAACTGAGCCCGTGCCGCCTCGACCCGTGGCCGGGCGTCACATCCGTCGAGGTGATCATTGACCAGGCCCATCGCCTGCATGAAGGCGTACATCGTGGTCGGCCCGACGAAGCGCCAACCCCGGCGCTTGAGGTCCCTGGCCAGGGCGGTCGATTCGCTTGTGGTGGTGCGCTCGGCCAGCCGAGCACGGTCCAGGTTCGCGGTCGCCGGCCTGGGCTCGAAGCCCCACAGGTACGCGGCCAGCGAATCGTCGGTTGCCACAAGCTCGAGGGCCCGGGCGGCGTTGTTGATCACCGCCTCGATCTTGCCCCGGTGGCGGATGATCTCGGCGTCGCCGAGCAGGCGCGCGACGTCGTCCTCGCCGAACCGGGCCACCTGCTCGAACTCGAACCCGGCGAAGGCGCGGCGGAAGGCGGGCCGCTTGCGCAGGATGGTCAGCCACGAGAGCCCAGCCTGAAACCCCTCCAGGCTGAGCTTCTCGAACAGCCGGGTGTCGTCCGCGACCGGGAAACCCCATTCGTCGTCGTGGTAGGCGCGGTACTCGGGGGACGAGCTCGCCCACCAGCACCGGGCCACACCGTCCTCGCCGCGCACCACTCCCTTCGCCTCTGTCCGGGCCATCTTCCCCGGCAGTCTCCCCGAACTGACCCCGTCTCCGCCTCGCGATCCAGTCGGCGCCGTGCCCGCAGCCGGTCGCCGTCGAGCCCGCATCCGCTCGAGCCGAGCCCGCATCCGGTCGCGGTCCAGCCCGAATAGGCGAGGAGATCCATCTTGTACTGTGGGCCCGTGGGTGCGGCTCGGTCACGGATTGCGGAGCACTGAAGACGCCCGTGGCGGTCCGGATCGGCTACAAGGCCTCGGCTGAGCAGTTCGGGCCCCGCGAGCTGCTCGACTTCTCGCTCGCTGCTGAGGCGCGGGGCCTCGAGATCGTGGCCATCTCGGATCATTTCCAACCGTGGCGGCACCACGGCGGTCACGCGCCGGCCGCGCTGAGCTGGCTCGGAGCACTCGGCGCCGCGAGCCATAGGGCGCTGATCGGGACGAGCGTCCTGACGCCGACGCTCCGTTACCACCCGTCGATCATCGCGCAGGCCTTCGGGACGCTGGGGGCGCTGTTCCCGGGCCGGGTATTCCTCGGCGTCGGCACCGGGGAGGCGATGAACGAGACACCGGCCACTGCCCTGGCCTTCCCCGGCCGCAAGGAGCGCCGACAGCGGCTCGAGGAGGCGATCGACCTCATCCGCCGGCTGTGGGCCGAGGAGCGGGTCGACTACGACGGCCGACTTCTACCGGACCGCGAAGGCCACCGTGTACGACCACCCCGAGGATCCGGTTCCGATCTACGTCGCCGCCGGGGGGCCGCTGGCGGCCAGGCTGGCCGGTCGCGTGGGGGACGGGCTCATCTGCACCAGCGGCAAGGACCCGGACCTGTACCGCGAGCTGCTCGAGAACGCGGCCGCCGGAGCCGAGAAGGCCGGACGCGACCCGGCCGGGTTGCGCCGGATGATCGAGATCAAGGTCTCCTACGACCGCGATCGGCAGTACGCCCTCGACGCCTGCCGGTGGTGGGCGGCGCTGGCCCTGACCCCGGAGCAGAAGGAGGGGGTCGAGGACCCGGTCGAGCTGGAGCGCCTGGCCGATGAGAACGCCGACCGCGCCCACACGCGATTCATCGTCTCGAGCGACCCCGAGGAGATCGTCGCGCGGATCGGGGATTACCTGGCGCTGGGCTTCGACGACCTCGTGCTCCACGCGCCCGGAGCCGACCAGGCCCGATTCCTGGACCAGTTCAGCGAGGACGTCCTGCCCGCGCTCCGGGCGCGAGCCGACGGCGCTCCGGCGGGCGGCGAGGCGGGCCGAGCAGCGTAGACCGGCCCCCCGGACACTGCCGAGCCCGACTGCCGCGCTGCTGCACCAATCTGCACGTTCGTGCATGAACGTGTAATCTCGTGCAGATGCTCACCGACGAACGACGCGCGCTGATCCTGGAGCGGCTGCACAGCCAGGGGCGGGTGCTGGCCTCGGATCTGTCCACCGAGCTCGAGGTCTCCCCGGACACGGTTCGCCGGGACCTTCGCGAGCTCGACGACGCTGGCCTGGTTCGCCGCGTGCATGGCGGCGCCCTTCCCCGGCACGGAGATGCCTCGCCCTTCTTCTCCCGCGCGCGGCGCGCGCCCGAGGCCAAGGCGTCCATCGCCCGTCGCGCGGCCGCGACCGTGGCCGACGGCCAGGTGGTCGTACTGGACGGCGGAACGACGACGCTCGAGGTGGCCCGCGCACTGCGCGAGGACCTGCGGGCCAGCATCATCACAACCAGCCCCCCGATCGCCCTCGCGCTGGCCGAGCGCCCCGGCCTGACCGTCACCATGGTCGGGGGCACCCTGCGGCCGAGTGCGCTGGTCACGGTCGGCGCGGTCGCCGTGGAGGCGCTCCGAGTGATCCGGGCCGATGTCGTGTTCCTGGGCGTCTGCGGTCTGCATCCGGAGATCGGGATCACCACCGAGGATCTCGAGGAACGCCACGTGAAGGCGGCGATGATCGATGGGGCCGCGGAGGTGGTCGCATTGGCCGACCACGACAAGCTCGGCACCGCGATGCCGGTGGTGGTCGCGCCGTTCAGCGCCGTCACGCAGCTGGTCACCGACGCCGAGGCGAGCGCCGCCGCGCTCGCGCCCTACCGCGCGCTGGGGATCGAGGTGCTGCTGGCGTGATCGGCTCCCGGAGGGTGAGCGCACCCACGCCGGTGACCGCGATCCGGGCGGTGTTCTTCGTCAATGGGGCGCTGTTCGCCTCCTGGGCCTCCCGGATTCCGGCGCTGTCTGACCGGGTCGGGGCGACGCCGGCGCAACTCGGGCTGGCCCTGCTCGCGCCCGCGGTCGGTGCGATCGTGGCCATGCCCACAGTCGGACGCCTGCTGCCGGGTCGCTCGAGCCGAGCCTTCTGCCGCGGTGCGGTACTCGCCCTGGCTCTGGCCATGCTGCTGCCCCCGCTGGCGCGGAGCGTCCCCGCATTGGCCGGGGCGCTGTTCTGCGTCGGACTGGCCAACTCGACGCTCGACCTGGCCATGAACGCAAAGGGGGTCTCGATCGAGCGCCACCGAGGGAGCCCGATCCTGTCCTCGCTTCACGCCGCGTTCTCATTCGGCGGCTGCGCGGGCGCAGCCCTGGGGGCGCTGGCGGCAGCGCTGGCTGTGGCGCCCCTCCCGCATCTGGCTTTCGCTGTCGTGCTGTTCGGCGCGGCTGGGCTCATCGCCATCGGCCCGCTGCCAGCCGAGGATGAGGATCCCGACTCCGCCGCCCCGGCGATGCGTTGGCACCGGCTCCCCTCGCGCCTCGCGCTGCTCGGCATCGCCTGCTTCTTCTCCCTGATGGCCGAGGGCGGGGCGTCGGACTGGAGTGCCAAGCTGGTCCGCGATGACCTGCATTCGGCTGCCGCGCTCGGGGCGATCGCCTACGCGGTGTTCAGCGTCGCCATGGGGACCGGCAGACTGATCACCGACCGCCTGTGGGCCCGCTGGGGATCGGCCGGGCTGCTCCGTCGCAGCGGTCTGCTGGCCGCGGCCGGATTCGCCGCCGGGCTGGCCGTCGGAACCCCCCCGGCGGCGATCGCCGGTTTCGCCGCGCTCGGCCTTGGCCTCGCCGGCGTCGTACCCACCCTGTTCCGCTCGGGGGCTGACCAGCCCGGGGTCTCGACCGGGCCCGCCCTGGCCGCGGTCAGCTCGCTCGGCTATCTCGGGTTCCTGGCCGGGCCACCCCTGATCGGCGCCGTGGCCGGACTCACCTCACTGCGCGTGGCCTGCGGCTTGCTCGTGCTCGCCGGGCTGCTCGTGGTGGCGCTCGCCCCGAGCGCCGGTCGCCCCCGCACGCCCCGTACCCAGGCCGCGCGGCCGTCCCTGACCTGAGGCGACCGCGCGGGGGCGGGGTTGGAGCCCGGTAAGCTCGACCCGATGCGCTTCCCGAAGTTCGAGCTCCCGCGGGCCGGCGGCGGAACCCTCTCGAACGAGAGCATGCTCGGGCGGCCATGGGTGGCCTACCTGGCCCGCCACCCTGGCTGAAGCATCTGCCAGGAGCACCTTCACCGTGCCGTGAAGGAACGAGACCTGATCCAGCGCCTGGGGGGCGAGCTGGTCGTGTTCTACAACGCGGAGCTCGAGCTGATCGAGTCGTGGTTGCGGCGCACTGACTGGGTCCCCGACGAGGTCGCCGTGGTCGCCGATCCCCGCGCGTCCCTCTACGACGAGCTGGGCACGATCCGGCGCGATAACTACCTGAGCCTGGCTCGCGGCTCGGTTGGCGCAGCGCTCAAGTCAGCCGCCCAGGGCCGCATCCCGCACGCCACGAGCGCCGACATGCTGCGACTCGGCGCGGACGCGGCCGTGCGCTCCGATGGCGAGATCGCGACTCTGCATCGGGCGAGCGCCCCGCAGGATCGTGTGCCGATGCCCGAGCTCGTGGCCAGCCTGGCCTGACCGAACTCGTCGAGTTCCGATACCGGGGAGGGGTCACCACCGGAGGAGTGCGTTGCGACGCCGTGCGTTGGGGGTAGCTTGACGCTGATCCTCGGCGGACGCGATCGGGTATGCAATGACGGGAAACCCCGAGGAGGAGGCTTGCCATGAAGAAAGTTGCCGAGATCATCTGCTGCATCCTGCACCCGGTGGCAGTGGTGCTGATTTGGATCAATCTCCTGTTTCGGAGCGATCTGGGCCTGGTTGGAAAACTCACGTGGGGGATCACCTCGATCGTGCCGCTTGTGCCGTTCATCTACGTTCTCACGGGCAACGACCTGTGGTGATCGCCTACGACCGGCCGCAGCCTGCCGGCGGTTTCCCGCCAGCGGAGCGGACGCCGCTTGACCAGTCGCGCCGGCCCGCTCTGGATCACGCGCGCGGGCCGGGCCCGTATGTGCGCCAACTCACGCGAAAGGCCTGATCATGAGCACGACCACCGCCGGTGACGGCAGCGAGGAGAAGTGCTCCGGACGGCAACCCGAGGGGCCAGCCCATGCCCGCAAGGGCTCGGGGTTTCAGACCTTCAAGCGCACGCTGACCGGTTCTCCGAGGACAACCTGACCGACTGGGCGGCGGCGCTGACAGACCTACGGCGCGCTGGGCGCGGTGATCGCGTTCCTGGTCTGGATGTGGATCACCAACGTGGCCATTCTCCTCGGCGCCGAGATCAACGCCGAGCGCGAGCGCAGCCGGCAGCTCGGCGACGGGGTTCCGGGCGCCGAGCGCGAGCTCCAGCTCGAGGAGCGCTCAGAGCCCAAGGACAAGAAGCGAGCCCGGACGGCATGAGCACCGGAACGGGCCGCGCCTCAGATGGCTGCGTTCGCGATGGCGAGCTTGGAGCGGACGTGCACTAGCGGCGCCTCGGGGTCGTGGGGCTGGGGGATCGCCTCGAGGGCGAACTCGGCGATCGCGCCGGGCCGAAAGACGAGGCAGTGAGTCGAGCCGCCGTAGGCGAAGTGTCCTAGTTCCTCCCCTTTGCCGACGTGCTTGCCGGGCTTCAGCTTGGGGTCGATCAAGCATGAGGACACCTCAACCATGCCGACCGGCACGAAGGCCATCAGCCCGATCACGGGATCGTCGGCCTCGATGACGATGATGGCCCGGGCTGCGACGTGGGCGAGATAGGACTGCGAGTTGGTCGGCTCAACCGCATCTGAGCCCTCCGCGTCGGCCTCCGAGTAGTAAGTCCCCTCCTGGATGAATGCCCGGGCGACGGTTCCGGCCACCGGGCTGTGCCAGCGGTGGTAATTCGTCGCGCTCAAGAAAGCCTGATAGACCGTCCCGCCGACGAACTCATCGACCGATTCGTCGCTGGCCAGCATGTCCTCGAGCGAATACGCCTGGCTCTTGATCCAGAAGCGGTCTTGGCGCTTGACGTCTGTGCTGATGCCATATGGCGTGGACTCGCAGGCGCTGACGATCACCTTGTCGTCATCCGGAGAGGCCACCGGACGCGCACCGTCCTTGAAGCGTCGCGTGAAGAAGTCATTCCACGAAGCAAAGCCCCAATGCTCGTCCTCCGGGTCGTGCTCGACTCGTGCATGCCGACGGTCCGCTGGGCCTCGGCGCACTTCCAACCCGACGCTGAGTCATTGAGCACGTAGAGCGAGTCGCTGCCGCTGAGAAACTCACACCAGGCCGTGAGGATCTTTTTGAGCATCGCATTGACCCGGGGGTCGCGGTAGGCGGCAAACCCGGCCGGGGTCCCATCGTCCAGTCCAGGATCGCGGCCAGGGGCGTCGCCACCATCGCGGCCTGGCCGAACTCCGGGGCCATCGTCAGCAGCTCGTTGATCATGCGCAGCAGCTCCTCGACGCTGTGCAAATGCCGCTCGCGGTAGGACCTGGTGCTCGGCACCTGGGCGATCATCTCGTGCATGTACATGCGCACCACGGGATTGGTGTCGATCAACTCCTGAAACTCGATCAGCACGGGATGGAGCACGACCTGCTCGCCCCTCGCCGAGACCCGCTCCCGGTGGCCGGCGAGCCAGGACTCCAGGTCATCCTGATCCTCCGGCAGCCAGCCAGCCCGGCGCCGCACGTCATGGGCCTGAGAGGGATTTGCCACCGATGGAGACCCTACCCGCACCGTCCCGCTTCTTACCGGGGTCGGTCGCTGGCCAAGATCGCCTTCGCTCAACCCTCCGTTCCGGGTCTTGTCCGCCGGGCGGCTGCATCGCCGTTTCGCTCGGCGGACTGGGTTGTCAGCCACCGGCGGTTACTGACGGTCCGGAGCGGTCGCCGGCCTCCCGGCCGAATCCGCGAAACCCCCCGCAAGCGAAGGGAATCGCTGCAAAATCAGGTGATGCCGGAGGAGGGACTCGAACCCCCGACACGCGGATTATGATTCCGCTGCTCTAACCGACTGAGCTACTCCGGCGAGGGGAGTGGCGAGTCTAGTGACCGGTCTTCGCGCTCGTTTGCCGCCGTCCCGGGGGATTGGCTTTCGCCACTTGAGGCCGTCGTGGGGGCGGGTCCGCCGCGCTCCGGCGGGCCGCCGGCCGGAAACCTCCGTCCCAAAGTCGCAAATATGGCATCTACGGGACGGAGACTCGCCTCGCGCCGCCTCGCGCCGGGTGCGTCGGTCGCGTGACCGCGCCCGCCCGCGTGAGCGCGCCCGCTCGCCCGCCCGCGCGATCGCGGCCTCCCCGCGTGATCGCGCAAGCCCGCCCGCTCGCGCCCGCCCCGCTCGCGCGCGCCCCGCTGGCGCGACCCCCGCCCGCCCGCGCGCGGGCGCCATATGATCGTCGCGTGGCCGACATGGACTCAGCGGTGCGCACGATCATCGAGCGCTGCCTGGCCGTGAAGCCCGGTGAGGACGTGCTGGTGGTGGCTGATCCGGCCACCGAGGCATCGGCGAGGCGCTGCGCGAGGCCGCGTCGCGCGCCGGCGCCGACGCCGTGCTGGCCATGATGGACGAGCGGGCCACCGACGGAACCGACCCGGCGCGGCCGATCGCCGCCGCGATGAGCGCCTGCGACGTGTTCATCGCTCCGACCAGCCGCTCGCTCAGCCACACGCCGGCCCGCAAGCGGGCCTCCGAGTCCGGGGCCCGCGGGGCGACGCTGCCCGGGGTCACCGAGGACATGCTGGCCCGGGTCATGGCGGTCGACTTCGACCTCATGGCCGCGCGCTCGCGGCCGCTGGCCGAGCTGCTCACGGCCGCCGACGGGCCCACCTGACCTGCCCGCTCGGCTCGGATCTTGACGCTCGACCTCAGCGGCCGCGATGGCATCGCCGACGACGGTGCGCTGACCGCGCCGGGGGCGTTCGGAAACCTGCCCGCCGGCGAGGGATTCATCGCTCCGCTCGGCGGCTCGGGCACGATCGTGGCCTCCAGCCTGGCTCCGCTCGGACTCACCGACGAGCCCGCCCGACTGACCGTGGAAAACGGCCGGATCGTCGGCCGCTCAGGATGGGCTCGGCCCGCGGTACCTGGAGCTGCTCGCAGGCCCACGGGAGCTCCGGCACCAACCTGGCCGAGCTCGGCGTCGGGACCAACGACCGCGCCCGGCTGACCGGCAACGTGCTCGAGGACGAGAAGATCCTCGGCACCGTGCACGTCGCCTTCGGGGCCAGCGCCGGGATCGGCGGCACCGTCTCGGTGCCCATCCACCTCGACGTGGTCGTGCTCGACGCCACGCTCGCGCATCGGCGGCACGGCGGTGCTCGACGCCGGCCGCTATGCCGCTCCCGACGGGCCGCCGGCGGCCCTGCGGCCCCGCCGACCGATGGCCGCCGGCGCCCGCCGCTGCCGGTCGCACGTGACGACGCTGCTCGCGTATCCGAACGTCTCCGAGGGACGCGACCGCGCCACGATCGACGCCGTGGCCGCGGCGTTCGGATCCGCACCTGATCGACCAGTCCACTCCGACCCCGATCACCATCGCACCGCGTTCACGCTGGCCGGCCGGCCCGGGGAGCTGGCGCGGCGCGGTGCTGGCCGGAGCCGCCGAGGCGGTCGAGCGGATCGCCATCGACCGCCACACAGGGGTGCATCCCCGGGTCGGGGCGATCGACGTGGCCCCGATCGTCTACCTGCAGCCGCCGACCGGGGCGCCGCTGCGCCGAGGCGCTGGTGCTGGCCGATCGCCTGGGCGCCGAGCTCGAGCTTGCCCGTGTTCCTCTACGGCGAGCCTGGCCGGCGGCCGGACCCGGGCGGACCTGCGCCGCGGGGGTCCCGGCGAGCTGGCCCGCCGGATCGACTCGGGCGAGCTGCGAGCCCGACTTCGGCCCGCCCGCGCCTGCACCCGACGGCCGGTGCCGGTGCTCGTGGCCGCCCGGCCGCCGCTGGTCGCGTTCAACGTCGAGCTGGCGCCCCCGGCCACGCTCGACGATGCCCGGGCGGTCGCGGCGGCGATCCGGGAGGGCGGCAGCGAGGGCCTGCCGGGCGTGCGGGCGATCGGCGTCTGGCTCGACAGCCGCGGGCGCGCTCAGGTATCGACCAACATCGAGGACCCCGACGCGACGCCGCTGGCTGCGGTGCTGGACGCGGTCGCTCGCCACGCGCAGCCCGCGACGGCCGAGCTGGTCGGGCTGGCCCCGGCGGCGGCGCTGCGCGGGTTCCCCGACGGCATGCCGCTGCGGGGCCGCGGCACGATCGAGGATGCGCTGGCCCGCCGCCCGCGCGACCGAGTAATCTCCCTGACCAGGACATGGCTCAGACCAAGCGCAAGCGCCGGACCAAGCACCGCGGCACCGCCGCCGGCACGATCTCCGCGCGCGGGCGCACCGGTCGCCCGCCGACCGCCGCCGAGAAGAAGCAGAAGCAGAAGCTGACTCGCGAGCAGGCGCGCGAAGCTCGGCTGGCCGCGCCGCCGACCTGGAAGGGCTCGGTCAACCGCGCCCTGCTGGCCTCCGGGTTCATGTTCCTGTTCCTGCTCCTGACCTCGAAGGGCAACGTCCTGGCCGCTGTCCTGTTCGCCGTCTTCGCCTTCGCCCTGTACGTCCCGTCGGGCTACTACCTCGAGCAATACCTGTGGCAGCCGGCGGATGCGCAAGAAGAACGCGGCCAGATGATCGACGTTCGCATGTTCACAGTCGGGCCGGTGCAGGAGAACTGCTACATCGTCCGCAGGCCGGAGGCCGACCGCGCCGTGATCTTCGACCCCGGTGATGAGCCCGAGCGGATCCTCGAGGCCTGCGAAGGCCCTCGGGATCACGACGGTCGAGGCGATCCTGCTCACCCACACGCACTTCGACCATGTCGGCGCGGTCGCCCCCGTGGCCCGGGCCACCGGCGCGCCGGTCTGGTGCCCGGAGCTCGAGACCCAGGTCCTGGCCAACATCATGGACTACGTGCCGCTGGCCCGGCTTCGGCCCCTTCGAGAGCTACGACGCCGACCACACGGTGGCCGGCGGCGAGACGCTCGAGCTGGCCGGTCTGCGCTTCGAGGTCAGCTTCGTGCCCGGCCACAGCCCGGGTCACGTCAGCCTATGCGCTGGCCGACGAGCCGGCCGCTGTTCTCGGGCGACGTTCTCTTCCAGGGCTCGGTCGGACGGGTCGACCTGCCCGGCGGTGACTGGCCGACGCTGCTCAGCTCGATCCAGTTGCTGATCGGCGCGCTGCCCGCCGAGACCACGGTCTACCCGGGCCACATGGGGATCACCACGCTCGGCCAGGAGCGGGAGACCAATCCCTTCCTGCGCGAGCTCGCGCACCAGCAACTAGACCGGGTCCCCGCGATGAGCGTGATCCAGGCCCCCCGAGGCACGTTCGACGTGCTGCCCGCCGATGCGGCCCGCCGGGCCGTGCTCCAAGGCCATGCCGAGCGGATCCTCGGCGCGGCCGGGTACCGGCGGATCGAGACGCCGACCTTCGAAGCCACCGAGCTGTTCTCGCGCGGGGTGGGGGAGGCCACCGACATCGTCCAGAAGGAGATGTACAGCTTCGACGACGGCGGCGGCCGCTCGCATGACGCTGCGTCCCGAGGGAACCGCACCGGTCTGCCGGGCCTACCTCGAGCACGGCATGCACAAGCTGCCCCAGCCGGTGAAGCTCTGGTACCTCTCGAGCTTCTTTCGGGCCGAGGCGCCCCAGCGCGGTCGCTACCGCCAGTTCTGGCAGGTCGGGGCCGAGGCGATCGGCGCGGCCGCGCCGGAGACCGACGCCGAGCTCATCATGCTGCTGGCCGAGCTGCTGCAGGCCGTGGGCGCCCGGGGACTGCGGCTGCGGCTGTCCAGCCTGGGCACACCCGCAGACGCGGGCCGAGTACCGCGAGGAGCTGACCGCCTACCTGCGCGCCCACGAGGACTCGCTCTCTCCCGAGGTGGTGGCGCGGATCGACCTGAACCCGATGCGCGCTTTCGACGCCGGCGACCCCCGGACGCGAGAGACGATGCAGGGCGCGCCCACATTGCTCGACCGCCTGGCCCCTGAGGACGCCGAGCACTTCGCCCGGGTGCGCGAGCTGCTCGATGACCAGGATCTCGCCTACGAGCTCGATCCGACCCTGGTGCGAGGCCTCGACTACTACACCCGCACGGTGTTCGAGTTCACCTCCGACGCGCTCGGCGCGCAGTCCGGCGTCGGCGGCGGGGGCCGCTACGACGGGCTGATGGAGCAGCTCGGTGGGCCCGCCACTCCCGGCTTCGGGGTGGGCGGCCGGCGTCGAGCGGATCCTGCTGGCCGCGCCCGAGCAGCCGATCGCGCCGGAGCCGGTCGACCTGTTCGTGGCCGTGGCCGCGCCCGGGGCCGGCCGGGCCGCCTTCGCCCTGACCCAGGAGGCGCGGCGCGCCGGCCTGAGCGCCCAGCTCGAGCTGGCCGGCCGCTCGCTCAAGGGCCAGCTCCGCCAGGCCGACCGGATCGGCGCTCGCTACGTTGCCATCATCGGTGACGAGCCCCTGATCAGCCTCAAGGACATGGAGTCCGGCGAGCAGTCCGAGCTCGAGCGAGCGGCGCTCGTGCCCACGATCCTGCGCGGGAGCCGGCTGGTATGAGCATGCAGCAGAGCCCGCGGCCCAACCCGTTTCGGGACGCCTGGGCCGGCAAGCTCGACGCCGACCGGGCCGGAACCGAGGCGCGCGTCTCGGGCTGGGTCCACCGCCGCCGCGATCACGGCGGTCTGATCTTCATCGACCTGCGTGAACGCTCGGGGATCCTCCAGCTGGTCTTTCATCCCGACGCCGCGCCGCAGGCCCACGCCGCCGCCCACGGGCTGCGCGCCGAGGACGTGATCACCGCGGCGGGCCAGATCACGCGCCGCGCGCCCGAGAACATCAACCCCGGCCTGCCCACGGGAGAGATCGAGCTGGCCGTGGCCGAGCTGGCGTGCTGGCCGACGCCGACACGCCCCCGTTCCCGGTCGACGAGGACACGGCGGTCGACGAGAACCTGCGCCTGCGCCACCGCTCACTGGACCTGCGCCGGGCCCGCTGCAGAGGCGATCGCCCTGCGCCACCGCGTCTCGGCCACGATCCGCGAGGTGCCTCGACGCGCGTGACTTCCTCGAGATCGAGACCCCGTTCCTGACCCGCTCGACCCCCGAGGGCGCCCGCGACTTCCTGGTCCCGGCGCGGATCGCGGGTGGGCGGGGCCGGGTCACTTCTACGCCCTGCCCCAGTCGCCCCAGCTGTTCAAGCAGCTGCTGATGATCGGCGGCTTCGAGCGCTACTACCAGATCGTGCGCTGCTTCCGCGACGAGGACTCGCGCGCTGACCGGATGAACGAGTTCACCCAGCTCGACGTGGAGATGGCCTTCGTCGAGGAGGAGGACGTCTACGAGACCACCGAGGCGGTCCTCGGCGCCGTGTTCGAGCGCAGTGGCTTCGACGTGCCCGCGCCGCCGTGGCCGCGGATGACCTACGCCGAGGCGGTGTCGCGGTTCGGCTCTGACCGTCCCGACACCCGCTTCGGCCTCGAGCTCCCCGACCTGGCCGGCGATGTGGCGAACACCGGCTTCAAGGTGTTCGCCGACGCGCTGGCCTCGGGCGGCGTGGTCACGGGGATCAACGCGGGCGCGCGGGAGCTGCCCGCTCCGAGCTCGACGCGCTGACCGAGCTGGCCAAGCCAGCACGGGGCCAAGGGGCTGGTGTGGGCGTTCGTCCAGGACGGAGAGGGCACCGGTCCAGGCTGGCGCTCCCCGATCGCCAAGTTCCTCAGCCCGGAGGAGATCGCCGCGGTCACCGGTCGGCTCGGCGCCGCCCCTGGGGACCTGCTGCTGATCGTCGCCGATCAGAACAAGACCGCCTCCCAGGTTCTCGGCGCGCTGCGTCTCGAGCTGGCCCGGCGCTTTGACCTCATCCCCGCCGGGCGCCACGACATCCGCTGGATCGTCCAGTTCCCGATGTTCGCCTGGCGCCCCGAGGAGGAGCGCTGGGATGCCGAGCACCATCCGTTCACCGCGCCGGCCACGGCGGGTGGCGCGCCGGCTACCGCGGCACGATCTCGACGATCCCGGGGCGCTGCTCTCCCGCTCCTACGACCTCGTGCTGGACGGCAATGAGATCGGCGGGGGCTCGATCCGTACGCATCGCATCGACATACAGCAGCGCGTCTTCGAGCTGATCGGCATCGACGCCGAGGAGGCCCAGGCCCGGTTCGGCTTCCTGCTCGATGCGCTTCGCTTCGGGGCGCCGCCCCACGGCGGGATCGCCTTCGGCCTGGACCGTCTGGTCGCGCTGCTGGCCGGCCGGGAGAACATCCGCGAGGTGATCGCCTTCCCCAAGGCGACCAGCGGGGCCGATCCGCTCACCGGCGCGCCGGCGCCGGTCGAGGCCGAGCAACTGCGCGAGCTTGGCCTCCGGCTGAAGTGACGAGGATGGACGCGCTCGCCTTCGAGCATCATCTGACCTCGCCCCAGGGCCAGGGCCACATGCCGGCGGCCGGCTTTGTCGCCTCGGCCGGCGGGGCGGCCTGCTGCGATGAGATCACGCTGTCGGTGAGCGTGCCGGGGACCGGGTCAGCGATGCCGGCTTCACCGCCTCGGGCTGTGGCGCGGTCACAGCTGCGGGGAGCGCTGCGGTGACGCTCGCGCGGGGTGTCCCCATCCTCGACGCCGGCCGGATCGGCCCGGCCGAGGTGGCGGCCGAGCTCGGCGGCCTCAGTGCCGCCAAGCATCACGCGGCCGAGCTGGCCGCCGACGCGCTGGCCCGGGCTCTTGGTGGGGCCGTGGCCGCGGGGGCCCAGCTCGGCGCCGCGCCGGGCCGGACCCTTGTGGCCATGAGCGGGGGGGTGGACAGCGCCGTGGCCGCGCACCTGGCGGCCCAGGACGGGGAGGCGGTTGCGGTCACCCTGGAGCTGTGGGCCGATCCCGAGAACGACGCCGAGTCGAGCTGCTGCTCGGCCTCGGCCGTGGCCCAGGCCCGCGCGCTCGCCCACCAGATGGGCCTCGCGCACTTCACCATCGACCTGCGCGAGCCATTTCGGGCCGGGGTGGTGGAGCCGTTCATCGCCGGCTACGCCGCCGGGGAGACGCCGAACCCGTGTGTGGGCTGCAACGGGCACGTGCGCCTGGACGCGATGCTCGATCTGGCCGATCGGCTCGGTGCCGCGGCGCTGGCCACCGGCCACTACGCCCGGATCGCCGAGGCCGAGGACGAGCGCGGTCCGCTCCTGCGCGCGGCCGCCGACCCGGCCAAGGACCAGACCTACATGCTGGCGGCCCTGGCCCCGGGCTCCCTGGCCCGGATGCACTTCCCGCTGGGCGATCTGCACAAGCCGCAGGTGCGTCGGATCGCCGCCGGCGCCGGACTGCCGGTGGCGGGCAAGGCCGATAGCCAGGACCTCTGCTTCCTGGCCGGGACGAGCCGCCCCCGCTTCCTGGCCCGACACGGCAATCTTGGCGACCGCCCCGGCGTGCTGGTCGGGCCGGACGGCGCCGAGCTCGGCCGCCATCTCGGGCAGCATCGGTTTACGGTCGGCCAGCGTCGGGGACTCGGCGTCACCGGTGGCGAGCCGCTGTTCGTGCTCGACAAGGACGCCGCCGGCGCCCGGGTGACGATCGGCCCGCGAAGCGCGCTGCGAACCGAGCGCGTGCCGATTCGCGGCGTGCGCCTGCACCGCGACGGAGCCTGGGTCAACCAGGTCAAGCTCCGCTATCGCTCGCGCCCGATACCCGGCTGGCTGGCTGGCCAGCCAGCCGCGGGGAGCCATCGCAACCTAGTCGTGCGGCTCGAGCAGCCCGTGGACGGCGCCGCCCCGGGCCAGCTCGCCTGCCTGATGGACGGTGACCTCGTCGTGGGCTGGGGGACGATCTCCCGTCCCGAGCCGCGCATCGGGTAGCGCGCGGGGCCCAAGCGCGCGCACTGTGGCGCGCACCCAGCCTCGCGATTGAGGGTGGGCGCAGGATTCGCCGATTTCCGAGCACTGTGGCGCGCACCCGCCCTCAAACCTGGGGTGGGCGCAGGATTCGCTGTGCTGGCCTGCGTGCCCGACGCTACTGCCGGGTAAGGTCAACGCATGGCCTCGAACACGAATCCCTCATACCAAGAGTCAAAGCAAGTAGCCGAGCAGAGCCGCGAGACCGAGTGGAAGCTGCCCAGCTTCGGCCGCGGCATGTACCTCGGCCATTTCCAGCTCGACCTGATCCACCCGCAGCCCCAGGCCGACCCCGAGCAGGTCCGCGCGGGTGAGGAGTTCCTCGGACGCCTGCGCGCCTTTCTGGCCGAGCACGTGGACCCGCTCGAGATCGAGGCGTCCAGCAAGTTGTCAGACGAGGTGGTCGCCGGGCTCAAGCAGCTCGGCGCGCTGGGCATGAAGATCCCCAAGGAGTACGGGGGTCTCGGTCTGACCCAGGTCTACTACAACCGCGCTCTGGCCCTGGCCGGGACGTGGCATTCCTCGCTGGCCACGCTGCTCTCGGCCCACCAGTCGATTGGCCTGCCCGAGCCGCTGAAGACGTTCGGCTCCGAGGAGCAGAAGCGCGAGTGGCTGCCCAAGGTGGCCACCGATCACATCTCCGCCTTCCTGCTCACCGAGCCCGACGTCGGCTCCGATCCGGCCCGCATGTCGGCCACTGCGGTCCCGACCGAGGACGGCAGCGGCTACCTGATCAACGGCACCAAGCTGTGGGCGACCAACGGCGTCATCGCCGACGTCGTGGTCGTCATGGCCGTGGTCCCGAAGCGCGCCGACGCCAAGGGCGGGATCACCGCGTTCATCTGCCCGATGGACACCGACGGGATCACCGTCAAGCACCGCAACGAGTTCATGGGCCTGCGCGGGATCGAGAACTCGGTCACCGAGTTCAAGGACGTGTTCGTGCCCAAGGAGAACGTGATCCTGGGCGAGGGGCGGGGGCTGCGGATCGCCCTCGGGACGCTCAACACCGGGCGGCTCTCGCTCCCGGCCATCTGCGTCGGAGCGGCCAAGTACTCGCTGCGCATCGTCCGCCAGTGGGCCAACGAGCGCAAGCAGTGGGGCGAGCCGATCGGCAAGCACGACCCTGTGGCCCAGAAGATCGCCTTCATCGCCGGCAGCGCCTTCGGACTCGAAGCCCTGGTCGACGTCTCCTCGCGCATGGCCGATGAGAAGCAGCGCGATTTCCGGATCGAGGCGGCGATCGCCAAGCTGTACGCATCCGAGCGCGCGTGGGAGGTCGTGGACACGATGGTCCAGGTCCGCGGCGGACGGGGCTACGAGACGGCCAAGTCACTGGCCGCGCGCGGCGAGAAGCCCGTCCCGGCCGAGCAGATGCTGCGCGACATGCGGATCAACCGGATCTTCGAGGGCTCCACCGAGATCATGCACCTGATGATCGCCCGCGAGGCCGTCGATCAGCATCTCCAGGTCGCCGGCGACATCCTGCTCGGCGACGGCGGGGTGGCCGAGAAGGCCAAGCTCGGCCTGAAGGCCGGAGCCTTCTACGCCAAGTGGTTCCCGTCGTTGACTGTCGGCAAGGGCCAGGATCCTCGCTCGTTCGAGGAGTTCGGCTCGCTGGCCGGCCATCTGCGCTACGCGGAGCGCTCCTCGCGCAAGCTGGCCCGATCGACGTTCTACGCCATGGGCCGCCACCAGGCCAAGCTCGAGCACAAGGGCAGCCTGCTGGGCCGGATCGTGGACATCGGCGCCGAGCTCTATGCGATCGCCTGCGCGTGCACCTACGCCGCGACGCTGGCCCAGGATGACCCGGAGCACAAGGACGCCGTCTACGAGCTGGCCGACCTGTTCTGCGCTCAGGCCCGCCGCCGGGCCGACACGCTGTTTCACGCGCTGTGGGCCAACGACGACGGCTCGCAGTACAAGGCGGCTCAAGCCGTGCTCGACGGCCGTTACGAGTTCTTCGAGCGCGACGTGCTCGATCCAGCCGGCGACGGGCCGATGATCCCCGAGCACGAGCCCACGGCGGCGGAGACGCTCGACGCCGAGCCGGCCACGAGCGTGCGGTAGCGCACCGAACCAGCACCGGGCGCGGGGCGGGTGAGACCGCGCCCGCGCCTAGACTGATGCGGCGATGACCTCCGACGAGATCCGGCGCACGTTCATCGAGTTCTTTGAGGCCCGCGACCATCGCCGGCTGCCCTCGGCCTCCTTGATCCCGGCCGACTATGACCCCTCGGTCCTGTTCACGATCGCCGGGATGGTACCGCTCAAGCCCTACTTCCAGGGCGTCGAGCGCCCGCCCCATCCTCGGGCGACGACGTGCCAGAAGACGTTCCGCACCCCGGACATCGAGATCATCGGCACGACCACCCGCCATTTGACCTTCTTCGAGATGCTGGGCAACTTCTCGTTCGGCGACTACTTCAAGGCCGGCGCGGCCGAGTATGCCTGGGCCCTGTCGCGCGAGGGCTTCGGGTTCGCCGAGGAGGACATCTGGGTCACTGTGTTCGGTGGCGACGACGAGCTCGGTCTCGGCCCCGATCAGGAGGCGATCGACGTCTGGCTCGAGGTGGGGGTTCCGCGCGAGCGGATCGTCGAGCTCCCCCGCTCGGAGAACTTCTGGCAGATGGGTCCCACCGGACCCTGCGGGCCGTGCTCGGAGCTGTACCTGGACCGGGGCGTCGAGCATGGAGCACCTGACGACCTGCCCGGCGGCGAGAACGAGCGCTTCATGGAGTACTGGAACCTGGTCTTCATGGAGATGGACCAGAACCCCGAGGGCGTGCTCACGTCGCTCCCGGCCAAGAACATCGACACCGGACTGGGGCTGAACCGGTTGGCCTGCATCCTCCAGGACAAGGCCACCGTGTTCGAGACCGACCAGTTCGCTCCGCTGATCGCGCTCGGCGAGGAGCTCTCCGGCCGCACCTACGGCCAGGAATTCCCCACCGACAAGGCGCTCCGGGTCCTGGCCGATCACACGCGGGCGGTCTCGTTCCTGATCGCCGATGGTGTCGTTCCCTCCAACGAGGACCGCGGCTACGTCCTGCGGCGGGTCATCCGCCGGGCCATCCAGCACGGTCGCGGGCTCGGGCTCGAGCCCGGGTTCCTGCTCCGCTACGCCGACACGGTGACCGAGCTGATGGGCGCGGAGTACCCAGAGCTTCACCGCCAGCGCGAGCTGGTCCAGAAATGGCTGAGCGCCGAGGAAACGGCGTTCGGGCGCACCCTCGAGCAGGGACTCAGGCGTCTCGACGACCTGATCGCCCGCGCCCGGGACTCGGGGGCCGAGGGGGTCGCCGGCGCGGACGCGTTCCTCCTGCACGACACCTACGGCTTCCCGGTCGACATGACCCTGGAGATCGTGGCCGAGCATGGGCTCGGTGTCGATGAGGAGGGCTTCGAGTCGCTGATGGACGAGCAGCGCACCCGAGCGCGCGACTCGGGACGGACGCGGGTCGGCCAGGGCCTGCGCGAGCGAGCCGCCGAGCTGGCCGGCGGGGCCGGCTTCGAGACCGAGTTCGTGGGCTATGAGCGGACCGACGCCGACACGACCATCGGCGCTGCGGTGGCCGAGAACGGGCAGCTGCTCCTGAAGCTGGTCGAGTCGCCGTTCTACGCCACCGGGGGCGGGCAGATCGCCGACGCCGGCACGATCGAGTGCGAGTCGGGCCGCTGCCGGGCTCGCGTCGACGACGTCCTGCGCCTGGGCTCCGACCAGGTGCTGGCCGTGAGCCCCGAGCACGGGGACTTCGAGCCCGGCGAGCGCATCCACGCCCAGGTGGACCGGGCCGCCCGGCACGCGACCGAGTGCAACCACACCGCCACCCATCTGCTCCATGCCGCGCTGCGCCGGCGGCTGGGTACGCACGTCCACCAGGCCGGCTCATACGTCGGCCCGGACAAGCTGCGCTTCGACTTCACCCACAGCGGCGCCCTGAGCGCCGCGGACCTCGAGACCGTCACCGACGAGGTCAACCGGTGGATCGTCGAGAACCATCCCGTGCGGGCCATCACCACCACGCTGGAGGAGGCTCGGAACCTCGGGGCCATGGCCCTGTTCAGCGAGAAGTACGGCGATGTCGTGCGCATGGTCGAGGTCGGCGACCGTGTTGGGGACGGCAGGCGGGATCCGGTCTCACGCGAGCTGTGCGGGGGCACCCACGTCCACGCCACCGCCGAGCTCGGCCTGCTCCGGATCCTGCAGGAGACCTCGAGCGCGGCCAACGTCCGCCGCATCGAGGCGATCACCGGCCCCGAGGCGATCAGCTTCGTGCGGGCCCGCGACCGCGAGCTCGAGCAGGCCGCCGAGCACCTCAGGGTGCCGCCCGAGCGGGTCGGCGAGAGGATTGAGGAGCTGCGCGGGCGGGTGCGCGATCTCGAAGGCGCGGTCAAGCGCGCGCGTCAGGGCAACGGCGCCGCTGACGTCGACGCACTGGTCGGTTCGGCCCAGGAGGCCGCCGGCGTCAGCGTGCTCGCGGCCGCGGTCCCGGCGGCGGACGGCGATGCGCTCATGCAGATCCTCGATCGGGTCAAGGGCCGGCTCAGCGAAGCGGCGATCGTGCTCGGTTCGGCCGGGCAGGGCCGCGTCGACCTGGTGGCCAGTGTCGCCCCCGAAGTCGTCAAGCGTGGGGTCAAGGCGGGCGATGTCGTCAAGGTGGCCGCGCGCGTGGTCGGCGGCGGCGGCGGGGGCCGGGACACGCTGGCTCGAGCCGGCGGGCGTGACCCCGAGCAGCTCGACACCGCGCTGGAAGCGGCTCGCGAGGCGATCATGGCAGCGCTCGGAGCCGGTCCGGCATGACGCGGGTCCTGGCGCTCGACTACGGTCGGGCGCGCTGTGGATGTGCAGTGAGCGATCCGACCGGGGTGCTGTCCACGCCCCTGACGGCGATTCCCGCTCCGGCCACGCGACGTGGCCTCGGCCGGCTGCGGGCCCTGGTCAGCGAGCTCGGGGCCGAGCGCGTCGTGGTCGGGCTGCCACTTTCGCTGTCCGGGTCGGACTCGGAGCAGACCGCCGAGACCCGGGCCTTCGCCGAGCGGCTCGACGCCGCGCTGCCCGTGCCCGTCGAGCTCTACGACGAACGGTTCACCACGCGGCTGGCCGAGCGCGCGGGCGGCCGGGCGGATGAGGACTCGCGGGCCGCGGCGCATCTGCTCGAGAACTGGCTGGCCCGGACGGCGGCTGGGAGTGGCCGTGGCTGAGGGCGGCGGCCGGACCGCGGAGGAGCGCGAGGCGGCCCGTCTCGAGCGCGAGCGCCGCCGGGCCGAGGAGGATGGCCGCCCTGGCCCGCCGGTGGCGGACTCCGAGCCCCCGCCGGTGCCCATCGAGAAGGGCGAGACCGAGCCCGAGACCGAGCCCGAGACCGACCCCGAGCTCGCCTCGGGCACGCGCCGGGTGAGTCACGGCGAGGGCGTCGCCTCCCGCCGGGCCCGCCAGCCCCGTCGACCGCGCCGCGCCCCGGCCGCCCGCCGGCGCCCGGTGACCCGGGCCGGACGAACGCCTCACTCCTGGCTCGGCCGCGTGGTCTCGCTCCTGGTCCTGGCCCTGGCCGGGGTCCTGATCTGGTTCCTGATCGAGCTCTTCCAGCCCTTCGGCAGCAGCCCGCACGGCCACGTCACGGTGGTCGTGCCGGCCAAGGCCAGCTCGAGCGAGATCGGCGACCTCCTGACGCGGGACGGCGTCATCCCGTCGAGCTTCTTCTTTGAGCTCCGGGCCACCCTGGCCGGGGAGCGGAGCGGCCTCCGTGCGGGCGTGTACCGCCTCCAGCAGGGAATGAGCTACGCCGCCGTGCTGACCCGGTTGACCACCGCTCCACCGGCGGCCAAGGTCTCCGAGCTGACCATCGCCGAGGGGCGGCGCCGGGCTCAGATCAGCTTGTTGTTGCACGAGCAGCACGTGGCCGGCAACTACCTCGCTGCCACGCGCCGGACCCGGCTGCTCGATCTCCGCGCCTACGGGCTGCATCGCCCGCCGGCCAACCTGGAGGGATTCCTGTTTCCCGACACTTACCAGCTGATCGATCCGATCAAGCTCTCGGCCCTGGTCGACGATCAGCTGACCACGTTCAAGCGCGAGTTCGCCACCCTCAATCTGCGCTACGCCGAGCGCCGGCACCTCACCCCCTATGACGTGCTCAAGATCGCCTCGCTGATCGAGGCCGAGACCCCGACGGCCCATGACCGGCCGCTGGTCGCCTCGGTCATCTACAACCGGCTGGCCGACGGCATGCTCCTGGGGCTCGACTCCACGACCCAGTACGCGACGGGCAATTTCACCCGGCCGCTGACCGAGTCCCAGCTCCACTCGCGCTCTCCCTACAACACGCGCACCCACCCCGGCCTGCCGCCCACGCCGATTGACAACCCGGGCCTGGCGTCGATGCAGGCCGCCGCGCATCCGGCCCACACGCATTACCTGTACTTCTTCGCCACCCCGTGCGCGCGCAACAGCGTGTTCGCCTCGAGCTATCAGCGGTTCCTGGCGCTGGGCCAGAAGTACGCCGCGAAGCATTGCTGACCGCGGGCCGGCGCCTGGGCGTCCTCGGCTGGCCGGTCGCTCACAGCCTCTCACCGGTGATCCAGAACGCCGCGCTGCGGGCGGCGGGGCTGGAGGACTGGCGCTACCAGCTGCTCCCGGCCCCGCCTGAGCTGCTGGCCGAGCTTGTCGCCGCCCTGCCCGCGGCCGGCTTCCGTGGCGCCAACGTCACCCTGCCCCACAAGGCGGCCGCCCTGGCCCTGGCCACCGAGGCCAGCCAGCGGGCCCGGGCGATCGGGGCCGCCAACACGCTCGTCTTCGGCCCCGACGGGCAGGTCAGAGCCGAGAACACCGACGCCCCGGCGCTGGTCGACGGGCTCCCGCGCCCGGTGGCCGGGGCCAGCGCCCTGGTCCTGGGTGCCGGAGGCAGCGCCCGGGCCGCCGTATGGGCGCTGCTCGACGCCGGCGCGGCCGAGGTAGGGGTCTGGAACCGAACCCCGGAGCGGGCGCAGGCGCTATGCCGTGAGCTCGGCGGCAGATTCCGGGCCGCGGTCGTGCCGGCCGACGTGCTCGTCAACTGCACCGCGGTCGGGCTGGACGGCTCACGGTCGCTGGCCGGGCTTCCCGTCCGCCCAGAGCAGCTCTCGGACTTCGGTTGCGTGGCCGACTTGGTCTACGCGAGGGAACCGACCGCCCTGATCAGCGCCGCCCGCGAGCGCGGCATACCCGCGGTCGACGGGCTCGAGCTCCTGGTCGGGCAGGGAGCGCTCAGCTTCGAGCTGTTCACCGGCCGACCCGCCCCACGAGCGGCTATGCGGGCCGCCGCCGGGCTCGGCCCGCCGGCCCAGCGCGCCGATTGATCGGGCCGGTGAACGCGCCGGGCCGTAGCCACGTAAGGTTTCTCGACATGATCGTCACCGACGCCGTCAGCGCCTACCTGGACCGGATCCGCCCCCGGCCCGATCCCGTACTGGCCGAGATGGAGGCTCATGCAGCGCGCGACGGCATTCCCATCGTGGTGCCGGGCACAGGCCAGCTGCTGCAGATTCTCGCCCTGGCCCATCGGGCGCGCCGCGCGCTCGAGGTTGGCACCGCGATCGGGGTATCGACTCTGTACACCGCTCGCGGCCTGGCCCCCGAGGGGACGATCGTGTCGTTCGAGATCGACCCCGAGCGCCAGGCCGCCGCCCGCGGCTACCTGGACCGAGCCGGGGTGCTCGAGCGGACCGACCTGCGCCTTCAGGACGCCCGTGCGGGACTGGCCGAGCTCGACGGTCAATTCGACTTCGCCTTCGTCGACGGGGTCAAGTCCGAGTACGACGCGTACTTCGATGAGCTGCTGCCCCGGCTGGCCCCCGATGCCGTCCTGGTCGTGGACAACGTGCTGATGGGCGGCTCGGTGGCCGAGGACGATCCGTCTGAGCGAGCGAGCACGGCCCGTGCGTTCAACGACCGGCTCCTCTCCCACCCCGAGCTGACCGGGACTGTCACCCCGGTGGGCGACGGGGTGCTCGTCGCCGTCAAGTCGGGCGGGGAGGCATGAGCGCGGCTGAGGGAATACCGCCCGAGGAGATCTGCATGCCCTGCCGGGGGACCGGCCGCCTGAGCTCGGCCCTGGGCGGCGAGCCGCACGAGGTCCAGTGCCCGTGGTGCCGCGGCAGCGGCCGGCGGATCCCCGGCATCGACGCTCAGGCCGCCCCCGCCGAGACGAGTCCGGCCGAGACGAGCCCCGCCGAGACGAGCCCGGCCCACGAGCCAGAGAGCTAGGCCCGCGATGCTCAATCTGGTCACGGCCGGCGAGTCCCACGGTCCCGGTCTCACCTGCATCGTCGAAGGCATGCCCGCGGGCCTGGTGATTGAGCGCGAGACGATCGATCGCGACCTCGGCCGCCGTCAGCTCGGTCATGGCCGCGGGGGGCGGATGAAGATCGAGCGCGACCGGGTCGAGGTGACTGGCGGGGTCCGCCACGGCTCCACGCTCGGGGGGCCGATCGTCCTGCAGGTGGCCAATCGCGACTACACCAACTGGGAGGAGCGCATGAACCCGTGGCCGGTGGAGGCGGCCACGGCCGAGGTCCATCTGCCCCGCCCCGGACACGCCGACCTAGCCGGGACGCAGAAGTACGGGCTCAGCGACGTGCGCGACGTGCTGGAGCGGGCCAGCGCGCGCGAGACCGCGGCGCGCGTGGCCGGCGGCGCCGTGGCCAAGACCTTCCTGGCCGCCCTCGGCGTGAGCGTCTTCTCCCACGTGCTGCAGATCGCCTCGGTGACCGCGCCCCGCCGCGAGGATCTAGTTCCCGGCGACTTCGCCGACGTCGATTCCTCACCCGTCCGCTGTCTGGACCCCGAGGCCAGCCGCGCGATGGTCGCGGAGATCAACCGGCTGCGCAAGGCCAACGAGTCCTTGGGCGGGATCTTCGAGGTCCGTGCCTTCGGGGCGGTGCCCGGACTGGGCTCGCACGTCTCCTGGCGCGAGCGCCTGGACGGGGTCCTTGGCCAGGCCGTGCTCTCCATCCAGTCGGTCAAGGCAGCGTCGATCGGCGACGGACTGGAGGTAGCCGGCCTGCCCGGCTCTCAGGCCCACGATGAGATCTTCTACGAGGAGGGTCGCGGCTTCTGGCGGGCGACCAACCACGCCGGGGGTCTGGAGGGCGGCATGACCACCGGCGAGCCGGTGGTGGTGCGCGCGGCGATGAAGCCGCTGCCCACGCTGACCAAGCCGCTGCGCTCGGTGGACATCGCCACCCACGAACCCGGTGATGCCCTCCGCGAGCGGACCGACTCCTGCACGGTTCCGGCGGGCGGTGTGGTCGGTGAGGCGATGGTCGCCTTCGTGCTCGCCGACGCCTACCGGAAGAAATTTGGGGGAGATCACATCGACGACGTCCGCCAGGCGTTGCAGGCCTACCAGGAGCGGATCGGATGGCCACGGAGCTGAGGTCCGACCGCGCACTGGCCGGGCGCGTCGTCGTGGTCATCGGATTCATGGGCGCCGGGAAGTCGACCGCCGCGGCCAGCGCCGCCCAGGCGCTCGGGGCCTCAGCCGTCGACGTGGACAGCGTGATCGAGGAGCGGCTCGGCAAGCCGATCGCCCGGATCTTCGCCGAGGACGGCGAGCCGGCCTTCCGGGCGGCCGAGGAAAAATTGACATTGGATCTGCTCGGCGCCGGACCGGAGGGGTCAGCGCGACCCCCGCGGGTCCTGGCCCTGGGTGGGGGCGCCGTCACCTCATCACTGGTGCGGGCCGCCCTGGCCGAGCATCTGGTGGTGTGGATCGACGTCGACGTCGAAACCGCGTGGGTGCGCTGCGCGAAAACCGAGCGGCCCCTGGCCGGCGATCGCGCGAGGTTCGAGCGTCTGCACGCGGAGCGTGAGCCGCTCTACGCCGATCTGGCCGACATCGTCGTGCCCCACGAGCGCTCTCATTGCCTGACCCAGGTGCTGGAGGCGGCCGCAGGCCTCGATCCCCGGGTGCGGTTGCTATGGGCGGCCAGCGCCTCGGGTGATTACCCGGTCTACATCGGTCCCGGGCTGCTCGGCCCGCGGCCGTTCTGGCCCGCCGCCGTCGCCGGGCGGCGCTTCTTGGTCACCGACGGCCGGGTCGCCCGGCTGTACGGGGATCGTCTGGCGCCGTTCAGCGGTCAGGCGATGATCATGCCCGGCGAGCAGTCCAAGACGATCGCCCACGCCGAGATCGTCTGGTCCGAGCTGGCGCGCGCGGGCATGACCCGGAGCGATGTCGTGGTCGCTCTCGGAGGCGGGGTGGTCGGGGACCTGGCCGGCTTCTGCGCTGCCACCTACCAGCGCGGGGTGCGCTACGTCCAGGTCCCGACCACGCTGGTCGCCCAGGTCGACTCCGCCTACGGCGGCAAGACGGGGGTCGACCTGGAGGAGGCCAAGAACTACGTCGGCGCCTACCACCAGCCTCAGGCCGTGATCGCCGACCCGCAGGTGCTGCACAGCCTCGAGCCCGAGGAGCTCGCCGCCGGCTACGCCGAGGTGGTCAAGACGGCGCTGATCGCCGGCGGCTCGCTCTGGGAGCGCGTCCGCGGCGGGGCCGACCCGACTGATCTGCGCGTGATCCTCGCCTGCGCTCAGACCAAGCTGAGGGTAGTGGCCCGCGACGAGCGCGATCAGGGGCCGCGTCAGGTGCTGAATCTCGGCCACACGGTCGGGCACGCCATCGAGACCGTGACCGGATACGCCACCTACCGTCACGGCGAAGCGGTCGCCCTCGGCCTGCTGGCCGCGCTGCGCCTGTCCGGGGACGACGCCCTGCGCGAGGAGGTGGCGGAGCTGCTCGAGTCCCACCGTCTGCCGGTCAGGCTCGACCCGGGGATCGACCCCGACGCGGTGGTCATGGCCACCGCCCGGGACAAGAAGCGAGTGGGGGAGGGGTCCGGTGCCGTGTTCGTGTTGTTGTCCAGGCCGGGCCGTCCCCGGCCCGGGAGCACCGTGGCGCCCCGGGAGCTGATTGCCGCCGTGCGGGAGCTGGCCGGCTGATGGCCTCCTCACCTCGCCACCGGATCGAGGTCATGCACGGGGTCAACCTCGATCAGCTCGGCCAGCGCGACCCCGGCCACTACGGCGAACTGACCCTGACCGAGCTCGAGGTCCAGATCTCCGAGGCGGCCGCCGGGCTCGGTCTGCAGACGAGCTTCTTCATCACCAACCACGAGGGCGAGTTCGTCGAGCATCTGCACCGGTGCCGCGACCTGGCCGACGCGATCATCCTCAATCCCGGGGCGTGGACCCACTACTCCTACGCGATCCGCGACGCCCTCGAGCTCACCGGCCTGCCCGCCGTGGAGGTCCATCTGTCCGACGTGGACTCCCGCGAGAGCTGGCGCCGCGAATCCGTCATTCGCGAGCTCTGTGTGGGCCGGATCGCCGGTCAGGGCCCGGCCGGCTACCGGGCGGCGCTCGAGCTGCTCGCCAGCACCCTGTCGGCCGATGAGTGACCCGGCCGGCCGGCCGGCGCCTTCTAGACTGGCCTGGCGATGCTGAGCACGAACCAGTTCCGCAACGGAAACCACATCGACGTGGACGGCACGATTTTCAAGATCGTCGAGTTCCAGCACGTCAAGCCCGGTAAGGGAGGTGCCTTCGTCCGGACCAAGCTGCGCCGAACCAGCGACGGGGCGGTCATCGACCGGACGTTCCGGGCCGGCGAGAAGTTCCGCGCGGTGCGGACCGAGGTGCGGCGGATGCAGTTCCTCTACCGCGACGGCACCGACGCCCACTTCATGGACTCCGAGAGCTACGAGCAGCTCGCCATTCCCGAGGGGACGCTGGCGGACCCGCTGCGCTTCATGAAGGACTCCGACGAGGTGGAGGTCCTCTACATCGACGATCAGCCCGCCGACGTGCAGCTGCCCAGCGCAATCGATCTGGCCGTCACCGAGACCGACCCCGGGCTCCGGGGCGACACGGCCTCCGGGGGCGGGACCAAGCCGGCCGTGCTGGAGACCGGGGCGCCGATCCAGGTGCCGCTGTTCGTGAACGTCGGGGACCGCGTACGCGTGGACACCCGCTCCGGCGAGTACTTGTCCCGGGCCTGAGGCCGCGTGCGCCGGAGCGAGCAGCGCCGAGCGGCTGTCTGGGCCCTCTACCAGAGCGATCTGCTCGGCCGCGACCTCGAGGACACGTTCCCCCGCGACGTGCTTGGCTTCACCCGGGCGCTGGCCGAGCTGGTCCGCCAGCGCCAGCCCGAGCTCGACGAGTTGATTCGCAGCCACTCGAGCGGCTGGACGCTGGAGCGAATCGCTCCCCTCGAGCGCTCGATTCTGCGCGTCGGACTGGTCGAGATGCTGCATGCCGACGAGCTCGCCGGTGAGCAGCCGATCCCGCCCGAGGGAGCCATCAACGAGGCGGTGGAGACGGCCAAGCGCTTTTGCGGGGTCGACGCCCCGGCGTTTGTCAACGGGATCCTCGGGGCGGTGCTGAAGGAGCGGGTCGCCGGATGAGAGTCCTGGTCGTCGACGACGACCGCGGTCTGCGCGACGTCCTGCGCCGCGCGCTCGGCCTGTCGGGATATGACGTGCGCCTGGCCGAGAACGGCTCCGAGGCGCTGGTTGAGGTCGCGACCGCCCAACCCGACGCGATGGTGCTCGACATCGGTCTGCCCGACATCGACGGACTGGAGGTGACCCGGCAGCTCCGCCGCGAGGGCAACCGCCTGCCCGTGCTCATGCTGACCGCGCGCGACGCGATCTCCGACCGGATTGACGGACTCGACGCCGGTGCCGACGACTACCTGGTCAAGCCCTTCGACGTCGATGAGCTCAAGGCGCGTCTGCGAGCGCTGATGCGGCGGGCGGGGGGCGAGGCCGACGGGGACGGCGAGCTGTCCTTCAATGAGCTGACGCTCGATCCCGCCCGCCACGGAGTGATCGTCTCCGACCGCTTCGTCGAGCTCACGCGGACCGAGTACCAGCTGCTCGAGCTGCTGATGCTCAACCCGCGCCGGGTCCTACCCCACACCCTGATCTACGACCGGGTCTGGGGCTATGACTTCGGGCCGAGCTCCAACGCGCTGCGCGTGTACGTCGGCTATCTGCGCCGCAAGCTCGAGGACGCGGGCTCACGACCCCTCATCCACACCGTGCGCGGGGTCGGATATTCCCTCCGGGAGCCGGCCGAGGAATGATCGGCCGGCCAGACCGGATCCTGGGCCGAGGGCGGGCGTGAGCCTGCGGGTGCGCATGGGGCTGGCCGCCGGTGTGGCCGTGGCCCTGGCCGTGCTCGCGGTCGCCGTCTCGGCGTTCGAGGGGACCCGCTCGGAGCTGAAGGGCCAGGTCGACCAGTCCCTGCACAGCATCACCGCCGGCGTGCTGGCCACGGTTGGAATCGGCCCCGATGGGCGTCCCCAACGGGCCGTGGGCCGCCGGGCACCCGGGGCCGGAGGCGGCGCTCTGAACCTGGGCCCGGGGGCGATCACCAGGCCGCGCGCGCCCGACCCCGATGATTGCGATGCCGGCCTCGGCCTCCAGGATCGGGGCGGACCGGCCTTCGGCGGCGCCGCCGGGACGGCCATGCTGCTCCACCCGAGCGGTCGCACCTGCACGCCCGCCGGCCGGCAGGGCATTCCCGTGGACTCGCGGGCTCGCGCCCTGGCTCGCCGCGGGCGTGGTCAGTACTACGCGGACCTGGACGTGAAGGGCACCGAGATCCGGGTGCTGGCCACCGGGATTGGGAGCCGGGGCGCCCTGCTGGTTGCGCTTCCGCTGCACGATGTCAACAGTGCCCTCGACAGCCAGGCGCTGCTCCTGGTCCTGATCGCCGCCGGCGGGATTCTCCTCGCCGGTCTCCTCGGGCTGCTGGTGGCGCGCACCGCGCTCGCCCCGATCGCCCGCTTCACCCGTCAGACCGAGGAAATCGCGGTCAATCCCGAGCGTCTCGAGCATCAGCGCCTGCTCGTGCACGGCAACGATGAGCTGGCCCGGCTCGGCCAGTCGTTCAACCGTACGCTCGACGCGCTCGAGCACTCGATCTCCGCTCAGCGCAACCTGGTCGCGGACGCTTCCCATGAGCTGCGCACGCCGATCGCCACGATTCGAGCCAATCTGCAGCTGATGCGCGAGGAGGAGCGCCTGTCATCCGAGGACCGCGACGCCCTACGCCGTGACGTGATCGAGGAGCTGGACGAGCTCACGGCACTGGTCGGTGACGTGGTCGAGCTCGCCCGCGGCGCCAAGCCCAGCGGTGAGCACGGCGACGTTCGCTTGGACGAGATCGTCTCCGCCGCCGTCGATCGGGCGCGCCGCCGGGGGCCGGAGTTGACCATCGCCTCGAGCCTCGAGCCCACCCTGGTCCGGGGTGAGGGCGCCCGGATCTCCCGGGCGGTGGGCAACCTGCTCGACAATGCGGTGAAGTGGAGCCCGTCCCGGGAGACGGTCGAGGTCGCGCTGGCCGGCGGGGTGCTCACGGTCCGCGACCACGGGCCCGGCTTTCACGAGGAGGATCTCCCGTTCATCTTCGACCGCTTCCACCGGGCTCGCGACGCCCGTTCCAAGCCGGGCTCCGGCCTGGGTCTGGCCATCGTCCGTCAGGCCGCCGATGCGCACGGCGGCTTCGTCGAGGCCCTGAACGCGCCGGGCGGTGGCGCGCTCATGCGGATCAGCTTCGGCCCGCGGCTCGAGCTCTCCGACCCGCCCGCCTCCGACGCGCGGACCTTCAGCTCTTCCTGACCGGACTGGCACGGATCAGCGGGGCCAGCGACGGTGTGCACGCACAGGCGGCGCCGCGCAACCGGGGCAGGCCGAGCAGATCTTCGATCGCCTGCAGGGTCGAGTAGTGGTCAACCGGGGTGTCGAGGCGGCCGCCGGGGCGGGCCCCGGGCCCGGCGATCACGGTGGCGATGTGCCCGCCCGTGGCGAGGTGGCAGCAACCCTCATCGCTCGATCCCTCGTCCCAGGTCAGGAACAGCAACCCGCGCCGGCCCAGGGAGCCCAGGAGCGGCGGAACGAGCCGGGCCAGGAAGCGGTCCCCGGTGGCGGGGCTGCAATCGTGCATGTCATGGCAGAGGTTCGGCGTGATCCAGATGAACCGTGGGAGCCGACGCGCTCGCTCGTCACGGACCAAGGCGCTCAGCGCCACCTCGTGCGAGCAGGCCGTGGCGCGGTCGCCGAAGTACGCGAACGGGTTGTGCTTCTTGACGTAGCCCCCCGCCTGGACACCGGCGAAGCAGGCATGGGGGAGATCCTCCATGTACGCCTTCCAGCTCAGGTCCGCGGCCGTCAGCTGGGCGTCGAGCCCGGTCGACCGTAGATTGCAGTCGGTGCAGTCGCTGTAGATGTCGAAGCTCGACCCACCGGTCAGGGCGAGGTAGTTGGGCAGCGAGGGATGGGACACGGCGAACATCGCCCGGGCCAGGGCATAGCGCCGGGCCAGGGCGTTGATGTACGGGGTGGCGTGCGATCCGATGATCCCGTTGTACTCCTCGTTCTCCATCACGATCACGGCCACGTGTGCGGGGGCCCCACCGGTCATGCGCATGACCGGTGACGCGGTTTGCTGCACGTGACCGAAATGCCGTGTCGAGCCGCCGCAGGCCACCGGCCCGATCGCGGCCAGGGCAATCGCCGCCAACAGCGCCATCCGCCTCCCGGTCACGACCAAGGTCAGCCCGGGCCCGTGATGGACTCGCCGAGCAGCGCCGAGCCCGTGGACACGGCGATCGCCCGGCCGTCGGCGTCTGAGACCTCGGCGCCCGTGACCGCGATGCGGCGCCCGGCGTGGACCACGCGGCCGGTGGCCCGGGCCGGGCGGCCGTCGCTGGCCAGCGGGCGCAGCAGGTTGATCTTCAGCTCAACCGGCCGCACCGACTGCCCGGCGGGCAGGAGCGTGCGCACGGCGTCGAACATCGCCGCCTCGGCCAGGGTGATGACCACGCCTCCCTGCAGGCGGCCCGGCGGTGGCGCCGTGAACCAGGGGCTGGCCGCCAGGCTGTACTCGGCCTCGCCCTCGGCCGCCCGCACGGGGGTGAGACCCGTGAAACGCTCGAGCGGCGCCGGTTCGCCTTGACCGGCGATCCGCATCCGCAGGGCCTCGAGGCCCGAGCGTGGGGGATCCGGAACCGCGCGGGGAGCCGGCGCCGGAGCCGGCGCCGGCGCCGGGCGCTCCCAGGGGTCGGCGCCCTGGTCAGCCGCGTCGGACTCGGCGTACGCCGGTCTGGCGGACGGCGCCATCCGTGGCAGGGTCACGCACAGCGAGCTTCCGTGGGCCACGAGAAGGCCGGCATCATCGCGCAGCTCGACCTCGGCCAGCGCCGCCGGGGGACCGGGGGCGATCACCCGGCCGTGGGCGTGGAGGGCGCCCTGCGGGGAGACCCGCTCGAGCACACGAAGGGTCATCTCGGACGTGGTGAACAAGGTTCCGGCGGGCAGCTCGGACATGACCGCGCAGGCCATGGCGGCGTCGGCGGGAATGGCGAGCGGACCCGGGCCGATCTCCTGATCGGCTCCCACCAGCCAACCGGTCAGGGGCATGCTGAACCAGGCCTCTCCGGGCGTCACCGCCTCCAGACGCAGCCCGGTCAGCCGGGAGAGCGGCGGCTCAGGACTCAGTCCATCGATCTGCCGGCGCAGTTGCTCGATCCCCGGCAGCGACAGCGAGCCCAAGTCGGGGTGGCCGCCGCGCACCGGCTCGCGCCAGAAATCCGCCAGATCAGGGCGGGGGTCAGGACTCGGGTCGGGCTCGGCCATCGCCACTCAACCTAGCGTCCGCAGGCCCTGCAGCCATCGCTGCACCGCCGCCCGTACCCCGGGCAGGTCAGAGCGCAGGCTGTGATCGCCGTCCACCGTGACCACCTCCCGGAGCGGACCGGGTGGCGGCGCCCCGAACGGATCCCGCCTGCCCTGCACGACCAGCACCGGAACAGTCACGGCTTCGAGCTCCGGGAGCCGGCTCTGGGGGGGCCGGGTGGCGCGCGCCCGGCGTGGAGGGAGCAGGGGGAAGGCCAGGCAGATGACCCCGACCGCGTGGAACCGATCGGCTGAGCGGCAGGCCACGCGCGCGCCGAGCGACCGGCCGCCGAGAACAAGGTCCAGACCTCTGAGCTCGGTCGCGGCCAGATGCTCGACCACCGCGTTCCAGGCCGCGTCGAGGTGGGCGGCGGGGGCCGACGCGCGCCGCCCGGCGACCCGGTAGGGCTGCTCGATCAGCGCCACGGCCAGATGCCGCTCGCGGGCCGCCGCCGCGGCGGCCTGGAGGTCTCCCGCGCCGACTCCACCGCCGGCCCCGTGCCCGAGGATCAACGCGCCCCGGGGGCTCGGCTCGGTCTCGAGGTGAGCTCGGGCCTCGCCGTGGGGTGTGGAGATGCCGATCGTGTCCACGGCCGTAGGCTATGGGGCTCGGGCTGCGTGGGGTCGCCCTCGCCCTCGCCCTCGCCCTCGCCCTCGCCCGGGGCACGGGGAGGGCTCAGCGATCGTTGAGGTCCAGCACGGGCACCGGAGGCTCGATCCCACCCGGATCGTCGGTGCGGACGATCGCGGTTCCGAGGGCGAAGAACTCGATCACGTGGCTACCCCAGCCGTGGCTCTTCTCCGACAGCGACACGCCGACGATCCCTTCCGCGCTGAGCTCCTGGGCTTCGGTCTGCATGCGCTGCATGGCCAGCTCGCGGGCCTCGTAGAGGGCCTGGGTGAAGTTGGGCAGCTCGACGTTGCGACCGGTCTGGGCGACGGTCTGAAGGGGACCGCGGCGTCCGACGTGATACACGCAGCTGCCCATCACCATGCCCACCGGCCGATGTCCGGTGCGCAGCAGGGTCCAGAACTCCTGACCGGAGAGGTCGCTCTGAAACGGTCGCCCACTCGGGGCGCGGTGCAGCACGCCATCGCGGTGTTTGACCGCGGTGCCGATGGCGATGAACTCGGCCATGTTCGGCCCCCACTCATAGCGGCCGATCTCCAGCCTCACGCCAACGATCCCGTCGGCGCCGAGCTGATCGGCCTCTTCCTCCATCCGGGTCATGGCCAGGTGACGGGCGCTGTACATGGCCTGGGAGAGCACATCGAGCTCGCGGCTCGATGTCGGGCCGGCGACCTGGAAGCCGATATGGAAGATCGAGCTGCCCACGACCAGACCCACCGGATCGAAGCCGGCCTGGCTCACGAGCAGGAACTCGTTCACGCTCAGGTCGGAGGTGTACAGGCCGGCACGATTCTGCTCGAGCCGTTCTCGGCCCGATTCGGGAATCCCCTCGACCGAGGTGGGGTCGTACTCGGTCATTTGCCGCCCATCCTCATCGTCGTCTTCAGCGCGGGCAGAGCCGACCCTGGCGGGCTCGGCGGAGCCGACCCTGGCGGGCTCGGCGGAGCCGACCGGACCCGGCTCCGCACCGCGGTCCCGGCGCCATGCATGGTGATCACCCAGCCGCGGCGCTCGACGTCGCTGTGGCCCGATACCCAGTAGGGAATTCCCAGGCGGCCGACATTCCAGCCGCGATGGCCGCTGGTCTGCAGCGAGGAGGCCAAAAACAGCTTCTCCCGGTGTACCGAGTGAGAGAAATCCACCCCCACGGCGCCGTCGGCGCGGGCGTCAGCCAGCTGGCCCTGGAGTCGGGCTCGCACCGTCTCGCGCGCCAGGCGGAACGCCTGGCTGATCTCATCGAGCTCCTGGTTGCGCCACCTGGTGCGGGCCCGGCGGACGCGGGTGGAGCGGGGTGGGGAGGCGAACACCACGGCGGTGGCGGCCAGCAGACCGGCGGGTTGATGGCCGGCTCCGACGAGCTTTGAGTAGTCCTGGACCGAGACGTCGCTGAGCAACGGCCAGGACTTCTGCGTGGATCCCAGGAGGCGGATCGCGGTCCCGGCCACCACATAGTCGATCGTGCCCGCGCCCAGGTCGTGGTCGCTGTGGTGCAGATGCACGCCGACCACGGCGTCCGCTCCGACCTGCAGGGCCTCCTCGTTCAGGCGATCCAGCGCGCGCCGCCGGGCGAGATTCCACGCGTCGGTCAGCGTGTCGAGCCCGCAGACGACCTCGGTGTACCGCCTGTAGTTGCGGATCTGCGACAGCGAGGGCTCGGTGATCGGATTGACCCATACGCGGTTGTTCATCGGCGACCACGCCGAGCCCATGGGCGACCCGCCGGGCCGCCCGTAGCTGACCACTCCGGGGGGCAGCGCGGGCAGGTACTGCCAGCCGGTGCGGACCACGCTCGCGCCCATCACCTGGGCCAGGGGGCGGGGTCCGAGCCGGTGCAGGATGGCGAACTCCTTGACCGAGAGCCCGCTCGTGAACAGGGCCCCGTCGGCCGACAGCGCCTTTAGGCGCTCCTCGGCCCCGGCCGTGATCCCTCCGGCCTCGATCCGGGCCAGGGACTCGTCGGGCTGGACATCGTCGTCCTCGCTCCGCCGGAAGAAGCCCACGTCACACCCCCGAGCCGGTGTTCGAGACGATCACGCCGACCGAAGCCTAATGCCTCGACCGGATCGGAGCAGGTAGGCTGAAGTCGCTTGTCGCGCGCGCTCGCTCTGTCGGTTGTGGGTTTTGCGCTGCTCGGGGTGGCGTGGATGTTCGCTACCCCGTTGGCGGAGTCGCCGGATGAGTCCTCGCAGTATCTCCGGGCTCTGACGATCGCCGATGGTCACCTGCTCGGTCCCCGGATCGGCCTTGAGCCGATCGAGCGTGCACAACTCCGTGAGGGGGTGGGCGCGGCGGACAAGATCCGCTGGATCGTCCCCGATCAGCGTGGGGTGGTGGTTCCGGCCGCGCTCTCGCCGATTGATGAGCACTGCTTCGACGGCCGCCCGGACCTCCGGGGTCGTTGCACCGAGGTGTCCTACAACGGGGACTATTTTCCGCTCGCCTACCTGCTCCCCGCGGTGGTCATCTCGACCACCCATACTTGGCGGCCGGCGATGTGGGGTGCCCGGGCGGCGTCGCTGTTGCCGGTGCTGGTGTTGATCGCGCTCGCCTTGGTGCTCACCGGGGCGGCGTCGCGTTGGCGAACGGTTGGTCTGATGGCGGCGATCACCCCGACGGTGCTGTTCATCGGTTCGGTGACCAACCCGAGCGGCCTGGAGATAGCCGCCGGCCTGGCGTTCATCGCGGCCCTGTTGCGGCTGCGTCGCGACGGGGAGGCGTTCCCGGGCTGGGGGTGGGCGGCGCTGATCGTCAGCGGTGCAGCGACGATCCTGGCCTGGCAGCTGGGGATCGTTTTCGCCGCGCTCGACCTTGCGGTGTACGCGGCGCTGAGCAGCGCGAGCCGGCTGGCCCGGCTGTGGTCAGCGCGCCGGGGTGAGGTGCTCATGACCGGGTTGATCCTGGGCGCAGCGAGCGTGGCGTTTGTGGTCTGGGGGGCGGTCTCCGGGGTGATCCATCCGACCCACGTCAGCTTCCTGCAGGGTGTGCGCGGACTGAAGCTCGGGGTGAGCACACAGTTGGTCAGCGTGCTGAAGGGCGCGGTGGGGATCTTCGGCCAGTACAGCGTGAGCCTGCCGCTGGTCATGTTCTGGCTCTGGTGGCTGGCGGTCATCCTGCTCGTACTCTTCGCTCTGCGGACCGGGCCTAGGCGCGACGGGCTGGTCCTGGCCGCGGTGACGCTCGTGGCGATCGCCTTCCCGGTCCTCATGTTCGCCTTCGCGTACCAGCACAGCGGCTTCGGCCTGCAGGGCCGCTACGTGATCCCGGTGCTCGCCCTGATCCCCATCCTCGCCGGCGAGATCATCGATACCGGGCGCCTCCGGGCCCCGCCGGCGGGGTCCTCACCGTTGGGGGCCTCGCCGGTGGGTGACCACTTCGGCCGGGCGGCAGGACTATGCGTGGCCGGTTTCGCGCTCTTGCAGCTCGTCGCCTGGTGGGAGAACGCCCGCCACTGGTCAGGCACCAACGCGTTGATCCTCCATCACTCGCTCTGGACCCACCGGCGGGGTGGGCACCCTGGCTGGCCGCCGCCATCTGCGGCGCCATCGCCCTGGCGGCCGGTAGCTACGGGACGGGTCCCCGCCCGCGTGGTGGAGCGTAGGTCCGATCGGCCGGCCCCGGATCAGCGCCGGTCAGTTGCTGCGGTTGGGGGGCCGCCCCCGCCGGGGTATGGGGGCGGCTCGTTGCGGCATCCTCCCGGCGTCGTTGAGGGCGCGCCGCACCAGCATCTCGACGTGGGCGTTCAGGCTCCGGAACTCATCGGCCGCCCACCGGGCCAGCGCGTCGTGAACCGCGGGGTCGAGGCGCAGCGGGACCTGCTTGCGCTCTCGGCTCACGTATAGAGCGTTCCGGTGTTGACCACCGGAGCCGCCGGCTGGTCACCGCAGAGCACGACAAGCAGGTTGCTCACCATCGCCGCCTTGCGCTCCTCGTCCAGTTCGACGATTCCGCGCTCATCCAGCCGGGCGAGCGCCATCTCCACCATCCCCGTTGCGCCCTCGACGATCCGGGAGCGGGCCGCGACGACAGCGTTGGCCTGCTGTCGGCGCAGCATCGCCTGGGCGATCTCCGAGGCGTAGGCCAGATGGCTGATGCGTACCTCGACGATCTCCACCCCGGCGATCGTGACTCGCTGGGCCACCTCATGTGCGAGCTCCCCGGCGACGACATCGGTCGATCCGCGCAGGGACGTGCCCTCGTTCGTCGGATCGTCGTAGGGATGGGTGGTGGCGACGTGGCGCAGCGCCGACTCGGCCTGTACCTGAACGAAGTCCATGTAGTCATCGACGGCATAGGCCGCCCGCGCGGTATCGGCCACCTGCCAGACGACGATCGAGGCGATCTCGACCGGATTGCCGTCAGCGTCGTTGACCTTCAGGTGGTTGGTCTCGAAGTTCCTCACCCGGATGCTGAGGGTCCGCCGGTCCGCGAGCGGCAGGATCCACGCCAGGCCCGTGCGGCGCACGGTCCCGACGTAGCTCCCGAAGAACCGCACGACCTTGGTGTGGCCGGGTTGCACGATGACCAGCGAGGTCGCGATCAGCCCGCCGAGTACTGCGGGCACGGCGGCGAGCCCCGAGACCGAGCTTTGGGCGAGCAGAATCACCGCGGCGATGCAGGCGAGCACGACGAGCACGCCGGCCCAGCCGCTGATCGCCCAAGCGGGGCGCTCCTGGATCTCGACGCGGGTTCCCGAATGCCCGACCGGAGTCGCTTCGGGCTGGCGGTATGGCTGGACGGCTTGACTCATGATCCCCCACCTTTGCAGTGGTGCCTAGAAAAAGTGATTTCTATTAGATATCACTTTGTTTGGGACTGCGCAAGTCCTCGTGCCGTATGACCAGGGCCGGTTCACCGGACAAACCAGTCACGCCTCGATTTCCAGCAGGGCCTCGAGCACGCTGACCGAGGCCTCCGCAGTCCGCTGCACGAATGCGTCGATGTCGCGGCCCTCGACGGTCTGCATGAACACGACTCCTTCATGATTGATGTTCCAGCCGAGGGCCTGGACGGCGCGCTCGGCCGCCTCCCGCCAGCCGGGTGGGCGGCCGGCGATCGCGACCGCTGTGCCCATGTCGTCGATGTTGTAGCGGTGGCCCCGTTTGCGAACGCTGACCCGGACCGGCCGCCCGGGCATGTAGGCCATGTCCGTGACGCGCAAGACGCCGGTGCGAGCGGCCGCTTCCTCGAGCTGGACCGAGAGCTCGTCGGCGGCAATCTCGATCATGCCGTCGCTGACGCGCCCGCCGGCCGCGACCAGTGCTGACGCGGCGGTCAGGTAGCCGGGGACTCGTTCCTCCGCGGCCCGAGTGTGCCGCGAGCCCCACGCGGTCCAGGACAGTGGCGTTCCGGGGTGCTCACGCGGCCCGCCCATCGCCTCAGGATCCGCCCCGCGCGCGAGGAGCAGCTCGACTGTGCTCCCGTGACCCCACATCCCGGCATAGTGCAGCGGTGTGCCGTCGTCGACCCCTCGCGCGTCGATCGGCACGCCGGCATCCAGCAGACGCGCGACCACCTCGTCATCGCCGGCGCTCGCCCAGCGCGGCAGCTCCTCGGTGTCGGCGTGCCGCAGCACGAGGTCGGGATGCCGGGCCTTTACTCGCTCCGCTCGCTCGCGGTCGCCCCGCACGATCGCGCCGATCCACTCCGTGGCCGGATCGAGCTCGGTGCTCGCGCCGGCCGCCGCCAGCAGCCCCATCGTCTCCTCGCTGCCCAGACGGGCGGCCAGGGAGTACGGCGTGCGGCCGTCGCTGTCGCGGGCGTCGAGCGCGGCGCCGTGCTCGATCAGCAGCTCGACGACGGCGGGAGTGCGGGCGTAGAGGAGCGCGTCGCGCAGCTCGGGATCGGTCGGGCGCAGGTCGCCGTGCTCGAGCAACACCCGCACCTTCGCCGGATCGCCGATCGCGTTGCCGAGCGCATTCGTGTCACGGACCGTCGCACCGGCCGCGAGCAGCAACTCGAGGCACGTTGTGTCATCGGCCTCGACGGCGTGGTACACGGACTCGCCGTCGTCCGGGGTCGCGCCGCGCTCGAGCAACAACCGCGTCGTCTCGGGGTCGTGGGCGACGCCCGCGGCGCCGTACAGGACCGACATCGCGCCGTACTCGTTGTGGTGGACCTCATTGACGTCGGCGCCCCGGTCGAGCAGCAGCACGACAACCCGCCGGACCCCCGGCGCCCGCGGTGATGACGGCCGCAGGAACACCGAGTGGCATGCGCACGACAGCGGCTTGCGTCCCGGCCCAGGAAGGTCGCGAGCCACCTGCGACGGATCGCGATCCAGCGCCGCCATGACCGCGTGCACGTCGCCGAGCACGAGTGCGACATCTAGGCCCGCCCGAGCCAGTGCTCGGTCGTGCTCGAGCAGCCGCTCGGCGATGTCGTCACGGCCGCCGAGCGCGGCGCTGACGAGCCGCGCGCGGCGCTCGTTGCGGTCTCCCGACGATGCGTCCGCCTGCGTCACCAGCGCCGGCCATGACGAGAACCCAAGCTCGGTGGCGATTGCCCGCTGCGCGTCTGCCAGCCGCGGCGCACGGTCCTCGCGCATCCGCGAGAGCGCCTCACGGTCACCGGCACGCGCGGCGCGCAGCAGCTCCTTCGCCCTGCGCCGTGCCTGATCGAGGTCGATTTCCATCACGATCTCCTCAATGGCGCTCGGGGCTCGCATCCCACGCGCCGAGTCGATCGCGAGGTCAACCGGCACTCCGAAAGACGGGAGACGGGTCTCAGACCCTGTCCGCGAGCCGGACGCGCTCACCCAAACGCGCTTCGCCGAACTCTAAACCACGCCCCTGCGTTTGCCGATCCCCGGCCGAGGTTTACGAGACCTGGTTGATGCGCACAGCGTCCGGCGTGAGGTCGGCGATCGTGGGATAACCGTCGACGGCCATCAGGAGGTCGGCCTCGGCAAGTAGCGAGCGCAGCAGGTGGACGATGCCGTCCTCGCCGCCGACGGCGAGCGCGAAGGCGTAAGGGCGGCCGATGCCGACCGCCGTCGCGCCGAGCGCGAGCGCCTTGATGATGTGCTCGCCGGAGCGGACACCCGAGTCGAAGATAACCGGGACATCCCCGGCGGCCTGCACGACACCGGGAAGCATGTCGATCGCGGCGGCGCCCCCGTTGGCTTGACGGCCGCCGTGGTTGGAGCAGTAGATCCCGTCGACGCCGCCGTCGATCGCCCGGCGCGCGTCGTCGGGATGACAGATCCCCTTGAGCAGCAGCGGCAGCTTCGTCAGCGATCGCAGCCAGGCCAGGTCGTCCCAGCTCAGGCCCGGGTCGCTGAAGCCAGCCGCCCACATCAGGGCCGCGGCCCGCGTGTCCTCCTCCGGAGACTTCTCCAGCTTTGCCCGGAACAGCGGATCAGAGAAGTAGTTGGCGAGGCAGTGGCCCTTGAGCTGGGGAAACGACCCGGGCGCGAGGTCCCGCGGACGCCAGCCGAGGATCTGCGTGTCCAGCGTGACGACGATGCCCTTGAAGCCGGCGGCCTCGGCCCGCGCGACCAAGCTCGCCGCGAGATCACGATCGGCAGGCGTGTACAGCTGAAACAGGCCAGGTGTCTCGCCCAGCAGCGGCGCAACGTCCTCCATCGGGTCGACGGTCAGCGTCGAGGCGATCATCGGGATGCCCGTGCGCGCCGAGGCGCGCGCGGTCGCCAGGTCGCCATGGCCATCCTGCGCACACAGCCCGATGACACCGACGGGTGCGAGCATGAGCGGAGACGGTAGGGTCAGGCCAAAGAGCTCGATGGACAGGTCGCGCTCGGCAGCGCCTGACAGCATCCGTGGAATCAGGCCGTACTTCTCAAACGCCCTCACGTTGAGCTCCTGCGTGAACTCGTTGCCGGCGCCGCCGGCCACGTAGGACAAAATCTCGGGTGAGAGCGCCTTGCATGCGCGGGCCTCGAGCTCGGCGAAGGTCATCGGGTGCGGACTGCGCACCCCGGCGAGACCACCGACGTAGAGCTCCATCTGGAAATCCCCGTAGTTGGTCACCAGCCGAGTATCTCGCAAAGCTCGCCTCTGCTTGTGTAGAGGGCTAGCGTTTGCGTCATGCAGCCAACTCCGCCCCGACCTTCGTGGGCATTGGGCGCTCTGACCGTGGCCGTCGCCCTGGGCGTATGTGCGATCGCGGCAGCGGTGATGGTCCCCACGATGCTGGGCGGAGTTGGCGCCTGGCCCGTGCTCGTTGCTGGCTGTGTCGTGCTGACGACTGCGCTCGGCGCCCTCTGGCTGATCCAGAGGCGCCGAGACCGAACACTGGGGTAGCTCGGCTCACACGACTTTGACCCCCGTCTGGTCAAAGAAGAACCCTGGGATTACCAGGGCTTTCAGAAAGAGCGGCTGAAGGGACTCGAACCCTCGACCTTCTGCATGGCAAGCAGACGCTCTAGCCAACTGAGCTACAGCCGCGCGCGGCCGGAGTATAGCCCTGGCCGATCTGGCTCGAGCGAGGCGCAGGGGTGGGGGTCCGTGGCACACCCACGTGCAGCGCGCCGTGGTGGCCTTCCTCGACCACTACCTCAAGCGCGTACCGGGCGGCCTCTCGCGCCTGCGTCCCGCTGCACAGGCTCCCGGCGTGGCCGCGCTCATCACGGCGCCCACGCTGACCGGGCGCAGCACCTACTGTCCACCGGCCGGGATCCCCTGGGCGGCGGTCTGGGCACTACTGAAGGATGTTCACCGCGCGAGCGATGACCAGCCCGATCGTGACCAGCGAGACGAGCGACTGAAGACCCATGATGCTCTTGGCCGTGGGCGTCAGGGGCATCGTGTCGGTTGGGCTCAGCGCCAGCGCATTGGTCAGCGAGACATAGAGGTAGTCGACGAACTGCGGCCGCCAATTGACCGGCTCAATGCGATCGTCGCTCATCTGCGGAAAGAGGAAATCCGGCGCTCCGTCCTCGCCGGCGGCGCGCCGGCCGACCCCACCCCGATCGGTCTGCCAGTACCACAAGCCGAAGATCAGGACGTTGGTGAGCCAGATTAGTGCCCCGGAGACGATCAGCTCCCGCCCGTTTGGCGATGCATGGCGCAAGAGCTCGTGCGTCAGCAGTGCGAGCGAGATGATGTTGGCCACGCTGACCAGCGCGGTGAGGCCGATGGCGGTTAGCCGGCGTCCCCGGTGGTCGTGCTCCACCTCACGCGGAGATGACATCGCCAGCCCGATCAGCAGCATCGCCTCAAGGGCCGGGAGCAGCCATCTCGGCCCAGCCGTCAACCGGTCCGGCAAGAGCAGCTGGAGGGCGATCGCCACGACCACCGTGGCCAGCGCCGGCCACAACGGCTCACTCCGCGGGGGAGGCGGATAGGTCCGGTCGCGCACCGCCCCCGCCTCCGATCCACGTTCGGTCTGCACCATCGCGCGAAGCGTACGCGGTGCTCCGGTAGTTGCCCCCGGGCTCCGCGCCTTCGGCCAGCCCGACCCCGCGCGGCTCGCATGAGATCGCGACCACCTAGAGGCGACGACCGGAATCGAACCGGGCAGAAGCCGTTCACCTCCTGGGACGATCTGGACATTCTGGATCTCACGGATGAGGAGCGCGCCGCGTTTGCCGCCGCGCTCGCCGACGAGTGACCGACGCGGTCGTCCTCGACACCCACGCCCTCCACCAGGCCGTGCACAACGCCGACCTGTGGATCGCCGCAGCCGCGATCCGCTGGGGTCTTCCGCTCGTTGCCCACGATGCTGTCTTCCTCGCAGCTGCGGTTGTAGATCGAGCGCGTACAGGTCAGCTGGGCCGCGTCGTTCGCGTGGTTTCGGCGGCTAGCTGGGAGTGAGCCAAGGCAGAGCGGACGAGCTCGTGGGCCGTCCACGCGAGCAGATCCGGAATGCGCGCCGCGGCGAGGTCGCTGTTGTCGCGCAGCGAGACGATCGGATCGATCCCGAATAACAGCGTGAGCGAGCCTGTGAGCAGTTCGTACGCGTCGGGGGAGATGTCGGCTCGGACGTCCTGGAGCAGTAGGGCGATGTAGTGCCGGCGACGAGCGGGGCGCTTGACGTTTTCATGCTCGAGCGAAAGGCGGAGGATCGTGCGGAGGCGGGCCTCGCGACCAAGGGTCCAAGCTGCCGCGCGCCGCACGGCCTCGGCGACGCGCTCAGACGGATCGGGGATCTCGTTGATCAGGCCGGGGAGGGAGCGCAAGGAGCCGCTGTCGCCGAGGAAGGCCGTCTCCAGGAGCAGTGCCTCCTGGGTCGGGAAGTAGCGGTAGGCCGTCGCGCGGGCGACGTCCGCCCGCTCGGCAACATCACCGACGGTCGGCACCCGACCCTCGGTAAAGATCTCGTCGGCGGCTGCGACCAGAGCGCGCTTGGTTCGCCGGGTTTGCCGCTCCCGCGTTCGCGGCGCCGCCGCATCCGGGGCCGGGGGGTTGAGCTGATCCCTTGGACTTGACACCGCACCGATGATACAGATAGTCTCGTAACGAGATTGTTGTCTTACTACTGGGGCTGCATCTCACGAAATGAGGATCAGGAGGAAGGAACAGCCGCAGATGGAGGGATCAACCGCAGTGATCGCCGGCGCACAGGGAACCGATGCTCATGACCGGCCAGGTGCGGACCGCCCGGCCCGGAACGTTCCCGCTGGGCAGGGGCAGGCCGTGTGGTTCACCAACAACCTGATGCTGATCAAGGCCACAGCGCTGAGCACCGGGGGCGCCTACGGGCTGATCGAGGCGCTCGCGCCTCCCGGCTCCGGTCCTCCGCTCCACATACATCACCGCGAGGACGAAACGTTCTGGGTCCTGGATGGAACCCTGACGGTGCGCTGCGGCGATCGCACGTTCACCGCCGGCCCCGGGTCCTACACGTTCCTCCCGCGCGATATCCCACACTCCTTTGCCGTCGAGGGAGACTCGCCCGCGCGCATTCTCTCCCTTTGCTCACCCGGAGGGTTGGAGCAGTATTTCGTCTCGGCGGGCCGACCAGCTGAGAGCCCGGGTCTCCCGCCGGCAGGCCCGATCGACGTGGATCTGCTCGTTCGCGTCGGTCAGGACTTCGCCGTAGAGATCCTGGGGCCACCGATGGCACCGGCTGGCGCGCCGCCGGCGTAAGCGGGGCCCGCCGAGGAGCACGCCGCACGCACGGCGTGAGGTGCGCCGTGAAGCGACATGGGGGTGGTTCGGAGAGCTATCGGCCGACGCCGCCAGAGCTAACGGTTCCGAAGATTCAGACACATCGACCGGCAGGGGATTGAAGTGAGACTGACCAAGATGACCGCGGGCCGGCTGGCGGCACTGTGCGCCAGTCTGGTTGGGCTTGGAGCGTTCGCGCCCGCTGCGAGCGCCGACTCGCTGGTGTACGTGAAGGCAGGCTACGTGTACGTGGCGAACGCCGGCGGGTCACAGGCCCGCGCGGTGACTCCGCAGTCGGGCAGCTGGGCGTGGCCCTCGGAGAGCGACAACGGCAAGATCGCGGTCGCCGGCGGAGCGGAGGGTACGAACGGCACGGTCGAGACGTCCGGCAGCTCAAACGTGTACCTGTTCGATCAGCAGGGTCGCTCACTGCTGTCCTCTCCGGTCCAGACACCGGGGAGTGTCTCGGGCCCAACAGCGCCCACCTACGTGGACCACTTCCGCATCTCCCCCGACGGCAACACGGTCGCATACAACTACCTCGATTACATTGGTGCCGCATCCGGCGTGGCGACGTTTACGAGCCCCATGAGCCCGGCGGGCAACAGCAACTGGAGCGATTTCTTCGACGACTTCATCAATCCGCAGTGGGTCGATGCCAGCGGCGCTCGCGGCTCCGGCTGGAGCAACTCGATCGGCCTCACGCACTCTTCGACCAACTTCGGGCACGACTACGCAGTCTTTCCCGTAAGCAATCCTGCGGGCAACGTCGTGTGGAATGGTGATACGGCGATCCCTGACGGCTGGGCATTCGAGGCCTCGTTCTCCCACGACGCAAAGGAGATGGCGCTGGTCCTCGATAACGCCCCGGACAACGGCGGCATCGCGAGCCAGGCGAGAATCCACCTGGAAACCCTCGCCTATAGCGGAACAAACGTCGCCGGCTGCACGATCACCCTCGACCCGGGCAAGTACAGCGGTAATCGGACGAGCCTCACCTTCTCGCCGGACGGCCACACGATCGCCTGGGGGCAGTCGGACGGCATCTACGAGGACGACGTCTCCAACCCGAGCTCATGCGGGGCGCCGCACCTGGTCGTACCCGGCGGCTCGATGCCTTTCCTGGGCGCCGCCGCGCTCTCGCCCGCATCCGGCCACAACGGCGGCACCGGCAGCGCACCGAACACGAAGATCAAGAGCGCGCAAATCAACACGCACAAGCGCACCGCGACGTTCAAGTTCAGCGCGTCCGGCGCGGCGTCGTTCAAGTGCAAGCTCGACCGCGGCAAGTGGGCTAAGTGCCGATCGCCGAAGACCTACAAGCACCTGAGGAAGGGCGAGCACACCTTCGAGGTCCAAGCGGTCGGTAGCGGTGATAAGGCGGACCCGTCTCCAGCCAAGAAGAGGTTCCGAATCTGATGACCCGCAACCCGACCATGTCGGCGTGTGCGGCCACGACAGCTCAGAGATCATCAGCACCGTTCACGGACAGCCCTCGCCGCCGATCTCCGCCAACGCCGGACTGCTGAGGCCTATCGCCGTGAGGCCGGCGCGCTGTCGCGCCCGGTGAGATGCGAGATCAGCTCACGGCGGGTCAGACCGTGGGCCCTGCAGAGGACTGCACTGGCCGTGGATGTCGGCGAAGGTCGAGAGCGAAGGAAAGCAAAACCTCGCGTTTGCAGCGCTTTCATCCAGAGGCGACGACCGGAATCGAACCGGTGTAGACGGCTTTGCAGGCCGCTGCGTAGCCACTCCGCCACGTCGCCCGGGGTGGCTTAGCCTAGCGCCGCGGCAGCGCTCGCCGGCCTCAGACGGTGCGCAGGACCAGAGCGTTGCCGGAGGGATCGCGCAGGCGCCGGGCGCCCGGGGCGATGTCATCGGCGGGCTCGGTGGGAATGTCGTGCGCGTCGACTCGGGCCAGCGCCGAATCAAGCGCGGCCTGGTCGGGCGCGAGCACCTCGTAATGGCGGAGCCCGACCGCCCCGGGTCGCGGTGGAGGTGAGCCGGCGCTGTTCCACGTGTTCAGCCCAAGGTGGTGGTGATAGCCGCCGGAGGCGACGAACAGGGCGCCTGGATAGCCCCTCACCATGACCTCGAAGCCGAGCACGCCGGAGTAGAAGCGCTCGGTGTGCTCGAGCTCGGAGACCTGAAGGTGCACATGGCCGATCCGGGCTCCAGCGGGGATCCGGGGCTGCGGCTCGGTGGCCCCGGCCAGCTGGCCGGCGACATCGCGCAGGTCGAGCGGCAGCGTGGCCATCTGGAGCTGCCCGTCGCGCACCGTCCAGTCCTCGCGCGGCCGGTCGCGGTAGATCTCGATCCCGTTGCCATCCGGGTCCGAGAGGTAGAGGGCCTCTGAGACGAGATGATCGGACGCACCGTCCAGCGGCCAGCGCGCGGCTGACAGCCGGGCCAGCGCGAAGGCCAGATCGAGCCGTGAGGGCAGCAGGATGGCCAGGTGGAAGAGGCCGGTGGCGCGGCGGTCGAGCCGAGGGGCCGCGTTGTCACCGTGCAGCTGCACGAGGACCCGTCCGTCCGCTCCGGCCAGGCCCACCTCGCCGGGGCCGACCTCGAGGCTGCGCAGGCCGAGAACCTGCGCGTAGAAACTTCTCGAGCGCTCGAGATCTGACACGGTCAGGTGGACCGCGCCCATCGCGGTCCGCGGGTCGAGGGCCGGCCGGACGTCAGTCGTCGTCGAGCTCGACATGGTCATTCCAGGTTACGCCGCCGCCGCGTATTGGTGGTGATGGGCGATGAGGTCCGTAACCAGCTCGGCCAGCCGCTCACGGGTCTCGGGGTCGGTCAGGCGACCGTTCTCGTCGAATAGCTGCGCCGCTCCGGCGACCGCGAGCTCGCTCTCGAGCACCCGCGCTCCGGCCAGGCTCAACGACTTGCGCAGGTGATCCTGAGCCCACATGGCCCCGTAGTCGGTCACGCTGGCGCCGATCGCCGCGACGGGCTTGCCCCAGAGTGCAGCGCCGGGGCCGTGCGGGCGCGAGGCCCAGTCCACCACCTGCTTGACGTGGCCCGGCATCGTCGTGTTGTACTCGGGGGTGGCGATCAGGACCGCGTCGGCAGCGTCGATTGCCGCCCGCAGACGGCTGACCTCGGCCGGCGGCTGGTCGGTGTCCCGGTCCTCGTTGTAAGGCGGCAGAGCCTCGAGATCCGGGTACAGATCGAGCTCCACGCCTGCGGGGGCGAGCTCGGCCGCAGCCCGGAGCAGCGCCGTGTTGTACGACGCTGCCCGCAGACTGCCGGAGATGGCCAGAATCCGCATCCGCTTAGGCGGCCTTGACCGCGGAGACGCTCACGAGCAGCTTGACCTCGTTGGAGACCAGCAGGTTGCCGTTGGGCAGGGTCTGGTTCCACTTCAGGTCGAAGTCGCGGCGGTCGATCTTGCCCTCGAGCTCGAGGCCGATCCGCTGGTGGCCCCACGGGTCCTCGCCGCCCTCGGCGATCGTTCCCACCAGCTCGAGTGGCTTGGTCACGCCCTTGATGGTGATCTCGCCGAGCAGCCGAATCTCATCTGCGCCGTGCGGCTCGCTGGCCGTCGAGCTGAAGGTGATCTGGGGGTGCTGGGCGACGTCGAAGAAGTCCGGAGCCTTCAGGTGGCCGTCGCGGTTCTCCTCGTTGGTGTCGATGCTGTCGACGGCGACGGCACCCTCGAGCACTGCGGCGTCGCCGCTGGCGTCGAGCTTGCCTTCGAAGCTGTGGAAGTTCCCGCGCACCGTGGCGATGCCCATGTGGCGGACCTCAAAGCCGACGTTGGAATGGGCTAGGTCTACGTTGTAGACGCCGGCCGGGATGCTGTTAGTGATGGTGCTGGTTGACACTGGGTTGCTCCCGCCTAGAGATGATTGAGTGTGCAACCAAGTATAGCGACAACGGTTGCGGCGTCAAGTATTGAGCGATCAACGGTTGGGGCCTGGGGGGTCGGGAGCCGCTGCGATCGCTCGGAGGGGCAGGTCCGAGCCTGGGGCCACGGCCGTTCACCGACCGACCAGCCGCACCCCTGGTGCGACCGGAGGCCCTACTCCACCGTGCAGGATCCGCCGGGCCGGGCGCCAGGCAGGCGGCTGAGGAGCTCGGACAGCTGCCCGACCTCCTCAGGGGTGAAGTGCTCCAGGAACAGCCGGTGGATGCTGCGGACGTGGGAGCAGCCCGCCTGGCGGAGCTTCGTGTACCCGGCGTCGGTGAGCTTCGCGTAGGAGACCCGGGCGTCGCTGGGGCAGGCCACCCGCTCGATCAGACCGGCGTTGACCAGGCCATCGACCAGGCGTGTGATGCCCGAGCGCGTCAGCATGGTTCGCTCGGCCAGGGCCGACATGGCCAGCTGCTGGTTGGCCTCCTGGGCCAGATAGAGGAGCACTTCATAGTCGCGGCTGGTGATGCCGTGGTCGGCGGCCAGCTCGGCGTCGAGCACGCGAACGATCGATGCGTGGCTCTGCAGGTAGCTGCGCCAGGCGTCTAGCGCCGCTCCTTCGAGCCGTTCCTGAGCGATCGTGTTCATGTTTACATCCTAGTTGACCGGTCAACGTTAATTGTCGAACTGTCACATCTGCGGGGAAATCGTAGTGGGCTCGGCGGACCACGGGAAGCGCACTAGGCTGAGCGGGCACATGCAGGAGATCGCTCCCGGAGTCTGGCACTGGACGGCCACCCACCCCAACCTCGGCAAGCCGGTCAGCTCGTATTACCTGGCCGACGAGCGGGTCGCGCTCGACCCATTGCTGCCGGCGGAGGGGCTGCAGTGGTTCGAGCACCAGCCCCCCGAGCATGTGCTGCTGACCAACCGGCATCACGGGCGCGACAGCTTCAGGCTGAATGAGGCCTTCGGAGCCGAGGTCCATTGCGTGAGCAACGGCGTCTACGAGCTGAAGGATCATGGTCCGGTCACCCCGTTTGAGTTCGGCGACCAGCTCCCGGGCGCCGTCACCGCCTATGAGATCGGGGCGATCTGTCCCGACGAGGCCGCACTCCACATTCCCGCGCACCGGGCCCTGGCCTGCGCCGACGGCGTCGTGCGCTGGGAAGGGGTGGAGGGGCTGACCTTCGTGCCCGACCAGCTGATGGATGATCCACCCGCCACGCGCGCCGCGCTGGCCGCCGCGTACGGACGACTGGCCGAAGCCCTTGACTTCGATCTGCTGCTGCTCGCCCACGGCGCGCCGGTGATCGGCGACGCCCGGGCCGCGTTGGCGTCCTTCGCGGCCTCGGCCTGAGCCAGGGCGCCGGTTTCCCAGCGTAGACTCGATCTCGCGATGAGGCGCACCGCGCTCTCCGGCCTGGCCCACATGAGCACCGCCGCGGCCCTCGCCATCGCCCTGGCGGCCTGCGGCACGGCCAGTTCGACCCCCACCGTCACCAGCACCAGCACCGGGGCCCACCGTGCCGGGCCGGCGGCGAGCCTGAGCGTCAGACCGTCGCGGGGGACTCCGGCGACCGTGTTTGAGCTCCGCTTCACCGCGCCGGCCAGCTCCGCGGTCTCCGGCGGCGTCCGCCGAGGGTTCCAGCTCGGTCTCGCCGGGCCGGCCAAGTCGGGCTGTGTGAGTTCGCGCTCGGTTCCAGTTCCCCCAGTCGCCCGGGGTCAGACGACGAGCATCCCGCTTGATCCGGCCAAGCTCGGCGGGCGCTGGTGCGTCGGGACGTACACGGCACGCATGCTCGAGGTCCAGACGCCCGTGTGCGCCGCCGGGACTGTATGCCCCCAGTTCATACGCGTGGTGGGAACCGTGGGACGGGTTGCCTTCAGAGTCACCGGTGCGGCCTGACGGCGGCCGCTGCGCCGGAGGTCAGATCCCGGAGGCCGGCGGGCCCTCGTCAGCGATGCTGCGGCCCGCTGCGACCGAGCCTCGCCCGTGCTCAGGCCGCACCGCCGTCCGTTCTTCGCGCACTCGCTCAGGACGGCTCCCAGTCAGCGCTGCAGTGGACGATGCTGGGCTCGAACCAGCGACCTCCGCCTTGTCGAGGCGGCGCTCTCCCAGCTGAGCTAATCGTCCGCGGGAAGGGCTTACTGTAGCGAGCGGAAGCGCCCTCGTCACGCCCGCGGATGTGATCGAAACTGTCGGCGGACTCAGCCGCCGGGGCCGCGGCGGCGGCGGGAGATCGCCCACGTCACGACGCGCACGATCATCCCGGCGGCAGCGGTGGCCACCAGCGCGACCCGGGGGCGGGACTGTGCCACGGATCGGGCCAGGGAGCGCGACCCGCCGGCCCGCGCAGCGGGAAGGAGCTCATGTGAGACCTTGGGCGACGGCGAGCTCGGGGGTGGGGTGGCCGCGCGGGTCTCGGGCGTCGGCCGGGCGGAGGCTGGGGTGGGTCCAGGCGACGCGGCCGGCCTTGATGACTCTGAGCCTGAGGTCGAGCTTGAGTCTCGCCCAGCCGCTTCCTCGTTCTCCCGGTGGGCGGCGGCGGCGCCGGCTCCGGCCAGGGCTCCGGCTGCCGCTGCGGGAGCGGCTGCGCTGGCCGGCTCGGGCGAGACGGCCGGGGTCGCGGTTGAGCTGGAAGCGGCCGGCCCCGGGGCAGCGGACGACGGCGAGCCAGCGGACGAGGCTCCGGAAGTGGCGCCCGTGGAGCCCGCGACGACGCCCGTGGAACCCGCAACCGTGCCCGTGGAGCCCGCCGCCGCGCCGGCAACCCGGCGCCGCTGCAGCGGAATCACCAGCAGCCCGGCGGCCAGAACCGCGAGGACGCCGACCAGGATCGGCAGGAGCGAGCTGCTGCCGCCCACCGGAGCCCCGGCGATCGACGCCCGCTCATTCGAAGGACCGAAGGACCCGCCGCGCCCGGAACGCGCCTTCTTCTTGCCGGCCGCGCGGGTGACCCCGCCGGACTGGGAGATCCCGGGCGACGAATGGTGCGCGACCGAGCCGGATGAGGATGCCGTGCTGGCCGGCGTCGACCCGGCACCGAGCCAGGCGACCATGGCGGCACGCTGCGTGCCGGTGAACGCGGTGAAGGACGAGGCGACGGTGTCGCCAGGGCAGCCGTGGCCCGCTTGGGCGCGCAACGCGCTCAGCGCTCCGCGCTCGATCCGGGCCTCGCGGACCCCGCTGACGTGAATGATCCGGGCCACGGCCTCGGGGCTGCGCCCTGACTGCCCGTCGAGTCCGGCCCGGAGCGAGAGCAGGTGCTGCTGGCCGGCGCTCAGGCCGGCCAGGCAGCCTCGGTCACGGGTGACCAAGGCCCGCAGCAGACGGGTTTCGCGGGCCTGGCGACTGGATCGGGAGGCGGCGGCGCCGGTCCGGACGGCGTGCGCCCGAGCGGCGGTGGCTGAAGCGCCTCCGCTCCCGGCACCCGGAGCCCCTGCCGCCGTGCCTGCGCCCGAGGCTGTGCTCGCGCTCGCACCCGGACTCTGCCCCGGGGCGGAGGATCCGGACGCGCCCGAGCTGGAGGCGCCCGGGAAAGTTGGCGTCAGCGTCCCCGGGCTCGAGACCCGCGGCGCGGTGACGGACGGCGTGCCCACCGACGGCGTCGAAACCGGCGGGGTGGTGATCGTGGTGCCCGGAACGGTGACCGAGGGAACCGTCACCGAGGGGACAGTGACCGAGGGGACCGTCACTCCAGGGAGGCTCAGCGACGGCGCGCCAGGCTTGGAAACCGCGGCCGCGCGGCCGGTCAGGCCCAGCGATAACAGGGCCCCGAGCAGCAGCGGAACCAGCAGCAGCCCTCCCGTAATCTTGCGGTGCATAGGAAGCTTTAACTACCCCGGATGGGAAAACTTGCGCAAATTTCGCCAAATTGCGTAGATTGATGCGACCGTTTCCCGGTAAGACTGCCCCTCATGAACCCGCGCACTTTGATGATCTCGGTCGGACTGGCCTTGGCCGGCCTCGGCGTCTCCGCTTCCGCGGCCTCGGCGAGCACCCGGGTTTACGTAACTCCGGGAGCCGGGCGGCCCAGCACTCATTTCACGCTCCGGTTCCGCTCTCCGGACCGGACCGGCCGGGTCGGCTCGATCCGCCGTACTGACCGCCTGATCATTTCCGGCCCCAGGCAGCGCGACTGCATCTCCAGCGTGAACCTGAAGATCATTCCCGTGAGTCAGGGGGCGCGGGTGAAGATCGCGCTCCGCCCCGGGCTCGGAGCGGGGTGGTGCGCGGGCCGGTTCCGGGGACGGATCGTGGAGACGGAGGCGCTGATCTGCCCAGGCACGTGCGCCGGCCCGAGCATTCCGCCGCCGCGGACCATCGCACGGTTCTCATTCCGGGTGATCAAGCCGGTCACCACGCCGCCGTCCTCGGCCCCGTCCGCGTCCGGTGGCCCCGTCTTCGCCGGGCTGAGCAAGGCCACGCTGTGCGCGGCCGGAGGCGCCAATCCGGCCAGCCGCAGCTACATGCTCAGCTGGAACGCGGCCACCGATCCGGCTACGGCGAGCGACAAGATCGTCTACGAGATCTACTACGCCTCGACCTCGGGCGGAGAGAACTTCAGCTCTCCGCTGGCCACCACCGGACCCGGAGCGACCAGCTACAGCGGCTCGGTGCCCGGTTCGGGCTCGGCCTACTTCGTGGTGCGTGCGCGAGATTCCGCGGGCCATGAGGACCACAACACGGTCGAGCGGCAGGCCGTCAACACCTGCTGAGCCGGTCTGGCGGCACGCGTCGCCGCGCCGCGCCGAGAGGGGCCGATTCCGCGGCGCAGCCGAATTCCTTAGCATCGTGGCCATGGAGTACCGACTCCCCGACGGGACGCCTCTCTCCCTGCCTGAGCAAGCCACCGGCGCCGACGCCGCGGCGGCAATCGGCCCGGGACTGGCCCGCGCCGCCCTGGCGGTCAAGGTCGGCGGCGACGTGCGCGACCTGAGCCGTCCGCTGCCCTCGGTCAACGGCGATGGCTCCGAGCTCCAGATCCTCACCGAGCGCAGCGGCGAGGAGGCCCTGGCGCTGATCCGTCACGACACGGCCCACGTCCTGGCCGCCGCAGTGCTGGATCTCTACCCAGGGGTCAAGATCTCGATCGGGCCGCCGATCCAGGACGGCTTCTACTACGACTTCGAGTTCCCGCCCGGCGTCACGATCAGCGACGCGGACTTCGAGCGCATTGAGGAGCGGATGCGCGCGCACGTGGCCGCCGATGAGCCGTTCACGCGCGAGGACGTGTCCGTGGCCGTGGCCGTGGAGCGCTTCCGGGCCGAGGACCAGCCCTACAAGGTCGAGCTGATCGAGGACCTGGTCCGCGACCGCGGCGTCAACGCCGTGTCCCTCTACACCAATGGCCCGTTCACCGATCTCTGCGCGGGCCCGCATGGACCGAGCACGAAGCGCATCAAGGCGTTCAAGCTGCAGTCTGTCGCTGGGGCTTACTGGCGGGGGGACTCGAGCCGCCAGATGCTCACGCGCGTGTACGGGACGGCGTTCTTCTCGGGCCGCGACCTCGACGAGTTCCTGGAGCGGATCGAGCGGGCGCGCGCCAATGACCACCGCCGGCTCGGGCCACTGCTCGGCCTGTACGGCTTTTCCGACTACGCCCCCGGGATGGCCTTCTGGTACCCGGCCGGGGCACAGGTGTTCAACTCCCTGGTCGCGCTCAGCCGGGAGATGGGCGCCCCCCGCGGCTACACCGAGGTCAAGACGCCACAGCTCTACGACAGCTCCCTGTTCAAGACCTCCGGACACTGGGAGAAGTTCCAGGAGCAGATGTACGTGACCGAGACGTCGGACTCGGAGCACGAGCGGAGCGAGTCGGGCCTGAAGCCGATGAACTGCCCCGGGCACGCCGCGCTCTATGCGCTGCGCCCGCACTCCTACCGCGACCTGCCTGTGCGCTACTCAGAGCCTGGCCTGCTGCACCGCAACGAGCCGAGCGGCACCCTGCACGGCCTGCTGCGGACGCGAAACTTCGCCCAGGACGACGCCCACATCTTCTGCACCGAGGACCAGATCCAGGACGAGGTCGCCGCCTGCCTGGAGTTCGCTTTCGCCACGTATGAGATCTTCGGCTTCGACGTCCGCCTCGAGCTCTCGACCCGCCCCGAGCAGCGACTCGGTTCGGATGAGCTCTGGGATCGCAGCGAGGGGGCGCTGATGGCCGCGCTGGAGAGCCAGGAGCTCAGCTACGACCTCAATCCCGGTGACGGAGCCTTCTACGGGGCGAAGATCGACATGCACATGACCGATAGCCTCGGCCGCTCCTGGCAGCTGGGCACGGTTCAGCTCGATTACCTCCAGCCCGAGCGCTTCGGCCTCGTCTACACCGGCGCCGACAACGCCGAGCACCGCCCGGTGATGATCCATCGGGCGCTGATGGGCTCCTACGAACGGTTCATCGGCATCCTGCTCGAGCACACCGCGGGCGAGCTCCCGGTGTGGCTGACCCCGGTCCAGGCGGCGGTGCTGCCGATCGCCGATCGTCACCTGGACTACGCGGCCCGGGTCCGTGACCAGCTCGTTGAGCAGGGTGTGAGGGTCGAGGTGGACGAGCGCAGCGAGTCGGTCTCGCGCAAGATCCGCGACGCCGAGCTGCGCAAGATCCCGTTCATGTTGGTCGTGGGCGATCGCGAGCAGGACGCCGGGCTGCTCAGCCTGCGCGAGCACGGCTCGGGGGATAGCGGGTCAATAACCGCGAGCGCGTTCGCCGAGCAGGTCGATCAGCTCGTGAAAAGTCGCGCCGGGCGCTGAATCCGCCGCTATACTCGGCTTCGTTGATCCAAAAGCAACAGACACGGCCCGGCTCCGTTTGACCCCAAGCCGCGCCCTTAGCTAGTGCCGGTTCCCCGCAGATTTGACCGGCGCCCGCCCGAGCGGGACCTCACTCGGATCAACGATCGCATTCGCGTGCCCGAGGTGAGGCTCGTCGGCGAGGACGGAAAGCAGATCGGCGTCATCCCGACGTCCGAGGCGCTTGCCTACGCGCAGGAGCGCGATCTCGACCTGGTCGAGGTGGCCCCCGATGCCCGCCCACCGGTGTGCCGCGTGCTCGACTATTCCAAGTACAAATACGAGCAGGTCCAGAAGCAGAAGGCCGCGCGCAAGCATCAGCAGCAGATCAACATCCGGGAGATCAAGTTCCGGCCCAAGATCGCCCAGAACGACTACGACACCAAGAAGGGCCACGTCCGGCGCTTCCTGCTCGGCAAGGACCGGGTCAAGGTGACGATCATGTTCCGCGGGCGCGAGGTCACCCATCCCGAGCGCGGCACGGCGCTGCTCGACAAGCTGGCCGGGGAACTGGCCGAAGTCGCCGTCGTGGAGCAGACCCCGCTGCAGGACGGCCGGAACATGACCATGATGCTCGGGCCGTCCAAGGGGGTCCTGGCCGGCGAGGTCGACGGGGCGAAGCCGCCGGAGCCGTCTGAGCCGCCCGAATCACCGGATTCCCCCGAGTCTCCCGGCCCTGCGCAGGCCCCCAAGGCCGCCCGGGCCCCGAAGGCCCCGGAGCCCCCCGAGGCCGCGGAGGTTCCCGCGGCCGCGGAGGCCGCCGACGCTGCGGAGGCCGCCGATGCTGCGCAGGTCCCCGACGCTGCGGAGGCCCCCGACCCCCCCGGCTCAGGCGCCGAGCAGGGCAACGGGCATCAGAACGGGACGGCCGTGGAGAGCCCGGCGCCTGCGCCGAGCGACGCCGCAGCCTAGCCCCGAGCCGACCGCAGCCCCGCCCAGCGGCCCGCCATCCGCCGTCGGACCAGCCCCTCGCGTTCGCATTTGTGCGTATATGCGATAAACGCGCACTCCACCCCGGCCAGCGCCGCGCCAAAACCGGCCCGCCTGAACACCCGGGCGCGCCCGGCCCTGTCTGCTTTACTCTGCGGTCGTCATGCCGAAGATGAAGACCCATTCGGGCGCCAAGAAGCGCTTCAAGCTGACCGCCACCGGCAAGGTCCGGGGGCGCCACTCCTTCACGAGCCACATCCTCGAGAAGAAGTCGCCCAAGCGCAAGCGCCGCCTCGGCCAGCCGGCCGCCATCGCCAAGGTCGATGAGAAGGCCGTGAAGAAGCTGCTCGGAGCCAAGCGCGCATGACCCGCGTCAAGCGCTCGCTGCACGCGCGCAAGAAGCGCCGGGCCACGCTCAAGCTGGCCAAGGGCTACCGGGGTGACGCCAGCCGGCATTACCGGAACGCGAAGGAGGCGGTACTCAAGGCCGACCAGTACCGCTACCGCGATCGCCGCAACCGCAAGCGCGACTTCCGCCGCCTGTGGATCACCCGCATCAACGCCGCCGCGCGCCAGAACGGGCTTTCCTACTCGCAGTTCATGCACGGGCTCCAGACCGCCGGGGTCGAGCTCGACCGCAAGATCCTGGCCGACATGGCCGTGCACGACGCCGACACCTTCCGACGCTTTGCCGAGCGCGCCCGCGAGGCGCTGGCCGCCGGCTGAGTCGAGCAGCCGAGACACCAGCACCGCCATCCGGGCGCCGCTCCACTGGAGCCGGCGCCTTTTTTTATTCCATGACCATCACCAGCGCCCACAACGAGAAGCTCAAGGAGATCCGCAGGCTAACCCGGCAACGCCGCGCCCGGGAGCGCGCGGGACGGTTCGTGGCTGAGGGCGAGGACCTGCTGGCGGCGGCCGACGCAGCCGGATGGGAGGCACTCGAGCGTCTCTGCACCGCGGGCAGCGGCCTACCGGGGATCGAGGTCGAGCCGGCGCTGCTCGCCGCCGCCTCGGGGCTCGGCTCGGGCGCCCGCACGCTGGCCATATACGAGGAGCGCTGGGCCCCCGCGCCCACCGGGCCCTTGTGCGTCTACCTGCACGGGGTGAGCGATCCGGGCAACGTCGGCGCCGTGCTGCGCTCGGCCCTGGCCTTCGCGGCCGACTCGGTGGCCCTTGGCCCCGGCACGGCTGACCCCTTCGGCCCCAAGGCGGTGAGGGCGAGCATGGGAGCGGTGTTCGGCGTCTCCCTGGCCCGCACCGGCGATCCGGCTGGGCTGCCCGGGCCGACCGTCGCCCTGGTCGCCGACCGCGGCCCGGCCCTGCGCGAGCTCGAGCTCGGAGGGGCCACCCTGCTGATCGGCGCCGAGCGCGAGGGACTGCCCGCCGAAGTCGTGGCCGACGCCGACCACGTGGCCCGGATCCCCATCGCCACCCACTCGCTGAACGCCGCGATGGCGGCCACGGTCGCCCTCTACGAGATAACTAGGATGGCAGCCGGATGACGTCCCCCGCGATCCTTCAGGTGAGCCAGCTGGATGACGCGGCGGCCGTCCTACGAGGTGAGCCTGGATGGCGAACGGATGGCCTAGTCGCGGGCGAGCGATCGTTAAGGGGGGCGGGATGACCCAGAGCACTGATCGCATCGCCGAGATCGAGTCAGACGGGCTGGCCGCGGTGGCCACCGCCGGCGGCACCGAGGCGCTCGAGGCGGTGCGGATCCGCCTGCTGGGCCGCAAGGCCGAGCTCCCCAACCTCCTGCGGGGGGTCGCCCAGCTCGCCCCCGAGGAGCGTGCCGCGACCGGGAAGGCGGCCAACCAGGCCCGCCAGCGGCTCGAGGCGGCGATCGAGTCCCGGGCCACCGAGCTGGCCGCGGCCGAGCTCGACGCCCGCCTCGAGCAGGACCGGATCGATGTCACGCTTCCCGCCGACCCGCTACCCGCGGTGGGTCGGCTCCATCTGATCACCTCGACCTGGCGGGAGATCGAGGACGTGTTCCTCGGCCTCGGATTCAACGTAGCCGAGGGTCCCGAGGTCGAGACGGTCTACTACAACTTCGACGGGCTGAACTTCGACGCCACGCACCCGTCGCGACTGTTCACCGACACGTTCTACGTCGGGGAGCGGGACATGGTCGACATCTTCGATCCCTCTACGCCGTTGTTGCGCGTCCACACCTCGCCGGTGCAGCTGCGGGCCATGGAGCGCCAGCCGCCGCCGCTCTACATCGTCGTGCCAGGGCGGGTCTACCGGCTCGACTCGGACGCCACCCATACGCCCCAGTTCCATCAGATCGAGGGACTGGCCGTGGACGAGGGCGTCACCTTGGCCGACCTGAAGGGAACGTTGCTCAGCTTCGCCCGAGCCATCTTCGGCGAGGAGCGCCAGGTGCGGATGCGTCCCCACTTCTTCCCCTTCACCGAGCCGAGCGTCGAGGTCGACGTCTCGTGCTTCAACTGCATCGACGGCGTGACGGCCGACGGGCGACGCTGCCCGCTGTGCAAGGGCACGGCCTGGATCGAGATCCTCGGCGCGGGCATGGTCGACCCCAACGTGTTCGCCCAGGTGGCCGAGCACGGCTACGACCCCGAGCGGACCCAGGGCTTCGCCTTCGGGATGGGGATTGAACGGATCGCCATGCTCAAGCACGGCGTCCCCGACCTGCGCCTGCTCTACGAGAACGACGTCCGCGTCCTGGAGCAGTTCTAGCCATGCGCGCTCCGATCGAGTGGCTGCACGAGTACTGCCGCCCCGACCTGGACTCGGCGGCGCTGGCCGACCGCCTGGCCATGACCGGCACCGAGGTGGAGCGGGTCGAGCACCACGGGGTGCGGGCGCTCGAGCAGTTCGTGGTCGGCCTGGTGCTCGCAGCCGAGCCGCACCCCGACGCCGACCGGCTCCGGATCTGCAGGGTTGACGTGGGCGAGGGCGAGCCGAGCCAGATCGTCTGCGGCGCGCCCAACGTCGCCGCCGGCCAGACGGTCGCGGTGGCCAAGCCGGGGGCGATCATGCCCGACGGGAGCCGCCTGGAGGCGGCCAAGCTCCGGGGGCAGGCCTCGCAGGGAATGATCCTGGCCGAGGACGAGGTCGGCATCGGCACCGACCACGACGGGACCATGGTGCTCGATGCGGGCGGTCCCGACCCGGGCGCGCTTGACCCGGGCGCGCTTGACCCGGGCGCGCCGCTCGAAGCGGTGCTGCCCATCGCCACCGATGTGCTCGAGCTCGAGATCACCCAGAACCGCCCGGACTGTCTGGGCGTCTACGGGGTGGCGCGTGAAGTCCACGCTGCGACAGGCGCGCGCCTGGCGCCACCGCCGTGGGCCGATGACCCGGGGAGCCCCGGGACGCTGGATGCCGTTCGGATCTCGGTCGAGGATCCGGAGCTCTGCCCTCGCTTCACCGCCCGCGCCTTCGAGGACGTCCGAATCGGGCCCTCGCCACCCTGGCTGAAGGCGCGATTGATGGCCTCAGGGCAGCGGCCGATCTCCAACGTGGTCGACATAACCAACTACGTGATGCTGCTCACCGGCCAGCCCCTGCACGCCTTCGATCTCGATCAGGTCGCCGGGTCTGAGCTGACCGTGCGCCGGGCCGCGGCCGGGGAGCGGATGGAGACGCTCGACGGCCAGACCCGGACACTGACCGAGGAGATGGTGCTGATCGCCGACGCCGACGGTCCGACCTCAATCGCCGGCGTGATGGGCGGCGCGCGCTCGGAGGTGGGGGAGGGCACGACCCGGGTGCTGATGGAGGCGGCGACCTGGAACGGACCGAACATCCATCGCACGTCGCTGCAGCTTGGATTGCGCACCGAGGCTTCGGGTCGGTTCGAGAAACAGCTCGAGCCCGAGCAGGCGCTCGAGGCCCAGGCGGTGGCCACCCAGCTGATGCTCGAGCTCTGCCACGCCCGCCAGCTCCCCGGGACGATCGACGTCGGCGGTCCGGGCGCACCGCCGGTGACCATCCGGCTGCGCGATGCCAGGCTCAGCGGCTTGCTCGGCCTCGAGGTGCCCCGCGAGCGCTCGGCGGCGATCCTCCGCGCGCTCGAGTTCGGCGTCGCCGAGGCGGACGACGGCCTCGACGTCACCGTGCCCCCCTTCCGCCGCGGGGACGTGACCCGGGAGGCGGACGTGATCGAGGAGGTGGCGCGCCTCGGGGCGATCCAGGATCTGCCCGCGACGCTGCCGCCGCGCCACGGCGCCGCCGGGCGCCTGACCGGTGAGCAGCGTCTCCGCCGCCGGACCTCGGACGCGCTCACCGCCCAGGGGCTGCACGAGACGGTCGGGTGGAGCTTTACCGCCGCCGAGCAGGCCGAGCGGCTGCGGATCGCCGACCGGCCCGCCGTCGCCCTGGCCAACCCGATGTCGCGTGAGCAGTCCCGTCTGCGCACCACCCTGATCGGCGGTCTGCTCGACGCCGCGCGGCGCAACCGGGCCCGAGGCGCCGGGCCCGTGCGCCTGTTCGAGGCCGGGGCGGTGTACCTGCCCGAGGACGGCGAGCTCCCCCGAGAGCCCTACCGGGTGGGAGTCCTGCTCGCCGGTGCGGTGCGCCGGCCCACCTGGCGCGAACAGGTCCCGCCGGGGACGGATTTCTTTGCCGGCAAGGGCGTCCTGGCCGGATTGCTCGACGCGGTTCGGGTGGCCTGGACGCTTGAGGCGGGGAGCCCCGAGCCGTTCCTGCACCCCGGACGAGCGGCGCGCGTGCTCGTGGGCGATCGGGCGGCCGGGTGGATCGGGGAGATCCATCCGCAGATCGCCGGGATGTGGGATTTCGATGATCCGGTGGCCGCGTTCGAGATCGATTTCGCCACCGTGGCGGCCCGCGTCGCCGAGACGGCCTACCGCGACGTGACCAGCTTCCCCGAGGTGCGCGAGGACTTGGCCGTGATCATTCCCGAAGCTGTCACCGCCGCCGCGGTGGTGGACGTCGCCCTGGCCGCCGGCCGGCCCTTGCTCGATGCGGCCGAGGTGTTCGATGTCTACCGCGATCCGGAGCGGATCGGTGCCGGGAAAGTTTCGCTGGCCCTGCGCCTGACCTTCCGGGCCGCCGACCGGACGCTCACCGACGAGGAGGTGGCGGCCCGGCGCGGCAAGGTCGCCACCGCCCTGGCCGAGCGGCTCCAGGGGCACGTTCGTGACTCCTGAGGGCCGGCCGCGCGTGGCGGTGATCGGAGCCGCGGGCTACGCCGGCGCGCTCAGCGCCCGCCTGCTCGACCGCCATCCGGGGTTCGAGCTGGCCGCTGTCACCTCGCGTTCGGAGGCCGGGCGTCGTCTCGATGAGCTCTATCCCCACCACCGCGTGCCCCGCGTGCTCGAGGCGCTCGACTACGAGCGCCACGTCAACGTCGAGGCGGCGATCGTCGCCTACCCGCACGGCGCCGCCGCCGAGGTGGTGGCCGAACTGGTGGAGCGGGACGTGCGCGTCGTCGACCTGAGCGCCGACTTCAGGCTGCGCGACCCGGCGCTCTACGAGGAGTGGTATCGCGACCACCCCCGGCCGGGGCTGATCGCCGAGGCGGTCTACGGGCTGCCGGAGCTCTACCGCGAGCAGATCCCGGAAGCCCGCATCGTGGCCAATCCCGGCTGTTACCCCACGGCGACCCTGCTCGCCCTGGCGCCGCTGGCCCGGGCCGGGTTGCTCGCCGACGTGGTCGTCGACGCCAAGTCCGGCGTCTCGGGCGCGGGCCGGGCGGCGACTGACAAGACGCACTTCGTCAGCGTGGATGAGAACGTCACCGCCTACGGGGTGCCGCGCCATCGTCACACGCCGGAGATCGAACAGGAGCTGGCCGCCCTCGGGGCCGAGCTGCCGATCACCTTCACCCCCCACCTGTTACCCCTCGACCAGGGGGAGCTTGTCTCGTGCTACGTGACTCTTAGTAATCAGGGGGGCCCTCCGGTAAATAGAGCGATCTATCTAGAGGCGTACGCGGATGAGCCCTTTGTCGAGATCGCCGAGCATCCCCCGGGCGTGCGCGACGTCCGTGAGACGAACATCTGCCGGATCTCGGTCCACCCGGATGAGCGCACCGGCCGGGTGATCGTGTTCGCGGCGATCGACAACCTGTGGAAGGGGGCAGCCTCCCAGGCGGTCCAGAACCTGAACCTGATGTTCGGGCGCCCCGAGGGCGAGGGCATCTCAGCCGGATGACTCACGCGGCCTCTATGGATCCTGAGCGCGAGCATGCGAGCGATGGCGAGCGGGGGCCTGCGTGAGCGTCGAGCGGGACCGTTTCTTCTCCAGCCGCTGGGTGCCGCCCCTGGATCACGTCACGGAGCTCGGCGGGACCGGGCTGGCCCCGGGCTTCCGCGCCGCCGGGGTGCCGGCGGGCATCAAACCGAGCGGGGCGGCCGACGTCGGCCTGCTGGTCTCGGCTGCCCCGCAGACCACTTCCGCGGCTCGTTTCACCGCCACCGGGGTGCCCGCGCCGCCGGTCCTGATCTGCACCGAGCGCTGCCAGCTTGGAGCCCTGCGCGCCGTGGTGGTCAACTCCGGCAACGCCAATGCCGCCACGGGCCGCCCGGGGTTCGAGAACGCGGCCAAGATGCAGGGCGCCGGCGCGATGGTGGCCGGCGTGCCCGAGGACCAGGTCGCCGTGGCCTCGACCGGCGTCATCGGCGTGCCGCTGCCGATGGAAAAGGTGAATGCGGGGATCCTGGCCGCCGCGCATGCCCTCGACGCCGACGGTGACGGCGCCTTCTCGGCTGCGATCCAGACCACCGACGCGTTCGAGAAGCGGGCCCGGCTCCGGGTCGAGCTTCCCTCAGGTCCGGTCACCCTGACCGCCCAGGCCAAGGGGGCCGGGATGATCTCGCCCCGCTTTGCCACGCTGCTGTGCTTCGTGCAGTCAGACGCGCTGCTCTCGACCGAGACCTGCGATCTGCTCCTCGGGGTCTGCCTGCGGCGCTCCTTCGAGCGGGTCAGCGTCGACGGGCAGCTGTCCACCAACGACACCGTCGTCCTCCAGTGCAGCGGCGCCTCCGGAATCGCAGTCGAGCCCGAGACCGACGATGAGCTCCGCTTCGGCGAGGCGCTCGACGCGCTGCTGCGCCAGCTCGCGCTGATGGTGATCCGCGACGGCGAGGGCGCGCGGCGAATCGGGCGCGTGACCGTTCGCGGGGGCAGTGAGGAGGCAGTGGCCGCGGTGTCGCGCTCGGTGGCCGACTCGGCCCTGGTCAAGACGGCGCTGTACGGCGGCGATCCCAACTGGGGCCGGATCATCCAGGCCGTCGGCGCGGCGCTGCCCGGAACGGCTCCGCTGCCCGTGGACATCGCCATCGAAGGCGTGCCCGTGTGCTCGGCCGGCAGCTACGTGCCTCACGACGCCCAAGCGCTCAGCGATGCGGTGGCCCGCGACGAGGTCGAGTATGAGGTCGGGCTGCCCGGCGAGGGTGCCGAGGCCGAGTGCTACTTCTCCGACCTCGGGCACGAGTACGTGACCATCAACGCGGACTACACGACATGAGCACCCGTCCGGCCCGCGACATCGCCACGCTGCTCGAGGCGCTGCCCTACATCAGGGAGTTTCACGGCCAGACCGTGGTCATCAAGTACGGGGGCGCTGCGATGGTCGATGCCGCCCTGCGCGAGGAGTTCGCCCGCGACGTCGTGTTGCTCAAGTACGTGGGCATGAACCCGGTGGTGGTCCACGGCGGCGGCCCCGAGATCACCAGCTACATGCAGCGCCTGGACCTGCCGGTCGAGTTCGTCGACGGGCTTCGGGTCTCCGACGCGGCCACCGTGGAAGTGGCCAAGATGGTCCTGGTGGGCAAGGTCAACAAGGACATCGTCCTGCGCCTGGGCCGGCACGGCCAGCCGGCCGTCGGCCTGTGCGGAGACGACGGCATGCTCTTCCGGGCCTCCCGGCAGACCGCGCCGAGCGGCCAGGACATCGGCTTCGTGGGCCGGATCGAGCGGGTCGACGTGGATGTCCTGCGCCACATCGCGCAGGATTACATTCCCGTCGTGGCCAGCGTCGGCGCCGATCGCGAGGGCAACTCCTACAACATCAACGCCGATGAGGCTGCGGGCGCGGTGGCCCGGGCGCTGGGCGCCTACAAGGTGATGTTCCTGACCGATGTGGCCGGCTGGCTGCGCGACGTCTCTGACCCCGGGAGCGTCGTCTCTGAGGCCAGCGCGGCTGATGTGCTGGCGGCGCTGCCGTCGGTGGCCGGCGGGATGCGCCCCAAGCTGAGGGCCTGTCTGGAGGCGATCGAGGGTGGCGTGAGCTTTGCCCACATCGTCGACGGCCGGGTGCCACACAGCCTGCTGCTCGAGCTGTTCACCGACGCCGGCCAGGGCACGAAGATCGGGGCGGTGGGCGGATGAGCGCATCGCTGGCTGAGCTTCAGGCCCTGGAGCGCGATCACGCTATCGGCACCTACGTGCGCAACCCGGTGCAGTTCGTCCGCGGAGAGGGCGTGCGCCTGTGGGACTCCGACGGCCATGAGTACCTGGACTTCCTGGCCGGTATCTCCGTGCTCAACGTGGGGCACTGTCATCCCCGCGTGGTGGCGGCGGTGCGCGACCAGGCCGGTCGCCTGACCCACGCCACCAACCTCTACTACACCGAGCCGGCGCTGCGCCTGTCGGCGGCACTGGCCCAGAGCTCCCTGGGCGGCAAGGTCTTCCTGTGCAACTCGGGCACCGAGGCCAATGAGGCGGCGATCAAGCTGGCCCGCCGGGCGCGCCCGCGGGGCAACATCGTCGTGCTCGAGGAGGCCTTCCACGGCCGCACCTACGGCGCCCTTTCGGCCACTCCGCAGGAGTCCAAGCAGGCGCCGTTCGCGCCCCTGGTCCCCGGCTTCATCGTCGTTCCCAAGGACCCCGACGCCCTCCGCGCTGCAGTGGACGGTGAGACCGCCGCCGTGCTGCTCGAGCCGATCCAGGGCGAGACGGGGATAAACGTCCTGCCCGATGAGCTCCTCCGCGCCGCCCGTGAGGCCTGTGACCGGACCGGCGCCGCGCTGATCTTCGATGAGATCCAGACCGGCATGGGGCGGACCGGGACCCTGTGGGCCTATGAGCAGACCGGCGTCGTGCCCGACGCGATGACCAGCGCCAAGGCGCTCGGCGGCGGCCTGCCGATCGGGGCGCTGATCACCGGGCCGGCCCTCGCTGACACGCTGCAGCCCGGCGATCACGGCTCGACCTTCGCTGGGGGCCCCCTGGTCTGCGCCGCCGCCCTGGTGGCGCTCGAGGTCTGCGCTGACCCGGAGCTCCTTCACCGGGTGCGAACGCTCGGCGAGCGGCTGCGCGCCGGCCTGGCCGAGATGCCCGGAGTCAGCAGCGTGCGTGGACGCGGCCTGATGATCGGCATCGATCTCGGACCCGGGCGCTCAGCCCCGGAGCTGGCCGGGCGCGCCCTGACCGAGCAGCGGCTGGTCCTCAACGCCACCGGCCCGTCCACCGTGCGGCTCGAGCCGCCGCTGATCGTCACCGAGACCGAAGTCGATGAGGCCCTGCACCGTCTCGGCGAGCTGCTGGCGTGAGCGACACTCCGCCCAAGGCCAAGATCACCGTCGCCCTGGCCGCCGGCCAGCGTGCCGACGCGGCAGCCTCCGCCGTGCTCCGGGCCCTGCTCGAGGTGATCCTGGCCAACCGGGAGGGGGCCCTGCTCGGCCAGAACCCCGAGTACCTGCATCAGCTGCGGATCTCCGTGCGGCGCTCGCGGATGGTCCAGCGCCAGCTGGCCGGCGTCTTTCCGCCGCTCGAGCTCCGGGGCTTCCGGACCGAGTTCCGCTGGCTTCAGCGGGCCACCGGCGAGGCACGCGACCTCGACGTGCACCTGGGGGACTTCGAGTCACTCCGGGTCTTGCTGCCCAAAGCGGTGCGCGCCGACCTCGATCCGCTGCGCCTGGTCCTGGAGCACTGGCGGCTGGCCGCCCGCGGCGAGGCCAGCCGCGCGCTGCGCTCCCGGCGAACCGGGGAGCTGCTCAGCGACTGGGAGATGTTGCTCGAATCCCTGGTCGAGCTGCCCACCGCCGACCGGGACGGCGCCACGCGGCCGATCGGCGAGCTTTCGGCCCACCGGGTCAGGCGCCTCTACAAGCGCGTCATCAAATCCGGGGAGGCGATCACCGCTACCAGCCCGGCCGGCGCCGTGCACGATCTGCGCAAGCTGGGCAAGGAGCTCCGCTACCTGCTTGACCTGTTCGGCGTGCCCCTGCACTCGGCCGAGCGGCTGGCGGCGCTGATCAAGCCCCTCAAGGCGCTTCAGGAGGTGCTCGGTCGCCATCAGGATCGAGAGGTCCAGATCGCCCTGCTGAGCAGCGTGGTCGATGAGGTCGCCACCCTGAACCGCGGCCCGCAGGCGGTGCTGGCCATGGGCATGCTGATCGACAGGCTGCGGAGTCAGGTCCGCGCCGCCCGGCAGGAGCTGGCCGCTCCGATGAGCGAGCTCGGCGCCTCCGAGCAGCGCCAGCTCGTCCGCGCCACCTTCGCGCACGGCTAGCCAATACCCTTGCCCTCCAGCTCGTGATCGACCCAGCCCAGCAACTCAGCGCCTCCTACCTGGCCGATCCGGATTCGGTCGCCCGCGTGCTGCTGCTCTATAGCGGCGGCCTCGACACCAGCGTGATGCTGAAGTGGATCCAGGACCAGTACGACGCCGAGGTCGTCGCCCTGACGATCAACCTGGGTCAGCCGGGGGAGGACTACGACGTCGTCAAGGCCAAGGCGCTCCAGATCGGCGCCGTCGAGGCCCACGTCATCGACGCGCGCGAGGAGTTCGTCCGCGACTACGTGCTGCCGGCCATCAAGGCCAACGCGATCTACGGTCTCGGCTATCCGCTGTTCACCGCGCTCGGCCGGCCGCTGATCGCCAAGCTGGCGGTGCAGTACGCCCTGAGCACGGGCTGCGACACGGTGGCCCATGGGTGCACCGGCAAGGGCAACGACCAGGTTCGCATCGAGGCCACCGTGGCGACATTGGCCCCCGAGCTCAAGGTGATCGCGCCGGTGCGCACCTGGCGCATGGGCCGCGACGAGGAGGCGGCCTACGCCCGCCAGCACGGCATCCCGGTCAAGGGCGGCTCCGAGGCCGCCCCGTACTCGATCGACGACAACCTGTGGGGGCGCTCCAGCGAGGGGCGCTGGATCGAGGATCTCGAGCATGCGCCCGAGGACGACGTCTTCCAGCTCGTGACCCGGCCGGAGCTCGCCCCCGACGAGCCCGAGGTCATGGAGGTCGAATTCGAGCGCGGGATCCCGGTGGCCCTGAACGGCGAGCGGCTCGAGCCCGTAGCCCTGATCGAGCGGGCGGGAGAGATCGGCGCCCGCCATGGCGTGGGCATCGTCGACCACATCGAGGACCGCATCGTTGGCCTGAAGGTCCGGGACATCTACGAGGTGCCGGCGGCCGCGATCATCCTCCTGGCCCACCAGGAGCTCGAGAAGCTGGTCGGCACGATCCATCAGAACCAACTCAAGCCGACCCTGGACCAGCGCTGGGCCTATCTGGTCTACGCCGGGTTGTGGTGGGAGCCCCTGCGGGCCGATCTCGATGCGTACATGGACGCGGCCAACGAGCTGGTCACGGGAAGGATCGGCGTACGGCTGTTCAAGGGCTCGGCTCGGGTGATCACGCGTTCCTCCCCGCATGCCGTCTACGACGCCCAGCTGGCCACGTTCTCCGAGTCAGGCGGTCTCTTCTCGCAGGCCGCCTCCCCGGGGTTCATCGAGCTCTGGTCCCTGCAATCCCGCATGGCCTGGCGGATCCGTCACGGTCGCGACGAGAGGTCGGCGGCGGACCGCGCGTAGGCCGGAGAAAGACGGGTAGCATCGAGATATGGCTTACAAACTGCTCGGCTTTCTCGTTTGGCAGGGTGGCAAGTGGTACGTCCGGCGGCGCGTGTCCGCTCCGCGGGCGAAGCTGGCCGCGGCCGGCGTCTCGGCGGCCCTGGTGGCTGGGATCCTGGTCGCCGGCCGCCAGGCAACGGCCAAGTCTGACTAGACCTGCCCAGATCTACAGGATTCTTAGCGAGCGCCGCGAAGATGCTCGCGTGAGCGGCTGCGCGCCCGTTGCGGCCGCAAGCGCTTGGCATGACTGATTTCGCGTCCGCCGACCTTCCCCTCGAGATCGACCGTGTCCACGGTTCGCGACCCTCGGCGGGTGAGGTCAGGCTAGTGCTCGGCGGTAGCTGGCGCGGCGAGGCCGGCGCGCCTAGGGGCGAGCCGCTGCTGGTCGTACAGGTGGAGGGCCGCCGTCACCGCTTCCCGGCCGAGCGCGACCGCCGCTCGTCGGCTGTTCCCCCCGGCCGCTGGCAGGCCACGTTCGAGCTGCCCGACTGGGCCGAGCCCCATCGGGAGGGGCAGGCCGCGGTATGGATCGGCGACGCCGTCGTCCCGCTGCCCCCGTTGCGCGGCTCGTACAGGGCGCCTCCGGCGCTGGCCGCCGCCGTGCCCGCGTCACCCGCCGTCACACCCAGGTCCGGCCACGAGCCTTCACCTGAAGTCGAGGCTGAGCCTCCGCCTACGGACCCTCGTCGAGAGGGTGAGCCCGATGCGCTCACGGGCGCCCCCTCCCATGGCCGGCCCGAGTGGGCACTCCCGGCCGCCCCGGCTCCCGAGACCCCCCGGGCGGGACCACTGGCCGACCTGCTCCTGAAGGAAACGATCTCCGCCCTGCACGCCGAGCTCGGGCACCGCACCGGCGAGGCCGCGCGGCTGCGCGGCGCACTCAGCGACGCGCGCGGGGAGCTCGAGGCGCGACACTCAACGCAGTCAGAGCTCGAGAGCACGTTGGGCGAGCTCGGCGCCGAGCTCAAGCGGCTCATGGCCGCGGTGCAGGAGCAGCGGGCAGAGCTCGACGCGCAGACGGCTCGTGCCGAGGAGGAGCGGGAGCAGGCCGAGCAGCGGCTGAGCGAGCTCGCCGCCGCCCACGAGCAGCAGGTGGCCGAGCTTAACCAGGTCGACGAGCAGCGACTGGCCGGGCTGAGCGCCGCCCACGAACAGCGCTTGGCCGAGCTCGAGGCCCAGGCCGACGCCCGGGCCGTCGAGCTGGCCGCGGAGGCCGATGCCCGGGCGGCCGAGACGGCGAGTGTCCGCGAGTCGCTGGCGGCCAGCCAGGTCGCCCGCGAAGCGGCGTTCAGCGAGGTTGCCGGGCTTCAGGCCGAGATGGGCCGAATCGGGGCCGAGCTGGCCGTGACCCGGGAGCGGGTGAGCAGCGAATCCGGGGATCTGGGCGAGGCCCATCGATTGCTGGCCGACGCCAAGGCCCTGGCCGAGCAGCTCCGCCACGAGCGGGGCGGCGGCTGAGCAGCGGTCAGGCCGGGCCGCGCCGAGAGTGCGCGCGGGTGCGTCCGTCCGCCGTGGGAAATACCTTCGAGGACCATGAGCGAGCCGCCGGGAGCCACCTCCGTATTGGGCATCGAGGCGGTCGAATGGCTGGCCGAGGGTGGGGAGAACCTGACTGTGCGGGTGACGGGGCGCTGGCGGCGCCGGCGGCCGGCTTGGAGCGCCCAGCCCACGCTGGTCATCGAGGCCCCGGGCCGGCGCTACCGCTTCCCGGCCATCGCCGAGCCGCCCAGCCTGACCGGCACCGGGCCGGGTATGTGGCGGATCAGCTTCGCCGTCCCGGCGACGCTGGCACCCGAGCTGGGGGGTCGGGCCTGGCTGCAGTTCGGCGCCGTCATCGTCCCGCTTCCGACCGGGGTCAGTCCCCCGCCGCCGGCCAGCGAAGACAGCGTGACTGACGCACCGCCGGCCGATCTCCCCCCTCCGGCACCTCCGGAGCGGCCTGCCGTGCCCGAACCTCCTCCGGTCGAGCCGGCTGCTGTCGCGGCGGAACGGGCGGCGGGACTCGAGGATCAGCTGCGCGAAGCTCGGCTCGAGGCCCAGCGTCTGGCCGCGGTCCTCTCCGACCAGCAGCTGAGCCGCCGGGCGGCGGAGCAGGGCGCGCGGGCGGAGCGAGCCGTGCGTACCGACTTGGCCCGCCAGCTCGACGAGGCGCGGCAGCGGCTGGGCGAGGCCGAGGCCAGCGCCGTGGCCGCCACGACGGCGCGCGAGCGGGCCGAGCAGCAGCTGGCCGCGTCCCGACGCGCGAGTGAAGGCAGCCGCGAACGCCGGGGAGACCCGCCGCCCGCCCAGCTTCGGCGCCTCAGCCTCGAACAGGAGCTGCTCGCCCGGCGCGGCCCGGAGCCGCGGATCCCACGCGAGCCGCCTCTCGCTCCCGCGCGCGCGCCCGTGCCCACCCCCGCTCCCGTGCCCGTGCCCACCCCCGCTCCCGTGCCCACCCCCGCTCCCGTGCCCGCCCCCGCTGCCGTGCCCGCCCCCGCTCCCGCGCCCGCGACCGCGGGGGGCTTGCCGATTGTGCCGGCCGCCCCCCCGCTCAGTCCGGCGCCGGGGCCCGGCCCGGTCTCCCCCGAGGTAGGGTCCGGCGGGGCACACGCGATGACCGACGCCCTGCGCCAAGAGCTCGCCGCCCGGGCGATGGCCGAGGCCGGGCTCCGTTCGCGGCTGATCGAGGCCGAGGCCCGACTGACCAGCCGTGAGGAGGTAGTCCAGCGCACGAGCACCGTGCTCCGGGCCCTCCGCGACGAGCTCGACGAGCTTCGCGCTGAGCTGGGCCGGGAGCGAGCCGCACGTGAGGCTGCCGAGGAAGGGGCCGAGCGGTTGCGCTCCGAGCTAAACGAGGCACGCACGCGCTCGCTCAAGGCCCATCAGGCGATCGCCGAGCTGCGGAACACGCTCGAGGCGCTTCGCGACCCCGAGGCCGACCCGCCCCCAGGAGAGGCGAGTGGGGGTCCCGAGCCGGGGGGATCGGAGCCGGAGGGACCGGATCCGGGGGGACCCCAGCCGGGGGGTCTCGAGCCCGACCGCCTCAGCGCGGCGCTCGTGCGCCTGCGCGAGCAGATTGCCCCGCAGGAGATCGCCCCGGAGGACGACCCGGGCGCCTCGTCCGTCGATCTGCCTGCCGGCGAGAGCGCCGCTGGCCCGCCTGCCCGCGAGGACGCGGCCGACGCGCCTGCCGGGGCGGCCGATCCACACTGGGCCGCCGCGCGGGTGGACCCGGGACCGATCACGGTTGGACGGTCCTGGCTGCGCCCGGCCTTTCGCGCCCTGGCCCGGTCCGAGCCCGAGCGGGCTGGGGAGCTGATCCTCGGCCTGCTGCCCGCCCAGCGCGCGGTCCGGCCGGGACCGGCCATCTATGACCTCGAGCTCGGGGGCGTGCACCGCTGCGTGCGGGTCACGGTGCGCGACGGGGCCTCGGAGATCGTGAACGCCGACGCCCCCCGCAGCCTCACCGAGGTCGATTTCCGTTTCACCGGCGAACCGGCCGAGCTGGCCCGCCTGCTCCGGGCCGGGCGGCTGCGTCGCCGCTTCGGTCGGCGGGTCGGCCGGGTGCGCGGCCACCGGGCCGGCCTGGCCGCGCTCGACGCGCTCGTCGGCACCCAGCTCGGTCTCGGTGCGCTGTCGGCCAGCGGGGTGCGGTTCGGGGCACGGACGGCCCTCAGTCTGCTGGCCCAGCTGATCCCCGCCGCTTGGACCGAGCCCGAGCGCTTCGTGCTCGCCTATGAGACGCCTGGGGCGCCCCCCGTCTACATGGTGGTCAACGGGCGCCGGCCGATCGAGATCACCGAACTCGCTCCCCAGGCCCCCGTGAGCACCACGATCTCCGGCCCGGACGGCAGCCTCGAGCGGGTCCTGGGCGAGGACCCCGAGGCTGCGACGGCGGTCAGCGGTGATGACCGGCCGGTGGCCCTCCTGCGGGAATGGGTCAAGCGTGTTCAGAGCGGGTGAGCGCTCTGCGCATAGAGCGGATGAAACCGCGCCGAGGGTCCCGTCGAGGCCCCACGGCGTCCGCCCCGCCGCCTAATCTCCACTGTCGTGGTCGCCGTCCCGCCTGAAGTGGCGGACGAGCGTTTCCCTGCCCCCGTCGCCCCCTGAAGACCGACGCCGATCCATGACTCCCACCTGCGCCCACCTCCACGTTCACTCCGAGTATTCACTCCTCGACGGGGCGTGCAAGGTCGACGCGCTGGCCGCGCGTGCGGCGGCGTTTGAGCAGCCCGCGCTGGGACTCACCGACCATGGGGTGATGAACGGCTCGGTTGAGCTGTTCACTGCCTGCCGCAAGCACGGCATCAAGCCGATCATCGGCTGCGAGGTGTACATGGTCGAGGACCACGCCCGCCGCGGCCCCGGCCGGCTCGAGCGCTTCCATCTCACCCTGCTGGCCGCAGACGGCACCGGCTACCGCAACCTGGTCAAGCTGTCCTCGGCCGGGTTTCTGGACGGTTACCAGCGGGGCAAGCCGGCCATCGACATGGAGCAGGTGGCCGCCCACGCTGAAGGGGTGATCGCCCTCACCGGATGCCTGCAGAGCCGCTTCTGCCAGTACCTGGCCGACGGGCGCGGCGCCGAGGCCCGGGCCCATGCCGGCGAGCTGATGAGCGCGTTCGGTGACGGCAACGTGTACTTCGAGGTCCAGAAGAACGGCCTGCCCGTCCAGGACCGCTGCAATGAGGAGATCGTCCGCATCGCCCGCGAGGTCGGACGGCCGCTGGTGGGCACCGGCGACGTCCACTACCTGCGCCGCGAGGACTATCAGCACCACGCCGCGCTGCTCTGCGTCCAGACCAAGTCGACGATCAGCCAGCCCAAGATCAGCTTCGAGACCAACGAGTTCTATCTGCGCTCGAGCCAGGAGATGGCCGAATCATTCGCCGAGTGGCCCGAGGCGATCGCCACCACGGCGGAGATCGCCGAGCGTTGTGACGTGGAGCTCGAGCTCGGGCGCCAGCTGATTCCCCGCTATCCGGCCCCCGAGGGCCTCGGCGAGGGGGAGTACCTGCGCCAGCTCGTCGACGCGGGCCTGCGGCGGCGCTACGGGGACCCGGTGCCGGCGGCGGCGCAGGAGCGCGCCGAGTACGAGCTCGGGGTGATCGACCGGATGGGCTTCAACGCCTACTTCCTGATCGTCTGGGACTTCGTCAAGTACGCCAAGGACTCCGGCATCGCCGTCGGGCCGGGCCGCGGCTCGGCCGCGGGCTCGATCGTCGCCTACTCGTTGCAGATAACCGACGTGGACCCGCTCCGCTATGAGCTGCTGTTCGAGCGCTTCCTGAACCCCGAGCGCGTGTCGATGCCCGATATCGACATCGATTTCTCGGTCCGCGGCCGCGAGCGGGTGATCCGCTACGTGACCGAGAAGTACGGCAAGGAGGCGGTGGCCCAGATCGTCACCTTCGGCAAGATGCTCCCTCGCGCCGCCACCCGCGACGCCGCCCGGGTGCTGGGCCACGACTACGGCGCCGGTGACCGTCTGGCCAAGCTGATCCCCGATCCGGTCATGGGACGGGCCCCCAGCTTCGAGGAGTGCCTGCGGCCCGGCCAGCCCCTGCGGGCCGAGGTCGACCGCGACGGGACGGCCAAGCAGATCATCGACGTCGCGCAGGGGCTCGAGGGGATCGTGCGCAACTCCTCGATCCATGCCGCCGCCGTGGTCATCGCCGACCGGCCGCTGACCGACATCGTCCCGCTGCAGATCGCCGACGCCGGCGCGGATGAGAACGGCGAGCGGGTCTTCCGGACCGTGACCCAGTTCTCGATGAAGCCGGTCGAGGAGCTCGGCCTGCTCAAGATGGACTTCCTCGGCCTGCGCAACCTCGACGTGATCGAGGACGCGCTGGACATCATCGAGCGCTCGACCGGCGAGCGGCCGGACATGGCCACGCTGCCGCTCGACGACGTGAGGACCTACGAGATGATGGCCCGCGGCGAATCCGTCGGCGTGTTCCAGTTCGAGTCCGAGGGCATGCGGGAGACGCTCAAGCGGGTCAAGCCGACCGAGTTCGAGCACCTGATCGCCCTCAACGCGCTCTATCGCCCCGGTCCGATGGAGCAGATTCCCGCCTACACCCGGGCCAGGCATAACCCCGAGACGGTCAGCTACGTCGACGAGCGCCTGCGGCCGATCCTCGAGTCGACCAACGGGGTGACGGTCTACCAGGAGCAGGCCATGCAGATCGCCAAGGACATCGCCGGCTTCAGCGGCGCCAAGGCGGATGACCTGCGCAAGGCGATCGGCAAGAAGAACCGCGAGGCGATGGCCAAGCTGAAGCCCGAGTTCTTCGCCGGCTGCCGGGCCTCGGGAACCGCCGCGCATGTGATCGAGCAGCTGTGGACGACCAACGAGCGGTCAGCCGACTACTCGTTCAACAAATCCCACTCGGCCTGCTACGCCCTGATCGCCTATCGCACCGCCTGGCTGCGGGCCAACTACCCCGCGGAATATATGGCCGCGCTGATCTCCTCGGTGATGGACACCAAGGACAGGGTCCCGTTCTTCGTCGCCCAGGCCGAGCAGATGGGCATCGCCATCCTGCCCCCCGACGTCAACTCCTCCGACCACGAGTTCGTCGTTGTCGCCGGCGATATCCGCTTCGGCCTCGATGCCGTCAAGGGGGTCGGCTACCAGGCCGTCGAGGAGATCAAGCGCGCCCGCGATGCCGACGGCCGGTTCGAGTCGATCTTCGATTTCTGCGCGCGGGTGGACAACCGGTGCGTGAACAAGAAGGCGATCGAGTCGCTGATCAAGTGCGGCGCCTTCGGCTCTACCGGCGACTCGCGCAAAGGGATGCTCTCGGTGCTCGAGCAGGCGCAGGCCGCCGGCCAGAAGGCCCAGCAGGACGCGCTCATCGGGCAGGGCTCGATCTTCGACCTCGGGCCCGCCGACGGCGCCCAGACCCCGGCCGCGGCGGCGTTCGCCGGCCCGAGCCATGCCCCGATTCCCGGCCAGGAGTTCACCCAGACCGAGCTGCTGGCGGCCGAGAAGGAGTCGATCGGACTGTTCATCACCGCCCATCCCCTGAAGGAGATCGCCCCCGCGCTCAGGGCCAGGTCGGACAGCAGCCTGGCCGAGCTGTCGGCTCGCCGCGACGGCGACTGGGTGACCGTGGGGGGGATGATCACCCAGGCCAAGCGGATCAAGACCAAGAAGGGCGACTGGATGATGTTCGCCACCCTGTACGACCTCGAGGCCTCGGTGGAGATCATCGTGTTCGGCAAGACGCTCGAGGCCTCGGAGCACGCCTTGGCCACCGATCAGGTCGTGATGGTGCGGGGCAAGGTCGACCACAAGGACCGCGAGAAGACCTGCCTGGTCGCGCAGCAGGTTGAGCGCTTTGAGCCGACCGCGGCGGAGGTCGAGGCCGCGGTGGTCAAGGAGGTCGAACGGATCACCACTCCCAGTGCCCTCCGGCTGCGCCTCGATGCCACGGCGCTGCCCGCCACCGCCCTCGGTGAGCTGAAGGAGCTTCTGGCCGGGTTTCCCGGGGAATGCGACGTGGTCATCGAGCTGGCCACCACGATCGGCCACCGCCGGCTCAAGCTCGGTCCGAGCTTCCGGGTCAAGCGCAGCGCCGGGCTGCACGCCGAGCTCGACCACCTGCTCGGTTCGGCCCTGGTCGAGGGCGCCTCCGCGCCCGCGGCGGTCAGCGCCGTCTAGTCCTGCACCCGCGGCGCACCCGCGGCGCGCCCGCGATGAGTCCGCGATGAGTCCGCGGGCGCGCCCCCAGCGCACCGGCAGGCACCCTTGACGCGCCGGCCGAGCGCCGTGTCACACGCTCCCGACGCGCCGGGTCTCCGTCGATCCGATGCCATATTGGCCACCGATCGACGGAGGTTCTCCGCCTCAGACCCGCTCAGGCCCCGGCTCCCATCCGGCCCGCGACCGCCATCCCGACGGCAGCCGCCATCCCGACGGCAGCTCTGCCGTCCCGGTGGCAGCCGCCGTCCCGACGGCCGCCCGCTATCTCACGTGCAGGTTGATGCCCAGCAGCAGGAGCGGCCAGAGCAGTACAGCCAGCAGCGCGGAGACCAGCGGCTTGAAGCTGTCCACATTGGCCAGGTAGTGGTGCGATGCGGCCAGCAGGATGCCGACGATCAGCCAGACGATGCTCCCCAGACTCGATCTCACTTGGTCCCGTCTCCTAGTTGTGATTCGCCCGAGTGGGTGTGGAGAAGATACCGGTCCTCGCGGCGCGGGGAGTCGGGGGCCGAGCGGGTTCAGGGGGCCGAGCGGTTCAGGGGCCGAGCCGGTTCAGCTCGGCAGCCACGGGCGGCGCCAGCCCCCGTCGCCACGGACCAGCTCGTCGGCCTGCTCCGGACCCCACGAGCCCTGCGGGTAGATGTGGACCGGCGGGCGCTTGTCGAGCAGCGGCCCGACGATCCGCCAGGTCTCCAGGACGCCGTCCTGACGGGTGAAATGACTCGAGTCACCCACCATCACCGCTTCCAGGAGGACCTCATAGGGGGTCGCGCCGGCTCCGCCCTCCTGTGCGAACTCCATGTCCAGATCGATCGCGCTGGGCCCCGGATGGTCGGCCCGCTGGGCGTCGAGCGTGATCTGGATGCCAGTGTTCGGATCGATCCGGAAGATGATCTGGCTAGGCTCCGGACGCCGGCGGGTCGCGGGGAGAAAGTGCAGCCGGGGCGGATGGCGGAAGACCAGGCGCAGCTCCGTCTGGGTGACGGGCAGGCGCTTTCCGGTCCGGATGAAGAACGGCACGCCTGACCAGCGCCAGTTCTCGATCTCCAGCCGCAGGGCGGCATAGGTCTCGGTGGTGGAGTTGCCGGCCACGCCGTCGATGTCACGGTAGCCTTCGTACTGCCCGCGGACGTACTGCTGCGGATCGGCCGCGGGCATGGCGCGGAAGACTGTGTACTTGGCGTCCTTGATCGTGTCGATGTCCTCGCCGGCCGGGGGTTCCATGGCCGCGGCGGCCAGCAGCTCCATGAGATGGTTGACCACCACGTCGCGCACAGCTCCGACCGGGTCGTAGAAGTGCCCGCGATCCTTGACGCCGAGCGTCTCGGCCATCGTGATCTGCACGCAGGCGACGTAGTGGCGGTTCCACACCGGCTCGAGCATGGTGTTGGCGAACCGCAGATAGAGGATCTCCTCGAGGCCCATCTTGCCGAGGAAGTGATCGACCCGGTAGAGCTGGGACTCCTTCACGTACTGGTGCAGGCGCTCGGAGAGCTGGCGAGCCGAGGCCAGATCGTGCCCGAACGGCTTCTCGACCATGATCCGCTCGCCATGGCTGAGCAGCGAGGCCTTGGCCAGGCCCTCGATCACCATCTCGAACAGAGAGGGCGGGATCTCCAGGTAGAAGGCCGGGCTCTTGGTCTCGCCGAGCGCCGCGGCCACGTCCTTGTAGGTCTGCGCATGGGAGAAATCACCGCTCACGTAGGCCAAGCGGTCGGAGAGCCGCTTGAAGACGGCGGCGTCAATCGACTCCCCGGCGGCCTCGATCGACTCGCGGGCACGCTTCCGCAGCTGATCCAGCGACCAGTCATCCACGGCCACGCCGATGACCCGGCACGCGAGCAGCCCGCGTTCTTCCAGGCGGTACAGGGAGCGGAAGGTCATTCGGCGGGCCAGATCGCCGGTTATCCCGAAGATGACCAGCGCGTCGGCGTGCTTTGGGCGTGGGCTCATGAGCGGGTCACGCTACCCGTTCATTCCTTTCGCTTGCTGCGGCGCGCGCGGGCGGCCTTGCCGCGGCGGCGGAGCTTGAAGCAGAGCTCGAGCTCGTCGGCGGTCGGTCCCTGGCGCTCGGGTCCCTGGGTCTCCAGTACGCAGGGCAGCTGCTCGAACCGGGGCTCGGACAGGAACACCGCGCAGCCCGTTTCCCCCAGCTCGCCCTGGCCGACGTTGGCGTGCCGGTCGCGGTTTGACCCCAGCGGGGCCTGTGAATCGTTCAGGTGCAGGCTGGCCAACCGTTTCATGCCGATCTCTCGCCGGAACTCGTCCAGCGTCTCGGCGAGACCGACGGCGGTACGGATGTCGTAGCCGGAGGCGAGCAGATGGCATGAATCGAGGCACACCCCGAGCCGCGATCCGCCCCCGGCGGCATCGAGCAGAGCGGCGAGCTCGGTGAACGAGCGCCCCAGTGTGTCGCCGGCGCCAGCCGTGTCCTCGAGGTGCAGCTGGCACTTCTCGGTCTCCGAGAGGGCCTCGCCGATCACCTTGCCGGCCCGCTTGACCGCCCGGCCCACGTCCCCTTTCCGCGCCTGCGGGCCGCTCGGCTTCCGGCCTCGCTGACTGCGCCCGCGCGCGGATCGTCCGCCTGCCGAACCGGGGTGCAGGACCACCCCGGCGGCGCCGATTCCGGCCCCGACGCGCAGTGACTGGATCAGCGAGGCGCGGGTCTTGTCCACGATCTCCTTGTCGGTGGAGGCGCAGTTGAGCAGGTAGACGGCGTGGATCAAGACCGCCTTCACGCGGCGGCTCTTGCCCAGGGCCTCGCGGCAGGCGGCGAAGTCGTCCTCGGTGTAGTTGGTGGGACGCCACATCCGCGGGGACTGGTTGAAGACCTGGATGGCCTGAGCGCCGCGCTCGTCGCCGCGCGCGACCGCCTTGTCGAGGCCTCCCGCCGGGGAGACATGGGCGCCGATTAGCATCTTCTGTCAGAGACCATGCGTGTTCGCTTTGCTCCTTCTCCCACCGGGGCGCTTCATATCGGAGGCGCCCGCACCGCGCTCTACAACTGGCTGCTGGCCCACGGTCCCGGCTCGGGCCCGGACGGGCGGGCGGGAACGCTCGTGCTGCGCATCGAAGATACCGACCGCGAGCGCTCCACGCCCGAGAACGTCGCCCAGATCCTCGACGCGCTGGCGTGGCTCGGCCTGGACTGGGATGAGGGCCCGATCCTTCAGTCCGAGCGGGTCGAGCGCCATCGCGAAGCGCTGGAGATGCTGCTGGCCGACGGGCACGCCTACCGCTCGAGCGCGACCGGGGACGACGTGCGGACGTTCAAGGAGCGTCATGGCTCGGAGCGCGGCTTCCGGGGAGAGGCCGAGTCCGCCGGTGCGGTTCGCCTGCGCGTGCCCGACAGCGGCGAGACGCTGGTCGACGACGTGATCCGGGGCCAGACCCGGTTTCCCAACTCGAGCCTCGATGACCCCGTCATCGCCCGCGCGGACGGATCCCCGCTGTACAACTTCGCCGTCGCGATCGACGACCTCGACGCCGGCATCACCCACGTGGTCCGTGGCGAGGACCATCTGTCGAACACGCCCAAGCAGCTGCTGGTCGTGGAGGCGCTGGGGGCGACGCCGCCCCGCTACGCCCATCTCCCGCTCCTGCACGGTCCCGACGGTCGCAAGCTGTCAAAGCGCCACGGCGCTGCCTCGGTTCAGGAGCTCCGCGCCGCGGGTTATCTGCCCGAGGCGGTCGACAACTACATCGCGCTGCTCGGGGCGGGCTTCGCCGCCGACGAGGAGCACTTCGGCCTGGCCGAGCTGGCCGAGCGCTTCCGGCTCGAGCGGGTATCCAAGAACCCCGCCGTATTCGACGAGCGCAAGCTGCGGCACATGAATGGCCTGCATCTGCGCGAGCTGGGCACCGACGAGCTCACCCGCCGCCTGGAGAACTTCACCGGACACGCGGGCCTCCATGGTGCCGTGGCCATCTCCGAGGAGAAGATCCAGACCCTGGCCGACTTCTGGCCCCTGGTCTCGTTCGTGTTCGACGGCCCGCGTGAGGACCCTGACGTGTTCGCCCGGGTGATCGGCAAGGACGGCGCCGCGGAAGCTCTGACCGAGGCCCGCGATGCGCTGGCCGAGGCCACACCGTTCGCCGTGCCCGGGGTTGAGGCCGCCCTGCGCGGGGTGGTGGAACACATTGGGACCAAGCCCGGTCAGGTGTTCCAGCCCGTACGGGTAGCGCTGGCAGGGCAGACGGTCTCACCGGGCATCTTCGAGACCATCGCCCTGCTCGGGCGCGAGGAGACACTGGCCCGTATCGACCGCGCGCTCGACCGGGCTGACGCCACCGGCGCACAGGGCTAAACCGCGACCAGAAATGTGCCGATAGATGGGCCAATGTGTGGGGAACGCGATCTCATGTGCCGACGGCCTCTGCGCGTCTCGGCCGGAAAGGGCATGTGAGCAGCGGTGGCCACGCTGGCAGCTGTGAATCCAACCCCGACTGATCCCTATGCGACGCGTGAGCGGCATCACAACGAAGGCCACGGTCGCCGCCTGACGGCAGCCTTCGAGGCCCTCGAGGCCTATCCCGTCCTGGTCGAATCCCGCAACCGCATCCTGCGCCTGTTCGAGGACGGCGAGCCGTCTCCGGCGGAGGTGGTGAGCGCGATCGAGGGCGATGTCGCGCTGGCCGTCACCGTCGTCCGGCTGGCCAATCAGGTCGAAGGCCCCTTCCAGGGCCGCGTGGACAGCGCGGTCACCGGGGTCGAGGTGCTGACCCTGCCCAACGTGCACGCGATCGCCAGCCGCGCCCGCACCTTTGACTTCTTCGAGCGCACCGCCGTCTGGCAGGGGATTCCCGAGCGCTTCCGGCTACACGCCGTGGCCACGCAGCGCGCCGCCGACCGGCTGGCCCGGGAGATCGGCTATGAGGACCGCGACCGGCTGATGGTCACAGCGCTCCTGCACGACATCGGCAAACTGGTCCTGATCCACGCCTACCCCGGCTACCCCGGTCAGGTTCACGGCGATGCCCGCACCCCGGAGGATCGCCTGCAGCGCGAACGGCGCGAGCTCGGCGTCGACCATGCCCTGGTCGGCGGCGTGCTGGCCCGGCGCTGGGGCCTGCCCCGCTCCATCGCCGGGGTTATCGAGCGCCATCACGCCGACCACATCGAGGGTGAGGCCGCAGTGGTCCGCCTGGCCGACATGCTCGCCCACTACGTCCTCGGCGGGACCGTCGCCCCGGCGGAGATGCTCGCCGCCGCCCGCACCGTCGGGGTCAGCCCCGCCGGGCTGCGCACGGTCATGTACGAGCTCCCGCTGCCCTCCTCGGGGGGCCGCCCGCGCCAGGTCGATCCCTGCCCCATGTCGGCCCGGGAGATCGATGTGCTGCGCCGGCTGGCCAAGGGCATGGTCTACAAGCAGATCGCCGCCGAGCTCGGCCTATCGACGAGCACCGTCCGCACCCACCTGCACAACGTCTACGGGAAGCTCGGGGCCATGGACCGCGCCCAAGCGGTGCTGATGGCCACCGAGCGCGGCTGGATCTAACGCCTTAGCCGTCCTCCGGGGCGCCGCCCCCGGTCCCCTCGTGGACCGGCGTGCTCACCTGAGGTGCCATCGGTAGTCAAGGCACCAAGCGTCGCGAGCCGGTCCACGAGCGGACCGGCGCGACCCCCCGCCGGTGGCCGCCAGAGCCAGCCGTGCGGTGGCCTTGCCTGATGCGTCAACAGCTTCGCGTGGCCGGGCGCTGTTCGCAAAAGCGAAGCCGTCGAGCTAGCGGTTGGAGCGACGTGGCGGTTGTCTGGGCCGGAGGGGTCCCGCGCTCCGCCGCCCGCCGGCTCGCTCCCCGTTGGCACCCCCGGGCGAGCGCTTCGCACCAACGCTGGAGCACGCCGGCGGCGGCCGGAGCGGCGGGGCCACGCCCGTCAACGGGAGCCCAAAGACGCAAAGTCCACCGCTACGATCGATCACCAGCATGATCTCGATCACCAGCAAGTCTCCGTATGCCCTGAGTGCTCTGGTCGAGCTGTGCTGCCACGGCGACGGAGGCCCGGTGCCGATCGCCGAGCTGGCCCGGCGCCGGGAGATTCCGGTGCAGTTCCTCGAGCAGCTGTTCGCGACTCTGCGGCGCGCGGGGATTCTCCGCTCCCAGCGGGGGGTCAAGGGGGGCTACACGTTCGCCCGGCCGGCCGCCGAGGTCACGGTGCTGGAGCTGGTCGAGCTGCTCGACGGCCCCCTGGGCCGCGAGTCGAGCGGCGTCTTCTTCGAGGCCGCCCAGGCCGCGGCCGCGGTGCTCGCCGAGGCCACGATCGCCTCGGTGGCCGAGCAGGAGCGTCGGGCGGCCGGCACGCCGATGTACTACATCTAATTTACCGCCGTAGATTCGGACGGTCGCCCGTCTCCGCGAGCGTGAAGGAAAGAGCCCGGGAGGCTTTCGGCTGCACCAGCTTCAGCAGCCACCCCCCGGGCAGCAAGGATTACGTTCCCGCGGACCCTTAAACCCGCCCAAACCTCATTAGTTGTGCTCTACGGCCGCGTAGGCGCCGCCGTCGGCCAGTCAGCCGAGCAGCGCGGTCAGGACCAGCCACCAAACCGCCAGGCACAGGCCGAGGCAGAGGCTCCATGTGAGCACCTTCGCGCGGAGGCTCATCGGCGCCGTGTCCGGACGGACAGACGTGGACGTGTCGAGCGCGCGGATGCTCATAGTGCCCTCCTCAAGGCCCCGGAGTGCGGGCTAACCTCACCCGTCCGTCGCCGTCAGTTGAGCAGATACGCCTCGGCGATGTGGACGGGCCGCTGTCAGCGACCCGCAATTTGGTCACTATTTCACCCGCGCCGTTCTCTAGGGTTGGCGCCATGACCCGCGTGCCCACCAACGTCGCTGACCTGGTCGGCCGCACCCCGGTGATCGAGCTGGCCCGGATGACCGGCGAGCTCGAGGTGGAGCTGTTCGCCAAGCTCGAGGTGTTCAACCCCGGCGGGAGCGTCAAGGACCGGATCGGCGTGGCCATGATCGAGACGGCGGAGCGCGAGGGGCGGATCGAGCCGGGACGCACGACGATCGTCGAGGCCACCAGCGGCAACACCGGCATCGCCCTGGCCTTCGTCTGCGCGGCCAAGGGCTATGACCTCGTCCTCACCCTGCCCCAGGGCATGAGCCGGGAACGGGAGGGCCTGCTGCGCCTCTACGGGGCCAACGTCCACATCACCGAGTCCCTCGGCGGGATGAATGAGGCGGTCGACGCTGCCCGGGCTCTGGCCGCGCGTGAGGACGTGTTCCTCCCCGACCAGTTCTCCAATCCCGCCAATCCCGAGATCCATCGCCTGACCACCGGGCCCGAGCTCTGGGATGCCCTTGACGGCCGGATCGACGTGTTCGTCGCTGGAGTGGGGACCGGGGGGACCGTGACCGGAGTGGGGGAGGTGCTCAAGGAGCGAAACCCGGAATGCCGGATCATCGCGGTTGAGCCGGCCGGCTCGGCCGTGCTCTCGGGCGGAGCCCCCGGACCGCACAAGATTCAGGGCATCGGGGCCGGGTTCGTGCCCACGGTGCTCAATCGCGGGCTGCTCGATGAGATCATCGCGGTCAGCGACGAGGATGCGATCGGGACCGCACGGGCGCTGGCCCGCCGCGAGGGGGTCCTGGCCGGGATGTCCTGCGGGGCGGCGGTCCGCGCCGCGCTTCAGGTGGCCGCCCGCCCGGAGTTCCGCGACGCGCGGATCGCCACGATCCTGCCCGACTCCGGCGAGCGCTACGTCTCAACGCCGTTCTTCGCCCCGTAGTCCCTGAGCCCGGGACCCGCGGAGCCCCGGAGCCCGGGACTCCGGAACCCAGTCATCCCCTCAGCTACCCTTGAGTCCATGGCCCGGCTCGGCTTGATCGGCCGCACCGCCGCGGAGATCCGGCGCGACCTGGCGGCCGCCCGGAGCCGGGATCCGGCCGCCCGTGGTGTCAGCTCATGGGAGGTCCTGGCCACCTGGCCCGGAGTACACGCCCTACTCGCCCACCGAGTGGCTCACGCGCTGCACGAGGTCGGGGTGCCGCTGCTGCCGCGTCTGCTCGGCGCCGTGGCCCGCTCGGTCACCGGGATCGAGATCCATCCCGCGGCCCGGATCGGCGACGGCTTCTTCATCGACCACGGCATGGGCGTGGTCATCGGCGAGACGGCCGAGATCGGCGCGGACGTGACCCTCTACCAGGGGGTCACCCTGGGAGGCACAGGCTTCGCCACCGGCAAGCGCCATCCGACCGTTGAGGCCAACGTCACGATCGGCTCCGGGGCCAAGCTGCTCGGGCCGATCACCATCGGCCACGGGGCCAAGATCGGGGCCAACACCGTGGTGATCCACGACGTGCCCCCGCACTCGACCGTGGTCGGCAACCCTGGCCATCCGGTCCGGGTCGAGGGCCGCCGGCCCGAGGCTCCCGACGCCGACTGGGTCCACCTGCCCGACCCTGTGGCCGACGCGATCAAGGGGCTGGCCAGCCGGATCGCCGCACTCGAGGCCGAGACCGACGCCGAGCGCTCGCCCGGGGCCGAGGTCCGTCAGCTCCGCCGCCCGCAGGCCGAGCCGGAGGGCCGGGCAAACCCGTCCTTCGGCCCCAACCCCGCCGGCGGCTAGGCCCGTCCGCGGTTAGGAACCGACCGAGACCGCGGCCAGGTGCCCGCGGGTGGCGGACACGACCTCGTCGACCGCCGCCGGGCTGAGCACCGGGCTCATGGGGATGGCCAGGTTGGTCCGCGAGGCCTCCTCGGTGCCGGGTAGCGCGAAGGACGGGCGGTAGTCGCGCATGGCCGGCTGCTCATGCGTGGGCACCCGGTAGTAGGTGCGCGCGCCGATCCCCGCGGTCGCGAGCGCCCCGGCCAGGGCGTCCGGCTCGGGCGTGCGGACGACGAACAGATGCCACGCGGGCTCGGCTCCGGGCGCCGCCCGGGGGAGGGTCACGTGATCGCCCAGTCCGGCCCGGGCATAGGCAGAGGCGGCGGCCCGCCGGCCATCGGCCCACCGGTCGAGATGGGGGAGCTGGACGCGGAGGATCGCCGCCTGGATGGCGTCGAGGCGCGAGTTGTAGCCGACCTCGTCGAAGGTCTGCTTGTCGCGCGAGCCGTGGAAGCGCAGCCGTCGGGCCCGGTCGGCGATCTCGGGATCGGAGGTGGTGATCGCCCCGCCGTCGCCGAAGGCGCCGAGGTTCTTGGAGGGGAAGAAGCTGAACGTGGCCGCGGCGCTCAGCGAACCGGGGCGGCCGTCGGGACCGTGGGAGCCGAGCGCCTGCGCGGCATCCTCGAGCACCGGCACCCCGAGCGCGGCGATCTCGCCCACCGGGGCGACGTTCCCGAACAGGTGGACGACGACGACTGCCTTGGTCCGCGGCGTCAGGGCGGCCCGCACCGTCTCGGCGGTGACGCAGAACGTCTCCGGATCGATGTCGCAGAACACCGGCCGGGCGCCGGTGGGGGGGACGGCCTCGGCGCTGGCGTAGAAGGTGAACGACGGGACGATGACCTCATCGCCCGGGCCGATGCCCATGGCCCGCAGGGCGATGGTCAGGGCGTCGGTGCCGTTGCCCACCCCAACGGCATGCTCGGCGCCGACGTAGGCGGCCAGCTCGCGCTCGAACGCCGCCACCTCGGGTCCGAGGATGAACGCGCCCGAGTCGACCACGCCGAGGATCGCCTGGCGCAGCTCATCGCGCAGGGGCTCGAGCGGCGTCGCGGTGTCGAACAGCGCCACCGCCATCGCTAGAGGTCTGAGTCGGTTCCCCGGCCGAGCGGAAGCTCTGGCGCCGCTGGGTGGAAGCGCTCGCCCCTGGCCTCCGGATCGGGGAGGTTGCGCCGGGCCTTGACCAGATACAGGGGCCGGCCCTTGACCTCATCGTAGATCCGGCCCACGTACTCGCCGATGATCCCGATCGCGATCAGCTCGATGCCGCCGAGGAGCAGGACCACGATGGTCAGGGCGCTGAACCCGGGCAGGTAGGAGCCGAGGATCCGCAGCACGATGACGATCGGGACGGCGATGAAGGCCAGCGTCGAGATCATGAAGCCGAGCAGCGTGGCCAGCTGGAGCGGCCGGTGGGAGAAGGACGAGATCGCATCGAGCGAGAAGCGGAGCATCTTGGACAGCGTGTACTTGGTCTCCCCGGCGTAGCGGGGATCGCGGTGGTAGGGGACCGCAGCCTGCGTGTAGCCGACCCACACGGTCATGCCGCGCAGGAACCGGTTGCGTTCACGCATGGCCAGTAGGGCGTTCAGGGCCCGGCGATCGAGCAGCCGGAAGTCGCCCGAGTTGTGCTGGAGCTCGACCTGGGCCAGCTTGTCGAACAGGCGGTAGAACCAGCGCGCGGTGCTGAGCTTGAAATGCGACTCGCCCTCGCGATGCTCGCGGACGGCGTAGACCACGTCGCAGCCCGCCCGCCAGTGGTCGAGCATGGTCGGGATCAGCTCCGGCGGATCCTGGAGATCGGCGTCGAGCATGACCACGGCATCGCCGGTGGCGTGGTCAAGGCCGGCGGTCAGCGCGGTCTGATGGCCGAAGTTCCGCGACAGGTGGACGACGCGCACCCGGGGATCGCTCTCGGCCACCCGGTCGAGGATCAGGGGCGATCCGTCGGTGGAGCCGTCGTTGACCAGGACCAGCTCGAAGGGCAGGCCGTCCAACGCGCTGCAAACCCGGCTGAAGAACTCCTCGATCGTGGCGTCCTCGTTGTAGACCGGAGCGACGACACTGAGCAGCTCGAGCTCGCCCGCGGAGCGATGCGACTGCGCGGGCGGAGGGGTGATCGGCTCATCCATGGCCGGCGCCTCAGATCCCGAGCCCCGAGCTACCGGTGGGCAGGTAGCCGAAGATCTCAGTGCCGGCGAACTGGGCCATCTGCAGGGCCAGCACGACCCCGGTGAGCCACAGGGTGGGCCGGATCAGGCGCCGGTCGGTGCTGACCGCGGCCAGCGGCAAAAGCCAGGTCCCGTACCAGGGCAGGAGGGAGCCGGCCGTGGCCAGCATGACCAGCGTCGACCATCCAGCGGCGTTCAGCCAATCCAGCTCCTGGCGCCACACCTTGCGCAGCAGCCAGATCGTGACCCCGAGGAACACGGCCTCGAGCATGTAGCCGACGATGTGCCCGACCAGCGCGGGCCCGACCGCGCCGACCATGCCCGGGATGCTGTGCCAGTCCCCCTCGCTCTGGCTGCGCAGGACGGTGGGGAAGAGGTTCAGCGCCCCGCCGCCGAACACGACGCCTGAGACGGCGACCATCAGCGCGGTTCCGATGCCCACGCCGATGATCACCTCACGGCGCCGCCGCCGTCCCGGCTCGGCACCGCCGGCCGCGGCGGCGAAGGGGATGAGCAGACCGGCGGTGAGCTTGATCGCCACCGAGAGGACCAGCAGCCCTCCGCTGAGCCGGGCCCGGTGGGCGAGGAACAGGTAGATGGCGCCGGTGGAGACGGCCAGCATGAGCAGGTCGTTGTGCCCGCCACCCACCCCGTAGAGCACCAGCAGCGGGTTCAGCCCGACCAGGGCGACGGCCTTGACCGGGTCCACTCCGCGCAGTCGCGCGATACGCCAGACCAGGGCGACGATGGCGATCGCCGAGATCGAGGCCACGGCTTTGAAGGCGATCACGCTGCCTGCGACCGAGAGCGGGGCGAGTAGGTAGCTGAACATCGTGAACGCCGGGCCGTAGGCGCTCGGTATGTAGGACCACTTGGCCCCGACGTAGGGGAAGATGCTGTCCAGGAACAGGGCGTGCGGGCCGTCCAGATAGGGGTTGGCCCCGTACATGGTGCCCATCCGCCCGTAGGCCTGATAGCTGAAGACGTCGGTGGAGACCAGCGGCGGCCCCAGGATGATCAGCGCCTGGAGCGCGGCGATGAGCAGCAGCACGGTCCGCCCGGAGAGCTGGCGCGAGGACGCCACCACGAGCAGGTAGGAGAGGAAGATCAGGCACAGGACGGCGATCGTGCCGCCGGCGTGCAGGTCGATACCCGCGCGTCCGAAGGCGCCGGTCAGTCCGGCCGGCACCCAGCCCCGAACCGACTCGGGCAACAGCGACGGCGTGTGGGCGGCCGAGACGGCGACCAGGAGCGTGCCCAGGAACAGCCCCACGACTCCGGCCTGAGCCCGGCGGCTGTCGCTGATCGCGGTGCCGCTGAGACCGAGGGCCGACCGGCGCGGCAGCTCGACGCCGGCGCTCTGAGGGGTAGCGCCTAACGGGCTGCGAACGCTCATCGCAAAGAGGATGCCCGAGAGGGCGCAGGGAGCCGTTTGAGGGCCATTGAAATCAGGTTAAAGAATCCGGGAAAGCTTAGTCTGGCCTTACGCCGGTCCCGGCGCGGGCCAGGGCCTGCCGCGCCCGTAGCTTCAGGGTCGGGACGAGCCACATCGCCTCGAGCGCGATCCGCGAGGACATCTTGCTGCTACCCACGGTCCGGTCGCTGAACACGATCGGGACCTCGCGGACCGTGAACCCGGCCTGCAGGGCGCGATAGGTGACCTCGATCTGAAAAACGTAGCCGTCGGCCCGGACGCTGGCCAGGTCAATCGCCTCCAGCACCTGACGGCGGATGCACTTGAAACCTCCGGTCAGGTCCTGGACGTCAACGCCGAGGATGAGGCGGGCATAGATCCCGCCGCCGCGGCTGATCAGGCGCCGCACCAGTCCCCAGTCCTTGACCCCGCCGCCCGGTACGTAGCGCGAGCCCAGGACCAGGTCGGCGTCAGCGGCAGCGGCGATGAGCGCCGGCAGATAGCGCGGGTCGTGGGAGAAGTCGGCGTCCATCTCGATCACCAGCTCGGCTCCGCCGGCCAGCGCGCGGGCGAAGCCGGCCCGGTAGGCCTGGCCCAGCCCCCCCTTGCCGGGGCGATGCAGGACCTCGACCGTCGGGAGCCCGGCGGCCAGGCCGTCGGCCACGTCACCGGTCCCGTCGGGCGAGTTGTCATCGACGATCAGTACCCGGTGGGCTCCCGGGGCGACCCGATCGAGCTCGGCCAGCGCCGCGCGGACGATCGGTTCGATGTTCGCGACCTCGTTGTAGGTCGGGATGATCAGCCAGATGTTTTCGGGCATCGCGTGGCAGCGTAATGGCGCGCCCGGGGTGGAGGGGCGCGGCCACCTCCCTTCGGCGCCAGCGCGCCAACGCCTTCCCGGGCTCGCGCGCGCGGAGCCCTGGCGCTCGGGCCTCTAGCTAACGCCGGACGTACGCCACGCGATTCCAGCTCGGCTCGGGGGCGAGCTCAATCGGCTCGCGCCCACGGTCGGGCTGGACGTAGACGAACGAGCTCATGTCGGCGTTGAAGGCCACGTCGAGCTCGCCCTCCTTGACCCGCTGGTCGAGCCACGCCCCGCGGAAGATGAGCCGGCGCAGCCAGTGGACGAGCGAGCGCTCCGACGGGCCGACCAATTCGGCCCAGCAGTCATTGACGTGCTCGCCGAGCCCGGAGGCCGGATCTGCCACCTCGCCGTTGACGACCAGGTTGATCAGATCCTCGGCCTCGTCCTCCTCGACCCCACCGTGCAGGAACCCGAGCTTCGCGGCCGCCTGCTCGCACCGCTCGCGGAAGTCGCGCTCGTTGAAGGTGAACCGCAGTTCGCCGTATTCGAGGACAAAATCATCCCCCGAGCTGTAGTTGCCTCGCCGGTACATGCGCGTCGAGATCATATGGGCGAATCCTGCTCCGCCGGGGCGCTGAACGTGATGTTGCAGGGGGTGAAATGTGCTACGTCGTGGGCTCCTTCTGACAGTGGAACCCAAGCCCCCGAGCGTCCTCATCGTAGAGGACCACCGCGTCACCCGGCACTTCCTGGCCGACAACCTGGCCGCCGACGGTTTCGAGCCTCTGGAGGCCGAAACGGGGCTGGACGCCCTACGTCTGCTGCGCGTCGAGGCGCCTGATCTGGCCATCATCGATCTCGGCCTGCCCGACCGCGACGGGCTCGAGCTGCTGCGCGACATCCGGATCGCCGACCAGGGCACGAGCGGGATTGATTCACGCCTCCCGGTGATCCTCCTGACCGGGCGCGCGGGTGAGCTCGAGCGGGTGCGGGGCTTCGAGCGTGGTTGTGATGACTACGTGACCAAGCCGTTCAGCTACCCGGAGCTCCGGGGGCGCTTGACCGCCGTGCTCCGGCGCTCGCGCCGGCGGCCCGGCTCTGGCCGGCTCCGGATCGGCCCGCTCGAGGTAGATCCGATCACGCGCGAGGTTCGGCTTGACGGGCACCGGGTCCACTTGTCCAAGAAGGAATTCGCCCTGCTCAGGGCGCTGGCCGACGACCCGACCCGCGTGTTCACCCGCGATGAGCTCCTGCGCAGCGTCTGGGGTTACGAGTCCCTCGGCGCCACCCGCACGCTTGACTCGCACGCCTCCCGGCTGCGCCGCAAGCTCAGCCCGGCCGGGCGCGGGTTCGTGGTCAACGTATGGGGAGTGGGCTACCGGCTCCTCGACGGCGGGTTTGAGCCGTGAGCCTCGCGGCCTCCGCGGGATGGCTGGCCGCACTGGTCCTGATTGGGGCCTGGCTGCTTGTCCAGCGGGGCGCCGGGACCCAGCGCGAGGCCGTGGTCCGCGCCTGCCACGAGCTGCGAGGTCCGCTGACCGCGGCTCGCCTCGGGCTCGAACTGGGCACGACGGGGCGGACGCTTTCCCCAGCCCAGCTGCGGGCGATCGAGTCCGAGCTCGGCCGCGCCACGCTGGCCCTGGACGATCTGGCCCAGGTGCGTGAGCGGCGGCGCAGCCGCACTGAGGTCGGGACGGTCGACCTCGGTGCGCTGCTGGCCGACTCGGTGGAGGCGTGGCGGGCCAGCGCCCGCGCGGCCGGAGTCGCCCTGCGCTTCGAGGAGCGCCATCCCGCCGCCGTGGTGCGCGGGGAGCGGCTCCGGCTCGCACAAGCGGCGGGCAACCTGATCGCCAACGCGATCGAGCACGGCGGCCATGAGGTCAGGGTCGAGCTCTCGGTCACCGATGAGATGGCCCGGGTGGGGATCTGCGACGACGGGCCGGGACTGCCGGACACGATCCCCGCCCTGGCCCGCCGGGCGCGGCGGGGACGGGGTGCCCGGGGTCGCGGGCTGGCCATCGCCGCCGGGATCGCCGCGGTTCACGGCGGGCGGCTGCGGGCGGTTCCGGCCGAGCGGGGTGCCCATCTGGCGCTCGAGCTGCCGCTTCTCACCGCCGGCCGCCCTCCGGCTCGGGACTGAGCGGGCGTCGGCTCGGGCCGGGACGGGCCGGGGCCGGGACGGGACGGACCGGGGCTGGGGCTGGGGCGACCGGGGCAGGGGCCGGGGCAACCGGGGCGGGCCGGGGCGGCCGGGCCTCCGGGCACATCGCCCGGACGGAACCCGGTTCAGGACTGCAAGACCGCTGGCAATCCGCGCGGATGCATCAGATCGTGCGGCCGGTCCGGCCGCCGCTCGGGCCCGTTTCCCACCCCCGGCGACCAGGAAAACCGGGGGCTTTTGGCCGCTGAAGCCCTGGAAAGACCCCTTTGTGGGGCAAAAGATGCGATTTGGGTTGCATAGTGGGAGATAGTGGGTTACTGTGGGCGCCGCTGTGGAACCCGGGTGGCGGGGCTCCTCCCACCCAGCCACCCGGGTTTCTCTTTTCGGTCGGCTGCATGAGATCCCTTGACCTTCCGCGGAACCTTCGAACACGCGCTCGACGCGAAGCACCGGCTGACCATCCCGGCAAAGTTTCGTGGCGCCCTGTCCGCGGGTGTGGTTCTGGCCCCGTCCCCGGAACTGGCCACGGGCGCGCCGCGCACCGTCGCGCTGTGGACGCCCGAGGTCTACGACGAGTTCACCCGCTCGACGCTGGCCGGACTGAACCCGGCCTCACCCAAGGCCCGCGAGCTCAAGCGCTTCTACTTCAACTCCTCTTACGACACTGAACTCGACGCCGCCCACCGAGTGATGATCCCGGGCCACCTCATGGATTACGCGGGCCTGGACAAGGAGGTCACTGTGACCGGCTCCGGCGAGTGCCTGGAGATCTGGGACCGCCACCGCCACCGGCAGAACTTCGAGGACGTCCTCACCCGCATCCCCGACATTGCAGCGAGCCTTGGCGACACTGCTTGACATGACCACGACGCACATCCCGGTCCTGGCCGGCGAGCTGATCGACCTGCTCGATCCGCGCCCGGGGGAGATCGCGGTTGACTGCACCGTGGGCGGGGCTGGCCACGCGCGCCTGATCGCCGAGCGCATCGGGCCGGCCGGGACGCTGATCGGGGTGGACCGTGACCCGGTGGCCGAGGAGCGCTTCGCCGAGCTGGCCGCTGAGCTCGCCTGCCATACGAGGTTCATCCGCGCCGACTTCGTCGGGGGCCTAGCCGAGCTGCACGAGGAGCGCCTCCGGGCCGACATGGTCTATCTCGACCTGGGGATGTCCTCGATGCAGGTCGACGCCTGGACGCGGGGTTTCTCCTACGCCTATGACGCGCCGCTGGACATGCGCATGGATCCCGACCAGGAGCTGACCGCGGAGGAGATCGTCAACACCTGGGACGAGCGCCGGCTGGCCCGGCTGCTGCGCGAGTACGGCGAAGAGCGCTACTCGCGCCAGATCGCGCGGGCGATCGCCCGGATCCGGCGCCGGAGCGACCTGGTCTCGACTCATCAACTGGTAGATGCGATCAAGTCCGCCGTGCCCGTCCCGGCCCAGTTCGCCGGCGGGCATCCCGCGCGCCGCACCTTCCAGGCCCTGCGCATCGCGGTCAATGACGAGCTGACCCAGCTCGAGGAGGCGCTGCCCGAGGCCTGGCAGCTGCTCGCCCCGGGCGGGCGCCTGGCCGCCATCTCCTTCCACTCGCTGGAGGACCGGATGGTCAAGCGCTTCCTGGCCGACCGCGCCCGCGGTTGCATCTGCCCGCCCGAGCTCCCGGTCTGCGTCTGTGGCCGGGAACCCGAGGCCGAACTGCTCACCCGCCGTGCCGTGGCCCCGACGTCGGGGGAGGTCGCGGTCAACCCGAGGTCCAGATCTGCGCACCTGCGCGCCGCCCGCAAGCTGGAGGTCACGCCGTCATGACACCCCTCGCAGTCACCCCGGCCGCTCGGGGCAAGAAGGCCAAGGCACGATCAATCGATCACAAGCGCGCGGCCCGACCCGCCGCGCCCGCGCGCCGGGTCTCCGGTCCGGCCGCCGGGCGGGGCACCGGTACGACGAGCCGCGCCCCGACTCGCAGCCCTGCTCGCAGCCCGGCTCCGGCGCGTCCGGCGCGCCGCACCTCGGGAGCCGCCCGCCCGGCCGGGCGCCCCGCCACCCTGTCCCGCGCCCTGACGGCGCGGATAGGCCGGTTCGTCCGGGGTCTGCCCGATCATCCGCTGCTTGACCAGATCGTCCGTGGCCGGGCCTGGATCCCGCTGCTCGGCATCCTCTTGGCCGGGATCGTGGCCATGCAGGTCGAGGTGCTGAAGCTGAGCGCCAGCATGGGCCGTTCACTCGAGCAGGGGACGGCGCTGCAGAGCCGCAATGAGCAGTTGCGGGCCAGCGTGGCCGAGCTGGGCGACGATCAGCGCATCGAGCGCCTCGCCTTCGGCATGGGCATGGTCATGCCGCCGCCGACCGCGATCAAGTTCCTGCCCGAGCGGCCCGCGGGCCAGATGGCTCGCGCGCTGGCCGGCGTTCACCCCGCCGATACCGCCCTCTTCACCGCGAACCTCCCCTCGATGCAGGCCCCGGGGACCGCCGCCGCCGGATCGACGGGCGCCGCCGGGTCGACGAGCGCCGCCGGCGCCACAGTCGCCACCGCCGTTGGCACGCCGGTAGCCCCCGCGGCAGCCACCGGCGGCTCCGGTAGCACCACCGCACCCGGGGTCCCGGCCTCGACCCCGCCGCCGGTGAGCTCGCCCGCGACGGGCACAAGCACCGTGACCCCGACGACCCCGCCCGCGAACGCGCCGGTGACCACGACTCTGGGGGCAGCACCCGCGGCCGGCGGCGCCACCGTCTCGGGGACCGGGGGCTGAGGCACAGTGGCCGCACTCGACCGGAGGATCGGCTGGCTGTTCGTCGCCTTCCTCGGCCTGCTGGCCATCGCTGTGTTCCGGGCCACTGACCTCGGCCTGCTCCAGGCCGGATCCCTGCAGCAGGCGGCGGCCAGCCAGCAGGTCACCCAGGAGGTGATCCCGGCCTCGCGCGGGATCATCACCGATCGCAACGGCGTCGAGCTGGCCATCTCGGAGTCGGCGGATGAGGTGATCGCCGATCCCTATCTGATCAAGTCGCCCCAGGCCACGGCCGAGCAGCTGGCCCCGCTGCTGGGCAAGCCGGTGTTGAGCGTCCTGTCGCTGCTGACCAAGCCCCATGACGGCTACGTGCCGCTGGCCCGGCTGCTGCCCGCCGATCGCGCGGCCAAGATCGTCAAGCTGCAGATCAACGGCATCTCCACCGTGCCCGAGTCGACCCGCTTCTATCCGCGGGCCTGGGCGGCCTCCCAGGTGCTGGGCTCGGTCCATCTGAACGGGATGGGGGCCAGCGGGCTCGAGTACTTCTACAACAAGCAGCTCAAGGGGATCACGGGCGAGCGGCGGATCGTCAACGATGCCATCGGCCAGCCAATCTCGATCGACGATGTGCGGACGATGGCGCCCGGTCAGAACATGCGGCTGACCCTCGACGCGGCCCTGCAGGACCAGGTCGAGCAGGTGCTGGCCGGCGTCGGGGCTCAGTACTCGCCCAAGGGCGCCACCGCGATCGTCATGAACCCGAACACGGGGGCGATCCTGGCGCTGGCCAACTGGCCGCGGGTCAACGCCAACGATCCGGGCGCCGCGCCCAGCTACGCCACCGATGACCGGGCGGTGACCTTCAACTACGAGCCCGGTTCGACCTTCAAGGCGTTCACGGTGGCCGGAGCGCTCCAGGATGGGCTGGTGACGCCGGATACGCCGTTCAACGTTCCCTCGGTGCTCCAGGTGGCTGACCGGCAGATCCACGATGCCGAGAGCCACCCCGACGAGACCCTGTCGGTGGCCCAGATCCTCAAGGTGTCGAGCAACATCGGAGCTGATGAGATCGGCATGAAGCTCGGGGCCAGCCGCTTCAACTACTGGGTGCACCGCTTCGGTTTCGGCGCCCGGACCGGGATCGACCTGCCGGGGGAGGACTCAGGGATCATCCTGCCGCTCTCGAAGTACTCGGGGTCGTCGATGGGCAACCTGCCGTTCGGTCAGGGCGAGTCGGTCACCCCGATCCAGATCGCCACCGCCTACTCGGCAATCGCCAACGGCGGGATTCTGCGCCCGCCCCACATCGTCGGCGCGGTGGGGGGCAGGCCCGTACGCGTCCCGAAGGGGCATCGAGTCCTGTCGCCGACCACCGCGGCCGAGCTGCGCGACATGCTGCGCGGGGTCCTGGCCGACGGCGGCACAGCGTCGGGCGCCGCGATCCCCGGCTATGACCTGGCCGGCAAGACGGGCACCGCCAACGTGGTCGTCAACGGCCAGTACTCGAGCACCAAGTACATAGCCTCCTTCATCGGCATGGTGCCGGCCAGCGCCCCCAAGCTGGTGGTCGCGGTGATGGTCGACGAGCCCAACGGGTCGATCTACGGCGGCTCGGTGGCCGCGCCGGCGTTCCAGAAGATCGTCGGCTGGGCCGTGCCCTACCTGGGGATCGCGCCCCGGTAGCCACGCCTACCCCCGGCCGCCGTACAGCTCATCGAGCTGGTTGAGGTCGACCTGTTCACGCGGGCGGCCGCTAGCGCGCCAGTGGAGTGCACAATCCAAGGATATGTGACGGTCCGGGCGGCTCAAGGCTGGACCCTGCCAGCAGCTCAGCTCGCGGCCAGGGAATCCAGCTGCACGCTGAGATCTCGGCGTCGTGACAGGCACCTAGTGCGGTCGCATCGAGCACGAGATCGAAGTGGCCCAACCAGTCGACGGCAGCCAGACCGGGGGTCCGGCGCCTTTCCGGATCCCTATCCCTGATGAACCTCATGAAGCTATTTTCCGGTCTGATAAAGTTTGATGCTGGTCCTGGATTATCCGCTGGAAGGGCTCGGATGGCGGGGTGCGCCTCGGGATGAACGACGCAAGGGATTGCTCATTAGTCAAGGTATGAGGCCTGGGCAGATGTCAAACAGTTCGGTAGATCTTCGCTGCTTGCCGCGCGCTTCGCTTGACGACGCGTCAGCCCAGCGATCGCGTGACGGAACCGGCCCCGAGCCGGTTCCGTTCGTAGATCTCGGGAGCATGCACCTCGAGCTGAGGGCCGAGCTCCTGGAGGCGTTCGATCGCGTGCTCGGGGCGGGCAGCTTCACGCTCGGAGCTGAGGTGGACAGCTTTGAACGCGAATTCTCCGCCTACTGCGGCACGACCGACTGCGTAGGCGTCAATTCGGGCACCGCGGCGATCACGCTCGCGCTGTTGGCGGCCGGAATCGGCCGGGGCGACGAGGTGATCGTCCCGGCGCACACGTACATCGCCTCAGCCCTCGGCGTCGTTCACGCCGGGGCAACGCCGGTGTTCTGCGATGTCGATGACGGGACTGGCCTGCTCGACGCAGCCAGCGCAGCCGCGGTGATAAGTGGCCGAACGGCAGCCATCCTGGCCGTACATCTCTACGGTCAGATGTGCGACATGGACGCGGTCGGCTCGCTTGCCCGGCGTCACGGCTTGGCCGTGTTCGAAGACGCTGCGCAGGCTCACGGAGCCACTTATAAGGATCGGCGCGCAGGATCGTTCGGTCTTGCCAGCTGCTTTTCGTTCTACCCGAGCAAGAATCTCGGCGCTCTCGGAGACGGAGGAGCGATCTGCACGAGCGACCATGCACTGGCCGAGCGGTGTCGGCAACTGCGCAACATCGGCCAACGCGCCAAGGGAGAGCATGTCGCGCTCGGTTTCAACGAGCGACTCGACGGCTTGCAAGCGGCGATGTTGCGAGCAAAGTTACCCCACCTCGGTGCCTGGAATGACGCTCGCAGAAGGTGTGCCACGTGCTATCGGATGCACCTGGGAGCTGAAGCACGACTGTTACACGAAAGGCCCGATGGTCGCGCTGTCTATCATCTGTTCCCAGTTCGGATCGCGAACCGGGACCAGATCGCCCAAGGCCTGGGCCGAGAAGGCATCCAAACCGGTATTCACTACTGGCCAGCGGTTCATATGCACTCGGCCCTGCAATCACTCGGAGCACCCAGGCTGGGAGCGTTTCCGGTAGCCGAGCGCTGGGCAGCGGAGGAACTGTCACTGCCGATGTCACCGCACCTCGAGATCGCGACTATCAAACGTGTCGCTCGGCTGGTCAATGAACGATTTGACCCAAAGATCTACGGCCAAAGTAGACAGGCCGAAGGTGGACCCACATGAGCCGGGGCGACCGAGAAGCGGAAATGGAACGCAACGGTGGGGGCAACGGCCACTTTCACTCGAGCTCGCACCCTGTCCAGGATCGGCCGGCACCGCGGCACTTCACTCGCCGCCGCGGCGATCCGCCTTCGGATGCCCTTCGCATCGGGGTGGCCGGGTTGGGCTACTGGGGCCCCAATCTGGTTCGAGTCCTTGCCGATATGAATTCGGTCCATGTGGCCTACCTGTGTGATCTGGAGCCCGAACGCGTAGAGCGGTTTGCTCGGCGCTATCCAGCCTCGCAGCCCACGGTGCGGTTCGCCGACCTGATCGAGGACCCGGACCTGGATGCAGTCGTTCTCGCTACGCCCGTGGCCAGCCACTACGAACTAGCAGCGCGTGCGCTCGAAGCCGGCAAGCACGTGCTTGTCGAGAAGCCGCTGGCGCCGTCGTCGACCGAGGCGGCCGAGCTGATCCAGCTCGCTGGCCACAACGGTCTCGTCCTGATGTGTGGTCAGACCTTCCTGCACAGCCCCCCAGTGCAGCGAGTCAAGCGCATGCTCGAGGCCGGTGAGCTCGGCGAGCTCTACTTCATCTCATCCAGCCGCGTCAATCTGGGGCTGCATCAACGGGACGTAAGCGTCATCTGGGACCTCGGTCCGCATGACTTCTCGATTCTCCTGTACTGGCTGGAAGAGATGCCAGAGGCCGTGGTGGCAACTGGGCGGGCATCGATCGTCAAGGGAATTCCCGACGTCGTGTTCATGTCGCTGCACTTTCCCTCTGGGATCGTGGCCAATGTCGAGCTGAGCTGGCTCGCACCAAGTAAGCTCCGTCGGACAGCGCTCGTAGGGGCCAACAAGATGGTCCTCTACGAGGATGGCGCCGCCGAACCGGTGCGGGTCTTCGACCACGGGGTGGTCTATCAAGATCCCGAGACTTTCGGCGAATATCACCTCTCATATCGCACTGGTGACATCACGTCGCCAACGCTTGCGACCACCGAGCCGATCGCGGCTGAGCTCGAGGCTTTTGTCCGTCACATACGTGGCGAGGGGACCAGCTCGGACCATCTCGACCTGGCGCGCAGAGTGGTCTTGATCGCCGAAGCGGCCGAGACGTCGTTCAACCGCGGTGGCGCGCGAACACCGGTCGAACCGGCTCGATTCGACATTGGCTGAGGATTGTCCGGATGAACCGATGGTCCTCGCCGAATGCCGTGGTGCTAAGCGGCACGGCGGAACTGGGTTACGTGGGGCGGCGCGAGAGTGTCGTTGCTGACCGCTATGGCAGGCTCGACTGGGTTCTGCGGCGGTTGTTGGCCGGAAGCGACGTGCTTGGGCTGTCCGGCGCGCTCCTGCTCTCCGGGCTGATCAGCGGCCGCCATGATCTAGGCCAGTTCCTCCTGCTCGGGCTGCCTACGCTGCTGGTCTGGGTGTTGCTGCTGCGCGCCTACGGTCTGTACGACCGTGACGCTAAGCGGATCAACCACAGCACCGTGGACGACCTTCCGGGGCTGTTTCACGCGGTGTTCATCGGAGCGGTTCTGCTGTGGGGATACTTTCGACTGCTGCTGCCGCATCCGTTCTTCCTGAGCGAGGTCGTTTCCTTCGGCGCGATCTCGATGGTCCTGCTTTTCTTGGGTCGAGTCGCGGCTCGGACTTGGATGCGCAGATCGGGTCAACGGAACGTCTTGATCGTGGGAGCCGACAACGCGGCAGATGCTCTGATCCGCAAGCTCCAGAATCACCCCGAGTACGGCATCAGGCTCGTGGGACAACTCATCGAGCATCACGAGCCGGTCGACAGGATCGCACCGGACCTGTCCTTAGTCCGCCCTCTTCGGGTGCTCGGAACGGTGGCGGAGCTCTCGACGATCGCCGCGGAGCAGAGAGTCGACCGTGTGATCGTCTCAACCGCCGGCCTCGAGCCCGATCAGATTCTCCCGCTGCTTCGTCGGTGTAAGCAGATGGGGATCCGAGTGAGCGTACTTCCACAAATGTTCGAAGTGATGGGGCCGTCAGTGGAGGTGGACGACGTCGAGGGCGTGACGATCCTGAGCCTCGACCCACCGGTGCTGTCGCGCTCGTCGCGAGCGCTGAAACGAGCCATGGATCTGACCGGGTCACTGATCGCCTTGGCCATAGGTGCGCCACTCTTGGCGTTGGTCGCAATCGCGGTCAAGCTTGACTCTGAGGGACCCGTGTTCTTTCGGCAGGATCGGATTGGCTTGGGTGGGCGAAACGTGCGCCTGTTCAAGTTCCGGACGATGGTCTTCGATGCGGAGGCGCGCCGCGAGGAGTTGCTCAGCTCGAGTCAAGACCCCAACTGGCTGATGCTCGCGAGAGACCCACGCATCACTCGCGTCGGGCGCCTACTGCGCATGGCGAGCCTCGACGAGCTGCCGCAGCTGTTGAACGTCGTAAAGGGGGAGATGAGCCTGGTTGGACCACGTCCGCTCATTCGCTCGGAGTCAGATCGGGTCTCCGAGTGGGGCCGGGCGCGCCTGGATCTGACGCCGGGGGTCACCGGCCTGTGGCAGGTGCTGGGCAGGACGAGCATCCCCTTCGAGGAGATGGTCAAGCTCGACTATCTTTACGTGACTAACTGGTCGCTGTGGGGTGATGTACGACTGCTGCTGCGCACACTTCCGGCAGTCGTGACTCGACGTGGAGCGAACTGAGGAGATGGACTTCTCAAGACAGCGCGGATACAAAGCCCGCAAGCCCGCCGGCCCCGCCGCGAGATGGGGGACGGAGCACGGGTGCGTCGCTAGGTGATTCTTGGCCCGAGCCTGGTGACCCACGATCATCGTCCCGGCAACGTAGGTCGGGAGCTCAAACGCCTGGTCGCCGAGTATTTCGGGCTCTTGGACGCGCGTCGTCCCCTGCGATGAGCACGCTGCTGGTGACCAGTGTCGGCGGTCATCTCGCCGAGCTGCAAAGTCTGCTGCCCCGATTCGAGGGCCTGGATCCTGATCGGATGTGGGTCACATTCGACACGCCGCAGAGTCGGTCGGTGCTCGAGGGCGAGAAGGTCGTATTCGTCGACTACACCGCTCCCCGGGACGCGATAACCATATTGCGGCATAGCGCCGTAGCGATGCGAATGTTCCGGGGGCAGCATCCGTTCAGGACAGTGCTCAGCACCGGCTCGGGCATTGCGCTGTCCTTCCTGCCGCTGGCCCGTGCCCGAGGAGCCTCCTGCCATTTCATCGAGAGCGCGACCCGGTGCGCCGGACCATCGGTGACGGGCCAGCTCCTGCGCCGCGTTCCCGGGATCGTCCTCTACTCTCAGTATCGAAGTTGGGCCAAGGCTCCGTGGCGCTACGAAGGTTCGGTGCTCGATGGTTATTCTCCAGGGCGCTCGCCCGCGACAGGACGGCCTCGGATCACTCGTGTCGTCGTCACGGTTGGAACGATGCCCTATGCCTTCCGCCGGCTCGTGAAGCGCTTGATCGAAATCCTTCCTGCCGAGGTCGAGGTCGATTGGCAGGTAGGTCACACGCCGGTCGATGATCTTTCGATTACGGCTGAGCGCTGGCTCTCAGCGCAAGCTCTGCAGCGGGCGATCGCCAGCGCAGATGTGGTGATCGCTCACGCTGGCATGGGCTCAGCCCTCGCGGCACTCGAGGCCGGCAAGTGCCCGATCCTCATCCCGCGGCTGAGCGCCTTTGACGAGAACATCGACGATCATCAGCTGCAGATTGCTGCCGAGCTGAGAGAACGAGGGCTGGCAGTCGTGCGATCGGTCGAGGACCTTGCCGTGGGCGACCTCTACGAGGCCGTGACCAGACGAGTATGCCGCAGCCACCAATTGATGCCATTTCGCCTCGCGTCGTGAATGCTTCGCCGGTGGAGCGAGCGTGAGTCTCCGCGGCCAGTCACTGCAGGCGGGGGTGTATCTGGCGCTTCGGGAGCTCGGAGGCATGATCATCAGGCTGGGCGGGATCGTCTTGCTGACGCGGCTGCTTGGTCCAACGCAGTACGGCTTGTACGCCGGTGCGGCGGCGATCGTTGCCGCGCTGGCCACCTTCGCGCAGCTGGGAGCCGAAATTAACCTCATACGGCGCGAGGAGGAGCCGGAGCGCCGAGCCTATGACGAGACGTTCACAGTCCTTCTGATCACCTCGGCGATAGCCTGCGTCATCGGGTTTGGCCTGTCATTCGTGGTGGGGCTCGGGATCGGTGATCCGCGCTACGTTGGCCCGCTTCGGGTGCTTCTGATCAGCATCCCGGTGAATATTCTGTGGGTGCCGGCGCAGGCAAAGCTGGAACGAGCACTGCAGTACAAGCGCCTGGGCTGGATCGAGGTCGGGGGCGACACGACCCTGTACGGGGTCTCGATCGTGCTTGCCGTCGGGGGTGCCGGTGTATGGGCGCCGGTCGCCGGTTTCATAGCCTCACAGGTGTGGCTTCTGGCGGGAACTTGTGCGGCCGCCCGCTATCGACCGCGCCTGGCCTGGTCTCGAGCTGGAGTGCGGCAGATCGCGAACTGGGGAAGGCGGTACTCGGCGGGGTCGTCGCTGCGGCAGCTCGAGCTGCTTGTCGCCCCGATCATCGTCGGTCGCTTCGTGGGTGCCGCCGGGGTCGGTTACGCCACCCTGGTGTACCGGCTGGTCGACACGTTGTCCTTCCCGGCTCGTGCATCGCGGCGACTGGCGATCGTCGCCTTTGGCCGAGCACAGGCCGACCTGGGGCGCATCCGCCGCGGGCTGTCCGAGACGATGGCACTCCAGGTGCTCGCGGTTGGCCCCCTGCTCGCGGGGTTCTCCCTCTTGGCCGGGTCGATCATCCCGTTCGTGTTTGGAGCTCGGTGGGCGCCTGCCGTCTCGCTGTTCCCATACATCGCTTTGTTCAGCTTGGCGACCGCCGTCTTCAACGTGCACATCTCGGTGTTGTATGTAAACGATCTGCAGCTAGCCGTGACCAAGATCAATTTGCTGCGCCTGCTGCTGTGGGCGGTGGCCGCGCTGGCACTGGTGCCGGCCTTGGGTCTGATCGGATATGGAATCGCCTCAGTCGCGACACTTCTCGCATTCCCGTTCAGCGATCACGAGGTTCGCAAGGTCGTTCCGGCGGACTACGGTCCGGTGATTCCCTGGGCGGTTGCGTTCATACCTCCGCTCTTCGTGGTGACGCTCGGCTTGCCACTGGGGCTTCTGTTGTGGCTGCCCGCAGCCGCCGCGATCGCCATGCCGTCGGCTCGACTTCAGCTGACTGACTACGGCGCGATGGCCAAACGTATGTTGCTAACCGCCCGCTCGGCGTGAGCCACTTGGCCGCCTGACGCCGAAGAGGTATCTACAACTCCTCGGATCGGGCAGGGTGGCGCTGTGTGTGGCCGCGGCTCTCCCTCAGCGGCTGGGATCGGTCCCGCGCCTCGGTCGCGAGACGCCGCACGGTCCCCCATACGGCCCGCCATCGGTCAACCGCCGGAACTGTCTCGATTGAAGCTGACGTCACGAGCTCGATCGCAAGCTTGGCTGCTGCCTCGCGCGTTCGAGCGATAACCAGCCGGGAGCGAGCGCGGTCGAAGACCGTCGCCGAACCCTTACCCGGTTCGACGACCAGTTCGTCATGCGCTTGCGCTCCCCCGACGAGCGGCTCGATCACCACGCTGCGAACGTCGGGCGGCAGGGTCAGATTGATCCGTCGGGCGAACGGCTTGACATGTAGCTCGTCGCCGCTGCGACGCGCGAGATAGCACGAGCGTGACAGGCTCGAGATGTCAGACCAGACAACGCCCGGAAGCCGGTTGACGACAGCGCTCGCATTCTCCAGCATGCCAAGGCCGTCGCGGAAGTCCCCAACGTGACCGAAGAGGATTATCGGCTGGTCAAGGAACGCACGGAGCGGTGCCTCGTGGTGCTGCGAGAAGTCACGCCGGATCAGCACCGGCATCCCGAACTCAGTCATCTGCGTGGGGCCGAAGCCGGCGGCGGGATCATCCGGCGCCGCATGTGGACTCGTGCTCTCCAAGTCAGTCCGCCAGGCGTTCGGCCGGGTCATTGAGACCGCCTCAAACCCGAGTCGCGGCATCGCCTTCATCACCGGCGTCGAGCACGCTTCGTGGGGCGGAACCATGATCCGGTTCACTGTCACTCCCGTCCGAGCCTCGAACCTCGAAGCACGACCTAACGCCTGGGCAAGCAGGCTGTCAGCTTCTGCAACCGAGGCCGGCGACGCCAGCTCCCTGCCCGTGTGGTTGTTGCCGTGGATCGTCAAGGACAAGCGATCGGGTGCGGACCGGAAGAGCCCGGTGGTTCGCCGATCGCTCAAGCGCAGGTCAAGGGGTATGGTGGCGAAGCCCATGTGGTAGTTACATCGAGCCGAATGGGCCAGGAGCTCAGCGAAGTTGATGTACCCGTAGGTCGGCCAACGCAGGTTGGGGTCGTCCACCATAAATGACGCGTGCAGAGGTGGCCGCGACCACGCCGGCTCTGCGACCGCGCGAAGGAACTGGATGAGCGCCACGAGCGCCAAGCAGCTTCCGGACATGATGCGGTCCCGAAGGTACTCACCGCGCGCCAGCTCGGGGGCGCCTACGCTGAGGACCTCGTGCAGCGGAGACTCACGACGACGCAGCCATACAGGGTGCGCTCCGACGGTGGCGAGTACCTCGCAATCGCTGTCCAGGGTTCCCACGGCCTCCGGTGACCACTCGCCGGGAAGCACAACGTTGCGAAGACGGCCGTCCAAGTAACGGCTGCTGGTGAACGAAACCGGGGCGGGCCGGGGCGGTGCGGCGTCGCCGCTGAGGGTCAGCGTCGGCAAGCGCGAAGGTGCGGGCACCTGGCCCGCCGTGCCCGGGGCTTCGAAGGCGATCAGCCCGCAAAGCCCGCGCCCAACGTCGCCACCGTCCTGAACGGGAACGAACCGCACCTCCGCCACGAGGCCCAAGGCCCCGAGCAAAGCGCGGCGATCGTGAGCGGCAGCGCCTGGCCAGACACCTACCGCAGGACGTGAACCCGGCTGCTGCTCGTCGGTCACGGCGCCAGGCGGTCGCCCCGCGCTCGCGTGCGATGACCGAGGCGCCTGAGGCTGCGCGTGAACTCCTTCACGCTCATGTCGGGCCTGAAGGGCCCTTCGACCGTGGCGATCGGAACCGCCGGGCTTCCCTGGACCACTGTGAGGGGCGCCACCGACCGTGTGACCACACTCCCGGCGGTAACGACTGCGCCCCGACCGACCACTACCGAGGGCAGAACGATCGCTCCGGGACCGATGAACGCCTCCTGCTCAATGGTCACGCCGTGAGTCTCTCTGAAGTGGGCGATGATCATTGCGCGGATGCCGATCGAAGCGCCGTCTTCAATCGTGATCCACTCGGGGCGCGCCGTCTCGAGGACGGCGTCATACCCGATCCATACGTTTGCGCCGATGTTCACCCCTCGGGCACGGTGAAGCCTCACGCGGAGCGTCTGGGCTCCCGGCAGCACTTGGGCCAACTCCTGAAGCGCCCGGTTCCTGGCGCCCCGCCACGTGGTCTCATAAGGGCCCGTCTCACCGGGGTGCCAGGCTGCCCCGTCGCTAGCGCTCAAGACAGCCGCCCCCTCTGCGTCAGGTACTCGCGTACTGCCCCGAACGATCGCAGCTCGGGAAGGTCCTCAGGGGAAATCTGCACGTCTAGTTCCTCCTCGAGTACGGACATCAGCGTCACCGTTCGCAGTGAGTCCCACGCTTCGACCGTATCGACGCTCGCGCTCTCGATCGCTTCGACCGGAAGCTCCGGGAATGTCGCTTGAAAGCATTGCCTGAGGGTGAAGTCCGGCTCGGTCACGGTTGAGCTTCTAGGACATGATGGACAAGGGCGGGCGCCCGCTCGTGGAAGGTTTCGGCCGTGATCCGCACGGAACCGCTGGACGGAGGCGCTGGTAGCACCGACTTCAGGAATTCCTGAACCGGGCCATTTCGATCTGTTGATCGATAGTCGACGACGATCTCAGTGGCGTCGAATCTCTCGAACAAGTACTGCAGGCAATGATATTCAATCCGGCGAGAGAAAGCGCGACAGCTCATCACCCAGGCGTCGATCATCAGCACCCTTCCGTCCGGATGGGCCAACAGGGCCAAGATGATTCCGAGTCGTCCGTATCGATCCCGGTAACTGGCGGTTACGAGCTCTGTTCCAGAACCGCGCAAAGCTTCGTTGAAGGCTGCCTCGCCGATCCGGTTGCCGTTGAGGTTGAACTGGTTGGTCTTGTTGAGCAGGTCAAAGGCCCGCAGCTTGTGAGCCGGGCTGGAGGAGAACTCGACCGTCCCCTCGGCTCGCGCCAGAAAGTCGTCTGAGGGAGAACCCGAGTCCTGAGTGAACTCTCGGAACTCACTCGCGCTGCGAACGCTCGCGACCCTCAGCGCGTCTTCTGCGGTGGCTGTGCTCTTGCCGAACAGGCCGCGCAATCGGCGCAGCAGAGACCACAGTTCCGAGTCGTCGGTCGGGAAGCGAAAGCACTGGACATCCGGAAAGAGGCTCTGCACCTCGGCGATCTCGGTCTCACTGTCGTCGACAAGGGCGACAGCCTCCGGAGCGATGTTCCATGTCTTGAGTATGTGACGTACTGAAGAGGACTTGGGTCCCCAGTGCACGACGAAGGGAAACACCGCGTCTTTTGGAAGCAGTAGGTCAGGACGATCGAAGGCCTGTTCGACCGCGGCGGCGTCGTTCTTGCTGGCGACGCCGATCAGGATCCCGGTGCTTGCCAGTGAACCCAGGAACTGCTGGTACAGGGCGTGACGCTGACTGTGGGAGTCCAGATCCCAGGTCACGTTCGCAGCTCCAACCTCGCCGAGGATGCCGGCCCACAGAGTGTCGTCGAGGTCGGTGATCAAACCCTTTAGGGGTGTCGGATTGCTGATCAAGAGCGCAACCTGACCGGCGAGTGCCGATGCATGGGCGAGTGAGTACGGAAATCCGGTACTGAGCTCCATTTGGACGTCACGCCGCGACAGCAGGGGAGACACCTCGTCCAGGACTTGTGCGCTGCAGACCCGGATGTCCCGCTGCTGACCGAGTTCCGCCGCCAAGGCTGCCACGTGGTTGCGCAGTTGAAGCTCCTGGGCTCCGCTCTGATCGGGTCGTTGCGAAAACAACGGGGGTAGCGGAAGCGTCGGAAGGCAGCAGATCACCGGTTTTGACCGCGCTACGCGCGTCAGCACGGACCCCAACTGAGCCAGGTACATTCCGGACAGATCGACGATGTCGGTCAGATCGTCCGTCCTCCAGCCGCCTGCCCGCCGCAGCCCGAGTCGGGGGTCGATGTCAGCCCACTCCACCACGACGGCTACGGCGTCTGCGGAGGATCGGTCAGCTCGATCAAGATTGCCGATCAGGTCGTCGAACACTCCCGAGGACACAGTGACCCGAGCCTGGGGTTGGCGCTCGCGCAGCTCGGCGTGGAGGAACGTCTCGAGATGCAGCGGCGTGCAACCGCAAACCAGTGAGACCTCGAGCTCAGAGGCGTCGTCGGGCATTGGACGTCCGACGATCTGGAGGGCTTCGATCAGCTTCACCGGGCCGGCTCCGCGAGGCTCAAAAGACGTCGAGGTAATAGCTGGACACGGACGAGGCCGGCATCGAGCCGTTCCAGAGCGTGAGGTAGGCGTCGATCTGCTTGCGCGAGGGGCGAAAGCCCGCCGCCACGAAGGGCTGCAGATCGGCGTACTCGAGTGATGGAACGATCGCCACCCGTGCCCCGGCGGCCACGCCCTCGGCCACGAGGTCGCGGGCCAGTCCCTCTCGCTCGTCTCGCGAGATGCTGTCCCAGAGGACATCCTCCACGATCAGGCAGCGCGTGCGACCCGGATCGGCAATCGGCAAGACGTAACCGGTGAGGACTCCCGGCTCGGGGAGCCTTCTGCTCATGACGCTCACTCCCCCCGCGCGCCCGAGTTGCCAAGCCGCCTCGTCGGCGGTCCACAATCGTGACAGTGAGGTGCGCTCCGACAGCCGTCCTGCGGCTGCGACCAGTAGCTCTGGTGAAAGGTTGGCCGCCGGCGGGGAGGCCGCCGCTCCTCGCCGCCATAGCACCCGGGACAGATAACCGAACGAAGCCGCCCGCAGTACTGGAAGCCCTAGCCGGCGAGCACTGCCTTCGATCATGGCGCTCATGGCCTCGCCTTGAACGCAGTAATTCACGACTCCGTCAAACCCCAGGGCGGCGGCGCGACGCATGAGCTCACTCCACACGAGGATGCCGTAGCCCATGCTGTTGTACGCCGATGCTGCAGTCAGAAAGGCCACGATCAGCACCTTGCGTTCCGCGCCCTGAACCGATATCCGCCGGGGAAAGCCGGCCACGAAGGCCGCGAGCTTGGAATCACGGTAGACCGAGGGAGCGAGCGAGAAGGTTGAACCTGGGTATTGGAAGCAGTCAGCCAGGAACTCCGCGGTATACAGAAACGGCGGTGCTGAGTTCCTTGCCCATGAGGCCTCCATGACCGCCGCAAGCTCATCGTAGTCACCGCGAAAATCGGAGAACGAGCTTGAGCGATCTCTGGTCACACGCTCCATCTCGGCACGGCTCCCTGCGCCTACGAGCGCTGGTTGGTCACTTGCGTCGCGACGAATTCACACAGCGGACCGATGACGGTCATCTGCTCTGGATCGAGGCTCTCGAAGTCGAGCTCGAAACCGCAGTAGTCGTCTAGTGCCGCGGTGAGCTCGAAGTAACCCGAGCGAATCGATCAGCCCGGTCAGGAGCAGATCGCAGCCGTCATCGAGATCCTCGGGAGAAACTGTGCGCCCCTGAGACTCGAGCTGCTGGACGACCTGACCGATGAGGAAAGAACGAATTGCCTCATTGGTCAACGCTCCTGCACCTCCTCTGCCAGCCGGTCAGCCAGAGAGTGGCGGTCAAACTTGCCGTTGACATTGAGCGGCAGCTGGTCGACGAAGTGGAACCGGCGTGGCACCATGTAGTCAGGCAGAGTTGTCGCTACGGCCGAGCGGAGAACTGCCACTTCCATGGGCTCCCCCTGGACGAACACTTCGACTCCGTCGCAACCCTGATCAGTCACAGGCCAGGGTACGGCAACGACGCCATCGATACCGCAGGCTTGGCGTACCGTGGCCTCAACCTCACCCAGCTCCACTCGGTGCCCGCGGATCTTGATCTGGGAATCCATGCGGCCGAGATGAGTCAGCGGGCCCCCTGGCCCCGGACGGCGTACGCGATCCCCGGTCCTGTAGTAGACATCGCTGCGATGCGGCGGAGTGACGAACGCCGCTGCGGTCTTGTCCAGGTCGTTCCAGTAGCCGAGAGACATCTGCGGGCCGGTCATCAACAGCTCGCCTGGCTGACCTTGGGCTACCTCTTTGAGATCGTGATCGACGACGAGTACGTCCATCGTCGGAAACGGATGTCCGATGGGAACGATGCCGATCTCTGACTCTGACGGAGAGCGATCCGGACTCCACCGATAGTGAGTACATGCGATCGTAAGCTCCGTTGGGCCGTAGAGGTTTTCTAGCGGCGCCTCCGGAGCTGCCTCCACCCAAGCCGACGCGACGGTCAGCGGTAGCGGCTCGCCACAGAAGAGACTGAGCCTGAGCGACGGGAACGCCCGTGGCTTCAAGGCGCCCAGGCGCTTCATGAACACCGCCGTGGACGGTACCGAGAACCAGATGGTCAGCTCATTGCGCTTGATGAAGTGAGCCGGGTTGATCAGCGACTTCTGCGTCGGACAGCACAACCACGCTCCCCGCTCCCAGGCGATGAACATGTCGAATACCGAAAGATCGAAAGTGAGATCGAACATCTGCGAGAGGCGATCGGATTCGGTCACCTCGTAGCGCTGAACCATGTAATCGACAAACGCGGTCACGTTTCGATGAGCGACCATGACTCCTTTGGGGCGGCCGGTACTGCCCGAGGTGAAGAGGAGATAGGCGATGGCGTCCGGGTTGACCTCCGGTGCCCGCCAGGTCGAAGCCGGCTCGAGGTCCTCCGCGCCGAGGATTGTGTGACCCGGCCACCTGGTTCGTGCTTGCGTGACGTCGTCGATCTCAGGAAGCAGCACGAGCACAGAGCGCTCAGCGCTCTGGAGAAGGTCATCCAGCTGCGGCAGAGAGTCTGGATCGGCGACCAGCGAGCTACAGCCGGACTGTTTGAACATGGCCCTGGTTCGCTCGACCGGAAAGGTTCGGTTGAGCGGCACGTAGCCGGTTCCGGCCAGCAGGGAGCCCAGCACTCCGGCGAACATTGTCGGCGAGCGGTAGGCGAACACCGCTGTAAGCGGGACTGCCGAGGGCTCTGAACGGGCCTGGAGGGTGGCGGCGAGCCGGCGGGCCTCATGACTCAGCTCTTCGTACGACAGTGTCCGACCTTCAGCCTGGAGCGCCGGCCGATCTGGGAAACGCTCGGCCGAACGCATAAATCCTGACCACAGGGGGCGCGGTGGGTGATCCGGGACGGGCGTCGATGAGGACGAGCACGTGTCTCCGGCCGTCACGTGAGGGTCGTTCATCGCTACGGATTCTAGCCCGGAGGTTGCTGCAGCGCCCCCGTCCCAGGGGGTTTCCGAGGGCTCCGGAGCATGTGCCTGAGCAGCGGCTATGGGACCCGGAAGTTCAGCTTCCACTCGCCACAGCGGACCGGCGCAACGGTCTTAGGAATGATCGCCGCTCTGCGGAGCGTGGGGCGCGTGCGGGGGCGGCGACGCCGCCGAAGCACAGCCCGGCGAGGACGAACAAGACGTAGGGGAGCCCGGCGTCAGTGAAGTACGGAACGATCACGTGGATGATGACGAGCCAGACCAAAAGGACCATGATGACCCGGCCGAGGCCGGCGCGGATCGGATCGGTGACGGACGTCAGAGGCGATGCCCTCAGTATCCAGGCGAGCATCAGTCCGAGCTGGATGAGGACCAGGACTATCCCTCCGCGCAGGATCAGCTCGAGATACAGGGAGTCGGGCCATTGCCAACCGATGCCGGCTGGCAAGTTGGGCCCGAAGCCCGTCAGCCAGTGCCCCCGCAGCAGCGGCACCCACTGATGCATCCAGGTGTCCCAGCGGAACTGCAGGGTGACCGGCACTAGAGAGTTCCCGTGACTGCCGGGGGTCCCGGGAGGCGGATGGAATTCGCTGGCGAAGCGCTTCAGCACAAGCGGCAGAAACGCCACGCCGGCGACGATGACAGCGGGTACGAAGCCGACCAGGACTCGTCCCAGCCGACGGTACCAGCGCGCGAGCACGAGCGTGCCAACGACGGCAATCGCGATCGAGTCAATCGTCGCCGTCTGGATGATGGCGGCGACGGACACCGCCAATACCACCAGTAGCCAGCGCTGGCGCAGCACACCAATCCTGGCGTTCAGGAGCAGCGCTACGTCCAAGAGGATGATCGCCGCGAGGTACGCGCTGAGGTCCGACCAGCCGCTGAACGGCCCCGTCGCGCGAGCCACCCCGCCCGACCCGGCGTAGCTGGCGGCCACCTGGAAGAAGTTCGCCCCCGTCGCAGTCTCCAGGAGCTGGCGGACTCCGGGGAAGTTGAACTCCTGCATGATCGCCAAGATCCCGACCGGCAGGCTGGCCAGCAGCAGCACGCGGAGCGCGATCTGGCGCCAGCGATCGTCGACCACGACGCTGGCGACGACGAGGTAGATGATCAGCAGCTGGAACGGACCGAACAGCGAGCCTACGTCCTTGGGCCCGAAGCTCGCGCTGCGCTGTACCAGGTCCAACCCCCCGAGGACAGCGGTCGCGACGCAGTAGAGCAGCACCGACCACTCGAAGGCCCCCCAACGGATCGGCATGCGTCGTTGCCGGGTCAGGAGCACGAGCGGACCGAGACCGCCGATGATGAGCTCGGAGAGCCGGAACCCCGGGACGGGAAATCCGCTCGCCAACCCGGAGATGACCGGGGCCACTCCGAGAATGATCATGGCGCCGACCATGGGCTGCACCAGGGTTGCCAGGCCGACGGCGACGGCCATCAGCGCGGCGATTCCCGGGCCCGGTCCGAATGACGCGCCGGCGCCCACGACCACCGCTGCGGCGAACGCGATCGCGATGCAGGTCAGCGGACCCGGCAGGACGGCCCCGGAGTGCCGACGCGGGGTGATCCGGGTCTCTATGGCCACCGTTGCCATCGCGGTTACGCTGTCCATCGTCCTAGCTCGCGGGCGGTTGGCGCACCGGCAGTTTGGTCACCGGAGGTTGGCAAAGATCGCAGCATCGGGCTGCCGGCCGGTCTCGGCCAGCAGATCGATGGTCCTCGCCACTCGCCGGGTCGTCGTTCCTGGAGCGACCACGAGCACGAGCACATCGTGGCGGGCAATCGCGCCCAGATCTAGGTCGCGTCCACGCCGCCCTGGCTCGAATGCGGCGACATCCACCAGGCCGCGTGGCTCGTAGGCCGAGAGCGAGACCGACTGGCCGTGGCCGCCTGAGCGCCGACGCGAACGTCGAGCCCTCGGGCTCGGGACTCCGCTGGCCACGCGGCTTTGCTCGGTCTCCTCGACGGCGGCCGCGTCATCTGGTGATGCGTTATCCGGCGATGCGTCGTCCGACGACGCATTATGCGGAGACATCAGCCACGCGGCGAGATCGCGGGTCGCGGTGGTTGCCCCCTTGGTCGTCGGCACGAGCGCTACGGTGGCGACGCTGTCCCCAGGGACTCGGCCCGAGCGCGCCGCGATCGCGTACCAGTCCTGCAGAAGGAGGGCGGCCCTGTCTCCATTCAGCCACCGAGCGGCGGTTACCGGCACGTCCAGCAGTCGCTCGATGTCGCGCGGGGCGCCCAGGCGGGGATTGGCCCGGTTGCGCACTACCACCAGCAGCAGCCCGAGGGCAATCCCGAGGGCGGCGCCGACGCCGAGGAGGGTGGCGGTGGTGTAGGCGCTGGTGGTGCTAGTCGGCAAGCGGATGAGCATCAGCGCCCCCGGGGGGATCGCCCCGGTCGCGGGATGGCTTCCCGATACCGCTCTGGCGATCGTGGTCGCGCCCAGCAGCGCTTCCGCGCGTGAGGCGCCGTCATAGGCTACGCGGAGGATCGAGGTGCTCGCATCGTTGCTCACCGTCAGCCGTCCCTGGATGTCATTCGTCGAGCGGCCGAGCCGGCGGCTGGCGGCCCGCAGAATGGCCTGGTCGTTCGGAATCAGGCCGGCGAAGGTCAGGGCAAGCGCATTGGCTTGTTCGGCCAGGCCAGGACCTTGGTAGGCGTTGTTCCGCTTCTTGGCAAACGGAGACACTGAGAGCGAAGGCGCCACGCCCTGCGCGGCGCTGTCCGCGGCGGCAGCGTTAGCTGGAACCACGAGTACCGCTTGGGCTGTGTAACCCGGCGGCTTGACCTCGTGGATCGCCACGGCGATAGCGATCACCACCGCCGTGGTGAGGACGACGATGGCGAGGCCGCCAAGAAGACGCAGAACTCTCACGGGGCGCCCTTTGGGCCGAAAGTGATTGTCATGTCAGGGCCGGAAACAGAAGACGAACGAACGCACGGACCTCTGTTCCGCCAATATAGGCCAGACGAGCCGGCCACAATGCACATGACGGACCCCTTGGAGGATTGGCAGTCAGTTCACCCGCCAGATCGTGTCCTCTTCGAAGATGGAATGCTCGCTCTTGAGGCAGTACAGCCTGACGAGGTCGGCGGGGAGCTCATTAAAGAACCGATCCTCGACTACATCGAGACCCTGCGCCCGCAGCCGGGCTGGGAAGTCGGTTCCGTAGAGCCGCGCGTGGTCCTCCTGTCCGTAGAGCTTCATCCGCTCCTCGGGCGATCGGCCGGCGCCATCATCGAGTGTCACCTCGCGGCTGCGATCGACGGGGTGCATGAGGATCGCCCAGCCCGCCGGGCTTAGTACGCGCCGAATCTCCGCCATGGCCTCGGCGTCGTCGTCCACGTGCTCGAGCACGTGGTTGCAGATGACGATGTCGAAGGCATTGTCAGCAAACGGCAGATGCTGCAGGTCAGCGTGGACATCGGCGAGGTTGCTCGTCAGGTCCGCCGAGGTGTACTGCAGGTGCACCATCCTGCGGAACGTCCGCCACAGCGGATACTCGGGAGCCACGTGAAGCATGCGCGCGCTCTGGGTTAGCAGCGGGGTCCGCGAGTACAAGTAGAGCCACAGCAGACGGTGGCGGTTCATCGAGCCGCATCCGGGACATCGCACGTTGGCGACCCCACGGAATCCCATAAGCCGCCGGAACGTCCGCTGGCAGCAGGGGCAACCATGGACGTTGCCGGCGAAGAATGGCGGCCTAGCCCGCTCCAGGACCGGAAAGCGATAGCGGCCGGGAATACTGGTTATCAGAGTGCGCATACGTCTTTTCCGGTTGACATCCTACGCCGTCGTCGACAGAGCCATTTGCCCCCGATGTCCTGCCACACTGACCGGAATGGACCCTCGGAAACTCCGGCTTCCGGTCGCGTTCGTAGCCTGGACCTCCGCTCCTGAGCGGGCCCAGGAGATCGCGACGGCACTCGGCGGGCTGGCGTTCTGCCACTACCCGCTCGGCCACGTGCGCGCGATCGCTCCGCTGCGCTACCTCTACAGCAGCGTGCTTACCTGCGCGTTCCTCGCGCGTCACCGTCCACAAGCGGTGATCGTGACCAACCCGCCCATCTTTCCCGCGCTGATCGCGCTGGCGTACGCGCGCCTCACTGGTACCCCCCTGCTCCTCGACAGCCACCCGGGCGGATTTGGCTTGCAGGGCAGCAGGATGAGCGCCCGGCTGCAGCCCGTGGTTCGGTGGGTGGCGCGGCGGGCCGATGCGACGCTGGTCACCGAGGAGACTCTCAAGGCGCGCGTCGAGGGGTGGGGAGGTCGGGGCCAGATCGTCCACGAGGCTCCGCCCGCATGGGACAAGCCGGCGCCGGTTCCCCGAGGCCCCGCTGCCGAGGTGCTGTTCGTCTGCACGTTCAACGGGGACGAGCCGGCACAGGCCCTGGTCGATGCGGCACGGGAACTGCCGGATGTGGCATTCAAGGTCACCGGCGAGCTGCGCAAGGCGCCCGTGGGTCTCATCGACACCGCTCCGCCCAACGTTGAGTTCGTCGGCTTCCTCCGTGGACCTGACTACCCAGCTGCCCTGGCCTCCGGCGATCTGGTCGTCGTGCTGACGACCGAACCGACATCGGTGGTCAAGGCGGGCTATGAGGCGGTTTACGCCGAGCGTCCACTCCTGCTGAGCGACTGGCCCGCGGGGCGCGAGACGTTTCCGGACGCCGCCTTCGCCGAGAACACGTCGGCGGCGCTGGCACGCGGCATTCGGGCGGCGCTAGACGAGCAGGGGCGCATGCTCGGCGCGGCCGCGTCCGCGCGGGAGCGGCAGGAACACCGCTGGACGGAGCAGCTGCGGGCGCTCGAACATCTGATCGGAGGCTACGTGACTTGCGACCCTGACCGCGGGAACCATTGACGTGGAACAGGTCTCGTTCGCCGCCGGCGAGGTCAGGACCACCCGAATCGGGTTTGGCTGCGCCGGATTGATGCGCCTCTCGTCGGCCCGTGAGCGAAAGGCCGTGCTCCACGCGGCCTTCGATGCGGGCATCCATCACTTCGACATCGCGCGCATGTACGGATTAGGTGCAGCCGAGGGCGAGCTGGGCCGCTTCGCCGCGGGCCGTCGCGACTCTCTCATCATCGCGACGAAGTTCGGGATCCAGCCGCCCGTGGGCGTTGGACATCTGGCAGCACTGCAGGCCCCGGCTCGAGCCCTGCTGAGCCGCCACCCTGGTCTGCGGCGACGCATAAAGCGCGGTGCGAGCTCGCTGGCGGCCGCCGGCACCTATGACGCCGAGAGCGCGCGTGCGAGCCTTGAGACCAGCCTGCGCGAGCTCGGCACCGATCGGGTCGACCTGCTGTTCCTCCACGCGCCCACGCCCGATCGCGTGCGCACCGAGGACGTCTGCGGCTACCTCGAAGAGGCACGCCACGGCGGTCTGATCGGGGCCTGGGGGGTGTCTGGCGAGCCCGAGCCGACGGCGGCGGTGATGCGCGGCTTCTCCGTCCCGGTCGTGACTCAGATCCACGATGACATCCTCAGTCGGTCCTCGCGGGCCTTAGCCGCGTTTTCGTCCCCGGTGATCACGTTCGGCGCACTTGCCGGACCGCTCGAGACGATCGGCGCGCATCTGGCCGATCCGGCTCGGGTTGCGGCCTGGAGCGAGATGATCGGGGAGGATTGCCGACGCCCCGAGACGCTCGGCTCCCTGCTCCTGCGCGACGCGGTGAGGGCAAATCGCGCCGGAACGGTCTTATTCGCTACCACGCGCCCCGGTCGGGTGGCCGCGGCGGTGGACGCTGCGGCCGGTGCCGACGCTCCGGACGCAGCGCTCGACGCGTTCCGGTCCCTGGTCTCCGAGGAGCTCGTGGCATGCTGATCGACGGTTCTACGCTGGCCGATGGGACGCTGCTAAACGCCGCGGTCGTGGTCGTGGGCGCCGGGCCCGCGGGCATCGTCATCGCACTCGAGCTCGCCCGCGCCGGCCACCGCGTCATCCTGCTCGAGAGCGGCGGCATCGGGTTCGACGCGGCCACGCAGGCGTTGGGCGATACCGTCGGCGAGGATCCCCTGCATGCCCCCATGTCGCTGGCCACGCGCCGTGAGCTCGGCGGTGCCTCGATCCTCTGGGGTGGCCGCTGCGTTCCCTTCGACCCGGTGGACTTCGAGCCCCGGAGCATCGTTGATCACGGGCGTTGGCCCGTCGGCTACGACGAACTCTCGGAGTACTTCCAGCGCGCATGTGACTGGTTCGTCTGTGGGCGTGCCGAGTTCGACGCTCGCGAGATCGACGGGCTGGCCGATCGCAGCCTGGTCCCCGGGTTCCCGGAGGGTGGGGTGCGCGCGACAGCGCTCGAACGGTGGTCGTTGCCGACCCGGTTCGGCAAGCAGTACCGCAAGCCGCTCGAGGAGACCCAGAACCTACGGCTGATCACGGGACTCACCTGCACCGAGGTGGTGTGCGCCGACTCTAAGCCGTGCGTGGACCATCTGGTGGCTCGGGCCCTCGACGGTCGGACGATCAGGGTCTCGGCGCGGCGTTACGTGCTCGCCTGCGGCGGCCTGGAGACCACCCGGCTTCTACTGGCCTCCCGCCGCCATCATCCCACGGGCCTGGGCAACCACTCAGGGCACCTTGGCCGCTGGTACATGACCCACCTCGAGGGTCGGATCGCGCGCGTACGCTTCAGCACACCACCTGAGCGCACCATCTATGGCCATGAGCGCGATCCTGATGGCGTCTACGTACGGCGCCGGATCACCTTCTCCCCCGAGTTCGCCGACGAGTACCGCCTCCCCAACCTGGCACTCTGGTTCGTCAACCCCGAGCTGGCCGATCCCGCTCACGGAAGCGGCATCTTGTCGTTCGTCTATCTGATGCTGATTTCGCCGCTCGGCCGGCACTTTATCGCCGAGGCGATTCGGGAGGCGCACACGAAAAGTGACCGCCCGGTAACTGTGCGCGCACACCTTCGCAATGTCCTGCGAGACCTGGTCCCGGCGACCTGGTTCGCGGTGCGCTTCGGCTACCAGCGCTATCTCCGCCGCGGGCGGAAGGTGCCGGCGTTCTACGTGCGCAGCGCCGACAACGTCTATCCGCTGGGCTTCCACTGCGAGCATGTGCCTCACCCCGAGAGCCGGGTCGAGCTGTCGGACCAGGTCGACGCGCTCGGCATGCCCCGGCTGCGGACCCATCTGCAGTTCGGTGCGCAGGAGTTCGCTGCTGTCGTCCGCGCTCATGAGCGCCTGGACGCCGAGCTGCGCCGGCACGGCATTGGCAAGATCGAGTTCCTGCCCGGGGATCCGCAGGAGATCATCCTCGGGCAGCTGGACGGGGGCTACCACCAAGCCGGCACCACGCGAATGTCCGCCGAGCCGGCGGACGGTGTGGTTGACGCCAATCTCGCGGTGCACGGCTTCGATGACCTGTTCGTGGCCAGCAGCTCGGTCTTCGTCACCTCGGGCCAGGCGAACTCGACCTTCATGGTGCTGGCCTTCGCCCTGCGCCTGGCCGACCATCTCAGCCGCGAGCCTCACACGCCCTGACGATGGACCGTCGGCTCGGGGAGGCCGAGCTCGACTCGTGCGCCCGGTGCAGGGAGAACGTGCTCTTCACGATCTCGCGGGCCTCGATCATCGGTCCATGGGGAGGACCTCCGCTCAGTTCGGGTTGGGGGCTGACGATACCTCCGGTGCATGTCGCTTCGGGCTCTCACCCAGGTCGCTGCCGCGGTCGCGGTCGCGGTCGTCTGCGCGGCCTCCGCCGGGGTGGCGTCGGCCTCGGCTGCGCCGGCAGCGATCGTGCCGCCGCTGCATGTCGATGGCACGGTGCTGCGCGACGCGACTGGACAGCGTGTTGGTCTCAAGGGCGTAGCGGTCCAGATGGTGCCGTACTACGCAGGGGCGACACCGACCACCCAGCAGACCTATCTGCTGCAGGTGACGAATCGTAACTTTGACCAGCGCGATGCGGAGTTCGCCGCGATCCGTGCGCTCGGCTATGACGCGATCCGCGTGCACATCGCCGCGCCGGATGTCTATGAGTCTGAGCTCTATGAGAGCAAGGCCGCCGCCGTAGCCCGGATCCAGAGCATCGTGGACTCCGCGAAGGCCGCAGGCCTGGTCACCATCCTGGACGCAAACGCGACCGGAGACACGATGGGCGACTGGCGGTCTTATGAGCCGATGTTCGCCGATCTGATCGCCAGCATCGGCAACGACCCCTGGGTTGTCTGGGAGCCATTCAACGAGCCCGCCGACTATGCTCCCGGCTCGCCGACCTACCTGGCGGCAGTCGAGGGCATCGGAGCCTACCTCCGGTCCTTGGGCTCGTTGCAGCCGCTGATCATTCCGTCTGACGGTTATGAGCAGGAGGTATCTCCAACGCTCATGAATGACATCCTCGGCGATGCCGCGGCCAAGGGCTGGCGCGGTACGGGGCTGCTGTTCGGGGTCCATGTCTACCTCGACCAGTACGCCGGTTACGGAGACACCTTCACCGGAGTTGCCTTCGACGCGCTCGACAACGGAATCGCCGCCCACCTGTCCTCCTATCCGTTGATCGTCACCGAGATGGGCCGGTACAACAACGACATCACCATGACCAACGCCACTGCGGCGGCCTACCAATGGGTTGCGGCGCTTGGAACCCAGGGCCTGAACGGCTTGATCGCCTGGGACTGGGACTGGACATTGGACGAGGCAACGTCTGATCCGAACGCCTGGACGTGGGATGGCTTGCACCTGAACCCCTGGGGTCAGCAGTCCAACGCCGCGGTCTCCACCATGACATTCCCGGAGCCGGCGGCGGCGACCTCCCTCACCCCTCCGGCGACCCCGCCAACCCATCCCCCCGTGGGCGGTCCAGTGTCGGGCCCGACCACAGCTCCCGCCGCGACCCATCCGGTTCCAGGCCGAAAGCCGCCGCCGGGCCACAAGCCCGGCCATGGCGTCTCTCGGGCCGAACTTTTCCGAGCCGTGTCGTTCCGGCACGCCAGGGCCGAGCTTCTGGTCTCACACGGGGTACTGCGAGTCGTCTTCAAGTCGCCATTTCGCTATCCCACCAAGATCCGGCTGACCGTCTCCAGGAGGTCGTTCCGTCGTGCGGTCACGGTCTCGAGAACCAGGACGGTTCGGAGGGGGAGACGAGTGCTTCGGTGGAAGCTCCCGCGGCGCCTGGCCGGTGGCCGGTCCTTCACGGTCAGAATCACCTACTACGCGCCCCGGCGTGTGTCCGGCACCGCCCACAGCTAAGGGCCGAAGCGACCGACCTCCCCGCTGGCCTAACCCGCTCTGCCAGAGTGAAAGCTGGCATGACAAGCCCGCGAACCACCGCGAGTCGGCGATGCCCCCGGCGCTCGGCGGCCATCACCGCAGGCCAAGTTCTGGTGGCACTGGTACTCCTGGGCACGATCTTCCCTCCCTGCTCGGGAGCAACGACGCTGCCGGGTCCGTCCGTCTTCTCCACCGGCCTGGTCGACTATCCGAGCTTCCAGTCGCCCGTCCCGGCCATCGACGCGCTTTGGCTGGGACGTGCGGAGCATGTCGGCTCGACATCGGTGCGCCTGACCGCGGTCTGGTCGCAGATCGCGCCGGATCGCTTGCCCTCCGGGTTTCAGGCCGCGAACCCAGCCGACCCGCACTACCGCTTCTCGAGCCTCGACACCTCAGTGAGAACCGCCGTCGCTGACGGGCAGACCGTCGTCCTGATGGTCTTGGACGCCCCGCGCTGGGCGGAGGGTCCAGACCGACCACGGTATGTGGCACCGGGGGCGTGGGATCCGCGACCCCGAGCCCTGGCTGCGTTCGCGCACGCCCTCGCCTCACGCTACTCAGGCCAGTTCGCAGATCCGCAGGATCCGAGCCGCATGCTTCCACGCGTTAGCCGCTTCCAGGCGTGGAATGAGCCCAATCTGCCGCTCTATCTGATGCCCCAATGGGTCAGAGGCCGTCATGGATCGATCATCGCCTCGAGCCCAGGCATCTACCGATCGATGTTGAACGCGTTCTACGGAGCCGTGAAGCAGGTCCAGCCGAGCGCGTTCGTCCTGGCGGCCGGAACCGCTCCTTACGGCGACCCCACCGGAGTCGACCGGATGAAGCCGCTGGTCTTCCTGCGTGACCTTTTCTGCGTCTCGCTGGCCTTACGGGCCGAGCCCTGTCCTGACCCGCCGCACTTCGACGCCCTCGACCACCATCCGTACTCGATGACGCCCACGGTTCACGCGTTCGCGGGCAACGTCAGCGTGCCTGACCTGGGGCGGATCCTCCGCGTGCTTCACGCCGCGCAGCGGCTCGGTCACGCTTTGCCGGCCGGACGCAAGGCGCTGTGGATCACGGAGATCGACTTTCCCAGTCAGCCGCCGAACGCGAAGACGTTCTCACGTCAGGCTCGCGATCTCACGCTTGCCTTCTACGAGTTCTGGACGCAGGGGGTAACCCACGTGTTCTGGTTTCAGCTGCGCGATCCGGTCGGCCCGAAAGATGTCTTCTTCAGCGACGCTGGCCTGTATCTCCGGAACGGCGTGGCGAAGCCGTCCGCGATCGCGTTCCGATTCCCGTTCGTAGCGCTGCCCGCCTCCCACGGACGGCTGACCCTCTGGGGCCGCTCGCCGGTCCCCGGCTCGGTCGTAATCGAGGCTCGAGTGCGAACTGGCTGGAAGCGGATCCTCGGGCTGCAGACGACATCGGGCGGCATCTTCTATGCCCGCCGTCGCCTCAGTTCCCGCCTACGACTGCGCGCCCAAGCCGGCACCTCAGCGAGTCTCGGCTGGTCGCCGGGGTAGAAGTGCGAGCGTAGTTCTCCCCGGCGGATCTCAGAGCGCAAACAACGGTGATCTGGGATTCAGAGCGCGAGCCCGACGGTATGCCTGGAGCGCTGCCGCCGCGTGGCCGGCTTCGGCATCGATGCGCGACGCGGTGAGCCAGGCGCTCCAGTTGGCGGGTTCGTCGTTCGTCGCCCGATCCACGGCACTGAGCGCTGCGGGTATCTCGCCCCTGAGTTCGAGCACGAGCGCCAGCTGGATCTGGGCCGAGGCAGCATCCGGCTCAATGCGCGTCGCCGCGCGGGCTTCGCGGAGGGCCAACCCGGGCGCTCTGGCCGCGACCGCGGCCTGACTCGCACGCTCGGCGTTCGTGGTCGCCAGCGGAACGGCGATCGCCAGCAGAGCGGCGAGGGCGAGTCCAGCCGTCCCCAGTCTGATCAGGCGCAAGCGCCATACCCCCGGCTGAGCGGACTCGCGCGAGCGGCGGTCGCTCATGGCCGCGACGCGCGCCGGTCCCAACACCGCCGCGGCGAGGAGGAGGAAGGCGCCCGGAAGCGCAGGTACTTGCCAAACCCAGTCATAAGCAGCGCAGACGATGAAGACCACCAGAGCGGCGCTCACCCCGGCGCAACCGACCCGATCCTCATCGCGTGAGCGCCTGACGAGCCGCAGGGCCGACCCGACCACGAGCCCCAGGAACCCCACGAGTAGGACGAGCCCCACTACTCCGACCTCCGCCAGGGTCTCGAAGTACAGCGAGTGCGCGTTCTCGACGTAGCTGTAGTAGGACGCACGCGGGAGCCACAGGAGCTGGAACGTTCCCGGCCCCGAGCCGCCGAGAAGATGTCCGCCGGTCGCATTCAGGGCCGCCTTCCAATATTCGTAGCGTCCGTTGCTACTGTCGGTGGTGAACCGCTGGAGCGAATTCTCGTGCAGCGCGGCCACCGAGGGGCGCTGGAAATCCCGCCAGGCATGCGCGATTTGCGCCGGTGCGCCAGCGACCAGGGCAACCACAACGCAACAGGCGAGCGTCGCGAGCAGCAGCTCGAGCGCTCGGCGGCGCGGGATCGTCAGCTGGCGTGAGAGGTTTCGGCGGCGAGCGACGAGCCCGATTGCCACCTGGGTGAGGGCGACGGCGGCGCAGACCAGGATCAAAAGCACCAGCAGACTTCCACCTTCCCGGCGCGTTGTGGCCCCGGACAGCCCGCGTTCGATCGCGCTCCGGTGCACGGCAGCGGCGATCAGGGCGCTGCTCCCGGCGGCGGTCACGAGGGCCGTAGCGAGCTTCGGGATCCGCCCTGGTGCGAGCGCTAGGAAGGCGATCACTCCGACGGCGCCGGCGACTGCTCCACCGCGGGAGAAGGTCAGGTAACCGCACAGGACGGTTACCGGGATCGCCGCCGCTGCGAGCGCCTGGGCCGTGAGTCCACGAGACGACGTGGCCAGTGCAAGCAGCAGGGGTAGGCCGAGGGCGAGCAGCGCGGCCAGGGCATTCCAGTAATTGAGCGGCCAGCCGAGCCGGCCGTGCGAACCGACGAGGAAGAAGGCAGTCTGCTCGGCAGCTGGAAACAAGGTCGGCCGCAACCGCGAGGCCAGCGCCAGGCAGGCGACGATTACGATCGCCGTGGCCAGCGCTGCCATGGTGTGTCTCATCACCCGTGCACCATCGCGCTGGATCGCCAAGCCGAGCACCAGCACCCCGAGGTAGCACGCCACCAGAGAAAGATCCTGGAGGCTCCGTTCCGAGCTCAGCGACCACGTCGTGGCCAGCCCTGTCCAAGCGACAAACCCGCCGAACAGGCCCAGCGCGACCCAGGCCCGGGCGGAGAGCCGATCGGCCGGGCGCAGCCCGACTACGGCGCCGAGCAGAATCACCCACCACACGAGGATGCCCACCTGGCTGTGGACGACGACGTCGTACCCGCCTCCGTCGATCGCCATGTACAGCACGATCGCCCCCACGAGCGTCCAGACGCTGAGCGCAGAGGGGTCGATCTGGAACCAGAGCGGCCGTCTGGGGAGCTTCATCGGACAGCCGAGGTCACGGGGCCCAGCTAGCGCGCGCCCGCGTCAGGGCATTCGGCGGCGCCGACGAATTGCCAGCCAGCCCGCGCCGAGCGCACAAACGATCAGAAGAAGCGGAAGGATGGAACCGAGGCCCTCGGCCGATGAGGCACCAGTCAGGGCGTCTGCGACTCCCGTCGCCGGCGAGGCTCCGTCAGCATTTGCACCACCCCCGAGGCGGGAAGCACGTCCGCGGGTCAGCCGGCCGCGAGCCAGCCCGAGCTCCGCCCCCGGCGTCGTTGCCCGCGCCAGACCAACCGCGGCGCGACCGTCGCCTCCGCTGCGCGCCAGAGCATGCTGGGTGAACTGCGAAATTTCTGGCGTTGGGCTGGCTGCGCCGGTCCCGGCATTTCCTGCGCTCGAGCCTGACGGGGGGATCACTGGGTGCACGGTGCTCGTCGGTCTTCCCCCACTTGCCGTCGGGAGGGTTTCGACGTACTGATTCACCCCTGAGTTTCCCGGGGGGATCGGAGTCAGACGGGCGATCGCGGTACTCGGAAGCGCGAGCATTGTCGCCGTACCGCTAAGGGCCACCAAGATGAGACTGGCGATCACCGTCACCAGCGCTCTCATGAGTCCCCGGCCCCGGCTCGAGTGATGGACCGACATGTCGCCACTCTACCTCTGCCTCCCACTGTCGGGATCAGTCCTCGCTCACTTGTCGCCACCCGGGCCGCCGGCCGATCAGCCCGCACCTTCTCGTGTCTTGAGCACGCGGGTCAGGGCCGCGAGCCGATCGTCCCACTGGCCGCCGACCTCGGCGAGCCACGAGACCGCATCCGAGAGGGGCGCGGGGGTGACGCGATAGCGGACGTCCCGCCCGGTGCGTTCCCGTTCGAGCAGGCCGGCGTCGTAGAGCGAGGTCAAATGCTTGGCCACGGCCTGGCGGGTGATGGGTAGCACAGCGGCCAATTCGGTGGCCGTGGTCGGACGCTTGGCGATCGCCGCCAGCAGGCGTCGGCGCATCGGGTCGGCCAGCGCGCTGAACACCAGTGTCGGGTCCTCGGTCTGGGGGGAGGTCGGCGGCTCCACCGTCAAACGGCGACCAGCAAGGGCCCGTAGCCAGGACTCCGGGAGCCGGGAAGAGGGGCGCCGATCAGGTCGAGGAGCTCGAGCGGGCGCGTCTCGGCCACACGTAGGCGGGCGCGGCCGTCGCTCAGCGGGCTCAGCTCGAGCTCGACTCGCGAGGCCGGTTCCTCATCGCGGGACCACCAGAAGGTCAGCCGGCCGTGACCATCGGCGCTCTCCTCGGGCGGGCAGACCTCCTCGACCCAGCCCTCGCGCACCTCATCAGGCGAAGCTGAAGCGGGCCGCGCCGCCGGGAACCCAGTCCAGCTCCACCTCATCGGCCAGCCAGGCCGAGAGCCAGGCCGGGTCGGTGAGGGCCGTCCAGGCTTCCTCGAGGGTGGCCTCCAGCTCCAGCTCGCGCTCCACCAGGTCAGTCATCGGGGCATCCTCCGCTCAACGTGCAACCATCTGGTTGCGAGTTTGCTACGGTAACCGCAATCAACTGGTTGCACATTAGCAACCCGACGCAAAGGAGGCCGCATGGCCCTGGTTCCCATGGTCGTCGAGCAGACCGCGCGCGGTGAGCGCTCGTTCGACATCTACTCCCGGCTGCTGAACGACCGGGTCGTGTTCCTCGGCGGCGTCGTGGAGGAGGAGATCGCCAACCTGGTCGTGGCCCAGCTCGTCCACCTCGAGTCCGACGACCCCGATAAGGACATCCATCTCTACATCAATTCCCCCGGCGGCTCGATCTACGCCGGGCTGGCCATCTACGACACGATGCAGTTCATCCGGCCCGAGGTACAGACCATCTGCTACGGCGTGGCCATGTCGATGGGGTCACTGCTCCTGGCCGGAGGCGCGCCCGGAAAGCGCCTGGCCCTGCCCAACAGCCGGATCCTCATCCACCAGCCGTCAGGCGGTTTCCAGGGCCAGTCCAGCGACATCGAGATCCACGCCCGCGAGGTCCTCGCCCTGCGCGCCCGGATCGACGAGATCTACGCCAAGCACACCGGCCAGGCCGTCGAGCGCGTGCACGCCGACATGGACCGTGACCGGTTCTTCACCGGCGAGGAGGCCCTCGGCTACGGGCTGGTCGACCGGGTCATTGACCGGCGCCCCGCGGGCAAGAACGGGCGCGGCTTCGCCGCCGGATAGGCGTAGTCGGACGGCTCCGCTCTGCTTCGGCGCAACCTGGCAAGTCCCGTGCCTCTCGCCGCACCAGGCGGCCGCCTTGGCCCCGGTTAGACTCCGCCGCCGATGCGCCTGGACCAGGTGATCCCCGGAGCGCCGGCGGCCGCGGGCGGGGTGGAGGTGACGGACCTGGCCTACGACAACCGCGTGGCCGGGCCCGGCACGCTCTTCTTCTGCGTGGTCGGCTTCACCCGCGACGGCCATGACTTCGCGTCCGATGCCGTGGCCCGCGGGGCGGTCGCTCTGGTCGTGGAGCACCGGCTGCCTCTGGACGTACCGCAGGTAGAGGTTCCCAGCGCCCGCGCGGCCATGGCGCCGGCCGCGGCCGCGTTCTACGGCCATCCGACCGCCAGGCTCCAGATCGTGGGGATCACTGGGACCAATGGCAAAACGACGACCGCGTTCCTGATCCGGGAGTTGCTCGAGGCAGGGGGTCGCCGGACCGGCCTGCTCGGCACGGTCAAGAGCATCGTCGGCGGAGCCGAGCGCACCGTGGAGCGCACCACCCCGGAGGCCATCGACCTCCAGCGCACCTTCCGCGAGATGCTCGACGTTGGTGATCGGGCGGCGGTGATGGAGGTGTCCTCCCACGCGCTCGAGCTACGGCGCGCCGACGCGATCGACTTCGCGGCCGGGATTTTCACCAATCTGACCCAGGACCACCTCGATTTCCATCCCACCATGGAGGCCTACTTCGCCGCCAAGCGGATGATGTTCGTGCCCGATCCTCCCGGGGCCGCGGTGATCAATGTCGACGATCCCTACGGCGCCCGCCTGGCTGCCGAGCTTGACGGGCCGATCACCTTCGGGATGGGCCAGGAGGCCGACTACCGAGCCACGGCGCTCAGCACCGACTTGGGCGGGTCGTCCTTCACAGTGCAGACGCCCGACGGCTCGCTCGTCCTGCGCTCCCCGCTCAGAGGCGAGTTCAACGTCTACAACGTGCTCGGCGCGCTGGCTGCCGCCCGAGCGCTCGGCGTGGACGCCGAGACTTGCCAGAAAGCGATCGCCGAAGCCGGCCAGGTGCCGGGGCGCTTCGAGACGGTCGACGCGGGTCAGCCGTTCGCGGTCGTGGTCGACTATGCGCACACCCCGGATTCGCTCGAGAACGTGCTCACCGCGGCCCGGAAGCTGACCGAGCAGCGGCTGATCGCCGTGTTCGGCTGCGGCGGGGACCGCGATCGGGGCAAGCGGCCGCTGATGGGCGAGATCGCCGGCCGGCTCGCCGACCTGGCCATCGTCACCTCGGACAACCCCCGCTCGGAGGACCCCGAGGCGATCCTCGCCGAGGTTCTGACCGGGATGAGCGGGGCCACCGCCGAGGTCGTCTCCGAGGTCGACCGCCGCCGGGCCATCGACCGGGCGGTCCAGGCGGCGGCACCGGGCGACGTCGTGGTCATCGCCGGGAAGGGACATGAGCGCGGCCAGGAGTTCGCCGGCGGGCGCAAGATGGACTTCGACGATGTGAGCGTGGCTCGGGAGATCCTCGAGCGCGCCGGCGCCGGATCGCGATGAGGCTCTGGGACGCGAAGCAGATCGCCACCGCCGCGGGCGGCTGGCTGGCGCGCTCGCCGGAGACGCGCCGGAGGGTCCGGACCGAGTGAGCATCGACTCGCGCCAAGCCCGGCCGGGAATGCTGTTCGTGGGCCTGCCGGGTGCCAACTACGACGGGGGCGCGTTCGCCTCCGACGCCCTGCAGGCGGGAGCGTGGGGAGTGGTGATCACGCCGCCCAACGAGCCGGCGGCCGCCGCCGTGGGCGCGGGCACGGTGATCGTCGTGCCCGATCCGCTGAGGGCGCTGCAGAGCCTGGCCACCGCTTGGCGCCGCGAGCTGGGCGGGCGCGGGATGCAGGTCATCGGCGTGACCGGCTCGACCGGCAAGACCTCGACCAAGGATCTGCTCCTCGCCCTGATCGCTCCCCATCGCCGGGCCAGCGCCTCGCGGGCCAACTACAACACCGAGATCGGCCTGCCGCTGGAGATCCTGGCCGCCCCGTCCGGCACCGAGGTGCTGATCCTGGAGATGGCCATGCGCGGTTCTGGTCAAATCGCCGAGCTGGCGGCCATCGCCGAGCCCGACGTCGGGGTCATCGTCAGCATCGGACCGGTCCACCTCGAGCTCCTGGGGACGATCGAGAACGTGGCCGCGGCCAAGGCGGAGCTGATCGCCGGGCTCGCTCCCGGGGCCACGGCCGTGATCCCCGCCGGGGAGCGGCTGCTCGATCCGCACCGGCGCAGCGATGTGCGGACGGTCAGCTTCGGACCCGGGGGAGAGGTGGACTACATCGCCCAGGACGAGGACCGGGTGCTGATTGCCGTGGGTGACGAGCGGATCGAGCTCGAGGTCCCGTTCCGCCAGGCCCATCTGCGCCTCGACCTGCTGGCCGCGGTGGCCGCCGCGAGGGCGGTCGGGGTGAGCCCAGCGGGGCACGTCGATCTGGTCCTCACCGCCGGCCGGGGGGAGAATCTGGCCGTCGCCGGGGGGATACGGGTCCTCGACGGCTGCTACAACGCCAACCCGATGTCGATGCGCGCCGCTCTCGCCGATCTGGCCGACACCGCCGAGCGCGACGGCGCTGAGCGCCGCGTGGCCGTGCTCGGCGACATGCTCGAGCTCGGCCCCGACGCTCGGAGCTTCCACGTGGCTCTTGGCGAGCTGGCCGAGCAGGCTGGGATCGATCTCCTGGTCACGGTCGGCCCCCTGGCGGCGGCGATCGCTGAGAACTTCGACGGGGAGACCCAGCCGCTGGCCGACGCCGGTGAGGCGGCGGCGATCGTTCCTGAGCTGCTGCAGAGTGGCGACCTGGTCCTGGTCAAGGGCTCACTCGGGGTGGGCCTGAAGCAGGTCTGCGACGCCCTGCGCGCCGGGGCGGACGCGTGATGCGGGGTTCGGACCTGTGACCGGCGGGTCGCTCTCCGGCCGCGTGCTCATCGCCGGTACGGCGTCGCTGCTGATCTGCCTGTTCCTGAGCCCGAAGTTCATCGAGTTCCTTCGCCGGCGGGAGTTCGGACAGAACATCCGCGAGGAGGGACCGGTCGGGCACCAGACCAAAGCCGGGACGCCGACCATGGGCGGAGTGATCATCTTCGCCGCCATGGCCGTGCCCTTCCTAGTCCTGTCCAAGCGGGGCTGGCCGGCCATGGCGGTGTTTGGGGTCAGCCTGGCCTGCGCGCTGCTCGGGTTCGCCGATGACTACACCAAGATCGTCAAGCGCCGCTCGCTGGGACTTCGCGCGCGGACCAAGCTGGTCATCACCGTGGCCATCTCCCTGGGGCTGTGGTGGGTGGCCCGCTACAAGGCCGGTATCGCGCCCACGGTTCAGGTCCGCTTCGTCGATGTGACCATCGACCTCGGGCCGCTCTACCCGGTGTTCATTTACCTCGTCGTGGCCGGGACCACGACCGCGGTCAATTTCACCGACGGTCTCGACGGGCTGGCCGCGGGTTGCGCGGCCATCACGCTTTTGGCCTATCTGGGGATCACCTTCATCACCACCGGCGACTACGGGCTGACGTTCGTCGCCTCATGCCTGGTCGGTGCCTGTATCGGCTTCCTGTGGTTCAACAGCTTCCCGGCCAGCATCTTCATGGGCGACACCGGATCGCTCGGCTTGGGCGGCGCCATCGCCGGGCTTGCCGTGATGACCAAGACCGAGGTGCTGCTCATCCTCCTGGGTGGAATCTTCGTGCTCGAGGTGCTCTCGGTGGTGATCCAGGTGTTCTCGTTCCAGACCTTCCGTAAGCGGGTCTTCCTGATGGCGCCGATCCACCACCACTTCGAGCTCCAGGCCTGGTCGGAGACGAAGATCATCCTGCGCTTCTGGATCGTGGCCGCGGCCTTCGGGGCAATCGGCTTTGTCGTCTACCAGCTGAGCATCAAGGCCTGACCGGGCTCAGGCTGGCTCTTTGCGCTCGGTCAGGGCGAGGATGTCGCCCCGGTCGATCGGACGACCGCTGGCACGCTTCATGGCGATGAGATCGTCGCGGCCGGCTACGGCCACCGGTGTCCCGAGATCGAGCTCCAGCGCACGATCCCGCACCTGCGCGTACGGGGCTGCGCCGGGCGGAGTGAGGTGAACATCGACGCCCCCCGCGTCGGTGTCGAGCTCGAGTACATCGTCGGTCGACAAGTCCAATGCGTCGTCGTCCAGGCGTGTGGCTCCGACCGGGCGTGCGTGTAAGGCGGTTAGGGCGGCGCGCAGCCGGGTCAGGTTGAGCGAACTCGGGTTCGGCATCACATCCATGCCTTGGGTGGTGCGCGGGTGCCCATGGGCCTGCACCGCCATCCCGCCAATCAGCACGTAGTCGATGTTGTGATCGGCGAGCACGCGCAGGATCGCATGCGCGTCGAGAGGGATCTCACGGCGAGTCACGGGCGTGCTTTGCGCGAGCTCACCCGCTCGCGAGACCTCGCCGGCCAGCTGATTCCAGCCGATGGCCAGCTCGAGGCGCTCGGCGGCCGGGCGCGCGCGCAACTTATGCAACCGCGCTCGGTGATGCCCGCCGACGCCGCGACGGGCGCTCACAACGAGTTCCTCCCCCATCACGGCGAGCAGCCGGTGCACGGTGTCGAACGTCGGCGAGATCTCCGAGCGTTCCAGCCGACTGATCGCGGCTTGCGTCGAGCCGGCCCGGAGCGCCAGCTGCGCCTGTGTCAGGCGATTGGCGAGCCGGCGCTGTCGAATGAGCTCACCCGGGTCCATTGACACCGGAATATACCGGATGAGGTATCAGTCGACGAACCGCCGTACCCGCCGACGAGGTCCCGCAGAGCGTCGAGTCGGCCATGCGCTCCAGGCGACATCCAGGGCGCTCACTACCCTGCCGATCGTGTCCAAGCCGCGTCCGCCGCTCCCCGGTGGCCCGTACCTCGTGCTCGGCCTGGCCCGCTCTGGGGAGGCCGCCGCGCTGGCGCTGCGCGCCCGCGGGGAGGAGGTGATGGTGTGTGACTCCGGGGGCTCCGAAACGATGGCAGCGAGGGCGAAAAGGCTTTCCGCGGCGGGCGTCGAAGTCCACCTCGATGCGTCAGGTCTCGCCCTCGCCGCCAGGGCCGGGACGCTCATCAAGAGCCCCGGTGTTCCTGCCCGCGCCCCGGCTGTCGTCGCGGCGCGCGACCGCGGCCTGCCCGTGCTCGGGGAGGTCGAGCTGGGCTGGCGGCTGCTCGAGAACGAGTTCATCGCGGTGACCGGGACCAACGGCAAGACGACGACCACCGAGTGGATCGGCCACATCCACCGCGAGGCCGATGCGCCGGTGACCGTGGCCGGCAACGTCGGCACCGCGCTCACCTCGCTGGTCGGCGGTGTCGACGCGCAGGCCACGGTGGTGTGCGAGGTCTCGTCCTTCCAGCTCGAGGACACGACGAGCTTCGCCCCCGAGGTCGCGGTGCTGCTCAACCTCGAGCCCGACCACCTCGATCGCCACGGGAGCTTCGCCGACTACGTGGCCGCCAAGCTGAGGATCTTCGCCAACCAGGGCAATGACGACGTCGCGGTGGCTCCGGAAGGGCTGGGCATCGAGGACCTCGGCGGGTGCGCCCGACGGGTCTGCTTCGGAACCGGCCCCGAGGCCGAGGTCTCGCGCCGGGCCGGGCAGCTCTGGTGGGGCGATCAGGCCCTGATGGCCGAGACCGAGGTCTCGCTGCCCGGGGAGCACAACCTGGCCAACGCGATGGCCGCCGCCGCGGCCTGCCTGGCCCGTGGCCTGGAACCCGCGGCCGTGGCTCGGGGACTGCGGAGCTTCCCCGGCGTGGCCCATCGCCTTGAGCTGATCGCGGTCCGGGACGGGATCGCGTTCGTCAACGACTCCAAGGCCACCAATGTGGCCAGCACCCTGGTCGCCCTGCGCAGCTACGCCGGCGGCGTGCACCTGATCGCCGGAGGCCGGGGCAAGGACCAGGACTTCGCCCCGCTGGCGCCCGCGGTGGCCGAGCGCTGCCGCGGCGTCTACCTGATCGGCACCGCCGCCGGCGAGCTCCGTGCCGCGCTCAGCCCGGCCGGGATCCCCATCCATGACTGCGGTGATCTGCCCCGGGCGCTCGACACGGCCCGCGCCGCGGCCGGCCCGGGGGACACCGTGCTCCTCTCCCCAGCCTGCGCCAGCTTTGACCAGTACCGGGACTTCGAGGCCCGCGGCGAGCATTTCCGAACCCTCTTGGGGGCGCTCTGATGGCCGCCCGGGGGGTCCGGGGGGCCCGGGGTGCCGCAGCCGCGGCCGCCGGGGCCGCCCCGCGCTCACGGACCCGGGAGGCGACGGCCCGGGGATCGCGCCGGGCATCCAGCCGGCGCGTGGCCCCGCCGCTCGAGCACCGCATCCTCATGACCGCGGCTCTCTGCCTGCTCGCCTTCGGCGCGGTGATGGTCTACAGCGCGTCCTCGCCGCTGGGGGTGCTGAACGGTCAGGGCAACGGCACCGGGGACTTCATCCGCTACCTGATCTTCGGGGCGATCGGCCTGCTCGCCATGCACGTCCTGGAGCGCCGCGGCCTGGCTCTGCTCGACCAGCGGATCTGCCGGCTGATGCTGGTCGGCTCCTTCGCCCTGCTCGTGATGGTGCTCCTGCCCGGATTCGGGGTCGTGGTCAACGGCGCCCGGCGCTGGTTCGCCGCCGGGCCGATTCAGTTCCAGCCCTCGGAGCTGATGAAGATCTCCCTGATTCTGTACGTGGCCCGCTACATGGCCGACCACCCAAGAAGGATGCGGGGCTTCCGCCAGGCTGTCGCCCCCATCGCGGTGGTCGCCGGACCGGCCATCCTGCTGATCGTCGTCGAGCCGGACCTGGGGACGGCGCTCGTGGTCGCGTTCACCGTCACGGTGCTGATGATCGCCGGCGGCATGCCGATGCGCTATCTCGGCATCCTGGCCGGCATCGCCGTGTGCGGCGTGCTCTTGATGACGCTGGCGCAGCCCTACCAGCAGGCCCGGCTGACCGCGTTCCTCAACCCCTGGGCCTCGAAGTCCACGGCCGGGTTCCAGGCCGTGCAGGGCCAGATCGCCCTCGGCTCGGGCGGCCTGTTCGGCGTCGGACTGGGCAAGGGGGTCCAGAAGGTCTTCTACCTTCCCGAGGCCCAGACCGACTTCATCCTGGCCGTGATCGGCGAGGAGCTTGGTGTGCTCGGGATCTGCGGGGTGATCTTCCTCTACGGGATGATCGCCTACGCCGGTCTGCGGACGGCGCGGCGGGCCGTCGACCGCCACGCCAAGCTGCTGGCCACCGGCCTGACCTCGCTGATCCTCTGCCAGGGGATCCTGAACATCTTCGTCGTTCTCGGTCTGGCCCCGCTCACCGGCGTGCCGCTGCCGTTCATCTCCTATGCGCCGACCAACCTGTGCGTGATGCTGGCGTCGATCGGGCTGCTGCTCAACATCTCCCGGCCGGGGGCGCGGCGGCTGAAGTCCGTGCCGAGCACCACGCCGCGGGCCGAAGCCGATCGTGAGCGGCGCCGCAAGGAGCGGCGCGCCCGCCGGGCAACCGGCTGAGCCGGGCCCTGAACCCTTATCTTCGGGGCCGATGCCCCACCTCCGGCCTGAGTCGCCCTCGTGAGCGGCCCGCTGATCCTGATCGGGGCCGGGGGCACCGCCGGGCACGTGATCCCGGCTCTGGCCGTGGCCGATGCCCTTCGTGCCCAGGGGGCCGAGGTGGTGTTCGTCGGCGGGGAACGCGCGGAGCGCACGCTGGTGCCCGAGGCCGGCTATGAGCTTCGCACCCTGCATGTCGTGCCGCTGCCGCGCCACTCGCCTATCGGCGCGCTTCGGGCGGCGGCCGTCGACGGGCTGGCGGTGAGCCGCGCCCGTCGCCTGGTCGGGGAGCTGCGCCCGCAGGCCGTCCTCGGTGCGGGTGGTTACGTGGCCGGGCCGGTCGGCCTGGCCAGCGTGCTGCGCCGCGTGCCGCTGGTCCTGATGGAGGCCGACAGCCATCTCGGACTGACCAATCGCCTGCTCGCCCCGCTGGCCCGGCGGGTCTGCCTGGCCTTTCCCCTCCCCGGGCGCGAGGGCCCGCGCTACCGGCTCACCGGGCGTCCGGTCCCCCCACCGGCCACCGACCGGGCGGCGGCCCGGAAACGGTTCGGCATCGGCGCCGACGAGGCCTGCGTGCTGGTCTTCGGGGGCAGCCAGGGCGCGCGCTCGATCAACGAGGCGGCGGTGAGCGCGTTCGCCGGGGCCAGCTTCCGGGTCCTGCACGCAGCTGGAGAACGCGACCTGCCCACGCTGAGCTCCCCGGGGCCGCTGTATGACCTGCGCGCCTTCATTTCCGACTTCGGCCAGGCCCTGCTGGCCAGTGATCTCGTGATCGCCCGCTCCGGCGGTTCGATCTTCGAGGTCGCGGCGCACGGGCGGCCGATGATCCTGATTCCCTATCCGCACGCCACCGCCGACCACCAGCGTGAGAACGCGCGCTACTTCGAGCGCGCCGGCGCGGCGGTGATCATCCCCGATGCGGAGCTGACCGGCCCGCGGCTGGCCTCCGAGGTCGGGCGCCTCCTGGCCGATCCAGCGTCACTGAACGCGATGGGGCACGCCGCGGCCGAGCTGGCCCGGCCGGACGCGGCCAAGGAGATCGCCGCCGAGCTGCTGACAGCCGCTGCGGCCCAGCATGCGCCGTGATTGGCGCATAATGCGCCAGTTTTGGTGTATTGTAGGAGCGTGACCCGTCAGCGCAGCAGCGACTTGTTCCCGACCGATCAACCGATCCCGGCCAGCCAGCTGATCGGTCGCGAGGCGGATGTCCGGGAGATCGCAGCCGGACTGGCCGGAGGGGCAAACCTGATCCTCGCCGGCCCGCGCCGCACCGGCAAGACCAGCGTCTGTGACGCCTCACTGGGGCGACTCGCGGCGCAGGGAAACTACGTGGTCGCCCTCGATCTGTTCCGAATCGCCAGCACCGCGGAGTTGGCCGAGGCGCTGGTTGCGGCCACGATCTCCAACCGATCGGCCCTCCGCCGCGTACTGCATCAGACCCGGCGGGCGGGAAGGGCGGTGGCCGATGCGGTCCAGACCTCAGCGATCGTGAAATCCAAAGCCCAGCTTGGGGAGGAGCTTGAGATCGCGTTTGCCCCGGGGCTGGCGCTGCGCGACCCCGAGCGGTACCTCGACTATGCGCTAGCCCTGCCAGGGCGGATCGCGCAGGCCGACGGGCGGTCGGTGACAGTGTTCCTTGACGAGTTCCAGGAGGTGGGAAGCCCGCAGCAGCCCTACGGCGACGCCGACCGGCTGACCAAGCGGATGCGGGCCATCTTCCAGCGTTCGGACGGGGTCAGCTTTCTCTTCGCGGGCAGCGTCGAACATCTGATGCGGGACCTGTTCACCCCCGAGCGCAGGGCGTTGCATCAATTCGGTGGCTTCCACCAGCTGCGCCCGATCGCCGCCGAGGCGTGGGCCGAGGGGATCGGCGAGCGTTTCGCGGCTGACCACTGTGAGGTCGACGAGACAGCCGTGACCCGACTGGTCGAATACGGAGAGCTGCAGCCGCGAACCACGATGCTGATCGCCCAGAAGAGCCATCTGACCACCGTGGAGCTGGGCACGCGCCGACTCGATCCGGCCACGGTCGAGCAGGGTCTGCTGACGGCGATGGCGGCCGACCGGATTGCTCATGAGCAGACGGTCGAGCGGATCCGGCGGCTGCATAAGCTCGGGCTGGTGGTCGCCGAGCGCGTGGCCCGGGGGCAGCCCGTTTATCCGGGGCTACCCCGCGGCTCGGTCCGCCGCGCGCTCGAGGCCCTGCGCGATGCCGCGATCATCGAGAGCCCGGCCCGGGGGGTGTGGACGTTCACCAACCCCCTGCTGCGCCGCTACCTGAGTGCTCTGACCCCGTTCGATTGATGATGCACGGAACCAGGCGCAGCCTGCGCCGGCTGAGGCGCATAGAGCACAGAAGCTGCGGTGGCCGACGTCAGAGCCCTCAGTAGGGGTGGCTCGGGAACGACGGTCCGAGACGCGCGTTGGCGTTCTCAGCCTCCTGCACGGCCCGGGCGACCCAGAAGACGCCGCCTGGAGGGCCACCGCCGCAGCCGCTGCTGTTGCCCGGGGGGTGGGTCCACATGAAGGCGTCGGCAGAGGCGTAGCCGGTGCTGGTCGTGTCGGTGGGGCCGAGACCGCGGTCGGGCGGATTGCACAGATCCTCGACCCCCTGGGTCGTCGGATGCGGGTTCAGCAGCGGCCCGCGGCCGTTGTCCGCCGTGTTGACGATGAAGTGGGCCCCGTGGGTGAGGCGGGAGACGCGCTCGGCCCAGCGGACCTCGTTGATCGTCCACTGCTCGTGGGTGTCGTTGGTGAAGAAGCCGCGGATCTTGCTGACCCCGACGGCGTTGAGGATGCGAGCCGTGTAGCGCACCGTGTTCGAGTCCGAGTAGCCGCCCTCGACGTAGACCACCGTGTGGGGCAGGGCCTGCATCGCGTTGATCTCGTAGCGAAGGTCGGCTTCCCAGAGGGGCATCGAGCCCATCCGGCTGACGCAGCTGGAGGAGCCGATCGCATCCAGCTCGAGCAGGAACACCGCGGGTCGCCGGCCGGTGGCCGCGGCCATCTCGTCGACCCGGCGGTGGAAGACCGGGTTGTAGGCCTTGACCTGGGCCGGCGTGGGACACCCGCCCAGGCTGGGATGCAGGAAGTAGGTGTTGAAGATCGGAACCGAGCCGGGATCGGCGGCCATGTTCGAGCAGAAGATCTTCTCGGCCTGCTTGAAGATCCCCCCAGGGCCCCCGCCCCAGGAGAAGCTGCTCAGGCGCTGAGCCTCGGGCTGAGCGGCGATCTTGGCCAGCTCGGCCACCTGGTGGGCGAGGCCGGGATTGAGGGCCAGCCTGGCGCCCAGCACCCCGCTGCCCAGCTCCTGGCTGAACGTCGCCCAAGACAAATTCACCGGCAAGGTGGTCGGGTTCAGGCCGACGAGCTGGGCGATCGCGCTGGCTGCCGCGCCCTTGGCCGGCCCGGGGACGAAGAACCGAGCGCCGTTCAGCGGGTTGCTGCCCGGGGCCACCGGCAGGTCGAGCGGGTTGGCCGGGTCACGCGTGGCCGGATAGGGCTCCGGGCACTGCTGCCCGTAGCCCGCCGCGTGGGCCACGGGCGGCGCGGCAGCGGCCGAGGCGGCCGGGATCAGGGCGGCGAGAAGGAGCGCCAGGGAGGAGAGAATCAGTGCGGGGCAGGCGCGGGCGTGCGCGCGAGGGTGGCGGCGAGCAGGGGCATGGAACATGTGCCGTCTATCGGGCACCCCCGCTCCCGGCTGAACCTCGATGGACCGCCTATGGACAGATCGTTAGTAGGGGCGGCTTCGGTAGCCCGGCCCGAGCCGAGCATTGGCTCGCGCGGCCAGTCGTGCGACTTTGTATAGCCTCGACGCGCGTCAAAGCTGCCCAAGGGAGGGCGAACTTGCAGTTCACGGGCCGCCAGTTGCATTTCGTCGGGATCGGGGGAGCGGGCATGAGCGGCCTGGCCCTCATCGCCCAGGCCCTCGGGGCGCGGGTGACCGGCTCTGACCGGGCCGAGTCCTCCTACACGGCCCGGCTCCGCGAGCACGGGATCGAGCCGATCATCGGCCACAACCGGGCCAATGTCCCCGACGGCGCCGAGGTCGTGTACTCGACCGCGATCGGATCCGAGAATCCCGAGCGGGGGCTCGGCCGGGCCGAGCTCCATCGGGCCGATCTGCTCGCCGAGATCGCCGCCCTGCGCCGGTGCCTGGCCATCACCGGCACCCATGGCAAGACGACGACAGCGGCGATGGCCGTCCACGCGCTGCGCGGCGCGGGGATGGACCCCGCCTACGTGGTCGGAGGCGAGCTCCGATCCACCGGCGCCAACGCCGGCTGGGGCGGCGGCGAGTGGATCGTCATCGAAGCCGATGAGTCAGACCGTTCGCTCCTGAAGCTCGATCCGGAGATCGCCGTGCTCACCAACGCCGAGCTCGACCATCACGCGACCTACAGCTCGCGCCTTGACCTCGAGGCGACCTTCGCCACCTTCCTGGCCCGCGCGGGCGCCGGCGCCGTCGTCTGGGACCGGCCCGACGCTGCGGACGATCGCGCCGGCCGGGGCCGCGGTCTACGACGCCGACCCCGAATTGCGCCCTGACGGGTCGCGCTTCTCCTGGCAGGGGCTCGAGGTGAGGCTGGGCGTACCGGGGGCCCATAACGCGGTCAACGCCGCTGGGGCCCTGACCGCGTGTGCGCTGGCCGGGGCCGACCCGGCCCGGGCGGCGGGCGCGCTGGCCGACTTCAAGGGCGCCCGCCGGCGGTTCGAGCTGGTCGGGCGCACGGGCGCGGGCGCCGCCGTCTACGACGACTATGCCCATCATCCGACCGAGGTGGCGGCCGCGATCGCGGCGGCGCGGACGCTCCGCCCCGGACGGCTGGTCGCCGTCTTCCAGCCCCACCTGTTCTCCCGCACGCGGGCCTTCGCGCTGGAGTTCGGCCGGGCGCTGGCCACGGCGGACGAGGTCGTCGTGGTCCCCGTCTATCCGGCGCGCGAGGCCGCGGCCGACTTCCCCGGGGTGGACGGGCATCTGATCGCCGCCGCGACCGCCGACGCGGCCGCCGGGCGCACCGTGGCCTGGATGCCCGGTCTGGAGCTCGCGCGTGACTACCTCCTCGGTCGGCTGGGCGCCGGAGCGCTCTGCCTGGTCATGGGGGCCGGCAACATCGACTCGCTGGCCCGCGCCCTGGTCGCCACCGGCGGCTGAGACGCGCCCGGGCGCCCGGGCGCCCGGTGTCCGCGCGTCCGGCGAAGCCGCCGCGGCGCCTTCTACGCTCCGGGCCTGTATGGCCACGATTCCCGAGGGCATCGAGCGCGAGTACCCCCTGGCCCGCCTGACCACGATCCGGACCGGCGGGCGGGCCGAGCTGTTCGCCCGGGCCGGGACTGTCGCCGCGCTCGAGCGGCTCCTCGGCCTGGGCGGCGGCCGAGGGTCTCGAGGTAGGGGTCGTCGGCTCGGGGTCGAACCTGCTGGTGGCGGACGACGGCGTCCGCGGGCTGGTGCTGAAACTCGACCAGGAGCTGAGCGAGATCGACGTGGTGGGCAGTCGGATCAATGCGGGGGCGGAGCCCGGCTACCGGCCGTCTCGGCGCGCGCCGCTCGAGCCGGGCTGAGCGGCATCGAGTTCGGGGTCAACATCCCGGGGACCGTCGGAGGGGCGGTGCGGATGAACGCCAACGCCTACGGCGGCGAGCTCGCGCGGGCGCTCGAGTGGGTCGACGTGGTCGGCCCCGGCGGGACCGAGCGCCGGACCCCGGATCAGCTCGGCTTCGCCTACCGCCGCTCGAGCCTGAGCCCGAGACGAGGTCGTGGCGCGGGCCGCCTTCGCGCTGTCCGCGGCGCCCGCCGATGAGGTCAAGCTGACCCTGGCCGACATGCGCCGGCGCCGCCGGGAGGCGCAGCCGTCCGGCATCAAGACCTTCGGCTCGACGTTCAAGAACCCGACCGACCCGCGGGCCGAGGGGCGTAGCGCCGGTCAGCTCCTGGATGCGGCCGGCTGCCGGGGGCTGCGTATAGGGGGCGCCGGATTCTCGGCCAAGCACGCCAACTTCGTCGAGAACCACGGCGAGGCGACGACGGCCGAGGTGATCGCGGTGATGGCCGAGGGGCGACGCCGCGTCATGGAGCGCTTCGGGATCGAGCTCGAGCCCGAGGTCCAGGCCCTGGGGCCCGTCGACTTCCCCGCGGATTGGACGCGGGCATGATGGGCTCCGGCGCAGGGCGCGCGGCGGCTCGCGGGCGCGCGGGCGGGAGACGCGCGGGTGGCGGACGGGGTGCCCGGTTGCCCGCTCGCCGGCGCGGCGCGCTCAGGCGCCGCCGGAGGGGACTGGGCGCGCTCCGGCGCCCGGGTCCGCGGCTGCTGGCCGGCCTGCTCGCCGGCCTGCTCGTGCTCGGCGGCGTCTATGTGTGGCTGCGGGACTCGTCGCTGGTCGCGGTGCAGAACGGTCCGCGTCGTCGGTGCCACCGGTCCCGATGCCGGCCAGATCCGCGCGTCGCTCCGGTCCGCGGCCCGGACATGACCACGCTGGACGTGAAGATGGGTGCGCTCCAGACCGCGGTGGCTCCGTACCCCGTGGTCAAGAGCCTCGACGTCAGCCACGCAGTTCCCGCACGGAATGAGCATCCGCGTCTCCGAGCAGGTTCCGGTGGCCATGGTGCTCGCCGGCGGGCGCCGCATCCCGGTGGCCGGAGACGGAACCCTGCTGCACGACGCCCGCGGCGACGCCAGGCTTCCGGTGATCTCGCTGTCGGTGGTGCCCGGCGGCTCGCGCCTGACCGGCTACGCGCTCAGCGAGGCGAAGCTGCTGGCCGCCGCTCCCTACGCGCTTCTGACCCGGCTCAGCCAGGTCACCGACGGGCCCGAGCACGGCCTGGCCGGCCAGCTTCGAAACGGCCCCAGCCTGTACTTCGGCCAGGGTGATCAGCTCGCGGCCAAGTGGGCGGCGGTCACCGAGGTCCTGGCGAACTCGGGCTCGGCGGGCGCGCAGTACATCGATGTGAGTGATCCAAGCCGGCCCGCGGCCGGCGTCGGCAGCGACAGCGCCACCGCGAGCAGCGGGCCGGTGGGCGGCGGGCGCGGCGGCACGGCGGCCGGCACGGCGGGGGCCGGCGGGACGGCCGGGGCCGCGAGCGGTGCACCGTCGGGAGCCACGACGACAACCCCACCCGAGGATAAACCTCAGGTTCAGGGTTAGTCTGGCCTCGGGCAGACTCTACGATGCAGATCGAGAATTCCTCGTTCTGCAACGATCGTTGCGGGCCGGCACCTCGCGTTGACTTCTCGCGCCAGCAGGCCATAACGTGCCAAACTGCTTCTTTCGAGCAGACACGCCCGAAACTCTCAACCCTACACTCGAGGCTCGGACGAGACACATGGAAAGCGGAAGTTATCTGGCCGTCATCAAGGTCGTCGGCGTCGGCGGCGGCGGCACCAACGCCGTCAACCGGATGGTCGACGCCGGTCTGCGCGGCGTCGAGTTCGTCGCCTGCAACACGGACGCGCAGGCGCTGGCCATGTGCGATGCCGACATCAAGCTGAACATCGGCCACGAGCTGACCAAGGGCCTCGGCGCGGGCTCCAACCCCGACATGGGCCACGGCGCCGCGGCCGAGTCGCGCGACGACATCAAGGAGGCGCTCAAGGGCGCCGACATGGTGTTCGTCACCGCCGGCGAGGGCGGCGGCACCGGCACCGGCGCCGCGCCGGTCATCGCCGAGATCGCCAAGAACGAGATCGGCGCCCTGACCGTCGGCGTCGTCACCCGCCCGTTCTCCTTCGAGGGGACCCAGCGCGCCCGCCAGGCGCAGGAGGGCATCCAGCGCCTGCGCGAGAACGTCGACACGCTGATCGTGATCCCGAACGAGAAGCTGCTGACCATCGTCGAGCGGCGCACGACGATCCTCGACGCCTTCCGCGAGGCCGACAACGTGCTGCGCCAGGGCGTGCAGGGCATCACCGACCTGATCACGATCCCCGGCCTGATCAACCTCGACTTCGCCGACGTGCGCACGATCATGCACGACGCCGGCTCGCGCCCTGATGGGCATCGGCACGGCGGCGGGCGAGAACCGCGCCGCCGAGGCGGCCAAGGTCGCCATCTCCTCGCCGCTGCTCGAGGAGTCGGTCGAGGGCGCGACGGGCATCCTGCTCAACATCACCGGCGGCCACGACCTCGGCCTGTTCGAGGTCAACGAGGCGGCCGAGATCGTCCAGAGCGCCGCCGACTCGAACTCCAACATCATCTTCGGCGCCGTGATCGACGACACGCTCGGCGACGAGGTCCGGGTGACGGTGATCGCCACCGGCTTCGACCACGGCCACCGCAGTCCGAGCACGGCGCGGGAGACCACCCGCCGCGAGCGCCGCGACCGCGACGTGACCATGGATGACCGCCAGCGCTCCTCGCTGGAGATCGCCGACGACGAGATCGACATCCCGTCCTTCCTGAAGGACCGCTAGGGACCGGGCTCAAGGGCGGGAGCCGGGCCCCGGCCCGGGCGCCGGACCAGACCCCTGACTGGGCGCCGGCCCAGACCCCGGGCGGCGCCGGGACGCTAGTAGCCTTGGACGGCGATGCCGTCCGCCGCCGACACCGCTCTGCGCCAATCGCCCCTGCGCGCCCAGCACGAGGCGGCCGGGGCGCGGCTGGTGCCGTTCGCCGGCTGGGAGATGCCGGTCCAGTACGCGGGGATCCGCTCCGAGCACGTCGCCGTGCGAACCCGGGCCGGCATGTTCGACGTCTCGCACATGGGCCAGATCGAGACCCGGGGCCCTGACGCCCAGGACGCTCCTGCAGCACCTGCTCTCCAACGACCTGCGCCGGCTAGCCGAGGGCGGCGCCCAGTACAGCGTCCTGTGCCGCGAGGACGGCGGCGTGCTCGACGACCTGTTCACCTACCGGCTGGCCGAATGCCGTTACCTGACGGTCACCAACGCCGCCAACCACGAGCGCGACCTGGCCTGGTTCCAGGCCCACGCCGAGGGCTTCGACGCCGACGTGCTCGACCGCCGGGATGACTTCGCGATGCTCGCCGTCCAGGGACCCGGCGCGCGGGAGCTCCTCGGCGGACTGGCCGACGAGCTGCTCCCGCCCCGGTTGCACTGTGTCGATCGCGTCCGTCGCCGGCGTGCCGATGCTGGTCTGCGGCACCGGCTACACCGGCGAGGACGGCGCCGAGCTGCTGATCGACCCCGCCCGGGCCGGCCAGGTCTGGGACGCGCTGCTCGCCGCCGGGGTCACCCCGGCCGGGCTCGGCGCGCGCGACACGCTGCGGCTCGAGGTCTGCTTCCACCTGTACGGCAACGACCTGAGCGAGGATCGCGGTCCGATCGAGGCCGGCCTGGGCTGGTGCTGCAAGGAGGAGACCGGCTTCATCGGCGCCGAGGCGGTGGCCGGCGTCCGCGCCGCCGGCCCGGCCGAGAAGCTCGTCGCGTTCACGATCGACGGGGCCGGGATCCCGCGCCAGGGCAATCCCGTTGTCGGCGGCGGCGTGGTGACCAGCGGCACGTTTTCGCCCACGCTCGAGCGCGGGATCGGCATGGCCTACGTCCCGGCCGAGCGCGCCGAGCCCGGCACTAGCCTGAAGATCGACGTGCGCGGCACCGAGCGCGCCGCCGTCGTGCAGCCAAAGCCCCTGTACAAGAAGGAGTCGTAGTGGCCGAGCCCAGCTACCCCGACGATCTTCTCTACCACCCCGAGCACGACTGGGCTCGGGTGGCGACGGCGAGGCCACGTTCGGGATCACCTGGTACGCCCAGGACTCGCTCGGCGAGGTCGTGTTCTTCGATCCGCCGGCGGTCGGCACCCAGGTCACCAAGGACAGCCCCTACACCGAGGTCGAGTCGGTCAAGGCGGTCTCCGATGTGATCTGCGCCCCTGTCGGGGGAGATCGTCGCCGTCAACGAGACCCTGGCCGACAAGCCCGAGACGATCAACGAGGACCCCTACGGCGAGGGCTGGCTGATCAGGGTGAAGCTGTCCGACCCAGGCGAGCAGGATGCCCTGCTCGATGCCGCGCGCCTACCAGGCGACGCTTGTCATGAGCGCGTACACCGTCGGCCACCGACGCCGACCGGCAGGAGATGCTCGCGGCGATCGGCGTGGACTCGATCGAGGAGCTGTTCGCCGACATTCCCGGACTCGCCTGCGCCTCACGGCGCCGCTCGACCTCGATCCCGGCCTCTCCGAGCAGGAGGTCTACGACGAGCTGCGCGCACTGGCCGCCCGCAACGCCTGCACCGAGGACGAGGTCTCGTTTCTCGGCGCGGGGATGTACGACCACTACGTGCCGGCCCTGGTCGACTCGATCACCAGCCGGTCGGAGTTCCTGACTCCGTACACGCCCTACCAGCCCGAGGTCTCCCAGGGCGGGCTGCAGGCGATGTTCGAGTACCAGACGGCGATCTGCGAGCTGACCGGGCTGCCGGTCTCCAACGCCTCGGTCTACGAGGGCCCGAGCGCCGTGGCCGCCGCCGGCTACGTGGCCAAGTACACCAACGGGCGGGGCAAGTTCGTCATCTCCCGGGGCGTTCACCCGCACGCGCGGGAGACGCTACGAACCCACGCCCACGCCTGGGGCATGGAGGTGGTCGAGGCGCCGCTCAAGGACGGCGTGACCGTGCTGCCCGAGCTGGGCGAGGATCGTCAGCGCGGTGATCGTCCAGCAGCCGAACTTCCTCGGCGCGGTCGAGGACCTAGAGGCGCTGAGCGCCGCGGCCCACGACGCGGGCGGCGCTGGCCATCTGCGCCTGTGACCCGCTGCCCCTCGCCCTGCTTCGCACCCCCGGCGACTGCGGGGTCGACATCGCCGTCGGCGAGGGCCAGACGCTGGGCAACCGGCTCGACTTCGGCGGCCCGTCGTTCGGCTTCTTCGCCGCCACCGAGGCGCTGCTGCGCCGGATCCCCGGGCCGGATCGCCGGCGAGACCCGCGACCTCGAGGGCAAGCGCGGGTTCGTCCTCACCCTCCAGACCCGCGAGCAGCACATCCGTCGCGAGAAGGCGACCTCGAACATCTGCACCGCCCAGGCGCTGAACGCGCTGGCCGGGGTCATCTACCTGAGCTGGCTCGGGCGCCGCGGGATCGTCGAGCTGGCCGAGCTGATGCTCCAGCGCACCGCCTACGCGCGCGAGCGGCTGGCCGCGGTCGACGGGGTCGAGCTGCTGCACGAGCAGCCCGTGGTCCGCGAGTTCGCGGTCGCGCTGGACGCCCCCGTCGAGGCGGTCATCGACGCGCTGCCTGGAGCAGGGGATCAACCCCGGCTATCCGCTCGGCACCCGACTACCCCGAGCATCGGCAACGGGCTGCTGGTGGCGATCACCGAGCGCCGCACCCGGGCCGAGATCGACCGGCTGGTCGAGGTGCTCGGCGCGGCGGTGGCCGCCGAGCGGGGCCGCCGCTGCAGGGGGTGGGGGCGTGACCTTCGGGATGATCGCGGCCGCCGATGACGAGCTGACCATCTTCGAGCGCTCCAAGCCGGGCCGGCGCGCCTTCGTCGGCCCCGGCGCTCGACGTGCCCGAGCGTCCGCTGGACGAGCTGCTCGCCCCCGCCTCCGCCGGCGCGAGAGCGCGCCCCGGCTGCCCGAGGTCTCAGAGCCCGAGATCGTCCGCCACTACAACCGGCTCTCCAAGCGGAACTTCGATCTCGACACGGGCTTCTACCCGCTGGGCTCGTGCACGATGAAGCACAACCCCAAGCTGCACGAGCGGGTCGCCGCGCTGCCCGGGCACGCCAAGCTCCACCCGCTGCAGCGCCCGGAGCGGGCCCAGGGCGCGCTCGAGCTGATGTGGCGCCTGCAGGACGCGCTCGGGCGAGATCGCCGGCCTGCCGCACGTCTCGCTGCAGCCCTCGGCCGGCTCGCACGGCGAGCTGGCCGGGGTGCTCCTGACCCGGGCCTACCACGAGGATCGCGGCGAGGAGCGGACCAAGGTGCTGACCCCCGACACCGCGCACGGCACCAACCCGGCCACGGTGACGATGGCCGGCTACGAGGTGGTCAAGGTCGGCACCGACGCCCACGGCAACGTCGACCTGGACGACCTGCGGGCCAAGGCCGACGAGGACGTGGCCTGCCTGATGCTCACCAACCCCTCGACGCTCGGCCTGTTCGAGCCCCAGATCGAGGAGATCGCCCGGATCGTCCACGAGGTCGGCGCGACGCTGTACTACGACGGCGCCAACCTGAACGCGATCATGGGCATCTGCCGCCCGGGCGACATGGGCTTCGACATCGTGCACTTCAACCTGCACAAGTCCTTCACCCAGCCCCACGGCGGCGGCGGCCCGGGCGCCGGCCCGATCGCCGTCTCCGACCGGATCGAGCCCTTCCTGCCCCGTCCGCAGGTGGTCCGCCGCGACGCGGCGCGAACGGATCGCGACCCGGCCTACGACCTCGACTACGACCGCCCGCGCTCGATCGGGCGGCTGCGCGGCTTCCAGGGCAACTTCGGCGTGTTCGTCCGCTCCTACGCCTACATCCGCTCGCTCGGCGCCGCCGGGTCTGCGCGACGTCTCCGAGGTCGCGGTCCTGAACGCCAACTACCTGCTGGCCCGGCTGCGGGCCGAGGGCGTGGCCTGGAGTACCTGCCGGCCGCCTTCGACCGCATCTGCATGCACGAGTTCGTGCTCTCCGGGGCGCCGATGAAGCGCGAGCTCGAGATCAAGACCCTGGACCTGGCCAAGCGGCTGCTCGACCACGGCGTCCACCCGCCGACGGTCTACTTCCCGCTGCTGGTCGACGAGGCACTGCTGGTCGAGCCGACCGAGACTGAGACCAAGGAGACGCTCGACCGGTTCGCCGAGATCGTGGCCGAGATCCTGCGCGAGGCCCGCGAGGATCCCGAGATCGCCCGCACCGCCCCGCACACCACCCCGGTGCGCCGGCTGGACGAGGCCGGCGGCGGCGCGCCGGCCGGTGCTCCGCCAGCCGCTCTAAGGAGGCCGGCCCGGGCGGATGGCCGCGAAGCCGCTGCTCGGGGGCCCGCGGCTCCTCTGACCCGGCTCCTCTGACCCGGCAATCCCGGAAAACTCGGCTCTGCCAGTGGGATTTCCGGGAAATGCACCCTGAGCCTGCTGTTTGGAGAAAATCCAGATCAGCACAAGCGAGTTTGCCGAGAATTGCAGGCCCGAAATGCGGTTAATCGGTCGGGCAAGCTGCCGAGCCCCCGGCCCCGCCCACGGAGGCTGAGCGCAACCCGTCGTAGGCTCGACCGCATGCGATTCGTGGTCTACGGCGCCGGGGCGATCGGCGGGGTGATCGGGGCCCGCCTGCACCAGGGCGGACATGACGTGGCGCTGATCGCCCGCGGGCGGCATCTGGCTGCGATCCAGGCCGGCGGGCTCGTGCTCGAGACCCCGCTCGGGCGGGAGACGCTGCGGCTCCCCGCCGCCGCCGACCCGGCCGAGCTCGACATCGGGCGTCCCGGCGATGTTGTGCTGCTGGCCGTCAAGGGACAGGACACGGTCGGGGCGCTGGACGCGCTGCGGGCCGCCGCCCCGGACGCGCCGCGGGCCGCCGCCCCGGATGCGCTGCGGGCCCCCGCCGCCAAACCCGCCCCGATCGTCTGCCTGCAGAATGGGGTCGAGAACGAGCGCCTGGCGCTGCGCCGCCAGGCATCCGTCTACGGTGCCGTGGTCATGCTCCCCGCCGCCCACCTCGAGCCCGGGATCGTCCGGGCCTACGGGACGCGCCTGACCGGGATCGTCGACGTCGGGCACTACCCGCGCGGCCGCGACGAGCTGTGCGACCAGATCGGCGCTGCGCTCGGCGCCTCGCGGCTGCTCTCCCGCCCGCAGGCCGACATCATGCGCCTGAAGTACGCCAAGCTGGTCCTCAACCTGGCCAACGCGGTGAGCGCGCTGTGCGGCCCGGGCGAGGACGCCGAGGCGATCACCGAGCGGGCCCGGGCCGAGGCCCGCGCCGTCCTCGACCAGGCGGGGATCGACTTCCACGATCCCGAGGTGGACGATCTGCGCGGCCGCTGGGAGCGGATCGGGGTTGAGCCGATCGGCGGCGAGGGTCCGCCGCCGTCCTCGAGCTGGCAGAGCCTGGCCCGCGGAGCGGGCAGCATGGAGACGGACTACCTGAACGGGGAGATCGTCCTGCTCGGCCGACTGCACGGAGTGCCGACGCCGGTCAATGCCGCTCTGTGCACGCTGGCCGCCAGGCAGGTCCGGGAAGGCGCGCCGCCCGGGTCCGTGGCGCCCGAACAGGTCCTGGAGCTGGCCGGGTGACCGCCCGCGGCGAGGTCGACCTGATCACCGAGGCGGCCGAGATCGCGGCGCGCGCCCGGGAGGAGCTCGAGGAGCTGGTCGGCATCTCCTCGCCCTCCGGGGACGTGGAAGGGGCCGAGCGCTGCGCTGGCCCTGTGCGCCGAGCTGCTTCCCGAGGGCGCGCGGATCGAGCGCCCGGCCTGCTCCACGCCGGACAGCGCGCCCGACCTGGTCGGCACGGTCAAAGGCAGCGGGCAAAAGCGGGTGATGCTGCTCGGCCACGTGGACACGGTGATCGGCCACGACGCCCATCAGCCCCTGCGCGCCGATGGGGACCGGCTCTACGGGACCGGGACGGCCGACATGAAGGGCGGGGTCATCCTGGCGCTGGGGGTGGCCCGGGCGCTGGCCCGGCGCCCCGAGCGCTTTGCCGAGCTGGCGGTCCTGCTGGTCACCGATGAGGAGTGGCGCGTGGCGCCTTTCGTCCACGCCGATCGCTTCGCCGGCTACGACGCCTGCCTGTGCTTCGAGGCCGGTGAGCGGACCGGCGAGCGGCGGTGAGGGCGTGGTGGTGCGCCGCAAGGCCGCGGGCACGCTGAAGGTCGTGGCCCACGGCCGCGCCTCGCACTCCGGGAGCGCGCCCGATCAGGGCCGGAATGCGCTGCTGGCGCTGGCCGCGGTGGCCCGGGCGTGCGCCGAGCTGCATGACCCCGCGCGGTCCCGAGCAGCTCAGCGTCGTGCCCACGATCATGCGCCTCGGGCGCGCGCTTCAACATCGTGCCCGCCGCCGGCGAGCTGATCTTCGATCTCCGCGCGCGTCGGCTCGAGCGCCTTCCCGGCCGTCTGGACCGGGTGCCGGAGGAGCGCGACGAGCGTCAGGCTCGAGGCGCGCATGGAGCGCAAGTGGCCCGGGATGGACTCAGAGGCCGCCTGACCAGAGCTGCTCCGCGACGCCTCCGGCGCGCCTCGGGCCGGACGATCGCCGGCGTCCCCCGCGGCGGGGCCAGCGATGCCAGCCACTTCGCCGAGGCCATCCCGTTGACCGTCGACGGGCTCGGGCCCCGCGGCGGCGGGGCGCACACGCCGGAGGAGTTCGTGCTCGCCGATGCGCTCGGCCAGCGCGCCGAGGTGGCTCTGGCCGTGGCCGAGCAGGTCCTGGCGGCTTGAGGCTCGCCGTTCGAGCCGGGGTGCCGTGGTCCGCGCGTGCCATCCTTGAGCGTATGAGCGTCTCCGCCCCCAGCCCGCCCCGGCCACCCGGCCGCCGCCGTCCATCGGTGGAGGGCGTGCTGCTGCTCGTCGGCCATCGTCGCGTTCATGTGGGTGGTCGAGGTCATCAACACGCTCGACACCAGAACCTCGATCGCGACGGGATCTACCCCCGCAACGTCGACCACCTGTGGGGGATCCTCACCGCGCCGTTCCTGCACCTGAGCTTCCCTCACCTGATCGACAACACGATCCCGTTCGTGTTCATGGGGGTGATCATCGCCATGCGCGGCGCGGCCCGGCTGGCTCTGGTCACGGTGATCGTGATCGTTATCGGGGGCCTGGGAACGTGGCTCGTCTCGCCATCGCATGCCGCCGACGGGCAGCCGATCGTCACCGTGGGGGCGAGCGGGGTGGTCTTCGGCTACGCCACGTATCTGTTCACGCGCGGCGTGTTCAATCGCAGCTGGCTCGAGGTCCTGACCGGGGTCGTGGTCGGCGTGGTGTGGGGCGGCGCGCTTCTGTCGAGCATCGTGCCCCACCGCGGCGTCTCCTGGCAGGGTCACGTCTGCGGAGCGGTGGGCGGCGTGGTCGCCGCGTGGCTGCTGGCCCGGCCGCGGACCCAGCCCGGCTGCGGGCGGAGCCTGGCCGTGGGCGAGGCTCCGACCAGCAGCCGGCCGACGCGCGCCCAGGCTTGAACGCGTCGCTCTGACTAGCCTCCCCTCGCGTGCGGATCTTCTCGGGCATTCAGCCGACTGGGCGCAAGCACCTCGGCAACTACATCGGCGCGATCACCCAGTACGTGGCCGGGCAGGATCGGGGCGAGGCGATCTACTGCATCGTCGACCTGCACGCGACCACGGTGGCCTACGAGCCGGCCGCGCTGCGCGGATCGGTCTATGACACGGCGGCCATCCTGCTCGCCGCCGGCCTCGATCCCGAGCGCTGCGTGTTCTTCCGCCAGAGCGACGTGCTCGAGCACTCCGAGCTGGCCTGGCTGCTCTCCAGCGTGACCTCATTCGGCGAGCTGAACCGGATGACGCAGTTCAAGGACAAGGCGGGGGCGCAGCGCGAGCTCGTCTCCGCCGGCCTGTTCAGCTACCCGGTGCTGATGGCCGCCGACGTGCTCGCCTACCGGGCCACGAGGTGCCCGTGGGCGAGGATCAGCGCCAGCACGTCGAGCTGATGCGCGACATGGCCGAGCGCGGTTCAACACGCGCTTCGGCGAGACGCTGGTCGTGCCCGAGGTGCGGATCCCCGCCGTGGGCGCGCGGATCATGGATCTGCAGAGTCCCGAGCGCAAGATGTCGACCACCGGGGGGAGCGTGCCGGGCAACGTCTACGTCCTCGACGAGCCGGAGGCGATCGCCAAGAAGTTCCGCTCCTCGGTCACCGACTCGGGCAGCGAGGTGCGCCGCGGGCCCGACAAGGCGGGGATCTCCAACCTGATCGAGATCCTGGCCGCGGTGCGCGACAGCACCCCCGAGCGTGTCGAGCAGGAGTTCGACGGGCAGGGCTACGGCGCGTTCAAGTCGGCCGTGGCCGAGGCGGTGAGCGAGCTACCTGCGGCCGGTCCGGGAGCGTTATCAGAGCCTGCGGGCCGACGAGGCCGGGCTCGAGCGCGATCCTCGCCGCGGGGGCCGAGAAGGCGCGAGCGATCTGCTCGGAGGACACTCCTCGACGTCCGGGAGGCGATGGGGGTGGGAGCGGTCCGGCCGCCCGGATAGCGTCTACGCCGTGGCGCTCGTGGACCTGGAGCTCGACCTGGACGTCTTCGCCGGCCCGTTCGACCTGCTGCTGACCCTGATTCTGCGCGAGGAGGTCGACCTGCTCGAGGTCGACCTGGCCGACGTCGTCATCACCTACATCGATCACCTGGAGCGCCGCGGCGAGCTCGATCTCGAGGCGGCGACCGAGTTTCTGGTCCTGATCGCCGCCCTGCTCGAGCTCAAGTCCCGACTGCTCCTGCCCGGCGAGGAGCTCGAGGAGATCGAGCTCGACCCGGGCGAGGCGGCCGAGGAGCTGCTGGCCCGGCTGCTCGACGCCCACCGCTACCGCGCGGCCGCCGCCCACCTGCGCGACCGTCTGGAGCCGAGGAGGGGCACCGCTTCCGCTCGGCGCCGCTGCCGCCGGAACTGCGCAAGGCCCGCCTGGCCGACGCCGAGGCGGTGTATGCCCCCGGCGATCCTGGCCGCCGCCATCGGGGAGCTGCTCGTCCTGCCGCCGCCAGTCGATCTGCGCCACGTGACCGTGGCCAAGGTCACCGTGGCCGAGCGCCTGGCCCATCTGCGCGTCCTTCTGGCCCGGGGCCGGTTCACGTTCTCGTGAGGCGGTCGCCCGTTCCGACCGGGTGACGGTGGCCGTGACCCTGTACGCGCTGCTCGAGCTCTACAAGCAGGGGGAGGCGACCTGGACCCAGGACGAGCCGTTCGCCGAGATCACCGTCGACCGCGCTGACGGCCGAGCGCGAGGCTGGCGGCCGCATGAGTACGGCAGCGCCAGAGCTTGAGCGCACGATCGAGGCGCTGCTCTTTCTCAGCCCCGAGCCGGTGCCGCCGCGGCGCTGGCCGACGCCACCGGCGCCGAGCTGCACGAGGTGGTGAGCGCGCTCGAGCGGCTCCGGGAGCACTACGAGTTCGAGCGCCGCGGCCTGGTCGTGCGTGAGCTGGCCGGCGGCTACACCCTCAGCACCCATCCCGAAGCCGAGCCCGCGGCCCGGCGGCTGCTGGCCAGGCCGCGCACGCCCGCCCCTGACCCGGCCCAGGCCGAGACGCTGGCCATCGTGGCCTACCTGCAGCCCGTGTCACGGCCGGAGATCGCCCGGATTCGCGGGGTCAGCGCCGAGTCGGCGGCGGCCACGCTGCTCGAGCGAGGGATGATCGAGGAGAGCGGCCGTTCCCAGTTCGGAGCCGTCCTGTACCGGACCACGGATCTGTTCCTGAAGCTGTTCGGGCTGAATCGGCTGGACGAGCTGCCCCCGATCGAGGGCTTCGACCCCTCGGCCGAGCTCGAGGCCGAGCTTCGCGACCGGCTGCTCCGAGCCGGCGAGGCCCGCGCGGGAGGGCCGGGCGCCCCCGGGGCGACCACGCCGGCGGAGACTGGGGTCCCGGCGAGCACCAACGGCCACGTCACCTAGGCGAGCCCTAGGTACTCCCGCACCGCGATCGCGTCGCGGGCCAGCGCGCCGGCCACGCCGGGATCAAGCTCGCCGAACGGCTCGAGCTCGACCTCCCCGCCGCGCAGGCGCCACAGCGCCACGGCGCGCCCGCCGGCCAGGGCGAAGCCGCGGAAGATCCCGCCGCTGACCACCTTCGCGGCGTGCTCGGCCAGCACCGCCTCGCGCGAGGTCCAGCCCAGCAGAAGCGGTTCGAAGGCGCCCAGCAGCCGCGGGGCCGGCATCGCGGCCGCGCGCCGACCCGGCAGGTCGACCAGACCGCCGGGGCGAGGCTCGAGCTCGGAGGCGATGCCGCTCAGGCCGGCTCGCGCGTCGCGCAGGGGAAGGCCGGCCCAGCGGGCCAGGTCGCGTTCGTCCGCCGGGCCGTGCCCGGCGAGGTAGCGCCGGGCCAGCTCGGCCAGCGCGCCGTCTCGGTCGAGCCGGGGGCCGGGCCCGAGCCAGTCGCGGACGCAGCACGTAGGCGTGCTGGCCCCCGATCATCGGCCCGCGGACGACGATCCCCGTCGAGCGCGGCCCGGAACAGGAGGTGGATCAGGCCGCCGTCGCCAATGGGGAGCCTTGGCCCGGAGGAGGCGGCGCGCGAAGCTCGGGGCGGGTCATGGGGCCGTCTTCGCCCAGCGGCCCGCTCGATGGTGCCCAAGCCGCGGGCCGTCGCGCGCGCGTCGATGCCCTCCTGGGCGAGCCGGGTCGTGCTGCTCGTGCGCAGTTGCGGGGTGGTCAGGGGGTGCAGCCAGGGCGTAGTCCTCGGTGCGCACCAGGTGAAGCGTGCCCCGGTTCAGCCAGGTGATGAGCAGCGAGCGCTCCTCGGTCAGCGCGTGATCGACATCGGCGGCCCGCAGGCCGCGGCTGCGCGCCCTGACCGCCAGCCGCGCCCCGCGCGGGTCCTGGCCCTGGATGGCCAGCAGCCGCTCGGCGACGGCCACGGGTCGCGGGCCGGCGGGCCGCCCAGGAGCTGGGCGCTCAGCCGGCGAGCGTAGACGCGCTCGCGCTCGCGCTCGGGCTCGGCGGCTCACGCCCCGCGCAGCGGCGAGCTGGCCGCAGGCGGCGTCGATGTCGCGCCCCCGGGTCAGGCGGACGGTGGCCCCGATCCCCGCCGCGCTCGAGCTCGGCCCGGAAGGCCTCGATCGCCTTGGGGCTCGACCCCGAGAACTCAGACTCGGTCGGGTTGTAGGGGATCAGGTTGACCTTGAACATCCGCGGGTCCAGGATCTCGGCCAGCTGGCGGGCCTGGGCGTAGGAGTCGTTGACCCCGGCCAGCATCACGTACTCGACGAAGATCATCCGCCGCTTGCGGGCGTACAGCTCGCGGCAGGCGGCCAGCACCTCGCTCAGCGGGTAGCGGTCGTTGACCGGCATCAGCTCCGAGCGCAGGGCCTCGTCGGCGGCGTGGAGGGAGAGGGCGAGCCGGATGGGCATCGGGTTCTCGGCCAGCCGCTGGATCCCGGGGACCCAGCCGACGGTGGAGATCGCCGTGTGCCGGTGGCTGATGCCGATCTCGGGCAGCCGCTCACAGGCGGCGAGCACGGCGTCGAGGTTCATCATCGGCTCGCCCATGCCCATGAACACGGCATGGTCGACGCGCGGGCCTCTCCCGCGGAGCGCGTCCCCGGCCGGCGGAAGTGAAGCGCCTGGTCGACGATCTCCGCGGTGTTGAGGTTGCGACCGAAGCGCATCTGGCCGGTGGCGCAGAAGCTGCAGGTCAGCGGGCAGCCCGACTGCGAGGACAGGCACAGCGAGCGCCGCCCATCCCGGTAGACCATCAGCACCGCCTCGAGCGGCCGCCCGTCGGCGGTGTGAAGCAGCGCCTTGACCGTGCCGTCGCGGGCGTGGGCCTCGTGCTGGACGGTGAGGCTCGAGAAGGGCACCGCCTCGGCCAGCGCATCGCGCAGGGAAATGGGGAGATCGGTCATCTCGCCGTACCCGGCGACCCCCCGGGCGGTCCACTCCCAGACCTGCCGGGCGCGGTAGCCGGGCTCGCCGAGTTCGGCCAGCGTGCGGTCAAGCAGCTCGAAGTCCATGCTCTCTATGGTGCCATCCGCCATGCGTCTCGCGAAGTACCTGGCCCGGGCCGGCGTCGCATCCCGCCGCGCGGCGGAGGAGATCGTGGGCTCCGGTCGTGTCGCGCTGAACGGTGAGACGGTGCTCGACCCGGCTCGCGCGGTCGGCCCCGGAGACCAGGTCAGCCTCGACGGAGCGCCGGTTGACCCGCCGGCCCCGCAGCGTGTGGTCTACGCGGTCAACAAGCCGGCCGGAGTGGTCTCGACCGCGCGGGACACCCAGGGCCGCCCCACGGTGGTCTCCCTGGTCCCCAGCCCCACCCGCCTCTATCCGGTCGGGCGGCTGGACATCGACACCACCGGGCTGATCCTGCTCACCGACGACGGCGAGCTCGCCCACCGGCTCACCCACCCGAGCTTCGAGGTGCCCAAGACCTACCGCGCCACGGTGGGCCGCCCGCCGGTCGCCGCCGGCGCCCTGCGGCGCCTGCGCGGCGGCATCGAGCTCGACGACGGCCCGAGCGCCCCGGCCGCGGTCCGCCGCCTGCGCCCTGACATGCTCGAGTTGACGATCCACGAGGGCCGTAAGCGCCAGGTCAGGCGCATGTGCGAGCAGGTCGGCCACCCGGTGCTGAAGCTCGAGCGGGTCGGCTTCGGCCCACTGACCCTCGGCGATCTCCCCTCCGGGGAGCACCGGCGGCTCAGCGAGACCGAGCTGAGCGCCCTGCGCGAGGCCGGCGGCCTGACCTGACCCCCTCGGCGCTCAGCGCTGAACGAGCAGCTCGTCCCGGCTCAGGTGGGTGCTCCGCAGCGCGGGGGCCACGTCGGCCGGACGCAGGAGCACCGGTGCAGTGGCGACATGTGCTGGACGGTGAACTGGAGGACCCGACGCCGCCAGGCGAAGCGAAAGCCCGGGACCGGATAGCGGCGCTGAACCCGCGAGCCGACCAGGTTGCAAGCCGCTCCCCACCAGCACAACGGCTGGCCCGGTGAGCTGAACGCGATCACGTCGAGCTGGTTGACCAGCGCGCCGGTCCGCGGGTGGACGCGTCGCAGCCCCGGCAGGTACAGCGACAGCGGAAGGACCGTCCGGTAGTCCTGGATCAGCAACGCCCGCCCTGGTGCTGTGCGCTCGAAGCCGGAGCCGGAGCCGGAGCCGGAGCCGGAGCCGGAGCCGGAGCCGGGGGCACGGCGGGGGCCGGGGCCGAGCAGCCGGGCCAGCGGGCGCCAGTCGGGACGCTGGAGATTGCGATCCGCAGCCACGCCCACGGCGGCGGTCAGGCCGAGCCCGCAGAGGACCGCGGCGACGAGAATCCCAGCCAGCCGGCGTGGCGCGCCCCGAGTCCGCAGGCCAGCACGATCCCGGCCGGGATGATCAGGGCGAGCAGGTTGCGGGTGATCAGGTCGTCGTAGCCGACGACCATGAAGGCGAGGGTCAGGGCGAACCCGCTCAGGGCCAGCGCGGCGGCGGCGAGGCCCGCGGACCGCTCGGCCCGAGTTGAGCGCAGGGCGAGGAGGCCCAGGGCGATGAGCGCCGCCCCGAAGGCCACGAACTTCACCGTGAGGCGGTCGGGCGAGCCGGTGCCGATCAGCAGCTGCGGGAGGATCTGGCGCAGCCGGATGCCCAGCGGGCTGTGGCCGATCCAGGCGTCGCGGCGGGTGCCGTTCTGGGCCACCGCCAGCGGGATCAGCGCCGCGCCACAGGCCGCGACCACCGCGACGACGATCAGCGTGGCCCGCCGGCGGCGCTGTTCGAGCAGCAGCCACACCGCCTGCGGGCCCACGGCGAGCACGGCGTAGTAGTGGGTGGTCAGGGCCAGGACCGCAGGCGACGCCCCAGGCGAGCAGCGCGGGCAGACCGGCGGTCTGCCTGCGGGCCTGGAGCAGGGCGAGCAGGGCCACGGCGGTGAGCAGGGCGAGCAGTTCGTAGGCCCGGGCCTCCTGCGAGTACCAGATGAGCAGCGGATTGAAGGCGACCAGGGCGCGCAGGACGAGCCCGATCCGCCGGGTGGCGATCGTGCTCCCGATGCCGTAGGCGACCGGGATCAGGAGCACGCCGGACAGGGCCGAGAGCGAGCGCAGTCCCGCCTCGTGATCACCGAAGATCCGCACCCAGACCCAGGCCACGCAGTAGTAGAACGGCGGGGTTGATTCGAGCTCGGCAGCAGCCCCAGCATCTGACCCGGAGACAGGTGCACCAGATAGGCCGAGTTGGCCTCGTCGTACCAGAAGCCCTGATGTCCGAGCCCGTAGAAGCGCAGCGCGGCGCCGGCCAGGGCCAGCGCACCGACCGCGAGCACCACCGGCTGAGTGGCGAACTCGCGCCACCGCGTCACCGGGCGCGACGGGCCGGCGCTCAACCCCCGCTGAGCTATCGATCCGACTCCCACGGGGAGAGCTTGGCTGCCAAAGTCGGCGCTCGCCCCTCGCTCACGGCCGGCCTAACAGGATCGCAACCGATCTCGACGGGCTCACCAACGCCTCAAACGCCACTATCTTCAACTCATGCTTCAGGAGCAGGGACAGGGAGAGCCGCCGATCAGGCTCGCCACCGGACCGCTGGCCGGAACGGCTCCGGCCGAGGGCGCGTTCAGCCTGCCGCGTCTACGGCCGCCCAGCGTGCCGGCCTGGATCCCGCGACCGCGGGTGCACGCCTCACCGGTCGCCGGGCGCCTGGCCCTGGCCGCGCTCGTTTTCGCCACCGTGCTCGTGGTCCTGGCCGCGGTGGGCGGCCCCTCGGTCCTGGTGCCCCGGAGCACGCTGGCCTTCCCCGGATGGGACGCCGGGCCCCTGAGCAGCTTCATCCCGCGCGTGATCCGCGACCCCAAGGCGATCGGGATCGGGTTCAGCATCGTGCTGGTGGCGATGCTCGTGGCCTACGGCGTCGCCCTGGCCGCGGTGCGCACGTTCGCCATGCGCACGCTGTTCATCACCGTGGTGTGGGCTGCACGTGATTCTGCTCCTGAGCCCGCCGCTCCAGCTCAACGACGTCTTCAACTACATCGGCTACGCCCACCTCGGCGGCTTGCACCAGCTGAACCCGTACACGCACACGATCAAGCAGGAGTCCTTCGATCCCGTGTTCCGGTTCGCCAGCTGGGACAACCTGCGCAGCCCCTACGGCCCGCTGTTCAGCGCCCTCACCTTCCCGTTGGCCTACCTGCCGCTGCCGGTCGCCTACTGGATCCTGAAGCTGGTTACGGTGCTGATGAGCCTGGGCTTCATCGTGCTGGTCTGGCAGTGCGCTCGCCAGCTCGGACGCGACCCCCGCTTCGCCGTCGTCCTGGTGGCCCTGAACCCGATCTACCTGGTCTACGCGGTCGGCGGCTTCCACAACGACTTCTTCATGCTCGTGCCCATGCTCGGCGCGGTGTCACTGCTGCTCTCAGGCCGCGATCGCGGCGCCGGCGCGGTGCTCATGCTCGCCGTGGCGATCAAGTTCACCGCCGTCCTGCTGCTGCCCTTCCTGCTCGTGGCCGCGGTCACCCGGCCACGCCGGATCCGCCTGCTCGCCGGCGCGGCCCTGGCGGCGGTTCCGCTGATCGCCCTCAGCGTGGCCATGTTCGGGCTCTCGATTCCGAACCTCGCCCAGCAGAGCTCGCTGCTGACCGACTTCAGCATTCCGAACATCGTCGGCCTGGCCATCGGGGCCGGCGGCGGAAGCCCGTTCCTGCTCAAGCTGGCCATCGTCGGCGTGGTGCTGGTGGTCGCCCACCAGCTCTACCGCGGCCGGGACTGGCTGGCCGGGGCCGGGTGGTCGACCGTGGCCCTGATGGCCAGCCTGAGCTGGCTCATGCCCTGGTACGTGATCTGGCTTCTGCCCCTGGCCGCCCTGGCCGGCAGTGTCCGCCTGCGCCGCACCGCGCTGGCCGCCACGGCGTTCCTTATCTTGAGTTTCATGCCGGCCACCAACCTGTACATGCATGCGCACGGGATCAACCCCTTGGGAAGCTCGGTCGGTCAGGCCTCCCTGTCGCAACAGAATAAGCTCGAGCAGTAACCGCTGCGGGCGTCGTCCAGGGCTCTGTTAACTTCGCCCACCGTGCGGATCTCATCCTCAGTTCCCACCGCCGCGAGCGGCCCGGCTCCGATCGTCCTGCCGGCTCCGCGCCGACGCCGCTTTGATCGCGTCGAGCTCGCGCTGCTGGTCGCGTTTGCCGTGTTCTCGCTCTGGGTCGTCGCTCTCGACCTGCGCCAGGCCATCGTCCACGGCCTGGTCTGGACTGGCACCGACGGCTTCTTCATCGTCGATCAGATGCAGTACCTGGCCTGGATCCAGTCGGCCTCACACCACCTGCTGATCGCCAACCTGTTCGTCCTGCGGGGCACGCCGTCGGACTACTTCCAGCCTGCCGTGGCCATCTCCGGGGTGATCGCCGCGCTCGGGGTGGCGCCCTGGCTGGCCCTGCTGCTGTGGAAGCCGGTTGCCGTCGTGGCGATGTTCTTCGCCGCGCGAGCCTATGCCTACCGGAGCGTGGGGGGGGTGAGCGCCCGGCGGCTCGTCCTCGCCCTCAGCCTGTTCTTCGGCTCCTTCAGCGTCATCTACGGCGGGTTCGGGATCGTCGGCGACATGATGCCGACCTGGCAATCCTGGGGCTATCCCTTCGGGCTCATGGCCGTGGCCCTGATCGTGTTCGCCCTGCTCGGCTACGACCGGGCGCGCGGGCGAGGGACACGTGGTCTGGATGCCGGGTCTGCTCGGTGCCGTGGCCAGCACGCTGCACCCGTGGCAGGGCGAGACGCTGATCCTGATCGTCCTGCTCGCCGAGCTCATCCGCTGGCGCGAGCATCAAACGTGGCGCTCGCTGCTCCTGCCCGCGGTGACGATCGCCGTGACCGGGCTGCCGCTGCTCTACTTCCTGGCCCTCGGTGACCTCGACCTCAATTGGGCGCTGGCCCGCCTGGCCAGCAAGCACACGTTCCCGTTGGTTTCCATCGCCGTCGCGGCTGGCCCACTGGCTCTGGTCGCGTTGCTCGGCTACCGGGGACGCCCGCGCAGCTTCCTCGAGCTGCTCAGCCGGATCTGGCCCCTGGTGGCGCTGATCATCTACGTGCTGTCGGCCACGGCGCTGAGCGCGACGCCGCTTCACGCCTTCAACGGAATCACCGTGCCCCTGGCCGTGCTCGCCGTGCTCGGGGTCCAGCGCACCCGCTTCTCCGCGCTCCCAGCGGCGCGGGTCGTCACCGGGCTGGCCGTGCTCGCCTGCACAATCCCCGCCAACGCCTACGCCCTGGCCATCGCCCACACCTACGTGAACCCGGCCACCGGCAACGCCAACTTCATCACCCGTGACGAGCGCAACGCCCTGGCCTACCTGAACCGGGATCGCGACGGCGGTGGAGTGCTGACCCAGTTCTACCTCGGGGAAGTCGTCCCGGGCCGCACCGGGCGGCACACCCTGGTCGGCGATTGCCTGTGGTCAGAGCCGCGTTGCATGCCCCGCTCGGAGGCCGCCGACGCGCTGTTCAACGGGGTCATGTCACGGGTGCCGGCGCAGCGCTTCGTGATCCGGTCAAAGGCCCGCTTCATCCTGGCCAGCTGCGCCCCTCACGTCGATCTGCGCCACCTGCTCGGAGGCCTGATCGCCGACGTGCACCACTTCGGCTGTGCGACCGTCTATGAGCTGAAGCCCCCGACGACGTCATCCGCCGTTCTGTCAAAGTCCTCGCTCCATGCGGCTCTTCGCCCTGCGCGGCGCCAATAGCGTCGTCGCGAACGAGCCCGGCGCGATTCTCGACGCCACCGGCGCCCTGATCCGGGAGCTGATGGAGCGCAACGCGCTCGAGCCCGATGCGTTCGTCAGCTGCATCTTCACCCTCACCGATGACCTCGACGCCGAGTTCCCGGCCGTGGCCGCCCGGCGTCTGGGCCTGGATCGCGTCCCGCTCCTGTGCGCGCGGGAGGTTCCAGTGCCCGGGTCGCTGCCCCGGGTGATCAGGGTCCTGGTCCACTACTACGCGGCCGAGGATCACGAGCCCCGCCACGTCTACCTGGGTGAGGCCAAGGCGCTGAGGCGCGACCTCGAGGCGGCACAATAGGGTCCATGAGCGGACGCGAAGGGAGCCTGCATGGCGATCGAGTTCGGTGAGCGCATCCGGCGGATCCCCGCCTATCCCCTGGCGGCCGGCTATGACCTGGGCGATGACGTGGCCATGCTGGCCTCCAACGAATGCTGGGTCGCCCCGGGCCGGGAAGTCGCCGCCGCCGCGCAGGCGGTCCTGAGCGGGACCCATCGCTATCCCGACCCGTCCTACGCCGGCCTGCGGGGGGCGTTGTCGGAGCGCTACGGAGTCCCGCCGCACCGGATCGCGCTCGGCAACGGCTCTTGTGACCTGCTGCTGGCCGCGGGCGAGGCGCTGCTCGAGCCCGGCGCCGAGGTGGTCTACGCCTGGCCCGCGTTCAGCGTCTACCCGCACCTGGCCGCGGCCTCCGGCGCCCGGGGCATCCAGGTCCCGCTCGACGGCGAGGCGCGCCATGACCTGGACGCCATGGTTGATGAGATAACCGTGGCCACCCGGCTGGTTCTGATCTGCAACCCCAACAACCCGACCTCGACCTCCCTTCCGCTGGAGGCGATCGAGGCGTTCCTCGACAAGGTGCCGCGCCACGTGTGCGTGATCCTCGACGAGGCCTACTGCGAGTACTCACTGGCCCTGGGCGATACCTACGCCTCCCTCGGGCTGCTGCGGCGCTGGCCGAACCTGGTCATCCTGCGCACGTTCTCCAAGGTCTACGGCCTGGCCGGGCTGAGGGTCGGCTACGGACTCTGCGGATCGGAGGCCTTCCGGTCCGCGGTCGATCAGGTCCGCCAGCCGTTCTACCTGAACGTGGCCGCGGCAGCGGCGGCGACCGAGGCCCTGCGCCATCAGGACGAGGTCGAGCGCCGGGTGGCCCGCACGGTGGCCGGCCGCCTCGAGCTGACTCGGGGCCTGCGCGCGCTGGGGCTGTGGACGGCGGACTCGGATGCCAATTTCGTCTGGACGCACGTCGGCGACGCCGACACCGAGGCCGAGGTGGTGGCCGGCCTGGCCGACCGCGGGGTGCTGGTCCGGGCCGGCGCGTCCCTGGGGCGGGCGGGCGCGCTCCGGGTCACCACGGGCACCGACTCAGAGAACGCGCGCTTCCTGGCCGCCATGGCTGAGCTCACCTCGGCCGAGCCGCAGGCGCTAGGCAACAGCACCCAGCTCTGATACAACCACCTCAGCGCATGTCCGACCACGCCCGCATCACCAGCGGCAGTACCGACGCCGCCTTCGGCTGGTCCTTCTACGCGCGCTTCTGCGCCTGGCGATTTAGCTAGGCGCTTGGCCACAGCTCTGCTGCTCGCGTAACTGCGAGCCCGCTCCCGGTCCGAGCGCCGCAACCACCCCGCGAAGCCCCTTCGGCTTCGCGCACCTCGCCGGATCCCCGGCTCTCGTACAGTCCCCCAGGCGCAGAAAGGACCCGCAGATGATGATCGTGATGAAAGCGACGGCCACCGAGCAGGAAGTGAACGCCGTCATCGAACGAGTGCAGAGCGTGGGCGCACGCACCCACGTGATCAACGGCGAGGAGCTGACGGTCATCGGTGCGATCGGCGACCGCGAGCACGTCGCCCGGCTCGAGCTGGAGGCCGACGCCGGGGTCGACCGTGTGCTGCCGATCTCCCGGCCTTACAAGCTGGCCTCGGCTGAGCTCACCGCCGGCCGGCGCTCGATCCTCGAGATCGGGGGCCGCCGGATCGGAGGCCCCAACTTCGCGCTCATCGCCGGCCCGTGCACGGTCGAGTCGCGTGAGCAGACGCTGGACACGGCGCGCATCGTCGCCGCGGCCGGGGCGACCATGTTCCGGGGCGGTGCCTACAAGCCCCGGACCTCGCCCTACGCCTTCGCCGGGCTGGGCCAGGAGGGTCTGCGCCTGCTCGCCGAGGCCAAGCGCGAGACCGGCCTGCCGATCGTCACCGAGGTGATGGACGTCCGGGATCTCGAGCCGGTGCTTGAGGTGGCCGACGTGATCCAGATCGGCGCCCGCAACATGCAGAACTACACCCTGCTCACCGAGGTCGGGCGCTCGAACTGCCCGGCGCTCATCAAGCGCGGCCTGTCGAGCACCCTGGAGGAGCTGCTGATGGCGGCCGAGTACGTCCTCAAGGAGGGCAATGAGTCGGTCATCCTCTGCGAGCGGGGGATCCGCACCTTCGAGACCGCGTACCGGTTCACCCTCGACCTGATGGCCATCCCGGTGCTCAAGGAGATGACCCACCTGCCCGTGATCGTCGACCCGAGCCACGCCGCCGGGCGGCGCGACCTGGTCCTGCCCATGTCCCTGGCCGCCGCCGCGGCCGGTGCCGACGGCATCATCGTCGAGGTCCATCCCCACCCGGATGAGGCGATCTGCGACGGTCCCCAGCAGCTCATCGCGGCGGAGTTCGACAGCTTCGCCGAGCGGGTGGCCGTGGCCGCCTACCTGAACGACAAGACCCTGTCTCGCGCGCCGATCGCCGCCCAGCTGACGTGAGCACCGCCGGCTCCTCGCTCAGCGAATCGGTTCGTGACCGGCGGATCGAGCGCCTGGTCCCGCTGGCCGCGCCGCGGAAGCTGATCGATGAGCTCGCGCTCTCAGAGCTCCATGCCGAGGTGCTGACCCGCGGTCGTGACGAGGTCCAGGCGGTCCTGGGGGGCCGCGACGATCGGCTCCTGGTCATCGTCGGCCCGTGCAGCGTCCACGACGTCGAGGCGACCTGGGAGTACGCGCAGCGCCTCAGCGCGCAGGCCGAGCGGCTCGCCCCCGACCTGTGCGTGGCCATGCGGGTGTACTTCGAGAAGCCCCGCACGACGATCGGCTGGAAGGGACTGATCAACGATCCGCATCTGGACGGCTCGAGCGACGTGAACACCGGGCTGATGATGGCCCGGCGGCTGCTGCTCGACGTGGTCGGCGTCGGGCTCCCGGTGGGATGTGAGTTCCTGGATCCGATCACCCCTCAGTACATCTCCGATGTGGTCAGCTGGGGCGCGATCGGCGCCCGCACGGTCGAGAGCCAGATCCATCGCCAGCTCGGCTCGGGTCTCTCGATGCCGGTCGGGTTCAAGAACCGGACCGATGGCAATGTCCAGGTCGCGGTCGATGCCGTGCGTGCCGCGGGGGCCGCGCACGCCTTCGCCGGAATCGACGTCAGCGGCGCTCCGGCGATCCTCTACACCGAAGGCAACCCCGATTGCCACGTGATCCTGCGCGGCGGCAACGGGAGGCCCAATTACGCGGCCGAGCCCGTGGCCGAGGCCCTGGCCCTGCTCCGCGCCGCCGGGCTCCCCGAACGCGTCATGATCGACCTGAGCCATGACAACAGCGGCAAGGATCCGGCCCGCCAGCCGGCCGTGGCCGACGCCGTGGCCGGCCAGCTCGCCGCGGGCAACCAGGCGATCGTCGGGGTCATGCTCGAGTCGTTCCTGGTCGAGGGGCGTCAGGACCTCGATCCCCAGGGCGGCCGCAGCTTGACCTATGGGCAGTCGATCACCGACGGCTGCATCGGCTGGGATACGACGGTCGAGGTGCTCGACCGCCTCGCCCAGGCCGTCCGGACACGCCGCGGCGCCCGCTAGTCAGTGGCCGCGGATGGGATCCGGATCGCGGTCATCGGCGTCGGGCTGATCGGCGGCTCGATCGGCCTGGCCGCCCGGGGGCGGGTCGGGGCCCGGGTCACCGGCTTCGACCGCTTGCCGGAGGCGGCGGCGCGCGCGCGGGAGGTGGGCGCGCTCGACAGCGCCGCCCCCACCGTGGGCGAGGCCCTGGCCGGGGCCCAGGCCGCGTTCGTGGCCGTGCCGGTGGGCAGCCTGCCCGGGCTGATCTCCGAGGTTCTCGCCGCCGCGCCCGCCGACTGCGTGGTCACCGACGTGGGCTCGACCAAGCGAGCCGTCGTGGCCGCCCAGGCCGACCCGCGCTTCGTCGGCGGCCACCCCCTGGCCGGGGCGGAGAACGCCGGGGTGGAGCACGCCCGGGAGGACATGTTCGACGGCGCGACCTGGTATTTGACCCCCAGCCCGAGCACCTCCGGGATCCTGTTCGAGCGCCTGCACCGGCTGCTCCACGACCTTGGCGCCCGTCCGTCGGCGATCGATGCCGAGACCCACGACCAGCTCCTGGCCGCCGTCTCGCACCTGCCCCACGTGCTGGCCAACCTGCTCGTCACCCAGGCGGCGCGGACGCTGGCCGATGGCGAGGAGCGCCTCCCGGCCACCGGCCCGAGCTTCCGTGACGCCACGCGCGTCGCGGGTGCGCCCAGCGCCGTCTGGACCGACATCTATTTATCCAATCGCGACGCGCTGGTCGCCGAGCTCGACCGGGCGCTCGAGCACCTGGGCCGGGTCCGGGACGCGCTGGCCTGCGGGGACGCGCAGGCCATCACCGGCTGGAACGAGGCCGCGGCGACCCACCGCCGCCGGCTGCTCGAGGCCGGGCTGGCCGGGGGTCCGCTGTTCGAGCTGCGGGCCTCGGTGCCCAACCGCCCGGGGGTGGTGGCCGAGCTCGCCCTGGCCCTCGGCCGAGCCGGCGTCAACATCACCGACATGGCCCTCTACCCGGCGGCCGACATGAGCGAGGGCGTAGTCGCCCTGTGGGTGGCCGGGGAGGCGGCCGCCGACCGCACCCACGAGCTGGTGGCCGGGCTGGGCTTTCCGGTGGCCCGGGCATGAACGCGCGCTTCGGGCCCGGGCCGCGCCTGCGGGGGGGGATCGCGCCACCGGCCGACAAGTCGATCTCCCACCGCGCGGCGATCATCGCGGCGATGGCCGCCGAGCCGGTGCGGATCACCAACTACCTGGACGCCGCCGACACCAATTCCACGCTCGATGCCGTCCAGGCCCTCGGGGCGATCGTCGAGCGTCACGACGGGGAGGTGCTGATCCGGGGTTGCGGGATGCGCAACGCTCAGGCTCCCGCTCATCCGATCGACGTCGGCAACGCCGGGACGCTCATGCGGCTGCTGCCCGGGTGGCTCGCCTTCCAGCCGGGCACGAGCTTCACCCTCGACGGCGATGCCTCGATCCGCGGCCGGCCGGTGGACCGGATCTCCGAGCCGCTGAGCCTGATGGGGGCGCGCTTGGAAGCTCGCGACGGCCGCTTTCCGCCCTTTACGGTGACCGGGGCCCCCCTGGCTGGGATCGACTACACGCTGCCCGTGGCCAGCGCCCAGGTGAAGTCGTGCCTGCTGCTGGCCGGGCTGGCCACGGCCGGGACCTCGGTGCGCGAGCCGGAGGCCACCCGCGACCACACCGAGCGGATGCTGCTCAGCGCCGGCGCCCCGCTGACCCGCCAGCCCGTGCCCGCCGGCGGTCTTCTCATCCGAGTCGGCAACGCCGACGAGCTCGAGCTCGAGCAGGTCGCGGTCCCGGGCGACATGTCGAGCGCCGCCTTCCTGATCACCGCCGGCGTGCTCACCCGCGGCTCGCGCCTGGTCCTCGAAGGCGTCGGGGTCAACTGGACGCGGTCCGGGTTTGTCCGCATCCTCCAGCGCATGGGAGCGATCGTGGTCGGTGAGCTCGAGGCTGAGGGCGCGTTCACCGCGCGTGAGCCGGTCTGCGACCTCGATGTCTCCCACGGCCCGATCGAGGCCACCACGGTGGACGGGAACGAGGTGCCGCTGGCCATCGACGAGCTGCCCCTGATCGCGCTCCTCGGCTGCTTCGCCGACGGCGAGACGGTGGTGCACGGCGCCGGGGAGCTCCGACTGAAGGAATCGGACCGCATCGCCACCGTGGTCGAGGGGCTCCGGGGGCTGGGGGCCGAGATCGAGGCGCTGAGCGACGGCTTTGTCGTGCGCGGCCGAGGCGCGCTGCGCGGTGGGCGGATCGACGCGCACGGCGACCATCGCCTGGCCCTGCTCGGCGCGGTGGCCGGGCTGGCCTCTGAGGAGGGCGTCGAGGTGCAGGGCATGGAGGCCGCCGCGGTTTCATACCCGGGCTTCGCCGGCGACCTGGCCCGGCTGACGGCCTGATGGTCGTGGCCATCGACGGTCCCGCCGGGGCCGGGAAATCGACCGTGGCCCGGGCGCTCGCCACCGAGCTCGGCTTCGTCTACCTGGACTCGGGGGCGATGTATCGCTCGGTCGCCCTGGCCGCCCGCGAGCGAGGCCGCTCCGCCGCCGAGGTGGCGCCCAGGCTGCAGATCGAGGTGGGGGAGGGGGTGAGGATCGACGGCCGCGACGTGAGCGCGGCGATCCGCTCACCGGAGATCGCCGAGGCCGCCTCCCGGGCCGCCGCCGACCCGGCCGTGCGCACGGCGATGGTCGCCCAGCAGCGCCACTTGCTCTCGAGCGGCGACTGGGTGGCCGAAGGCCGCGATATCGGCTCGGTGGTCGCCCCCGAGGCGGAGGTCAAGGTGTTCCTCACCGCCAGCCCCCAGGAGCGCGCGCGCCGGCGCGCGGCCGAGCTCGGGGCTGACTATGAGACAGTTCTGGCCGAGCAGCTGATCCGCGACCAGCGCGACACCACGCGCGAGCACTCGCCCCTGGCGCCGGCGCCGGGCGCGCTCACGCTGGACAGCACCGGGATGAGCCAAGCCGAGGTGGTGGCCCGCATCGCCGGGATCGTCCGCTCGCGCTGAGCCGCGGCCACCCGAGCGGCCGAGGGGGGCTGTGAAGGGTTTGCGCAAGTTTCCCCCGACGCGGTCGTTGTGAGCCTGTGGCCGGACTTGGCCGGCCCGTCAATGCTCCATCGACCTCAAGGGGAAAAGGACACGATGTCAAAGCGTTTCTGTCGTCTCGGGTGCAGCGCGCTCGCCGTCCTCAGCTTCTCGCTGCTGAGCGCCGTGGTGCCCGCGGCGTCGGCCAAGCCGATTCTCATGCCGACCGTCCAACGGCTCATCCAGGAGCAGCAGCAATACTGGCAGCAGCACACCCTGGCCCCCGAGGGCTCCGTGCAGCCACCGGCTCCGCCCTGCCCCGAGAACGGGCTCCTGCCCTCGCCGTTCTCCAACTGCGGCCTGCCCGAGGCGCCGGCGACCACGCTGCCCTTCCTGGGCAACATGGCCTACTACGGAGGTCATGTCCAGGTCACCCCGCACGTCTACATGGTCTACTGGGGCTGGGGTGAGAAGGGGGCCTTCCCGTCGAGTCAGGCCTGCGCGGCGGAGACACTCGCCGAGGGGTCGACCAGCGCCACGCTGAAGTGCGATCCCGACGGCGCGGGCAAGTACATGGCCAACTGGGTCTACCAGCTGGGCGGCACGCAGTGGGCCGGTGAGCAGACCCAGTACTACCAGTCGGTCAAGGACCCCTCAGGTCTGTCCTACAACCAGCACATCACCAACCCGACCGACCAGCTCGGCGGGATCTGGGTCGACGACGCCAACTCGATCACCAGCCTGCCCAAGACCTCGGCCACCAACCCGGCCGGCCCGACCAACACCTACACCGACCTGGCCGCCGAGGCGGCCCGCGCGGTGGCGCACTTCCACATCACCGATCTGAAGAACGCCAACATCGTGATCGCGCAGCCGCCCAACTACAGCGATCCCAACGCGCTGTCCACCGGCTACTGCGCCTTCCACGACTACACGCTGCCCGGCGTCGAGAGCGGGATCTACAACTCGGTCAAGCCGGGGATCTCCTACACCAACATGCCCTACGTGCTGGCGATCAACTCCGGCGGGTCGAACGACTGCGGCGAGAACGGGGTCAACAGCGGCAACGCGGGCAAGCTCGACGGGTTCTCGATCGCCCTGGGGCATGAGATCGAGGAGACAGTCACCGATCCCGGTGCCGAGGACGTCACCGGCTCGGGGCTGAACACGACCAGCTACGGAGGCTGGTACGACGCCGCCGACGCCAATGAGGATGGCGACAAGTGCGCGTACGTGGGTGAGAGCCTGGCCACCGGGAGCGGCCCGCCAGAGCCGATTCCCGGCGCTGTCGGAGACATCACCGGCAACCACGGTCAGAAGTTCGCGGTCCAGTCGCTGTGGTCGAACAAGGCGGCCGAAGGCCTCGGCTACTGCGCGGGGGCGGGCACCGACCTTCCGGGGTCCTAGACCCCACCAGGTCTCCCACGCGGCCAGGGACGGCAGGGACTGAAACGGGGGTCGGCAGGATGCCGGCCCCCGGTTTCGGTGCTCGCGGCCAGGCCGCAGGCCCGCGCGGCGCGCCCATTGCCGTGCGGGGGGACCCACTAGCCTCGGTGCAGCATGAAGATCGCGATCGTCGGCTATCCGAACGTCGGCAAGTCCTCGCTGGTCAACCGTTTGACCGAGTCGCGCGAGGCGGTGGTGCACGAGCGGCCCGGGATCACCCGGGACCGCAAGGAGCTGCGCACGGACTGGAACGGCCGGGCCCTGACCCTGATCGACACCGGCGGGATCGACCTCGAGGATCGTGAGGAGCTCGCCGGCCAGATCCAGGCCCAGGCTCGCGCCGCCCTGGCCGATGCCGGAGCGGCCGTATTGGTCGTCGACGCCCGGGCCGGGATGCGCCCCGGAGACCAGGAGATGGCCGACCTGCTGCGGCGCGGGCAGCTGCCCGTGCTGGTGGCCGCCAACAAGGTCGACACGGCCGCGGACCTGCCGCTGGCGGCCGAGTTCTACGGCCTCGGGCTGGGCGATCCGATCCCCGTCTCCGCCGCGCAGGGACTCGGCACCGGGGACCTGCTCGACCGCCTGGCGGCACTGGTCCCCGCCGACGAGGTGCCGGAGAGCGATGAGGACACCGTCCGCCTGGCGCTGATCGGGCGGCCCAACGTGGGCAAGTCCTCGCTGGTCAACCGCTTCGCTGGGGGCACCGACGGCGCAGCCGGTGGTCAGCGAGTTATCGTCTCGCCCGAGGCCGGAACCACGCGCGACGCCATCGATCTGCCGATCCGCTACCACGAGCGCGACCTGATCCTGATCGACACCGCCGGGATCCGCCGCCAGGCCAAGGTCGGAGACTCGGTCGAGTACTACACCGCGCTGCGCTCCCGCCGCGCGGCCGAGCGCGCCGACGTGGCCCTCGTCGTGTGCGACGCCACCGACGGCGTGACCAGCCAGGACGTGCGGATCGCCGAGCTGGCCATGAAGAGCGGCTGTGCCACCGCGCTGGTCCTCAACAAGTGGGATCTGGCCGAGGAAGTGGATCTGGTCCACGAACGCGCCCGGGCCCACTCGAAGCTCCGCCTGCGGCCGCGCCTGCTCACCGCCAGCGCCAAGACCGGACGGCACGTGGAGCGCCTCCTGGTCGAGGCGATGGCGCTGGCCGACCGCAGCCGGACCCGGATCCCCACTCCTCAGCTGAACCGCTTTCTCTCCGAGGTGGTGGCCGCGCGCCAGCCTCCGGTCGGAGCCGGCGGCCGCGGCGCCGGGTCGGGCCATCGCCTACGCCTGCTCTACATGACCCAGACCGGGGAGCGACCGCCCCGGTTCTCGATCCAGGTCAACTCCCGCGCCCGGGTGACCCGGGACTACGCCTACTTCCTCGAGAACCGCCTGCGCGAGCGCTACCGGCTCGAGGGGGTGCCGGCGATCATCGACTTCGTGGCTCGCAATGAGCGCCGGCCGACCGGCGCCCGAGGGGCGGCGGCGTGATTAATTCGGTTCCGTGAGCGAAACCCTGGCCGGCCCGGAACCGGGCGCCGCAGGCCCGCGCCCCAAGGCCCCGCGGGAGCGGGGCCGCCGGGCCCGTTCGGACCGCCGGGCCCGGCCGGACCGCCGCGCTCGCCGTCTCCGGCTGCTGGTCCCGGCCGCCGTGCTCGTCGCCCTGGTCGCCGCCATCATCGCGCTGGCCACGGCCAGCGGATCTCCCCAGGGCGCGGCGCGGGTCGTTCCGGCCGATGCGCTCGGGTTCGTCGACGTTTCCCTGGATCAGCGTCGCAGCGCGGTGGGCGAGGCGCTGAGCCTGGCCGGCCGGTTTCCCGACTTCGGGCATCTGAGCGCGAGCATCGGCGCCCGGGTCGGCGCCGTCCTGTCCGGTGGACGCTCGGTCGACCTGGCCACCCAGGTCCTGCCCTGGGCCGGCGGCGAGGCCGCGCTGGCCCTGCTCAACACCACGACCTCGACGGCCGGATCGCTGATCATCCTCGACGTCCGCGACCGGGCCCGCGCGCTGGCCTTCATCCGCGGGGAGGGCGCCGTGGCGAGCGGGGCCGACCGGGGGGTGAGGCTCTACGCCTACAGCTCGGGGAGCGAGCTGGCCCTGGTCTCGCATTATCTGGTCGTCGGCCAGGACGCCAGCGTCCGGGCGGCCATCGACGTGGCCGCCGGCGTCGAACCGTCACTGGCATCGTCGGCGACCTACCAGCGCGCGATGGCCCCCGAGCCGGCCCGCCGGGTGCTGAGCGCCTACGCGTCGCTGGCCGGCGTGCGGCGGCTGCTCTCGCCCCGGGGCGGGTTGGTCGGGGCGCTGGGCGACCTGCTCTACCAGCCGGCGCTCCAAGGCGTGGCCCTCGGTGTCGACCCGACGTCCGGAGGGGCGCGCGTGCTGATCCACTCAGCGCTTGACGCGACGCTCCAGCGCTTCGGCGCGGGGCAGCGCACCTTCACCCCGACGCTCCAGAACGTGTTGCCCGCGGGCTCGCTGATGATGCTCGACGTGCATGGGCTCGACCGCGCGGCGCCGGCGCTGCTCAGTGCCGGAGCCACGGGGGGAATCGCCGCGGGCACCGGCCAGCTGCTCTCGCGCCTCGGCGCGGCCCTCGGCGCCGAGGGAGTCACCGTGCACGCCGTCACCTCGCTGTTCTCGGGCGAGACCGCCGTGGCGATCGTTCCCGGCGCGCACGTCGCCGACCCTGGTCATCGTGGCCCGCGCCCGGAATGAGGCCCAGGCCCGGACGCAGCTGGCCGATCTCGAAATCCCGCTGTCCCAGCTGTTTCAGCCCCCGAGCGCCGGCCCCGGCAACGTGCCCGAGTTCAACGATCGCACGGTGGCCGGCGTGAGCGATCACCAGCTGGCCCTGACCGGGGGGCTGGAGCTCGACTACGCGGTGTTCCACGGCCTCGTGGTCATCTCGACCAGCGTCAGCGGCATCGCGGCGGTCGCCCAGCGGAGCCGGACGCTGGCCGAGGACCCCGCCTTTCGCGGCGTGCTGGCCGGCCACCCGGCTCGGCTCACCGCACTGGTCTACATGGCCCTGCCCGAGCTGGTCGCCCTGGGGCGGCGGACCGACCTGATCAGCGGCAGCGGCTTCACCCGCCTGGCCCCCGACCTGGCCGCGATCAGCACCGCAGGATTGAGCACAACCCGCTCGAGCGGGGAGTCCACCGTCGAGCTGAACCTCCGCTTTCCCTAGATGCGCGCGCCCATCCGGGCCCGCGACCGCCGCTCAGGCGTCTGGATCCTCGCCGGCAGCGCCTTGCCCACGGTGCGCATCAGGCGACGGGGCTCGGCCACGCCGTGAAACAGGAACTCGAGCTCGGACTCGTCCTCGGTGATGAATACGACTGTGCCGACGCGGAGCAGGCGCTCGGTCATCGACTGGTGCATCGTCACCTCCTGCACCCACTCGAGCCGCGTCTGCCGGCGGCGCCGCGCCACCAGGCCGGTCTCGATCCGCAGCCCCCGGTCGGTGATCGCGTAGCGGACCCGGATCCGGCGTAGCTCACCGCGCAGCGTGAACAGCACGAACACTCCGAGCACGCCCGCGACCACCCAGCCCAGCTGGACCCGGCCGTCGGCGAATGCGCTGGCCAGGCCGGCGGCGATTCCGCCCACCAGGGCGAGGAACAGCGCGCGGAGGTAGAGGAAGGGGTGAGCCAGCCGCGACGGATGGCCCGAGAAGAAGACGACTTCGGGCTCGGCGGACACGGCCCCAGCGTAGAGGACCCTGGCGGCCCCATCTACATCGAGGACTAGATTCGCTGCGGTGAGCAGTCGCACCTCCCCGGCCCTGGCCATGGCCCCGGCCTGTCCCGAAGCCAACCGGCCCGATGGCCCGCCGGTGGCCAAGGTGGTCCCGCTGACCCGCACCCGGGCGGTCCGCGGGGCCTTCGACTACCGGCTCCCGTCGGGCCCGTCCACCCCCGAGATCGGGGTCGGATCGATCCTCCGCGTGCCCTTCGGCGGCCGGAGCTCGTTCGGGGTGGTGGTGGGGATGGCCGAGAGCTCGGAGTTGGCCCCCGACCGGCTGTCCGAGCCCACCGAGGTCCTGCCGGGCTCGATTCCGGGCGACCTGGTCGTCCTCGCGGGCTGGATGGCGGCCGAGTACTGCTCGACGCCGGCCCGGGCACTCGGACTGGTGCTGCCCCCAGGCCTCACCGACGGGGTCCGGCCGCGCCGGGTCCTGGTCGCCGAGCTCACCGCGTCGGGCCTCGGCACCCTAAACGAGAGCACCGTCCGGCTCACTGACGGCCAGCGCGGGCTCCTGAGCCGGCTGCGTGACGCCGGCCCGACCGTGGCCGCCGAGCTCGGCACTGGCGCCCTGCGCCGTCTCGAGGCCCGCGGCCTGGTCGGGCTCGACCTGCGCGAGCGCCCCCGGCGTCCCGCCGGCCACCCGGTCGGGGCGGCTAGCGCCGTCGCTCCGCCGCTCACCGACGATCAGCGTGCCGCCCTCGCCCCCGTTCTCCGCGCGATCGGACAGGACGCTCCGCCGACCGACGGGTTCCTGCTCCACGGCGTGACCGGCTCGGGCAAGACCGAGGTGTATCTGCAGGCCGTCGCCGCCGCGCTGGCCGCGGGCCGCTCGGCCGTCGTGCTCGTGCCCGAGATCGCCCTCACCCCCCAGGTCCTGTGGCGCTTCCAGGCTCGCTTCGGCGACATCGTGGCCGTCCTGCACTCGGCCCTCAGCACGGGGGAGCGCCAGGACGAATGGCGGCGGCTTCGCAGCGGCGAGGCGCGGGTCTGCGTGGGTCCCCGCTCCGCGGTGTTCGCGCCCGTGGCCGGCCTCGGGCTGGTGATCATCGACGAGGAGCACGAGAGCTCCTACAAGCACGAGGGCGACCCGCGCTACGACGCCCGCGGCGTCGCCTCCGAGCGTGCCCGCATGGCCGGCGCGGTCGTGCTCCGGGGCAGCGCCACGCCGCGGCCGGAGAGCATGCTCGCGCCGCGGCGCCTGGCGCTACCGGCCCGGATCGACGGGCGTCCAATGCCCACGGTCGAGGTGCTCGACATGCGCGGGCGCCATCACCCCCTGCACCCGGAGACCCGCATGGCCCTGGCCGACCTGCGCCGCTCGGGCGGCAAGGCGATCCTCCTGCTGAACCGGCGCGGGTGGTCGAACTTCCTCTCCTGCCGGGCCTGCGGCCGGGTGTGGCTGTGCCCGAACTGCGACGTGGCCCTGGTCCTGCATCGGAGCCGGATGACTCAGGCGCCGTCCGTGGATTCGGAGCGCGAGCGTGCGAGCGATGCCGCGCGGACCGCAAGCCCGAGCGGTCAGGTGTCCTGCCACCACTGCGGTCACCGGGAGCGGGTGCCGGATCGCTGCGCGTCCTGCGGGTCGGTCTCGGTGGCCCGCCACGGGGCGGGAACCGAGCGGATCGAGCACGAGCTGCAAGCGGCGCTGGGCGGCGAGGGCTTTCCGGTCTTCCGGCTCGACGCGGACGCCAGCGGCCTGGAGCAACGGGCCGGGATCCTGCGCCGCTTCGAGCAGGCCCCGGCCGGGATGCTGGTCGGGACCCAGATGGTGGCCAAGGGACACGACTTCCCCGGCGTCTCCCTGGGCATCGTCGTGGACGCCGATCAGACGCTGCGCTTTCCGGATTTCCGGGCCGAGGAGCGCACCTTCGCCCTGGTCACCCAGCTGGCCGGCCGTACTGGCCGCGGCGCGGAGGGGGGCCGCGTGCTCGTGCAGACCCTGGCTCCCGATGCCCGGCCGATCGCCTTCGCCACCCGGCATGATTCCGCTGGTTTCCTGGCCGACGAGCTCCGCCGGCGCGAGGCGCTCCGTTACCCGCCCTACGCCACCCTGATCCGGGTCGTCTGCACCGCCGCCGAGGAGCCCCTGGCTCACCGGACAGCTACCGCGATCGCCGACGGGCTGGCCGGCGTGGACGGGTCGGTCCTTGGGCCGGCGCCGCTGTTCCGCCTCCGGGAACGCGCCCGCAGCCAGCTGGTCATAAAGGCCCGCGATCGCCGCGGGGCGATCGCCGCCGTGGGCCGGGCCGTGGACCTGATCGGACCGGCCGCGGCTCGCCACGGGGCGCGGGTCAGCGTGGACGTCGACCCGCAGTAGCGCGGAGTGCTCCACAGCTAAACTCGTGCGGTGGCCAATCCAGCTACCGATCATCCCGAGCAGGAGGATCTCGAGCTTCTCGACGAAGCCGTCGAGGACGTGGACGAGGAGGAGCTCGACCCTGAGGTCATCGCCCGGCGGACGGAGGCCCTGGCCCACGTGCGCAAGTTCGGCGACCCGATCCTGAAGACCCGGGCCCGCCCGGTCGAGCGCTTCGATGACGCGCTGCGCGATGAGGTCCGGCGGATGGGCGAGCTGATGGTTGACGCCCTGGGCGTCGGCCTGGCGGCCAACCAGGTCGGCATCCTGCACCGGGTGCTGGTCTACCGGGTCCACCAGCAGGCCCCGGTGGCCGCGCTGGTCAACCCCGAGATCGAATGGGCCGGCCGGGAAGAGGAGATCCTCGAGGAGGGCTGCCTCAGCCTGCCCGCGGTGCACGTGGACGTCGAGCGCCCGGTCCACGTTCGCGTCCAGGCCCACGATGAGAACGGCGATCCGATCACGATTGAGGCCTCCGGTCTCGAGGCGCGGGTGATCCAGCACGAGATGGACCATCTCGACGGCGTCCTCGTCCTCGATCGGGTATCGCGCCAGCAGCGCAAGGAAGCCATGCGCGCGCTGCGCGAGGCCCTCCCGGTCTAATTGCGCACCGTCTACCTGGGCACGTCCGCGTTCGCGGCCGCGGTGCTGCGCGCGCTGGCCGCCTCGGCCCACCGGCCCGCGTTGGTCGTGACCCGGCCCGATCGCCCGCGCGGCCGGGGCCGGAAGCTGGCCTCGCCCCCCGTGGCCGACGTGGCCCGTGAGCTCGAGCTCGAGCTCGACCAGCCCGCTTCGGTCAACGACGCGCCGGCCCGCGCCCGGATCGCCGCGGCGGCGCCCGATGCGGTCTGCGTGTGCGCCTTCGGAGCGCTGATCAAGGAGCCGTTGTTGTCTCAGTACGAGCTGCTCAACGTCCATCCCTCCCTGCTCCCGCGCTGGCGCGGCGCTGCCCCCGTGGAGCGGGCGATCATGGCCGGTGACGCCGAGACCGGGGTGTCGATCATGCGGCTCGGAGCCGGACTGGACAGCGGCCCGGTGTGCGCCCAGGGCGCCACGCCGATCGGCTCGGACGACGACTACCAGAGTCTGGCCGGGAGGCTCCAATCGATCGGCGCGGAGCTGCTCATCGACGTCCTCGATCGCCGGCCCGGCTGCGCCGAGCAGGATGAGGCTGGCGCTACCTACGCCGAGAAGCTGACCGCCGAGGACCGCCGGCTCGACCCGGGGCAGAGCGCGGTCGAGCTCGACCGGGTGATCCGCGCCCTGCGTCCCCACATCGGCGCCTACGTGACCCTGCCCGGTACCGAGCGGCTCGGCGTGTGGGCCGCGGCCGTCCTCGACCCGGCCAGGCTCGACCCGGCTGCCCCCGCCCCGGCCCCGGGCGAGCTCGATTTCTCTCAACCGGCACCGGTGCTCGGCTGCACTCCGGGGGCGCTCGAGCTGCTCACCGTGCAGCCGCCGGGCCGGAGGGCGATGTCCGGGGCGGACTTCCTGCGCGGACGCCGAGCCCGATGAGCGCCGCCCGGCGAGCGCCGGCGCCGACGGTCGCGATTTCCTCGGCCCGGACCTGCGCCTTTGCCGTGGTGCGACGGGTGTTCGAGCAGGACGCCTACGCCGACCGGGCCTTAACCGCCGAGGCCGCCGGGCTCGAGCCGCGCGAGCGCGCCCTGGCCATGGCCCTGGCCTACGGCACGGTGCAGCGCCGGGCCACGCTCGACTACGTGGCCGAGCAGCTCATGGACCGCTCGGTTCGCCGCCTCCAGGCGCCGGTCCTGGCCGCCGTGCGCCTCGGCCTGCACCAGCTGCTCTTCCTGGACGGCATGGCCGAGCACGCGGCGGTCCATGAGAGCGTTGAGCTGGCCAAGGCCGCCGGCGCGGGTCGCGGCGCCGGTCTCGTCAACGCGGTCCTGCGCCGGGCCACGCGCGAGGGACGCCAGCTCCTGGCCGAGCTGTCTGACCGGACTCCCGCCGAGGCGGCGGTGCTCCACTCCGTACCGCCGTGGCTGGCCGAGCTGTGGTTCGCCGAGCTCGGCCCGGAAGCGGCCCGAGAGCTGCTGGATCGGGTCAACCAGCCGGCCGAGTCCGCGCTGCGGGTCAACACGCTGATCGCCGCCCGCGAGGAGGTCGTGGCCGCGTTGCCGGTGCCCTCGCGCGCCGTGGCCGAGCTGCCCGAGGCCCTCGTCCTCGAGGCTCCCTTCGACGTACACGGATCCGAGCTGTGGCGCCGGGGGGCGGTGATGGCCCAGTCGCGGGCCTCGATGCTGGCCGCCCGCGCCCTGGCCCCGAACCCCGGAGACCGCGTGCTCGATCTCTGCGCCGCCCCGGGAGCCAAGGCCACCCAGCTGGCGGCGCTGGCCGGTGGCGGCGAGGGCATCGTCGCCGTGGAGCTGAACCCGAGCCGGGCCCGGGGGCTGACCGAGACGCTCGCCCGCATGCACGTCACCGGCGCCCGGGTGCAGGTCGCCGATGCCGCGGACCCGCGTCCTGCTGGCGAGCGGTTCGACGCCGTGCTGGTCGATCCGCCGTGCAGCGGCCTGGGCACGCTTCAGTCGCGCCCCGATCTGCGCTGGCGGACCAGCCCCGAGCGGATCGCCGCGCTGGCCGAGCTCCAGGCCCGCATCCTGCTGGCCGCCGCTGGGGCCACCGCCCCCGGCGGAGCGCTCGTCTACTCGGTCTGCACGATCTCGCGGGCCGAGAGCGAGTTGGTCCTCGCGCCGTTCCTGACCGAGCACGACGAGTTCACCGCCGAGGCCATCGAGGCCGCCCCGCCCGGCGCGCAAGCCGGGCCGTATGTCCAGACCCTGCCCCACCGCGACGGCAGCGACGGGTTCTTCATCGCCCGGCTCCGGCGCGCCGGATAGGCCACGGGAGCCGAGCCGGGGAGGGCGACGGTAGCCTTTCAGTGGTGAGCGGTCCTGCACCAGAGCCCAAGCTGGGGCCCGAGTGCCCGCACTGCGGGGAGCCCTGGCTGCGCCCGACCACGGTGCCCGGGCGATACCGGTGCGTCTACTGCCTGCAGCGCTTCGAGCTCGTTTCGGTGTGCCCGAACTGTGGGGAGCACTCGACCATCGTGCGGATGTCGAGCACGGCCATCGTGGCCTGCAACCACTGCCAGGGCAGCATGCTGCGGGCGGTCTGATGACCGCGGCCGACCCGGCGGCCCGCCGGCGCTCGATCCTGGGTTCGGTGCAGGTGGCCCCCTCCATCCTGTCGGCCGACTTCTCCCGCCTCGGCGCCCAGGTCGAGACGATCCTCAGCGCCGGCGCCCGCGTCATCCACGTCGATGTCATGGACGGGCATTTCGTGCCCCCGATCACCTTCGGACCGGTGGCCGTGGCCGCCGTCGCCGACCTCGTGCACGACGCGGGCGGGATCGTCGACGTGCACATGATGATCGAGCGCCCCGAGCGGCAGGTCGCCGACATGGCCAGCGCGGGCGCTGACTCAATCACCGTCCATGTCGAGGCCACCGCCCATCTGCACTACGTGCTGGGGGCGATCCGCGAGGCCGGCTGCTGCGCCGGGGCGGCGATCTGCCCCGGCACGCCGGCCTCGATGCTGCACGAGGTGGCCGAGGACATGCTCGACCTGGCCCTGTGCATGAGCGTCAATCCCGGCTGGGGGGGGCAGGAGTTCATCCCCGCCTCGCTGGGCAAGCTGAAGCGACTCCGCGCGGGTTTACCCGACGGCGTGGCCCTCGAGGTCGACGGTGGGATCAACGATGACACCGCCGGCCCGGTGGCGCAGGCGGGGGCCAACCTGTTGGTCGCCGGTTCGGCGCTGTTCGGAGCCGAGGACCCGGCCGCGGCCTATGCCGCGATCGCCGAGGCGGCCGGGGTCAGGGCCGGAGCACTCGAGCCGCGGCGATAGACGAGCGTCAGCAGGGCGCACAGGACCGCGGTGGCGCCGAAATAGCCCACCTCGACTCGGGTCACCTCGGCGGTGATGGTGGGCAGCGCCACGAAGGCCACGAACAGCGCCGCCGAGCAGAGCCAGGCGCCGGCCGCCCAGCGGGCGCGGCCCCGGGCCAGCGCGGCCTGGTTGAGCGTGCCCGACACCAGGTGCAGTCCCATTCCCAGCCCGACCAGGGCCAGTCCGTAGCGGCCGTACTGGAACCCCTTGTTGCCCAGGAACGCGGTCATCACGGGGGGGCCGATGACCAGGAGGCCGAGCGCCACGGTCAGCCCGAAGGCGGCGATGGCCAGGATCGTGATCCGGATCGCCCGGTGGAACTCGTCGGCGTTCTCGCGCGCCTCGAGCCCGGCGAGGTGGGGGAGGATCGAGGTCTGGATGGCCTGGAAGAGCTGCAGCGGCGCGCGCACGATCAGCATCACGTTGAACACGAACCCGGTCAGCCCGCCGGTCAGCGATCCGCCGCCCGCGCCCGCGGCCACGATCAGCACCCCGGCGTTCATCAGCGCCTGCTCGGAGAGCATGATCCCGACCACCGCGGCCGCGAATCCGGCCCCGTGGCGTAGAGACAGATTCGTGTTGGCCTCCTCGAGCTGAGCCTGGACGGGACCCTCGCCCGCGGCGTCGGCGACCGGCACTCCGGCCGGGGCGGCCGGGGTCGAGACCCGCAGGTGGGCGAAGGCGAACGGGATCACGCACAGCGACGCGAACGGAGCCACGGCCATGCCCAGACCGACCGCGCCCTGTCCCGACCCGATGCCCACGGCTACGGCCAGCGCGAACAGGAAGCGCGAGGTCGACTCCAGGAAGACCAGCGCCCCGTAGAGGGCGAAGCGCTGGTGGCCGGCCAGCCAGCCCCGGGCGAAATAACTGGCCGCGTAGGCCAGCACGCCGATGACCAGGATCCAGTACAGGGCGCCCGAGCCGTCGAACATGCCCTGCTCGATCTGATGGCGCAGGGCCAGCGCGGCGATCAGGAAAACGGCGGCGAACCCGAACTGGATCGCCGCCGGCACCCGCAGGCTGTGGGCACCGTGACCCCGGGCCCGCCGGTCGGCGATCGTGCGCGAGAGCAACTGCTCGATCGGCCGGTAGATCACCGACAGGATCACGAACATGATCGCCCAGCACAGCGACAGGCGGCTGTAGGAGGAGCGGTCGAGGACGTGGCTGGCCACGGCCAGATAGGCGAAGGTGAAGATCCCGGTCGAGGCGATCCCGATCGACAGCACCCGAGCCCCGGACGCGAACGAGGTCGGCTCGGGGCCCGCGGCCCCCGGCTCGGGGCCGACGCCTCCGGGCTCGGCCGGCGGCGGCCGACGGGTGGTCGAGGCCATCAGGGCACCCGGACGAGCAGCATCGTCCACGGAAACGGGGAGCGGATCTCTACCGGCTCGCCATAGGCGGAGAGGAGCGCGACGAAGCCGCGCCGGCTCCAGTGATTCAGGTGGCCGGGAGTGTTGCCGAGCTCACGCAGGTAGGCGCCCCGGGCCACGTTGAGCACGCGCCACAGCGGCTCATGAGGCACGGACACGAGCAGATGACCTCGGGACACCCGGCTCATCTCGCTCAGCACGCGCTCGGGGTTCGGGACGTGCTCGAGGACCTCGGTGGCGGCGACGAGATCAAACTCGTTCTCGGCGAAGGCCAGCTCCTCGGCGCGCATGGCCGCGAACTCGAGATTGCCGGCCCGGCGCGCGGCCCACTCGGCCTCGAGCTTCGGATCCTGGAGGTCGACCCCGACCACGCGCCCGGGTTCGAGCCGGCGCGCCCACTGCTGGCTTAGCACCCCTTCGCCGCAGCCGACGTCGAGCACCGAGGTGGGGGAGGCCCGCTGGAGCAGCTCCTCGAGCGTGCGCTCGAAGCCGGACATCAGCCGGCGGACGACCGGGTTGCCCGAGCCGTACTTGTCGAAGGTGTTGCCCGTGGGGATGTCCGCGGCGGGCGCGGAGCTCATACCCCGAGCGCCTCGCGGTCCGAGGCGTCACCGGATTTCGACTCGCCCGGGCCGCCCGATCCCGCGGTCGGCGGCGCGCCTCCGGGCTCGTAGTGGGAGGGTTCCACGCCGAGCTGGAGCTCGATCCGGCGCACCCGCTCGAACGTGCGCTGCGACAGGGTGCGCTGAGCGTCGAGCAGGTCCCCGATCACTCCGAGCGCGCCGAGCAGCATCGCGGCGATGAACAGCACCGCGCCGGCGATCAGCGACTGGATGTGACCCCGGGCGCCACCCGGGTGGCCGATGAACAGGATCACGAAGCGGATGAAGATGGCCAGCGCCGGGATCCCCATCACGAGCGCCCCGCCCCAGAACACCTTCAGCGGCTGGTACTGGGAGTAGATCCGGAAGATGGACAGTCCGTTGCGGCGGATGTAGCTGGCCATGGACGGGAACAGCCGCGACTCGCGCGTCTTGGGGTTGGTTCTGATCGGGACGTGGTCGACGGCGACCAGCAGCTTGCCGGCCTGGATGATCGTCTCCAGCGTGTAGGTGAACTTCGAGACGGCCTGCATCTGCAGGGCGGCCTCCCGGTTGTAGGCTCGGAAGCCGGAGGTGGTGTCGGGAATCTCGGTCGATGAGGCCTGGCGCACGACCCACGAGCCCAAGCGCTGCAGCGCCCGTTTGACCGGGGAGAAGTTCTCGTTGCGGGCCACACCCCGGTCGCCGATCACCATGTCGGCCTCACCGCGGAGGATCGGGGCCACCAGCTTGGGCACATCCTCGCCCTCGTACTGGTTGTCGGCGTCGGTGTTGACGATCACGTCGGCGCCCAGCTTCAGACCCGCGTCCAGTCCGGCCTGGAACGCCGCTGCCAGTCCCTTGTTGTTGGTCAGCCGCACGACGTGGTCAACGCCGTGGGCGCGGGCGGTCTCGATCGTCCGGTCGGTCGAGCCGTCGTCGATGACCAGCCATTCCACGACGTCGAAGCCCTCGATCGCGCGGGGCAGACGACTGAGCGTGACCGGCAGCTGCTCTTCCTCGTTGAAACAGGGAATCTGGATGATGAGCTTCATGGCCTCAGGGCGCTGTCGCCGAACCCCTTGTGGGCGCGCGCTTTGCTTTCACACGGTAGCGGGATACTCGAGGACGATCATGGACGCGGCGACGCTGTCTCCGGGCCGCCCGGCGCCCGGCTCGACCCTGCCCGGGCGCCGTCTGGCCCTGGTCCGCCGGAGCGCGGCCCTGGCCCGCGACTGGCAGCGGCCGGCGCTCGGCATGATCCTGGCCGTCACCCTCCTGCTGCGCCTGTGGGGGGTCAAGCAGGGGCTGCCCTACAGCTACAACGTCGATGAGGCAACCCATTTCGTCCCTCGCGCGATCGCCTTCTTCTCCCATGACTGGAACCCCCAGTACTTTCTCAACCCGCCGGCCTACTCCTACCTGCTCCACATCGTCTTCGAGCTGTGGTACGGCAGCGGCGATGCGGTCTCCCGCGCCTTCACGTCGGATCCCACCTCGGTGTTCGTGCTCGCCCGGGTCACCGCCGCCGGGCTGGGGACGCTGGCCGTCGGGCTGACCTACCTGGCCGGGGAACGGCTCTTCGGGCGCACCATCGCGGTCCTCGGGGCGGCCATCTTCGCCGTCGCCTACCTGCCCATCTTCTACAGCCACCTGGCCCTCAACGACGTGCCCACGCTGGCTCCGGTGGCCCTCTCCCTGTACGGGATCGCCGGGGTGCTGCGCCGCGGCTGGCGCCGCGACTACGTGATCTCCGGCGTCGGCATCGGACTGGCCGCGGCGACCAAGTACACGGGCGGGATAACCCTCGTCTGTTTGCTCGGCGCGGCCTGTGCCGACGGCCTCCAGGGTGCCGCTGTGACCGCGGCCCGGCGGACTGCCGTGGCCCTGGTCGCCGCGGTGGCCGCGTTCGTGCTCGCCAACCCGTTCGCGCTGCTCGACTTCTCGGCCTTTCAGGCCGGCGTGGCCACCCAGCAATCGCTGGCCGGCGGGTCCGACCCGGGCAAGCTCGGGTTGACCCCGGCCAGCGGGACCGCCTACTACCTGTGGACCTTCACCTGGGGGCTGGGCTGGGTCCCCTCGCTGGCCGCGCTCGGCGGCGCGGTCCTGCTCCTCATCCGGCGCCGCCTGACCATGGCCCTGGTCCTGCTGCCGGCGCCGATCGCCTTCCTCCTCTTCATGGGCGACCAGCAGCGCTTCTTCGGACGCTGGCTGATGCCGATCTTCCCCATCGTGGCCCTGCTCGGCGCCTACGGGCTCATCGAGGCGGCGCGCTGGCTCGGACGCAGCGGCCGGCTGCCGCTCCCGGCGGCCGGGGCCCTGGTCAGTGTCCTGGCCCTGGGCCAGGGCCTGGCCACGGTGATCCACAACGACGCCGTGCTCTCCCGGCCTGACACCCGGAACCTGGCTCGGTCCTGGATGGTCAGCCACATCCCCGCCGGGGCCAAGGTGGTGATCGAGCCCGTGGTCGCGGACAACTGGGCCACCGACATCGGGCGCGCTCTGCCCTACACGGCCGGCGGCGCGCGCTGGCGTCGCTTTCCCACCTGGGAGACCGATGTGTCGCCCGGCGGCCAGCTCCTGCCCGCGGGCCAGCGGCGCTACGTGCTGGTGGATGAGTACGAGCGCACCCTGCGCCCCGAGCTGCTCGATGAATACGTCTCGAGCGGCTACTGCTGGGTCCTCATCGGCTCGCTCCAGGCCGGGCGCTCCTTCGCCCAGCCGCGGCTCGCCCCCCGGGCGATCGCCTACTACGCCGAGCTGGCCAACCGGGCGCGGCTCGTGTACCACGTGAGCCCGTTCGGCGGGGGCCACCATGCCGTGCCGTTCAGCTTCGACTGGTCGATCGACTACTACCCCGGCCAGTACGACCGGCCCGGGCCCGAGATCAGCGTCTATCACCTCCAGGGAGGTGAATGCGGGGCCCGGCCTTTCCCGCCGGGCAAGACTTGAGGAGGCCTATCCTGCTAGGCAGCGATGAGCACCGCGAGCCCCACCGTTCTCGATCACGACCGGCGCCATCTGCTCCGGGCCATTGAGCTGGCCGAGCAGGGACGCGGAGCCGTGAGTCCCAACCCGCTGGTCGGCGCAGTCATCGCCAACGGCGACGGGGTGATCGGGGAGGGGTTCCACCGGGCCGCCGGCTCGCCCCACGCCGAGGTCGAGGCGCTCGGTGCCGCCGCCGGCTGTGATCTGGCCGGCGCCACCTTGTACATCTCGCTCGAGCCCTGCTGCCACCACGGACTCACTCCGCCCTGCACCGATGCCATCCGCGCCGCCGGCATCGGCCGCGTGGTGGTCGCCTCCGACGACCCCAGCGCTCACGCCAGCGGCCGTGGCCTGGGGATCCTCCGGGATGACGGCGTCGAGGTCATCCTGGCCGACGGGGAGCTGTCCTATCGGGCCCGCCTGCTCAACCAGCCGTTTCGCAAGCACGCGCGCACCGGCCGGCCCTGGGTCCTGTTCAAGTCGGCCATGACCCTGGACGGAAAGGTGGCCACGCGCAGCGGCGACTCGAAGTGGATCTCCGGCGAGGAGAGCCGGCGCCGCGCTCACCATTGGCGGGCCGAGTGCGATGCGGTGGCCGTGGGCGTCGGCACCGCCCTCACCGACGATCCCCGTCTCACCGCGCGCGTGGAGGGCGTCCTGCGTCAGCCGCGACGCGTCGTTTTCGACTCCCTGGGCCGGCTGCCGCTGTCCGCGCAGCTGGTCCGCGAGGCCAGCCGGGTGCCGCTGACTGTGATCGTCTCCCGGGCCGCGCCGCGCAGCGCCACCGACGCCCTTGAGACCCACGGGGCCGAGGTGATCGTGGCCACGGGCGAGAACGAGCCCGCCCGCGTGTGCTCGGGGCTCGACCAGCTCGGCGCTGCCGGGGTCGGGTCGATCCTGCTCGAGGGCGGCCCGCACCTGGCCGGCGCGTTCCTGGACGCGGGGGAGATCGATGAGATCCGCCTGTTCCTGGCCCCGCTCGTCCTGGGCGGCCGCACGGCCCGCGATCCGCTCGAGGGCGAGGGCTCGGAGCTGATCGCCGATGCGGTGCGGGCCAGCCGGCTGGGCTGCGAGCGCGTTGGTGAGGATCTGCTGATCTCGGCTCGAATCCGGGAGTGGTGAGGATGTTCACCGGGCTCGTGCAGGATCTGGGCACCGTCGCGGCGGCCGAGCGCTCGGACGACGGCGTCCGGCTGACCGTGTCCACCGCGCTGGCGCCCTCGCTGGCCCACGGTGACTCCGTCGCGGTCAACGGCGTCTGTCTGACCGCGGTCGCCGTGGCCGCGGGCGCGTTCACGGCCGAGGTGGTCAACGAGACGCTTCAGCGCAGCTCGCTGCGCGAGGCGCAGGACGGTGCCGTGGTCAACCTCGAGCTTCCGCTGAGGGCCTCAGACCGTCTTGGGGGCCACGTCGTCCAGGGTCATGTCGACGGAATGGGCTCGGTGGCTGAGCTGATCGATGACGGCTTCTCCCGGCGGGTCCGGATCTCCGCGCCGCCGGAGCTGCTGCGCTACGTGGTGGCCAAGGGCTCGGTTGCCGTCGACGGTGTCTCCCTGACCGTGGCCGAGTGCGACGAGGAATCCTTTACCGTTTCTCTGATCCCCGAGACACTCGAGCGAACCAATCTCGGTTCTACGCGCGTAGGCACCCGAGTCAACCTGGAGGTGGACGTGTTGGCCAAATACGTCGAGAAGCTCATGGCGGCCGGGCGATGAGCGTCACGCGGACCTTCGCCTCCATCGAGGAGGCGATCGAGGACGTCCGCCAGGGCCGGATGGTCGTCGTCTGCGATGACGAGACGCGGGAGAACGAGGGCGACCTGACCATGGCGGCCCAGTTCGTCACCCCCGAGGCGATCAACTTCATGGCCAAGGAGGGGCGCGGCCTGATCTGCCTGGCCCTCAGCCCGGCACGCTGCGACGAGCTCGGGCTCGACCTGATGGCGGCCAAGAACGAGTCGGCCTTCGAGACCGCCTTCACGGTGTCGATCGAGGCCCGCTCGGGGGTCAGCACCGGCATCTCGGCCGCCGACCGCGCGCGCACCATCCAGGTGGCCATCGATCCCGAGACGAGCCCGCGCGAGCTCGTCCAGCCGGGTCACGTGTTCCCGCTCAAGGCCCGGGTCGGGGGCGTGCTCGAGCGGGTCGGCCAGACCGAGGCGGCCGTGGACCTGGCCCGCCTGGCCGGATTGAACCCGGCCGGGGTGATCTGCGAGATCATGAATGACGACGGGAGCATGGCCCGCGTCCCCAACCTCGTCCCGTACTGCGAGCGCCACGGGCTGAAGATGATCACGGTGGCCGACCTGGTGGCCTACCGCCGTCGCCATGAGAAGCTGGTCGAGCGTGTCGTGGACACCGGTCTGCCCACCGCGTTCGGGGAGTTCGTCGCCGTCGGCTATCGCTCCCTGATCGACAACAAGCACCACGTGGCCCTGGTCAAGGGCGACGTTGAGGGCGCTTCCGACGTGCTCGTCCGGGTGCACTCCGAGTGCCTGACCGGGGACGTCTTCCACAGCCTGCGCTGCGACTGCGGGGAGCAACTCGAGTCCGCGCTGGCCATGATCGAGCGCGAGGGCCGCGGGGTACTGCTGTATTTGTCCCAGGAGGGACGCGGCATCGGCCTGCTCAACAAGCTGCGGGCCTACAAGCTCCAGGAGGAGGGCCTGGACACGGTCGACGCCAACCTCCGCCTCGGCCTCCCGGCCGACCTGCGCGACTACGGGATCGGGGCCCAGATCCTGGTCGACCTGGGGTTGAGCAGCATTCGCATCCTCACCAACAACCCCAAGAAGATCTCCGGCCTGGCCGGCTACGGGCTCTCGGTTACCGACCAGGTACCGATCCAGCACGCCCCCAACCCGCACAACGAGGCCTACCTGCGGGCCAAGCGCGACCGCATGGGCCACACGCTGCACCATCAGGGGCTGCCCCTGGACGAGCAGATGATCCACGAGGAGCAGGAGGCGGACGCCAGTCCGGACGACGGCGATGGCCGCTGAGCGCCGCGTGGCCCTGTGCGTGGCCACGTTCTACGCCGAGCTGGCCGAGAAGCTCGAGGCGGGGGCCCGCGCCCGTCTGGCCGAGGACGGGATCGAGGAGGTCGACCGGTTCGCCGTGCCCGGGGCCTTTGAGCTGCCGCTGATCGCCCGCTATGCCGCCCAGTCAGGCCGCTATGACGCGATCGTCTGCCTGGGGGCGGTGATCCGCGGTGAGACCGACCACTACGACTACGTGTGCGCCGCCGCCGCCGAGGGGATCTCCAGCGTGCAGCTGGCGTCCGGCGTCCCGTGTGGATTCGGCGTGCTGACCGTCGACACGATGGAGCAGGCGCTGGCTCGGGTCAGCGGGGGGGAGAAGCGCGACACCGGGCGGCACGCCGCCGAGGCCGTGCTGGCCTCCCTGGGGGTGCGCGACGAGCTGGCGGGCCGCAAGGGTCCGGCGGGGTTTGCCGCCGCCTGAGCGCGCCGGCCGAGCTCAGTCGTGCCCGTTCCCATGGCCGTGCCCGTGTCCGGGCTGATGGCCCGGCGGCCCGTTCGCGGGGCCGGAGCCCGGTGAGGACTGCGACGGCGCCTGCCCGGCGGCCTGCAGGGCCTGGTTGAGTGTCGCCTGAACGATCGCCGTCTGGTTGGGGATCTTCAACCGCTGCTGGAGGATCGGGATGGCGGCGGCGGCGTTGCCCGACTTCAGCAGCGCGTCCCCGAGGTCATAGAGCGCGTAGGCGTAGGTGTCGCTGCCCGGCGAGGCGGCGCTCAGCGCCCGGCGGAGCGTGTCGATCGCCGTCGCGTAGTTGCCGTCGACGAGCTGCTGGTGGCCCTGGGCCTCGAGCGCCGTGGCGCCGCTCACGGCGCCGGCGCCGTTGGCGGCGCCCGCGGGGGTCCCGGCCGGGGTGCTCGAGCTCGACGCCGCCGGCGTGGTCGAGCTGGATGAGGACGACGCGGATTTGCCGGCGGCCGCGTGATGCCGCGGCTTGTTGCGCGTCGTGGCCACCGCGGCGCCCCGGTGCGAGGCGCTCCGCGCCGGAGTCCCGCCGCTGCTCAGCTGCGTGAGCAGGGCGATCACCCCCAGCACCACGACGGCCAGCGCGGTCAGGGCGACCGCGCGGCCGCTGCGGGCCGGGGCGGCCTGAGCGACCTGAGTGGCCTGGGCGGCGGGAATGCTCCGCACGGTGGCCGGCGGGGTCCGGCGCCGAGGAGCCAGAGGCACGGTTCGGGCCGTGAGCGCCTCGGTGGCCGCGGTCGGGGGAGCTGACAGCGCGGAGTCGAGATCCTCGGTGAACTCGTGCGCCGTCGGATAGCGGGCCTCGGGGTCCTTGGCCATCCCGCGGGCCAGAACCGCGTCGACGGCCGCCGGCAGCGCCGGTGCGCGTTCGCTGGCCAGGGGCGGTGCATCCTCGATGTGCTGCCGGGCCTGGGCGGCGAAGTGCGTGGCGGTGAAGGGCCGGCCGCCGGTCAGGAGCTCGAACGCGGCCACGGCCAGCGCATACCGATCGCTGGCCCCGGTGGCCTCCTTGCCCAGGGCCTGCTCGGGGGCCAGATATGCGGCGGTCCCGAACAGCTGCCCGGTGCTGGTGATCGTGTCCTCGCTCTGCAGACGGGCGATGCCGAAGTCGGCCACATGCAGGCCGCGGTTGGGGTCGAGCAGGAAGTTGGCCGGCTTGATGTCCCGGTGGACGATGCCGCGCTCGTGGGCGTGGTCGAGTGCCGAGGCGGCCTCGCCGACCCAGCGTTGAGCCTCCCCGGGCCCGACCGAACCGCAGCGCAGCGCGTCGGCCACGGTGCCCCCGGAGAGAAACTCCATCACGATGAACGCGCGCGGAGAGGGCTCATTGCCCTCGGGCTCGATATCGCCGACGTCGTAGATCGTGACCACGTGGGGATGATTGGCGACCCGCGCCGCCGCGCGCGCCTCGCGCATGAAGCGCCGCACGGCGTCGTCGTCATGGGCGAAGCGGTCCGAGAGCACCTTGATCGCCACCGAGCGGCCGAGCACCCGATCCTCGGCGCACCAGACCGAGGCCATCCCGCCCGTGGCGACATGACGTTTGACCCGATAGCGCTCGGGAAGCTTCAGCCCGAAGGCGGGCTGGACGGAGGTCCGGGCGCTACTGCTCATTGGGGTGCTTCTGTACCCGCTGGAGATGATGGGCAAGCCAAACCGTGGCCTGATGGTAGTGGGCAGCGTGTCTATACTCGCCCGCGATGCCCAAGACCTGTCACGTATGCGCCAAGGGCCCATCCTTCGGCAACAACCGAAGCCACTCCATGGTGGCCACCAGGCGCCGCTTCGATCCCAACTTGCAGCGGGTGCGTATCGATGACGGTGGAACGCCCCGTCGCGTCTACGTCTGCACGCGCTGTCTCAAGGCCGGCAAGATCGTCAAAGCCCGGTAGTGGGCTCCGGGGAGGCCCACTGATGGGGGACCCCGAGCTGGGAGTCCCCGCCCGCCCCGGCGAGCACTCCGGGGTGTCCGATCCGAGCATCGTCCGTTTCCGCGCCGTGGTCGAGGCCGGCCTGGCCGCGCTCGAGGCCCGGCGCGAGGAGGTCAATGACCTGAACGTGTTCCCGGTCGCCGACGGCGACACGGGCGACAACATGGTCCTCACCCTCCGGGCCGTCCTGCAGGAGCTCGATCGCCTGTCCGGGGCGTTCGAGGGGCGCACGATCGATGAGATCGGCCGCGATGAGATCGTCGCCTCGGTGGCTCGGGCCGCGCTGCTCGGGGCCCGGGGCAACTCGGGCGTGATCCTCTCCCAGCTGATCCGGGGCGCCGCCGAGGAGCTAGCCAGCCGACCGGGGGAGCTGGTCGATCCCGTGCTGATCGGCGCCGCCCTGGCCCGAGCGGCCGACCAGGCTTACGGCTCGGTGCGCGAGCCGGCCGAGGGCACCATCCTGACCGTGGTTCGCGAGATGGCCCACCGCGTCGCCTCCGAGCTGGCTCACTCCGCGGGCGCGCGGCTCGGTACCGACGCGACAGTCCTCGAGCAGGACGAGGTGATCGCCCGGGTGATCGAGTGTGCGCTCGATGCCGGCCAGGAATCAGTCCGGCGCGGTCCCGACCTGCTCCCGATCCTGCGCGATGCCGGGGTGGTGGACGCCGGCGGCTACGGGCTGACCGTCCTGTTGGCCGGGATCGTCGGCGCGCTGCGCGGAGGCGAGGCGCCCCCGCTCGAGCATCACGCCGCGGCCCGGGTCTCCCATCCCCAGCATGATTCGAGCACCTACCGGTACTGCACCAACTTCGCCGTCAGCGGCTCGGGGCTCGAGCAGCGCCGGTTCCTCACCGCGCTGGAGCGGATCGGCGACTCGGTCCTCGTGGTCGGCGATGCGACCACGCTGAAGATCCACGTGCACACCGACGACCCGGACGCGGCCACGGCCCTGTTCGCGCAGGACGGCATCGTCTCCCACCTCGACGTGGCCGACATGAGCGTTCAGGTCAAGGCGCGCGACGAGCGCCTCGAGAACCGAGCGCCGAGCGCGATGAGCGGCGCTCTGGCCGTGGTCAACGGCGAGGGCATGACCGGCCTGTTCGGAAGCCTGGGCGTGCGCGTGCTCGACGGTGGCCCCACGTTGAACCCCTCCACCTACGACCTGCTCGCCTCGATCCACGCCGTAGATGCCGAGGAGGTCGTCGTCCTGCCGAACAGCCCGAACGTGATCATGGCCGCCGAGCGCGCCGCCGAGCTCTCGGAGAAGGCCGTCATCGTGGTGCCCTCGCGCTCCCAGCAGGCCGGGCTGGCCGCCGCGGTGAGCCTCGACCCCCAGCGCAGCTCGGCCGAGAACGCCGAGGCGATGCTGGCCACCCTGTCGCACGTGCGCACGGGGGCGGTGGCTCCGGCGGCCCGGGACGACGCCCAGGGACGCTTCCGGGCCGGTGACGCCGTCGGCTTCGTCGAGGAGGAGCTGGTGGCCTGGGGAGCGCCCCGCGAGACGCTCCGGGATGTGCTCAGCCAGCTGGCCGAGAACGCCGAGCTGATCACCTGCCTGCGCGGCGCGGACGCCCCGCTGGACGATCAGACCGTCCACGCCCTGGCCGCCAGTGACATCGAGTTCGAGCTGTCCTCGGGCGGCCAGCCGAGCTACTGGTGGCTGCTCGCCGCTGAGTAGGGCCCGGCTCCGGCTCGGGTTGTGGCTCCGGCCGCGGCACCGGTCGTGGTCCCGGCCGGGCTCGCGCCTTCGCCGCGGCACCGAGGCCGGCGCCGACCGGCGGTCCGGTCATCATCGCGGTGAAGATGGCCAGCGCGACCGCCTTCGCCTCGTCCCGCCCGCTGGATGCGTCGGAGCTCGCCGCGGCACCGATCCGCTACCCGCGGCCCTCGCGTCTGGACCGCACCCTCGAGGTCCAGGGAGCCAAGTCGGCCCGGGCCGCCGAGGCGCTCGGCCTGCGCACTGTCGGTGAGCTGCTCGAGCACTTTCCCCGTGACCGCCGCGAGGCGCGCTCGGTGGCCCAGCTGGTTGCCGGGGAGGTGGCCACGGTCGTGGTCGAGGTGCGGAGCATCGCCTCGCGCCCGGTGCGCCGGCGCGGCATGCGGCCGCTGGTCGAGGCCACGGTGGCCGACGGGACGGGAGTCATGAAGGTCACCTTCTTCAACCAGCCGTGGCTGGCGGGGCGCTACCGGCCCGGGACGCGGCTGGTGCTGCACGGGAAGTTCGAGGCCCGCAACCGATTCCGCGTGCAGGGCCACGCCGAGACCAGCGAAGCGGTCGGCGGAGCCGGCGGGGGCTCCGGCGCGGCGGGCTGGGCGGGCCAATATCCGGCCACCGAGGGCCTGTCCTCGACTCAGATCCTCGCCCTGGTCCGCGCTCACGCCGGCGACCTCGAGCATGTCAGTGAGCCACTGCCCGCGCGGCTGCGGACCAACGAGCGGCTGCCCGAGCGCCGTAGCGCCGTGGCCGCGGTGCACTTCGCCGGAGATGCTGAGCAGGCCCTGGGGCGCCGGCGCCTGGCCTTCGAGGAGCTTCTGCTCATCCAGCTGGCTCTCCTGCGCCGTCGCCGGCAGCGCCGCGGGGGCGCTCACGCCGTGGCCCTGGCCGGGGAACGGGAGCTCACGGCGCGGTGGCTCTCGACGATGCTGCCGTTCGCGTTGACCGGCGACCAGGAGACGGCGATCGCCATCCTGGATGAGGATCTCGGCGGTCCGCGCCCGATGCAGCGGCTGCTCATGGGTGAGGTCGGCTCGGGCAAGACGGTGGTTGCCCTGTACGCGCTGCTCCGCGCCGTCGAGCACGGTCATCAGGGGGCGCTGATGGCGCCGACCGAGCCCCTGGCCGAGCAGCACTTCGCCACCGTGCAGGCCCTGATGCCGGGGGAGGCGGTGCCGATCGGCCTGCTCACCGGCTCGACCCCCGCGCGCCGCCGGAACGATCTGCTGGCCAAGCTAGCCACCGGAGAGCTCTCACTGATCGTCGGCACCCACGCGCTGATCGAGCCGCCGGTCCGGTTTGCCGACCTGGCCGTGGCCGTCGTCGATGAGCAGCATCGCTTCGGGGTCCGGCAACGAGCCCTGCTCGATGCCAAGGCTCCGGAGGGGCTTTCCCCTCACGTCCTCCACATGACCGCCACGCCGATCCCGCGCACGCTGGCCCTGGCCGGCTACGGCGACCTCGACTTCACCCAGTTGCGCGAGCTCCCGCGCGGGCGCCAGCCGATCGAGACCTTCGTCTGCTCCACCGAGCGCGAGCGCGCGCGGGCCTACGACCGGATCCGCGAGGAGCTCCGGGCCGGCCGGCAGGCCTTCGTGGTCTGTCCGCTGGTCACCGAGTCGGAGCTGCTCCAGGCCAGGGCGGCCACGGCGGAATTCGAGCGCCTGCGCGATCGGGGAGCTGAAGGACTTCCGCGTCATGCTCATGCATGGGCAGCTCCGGCCGGCCGAGAAGCACGAGGCGATGACCGCCTTCGCCGCCGGGGCGGCCGAGGTGCTCGTGGCCACGTCGGTCATCGAGGTGGGGATCGACGTCCCCAACGCCACGGTGATGCTGGTCGAGGACGCCGAGCGCTACGGGATCTCCCAATTGCACCAGCTGCGGGGGCGGATCGGGCGGGGCGAGCACGCGTCCCTGTGTCTGCTCTTCGGGGCCAAGGGCTCGCCCCGGCTGCAGGCACTGGCCGCCCACACCGACGGCTTCCGCCTGGCCGAGATCGACCTCGAGCTGCGCGGCGAGGGTGAGCTCGTGGGCACGCGCCAGAGCGGGCTGGCCCAGTTCAAGGTCGCCGAGCTCCCGCGCGACGCCGAGCTGCTGGAGCGCGCCCGGGCCCGGGCCGAGCTGATCGATCAGGCGGATCCGGGCCTCGAGACCCCGGAGCACTCGCTGCTGGCCAACGCTCTCGACGGTGTGTTCGGCGCGGAGGCCCGGGCGCCGATCCGGGCCTGAGCGGCTCCGCTCATGCGCGTCATCGCCGGCCGGTATGGGGGACGCGAGCTCGTGGCCCCGCGCGGCCGGGAGACGCGGCCGACCTCCGATCGGGTGCGCGAGGCTCTGTTCTCGATCCTGGCCGGAATGGATGGGTGCCGGGTCCTGGATCTGTTCGCCGGCTCGGGCGCGCTGGCCATCGAGGCGCTGTCGCGCGGAGCCGCATCGGCCACCCTGGTCGACTCCTCGGTGGCCGCGGTGAGGGCGATTCATCGCAACCTCGACGCTCTCGGGATCGAGGCCGAGGTCGTGCGCCAGAGTGCCACCGCCTTTCTCGGCCGCGCACGCACCGACGCGCGTCAATACGATCTCGTGTTCGTCGATCCTCCATACCGCCACGCGGACTCGCTGTCCCCGGGGCTCACGGCTTCTCTCGTGCCGGTGCTGGCCCCAACGGGCCGCGTCGTCACCGAGTCAGACCGCCGCCGGCCCCTGGAGCTCGGGCTCGCGCTGCGCGATGAGCGCCGCTACGGCGACACCCTGATCCGCATCCATGACTCCCGATAACCGCACCGCGATCTGCCCCGGCACCTTTGACCCCGTGACCTACGGGCATCTCGACGTGATCTCGCGTGCCTCGGCCATGTATGACACCGTCATCGTCGCGGTGGTCAACCTGCCCTGGCGCAAGGGCGGGACGCTGTTCTCAGCCGAGGAGCGGATCGGGTTCGTGCGCAACGCTACCCGCGACCTCCCCAACATCGAAATCGAGACGTTCGGCAACCTGCTGGTCGACTTCGCCCGCGAGCGCGGAGCCATGGCGGTGGTCAAGGGACTGCGCGCAATCTCCGACTTCGAGTACGAGCTGGAGATGAACCAGCTCAACCGTCGTCAGGCCCCGGAAATCGAGTCCGTTTACCTGATGGCGTCGGCCAAGTACAGTTTTCTCAGGTCGAGCGGCGTCAAGGAGCTCGCGACCTTCGGCGGGGACATCGATGATCTGGTCCCGGATGAAGTGGCGCGGCACCTGAAGGAACGGCTCGGCCGATAACGAACTAGAGGTCGCGAAATGGATGTCTTAGTACTCATCGACAAGCTGGACGATCTCGTCCACAACGCCAAGCCGGTCCCGCTAACCGACCAGGTTCGCGTCGACAAGGAGGAGATCTACGACATCCTCGATCAGATGCGGGCCACGATCCCTGAGGAGATCAAGCAGGCGCGCTGGATCGTCAAGGAGCGCCAGGAGATGCTGGCCGAGGCCAAGCGCGAGGCCGAGCGGATCGTCAAGGAGGCGCGCGAGCGCCAGGAGCGGCTGATCTCCGACGAGGAGATCACCAAGCAGGCCGAGCGGGCGGCCGAGGACATCATCGAGGACGCTCGCGCCCGGGAGCGCGAGATCCGCCTCGGCGCCGAGGACTACGCCGACGAGATCCTCAACACGCTCGAAGTCAATTTGTCGAAGTTCATCGCCGCCGTCCAGCGTGGGCGCGACCGGCTGGCCGGCAAGGACGAGCCGGCCGAAGTCTCCTGAGCCGGGCCTGACGCTAATCGCGTCCGGGTCTCCGGCGCCTCCGTGTGAGCCCGGCCCCCTGGTCTCGGTCCCTGGTCTCGGTCCCTGGTCTCGGGTCCTCGGCGCATCTCGGGTCACTGGCGCATCTCGGGCGACCGTGGCCTCCGGTCCCGCGCGGCTCCGTGTGGCCCCGGCCATTGCCCGGCCCCGGCCGTTGCCTGGCCCGGCGGTTGCCTGGCCCCGACCGTTGCCCGGGCCCGGCCGTTGCCCGGCCCCAACCCGTAACCCTCCGTCTCTAAGTGGCCATATTCGCAACTTAGAGACGGAGGCTCGGGCGCGCGTCTCCGGAAGTCGTCTCCGGAATCCGCCTCGCCGGTGTCCGGGGCTAGCTCGCGTTGGCGCGAGCGCGTCAGTCCACGTCGAAGCTGTCGAGCCCCTCCGGCTCCTCGTCGCTGACCGTGACGTCCTCGACCCGGGCCCGATCGGGACCCTCCCGGCAGAAGGTGAGGAGGCGCTCGACGGCCGCCGGCGCTCCCTCCAGGATCACCTCGACGGCGCCGTCCTCGCGGTTGCGCGCCCGGCCCGACACCCCCGCGGCCCGGGCCCGCTCTCGGATCGAGTTGCGGAAGAACACCCCCTGTACCCGGCCGTGGATCAGCACGCGTCGGCGGATCGGTGACTCGCTCACTGGGGCTGCAGGCTACAACCGGCTGAGATGCAGGCCGCCGGGCGTTTCCGTCCGGCCCGCGCGCAACGCTTGACGGTCCATGAGCACCCTCTTCCTCCTGCTTGGGCTGATAATCGGCGCTGCGGTGGTCGCCCTGGCGCTGCGCCCGCGGCTCCGGACCGGGGTGCTGGAGACCCAGCGCGCGGCCGAGCTCGACCGTGCCCTGACCCGGGCCCAGGCCGAGCTCGAGCATGAGCGCCTGCGGGCCGAGGAGCGGCTGGCCACGGTCAACGACGCCCAGGAGCGTCTCTCGGCGTCGTTCAAGGCGCTGAGCGCGGAGGCGCTCCAGTCCTCGATCTCCCAGCTGGCCGAGCTCTCCCGCGCCCAGCTCCAGGCCGCGCAGACTCAGGCCAGTGGCGATCTCGAGAAGCGCCAGGCGGCGGTGGAGAAACTGGTCGCGCCGATCAAGGAGCAGCTCGGCCGGGTGGACAGCCAGCTCCTGGCCCTCGACCAGGAGCGTCGCGAGTCGCGCGGACGGCTCGAGGCCCAGCTCCGGACCCTGAATGAGACGGGGGAGCGTCTGCGCAGTGAGACCGGCGCGCTGGTCACCGCGCTGCGCAAGCCCAACGCGCGTGGCCAGTGGGGCCAGATGCAGCTGCGCAACGTCGTCGAGCTGGCCGGGATGGTCAAACACTGCGATTTCTCCGAGCAGTCCTCGGTCACCGACGGCGAGAGCACGATCCGGCCGGATCTGGTGGTCCGTCTGCCCGGCGGCAAGCAGGTGGTGGTCGATGCCAAGGCGCCTCTGCAGGGGGTTCTCGATGCCTACCAGGCCCGCGACGAGGCCGAGCGCGAGCAGCACCTGCGCGATCATGCCCGGCTGCTGCGCAAGCACGTCAAGTCGCTGGCCGAGAAGGCCTACTGGGCCGGGCTCGAGTCCGCGCCCGACTTCGTGGTCATGTTCCTCCCCGGCGAGCATCTCTACGGCGCCGCACTGGAGGCCGACCCGGCGCTGATCGAGGACGCGATGGCCCGCCGGGTGCTGATCGCCACCCCGACCACGCTGCTGGCCATGCTCCATGCCGTGGCCTACGGCTGGCAGCAGGAGCGCGTGGCCGAGTCGGCCCAGGCCATCTCGGACCTCGGGCGGGAGCTGCACGGACGGCTGGTCAAGCTGTCAAGCCTGATCGCCACCCTGGGGGCGCGGCTCAACAGCACGGTGCGGGCCTACAACGAGACCGTCGGCTCCTACGAGGCCCGCGTGCTGCCCGCGGCCCGCCGCTTCGCCGACCACGGCGCGGTGGCCGAAGGGCGGGAGCTGCCCGAGCTCGAGCCCGGTCACGACCAGCGCCCGAAACGTCAACGCCCGCGAGCTGACGCTCGAGCTGGGTATCGAGACCGACCCGGAGCCCGAGCCCGTGGCCCCCCGGCGGCTGCGCGCGGCCGAATAGCCCCGCGGCGGCTGCGCGCGGCCGAGTGGCCCCGCCGCGGCCACCCAACCCCGCCGGGGGCGACCAACCCCGCCGGGCAACCAGCCCCGCCGCGGGCAACTAGCCCCGCCGACCCCGCGCCTCCCACCAGCGCAGCAGGTCCTCGCGCTGGTGAGGAAGCGGGCCGGGCCGAGGGCTTGCGGGCCTGGACCAGGCGGAGCGCGGTCTCCACGTCAACCGAGTCCTGGATCGCCACCACCCCGGCGGCGACAGCGGCCGAGCGCTGCCAGCCGGCCCGGCAATGGACGTAGCTGCGCTGTCCCGCCCTCAGCCAGGCCAGGACCTGCTGCACAGCGGCCTCCAGGGCCGCGGCGGGCAGCTGCCCGTAGTCCTCGAGGTCCAGCCGCGTCTCCTCGATCCCGGCATCTTCCAGGGCGCACGCCACGTCCTCACGCTGGCCCGGGGCGTACTCGCTGTCCTGGACCAGGTTGAGCACGCGGCGCACCCCGAGGCGCTCGAGCGTTCGCACGTCGGAGAGATCGAGCGGGTAGGCGCCGACCAGGAGCTCATCGTGACGTCGGCGAATCCGTAGACGAGAAACCACTCGGACACGCCCTCACATGTCCCATTGCGCGATTCGCGGCTGTCCGACGGCGGCCCGGACGCTCCGGCGGCCGCATGATTGGATACCGGCGATGCCCGGAGCAATCGCCGACGGTGTCCATGTCGCAGGCACCTTCGCGCGGGCGGGCATGCTGCCGTCCCGCGCGGCCCGACCGGGTGCTGCGGGCCCTGCTCGGGCTGCATCCGCTGGGGCCCGACCCTGGCCGCGGGATATCTCGGGCGCGGCCGCTCGTATCCGGCGGCGGCGGCGATCATCGACGAGCGCGGCATGCTCACCTTCGCCGAGCTCGAGGCTCAGACCAACGCCCTCGCCCGCGGGTTGGCCGGCCACGGCGTTCGGCGAGGGCGACGGGGTGGCGATCATGTGCCGCAACCACCGCTGGTTCGTGCGAGGCGAGCGTGGCCTGCGCCAAGCTGGGCGCGCATGCCATCTACCTGAACACTTCGTTCGCCGGGCCGCAGGTGGCTGAGGTGGTGGCCCGCGAGGAGCCGGCCGCGATCATCTTCGACGAGGAGTTCGCCCAAGTCGTCGCGCCGGCCATGCGAGCGACCCGGGCTCGTTGCCTTCACCGAGGCGTGGCCGCGGCCGAGCCGGAGTCCGGCCCCGGGGCGCCCGGGCACGCTGCGAGGAGCTCATGCACACCCGCTCGGCCGACCCGCTGCCGCCGCCCGCCCAGCCCGGCCGCACGATCGATCCTCACCTCGGGGACCACCGGCAGCCCCAAGGGCGCCAACCGGGCGAGCCCCGAGCTCGCTGCGGCCGGCGGCCGCGCTCCTCTCGGCCATCCCCCTGCACGCGCGGGAGAAGACGGTGATCTCGGCGCCGCTGTTCCACTCCTGGGGCTTTGCCCACATGTTCCTCGGGCACGGCGCTCTCCTCGACCCTCGTCCTGCGGCGCCGCTTCGATCCCGAGGACACCCTGCGCGCGATCGGCGCGAGCAGCGCGCTACCGCGCTGATCGTCGTGCCGGTGATGCTCCAGCGGATCCTCGAGCTCCCCCCCGAGACCCTCGCCGCGCTACGACACGGGCTCGCTGCGGGTGATCGCGGCCAGCGGCTCCGCGCTGCCCGGGCCGCTGGCCCAGCGGGTCATGGACGCCTTCGGCGACAAGCTCTACAACCTGTACGGCTCGACCGAGGTGGCCTGGGCGACGATCGCCTCACCGGCCGACCTCCGCGCCGCCCCGGGCACCGCCGGCCGCCCGCCCCGGGGGACAGTCGTCAAGATCCTCGACGACGGACTCCGAGGAGCTCCCAGCCGACCAGACCGGCCGCATCTTCGTTGGCAGCGAGATGCTGTTCGAGGGCTACACCGGCGGCGGGGACAAGGCCCGGGTCGGCGCGCTGATGTCCACCGGCGACGTCGGCCACTTCGACGCCGCGGGGCGGCTGTTCGTCGACGGCCGCGACGACGACATGATCGTCTCCGGTGGCGAGAACGTGTTCCCGGCCGAGGTCGAGGACCTGCTGGCCGGCGTTCCAGGGGTGAGCGAGGTGGCGGTGATCGGCGTGCCCGACGAGGAGTTCGGCCAGCGGCTGCGCGCCTACGTGGTCCTCGAGCCGGGAGCCGAGCTGACCGAGAGCCGAGCTCAAGGAGCATGTGCGAGCCAACCTGGCCCGCTACAAGGTTCCCCGCGAGATCGTGTTCGTGGACGAGCTGCCGCGCAACGCCACCGGCAAGATCCTCAAGCGCAGCCTGAGCCGCCGGCTCGAACCGCCGCGTTCACGCACTCGAGCGTGCGTAAGCTCGAAGCATGGCCCCGCGCACGTGATTGCTTCGACCTCGGCGGCCTCGACTCACGGCCGGCGAGGGGCGCCACCTCGAGCTCGACGGTGCCGATGGACCCGTTCGAGCTCGCCGGCGAGCGCTACGAGGTGGTGCCCCCGCGCGTGCCGGTCGCTGCTCGACGTCGTCCAAGCGAGCGGCGGCGGGGGCTACGCCCTGCGGCTGCGCTTCAGCGCCGAGCTCGAGGGGCCGTGCATGCGCTGCCTGACCGAGGCCGGACCCGCGTTCGAGGTCGACGCCCGCGAGGTCTCGCAGCCCGGCGGCGGCGACGAGCTCGAGTCGCCCTACGTCGAGGACGGGTGGCTGGACCTGCGCGCCTGGGCCCGCGACGCCCTCGCGCTGCGCCCTGCCCACCCAGATCCTGTGCCGGCCGGACTGCGCCGGGCTGTGCGCGGTCTGCGGCGCGGATCTGAACCAGGCCGGCCCTGAGCACCAGCACGAGCGCGCGCCGGATCCCCGCTGGGCCAAGCTCTCAGAGCTCAAGTTCGACTCCTGAGCGGGGCACTGCCCTGCTAGCCTCCGGCGCCCATGGCGGTTCCCAAGCAGAAGCAATCCCACGCGCGGACCACGCAGCGGCGCTCGCAGCACAAGATGCGCCGCGACCGCTACAACGCCTGCCCGCAGTGCCACAGCCCGCGGCGTCCCCACCGGGTCTGCCCGGTCTGCGGCTCCTACCGGGGCCGCGAAGTGATCGCCGGCGGCGGCGACGTCGGCCGCCTGATCAGTCCGGCACCATGGTCACCGTCGCCGTTGACGCGGGCGGGGCGGACCTGGGCCCCGCCGAAGTCGCCGCCGGCGCCGCGCTAGCGGCCCGCGCCGGAACGCGCGTGATCCTGTTCGGCCCGGCCAGCGAGATCGGGCCGGTCCCGGACGGGGTCGAGGTGGTCGACGCCCCGGTCTCGATCGCCAAGGCGGCCGATCCCGCCTACGCGGTGCGCTCCACCCCGGAGGCGTCGATCGTCCAGGCCGCCCGGGCGGTGGCCGAGGGCCGCGCCCAGGCGCTCGTCTCCGGCGGATCGACCGGCTCGGCGCTGGCCGCCGGGCTGTTCAACCTCCGCCGCGACCGCGGCATCTACCGCCCGGCGCTCGCCCTGCCCGTGCCGATGCCCGCCGGCCCCCCGGTGCTGCTGCTCGACGTCGGCGCCAACGTCAGCTGCCGCCCCGAGCACCTGGTCCAGTTCGCCCACATGGGCTCGGCCTTCGCCCAGGCCGTGATGGGCATCGCCTCGCCCCGGGTGGCCCTGCTCTCCAACGGCGAGGAGCCGGGCAAGGGCACGCCGGAGCTGGTCGCCGTGCATGAGCAGCTGGCCGGGAGCGCCGGCGCCGGGCTGAACTTCATCGGCAACATCGAGGGCACCCAGGTGATGGACGGCGTGGCCGACGTGATCGTCATGGACGGCTTCACCGGCAACATCACCCTGAAGCTGATCGAGGGCGTATCCGGCCGCACCCTGCGCGCCATCCGCGATGTGGCCATGAGCTCGACCCGCGGTCAAGCTGGGCGGGCTGCTGCTCGGCCCCGCCGTGCGCTAGCTGCGCGAGCAGATCGACCCCGAGGGCCCGGGCGGGGCCTACATGCTCGGGCTGCGCCAGCTCGGGGTGGTCGCCCACGGCCGCTTCACCCGGCGCGGGCTTCGCCCGGGCGATCGAGGTGGCGGCCCGCGGGGTCGAGGAGGACGTGATCGGCGGCCACCCGGCGGGCGCTGGAGGCGGCCGGGGCGCTGCGCAGCTCCCCGGCCCGTGGGTGCGGAGAGCAGCGACGACTGATCCGCACCGCCCGGGGCGCGTCCGAGCGCGCGGGCTACGGTGTGGGGCCGATGACTCGCGAAGAGGTCTTCTCGCTGATCCGCGCCCACCTGGTGGACGAGCTCGAGGTCGAGCCCGAGTCCATTCAGGAGACCACGCGGTTTCGTGAGGACTCGGAGGCCGACTCGCTCGATCTGTACACGCTGGTCCAGGAGCTCGAGGACTCCTACGGCGTGCAGCATCTCGGACGAGGAGGCGGCCCGGATCCTCACCGTCGGACAGGCGGTCGACTTCGTGCTCGCGAGTGGCGTGGCGTCGACGGCGGCGGCCCCATCCGCGTCACGCTCCCAGGCCGCCGCGAACCAGGGCGCCGAAGCTGAGTGAGCTCGCCGCCGGAGCCGGAGGCGCACCGGACCGCATCCCCGGCGGCCGGGACCGCCCCCGAGGCGACTGCAGGAGCTGCTCTGAATCAGCTGCCGGCCGACCTGGCGCGGCCGGTGTTCACCCATGCCTCGTGGACGGCGCGGCGGCCGGAGTCCTACGAGCGGCTGGCCTTCCTCGGCGACAGCGTGCTGGGGCTGGCCGTGACCACCCACCTGTTCCCGCGCCTCGAGGCCGACCGCTTCGGCCCTGGCCGCCTGACCAAGATCCGCGCCCAGGCGGTCTCGGGCGCTCGTGCCGGGCGGTGGCCGAGCGGCTGGGGGTCCCCGACCGGCTGCGGGCGCCGGCGCCGCGTCGGCGCGGCCGCCGGGGTCGAGGCGCTGGTGGGCACCGAGCGCGTGCTGGCCTCGGTGATCGAGGCGGTGATCGGCGCCTGCTACCTGGCCTACGGCTACGAGGAGACGGCCCCGGCGGTGGTCGAGGCCTTCCGGCCCGAGATCGAGGATGCGCTCGAGCACCCGGTCGATTTCAAGTCGGCGCTCCAGGAGCTGCTGGCCCGGCGCGGGGAGCTCGTACGCTACTCGGTGCTCGACGAGCAGGGACCGCCGCACGATCGCGACCTTCACGGTCAGCGCGGTGATCGACGGGGTGCCAGATCGCCAGCGGCGTCGGGCGCAGCAAGAAGGACGCCGAGCAGCTGGCCGCCCAGGCGGCGCTGGAGGCGATCGGCAAGTGAGCACTCGGGAGCGCCAGGGGCGACCGTGTATCTGAAGTCGATCACCGTCAAGGGCTTCAAGTCCTTCCCCGACCGGACGCGGCTCGAGTTCGGCCCCGGGGTGAGCGTCGATCGTCGGCCCCAACGGCTCGGGCAAGTCGAACGTCACCGACGCGGTTCTGTGGGCGCTCGGCGAGCAGTCGCCGGGCAACGTCCGCGGCCAGTCGATGCAGGACGTGATCTTCGGCGGCGCTCCGGGCCGCCAGGCGGCCGCCTCAGGCCGAGGTCGAGCTGGTCCTCGACGACAGCGAGGGATCGCTGGCCCTGGGCGCCTCGGAGATCTCGATCTACCGCCGGCTCGACCGCAACGGCGAGGGCGAGTACCGGCTGGCCGGGGCCCGCTGCCGGCTGGTCGACGTGGTCGAGTTGCTGTCCGACACGGGGCTCGGCAAGGAGATGCACTCGGTCATCTCCCAGGGCCGGGTGGAGTCGATCGTCACCTCCAAGCCCCGCGAGCGCCGGCTGCTGATCGAGGAGGCGGCCGGTCTCGGCAAGCACCGCAAGCGCCGCCGGCGGGCGCAGCTCAAGCTCGCGCGCACCCAGGACAACCTCGACCGAGCCCTGGACGTGGAGCGCGAGGCGCGCTCGCGGCTGCGGCCACTCAAGCGCCAGGCCGAGGCCGCCGAGCTCCATGCCCGGCTCGAGCGCCAGGCGCTGGAGATCCGCTGGGAGCTGGCCCGGGATCGACGTTCGCGCGCAGGGCCAGGCGCTGAGGGCTTGCCCAGGAGCAGGCCGACCAGGTCCGCGCGCGGCGCGGCGAGATCGAGCAGGAGCTGGCCAGACCGCGGCCAGCGCCGCGAGGCCGCGGAGGAGGCGCTGGCCGCGCGCAGCGCCCAGCGCGAGGAGCTCTCCCGCCGGGCTCGTACGCCGCGCGGGCCGCGGCCGAGCGGATCGGCTACCGGGCCGAGGCCGCCCGCGCTCGCGGCCGACGGCCATCGAGAAGCGCCTGGCCCGAGCCGCCGAGCTGCTCGGGGCCCTCGAGGCGGCGGCCGGCGAGGAGGAGCCCGACCCCGAGGCCGAGGCGCGGATCGAGCGCCTCGAGCAGGAGCTGGCCGCGCCTCGAGCGCGACCGCGAGGCCGAGCTGGCTCGCCAGCTGGAGGAGCTGGCCGGCTGCGGCCGAGGGGGCCCGGAGACCCAGGCGCGACCGGCAGGCCGAGGCGGGCGGCGCAGCCAGGCCGAGCGCGAAGCGGCCGAGGCGCGGGCCGAGGCGGCCGCGGGCCGCGGTTCGGCCAGGCCGAGCGGGCGGTGGAGCGGGCCCGCCGCGAGGCGGCGCGGGTGGGGGGCGAGCTGGCCGCCGTCAACCAGTTCCTGCGCCACCAGTCCGGATCTCCCGGCGGCGCCCGGGCGCTGGCTGACGAGCTCGAGGTCGACCCCGGCTACGAGCTGGCGGTGGCCGCCGCCCTGGACGGCCGGCTGCGGGCGGCGGTGGTGGAGGATCGGGTGAAGGGCGGCGGGCTGCTCGACCGCGCCGGGGCCGACGGCGGGCGGGCGCTCGTCACCCGGGGCGCCGCCTCCGGGCGCCGCGCCGGCCACCGCCGGGCGCGCCCGGGGCCGAGCGCCTGATCGACCACGTGCGCGGGGTCGGGACGCGGCTCTCGAGCTGGTCCGCGGCCTGCTGCGCGACGACCTGGGTCGTGGAGGACCTGCAGGCGCTGCCCGGAGACTTCGACGGCGTGGCCGTGACCCGCCGGCGGGCGTGTCTGGTCGTCGCGCACGCGGGAGCTCCGCCAGGCGCCGGCGGTGGGGGAGGAGCGGGTGCTGGCCGAGCGCAACCGGCGCGAGGAGCTGATGGCCGGATCAGCGCGGCCGCCGCGACCGCCGAGCTCGACGCCCGCAGCGGGCTGGGAGCCGCGCGAGCGCCGCGGCCGCCGGCGCGGACGCCCAGCGCCACGAGCTGACCGCCGCCCACCGCGGGTGCCGTCGCAGCCTGGATGAGGCCGAGGGAGGAGCAGCGGCGGATCGCCGCCCAGATCGAGCGCCGCCGCGCGGCGCCCGACGACGGGCCGAAGGCCGGACGGCGAGCCGCAGCTCACCGCCGAGCTGGCCGCCGAGCGCCAGATGCAGGCCCGGGCTGAGCGCGAGCGGGCCGAGCGGGCCGCCCGCTAGCCAGCGGCTCGAAGGGCCGTGCGGCCGGCGACGAGAGCTTGCCCCAGCCGTCGGCGGCCGTGATCGCGGCGCTGGAACGGCGCCGCGGCCGCGATCGCCGAGCAGCTCCAGCGTTCGAGGCCGCCCTGGCCGCCGACCGTCAGGCGGGCGAGCACGTGGCCGCCGAGCTCCGCGCCTGCGCTCAGGAGGAGGCGCGGCTGCACGCCCGGCTCCAGGGCGAGAACGAGGCCCTGACCACAGCCGAGGTGCGCCTCCAGCGGGCCCGCGACCAGGTCGCCGAGGCCGAGGCCGAGCTGACCGCAGCTGGCCGCCCGGCTCGAGCTGCTGGAGGCCGAGCCCGGCCGAGCAGGAGCTGGCCGCCGAGGAGCGCGAGCAGCTGCACGGCCGCCTGGAGCGCCTCGGCCCGCCGGCGCGAGCAGCTCGGCCCGGTCAACCCGCTGGCCCAGGAGGAGTACGCCGAGGCGCTGGCCCACGTCGAGGAGCTCGAGGGCCAGCGAGCCGACCTGGAGACCGCGCTGCGCGAGCTCGAGAAGCTGATCGCCGAGACCGACCGGCAGATCCGCACCACCTTCGAGGCGACCTTCGCCGCCACCGCGCGCGGCTTCGAGGAGCTCGCCGGCCAGCTCTTCCCCGGCGGGAGCGGCCGTCTGCGCCTGGTCTCCGAACGCCCGGGCCCGGCCCGGGTGCTCGGCGGCGAGCCCGCCGCCAGAGAGGACGCCGGCGGAGGACCGACGAGGGCGCCAACGGGGCCGAGGACGAGCTGGCAGAGGCGGCGCAGGACAGCGAGGACTGCTCGGGGTGGAGATCGAGATCACCCCGGCCGGCAAGGACTGCAAGCGCCTGTCCCTGCTCTCCGGGGGTGAGAAGTCGATGACCGCGCTGGCCTTCCTGTTCGCGGTCTTCCTGGCCCGCCCGTGCCCCTTCTACATCCTGGACGAGGTCGAGGCGGCGCTCGACGACCTGAACATCGACCGCTTCCTGACCCTCCTGCGCCAGTACTCCGCGCGGGCCCAGTTCATCGTCGTCACCCACCAGAAGCGGACCATGGACGCCGCCGACTCGCTGTACGGGGTCTCGATGGGCGCCGACGGCATCTCCAAGGTCATCTCGCCGCCGCCTGAGCGAGGTCGCAGGCCGCCGTCGAGCGCTGATAACGTCGTCCGCGCCATGGCCCGCGACTGGCGCGATCTGTTCATCATCGACGGCGCTCCGCGCCGGCCGCGGAGCCGCCGAGCGGCGCCGAGGAGCGGCGCGTGGGCCGCTTCCGCCGTCTGCGCGACAGCCTGCGCAAGACCCGCCAGGCGCTGTCAGTCGGAGATCCAGGCCACCCTGTTCGAGGATCTGAGCGACGAGACCTGGGAGCGTCTGGAGGAGGCGCTCATCTACGCCGATGTCGGGCGCGCGCACCACCGCCAAGGTGGTCGGCCAGCTCGAGCAGGAGGCGACCGAGAACAAGCTCACCGGCGGCCAGGAGCTCTCGGACCGGCTGGTCGAGCTGCTGACCGAGATCGCCCGGACCGGCGAGGACACGATCGAGCTGCGGCGCTGCAGCCCACGGTGATCCTGGTCGCCGGCGTCAACGGCACCGGCAAGACGACCACGATCGGCAAGCTGGCCTGGCATCTGCAGCCGGGAGCTCGGCCAATCGGTCGTGCTGGCCGCCGGCGACACCTTCCGCGCGGCGGGCGTCGAGCAGCTCGAGCTGTGGGCCGAGCGGGCCGGGGTGGCCTTCGTCAAGGGCCGCCCGAGGCCGATCCCGGGTCGGTGGCCTACGACGGGGTCGCGGCGGCGCATCCGCGAGCACGCCGACGTGCTGATCATCGACACGGCGGGTCGCCTGCACACCCAGGACGACCTGATGGCCGAGCTGGCCAAGGTCCGCCGCGTGATCGCCAAGCAGATCCCCGAGGCGCCGCACGAGACGCTGCTGACCGTCGACGCCACCACGGGTCAGAACGGCCTGCGCCAGGCGCGGCTGTTCTCCGAGGCGGTCGAGGTCACCGGCCTCGTGCCTGACCAAGCTCGACGGCACCGCCAAGGGCGGGATCGCCCTGGCCATCGCCCACGAACTGGGGATCCCGGTCAAGCTGATCGGGGTCGGCGAGCAGCTCGAGGATCTGCGGCCGTTCGATGCCGAGGAGTTCGCCCGCGCGCTGGTCAGCTGAGCTGACAGCCCGCAGGCCGCCAAAACCGGTCGGCCGCGAGCGCCGGGCGCTGACGCTCCGCTAGGAATGACCGGATGGGTCCTGTGGCTGGTCCTCGCCGCCGCCTTCGGTATCGGCGAGATGCTCACGGCAGGATTCTTCCTGGCGCCGTTCGCGATCGCCGCGGCGCTGGCCGCGCTGGCCGACGCGACGGCTGGGGGAGTGGTCTCGTGGGTCGTGTTCGTCCTCGTCGCCCTGCTCACCCTGGTTCTGGTCCGGCCGATCGTCCGCTCGCATCTCAAGATGCCCCCGGCGCTCCGCACCGGGGCCGCGGCGCTGGTCGGCAAGCAGGCCGTGGTCCTCGAGCGAATCGCCAACCGGGAGGGCGTCGGCTGCGTGCGCATCGACCACGAGGTCTGGACCGCGCGGGCCCTGTTCGACGACCAGGTGATCGAGCCCGGGGCCGTCGTCGACGTGGTCGAAATCAAGGGCGCCACGGCGCTCGTCTCGGAATAAGAGTGGGGGACAAATGGCCGAAGCAATAGTCGCCATCGTCGTAGTCGTCTTTCTGGTCGTGATGTTCGCCCGCACGGTGCGCATCGTGCCCCAGGCCCGGGCCGGGATCGTGGAGCGCTTCGGGCGCTATCACCGCACGCTGAGCCCCGGGCTCACCGTGCTGATGCCGTTCGTGGACCGGCTCAAGCCGCTGATCGATCTGCGTGAGCAGGTCGTCTCCTTCCCGCCCCAGCCGGTGATCACCGAGGACAACTTGGTGGTCGGAATCGACACCGTCCTCTACTTCACCGTCAACGACGCCAAGTCACAGACCTACGAGGTGGCCAACCCGCTCCAGGCCATCGAGCAGATCACCGTGACCACGCTGCGCAACGTGATCGGCTCGCTGACCCTCGAGCTGGCCCTGACCAGCCGCGATCACATCAACGCCCAGCTGCGCGGGGTGCTCGACGAGGCCACCAACAAGTGGGGGATCCGCGTCAACCGGGTGGAGATCAAGTCGATCGACCCGCCCGGATCGATCCAGGAGGCGATGGAGAAGCAGATGCGGGCCGAGCGCGATCGCCGAGCCGCGATCCTCACCGCGGAGGGCGTCAAGCAGTCGCAGATTCTCACCGCTGAGGGGCAGAAGCAGGCCGCGGTGCTGACCGCCGAGGGCCAGAAGCAGGCCGCGATCCTGCGCTCCGAGGGCGAGGCCCAGGCGATCGGCACCGTGTTCGACGCTATCCACCGCGGCGACGCCGATCCCAAGCTGCTGAGCTACCAGTACCTGCAGATGCTCCCGGAGCTGGCCAAGGGAGACGCCAACAAGGTGTTCGTGATCCCGTCTGAGTTCGCCGAGGCCTTCGGTGGGATCGGCAAGGCGTTCGGCGGCGGGCGCACGGCGGCCACCGACGCCCCGGTCGTCAAACCGGGTCCCGCTGGGCCGACCGCGGAGAACTCCGGTCCGGTGCACCGACCCGCCGACTAGCCTCATCTCCAGCCATGTTCGACTCACTCGCCGACAAGCTTCAGGCCACGCTGGCCGATGTGCGGGGGCGCGGGACCCTGACCGAGGACGACATCTCGGCGGCGATGCGGGAGATCCGCCTGGCGCTGCTCGAGGCCGACGTCAACTTCAAGGTGGTCAAGAGCTTCACCGGGGCGGTCAAGGAGCGGGCGCTCGGTGCGGACATCATCGGAGCGCTCAATCCCGGCCAGCAGGTGGTGAAGATCGTCTCGGACGAGCTGACCGAGCTGATGGGTGGCTCGGCCCGCGAGCTGGCCTTCTCGCCCCGGCCTCCCACCGTCGTCCTGATGGCCGGGCTTCAGGGCTCGGGTAAGACGACGGCGACCGGGAAGCTGGCCCGCTACCTGCGCGAAGAGCATTCGTCCTCGGTCGCGGTCGCCGCGTGCGACGTCTACCGGCCCGCGGCGGTCGATCAGCTGATCAAGGTCGGCGCCCAGGCGGGAGCCGCCGTCTATGAGCAGGGGACCGATAAGAGCCCGGTCCAGATCGCCCGCTGGGCGCTCGACCGGGCCAAGAGCGAGGGCAAGGACGTGCTGATCGTCGATACCAGCGGCCGCCTGCACGTGGACGAGGAGCTGATGGCCGAGCTGGCCGAGATCAAGAAGGCCGTCCATCCCACCGACGTCCTGCTCGTGGTCGACGCCATGACGGGCCAGGACGCGGTCAACGTGGCCGAGCAGTTCGGCGCCGTGGTCGACTTCGACGGCGTGGTCATGACCAAGCTCGACGGCGATGCCCGCGGTGGTGCCGCCCTGTCGGTCAAGGCGATCACGGGCAAGCCGATCATGTTCGCCTCCACCGGCGAGAAGCTCGATCAGTTCGAGCGCTTTCACCCTGACCGGATGTCGCAGCGGATCCTCGGGATGGGCGACGTGATGACCCTGATCGAGAAGACGCAGGCCAGCTACGACGACGAGCAGGCCGCCGAGCTCGAGCGCAAGCTCCGCAAGTCGGAATTTGGGCTCGATGACTTCCTGGACCAGATGCGGCAGATCCGTCGCCTCGGGCCGCTGCAGTCCCTGCTCGGGATGATCCCCGGGCTGGGCAAGGAGCTGCGGGGCGTGAAGCTGGATGAGCGCGAGTTTGATCGTCTCCAGGCCATCATCCTGTCCATGACGCCTGAGGAACGGCGCCATCCCGAGCTGATAAAGGGCTCCCGCCGGCTGCGGATCGCCCGCGGTTCGGGAACCAATGTGCAAGCGGTCAAGCAGCTGATCAAGCAGTTCGACCAGATGCGCAAGGTCATGCGCCAGGTCTCCCAGGGCCGGATGCCCGATCTTGGGGCGCTGATGCGGGGCGCCCGCTAACCCGGCGCCCGGCCCCGAACGGCCCGCCCCACACCCCGGGCCGAGACCCGCGCGGCGGTCCGGCACGCTAACCTCGCTGATCGTTCATGTCAGTCAGACTCCGTTTAACTCGAATCGGCAGCCGCAAGAACCCCATCTGGAGGGTTGTCGTGGCCGACCAGCGTTCCAAGCGCGACGGTCGCGTGATCGAGACCGTGGGGCATTACAACGCCCAGACGCATCCCTCGACGATCGTCCTGGACGAGGAGCGCATCCGTGACTGGCTGGCCCGTGGCGCTCAGCCTTCAGAGAGCGTCCGCAAGCTCCTGCGCACGCAGAACATCTCTTAAGGCTGAGGCTCTCGTGAAGGAGTTGCTCGAGTACCTGGCCAAGGGGCTCGTCGAGCACCCTGACGAGGTCCGCATCAGCGAGGTGCAGGAGGACGATGGGTCACTGGTCCTCGAGCTGTCAGTCGCCGACGAGGATTACGGCAGTGTGATCGGCCGCGGTGGGCGGACGGCCAGCGCCCTGCGCACCGTCATCAGGGCCGCCAGCGCGAAGGACAAGCGACGGGTGTTCGTCGATATCGTCGACGCTTGAGCGACGCGCCGGCCTGGCTGTGGGCGGGCCGAATCGGCCGTCCCCACGGCCTGGACGGGAGCTTTCACGTGGCTGAGCCCGTCGCCCATCTGCTCGACGCGGTCGGCGTTGTCCAGGTCGCGGGCCAGGAGCGGCGGATCGCCCGGCGGGCCGGGTTCGAGGCTCGGCCCATCCTTCGCCTCGAGGGTTGCGATGATCGCGAGGCGGCCGAGGCGCTCCGGGGCCAGGAGCTCCGGGTTTCTCGCGACGCGGCCCCGGAGCTCGACGAGGATGAGTGGTGGGCCACCGATCTCGAAGGCTGTGCCGTCGGCGACGGGGACCTGGTCGTCGGCCGAGTGGTCCGCGTGCTCGAGCTGCCGTCCTGCGAGGTGCTCGAGGTGGACCGGGGCACGCCGGCGGGCATGCTGCTCGTGCCCTTGGTCCGCGACGCGGTCCGCTCCGTGGACATCGAGGCGCGGCGGATTGACATCGACCTTGGCTTTCTCGGCGAAGCCTGAGGGGCCCTGGTGCAGATCGACATCCTCACCCTGTTTCCGGAGGCCTTCGCCTGGTTCTCCGGCCAGCGTCACGTGGTCAACGCCCGCGCCGAGGGACACGAGCTCACTCTGGTCAACTACCGCGCGTCCACCCCGCTCAGTGGTGGCCAGGTGGATGACACTCCGTTCGGTGGGGGCGCCGGGATGGTCCTCCGGGTCGATGTCGTCGAGGCCGCTCTGCGCGCCCGGTACGGGGAGGACCCGGTGGAGCGCCGCCGCCACTCGCGGGTGATCGCCCTGGATGCGGCCGGCCGGATGCTCGACGATGCCCTGGTCGACGAACTGGCCGCCGAACCGATGCTGACCGTGCTCTGCGGCCGCTATGAGGGCTTTGACGAGCGGATCCTCGAGCACTTCGCCACCGATCGCGTCTCGATCGGCCGTTACGTGCTGGCTGGTGGCGAGCTCCCGGCCATGGTGCTGAGCGACGCGGTCCTGCGAAAGCTCCCGGGCGCCCTCGGCCACGCCGACTCCGCGCTCGAGGAGTCCTACAGCGCGGCCCTGGCGGGGGGACCCGAGTATCCCCACTACACCCGTCCGGCCGAGCACCGGGGCTGGCGGGTGCCCGATGTGCTGCTCTCCGGCCACCACGCCCAGATCAGCCGCTGGCGGCTCGAGCAGAGCCGGGTGCGCGGGAGCGCCGAAGGCGGGGGAGACAGGGTCCGGCCGCCGGCCGGAGAGGGTCCGCTACCATAGTCCGCCGCAAGGGCGGGTGGGCGCGGAGACGCGCTGCCCCCAGCCGGATTCTTGCCCGCGCAGAGCCGCTCGCCATGCCACGCGGGCCTTCGCACCAAAGATGCCCACACCAGTGATCGACAGCCTGGAGCGCACTCAGCTCCGCCGCGTACCGGCGTTTGACGCCGGTGACAGGCTGCGCGTGCACTTCCAGGTCATCGAGGGCACGCGCCGGCGCACCCAGGTCTTCGAAGGCGTGGTCATCAAGCGCCAGGGTCATGGCCTGCGCGAGACGTTCACCGTCCGCAAGCAGTCCTTCGGGGTCGGCGTAGAGCGCACGTTCCCGATGCACTCGCCCAAGATCGAGCGGATCGAGGTCGCGTCCCGCGGCGACGTGCGCCGGGCCAAGCTCTACTACTTGCGCGACCGGATCGGCAAGCGCGCGCGGGTTCGCGAGCGCCGCTCGGCCGGACCCGAGATCGCCGTCGAGCGCGAGCTCCTCTACGGACCGGACATCGACGAGACCGAGCCCGTCGACGCCGAAGGCGAGACGGTGGATTCGGCCGAGCCGGTACAGGAGACCCCGGACCAGGTCGACGGAGCCACGGAGCCGGCCCCGGTAGCCACGGAGCCGGCCGAGGAAGCCACGGAGCCGGCCCCGGTAGCCACGGAGCCGGCCGAGGAAGCCACGGAGCCGGTCGACTCGCCGGCTGCGTCGGCTGACTCCGAGCAGGTGTGACGAGGTCCGAGAAGCCGCTCGCGCGGTCGGCCGCCGAGCTGGTGGCCATCGTCGTCGCCGCACTCGGTCTCGCGCTCCTCATCCAGGCTTTCCTGATCAAGCCGTACGAGATCCCCAGCGGCTCCATGGAGCCGACGCTGACCATCGGCCAGCGGGTGCTCGTCGACCGCATCGGAACCCACTTCTCGAGCCCGTCGATCGGCGACATCTCGTCTTCCATCCTCCGGCCAGCGAGTCATGCGCCAATCCGAACCAGGGTGAGAACCAGACCGGCCAGCAGTGGCCGAGCGCCTGCGCGGTCGCCCAGCATGCCGAGTCCTCCCAGACCTACATCAAGCGGGTCGTCGGGCTCCCCGGCGACCGCCTGTCGATACGCGACGGCCACGTCTACCGTGACGGCAAACGGGAGGCCGACTCATTCACCGAGTCCTGCCAGGGCGCTGGAGAATGCAACTTCCCGGTCACCATCACCGTGCCCAAGGGCGATTACTACATGATGGGGGACAACCGCCCCGACTCGCTGGACAGCCGTTTCTGGGGGCCGGTCCCCAAGGCGTGGATCATCGGCAAGGCGTTCTTCACCTACTGGCCGCCGGACCGGATCGGCTTCCTCTGAGCGGGTTCTAGTGCCCCCGTCCGCAAGACCTGCGCCATTCGAGCGGCCCCTGCAGGCGCTGGCTCGGGCCTGCGGCCCGCTCGGCATCCAGCCTCGCCTGACGGGGCCGGGCCCGAGTCATCCAGCTGTCCTCGGCCCTCGATGTGGCAGAGCCACACCTTCGGGCCTGCGTCCTGGCCCAGCATCCACCAGTGACCCCTTTCGGTGCCGCACGACTTACGGACGCGGACACTCGTGAAGAGCGCCAGTTCAGGGCTGAAATCGCTGTTCGAGCTCGTGGTCACGGTGGCCGTGGCGGTCGCGCTGGCCCTACTCATCCAGGCCTTCGTGGTCAAGCCGTACCGGATCCCCAGCCCCTCGATGGTGCCGACGCTGGCCATCGGACAGCGGGTGCTGGCCAACCGGCTCGACACCCAGCCGAGCCTGGGCGACGTGGTCGTCTTCCACCCGCCGCACGGGGCCGACCCGGTGTACACACCGATCTGCGCAGCCAAGGACCAGGGCGACGGGCACCCTCAGGCCTGTGACCGCGGGACGCCGACCGAATCAGCCCAGACGTTCATCAAGCGGGTCGTCGGGCTCCCCGGCGACCGGATCGCGATCGTCAAAGGCCACGTGATCCGCAACGGCAAGCCCGAGAAGGACCCCTACATCCGCCCCTGCGATCCGGGCAGTTCCTGCAATTTCCCCCAACCCATCACGATTCCGCCCGGGCATTACTTCATGATGGGGGACAACCGTGGCGAGTCAGACGACAGCCGTTTCTGGGGACCGGTTCCCGAGCAATGGATCATCGGTGTCGCCTTCTTCACCTACTGGCCCCCCGACCGGATCGGGAGCCTCTAGCCGGGCTGTACCGCGCCCGGAGAGCCCACGCTTGCTGCCGCTGGGCGGGCCAAGCACGGCTCGCTGCGGCGCCGGCCCGCCCGGCCGGCCCGTCCGGGCCGGAAGCTCCTGGCCTTCGACCGCGACCTCGGCTTTCGCTTCGTGGCCGGAGCCGACGAGGCCGGACGCGGGTCACTGGCCGGGCCGCTGGTTGCCGCCGCTGTGCTGTTCGACCTCGAACGGATGGGGCCCGCCGAGGCGCGGGCCCTCGGCGTCCTGAACGATTCCAAGCAGCAGACCCCCGAGGGACGGGCGGCGCTCTACCCGGTCATCCTCGGCCTGGCCACGCGGGTCTCGATCGTCTCCCGCTGCGCGCCGGGGATCGACGCACGAGGCCTGCACAAGACCAACCTGGCCGCCCTGCGCGATGCCCTGGCCGCCGTGGCCTGCCCGGAGTGCGTCTGCCTGAGCGACGGGTTCCCGGTGGCCGGCCTGGGCCACGAGCAGCGGGCGGTGATCGGCGGCGATGCCAAGAGCGCGGCCATCGCCGCCGCCTCGGTGCTGGCCAAGGAGACCCGGGACCGCTACATGCGCCGCGCCGATGCCACCCACCCGGGCTGGGAGTTCGCCCAGCACGTGGGCTACTCGACCCCCGAGCACCGCGAGGCCATCGAGCGCCTCGGGGTCTCGCCGCTGCACCGGCTGTCCTTCCAGTCGACCGCCTATCAGCAGCTCGCGCTGGGCTGACCCGAGCGGCCGCCGCAGGCACCCGCCCGCGGTCGGCTGACCGGGCGGGCGCCGCGCACACCCGCCCGCGGTCGGCTGACCGGGCGGGCGCCGCGCACACCCGCCCTCCTGCTGTCGCGGCGGCTGCCATACGCCGACCAATGTGGCACGCACCTGGCCGGGATTCGCGCGGTGCGTGCGCTGGTGGCCGCCCTGGCTCAGAAAGCGCTCTCGAGATGCTCCAGTGAGAGCAGCCATCCGGCACCGTCGAAGGTCACCCCGACGGCATCGAACCTGATCTCCCGGGCCCGCGGACGCTCCCGCCGCTCGGCCAGCCAGCGGGCGGCCATTCGCCTCACCTGGGCCTGCTTCCCCCGGCCGACGGCGTCGAAGGCCGAGCCTGCCCGGCCGCCGGCGCGCCGCGTCTTGACCTCCACGAAGGCCAGCACCCGTCCGTCGAAGGCGATCAGGTCGAGCTCGCCCCATCGGGTCCGGTAGTTACGCTCGACGATCGTGTAGCCCCGGCGCTGCAGATGCTCGGCGGCCAGTTGCTCGCCGATGTCGCCGAGTGCTCGGCGGGGGTCGCGAGCGGCGTCCTCGCGGGGGTGACGGGCGTCGGCGCTCATGCCCCGCGGACGCTACGGGCGATCGCGTGACGTGTGGGTCACGAGCAGCAACGATTCAGTGCCAACCGACGCTGAAAATGGCACCAAATCGGCACATTCCGTGACCCACAGGGCACGCGATCGTCCCTAGGGTCACCCGGATGCTGGCTCGGGTTCTGACCTTCGCCATCGACGGGGTCGATCCGCGCCGGGTGTGGGTCGAGGTGGACATCCGCCCGGGACTGCCCGCCTTCACCGTCGTCGGCCTGGGGGACACCTCGGTCCGGGAGTCGCGGGACCGGATTCGCGCCGCGATCCTCAACTCGGGCTTCGAGTTCCCGCAGAGCCGCATCACCGCCAACCTGGCTCCGGCCTTTCTGCGCAAGGCCGGCCCCGGCTTCGACGCCGCCCTGGCCCTGGCCGTCCTGGTGGCCAGCGGCCAGATCCCATCCGGCACCCTGGACGGCTACGCCGTGTTCGGGGAGCTGTCCTTGGGCGGCGAGCTGCGGGACTCGCCCGGCGCGCTGGCCGTGGCCGAGGGCGCGCGCCACTCAGGGTGCCGGCGCCTGATCCTGCCCCAGCAGCGCGCCCGCGAGGCCGCCCTGGTCGAGGGGCTCGAGATCGTGGCCGTAGCCGATCTGCGCACGGCCGCCGAGGTGCTGCGCGGAGCCGTGCCGCCGCCCCTGCCCGCCCCGGGGGCACCGGACGGCGGTCGGCGTCGCTCAGGCCCGGACCTGGCCGACGTGCGCGGTCACGCCGGGCCCGTGCTCGCGCTCCAGCTCGCCGCCGCCGGGGCTCACAGTCTGCTGATGGAGGGGCCGCCGGGCACCGGGAAGACGATGCTCGCCCGGCGACTGCCCTCGATCCTGCCGGAGCTGAGCCGGGCCGAGGCGATCGAGGTCACCAGGATCCACAGCGTGGCTGGGCTGCACGCCGACCGGCTGATCACCGATCGCCCGTTTCGGGCCCCCCACCACACGATCTCCCCCTCTGGACTGGCCGGAGGCGGAGCGCCGCCCCGGCCCGGTGAGGCCACACTGGCCCATCTCGGGGTCCTGTTCCTGGACGAGCTGTCGGAGTTCCAGCGCCCCACCCTCGATGCGCTCCGTCAACCGCTCGAGGACGGGAGCGTGACCATCGTCCGCGGGCAGCACGCGCTGCGCTTCCCGACCCGCTTCATGCTCGTGGCCGCGACCAACCCGTGTCCGTGTGGCTATGCCGGGGTCGAGGACCGCTGCACCTGCGGTGAGGGGGAACTGCGCCGCCACCGCCGCCGGCTGAGCGGTCCGCTCCTGGATCGGATGGATCTGGTCGTCGCCGTCCAGCGCCCGGCGCCCGAGGCCCTGGGGGCGGCGCCGGTCACCGATTCGGCCCGCGCGCGGGCGGCGGTGAGCGAGGCCCGGGAGCGTCAGATCCGCCGCCTGGTCGGGACGGGGCTGCGCAGCAACGGCGAGATGGATGCACGCACGGCGGCTGAGCGGGCGCGGCTCGACGCCTCGGCCGAGCGCGCTCTGGAGCGCGCCTACGCCGTTGGGCTGCTGAGCGCCCGCGGGCAACACCGGGTGCTACGCGTGGCCCGGACACTCGCTGACCTGGCCGGGCACGAGCGGGTCTCTCGCGAGGACGTCCTGACCGCCCTGAGCCTGCGTCAGCCGATCATCGCCGAGGCGGCGAGCGCGGCGTGAATCACGCTGCCTGCGCCGCCTGCCTGGCCCGCGCCTGGCTCCTGGCCCGTCTGGCCGGTCACCTTGACCACCACCGCGACCGCCTACCTGACGTGCTGGCGCTGTCCGACCTCGAGTTGATCGCCGGGCTCGGCGGGGCAGGGCGCGAGCAGATCCGCGCGGAGTACGAGGGCTTCGCCCGGGCCTCCCAAGCCTCCCGGACCGCCCGGACCGCCCGGATCACCCCGAGCGCCCACACAGCCCGGGCCGCCGCCGACCGCGCCGGCGTCGTGCTTCTGTGCCGCTGCGCGCCCGGCTATCCCCGCCGGCTCCGCGACCTGTCCGCACCGCCTGCAGTCCTCCACGTCGCCGGTGAGGTCGATCGTCTCCGGCCGCTCCTGGACGAGGCCCCGGTGGTGGCCATCGTGGGCAGCCGTCAGCCGTCGCCCTACGGCACCGAGGTCGCAGCCAGCCTGGCCCGCGGCCTGGGCGCGGCTGGAGTGACGGTGGTCAGCGGCATGGCCCGCGGGATCGATGCCGCAGCCCATCAGGGGGCGCTGGCTGCCGGCACGGCGACAGTCGCCGTGCTGGCCGGGGCGGCCGAGCTTCCCTACCCGCCGCGGGGCCGCAGCCTGCACCGGCGGATCCTGGCCAGCGGCCTGGTCCTGTCGGAGCTGCCGCCGGGCACCCGGGCCCGGCGCTGGATGTTTCCGGCCCGCAACCGGCTGATCGCCGCACTGGCCGCGATGACCGTGACCGTCGAGGCCCGCCCGGACTCGGGCGCGCTGATCACCGCGGCTCACGCGGCTGACCTGGGCAGGAGGCTCGGCGCAGTTCCGGGCCGGGTGGGCTCGCCGCTGGCCCGGGGCCCACACGAGCTCCTGCGCCAGGGGGCGCTTCTCATCGACGGTCCCGAGGCCGTGCTCGACCACCTCCATCTGCCCGCTCCGGCGCGACCGGCCGGCCCCGCCCTCGACGGAGGTGAGCGCGCCGTCCTGGATGCGCTGGCCGCCGGACACGACGTTTCCGAGGCCCTGCGTCTTGCGGGGCTACCCGGCGAGCCCGGCCTGGCCGCCCTCGCCTCCCTGGAGCTCCTCGGTCTGGTCCGGCGCGGCGCGGGCGGCGCGTACACCGTGTCCCTGGGCCGGGCATGAACGCTGGGCTCCGTAGCATCGCCGCCGTATGAACGGCGGCCCTCCGTAGCATGGCCGCGGTGCCCCCATCCGCATCCCTCCCGCGGCTCCTTACGATCGCCGGCTCGGACTCGGGCGGCGGAGCCGGCATCCAGGCCGACCTGAAGGCGTTTGCCGCCTGCGGCGCCCACGGCATGAGCGCGATCACGGCGATCACGGCCCAGAACACGCTTGGCGTCACGGCCGTCCACGCCGTGCCGCCCGAGATCATCCTGGCCCAGGTTCGGGCGGTGGCACAGGACATCGGCATCGACGCGGTCAAGATCGGGATGCTCGGCACGGTGGCCACCATCGAGGCCGTCGCGCAGGCGCTCAGCGAGCTGCCCGCGGCGACGCCGGTGGTCCTCGACCCGGTGATGGTGGCCGAGTCCGGCGCCGAGCTCCTCGAGCTTCAAGCCCGCACCGCGTTGGTCGAGCTCCTGCTGCCTCGGGCCACGGTGCTCACCCCGAACCTGCCCGAGGCCCGGCGCCTGCTCGGCCGCGACCCGGCCGGCCGGGACACGGGCGCCGATGCCGCAGATCTGGCCCGGGCGGTCCACGCCCTCGGCCCGCGCGCGGTCGTCGTCACCGGGGGCCATCGTGAACAGGCCATCGACGTGTTCTACGACGGCCGCCGGCTGGTCGAGATCGCCGGCCCGCGCTACGAGAGCGCAGCGGCTCACGGCTCCGGCTGCACCCACTCCTCGGTGCTGGCGGCGGAACTGGCCCGCGGGTTGGAGCCGCTCGCCGCGGCGCGCCGGGCCAAGGTCAGGGCCGCGGGCGCGGTGCGCGACGGTCTCGAGGCGATCGGCCAGGGAGCCGGGCCGGTCGACGTGCTGGGCGTGACATAATCGTCCCGTGCGGTTCCTGAGGATGAAGCCTGGCCATGGCGAGGTGCTGATCGCGGAGGGTGATGTGGAGCGCGCCGAGGATGAGCAGCGGCTGATCGAGGAGTTCCGCCGCCAGCTCGACTCCGGCCTGTGGGCGGCCGTGCCCTCGCAAGAGCCGGACGGCCGGCGCAACGCGCAGATGGTGCGCTCCTTCGACGACGTTCCGCGCGATGCCGACCGCGTGATCTTCTTCCCGCGCGCCGCGGGCGGGCGCTAGGCAGCCAGTCGTGCTGCTGGCGCTTGTGGCCACGGCGCTCGTGGCCATCGCGCTGCTCTCGGAGGAGTTGCTCCCGCGCGTCGAGGAGCTCTACTCGCGGCATCGGGCGCGGCGCCGGATGACTCCGGTGATGCCGTATGACCCCGGTCGCGAGCGACGGGCCGAGCAGCGGGCTCGGACGCTCCTGCGCTCCTGCGTCAATGAGGAGGAGTGGGCCATGTACCGCGACCTCGGCTTCATCCGCGTGTGGGGCACGCAGGCAGATGGTCCGGCCGATGCCAGCGGAACCCGTGGTGCCGCGTACGCGTATCTCATCTACCCGCACCGGGCGATCGTCGCCTACCTGGCGCAGACCCACCGCCTGCTGAACGAGTACTGCGTGGCCTTTCCCGATGAGACCCGGCCCTACGGCCGCGCCCGGCTGCCCGACTCCGACGACGTGCTGGCCAAGTGGATGGCTCTGACCGGCGACGAGCACCGCCTGATCTCGACCGCCAACATGCACCTGCCGGGCCGGCAGCTCGACCCGACCCGGGTCAAGCGCGACCTGTGGCGCCTGTCGCAGTGGGAGCGCGCCCGGATCCGCGACGCGGCGCGGAGCGAGAGCCACACCCCGCTCGACGCAGCCGGCTGACCCGCCACCGGTTGACACGAAGCCGGGCGAGCGGAGCACCGACCCGCCCGCCGGCGGCAACCCCCCGGTACAGTTCGCGCCCCGCATGAGCGCCGCGAGAACGTCTGATCTCAAGCACCGCAGCCGCGCCCTGACCGAGGGGCCCGGGCGCGCCGCCGCGCGGGCCTACCTGAAGGGCATCGGCTACGACGACGAGGCCCTGTCCAAGCCGCTCGTCGCCGTGGCCAACACCTGGACCGAGACGATGCCGTGCAACTTCCACCTGCGGGCGCTGGCGGCCAAGGTCAAGGACGGGATCCGGGCCGCGGGGGGGACCCCGATGGAGCTCAACACGATCGCCATCTCGGACGGCATCACGATGGGCACGCCGGGGATGCGCGCCTCGCTGGCCAGCCGCGAGCTGATCGCCGACTCGATCGAGCTGGTCTGCGACGCCCACATGTTCGATGCCGTGGTCGCCCTGAGCGGCTGTGATAAGACGATCCCGGCCACGGTCATGGCCCTGTGCCGGCTGGATCTGCCCAGCGTGATGCTGTACGGCGGCTCGATTCTCCCCGGGCACTACCGCGGCGAGCGGGTCACGATTCAGGAAGTGTTCGAGGCCGTCGGGGCCCACGCCGCGGGCCGGATCACCCGCGATGAGCTGACCGAGATCGAGGACGTGGCCTCTCCGGGCGCCGGCGCCTGCGGGGGTCAGTTCACCGCCAACACGATGGCCATGGCCTTCGAGGTGCTGGGCATCTCCCCGTCGGGCTTCTCGATGGTCCCGGCGGTCGACGGACGCAAGTCCCAGGTGGCCGAGCAGACCGGCGAGCTGGTCATGGAGGTGCTGCGCACCGACCTGCGCCCCAGCCAGATCATCACCCGAACCAGCCTCGAGAACGCGATCGCCGCGATCGCCTGCAGCGGCGGCTCGACCAACGGCGTGCTCCACCTGCTGGCCATCGCCCGGGAGATGGGTATCGAGCTGCACATCGACGAGTTCGATCAGATCAGCGAGCGCACGCCACTGCTCTGCGACCTGAAGCCCGGCGGCCAGTACGTGGCCCCGGATCTCTACGCGGCCGGCGGGGTGCCGTTGGTCATGAAACGCCTCCAGGAGGCGGGCCTGCTCCACGAGGACGCGATCACCGTGACCGGCAAGACGGTCGGGGAGATCGCCGCCGCCGCCCAGGAGACCCCCGACCAGCCAGTCGTTCGACCGCTCGACGGATCCGATCAAGGCCACCGGCGGCTTGGCCATCCTGCACGGCAACCTCGCCCCCGACGGCTGCGTGGTCAAGCTGGCCGGCTACGAGCGCCGCGCCCAGACCGGCCCGGCCCGGGTGTTCGAGTCCGAAGAGGACTGCGATGGCCGCGGTCACGGCGAGCGACCCCAGCGCCAAGATCCAGGCCGGTGACGTGGTGGTGATCCGCAACGAGGGGCCGGCGGGCGGCCCGGGCATGCGCGAGATGCTTGGGGTCACCGCGGCGCTGGTCGGCGAGGGCCTCGGTGAGGAGGTGGCCCTGATCACCGACGGGCGCTTCTCCGGGGCCACCCGGGGCCTGATGGCCGGCCACGTGGCGCCGGAGTCGATCCACGGCGGCCCGATCGGGCTGGTCCGCGACGGTGATGAGATCACTCTCGACGTCGAGACGCGCCGGCTCGACGTGGCCCTGTCCGACGAGGAGCTGGCCGAGCGCGCCCGCGACTACCGCCCGCCCGAGCGGCCGTTCCCCGGCGTGGCGCTGAGCAAGTACGCGCGGGTGGTCTCGAGCGCCGCGGTGGGCGCGGTCACCCGCTGACGGCGGGCGAGGTTCTCCCCGCGGTGGCGACGCTCTCCCCGCGGGGTGGCGACATTCTCCCCGCGCCTTCACGCTGGGTTGTAGGCTGTCGCGGCTCGATCCCCGGGGCCGGAGGGGTCGCTCGGCTACCTACACCCAAGGAGACACCCATGAAGCAGCGCGTACGTTCCGTGAGCGTGATCGCGAGCGTCCTTGCGCTCGGCCTGGTCCTGGCCTTCGTGGCCAGCGCCGGGGCCCGGACGAAGGCCAAGTCGGACAGCGGGACAGCCTACGTGTACATCGTCGACCACAAGGGCTCGACCGAGTACGTCGCCGGCTACACGTTCGACAAGTTGTTCGGTCAGACGGCGACGACGTACCAAGTCGCGATCGGCCCCGGCACCTCGACGGGGACGCTGAAAGTCACCGCCAAGCGGGTGACCCTGTACACCCCCACCGGATCGCTGGTCGGGACCGGCGTAGCCACGGAGAATTTCGGCACCGGTGCGATCACCAACGGCAAGCTCGACCTGACTCGCGGAACCGGCGGCCAGAAGGGCCACAAGTTCATCGGGACCTTCACCGGCTCATTGGCGAAGAGTGGGCTCCTGACCTTCCACTACAAGGGCAGCTACCGGTAGCGCGCGCCGGGTGGGTGCGGGGAGCCGCCGGGGCGGAGGCTCCCCGCCGTCCCGCTGCGGAGGCTCCCCGCCGTCCCGCTGCGGAGGCTCCCCGCCGTCCCGCTGCGGAGGCTCCCCGCCCCCGGCGCCCCAATGAGCCAAAGCTTGCCGAAAACCGCCACTCCAGCGGCTTTGCCTTGATCCGGACCCTCGGGCCGGTACCATCTGGTCGGTGGCGGATGTCCAGTACCTGCGGCCGATGCCGCGTGGGCGCGCGGGGCGGCTGAGTAGCGCTTCGTCGGCCCGCGGCCGCGTACGCAACGGCCACGGTCGGGGCGGCGGGCGCTATGTCCTGCTCGGGGCGGCGGTGCTCGTGCTCGCCGTGATCGTGATCGGTGGGGTGGTCATGGCCACCGCGAAAGCCAGCCTCGGCACCGACCCCGCCGCGCTGGCCCGCGTGTCCATGCCCTTCGGGGGCGGCTCCATCCAGAGCGTCGATGCGGTCACCGGCCCGCACAGCGCGCGCGTGCCGGTTCAGGTCCGCGGAGACAGGATCTGGCCCACCCGGCTCATCCCGGCGGGCGAGCGGGTCAGCCTCGGCGTGGTGGTCAAACGGCCGGGGGAGATCGCGTGGCTGGCCGGGCGCACCGAGACGCTTCGTCTCATCGTGGCTACCCCGGTGGCCAGCCTGCGCAGCCACTTCTTGACGGTTCGCGGCAACCGTCCCCTCACCCTTCGCTTCGCTTCCCCGGTCGCGGTCCTAGCCGCGGGCCCCCCCGGGCAGCTTCACGCCCGCCGGCTGGGCGCGCCGACCAGCGTCGTCACCTTGCCGCGCACCGCCGTGGCCGGCACGCTCTCAGTGGCGGCCGCGCCCCGTCTGTGGGAGCGGGCCCGCCCGACCAGCGTGAGCTGGTTCCCGGCCGGAGGCGCCGCGACCGCAGTGGCCAACCCGGCGCCCGGCACGCGCATCAGCGCCTCGACGCCGATCTCGCTGACCTTCTCCAAGCCCGTGGCCACCGTGCTCGGCGCCCATCTGCCGCCGCTCTCATCCGCCCAGGGCAGCTGGCACCAGCTCGGTGCGCACGCGATCGTCTTCCAGCCGAGCGGTTACGGCTACGGCCTCGGGGCGAAGGTCCATCTGGCGCTGCCCAGCGGCGTGCGTCTGGTCGGCGGTCAGCAGGGAGCCAGCGCCAGCGGGGGCACCTGGGACGTCCCGGCGGGCTCGCCGGTTCGTCTGCAGCAGATGCTGGCCCTGCTCGGCTACCTGCCGCTCAAGTTCCACTACGCGGGCGCCGGCGTGGGGCTCACACCCCAGGATCAGCTGAACGCGGCCGTGCAGCCGCCCAGCGGCCGGTTCTCCTGGCGAGTACGCCAACACGCCGGCCGCGCTGCGCAGCTTCTGGTCACCCGGCAGCTTTGGCGTCATGACCCGCGGGGCGCTGATGGCGTTCGAGAACGACCATGGCATCGCCGCCGACGGGGTAGCCGGCCCGGTCGTCTGGCGAACCCTGATCGGCGCCGTGCTGAGCGGCCGCCATACGACTTTCGGCTACACGTTCGTGTCGGTCAGCACGAGCTCCCAGACGCTGACCCTGTGGCACAACGGGCGCACGGTGATTGGATCGACCCCGGTCAACACGGGCATCGCCTCGGCGCCGACCGCGACTGGCACCTATCCGGTGTTCGAGCACCTCCCGGTGACCACGATGAGCGGCACCAACCCCGACGGCAGCCACTACAGCGACCCGGGCATCCCGTGAGGTCAGCTACTTCAACGGCGGGGACGCCCTGCACGGCTTCACGCGCGCCCAGTACGGCTTCCCGCAGAGCCTGGGCTGCGTCGAGATGCCCTACGCCATGGCCGCGCAGGTGTACCCGTACACGCCGATCGGAACGCTCGTCCACGTCGCCTGAGCCCGCGGTCCTGTGCCGCGGGCCGGCCGGGGAGCGCGCGCGGAGGGCTGAGGAGCCGGACGGCGAATAGCCAGGATCCAGATGCCCACTTCGCCCGCCCCACCAGCTCTCTCCCCCGACTGGGAGCTGTCGCTGAACCGATTCGCCGCTGATCTGCGCCGCCGGGCCGTGGCCGAGAAGACCCAGCGGGCCTACACGATCGACACCCATCAGTTCGCCCGCTGGGCCCAGGCCGCGGAGCTCGAGCCGGCCGAAGTCGACATGCGGGCCCTGCGGCGCTACGTGGCCTCGCTGTCCGAGCGGGGCCAGGCTCCGACCACCGTGGCCCGCAAGCTGGCCGCTCTGCGCGGATTGTTCCGGGCCCAGATCGAGGCGGGGCAGCGGGCCGAGAACCCGGCCGAGCTGCTGCACTCGCCCAAGCGGGCCCAGCGCCTGCCCCGGGTGCTCAAGGCGGGCGAGGTCGCCGCCCTGCTCGACCGGATCCCGGCCAGCGGCGCCGCTGGAGCTGCGCGACCGGGCCATCTTCGAGCTCGCCTACGCCTCGGGGCTGCGGGCCGAGGAGCTCGTCTCGCTCGAGCTCGAGTCGGTCGACTTCGACTCCGAGGCCGTCCGGGTGGAGGGCAAGGGCGGACGCACCCGGCTCGTCCCGGTGGGGGAGCACAGCCTGCGCGCGCTCGAGCGCTACCTGGAGCGGGGCCGCCCCGCGCTGGCCGCGGGGGAGCTTCGCGGTTGCCGGGCGCTGTTCCTGTCCAAGTCGGGGCGCCGGCTGTCGCACCTCGGACATCCGCCGGCGCCTGCGCAGCTGGGCCCGGCTGGCCGGCGGCGCAGTGCCGGCGCTGGCCGACGCGCATCCCCACGCCCTCCGGCACTCGTTCGCTACCCATCTGCTCGAGGGCGGCGCCGATCTGCAGGGCGATCCAGGAACTACTTGGCCACGCAACCATCTCGACGACTCAGGTCTACACTCGGGTAGAGTCGGCGCGTCTTCGCTCCGCCTATGAACGTTCTCATCCGCGTGCGTAGGCTCCGAAACGGGGGTTGAACTGGAAACCAACGTAAAAGCGATCGAGCTCCACGATCTCTGGAGGCGCTACAAGTCCTCCGGGGACCAGAAGGCTCGTGAGCGTCTCGTCGTCGCCTATTCACCGTTGGTCAAGTACGTCGCCGGACGGATGGGCTCCGGGCTGCCCGCGCACGTCGAGGAGGCCGACCTCATCTCCTACGGCCTCGGCGGGCTGATCAGCGCGATCGAGCGGTTCGACTCTGACCCGGGAGATCAAGTTCGAGACCTACGCGATCACCCGGATCCGCGGCGCGATCATCGACGAGCTGCGCACGCTGGACTGGGTGCCGCGCTCAGTCCGCGCCCGGGCCCGCGAGTTCGAGCGCGCCAACATGAAGCTCGAGGCGCGACTGCAGCGCGCGCCGACCGACGAGGAGATGGCCGGCGAGCTCGAGATCAGCGTGGGCGACTTCCAGGACGCGCTGGTCCAGATCTCCAACTCGACGATCGTCGCCCTGGATGAGCTGTGGAACGTGTCTGACTCGAGCGGCGACCAGGTCTCGCTGCTCGACACGCTGCCCGACCACGCCGCCCCCGATCCCCAGGTGCTGGTCGACGAGTCGGAGCTACGGGACCGGATCGCCGACGCGATCGCCGCGCTGCCCGAGCGCGAGAAGCTCGTCGTGGCCCTGTACTACTACGAGAACCTGACCCTGAGGGAGATCGGCGAGGTCCTCGGCGTGACCGAGTCGCGCGTCTCCCAGCTGCACACCAAGGCCGTGCTGCGGCTGCGCTCCAAGCTGGCCGGCGAGCTGGATTAAGTAGGGAAGACCCGGCCGCATGCGGCCGGGTCCGGGTCGGCGCATGCGCCGACCCGCGGTGGGGTGCATGCACCCCACCGAACACATATATGGTTCGTCGTTCGGTAGCGAGCGAGAGGAGTAGAGCCATGCACAAGGCTGCGGACCGCATCCGCAACGTGGCCATCGTCGGCCACCGCGGCAGCGGCAAGACGTCCCTGCACGAGGCGCTGCTGTTCCAGGCCGGGGCGATCAACCGGCTCGGCTCGGTGCTCGAGGGCTCGACCGTATCTGACACCGACCCGGACGAGAAGGCCCGGCAGATGTCGATCTCCGTGGCCCTGAGCTCGTTCGAATGGCTCGGCGCAAGGTCAACCTGCTCGACACGCCCGGGGACTCGAGCTTCATCGCCGACGCGCTCGGCGCGCTCCGCGTCTGCGAGTCCGCGGTGTTCGTCGTCAACGCGGTCATGGGAGTCGAGGTCCACACCGCCCGGCTGTGGCAGCGCGCGGCCGAGCTCGATCTGGCCCGACTGGTGTTCGTCAACATGCTCGATCGCGAGCGGGCCGATTTCTTCCGCACCCTGGAATCGCTCAAGTCGGCCTTCGGCCAGCATGTGGTGGCCACCGAGATCCCGATCGGCACCGAGCACGAGGTCTCCGGGTTGATCGACCTGGTCGACATGAAGGCCTACGCCTACGACACTGCCCACCCGACGCGCGAGAACTGCTCGGAGATCCCGATCCCCGAGGCGCTGCAAGCCCAGGCCGAGGAGTACCGCGAGAAGCTGATGGACGAGGTCTCGGAGACCTCCGATGCGCTCATGGAGCGCTACCTCGAAGGCGACGAGATCTCCCACGAGGAGATCGTCGCCGCGCTCAAGGAGGGCACCAACCACGGCGCCCTTCACCCCGTCACCTGCGGCGTGGTCACGGCCAACCTTGGCACCAACCGCCTGCTCGACGCGATCGTCGAGGACCTCCCCTCGCCGGTCAAGCACGGCGGCCTCGAGGTTGAGGGCGTAACGCTCGAGCCGAGCGAGGACGGTGAGCTGTTCGCCTACGTGTTCAAGACCCGGGCCGATCCGTTCGCCGGCCGCATCAACCTGTTCCGGGTCTACCAGGGCGACGATGCGCCAGGACTCCCAGGTGCTGAACACCCGCACTCACAACAAGGAGCGCCTCGGCCAGCTCGTCACCTTCGAGGGGAGCCAGACCGGGCACGCCGAGGAGTTCGGGCCCGGGGATATCGGCGCGGTGGCCAAGCTCAAGGAGACCCGGGCCGGCGACTGGCTGGCCGCCCGGGACGAGCCGGTGGCCATGCCCAGCATCAAGCTCCCGGCGCCGGTCATGGCCTTCGCGATCGAGCCGAAGAGCAAGGGGGATGAGGACAAGGTCTTCTCGAGCCTGCGCCGCTTGCAGGAGGAGGACCCGACGATCGACCTGCACCGCGACGCGCAGACCGGTGAGCAGATCGTGGCCGGCCTCTCCCAGGTCCACGTCGAGGTGATCGTCGAGCGGCTGAAGTCGCGCTTCGGCGCCGAGGTCAGCCTCAAGCCGCCGCGGGTGCCCTACCAGGAGACGATTCGCGGCACGTGCCAAGGCCCACGGCCGGCACAAGAAGCAGACCGGCGGCCGGGGCCAGTTCGGCGACTGCCACATCGAGATCGAGCCACTGAACGCCGGCGAGGGGTTCGAGTTCGTCAACGCGATCAAGGGCGGCGTGATCCCCTCCGGGTTCATTCCCGCGGTGGAGAAGGGCGTGCAGGAGGCGATGCAGGAGGGGACCGTGGCCGGCTATCCGGTCCAGGACGTCCGCGTGCGCCTCTACGACGGCTCCTACCACACCGTCGACTCCTCGGAGATGGCCTTCAAGGTGGCCGGGGGCCACGCCATGCGCCAGGCTCTCGAGCAGGCCGGCGCGGTGCTGCTCGAGCCGATCATGACTGTCACCGTCAACGCGCCGGAGGACACCGTCGGAGATGTGATCGGCGACTTGAACTCCCGGCGCGGCCGGCCGCTCGGCATGGAGCCGGTCGGGGCCGGGATGACCGACATCAAGGCCGAGGTGCCGATGGCCGAGATGGTCTCCTACGCGCCCGACCTGCGCTCGATCACCGGCGGACAGGGGGAATTCACGATGGAATTCCTGCGCTACGAGGAGGTGCCGGGCCACCTGGCCGCCAAGATCGTCCAGGAGGCACGGGCAGAGCGCGAGACCGTGAAGGCGTAGTAACGTCAAGCCCGTGAATACCAGGGCAATCAGCACCTCGGTGGCGGTCTCCGCCTGCGACGTGTGCGGACGGACCCTGCTCCGGGGTGAGCGCGCCGAGACTTATGTCAACGGTGGTGAGCGGCACACCGTGTGTGAGCTGTGCACCACGCGCGCGGTGCACGGAGGCTGGTTGCGCGAGGGCGAGCTGCCCGACTACGGCGACGGCGCCACTCGAGTCGATCGCCGCCGCTCGTTGCTCAGCCGCCTGCGCCCGCGCCGCGAGGCCGCGCCGCGTGAGCTCGAGGACGCCGAGCCTGACTACGGCTACGACGAGCCCGAGGCGCCCCTGCCGTCACCCCGCCCGGCGCCGGCTCCCCGGCCGGCGGCCCGTCCGAGCCCGGCTCCGGCCCCGGTTCGCGCCGACGCGCCGCCCAGCCTGCGGGAGCCCCGCCACGTCCGGGCCGTGCCGGCCAGCAACGAGCATCGTGTCTCGACGGCGATCGAGCTGTTCAACGCCTCTGAGCACCCGCGCACGGTGGCGGGCATCTCCCGCTCACTCGGCCTGCCCGAGGTGGCGGTCCTGCCCTCCGGCCCCCGGTCGGCGCTGGTCAACGTCGTCGTGGCCTGGGAGCTCTGCTGGTACCGCTACGAGCTCGATCTCTCCGACGAGGTGGCCAACGTCCGAGTGGCCAACCAGGGCTACGAGCTCGACGAGCTGCCCGCTGAGGATCGCCGGAGCAACGCCCAGGCCGACGAGCGGGGCCGGCTCAGCCTGTCGGCCTGAGCGCCGATGCCCGGGCTTTGGCCCGAGCCGCCTACGGGCCTTAGCCCCAGCCGCCTAAGTCGACGAGTGTTCGATGGTGCTGGGGGCGCCGGGTCCAATAGCATCCCTCCGATGATCTACTGCGTGGTGCCCGAACCCCTGGCCGATGAGCTGCTCGGCAAGTTGAGCAGCTATTACGCCGAGGACCCGAACGTCACGGTGATCGTCGACCGCCGCCGGGCCTCGCGGCGCGACGGCAGCGCCTCGGGCGGGGGCATGCGCGAGGTCCGTGATCGCCGCCGGGCCCGCATTCCCGGTGAGCTGCCCGAGCTCGCCGTCGACTGAGCGCCCGCGGCCGGCACTCGGGCCCCTCGGTGAAGGTCGTGGTCCACGTGGACGGAGGCGCCCGGGGGAACCCGGGGCCGGCGGCCATCGGGGTCGTCGTCGCCTCGCCCGACGGGACGGTGCTCGACGAGGCCGCGGAGCGGATCGGTGTGGCCACCAACAACGTGGCCGAGTACCGCGCCGTTTTGAAGGGGGTGGAGCGGGCCGCGGCGCTCGGGGCCGATGAAATCGAATTGGTGAACGACTCAGAGCTCGTGGCGCGCCAGCTCACCGGCGCCTACAAGGTCAAGCACGCGGCCATGAAGCCGCTCTACGCGCAGGCCATGGCGGCGCTTGCAAGGCTTTGACCGCTGGCGGATCCGCAGCGTGCCTCGCGCCCAGAACGCGCGCGCCGACGCGCTGGTCAACGCCGCCCTGGACGGGACACCCCCGTAGGCCGACGCGGGACTGTCGCTAATCTTCCCGGTTGTGACCGACGCCCTGACCGAGCTGACCGCACGGCTGAACGACGCCGTCGAGCGGCTGCACGGAGGCGGCCTGGAGCCCGAGGCGACCCTGACGCTGATCGAGGAGTGCGCCCAGCTGGCCTCGGAGGCCAGTGCCCAGGTCGACCAGCGGACCCGCGCGGCGCTGGAGCCGCTCCCGGACCTTCCCGGGCAGCTCCCCTTGCCGGCGGCCTAGCATGCCCGGCGCGCCCACCGTGGTTCGCGACGCCGCCTACCCCGACCAGCTCCGGGTCGCCGGTGGAGGGGTACCTCGAGGGGCTGCGCTTCTCGACCGAGCTCCCCACCTGCGGCCTCGAAGAGGCGATGCGCTACTCGCTGCTGGCCGGCGGCAAGCGGATCCGTCCGGTGCTGGCCCTGGCCACGGCCGGCGCGCTCGGGCTCGAGCGCTCTACGGTGCTCCCGCTGGCCGCCGCGCTCGAGCTGATCCACACCTACTCGCTGATCCACGACGACCTGCCGGCCATGGACGACGATGACCTGCGCCGCGGCCGCCTCACCTCCACAGGGCGTTCGGCGAGGACGTGGCCATCCTGGCCGGAGACGGCCTCTACGCCGAGGCCTTCCGGCTGCTGCTCTCCGAGCAGCGCGGGGCTCCGGCAGACGTGCTCGCCGCGGCCGCGGAGCTGGCCGCCGCCACCGGGGTCCAGGGGATGGTCGGGGGTCAGTTCATGGACGTCGCCGGGACGGCCGGCCCCGGACCCGCCGGGCCTGCGTCACCTGCACGAGCTCAAGACCGGCCGGCTGATCGCGGCCAGCATCGAATGCGTGCTGCACCTGGCCGGAGAGCGGCGCCCGGCCACACTAACCCCGTTCCGCGCCTTTGCCAGCCGAGCTGGGCGTCCTATTCCAGATCGTCGACGACATCCTCGACGTGACCGGATCGGAGGCCACCCTCGGCAAGCACCAGGGCTAGGACGAGCGGCTGGGCAAGCGCACCTACGTGACCGAGTTCGGACTCGACGGCGCCCGCCGGCTGGCCGACGAATCGCACCGACGGGCCCGGGCTGCCCTGGGCGAGGCCGCCGCCGCCGATGCCGACGAGCTCGAGCAGATCACCGACTTCATCGCGACCCGGAGCTACTGATGACCGACCTCCTGTCAGCGCATCCAATCGCCCTCGGACCTGCACGGGCTGACCGACGAGCAGCTGCAGCAGGTCGCCCAGGAGGTGCGCGAGCACATCATCGACACGGTGGGGGAGATCGGCGGCCACTTCGGGGCCAACCTGGGTACGTGTGAGATCGCCGTCGCCCTGCACTCGCTGCTGGACTCCCCGCGGGACAAGGTCCTGTGGGACGTGGGCCACCAGGCCTACCCGCACAAGATCCTCACCGGGCGTCGCGATCAGCTGCACACGATCCGCAAGTACGGCGGTCTGGCCCCGTTCTGCTCGATCCCCGAGTCCGAGCACGACATCATGGGCGCCGGCCACGCCTCGACGGCGATCGGCTACGCGGTCGGCCTCAAGGAGGCCATGCGCCGCGGCCATGGGCCCGACGGGCATGTCGTCGCCGTGGCCGGCGACGGCGCGCTGACCGGCGGCGTGGCCTTCGAGGCCGTGCACCAGGCCGGCGGCGAGGGCACCCCGATCGTCGTCGTGCTGAACGACAACGGCATGTCCATCGCCCCCAACGTCGGCGCGCTCTCGCGCTACTTCAACCGCGTGCGCATGAATCCGAAGCTGTGGCATGCCCGCGAGGGGGTCGAGGGCGGGCTGACCAAGCTGCCCGATCCGCTCGGGGCCGCGTTCGAGCGCTTCGGCCCCCACTTCAAGGAGTCGATCAAGGCCTTCTGGGCCCCCGGCCTGTGGTGGGAGGAGCTCGACTTCGCCTACATGGGCGTGATCGACGGGCACGACATGCGCGCGCTGCGCAGCGCCCTGCGCGAGGCGCTGGCCGCGGAACGGCCCGTGGTCGTCCACTGCGCGACCGTCAAGGGCAAGGGCTTCGCTCCCGCCGAGGAGGGCGGACTGGAGGGCATGGAGAAGTGGCATGCCGCCAAGCCCAAGTCGATCTCGGGCGGCGTGCCGGCCCAGGCGGTCAAGAAGCCGGCCACGGCCAAGCCGGCCCCGCCGGCCTACACCCAGGTGTTCGGCAACGCGCTGGTCAGCGAGTGCCGGCGCGATGACCGGGTGATCGGCATCACGGCGGCGATGAACTCGGGCACCGGCCTGAACATCCTCCAGGGCGAGCTTCCCGACCGCTATTACGACGTCGGCATCGCCGAGCAGCAGGCCATCCTGTTCGCCTCCGGCCTCGCCCTGCAGGGCTGCAAGCCCGTGGCGGCGATCTACTCGACCTTCCTGCAGCGGGCCTACGACCAGATCGTGCACGACGTCTGCCTGCAGAAGCTGAACGTCGTCTTCGCCATGGACCGCGCCGGGCTGGTCGGCGACGACGGGCCCACCCATCACGGGGCCTACGACATCGCCTACCTGCGCTGCCTGCCGAACATCGTCCTGATGGCGCCGCGGGACGAGGCCATGCTCGTGCACATGCTCCACACCTCCCTGTGCTACGACGACGGTCCCGTGGCCCTGCGCTACCCGCGCGGCGAGGGCGTCGGCGTGGAGCTTCCCGCCCGCCCGCGGGCGATCGAGATCGGCACCGGGGAGATCTTGTCCGAGGCCAGTGGCGATGATCCGGGGGCGCGCCGGGTGGCCCTACTCGGCTACGGCTCCGGAGTGGACAAGGCGCTCGAGGCGGCGGACATCCTCCGCGGCGAGGGGGTCGCGGTGACGGTGGCCGACGCTCGCTTCGCCAAGCCGATCGACGCCGGCCTGGCCGCCCAGCTGGCCGCCGAGCACGAGCTGCTGGTCACAGTCGAGGAGGGCGTGCTGGCCGGGGGCTTCGGCTCCGCGGTGTGGGAGACGCTGTCCGACGCCGGCCTGGCCCCGCGGATCCTGCGCGTCGGGCTCCCCGACCGCTTCGTCACCCACGGCTCGCCCGCCCTGCTCCACGAGGAGGTCGGTTTCACCGGCCCGCGGATCGCCGAGCGGGTCCTGGCCGCGGTCGGCCCCCGCAGCGGTGTGAGGAGCGGCTGAGGCCGTCCGCGGTCGTCCCCGGGTTGCCGGTCGTTTCCCGGCTGCCCGTCGCCCCAGCCCGAAGGGGTCCCGGAACGCGCTCCTTGCCGCTTTCCTGGGGGGATCCCGTACCGTTCCACGGTCATGAGACGCGTCCGGCTCGACAGCCTGCTCTCCGAGCGAGGCGTCTTCGCCTCCCGCTCGCGCGCGGCCGCGTCGGTCATGGCCGGTGAGGTGATGCTCCTGCCCGAGCGCCGCCGGGCCGAGAAGCCCGGCCAGCTGGTGCCCGAGGATGTTCAGCTCGAGGTGCAGGATGGTCCGCAGTTCGTCTCGCGAGGCGCGATCAAGCTCGGCAATGCCCTGGACACGCTGGGCGTCTCGGTCGCGGGGCGCCGGGCGCTCGACGTCGGAGCCTCCACCGGTGGCTTCACCGACTGCCTGCTGCGCCGCGGAGCCGAGCATGTGATCGCCCTCGACGTGGCCTACGGCCAGCTCGACTGGGGGCTGCGCTCCGACTCCCGGGTCAGTGTGATCGAACGATGCAACGCCCGCGACCTGACCCCGGGAGGGCTGCCCTACGCATCCGACCTGGTGGTGATCGACGTCTCGTTCATCTCGGTGACCAAGGTGCTGGCCGCGGTTCTGGCCTGCGTGGCGGCGCGGTTCGACCTGCTGGCCCTGGTCAAGCCCCAGTTCGAGGTCGGCCGGGCGGCCGTCGGGAAAGGGGGCGTGGTCCGGGACTCGTCGTTGCGCCGCGGGGCGCTGGTCGACGTGGGCCGGGCCGCCCGCGCCCAGGGCGCGAGCGTGCTCGGCTACGCGAGCTCGGGGCTGCCCGGGCCCAAGGGCAACCTGGAGAGCTTCATCTGGTTGGCCGAGCCGGGCCGCGGCGACGTCGAGGACCTCGAGCGCGCCGCCCGCGAGGTCGAGCCGTGAGCCCCGTGCGAACCGCGACGATCCTCACCCACCGCCGCCGGGACGTGACCACGGAGGCCCTCCAGGACCTGATGGCACTGGCGCGCGTGCGGGGGGTGGAGCTCCGCTTCGATCCCGAGGAGACGGCCAAGCACCAGCTCGAGCCCGGCCCGGGCCTGATCCTCGACGCCCCGCCCGAGGTGAACGTCGACCTCTGCTTCGCGCTCGGGGGGGACGGCACCATCCTCAACGCCCTGCGGACCTACGCCCGCACCCCGGTACCGGTGTTCGCGATCAACTTCGGGGAGATGGGGTTCCTGGCCACGGTCGACCGTCAGGACGCGGTGACAGGCTCCGAGCGGGCGCTCGATGGCGACTTCGAGGTCCTGTCGCTGCCGGCCATCGAGCTCGCGGGCGACGGCGGACGCTGGCTCGCGATCAACGACGTCTCGATCCACCGCCAGCAGGGGCTGCGCGTCGCCGACCTCGAGTATGCGGTGGGCGGAGACGCAGTCGGGCGGGTGCGCTGCGACGGGCTCGTCGTGGCCACCGCGGCGGGGTCGACGGGCTACAACCTGGCCAACGGTGGGCCGGTGATGGCCTGGGGGGTGCACGGCTACGTGGTCTCGTTCATCGCCCCACATTCGCTGACCGCCCGGACCTTGGTCGTGGCCCCGGATGACCGGCTGACCGTCCACAACCGCTCCCGGGAGGAGGCAGTCGAGGTGACCGTCGACGGGCGCCCGATCTGGGTGATCGAGGCCGGGGATCGGGTCGAGGCCCGGTTCCTCAATGACCTCGGGCGGCTGGCCCAGATCCCCGGGACGACGTTCTACCAGCGGCTGCGCCAGAAGTTCGGGCGATTGGCCTAGGGGGCAATCGATAGCCACGCCGCAGTCAGCGCGGTACAGTAGCCGCGCCGCAAGGGACCGAGGGAAAGGACCGGATCATGTCGTTTCATCGCGCGCGCCCGGCTGGCGCGCTGGTCGTGGTAGTCGTGCTGGCCGCCTCCGCGGGGTTCGCGCTGGCCGCCCAGCCCAAGAAGGGCTACGTCTACGAGACCAACAACCAGACGACCAAGGTGTCGGTGTACTTCAAGGTGTCGGGGAACGGTCGCAGGGTGACCGGGCTCCTCGCCGGTACGCCCATCAAGTGCCCGGCCAGTGTCGGCGGCGTCGGGGGCTTGCCCTACGACAAGAAGCCCGGCTCGGCGACGATCAAGCACGGCACGTTCAAAGCCACGCTGACCCTGTACGCGCCCGGTGCCGCCAACAAGAAGGAAGGCACCGACACCGTGACCGGCGCCTTCCGCGCCAACGGCACGGCGACGGGCACCGTGGCGGACCATTTCAACAACAACTCCGGGGTGTGCAAGGCCACGTCCCGGCGCTACACCGCTCAGGGCTACCGGCCGACCGGCTGATTCGCGCGGTCAAGATCGGCGGGTAGCCGGCCGGACGAGGCGGAAAGGCACGACTCAAAGAGAATCCGCGACCTCTGGGGTCGCGGATTCTCTTCGAGTGGGCCGCCGACGCCCGCCGACGACGCCCAAGGCCCGCGCGTGGCTACCCGCCCGGGTTCGAAGCGCGCCGAGCGGATCCGTCGGACGCGCCTGGTAGACCGTCGAACCATGCTGTACGAGCTGCGCGTGGAGAACCTGCTCCTGATGGAGCGCGCCGAGCTCCGCCTGGCTCCGGGACTGAACATGCTCACCGGGGAGACCGGCGCGGGCAAGACGCTGCTGGCTCATGCGCTGGACCTGCTGCTGGGCGGGCGGGCGCGGCGGGGGATCGTCCGGCCCGGCGCCGAGGAGGCCTACGTGGAGGGCGTGTTCGCCCTCCCGGCCGAGCTGGCCGGCTCCGACCGGCTCCCGGGCGGAGCCGATGAGATCGTGCTCGCCCGGCGGGTCTGGCCCGACGGGCGGACGCGGGCCTATGTGTGCGGGCGCTCAGCCACGCTGGCCGACCTGCAGGAGCTCGGCGCGGCGCTGCTGTCGTTCTACGGGCAGCACGAGCATCGGAAGCTGATGCTCCACACCTCCCAGCTCGATGTCCTCGACGCCTTCTGCGGCCCGGGGCAGACCGAGCTTCGCGCTCGGGTCCGGGCCGCCTATGAGGACGTTCGCGACCGCCGTCGCGGGCTCGAGGAGCTGCGCGAGCGCGCCGGCGCCCGCGACCGCGAGCTCGACCTGCTGGGCTTCGAGCTCCAGGAGATCGAGGCCGCAGCGCCGAGCCTCGAGGAGGAGGCCGAATTGACCGCCCAGCGCGACCGGCTCCGGCATCTGGAGGCGTTGCGCTGCGCCGCCCAGGCCGGTTCCGAGGCGATCGCCCCGGAGGCCGGCGCCGGGGTGGCCGAGCTGCTGGCCACCGCAACCCAGGAGCTCGAGCAGGCGGCCGGGATCGACCCGCGCCTCGCCCCTGCTGCCGAGCGGATGGCCGGGCTGCGCTATGAAGCCGAGGACCTCGCCGGGGAGCTCCGCGGCTACCTGGCCGGGCTGGAGGATGGGGGTGGGGAGTCCGGCGCCGGTCTCGAGGCGGTTGAGGAGCGCCTGGCCGTCCTGACCCGGCTGCAGCGCAAGTACGGTTGCGGGCTCGAGGACGTGCTGGCCCATGCCGAGCAATGCCGGGCTCGGCGGGAGGAGCTCGAGCACGCCGAGGCGGCCCTCGAGGCCGGGGAGGGGGAGCTCCTGGCCGCCCAGAGCGAGCTCGACCGGCTGGCCGGAAAGCTGGCTTCGGCCCGGCGCGGCGCCGCCCCCGAGCTGGCTGGCGCCGTCCGCGAGCGGCTGGCCGAGCTGGCCATGGCTGAGGCCCAGTTCGAGATCGAGCTCGGAGACCGGCCGGAGGGCTGTGGTCCCCGCGGGACCGAGGCGATCGAGATGCTGATCGCGCCCAATGGCGGCGGCCGGCTGGCCCCGCTGCGCGAGGTGGCCTCGGGCGGCGAGCTCTCCCGGGTCATGCTCGCCCTGCTGAGCGTCGCCCACGGCCAGCCCGAGGGAGATCGCGCGAGCAGCCCGATGCTCGTGTTCGACGAGATCGACGCCGGGATCGGTGGCCACACCGCCCGCGCCGTGGGCCAGCACCTGCGCGAGCTGTCCCGCGGGCGCCAGATCCTCTGCATCACCCACCTGCCCCAGGTGGCCGCCCTGGCCGAGCGCCACTTCACCATCGTCAAGGACCCGACGTCGACCCCGGCCACGACCACCGTCACCTCGTTGAGCGGGGATGCGGTGGTCGGTGAGCTGGTGCGGATGCTCGGCGGCGCCGACCAGGACCAGGCGGCCAGCGAGCATGCCCGCGAGCTCCTTCGGGCCGCATGACCCCCCGCCTGCCCACGAGCTCCTTCGGGCCGCATGTCGCCCCCGCCTGTCCGCGCCGCCACCGGCCGCCCCCGTGCCGTCCCCCGGTCCCGCGCCGTCCCGGGCCGTCCCCCGGTCCCGCGCCGTCCCGGGCCGTCCCCCGGTCCCGCGCCGCTCGGAGCCGTCCCGTGCCGGGCTTCCGTCTGAGGCCCCGATAGACTCGCTGTAGGCGTATGGCTCACGGCGAGACGCGGTTCATCTTCATCACCGGCGGGGTGGTCTCCTCGCTCGGCAAGGGCATCGCCGCCGCGTCGATCGGACGGCTTCTGGTGGCCCGGGGGCTCTCGGTCCAGCTGCAGAAGTTCGATCCGTACATCAATGTGGACCCCGGGACCATGTCTCCCTATCAGCACGGGGAGGTGTTCGTCACCGAGGACGGCGCCGAGACTGATCTCGACCTCGGCCACTACGAGCGGTTCACCGACGCCAACACCAGCCGAGCCTCGAACGTCACCGCCGGCGGGATCTACAACACGGTGATCCGCCGCGAGCGCCGCGGCGACTATCTGGGCGCCACGGTCCAGGTGGTTCCCCACATCACCGACGAGATCAAGCAGCGGATCAAGCTGATGGCCGACTCGAGCGACGTCGACTTCGTCGTCACCGAGATCGGGGGCACCGTGGGCGATATCGAGTCGCTGCCCTTCCTGGAGGCGATCCGCCAGTTCCCGGTCGATGTGGGGCGGCGGCGCTGCATGTTCATCCACCTGACCCTGGTGCCCTACATCGGCCACGCCGGCGAGCTGAAGACCAAGCCCACCCAGCATTCGGTCAATGAGCTGCGAAGAATCGGCATCGCCCCCGACATGGTCATCTGCCGATCCGAAGCCGAGCTGTCGAGCGACATCCGGCGCAAGATCGCCCTGTTCGCCAGCCTGCCGATCGAGGCCGTCGTGTCCGGCTACGACGTGCCCGACATCTACCAGGTGCCACTGGCCTTCAAGGCACAGGGAGTCGATGACTTCATCCTCTCCGAGCACTTCGGGCTCGAGGCCGGAACCCCCGATCTGAGCGACTGGGTGCAGATCACCCGGCGGGCCGGCGCGGTGAAGCGCTCGGTGCGGATCGCCCTGGTCGGCAAGTACGTGCAGCTCGCGGACGCCTATCTGTCGGTCGTCGAGGCGCTGCGTCACTCCGGGGTCCACCACGGAGCCAAGGTCGAGGTGGACTGGGTGGACTCCGAGTCGGTCACCGACCCGGTGGTCAGGGAGCGCCTGGAGAGCGCCGACGGCATCCTCATCCCCGGCGGCTTCGGGGGCCGCGGCTGGGAAGGCAAGATCAGCGCTGCCCGGATCGCCCGTGACCACCGCATCCCCTATCTCGGCGTCTGCCTGGGCATGCACGTCGCGGTTTCGGAATTCGCCCGCCACGTGGCCGGGATGGAGGGCGCCAACTCCACCGAGATGGACCTCGAGACTCCGTTCCCGGTGATCGACCTGCTTCCCGAGCAGAAGGAGATCGCCGACATGGGCGGCACCATGCGGCTCGGGGCCGATCCGGTGAAGCTCCACGAGGGCAGCCGGATCCGCTCGCTTTACGGCGAGTCGGTGGTCTATGAGCGTCATCGCCATCGCTACGAGGTCAACAACCACCTGCGCAAGCGGCTCGAGGGCGCCGGGCTGATCTGCTCGGGCACCTCGCCCGATGAGCGCCTGGTCGAGGCGATCGAGCTCGACCCCGCAGTACACCCGTTCTACGTGGCCTCCCAGTACCACCCCGAGTTCAAATCGAGGCCCGAGCGGCCGGCGCCGCTGTTCCGCGAGTTCGTCGGCGCCGCGCTCGAGCATGCCGGCGAAGCCGACGACGATGGCCGCCTGGGGACGCCCCGGGCCGGTGACACCGTGGGAGACATGCCCGTCTCGCACGGCGCCGCCTAGTGCCCGGACGGGCCACCGAGACCGAGCGCGCCCGGCTGCACGACACCTTCGCGGCGCTGTGCCGCATCGTGAGTCCATCGGGGCGCGAGCGCGCCTGCGCGGACTGGGTCACGGCCGAGCTCGAGACGATGGGCCTGGACGTCACCGAGGACGGCAGCGCTCCGGCCACCGGCTCGGAGGCCGGCAATCTGCTCGCCCGGATCCCCGGCCCGTCGCCGGCCAGCATGCTCATCTGCGCCCATCTCGACACCGTCCCGCCCGTGGCCCCGATCGATCCCGTGCTCAGCGGCGGTTACTGGGAGAACGCCAATCCCGGCATCCTCGGGGCCGACAACAAGTCGGCCGTGGCCGTCGCCCTCGAGCTGGCCCGCCGGTTCACCTCCGCGCCGGAGCCACCTCCGGTGGGCCTCGAGCTGCTATTCACCGTCTGCGAGGAGGTGTCGCTGCGCGGCTCCCGGGCATTCGATGTCTCGGCCCTGACCAGCAAGTTCGGCTACGTGTTCGACCACGCCACTCCGATTGGCGAGGTGGTCCTCGCCTCGCCCACCCACTACCGAATCGTGGCCGAGTTCCGCGGGCGAGCCGCTCACGCCGGCGTTCGCCCCGAGGCCGGGCGCAGCGCCGTGCTGGCCGCGGGCCGGGCGATCGCCCAGCTCCGCCTGGGCCGGCTCGACGAGGCAACCACCGCCAACGTCGGGCTGATCGACGGCGGCACCGCGATCAACGTGGTTCCCGAGCGCTGCCGGGTTGAGGCCGAGGTCCGCAGCCTCGACCCGGCTCGCGCGGCGGCGGTGACCACCGAGGCGGTGGACCATCTCCAGGATGCCGCCGACGCCACCGAGTGCGATCTTGACTTGACCGTCGAACGCATGTTCCGGGGCTACCGGATCAAACCGGCGGCAGCCGAGATTGAGGTCGCGGAGCGCGCGCTGCGGGCGTGTGGCTATGAGCTCCGGCCGATCGACTCGGGCGGAGCGTCCGATGCCAACTCGTTCCGGACCGCCGGTTTTCCCTGCAGCTGCCTGGCCGACGGGGTCGAGCGCAACCACGAGCCCGGCGAGCGGATCAGCGCACAGGCGCTGGAAGACCTGCTCGACGTGGCCTTCGCGCTGGTCGACCAGGCCGCAGCGGAACTGGTTTCGGCCGCTGGATGACTCACGCGGCCTCCACGGTGGTGAGCCAGCTGGATGGCTCGGGCGCTGCCCATTCAGGCAAGGCGGGATGCCGAGCGGGCAGCCGGCCCGAGGGCGAGCGGAGGCGCGCGTGAGCGAGTTCAGCCGTGTCGACTCAGAGCGGGCCTGGCAAGGGCAGATCTTCACCGCCGGGGTGGAGCAGTTCCGCCATGCCGACGGGAAGGTGGTCAGGCGCGAGAAGGTCTGGCATCCCGGCGCGGTGGGCATCCTCGCCGTCGATACCGACGTCGTCTGGCTTACCCGGCAGCCGCGGGAGGCGGCAGGACTGAGCGCGTCGCTCGAGATCCCGGCCGGCAAGCGCGATGTGCCCGGTGAGCCCCCGCTCGAGACGGCCCGCCGGGAGCTGACCGAGGAGATCGGGAAACAGGCGGCCGACTGGCGCGAGATCAAGGTCTTCTACACCAGCCCGGGCTTCAGCGACGAGCGCGTGTGGTGGTACCTGGCCCGGGATCTCAGCCCCGACCCGGACACTGAGCCCGACCCGAGCGAGCGGATTGAGATCGTGCCCTGGCCACTGGATCAGCTCGACGCCGCGATCGCCGAATGCCAGGACTCCAAGTCGCTGATCGCGTTGCTCTGGCTCGCCGCCCGCTCGCCATCCGGGCTCGCCTGAACGGGCGGCGCCAGAGTCATCCCGCTGCTCGCCCTGAGCCGGGAACGCGGCCCGCTCGAGTCGGACTGAGCTGCAGGCCGGCGCCCAACCGGAGGACTGGCGCTGGCCGAGGCGAATACGCGCCGCATGAGCGCACCCGGCACCTCGACCGCGCAGCGTCACCTGGGCGAGCTCACGCTGGACTTCCTGGGCACGCTCGAGCTCGAGCGAGGCCTGTCGCGCAACACGCTTGAGGCCTACCGCTCCGACCTCGCCCAATACGGTCTCTATCTGGGCCGCCTGGGCCGGGATCCACTGGAAATCGGGCCGGCCGAGGTGGCCGGGTTCATCTCCGAGCTGGCCGACGGACGGGAGGGGAAGGCCCCGGTGGCTTCGGCCACGCTCCAGCGCAAGATCGCCTGCCTGCGGTCCTTCTACCGGCATCTGCGCCGCGAGCAGATGATTGACCACGACCCCACCGCCGAGCTGCGGCCTCCGCGCTCGCGGAACCGGTTGCCCAAGGTGCTGAGTCGCGACGAGGTGAGCCGGTTGCTGGCCCAACCGCGAGGAAACTCGCCGGGAGCCCTGCGCGACCGTGCCTTGCTCGAGACCATGTACGCCTGCGGCCTGCGCGCCACCGAGGCGATCACCCTCCGCCTGTCCGAGCTCGACCTCGAGGCGGGCATGCTGCTCGCTCGTGGCAAGGGCTCGAAGGAGCGACTCGTACCCGTCGGCCGCAAGGCGGTCGAGACCCTTGGGGCCTACCTGAGCCAGGGCCGCCCGCGGCTGGTCGGGCCGGCCGATGAGCCCCGGGTGTTCGTCAACCTCCGCGGCGGAGGGCTCTCCCGCCAGGGCCTGTACAAGATCGTCCAAGGCCACGCCCGGACGGCCGGGCTCGATCACCGCATGAGCCCGCACACGCTGCGCCATACCTTCGCCACCCACCTGCTGGCCGGCGGCTGCGATCTGCGTGCGCTCCAGGAGATGCTCGGCCACGCTGACATCGGCACCACTCAGATCTACACCCATCTGTCGGTTGACCGCCTGCGCGATGTCTACTTCGATGCGCACCCGCGAGCTCAGATCGCGGCCGAGAACGGATCCGGCGGCGCCTCGAGCGAGGGCGCCGGCGCCCGCGACTGAGGCAGGCGTGGGGCTGACGCACTACGACGACGCCCGGGTGCTCGAGTATGACCTCGGGCACCTGCGCGGCCGCTGGACCCTGCTGGGTGAATCCGCCGGCTCGCGAACGATCGGCGTCCGCCGCATCCAGCTGGCCCCCGGGAGCTGGACCACTCCGGCGCACGAGCACGGGCGCTCGGAGGAGATCTTCTTCGTCCTCGGTGGTCGCGGGATCTCCTGGCAGGCCGGGCGGACCGCGCCGATCCGCGCGGGCGACGGGATCCTCTACGCGCCCCGCCGGGGTGCGCACACGATCTGTGCCGAGACCGACCTCGATCTGCTCGCCTTCGGCACCCGCAAGTACGACGAGAGCCTGCGCCTGCCGCGACTCGAGATGTCTCTGGTCGGGACGCGGGCTGTGGACAGCGTCCCGGGTGTGATGGACGGCGTCCCGGTGCAGTTCAGGCGCGAGGCCGATCAGGGACCGCCGGAAGTGCCGGCGCAGCCCGGCGCGCGCCCGTCGACGATCATCAACCTGGAGGATGTGGAGCCGGTCACCCTGGCCCGGCCGCGGGTAGAGCGCACCCGCCGCAACTTCGGCCGTCGTCTGGGCTCGGAGCGATCAGGGCTCCAGCACGTCGTGGTGGCCCCGGGCAAGGAGTCGACCGCGCAGCACTGCCACGCGATCGAGGAGGAGATCTTCGTCGTGCTCGATGGGGACGGGGTCCTGGTCCTGGATCAGGACGAGACGGCAGTGGGTCCTGGTCACGTCGTCGTCCGGCCACCCTCGACCGGAGTCGCCCACATGTTCAGGGCCGGGGACGGCGGCCTCACCTACCTGGCCTACGGCACCCGGGATCCCGGAGACATCTGCTACTACCCACGCTCGAACAAGATCGCCTTCCGGGGCGTTCACCTGATGGCACGGCTGGAGCGGCTCGATTACTGGGACGGAGAGGACTGACGGCGCAAAGCGCGGACGGCCCCGGCGGGCGTTCGTGCTCGTACTCGATGCCTGCGGAGCGGGGGCGCTGCCCGACGCGGCGCAGTACGGTGACGCCGGCGCCAACACGCTCGGCCACCTTGCCGAGCGCCTCGGGAGGGCTGTCCCTGCCGACCCTCGAGCGCCTGGGCCTCGGCAGCATCCTCCCGCTGAGTGGCGTTCGCGCCACCTCGGCGCCGGTGCTCCATGGTCGCCTGCACCCGCTCGGGGCGGGCAAGGACTCGACCGCGGGCCACTGGGAGCTGATGGGCCTGACCGCCTCCGAGCGACCGCCGGTCTACCCGGAAGGCTTTCCCGAGCCGGTGCTGGCCCTGGTGCGCGCGGCCAGCGGGCGCAAGGTGCTCTGCAACCGGCCCAGCAACGGGCTCGAGGCGATCGAGCGCTTCGGCGCGGCGGCGCGGCGCGACGGTGCCCTGATCGTCTACACGAGTCAGGACTCGGTGCTCCAGGTCGCCGCCCATGTCGAGGCCATGACCCCGGAGCGACTGTATGAGGTCTGCTCCGAGGTCCGCCGCCGGCTGCCCCCCAAGCACGCCGTGGGCCGGGTCATCGCTCGCCCATTCGCCGGCCGCGAAGGTGACTTCACCCGGACCGAGGGAAGGCGGGACTTCGCCCTTGCGCCGCCCACCCCCAGCTATCTTGACGCCCTGCAGGGGGCCGGGGTAGCGGTCCACACGGTGGGCAAGGTCGGCCAGCTGTTCGCCGGCGTGGGCATCGATGTGCAGCATCCCGGGGCCACCAACGCGCGCGCCCTCGAGGAGACCGGCGCGTTGATCGACGAGCTGGAGAGCGGGTTCGTGTTCACCAACCTGATCGAGACCGACCAGGTCTACGGGCACCGTCACGACTTTGCCGGCTTCGCTGGGGCGCTGGCGCTGATCGATGCCGCCGTCGCCGGTTGGCTCGGGCGGCTGGGCGATGACGATCTGCTCGTGCTGACCGCCGACCACGGCTGTGATCTGAGCGCTCTCCACACCGACCACACGCGGGAGCACGCGCCGCTCCTGGCCCGTTTCCCCGGCCATGCCTCCCGACGGCACGACGGGCCGATGGCCGACGTGGGGGCGAGCGTCCTGGCCTGGCTCGCCGGCAGCCGGGCTCCGGAGCTGCCTGGGCGCTCGTTCGTGTGAGGTAGCGTCGGGGCGTGCCCGAGCTGCCCGAGGTCGAGACGATCCGCCGCCAGCTGGCGCCCGAGCTCGAGCGGCGGACGATCACCGGCGTGGAGATCCTCGATCCCCGCTGGACCCGGCCCGAGCCGCCCGAGCTGGTCGAGCAGGGACTGCGCGGACGGGAGATCGAGCACCTCGGACGCTCGGGCAAGTACCTGATCTGGGAGCTCTCCGGAGACCTGCATCTGCTCGTCCACCTGCGGATGACCGGAACGCTGCTGCTCGATCCGATCGCCGAACCGCTGCACACCCGGGTGCGGTTCGAGCTCGACGGGGCGCGTCGACTGATCTACGTCGATCCCCGCCGCTTCGGGACTGGCCACCTGCTCCCCGGCGCCGCCGCCCGGGACGCCTACCTCGGCTCACGGATCGGGGTCGAGCCGCTCACCCCCGAGTTCACGCTGCCTCATCTGCGCGACCTCGCTCGCGGCCGGCGCGCACCGGTGAAGTCATTCATCCTCGACCAGCGCCGGATCGCTGGCGTGGGCAACATCTACGCCGACGAGGCGCTGTTCCGGGCCCGGATCCACCCCCTGCGGGCGGCCGGCGCGCTGAGCCGCCCGCAGCTGGCCGCGCTGCGCGAAGCGATCGAGCAGTCACTCCTCGCCGGGATCGAGGCCAAGGGGGCCACGATCGACGACTTCCGCCACGTCGACGGAGCGCGGGGCTCATTCCAGGATCGTTTTCTGGTCCACCGCCGCGAAGGCCTGCCCTGCCCGAACTGCGGCCGGGCGATCCGAAAGCTGGTCGTGGGGGGGAGGGGGACCTACGTTTGTGAGCACTGCCAGCCGCGGCCGCGCCTGCGGCGACGTGGTTAGCCCGCGGGTTAGGGTGGCCTAGGCCGCGAGCAGCTCGTCCAGACGCCCGGCGCGGTCAGCGGCCAGAAGCTGCTGGAAGCCGCCGAGCGGCTCGCCGTCGATGAGGATCTGAGGGAAGGTGGCCATGCCGGTCAGCTCGGTCAGCTTGGCCCGGCTGTCCGGGTCCCGTGCCAGATTTATCTCCTCGTAGGCGATGTCGCGCCGGCCGAGGAGCACCTTGGCGCCCGCGCACATGGAGCAGTTGTCGGTGGTGTAGACGGTGACGGATTTCATAACTTCACAAAAGATAGCGCAGGGCTGACAGGTGCCCGGGCCGCTCAAGGCCGAAGCCATCGTGCTGCGCTCGATCCGCTACGGCGAGGCCGACCGGATCCTGCACCTCTACACGCTGACCTACGGCCGCCTGAGCGCGATCGCCAAGGGCGCCCGCCGCTCGCGCAGCCGGTTCGGCGCCCGCCTGGAGCCGTTCATGCACGTGCGGACCGTCCTGCACGAGGGCCGCAGCGACCTCCTCACGGTGACCGGGGTGGACACCGTCGCCGTTCACGCCGGTCTGCGGGAGCACGCGGCCACGCTCGACTCGGCGGCACGGGCCTGCGACGCCGTGGGCCGGCTGTTCGAGACCACCGACCCCCATCCGGAGGTGTTCCGCCTGCTGGCCAACCAGCTTGGGCTGCTGAGCGCCGATCCGGCCCAGGCCCGGGCGGCCAATGGTCTCGCCTTTCGCCTGAAGCTCCTGCTCGCCGCGGGCATCGTGCCCCAGCTGGCCGCCTGCACGGTGTGCGGTGAAGCGGACCATCTCAGCGGCTTCTCCGGGGCCGCCGGCGGCGTGGTCTGCAGCTCCTGTGAGGCGGCAGCCTTCCCGCTCGGCGAGGACGCATACCGCTTCCTCGTCGCCGCCCTGGGCGCCCCGTTGGCCGAGGCCCCTGAGAGCTCACCCCGGGCGCTGCGCCAGGTCGAGCGGGCGATCGCCGAGACATCTGAGCATCACGCCCACGTGCGGCTGCGCCCGCTGTTGGGCGCCTGAGCCGGCTGGGGGCTGCGGCCGCCGGTTGGCCGCCGGTTTGGCCGCCGATTGGCCGCCCGGGCCGGCTGGGGGCCCCGGCCGCCGGTTGGCCGCCCGGGCCGAGGCTGTGCCGGCTCTGTGACCGCCTCGGGACGACGGCGGTCCACGGTGTCAGAATCGAGTGATGACCGAACCGGCGCTGAGTACCGGATACGCTCACCCGGGAGGGCCGGTGGCCGAGCGCTTCGCCGCGCGGGTCATGGCCCGGGAGGAGGCCGAGCTCTCGCCCGGAGCTGTGCGGTCCTATCCCCAGCATCGACAGCGGCCCGAGCCGGACTGCGGGCTTCGCACCCCGTTTCAGCGCGACCGCGACCGAATCGTCCACACCAAGGCGTTTCGTCGTCTGAAGCACAAGACGCAGGTGTTCGTGGCTCCCAGCGGCGACCACTATCGCACCCGGCTCACCCACACGCTGGAGGTGACCCAGGTCTCCCGGACGGTGGCCCGGGCGCTGGCCCTGAACGAGGATCTGGTCGAGGCGATCGGGCTGGGTCACGACCTCGGTCATCCGCCCTTCGGCCACGTGGGAGAGGAGGCGCTGGACCGCTGTCTGCGCGAGCGCTTCGGCACCGGCTTTCGCCACCACGAGCAGTCCCTGCGGGTGGTCGATGTCCTGGAGCGCGACGGGCACGGACTCAATCTGAACGACGCCGTGCGCGACGGCATCGTCAGCCATTCAGGGCGGGCGCCGGAGCCGCTCACCCTGGAGGGAAAGATCGTCCGGCTGATGGACCGGGTGGCCTACATCAACCATGACATCGACGACGCCGTCCGGGCCGGTGTCCTGGCTGCCTCCGAACTTCCCAGCGAGGCGATCGAGATCCTCGGAGCCACGGGTCCCCGCCGAATCGACCGTCTGGTCCACGACCTGGTCGAGCAGTCCGACGCGGCCGGGGACATCGTGCAGGGGGAAACGGTGGGTGAGGCCATGAGCACCCTGCGGACATTCATGTTCGGCCAGGTCTACCTGGGCCCGGTGGCCACCCGGGAGCACGTCAAGATCCACGGGGTGATCGCCACCCTGTTTGACCATTACTGCGCCCACCCCGAGGAGATCCCGGCCTCAATCCCCTCCGGCGAGCTGTCTCGACGGGTCACAGATCACATCGCCGGGATGACCGACCGCTACTGCATCAAGCGCTACGAGGAGCTCACCGTCCCCGTCGCCTTCGCTCCGGCCGGATGATCCCGGCCGGCATGGATTCCGGGCGCAAGCCGGCACTGCCGCCGCCGCTGGCGCCGCCGGCACGGCTGGCGAAGCCGGTGCTGAGTGGTGACGAGCGGAGGCCATCAGCGTGAGCCGCTACACCGCCGACTCCCGCGACCGGGTGCTGGCCGCGGTGGACATGCTCGCGCTCATCTCCTCCCGGCTCGAGCTGCGCCGCGCCGGGGTGGACAGCTACTTCGGGCTCTGCCCGTTCCACGACGAGCGCAGCGGCTCCTTCCACGTCCGGCCGGACGAGAAGCACTATCACTGCTTTGGCTGCCAGGCCAGCGGTGACCCGTTCACGTTCGTCATGGAGACCGAGGGCCTGGACTTTCGGGGCGCCATGGAGACGCTGGCCGAGCGCTTCGGGGTCAAGCTCGAGACTGAGCAGGAGGATCCCGACGCCGGCGCCCGCCGTGAGCGCCGTGAGCGCCTCCATTCGTTGCTGGACCGGGCCACGGTCTACTACGCACGCTACCTGTGGGAGGCCCGGGAAGCCGAGCCGGCCCGGGTCTACCTGCTCGGCCGCGGCCTGAGCGAGGAGACCCTGCGTGAATTCCGCGTCGGGTATGCCCCGAGCGCCTGGGACCGGATGCTCCGGGCCTCGCGCAGCTCCGGATACACCGAGGAGGAGCTGATGGCCACGGGACTGGCCCAGCGCTCCCGCAATCGTCCGGGTCAGATCTACGACCGCTTCCGCGAGCGGATCATGTTTCCCGCCGTCGACGCCCGCGGCCGCGTGCATGGCTTCGGCGCCCGGGCCATGCGGGAGAACCAGCCGCCGAAGTACCTCAACACCTCCGACGGCGAGCTCTACCACAAGCGCGAGGTGTTGTTCGGGATCGACCAGGCTCGGGCGGCCGCAGCCAAAGCCGATCGGATCATCCTGGCCGAGGGCTACACCGATGTCCTTGCCCTGCACCAGGCGGGAATGCGGAACGCGGTCGGGATCATGGGCACCTCGCTGACCGAGGAGCAGGTCTCGGAGCTCGAGCGGATCGCCCACGTGCTCGAGCTGTGCCTGGATTCGGATCGCGCGGGCCAGGACGCGATGCTGCGCGCCGCCCGCCTGGCCGGCGCGCGCCAGCTCGAGCTGCGGGTGGTCGGCTTGCCGGAGGGCACCGATCCGGCCGATCTGATCCAGCGCGACGGCGCCGAGGCGCTGGCCGAGCGGGTCCGAGCATCCCAGCCCTTCGTGTCCTTTCATGTCGAACGGATCCTCGAGCGGGCGGAGCTGCGCAGTGCCGAGGGCCGGGACCGGGCCCTGCACGAGCTGGGACCGGTTATGGCTGAGGTCCCGGCCAGCGTCCTGCGCGATGAGCTCATGCGCCGAATCGCCGGCCGGCTCGAGGTGACCGGTGGCCGTCTGGCCACCTTGCTCTCGGCTGCTGCCGACCGGGCCAAGCGGGGGGAACGGCCTCCGGCCGTGTCGGCCAGTGGTCCTCCCGCGGGTGCTGGCGACGACGGCACTGTGCGCCCCGCCGATCCGGGCCCGCGTCCCGAGCGGCTGTTTCTGGCCCTCTGTATCGCGTTGCCCGAGCGCGGGGCCGGCGCCCTGGCCGGAGTCGACTTGGACGAGCTTCTGACCAGCTCTGCGCTCCGGCGCGCCGCCCATCATCTGGAAAGCCGTCTCGGCGCGCCGCTCAGCGAGCTTCCCGGCGACGACGAGGAGCTCGCCCGGCTCATCTCCGGCTTAGTCGAGCTGGCCGGCCGTGTCCCCGATCCTACGGCCGATCGGCTCGAGCACGCCCGTCTGGTCCTGGAGCGCGACCGCCTGGATCGAGCCATCATCCGCGTGCGCGGCCAGGGGGCGGGCACGGCCGAGCTGGCCCGCCAGCGCGAGCTGATCCGGGAGGCCATCCGAGCGGTGGGGACGAAGCTCGAAAGCGCCTTTTGAGCCACCGGTTCCGCCCGGTCTGGCTGCGAACTACGTTCGTATACGAGGAGGAGGGAGGAGTGAACTCCTGTGTTCGAACTGCCACGCCGAGGTCGAGAACGGTGTCGCGGTCGTTCCCGTAGAGTGTCTTCCGGTGCGGGCGCCGAGACCCTCGATCGAGGCCCCGAAAGACAGTAGATCACTACACCACAATCCGGGGTAGCTCAATTGGCAGAGCGAACGGCTGTTAACCGTTAGGTTGTGGGTTCGAGTCCCACCCCCGGAGCTCCCACCTCACACTTTTGCCCATGCCCCGATGAAGCTCTACGTCTGCTATGGAACCTGGACCGCCGGCAAGCCGCTTCACGCGCATGCCTGCGGGGAGGCGAACCAGGCACTGAGGCAGGCCGGACACGAGCCCGAGCTGATCCGCTCCTACGGTCTCGGACCATGGCCGGGGTTGATCAACAACCTGACCCGGGGCCGGCGCGAGGTCAAGGCGCTGACCGGCAACTATTGGGTTCCGCTGCTCGTGCTTGACGACGGGACGGCGATCCAGGGCTCGCAGAAGATCATTGCCTGGGCGCGCGCCAACCCGGCCGCGGCGCCCGCGGCGGGTACGGCCGCCGCCGGGCGTGCCGGGCCAGCCGCGCCGTCGACCACCGGCGCCTGAACGAGGACCGGCGAATGCGTCACGCCGCCACCGTCGCCGAGCTCGAGCGCTGGCGTGAACACGGCGCCACCTGGCGGCTGGTCGAGCTGAGCGAGCGTCGGGTCGAGGTCGAGCTCTGTACTTGCTACGGGGAGCCCGTGGACCAGCTCAGCAGCGAGGATCCTGCGGTCCTCGCCTTCCTCCGCGATAACCCGGCCGCTTGAGGGCCATCGCCTCGACCAGATCCGCCGCCCGGACGGCACCGGCGTTGACGCTGGTTCGGGCGGCAAGGCGCTGCGCGGCCAGGCCGAGCGAGGGCGTGCCCAGGGCCCGGCGGACGGCCAACCGCATTGTTGCCGGGCTGAGGAGGCCCCACGGCAGGCGGACCCCGAGACCCGCCCAGTCTGCTCGGGCGGCGTTTTCGGCCATGTCCCCCGCATGGGGAACGGCCAGCACCGCCGCCCCCGAGAGCAGCGCGCGGGCCAGCGTCCCGTGCCCGGCGTGGCAGATGACCAGAGCACTGCGGGGCATGGTCTCGGCGTAGGAGATCCACTCGACCAGGCGCGTGTTGGCCGGAACGCGAGCCGGGCCGCTCAGCGGGCGACGGTTCCAGGTGGCCAGCACCCGGATCGGTTGGCCGCCCACGACCAGGTCGCCCAGGCCGGCCAGTGCCGCGCGGAGCAGCCGGTGCTCCGGATCCTGGGCGGTCGACGGTGCCACCAACACCAGCGGTCCCTCGCCTGGAGGCGGGGCGACCCGTTCGAACGGGGGCTCCCAGATCAGCGGGCCGACAACGCGAACGTGCTCAGGCCAGGCCCGCGGGTACTCGAGCTCGGGCAGGGTTCCGACCAGGACGAGCTCGGTGCTGAGCCCGCCGTGAAAGCGCTCCACGGGCGCCAGGCCGAGCCGGCGCCGCGACCCATTGAGCTCCTCGCGTCCCCGGCGCAGACCCACCGCCACTGGCCGCTCGAAGCTCTGCCACAGCCGGCGGCCGGCTGCCGTGCGGGGCAGCCTGGCGCCCACGGCATACGGGGGGAACCCCGGGGCGGCGACCGGGTAGACATGCGGGATGAGCGTGGCCGCCGGGACGCCCTCGAGCTCTGCGGCCAGCGCCGGAGCCAAAGTCAGGATGTCGTGCACGACCACGTCCGGGCTTGCCGCCGCGATCCGCGGACGGGTCTCCCGCGCGGCGCGGACCATGGCCGCGTAGGGCTGGATCGGGTGCTCTCGGGTAGGGAAGGCCGGGTACTCGGGTGCGGGCAGGAACTCCATCCCCAGGGACTCGATCGGCTCGCGCCAGCGTGACCACGTCTCGTAGGTGACCGCGTGGCCGCGGGTGGCCAGCTCGGCTCCCAGCGCCAGCATGGGAAAGGCGTGCCCGGGTTGTCCGAACGCTCCCAGGAAGAAGCACAGCCGCCTGGCCCCGCCGGTCGTCAAGCCGCCAGCTCGGCCAGCGCCCGTAGCTGCCCGACCAGGGCATCGGCCGTGAAGGCCATCGGGCTGAGCATCAGGGTGCCCACTCCGGCGTCGCGGAAGGCCTGGATGCGGCCGCGAACCACATCGGGAGGCCCGCACAGGCAGATGGAGTCGATCAGCTCGTCGGGGATCGCGCGGCCCGCCCGCCCCTTCTCCCCTCCCAGATAGAGATCCTGGATCTCGCGCGCCGCCGCCTCGAACCCGTAGCGCTGGACGAGCTGGTTATAGAAGTTCTGCCGGCGCGAGCCCATGCCGCCGATGTAGAGCGCCAGCCCGGGCCGCATCAGGTCACGGGCCATCTCACGGTCATCGGAGATGTAGGCCTGCACCGTGGGGGCGATATCGAAGTCAGACAAATTGCGGTGGGCCCGGGTGGCGCCTTCCTCGAGCCGCTCCCGGAACTCCGAGACGTGCTCGGGGGAGAAGAAGGTTGGGATCCAGCCGTCGGCAATCTCGCCGGCCAGTGCCGTGTTCTTCGGACCGATCGCGGCCAGGTAGATGGGGATGCGCTCCTGGACCGGGCCGATGGTCAACTTCAGCGCCTTGCCCGGCCCGTCGGGTAGCGGGAGCTCGAGCGTCTCGCCCTTGAACTCGAGCCGTTCCCGGGCCAGGGCCTTGCGAACCACACTCACGTACTCGCGCGTGCGTTGCAGCTGGTGGGCGAAGCGCTGGCCGTGCCAGCCCTCGGCGACCTGGGGACCGGACGAGCCGATGCCGAGGATCATGCGCCCGCCGGAGAGCTGGTCGATCGTCGCCGCGGTCATCGCGGTCATCGCCGCCGAGCGTCCCGGCATCTGGAAGATCGCCGAGCCGAGCCGGATCCGGCTCGTACCGGCGGCCAGCCAGGCCAGGACGGTGGCGGCGTCCGAGCCGTAGGCCTCGGCCACCCAAGCCGAGTCGAAGCCCAGCTCCTCCGCCGCCTGCACAGCCCGGAGCTGGTCCTGGGGACCCATACCCAGTCCCCAGTAGCCGAGGTTGACGCCGAGTTTCATGTGCAAGGTTCCTTTCGCGCCGCGAAGATCGCTTGTGAGCACCGACGCACGGGGCTAATGTGGCCGACCGCGGCCCAGGGCCGCGAACCCTATGCGAACGCGGCCTCGAGCAACCAGCACCGATCTGCGCCGGGCGGTGCAGTGCCTGCCCCGCAGGACCCGGGTCGCGATGCTCGAGGGGATCGCCTCGGGGCCGATCATCGTCGGCGCCTACACGAGCCAGGACGGCGTCTGCCCGATGCTTGCCGCGCATCGGGCCGGTGGCCGGACCAGCCTGATCGCCTTCGCCCGGGCCTGGGACCGCTTCGCCTTCCGCGACTCCGGCAAGGCCCGGGCCCGACGCGCCACCGAGCGTGAGCTTCGCGTCTTGAAGACCCATCTGGAGGCCAGCCTGCTCGACGACGACACCCCCGGCTCGAGCCTGGCCACCGTCCAGCGCGATCATCTCGAGCTCCGGCGGCGCCGCCAGCAGGCCGAGGCCTCGGCGACGTCCCCGCGTCCCGGCGATCCGGACCGGAGCGCCGGGCCGGCCGCGCGTCCCGGCGATCCGGACCGGAGCGCCGAGCTGGCCGATCGCTCCGGCTGGTCGTGGACCCGCCTGTTCCGGCGCTATGACGACTACGAGCTGGCGCTGCAGCGCCTCGACGCTGCGCCACGCGACGCGGAGCTCCCCCCAGAGCCGCGAGGCCAAGATCCGGGTGGCCCGGAGCCCCGCAGCGGCGACCTGCTCCTCACAAGTTGATCGTGAGCCCACCGGGCATTCCGCCCGGCGCGTGGAAGATGATCTCCGGGATCACGCAGGCGGGGGAGACTCGCATCAGCATCCGGACAGCCTCGGCGATGTCCTCGGAACGGATCATCTCCTCGGCGGCCACGCTTGACTTGATGTAGTCGGTCATCGGCGTGTCCACGAACGCCGGGCAGAGCGCGCAGGACTTGATCCCCTCGGCGCCGAGCTCCTTGTTCATCGCCTCGGTGAAGCCGACAACCCCCGCCTTGGTGGCCGAGTACACCGACAGCCACGCCTCAGCCGCCTTGCCCGAGATGGATGCGGTGTTGACCACGATCGCGTTGTGATGCTCGGCGGCCGCCGCCCGCAGCATCTCAACGCACTCGCGGTAGAACAGCACGACCGAGCGCAGGTTGACGTCAAGCTGCATGTCAAGGCGCTTGGTCTCGATCTCGGCCACCAGGGCCCCGACACCCACGCCGGCGTTGTTGACCAGCAGGTCGAGGCGGCCGAATCGCTCGCGATGGGCGCTGACCACCTCGCGCACCGTGTCCTCGGAGGCCATGTTGCCGGCCACGTGGGCGACCTCACGGCCCTCGCCGTTGAGTTCGGCCACCGCGGCCTCGAGCTTCTCTGGTCGGCGCGCCGCCAGCGTGACCCCGTAGCCCTCCTCGAGGAGCATGCGGGCGATCGCGAAACCGATCCCGCTCGAACCGCCCGTCACAATCGCCGCTCTGTCCGCCATCAGGTCTCCTCGCCTCGCTTTGGGGACCGGTATCCAATCAGGACCGGGAGCCGCGGGCCGGGCGCCCTCAGGTTCGGCGGGATGATTCAGACCGGCCGGCGGCTCCGAACCTATCCGCCGTCGGGCGTTCCGGCCAGGTAGCCGATCATGCGATGGGCGAGTGCCGAGGCGAACCGGAGGTCCGGCCCGGGAGCGCCCACGGGGTGATCCAGGGCGGCTTGGGCGCGGTCGGCTACCGCCGGGGAGAAGCGGGCGAGGACCTGGATGGCCACCTCGCTGGCTGAGCGGACGACGGCCGGCTCGAACGACCACAGGACCTCGAAGCGCCGCTCGGCGTCGGGAAGCTCCACCTGGCTGGGCTGCTCCCAGGCGGCCAGGCAGGCTTGGGCACCGGGGGCGTCGATGATCAGCGTCCACTCTCGCGCCACCGGCTGGTCGAGCTCGATCGGAACCTCGACCGGCGCGTTCTCCGGCTCGCGTACGGCACCGAAGTCGGCCAGGACCACGGCCAGCGCGGAGGTGCAGCTGAGCGCGCGCCAGCGCCGTTCAGCCTGCCGGTAGAAGCGCTCGTGCTGAAAGCTGGCGATCAGCAGCCCCCGGGTCGCCCGGGCGCAGTACTCGTCCTCGATCGCGTGACTCAGCCGCAACACCGCACGCTTGGAAAGTGCCGCCGGGCGGATCTCGGCGTGCCGCTCCTGGAGTCCGGCGAACACCGAAGCGGGGCGAGGCTGCTCGGAGCGCAGGACCTGGGCGATGGCGGCTGGCATGGAGAGACCCTGCTCGCGCAGGCGCGCCACCTCGCGAACCTGCTCCACGTCGCGCACGCGGTAGCGCCGGTGCCCTCCGGGCAGGCGGCCGGGCGCCGGGAAGCCGTGGCGGCTCTCCCACATGCGCAGGGTGCCCGCGGGGACGCCCGTGCGTTCGGCCAGTTGGGCCGTACTCAGCTCTCCGTTTACCGCCTCGATGAATGGGAACGATACACCGTGTAGTGCTTTTTCCAACAGACACAGTAAGGTGGCGCCTCATGCGATCAGACCAGCGAGTACAGGGGAGGGGGTCGAGTTGATGCGCGTCCTCATCACCGGGGCCACCGGCACGATCGGTCTGGCCGCCGCGGACGCCCTGCGGGCGCGCGGAGACCAGGTCCTGGCCCTGTCCCGCGACCCGGAGCGGGGCCAGCGCGTCCTTGGCGATGGTGCCGAGGTGCACGCCTGGCCCGAGCCGACCGCCGGTCCTCCGCCGGCCGAGGCGCTGGCCGGCGCCGACGCCGTGATTCACCTTCTCGGTGAGCCCGTGGCCCAGCGCTGGACCGACGAGGCCAAGGCCAAGATCCGTGATTCCCGCGTGCTGGCCACCCGCGAGCTCGTCGGCGCGCTCGGAGGGCTATCGGATTCGGAGCGGCCCAAGGTGCTCATCTCCCAGTCGGCTACCGGCTTCTACGGGCCGCGGGGAGACTCGCCGCTTGACGAGGAAGCTGCCCCTGGCCATGACTTCCTGGCCGACGTCGTGGTGGCTTGGGAGCAGGAGGCCCGGGCGGCCGAGGCTCTCATGCGCGTGGCCATGACCCGGACCGGGGTGGTGCTCTCGTCCAGCGGTGGAGCCCTGGCCAAGATGCTCCCGTTCTTCAAGCTCGGGGTCGGTGGCCCGGTGGCTGGAGGTCGCCAGTACGTGCCCTGGGTGCACCTCGACGATGTCGTCGGAGCGCTGCTGTGCTGCCTGGACTCGCCCAGAGCGAGCGGGCCGGTGAACCTAACCGCCCCGAATCCGGTGACCAACACCGAGCTATCGCACGCGCTCGGCCGTGCCCTGGGACGGCCCGCATTCCTACCCGTGCCCAGTTTCGCGGTGAAGTTGCTCTACGGCGAGATGTCGGAAATGGTCACCAGCGGCCAGCGCGTCGTACCCGCCCGGCTGCGCACGCTGGGCTATGAATTCCGCCATCCCGAGGTCGAGCCCGCGCTCCGCGACGTCCTGTCGGACTCGTGAGGGTCCATCGGCTCGAGCGCGAGCAACGGCTCGAGCACCCGATTGAGCGCGTGTTCGAGTTCTTCGCTGCGGCTCGCAATCTCGAGCGCTTGACGCCTCCGTGGCTGAGCTTTGAGGTGCTGAGCACGGAGCCGATCGAGATGCGCGTGGGCACGCAGATCGACTACCGGCTTCGCGTGCACGGGATCCCGCTGCGCTGGACCTCGCGGATCGAGGCATGGGAGCCGGGACGCAGCTTCATCGATCGCCAGCTCCGCGGACCCTACGGCCTGTGGCATCACCGCCACACCTTCGAGGTCGACGGGGATGCCACGATCGTCCGCGACGCGGTCGACTACGCGCTCCCGCTCGGTCCGCTGGGCGAGCTCGGCCGCGCACTCTTCGTCCGCCGGGACCTCGAGCGGATCTTCGACTACCGGCGGCGCGCGGTGCTCCAGGCGCTGGGTGACGGGGAGCGCCCGAACCAAGACCTCGCCTCCCCGGGGAGCTGACCGGTGACGGCGCTGCTCTGGCTGCGGCGCGATCTCCGCGTCCACGACCATCCCGCTCTCCGGGCCGCGCAAGCTGCCGGGGGACCGGTCGTGCCGGTGTTCTGCTTCGACGACGGGCTCCTGAAGGGGCGCCACGCCTCGGGTCCCCGGACCCAGTTTCTGCTCGGGTGCCTGGCCGACCTCGACGGTGCGCTGCGCGAGCGCGGCACCCGCCTGTTCGTCCGTCACGGGCTGCCTCAGCGCGAGCTGCCGGCTCTGGTCCGTGAGCTCGGCGCGCGGTCGGTCCATTTCAGCCATGACGTGTCCCCGTTCGCGCGGCGCCGACAGGATGCGGTCCTCGCAGCGCTGCAGGCCGAAGACGTGGCCGTCGAGGCCCATCCCGGCGTGTTCGCCGTCGATCGGCTCCGCGATGTCCGGACCGGCTCCGGGGACCCCTACACGGTGTTCACTCCGTTCTACCGCAACTGGGACGCTCAGCCGCGCCGTAAGGTGCTGGGCGCGCCGCGGGCGCTCGGGGATCCCGGATCGAGCGTCGCGGCCGGCCGGCGTCCCACGCTCGAGGACCTTGGCCTCGAGCAGGAGATCAGCGACCCGATGCCGGGCGGAGAGTCGGCCGCGCGTCAGGCTCTGAACCAATTCCTGGCCGGGCCGGTTGAGGGTTATGCCGACGGCCGCGACGTTCTCAGCGGCGAGAAGGTGTCGCGGCTGTCGCCCTATCTGCACTTCGGCTGCCTCTCGCCCCGGGAAATCGAGAGCCGTCTTGGCTCCGGCGAAGGAGCCCGGGCGTTCCGCCGCCAGCTGTGCTGGCGCGATTTCTACGCCCACGTGCTCGGCCACTTCCCCGCCAACGCCCGGTCCGAGTACCAGGAACGCTACCGGGGAACGATCCGCTGGAGCCACGCCACCCGGCGCTTTGAGGCCTGGTGCGAGGGCCGGACCGGCTATCCCGCGGTCGACGCCGGAATGCGCCAGTTGCGCCGCGAGGGTTGGATGCACAACCGGGCCCGACTCATGGTCGGCTCGTTTCTGACCAAGGATCTCGGCATCGATTGGCGCTGGGGAGAGCGCTGGTTCATGCGCCTGCTGCTGGATGGGGATGAGGCCAGCAACAACGGAAACTGGCAGTGGATCGCCTCGGTCGGAGTCGATCCCCAGCCCGCCTTCCGCCGCATCTTCAATCCCGCCCGCCAGCAGGCTCGATTTGATCCGGACGGCGATTACGTACGCCGCTACGTGCCCGAGCTGGCCCGGGTTCCCGACCGGTATCTGGCCGAGCCCTGGACGATGCCGGACGACGCCCAGGAGGCGGCCGGTTGCCGGATCGGTCGTGATTACCCGAGACCCATCGTCGACCACCGGCAGGCTCGAACCGAGGCGCTCGAGCGCTATCGAGTGTGACCGTGTCCGACTCGGCGACCGTGGCGGCACTGGAGTGGGCGGCGCGCGACGGCTGGCCGGCCACTTTCCAGCGCCCCGCGCCCGGCGGCTGGCTCCTGCGCGCCACGCCGGGTCTTGACCGCGGGCGCTCCAACCACGCCCTGCCGCCCGATCGCGAGCTGAGCGCCCAGGAGATCGCGCCGGCGCTCGAGCGGGTGCAGGCCTTTGCCTGCGAGCATGGGATCGCCACGGGCATCCAGGTCAGCCCGCTGCACCGCCACGCCCGGTTGATGGACGCTCTCGACGAGCGCGGGTGGGCGCGCCAGTGGCCGACGCTGGTTCTGTCCGGGCCGGTCGGGCCATGGGAGCGGGAAGATCACGATCGCGCCCGCCTGGCCGTGACTGATCACGCCGACTCGGCCTGGCTTCAGGCCTGGGTACGTTGCGAGCCGGGCCGGGATGTCGAGGCCCACGCGGCGACGGTATTCGCCCTGCTGCGCGGGCGCGCGGCGTTCGTGCGCTTGGGGGCTGACGCGGTGGGCATCGGCGTCCCATCGGGCGGATGGCTGGGAATGTTCTGTCTCGCGGTGGATCCGCAGCGACGCCGGACCGGACTGGGCACTGCGCTGGCCTGTGGGCTGATGCGAACCGTAGCGGCGGCCCAGGACCACATCCGGGGCGCCTACCTACAGGTGGAGGAGAGCAACCGGGCCGCCCGCGGGCTGTACGCGCGGCTCGCGTTCAACGAGGCCTACCGTTACTGCCACCGAGTGCAGCAGCGTTAGCGGCGACGCGGACCCCGGACCAGCCGGCGCGGTACCGGGATCGGGGACAGGCGGTCCACCGCCTCCCCGGCCAGCAGCCGCGGCTCGAGCTTGGCCACGAGCTCGGCCAGCTCTTCGCGCTCAGGCGAGTCCAGGTTGCTGCGACGTCCGCGCGCGGTGCGGATCAGGGCGAGTAGGCGCCGGCGCTCGATCGGGGTCAGACGAGCGAAGTGATCGCGGGCGAGCATGCCCACCTCGGCGATCGAGAGCAGTCTGACGACTGGAATCCGGCGGAGGCCGGGGACGCGCTCGGTAGCGCGGCCCAGGGATCGGACGACGAAGCGGGAGGGCATTGCTGCGAGTCTAGGCGGCTCGTGACGAGTGCACTGTCCGGCAATTAGGGCACATGTTTCGCGGCCCCGGATGACCACCAGGCGGCGTCCTGACCACCGGCTTCGCCGGCGGTGCCCCCTCGCGCAGCGCTGCTGCGCCACGGCTTCTGCGTCCTTGCCTGGCGGCCCCCGGGCCTCGCGCTCCATGCACCCTAATCACCGGACAGCACACTAGGCCAGCCGACAGTAGTCGGCCGGGTCCCAGGCCAGCAGGGCCAGGACGCTGACCAGCGCGCTCTGATCGAGCACCGTGACCGAACCGTCGGCTCGCGGCAGCAGATCGTCGCGCGGGCGTCGTCGCGCCCACAGCCCATCCGCATAGGCCCGGAGGGCGGCGGTGATGTCGCTCTGCAGCCCGGGGTCGGAGGTGGCCGCGTGCAGCAGCAGCAGGTCACGGAAGAAGATCGCGTTGAAGGCCGGAGCCTGCTCCGAGTAGCGTCCGGCGTAGTGGGCTAGGGCTCGGCGGGCCGTGTCCTCGGCCCGGATCAGACGGGCGCTCGGCCCACCCGCCCGCGCGCGCAGCACCTCCACGGCGATCATGCTGCCCTGGTTGTAGCTCCACTGCGCGCGGTCAACCGATCCGTCGCCGCGGATCCGATCGAAATACAAGCCGCCTGCGCTCCGCAGCGCTCCGTCGACCCAGTCGTGCATCCGCTCGGCATCCGCCCGCCGGGACCGACCGCCCTCGAGCTCGTCCAGATGCAGTCCGAGTGCCGCGTTGGGTGCGCTTGACACCGCGTTGCGGTCGTGGTTGCGGCGTCCCGTCCCGCGGCCCTGCTCGACCCAGAACACGCCGCCCGGACTGGGAACTGACTGACGCTCGTCCCAGCCCGCGCGGGCAAACGCGAACAGCCGCGCGGCTCGTCCCTGTGGCGCAGTCCCGGGCCGCAGCCGCTCGAGCTGGACCAGCGCCAGTCCCATCCAGGCGTTGTCGTCGTAGTAGCGGTCCCCGCCCCAGGGGGTGCTGTGAACATCCGAGGCGTAGGCGGGAAGCGGCTCACGGAGGTCCCAGTAGCGTTCCAGGGCCCGTAGCTCTCGAGCCACGGCGGCTTCGGCGTCGAAGTCGGGTACCAGGCCCGGGGAGAGCCCGGCTAGGTCGAGCGTGGCGACGGCCGTCCGGGCGACAGGCCACAGGTGCTCGGCTGCCCCGAGCCGGCCGAGCCACCCCGGGCGGCGATAGAGACCGTCGAGGCGCCGAAAGCTCGGTCCCAGAGCCCGATAGGCCCGTAGGGCTCGCGTGGCGTACTCGGCGGCCTCGCTCACAGGCTCACCGGTTGAGCCTACACCTCGTCCGGCCGCGGAGCTCGAGGTCGGATCCCCCGCCGGCCTTGGTTTCAGCCGGAGTCGGGGGCTACCGTGAGGCCCGATAGGGCTGCCGCGTTCGCCGCGCGGAGGGGTGCGGTGATCCTCTCGATTCCGAGGCCGAGGCGCGGTACGCTGCCTTCACCGCGGGCAGTCCGCGGGATCGGATCAGGAGCAGGAGCGCGATGACCAGACGACAGGGCCTGAGAGCAGCAGACACCGACCGCGAGCGGGTCGTCGACCAGCTCCGCCAGGCCGCAGCCGAGGGCCGCCTGCTGGCCGAGGAGCTCGAGGAGCGCATGGGGACGGCGCTCAGCGCACGGACCTACGGCGAGCTCGACGCCGTCATCTCCGATCTCCCCGTGCCGAGCCGCTCGGCGCAACGACACCGCTGTCGTCCTGCGCTCCCGGTTCCGGCGGTGGCTGCCGTCGCCGTGATCGTGCTCGTGGTGTTCGCGATCGGCTCGGCTGTGGCCGGTCATCTGCACGTCGCCCAGCATGGTTTCGCCGCCGGTCCGCCCCTGATCTGGCTGGTCTGGGTGGCCTTGGCCTGGCGGTACGTGGCCCGCCGCTCACGCCGCGCCGAGTAGCGACGGCCTGGCTCATCCGGGCGGTGCCCGCGGGCTGGCCCGCTCGTCGTCGAGGGCAGGCAGTCGGCGGCGGCATCCTGAGGTCCGGACGTTCGCCGAGCGTCAAAGCTCGACAGAATGGCTCGTCGCCATGGCCAAGGATCCGATCCTGCGAAACGCGCTCTCGATCGCCTTGGCGACCGCCGTCTACGCGGTCTCCTACGGGGTCCTCTCCGTGTCCGCCGGCTTCAGCGTGGCCCAGACCTGTGTCATGTCACTGGTTGTCTTCACCGGGGCGTCCCAGCTCACCTTCGCGTCGGTCATCGGCGCCGGGGGCGGAGTCGCCGGGGCGCTCCCGCCCGCGCTTCTCCTGGCCGGGCGGAACACCCTGTACGCGCTCAGCCTCCGAGGTGTGGTAACCGGCCGGCTGCCCGAGCGCGCGCTTCGGGCCCAGGTCATCATCGACGAGACCACGGCCATGGCGCACGCCCAGACCTCGCCGGCGGCCAAGCGGCGGGCTTTTGACCTGACGGCGATCTGCCTGTTCACGGCCTGGAACCTCGGCACGCTGACCGGAGCGCTCGCCGGACAAGGACTCGGCAATCCCCGGGATTATGGGCTCGATGCGGTCTTCCCCGCCGTGTTCCTCGCGCTGCTGGCGCCGCAGCTGCGCCGCCCGGGAGCGTCCCGTGCTGCGGTGATCGGCGCCGCCATCGCGCTCAGTCTGGCCACGGTCGCTCCAGCCGGAGTGCCGATCATCGCCTCGGTCCTCGGCGCGGTCCCCGCCCTGGCTGCCGCCCGGCGGACCACGAGGCCGCAGCCATGAGCTGGTGGCCGGTCATTGCCTTGTGCGCAGGCGCCTACGGACTGAAGGCACTAGGGGTTCTGCTCAGCGGCCGGCTGACTGTCGGGGCCGCTGAGCGCTGGTCGCTGGAGATCGTCGTCGTGCCGGTGCTGAGCGCCCTGATCGTGGTCCAAATCTTCACCATCGGGCAACGGTTCACCATCGACGCACGGGCCCCGGCGCTGTTGGTCGCCGCCGTGCTGGTCTGGCGCCGGGCTCCGTTCGTCATCGTGGCGCTCGCCGCTGCGGCCACCGCAGCGGGGATCAGGCTGATCGCCTGATTCCCCGCGCCGCCCCGATCTGCGCCGCCGGCTCCAAGGGGGTCGTCCGCGGTTCGGCCGGCGGTAGGATCGACCCCCGTGACGCGGCTCGATGTCGAATTCCCGTCGGGCCAGGACGCTTGTGCCGCGTGGCTGTACGTGCCCGATGGCGAGGGGCCGTTCCCCGCCGTCGTCCTCGCCCACGGCTGGACCGGTGTCCGTGAGCAGCGGCTCGACGCCTATGCGGAGCGCTTCGTCGACGCTGGTCTCGCGGTCCTGGTGTTCGACTATCGCCATTTCGGCGCCAGCACCGGCGAGCCGCGCCAGCTGCTTGACATCGAGCGACAGCTCGCCGATTGGACGGCGGCCGTCGCCTTCGCGCGCTCACGGGCCGAGGTCGACAGCATGCGCGTGGCTCTGTGGGGCACGTCGTTCTCCGGCGGTCATGTGCTCGAGACTGCCGCGCGCGACCCGCAGATCGCCGCGGTGGTGGCACAGACCCCGTTCGCGGATGGACTGCGGAACCTGCCGCGCCTCGGCGTGAGGTCGGCTCTGCGCCTGACTGCGGCCGGGCTCCGCGACCAGGTCGGTGCTGCCTTCGGCCGATCACCGCACATGGTCCCCAGCGTCGGGCCGCCCGGATCGCTGGCCGTGATGACTTCACGCGACGCCGAGCCGGGTTTTCGGGCGATCGACCCACCCGGTTCGAGCTGGCGGAATGAGGCCGCGGCCCGGATCGCCCTGCGCGTGAGCGCCTACCGCCCCGGGCGCCACGCCGGCCGGATCGCCGCGCCGATCCTCTTCATACTCGCCCGGGATGACGTCATCACGCCGCCGGAGTTCGCCCGCGCGGCCGCGTCCCGAGCGGCTCACGCTGAGCTGCGGACTTATCCAGGCGGTCACTTCGAGGTCTACGTCGGAGACGGCTTTGAACGTGTGGTGGCCGACCAGGTCGACTTCCTCAGCCGTCACCTGCTGCGCGGGTAGGGGCAGACCCGTCCCCGGAGACCGCCCCGGTTTGGCACCCGGCTCATGCCCGGTTCTCGAACACGAGCCGATAGTGGTCGAGCAGCTCGCGCTCGAAGCAGACCTGGTTGGCGCTCACGCCAGAGGTGAAGGCGAGCCGGAAGTCGGCACTGGTGAGCCAGCGCGGCAGCAGTTGGAGCTTGAGCAGCGTCTTTCTGAGGCTCGGTGCACCGATCCGCGCATTCCAGCGGTTGATCGTCTCGATGTAGTCAAGGCGGCCACTGATACTCGACTGCAGTTGGAAATACGGTTCGGCGCACCTGATCACCTGCTCCTGGCCGAACGGCAACCAGGAGCCGGGGAACTGGCGGCCCAGCAGGGCTATGTACCACTCGTCGGAGTCGCGTGGCGGGAGCGCTCGGAGCGCCTCCATGTCGATCTGCTGCTCTGGGATCATGTTGCGACCGAACACCATCGTCTGCAGGTAGAAGCGTCCGCCGGGCGGGAGCACGGCTGAAACCCGGGCGAACACGTCGCGGTAGATCTCCTCTTGGCGGCCCGCCTCGTAGCTCTCCGGGGAGCAGAAATGCTCAAATGCGCCCAGGCTGGCCACGGCATCAAAGCCGCCGAAGCGCTCCCGGCCCAGCTCGCGGGCGTCCTCGAGGTAGACCTCAAGACCGTGCTTGCGGCAAGCCGCCACTTGCGCCGAGGACAGCGAAACCCCCACCCCGGCGCCGCCGCGAGCACGGACGTAGTCGAGCAACGGACCCCAGCCACAGCCCAGATCGAGCAGCCGCCGGCCCGGGCCGATCCCAACCTGGGCGGCCACATAGTCATGCTTGCGCCGCTGCGCCTCCTCGAGGCCCAGCGAAAAGTCCCCGTCGAATTTGGCACCGCTGAAATCAGGCAGCTCACCCAAGCTGAGCCGGATGATTCGATCGGTCAGGGAATAGGTGAACTCGACATCGCCGCGATCCGCCATCTGACTTCAACATACGACGTGCCGGCGGCTCAGGCCCAGCGGGCTTGACCGTACGGGGGTACTTCGACCGATTCGTGAAGGGGCGGCTCGGGCCACAGCTCCGGGAGCTCGGCGCGAACGCGTTCCAGAGACCGCCGGAGATCAAGGAGTTCCCGGTTCGCCGCGACACAAGGCCGTAGACCCTCGTCGCTGGCACCGCCGAGGCTCAGCTAGAGCAGGAAGGGTATGAGCATCTTGGTGGTGGTGCGATACGCGGAATACGCCGTGGGGAACGCCGCCGTCAGGTTCCTCTCCTCTACGGTTGCCGAGTAGTAGAAGTAAGCCCCGAGAACGCCGACGATGATCAAGCCGATCAGGTTGGTCGCGAGTGCGGTCCCCAGCACGCCGGTGAGGATTCCTGAGTAGACAGGGTGGCGGACGAAGCGGTAGGGACCGGAAGTCACGAGCTCCGGGTCGGCCTTCTGAGTCGTCGGCATCCCCCAGTTGCGTCCGAGATGGATACGGGCCCAGATCGCTAGCGCGATCCCCAACGCGAACACCACGACCCCGATGACTCCGAGAACGAGGGTGTGGACCCCCAGGTTCCCGCCCCGGAAGGCCCGGAAGAGGAGAACGACCGATAGAGCCGCCAAACCCCTCAGCGGGACGTGACGTCTGCCACCGCTGGCCTTCTTCGCGCCGACTGCGGCGACCAACCAGTAGACCCAGAACACGATCCAGGCGATAGCGATAGCGGTCTGGAGCGCGTGCATCCTGTCAGACGAGCCTTTCCTGATTGGCCTGTTCTCGTCAGGCTACGCCTTCAACGACACGATCTGCCTCGTCAACCGGCACGACGGTGACACGTCTATTCGCCGCAGTTGTTCTGCCCGAACCAGATCAGAAAGACCACGACGCATATCGCCGCCGCCAGGAGGGTGGTGATGACTGCCGCGGCTGCCACCGCCTCGGTGCGCCTCCCGGCAGCGCGCGAGGAGAACCCGGCGGCGAGTGCTGGGATCCCGACAGACACGATGAACGCCGGAATGGCCAGCGAGGCTCCGCACTGCGCATCGACTGAGCTCTTCGGACCCCACCTGAGGCAGGCGTAGTAGAGGGCGCCGAACAGGAACGGCAGCCCGACGCGCGTGAACGCGCGCAGCAGCCGCCCTCGCGCAAGCGGTGCAGCGAGCGGCGCTGCGAGGTGGGCCGGCTGGTCCTCGAGTGACATCGTGGCGGCCCACCGCAGCGCGAGGAGGCCGGCCAGCAAGCCGACAGCCGCCATGACCGGCGGGTAGCGCACCGCGGAGCTCCACACCGCGAAGGCGAGGGCGAAGATCGCTGACAGGACGGTCCCGGTGCGCTTGTTGGCGTGCGCGAACGACCGCAGGGCCGCCGCCGCAGCGATGATGCCGAGGGCCGCGCAGGCCAGGAGAGCCGACCCTCCGATGGTGCTGAACGCATAGGCGAAGCGCAGCTTGGTAGGGCCACCGGTTCCCCAGATAAGCGTTGCGCCGAAGTCCCAGACGACGACGATCACGGACAGCGCCGCCACCGCCAATGGCCTCGGAGCGGGTCGCGGGAGCATTGACATGAACACCACGAACACGACGACGGCGATGAGCAGGCGTGTGTTAGCGGGATGAGCAGCAGCTATCAAGAACGCCGCAGGCATCAACGAGGTATCGGCACGACCCAACCCGTGCATGACGGCTTGGGCACCAAGAGCACTCAGCAGGGCTGATTCGATGGCTGGTGCTAGTGCTGGACGGCGGGCCCGGCGACCTTGATGTTGTTCGCCACCTGCGGCATGACGGCACCACCTGCCGTTCCTGAGGAACTTCCGGGAGACCTCGCTGCGGCTCGAGGCGCGCTCTCGCGAGAGGTAACAAGCAGGCGGCTGTCGCACGCAGACGCGGACTTTTGCTTGGCCGTGGGGGTTACTTCTGGATGTGCGCTCAAGCCTGACTAAGGGCTGCTCAGCCGGGCGACGAGGCGGCAGTGTGATTGCTGTTGGCTTGCGTGATGGCGGAACGACCGTGGGGTGGCGTCGGGGCAGGGGAGCGCCTACTCTGGCGAACATGGCTTCTCGCGAGCGCCTGCGTGCTTCAGACCGCGACCGTGACGAGGCCGTCGAGCGTCTGCGCGAGGCCGCAGCTGAGGGCCGGTTGACGGCCGGCGAGTTTGACGAACGGCTCACGCACGTATTTTCGGCCGCTACATACGGCGAGCTGGACGCGCTGACCGACGACCTTCCGGTTCGTGTGCCCACGCCGCATCAGCCGCGGTTCGCCCGGGCGGGGTGGTGGCGGCGATTTGGTGCATGGTTGCTTGACGGGATCGTCGTTGGCCTTATCACGGGAATCCTGTCGGGGGTCCTGCATAGCGTGGGCGGCTGGCTTGGGGTGCTCGTCTCGATCGCGTATTTCGTCTTTTTCGAGGGCGGCCCGCACGGCGCGGGCGCCGGCAAGCAGGCAATGCGCATCCGTGTCGTCGACGCCCGGACCAACGCGCCGATCGGGCACCGCCGCGCCCTCATCCGCTGGTTCGGACGGATTCTCTCCGCTCTGGTCTTCATGCTCGGCTATCTGTGGATGCTGTGGGATGCCGATAAGCAGTGCTGGCACGACAAGCTCGCCGATGATGTCGTCGTGTTCTCCGACGGCCGCCCCGAACTCGAGGCCGGAAGCCGCCACTACGAATAGGCCGGGCTGCTACGAGGACGGACGCAACCCGCCTGGCCGCACCTCGGCGCTGGTTGAGCGTGCTCGGGGCCAGCTGACGGGCCGCGAGCCGCGTCCGGTAAGCGACGATCTCCTCGCGCGTCACCGAGGACACCTTGCGCCGACCCCAGAGTGGCAATCGACCAACCGGCAAATCCATCAGACACTGGCGTTCTCAGTGGCCCGGGCAGGACTCGAACCTGCGCGCGACGGATTATGAGTCCGCTGCTCTGACCAACTGAGCTACCGGGCCGGCACCGGGCAAGCTATCGGCTCGGCGACCCCGTCGAGCTCGGCCAGTTCCCGATCCCGGCCGCGAAGCGCATAGGTAGGCCGGCCCGGAAGCGCCAGTGGCCGCACGGGTATTATCCGGCCAGATGGTGATCATGCACGCCTTCCAGTTCGCGGACATCCTCGGGCTCGGCCACTCGCCCAGCTCGTTCGGGCAGACGCTGGCGCTGCTCATCACCTTCCTGGGCATCGGCGTGATCGCCAACATCCTGATTGCCTACACGGTGGCCCAGGTACTGGCCGAGCGGCGCCAGAACCAGGAGCGCCAGCAGGCCCTCCGCGACCGTCCTCAGTAGACGCCGACGCCGACGCGGGCGCGCCGGCGGCGGGGCCGCGCCGCCCCGTCCTGTCCCGTGCCCGTCCCGTCCGCCGACAGGGTCGAGTTCGTTTTTGCGTGTACAGCCCATAAACGCGAACTCCGGGGTGCCCCGGGACCGGGTGGAGGACGGCGGAAGGGACCCGGTAAAGGACGGCGGAAGGGACCCGGTAAAGGACGGCGGAAGGGACCGGGTGGAGGGCGGCGCACGGGACCGGGGGGAGGGCGGTGGAAGTTTCTCAGAGGAACGTCGGCGCCCGGCGTCGAATGACTGCCCTGCCGATGAAGCCTCCCACCGCTCACGTAGTCAACCCCGAGCCCATCTCGGGGCACCAGGCCCTGTCCGGCTACATCAAGGCGCGATTCGACGATTTCTCGCGCTCGCAGAAGGACGTGGCCCAGTACATCGTCGATCATCTCGACGAGGCCGCCTTTCAGACCGCGGAGGAGCTGGCCCGGCGGGCCAACACATCCTCGAGCACGGTCGTCCGCTTCTCCCAGGCGCTGGGCTTCGAGGGCTTCCCGGAGCTTCAGCAGGCCGCTCGCGATGAGTATCGCCGCCGGCCGCCCGGCGCCGCCGAGGTGATGACCGCGGCTGCGCCGCTGTTCTCACTCGATCACACCGAGTTCGAGGCCGCGCTGGCCACCGACCACGTCAATGTCGAGGACACCGCGCACAAGCTGTCGCGCTCCGACGTGGAGGCCGCCGTCGACGCGATCGTCTCGGCCGAGAAGGTCCTGATCGCGGGCACCGACCAGATGGCCTTCTTCGCCAGCTACCTGCGCCATCTCCTGATGCTGCTCGACCTGCGGGCCGAGATCGTGGCCAGCCCGTCCCAGGAGGCGCTCGGACGCCTGAGCCGGATCGACGCGGCAACCCTGGTCATCGGGCTCTCGGCGGGACGGCCGCATCCACTCATCACCCGGACGATGAAGCTGGCTCGCCACCGCAAGGCCTCGACCCTGGCCATCACCGACGCCACCTTGTCGGAAGTTGCCCGCCTGGCCCGGATCCGCCTGTACTACTCATCCAACACCCCCGCCTTCGTGCGCTCCCACACCGCGCTGTTATCGATCATCCAGGCGCTGGCCTACGGCGTCTACGCGCGCGACGCCCAGCAGTACGACGTGCGGATCAAGGCGTTCCGGCTGAAGTAGCCGGGCCCGGGGTCCCGCGACCCGGTCCCGCGACCCCGTCCCACGACCTGGTCCCGCCGACCCGCTCAGTCGCGTGGGCTCAGCGGCGCGAGACCAGGAGCGCCTGGGTCGCTCGGCCGACGCGACCCGCCTGATCCCAGATCACGCTCTCTGAGACTGCCACCGCCCCCGGCCGCACCCGGGTCTCCGACTGCATGGCCACCCATTCGCCCCGGGGCTCGCGCTCCAGGTGCAGCGTCAGATCGGGATTGATGAACACGTGCTCCTCCCAGGAGATGACCGTCGCGATCCCGTTGCCGAAGTCCCCGGCCACCGCGGCCAGCTCGAACGGGCTGGTCGGCTGCCCGGCGACCAGCGGGTGACGCAGTCGGAACCACGCCGTGGCCGGTCCGAGGCGGCGGAAGGCTCCCTGCACGAAACGGATCTCCACCGCATCGGTGGCAAACATCGGGCCCTCGTCCGAGGATGGACTCGGGAAGTCCTTGGCCACACCGGACTCAGGACCCGGGAACGGGGGCGGCCCGTTGTCGGTCGGGCCGAGCTCGCTGGCCCGCGCGCGGAGCGCTCGCGCCCGGGTGACGACCTGGCCCGAAGCGTCGCGGATGACCCCATCAAGCAGCATGACCCGCCGTCCGGGACGCACCACCTCGACCTCGACCGACAATTCCTCGAGGGGCACGGGACGCACGAAGTCATAGCTGACCCGGGCCAGCCCGAGCCCCTCCTGGGGCTCGCAGGCCTCAAAGGCATGGACGAGCAGGGCGGCCGGAGCCCCACCATGCAGTGCGCGGGGATCCCACGGTCCGCGGGCCATCTCGTCTGGACGCCAGATGGCGCCGTCGCGTACAAACACGCCCGCCGAACTCATCGCTGCGAGAACCTAGTGGTTCCGTCCGTAAGTCGTGCGGCACCGAGCGTCCCCAGGGAGTGCTCGAATGGCGCAGGACTTACGGACGGGGCCACTGGCGCCTGGCTAAACTGGCACGCGTGAGCGAGAACGGAAACACCTCGCGCCAGGAGGCGACGTTCACCGTCAAGGCCGGCCTGGCCGAAATGCTCAAGGGTGGCGTGATCATGGACGTGGTCACCCCCGAACAGGCCAAGATCGCCGAGGACGCGGGAGCCGCCGCCGTGATGGCGCTCGAGCGAGTTCCGGCCGACATCCGCCGGGACGGCGGAGTCGCGCGCATGTCCGACCCGGAGATGATCGCGGGCATCCAGGAGATCGTGAGCATTCCGGTGATGGCCAAGGCTCGGATCGGCCACTTCGCTGAGGCCCAGGTCCTGGAAGCGCTCGAGGTCGACTACATCGACGAATCGGAAGTCTTGACGCCGGCCGATGAGGCCAACCACATCGACAAATGGCAGTTCAGCATCCCGTTCGTCTGCGGCGCGACCAATCTCGGTGAGGCTCTCCGGCGTATCGGCGAGGGCGCGGCGATGATCCGCTCCAAGGGGGAGGCGGGCACCGGCGACATCGTCGAGGCCGTGCGCCACCTGCGCGTGATCAACCGGGAGATCAAGCGTCTGGGCACGCTCGCACCCGGTGAGCTGGCCACGGCGGCCAAGGAGCTCGGCGCCCCGCTGCACTTGCTCCGCCAGGTGGCGGAGGACGGGAAGCTTCCTGTGGTGTTGTTCTGTGCCGGCGGTATCGCCACCCCCGCCGATGCCTCGCTGGTCATGCAGCTCGGTGCGGAGGGCGTGTTCGTGGGCTCGGGCATCTTCAAGTCCGAGGATCCCGAGCGCCGGGCCCGGGCCATCGTCGAGGCGACCACGCACTTCCAGGACCCGGCTCGTGTCGCCGCCGCATCACGCGGCCTCGGGCAGCCGATGGTCAGCCTCGAGACCTCGAAGCTCGAGTCCGAGCAGCTGCTCGCCCCCCGCGGCTGGTAGCCGTGGCTGTGGACGATGCGCCGGCCCTGGTCGGCGTGCTCGCCCTCCAGGGCGACTTCGCCGCCCATGCCCGGCTCCTCGGGCAGCTCGGGGCCCGTGCGCGGGAGGTCCGCGTTCCCCGCGACCTGGACGGCATCGATGGCCTGATCCTCCCCGGCGGGGAGTCGACGGTGATGACGCTGGGAATCGCTCGCGAGGGCCTGGGCGACCCACTTCGCGAGCTGGCGGCCCGCGGGGTCCCGATCCTGGGCACGTGCGCCGGCCTGATCATGCTCGATCGCGAGCACCTCGGGGTGCTCGACATCCGCGCCGAGCGCAACGCCTTCGGCCGTCAGCTGCGCTCGTTTGAGGCTGAGCTTGACTTCACCGGTGTGGCCGGCGGGCCCGTGCACGCGGTGTTCATCCGCGCCCCCTGGGTGGCTGAGCACGGCCCGGAGGTCGAGGTGCTGGCCGCGGTCGACGAGCATCCGGTGGCCGTGCGGCAGGGCAACGTGATCGCGGTCGCCTTTCACCCCGAGCTAAGCGGGGAGACCCGGCTCCACGCGCTGCTTCTGGAGACCGGGGCTCGCCAAGCACGCTGACCCCGGGGGCCCGGTGCGACGACTAACGCGGGCTTGACTCTCGCTGGCGCCGCACGTAGGCGCGGAAGTCCCGCTCAAACGCGGCCCAGTCCAGTCGCGGCAAGCCGTCGGGCTCGGGCGGCGGCGGCTCGTCGGCCGGTTCATCGCCGTCCGGTGGGTCCTCCTGGTCCCGGCCGCGGGAGAGCCAGGCGGCCAGCGCCGAAACCATGATCCCGGCCCCGTAGACGAAGCCGGCCAGCACCTCGTGGTGGCTGAGCGAGGCCAACCCGCCGACCACGTAGAGGATCAGCGCGCAGTAGACCAACCGCCGCAGTTCCGCTCCGGGGACCGATTGGCGGGGGGCCCGCGCACACGCGCTCATGAAGATCGCGGCGCAGAACGCGATCGCCAGCGCCAACCTCCACGCTGCTGCCAGCGAGATGACCATCGGCAGTGTCAATCATGCTCCGCTGAGCCGAGAAATCAAGTCCTAGACCTCGAGCCCGTGGCGCATCGTGTTCTCGCTTACCGCCTGCTGCTGGACGAACTGAAGGAGGTAATCAGGACCCCCGGCCTTCATGCCCGTGCCCGAGAGGCGATTCCCACCGAAGGGCTGCCGCGCGACCATCGCGCCGGTGATGCCCCGGTTCACGTACAGGTTGCCCACCGGGGTCCGCTCGCGGACCAGGCGGACGGTGCCCGGATTGCGGGTGAACAGGCCTCCGGTCAGAGCGAAGGCCAGGCCGTCGACCAGGTCACAAGCCGCCTCGACATCGCCGACGCGCTGCACGGCGAGCAGCGGACCGAAGATCTCCTCGGCCAGCACCGCGGATCCCGGGGGAAGGTCGGCGGCCACCGTGGCCGGGCAGAACCAGCCGCCATGCTCGTTCACCGGGGCCGCGGCCACGATCGTGCCCTCGCGGGCAGCCTCCTCGGCGTAGCGGGTGACCCGCTCCTGAGCCTCGCGCTCGATGACCGGGGGCACGTCGGTTCCGAGGGTTTCGGCCTGGCCGACGACCAGAACCTTGACCGCGCCGGCCAGCCGGGCCAGCAGCTGATCGGCGATCGCCTCGTGGACGAGCACGCGGGAGGCGGCCGAGCACTTCTGGCCCGCGTAGTTGAAGGCCGAGCCCACGATCGCCGGGACGGCCTCGTCGAGGTCGGCGTCGGCGTCGACGATCACGCAGTTCTTGCCTCCCAGCTCGGCCACGACCTGCTTGAAGTGCCGCTGCCCGTCGGCGGTCTCGGCGGCCGAGCGGATGATCTCCCGACCCACCGGCAGGGATCCCGTGAAGGCGATTGCCGCGACCTCGGGATGGCGGACCAGGGCGGCCCCCACTTCGCCCTCCCCGGGCAGCAGACCCAGCGCAGCGGCGGGGACCCCGCCGGCGTGCAGCGCCTCGATCAGGCGGGCGGCCACGCCCGGCGACTGCTCGGCGGGCTTCAGCACGACGGTGTTGCCGGTAACCAGGGCGGCCGCGGTCATCCCGCACGGGATCGCGAGCGGGAAGTTCCATGGGGAGATGACCGCCACCACGCCGCGCGGCACGTAGCGCAGGTCGTTGCGCTCGCCCGGCACCTGAAGGAGCTCGCGCCCGCGCCCGAGCTCGATCCCGGCGCGCGCGTAGTACTCCAGGAAGTCGATCGCCTCGCACACGTCCGCGTCGGCCTCGAGCCACGGCTTGGCGCACTCTCTGACCTCGAGGGCGGTCAGCTCGAGGCGGCGCTCGCGCAGCCATGCTGCCGCCCGCAGCAGCGCCCCCGCCCGCGTCTCGGCGCCGACCGCGGCCCAGGCTCGCAGGCCGCGCCCGGCCTCCCGCACGGCGGCGTCCACCTCGTCCGGGCGCGCGGCGGCGGCTTGGGCCACCACGCGGTCGGGCGCGCCCGGGTCGGTCGACTCGAGCTCCTCGCCGGCCCGCGCGTCTGATCCGACTCGCACCGGGACGGAGACGGGGAGGGAGCGATCAACAGCGGACAGAGCGTCGGCCAGTCCCGCGCGAACCGGGGCCCGGCGCAGCTCGAGCACGGGCTCATTGGCAAACGGCTTCAGCACGGACAGGACATTAATGCCGGCCGGGGCCCGAGTGCCCACGGGAACCGGGGAACCGGTCACGGTGCGGCGAGAAGGTCGTCCACGGGCACGCCGCGGGCCTGCTCGGACAAGAACGACTCATTGGAGGTGTTCTCGAGCAGGCGCCTGACCAGATACGCCATTCCGGCCACCAGATCGCCCACCGGGCAGTAAGCCCTGACCCGGAAGCCTCGTGTGGCCAGGGCGTGCTGGAGCTCGTCGCCCAGTCCGCGCAGGACCTGGAGCTCGAGGTCGCGGTCCTGACCGCCGCCGAGGCGGTTGACGGCGATCGCGTGGGCGACCGAGCGCAGGTTGTGTGAGGCGATGGCCACCCGCAGCGCCGGCCTCGCGGCCAGCAGCCCCCGGGTCAGCGCCTCGAAGTTGCGGTCACATTCGCGCTTGTCCTCGAACACCGGCACCGGCCAGCCGTGCTGGCGGGCCTGGACCAGCTCATGATCCCAGTAGGCGCCCTTGACCAGCCGCACGGTCAGTGGCGAGCGACGGGGTGTCGCCTGAGCCCACTCGACGACCTGGGTCAGCATGGCCGGCGAGTCGCGCAGGTAGGCCTGCAGGACCAGCCCCGCCGAGGGCCCCTCCCGGAACTCCTCCTCACCGAGCAGCTCGAGGATCAGGTCGAGGACCGCCTCGCGCGAGTCGAGTGACTCCATGTCGATGTGCAGGTGGGCGCCATGACGCATCGCGCTGCGCAACAGCGGCCGCAGTCGGCCGGCGGCGTCGCGCTGGCCTCGGTCCGGGGCGTCGGGGCGCAGCAACGGGGTCAGCGCTGAGATCTTCACGCACACATTGGCCCGCGGCAGCGGGGCCTGGCCGTCGCTCTCGAGCATCTCCCGGTCGGGCCAGCGGGCGCAGGCGGGGGAGAGAACCTCGATCGCCTCCTGGCAGCGGGCGGCGTAGCGGTCGGCCTCCTCCTCGGTCACGGTGGCCTCGCCGAGCAGGTCCACGGAGCTGGCCACGCCGTCCTCCCACAGGCTCCGCAGCGCGGGAAGAGCGCCCGCGGGGCTCTCGCCGACGATGAACCGGTGGGCTAGATGACGCACCCCGCCGGCGGCCGCGGCCCCCAGGGCGGCGCGCCCTGCCCGGGTGTGGGAGATCTTCATCGCCGCGGCGATCGGCGGGGCCTGCGGAACCTCCTCGAGGAACCCGGTCAGGTGGCGGGCCAGGTCATCCAGGGAGCGGCAGGCCGGGACGACGTCGACGAACCGGAACAGCGCCGCCCGCAGCTCCCGGTCACCCGAGGCCATCTCCATGGCACGGGCATCCATGGCCCGGATCGGATGCCGTGAGGCGCCGGGGAACGCGCCGGCCAGCTCGCGCCCGACGCGCTGCAGCCCGTCTTCGACGGCCGGCTGGCTCGCTTCGGGGACCGAGGTCAAGACGACACCGGCTCCGCGCCCGTGGGGAGCGATGCGGTGGGCGGGTGCGGAGTCGCGCGGTCCACGGCCGGCCAGCCACCGTCACGCTCGCGCAGCGCTTCGTCGGCAGCGGCTCCACCGCGCAGGCCGAACAGCCGCTTGCGCAGCAGCAGGTAGATCACCACGGCCAGGTTGATCAGAAAGCCGATCACCTTGAGCACCGTGCCGCGATCGATGATCTCGTAGACCTCGAAGGGGAGCAGCACGCCGGTAGAGATGAAGGTCAGGTATTCGGCCCACCGCTTGCCCATCCACAGGCCGATGCCCTCAGCGCCCTCGAGCAGTGCGTAGGCGAGAAGCGCGAAGCCCACCACCTGGAGCGTTCCCGCCTGCAGCGTGAACAGCTTGTCGAGGTCGTGCACGATTCCGACATGGCCGGTGGTCTGGACCGGTCCGCCGGCCACCCCGCCCTGGATGGCGGTGAGGACCCGGTAGAAGCCCGCCCGCAGATGGGCGCGATCGGAGGTGAACAGCAGGACCGCGATTCCCAGCAGCCCGAGGACGATGAAGTGAATTGCCCGGTCCACGGCGATCAGGCGCAAGACGATCCGGTCGCGCAGCGCCCGGCCCCGCAGCGGCACCGCGATCTGCGCACGCCCGGGCAGGAAGCGGCGCGCGGGCGCGGCGGGCAGGGGAAGGGCCATCCAGCAGTCACAGCGCAGGCAGCGATGCCAGCGCAGCTCCCCATGGTCGAAGATCAGCGCCGCATCCTCGGCCCGCGCCTGTTCCACGTCGCGGCCGACCAGGACATGACCGCGGACCCCGCAGGTGATGAGCTCCCAGTCGAGCTGGCGCCGGCGCCGCGGGTGCTGGGTCCCGGGCGGGTGGCGAAGCGGTGTGCGGTCCATTCCCCGGATCGTGCCATGCCGGGCCGCGACCCGCCGCTCCGGCTACGGCCCGCCGCTCCGGCTACCGGCCCGCCGCTCCGGCTACCGGCCCGCCGCTGGGTTACCGGCCCGCGGCGGGCACTGGCTGCAGCCAGGGCGGCCCAGACTCGAGCAGCCGGGAGATATCCGCCGCCGGGACCGGGCGCGAGAAGTAGAAGCCCTGGACGAGCTCGCAACCCAGCCGGGCCAGCTCGGCGATCTGGCACTCTGTCTCGGCCCCCTCGCCGACGACCTGCAGGGAGAGGGCGTGGGACATGGCGATGATGGCCTCGGTGATGGCGGTGTCCTCGGGCTCGGTGCCGAGTCCGTCGATGAATGAGCGGTCGACCTTAAGCGCGTCGAGCGGCAGCCGGGTCAGGTAGGCCAGCGAGGAGTAGCCGGTGCCGAAGTCGTCGAGGACCAGGCGCACCCCGATGGCCTTGAGGGCCTCCAACGTGTCGCTCAACCCTTCAGCCTCGGCCAGCATGACGCTCTCGGTGATCTCCAGCGTGAGCAGTCCGGGATCGAGGCCGGATCCACGCAGCGCCGCGGCGACGGTGTCGGCCAGGCCGCGGCTGGCCACCTGCACGGCCGACAAGTTGACCGCGATCGATATCGGGGGGGAATCGGGACGGTCCCGGTACCAGCGCGCGCCCTGGCGGCAGGCGTGCTCCAGCACCCAGCGCCCGATCGGCTCGATCAGGCCGTTCTCCTCGGCCACGGGGATGAAGTCGGATCGGGGGGATCCGGCCGCGCTCGGGGTGCTCCCAGCGGATCAGGGCCTCCACGCTGACCACCGACCGGTCTCGCAGGGAGACCAGGGGCTGGTACTCGAGGACCAGCTCGTCGCGCTCGAGCGCCCGCCGGAGATCGTTCTCGACCCGCAGACGGGAGATGGCCCGGCCGCGCATGCCCTCGTCAAAAAGCTCATAGCGGGCCCGGCCCCGCTCCTTGGCCCGGTTCAGGGCAGCGTCGGCGTCGCGGATGAGATCCTCGGCCAGCTCGCCACCCTCGGCCAGCGCGATTCCGATGCTGGTGGTGACGAAGTGCTCATTGCCGTCCAGGACGAACGGGCGCGTGAACACGCTGGCGATGCGCTGGGCCATGTCGATCGCGTCGTGCTCCCCGGCGATCTCCTCGAGCAGGATCCCGAACTCATCGCCGCCGAAGCGGGCCACGGTGTCGCTGGCCCGCAGAGCCTGCTTGAGCCGCGGCGCCGCCGCGGACAAGAGCTCATCGCCGATCTTGTGGCCCAGGCTGTCGTTGACCAGCTTGAAACGGTCGAGATCGAGGACCAGGATGGCCGACAGCGACCGGCGGCGGCGCAGGCGCTCCAGGGCATGCTCGAGGCGGTCCAGGAACAGCAGGCGGTTCGGCAGGCCGGTGAGCAGGTCGTGCAGGGCCCGGTGGCGGATGTCGTCATCGGTGATCTGGCGGTCGAAGGCGTCGCCCAGGACATTGGCCAGGGACTGCGCGAAGTCGATGTCGCCGGAGCTGAACCCGCGGGCCCGCGCGCTGTGCAGGCCGAGCACGCCGAACGGACCGCGCCGCCCCTCGATCATGACGGTCAGTCCGCTGCGTGAGCCGAGCCCGGTCAGCACCTCGGAACGGCTGAAGCGCTGCTCCTGTTCCCAGTCCTCGACCACCACCGGAGCGCCGCTGATGATCGTGAAACCGGCCTGGGAGCGTTTGCCGGCGGGCAGCTGCGCCTGGGTGGTCGTCTGCTCGGGCAGCCCGTGGGAGGCCCGGAACTCGAACACCCCCGCGGCGGCGATCAGCTCGAGCACACCGGCGATCTCGACGTCCAGGAGCTCGACCGCGGCGGCGATCGCCTCCTGCATCACGTCCGAGATGCTGGCGCCCTCCAGCGCGTGCTCGCCGAGTCGGGCCACCGCCGACTGCTGGGCGGCGCGGCGCTTGAGCTCCGTCTCGGCCTCCTTCTGGTCGGTGATGTCCGACATCACCCCGTGCCAGCGCTGCTCGCCGTCCTCGTCGAACAGCAGCAGCGCGTCGTCGCGGACCCAGACGCTGTGGCCGTCACGGTGCCGGAGCCGATACTCCGAGGCGGCCGTCATCGGCTCTCCGTTGACGATGCGGCTTTCGGTCTCGAGCACGCGGTCGCGGTCCTCCGGGTGCAGGCGCTTGGCCCACAGCTCCGGGTCGGCGCACCACTCCTCGGGGCTGAAGCCGAGGATCGACTCAATTTGCGGGCTCACGTAGTGCCAGGCACCGTCCTCCCCGGCGTCGGCCGTGTAGAGGATCGCCGGGACCCTCTGCAGGAGTCCGCGGGGATATCCGTGGCCGAATTCGCCTGGGAGAGCAGACTGGGCGGGGGGCCGCGCGCGCGCGCGGCCCGGCTTGGCTGACCGACTGGACATGTCCGAGACGATCATCGGCGGGTCAGCCGCGAACCCGGTGCGTAGTTATCACTGAAACCGTTGGCCGGGCCGGCAGCGGCCCTCGCCGGGCGGATTCAGGCCGAGACGGCGGAAAACCGGGTCAGGGCACCCGCGTCGTCCTCGCGCACCTGGCCGCGAGCGACCAGCAGGTCCATGTGCCCGAGGATCTCCGAGATGGTCAGGTAGGCCTGGGTGACGGCGACGTTGCTCCACATCCTGACCGCCATCTCGTAGGCGCTGAGCGGACCCTCGGCCAGCATCAGCAACAGCTTCGCCGCGCGGCGATCGTGGAGCGCCAGCCGCTCGTCGATCAGGCCGACGTGGTCGGTCACGGGATCGCCGTGCCCGGGCAGGACGAGCTTCAGCGGGAGCTCGCGGGTCGCGCGCAGCGAATCGATGTAGTCGAGCAGCGCGTGGGGCCGTACCGCCGCGTCGGGATTCTCGCCCTCCAGGGGGCGGGTGATGAGCGGATTGGAGGAGATATGGGCCAGCAGGTGGTCGCCGGCCAGCATCATGCCCCGCTGGCGATCCCATAGGACCGTGTCCGATGGGCTGTGACCCGGCCGGTGCAGGACACGCAGGGTTCGCCCGGACAGCTCCAGGTCCTCGCCGTCACGCAGCGGGTGCGTCACCGCGGCGCTCGAGCCGAAGGCGCGGAACGACGCACCCACGGCGCCCAGCGCCGTGATCACATCGGCGGGCACCCCGTGGCGGGCCATGATCGCGGTGGCGAACTCGTCGTCGGCCGCGGCGCTCGCACTGAAGTTGCGCAGGTAGGGAACCAGTGAGTCCAGGGCCGCCACCTCGGCGCCCGAGCGGCGGGCCAGGATCTCCACCAGGCCGAGGTGGTCCATGTGCTGATGGGTGATGACGATCAGCTCGAGGTCGGCGATCTCATGGCCGAGCCCGCGCAGCGCCGTGTCGAGCTCGTCGAGCGTCTTGCCCGAGTTCGGCCCGGTGTCGACCAGGGTCAGCGGTTCGTCCTCGATCAGGTAGGCGTTGACGCGGCCGACCAGGAACGGCGTGGGCAGCGCGATGCGATGGATCCCGGCGGCGGCGCCCTCGGGCGAGCCCTGCGCTCCGGTGGCCGGGGTCTGCCTCACGAGCGGATCAGGCCGAGTACCTCATCGCGCTTGGCCTCCATGTGCTCAGGGGAGCGCAGGGACTCGAGGCACAGCCGCAGCAGAGGCTCGGTGTTGGACGGCCGGACGTTGAAATGCCAGTCCTCGTAATCGACCGAGACCCCGTCGAGCCGGCTCTGCTTGGCGTCGCGGTAGCGCTCCGAGAGCTCCTCGAGCTTGGCCTGGGGGTCGGCGACCTCGCTGTTGATCTCCCCGGAGATGAAGTAGTGCGACCGGTAGGGCTCGAGCAGGGCTGACATCGTCGTCTGCCGGACCGAGAGGAGCTCGAGCATGAGCAGCGCGGGCAGCGTTCCCGAGTCGGCGCAGTAGAAGTCGCGGAAGTAGTAGTGGCCGGAGACCTCACCTCCGAAGGCGGCCCGCTCCTCCCGCATGCGCGTCTTGAAGAACGCGTGCCCGACCCGGTTGACCAGGGCCCGGCCCCCGTCGCGCTGCGCGGTGTCGGCCACCGCCCGGGAGGCGCGCACGTCGTAGAGGACAGTCGCTCCGGGCTCCTTCTCGAGCATCGATGCGGTCATCAGCGCCGTGAGGAAGTCGCCATCGACGAACGATCCCGTCTCATCGATGAAGAAGCAGCGGTCGGCGTCCCCGTCCCAGGCGATGCCCAGGTCGGCTTCGCGGCGCACGACCTCGGCCATGATGAACTCCCGGTTCTCGGGCAGCAGCGGGTTGGGCTCGTGATCGGGGAACTCCCCGTCCGGCGTCCAGTAGGCCTCCGCCAGGTCGAGCCCCAGCCGCTCGAGCAACGGCCCGACCATCGGGCCCGCCATGCCGTTCCCCCCGTCGACCACGACCTTCAGCGGCTGAATCCGAGCCGGGTCGATGAAGCGCAGCGCCGCGGCCTGGAACGCCTCGTGGACGTCGACTGTCTCGACCGAGCCTCCGCCCGGAGCCTGACCGAGACCGTCGGCGATCCGGTCACGTATTTCGGCTAGGCCGCTGTCGCCCGACAGGGCCAGAGCACCCCGGCCGACCAGCTTGGCCCCGGTGTAGGCCTTGGGGTTGTGCGACGCGGTGCACATGAGTCCGCCGTCCAGCTCGCGCGAGCCGACCAGGAAGTAGAGCATCTCGGTTCCGACCTGACCCGCATCGAGCACGGCGGCCCCCTCGGCGGTCATGCCCTCGCGGTAGGCGGCGGCCAGTTCTGGCGCGGTGAGCCGCATGTCACGGCCCAGGCCGAGGCGGAGCTGGCCGACCGGCTTGTCCTCCAGCGCGGAGATCACGCGGGCGAAGGAGCGCCCGATGTCGTGCGCCACCGAGGCGTCGATCTCGTCCCCGTAGAGCCCGCGGATGTCGTAGGCCTTGAAGATGTCCGGATTCACAGAGGCGCTCACGGCGGCTGATGATGGCGGATAATCCGCCGCCGTGAGAAGGCGGCTGATGATCGCGGATAATCCGCCGCCGTGAGAGCGAGTGAGACCGGCGTGGTCATCCTCTGCGGCGGGCGCGGGACGCGGCTGCAGGAGCACACGCGCTCGATCCCCAAGGCGATGGTGGAGATCGGCGGCCGGCCGATCTTGTGGCACGTCATCCAGATCTACATGGCTCAGGGCTTCCGCCGGTTCCTGCTCCTGACCGGGTACCGCGGCGAGCAGATCGAGGACTTCGTGGCCGGCGCGAGCTGGCCCCCGGAGGCGCGGATCCGCTGCCTGGACACGGGCCTCGAGACCCCGACGGGAGGACGCCTGCACAAGGCTGCGCGGGAACTCGAGCGCGGCTCCTTCTGCCTCACCTACGCCGACGGGGTGGCCGATGTCGACCTCGGCGGGCTGCTCGACTTCCACCGCGGGCATGGCGCGCCGGCCACGATGACCGTGGTCCGCCCCGAATTGCCCTTCGGGGTGGCCGAGCTGAGCGCCGAAGGCCAGGTCACCGGGTTCATCGAGAAGCCCCGGAGCGAGCACTGGATCAACGGCGGCTTCTTCTGCCTGGAGCCAGCCGTGCTCGAGCTCCTCGAGCCGGACAGCGTGTTCGAGCGCGCTCCGCTGGGCCGGCTGGCCGCCGCCGGCAAGTTGCGCGCCTACCGTCATGACGGCTTCTGGGACTGCATGGACACCTACAAGGACGCGGTCGTCCTGGACGACCTGTGGGCCAGCGGGAGGCCGCCGTGGAAGCTGTGGAGCTGAGCGGGCGCGCGGTCCTGGTCACCGGGGCCTACGGCCTGCTCGGGGCCTGGCTGGTCCGCGCGCTCCTGGCCGAGGGCGCGGGGGTCACGGTCGTGCGGCGCGATGAGCCGGCCCGCACCGCGCTCGGCCTGCTCGGGCTCGAGGATCGAGTCCACACGGTGGCCGGCGACATCTGCGCTCCGGGCCTGGTCGAGCGGGCGCTCAACGAGTACGAGGTCGACAGCGTGTTCCATCTCGCCGCCCAGACCCTGGTCGGCACGGCCAATCGAGCGCCCGTATCGACCTTCGAGACCAACGTCCGCGGGACCTGGCTGCTGCTGGAAGCGTGTCGGCGACACGGCGTCGAGAGCGTGATCGTGGCCTCCTCGGATAAGGCCTACGGCCCGAGTGAGCAGCTTCCCTACACCGAGTCCCACGCACTGGCGCCCCGCTTCCCCTACGACGTCTCCAAGGCCGCCGCCGACCTGATCGCGCGCTCCTACTGGCACACCTTCGCCCTTCCCGTCGCCGTGACCCGCTTTGCCAACCTCTACGGCGGCGGGGACCTCAACCGCTCCCGCCTGATTCCCGAAGCGATCACCGCCGCCCTGGCCGGGCGCGCCCCGGTCATCCGCTCCGACGGCTCGCCAGAGCGTGACTTCCTCTATGTGGAGGACGCGGCGGCGGCCTACCTGGCCCTGTGGCGTGCGCTCCTGGCCGGGCGGGGGAGGGGGGAGGCGTTCAACGCCGGCGGCGGGCACCCCCACCGGGTCGGGGACGTGGTCGAGCTCATCTGTCGTCTGGCCGGCAGCGGGATGCGCCCCGAGATCCAGGGCACCGGCACGCCCGTCGGGGAGATCGACCGCCAGTGGGTGGACGCCAGCAAGCTGCACGAGCTGACCGGGTGGAGCCCGGCGGTCGGGCTCGAGGAGGGCCTCGAGCGCAGCATCGCCTGGTACCGCGAGCACGCCCGGGAGCTCGGGCTGTTCCTATAGTTCAAGGACATGTCAGGTCACTCCAAGTGGGCCTCGATCAAGCACAAGAAGGCGATCGTCGACCAGCGCCGCGGCCAGCACTTCACCAAGCTGGCCCGCGCGGTGACGGTCGCCGCCCGCGAGGGCGGCGGCGATCCGGCCGGCAATCCCGGGCTGGCCCTGGCGATCCAGAAGGCCCGGGACGCCTCGATGCCCAAGGACAACATCGAACGGGCGATCGCCAAGGGGACCGGCGAGGGCGTTGACGCCGACCAGATAGAGGCCGTCCTCTACGAGGGATACGGCCCGGGCGGAGTGGCTCTGCTGATCGAGGCGCTGACCGACAACCGCAATCGCACCGGCGCCGACGTCCGCCATGCCCTGTCCAAGCACGGGGGAAACCTGGGCGAGCCCGGGTCGGTGTCCTACCTGTTCGACAAGCAGGGGGTGATCGTGGTCGACGCCTCGCGCTACGACGAGGACGACCTGATCGTGGCCATCGACGCTGGAGCCGAGGACATCGGCCGTGACGAGGACTTCTACGAGATCCTCACCACCCCCGGCGATCTGGTCGGCGTGCGCGACGCGCTGAGCGCGGCGGGGATCGAGATCGACAGCGCCGATGTCACGCAGCGGCCCTCCGTGCGCGTGCCAGTGGGCGAGGCCGACGCCTCCCGGCTGCTGAAGCTGATCGACACGCTCGAGGAATCCGACGACGTCGGCGCGGTGCACGCCAACTTCGATGTCGACGCGGCCGTGCTCGAGCGTATCGCGGGCTGATCCGCCACTTCCCCCCCTGATCCGCCGCCTCCCACCCCGGCCCGCGACGCACCACAGGCTCTCTCGCTACCCTCGGACACCGCCATGCGCAAAGCCCTCACCATCTCAGCTGCTCTGATCGCCCTGGCCACCGCGGTGGCCGGCTGCGGGAGCTCCACCGCTGCGGGCGTTCAGACGGCGCCCTCGGGCGGCCAGACCGCCGCCGCGGTCACCAGCGCCAGCTCCTCCTCGACCACGACCAGCTCGACGAGCACGAGTACGACGCCCCTGCCCGCCGCGCTGAAGACCAAGCCGAACGTCGTCCCGCCCTCCGGGCCGGCACCCAAGAAGCTGATCGTCAAGGACCTGATCAAGGGGACCGGCCCTACGGCCACGGCCGGTTCGACGGTCACGGTCCAGTACGTCGGGGTGCTCTACAAGGGCGGCAAGCAGTTCGACGCCTCCTGGAACGACGGCAGCGGCCAGCCCACATCCCTGCCCCTCTCGGGCGTGATCAAGGGCTGGCAGCAGGGCATCCCGGGGATGAAGGTCGGCGGCCGGCGCGAGCTGATCATTCCCTCCAGCCTGGGCTATGGCGCCGCAGGCAGCCCACCCAAGATTCCCGCCAACGCGGCGCTCGTGTTCGTGATCGACCTGCACGGGGTCAGCTGAGCTAAGGCTGGCAGCGCGTCCGTCAGCAATCGGGACGCGCAACCCCGAGCCCGGTCGGCTGTCGCCGCGGGCGACGACGAATTAGCCGGTTGGCCGATGTTCTCCCGCCTTTCGGGTGCTTGGCTGAGTCCACCATCTGACCTGGGCGCCGGACGCGCCCGCAGGTCCGAACGCGAAAGGGGTGTAGTGACATGACCGGGCTCAAGCGTTTTCGGCCATCACCGGCGCTGGTCGTTTCCGTGGTGGCTTTGACGGTTGCCTTTGGCGGGGTCGCGTGGGCGGCGATCCCGGACTCGAGCGGGGTCATCCACGGCTGCTACCAGAGGGATCACGGCCAGCTGCGGCTGATCGACACCGATCAGAACCAGAGCTGCAACCCGTCAGAGGTACCAATTCAGTGGAGCCAGACCGGACCCCAGGGACAACCGGGTCCGCAGGGAGCCCAGGGTCCGCAGGGCCAGCAGGGGCCACAAGGGGACCCAGGACCCGGGGTCAAGACTGTCTCCGGCTTCGTGTACACGGATGGGAGCACGTACGGCGGCGGCTTCACCGTCACCCATCCCGCGACCGGTGAATACGTGATCACATTCCCAGCGGGCGAATTCAGTCGCTTCGCGGGCATGGGGATCACCGGCTTCGGCATCAACGGCGCCGTCCCGGTGGTCAACCTCGCCTCGGCGACCGTCAACCCGACGGCTCGCTCAGATACGACGTCCACGTCAGCTCGACGGCCGGGCCTGACACACCAGAGGACAACGGCTTCAGCTTCGTGGCCTCGGAGACCACGAGCTAGCGGGGGTGCTCGGGCCGTGGGGCGGCCCAGCGCCGCCCCCGGCCCATTGCCCGTTCGGCAGCAGTGGCTCGGTTCTCCCGCCGGGACGGTCAGGATGTGAGAGCATCGCGCCATGGCGCGTGGGCGGCTGCTGATCGGCCGGGAGGCGGAGCTGGCCGCGCTTGCTCAGCGGCTGACGGAAACTCGGCTCCTGACCCTGACCGGCGTGGGTGGGTGCGGCAAGTCGAGCGTGGCGATCGAGATGGTCAGTCGCGCCCGGCGCGGCGCGCTAGCGCTAGACGGGCAGGTGGTCGAGCTGGCCAGCGTGCTCCGGCCCGGGCGGGTGGTTGACGCAGTCCTGCGCGCCCTCGGCGCCCGTGAGCACGGTGGACGCTCGCAGCTTCAGACGGTGATTGACGCATTGGCCGGACGTGACACGCTGGTGTTGCTCGACAACTGCGAGCACTTGCTGGCCGAGGTGGGTACGGTCGCCGCGCGCTGCTCGATGCGCTTCCCGGGCTGCGGGTGGTAGCGACCAGCCGGGCGCTCGCTGATTATCTCCGGGGTTGCGCAGCCGTGCTCGGAGGCGACGGCGATCGGGGACGAGATCTGCTCCACGCGGCGCTGCTGGCCTGCGTGGAGCTCGGCTCCGAATCGGAGGCGGCGGACTCGCTCGAGGAGATCGCCCTCTTGGCCGCGGCGGGCGGAGACCTCGCGCGGACCGCTCGGCTCGGCGCAGCCGCCGTCGAGGCGCGGGTCCGGTTGGGCTGCGTGCGGCCGAGGCTCAGCACCGAGCGCGTCGAGGCTGCCTATGCCGCGCTCGCCGAGCTCCACGGCCGCTCGGAATGGGAGCTGGCCTGGGCGCGGGGGCGCCACGCTCTCACTGGCTGAGGCTGTCGCCTACGCCCGGCGGTCCCGAGGCCCGCGCGACCGCCCGCAGGAGGGCTGGGCGAGCCTCACCCCCGCCGAGGTCGAGGTCGCACGCCTGGCCGTCACTGGCATCTCGAACCGCCAGATCGGCGCCGAGCTGTTCATGTCACACGGGACGGTCAAGCTGCACTTGTCACACCTCTACAGCAAGCTGGGCGTGGCCAACCGGACTGAGCTCGCCCGGGCGACGGCCACCCGCTGAGGATCACCATCGTCGCCGGGCGCCGTGCGGGCGGCCTTTCGTGTCGTCCGTGTCCGTGGCCTCGCTCGCGCGGGGGCGGAATAGCGGCGTTGCGCCGGAGACCCCCTTGAGCCGGTGCCTCCCGGCCGCTGACCACGTGAACGCGTCGGGGGCTGCGTCGCGGATCTCCTTGGTGCACAGGACGCTCCCGGGCCGGGCGACGCCGGTCACGCGGCTGGCCAGGTTGACCGAGTTGCCGTAGTAGTCACCAGCGCGGATCACGGCCGGGCCAAAGGCGATCCCAGCCCGGAGGCTGGGCAGCTCCTGGTCCTCGAAGGCGGCGACCAGATCCAGGGCGACGCCGACCAGCGGCGCGGGCTCGGGGCTGACGAACATGGCGGCATCGCCGATCGTCTTGATCAGGCGCACCGGCGCCTCGGTGAGGGAGGCGGACAGGCGGGCCAGCTCCCCGGCCACAGTCCCCAGCTCGCGCACCTCCACCTGGCCGCCCAGGCGAGTGAAGCCGACCAGGTCGGCGAAGCACACGGCCAGCTCCTGAGAGCCCCCGAGATCGCCGGCCTCGAGCTCCTCGCGGCTGAGCATCCCGCGCTGGACGCTGTCACGCAGGTGGGCCTTGAAGCCGGCCACGAGAATCGGAGCGGTCGCCGGGGTGAGCTGCTCGGCCAGCGTCGCGAAGCGCTGCGCGACCTCGTCCTCCCGGTCGCCGGGCTTCAGGAAGGTTCCGACGAACGAGGCGGTGATCGTGGCCGCCAGTCGGCCCATGCCCTCGCCCAGCACCCGGGTGATCTCGATGATCCGCTCCTCGTCGAACCCGGCGTCCAGGAACATCTTGGTCGAGCGGGCGGCCTCGATGTCGTCATCGGAGAAGACCCGATCATCGGCCCCTGGCTTGGACAGACCGAGCAGGCGACGCATGCGGATCATCAGGCCGGCCGGGAGCCCGGTCCGCTCCTCGACCTCCGACGCCGTGTACGTGCCCCCGAGCACGCGATCCACGGGCAGCAGGGCCAGCCGGCTCTCCTGGGCGGCCTGCTTGAGCTCGGCGACGCCGAACCCGTCGTCGTGCAGCCGGGTTAGCAACTGCTCGCGCTGCTCGCGCGCCTCGCCCTCGAGATCGTCGAGCAGTCCCTCGGCGGCGAAGTCCATGGTCGGCATCCTGCCCGATCCCGACCCGGTTCGCTAGCATCGCCGCTGTCCTCATGGGCGCACGGAGCCGGCCGCGCCCGTCCAGCCGACTGACTTCCAAGCGCCCATGCTGTCAATCCTGATGCCGGTCTACAACGAGCGCGAGCGCGTGGAGCGCGCGATCGCCGAGGTCCTGGCCACCGAGCTGCCCGGGGATTTTGAGCTCATCATCGTCGATGACGGCTCCACCGACGGAACTCGGGAAATCCTTCGCAACGGCAGCTGGGATGCTCGCGTCCGTCTGGTCGAGCACGAGCACAACCAGGGCAAGGGGGCGGCCATCCGCACCGCCCTGACTCACGCTCAAGGGGACTTCTCGGCCATCTTCGACGCCGACCTCGAGTACGACCCGGCGGACCTCGGGCTGCTCATGCCGTCCCTGGCCGACGGCCGCGCCAACGCCTGCTTCGGCGTGCGCGCGTTCGATGGCTACACCAGCCACTCGTTCTGGTTCGTCCTCGGGAACAAGGGCGTGACGATGGCCTGCAACGCCCTCTACAACGTGTACCTGCACGACATCATGACCTGCCACAAGATGATCCGGACCGACGTGTTCCGCAGCCTTCCGCTGCGCTCCGCGGGCTTCGCGATCGAGGCCGAGATCAGCGCCCGCCTGGTGCAGCGGGGCGAGCGCATCTACGAGGTGCCGGTCCACTACCGGGCCCGAGCCACCGACGAGGGCAAGAAGCTGACCGCGCGGGACGGCTTCCGGGTCATCGCCACGCTGCTGCGCTGCCGGTTCTCCTCGGCGGCTTAGCCCCGGCGGCTGCTCCTCACCGGGGGTCCGATCTGGACCGTCGAGCGGTAGCTCGCCTGGATCAACGGAAACAGCGGCGTCGGATTGCCGTACTGGTCGATCTCGCCCTTCTCCACGAACGGGGGATCTCCGAGCGGATTTCCACCTGTCCAGCCCGGGTGGGCGGCGAAGTTCTGCAGCGCGAACCAGATCGCCCCGGCCAGGTACGGCCGGGCGGCGAACACCCCGAGGTGGTAACGGGTCAGATCGGCCTGGAAACCGTAGGTCCCGCGCTCGTCGACCGGCCCGTCGCGGTTGGCCTCGAAGCCGAACTCGCTGATCATCAGCGCCTTGTGGGAGTAGCAGCCGTGCAGGAAGTCCAGGAACGGTCCCAGCGCCTGGCGGTCATCGGTGGTCCCGCCGCCTTCCTGGAACCAGCCGATGTAGTCGTTGAAGCCGATCACATCGAGCGGGGCGTAGGCCCTCTGGCAGCCCACGCCCGGCCAGGTGACGATCGCCATCCCCACCGGCCGCGTGGGGTCGAGGCGATGGGCCAGCGCGGCAGCGCCGGCGATGTAGCGGGACTCCACCCCGTTGGGTGGGTTGGGCAGCTCGTTGCCGATGCTCCAGAGCAGGACCGAGGGATGGTTCTGGTTGACCAGGATGTTCTCGCGCAGGAGCGCGTGGGCCCGGGCGAGCCAGCCTGGGTTGCCCAGATACGGCGACCCGACCTGATAGACCGGGATCTCCGACCAGAGCAGGATTCCGTCCTGGTCGGCCAACTGCTCGATCTCCGGATTGAGTGGGTAGTGGGCCCGGATGATCGTCGCGCCGAGCTCTCGGGTCCAGCCCACCAGCGCCTGGAGCTGGCTGGGGCTGAGCGCAGCTCCCGTCATGAGGTTCTGCTCATGCAGGTTGACTCCCCGCAGGTGCAACGTGCGGCCGTTGAGCAGCAGCGACCCCCCCGGTCCGACTCTGATGCTGCGCACGCCGCTCAGCGTCGTGTATCCCTCCAGCGGACGGCCGTGCGCGTCGGACAGGCTCAGGGTCGCCCGGTACAGGTACGGGCTATCCGGGGCCCAGAGATGCGGGGCGGGGAGCCGCGCTCTCGCCTGGGCGATCCATGTCCCGCCGGCCGGAATCGTGTGGGCGCCGAAGCGCAGCCTGTGGGCCCCGTAGGTACCCCTCAGCCGGACGCGCTGGGGACTCGGGGTCGGGTTGGTCACAGTCACCCGGTCCTCGACGGTGGCCGCGCAGGTCGGGCAGGGGAGGATCGGCCGGACCTGGGCCGTAACCATGTCCGCGCGGGCCACGGGGCGCAGGTAGACCTCGCGCTGCAGGCCGCCGAAGTTCCACCAGCCCCCACTCGGGCCGGGCGGCAGATCACCCACGTTCCGGCGGTCATCGACCCTGACGATGAGGCGGTTGACTCCGCGGTGGACCCCCTTGAGGGAGAACTCGAAGGGGAGATAGGCGCCGTCGTGATGGCCGATCTGCCGCCCGTTGAGCCACACCGTGGCGTCGTAGTTGACCGACTCGAAGCGCACCACCCAGCTGCGAAAGCGAGCGGGGACATAGGACCCGAAGGCGCCGGCGGGCAGTGTGAAGTCACGCCGGTACCAGCCGACTGAGCCGTTCATGCTGGCCTGGCTCAGATCCCCGGCGTTGTAGGAATTGGGGACGCTCACTGGGGACCAGCTGGCGGTGCCGGCCAGGTTGCGCCACCAGCCGTCCTGGACGCCCACGTCGGTGGGATCGGCCTGGTAGAGCCACTCACCTCCCAGCAGGTAGCGGTTGTCCTGGCCGTCCACGTACAGGGCGCCCTTGGTCGGTGGGGTGGCCACGTAGGGCCCCGCGCTCTCGGCGCAAGCGGCGCCGGCAGCCAGCAGCGCGACGCTGGTGGTGAGCACAACGAGGAGGAGCAGATAGCGACCGGCGAACGAGGTCAGGGGGCCCGGGCGGCCCGGCATGGCACCGCTACAATCGCCGGCCGATGCCAGTCGTCGATCCGCCGCCTTCGCCCCAGGTGCGGCCGCCAACGACCGGTCCCGATGGTGCATCCGGACGCCCCGCCGGTCGCTCATTGAGCGCTTCCCTGGCCACCGGCGCCCGGGCGCCACTGGTCCTGGCCGGTGTGCTCTGCGTTGCGCTCGCGGCGGTCTCGGCCGCCGTCCTGCCCACCGTCCCGAGCTACGACCCGTGGTCGTGGATCGTCTGGGGACGGGAGGTGAGCGATCCCCATCTGAGCTTCCTGGTCAGCGGCGGGCCCTCCTGGAAGCCGCTGCCCTTCGTCTTCACCACGGTGTGGGGCCTGTTCGGCGGTGCTGCCCCGACGCTCTGGGTGATCACCGCCCGTGCGGGGGGCCTGCTCGGCCTCGTCTTCGCCTGGCGCCTGACGAGTCGTCTGCTCGGTGGGGGCTGGGCCGGGGCGGTGGGTGGTCTGCTGGCCGTGATCGGCGTGGTGCTGACCCAGGATTGGGTGTACTACTGGCTGCGCGGGACCTCCGAGGTGGTGCTGATCGCCTGCTCGCTCGGTGCCGTCGACCGGCTGCTCGAGGGCCGCCGCACGCAGGCGTTCGTGCTTGGCGTGGCCGCCGCGCTGATTCGCCCCGAGTGGTGGCCGTTCGTGATCCTCTACGCCGCCTGGTTGTGGCTGCGCGAGCCCGGGTGGCGCAGCCGGCGGATGACCGGTTTGCTGCTGGCCGGCCTCCTGCTGATTCCGTTCCTCTGGTTCGTCCCGCCGTGGATCGGCTCCGGCCAGCCGTTCCTGGCCGCCACCCATGCCGCCGAGTACAACGGGCACCTGGGCGCCGATCGCCTGAGGACGGTGATCGGCCGTGGGGTCGATCTTCAGGTCCTGCCCGCCCTGATCGGCGCCGTGATCGCCGTTGGCCTGGGCTGGTGGCGCGAACGTGACCGCCTGCTGCCGGCGATGGCCGGGGGCATCGTCGCCTGGTGGGTGGTGGTGATCGGGATGACGCTCGACGGCTATCCCGGACTGGAGCGCTTCTTCCTGCCCGCGGCGGCGCTGACCTGCGTCCTGGGTGCGGTGGGGATCATGCGCCTGGCGCTGCTGGCCGGCACGGTGCTGGAGCGCCGCCAGGTGAGTGTGGCCGCGGCCGCGGCGGTGATTCTCATCGTCGTCTCGATCCCGTTGACCACGCAGCGCTTCGCCGAGGCGCGGGCCGCCGGGCCCGCCGCCTCCACCGCGGTCACGACGCTCTCGCATCTCGACGCGGCCGTCGCCGCGGCCGGCGGGCACCGGGGGGTGTTCCCCTGCAAGACGAGCTTCGCCGCCGTCAATCACGGCGTGCAAACGGCCCTGGCCTGGAAGCTTCACGTGACCCTGGAGCGGATCGGGACGAGCATGCACGCGCCCGGGGTTGACTTCATCGGACCCCACAACGGGACCGATGGCGAGGCGGCTCCGGTCGACCCGCGGCTCACCGACCACCAGACGCTGGCCCGGGTCGACGGCTGGCGCGTCGTGCGCCTGACCGACCCGAATCATCCGGCCGCTCAGCGCCTGCGTGGGCCGCTGAGCCCTCGCGGCTTTGTCTTCGTCTTGGCCGCGGTGATCCGGATCTTCTCGTGGAGCACCGTCCGGTTCCCGGCGCGGTCGGTGACGGTCACGGTGAGCGGAAGGTGCCGGCGCGGCGGTAGGCGTGGACCGGGCTGGAGCTCGGCGACGAGGCGGCTCCGTCCCCCCACCTGACGCGCACCGTGCGCACTCCGGAGACCATTGCGCGGGGCAGGCCGCGGCGTGTGTCGTGAGCGCTGACCCGGACATGGAGCAGTCCGAGGGGACGCCGTGGCCCGGTGATGCGGACCGTGACCACGGGGGCCAGGGAGTCGACGAAGATCGTGGCGCGCCCGGCCACGCTGCCGCCGCCGGCGCGGTCGACCGCTGTGACCTGCCACACATGGGGGCCTTGGGTCACCTTGACGGGCACGCGCACCGAGGTCGCGGTCGTCTCGGCGACCAGCACGCCGTCCAGCTTGACCTCGTAGGTCGGTGGTCCCCACAGCTCGGCCGCCGCTGACCACGACAACACCGGCATGGGGCTGGTCGAGTAGGCGAACTGGCTGGTCGGGCTGAAGCCTCCAGGCGGCTGATAGAGCTGGGCGGCCACGATGCGGGTCTGATCACCGCTGCCCTGGATCCAGGCCACCGCCGCATCACCGGCCAAATCGCCGCCGGCGGCCAGCCCCAGGTCGGCGTCGGTGGCCCCGAAGAGCGGTGAGGAAACGACCTGCTCACCGTTCAGCGTCGTGCCGTCGGGGGCAAAGCGCACGCGAATCTCGGCCATTGAGCCATTGCCCTGGTCCTGCTGCCAGGCGATCAGGGTCGAGACCGTGCCGGCGGTCGCGGGCACCGCGTCCGGGGCGCTGGCCTCGGGCAGGCCATTGACCTGCTGGACTGTCTGGGGCGTCTCATCCGTCCCCAGGGCCAGCGCGAACAGATTGTGTGAGGTGGTCTGCTCGGCGGTGACAAAGCCGGTGCCAAATTCCGTCGGCGCCGTGGCCGGCTGATCGGAGCCCCCATCTCCGGGGCCGGTGATCCCGTCCACCGCCCGGACGCCGGTGAAATGGTTGACCAGCAGCCGCTCGAACAGCACTCGCGTCTGCCCCCCGGCCATGGTCGCCGCGAAGGCCACCGAGGCATACGAGGAATCGCCGCCGGCGCCGATCACCGGCTGAGTGGCGGAGGTCTCGGCGAGCCCGGCGAATGAGTCCGGGTCGACGCGGTATAAGGCGGTGCTGGGGACGGCACCGGTGATCCGCCGGAGGTAGACGTGGCCGGCCTCGCCCCAGACCACGATCCCGGTGCCGTCGCCGCAGGCCACCACCGAGGGACGGCCGCTGCCGCTGCCCGCGTCGTCTCCGGCGCTCTCGTCCAGGGGCGCGGGGGCAAGCGTCCACTGGCCGGCGTCGTAGTAGGCCGCGCGAACGTCGTGTCCGTCCGCCCCGGCGACGGTGAAGGCCAGGTACGCCTTGCCGAACGTGCTGATCGACAGCGCTGGATTGCTCGCGGCGCCGGCGAGCGCCCGCGGTGCGGTGAAGCCGCTCAGGCCGCTGGTGGCCTGCACCGCGTAGAGCTCGCCGCCGTTCACGAAGACCACCACGACCAGGCCGCCGCTCGATGCGGCGATGACCGGCTGGGAGGAGGATCCGGCCAGCCCAGGATCGACCTGCGTCGGGGGCTGGAACCGCCCGCCCCGCAGAACCGAGACGAACACGTGGGCGATTCCGCCCACGGTCTTGAGATAGACCAGCCCGCCACTGCCGTCCCGGGCCACGCTGAGCCCGGACAGCCCGACGATGCCGGCGCTCGGGCCGTCCACGACGGTGTTGGTCGGGGCCAGCGTGGGGGCGCGTCTGACCGCGGCACCGGCTGAGGCGGGCAGGGCAAGCGCGGTCAGGGCAAGCGCCGCCAGGGCAAGCGCAGCCAGGGCAAGCGCGGCCAGCGAGATCACCAACCCCAAGTGCTTCCCGCCCGGAAGCACGGGTCCCCCGCGGGGCCTCGGGGGCTGTCGGTCTAGGCAGAAAATCGGTCATGACACGCTAGAACAGCGCACGCCGCCGTAGGTTGCGCTGCTCCTCCCGGCAGGCGTCCGGGCCGGCGCGGAGAATCCCGTTGGCAATGCTCGTGCTCGGCATCGATCCCGGGACGGCGAGCACGGGCTTCGGACTCGTCCGCAGTGCCGGCTCGCGATTTCACGTCCTCGGCGAGGGCGTCATCTCGACGCGGCCCGGAACTCCCCTGGAGCGCCGCTTGGCCGACATTCACGCCCGGATCGGCCAGTTGCTCGACGAGCACGGGCCCGATGCCCTCGCGGTGGAGGAGCTGTACTTCGGCGCCAACGTGCGCAGTGCCTTCGCCGTAGGACAGGCTCGAGGCGTGATTCTGCTGGCCGCCGGCCAACGCGGCGTGCCCGCCCGCTCCTACACCCCGCAGCAGGTAAAGAGCGCGGTGTGCGGCCACGGCCGGGCCGACAAGGCCCAGGTCAGCCAGATGGTCACCCGGCTGCTCGGCCTGGCCACCGCGCCGGCGCGCGACCACGCGTCCGATGCGCTGGCCGTGGCCATCTGCGATCTGAACCGGGCCCCGCTGGCCGCCGCCCTCGCGACCGGTGCCGGGGCACAGGGCCGTCCAGCCAGGGCCGTCGCGGTCTCCTCCGTCGCCGGAGGGCAACGGTGATCGCGCTGGTTTCGGGCACAGTCGCCGTGCGCCGCTCCGACCACGTGGTGGTCGACTGCCAGGGGGTCGGGTACCGGCTCGCCGTCTCCGGGGAGACGCTGCGTCAGGTCCCGGCGGTCGGCCTGCCGATCACGCTGCACACCCACCTGGTGGTCCGCGATGACGCGCTCGCCCTCTACGGCTTCGCCACTGAGGAGGAACGCGACCTGTTCCTGATGCTGCTCGGCGTCCAGTCGGTGGGGCCCAAGGTGGCGCTGGGGGTTCTCTCCGGCGCTCCGCCGCGCGCGCTGCTCGGCGCGGTCGCCGCCGGGGACGTGGCCACGCTTCAGGCCGCCCCCGGCGTGGGCAAGCGCACCGCGGAGCGCATCGTGGTCGAACTGCGCGAGAAGGTCGGGCCCGTCCTCGAGCAGGACGCGATCACCGTCTCCCGCGCCGATGACCCGCACTCGGTGGCCCGTGAGGCTCTGCTCGGTCTGGGCTACAGCACGCTCGAGATCGACGGGCTGCTGGCCGGTGCCGAGGCCCAGAACGCCGAAGAGCTCATTGCCCACGCACTGCGGAGCAGCGGGATGGCGCGAGCAGGCGCCTTACAGGCGAGCCCGCTGCGCGAGGGCGAGCGGCGGCGGAAGGCGAGCGGGCGGTGAGCACTTCTTCAGCGCGCATCCAGGCCCCCGAAGAGCAGCTCGGCGATGAGCTCGAGCGTTCGCTGCGACCCCGGCGGCTTGAGGACTTCGTCGGGCAGGAGGTGCTCAAGGACCAGCTTTCGATCTCGATCGCCGCCGCGGCCAGCCGGGGCGAGGCGCTGGACCATGTGCTCCTGGCCGGGCCGCCCGGCTTGGGGAAGACCTCGCTGGCCCAGATCGTGGCCGCCGAGCTCGGCGTCGGGTTCGTCCAGACGGCCGGGCCGGCCCTGGAGCGCAAGGGCGACGTCGCCGCCTTCCTGACCGCGCTCGAGCCCCGCTCGGTGTTCTTCGTCGATGAGATCCACCGTCTCCCGCGGGCGCTCGAGGAGACCTTCTATCCGGCCATGGAGGACGGGCTGTTGCCGATAACCGTCGGCCAGGGGGCCGGAGCACGGGTCGTCACGCTGCCGCTGCCGCCCTTCACGCTGATCGGCGCCACCACCCGCACCGGCCTGCTGACCACTCCGCTCCGCGACCGCTTCGGGATCCAGCACCGCCTCGCGCACTACGGGGCCGACGATCTGGCCCAGATCGTCATGCGCTCGGCCGCGCTGCTCGGGGTCGAGCTCGAGGCGGGCGGCGCGAGGGCCATCGCCGGGCGCAGTCGCGGCACCCCCCGGGTGGCCAACCGCCTGCTCAAGCGGGTGCGCGACTATGCCGAGGTCCGCCACGGGGGAGTGGTCACAGCTCCCATCGCCGGTGGAGCGCTCGATCTGCTCGAGGTCGACGCCGAGGGCCTGGATCGCCTGGATCGCGAGATCCTCCGGGCCATCTGCGAGCGCTTCGGCGGCGGTCCGGTCGGGCTCTCCACCCTGGCCGTGGCCGTGGGCGAGGAGCCGGACACGATTGAGGACGTCTACGAGCCCTATCTCCTCCAGCGGGGCCTGATCGAGCGGACCCCACGGGGACGCGCGGCCACCCGCCACGCCTACGCCCACCTCGGGCTGCCGGTGCCCGGCCCCCAGTCGTTGCTCTAGCTCGGCTCCGGCTCGGCCCGCGCTCGGTCTGGGCTCCGTCCGGGGCTCGGTCCGCGCCGCCCCACAGCCGCGTCCGGGCCGGCTGCGGAGGGCGCGCGCAGCGGGCTCTATCCTGGCCTCCGGATGACTCATGAGCGGTACTTCATCTGCCCTCATTGCGGCCAGCGCTCGATGGGCGCTGACCGCAACGCCGGTTTTCGCCGCGAGGCCCGCGGCTGCGACAAGTGCGGCTTCGCCTACCTGTTCGAGCTGCTCGACGACTACTACCCGGCGCCCAACGCCGCCTTCTTCGCCTGCGACTCCGACGGACGGATCGTCGACTGTGGCCGGGGCTCGTTCGAGCTCACCGGTCTGAAGACAGAGCAGGCGATCGGCCGGCCGGTGCGGGAGGTGCTCGGCCTCCGCTTCGAAGACGGCTCTGACCACGTCGGCACCGTGCTCGAGTGGGAGGTTCGCGTGCAGGGCAAGCCGGTCGAGGTCCATGCCGAGCACGATCTCCCGGCCCATGCGGTGGCCGACCTGTTCCCGGCCTATGACGACGACGACGGCGGGCTCCTGGTCGTCCTGACCCCCACCAACCACAATTAAGGGCGGCCTCATCCCGCCTGCAGGGGCGGACCGTTCCGCCCCGGTCCTGCTCTAGCATCGCCACCGATGTCCGACCGTCAACGCCACGGCTTGGTCCTGCTCCTGGTCGCCGGGCTGATCGCCGCCTCGCTCCTGGTCATCTTCAGCCAGAAGACCCAGCTCGGCCTGGATCTGAAGGGCGGCGTCCAGCTCGTCTACCAGGGCAAGCCGACCGCGCAGACGCCCACCGTGACCCAGGATGCGCTCAACCGAGCGGTCGACATCATGCGCTCGCGCGTGGACTCGCTCGGCGTCTCCGAGCCCGAGATCCAGACCTCGGGCGGCAACGAGATCTCGGTCGGGCTGCCCTCGGTCACCAACACGCGCCGGGCCGAGCAGCAGGTCGGCAACACGGCCCGGCTCGAGTTCTACGACTGGGAGGCCAACGCCCTTACCCCGAACGGCAAGACGGTGGCCAGCCAGCTGCAGACCCAGGACCCGACGGCGAACCTGATCAGCCAGGGCACCTCGGGCGTCGTGCCGGGCAGCTCGGGCGCGGGCAGCCTGCCGCTCTACCAGGCGGTCAAGCTGGCCGCCGCGCAGCCGGCCGGCTCCGAGCACGCGCAACGCCCGCGCGGGCCAGGAGTACTACCTGTTCGGGGCGCCGGGCAGCGCCGCCTGCGCCACCGCCGCCCGGGACCGTCATCAGAGCGTTCAGGCCGGGGTGCATTGCCTGCTCTCCGGGCCGATCGATGAGACGCCCACCACGACCAACCCGAGCACGATCGCCCAGGACCTCGCCTCCGGCCTGCCGGCCGGGGTCACAGCCTCCGAGGGTCAGGAGCTGGTCATCCACCAGGGCACCGTGGTCCTGCTGGCCGCGCCCCAGACCGCCTCCCAGCAGACCAGCTTCACGAGCCCGAACGCCCAGTTCTTCGTCCTGCAGCGACAACGTGGCCCTGTTCGGCAATGACATCACCAATCCGGAGCCGTCGACCGACCAGACCGGCAACCCCGACGTGACCTTCGGCTTCAACGGCTCGGGCCAGAACAAGTTCCAGTCGGTAACCGCCCAGATCGCTCACCGCGGTGACCTGGTCTCGGGCTTCGGCCAGAAGCTCACCCAGCACTTCGCGGTCGCGCTGGACAACAAGCTGATCACCGTCCCGTCGATCGACTTCAACTTGTATCCCGACGGGATCACCGGCGGGGGCGGGGCCGACATCACCGGGGGCTTCACCACCCAATCGGCCTCCGATCTGGCCACCCAGCTCCGGCTCGGCGCGCTGCCGATCAAGCTGAAGCCTGATCTCCGAATCGGCCGTGTCGGCGACCCTGGGCAAGCAGGCGCTCAACCAGGGCTTGATCGCCGGCGCCGTCGGACTGCTCGTCGTGGCGCTGTTCCTGATCGCCTACTACCGCGTCCTCGGCCTGATCGCCACCGCTGCCCTGATCGTCTACGCGCTCTACTTCTACGCGCTGATCAAGCTGATCCCGATCACCCTCACGCTGCCGGGGATCGCCGGCCTGATCCTGACCATCGGCGTGGCCGCCGACGCCAACATCGTCATCTTCGAGCGGGTCAAGGAGGAGATCCGAGCCGGGCGCTCGATCCGCTCGGGCATCGTCACCGGCTACAAGAAGGGCCTGACCGCGATCATCGACGCCAACGTGGTCACGATCATGACCGCGTTCATCCTGTTCGTGCTGGCCACGGCGCAGGTCCAGGGCTTCGCCTTCACCCTGGGCATCGGCGTGATCGTCTCGCTGTTCACGGCCGTGCTGGCCACGCAGGCGATCCTGACCACGATGGGCGACTCGCGCACGATCGCCCGACCATCGGCGCTCGGGGCCGGTCGCAAGCACGCGAGCCTGGCGGTTCGATTTCATGGGCGCGTCGCGCTACTTCTTCTCGATGTCGGGGGTGATCCTCCTCATCGGCGCGCTGGCCATCGGCGGTCGCGGGCTGAACCTCGGGATCGACTTCACCTCGGGGACCCGGATCGACATCGTCCTGAAGCATTCGACCAACGCGAGTCAGGTGCGCGCGGTGGCCGGCGCGGCCGGCGCGGCCAGCCCCGTCGTGCAGCAGCTGGCCGGCCAGGGCACCGAATTCCAGATCTCCTCCAAGCAGCTCCGCCCGTCGGGCGTGACCAAGGTCGTTCAGGCCCTGAGCTCTCGGTACGGCCTGCAGCACTCCCCCGACACCACCTCGGTCGGCCCGACCTTCGGGCAGACGGTGGCCAACAGCGCCGTGATCGCGATCATCGCCTCGCTCGTGGTCATCTCGGCCTACGTGGCCCTGCGCTTCGAGTGGAAGTTCGCCATCCCGGTGCTGATCGCCCTGATGCACGACCTCCTGATCACCAGCGGCGTGTACGCGCTCACCGGCCGGGAGGTGACGGTGGACACGGTGGCCGCCCTGTTGACGATCTTGGGCTACTCGCTCTACGACACGATCATCGTCTTTGACCGGGTGCGGGAGAACATCCCGCGAATGCCCCGGGCGGCCTTCTCCCAGATCGTCAACCGCTCGATGAGCGAGGTGATGACCAGATCACTGGCCACGACGTCGTGCACCCTGCTGCCGATCCTCGCGCTGCTGCTGTTCGGCGGCGCCACCCTGCAGGACTTCGCCTTCGCGCTGATGATCGGCGTCGCCTCGGGCGCGTATTCCTCGATCTTCATCGCCTCGCCGGTGCTCACGCATTGGAAGGAGCGCGAGACCGCCTACCGGCACCGCCGCGAGCGGATCGTCGGGGAATTCGGCTCGGTGCCGGCCTACGCAGCAGCCGGCGCCGACGTCGAGCCGGCCCGCGATCGCGCCCGCCGGCGCGCGGGGCGGCTGACGGAGCCCGAGGCGGAGACGGTTTCCTCAACCGAGTTCGAGCAGCTCAAGCGCGACATCGCCGAGGAGGAGGCCGAGCCGTCCCGGCACACCTCGACCCTGACCAAGCGCCTGGCTCACACCCGGGGGAGCGACGCACCGGCCAGCCCGGCCGAACCGGCCGAGCCGGCCAGCCCGGCGCGCTCGGCCAAGCCGGGTCGCCCGACTCGCTCGGCCAAGCCGGCCCGCCCGGCGGCCCCCAAGCCGGGGAGCGCGGAGACCCCCAAGCCGGGGAGCCCGGCGGCCCACAAGCCGGCCCAACGCCCCGCGCCCGGTTCTGCGGAGGCCGCCGCCCAGGACGGACCCGGCGGCGATGGCGACGGCCGTCCCGACGGCCGTCCCGATGGCGGGCGCGATCCCGTGGAGCGGGCCCCGGACCTGGCCGAGAACGAGGGCATGGCTCAGAGCCCCAAGCCCAAGCGACCGGCCAAGTCGCGCTCGCGGAGCCGCCGTCACGGGAGGCGTCGCTGATGGGCATGCTGGCCTGGGTGATGATGGGCTTGGCCCTGTGGCACTTCACGATCTGGCTGCCCGACCGCTACTGGGGCGGCATCGTCGGGGCGTTCCTCGGTGCGCTGATCGGCGCGGCGGTATTCGGGCTGATCGTCAACGGCTTCAGCATCCCCGGGCGCCACGCCACGGACCTCGGCACGGCAGCCGAGGCGATCCCCGGCGCGCTGCTGGGCATCGCTGCGATCTACTTCGAGGGCGCGCGCCGCGAGCGCGCGGGCAAACGGAGTCAGCCGGCCGCCTAGCTCAGCCAGACCTTGGCGCGGATCGGCCCTAGTCTCCGGACCGGCCCTAGTCTCCGGACCGGCCACCCCCGCCCGGGCGTTCGAGGACAAGTGCAGGCCGCCAGTGGCCCTTTGCCTGGTTGGGAGATTTTCCTCGCCAGCCGGGACTTATCTCCCACGTGCAGCCCGGGTGATCTGTAGCGCCCGCACCTTCCAGACACGCCAGGGTCGCGCCCCAGCCACACGGTTCATCGTACGGACAGACGAGGACTCCGCTCCTCCGCCTTCTGGCGGCTAAGGGCGCCCTGCGATCGGAGCCACCCGGCGGTTCGCCGGGGCCGCGTGTCGACCCGTGGGTCCGTCTGAGGCCGGCCCTAGCCTGCTGGCATGGCCCCCCCGCCGACCACGGCCCCCCCGCCGACCGGGCCCGCCTCCGGGACTGAGGCCCCTCCGCGGCCCGGGGCGCCCGAGAAGCGCCTGTGCATCGCCGACTACCAGCTCGAGAACGCTCTGGAATTGGAGCGAGAGCTCGGCGTGAGCCACGCCCTGAGCCAGATCCTAGTCCGCCGCGGGCTGAGCGATCCCCGATCCGCCCGGGCCTTCCTCGCCGCCGAGCCGACCCGCGCGCCGGCGGCGCTTCCCGGTCTCGCCGCTGCGGCCGAGCTCATCGGCCGTCACCTGAGCACGGGGACACAGATCACGGTCCACGGCGACTACGACGTAGACGGCGTCTGCGCAACGGCGATCATGATCCGGGCGCTGCGCTCGCTCGGCGCCAACGTCGACTGGTATCTACCCGGCCGGCTCGAGGACGGCTATGGGCTTTCGCTGGATACCGTGCGGCGGCTGGCCGACCGCGGGACCGGGCTGATTATCACCGTCGACTGCGCGATCACCGCGGTTGATGAGGTGGCCGCGGCGCGCGCGGCGGGACTCGAGATCATCGTCACCGATCATCATGCGCCCCGGGCCGACGGGGTCCTTCCGGAATGCCCGATCGTGCATCCCGGCCTGGGCGATTACCCCTTCGCCGGCCTGTGCGGGACGGCGGTGGCCTACAAGCTGGCCCAGGCCCTGGGCGCCGCGACGGCGGCCGACGACGTGGAGCTGGTGGCCCTGGCCACGGTGGCCGACCTGGTGCCGCTGGTCGATGAGAACCGTCGACTGGTCCGCGAGGGGCTGGCGGCCATGGCCGTGACCGGCAAGCCCGGTCTCCGGGCATTGCTCGAGGTCAGCCGGGCCGACCCGAGCGCGCTTGACACCTCCACCTTGGGTTTCCGGCTGGCGCCTCGTATCAACGCCGCCGGGCGCATGCGCCGGGCCGACGCAGGCCTTGAGCTGCTCCTGACCGAGGAGCCCGAGCGCGCCCGGGAGATCGCCGCCGAGCTAGACACCGTCAACCTCGAGCGCCGATCGGTCGAGCAACGGATCCTCTGGGAAGCGGAGGCGCAGGTGGCCGAGCTCGGCCCGCGGCCCGCCTACGTGCTGGCCGGCGAGGACTGGCACCCGGGCGTGGTCGGAATCGTCGCCTCACGCGTGGTCGAGCGCTACCACCGTCCCGCGGTGCTGATCGCCCTCGACGGGAGGTCCGGGACCGGGTCGGGCCGGAGCATTCCCGGGTTCGACCTGCTCGGGGCGCTCCACGCCACCGCGGCAGCCCTGGAGCGCTACGGCGGTCACCGCGCCGCGGCCGGACTCAGCCTCGGGCGTGACCGGGTGGCGGAGTTCCGAGCCGCGTTCGAAGCCCACGCCGGCGCTGCTCTGACCTCCGACCTGCTCGAGGCCTCCGAACGCGTCGACGCAGTCGTGTCGGGATCCGAGCTCGGCCTCGGCCTGGCCGAGGAGCTCGAGCGGCTCGAGCCCTGCGGCATGGGCAACCCAGCGCCCAGCCTGCTCGTCCCCGGCGCTCGCTTCCTCGACATCCGGCCGATGGGGGAGGGGCGACACGCTCGCTTCGCAGTCAGCTCCGGTGGGACCAAAGCCCGAGCGGTGGCCTTCGGTTGCGATGGCCGGCTCGGCACCGATTCCGAGGGCGCTCGCGACGCCACCTTCAAGCTGGAGCGCAATTCCTACAACGGCGCGGTCGAGCCTCGCCTGGTCCTCCGCCACCAGGGGGCCTGCGCGCCGGATCCGATCACCGTCCTCGGCGAGCCCGAGGCATACCTCGACGCGGTCCTGGCCGAGCTGTCGGCTCCGGCGGAGAACGCTGCCGGCGCGCCCGGCGCTGGGCGCGCGGAGAACGCTGCCGGCGCGCCCGGCGCTGGGTGCGCGGGGCGCGGCGCCGGGCTCAGGGACGCGCGCACGGTCATCGACCGTCGCGCCCAGAGCCCGCTGGCCGTGCTCCGCGACGCCCAGGTCGCCGGTGGGTCGGTCCTGGCCGTCTGCGCGGACGTGCCCCGCCGTCTGACCGGGCTCGAGACCCGGGTCGGGGGATTCGCGCTGATCGGCTACGAATCGCTGGCTCGCGAACCGTCGCTCGCGGCCTCACATCGCCACCTGGTAGCCCTCGATCCGCCGAGCCGAGCCGGGCTCGAGGAGCTCCTGGCCCCGGGCGCGGGCTTTACCCACTTGGCCTGGGGCGAGGCTGAGCTACGCTTTGCAGAGCAGATACATGAGCTTGAGTACGGACTTCGGGCTTCGCTCGTGAACCTCTACCGGGCCCTGCGGGACCGGCAGAAGGTGATCGGTGAGGAGCTCGGGCGCCTGCTTCGTGGCGAAGGTCAGCACGGTCGGTCAGCCCGCCTGGCCGCTCGGCTGGTCCGGGTGCTCACGGAGCTGGAGCTGGTCAGTCTCGACCATGATCTGCCGGCCCTGGCGATTGCGGGCGCAGCGCCCACGGCGCTCGAGCGCTCACCGTCCTACCGGGTCTATGCCGCACGATATGAGGACGGAAGGCGATTCCTGAACAGCGCAAACCCACCGCGAAGAGGCTGAAACCGGCTCTGGTCCGGACATCGCCGTCCTCCGGGCGCGGGGCAGGCGGCGGGCCAGCCGTGGGTGACGGCGCCGCCGGCCAGGGCGGGCCGCCGGAGCCAGCCGCCCCGATCGCCGTCAGCACCGCGCTGAGCGGACGCCGCGCGCGGGTCGACGGCGTCAGCCGGACCCCCACTGCCAGCCGGACCCCGGCTGAGCCGGCGCTCCCGGCCGGCGGTTTGTCGCAGGCCGAGCAGGAGCTGCTCGGCGACCTGTTCGCGATCATCGAAGAGCACGCCGAGGAGTCGGCGGTGACGATTGACCGCGACCGGGTCCGTGAGGCGTTCGTCTACGCCTGCGAGAAGCACGCCGACCAGCGCCGCCGCTCCGGCGAGGACTTCATCACCCATCCCGTCGGGGTGGCCAAGATCTGCGCGGGGATGCGGCTCGACACCGAGACGCTGTGCGCGGCCCTCCTGCACGACACGGTCGAGGACACCACGGCCTCCCTGGAGGAGGTGTCCGCGGCCTTCGGCGAGGAGATCTCGGGGCTGGTCGACGGGGTGACCAAGCTCACCGGCCTGACCTTCCAGTCTCATGACGAGGCTCAGGCCGAGAACTACCGCAAGATGATGGTGGCGATGTCCACGGACATCCGGGTCATCCTCATCAAGCTGGCCGACCGTCTGCACAACATGCGCACGATCACGGCCATGCCCAAGCAGAAGCAGATCGAGAAGTCCCGCGAGACGCTCGACATCTACGCGCCGATCGCGCACCGGCTGGGCATCCACGCCATCAAGTGGGAGCTCGAGGACCTGGCCTTCCAGACGCTGCATCCGCGTAAGTACAACGAGATCAAGTCGCTGGTTGCCCAGCAGCGTGGCGAGCGCGAGCGCTACGTCAACGAGGCCGGCGAGTACGTGGCCCGCGAGCTGACCGGGCTGGGCATCCACGCCGAGATCTCCGGGCGGGCCAAGCACTTCTACTCGATCTACTCGAAGATGACCAAGAAGGGCCGGGAGTTCAACGAGATCTACGACCTGACGGCGATGCGCGTGATCGTGGATTCGGTCAAGGACACCTACGGCGCTGTGGGCGTCATCCACTCCCTGTGGAAGCCGCTGCCGGGACGGTTCAAGGACTTCATCGCGATGCCCAAGTTCAACATGTACCAGTCGTTGCACACGACTGTCATCGGGCCTGAGGGCCGGCCGTTGGAGATTCAGATCCGCACCCGGGAGATGCACGACCTGGCCGAGTTCGGGATCGCCGCGCACTGGATGTACAAGGAGCGCCACGGGTCCGTCAGCCAGGCCTCCAAGGGCATGAACGATTCCGACGGCAAGCTCAAATGGCTGCGCAGCCTGGTCGACTGGCATCACGAGCTGAGTGATCCGCGGGAGTTCATGGAGACGCTCAAGGTCGACCTGTTCGAGGACGAGGTGTTCGTCTTCACGCCCAAGGGGGAGGTCAAGTCACTCGCCGCTGGCGCCACCCCGCTCGACTTCGCCTACGAGATCCACACCGACGTTGGACACCGATGCGTCGGGGCCAAGGTCAACGGCAAGATCGTTCCGCTGTCCTACCAGCTGCGCTCCGGGGACATCGTCGAGGTTCTGACCTCCAAGCGTGAGCGGGGCCCCTCGCGCGACTGGCTGGCTCTGGTCAAGACCACGCGCGCCCGGAACAAGATCAAGGCCTGGTTCAAGGCCGAGTCGCGCCGGGATACCGAGCACACCGGCCGCGAGCTGCTGCAGGAGCACCTCAAGAAGCAGGGGCTGCCGGCCCAGAAGCTGGTCGGCTCGCCGCTCCTGGCCGATGTGATCCGCGAGATGGGCTTCCGCAAGGGGGACGACTTCTACGTCGCCCTAGGTGGAGCCAAGATCTCAGCCAAGGTCGTCGTCAACAAGGTCATGCAGCGGCTCAAGCAGGGTGAGACGGCCGAGACTGAGCCGACAGCCGCCGATGCCCTGGTCCACAAGAACCGGAGCCGGACCCGGCCGACCACGTCCTCCTCGCGCTACGGCATCGCCGTGGAGGGGATTGACGAGGTCATGCTCCGCCTGGCCAAGTGCTGTCGCCCCGTCCCGGGTGATCCGATCGTCGGGTACATCTCCCTGGGCCGCGGGATCACCATCCATCGCGATGACTGTCCCAACGTGGCCGTGCTGAAGAAGGATCCCGACCGGTTCACCCCGGTGAGCTGGGATGGGGATGCCGAGACCTCGTTCCGGGTCGAGATCGCCGTCGACGGCTGGGACCGCCATCGCCTGCTCGAGGATATGTCCCGGACCTTTGCCGAGGCCGGGATCAACATCCTCGACATCCACGGCACGGTCGACCACCCATGGTCAAGAACCGGTTCCTGGTCGAGGTCGGCGACACCCGAGCCCTGGACCAGGCCATCAGCCGGCTGCGGAACATCGACGCGGTGTTCGACGCCTATCGCGTCACGCCCGGGTCGGCCTGAGCGTCGCCGCCCCGCCCGTCGCGCCCGCCCCGCCCGCCGAGGCCGTCACGCCCGCCCTGCCCGGTGGGGCCGCCGCGGTCCCGTCCCGGGCGGCTCGCTCGTGCCGGCGGCGGCGACAATGCGGGCCGTAGCGCCGGTCGGGCCGGCCGGCCCGGCTCACGCGCCGGAGCGGCTGACGTCAGCTCCCGGCCCGGGTTGGCGGGACCGGCAGTTGCCGCCGCGGGCGCTCGGGGCCCGGCGCCCCCATGACCCTCCGGCGGGCTGATCCACACCCGGCTCAGGCCGGCGACGGGCGCCTTGACCAGCACCACCGCCTGGCCGGGAACGAGCGTCTTGATCTCATCGGGGTGGACCTTGAAGCGCTCAACCTCCCGCCGGGTGCCACGGCTGCCGGAGGCGGCGAACGGACTGCGCAACTGGAGCGTGTTTTCCCAGACGAGCTCGGTCCCGGCCATCTCGGCGAACGTCCGGGCGGAGCTCGGCACGTCCTGGCGGTGAGCGATCTTGACCGCGGTCAGGCCCAGAACCTGATCGCGGAAACCCCGCCCGGCCCGCTCCAGGTCGGAGAGCTCCTGGGTGGCCAGGAGAACGCTGATCCCGGATTCGCGACCGCGGGAGAGCAGGGCCAGGAGATGGTCGGAACCCAGGGCCGAGAATTCGTCGATGGCCACCATGGCCGGCGCCGGCCCGGCGCTGTCGCGCGCCCCGTTCTCCAGGCGTTGTCCGCTGGCGCTGATCAGGTCCTGGATGGCCAGGGTGCCGAGCTGGGCGGCCAGCGATCCGTAGCGACTCGAGTTGAGGCTGAACAGGACTACCTCGGGACCGGCCAGGGCGGAGCGAAGGTCGATCGACGCCCCAGCCGGCCCGGCCGCCGGAGGCAGCGTCGACGAACCGGGGGCGAGGAACCGCCCCGCTGAGGATTCGCTCAGCAAGGCCAGGCGCGTGCCGAGCCCCCGCACCGCGCTGACCTGGTCGGCCGGTCAGCCCACCCAGGTAATCCTGGACGTGATCGGCCAGCGGGCCGCCGAGCCGCCGGGACAGCGCCGCGAGACGTCTGGGGTCCATCAGGGCCACAACCGAGCCCAGATCCGGTTGGGCACCCGTGGCCATCAGCACCTGCAGGGCACACTGGACGTAGCGCTCGGCCGCCCGCCGGTAATGCGGCTCGGTGAAGCGCTCGGTGCCGATCAGCTTGTCCTTGAGCTCGGTGGCGTTGCCATGGGCGAGCGGGTTCCAGTGCCCGGGGCCATCGGGCGTCCAGATCCGCAGCTCGCGGCCGGCTTGGAGGGCGGCGCGCCCAAGCGTGGCCGCGAACGCCGGGGACCCCTTCAGGTCGATTGCCACCACCGGTTGACCGGCGGCGATCTGCTCGGTGAGGATGCGCAGCATGGTCGTGGACTTGCCCGCGCCGCTGGCCCCGACCATGAGGGCGTGGGCCGACAGTTCCTCTGCGCTCAGGGAAACCCCGCGTCCGCGCCCGTCCACACCCAGGCTGATCGCGGAGCCGGCTGACTCCGGGCCGGCCTGCGCGACGCGTACCCGGTTGTGGCGTGCCGACCAGGCGACTCGGGCCAGGGTGGCCGCGACCAGGATCCCGACCGCCCAGGAGAAGGGAAGTGCGAGCAGGCCCGCGAACATGACCAAGGTCCAGTAGGGGGCTCGGCCGGACCGGGGGCGGCGCCCGTTCACCGCGACGGCCCCCCGGCCCCGGCTCCGGCTCCGGCTCCGGCTCCGGGTTCCGCTCCGGGCGGCTGAGCGCGCCCGTGAGCACGGTCCGATCGTCGTCCCTCTCGCCCAGGGGCGCGGGTCGGGAAGTGAGGCACACCTCGCCCGGCGCCGACCGCCCCCGAGCCCGGGGCGTAGCGGACCAGCCCGACCCCGACTCGGTCGGAGATCCCGGCCGCCCGGGCCGAGCGCTCCATCGCCCGCCCGGCACGCTCGTTCTCGACCAGGTAGAGAACCCCATCGATCCGTCCGTCGAGCGCATAGCCGCCCAGGATCTCGGTGCGCCGCCTCGGGCTCTTCAAGGTCAGCTCGAGCTCGACCGCGACCCGGGGACCGCTGGCCGTGTCGAGGAGCAGGTCCGGGTAGTGGCGGCGCTCGCCACCGTAGGGCCCGACCCCCGGAAGCCTTACCCCGAGCCGGTCGTCTGGATCCTCCCGACGGCGGTCCTCGGAGCGCATGTGGCGCTCGGAGGCGATACCCACGAGGTCCCCGAAGGCGCCGCGCCCGGCCGCCAGCCAGAGCCAGCCCAGACCGACCTCGTGATCATAGGTGGCGAGGTCGACCTCGCGCGGGCGGCCGAGGCTGCTGCCAATCACGCCGAGGCCGCGGCGGGTTATCTGGTAGCACCCGGGCCCGGAGAGCTTGCGCTCATAGCCGAGCCACCCGGCCTGGGTGAGAACGCGCAGCCGAGCCGACGCCGTGGCGGCCGAGGTGCCGAGCAGCGTCCGGGCCTGGGCGCCGAGGACGAAGCGGTGCTCGGCGGCGAAGGCCAGAAGCTGGCGGTCAGGCTCGGACAGCCGCGGAGGGGCGCGACGCCGAGGGCGCGGGCGCGCCACGCGGGTGGGCGGATCCGAGGCCACATCTGTCAGAGGCGCTGGGGGGCCCGGGTTCGCCCCCCTGGGCGGCTCGGGTTTGCCCGCCTGGGCGGCGAACCCTACAAGCCGGGATGCGGCAGCGAGCGCGTGTCGACGGCCTGGAAGTCCCGTCCCGACAGGCGATCCAGCTCATGCAGAGCCGAGTCGTTCCAGCGCCGATCGGGCGCGCCCGAGATGAACCAGGGCGAGCCGTTGTCGGCCAGGATCAGGCCGTAGCGCTTGAGTGCCTCGGCGACCACTCGGGCCTGGTAGGGCAGGCCGGAGATGTTCACGCTGGCCTTGAGGCGCACCCGAAGGCCCATGGGCGGCGCATACGGGCCGCTGCAGCCGGATGACTCGTGCGCCGTGCGTTCCAGCGAGGCCGGATGCCTAGCGCACGGCGGGCACGAGGCCGCGACATGGCGCGCCGGGTACACGTAGTGCGGTCCGGTGCAGGGCGCGGTGAAGCGCAGCGCGTGGTCCACGGCGCCGGCGGCGACTTCGCTGTAGCGGGCCAGCCCGGGGAGGATCGGCAGGCCTGCGGCGTCGGCCGAGGTCCATCCGGCCGGGCGCAGGCGATCGGAACGCAGGTGAGAAGATCGCTCCCGAACCGGCCGTCCAGTAGCCCTTCTGGGGGTGGGCGTCGAACAGCTCGTAGTCGGTGCACGTCGTGCGGTCGAGCACGATCACGTGACGGTCACCGGTGCTGCGCGGGCCGCCCTCGATGGCCACCCCGCGGGGCAGAGGGTAAAAGCGGCCATCGGACTCCGACGCGTACTGGAAGCGAACGCGCACCCGCCGGGTGTGGCGATCCGCGATCGTGAATGGGATCCCGTTCGGTGCCCCGGCATAGACGGTGCCGAAGTCTGGATGCACGTGGCGCTGAGACCGATGCGGGCCAGGATCTGGGCGGAGTGGGCCGCCACGGGGAGGTGGTCGACGCGCTGGTTCCATGGGTTGTCGGCCGGAAGGACCGGGCAGCCCGCCAGGACGGGCCCGCGGGAGGACCCGGTGGCGGCGAGCACGACGGGCGGCAAGCCGGCCAGCGCGGCCAGGACGATCACGGCGGCGGCGCGCCGGCGGCCCGGGGCCATCAGGAGATGACCAACATGCCGCCGGGGCGGGAGGCGAACACGGCCTCGTGGACCTCGCCGATGTAGTCGCCGTCGACCTGGAGGGGCAGCTGGCGCCCGTCCCCGGAGACGACCCGCAATCCGTGCAGGCCGCTGAACGGATGCACGCGGCGGTGACGGGCGAGCCGAAAGCGCTTGGACAGCGCCCGCCACGTGATGGTGGCGACGTCGATCGGGCTGGCTCGGCGCAGGACGACTCCGGCCAGGTCACCGCTCTGCAGGGTCGCGCCCTCACCCATGTGGATCGCGCGGCGACCGAAGTAGGTGTAGGGATCGGCGCTTTGGACGATCGCCGTCACCCCCTCGACCCGCTCGCCGTCGAGCTCGACGGCGAGGCGCGGCGGATGCACCAGGTAATGCCGGTTGAAGGTGCGGACCCCCGTCCAGGCGTAGTACCACTCGCCGAGCCGGGCCTTCAGCCGCGGATGGGCGTCAACGCGCCTGACGACGCTGGCGTCCAGCCCCACCCCGGCGGAGAACAGGAAGTAGCGGTCGTTGACCAGGCCGACATCGACATGGCGCGGATGCCAGTCATGGGCGAGGCCGAGCAGGTGCTCGGTGGCGTCGACCACGTCGGTGGGGATGCCGAGCAGCCGGCAGTAGACGTTGGTCCGCCCTCCGGGGAGACAGCAGAGAGGCGTTCGCGAGCCGACCAGGCCATTAGCCGCCTCGTTGACCGTGCCGTCGCCGCCGAAGGCGACGACCACGTCAAAATTGTCACGTGCCGCCTCGCGGCACAACTCGGTGGCGTGGTCGCGGGCCTCGGTATCGACGGCGGTGACTTCATAGCGACCGCGCAGCGCGTAGACGACCAGGTTCTTCAGCCGATCCGACACCGTGGTCGCATAGGGGTTGACGATGACCAGCATGCGCCGGAGTGGTGCGTTGCCCTCCTCCAGGCTGAGCATCGACTCCAGACGCGTGAGCGGATCGGTCGGCGCGGCCGGCATCGGTTGGTGAACACCGCAGAGCGGAGGTCGTTACGCGCGCAGCGACGGCCCCCGCGCTGGCCGAGGCCGCGGGCTGGCCGCCGTCATGTGCTGGCCGCCGCTACAGGACTTGAGCCGCATGGCCGATGAGGGGATATACTCGCCGGTCACATAGCAGTACGCATCCAGAGGGGTGGAGGGGAATGGCCCTACGAAACCCCGGCAACCTCCCGCAAGGGAACGGTGCCAATTCCATCAGGCTCCAACAACAAAAGCCTGGGAGATGTGGATAGGGCGGTTTCCCAACCTCCGACCACGGACCCCGGCGGAGGTTTTTTCATATGCCGCCAGAGTCACTTCGCTGCAGAGAATGTCAAGCCGAATATGAGCTCGATGCACGCTACGTGTGCTCGAAGTGCTTCGGTCCGCTGGAGGTCGCCTACAGCTCGCGCGCGGGCGCCGATCCGGACGAGCTGAAGCGCCGGATCCAAGCTGGGCCGCATTCGCTCTGGCGCTACGGGGACTTTCTTCCCGTTCAGACTCCACCCAAGCGCACGCTGCCCGCGGGCTGGACGCCACTGCTGCGGGCCGACCGCCTGGCCGAAAGGCTCGGACTGCGCGAGGTGTGGATCAAGAACGACGCCGCCAACCCGACGCACTCGTTCAAGGACCGCGTGGTCTCGGTGGCCATGGCCCGCGCTCGTGAGCTCGGCTTCGAGACCGTGGCCTGCGCCTCGACCGGGAACCTGGCCAACGCCGTGGCCGCCCACGCGGCCGCGGCGGGCCTCGAGTCCTATGTCTTCATCCCCGCGGACCTGGAGGAGCAGAAGATCCTGGCCACCGGGATCTACGGCACCAACGTGGTCGGCGTGCGTGGCAACTACGACGAGGTCAACCGGCTCTGCACCGAGCTCTCGGGCGAACAGTGGATGACTCGGAGGCGGCCCGGTCCGGCGAGGGCGGAGGCCGAGCGGGCCGCGGGTCCGAGTGGGCGTTCGTGAACATCAACATGCGTCCCTACTACGCGGAGGGGTCGAAGACGCTGGCCTTCGAGACGGCCGAACAGCTCGGCTTCGAGCTACCCGATCGTGTGGTGGCGCCGATCGCCTCGGGGTCGCTGTTCACCAAGATCGCCCGCGGCTTCACGGAGTGGATCGAAGTGGGCCTGCTCGAGGGCGAGCTGCCCACGTTCAACGGCGCTCAGGCCGCCGGGTGCTCTCCCGTGGCCACCGCGTTCGCCGACGGGCAGGACTTCTGCCAGCCGGTGAAGCCGGACACGATCGCCAAGTCGCTGGCCATCGGCAATCCCGCCGATGGTCCCTATGCGCTCGATCTGGCTCGCAGCTCGGCGGGCGCGATCGATTCCGTCGACTGACGACGAGATCCTCGCCGGCATCAAGCTGCTGGCCCAGACCACGGGCATCTTCACCGAGACCGCCGGCGGCGTGACCACCGCGGTGCTGGCCAAGCTGGCCGAGCGCGGGGACATCGACCCCGACGAGCGGGTCGTGGTCTATATCACCGGCGAGGGGCTGAAGACGCTCGACTGCGCGCGCGGGACGTTCGAAGCCTGGGAGATCGATCCCAGCGTGGAGTCCTTCGAGAGCGGCAAGTCAGCGCGTCGGCGCTCTGGCATAGGATTCGCGGCCATGGCGGTCCGGGTCAAGATTCCCACTCAGCTGCGCGAGGCCACAGAGCGGCGAAACGCAGGCCAGCGTGGACGGTGGCACCGTCGGCGAGGTCCTCGACTCGCTCTACGAGCGCTTCGGCGAGCTGCGCAGCCGGATCGCCGAGGACGGCGGACTGCGGCGCTTCGTCAACGTCTACGTGGACGGCGAGGACATCCGCTTTCTCGACGGCCTGGACACGCCCGTCGAGGACGGCGACGAGGTGACGATCCTGCCGGCCGTGGCCGGCGGCTAGCGTTGCCCGCAGCGGCCGGCGGCTAGCTTGCCGGCTGGGCGGCGCCCAGTCCCACTGGGCAGCTGACCCCGGTGCCACCAAGGCCGCAGTAGCCCCACGGGTTCTTGTGCAGGTACTGCTGGTGGTAGTCCTCGGCGTAGTAGAACGTGGCGAGCGGCGAGATCTCGGTGGTGATCTCCGGGTAGCCCGATGCGCGCAGGCGCCCGGCGTAGGCCGCCCGACTCGACTCGGTCAGCTCGCGCACCGGTTCGGTGCCCCACAGGATCGCCGAGCGGTACTGGCTGCCCACGTCGTTGCCCTGGCGCATGCCCTGGGTCGGGTCATGGTTCTCCCAGAACAGGCGGAGCATCTCGACGTAGGACGTCTGACCGGGATCGAACACGACCAGTACCGCTTCGGTGTGCCCCGTCCGACCGCTGCAGACTTCCTCGTAGGTGGGGTTGGGGGTGAACCCGCCGGCATAGCCGACGGCGGTGGTGTGGATCCCTGGCGCCTGCCAGAAGACGCGCTCGGCGCCCCAGAAGCAGCCCATCCCCACGACCAGTTGCCCGAAGCCATCAGGGAACGGGGGCTTCATCGGCGTCCCGAGCACCGCGTGGCGCTCGGCCACCGGCATCTCCGTCTCGCGCCCGGGGAGCGCCGTGGCCGCGTCGACCATTTGGCTCTTGTTGTGTAGTCCGAACATGCTCCTAAGACTACGACGCTCGATCCGCCGGCGGGTGCGCGCGGCGCACGAGACTGCGCCGGGAGGCTCGGACGATGCGTGACAATACCTCGACGCGATGGAGCCGAGTCGACCGCCGATCCCCAGACAGCCCGCCCAGCCGCGACCGCGAAGCCGGCGGCGTCTGGCACTGGCTGTCCTGTCCGGAGCGATCCCGCTGATTCCGATCATCGTCGCGCTGGCGATGAGCGGGGCCGGGGGAGGGTCACCCGCGGCCACGGCAGGGTCGCTGTACACGCCGGTGGCCCAGAGCACACCGCGACCCGCCCTGGCCCGCCGGGCGGCGGGGGCACCGCAGTTGCCCTGGTCAACCGACCGACGGCGATGCGCTCCAGCCCGGGTGGTCACGCCTACGCCAAACTAGGTCTGCGGACCGAGTTCGGCTCTCCTGAGGCGCTGTGGGTCATCCGGCGCGCGGGTGCCTGGCTCGGGGTCGTCAGCCCGCTGGCCGGCAATGGCAAGCTGGGCTGGATTCCGGCCGGGGACAGCTCGCTGACTCGTGTGTACTGGGAGCTCAGGGTCTCGCTGGCGGCCCACCGCCTGGACGTCCTGCTCGACGGCCGGGTGGTGCGCCGCTACACGGTGGCCATCGGCGCTCCCGCCTCGCCCACGCCGACGGGACGCTTCGCCGTATCAGACCGGCTCAGTACCGGCGACCCGAGCGGACCCTACGGCTGCTGCATCCTCGCGCTGACTGCCAAGGCTCCGCATGCCATCCAGGGCTGGAGCGGCGGTGACCGGATCGCCATCCACTCCACTCCCGAGACTTGGACGATCGGCCAGGCGGCCAGCCACGGCTGCATGCGCCTGACTCTGGCCGAGGGCCGGTGGCTGCTGGGCCACATTCCGCTGGGGACGCCAACCCTGATCAGCTCGTAGGGGTCTGCTCATGAGTGGACCACTAGTCCCGCGCCGGCTGGGATCGTTTCGCGAACGGCGCGGGGGGTACGTCGGTTTGGACGGATCGAGCGACAGGAGGAAGCAATGCCACCACGCGGTGTCAAGCCGGGGAGCAAGCGCGCCCGCCAATACGAGCATGTCAAGCAGAGCGAGCGTAAACAGGGCCGCAGCGAGGGGCGCGCCGAGGAGATAGCCGCGCGGACGGTCAACAAGGAGCGAGCGCGGTCCGGTGAATCGAACCAGCGCTCGCGGACCTCGATCGAGGACAAGTCCTCCGGTCAGCGGGGCGGCCAACGCTCCGGGAGCAATCGCGAAAAGGGCCGTACACGGGATCAGCTCTACAACGAGGCGCGGCAGATGAACATCGACGGGCGCTCTTCAATGAACAAGGAGCAGTTGCGGCGGGCCGTGGACAGCCGCAAGTCCTAGCTCCCCGCGTCGCACTAGCCGCCCCGGGCCGGCGTGTCGAGTTCTCCGCTGGCTCGGCGGATCTTCTCGATCGCGCCCCGGAGCAGGCGCGAGACCTGCATCTGCGAGGTGCCGACCCGGTGGGCGATCTCCGATTGGGTGAGATCGCGGGCGAAGCGCAGGAAGAGGATCAGGCGCTCGGTCTCCGACAGCGCCTCGACGCCGGAGGCGATCACGCTCAGGTACTCCGCCTGCTCGAGGCGCTCGTCCTCCGCCCCGAGCAGCTGAACCGGACGAAGGTTGGGGGAGTCGTCATCATCGTTTGAGCCCTCGAGCGGCGCGGCATGACGGGCGTGGTAGGCCTCGATCGCCTCCAGGGTCTGTTCCTCGACTCGCGCCGAGCGCCTCGGCCAGCTCGCTCAGCGACGGCGAGCGGCCGAGCCTCAGAGAGAGCTCGTCGGTGATCTTGGCCAGCTCGACCGCGCGCTCCTTCACCCCGCGGGGCACGTGCACGGCCCAGCCGCTGTCGCGAAAATACCGCTTCAGCTCGCCCACCATGGTGGGGGTGGCGTAGCTGGTGAAGGCGAAGCCGCGGCCCGGGTCGAACCGCGCGATCGCCTTCAGGAGACCGACCATGGCCACCTGAGTCAGGTCGTCGAGGGGCTCGCCGCGCTGGTGGTAGCGGCGAGCGACGCTGCGCGCCAAAGGCTCGAAGCGGTGGACCAGTTCCTCGACCACGGTCTCGCTGTCCTGGCCGCCCCGACGCTCGAAGAGCAGCTCGGTGGGCAGCGCTCGGAGCGCTTCGCGGCTGCTGGTCAACTCGAGGCTCGGGTCCGGTGCACGCGTCAGTTCGCAGTCGACTCTGCGTCCGTCGTTGGTCAGTTCTCTCGACGGTCCGCTCCGGCTCGGCGTCCGGCCAGCCTCCCATCGTGCCCACAGTGTGGTTCCCGTGCCGTGGCCAGGCCAGTCGGGACCGCGAGGATCATACCGGCGCGGCTCCGGGACCCCACCGCTAGGAGACCACTTCGTCCCGCACCGGGGCCGGCTGCGCGCTCATGACGAACACCTCGGCCTGGAGGTTCCGCCGGACGTCGTTGGCGCTCATGAACGACACGACCGAGCGGCCCAGCGTGCGCTCGACTGCGCCAATCAGGGCCTCGCGCATGGCGTCCTGGAGCCCGAGGCGCCCGGCCGCGACCACGTCACCGCGTGCATTGTCCTCGAGGGTCTGCTCAGCCCGGGTGTAGCCGCCCTCGAGCAGGCAGACGACGAGATCGCCGTCGATCGTGGTTCGGGCGTTGGCCGGCCCGCGACCGATGAATTGCTTGTGCAGGTGGGAGATCGCATTGGAGATCTCCACCGTCGGCGCGGCGGCTGACTCCTCGTCCAGAGCCTCCTGGTCAGGATCTGATTCGAGCATTGAAGGATTTCCAGCCTGTCGGGACGTGGCGTGCGCGAGTGTAGAGCGCGAAGCGCCGGCGGCCGGCGTGCTCCGAGTCAGAAGGGGGTACCCGTTCGGAATCGATGTCAGACGCTCAGCAAACCCGCATCGGCTGTTCGGGATGGGCCTACGACGACTGGCGCGGCTCGCTGTATCCCGAGGGGGAGCCGCGTCGGCGGTGGCTCGAGTGCTACGCCCAGCACTTCGACACCGTCGAGGTGAATAACACCTTCTACCGGCTGCCGGCCCGCGACGCCGTGGCCGGCTGGGTCGCCCAGACACCGCCGGGGTTCGAGTTCACCGTCAAGGCGAGCCGGTACCTGACCCACATCAAACGCCTGACCGACACCACGGACGGCCTACGACGCTTCTACGAGCGGATCGAGCCGCTCCAGGCCGCCGGCCGCCTTGGGCCGATGCTCTGGCAGCTGCCGGAGAACTTCCATCGCGATGATCGCCGCCTGAACGACTGGCTCGAGGCCCTGCCCTCCGGCCGTCACACGATCGAGTTCCGCCACCCGAGCTGGTTCGCCAAGCCGGTGCTCGAGGCCCTGCGTGAGCGCCACGTCGCCCTGGCCCTCGGCGATCATCCCGAGCGCCCGTTCCAGTCCCACGTGGCCACCGCGTCGTGGCGCTTCTTGCGCTTTCACTACGGCGCGCGGGGGCGGTTGGGCAACTACTCGCAGCGGGAGCTCGAGACCTGGGCCCGGCGGATCGCCCAGTGGCGCCGGCGCGAGGAGGTCTACGCGTACTTCAACAACGACTGGCGCGGCTTCGCTCCCGCCAATGCGCTTGATCTGGCGCGCCGCCTGTCAGTCCGAGCCGGCTGAGATCTCGGCCCGGTCAACCGGTAGCCCGAAGCGCTCGCGCAGCGCCTCCGGATCCACATCCTCGCGATAGCGGCGCTCCCCCTTGGGGTGGGTGAAGACGACGATCCGCTCGGCCGCGAAGGTCTGCAGCGCATCCTCGACCGCATCCTCCAGATCGCCCTCGCCCGTGTCGCGCGGCGGCCGCCACTCCCTCGTCATCGAGCTGGTCGAGACTCTGGCGGCGGACCGCCTCGGCCCGCTCGATGGCCTCATCGGCGTCGGAGACCCAGAAGCGCAGGGCGCTGGCGTGGAGCGCCGGGGCCACCACCATTACCTCGATTTCTCCGGGATCGAGGTCGCCGGGGAGCGCCTCGCGCAGCGCATCGGCAGTGACCGGCTCGGTGGTCAGGGCCAGGACCTTCATCGCCAGGTCTCCTACCCCGAGTCGCCCGCGGCTACCCGTAGAGCGACTCGAACAGGTCGCCGAAGCGGTCGTTGACCACGTTGCGCTTGACCTTGAGCGTCGGCGTCAGCTCGCCCTCCTCGATCGTCAGGTCGCGGTCGAGGATGACGAACTTCTTGATCTGCTCGACCTGGGCGTAGTTCGAGTTGGCGCGGTCGAGCTCGTCTTGGACCAGCCCCGCGACCTGCTCGTTGCTTGGCCAGCTCGCCCATGTCCTCGGGCAGCCCGTTCTCCTTGGCCCAGGGGACGATCTCCTCGGGATCGAGCGTGATCAGCGCCACCGGATAGGGCCGGCGGTCGCCGTGCATGACCGCCTGGGAGATGAAGCGCGACTGCTTGAGGTCGTTCTCCAGGTTGGCCGGGGTCAGGTTCTTGCCGCCCGCGGTGATGATGATGTCCTTCTTGCGGCCGGTGATCGACAGAAAGCCCTCGTCGTCGAGCTCGCCGAGGTCGCCGGTGTGAAGCCACCCGTCGACCAGCGTCTCTGCGGTGGCCTCCGGGTTTCGCCAGTACTCGCGGAAGATGTTCGGACCCCGGAGCAGGATCTCGCCGTCCTCCTCGGCGATCCGCACCTCGACTCCGGGCATGGCCCGGCCCACGGTGCCGAACTTGAAGTGCTCCAGCGTGCCGACCGTGCCCACGGCCGTCGTCTCGGTCATGCCCCAGCCCTCGAGCACAGGCACGCCGCAGGCGTAGAAGAACTCGAGGATCTCCGAGGCGATCGGCGCCGCCCCGGTGACCGCCTGCTTGACGTGGTCCCCGAACAGCCCCCGCACGCGGCTGAAGAGCTGCTTCATCGGCCTGGGCGAAGGCTTTCTCCATGTCCTCGGGCACATCCTCGCCGCGCTGGCGGCGCTGGCGGACCTCGACGCCCAGCTTGACGGCCTGCTGGAAGCGTTCCGTCTCCTCGTCTGAGCCCTGCTCCTGCATCTTCATCGCCGCCGTGTAGAGCTTCTCGAAGATGCGCGGCACCGAGGGGAGGTACGTGGGGTGCGAGTCGACCAGCTCGGGCAGGATCTCCTTGCGTGTCGCCGCCATAGAAGACGATCGTCGTGCCCTGATCGAAGGAGGCCAGGTGGACCGTGAGCGCGAACGCGTGGGCCAGCGGGAGGAACAGGTAGGTCTTCTCGCCCGGCTCGATGAAGCTGAGCTCCTCGACCATCTCGCACACCGACATTGCGTTGCGATGGGTGAGGACCACGCCCTTCGGCGGCCCGGTGGTGCCGGAGGTGTAGATGATCGTGTAGGCGTCGCCCGGCTCGACGGCCTCCTGGCGGCGGACGAGCTCATCGCGCTCGCTCCCGCGGCCGTGCTCGCGCAGCTCAGCCAGCGTCAGATCCCCGCCCCCGGCGTCGAAGCCGATCGTGGTCTCGAGCTCATCAAGCTCGTCGCGCACGTGGTCGATCTTGGCCCGCTGGGCCTCGTTCTCGCAGAACACGGCCCGGGCGCCCGAGTTGCCGATGCACCCAGGCGCACTCACGGGGAGAGTTGGTCGGGTAGACGGGGACGACCACGCCACCGGCGGCGGAGATGCCGTAGCTGGCCAGGGTCCAGTCCAGCCGGGTGTCGGACAGGATCGCCACGCGGTCGCCGGACTCGATGCCGAGCTCGACCAGCCCGAGGGCGATCTCCTCGATGGCCGCGCCGGTCTCGGCGTAGGACATCTCCTGCCACTCCCCGTCGTCCTTGTAGCTCGCGGCCACGCTGTCGGCGAAGCGCTCGGCGGCTGAGCCGGGCAGCAGCGCCACGGTGCTCACGGAGGCCGTGGGGCCAGAAGTCGTCTCGGTCATTGCTCTCCTCCTGCGCAGGTGATGAAGCGATCTTTACACGTCCGGGGGCCCAATGCGGGGCTTGCGCCCTCGAGCCATCAGCGCCAGAATGCCCTGGATCGAGGAGAGCGACACCGGGCGAAGGCCACGGGTCCCCTGACGTAAAGGAGAAGGAGTCCCATGTCATGCCTACGGTAATCGGTGCCTCTACCGGTTGGGGCATCGGGCTCGTGCTCGGCGTCGTGGTGGTGATCGTGGCCGCGGCGATCGTGATCACGATCGTGCTCCTCGCCCGGCGGATCGCCGGCCAGGCCGGCGGTGCCGTGGCTGGCGTGGAGCGGGTCCGTGAGCAGACGAACGCCCTCGACGGAGTCGGGCAGATCAACGACTCCGGCGTACGGATCCTCCATTCGGCCCGGGCGCTGCGGAAGGTCGCCGTGGGCAAGTGATGGTCGTCTTCGCGCTTTCAAATCACGGGGCGTGGGGGATCGCCCTGATCATCGGCATCCTCGCCGCCCTGGCCGTGGCCGCCCTGCTGGTGATCCTGGTCCGCACTGTCGATGACATCGAGCGCTCGGCCGGCGGCCTGCTCGAGGTCGCCGGGGGAGTAGCCGGCAACACGGCCCACATTCCCGAGCTCGAGGCCACCGCGCCTGTCCTGGCGCAGATCGTCGACGAGGCGGTCATCCAGGATGGCTACATGAACGCGCTGACCGACGGCTTCGCAGGACGGGGGAACTCATGAGCACGACCCTGCTGATCATCCTGAGCGTGCTCGAGGCGGTCGTGGTCGTGGCCGTGCTGGCCGTGGCACTGATCCGCATCCGCTTGAAGCTGGAGTCCACGGCAACCACGCTCGCCACCCTGTCCACGGCGCTGGCCGCCGTGCAATCCGAACACCTGGCCCCGCTCGAGCCGGCGGTCAAGGCGATCAACGAGCAGTTTGAGGTGATCGTGGGCGCGCTGCCCGGGATCGCCGCCAAGGCCGCCTTGGTCGCTGAGCGGAGACCGCAATGATCCTCGAGTGGATCGGCGATGCCGTGCTGCTGCTCGTCGTCCTGCCCGTGGTCGTCTACCTGCTGGCCGGGGTCCTGCGCGCGGCCCGGTCGATCGTGCCGAGCGTCAGCGGCATCGCCGCCAGCGCCCAGGCCGGCTCGCGCAACCTCGACTCCGCCGCGCTCCTGCTCCAGACCCGTGAGTACACCATCAAGACGATCGATGCCGCGGCCAACTACGCCGGCTCACTCGACGTGATCATCGACGACGCCTAGGAGGAGAGTGCGGTGCCCGCAGCCGGAATAGTCATGATCGTCGCCGTCGTCCTGATCGTCGCGACGGTGGTGGTGTTCCTCCTGGGGACGATTCTCGCCCTGCGCCAGATCACCGCCGGGCTCGATCAGGCAATCGCCGGGGTCGGCGGCATCATCGAAAAGAGCGCCCCGGTGGCCGACGTCGTCGGGACGATCAACGGGCAGCTCGATGCCGGCGTCGACGTGCTCGAGGGCCTGCTGGTCAAGAAAGCCGGCCTGGACGATGCGGTCGGTCTGATCGAAGGTCTGTATCCCGGAACGGCGGCGGCCGGACTGCGCAACTTCCCCGCGAGCCGGGAGGTGAAGCCGCCGCGAATCGGCGAGGTCTACACGCGGGGCACGCTGACACTGGCTCGCCTGGGGCGCGAGGCGCCGATCGCGGCCGCGTCGCCCAACGGACCCGCCCTGCGCAACCCGGGCTACGGCAGCCTGGCCGCCCGCGGTCTGTATCCCGAGATCCGTCAGACCCGTCCCGAGCTCATGCCGCGCTCGCCGGTGATCGGCGCCGACTCACCGACCCAATACGACGCGACGCAGGAGGTGGGCGGGCCCCGCACGCGGATGCCCGCCCGGGGAAGGAGCGGCGGTGCAGACACCAGCTCCGTTTGAGTACGAGCGCGCCGTCAGCGTGGAGGCCGCCGTCGCCGCCCTGAGCCGCCTCGGTGGCGAGGCCCGGGTGATCGCCGGGGGCCACAGCCTGCTCCCGATGATGAAGCTCCGGCTCGCCCAGCCCGAGCATCTGATCGACATCAACGACCTGACCGAGCTCGACTACATCCGCGCGGCGGAGGACGAGGTCCGGATCGGCGCGCTGACTCGCCACGCCGAACTGGAGCGCTCCCTGGTTCTGGCCGAGCACTTCCCGATCTTCGCCGACGCCGAAGCGGTGATCGCCGACCCGGTGGTCCGCAACCGGGGCACGATCGGCGGGAGCCTCTGCCAGGCCGACGCCGCCGAGGACCTGAGCGCAGTCTGCACCGCGCTGGAGGCAAAGCTCGTTATCCGCGGAGGCGACGGGGAGCGGGTGGTCTCGATCGACGACTTCCACGTCGGTCCCTACATGACCGCGGTGGGGGAGGGCGAGCTGCTGACTGAGGTGCGCCTGCCCGTGCGCGCGGGAGCGGGAAGCGCGCACGAGAAGGTCGAGCGCCGCGCCGGCGACTGGGCCATCGCCGCCGCATCGGCCGCGGTGTGGATCGAGGGCGGGACGATCGCCGAGGCCCGAGTCGCCCTCAGCGCCGTGGGCCTGACCACGATCCACCTGACCCGAGCCACCGAGCTGCTGCGCGGCGGCGCCCCATCCGAGGCGCTCTTCGCTCAGGCCGGCCAGATCGCCTCCGAGGACTGCTCGCCGTCGGCCGATGGCCGGGGACCGGTCGACTACAAGCGCCATCTGGCCGGTGTCCTCACCGCTCGGGCCCTGGCTCGAGCCACGGCTCGCGCCCTGAAGACGGAGGCCTGACCGACACGATGCAAATCACCCTGTCCATCAACGGCCGTCCGGTTTCACGGGACATCGAGCCCCGGCTCCTGCTCGTCCACTTCATCCGCGAGACGCCCGGCCTGACCGGGACGCACTGGGGATGTGACACCTCCAACTGCGGCGCCTGCGTTGTCCTCATGGACGGCGAGCCGATCAAGTCGTGCACCACGCTGGCCGTGATGGCCGAGGGCCACGAGATCCGCACGGTCGAGTCGCTCGAGCGCGACGGCCATCTCGACCCCATACAGCAGGGCTTCCACGAGCTGCACGCCCTGCACTGCGGCTTCTGCACGCCGGGGATGCTGATGACCGGCCGGGCGCTCCTGGACGCAAGTCCGGATCCCTCAGAGCACGAGATCCGTACCGCGATCTCGGGAGCTATCTGCCGCTGCACCGGCTACAAGAACATCGTCGCGGCGATCCGCTGGGCCGCCGAGCACGAAGCCGCCGAGCGGCAGGAGGTCTAAGACCCGTGGCCACGCTCGAGAACCTCCCCAGTCCCTCGACCGAGCGCCCGATCGGCTTCGGGCGGCTCAAGCGCAAGGAGGACGCGCGGTTCATTCGTGGTCAGGGCAACTTCCTGGACGACATCCGGCTGCCGGGGATGCTCCACGGGGCGATCCTCCGCAGCCCCTACGCCCACGCCCGCATCGTCTCGATCGACACCTCGGCCGCGCTGGCCCATCCCGGCGTGGCCGCGGTGGTCACCGCCCGGGACCTCGAGACCCTGGGCCTGGCCTGGATGCCGACCATCTCCTACGACACGCAGGCCGTTCTCGCTGGGGACAAGGTCCGCTTCCAGGGCCAGGAGGTGGCGTTCGTCATCGCTACCGACGAGTACACCGCGCGTGATGCGCTGCCGCTGATCGACGTCGAGTATGACCCGCTGCCCGCTGTGGTCAACGCGCGCAAGGCGCTTGATCCGGACGCGCCGCTGATTCGCGACGACAAGGAGGAGCAGCGCGACAACCTGGCCAGCCCGACGTGGGAGGCGGGGGATGAGGCGGCCACTGAGCGGGCCTTCGCCGAGGCCGACACCGTGGTCACGCGGGACATCATCTATCCCCGCTGCCACCCGGCGCCGCTCGAGACCTGCGGGATGATTGCGGACTTCAACCCCCAGACCGGGCAGCTGGACATCTACAACGGCAACCAGGCGCCAAATGCGCACCGGACGGTCTACGCGCACGTGGCCGGCTTGGCCGAGCACATGATCCGCATCCGCTGCGGCGACATCGGCGGCGGCTTTGGCAACAAGGTCCCGGTGTATCCGGGCTACGTGTGCGCGATCGCCGGCTCGATCGTGGCCGGCGCTCCGGTGAAGTGGATCGAGGATCGCTCGGAGAACCTGATGTCGACCGGCTTCGCCCGCGACTACGTCATGCACGCCGAGATGTGCGGGAAGGGCGGCAAGATCACCGGGCTGCGCGTCGACGCGATCGCCGACCACGGCGCGTTTGACTCCACTGCTCAGCCGACCAAGTTCCCGGCCGGCTTCTTCCACATCTGCTGCGGCTCCTATGACCTCGAGGCCGCCCACGTGCGGGTCAAGGCCGTCTACACGAACAAGGCCCCCGGTGGGGTGGCCTACCGCTGTTCCTTCCGGATCACCGAGGCGGTGTACCTGGTCGAGCGCATGGCCAGCGCGCTGGCCCAGGAGATGGGCGTTGACCCGATCGACCTGCGCATGCAGAGCTTCATCGCCCCCGAGCAGTTCCCCTATGAGACCACCACCGGCTGGACTTATGACTCCGGCGACTACGCGAAGACGATGCGGGTGGCGATGGATATCGCCGGCTATGAGGAGCTGCGCCGCGAGCAGGCCGAGAAGCGCGCCCGCGGGGAACTGATGGGGATCGGGGTGTCCTTCTTCACCGAAGGGGTGGGGGCGGGTCCGCGCAAGCACATGGACATCCTCGGCCTGTCCATGAACGACGGGGCCGATCTGCGCGTCCATCCATCCGGGCGGGCGGTGGTGTCGATCAGCGCCCAGACCCAGGGTCAGGGTCACGAGACCACGTTCGCCCAGATCGTGGCCGAAGAGCTCGGGATCCCGCCCGAGGACGTCGAGGTCCGCCACGGCGACACCGACCGCACCCCCTACGGGCTCGGGACCTACGGCAGTCGTTCTACCCCGGTGTCCGGGGCGGCCGTCGCGGTCGTCTGCCGCAAGGCGCGCGACCGGGCCCGGATGATCGCCGCGACCATGCTCGAGACCCGCCCCGAGGACCTCGCCTGGGAGAAGGGACGCTGGTACGTCAAGGGCGACCCGGAGCAGGGTGCGCTGATCGAGGACATCGCCGCCTACGCCTACAGCGGCGCCGAGATGCCCGAGGGCCTCGAGGGCGGCCTGGACGCTCAGGTCATCTACGACCCGCCCAACCTGACCTACCCCTACGGGGCGTACATAGCGGTGGTCGACATCGACCCCGACACCGCGCAGGTCACCGTGCGCCGCTTCATCGCTGTGGATGACTGTGGCGTGCGGATCAACCCGATGATCGTCGACGGCCAGATCCACGGCGGGCTGGCCGAGGGGATCGGCATCGCGCTGATGGAGGTGATCACCTTCGACGAGGAGGGCAACTGCCTGAACAGCTCGTTCATGGACTACCTGATCCCCACCGCGCTGGAATGCCCGGACTTCGAGCTTGGCGCGACCGTGACACCGTGTCCGCACCACCCGCTCGGGGCCAAGGGGGTGGGGGAATCGCCCAACGTCGGCTCGCCGCCGGCGATCGTCAACGCCGTGATCGACGCCCTGCACGAGACCCACGGCGTGGAGCACGTCGACATGCCCTGTACCCCGGCGCGGGTCTGGGCGGCGATGCAGGGCCGGGCCGCGCCGCCGCAATGACGGCGGCCGAAGGGGGGAGGGGCGGGTCCGATCCCGGTGAGGCGCCGCGCGAGCTCCGCCACCTGATCCCCGACGTCGAGACGCTGGGCGTACGCCTGGGCGCGGTCGGATACCTGGTGGAGGAGGGTCTGGCCACGTCGATGTTCCTCAGCCTGCGCCTACCCCAGCCGTTGCTGCTCGAGGGCGAGGCCGGAGTCGGCAAGACCGAAGCGGCCAAGGCGCTGGCCGCGGTGCTCGATACGCCGCTCATCCGCCTGCAGTGCTACGAGGGGATCGATGCCGCCGAAGCGCTCTATGAATGGAACTACCCCCGGCAGCTGCTGGCCATCCGCCTGGCCGAATCAGACCCAGCCCGCCCCGAGCTGCGCGAGGAGGATCTCTTCTCGCGGGACTTCCTCAGCCGCCGCCCGCTGCTGAGGGCGCTCGAGCACCCGGGACCACGCCCGGCCGTACTGCTCATCGATGAGATCGACCGAGCCGACGATGACTTCGAGGCCTTCCTACTCGAGCTGCTGGCCGAAGCCACGGTCACCATCCCGGAGCTGGGCACGGTCACCGCGACGCACCCGCCGATCATCGTCCTGACCTCCAACCGGACGCGTGACCTGCACGACGCGGTCAAGCGCCGGTGCCTGTACCACTGGATCGACTACCCAGCCGCCGACCGCGAGGTGGAGATCGTCCGCCGCCGGGTGCGGGACGCGCCGGCCAGCCTGTCGGTCGGAGTGGTGCACGCCGTGGGCCGGATGCGTGCCGCCGAGGTCCAGAAGCCGCCGGGCATCGCCGAGGCGATCGACTGGCTGGCCGCGCTGAGCGCTCTGAACGTGGAGGAGCTCGACCCGGCTGCCGCCGAACGGACGCTCGGATCGGTGCTGAAGTACCGCGAGGATCAGGACACGGTGCGCGCCCTCGGGCTGGCCGCGGTGCTCGGCGGGGGCTGAGTGGAGGTCCGGACACACCGGCTCCCGCTCCCCGAGCTGGCCACCGCCTTCGGCCGGCAGCTGCGCGCGCGGGGGCTCTCGGCCGGGCCCGAGCGCTGTGCCCGGTTTGCCGATGCGCTGGCGGTGGTCGAGCCGGTGGCGCGGCGGCGGCTGTACTGGACCGCGCGCGCGGTGTTCGTGACCGCCCGCCACGAGGTGCCCGCCTTCGACGCCGTGTTCGGCCAGGTGTTCGGACGGCTGGCCGCCACACCGGACGGGACCGAGCTGGAGGTGGAGGAGACCGTCGAGTCGGTGCCGGAGCAGGCGCCGGCCGAGTCCGGAGCCGAGCAGACGGTGTCGGCCGATGCTGAGGACCCGGCCGATGCGCGGAGCGCTCCGGGGCGCAGCCCGGCCACGCGCCCGGGCGAGGAGCCCAGCCCACGCGAGCTCCCGGTCCCGGTTCTGGCCAGTGCCGAGGAGCTCTTGCGCGAGAAGCGGTTCGACGCTCTCTCCCCGCATGAGCTGGCTCAGCTTCAGCGTCTCATGGGCGAGCTGCGGGTCGCCGCGCCGCGGCGGCGCTCACGACGCTATGAGGGCCGCCACGATGGCCGGAGGGTCGACCTGCGCCGGACCCTGCGCGGCAGCCTGCGCAGTGCCGGGGACCCGGTCAAGCTGCGCCGCCGCGAGCGCCGCGTTGTGCCGAGACGGCTGGTGCTGCTGTGCGACATCTCGGGGTCGATGGAGCCCTACGCCCGGGCCTATTTGCAGTTCCTAGCCTGTGCCGTCGGCGCCGGACCCCGAGCTGAGGCGTTCGTGTTCGCCACCCGGTTGACCCGGGTCACGCGCGCGCTGGCCGCCCGGGACCCCGACCGGGCGATCCGCCAGGCTGCCTCGGCCGCGCCCGACTGGTCAAGCGGCACGCGGATCGGCGACGCCCTGAAGGCGTTCAACGACCATCACGGTCGCCGGGGAATGGCCCGCGGGGCGGTGATCGTGATCCTGTCCGACGGCTGGGAGCGCGGCGACCCGAGTCTGGTCGCCCGCGAGATGGAGCGCCTGGGCCGCCTGGCCCACCGGATCGTCTGGGTCAACCCCCGCGTGGCGGCGCGCGGCTTCTCGCCCCAGACCGGGGGGATGGCCGCCGCACTGCCCCACTGCGACGTCCTGCTCAGCGGTGAGAGCCTGGCCGCGCTCGGCGCCGTGGCCGGGGCGATAGCCGGGCGCGAGGTCGCAGTCCCGGCGGAGGCGTACGCGCCGCCGCCCGACGCCGAGGATTCGTGGGCCAGCGCCACGCCGGTGCCGGGCAGCTCGGTGGCCATGCCCTCGGGCTACGGACCGAGCCGCGGGCGCACCACGCCGGGCTGGAGCCTGGGGGCATGAGCCCGCCCGAGCCCAAGCGCTGCATCTATCCGGGCTGCGAGCGTCCCGCCGTGGCACCGCACCCGCTCGGCGGGCCGCAGCCCAGCTTCTGCGACCTCGAGGAGCACAACGCCCTCACCGCTCACCAGGCTCGTCAGCATCTGGCCGCCGAGCCGGCCGGAGATGAGGCGCCGGAATCCGCGACACAGCCAGACAGGAGGGTCAGCGATGGCAGGTGAGGCTTACCGGGCGGTGTTCCTCCGGGTGCATCCGACGGGAAAGATGGTTCTGAGCCTGACTACGGAATCAGACGGCCAGGAGGCGCAGTACGCGCAGCTGGTGGGCGGTGAGCTCGGAGTCTCGGCCTTGGATGTCAAGGTCGTGCCCGCCGACACCGACCGCTTCGGCGTCGGCCACGGTTACAACACCAGCCCGTCCGGCGGGACGAGCGCGGCTGTCAGGAGCACCACCGCCAAGATCCTGGCCAAGGCCCAGCAGCTCGCCGGCATGGCCCTGGGGTCACCGGCCGAGGGCCTGCGCTGGGCCGACGGCGCGTTCAGCGACGGGGCCGAGCCGCCTCAGTCCCAGACGATCGCCGATCTGGCCCTTTACGCCCACGGCACCGGCGCCCTTCCGCCGGGGGTCGAGGGGGGTCTCGATGCCCAGACCGTCTATCGCGATTAGCTAGTGGCGGGAACCCGGGTGCGCTCCGCCGTGGCGGTGGCTGCGGCTGATCAGCTCCCGGCCAGGCGGCCGGTGATCTCGAGCTGGACCTCGTCGGCGACCTTGAGCGCGCCGAACAGGGCCGAGTACGGCTTCATGCCCCAGTCACTCTGCTTGACCATAGCCCGGCCGCGGATCGCACCGTCAGGGCTGAGATGGAGCGCGAAGGTGGCCGGCCGGGTGCTTCCCGAGAGCAGCAGATCGCCGGTGACCTCGAGCTCATCCGGGCCGGCCCCGGCGGAGACTGACGTGGAGCGGAACTCGATCGGCGCACCCTTCAGGACCTCGTCATCGATCGTCTGGCGGATGCTGTCCTTGTCATCGTCGCCCAGGACCTGGATCCCGCCGGTGCCCTCTCTGACCCGCAGCGAGCGCGAATCGACCGTCAGGGTCACCTGCGTCTGCGCCGGCTCCTCGGCCAGGCTCACAGTCGCCTCCCATCCGGTCACCTCGATGAGGAGATCGTGCCCGGCCTTGGCCGCGGCGCCTTTGCGGCCCGTGCGAATCGTCAGCTGGGCGTGGTTGGGTCCCAGCTTGTGCTCGGTCGGCATGTGCGCTGACCATCCTCTCCGTTCGCGGCCTCTGCCCGCAGAACATACCCACGAAAGGACACACTCACGTGGTTGAGCTCGATCATTCCTTCACGACCAGCAAGCCGGTTGACGAGACCTGGCGGTCGATCCTCGACCTCGACCGGCTGATCCCCTGCGTCGAGGGCGGCACGGTGCTCGAGCGCAACGGTCCGGAGTCGGCCCAGGCGGAGATCAAGATCAAGATGGGAGCGATGTCGATGAAGTTCACCGGCAGCGTGGCCGTGATCGAGGCCGACGACGCTGCCCACCGAGCCGTGCTCCAGGTCAAATCCCGGGAGGCCGGCGGCCAGGGGCACGCCAACGCCGACGTGACCTTCACGCTCCGCGACGGGGGTGGCACCGTGCACACCGCCGCGCAGATCACCGGCAAGGCGGCGTCGATGGGCGAGGGGGTCGTCTCCAGCGTGCTCGACGCGCTGATCAAGGGCTTCACCGTCAGGCTGGCCGAGCTCTAGTGCACCGGCTCCAGCTGGCCCCCCGGGTGGTCTAGGGAGCCAGGCATGAATGTGCGGACGATGCGCGAGGTGGAGCCGGGGGAGACCCCGATGGACGGCGGCACCGCCGTACAGGAGGACGCCGATCGCCCGGTGTTCACCGGCAACGGACGGTTTGACTACGTGTGCGGAAGCTGCGGGAACCTGCTGGCCGCGTCCATGGACCCGGAGTACATGACCCGGCGCGTGCGAATCCGCTGTGGGCGTTGCCGCACGGTCAACATCGCCGCCGAGCACTCGGTTCAGGCCGCCCGGCGTCCGCGGGACCGCCCATGAACGTTGACGGCTCGGCCTGAGCGAGCCATCATGAGAGTGAGGCAAAAGGGATGATCAAAGCCAAGCTCGCAGCCCACATGGGCCAGTTGATCGAGGACCGGGTGCCGTTCGTCCTGGCCACAGTCGTCAGGGCCCGCAAGCCGGCCAGCGTCCGGCCCGGCGACACGGCGCTCGTCACCGTCGACGGCACGATCTCCGGCTTCGTCGGCGGCCAGTGCGCCGAGTCCTCGGTCCGGCTCTACGCGCTCCGTGCGCTGGAGACCGGCGAGCCGTTGCTCCTGCGACTGCTTCCCGCCGAAGCGGAAGGCGAAGCGCCGGGGGACGGACTCGATGCGGCTGTGGTCGAGCGCAACCCGTGCCTGAGCGGCGGCGCGCTCGAAATCTTCCTCGAGCCACAGCTTCCCGCGCCGCGGCTGGTCATCGGCGGCGGATCGCCGATCGCCGATGCCCTGCACGAGATCGCCGCGGCCGCCGGGTACGACGTGGCCCGGCTCGAGGCACCCGCGGCCGCCGGGTACGACGTGGCCCGGCTCGAGGCACCCGCGGCCTTCGCGGTCGAGACCGACCCGCTCGACGCCTCGCTCGAGGTCGACCCGCTCGAGGGGACAGCCGCGGTGGTGCTCGCCTCTCACGGAAAGGCCGAGGAGGAGACGCTCGCCGCGGCGCTACGGAGCGGCGTCCCATATGTCGCTCTAGTGGCCAGCCGCGTCCGGGGCGCGGCGGTGCGTGACGCGCTGGATCTGCCCAGGGAACTGGCGGCCCAACTGCACACCCCTGCCGGCCTGGATATCGGAGCGCGGACCCCAGCCGAGATCGCCGTCTCGATCCTGGCCGAGCTGATCGCCGCGCAGCACTCAGACCCGGTCCCAGGCCGCCCGGCGCGGGCCGAGGCCACCGATCCGGCGTGCGGGATGACCGTCGTCGTCACCGAGGCCACCCCCTGGCTCGAGGCCGACGGCGAGCGGTTGTACTTCTGCGGGCTGGGCTGCCGCGAGGCCTACGCGGCCCGGATGCTCACCGGCGGCTCCGGGGCCTGATCAACCTCCCCAGTGCCCGGAGCACCTCCGCCTCGCGTCACCGGCCTGATCCTGGCCGCCGGGGGTTCGCGCCGGCTGGGCCAGCCCAAGCAGCTGCTGCCCTTCTCGGGGGGCACATTGCTCGGACACGTCCTCGGCGTGGCCCGGCGGTGTCAGTTTGATCAGACGCTCTGCGTGATCGGTGGGAGCGCCGACGCGGTCCGCGAGCAGGCTGACCTCGAGGGAGTGGAGGTGATTGAGAACCGGGTCTACGGGACCGGGTGCTCGTCTTCGATCGCGGCGGCCGTCACCGCGGTCGATGCCCGCAGCCAGGTTCTCGTCCTGATGCTCGGCGACCAGCCCGGAGTGACTCCGCAGACGGTGGCCACCCTGCTGAGCGCCCGGCAGGACGCGCCGCTGGCTGTCTGCCGCTACGAGAACGGTCGGGGTCACCCGCTGGCCTTCGCCCGATCGACCTTTGGTGAGCTCGATGCCCTGCACGGAGACAAGGCGGTCTGGAAGCTGCTCGCCCGGCGCCCCGACGACGTGGTCGAGGTACCGATCCCCGGGCACGTCCCCCGCGACGTCGACACGTGGGCGGACTACGAGGCCGCGCTCAGCTCGGCTGGGCTCAACTCAGCTGCCCTTGAACGGTGAGCGAGCTTCGCCCCGTTTACGTTTTTCCATTAAGAGGTAGATAGAGCCGCGGAAGTGGGGGCGGCATATGTGCACTCGCCCCGGCGGGCGTCGCCCACTCAAACCCGTCGGGGCGGTTATCCCGCCGCCCCGTGCCCCGCGCGCCCCCTCGCACATTGCGGATCGGTTCGGCGACCGGCACACCAGGTTCGGCGGACCGGCACACCAGGTTCGGCAGACCGGTACACCAGGTTGGGCAGACCGGCGCAGCACCGTTCGGCGGACCGGCGCACCAACAAGCGCGCCCGGCAGGATTTGAACCTGCGACCTTCCGCTCCGGAGGCGGACGCTCTATCCCCTGAGCTACGGGCGCTGGGATCCGCGAAGATCAGCGCTCAACTGTAATGGAGATCGCGATCCTCGCCGACACCCACATGCCCCGGGGCCCGCGCCGGCTGCCCGAGGCTTGTCTGGCCCGGCTGCGCGCCGCCGATCTGATCATTCATGCCGGGGATTTCATGGCGCTCGCGGTGCTGCGCGAGCTTCGGTCCTATGGCCCGGTGATCGGAGTGCACGGCAACGTCGACGAGCCCGAGTTGCGGATGGCCCTGCCGCTGGTGGCCGTCGTTCCGGTCGGGGACCGCCGGCTCGTGGTCATCCACGACGCCGGGCCATCCGGGCGCCGGCTCGAGCGGCTGCGCTCAAGCTTCCCGGATGCCGACGCGGTCATCTTCGGTCACTCGCATCTGCCGCTGCATGAGCGGGCCCGGGACGGCTTTCAGATCTTCAACCCGGGGAGCCCGACCGAGCGCCGCCGCGCCGCGCACCACACGATGGGTGGGCTGCGCCCAGCCGACGCCGGACTCGAGTTCGAGCTGATCGAGCTCGACTGACACACTCGCGCAGCAATGGACCTTTCGATCTTCTTCGCCGGGACGGGCGGCTCTGCGCCCACCGCGCGGCGCGGCCTTCCCGCGCTGCTGATCCGCCGCGGCGGTGAGCGGCTGCTGTTCGACTGCGGGGAGGGCACCCAACGCCAACTCGTGCGCTCGGTCGGGCTGTCCGACCTCGACGCGATCTACCTGACCCACTTCCACTCCGACCACTGGCTGGGCTTGCCCGGCATGCTCAAGACCTTCGACCTGCGCGGTCGTGAGCGTCCGCTACCGATCTACGGACCGCCGGGGCTGCAGGCGCTGCTCGCTCTGGTCCTGCGGATGGGCGGACGGGTCGGCTACGAGCTTCGGGCGGTCGAGCTCGAGCCCGGGCGGGTGCTGGAGCGCGATGGCTACCGGATCGCTCCGGTCCAGGTCTCGCACCGCGGCACCGCCTTCGGCTATGCGATCCTCGAGGACGAGCGGCCTGGCGTGTTCGATCCGCAGGCGGCGGTGCGGCTCGGGCTCGAGCCCGGACCGGAATTCGGCCGGGTGCAGAGGGGGGAGACGGTGCGCGGCGTAGCTCCCGAGCAGGTCCTCGGGCCTGCCCGCCCGGGACGGAAGCTGGTCCTATCCGGAGACACCATGCCTTCAGAGCGGCTCCGCCTGGCTGCGCACCGGGCTGACGTGCTCGTCCATGAGGCCACCTTTGCCGATGAGGACGCCGAGCGGGCCGCGGGGACCGGGCATTCCACCGCCGCCCAGGCCGCACGGCTGGCCCGCGAGGCCGAGGTTCGCCTGCTGGCGCTGAACCACCTCTCCACGCGGCATCCGGCCCGCCTGCTCCGTGATGAGGCTCGCGCCATCCTGCCCGGCGCGGTGCTGCCCCGGGACTTTGACACGATCGAGGTGCCGCTGCCCGAGCGCGGCGAGCCGACCCTGGTCCGCTGGGAGGAGACCCGGGCTTCGGCGTCCGGAGCCGGGGCGGCTGTGACCGAGCCCGCGTCGGCTGATCCGGCCACCCCACCAGTTACGCCCGCCCCGCCCGAGCCGGCCACCCCACCCGCTCCGTGAGCGCGCCGCGGGTCCCCGAGGGCTTCGCTCGCGGGCGCCTTGGCTACGCGCGCATAACGGCCGACCACGCCGCCGAGCTCGCGATGCTGATGGGCGAGCCCCGGGTCCGCCGCACGCTGTGGCCATGGCCCGAGCCGCCCGGCCCGCCCGACGTCCAGGAGACGGTTGACACATTGACCGACCACTGGGCGCGCCACGGGTTCGGGCTCTGGGCCCTTCACGACGCCACCACGGGCCAGTTCGTCGGCCGCGGCGGGCTTGAGTACAACGACATCGAGGGGGCCAGCGTGGTCGAGGTGGCCTGGGCGATCATGCCGGCCCGCTGGGGGGAGGGACTGGCCACCGAGCTCGCCCGGGTCTCGGTGCAGATGGCCTTCGAGCGGCTCGACCTGATCGAGCTGGTCGCCATCACCATGCCCGGGAATCTGGCCTCACGCCGGGTGATGGAGAAGTCGGGCTTCAGCTACCACCGGAACATCGCGCACGCCGGCCTCGAGCACGTGCTCTACCTCCAGCGGGCACCCACGGGGCCGCCCGCGGGACGTGCGGGCGGCGACTGCTCAGCCGCCGGCGCGCCGGGGCCTGGTCGAGAAAACGAACCATATGGACGCTTTCTTGACCAGGCCGGTGCGGTCCCAGGCGCGCCCGGCCTTTCGGGGCCTCCGAGCCGCCCAGCCCGCCGCCCGGCCGAGCCCTCCGAGCCCACCGAGCCCGCCGAGCCCGCCGAGCCCGGTGCTACGCTCCGCGAGAACACGCCGCCCGCCCCTTTAACCCGGCCCCGAGAGGCCAGGAAGGAGCAAGTTGCCAGCCCGAACGGTCGTCCTCGACCGCGATGACATGCGCCGCACGCTGGTGCGGATTGCCCATGAGATCGTCGAGAAGAACCCCGACGGTCGCGTGGCGATCGTCGGCATTCACCGCCGTGGCGCCCATCTCGCTCGGCGCCTGCACTCATTGACCAGCGAGCTGGTCGAGCCGACGGTCCCACTGGGCTCGCTGGACATCTCCTTCTATCGCGACGACCTGGATCTCCGGCCGGGCGGTCCTGTCGTCCACAACACCGAGCTCGACTTCGGCGTCGACGGGCGGACGATCGTGATCGTCGATGACGTTCTCTACACCGGGCGCACCGTCCGCGCCGCGGTGGATGAGGTTTTCGACTTCGGGCGCCCGGCTCGAGTCCAGCTGGCCGTGCTGGTCGACCGAGGCCACCGCGAGCTGCCGATCCGGCCCGACTACGTGGGCAAGAACATTCCCACCTCCCAGGACCAGCGGGTCAATGTCCGCGTCGAGGAGGTCGACGGGGTCGACGAGGTCACCGTCGGCCCCGCCGAGCAGAAGCGCCGGGAGGCGGCATGAGCGGGGAGGCGACATGAGGCGCGGGGCGCTCCGACATTTGATCTCGATCGACGATCTCGACCGCGCCGGCATCGAGCGGATCCTCGATCGAGCGGAGTCGTTCGCCGAGGTCTCGGGGCGGGAGATCAAGAAGGTCCCCGCCCTCCGCGGCCGCACCGTGGTCAACCTGTTCTACGAGTCCTCGACCCGGACCAGCTCGTCCTTCGAACTGGCCGCCAAGCGCCTCAGCGCCGACGTGGTCAGCATCAAGTCAGCCGGCTCGAGCGTCGACAAGGGCGAGTCGCTCAAGGACACCGTGCAGACCCTGTCGGCCTATGACCCCGCGGCGATCGTCATCCGCTCCCCTCATGCCGGGGCGGCCCAGCTGGTCGCGGGCTGGACGCCGGCAGCGGTCATCAACGCCGGCGACGGCAAGCACGAGCACCCGACCCAGGCGCTGCTCGACGTGTTCACCCTGCGCCGCCGCCTGGGCAGCCTGGAGGAGGTCAACATCTGGATCGTCGGCGATGTCCTGCACTCCCGGGTCGCCCGCTCGGACATCCTCGCCTTCCGGCGCATGGGCGCCAAGGTCACGGTGTGCGGGCCGCCCACGCTGCTGCCCCGCGGGATCGAGGCGCTGGGCTGTGAGGCCACCCCGAGCCTGGAGCGCATCGGCGAAGCCGACGTGGTCTACGTCCTGCGCATGCAGCACGAGCGGATGCACGATGCCTTCGTGCCCTCACTGCGCGAATACGCCGAGCGCTACCAGATCAACGACGAACGCCTGCACCCCGGACAGCTGGTTATGCACCCCGGCCCGGTCAACCGCGGAGTCGAGCTCTCGGCGGCCACGATCGATTCCCCGCAGGCCCTGATCGGCGACCAGGTCAAGGCCGGCGTGGCGGTGCGCATGGCCGTCCTCTACGAACTGCTGGTCGGCCCGCAGCTGCTGGCGGTGGCGGCATGAAACGCCAGCCCGAGCACCTCTTCTCCCGACCCCAGCCCGGAGCTGACCTGCTGCTCCGCGGCGCCTACGTGCTCGACCCCCGGACCGGCCTCGACGAGTCCCGGGACGTGCTCATCCGGGGCGGGCACATCGCCGAGCTGGGCGCGGCCGGAGCGCTCAGCGCTCCGGAGGACGCCGAATCGATCGAGGCCGAAGGGCGGCACCTGTTCCCGGGTTTCGTCGATCCGCACGTGCATCTGCGCACGCCGGGCCAGGAATACAAGGAGACCCTCGACAGGGGCACGGCGGCGGCGGCGGCCGGCGGCTTCTGCGCGGTGATCGCGATGCCCAACACCGAGCCCACCGTCGATGACGCCGCCGTGCTCGGCTCCCTGGTCGGAGCCGCGCAGCGCCAGGCCCGGGTCCCGGTGGGCTTTCTGGCCAGCATCACGCGCGGGCTGGCCGGGACGGAGCTGACCGAGATGGCCAAGCTGTCAGACGCCGGGGCCCTCGGCTTCACCGATGACGGCAAGCCGGTCACCTCGGCGGGGATGCTCCGCCGCGCGCTCCAGTACCAGCGGCTGGCCGGCGGGGTGATCGCCCTTCACGAGGAGGATCCGGCCCTGTCCGGGGACGGGGTGATGCACGAGGGCGGGGTCTCGGCCCGCCTCGGCCTGGCCGGCATTCCGTCGATCTCGGAGTCGACGATGATCGCCCGCGACAGCGCGCTGGCCGCCTACGAGGGAGCCCGCATGCACTTCCAGCACCTGAGCTGCCAGGAGTCGGTGCGGGCACTGGGCGAGGCCAAGGCGGCCGGAATCCGGGTCAGCGGTGAAGCCACCCCGCACCACCTGACGCTCACCGAGGACCTCGTCCGCACCCTGGACAGCCGCTTCAAGATGAACCCGCCGCTGCGAACCGAGGACGACCGGCGGGCGCTGATCGAAGGGCTGAAGTCGGGAGTCATCGACTGCATCGCCACCGATCACGCTCCCCATGCCCGGCACGAGAAGGAGGTCCCCTTCGAGCAGGCCCCGATGGGAACCACCGGGCTCGAGACCGCGTTCGCTGCTCTGTTCACCGAGCTGGTCCTGCCGGGGGAGATCGAGCTCGACACGATCATCGAGCGGCTCAGCGACGGGGCGTCGCTGTACGGGCTGCCCACGCCGCGCATCGCCGTCGGCGAACCGGCCAACGTCTGCCTGGTCAATCTCGACACCCGCTGGGAGGTGGGCGCGAGCGGTTACGCCAGCCGCTCGGCCAACTGCTGTTTTCACGGTCGCACGCTGCAGGGCCGGGTCGAGCTGACGCTGGCCGCCGGTGCCGTGGTCCACCGAACGGCCCCGGCCGCCGTCAAGTCGCTGAGCAGCCGGTGAGCGCGAGCGCCGCCACCGCCTACGTCCTGCTCGAGGACGGCGCCCGCTTCGACGGACTGGCCTGCGGGGCCGGCGGGCCTGCGGGTGGCGCCGCCGTGGGCGAGATGGTCTTCACCACCTCGATGAGCGGCTACCAGGAAGCTGTCACCGATCCGAGCTACGCCGGTCAGCTGATCGTGTTCACCTTTCCCCAGGTCGGCAACTACGGGGTCAGTGCCGAGGCGCTGGAGTCAGACCGGGTCCACGCTCGCGCGGTGATCATGCGCGCCGGGGTGGATCGCCACGACGCCCCGGGAGCCGAGGCCGGCTGGCTCACCTGGCTGGCCGACCGCGGGATCCCGGCGATCACCGACCTCGACACCCGGGCGCTGGTCCGCCACCTCCGCGATCGAGGGGCCATGGCCGGGGGCGTCTTCCCGGCCCGCCTCCCCGAATCGGAGGCCCGGGAGCTGATCGCCGCCGAGCCGGCCATGACCGGCCGCGATCTGGCCCGGGAGGTGACCCCGCCCGAGCCGGTCGTCCTCGACCCCACCGGCAACGGGAACGGGCCGCGGATCGCCATGATCGACACCGGAGTCAAGCGCTCGATCGTCGAGAACCTCCGGTCCCGGGGGGCCACCGTCGAGCTACATCCGTGCACGGCCGGCCCCCAAGCCCTGCTCGCCAACCACCCCGACGCTATCTTCCTGGCCAACGGACCCGGGGACCCGGGCGCGCTCGACTACATCGTGGGCACGGTCCGCGAGCTGGTCGGGAAGCTGCCGGTCTACGGGATCTGCCTCGGCCATCAGCTCCTGTGCCGGGCGGTCGGACTCGAGACCTACAAGCTGCCCTTCGGCCACCACGGGGCCAACCACCCGGTCAAGGACCTGGTCACCGGGCGGACCGAGATCACCAGTCAGAACCATGGCTTCGCCGTCCTCGGCCCCGACGGTGCGCCACGGATCGAGCACGATGAAGCGGTCCGCTGGGAGACCGACTTTGGGACCGCCGAGCTGACCCACATAAACCTCTACGACCGCACGGTCGAGGGCCTGGCGCTGCGCGACGTGCCCGGGGCGACGGTTCAGTACCACCCCGAGGCCGGCCCCGGCCCCCACGATGCGCTGTACCTGTTCGACCGCTTCGTGGACGAGATCCGGGCCGCGGCCTAGACACCCCCCGGTATGCCCCGCCGCGACGACATCCACAAGATCCTCCTGCTCGGCTCGGGCCCGATCGTCATCGGTCAGGCGGCCGAGTTCGACTACTCGGGGACGCAGGCCTGCCGGGTGCTGGTCCAGGAGGGTTACGAGGTCGTGCTGGTCAACTCGAACCCGGCCACGATCATGACCGACCCCGAGGTGGCCACGGTCACCTACATCGAACCGCTCCTCCCCGGGCCGGTGACCCAGGTCATCGCCCGCGAGCGCCCCGACGCGCTGCTGCCCACGCTGGGCGGGCAGACGGCGCTCAATCTGGCCAAGGCGCTCCACGAGGACGGCACCCTGGAGCGCTACGGCGTCGAGCTGATCGGGGCCGACTACGAGGCCATCGACCGCGCCGAGGACCGGGAGCGCTTCCGGGACACGATGACCGCCGCCGGCCTGCGCGTTCCCCGGAGCGTGATCGCCCACAACCTCCGGGACGCCCAGGCGGCGCTGGCCGAACTCGGGCTGCCGTTCATCGTGCGCCCCGCGTTCACCCTAGGGGGCACTGGCGGAGGGGTGGTCCGCACCGAGGCGGACATCGAGCGCGTGGTGGGAGGCGGACTGACCGCCTCGCCGATCGGGCAGGTTCTACTCGAGGAGTCGGTGCTCGGCTGGGGGGAGTTCGAGCTCGAGGTGATGCGCGACCACAGCGACAACGTGGTCATCGTCTGCTCGATCGAGAACCTGGATCCGATGGGCGTGCACACGGGCGACAGCGTGTGCGTGGCTCCCCAGCAGACGCTCACCGACAAGCAATACCAGGCCCTGCGCGACCAGGCCATCGCGGTCATCAGGGCCGTGGGGGTTGAGACCGGCGGCTCCAACGTGCAGTTCGCGGTCAACCCGGCCACGGACGAGATCGTGGTCATCGAGATGAACCCACGGGTGTCCCGATCCAGCGCGCTGGCCAGCAAGGCCACGGGGTTCCCGATCGCCAAGATCGCTGCGCGGCTGGCCGTCGGCTACACGCTCCAGGAGATCCCGAACGACATCACCAAGGCCACGCCGGCCAGCTTCGAGCCGGCGATCGACTACTGCGTGGTCAAGTGGCCCCGGTTCGCGTTCGAGAAGTTCCCCGGCGCCGAGCCCGGGCTGACCACGCACATGAAATCGGTCGGCGAGGCGATGGCCCTCGGACGCACCTTCAAGCAGGCCTTCGCCAAGGCGCTCCGCTCGCGCGAGCTCGACACCGCACCACGCTCACCCGAGGACGACGAGGCGCTGCTCACCCTGCTCGAGGTCCCGGGCGCCGACCGCTATGACCATCTGCTCGAGGCGCTGCGGCGCGGGATCGGGGTGCCCGAGCTGAACCGCCGGACCAGCATCGACCCGTGGTTCCTGTACGAGCTGGCCGAGCTCGTGGCCGGGGAGGGTGGGATCGAGTCGGGGGACGGCGGCGTAAGGACCTACAAGGCGGTCGACACCTGCGCGGCCGAATTCGCCGCCGAGACCCCGTACTTCTACTCGGCCTGGGAGCGCCCGGGAAACGCCGGCGACGGCCGCCCGAGCCACGAGGCCCGGCCCGGCGACCGGCCCGGCGTGGTCATCCTCGGCTCCGGTCCCAACCGGATCGGCCAGGGGATCGAGTTCGACTACTGCTGCGTGCACGCGGCCGAGACGGTCCGCGAGTCCGGGCGCGACGCGGTCATGATCAACTGCAACCCGGAGACAGTCTCAACCGATTACGACACCTCCGACCGCCTGTACTTCGAGCCCCTGACGCTCGAGGACGTGATCGCCGTGTGCGAGCTCGAGAGACCAGAAGGCGTGGTCGTCCAGTTCGGAGGTCAGACACCGCTCAAGCTGGCCGCCGGCCTCGACGCGGCCGGCATCCGCATCCTCGGCACCAGCATCGACGCCATCGATCTGGCCGAGGACCGGTCCCGCTTCGGTGCTCTGCTCGACGAGCTGGGCTACCGGGCGCCGCCCTACGCCACCGCGCGTAGCGCCGAAGAGGCGATCGAGCGAGCGCCCGACGTGGGCTTCCCGCTGCTGGTCCGGCCGAGCTACGTGCTCGGCGGCCGGGCGATGGAGATCGTCTACAGCGCCGAGGGCCTGCGCGACTACCTGCGCCGGGTCGGCGCGGACTCAGATCCCGACCATCCCACCATCTACTTGGACCGCTTCCTCGAGGACTCGATCGAGGTCGACGTCGACGCCCTGTGTGACGGGACGGATGTCTGGATCGCCGGGATCATGCAGCACGTCGAGGAGGCGGGCATCCACTCGGGGGACTCGGCCTGCGTGCTGCCTCCGCACGCCCTGGGCGAGCGGATGCTCGAGCAGATCCGCGCGCAGACCGTGGGCATCGCCCGGGCCCTGGGAGTGGTCGGGCTGCTCAACGTGCAGTTCGCCATCCACCGCGAGGATGGGCTGCACGTGATCGAGGCCAACCCGCGCGCCTCGCGCACCGTCCCGTTCGTGTCCAAGGCGATCGGCCTGCCGCTGGCCAAGCTGGCCTGCCGGGTGATGCTGGGCGAGCGGATCGCCGACCTGGAACTGCCCGATGAGGCCGAGCGTGAGCGCAGCGGCGGCCACGTCTGCGTCAAGGAGGCCGTGCTGCCCTTCAGCCGCTTCGCCGGCGCCGACTCGCTGCTCGGCCCGGAGATGCGCTCGACCGGCGAGGTGATGGGCATCGCCGCCGACTTCCCCACCGCGTTCGCCAAGGCCCAGGCCGCGGCCGGGGCGGGATTGCCCAGCTCGGGCACCGTGTTCCTGACCGTGGCCGACGGCGACAAGCCCGCCGCGACCGGGATCGCCACCCAGCTCCACGACCTCGGCTTCGGCATCATCGCCACCCGGGGTACCGCCGACGCGCTGCGCCGGATGGGCATCCCGGCCGAGGAGATCAACAAGATCGGCGAGGGCTCGCCTCACGTGGTCGACTGGATCGAGCGCGGGGAGGTCGATCTGGTCATCAACACCCCGGTCGGGACCGGAGCCCGGACCGACGGCTATGAGATCCGCTCCGCCGCCGTGACCCGGGGCATCCCGTGCATCACCACCATGGCCGGTGGCATGGCCGCCGCCCGGGCCATCGCCGCCGCGCGGCGCGGGGAGCCCGAGGTGGTCTCGCTGCAGGAGCTCCATCGCCACGCCGGCGTCGGCTCCGCCTCGACGTGACCGCGGTCTCCGGCCGGCGTGTCCAGGCGCCGTTCGGCGTCCGCTCTTTAGCCATAACCGCCCGTGAGGAGTACGGCGCGTACGTGGTCCTGACCGCGCTCGATCCCTCCGGGCCGCAACCCGCTCCGGGCCAGTTCTACATGCTGCGGACCAGCCGGCGGTGGGGGGGAGGGGCGGGCGAGCGGCCCTACCTGCCGCGGGCTTTCAGCGTCCTGCGTATCCACTCCACCTCCCCGGGGATCGAGCTCCAGTTCCTGCTCGAGGCGGTCGGGCCCGGGACCGAACGCCTGGCAGAACCAGGCGCCGGTCAGGCCCTGGACGTCCTCGGTCCCCTGGGTCACGGTTACGGCGCCCCCCGCGCCGGGCATCGCCCCGTGCTGGTCGGGGGCGGCGTGGGCATCGCCCCGCTGGCCATCTGGCAGGACCAGCTCGATCCCGGGACGCCGGTGCTGCTCGGGTTTCGCGACGCCGAACACGCGGAGGGAGCCCGGCTCCTGCCCGGCGCCGAGCTGGCCACCGACGACGGCAGCGTCGGCCATCACGGCCGGGTCACCGAGCTGCTGGCCCGGGAGCTCGAACGCGGTGGCCGACCAGAGGTCTACGCCTGCGGGCCGCCGCCGATGCTCGAGGCCGTGCGGGCGATGTGCGCCGAGCGCGAGGTCCCCGCGCAGCTCGCCCTGGAAGCGGGCATGGCCTGCGGGTTCGGGGGCTGCTTCGGCTGCGTGGTACCAAGCGCCCGGGGGCTCATCCGGTTGTGCCTGGAGGGCCCGGTCCTCGATGCGGCCGAGCTGAGCGCGGCGACGTTCGCGGTCCCGGGCCTGGGACACAGCGGAGCCGGATGACTCACGTACCCGACATACAGGTGAGCCCGGATGGCGAACGGCGGTGCACGTGAGCACCTCGTTCTGCGGTCTCGAGCTGGCCCACCCGGTCATCAACGCCTCGGGCACGTTCGACGCGATCGCGGCACAGCGGGTGTTCGGGGACGCCCTCTACGAGAGCTTTCCCTTCGCAGCCTTCGTGTCCAAGACCGTCACCGTCGAGCCTCGCCAGGGAAATCCGCCGCCGCGGCTGTGGGAGCTCCCAGCCGGGCTGATGAACTCGATCGGCCTGCCCAACAAGGGACTCGATGGCTACCTGGCCTCAGACCTGCCCGCGCTGGCCGAGCTTCCGGTGCCGCTGATAGTCAACGTGATGGGCTTCACCCGCGACCAGGTGGCGATCCTCGTCACGGCCTTCGGTGCGCGCCCCGAGGTGGCGGCGCTCGAGCTGAACGTCTCCTGCCCGAACGTGGAGACGGGACTGATCATGGGGGCAGACCCCGAGGAGGTGAGCCGGCTTATGGCCGTGATCAGGCCCCTGACCGACAAGCCGCTGATCGTCAAGCTGACTCCCAACGCCACCGATCCCGCCGCGGTCGCCCACGCCGCCCAGGAGGCGGGCGCCGACGCCGTGTCCCTGATCAACACGATCCGGGGCATGGCGCTCCGTCCCGGTGGCGATCAGCCCTGGCTGGGCGGCGGCACCGGGGGCGTGTCGGGACCCGCGGTCCGGGCGATCGCGCTGGCGCAGCTGGCCGCGGTGCGCGCGGCGGTGGAGATCGAGATCGTCGGGATGGGCGGCGTGGCCGGTGGCGGCGACGCGCTCGAGCTGTTGCGGGCTGGAGCCAGCCTGATCGCCGTGGGCACGGAGAACTTCCGGGACCCCGTCGCCGGGTCCCGGGTGGCGTCCGAGCTCGCCAATCTGGAATCCGGAGCGCCGTCTCCGGGGGCAAGCTGACCCGCTACCTGGGTACCAGGCGGTAGCACCTACGCAGGTTATCGCCGCTCAAACAAAAGATCCTGCAAAATCGGACTATTCCCCCAACCAGGCTCGATATGGCTGAAGCTCAGGTTGAGGTCGAGCCAAATTTCGGGTGGTTGGCCTTGATCGACTCCGCCCAAGATGTATAGTCGCCGCCCATGCCGCCGGTCAGTGAATCGTTCTCAAAGCCGCTCGCAGCCCCCGAGCGGTCACTGATGCAAAGGATGGAGGCGCTCCAGCGCGCCAACGATATTCGCAGTCGCCGCGCGCAGCTCAAGCGTGACCTCAAAGCGGGGCGCCAGCCGATCGGCGAGCTGCTGCTCGAGCCGCCCGATTACCTGCAGACGGCCAAGGTGTTCGACCTGCTGCTGGCCGTCCCCAAGTACGGCCGCGTGAAGGTGAACAAGATTCTCTCGCAGTGCCGGATCTCGCCGTCGAAGACGCTCGGCGGGCTGTCCGAGCGCCAGCGCGGGGAGCTCGTCGTCCTCATGCGCCGCCGCTGAGCGCCACTCGGCGGGGGTCTGATGGCCCGGGTAATCGTGATTACCGGACCCTCCGGGGTCGGCAAGGGCACCTTGATCCGCGGCCTGCTGGAGCGGGTTCCGTGCCTGACCCTCTCCGTCTCGGCCACCACCCGCGCCCCGCGGCCCGGCGAGCGCGACGGGACCGACTACCACTTCCTCACCCCTCGGGAGTTCGAGCGTCGCGTCGCGGGGGGAGACTTCGTCGAGCACGCCACCTACTCGGGGGCCAGCTACGGGACGCTGCGCTCGGAGCTCGACCGGCGGCTGCACGACGGAGTGCCGGTGGTGCTGGAGATCGAGGTGCAGGGCGCGCGCCAGGTGAGGGAGACGGTGCCCGAGGCCCTGGCCGTGTTCATCGCGCCGCCCTCGCGCGATGCCCTGCGCGCCCGTCTGGTCGGTCGGGGTACCGACGCGGCGGATCAGATCGAGCAGCGTCTGCAGACCGCCGAGCGCGAGCTCGAGGCTCAGCCCGAGTTCACCCGCGTGGTCGTCAACGATCGGTTGGAGGACGCTACCGCCGAGCTCGAGGCGATCGTGCGCGGTGCCCTGCGGGAATAAGCCGCCGGACCGCTAACCTTGAACGGTCCCCACAACGAAGGGCCGAACTTGATCTCACCCCGTATTGACAAGCTGCTCGACCATGTCGACTCCGACTACGCGAGCGTCCTGGTGGCCGCCAAGCGCGCCCGTCAGATCAACTCGTACTACCACAACCTGGGCGAGGGCACGTTCGACGAGTTCCCGCCGCCGATGGTCGATACGCGGTCCAAGAACTACCTGACGATCGCTCTCGAAGAGGTCGCTCAGGGCAAGCTCAAGTACCACTACCGGTAGCCCGCCGGCCGTGCTCGGGTCCAGCGGCGGGTCGGGGTTCGTCCAGCACGGGCCCTCAGCGCGCAGACGGTAGGAGCCGATGGCCCGGCTGCTCCTCGGCGTCAGCGGTGGGATCGCCGCCTACAAGGCGCTGGAGACGGTGCGCCTGGCCATAAAGGCCGGTCACTCAGTTCGCGTGATCCAGACCGAGGCCAGTACCCGCTTCGTGGGGCCGGTCTCGTTCGCCGGCCTGACCGGCGCGCCGGTTCTGCGCGGCGACACCGACCCCGACCCTCTCCGGGGCGCCTTTCCCGGAGAGCCGGTCCCCGAGCGCGCCCCGATCTCCCATCTGGCCCTGGCCGAGAACGCCGATGTGTTCCTGATCGCGCCGGCCAGCGCCAACACGATCGCCAAGCTGGCCCATGGCCAGGCCGACAATCTGCTGACCGAGTCCGCGCTGGCCGCGGCCGGGCCGGTGCTCATCGCGCCGGCGATGAACAACCGCATGTACCTGCATCCGGCCACGCAGGCCAACCTCGGACTGCTGGCCGCGCGCGGGGTCACGGTGATCGCCCCCGGAGAGGGGGAGCTGGCGTCCTTCGGCGAGTCCGGCATCGGCCGCATGGCTGAGCCGGCCGCACTGCTGGCCGCGTGCGAGGGCCGGCTCCGGGACGCCCCGCCACACGCCGTCGCCCGGCCGGACGCCGCGACCCCCGCGGACACCGCCACCCCTGCGGAAACCGCCGGGGGGAATCCCGGCACGTGGGCGGGACGCCGGGTCCTGGTCACCGCCGGGGGGACCCGAGAGCCGATCGACAGCGTGCGCTTCATCGGCAACCGGTCGTCCGGGCGGATGGGCCTCGCGCTGGCCGAACAGGCCGCGCGCCGCGGGGCCGAGGTCACCCTGGTGGCGGCCAACCTGCAGCTCCCACCCCCCGCCGGCGCGCGGGTGATCGAGGTGCGGACGGCCGCTGAGCTGGCCGCGGCCTGCCAGGCCGAGTTTCCCGCCTGCGAGGTCCTGCTCATGGCCGCCGCGGTGGCCGACTTCCGGCCTCGCCATCCGGCCGAGACCAAGCTCAAGAAATCCGACCCGACGATGCCGTCCCAGATCGAGCTCGAGCCGACCGAGGACGTGATTAGCGCGCTGGCCCGGATCCGCCGCCCCGAGCAGATCCTGGTCGGGTTCGCCGCCGAGCATGGTCGCGGGGCACTGGGCTACGGGCGCGAGAAGCTCGAGCGCAAGGGCCTGCACGCGGTCGTGGTCAATGACATCGCGGAGCCCGGGATCGGGTTCGAGGCCACGGAGAACGAGGTCACGATCCTCATCGCCGGCGGGGGCGAGCGCCACGTCCCCCGCGCCGAGAAGGCCACCGTCGCCACGGCGGTCCTGAATGAGGTAGACCTGCTGATCGAGAGGGAGAGAGACCATCGAGCCGTCCGAGCAGACGCCGATCGCGCCGCAAGAGTTTGAGGCCTTCACCGCCGTGGGCCGCGCGGTGGCGGCCAATGTGGTCAAGGCGGTCCAGGTCCGCCCGCAGACGCTGCATCACCTGATCGTCGCTCTGCTGGCCGAGGGCCACGTGCTGGTCGAGGATTACCCCGGGGTGGGCAAGACCGCGCTGGCGCGCGCGGTGGCGCGCTCGATCGACGGCCAGTTCGCCCGCGTGCAGTGCACCTCGGACCTGCTCCCGGCCGACGTCGTGGGCACGAACGTGTATGACCAGCGCGAGGGGCAGTTCGAGTTCCGTCCCGGCCCGGTGTTCGCCAACGTGGTCCTGGTCGACGAGATCAACCGCGCCTCGCCCAAGACCCAATCCGGGCTGCTCGAGTGCATGCAGGAGCGGCGCGTGACCGTCGACGTCCAGACCCACGAGCTGGCCCGTCCGTTCCTCGTCCTGGCTACTCAGAACCCGATCGAGTACGAGGGCACCTACCCGTTGCCCGAGGCTCAGGTCGATCGCTTCATGGTCCGGATCTCGCTCGGATACCCGGAGCGCTCGGCCGAGGCCGGGATGCTGGCCTCCCACGAGACCGGCGATCAGGTCCTCAGCCTGCGTCCGGTGGCCACCGCCGCGGAGATCCTGGCCGCCCAGGACGCCGCCGCCCGGGTGCGGGCGACCGAGCCTTTGCGCGACTACATCGTGCGCCTGCTCTGGCGCACCCGGGAGGACCCGCGGGTCGATCTTGGGGCCAGTCCTCGAGCGGGACTGATGCTCCTGCGGGCGGCCAAGGCCCACGCCATGATGGCCGGGCGCGACCATGCCCTGCCCGACGATGTCCAGGCCCTGGCCGTGCCCGTGCTGGCCCACCGCCTGGTGCTTGCCCCCGAGACGCAGCGGGCCGCCGCCGGGGACGTCATCGCCGACGCGATCTCGGAGACGCGAGCGCTGTGATGAGACCGCCGCGGCTGTTTGCCCGGCGGGCCTTCGCGGTGACCGGGGCCGGCGCCGGGCTGATCCTGATCGCGCTGCTGTTCGATTCCTCGCCGCTGTTCGTGCCCGGAATTGCCCTGATCCTGATCGGGGTGGCCGCGCCGGCCTGGGTGTGGACCAGCATCCGCGGGGTTCGCGTCAGTCGGCACCTGCCCGCGGAACGGGTGGTCGAGGACGAGCCGCTGGCCGCCACGATCGAGATCCACCGCGGGCTGGTCGGCCTGCCCGGGGCCGAGGTCATCGACCCGTTCACCGGCTCGCAGCTCGAGGTCGGCGGTCCGCTGTCCCTGCTCCGGGGCGGACGCTCGGCCAGTGTGCGGGTGGTGACCACGTTCGCTCGCCGCGGGCTGCACACGCTGGGGCCTCCGTCGCTGGTCGTGCGCGATCCACTCGAGCTGGCCCGCGTGGAGAGCGTGAGCGCGACCCGTGCCCAGCAGCTGCTGGTGCTGCCCCGCACCGAGCCGGTGCGCTGGCTGCGGGCCGGCCGCGCGCGGCGCCTGGACGCGCCCGACGCCCATTCGAGAACGGAGGCGCTCGCCGCGGTCGACCTCGACGGGCTGCGCCCCTACCGGCCCGGCGCCCCGGCCAGCCGGATCCACTGGCCGGCGCTGGCGCGCGGAGCCGGGCTGCTCGAGCGGCGTTTGCGCGCCGACGGGGACACCCGGCCGCTGATCGTGCTCGACGCCCGGCTGCCCGGGGCGCCCACACCACGCTCCGCCGAGCTGCTTGACGCGGCGGTCCGGGCAGCCGCTTCGCTCACCCTGGAGCTGGCCCGGACCGGCGGCTGCGGGCTGCTCCTCCCGGGCGAGCAGCGACCGACCACGATTGACGCCGAGCTGCTCACCTGGCCGGCCGCGTACGCGCGGCTGGCCGTGGTGCAGGCCGCGGGAGCGCGGGCGCCGGCGCTCGGGGCGAGTGCGGGCCGTCTTGGTCCGATGGTCTACGTGGCCGCTCATGCCCCCGAGCGCTTGGCCGCACTGAACGCCGACGGCGAGAAGGGAAGGCTGGTCCTGGTCGTCCCGACGGCCAGCCTGGATGACGGGCGCCCGCGCGGGATCCGCGGCCCGCTCGTGCCCACCCTGGAGGTATCGGGCTGCCGGGGCTTCCTTGTCGGCGCGCGCCACCGGCGCGAACGTGAGCGTCACCGCACCGAGGGGGCGCCCGCGTGAGCGCTGAGCAGCTCAGCATCAATGTCGCGCCACGCTTCGCGCCCACCCACGTGCGCGGGGCGGCGCCGTCGGAGCTCGCCGGCCGCCTGATCCGCTTGGCCAGCTTTGCCGGCCTCGCCCTCTACGGGGTGATCCGCTGGGCCACGCTGCTGAGCCCGGCGCCGCTGGGCCGGCTGCTCGGCTTGCTCCTCCTGGCCGTCGCGCTGATCGGCGTCGTTTCACCACTGCGCCGGGTCGGTCCGCCGCCCGCTGTCGCCGCGGCCGCGCTGCTGTGCCTGCTCGCCCTGCCGGTGGCGGGCCTGAACTGGCACGACTTCCTGCACCTGAGGATCGCCGTCGGCGTGCGCGCGGTCGAGCAAGGACTGTCAGGCCTGCCGGGCTCGTTCGTGCCCTTCGCCGGGAGCAGCCCCGGCATCCGCCTGGTCATCGTCCTGGGCGCCGCGGTGCTGTTGCTCGATGCTGCCGTGGTGCTGGCCTTCGCGCCTCGGGTCCTCGGCGATCTGCGCCGGGCCGGGGCCGCCCTGCCCCTGATCGCCCTGGCCGTCGTGCCCTCCACCCTGTTGCGGCCCCAGCTGCCCTACCTCCAGGGGCTGGTGTTGTTCGTCCTGCTCGTCGCGTTCGTGTGGGGGGAGCGGGCCCAGACGGAGGGCAAGGGCGCGGCCCTGGTCCTGCTCGCCGCCGCCGGGCTGGCCGGCGCGGTCCTGGCTCCGCGGCTGGACGCGCATCGGCCGTGGCTCGACTACCGGTCCTGGACGGGCAACCTGGTCCGCGCGCACGTGGACGAGTTCGCCTGGAATCAGCGCTACGGGCCGCTGCACTGGCCGCGCACCGGCCACGCGGTCCTCACCGTCCAGGCATCGCGCGGCGACTACTGGAAGGCCGAGGACCTCGACATCTTCAACGGCTACGGCTGGGTGGCCGGACCGGTCAGCGCGCCAGCGCTTCCCCCGCCCGCGCCGTCGGCCCTGGCCCGCTGGTCGCAGACCATCCACGTATCGGTGAGCGGGCTGCGCAGCTCGGCGGTGATCGCCTCCGGTTACGCCGCGGCACCCGGTCGGCTGCCCGGAGGGGTGCTGCCCGGCGACGGGGCCGGGACGTGGGTGGCCGACGAGCCGCTGATCCCCGGCAGCAGCTACTCGGTCAGCACATACGCTCCTCACCCGACTCCGCTCCAGCTGGCTCACGCCGGGACGCGCTACCCAAGCGCCGCGCTGCTTCCGTACCTCAGCGTCATCCTGCCGCTCGCGGGCCAGTTCGGACCCACCTCCCCGGTCACCTTCGCGCCGTTTCACTCCCGTGCCCAGTCGCCGTTGGCCAGCGTTCCGGAGCGCTCCCCCTACTGGCGGGTGTACGCGCTGGCCCGGCGGCTGGCCGCGGCGGCGCGCACGCCGTACGCCTACGCGATGGCCGTCCGGCACTACCTGAGCCGCGGCTACGCCTACAACGAGGACCCGCCGGCCCGGCCCTATCCCCTGGTCAGCTTCCTGTTCAAAGACAAGCGCGGCTACTGCCAGCAGTTCTCGGGCGCGATGGCCCTGCTCCTGCGGATGGGCGGCGTCCCGGCCCGGGTCGCGGCCGGCTTCACCTCGGGCACCGAGCAGGCGCAGCACCGCTGGGTGGTGACCGACATTGACGCCCACGCGTGGGTCGAGGCGTGGTTCCCCCGCTACGGCTGGGTGCGCTTTGACCCCACGCCGGGGGTGGCGCCCGCGCGCGGGGGCAGCTCGTCGATTCAGTTCGTGAAGAACCTGCCCGGGGCCAACGGGGGGTCGGGCGGGGGGTCCCGGCGCGAGCCCGCCGCCGCTCCAGTGCACACCCACACGGGCCCGCAGGGCACGGCGGGCGGCGCCAGCCCCTGGCTGCTCGTGCCCGGGGTCGCGCTGGCCGTCCTGATTGGGCTGCTGGCCGTTTCGGCGCTGGCCCCGGAGCCCACCTCCGAGCAGCGCCTTGATGAACTAGAGCGCGCGCTGGCCCGGACGGGACGCCCGATCGGGCCCGAGGTCACCCTGGCCGCGCTCGAGCAGCGCTTCCACGATTTCCCGGAGGCCTCGGGCTACATCCGGGCCCTGCGCCTGGGCCGCTACGCCGGCTCGAGCGCCCCCGCCGAGCGCGCCGGACGGCGCGCGCTGCGCGAGCAGCTGCGTCACGGGCTGGGCGCGAGCGGACGCCTGCGTGCCCTGTGGGCGCTGCCTCCGTGGCGGCTCTCCCGGCCCAAACGTCGTGCAGAACAGTAGTTGGAGGAGACAAATCTCAATCCGGGAAGCACTTAGACTTCTGGTTCATGGAAGAGCTCTACGACCTGTTTCGCCGGGGCACCGAGCTGCTCGAGGCGGGTCACCATCACCAGGCGGCGATTCCGCTCTCGCGGGCCCGTGACCTGGCCCCGGAGCAGACCTCGATCCGCGAGGCGCTCGGCCGGGCCCTGTTCCACACCCAACGCTACGAGCAGGCCGCGGCGGAGTTCCGGGCCGTGATCGAACGCGCGCCCACCAACGACTACGCGCTGTTCTGTCTCGGGCGCTCGCTGCAGCTCCTCGGCCGCCATGCCGAGGCACGCCAGCCCCTGGCGCTGGCCGCCTGCCTGCAGCCCGGCCGGCGTGATTACCGGGTCTACCGCGACCGCGCGCGAGCCCGGGCTGCGGACTGAGGACGAGGCCCAACCGCCGGTTTCGGGCCACCCCCGCCGAGCGGCCTCGGTGCTACCCTCAGATCACAGCTTTCGTGCCGGGAGTGGCCCGGCAGCAGTTTCTTGAAAGTGGGCGCTCGCCCGCTTTTTTTATGAGATTTATGACGGAGGAGCCCGTGAATGCACTTCAGACCGAGATCGAAGCCCGCCTCAGCGGCGTCGAGCCCGAGGTCGAGGTGCTGCTCGCTGAAATCGTCTCGGGCTCGACCCTGCGCCTGTTCATCGACCACCCCGGCGGCGTGACGCTGGGTCTGTGCGAGCGGGTCTCGGGGCACCTGACCGACTACCGCGAGCGTTACTCGCTGGAGGTCTCATCGCCCGGCCAGGATCGGCCGCTGACCCGGCCCCAGCACTACACGCGCTTCCTTGGTCGTCGCGCGCGCCTGCGCCTGCGTGGTGACCAGCCGCAACCGGCGGCGGGATCGGCGGCCTCCGCGCGAACGACGGCCGAGCCGCCGGAGGGACGCACGCAACCGGCAGCGACGCCGACGGCGTCGGCACCGCGACCGCAGGTCGTGGTCGGCGAGCTGGTCGGAGCCTCGGAGAGCGAGGTGACGATCGCCGCCCCTGACGGTGTCGTGGCGATCCCCTATGAGCAGATCGTCCGCTCCAACCTCGTACCCGGAGACTGAGCACTTATGTCCAAGGAGATCGTTGAGGCCGTGCGGGGCCTCGCCGCAGAGAAGAACATCTCGTCCGAGAAGCTGATGGAGGCGCTCGAGGATGCGCTCCTCTCGGCCTACAAGAAGACCCCGGGGTCGGCTCCCTACGCCAAGGTGGAGATGGACCGCGACAGCGGTGACTTCATCGTCTGGGAGCTGAAGATCCCGCCGGAGCTCGAGGAGCAGCTGCTCGTCGAGGCGACCACCGACCAGCAGCCCACCGTCGACCCCGAGACGGGGGAGATGCGCGAACCGGCGGAGCCGGAGATCGACCTCGAGAAGCTCAAGGAGTACGAGGACGAGATTGAGATCGAGGACGTCACCCCTCACGACTTCGGGCGGATCGCCGCCCAGACCGCCAAGCAGGTGATCCTGCAGCGGATCCGCGAGGCCGAGCGGGACATGATGTTCGAGGAGTACCGCGACCGCGTCGGCGAGCTGATCACCGGCATCGTCCAGCAGTCCGACTCCCGCTACACGCTGGTCCAGCTGCGCGAGCGGGTGGAGGCGCTCCTGCCCAAGTCCGAGCAGGTCGAGGGCGAGCGCTACGACCACAGCCAGCGCATCAAGGCCGTGATCAAGGACGTGTCGAACTCGACCAAGGGCCCGAGCATCATCGTCTCGCGCCGCGACCCCGAGCTGATCAAGTCCCTGTTCGAGCTCGAGGTCCCGGAGATCGCTGACGGTCTGGTCGAGATCACCGGCGTGGCTCGCGAGCCCGGCTATCGGTCCAAGATCGCCGTGGTCTCCCACGTTGACGGGGTTGATCCGGTCGGCGCCTGCGTGGGCCCGCGCGGCTCCCGCGTGCGGATGGTCGTCTCCGAGCTGCGCGGCGAGAAGATCGACATCATTCCTTACAACGACGAGCCCGCCCGGTTCGTGGCCAAAGCGTTGTCCCCCGCGCGCGTGCGCGAAGTGCTGGTGGACGACGCGGGCAAGCAAGCGACCGTGATCGTGCCCGACGACCAGCTCTCGCTGGCTATCGGCCGCGAGGGCCAGAATGCCCGGCTGGCCGCCCGCCTCACCGGCTGGCGGATCGACATCCGCTCGGAGACCGAGTTCGCCGCCGAGGAGGCCGAGCACGGCTACGACGAGGACGACGTCGCCGGTGGCCGCTGCGCGGCCATCCTGACCAACGGGCGCCGGTGTCCGAACGCCGCGCTCCCCGGGTCGCGCTACTGCGGCATCGAAGCCCACCAGGCGCTGGCCGGCACCGACACCGACCGCGTCGACGGCAAGCCCATGGAAACTGCCGCCCCGGCTCCCGACGGCGCGGGCACAGAGGCGACGTAGACTAAAAGCTCGAGATGAACAAGCGCGTACACCAGATAGCCAAGGAGCGGGGCCTGCCGGCCAGGGACGTCCTCGCCCAGCTCCAGGCGGCCGGGATCCCGGTCAAAGCCGCCTCCTCGTCGGTTGACGAGGACGTGGCCAAGCGCGCGCTGATCAGCACCACGGCCAAGTCCAGTCCGACCCCCGTGCGGGGGTCCGATGGCGGTCCGCGGACGCCGCCGACGCCCCGGCGCGACCCGCGCACGATCGGTACCGGGGTCAAGGGACCGCCGCGCACGATCCCCAAGCCCACGCTCAAGGCACCCGACCCGGAGCCGACGCCTGAACCGGCGCCCGCCGCCTCCGCGCGGCCCACGCGCGAGGAGCCGACTCCAGCCGACGGGACTCCGGCCGGCGGCGCCAACGGCGCCAGTGGGGGACAGGGTGCCGACGGCGCTCACAAGCGTCCCACGCGCGACTCCCTGCAGGGCGAGCGGGCCCCCGGGAACGCCGGCGGTCGCCGGCGCGTGGTCATCGACAGCCAGGCTTCCCGACGGGCCCAGGGGGGGCCGCCACAGTCAAACCAGCCGCCCCGTCGCCAGCGACGCGGTCGCCGCCGCCGCGGCGTGTATGACGAGGAGGCCGAGTCGCGGCCCTCGCAGACCGCGCTCGCCGAGCCGTCAGCGATCCAGATCAACTCCGGCTCGACCGTCAAGGACGTGGCCGAGTACCTGAACGTCCCCGTGCCCGAAGTCATGAAGAAGCTGATGGCGCTCGGGGAGATGAAGACGCTCACCCAGACGCTGTCCGACGAGTCGATCGAGGTGCTCGCCTCCGAGCTGAACAAGGAAGTCGAGATCGTCCACTCCGAGGACGAGGAGGTCGCCGAGCCGGTCTTCAACGACGCCGAGGAAGATCTCGTCGAGCGCGCCCCGGTCGTGACCATCATGGGCCATGTCGACCACGGCAAGACCTCGCTGTTGGACGCCATTCGCGAGACCCAGGTGGCGGCGGGCGAGGCCGGCGGGATCACCCAGCACATCGGGGCCTACCAGGTCAATCACGACGGCAAGAAGATCACCTTCCTCGACACGCCCGGTCACGAGGCGTTCACGGCCATGCGCGCCCGGGGGGCCAAGGTCACCGACATCGCGGTGATCGTGGTCGCCGCCGACGACGGGGTCAAGCCCCAGACTCAGGAGGCCGTCGATCACGCCAAGGAGGCCGGGGTTCCGATGCTGGTCGCGGTCAACAAGGTCGACAAGGAGGGCGCTCAGCCCGACCGGGTCCGCACCGAGATGACCGCGCTCGGCCTGCAGCCCGTCGAGTGGGGTGGCGACACCGAGTTCGTCGACGTTTCGGCCAAGACCCGTCAAGGGCTCGACGACCTGCTCGAGACGATCACCGTCATGTCCGAGGTCGAGGAGCTGAAGGCCAACCCGCACGCGGCTGCGTCCGGGAGCGTCATCGAGTCAAAGCTCGACCCGGGTCGCGGCCCGGTGGTGACCATCCTGGTCAACCGAGGAACCCTCGAGGTCGGCGACGCCCTCGTCGCCGGAGCCCAATGGGGTCGCGTCCGCGCCATGCACGACTACCTGGGCCGGCGCATCGGACAGGCCCTGCCCGGCGAACCGGTCGAGGTCCTCGGCTTCAACGGTGTCCCCGAGGCCGGCGAGCAGGTTCGCGCGGTAGAGCACGAGCGGCGCGCCCGGCAGCTGGCCGGTGAGCGGGAGACCCGCCTGAAGGCCGAGTCCCTGGCCCGGGTCGGCAGCGGCAAGCGCGTGTCCCTGGAGAACATCTTCGGCTCCGACCTGCAGGAGCTCGGCCTGGTCCTGAAGGCCGACGTGGCCGGCAGCTTGGAGGCGATCGAGGACGAGATCGCCAAGCTGCCCCAGGACGAGGTCTCGGTCAACGTGATCCGTCGTGCGGTGGGTGCCGTGACCGAATCCGACGTCATGCTGGCCGCCGCCTCCGACGCGGTGATCATGGCCTTCAACGTGCGCCCGGTCGGCGACGCGCGGTCGGTGGCTGAGCGCGAGGGCGTCGAGATCCGTCACTACTCGGTCATCTACCGTGCGATTGAGGAACTGCGCTCAGCCATGCAGGGCATGCTCGCTCCCGAAGAGGTGGAGGAGGCGCTGGGCTCGGCCGAGGTCCGCCAGATCTTCCGGGCCTCTCGCGTCGGCACGATCGCCGGCTCGCACGTCACCGAGGGCAAGATCACCCGCGGCGCCAAGGTTCGCCTGGTCCGCGATGGCACCGTCATCTACGAGGGGGAGATCGCCAGCCTGCGGCGGTTCAACGAGGACGCCCGCGAGGTCGCCTCGGGGTTTGACTGCGGCATCGTGCTTCGCGACTACGCCGACGTCAAGGAGGGCGACGTGCTCGAGACCTACGCCACCCGTCAGGTCGAGCGCGAGCTCGCCTGAGCCTTCCGGACGGGTTGGGTGGGGTGGCGCTCCGCGGCGGTTTCGTGGAGGTGTTCGTGATCGAGCTGCATTTCCCCGACGTGCACGACCTGAAGGGCAAGCGCAAAGAAGTCTCATCGATCAAGGCCCAGCTTCGCACCCGCCTTGGCGCGGCGGTGGCCGAGACCGACCATCAGGACCACTGGCAGCGCGCCACCCTGACCGCGGCCCTCACCGGGGGCAGCCTTCACCGTCTCCGGGCCGCTGGTGACGAGCTCGAGCGTTGGGTGCTCGCGCGCTGCCCGGAGGGCGCGCGTGTCAGCCGGCTGACTGCGTCGGTGGAGGACCTGGCCGGATGACCCCGAAATCCGAACGACCGTCTGCGAGCCACTAGCATGCGCGGTGGCCGCATGCGGCGGGTGGATGAGGCGATGAGAGCCGTCCTCTCAGGCGCGATAGCCAGCGATCTCAAAGATCCACGCGTGGGATTCGTGACCGTCACCGGAGTTAAGACCAGCCCTGATCTGCGCCATGCTCGCGTCTACGTGAGCGTCCTCGGCGACGACGTAGCCCGGGCCGAGAGCATGGAGGGACTGCGCTCGGCGCACGGCTTCCTGCAGCGTCGGCTGGCCTCGGAGCTGACCCTCAAGCACACCCCGGAGCTGAGCTTCGAGTACGACGAGTCAGTGGACCGCGGGATGCGCATCAACGAGCTGCTCCACACCGAGGCCGAACCGAGCGCGGGGCGGGATGACCAGTAACGGTCATCGCTCCGATCGCGAGCTGATCCTGACCGAGCTGAGCGAGGCGGCGAAGCTGATCGTCATCACCCACGAGAACCCGGACGGCGACGCGATCGGCTCGCTGGTGGCCATGCAGGGCATCCTGGCCGCGCTGGGCAAGGACAGCCTGATGTTCATCTCCCGGGGCGACCTGCCCCTGCCCGAGGAGTACCAGTTCTTCCCGCTCGAGGGCCTGGTTTCCGAGCCCCCGGCCGATCTCGACGAGCGCACGGTGGTGTTCCTGGACTGCGGCAACCTCGACCGCAACCCGGCCGAGGCCTTCCGGCCGGGCGGACCGGATCCCACCCACGTCCTCAACATCGACCATCATCACGACAACACCCGCTTCGGTACGGTCAACCTGATTGCTCCCGAGGCCTCGTGCACGGCCGAGATCGTCTGGGACCTGATGGTGGCGCTGGGCGTCGAGCCCACCCTGACCGTGGCCGAAGCCCTCTACGTCGGGCTGATCACCGACACCGGCCGCTTCATGTACGAGAACACCGGCCGCCGGGCCCATCTGATGGCCGCCGACCTGATCGAGGCCGGCGTCGACGTCCAGGACGTGTACCGGCGGATCTACGAGGGCTTGCCCTACGGCAAGCTGGCTCTGCTGGCCCGCGGGCTGGCCAACATCGAGCGCTATGACGACGGGCGGCTGACCATCACCGCGCTGAGCGCCAGCGATTTCCGCGAGTCGGGCGCCGAGGAGAGCTACTCCGAGGGCGTGATCGATCATCTCCGCGCCGTGGAGGGCACCGCCGTGGCCGCCCTCATCCGCGACCGGATGGGCGACGGCCAGGCCGGCTCGCGCAAGGTCTCCCTGCGGGCCGGCGACGATCGCGTCGACGTCTCGGCCATCGCCCGGGCCCAGGGCGGAGGCGGACACCGCCAGGCCGCCGGGTTTACCACCGCGCTCTCAGACGAGGAACTGGTCGGCTTCCTGCGCTCGCAGCTGGCCGACCAGCTCTGAGCCGGCTCGCTCGCGCCCGCGTGGGAGATTTTTCTCGCCTGGCGACGCTTATCTCCCAAGTAGCCGGATGGGTTGCGCGTTGCCCGCCCTGAGCGACTACGTGCTGCTGTACGACAAGCCCGCCGGGATCACCTCCCACGACGTGGTCGCCCGCGTGCGCCGCACGCTGCCGGGCAAGACCAAGGTCGGTCACGCCGGCACGCTTGACCCGTTCGCCACCGGGCTCCTGCTCGTCCTGGTCGGCCGGGCCACCCGGGTGCAGCGGTTCCTGATGGCGCTGCCCAAGACCTATGAGGCGGTGGCGCGCTTCGGCGCCGTCTCGAGCACCGAGGACCCCGACGGGGAGATCACCGAGACGGGCACCGTCCCCGACGGGCGGCTGGTGCTGCCCACCGGTCGCATCCGCCAGCGGCCGCCGGCCTATTCGGCGGTCAAGGTCGGCGGCCAGCGCGCCTATCGCCTCGCCCGCGCGGGCCAGGCGGTCGAACTGGCCGAGCGCGAGGTCGAGGTCCATCGCTTCCAGGAGCGCTGGCACGATGGTCCGCGCCGGGGCTTTCTCATCGAGTGCTCCTCGGGCACCTACGTCCGAAGCCTGATCGCCGCGCTGGGCGATGCCTACTGCGAGGAGCTCCGGCGCACCCGGATCGGCCGCTTCGAGGTGGCCGACGCCGGACCCGAGAGCACCGGACCCGAGGGCACCGCGCCCGAGGGCACCGTGCCCCTGGCCGACGCGCTCGACTTCCTGCCCGCCGTCCGCCTGGACCCCGACCGGGCGCGCCAGGCCGGGCATGGCGTGGCCGTCGAGGCTCCGGAGACCAAGCTCGACCCCGAGGCCATCGTCCGGATGCTCGATCAGGACGGGCTCATCGCGCTGGCTCGCCCGGGTGCGCAGCCGGGGACCCTGAAGCCCTTCGTGGGCCTGCGCTGAGGGACCGGACCGCCACCGGCCCGACGCCCTAGGCTTCCCGCGCATGCAGATCACCCGCCTCGACGAGGTCGTGCCGCGCCCCCGCCGGGTCGCCGTGGGGGAATTCGACGGGGTCCACCTCGGCCATCGGCAGGTCATCGCGGGCAGCGACACCGTTCTCACCTTCGAGCCCCATCCGATGGCGGTGATCCGCCCCGAGGCGGCGCCCAAGTTGCTGACCAGCCTCGAGGTCAAGGCTGAGCTGATCGGCGCGCTCGGTGTCGAGGAGCTGGTGGTGATCCCGTTTGACCGGGCCTTCGCCGCGCGCAGCGCCCAGGAGTTCATCGACGAGATCCTCGTCTCGCGGCTGCAGGCCGGTCACGTCTCGGTGGGGGAGAACTTTCGCTTCGGCCACCGGGCGGGAGGAGATCCCGCGATGCTGGCCGCCGACTCGCGCTTCGAGACCCGAATCGTCGAGATGGTCGAGGTGGATGGGGAAATCGTCTCCTCGAGCCACATCCGGGCGCTCATCCTGGCCGGCGAGGTCGGCCATGCCACCCGCTTTCTCGGCTCCCCGTTCACGCTGCGGGGCGAGGTGGTGACCGGGGACCGGCGGGGGCGGGCGCTCGGCTTCCCGACGGCCAACCTGATCCCGGACGAGTCCCTGGTCTGCCCGGGACACGGCGTCTACGCCGCCCGCGCCGGCGGTGACTGCGCGGCGGTGAGCGTGGGGGTGAGGCCGACCTTCGGGACCGGTCGCTCGGTCCTCATCGAGGCCTTCATACTGGATCAAGACGTCGATCTCTACGGGCGGCAGCTGACGATCGAGTTCCTCGAGCGGCTGCGCGGCGAGCGCCGGTTCGATTCCGTCGAGGCCCTGGTGGCGCAGATGCACCGGGACGTCGAGCAAACCCGGGCCCTGTGCCGTTGAGCGGCCCGTAGGCTCTGCTAGCCTCACCGGCCGCATGACCATGACCCAGGAACGCAAGGCCGAGCTGGTGGCCAAGTTCGGCGAGAGCCCCACCGACACCGGGAAGACCGAGGTCCAGGTGGCGCTGCTGACCGAGCGGATCAACGAGCTGACCGAGCACCTGCGCGCGCACGGCAAGGACCATCACTCGCGCCGCGGCCTGCTGATGCTGGTCGGACGCCGGCGCCGGTTCCTGAAGTACCTGCAGGCGAGCGATCTCGAGCGCTACCGCGCCCTGATCCGCGAGCTCGGCCTGCGGCGGTGATCGCGGCCGGGGAGCCCGTCCCCGAGCTCACCCTGAAACGCGGTGACGGCAGCGACTTCACCCGCGCAGACCTGGAGGGCCGGACGACGGTCCTGGTCTTCTACCCGTTCGCCTTCAGCCCGGTCTGCACCGATCAGCTGAACCTCTATCAGGAGGTGCTCGGCGACCTGGCCGAGCGCGGCGCCGTGATGTACGGCGTCTCCTGCGACGCGGTCTACTCCCAGACCGCCTTCCGTGAGCAGCTCGGGGTCAGCATCGAGCAGCTCTCGGACTTCGAGCCCAAGGGGGCGGCGTGCCGAGCCCTCGGCGTCCTTCACCCGGGCGGCTTTCCCCAGCGGGCACTGATCATCACCGGGCCAGATGCGGTCGTGCGTTGGAGCTATCAGGCCCCCTCGCCCGGGGACCTCCCCGGGGCCAACCTGATCTTCGACGCGCTCGACGCCTGAAGGTGAGCCAGCCGCTCGGCTCGGCTCCGCTCCCCGAGCCTGGAGCCGATGATCACCTCCGCGGGCCGGCCGACGCGCTGCTGGTCGTCGAGTACGCCGACTACGAGTGTCCGTTCTGTGCCGCGCTGCATGAGCGGCTGCGCGCCCTGCCGGTCCGCCTCCTGTTCCGTCACTTCCCGGTGCGCTCAAGCCATCCCCGGGCCTGGGCGGCAGCCGCAGCGGCCGAGGCGGCGGGTGCCCAGGACCGCTTCTGGGCCATGCACGACTCGCTGTTCGACGCTCAGGCTCGGCTCGAGGACCCGCATCTATGGTCTCGGGCGGGCGAGCTCGGCCTGGACCTCGAGCGGTTCGAGGCCGACCGCCGCAGTTCGGCGGTGACCGAGCGGGTGATGCGCGACTTTCGCTCCGGCGTGCGGGCCGGGGTCGTCACCACACCAACCCTGTTCCGGTTCGCCGACGGCCGGGCGCAGCCGATCAGCGCCGAGGCGCTCGAGCGCGCGCTCAGACGGTGAGCTTGGCGGCCGGCGCGGCGGGCTGCGGGGCGGCTGGCGCGGCGGGCTGGGGGGCGCGCGGCGCGGCGGACTGGGCGGCGGCCGGCTCGGCCTGACCCGGCTGCTCGAGGGCCGCGACCGACGGGGCCTGACCCCGCAGCGCGCGCTGCGCGCCGGGAGCGGCGATCGCCGCCCAGACCAGATCGAGCTGGCGGCCCGAGACGGAGGGGTCGAGATGCTGGAAGGAGCGGCTGGACTCGCACACCCCCTTGACCATCATCAGCACGTCCACCGCGCTCACGTCGGGTCTGACCACGCCAGCGGCCTGAGCCCGGCAGACGAGCTGGTCGAGCACGCCGACAAGCTCACCGTGCGCCGCGCGGATCTCGTCGTTGGCCAGCCAGATGTCGTCGAGGGCGTCGAACAGGGCGCGGTCGGCCTGGCTGCGGCCGACGGCCTGGTCGATCAGGCCGAACAGGGCCTCCCCGGCGTCCGGGGCGTCGAGCAGGGCCTGGCCCCGCTCCACCGACTCGCGGATACGCGCGACGACGACGGCGGCGATCAGCTGCTCCTTGGAGCGGAAATTGCGAAACAGCGTTCCCCGCCCGACCCCGGCCCGGTCGGCTATTTCCGACACCCCGACCTCGAGCCCGCGCTCGCAGAAGATGGCCGTGGCCGAGTCAATCAGGGCCCGCCGGTTGCGCTCGGCGTCGGCCCGCAGCGGTCTGCGCTCCTCCATCGTGTCGAGATTGTCCTCCATCGCGCGGCCGGGTGCGGACCCTAGACCGCCGGCAGGGCGGCACCTTCGCCCCGGGCGAGCTCGAGCTCGATCGCCCGGGTATGCGACTTGCGCAGCACGAAGGCCATCAGGGCGGCGCCGGCGGCGAGCATGATCGCCGCGGTCAGGAAGGCCACGTGGTAGCCGGACACGCGGGCGGCCAGGTGACCGGGGCTGGCCGGACCGTGCAGCAGGCTGCTGGTCTGGCTGGCCGCCAGCGAGGCCAGGATGGCCAGTCCGAGCGAGCCGCCCACCTGTTGAGCGGTGTTGAACAGACCCGAGGCCAGACCGGCGTCCTCCCCCCGGACTCCGCTCGTGCCGAGCAGGGTGATGGGCACGAAGGTCAGCCCCATGCCGATGCTCATCGGCAGCAGTCCGACAAGCAGGTCCCCGGCGTAGCTGCCGTGGACGGGCAGCTGGGTCAGGACCAGCATCCCCGCCGTGGCCAGGGTGATGCCGGCGATCGACACGTTGCGGACACCCAGGCGCTTGATCAGCTGCTGGGCCAGGCCGGCCCCGACGATGATCCCAGCGCTGACGGGGAGAAAGGCCAGACCGGCGCGCAGCGGGCTGTAGCCGAGGATCTCCTGCACGTAGAGGGAGGCGAAGAAGAACATGCCGAACATGGCCGAGGCGACGAGCAGGAGCGCGGTGTCGGCCACGGCGAGCGTGCGGATGCGGAAGATGCTCAGCCGCATCAGCGGTGCCTTGCTGCGGTTCTCGATGGCCACGAAGGCGGCGAGCAGGGCGAGCGCGACCGCACCGAGGCCGAGCGTTCGCGCCGACCCCCAGCCGTAGGCCTGGGCCTTGACGATCGCGTAGACCAGGACGACGAGCCCAGCGGTGACGCTGAACGCGCCGGCGACGTCGTAGGAGCGATGCTCGACCTCGGCCCGGGACTCGGTGACGTAGCGGGCGGCCAGGGCGACGGTGGCGATCCCCACCGGGACGTTGACGAAGAAGACCCAGCGCCAGGAGGCGAGATCGGTGAGCACCCCGCCGACCAGCAGGCCGACGGCGGCGCCGCCGGCGGCGATCGCGCTCCACACGCCCAGCGCCTTGGTGCGCTGCTCGCCGTCCGAGAACGTGGTCGTGACGATCGACAGGGCGGCCGGGGAGACGAGCGCGCCGCCCAGGCCCTGGAGCCCGCGGCCGACGATCAGCATCCCGGAGGACTGGGCGACCCCGTTCAGCAGCGAGGCGGCGGAGAAGAGGATCACGCCGGCGACGAACAGGCGCTTGCGTCCCAGCAGGTCGGCGGCACGCCCGCCCAGGAGCAGGAAGCCGCCGAAGATCAGCGTGTAGCCGTTGACCACCCACTGCAGGTTGGCGGCCGAGAAGTGCAGGCCACGCTGCACCGACGGCAGCGCGATGTTGACCACCGTGGCGTCGAGCACGACCATGAACTGGGCCAGGCAGGCGATGACCAGCACCAGCCACGGGTTGACCCGGCGGGCGGACGGCGGCGGGGATTCGATCACGGTTGCGCTCATGCGTGCTCCTCAGGGGCGTAGGCGGTAAACTGGACCAGGCGGTCCGCTTACCGTAGCACAAGCGGACCATGCGGTCCGGTTAGCCGCGGCGAGTAGCGCTCTGGCTGCGCATGCGCGCGAGGTGGTCGATCTGCGTAACGGCTCGCGATACCCGGATCGACCGCCCCTCCCGACCGCCGAGCGCCGCATCACCCGCTAGCATCAGCCGGGTTCGGAACGAAAAGAGAAACGAAGCGCTCCGCCGACCGAAGGGCGGAGGAAGAAGGGAATTCAATATGTCTGACGCCGTCAAGCGCGTCTCCGTCGAGATCGAGGGCAAAGAGATCTCGTTCGAGACCGGCAAGCTGGCCAAGCAGGCCTCCGGCGCCGTCGTCGTCCGTTCGGGCGACACGATGGTCCTCTGTACCGCGACCCGCGGCAATCTGCGCGAGGTCGACTTCCTGCCCCTCACGGTCGACGTCGAGGAGCGGATGTACGCGGCCGGGAAGATCCCCGGCTCATTCTTCAAGCGCGAGGGCCGCGCGGGGGAGAAGGCCACCCTGACCGCCCGCCTGATCGACCGGCCGATCCGGCCGCTGTTCCCCAAGGGCTGGCGCTATGAGACCCAGCTGGTCGCCCTGCCGATGTCGGTCGACCACGTCAACCCGTACGACATGCTGGCCATGAACGGCGCCTCGGCGGCGCTGATGGTCTCCGACGTGCCCTTCCCGAGCCCGGTGGGCGCGGTGCGGATCGGCAAGATCGACGGCAACTTCGTCGTCAATCCCGACGAGGAGGCGCTGCTCGAGGGCACCGATCTCGATCTGATCGTGGCCGGCACCGAGGACGCCATCCTGATGGTCGAGGCGGGAGCCAACGAGATCCCCGAGGCCGAGATCCTCGACGCGCTGGACATCGCGCACGAGAACATCCGCAAGCTCTGCGCCGCCCAGCGCGAGCTGGCCGAGCAGGCCGGCAAGGCCAAGGTCGAGGTCGAGGTGCCCGAGGTCCACGCCGAGCTCTACGAGCAGATCAAGGGCTCGCACGGGGCGGCGCTCGACGCCGCCACTCAGGTCGAGGACAAGCTCGAGCGCCAGGACGCCACCAAGGCCGTCGAGGAGCAGATCCTCGAGCAGTACTCGGGCGATCCCGACTCCGAGACCTACGCCGAGTACCGGTCCAACGCCCAGCGCGCCTTCGACAAGCTCGAGAAGACGCTGATCCGCGAGCGCATCGCCGTCGAAAAGAAGCGGCCCGACGGCCGCGGCACGGACGAGATCCGTCCGATCTCGATCGAGGTCGACATCGCTCCACGCACGCACGGTTCGGCGCTGTTCACCCGCGGCCAGACGCAGGCCTTCTCGGTCGTCGCCCTGGGCACCACGCGGGAGGAGATGCGCCTGGACACGCTCGGGCTGGAGACGACCAAGCGCTACTTCCATCACTACAACTTCCCGCCCTTCTCGGTCGGGGAGGCGGGCTTCATGCGCGGTCCCAAGCGGCGGGACATCGGTCACGGCGCGCTGGCCGAGCGCGCGCTGGTCCCGATGATCCCCTCACAGGAGGACTTCCCCTACACGATCCGCGTGGTCTCGGACATCCTCGAGTCAAACGGCTCCTCCTCGATGGCCTCGGTGTGCGGCTCGACCCTGTCGCTGCTGGCCGCCGGCGTGCCGATCAAGCGCGCCGGTGGCCGGGATCGCCATGGGCCTGATCAAGGAGGGCGATGACTACGTCATCCTCACCGACATCGCCGGCGTCGAGGACCACCTCGGCGACATGGACTTCAAGGTCGCCGGCACCAAGGACGGGATCACCGCCCTGCAGATGGACATCAAGATCACCGGCGTGACCTTCGAGATCATGCGCGACGCCCTGGCCCAGGCCAAGGTGGCTCGGGAGTTCATCCTCGGGCGAGATGACCGGGGTCATCGACGCTCCGCGCGCCGAGCTGTCCCGCTACGCCCCGGGGATCTCCTCGGTCAAGATCGACCCCGAGAAGATCGGCCTGCTGATCGGCAAGGGCGGCGAGACGATCCGGGCCCTGCAGGAGGAGTTCGAGTCCCAGATCGACGTCAACGACGAGGGCCAGGTCCTGGTCTACGCCTCCAACCGCGAACTCGGCGACGCGCTCGTCGACCGGATCCGCTCAATGACCAAGGAGGTCGAGGTCGGCGACGAGTTCACCGGCAAGGTGGTCAAGACGACCACCTTCGGCGCCTTCGTCGAGCTGGCCAAGGGCACCGACGGTCTGCTCCACATCTCCAACGTCGCCCCCGGGCGGCGCATCGACACCGTCGAGGAGGTGCTCAACAAGGGTGACGAGATCGCCGTCAAGGTGGTCGAGGTCGACCGCGAGCGCGGACGGATCGGCCTGCGGCTGGCCGAGGATCCGGAGATCCAGGGCAAGAACGCCGAGGAGCTGCCGGCCATCGCCGCGGCTGAGAACGGCGGCCAGCGCCGCGACCGCCCGCCGCGAGGCGGGGACCGCGACCGTGACCGCGGCGGTCGTGACCGCGGCGGCCGTGGCGACCGAGACCGGGACCGCGGCCGGGTTCGCGACCGCGACCGCGACCCTGATCGCCCCCGCTCCTAGCCCCGAGCGTGCGTGAAGACCATCGCCTGACGACGCTCGAGTCGGGCGTCCGGATCGTGACGGAGGCCATGCCCTCCGTCCGGTCCGTGTCGCTCGGCTTCTGGGTCGGGACCGGGTCGCGCCACGAGTCAGACGAGCAGGCGGGTCTGTCCCACCTGCTCGAGCATCTGCTGTTCAAGGGCACGCCGAAGTACGAGTCGCTGCAGATCGACCAGATCTTCGACGCCATGGGGGCCGAGCTCAACGCCGGCACCGGCAAGGAGACGACCTCGGTCTTCGCCCGCGTGATCGACGAGCATCTGCCCGAGGCGTTCGACGTGATGGCCGACATGGTCTTTCGGCCCACGCTGCGCGACATCGACTCAGAGCGTGAGGTGATCCTCGAGGAGATCGCCATGTACGAGGACGACCCCCAGGAGAAGGTGTTCGACCTGCTCGGGGAGGCCACCTACGGCTCGGACCCCCTCGGCCGGGCCATCATCGGCACCGCGCAGGTTATCTCGGGCACTCCGGTGCCACGGATCCAGGAGTTTCACCGGCTCCGCTACACGCCGGGCAACGTGGTCATCGCCGCGGCCGGGGCCGTCGATCACGACGCGCTGGTCGCGCTGGCCGCCGAGCGCGTGCCCGCGTTGGGGCGCGACGCCGTCCCCGAGACCCTCAGCCGTCCGCTTCGCCTGCCCGGGTCGCCCGGACGCCGCTTCGAGCGCAAGGACACCGAGCAGTTCCATGTCTGCCTCGGCGGGGTGGGGCCCTCCCGGCACGACGACAGGCGCTTCGCCCTGCGGGTCCTCGACACGATCTTCGGCGGCACCTCGTCCTCCCGGCTCTTCCAGGAGGTCCGGGAGCGTCGGGGCCTGGCCTACTCCGTGTACTCGTTCGTCAGCTCGTATCAGGACACCGGCCAGGTCGGCCTGTACGTCGGCACCCGGGCCGAGAACCTGATCTCGGCCATGTCGGTGGTCGGGACCGAGCTCCGCCGCTGCGTCAAGGACCCGGCCACGGCCGACGAGCTGGCCCGGGCCAAGGAGAACCTGAAGGGCCGCGTGGTCCTGGCCCTCGAGTCGACCGGCGCGCGGATGAACCGCCTCGGCTCGGAGATCCTGGCCGGCGCGCCTCTGATGCCGATCGACGAGGTCGTGGCCCGCATCGATGCGGTCAGCCAGCAGGACCTGCTCGAGCTGACCGAGGAGCTGTGGCTGCCCGAACGTCTCTCGGCAGCCGGGATCGGCCCCGACGAGGAGCGCTTCCAGGAGGCGATCGCCGGCCTGGTTCCCGCACTGGCCTCGAGCGCCTAGTGAGCCGTAGTTGCCGGGCAGTGGACCAGTGATCCGGGTGGCCGTCGCTGGCGCGGCGGGCCGGATGGGCCAGACGGTGTGCGTGGCGATTGAAGGTGCGGCCGACATGGAGCTGGTGGCCCGGGCCGACCCGGCGCTCGAGACGAGCGTCGCCCAGGCGCTCGAGTCGCGACCCGAGGTGCTGGTCGACTTCACCGTCCCGGGCACGGCGCTCGAGAACGCCCGCCGGGCGGCGAGCGCCGGCGTGCACGTGGTGATCGGGACGACCGGCTTTGACGCCGCCGCCCTCCAGGAGCTCACCGACGCGCCCGGCAACGTGTTCGTGGCCCCGAACTTCGCCATCGGCGCGGTCCTCATGATGCAGTTCGCCGCCCAGGCCGCCCGGCACATGCAGGCCGCGGAGATCGTCGAGCTCCACCATGACGGCAAACTCGACAAGCCGAGCGGGACGGCGGCCCGCACGGCCGCGCTGATGGAGGCCGCCCGGGCCCAGGACGGGTACACGGTGCCGGTCCACTCGGTCCGGCTACCCGGACTGGTCGCCCACCAGGAGGTCATCCTGGGCGACGTCGGGCAGACCCTGAGCATCCGCCATGACTCGATCGACCGGGAGTCGTTCATGCCCGGGGTGCTCCTGGCCGTCCGCCGCGTGGGTCAGCTGACCGAGTCCCCGCTCATCGGGCTCGAGCACCTGCTCTAGTACCCGGAGGCGTCGTCCCGGGGCGGGATCACCCGTGCTGGCGCTCAGATGGGTGCGTGGCCGCGGTGATGGCCGCGCGGGCCAGGCCCACGTACCAGTCGGCGATCTCGTCGCGGGCCACGTCGGGCTTCTTCAGCCACCAGTTGGCCAGCGCCTCGCCGGCCCCGACGATCGCCTCGGCCACTCCTTCGGAGGCCGGCGGCAGCAGGCCGGGCGTGCCAGAGGCGGGGTCGCCCTCGAGCATGCGGCGCACCTCGACCACGATCTGCTTGCGCAGCAGGGCCACGCGTTCGGCCAGCGGACGGCTGGCGTTCAGCTCGCGGAACAGCACCGTCCAGCCGTCACGATGCTCCTCGACGAAGGCCAGGAATTCCCCGATCACCCCGCGCAGCCTGGCCAGTCCCGGGCTCTCGGCCTCGTCGGCGCCGACCAGGCGCTGGACCAGGTCGCCGCCCGTACGCTCGATGTAGGCCACGTACAGCCCTTCCTTGGAGCCGAAATACGCGTACAGCATCGGCTTGGACACGCCGGCCAGATCGGCGATCCGGTCCATGGACGCCCGCTCGTAGCCATCGTGGGCGAAGACCTGGCCGGCGACGGCCAGGATCAGCGGTTCGCGGACCGAGCGGGGCACCCCTCGAGTACCCGCCCGGCGTGCAGGGCGACGAGAGAACTCGTCGTAGGCTGAAGCCTCACGCGAGGACAAATCGTGTACAAATCTACCTCAGCGGATATTACTTTCGAGTAGAGAGGGTCCGATGCCGGAGAGAGGAGCCAGACCCAATGTTCACCCGGTCCAGCGCCGGGTCCTCGACGCGCTCGCCGCGCTGAGCTCTCCGCTGCTCATCGACGACTACCTGGAGCTGATCAATCCACTGTGGTCCACGCGCGAACTGCGCGGCCGGATCGAGCGGATCGAGCCGGAGACCCCGGACGCCGCCACCGTGCTGATCAAGCCCGGCTATCGCTGGGGCGGGCACGAGCCGGGCCAGTACCTGCGCATCGGACTCGACATCCAGGGGGTGCGGCACTGGCGGGCCTACTCGCTGACCTCCGACCCCCGCCGACCGGACGGACTGATCAGCATCACGGTCAAGAACGTCGACGAGGGGAAGGTCTCCCCCTACCTGGTCCGCCGCGGGCGTCCGGGCACGATCGTCTCGCTGGGTGGGGTGGAGGGCGAGTTCCTGCTCCCCGACCAGCTCCCGCCCAAGCTCCTGTTCATCAGCGCGGGCAGCGGCATCACCCCGATCATGAGCATGCTCCGTCACCTAGACCAGGCCGGAGAGCTCGATGACGCCGTGCTGCTGCACTCCGCCCGCAAGACCGATGAGGTGATCTTCGGCGCCGAGTTGCGCGAGCTGGAGCGCCGCCACCCGCAGTTCCACCTCCACGAGCAGCTCACGGCCGAGAACGGACGCATGGGACCCAAGGACCTGGAGAAGCTGTGCCCCGACTGGCGCGAGCGCCTGGCCTACATCTCCGGGCCGCCGGACATGCTCGATGCCTTCACCGAGCACTACAAGCAGGCTGACCTGGAGGACAAGCTCAACCTGGAGCGCTTCCAGCCCAAGCTCGGCTTGGGCGAGGCCGGCGAGGGAGAAGGGGGGACGATCAAGTTCCTCGACTCCGACCAGGAGGCCGAGTCAGACGGCAAGGTGCCGATCCTCGTCGCCGGCGAGGAGATCGGCCTGGACCTTCCCTACGGCTGCCGTGAAGGCATCTGCCACACCTGCGTCTGTGAGCTGCGCTCCGGCCGGGTGCGGGACCTGCGCACGGGCAAGGTCTCGGGCCAGGAGGGGGAGACGATTCAGACGTGCATCAACGCTCCCGAAGGACCGATCGAGATCAAGCTGTGAAGCACCGAGACTTCAATCCCGAGGAGGAAGCATGACCACCGCCACCCAGAATGGTCACGGCCCCGCCGCCGCGGTCGCCCACTGAGTCTGAGAACCCGCTGCACCGGCTGACCCCGGAGCAGATCGAGGCCATCGGCAAGGAATTCGACGAGCTGCACGAGCAGGTCAAGGCCGACCTCGGGGATCGAGATGCGACGTACATCCGCTCGATGATCGCGCTGCAGCGCCAGCTGGCCCTGCTCGGCCGCGCCGAGCTCATCTTCTCCCGCTGGCGGTTGCCGTGGGGGCTGGGGGCGGCGACCCTGGGGATGGCCAAGATCCTCGAGAACATGGAGATCGGCCACAACGTCATGCACGGCCAGTGGGACTGGATGAACGATCCCGTCATCAACTCCCGCGCCTGGGATTGGGACACCGCCTCGACCGCCGAGGCCTGGCGTCACTCGCACAACTTCATCCACCACACCTACACCAACATCATCGGCAAGGACCGCGACCTCGGCTACGAGATCATGCGCGTCGACCCGGCTCAGAAGTGGCATCCGTTCTACCTCCTGCAGCCGATCTACAACGTGCTGCTGGCGCTGCAGTTCGAGTGGGGGGTGGCCGTGCACGACCTGGACTTCGACGCCATCCGGGCCGGCGAGAAGGACATGAAGCAGGTCCGCAAGGAGCTCAAGGGGATCGGTGGCAAGGCCCGCGCCCAGATCACCAAGGACTACATCGCCTGGCCGCTGATCAGCGGCTTGGTCATGACCGGCATCGAGGCCGGGGTGCTGGCGGCCAAGGCGCGCGACGAGCGCGCGACCCGCGGGATGGGCCGCAAGGCTCGCCGGGCGATCCGCAAGACCACTCGCCGCGGCGGGGACGACAGCGTGCTCTCCCAGCTGATCGCGCGGCGCTCGTTCCGGGAGCCGTTCAAGCGCACCCTGACCGCCAACGTGGTGGCCAACCTGATGCGCAACGTCTGGTCCTACGCGATCATCTTCTGCGGTCACTTCCCCGACCAGACCTACACCTTCACCCAGGAGGAGACCGACAACGAGACCAGCGGCGGCCGCTACGTCCGCCAGCTCCTGGGCGCGGCCAACATCGACGGGAGCCCGCTGTTCCACGTGATCAGCGGCAACCTGGGCTACCAGGTCGAGCACCATCTCTACCCGGACATGCCCTCGACCCGCTACGGGGAGATCGCCCCCAAGGTGCGCGAGATCTGCGAGCGCTATGACCTGCCCTACAACTCGGGGCCGTTTCACCAGCAGCTGGGGATGGTCCAGCGGACGATCCTCCGCCTGGCCTTCCCCGGAGGGACCGCGCGCCCCAAGCCCGGCCCCTACCGCGGCCCGCGCTACCGGGGCTCGGGCGAGCAGCGCGACACCTCACAGTCCGCCGCCGCCTGACCCGAGGCCGAGGGCGTCTGGTCCGCCCGTCGCTTAGTTCGTGGGACTCAGCAGCTCGAGCCGGTTGCCCCAGGGGTCCTCGGTGTAAAAGCGACCGACATCGGGGAGCTCGTCGTCCCAGCGGACCGGCGCCCCGCCGTCCCGCAACCGCTCGGCCAGCGCCCGCAGCGCGCCCGCGTCGCTGACGCGCAGCGCGGGATGAGCCTTGCGCGCGGGCACGAACTCCGCCTCGACGCCGACGTGCAGCTGCTGGCCGGCGCCGAGCGCGAACCAGGCCCCGCCGCGGGACCGCAGCGGCTCGGGCTTGTCCAGCTCGGGTAGGCCGAGGAGCTCCCCGTAGTAGCGCCGGGCCGCCGTCTCACAGCCCGGTGGGGCGGCTAGCTGGACGTGGTCGAGGGCCGGCGGCCTCACGCCGGTCGACGCCGCGGCGCGAGCTGGTGACAGCGGCTCACCCTGACCACCCGCGTGAAGCGGCGCCCCGGTCGAGGCGTCTCGACCACTCGGAGCGTTATCAACCCGGTGCCCAGGTGCGCTACCGACACCCGGCGCAGGTGCGACCCGCGGCGGGTCAGGAGGCGATGGCGCGCGCGATACACGCTCACCTTGATGATCCGCTGGTGCCGGGGCACGCTCAGGGTCAGCCTCACCGCCGCGCGACAGGTGGGCGGCGGTTTGGGCTTGGGCTTGGGCGGGGGCGGGGGAGCCGGCGGCGGCGGTGCGCTCACCGGGGCGGCGATCGTGTAGGCGTTCAAAGTCGTGCCCGTGGCCAGGAACAGGCGACCGTCCGAGGCCGACGGGGTGACGAAGTGCTCCATGTCCGGCGTCGGCTCGTTGACCCTAATCGCGCCGGTCAGCGGATCCAGGCCGTAGAGCCTGGCCGACCCGGTGGCTGTCACCCAGACGAGGCCGCCGGCGATGATCGGCGGGCCGTTGGCGTCGGACGGACCCGTCCAACGCGTGGCGAACCGGTGGTTGACTGTGTCGATGTTCAGCGCGCGCACGCCGCTGGCGCAGGCGACGTAGAGGATCCCGTTTGCGTACGCGTCGGCGCCGAAGCTGTCACACACGGGAGCGCTGAACAGCTCGCCGCCGATGTGCCCCATGTTGGTGGTGGAGATGAGATAGCCGTTGCCGTTCTTGCCCCCCTGATAGACGAGGTTGCCGGACAGGAGCTCGGGCGAGACCGAGCCCAGGTCGGCGTCGCTCGCGCTGTCCTGCGCCCACGTCGACGGCGCCCAGTAATCGAGCTCGGCGGCGGCGGGGCTGAGCTTCTCCAGGGTGTCGCCGTGGTCGAAGGGCTGCCCAGGCCCGTCGGCGGCGTTGCCGGTGGGGACGAACACGTCGCCGGCGCTGTCAACCGCGGGCGCGCCCCCCCCGACCAGATCGCGCCCTCGCGTGTCGTGGGGACCGCATAGACGTCGTTGGCGCCGCTGTTGTCCGCGGGGGCACTGATCAGGTACCCCCGGTACTGGGCGCAGTCACCGTCGTTGCCGCCGAAGCCGACCAGCACCCGGCCGCGGTCCAGGGCCAGGCTCTCGCGCTGGAGCTGGTTGAGGGGGATATCGCCAGGCGGCTCGACGCTGCGCGAGAAGATGACCTCGCCGGTGCGGGCGCTGAGCGCGAACAGGGTGTGGCTCGCCGACGCCCCGCTGGCCCGGTCGGCCACCGCGTACAGGGTCCCTGTGGCCGGGTCGATGACCGGCGTGCTGGTGATCCCGACGGTGGGCTGGATGTCCCCACAGGGCAGCTCGGAGGAGGGAACCGGCGCGCCGAGATTCACGTGCCAGGCCAGGGCGCCGGTGGCCTGGTCGAACGCGTACAGGTCGTTGTTCTCACCGGCCACGATCACCAGTCCACCGAACACGAGCGGCTCGGCCCAGACGGGGCCGGCCAGGCCGGACACGTGCCAGGCCGGGGTGAACGGCAGCGCGGATCCGCTCGAGTGGTCAACGCCGGTCAGGGCTGAGTCGGCGTGGTAGGTCGTCCAGTCGGCCCGGGCGGCAGGGGCGAGGACGGCCAGCAGGCAACCGGCCGCACAGACAGCACAGACCGCAAACGTCGCGAACGTCCTCGGCACGCAGCCATGTATAGCGTCCTCCGCTACGGTTCCGAGCCGATGGGGATCGAAGTCAGCGCCGTCAAGGGCCTGGGCGACCTGCGCCGGTTCGTAGAGCTCCCGTTCCGCCTGCACACCGCCACCCCGTGGATCCCGCCGCTCAAGCTCGAGCGCTACCAGTTCCTCAACCGGAAGCTGAACGCGTTCTTCCGCCACGGCGAGGCCGAGTACTTTCTGGCCCGGCGCGAAGGGCGCGTGGTCGGGCGGATCAGCGCGCAGATCGATTCCTCCTACAACGAGTTTCACGGCGGCCGGACCGGCATGTTCGGCTTCCTCGACTTCGAGGACGACGCCGAGGTCCTGCGCGCCCTCCTGACCGCGGCCGAGGCGTGGCTGCGTAACCGCGGCGCCGAGACGATGCTCGGGCCGATGAGCTTCCAGCTCAACGACGACGCCGGTGTCCTGTTCGAGGGCTTCGAGCGCGAGCCGCTGATCCGGGAGGCCTGGAACCCGCCCTACTACGTCCAGCGCTGCGAGGAGGTCGGGCTGAGCAAGGCCATGGACCTCTACGGCTGGGGGCTCGAGATCTCAGACCGCGAGCACATGAACCCGCTGCTGCCGAGGCTCTCCGAGCGAGCCCGGACGAAGTACGGCATCACCATCCGCCGCATGTCCCGGCGCCACCTGCGGCGCGAGATGGATGAGTTCGCCAAGGTCTACAACGCCGCCTGGTCGCAGAACTGGGGCTTCGTCCCCTACTCGAAGGCCGATCTCGACGCCTACGCGATCGACCTGCAGCTGGTCTACAGCCGCGACTGGTTCATGATCGCCGAGCAGGACGGCCAGACGATCGCGATGGCCATCACGATCCCCGACATCCATCAGGTCTACAAGAAGATGCAGGGACGGCTCCTGCCGCTGGGCTGGTGGCACTACCTGAACCGGGGCCGGATCATCGACCGGGTCCGGGTCGGCTTCCTCGGCGTGCTGCCCGAGTACCAGCACACCGGGGTGGCCGCGGCGATCTACATGGAGCACTTCGACACGGCCATCCACAGCCGCCAGAAGACCGGCGAGGCGAGCTTCATCCTCGAGGTCAACACGTCGATGAACCGGGGGCTCGAGGCGATGGGGGGGCGGATCGTCAAGCGCTGGCGGATGTACGAGCGGACCTCGGACCGGGGCCTCCTGAGCGCCGGCGGTCGCGGGCGCTCGGGTGACCCACGTGTGTCTGAACCGACCAAGCCTGCGCCACATATCGGACCGGCACCCGAGCACGAGACCCACGGCGTGATGGCCCCGCTCTCGGTCCTGAGCTGGGGCCGGCGCCCCCCGTCCTGACCGGGGGCCTGATGCCCTGCGATAATGCCGCGGATGCCTGACACCCTGGGAACGATCCTCACCGCGATGGTGACGCCCTTCCGGCCCGACGGGAGGGTCGATGAGGAGGCGGCAGTCGCGCTCATGCACCACCTGATCGACCACGGCTCTGACGGCCTGGTCATCTGCGGGACGACCGGGGAGGCGGCCACGCTGACCGATGACGAGCAGCTGGCCATGATCGCTCTGGCCGTTGAGGAGATGCGCGGCCGGTGCACGATCGTGGCCGGCGTCGGCTCCAACGACACCCGTCACGCGGTCTCGCTGACCGAACGGGCCACTGAGCTCGCCCCCGACGCGCTCCTGTCGGTCAACCCGTACTACAACCGTCCCAGCCGCCGGGGGATCCTGGCCCACTTCGAGCGCGTGAACGCGGCCACGGAGCTCCCGATCCTGCTTTACAACATCCCCCAGCGCACAGGCGCCGACATGTCCAATGACCTGATCGCCGAGCTGGGCCAGCTCGAGCACGTCTGTGGCGTCAAGCAGGCCAACCCGGACAACCTGGCCCCGATCGACGGGATGATGATCTACGCCGGCAACGACGACATGCTGGCCGACGTGCTCGACCTCGGAGAGCCGGGCGGCGTCCTCACCGGCAGTCATCTGTTCGGCGAGGAGATGCGGCGCATGGTCGACGAGCCCGAGCGCCGGCGGGAAATAGATCAGGGCCTCCAGGACGTCTATCGCGACCTGGTCATCGCGCCACTGGCCTGCAGCCTGAAGGCGGCGCTCGAGATGATCGGCCTGCGGGCCGGCGCCCCCCGCCTGCCCTACGTCGAGCTGGACGCCGATGAGCGGTCGGTCATACGGGCCCTGCTCGAACGCCATGGCCTGCTCTCCGTGGCCGCCGGATGACCTTCTCAGGCGGGCGCCGCCGCCGGATGACCTTCTTCCCGGGCGCTCGCCGTCGCCGGATGACCTTCTTCCCGGGCGAGCGCTGAACCGGTGAGCGAGCGGTTGCGGGTCCTGCCCCTCGGGGGGCTGGGCGAGATCGGCAAGAACATGACCGTGGTCGAGTACGCCGGCCGGATCGTCGTCGTGGACACCGGCCTGCGCTTTCCCACCACCGACATGCTGGGCATCGACCTGGTCCTGCCCGATTTCGCCTACCTGCGCGACCGCGTCGAGGACATCGAGGCGATCGTCATCACCCACGGCCATGAGGATCACCTGGGCGCCCTGCCGTGGGTCCTGCGCGAGCTCGGCGCCGACCGGGCGCCGACGGTGTACGGCGCCCCGCTGACCATCGCCATGGCCCGCTCAAAGCTCGACGAGCACAACCTGCGCGAAGTTCAGCTCGAGGACGTGGCCACCGGTGAGGAGGTCGAGCTCGGTCCGTTCGGGCTCGAGCTCGTGCACATGACCCACTCGATCCCCGACGCCTGCGCCGTGGCCCTGCGCACCGGGCTCGGCACCGTGCTCATCACCGGCGACTACAAGTTCGACCAGACGCCCGTCGACGGGCCCCCGGCCGACGTCGCCCGCCTGGCCGAGCTCGGCTCCGAGGGCGTCCTGCTGTTGTGCGGGGATTCGACCAACGCCGACCGACCCGGCTTCTCGCCCTCCGAACGCGAGGTCGGCCCCCACCTCGAGGAGGTCTTCGGCCGGGCCGAGGGCCGCATCATCGTGACCAGCTTCGCCTCCAACATCCATCGTGTCCAGCAGGTCGTCGACGCGGCCGGGGCTCTGGGCCGCAAGGTGGCCCTGGTCGGCCGTTCGATGCGCAAGAACGTCAATATCGGCCGCTCGCTGGGCCACATTGTGGTCCCCGACGGGTTGCTCATTCAGCCCCACGAGGTCGAGGACTGGCCCGACCACAAGGTGGTGGTCATCTCGACCGGATCCCAGGGCGAGCCGCTCTCGGCGCTGCGGCGCATGGCCTACAACGACCATCGCCAGATCACCCTGCGCGACGGCGACACTGTGGTCTTCTCAGCCACGCCGATCCCCGGCAACGAGCGCGCGGTCAACGAGACGGTCGACCGCCTGTTCCACATCGGCTGCGACGTCATCACACCCCGGGAAGCGCCGATCCACGCCTCCGGGCACGGCTACGTCGAGGAGCTCAAGCTGATGCTCAACCTCGTCCGGCCCCGTTACGTGCTCCCCGTCCACGGCGACCACAAGCGCATCCGCCTGCACTCTCAGATCGCCGAGGCGGTGGGCATCGATCCGGACTCGATCTTCCAGGGCGAGAACGGCCTGCCGCTCGACATCGATGAGCGCGGCGCGCGCTTCGGGCCGCCCGAGGAGGCGGGGATGATCTTCGTCGACGGGGTGGACATCGGTGATCCGGCCGACGTGGCCTTGCGCGACCGCCGGATGCTCTCGGCCGACGGGATCTTCATCGTCGTGGCCACGGTCTCCGAGCAGAGCGGGGAGTCGGTCGCGCCGCCCGAGGTGATCTTCCGCGGCGTGCCGTTCATCGAGCAGGCCGACGGCTTGGTGGCCGACATCCGCGAAGAAGTGGAGCGTTCCCTGGGCGCGTCGGCGGCGGAGGGCGCCCGCGAGATCGATCATCTCCAGGAGGCCCTGCACGACGACTTGGCCGCGTTCGTCTACGACCGGTTGCGCCGCCGGCCGATGGTCCTCCCGGTGGTCGTCGAGGTCTGATCGCCCGCACCGGCCGCTGGCGTCCCGCCGGCGGCCGGGATCCGGATGACGAAACGGGTACCGGTGCCCGACTCGGGTCGCTGCACCTGCACCGTGCCGCCGTGGGACACTGCGACCGCGCGCACGATGGCCAGGCCGAGGCCGGAGCCGCGGCCCCCGTCGCGCCCGCCCCGCACGAAGCGCTCGAACACCCGCTGCTCGAGCCCACCCGGGATACCCGGACCGGCGTCCTGGACGACCAGTACCGCGGCGCCGTCCTCGAGCTCGGTAGTGGCGGTGATCGAAGTGCCGGGCGGAGTGTGGCGGACTGCATTCTCGAGCAGGTTCAGCGCCATGCGATGCAGGTCGTCGCGGACCCCGTCGACCACCGCGGGCGTGGCCGCGATGGAAAGGTCATGGTGATCGGCCATCGGACCGAGCTCTGAGGCAGCGTCGACCACCACCTCGGCCAGATCGGTGGGCCGCCGCGGCGGCGCGCGGCGGGCATCGGCCCGAGCCAGCAGGAGCAGGTCGCCGACCAGCCGGCGCATGCGCCGGGTCGAGCGCAGCGCCGCCTCAGCCGTCTCGGCCTGCTCGCCGGCGAGTTCCTCGGTCAGCAGCTCGAGGTTGGCCAGCACGCTGGTCAGCGGCGTGCGGAGCTCATGCGAGGCATCGGCGACGAACTCCCGCTGGCGATCGAGCATCGTCTGGGTGTGGCCGCGGGCGGCGTCGAGCGCCCCGAGCATGCCCTCGAGCGTGCGGGCGAGCTCGGCGATCTCGTCCTCGGCCTCTGGGTGGGGGATCTGGCCGCTGGCATCGCGCGTCCGCTCGATCTCGCGCGCCGCGTCGGTCAATTCGACGATCGGCCGCATGGCCCGCGCGGAGACGAACAGGCCGGCGATCAGCGCCGCCACCGTCCCGCCCAGCACCCCCACGAGCAGGAAGATCTGGACCTCGGCCGCGGTGTGGTCGACGTCGGACAGGGGGAGGGCGTACAGCAGCGTCGCTGTTCCCTCGGGCTGGAGGTTCAGCTGGCGCAGGACGACCCGATAGCCGCCCGAATCGAAGGTTCCCGAGGCCTGCGCGGGCGCGGTGCTGAACAGCGCCGGGGTGGCCGGCTTGGGGGCGCCGCTGATCTCCGACTGGGTGCAGAGCAGATATCCGTCTGAGAAGTCGAAGATGCGGATCTGGGCGTGCTGAGCGGTGGCGTAGTCGCCCAGCGAGACCTTGGCCCGCTGGCAGTCCACGTGGGTGCTGTGGACGAAGCGGAGCTTGCCGTTCATCTCGCTGTAGAGCTTGTCGACGGCGAAGCTCTGCTGGTCGGCGAACTGAGTTCGCACCTGCCGGTTGATCAGCGTGCCGACGATCGCGGCGAAGCCAGCCAGGATCACGAACGTGAGCGCCGCGGATCCGCCGGCCAGGCGCCAGCGGATCGGTACCGACCTATACGCGGAGTACGTAGCCCGCGCCGCGGATCGTATGAAGGAGGCGAGGCTCCCCATCCGCTTCCAGCTTTCGTCGGAGGTTGGAGACGAACACCTCAATCGTGTTCGTCATCGAGAACGGGTCATAGCCCCAGACCTCATCCAGGAGGCGCTGGCGCGAGACGACGATGCGCTCGTTGCGCATCAGGTATTCGAGGAGCTCGAACTCCCTCTGGGTCAGCTCGACCGGCCGCTCACCGCGCGCCACCTCGTGCGTGTCGGGGTTCAGCTTCAGGTCACCCACTGACAGATTGGCCTGGCCGCGGGGGGGACGGCGCCGGAGCAGCGCCCGCAGCCGGGCCAGCAGCTCCTGACGCTCAAACGGCTTGACCAGGTAGTCGTCGGCGCCGGCGTCGAGGCCCTCGACCCGGGACTCGACCGCGTCGCGGGCGGTCAGGACGAGGATCGGGACGTCGTCATCCTGGTGGCGCAGCCGCTTGGCCACCTCGAGCCCGTCCAGGCCGGGCAGGCCGAGGTCGAGCACGACCAGGTCGGGCAGGAAGCCGTGGGCCTGGTCGAGAGCCAGCTCGCCATCCTCGGCCACGCGGACCTCATACCCCTCCATGCGCAGGCTTCGCTTGAGGACCTGGGCGATGGCATCGTCGTCCTCGACGACCAGCACGCGGGGTGGTCGCTCGTATTCGGTCATAGGTGGGGCAGATGGTACGGGCCCCTTGGGCGGCTGGGGGAAGGCTTCAACGATTCTTCACCCGCGCCCGAGAGCAGGAGGGCACGGCTGCCCGTCGAAGCCCTCAGATCGGACATGCCCACCGCCCAGAAGCGCAAGCCGGCCTCCGGGAAGGCCCGAAAGCCCCCGGCCCGCCGCAAGTCACCCCCGAAACGGGCTCAGCGTTCGTTGCTGGCCAGCCGTCCCACGCTGCCCCGGCCCGTCCTGGAGGCCCATCACGTGGACATCCTGGCCCTGGCCCTGATCGCGATCGGGATCTTCCTGGGCGGGGTGGCGTATGCCCACTGGGCCGGAGGTGCGCTCGGAGGGGGAGCCGTGCGCGCCACCCGGTTCGCCTTCGGGGCGCTCGGCTACGCCGTGCCTGCCGGTCTGGTTGCCGCCGGGGCGCTGATCCTCGGCCGCGAGCTCCGCCCGCCGGCCCGGCCGATCCGGACCGGGGTCGTGTGCCTGGTCTGCGCCCTGACCCTTGCCCTGGCCGCGGGCACCCTGGGCCTCGGGCCCGGTGCCCTGCCCGCCCGCGCGTACTGGCACGCGGCCAGCTTCGAGAGCCGCGGGGGGGTCGTCGGCCAGAGCGAGCTCTGGTTGGCCTCGCATCTGATCTCGACCCTGGGAGCCAGCATCCTCGCCGTGTTCCTGTTCATCGCCGGCGTGATCCTGATCAGCGGTGCCACGCTGGCCGGTGCCCTGCGCCTCACCGGGGCCGGGGTCGTGGGGACGAGCCGGGCGCTGCGACGCTCGACCGAGGAGCTGCGAGGTACCGTGGCCCGCCGCCCGGCCACCGTCGCCGCGCAGGCGTCCTCCGGGCTGGCCGGCGTCGCGTTCCCGGCGCCTGACCCGGACACGAACGAGCTCATCATCCGGGCGACCCACGTGGAGGCGCCGCCCATCGGAGAGGAGTATTCAGCGCCCGAGCTGGCCGACCTCGAGGCGCCGCAGGCCGCTGATCAGGCGGACGAGGTCGTCGCGGTCGAGCCCGGCGCCGAGGTCCCAGAAGACCTGGCCCACCGGCCCGTGGGGTCCGATGATCACCTCACCCCACAGGGCCGCTACCGCGCGGTGATCACCGACGACCCCGAATTCGAATGGCGGGTCCCCGGCGCGCGCTTTCTGACCCGCTCGACCGGGGAGGCGGCGAGGCCCGACACGGCCGGGCAGGAACAGGTGGCCCGTACACTGGTCGAGACCCTGGGGCACTTCGGCATCGCCGCGTCGGTCATCGGCCGAGTCACCGGGCCCCACATAACCCGATACGAGATCCGTCTGGCTCCGGGGATCAAGGTGGCCAAGGTGTCCCAGCTCAAGGACGACCTGGCCTATGCGCTGGCCGCGACCGACATCCGCATCCTGGCCCCGATCCCGGGCAAGCAGGCCGTGGGAGTGGAGGTCCCCAACGCCCGTCGCCGCATCGTCCATCTCGGCGATGTCTTCCAGGACCCGCCGCCGGACTGGTCCCCGCTCACCGTGTGGCTGGGCAAGGACATCGCCGGGCGGGCGATCGGCGCCGACCTGGCCAAGATGCCCCACCTGCTCGTGGCCGGCACGACCGGCGCCGGCAAGTCCGCCTGTGTGAACACGATGCTCTCGAGCATCCTGCTGCGGGCCACGCCGCACGAGGTCCGCTTCGTGCTGGTAGATCCCAAGCAGGTCGAGCTCAACCACTACGAGTCGATCCCGCACCTGCTCACGCCGGTCATCACCAGCCCCCGGATGGCCGCCAACGCGCTGCAGAACCTGGTCAAGGAGATGGAGCAGCGCTACTCGATCATGTCCCTGGCCCGCACCCGCTCGCTTCCGGAGCTCAACCGGGCACGGGAGAAGCGGGGCGAGCCGCCCCTGCCCTACATCGTCTGCGTGATCGACGAGCTCGCCGACCTCATGATGGTCGCTCCCGCGGACGTCGAGGACTCGATCATCCGCCTGGCCCAGAAGGCCCGCGCGGTCGGGATCCATCTCGTCCTGGCCACCCAGTCCCCCCGGGTGGACGTCATCACCGGGATGATCAAGGCCAACGTTCCCTCGAGGATCGCCTTCGCTGTCTCGAGCCAGACCGACTCCCGGGTCATCCTCGACGCCGGCGGGGCCGAGTCTCTGCTCGGCCAGGGCGACATGCTCTTCTCCCCTGTGGGCTCCTCGAGGTTGCAGCGCATCCAGGGGGCGTACATCGACGAGGCCCAGATCCTCGATCTGACCGAAGCCTGGCGCAAGCAGGGCGAGCCCGAATTCCAGGCCGAGCTGCTCGAGGAGGTCGTCAGCGAGGACGACGGCTCCGGCGATGATGACGCGCTGTCGGCCAACGAGGACCCGCTGCTCGAGGAGGCGATCGCTCTGGTCGCCCAGATGGGCACGGCCTCGACCTCGATGCTCCAGCGCCGACTGCGCCTGGGCTACACCCGGGCCGGGCGCTTGATCGACATGCTCGAACGCCGCGGGATCATCTCCGGCTACGAGGGCTCCAAGCCCCGTCAGGTCCTGATCGCCGAGGCCGACGTTCCGCGGATCCTGTCGCATCTGGCCGAGCCCGCGTCGCCGCCGCCGCCGCCCGCAGCTTCCCCCGGGCCCGCCCTGGATCCATCCGACCCGGCCGAGCCGGGCCCGGGTCTCCAGGACGAACGCTGACCCCGGGCCAGAGACCCTGGGCCAGTGAGCCCGAGCCAGGTGAGCCCAGGCCAGGTGAGCCCGGGCCAGGTGAGCCCGGGCCAGGTGAGCCCGGGCCAGGTGGGCCCGGGCGAGGCTCACCTCAGCGGGCCTTTTAGCGAGCGCCAACGCCGGTAGCCTTCTCCTCGCGATGGCAGATATAGGCCCCCGGCTGCGGGAGGCGCGCATGCGCGCCCAGATCGACATCAACGAGGTCGAGGTGCGAACCAAGATCCGGGCCAAGTACCTCCGCGCGATCGAGAACGAGGAGTGGGATCTCCTCCCGGGTGAGGTCTACGTCAAGAGCTTCCTGCGCACCTATGGCGACTTCCTGGGCCTGGACACGCGTCAACTGCTCGATGACTTCAAGCGCCAGTACGAGGCCCCGAGCGACCATGAGCTGCGTCCGATCGCGCCGCTGGGCCGTGACCGCGACCGTGATCGCGGGCCCCGCGGCCCGCGAGTCCCGCCATGGCTGGCCGTGGCCGTCGTGCTGATCGCAGTCGTGGCCGCGCTCTACTTCGTGGGCCGCAACCCGGGGTCGAAGAACAACACCACCCCGAGCACCCACGCCACCACCGGCGGCCACCACCACCCGCGGGCGGCCGGGCTCGGTCATCGCCGGACGCCCCGGAAGCCAGCCCGGGTCAAGCTCCAGCTGGTCCCGACCGGTCAGGTCTACGTGTGCCTGGTCGACGGGACGGGCAAGCGGCTGATCCCTGGACTCATCTACGCGCCGGGACAGACGATTCCCGTCAAGACGGCGGCCAAGCTCCTCCTCACCCTGGGCAACAATGCGGTTCAGCTCAAGGTCGACGGCGTCAGGGTTCCCGTGTCAGCCTCGGCCGGTGCGATCGGCTACGAGTTCTCCCCCGGATCGCACCGCACCCTTCCCGCCGCCCAGCAGCCGCGCTGCGCATGAGCGCCGTCGCCCGCCGGGACGGCCCTCCGCGCGCCGGCATCCTGGTCACGGGGACCGAGGTTCTCACCGGAATCATCTCCGACCGCAACGGACCCTGGCTGTCAGAGCGGCTGCGCGAGGTCGGCGTCGACGCGGCCACGATCCAGATCGTCGGTGACCGGCCCGAGGACATGCTGTCCGGACTGCGCTACATGCGCGACGCCGGGATGGCCCTGATCGTGACCAGCGGCGGCCTAGGGCCGACGGCCGACGATCTGACCGCGGAGATCGTGGGTTCGTTCTCGGGCCGGGAAATGGTTCTCGACCCGGCGCTCGAGATCAGGATCGCCGAGATCCTCAAGCCGCTGATGAGGCGCTGGCGGGGGCTCGACCAGGCGGCCATCCGCGAGTCCAACCGCAAGCAGGCGGTGATCCCCGAGGGCGCCACGGTGCTAGATCCGGTGGGCACGGCACCGGGGCTGGTCGTCCCGCCGGCCGTGGGGAGCGGGCCAACGGTCGTTGTCCTGCCCGGTCCACCGCGCGAGCTGCACGCCATGTGGGAGGCCGCGCGCAAGACGGCGGCGTTTGCCGAGGCGATCGCCGGCGCGACCAACTACGAGCGCGAGATCGTGCGCCTGTTCGGGATCCCCGAGTCCGAGATCGCCAGCACCCTGCGGGCCGCCGAGGCGGCCGGCCTGGACCTGGCTCCGCTGGAGATCACCACCTGCCTGCGCCGGGGCGAGATCGAGGTGGCCACGCGCTTCGAGCCCCCCGCCCAGGCCCAGTACGACGCCCTCCTGCGCTTCCTGCACGAGCGCCACGCCGACACGCTGTTCTCCGAGGACGGGAGCACGATCGACGACCAGGTGGCGGGCCTCTTGCTCGATGGCGGCGGGGGTCACACCGTGGCCGTGGCGGAGTCCTGCACCGGCGGCGGGCTCTCGGCCCGCCTGACCGACCGGGCCGGCTCCTCGGCCTATTTCCTCGGCGGGGCGGTGGTGTACTCCAACCGGGCCAAGAGCGAGCTCGCCTTCGTCGATCCCGAGCTGATCGCGCGTGTGGGCGCCGTATCGGTCGAGGTGGCCGAGGCCCTGGCGGCGGGCGCCCAGCGGCGCTTCGGTGCCGAGATCGGCATCGGCGTCACCGGGATCGCCGGTCCGGGCGGCGGAACTGAGGAGAAGCCGGTGGGGACCGTGTGCATCTCGGTCATCGGCGGGGACGGCCGGCGGATCACGCGTAATGCGCGGATGCCCGGCTCGCGCAGCGACATCCGCGATCGCTCGGTGACAGTGGCGCTTCATCTGCTGCGCCGCTGGCTGCTGGGGGAGGGCGACGCGGGTTCGTGACCGGCCCCCGCTCTGTCACCGGCGAGCGGGCGCGGCTGTTCACTGCCCTCGAGCTCCCGAGCGACGCGGTGACGGTTCTGACTCGCTGGGCCGATGAGCACTTGAACGAAGTGCCGGGACTGCGGCGCCTGGCAGCGGCCGGGTTGCATGTGACGCTGTGCTTTCTCGGCTCGCGGCCGGTGGGGGAGATCGAGCCGATCACCGGCGTCTGCTCGGCGCTGGCCGGGCGTGGCCCGGTGGCGCTGCGGGTCGGTGCCCCGGTCTGGCTTCCCCCGCGCCGTCCCCGGGCCCTGGCCGTGGCGCTCGAGGACAGGGACGGCGCCCTGGCCGGGTTGCAGTCCGAGCTGGCTCGGGCGCTCGAGCAGGGCGGCTGGTATGAGCCCGAGCGGCGCCGGTTCCTGGCCCACGTCACCATCGGGCGCTTCGGCCGGGCCGGCCGGGCCGGCGGGTCAGGCGGGGCCGGCGGCCGCGCGCTCGACCTGCCCGGGCCATCCCGGCTTTCTTTCTCCGGCGCCTCGGTCGCGCTGATGCGCTCGCACCCGGGGCCCGGCGGGACTCGCTACGAGCGGCTGGCCCGCGTCCCCCTCGGGACCTGACCCTGGCCGCCGTGTCTGGCCGCTTGCCTCGGGCCGCCGTGTGTCTGGCCGCCGGGCCGGGGGGTCGAGTTCGCGTTTAGGGGATATACACGCAAAAGCGAACTCGACCCCCGGTGAGGCTGGGCTCACCCCGCGAACTCGACCCCCGGTGAGGCTGGGGCTTACCCCGTGACGTCCGGGCTCTGTTGCAGCATTGGCACGCTTTCGGGGTTGATTTGCCACATCCGGGTCTTGTTCCGTTTCGGCGCCCGGACTTAGCGTGTCTTTCCGTCCGCCAGCCGTCCTACCGTGACGGGTTCAACGCGCAGAGACAAGGAGCCGGAGCGAGCATGAGCGAGAACGAAAAAGGCACAAACGTCGGCGCGTCCGATCCCAAGGCCGATGCCAAGCGTCAGGCGGCCCTGCAGGGCGCCCTGACCCAGATCGAGCGGCAGTTCGGCAAGGGCACCGTGATGCGCATGGGCGACCCGGGCGCGCGCGTGAACTGCGACGCGATCCCCACCGGGGCGCTGTCGCTCGACATCGCGCTGGGGATCGGCGGTGTGCCCCGCGGGCGGATCATCGAGATCTTCGGCCCGGAGTCCTCGGGCAAGACGACCCTCGTCTATCACCTGATCGCTGAGGCCCAGAAGCTGGGTGGGGTGTGCGCGTTCGTCGACGCCGAGCACGCCATGGATCCGCTCTACGCGCAGAAGATCGGCGTCGACATCGACGAGTTGCTCGTCTCCCAGCCCGACTACGGCGAGCAGGCGCTGGAGATCGTGGACATGCTGATCCGCTCCGGCGCGGTGGACCTGGTTGCGGTCGACTCCGTGGCTGCCCTGACCCCGCGGGCCGAGTTGGAGGGCCAGATGGGTGATCAGACCGTTGGCGCCCAGGCGCGGATGATGTCCCAGGCCATGCGCAAGCTGGCCGGCAACCTGAACCGGGCTCAGACGCTGTGCGTGTTCACCAATCAGATCCGCGAGAAGGTGGGCGTGATGTTCGGCTCGCCCGAGACCCAGCCGGGCGGCCGGGCCCTGAAGTTCTATTCCTCACAGCGCCTGGACATCCGCCGCATCGAGACGCTCAAGGACGGGACCGAGGCGGTGGGCAACCGGGTCCGGGTGAAGGTGGTCAAGAACAAGGTTGCGGCCCCGTTCAAGCAGGCTGAGTTCGACATCGAGTTCGGCCGGGGGATCTCAACCTCGGGCTGCCTGCTCGACTATGGCATTGAGCACAACATCGTCACCAAGTCGGGCTCGTTCTTCTCCTATGGCGATGAGCGCCTGGGCCAGGGCCGCGGCAACGCCAAGGCCTTCCTGGACGAGCACCCGGAGATGGCGGCCGAGCTCGAGACCAAGATCTACGCCGCCCTCGGCCTGAGTCGCGACCTGGTCAAGACGATCGAGCATGAGGAACCGGCGCTGGCCGCGGTGGGCAACGCCGACAGCCAGGCCGCGTGAGCGCGACCGAACCGGCCCGCCCCGAATCAGCCGCTGCCCGCGAGGCGCCGGGCGGCTCCGACGCCGACCGGCTCCAGAAGGCGCTCTCGATGGCTTTCGCCTATCTGAACCGGCGCGAGCGGACGGTGGGCGAAATGGAACGCCATCTGGAGCGCAAGGGGATCGGCGCCGAGACGCGCGCGGATTCCCTGCACGCCCTGTGCGAGGACGGATATCTGGACGACGGACGCTATGCGCTCATGTTCGTTCACGACAAGCGCGTCCTCGAGAGCTGGGGCAGCGAGCGCATCCGGCGGGAGCTCGCCGCTCGCGGGATCGAACGCGAGCTGATCGAGGACGCCCTGGCCCGGGACGAGGATGAGCGCGCCGGCGGTGGCGAACGGGAAATCGACCGGGCGCTGTCCCTCCTGCGCCGCCGTTTTCCGTCACCGCCACAGGAGCGGCGCGACCGAGATCGCGCCCTGGGGATGCTGATCCGCAAGGGCTTCGATACCGAGTTGGCCCTGGATGCGCTGAGCGCCCATACTCGCGCCGCCTGACTCGTCCCCTGTTTGCGCCCCAGCGGGCCCGGTACTACGATGCAAAGTCAGCGAACGAACGGTCCGCCGGACCGCAAAAAGACCCGGAAATCTTCAGATATCGAGCTAACAGGACTTGTGTTGACGGAAATCTGCCACGGGCCCAGAGTCGGCCCCAAACAGACCTGGTGATCTACCGCATTAGCTAGCGCCGGGTTGACCCGAAGCGCTCTCGTCTGAAGTGGAGTCTGTCCGTGACCCGGACGGCCCGCTCGGTCGCTCCCCATAGGACAACCAAGAATCGGATCCGACCTGGCCTCGGCCGGCCGGTCCGGCGAGAGGAACGACCATGCAGATCATTGGAGCCGCGGCGCTGATAGCGCTCGGAATCGTGGTCGCCGCCATTCTTTACGGTCGCTCACACGGCGCGGCGGCCGCGCCGCCCGCTTCCGACCGCGAGGCCACGACGGCCCTGAACACCGCCCTCACCGAGCGCAGCACGGGACTGGATCGGCGTGAGGAATCGCTGACCCGCCGCGAGCAGGCGCTGGAGAGCCACGAAACCGATCTCGACCGGCGGGACGCCCTGCTCCAGGAGCGCCGCGGGGAACTCGAGCGTCGCATGGAGGGGCTGGCCGGAATCTCCGGTGCTCGGGCCAAGCAGCTCCTGCTCGAGGAGATCGAGGATCAGGCCCGGCATGACGCCGCCCGGCGCATCCGGCAAATCGAGGAGGAGACCAAGCGCGAGGCCGAGCGCCGGGTGCGGAACATCCTCTCGGTCTGCATGCAGCGCCTGGCCGCCGGGCACGCCGCCGAGACGACCGTCTCCGTGGTGCAACTGGCCGCCGACGACATGAAGGGCCGGATCATCGGCCGCGAAGGCCGCAACATCCGCGCCCTGGAGAACCTGACCGGGGTTGACTTCATCATCGATGACACCCCGGGAGCCGTGGTCCTGTCCGGCTTCGATGGGGTGCGGCGCGAGATCGCCCGGCTGACCCTCGAGAAGCTCCTCTCCGACGGACGCATCCATCCCGCGCGAATCGAGGAGACCTACTATCAGACCAAGTCAGAGCTCGACGGGCGGATCATCGAACTCGGCGAGCAGGGTGCCTTTGATGCCGGTGTGCAGGGCGTGCACCCGGAGCTGATCAAGCTCCTCGGCCGCCTGCGCTTCCGCACCAGCTACGGGCAGAATGTGCTGGCTCACTCGATCGAGGTTGCGCAGTTGGCCGCGATGATGGCCCAGGAGCTCGGCGCCAGCCCCAAGACCGCCCGGCGGGGAGCGCTGCTGCACGACATTGGCAAGGCCGTCACCCACGAGATCGAGGGGCCCCACGCGCTCGTCGGCGGCGATCTGGCCCGCAAGTACGGGGAGTCCACCGCGGTGGCTCACGCCATGGAGGCCCATCACAACGAGGTCGAGCCCCAGACGATCGAGGCCGTGATCGTCCAGGCCGCCGACGCCCTGTCCGGCGCCCGGCCCGGCGCCCGCGGGGAGTCCCTCGAGCAATACGTCAAGCGCCTGCGCGACCTCGAGCAGATCGCCACGCGGCATCGCGGTGTGGAGAAGGTCTACGCGATGCAGGCTGGGCGGGAGATTAGGGTGATGGTCGTGCCGGGCGCGGTCGACGACGACGCGGCGACACTATTGTCCTATGAGATCGCACGCGAGATCGAGAAGGAACTCGAATATCCGGGTCAGATCAAGGTGACCGTAATCCGGGAATCCCGGGCCGTCGAGTACGCACGCTGAAGCCGCTGACGCCAATGCCCGGCCACATATTGGTGATCGAAGACGAGCCCGGCATCGTCGACTTCCTCGAACGAGGGCTGCGCTCCTACGGATTCGAGGTCGAGTCCGCCCTGGACGGCGAGACCGGCTCTAAGCGGGCCCTCGACGGCCCCTTCGATCTCGTCGTTCTAGACCTCATGCTGCCCCGGCGCAGCGGTCTCGAAGTCCTCGAGCAGCTTCACGAGGCCAAGCCCAACCTGCCCGTGGTAGTGCTCACTGCCCGGGCCGAGGTCGAGGATCGCGTGGCCGGCCTCGATGCCGGGGCGATTGACTACCTGACCAAGCCGTTCTCGCTCACCGAGCTGGCGGCGCGGATCCGCGCCCAGCTGCGCTCGGTCGCCCAGACCCCGACGACCTCCCTGTCCGGCGGCGATGTGGAGGTCGACCTGATCACGCGCGAAGTCCATCGCGCCGGGGTGCCAGTGAGGCTGTCGACCACCGAGTTCGAGCTCCTGACCTACCTGCTGCGTAACACCGGCCGCGTTCTGTCGCGAGAGCAGATCCTCCGCGCGGTCTGGGGGTATCAATACGACCCGGGGACCAATGTCGTCGACGTCTACGTTGGCTACCTGCGCCGCAAGCTCAGAGCCGGCAGCGAGCGCGACCCGATCGTGACCGTGCGCTCCGTCGGCTATCGGTTCGATGCGCCGAGTTAGGCGCGCGCGCACCGCCCGCCTGCCCGCCGGCCTGCGCTGGCGCCTGACCGGCTGGGTGGCGGCGGTGATGATGGTCTCGGTCGCGGTCATCTTCCTCGTGGTCTACAACGACACCGGGACCGAGGTCCGGGCCCAGATCGATCGCGACATCGTCGGCGACACCAACCAGCTGGCCCAGGCGCTCGGGCCCAGTGGGAACCTGAGCCCAGTGAAACTGACCGGGGCCGCACGGCGCTACGTCGAGGCGCAGCCCTATGGGGCGACCTCCACGCTTCTGTTCGTCCTCGTCCCCGGGGGCGGGGCGGCCTTCAACCATCCCGAGATCGTCAGCCCAGTCAACCATGAGGACGCCGGTGAGTCAGCGGCCGAACGGCTGCGCGAGGAGCGCCTGGCGATCCAGCTGGTCCGCCCGGCGCTCGGCTACTCGGTGCAGAAGGTCCCGGACATCGGGCCGACGCGACTGCTGGAGCACTCGGTGAAGCTCGGCGCCCGCCGGGTGGTGATCGGGGCCGGGGAGCCTCTGGCCATCGTCTCGCGGGCCCAGAACGGGGTGGCGCGAACCTTCGTGCTGGCCGGCGCCCTCACCCTGGCCCTGGCCCTGCTGGCCTCCTACCTGGCCGGGGCCCGGGTTTCCGCGCCTTTGCGGCGCATGGCCGCGGTGGCCGCGCGGGTGGACGCCGGTGAGCTCGAGCCGCGGATGGAGACGGCCGGGGGACGGGGGGAAGTGGGCGTCCTGGCCGAGGCCTTCAACCACATGCTCGACCGGCTGACTGGGGAGCTCAAGGGCCAGCGGGAATTTATCGCCGACGCCTCGCACGAGCTGCGCACCCCGATTACCGTGATCCGGGGCCAGCTCGAGGTGCTGGCCGCCCAGGAGAACCCGTCCGCGGTGGACGTGCGGCAGGCCGAGGAGCACGTGCACCGCGAGATCACCCGCATCAGCCGCCTGGTCGACGACCTGCTCCTGCTGGCCCAGGCCGAGCACAACAACTTCCTGCGCCTTGACCGGATCGATCTGGGCTCGTTCGTCGAGCAGCTCTGGGATGGAATCAGCCTCACCGCTACCCGTCACTTCGAGCTCGGCCCGCTTCCCTCGGGCAGGCTCGTGGCCGATCCGGATCGTCTGGCCCAGGCGCTGCGCAACATGGCCGCGAACGCGATTCGCCACACGGCCGAGGGCAGTGGCCTGGTCCGGCTCGAGGTCGAAGCCTACGGCGCTGACAGGGTGCGGTTTGCCGTGGTCGACGACGGGCCCGGGATCGCGCCGTCCGAGCGTGAGCGGGTGTTCGAGCGCTTCCACCGCACCGATCCGGCCCGCAGCCGGGCCGACGGCGGGGCCGGCCTGGGGCTGGCCATCGTCCGCGCGATCGCCGAGGCGCATCACGGCGAGGTCGGTGTTGTGCCACCCCGGGCCGGGGCGCGCGGGGCGCGCGTGGAGCTGTCCCTGCCCGGCTTCTCCCCGGTGCCCACAGTCCGGCGCGCCGCCCGCGCGCCGGTAGTCTGAGAACCGTCATGAAGCGCTATCACCTGACCACCTTCGGCTGTCAGATGAACCAGCACGACTCCGAGCGGATCAAGGGGATGCTCGACTCGCTCGGCTACGGCGAGGCTGGCGCCCGTGACGAGGCCGATCTGATCCTGTTCAACACCTGCTCGATCCGCGAGGCGGCCGATAGCCGTTTCGTGGCCCATCTCGGCGAGGCCAAGCGCCTGAAGCGCGAGGATCCCCGTCGCGTGGTCGGCGTGGGGGGTTGCTGGGCCCAGTCGGTCAAGGAGGAGGTCTTCGCCCGCTTCCCGTTCGTGGATGTCGCGTTCGGCCCGGGCCAGGTCCACCGCCTGGCCGACTTCTTGACCTCCGACAGCCTGAGCGCCCAGGGGTTCTTCGAGTTCGAGGGCTTCACCGGGCATCTGCCGGCCAAGCGGGAACGCGAATTCCAGGGCTGGGTTCAGATCTCCGTCGGCTGCAATTCGGTCTGCTCCTACTGCATCGTGCCCTCGACGCGGGGGCGGGAGGTCAGCCGGCCCGCCACTGAGCTGATTGACGAAGTCAGGCGTCTGGCCGACGACGGCGTCCGCGAGGTCACCCTGCTGGGCCAGAACGTCAACTCCTACGGGCGTGATCTGCCCCGTGGAGAGAAGCTGAGCTTCGCCGAGCTCCTGGCCCGGGTCGACGGGGTGCCGGGGATCGAGCGCATCCGCTACACGAGCCCGCATCCCAAGGACATGCGCGAAGACGTGATCCGCGCTCACGCCGAGCTCGGCGCCCTGTGCGAGCACATCCACCTTCCGCTCCAGTCCGGCTCGAGCCCGGTGCTGAGGCGCATGCGTCGCACATATTCCCGAGAGCGCTATCTGGACCGGGTCGCCCTGATCCGCGAGCACGTCCCCGACTGCGCGCTCACCACCGACATCATCGTGGGCTTCCCGGGCGAGACGGAGGCTGACTTCGAGCAGACCCTCGAGGTAGCCGAACAGGTCGGCTACGACGGCGCCTTCACCTTCATCTACTCGCCCCGCCGGGGCACCGAGGCCGCCGAGCTGCCCGACCAGCTTGCGCACGAGGTGAAAGTGACCCGGCTCGAGCGGTTGGTCGAGGTGGTCCAGCGCCGCGCCCGCGAGCAGGCCCAGCGCTTCGTCGGGCGCGAGGTCGAAGTGCTGACCGAAGGGCCCTCACGGACCGATCCGACCCGCCTGCGCGGCCGCTCACGCCACAACAAGGTGGTCAACTTCGACGGCCTCGGCAGTCCCGGAGACCTGATCCCGGTGCTCATCACCAGTGCCACCAGCCAGACGCTCAGCGGCGAGGCATCGCTGCTCGCTCGCGCTGCCGGCTGACCCCGTCTCCCGCTCTACACGCGGGTGGCGGTGCAGACGTGGGTGACGAACGGCATCGCGAACGTCCCACCGTGGGCGTCGATCGCCGCTGCGATGGCATCGAGCAGGTTGGCCCGTTGCCGCGCTGCCAAGAGGATGTGATCCTGGTGGGTCTGGAGCAGCGAGGTGTAGGCGGTGGCGCTGTAGCGCTGGACCCACGGGAAGGTCCTCACACGGGGCCCTTTGAAGCAGCCGCCACCGGCGATCTCGGCGTGCCAGTCGCCGGCCAGCGCCGCCGGCTCGCTGTCGGGATGCATCGGAAAGTCGGTGACCATCTGCGGAGCGGCCTGACTGTAGGCCTTGCTGAGCTGACCGCGGAGAGAGCACTCCCGCCAGTCGGGGAAGGTCCAGACCGCGGCCAGCAGCCCGTTCTCAAGCAGCGCTTCGTGGGCCCGCCGGTAGCGAAGCGCGGAGTCGATCCAGTGCCAGGCCTGAACGCTGATCAGCGCTGTTCGCCGCTCGTGCGGACGCCAGCTCTCGAAGTCCACCTCGACGATCTGCACGCTGGCATACTCGGCGCAGGTCGTCCGGGCCACGCGGACCATCTCTGGGCTCGGCTCGATCCCGAGGATGTCGAGGCCGCGCTGCGCGAACTGCACCGTCGCCTTGCCCGTGCCGGCACCGGCCTCGAAGATGGCACTGGACGGCTTGAGGGGCGCGGCTTCGATGACCGCATCGATCGCAACAGCTGGAAGGTCGGGCCGGGCGCGGTGGTAGAGCTCGGCCACTTGTCCGAAGGCCAGGCGTTGTCGCTCGGCGAAGACGTGGTCGGCCATGGAGCGCATTCTGTAAAAGCCCTCTTGGCCGTCAGGCCGGGTATGCCTTCAAGAGCAGCCTTCCGATCCTGCGAGGGACGCAGCGCTGTACTTCACTTCCCTTGGCGCCCTGTCCGCGGCCGTCTGGACATCCGGATCGTAGCCGGGCATACTTTCCCGCGCGGGAAGTCTTGGCCAGGTAGGGCCGAGCGTATGGGGGAGCCGGGTCATCTCTATGCCGTCGATCGAGACAGCCGCCATCCTGATCTCCGACCTCGTCGGATCGACTCGTCTTGAGACGAGTGTCGGCCCTGAGCGCGCGGACGAGCTGCGGCGTGAGCATTTCGAGGTTCTCCGTCAAGCAATCGCTGACAACGGCGGGCGTGAGATAAAGAACACCGGCGACGGCCTGATGGTCGCCTTCAACACCGCTTCGGGCGCGGTCGCCTGTGCCAAGGCCATGCACCAGCGGATCGACCGGCGCAACCGCGACGCCGATGCCGAGCTGCATATTCGCGTTGGGATCGGGATGGGCGAGTCGACGGTCGAGGACGGTGATTACTTCGGCATGCCCTCGATCGAGGCGGCTCGCCTGTGCGCCAAGGCGCCCGACGATGGCATCCTGGCCGGGGAGCTGGTGCGGCTGATGGCGGCGCGGGGTGACCGAGAGGCTTTCAGGCCGGTCGGCGAGCTCGAACTCAAGGGAATCCCCGAACCGGTCCAGGCGTATGAGATCGCGTGGGAGCCCGTGGACGCGTGGGTCTCGAAGATCCCGCTTCCGCCCCCCCTGCGCGCGGTGCCGAGGATCGCCTACGTCGGACGAGTGAGCGAGCGCCAGCAGCTGGCGTCGGCCTGGACAGAGGTCCAGCAGGGCGCTCGGAGGATGGTGTTGATCTCCGGTGAGGCGGGGATCGGCAAGACACGGCTGGCCTCGCACGCTGCGATCACCGTGCACGGCGAGGGAGCCATGGTGCTGTGGGGTGCCGCATCTGAGAACCTCGGTGCCCCGTACGCCCCGTGGATCGAGGCGCTGGATCGCTATGTCAAAGGGGCGCCTGAGGAGGTCCTGGCCCGGCATGTGGCGACCCATGGAGGCGAGATCGCTCGTCTGGCGCGCTCTCTGCCGCAGCGTGTCTCAGAAGTCCGGGAGCCGCAGGAGTCGGACTCTGAGACCGAGCGCTATCTGCTGTTTGGCGCGGTGGCCGGACTGCTGGAGGCCGCCGCCGAGAACGGTCCGATCGCGGTGGTGTTAGACGACTTTCAGTGGGCCGACAAGGATTCCCTGACGCTGCTGGGCCACATCACAAAATTGATCGGGAGCGCTCCGTTGCTGCTTCTGGTGACCTACCGCGAGTCCGACCTGGATCGTGACCATCCGATGATCGACGTCCTGGCCGATCTGCGGCGCGTCGAAGGTGTGCAGCGGATCGCGCTGGACGGGCTCGGTTCTGACGAGGTAGCCGAGGTGCTGACTGCCGCTGCCGGGCACGACATCGGGCCCGTCGGCATGGAGCTGGCCGCCGAGATCGCGCAGGAGACCGACGGCAATCCGTTCTTCGTCGGCGAGATTCTCCAGCACCTGACCGAGTCCGGGGCGCTGGGGGTCGATGAGGACGGGCGCTGGCGCCTGCACAAAACGATCTCCGAGCTCGGGCTGCCCCAGAGCGTGCGAGACGTGGTGGGACGGCGAATAGAGCGGTTGGGCGACGAGCTGCGCCAGATCCTGTCCATGGCCTCGGTGATCGGCCGTACGTTTGATCTCGAGCTGCTGACCCGTCTGCTCGACCAGCATGAGGACGAGATCCTCGATGCTCTGGACAAGGCGCTCGAGGCATCGGTGGTGATCGAGTCACCCGAGCGGGTGGGCCGCTTCAGCTTCTCCCACGCCCTTATCAACAACACGCTCTATGAGCAGCTGAGCGCCACCCGGCGCGCCCGCATGCATAACCGGATCGCCGAAGCGCTCGAAGAGCTCTACGGCGCGAACCCCAACGATCACTTGCCGGAGCTGGCCAACCACTTCTCACGCGCTGTCGTGGCGGCCGACCACACCAAGGCGCTTGACTACGCTCGGCGGGCGGGAGACCGGGCGCTCGAGCAGCTCGCGCCGGATCAGGCGCTGCGCTGGTTCAACCAGGCCTTGGAGCTGATGGGGCCCGACGCGCAGGAGGGCGAGCGCTGCGAGCTGCTGATCGGTATCGGCACCGCGCAGCGTGATCTTGGTGATCCTGAATTCCGGGCCACGCTGCTGGAGGCCGCGGCAATCGCGCGGCGAACCGGGAATGTGTCGCAGCTCGTCCGCGCGACGCTCGCCAACACGCGCGGGTGGGTGGTGGGCACGGGTGCCGTGGACCGCGAACGCGTGGACGAACTGGAGGCGGCCATCGCCGCCGTCGAGTCTGCCTCTCCCGACCGACCGATCCTGCTCGCTCTGCTCGCGGCCGAGCTGACCTTCTCAGGTGACTTCGGGCGGGTCAAATCACTGGCCGACGAGGCGCTGGCCCGTGCCCGGATCTTTGAAGAGCCACGTCCTCTGGTGAACGCCCTCCACCACGTCTGCAATGCCCAATTCTATGGCTCGGCAGATACCGCGCACACGATATGGGAACTGACCGGCGAGCTGGAGGCGCGGGCGAGAGACTTAGCGGATCCGTTCCTGCTCTGCCGCGCCCTCGAGTGGCGGTTCGTGGCCGCGCTGCAGCTGGGTGATGCGGTCGAGATGGATCGTGCGCTGACGCATGCCCGGCAGCTCGCCGACCAGATTGGCCAGCCGGCGCTCCACTGGCTCAATGCCTATATCGGCTCCGTCAGAGAGCAGTTTCACGGTCGGCTCGAAGCGGCCGAGGCACTGACGCTCCAGTCGGCCGGCATCGGGCACGAGTCTGGGCAAGCCGACGCGCTGATGATCGTCGGGGTGCAGCTGTTCGCGATTCGCGCCGAACAGGGACGGCTGAACGAGCTGATCGAGATCCTCGAGCAGCGTGTAGCCGAGACTCCTGGGCTACCGACGCTCCAGGCGACGCTCGCCTTTGCGTACAGCGAGCTCGGACGGATGGACGAGGCCAAGGCGATCTTCGATCGCGCTGCGGACGCTGACTTCGCCTCGCTTCCCTTCGACATCGGCTGGATCAACGGTATGGCTCGCTACGCCGAGATCGCCGCACGGCTCGGCGCAAGCGGGCCGGCAGCGGTTATCTACGACAGGTTGCTGCCCTACCGAGACCAGGTCGTGAACTCCGCGGTCACCGTAAGCGGTTCGGTGGAGCGCACGCTCGGCCTGTTAGCCGCGACGCTCGAGCGCTGGGAGGAAGCGGAGGAGCACTTCGCCGCGGCTGCGGAGTACCACGAGCGCGTGGACGCCAAGCTGTTCCTGGCCCGCACTTGGCTCAACTGGGGGGCGCCCTGCTGGCCCGTGGCCAGGCGGGCGACGGCGAGCGCGGCCGCGAGCTGATCGAGAGGGCCGCCGGGCTCGCCCGCGAGCAAGGAGGCGGCGCGATCGTCCGCGACGCCGAAGCGCTGATTGCTCAGCACGCCGGCGTGTAACGCGTCCAGCGGGTACCAAGACCGCGAGTAGCATGCTCGCTTCGCTGGCAGGGCGCCAGTAGCTCGAGCAGGGGTTTCTACCGAGGCTTGATATTTGCCCGGCCCTTATGGGAACATGTGTTCGATGCGGTGGCGTGACCAGAGCATCGAAAGCGAGCAGCGCGCCCGGCTACCCGGATACCGGGACGAGGTCGAGGTGCGGCATTTCGCCGCCCCCGAGGCGGTCTCGACGAACTTCTACGAGGTCTGGGCGAAGTCGATCCTCAATCGGGTGCCCGAGGCATCACGAATGCCCTTCCGCTGGACGATCAACCCGTATCGAGGTTGCAGCCATGGGTGCTCCTACTGCTTCGCGCGACCGACCCACAAGTACCTCGACTTCGACGCCGGCCGGGACTTCGAGCGGGAGATCGTGGTCAAGGTCAACGCGCCCGAGCGGCTGCGGGTCGAGCTGGCCCGGCCGTCCTGGCTGGGCGAGCACATCGCCCTGGGCACCAACACCGATCCCTACCAGTGGGTGGAGGGGCGCTACAGGCTGATGCGCGGGATCTGGGAAGCAATGATCGACGCCCGCAACCCGGGGTCGGTGCTGACCAAATCCCCCCTCCTGCTGCGGGACCTCGATCTTATGACCGAGCTGGCCCGACGGGCCGACTTCAGCGCCGCGCTGTCGGTCCCGACGCTCGATGAGAAGGCGTGGCGGGCTACCGAGCCGCACACGCCGAATCCGCGGGCCAGACTCGAGGCGGTGGCGGAGCTGATCCGCGCGGGGATCCGCACCGGAGTGCTGATCGCCCCGTTGATGCCGGGGATCAACGATTCCCCGGCGCAGGTGGCCGAGATCCTCGAGCTGGCCACCGAGGCCGGGGCGGCGTACGTCTCGGGGATTGCCCTGCACCTGCGGGGGGAGGTGCGCCAGGTGTTCATGGCCTGGCTGGCCGAGCATCGTCCCGACCTCGTGGATCGCTACCGTGACCTCTACCGGCGCGGCGCCTACGCGCCGGCTGCGGAACGCCGCCGTCTGGCCCATCTGGTCCACGGTCCCGATCTGGGGCCCTGGGAGCGGTCGGGACGGCGGGGTTTGGCGCCGCCTTCGGAGCCGTTGCCGCCGCGATCACCGGCCCAGCAGGCGCTGTTCGAAGTCGGTTAGGAGTGAAACCCGCGACCGTCGCCGGTGGTAGGTACGGCAAGCGCGAGAAATCGCGAGGAACCCAGAACCAGCATGCCCCGACGCTTCAAGCCACCCAGACGAGATCTCTACCTCGACCGGATGTTCGAGACCCGCAGCGACGCGTGGGAGCGCGCCGGGCTGTCGGTGGGCGAATCCAGCATGAAGGCCGTCAAGCGCGCCCAGCGCGAGGCGGCGGTGCTGATCCCGCTGCTGATCGGCGTGCTGATCGCCTACAGCCAGCGCCACCGGCTCCTGGGCGAGACGCTGAACCGTCACGGCCACTACACGACCAGTCCCTGGGACACCCCAGCGCAGATCGCGACGGCCATTGCCCTGATCGTGGTCGGCTGGGCTCTGGCCCGCGACGTGGGACGGGCCGCCGGGCCGATGTTCATGCGCCGGATGGATCCTGCCACCGCGGGCACGTTCGGCTTCCTGATCCGCCTGGCCACGATCGTCATCGCCGTGCTGCTGGCCCTCTCGGTGGCCGGGCTCTCGCCTCAGTCGCTGGCCGTCGGCGGCGCCTTCACAGCGGTGGTCTTCGGTCTCGCCGCGCAGCAGACGCTGGGCAACCTGATCGCCGGGATGGTGCTGCTCAGCGCACGGCCCTTCCGGGTCGGCGAGCGGATCCGGTTGCAGGCCGGCGCGGTCGGCGGATCGGTGGAGGGCATCGTCAGCTCACTGGGCCTGCTCTACACGACGCTGAGCGCCGGCTATGACCGTGTGCTGATCCCCAACAACGTGGTCCTCGCCGCCGCCGTCGTGCCGCTGCGCGAGCCCGACTCGGTCGATGTCAAGGTGACCCTGACCTCGGGCGTGCGCCCGAGCCAGGTCCAGGCGATCCTCGACAACGAGATCAGCATCGCCACGATCCACAAGCCCTCTGTGCGGTTGGATGAGCTCGAGGGCGACGAGCTGGTGGTACGCGTCCAGGCCACGCCGGAGCTGGCCGACGAGGGCGCCAAGCTGGCCGACGAGATCATCGCCGCGCTCGCCTCGGTCACCGGCGAGCACGCGACGCAGCACGCGACGCACCCCGACTGACGGCCACGGCAAGCCTGGTGTCGCGGCTCTAGGAGTCGCGACCGCCGCCGAATCTTGACTCGGGGCGCCTACCGCAGGTCGCGCTGGCGCTCGGAGACCGCGGTGGCGATGTCGTGCGAGCCGAGCCGCCGGCTCACCCCGGCGGCCAGAGACGGCGCGAGCCCGGCGGCGGCCGCGCCGACCCGCAGCGGCAACGGGGCGACATCCAGCTCAGCCCGATCCTCATCGATCGCCCGGAGCACCGCGTCGGCCACGTCCTGGGGCGAGCGGGTGCCGATGCCCGGGGGCAGCCTCACGCCGGAGTTGGCGAACATGCCCGCGTCGCGGATAAACCCCGGGAAGACGGTCGAGACGCCGACCCCCTGGTCACGCAGGTCCTCGCGCATGCCCAGAGCGAAGCCGCGCAGGCCGAACTTGGTGGCCAGGTACAGGGGCGCCGCCGGGGTGGCCGCCTTGCCCTGCAGCGATGAGATGAACACGAGCTGACCGGCTCCGCGCGCGATCATGCCGGGGATCAACGCCCGGGCCAGCGCGATCGGGGCCCGCAGGTTGACCTCGAGCATTCGGTCGACCTGCTCAGGGGTGAGCTCGGCCAGCCTCCCGCTGGCCGGCAGCGCCGCATTGGCCACCAGGATGCTGGTTCCGGCCTCGGCGGCGGCTTCGCCCAGTCCGGTTACCTCAGCCCTCGAGGCAAGGTCGCAGGACACCGCGTTTCCGCCCAGCTCGGCGGCCAGATCCTCCAGCGGCCCGGTCTGGCGCCCGGTCAGGATCAGCTCCACCCCGCGATTCGATAGCGCCCGGGCGATGACCTGCCCGAGGCCGCCACTGGCCCCGGTGAGCAGCACCGTCGCCTGCCGCAGCTCGATTCGCGGTCCGCGGCGCATCGCTGCACGATACTGCCCGGCGTGCCTCCGTCCGCTTTGATCGCCCTGTTCGGACCGACCGGCGTGGGGAAGACCGCGGTGGCCATCGCCGTGGCCGAGCGGTTGCGCCGCCGCGGTGAGGACCCGGTCGCCGTCTCCGCCGATGCCCTCCAGGTCTACGCCGGGCTCGAGATCCTCACCGGAGCGGCCAACGCCGCCCAGCGGGCCCGGCTCGAGCACCGGCTCCTTTCCTTCCTGCCCGTCGATGCGAGCTTCAGCGCCGGGCAGTACGCCGAGCTGGCCCATTCGGAGATCGACGAGCTGCTCGTCGCGGGGCGACGTCCGATCGTGGTCGGCGGCACCGGTCTCTACCTGCGCGCCGCGCTGACCGAGCTCAGCCTCCGTCCGGCGCCGGCGACGGGGGTCCGTGAGCGCTGGCTGGCCGAGCTCGAGGCGCGCGGACCCGAGGCTCTGCACGCCATACTCGAGCGGCGCGCGCCGTGGGCGGCGGCTGAGATCGGTCCGGCTGACCGCCAGCGGATCGTCCGGGCGCTGGAGCTGCTCGATGCCGGCGAGCTCGAGCCCCCGCCGGAGCGCTCGGAGCTGTGGAGCGCCGCCACCCGCCATCCGACCCTGCTCGTCGGTCTGACCATGGAGCGGCGGCGGCTCTATGCCCGGATCGATGCTCGGGTGCTCGAGATGGTGGCCGCCGGAGCCGAGGAGGAGGTCAGGCGCGCGAGCTCGGCCGGCGCGTCGGGCACCGCACGCAAGGCGCTCGGGTTTGAGGAGCTGCTGGCCGGGGACATCGACGCCACGCAGCGGCGCAGCCGCAACTATGCCCGCCGTCAGCTGACCTGGATGCGCAAGCTCGCCGGGACGCACATCCTTGATGCCACCGAGGCCGAGCCGGAAGACCTGGCCGCGGAGATCGAGCGCTTGTGGCTTGGCTCGGCGCCCTGAGTACGGGCAGCTCAGAAGACGGGCACGAACGGATACAGCAGCACCACCGCCACCACCACGGTCAGGGCCCAGACCGCCACCAGGACAGTCGACCACCGGCGCCGCCGGCGCCACAGGCGCGAGGCCAGCCACGCGGCGGCGATGTACAGGCCGGGCATGACCACGACCATGTAGTAGAGGTAGCTGGTCCGCTGGTCGATCAGGCTGAGCAGGGCAAACGGCGTCCAGGTGCCGAGAAACCAGGCCAGCCCGACGAGTGCAAGCTGGCCGTCGGCGCCCGCGTCCGCCCCCGGACCGTCGGCGCCCGCCCCGGTCCCCGAATCGACGGGGCCCGTCCCCAGACCGACGGGGCCGGCCCCCAGACCCCCGCGGGGCAGGCGGATCAGCCGCACCGCGGCGAACGGTATGGCGATCACCCCGGCGCCCAGCACCGGAGGGCTGATGAAACCGAGGAACTTCGCCACCGGATGGATGGCGAACAGCCCGTCGCCGGGCAGGGAGGGGTTGATGCGCAGATAGGTGATCGGCTTGAGGTCGATCAACCAGTCCCATGGATAGGAGGCGATTCCCTGGGGTCCGTGGGGGCTGACCAGAGTGCTCGCGTAGGACACCATGTGGGCGAAATGGGCGAACGCGCCGCCGGTGATGAGCTGAGCGCCGGCATCGTTGTAGGGGGTGGCGATCTGGTCCATCACGGCCAGAATGGCCATGAACACGCCGGCCCCCGTGAAGCCGCAGATGGCGAACCGGCGCAGGGCGGGCGCCGGGCGCCAGTCGCCGGGGGCGGTGGGGTCGCGGATCCGCAGGGCCACGCGGGCGAGCTCGAGCAGCACGAGGACGGCCAGCACGTACGGCGCCTCGAGCTTGCAGGCCGAGCCCACAGCCAGAATCAGCCCGGCCAGGAGCGGCCGGCCGCGCAGATACAGGGCCAGGCACCAGATCATCGCCGCCACCGCGTAGATGTCCAGTGTGCCGATCCGGCCGTGGACCAGGAGCAGGTTGTCGCAGGCCATCAGGGCGCTGGCACCGAGCGCCGTCCAGCGTCCCGCGCCGGCCGCGCGGGCCAGCGCGAACATGCCCAGGATGGCCAGCGAGCCCATGAGCAGGCTGCCGATCCGCCAGGCGAAGGGCCCGTCGCCGAACAGCTCGATCGAGCCGGCCATGATCAGCTTGACCAGCTGCGGATGCTCGGCGTTGGGATCAGTGCCCAGCGGGGCGTCGGCGTAGTGGGCGCCGCTCGCCGGGCGGATCCCGGCGATCACCCGGGCCGCGTTCACGTAGTACGCCTCGTCGAAGATCAGCGTGTGCTCCGAGGCCCGGGTGCAGGGTGACTGGCAGGGCTCGTCGAGCAGCAGCGCCCGGGCCCCGAGAGAGAGGACCGAAACGACGGCCAGCAGGACCAGCGGCAACCGTGCCGTGTCGCCCAGGCGGGAGATCATCGCCGGGGCGACGGTACACATAGACTCGCCGCGTGGACTTCGAGAAGTGGCAGGCGCTCGGCAACGATTACCTGATCCTGGAGTCGGCGGCACTCCCGTTCACGCTCAGCCCGGCCCGGGTGCACAAGCTCTGTGCGGGCCACACGGGCGTGTTCGCCGACGGCGTTGTATTGCTCTCCCCCCCGGATGAGCCCGGCTTCGTGGCCCGGCTGCAGATCTTCAATCCGGACGGATCGGAGGCCGAGCTGTCGGGCAACGGCGCTCGCGAGGCCGTGCTCTACCTCCGCCGCTCGGGCTGGACTGACCGCGACGAGTTCTCTGTCCATACCGCGGCCGGGGAGATCCGCCCCCGGATCACCTCGGCGACCACCTGCCGCCTCGCCCTCCCGGCGGCCAGACTCCGGAGCGCCGACTACCCCGCGGGGGGCGCGGACGGGACCGGCGAGCTCAGCGCGGGCGGACGCGCCTGGCGCTTTCAGCACATCCAGGTCGGCAATCCCCAGTGCGCGATCAGGGTGGCCGACGAGGCCGAGCTGAGCGCGCTCGACCTCCGGGCGATCGGCCCCGGGATCGAGACCCACGAGCTGTTCCCTCACCGCACCAACGTCTCCTGGTACACGGAGCTTGGGCCCGACCGAATCCGTGCGCGGATCTTCGAGCGTGGGGTGGGGGAGACGTCCGCCAGTGGCACCGGGGCCACCGGGGCGGCGGTCGCCTTTGTGCTGGCTGGCGGCCAGACGCCGGTCACCGTCGAGCTCGACGGCGGCGAGCTGGACGTCGAGGTGGGGGAGGACCTACAGGTAAGCCTCACCGGCTGGGCGGTCCCGGTGTTCCGGGGCTCGCTGGCCGAGGAATTCGTCAAGGAGCTGCATGAGACCGAGTAAGCGGCTGGATCAGATCGCCCCGTACATGTTCGCCCAGCTGGAGCGCAAGGTGGCGGCCAAGAAGGCGGCCGGCGTCGACGTGATCAGCCTGGGCATCGGCGATCCGGACACACCGACCTACGCCCCGATCGTCGCCGCCGCCCAGCGCGCCCTGGCCGACCCGAGCACCCACAGCTATCCGACCAACCGCGGGCTGGCCACGTTCCGCGAGGCGGTGGCGGCCTTCTACCACCGGCGCTTCGGCGTGAGCCTCGACCCCGAGCAGGAAATCATGCCGGCGATCGGGGCCAAGGAGTGCATCTTCAACCTCAACCTGGCCTTCCTGGACCCGGGAGACGTGGCGCTGGCCTCCGATCCGGGCTACCCGGTCTACACGGGCGGCCCGCTCCTGGCCGGAGGTGAGCCCTACCTGATGGGCCTCGTGCCTGAGCGCGGCTTCGCTCCCGACTTCGCCGCCATCCCCGCTGAGGCACTCGAGCGCGCACGCCTGATGTTCATCAACTACCCGAATAACCCGACGGGGGCGATCCTGCCCGACGGGGTTTTCGAGCAGGCGATCGCGCTGGCCCGGCGATCCGACTTCCTCGTCGTGCACGACAACGCCTACAGCGAGACGACCTTCGATGGATATGTCGCCCCCTCGTTCCTGGCCACGCCCGGGGCCAAGGAGGTCGGGGTCGAGGTGTTCTCCTTGTCCAAGGGCTACTGCATGACCGGTTGGCGCTGCGCGGCGATCGTCGGCAACGCCGAGGCGATCGCCGAGTACTGGCGGCTGAAGTCGAACATCGACTCGGGCCTGTTCGAGGCAGTCCAGCTTGCCGGCGCCGCCGCGCTGGCCCCCGAGGTGGACGCCGAGGTCAAGGCGATGAACGCGGTCTATCAGCGGCGGCGGGACCTGGTCTGCGAGGCGCTGGCGGCAGCCGGAGTGGAGGTCACCCCACCCAAGGGGACGATCTACATCTGGGCGCCGGTACCCGCGGGCTTCGCCACCGCGGCGGAGTACTGCGAGCACGTCCTGGAGGCCGCCGGGGTCATCGTGTCCCCAGGCGGCGCCTACGGCCCGAACGGCGAGGGTTTCTTCCGCATCTCGCTGACCACCCCGGATGATCGCCTGCTCGAGGCCGTGGACCGCCTGTCGAAGCTGTGAGCGTGGCGGGAAGTGGAGCCGGCGCGGCTACCATGGCCTTGGTGAAGGATGGTCACCAGCAGCCCGTGGACACCCACGCCCGTAACGGCGCCGATGGCCGCGGGCGCGGCCGGGCCCGACAGCGCGCCCTCATGATCGCCGCCGTGCCGGCCGCCCAGGAGGATCATCTCCCCGAACTCGAGGAGCTCCTGCGGACCGCCGGCGTGGCCGCCGCCGGGGAGATCGTCCAGCGCCGCGATACGCCCCATCCCAACTCCTATCTTGGGCCGGGCAAGCTCGAGGAGCTGAAGGCCGAGATCGCCGCCGCGGACGCCAACCTGGTCGCCGCCGACGACGAGCTCTCCCCGCGCCAGGAGCGCAATCTCGAGACCGCGCTGGGTGTGCCGGTCATCGACCGGACGGCGATCATTCTGGACATCTTCGCCGCCCACGCCCACAGCGCCGAGGGCAAGCTGCAGGTCGAGCTGGCGCAGCTCGAGTACAACCTGGCTCGGATGCGCGGGCTGTGGTCGCACCTGGAGCGCCTCGGCGGCGGGATCGGCACGCGAGGGCCCGGTGAGACCCAGATCGAGACCGACCGCCGCCTGGCCCGCGACCGGATCGCCGCCCTGCGCCGCCGGCTGGCCCAGGTGCGCTCCACCCGTTCGGTCATGCGCGCGGAGCGCGAACGGGCCCGTCTGCCCCAGATCGCGCTGGCCGGCTACACCAACGCCGGCAAGTCGACGCTGCTCAACGCGCTCACCGGCGCCACGGTGCCGGTGCGCGACCGGCTGTTCCACACCCTTGATCCGACCACGCGGGTGCTGCGGGCCGGCGGCCGGGACTACCTGATGACCGACACGGTCGGCTTCATCCGCAAGCTCCCCCATCAGCTCGTCGACGCCTTCGGGGCCACGCTGGAGGAGACGCGGCGGGCCGACCTCATCCTCCACGTGGTCGACGCCTCGGTCGATGAAGAGGAGCTCGTCGAGATGGCCCGCGCTGTTGAGGACGTCCTGGTGGCAATAGCCGCCGAGGAGGCGCCGCGCATCCTCGTGCTGGCCAAGGCCGACCTGGTCGATGACGCGCGCCGCACCGAGCTCGACCGCCGCCATCCCGCCGCAGTGCTGGTCTCGGCGAGCACCGGAGAGGGGGTCGCCGAGCTGATCGCGAGGATCGAAAGCGAATTTGAGCGTCGGCTGTCCGAGGTGGAGCTGCTGGTCCCGTACGGCGAGGGGGGTCGTCTGGCCGAGCTGCACGAGTTGGCCGGGGATCTCGAGCGTGAGGACACCCCGGATGGCGTACGCGTGCTGGCCCGGCTGCCCGCGGGAGTGGCCGCCCGCTACGAGCCCTTCACGCTCAGAGACAAGAGCCCCGGGCCGGCATGAGCCTGCGCGTCGTGCGGCTCGACCCGCGCGCCGTGCTGCCATCGCGGGCACATCCATCTGACGCCGGCCTCGATCTCCACGCGCTTGAGGGAACCGTGCTCGGCCCCGGTGAGCGGGCCTCGCTCGGTACCGGGCTGGCGATCGAGTTCCCCCCTGACCAGGCCGCCTTGGTCCTTCCCCGCTCGGGCCTGGCCGCAAGACACGGGATCGCGCTGGTCAACGCCCCGGGACTCATCGACCCCGGCTATCGCGGCGAGGTCCGGGTCCTCCTGCTCAACACAGACCGCCAGGAGCCTTTCTCCATCGCCGCCGGGGACCGGATCGCCCAGCTCGTGCTGATCCGGGTCGAGACCCCCGACCCGGTCGAGGTGCAGGCACTCGAGATCAGTGAGCGCGGCACCGGGGGCTTCGGCTCGACTGGGGGCTTCGGCTCGACTGGGGGCTTTGGCTCGACCGGGAGCTATGGCTCGACCGGCGGTTTTGGCTTGGCCGGCGGCTTCGCGACCTGACGGCCCGACCCGGTCAGGACGACGGCGGGACCACGCCGTGGGTCTCCAGGAACTCCTTGGCCACCGTGGCCGGATCCTGCCCGGCGATGTCGACCGCCTGGTTGAGTTCGCGCATGACCGGGGTGGTCAGCAGCGCGCTGATCCGGTTGATGGTATTCGCGAACGCCGGACCCTCTTGGGTGAGCGTGCGGGTGGCGACGACCGGAACCACATTGCCCCAGCCGAGAACGTTCGCGGGGTCGCCGAGGACCCGGTAGTCGCCGGTGGCCAGCTGGCCATCGGTGGTATAGACGTCGGCAGCCTGCACCGTGCCGTCGTTCAAGGCGGTGTACTGATCGCCGAAGGCCAGCTCCTTGAACGCCGCCGGGGTGAAGTCGTAGCTCCGCTCCAGGTCACTGAGCCCGGGATGGGCCTGCTCGAACTGGGGCGGGCCCCCCAGAGTCAGCGTCGGCGCCACCTTGACCAGGTCGTGTACGGTGCGCAGATTGTTGGCTTCGGCGTAGCCGACCGTGACGCCGATCCCCGGGGTGTCGCTGAACGGGGTCGGGACGAGGAGCTGCAGGGCGTGGGCCTCGGCGTAGCGCTTTGCGGCGTCGTAGGCATCGGCTCGAGTGCGGAAGCCGTGTGCGTCCTGGGCCACCGCGGTGTTGAACGTGTTCAGATACTCCGGGTACATGTCCAGCGACCCCGAGGCCATCGCGTGGAGGATCACGGAGGTCTGCCCGATGTTCTGGTTCAGCGCCACCGTGTAGCCCTCGGCCATCAGCGCTTCGCGGTACAGATCGCCGAGGAGGAACTGCTCTGTGTAGTTCTTGTCGCCGATCGTCACCGTCGGCTTGCCGGTTCCGGGCAGCGCGGCGGTCGTCGTGCCCGACGTCGTCCCGGTGGCCGTGGTCGGGAGGCTGGTCGCGCTCGAGGCCGAGGGGGGCCCGCCGGCGCTCCCTGAGCGCGGGGAGGAAGAGCAACCCGCGATCGCGAGCGCGACGATGGCGCCCAGGGCGCAGGGGATCGCCCTGGTCAGGCGGTGGAAAACGCGGACGTTCACAACTGGAGGCGGAGCCATCGTAGACGTCCCGGGCGCTCAGACTCCGGCCGCCCGGAGCGCCTCGGCGTGAGCCGCGTCCTCGAGCCGGTCGTCGAGCGCGACCAGGGGCTCCTCGAGTCCGAGCGCCGCGGTGATCAGCCAGTCGGCCAGCCAGGCGTTCTTGGGCAGCAGGGGGCCGTGCAGGTAGGTGCCCAGCACGTTGCCCCGCCGTACCCCCTCGAGGCCGCTGTGGCCATCGTTGCCGTGCCCGTTCAGGACCCGGCCGAGCGGCTCGGCTCCGGGACCGAGCGTGGTCCGGCCACCGTGGTTCTCGAATCCGGCCAGAACGCGACGTGTGCCCGGCGCGAGCTCGACCTCGATGGCCACGTTGCCGATCAACCGGGGCCCGTCGGAACGGACCGTCACCAGGTCGACCAGCCCGACGCCGGGCAGCACCTCCTCGCCGAGCTCGTAGGAATGCCCGAGCAGCTGATACCCGCCGCACACTGCGAGGATCGCCGCTCCGCGCTGGGCGGCCGCGTGCACCGCGTCTCGCTTCCCCTCAGCCAGGTCGAACGCGCACAGGCGCTGGTCTCGGTCCTGGCCGCCGCCGATGTAGAACAGGTCGGCCCCGTCCGGGTCGATCGGATCGCCGAGACCGGCGGTCAGGAGCTCGAAATCGAGCCCGCGCCACCGGCACCGCTGCTCGAGCAGCTTCAGATTGCCCCGGTCGGCGTAGATATTCATCAGGTCGGGGTACAGAGCGCAGACTCTCAGGCCCTCACGCATCGAGCATCACCACCACGCTACCCACGTAGTCCCGGGTGGGACCGATCACCTCCCGCGAAGCCGGTTTCAGTCCCGCCGCTCGGCCCTCGCGCTCGAGCATCTCGGGCGCGACGCGGTCGATGTGCAGCCGATCCTGCTCCGCGGTCAGCTCGCCGGAGAGCGCGACCACCTCCCGCCGGCGCTCGAGCACGAAGCCGGTGGCATCGGCGCGGACGGCCGTGGGGGAGCTCGAGTAGACGACGCCGTCAAGCTCGCAGACGTCGGGCAGTGGCCCCGGCACGCCCGGCACGACCTCGAACTCGTCGAGCGTGTCCGCGACGGCGACGGCCAGCCGGCCACCGGGCCGGAGATGCTTTTTCGCCCGGTGCAGGAAGGCGCCGCGCCCGTCCGGTCCGCCCAGCAGCTGGATGGTCTGCATCGGCACGATGCAAAGGGAAAAGCGCTGGCCCAGCTCAAAATGGCGCGCGTCGGCGTGGACCGTGGTCACCTCCAGGCCCGTGGCGCGCCGGCGCAGTTCGTCCACCAGCTCGGGGTCGTTGTCCAGGGCGGTGACCGGGTGTCCGGCGCGGGCCAGCTCGAGGGTCACCCGTCCGGCGCCGGCACCCACGTCGAGGACCGCGCCCGGATACCGATCGGCCAGCGCCCGCCACAACGGCAGGTCGGCCCCGTAGCGGCCGCATTCCAGGTCGTGCCAGACGATGCTCATACTGGTGCGGCCTCGTCGGTCGACCAGTATGGGCTGACGTGACCACGCCGGGCAAGCTCCTCGCGCAGCTCGAGGAGTGCCGTGTAGGTGGGAAGCGCGTACAGGGTGTGGTTCCCGGCCGCGGCCAGGGCCGAGTCGAGCGCGGCCGGCAGTGCCGGCAGGACCTCGAGCCGGTCTTCCGGCACACCGGCGTACTTGAGGCGCAGCGCGAGCTCGGCGGCGCGGGTTCCCGCGCACGTGAAACGCCGGACGTGGCCGGTCAGGAGCTCGAAGTCGGCGTCCCAGACCCAGGAGATGTCCCGCCCGTCGGCGATCCCGTCGTTGAGGACACCGAGCAGGTCGAGTTTGTCGAGCTCGAGGATCAGCGTGCGAATGATCTCGTTGGCGCCGGCCGGGTTCTTGATCAGGAGGATTGAGAGGTCATGACCGTCGACGGGGATCCGCTCCGCCCGCCCGAAGGCGGGGCTGACCACGGCCAGCCCGGCCGCGATCTGCTCTCCAGACGCCCCGAGCCTCAAGCAGAGGGCCGCGGCTCCGAGCGCGTTGTAGACGTTGTACAGGCCAGGGAGGGGAAGTGACACCGGGGTGACGCCGGCGGGAGTGTGGAGCTGGAAGCGGGCGCCGTGCGTGCCTTGAAGCTCGATTTCGCTCGCCGCCACCGACGGCTCGGGGCGTCGCTGGCCGCAGCTCGGACAGTGGTAGCGACCCAGGTGGCCGAGGTAGATGGCCTCATAGACGTACGGGGCCCCGCAGCGCCGGCAGTGCTTGGAGTCCGAGGCGTGCTGCATCTCGGCCATGGCCATGGTCGGGTCCTCGACGCCGAAATACGTCGTCAGCGGGCGCTCCCGGCCCAGATCGGCGATCAGCGGATCATCCGCGTTCAGGGCCAGCTCGGTCTCGGACAGCCTGGTGACCAGCGCCGCCCAGCGGTCGGCGATCGTCTCCAATTCCCCGTAGCGATCGAGCTGGTCGCGGAACAGGTTGCCGAGCAGCATCACCCGCGGGCGGAGCTGAGGGGCCACGCGATCGAGCCAGAACTCATCGACTTCGAACAGGCCGAGCTCGCCGGCGATGGTCTCGCGCCGTCCCGCGGCGGCGAGCAGGGTCGAGGCGATCCCCCCGGCCATGTTCGCTCCGGCGCGGTTCGAGACCAGCTCGGACCCGGCGCGCTCGAGGATCGTGGCCGCCATCGCCGTGGTCGTCGTCTTCCCGTTGGTGGCCGAGACCACGGCGTCGCCCCGCGGCAGGCGCCCGGCCAGCCGTTCGATCGCGTCGGCGTCCAGGCGCATGAGCAACTTCCCGGGCAGACTGGTACCCCCGCCGCGACCGGCCCGGCGGGCCAGCTCCCCGACGGCCCGGGCGGCCATGATCTTGACGTCGAGAACGCTCATCTCGGCTGAAGGCTCGATGGAACGCAGCACCCTGACCGCGGCTGGTTTGACGCTGACCGTGACCGGCAGCTCGGCAATCGGATCGCCGTCGGCGTAGAGCATGAACGGGCGCGAGGCGCTGATCCTCACGGTCTCGGCCCGCAGCACCTCGACGTTGGGCTGGCGCACGTGGGCTCCCGTGAACACAGTCGGTGCCAACCTGAGATACCGCAGCCGGGGGACATCCTTGATCAGCACGATCTCGAGCCTGCCGTCGGTCAGCGAGGCCTCGGGAGCGATCATCATTCCCCCGCCGAAGAAGCGCGAGTTGGCCGCGGCGACCGAGTACCCGCGGAACGTCCGGATGGGACCGCCGTCCAGCTCCAGCGTGAAGCTGGCCGGCTCCCAGCTGACCAGCGCCCGGATCATTCCGTAGGCGTAGACCAGGTTGCCGCGGATCAAGCGAGCCTGGTTGGCGATCCGGTTGGCGTCTGAATCAAAGCCGCAGCTGGCGATCCCGATGAAGGGCCGGGGCCCGGCGAAGCCCAGGTCCACGGCGGCTTCAGCGCCATCGCGCAGCACGTCACACGCGGGTACGGGCTTGAGCGGAATCCCCAGCATGCGGGCGAAGTCGTTGCCGCGGCCGCCGGGGAGCACGCCGAGCACTCCACCGGACTCGCTCAGAGCACCGGCCACGGCGCCGATCAGCCCGTCGCCCCCGAAGGCCACCGCGACTTCATCCACCGCGGCGGCCTGGCGAGCCAGCTCGCGCGCGTGCTCGAGGTCGCGCGTCAGCTCCGCCCGGTGCTCCAACCCGAGACGGGTCAGCGCGGCCGAGACCTCGGGCAGGGCGCGTCCGGCCCGTCCGCCGCCGGCCGACGGATTGACGATCAGCAGCATCAGGCCACGACCAACGTACGAAGATCCACGGCGATGGCCACCGGAGCCGGCTCGGTGGCCGCCTCGGCTTCGGCTCGGGTGCTCACGCCGGTGAGCACGATCGCCCCGTCGAGGCCGGCCGCGGTTGCCCCGGCCAGATCCGACTCGATTCGATCCCCGATCATCAGCGCCCGCCCTGGGCCGAGCCGATCCAGCGCGGTGGAGAAGATGAGCGGATCGGGCTTGCCCACCACGCGCCCGGAGCGGCGGCTGGCGTACTCGACCGCAGCCAGGATCGCGCCGGTGCCGGGCCACTGGCCGCCCGGGCCGGGGAACGTGCGATCCCGGCCGGCCGCGATGATCTCCGCGCCGGAGAGCGCGCCTTGCGTGGCCTCGCGCAGCTCGTCGTAGTTGAACGCGTCGTGTCCGGCGATCACCACCACATCGGGCCGCGTGGCCTGCTGGGTCCCGTTGACGATCCGGTGCCCGGATTCGGCCACGTGGCGAAACACCGCCGGAGAGCCGATCACGTAGGCGGTGGAACCGGGCAGGCGGCCGGCCAGTGCGTACTGGATCGCCGCCCCGACTGTGACGATCTCCTCCAGCGAGGCTTGCAGGCCGAGCGACCAGAGCTTGCGGACGTACTCCTCGGGGGAGTGGCGGGCGTCGTTGGTGATGAAGGCGATCGTCTTGCCGGCGCGGCGGATCTCCTCGACCGCCTGGGCCGAGCCCGGAATCGCCTCCTCTCCGATCCACACGCACCCGTCCAGGTCGAGCAGCACCTGGTCATACGCGTGCAGGAGAGGAGAGAGGGGCATGGTCGGCAGCCGCCACGAAACCTGTGACGGACCGCCGAGGCCTGAAGCGCGGGTGCGCTGTCCCTACGGCGGATAAGCCATTCCAGCAAATCCGGCCCGCGAGCCCCCTCCGGCCCCCGAGACGGCCCCCTTGCGCTCGCGGGCCGATGCGTGCAAGATTCGCTGCACCCGCAGGGCTCCGGCCGTCAGCTCGAAATGCATCAGGTCGGGAGCCCTTCAGGTCGGAACTCCGGGAAAGGCCCGCTCGCTAGCGCATTTCCGACCGCCGGGGGTGCCAAGCTTCAATAGTGCGCAACTTCCAAGTCAGGAAATTGACATGGAAACGTGGCGCCAGGTATAAAGTCCTGGCGCCACGCTGCCGATATTGAATTGTTCCTAGTTGCCGACCTGGTTTGGGAAAGGGGGTCGACTATGAGCTGCAGGCTTCCGTAGGCTTAGTGGGGGTCCGCTTTCCAGAGCGGGCCCCCAAAACTTTTCCGGGGCCGTGCGGACTAATCATCGGCGCCTCGGCCGACTTCTTTAGCCCGTCCAACAAATATTGGACATCGGTTGAGGAAGCGCCCATTTCGGCCGATTAAGGGCCGAGGTGGAAGACCAGGCCCAACATCACCCGGAAACGCTGGAGCGTCACTCGCTCGGCAGGTCGGCCCTAGCCGGCTCGCTGCTCGTGTTTCTGGCCTGCATCGCCGCGATCGTCGTCACGGCGTCGTCCGCGCACTGGTCGCTCGGGCCGCTGCCTGATCATCACGGTGTTCGCCACGGCGAGCGACTACGCCACCGTGGAGAGCGAATCGGGCACGATCCTCATGTCCGGCAGCTTCATGGGCATCCTGCTCGCCGCGGTGATCCTCGGCGGCGGTCCCGCCGCCGTGGTGGGAGCGGTGACGATCCTCGCCGCCTGGCCGCGCTCCAGCCGGTCGCTCCAGTCGTTGTTCCTCAACCTGGTCAATTTCGTCGTCTATCCGCTGCGTGCCCGGATTGATCTTCCACGCCGCGATTGCCGGGTTCGGAATCGGCATCAACAACGTCGAGTACTACCTGCTCGTGTTCGCGACGGCGAACCTGGCCTTCGCGCTGAACTTTGGGCTCACCGCCGTGTATTCATCGCGAATGTTCGGTGGCTCGCTGAAGCAGAGGGTGTCAGAGGTGCTGATCCCGATGCTCGCGCCGGAGCTGTTCTCCGCACTGCTGACCATGGCCGCCGTCTACGTCGCCGTTCGCACCGGAACGTTCAGCCTGGCCCTGCTCGGCCTGGTCATTCGTCGTCTTCCAGTATCTGACCGGCGAGCTGCTGAAGTCCCGCAGCGCAGCAAGGATCTCCAGCGCATCGCCACCACCGACGAGCTCACCGGCCTGGCCAACCGCGAGCAGTTCCGCGAGGCGATCCAGGACCGCGCCGCTGCCGCCCGCGAGACGGACGGGCAGTTCGCGGTGATGCTCATGGACCTCGACCGCTTCAAGGAGATCAACGACACCCTCGGCCATCACTACGGCGACGTGCTGCTCCGCGACCTTGGCCCGCGCCTGGTCACGACGATCGGCGAAGGGGGCCTGGTCGCGCGCTTGGGCGGCGATGAGTTCGGCATCCTGCCCGGACCCGAGGCGGCGCCGAGCTGAGCCACATCGAGGCGGAGGTTGTCGCGCTTGACCGCCGTGCGTGAGCGAGCCGTTCTCGGTCGATGAGCTCTCGCTCGAGGTCGGGGCCAGCATCGGCGTCGCCCGCTTCCCGGACGACGGGGAGGACTCGCACGCGCTGCTGCGCTGCGCCGACATCGCCATGTACGCGGCCAAGGAGGCCCAGTGCGACTACAAGGTCTACGCGGCCGAGCAGAACCAGCACTCGGTCCGCCGGCTGAGCGTGCTCAGCGACATCCGCCACGCGCTGGCCTCTGACGAGATCGTCGTCCACTACCAGCCGATCGTCGAACTCGACGACCTGAGCGTCACCGGGGCCGAGGGCCTGGTGCGCTGGCAGCACCCCGAGCATGGGCCTGATCCCGCCCGGGGCGTTCGTCCAGACCGTCGAGCAGACCGGCCTGATCGGGCCGCTGACCCGCCACGTCCTCGAGCACTCGATCGCCGAGTGCGCCGCCTGGCGCAAGGCGGGCCGCGACCTATCCGTGGCGGTCAACCTCTCGGTCCGCAACCTGCTCGACCGCGACCTCCCCAGGAGATCGAGCGGCTGCTGAACACCTACGCGCTGCCCGCCGAGCGCGCTGCAGCTGGAGATCACCGAGAGCATGATCATGTCCGATCCGGACCGGGCCGTGGCCACCGTCACCCGGCTCAGCGACCTCGGGGTGCGGATGTCGGTCGATGACTTCGGGACCGGCTACTCGTCGCTGGCCAACCTGCGCCGGCTGCCCGATCGACGAGCTCAAGATCGACCGCTCGTTCGTCTCGCCGATGCTCAGCGACGAGAGCGACCTGATCATCGTGCGCTCGACGATCAACCTTGGTCACGACCTCGGCCTGAAGATCATCGCCGAGGGGGTCGAGGACGGCGACACGCTCCAGCAGCTGGCCGTGCTCGGGCTGCGACCTGGCCCAGGGCTACCACCTCAGCCGGCCGCATCCCGCGCCGACGCCTTCAACAAGTGGCTCGCACGAGCGCTCGCCGCCGGTCGCGCCACCCGGCAGCGCGCTCGATCTGCCCCGAGCCGTCTCGGCCGGCACGGCCGCCGGCCATCGCCGCTTCCGGCGCCACCGGCGCCTAGGCTCTAGAACAGCGCCGCCTGCGGGTCCGGCGCCGGCGGGGCCAGGCACTCCGGCCCGTCGTAGCGGGCATCGTTGACGGCGCAGCCCCACCGGTCGCAGCGCGGTCTGGTCGGCGGGCAGGCCGGCCAGGATCTCATCGAGGCGCGCCGGGCCGGGGTGGAGGTATCGAGCCACTGCGCCTCGGCTCCCGGGGCGAGGATGACCGGCATCCGGTCATGCAGACCGGCCAGGGCGGAGTTGGCGGCCGTGGTGAGGATCGTGCAGGTGCGGAGCTTGCCGCCGTCGGGGCGTGCCAGATCGACCACAGCCCGGCGAACGCGAACAGGGCGCCGTCGTCGCGGGTGATGTGAAACGGCTGCTTGGGCCCGCCGGCTGCGCCGCTGCCACTCGTAGAAGCCGTCGGCGAGGATCAGGCAGCGGAAGCGCTCGAACGGCCCGCCGGTAGGCCGGGCGCTCGGCCACCGTCTCGAGCCGGGCATTGATCATCTTCAGGCCCGTGTCGGGCGCCTTGGCCCACGACGGAACCAGCCCCCACCGCAGCAGCTCGCCCCGCGGGGCGCCCGCGCGGTCGGTGGTCACGGCGAGCACGTCGTCCCCGGGGGCGACGTTGAAGCGCTGGCGAACCTCGATCGACTCGCCGATCGGGAAGCGATCCCGGATCGCCGCCGGGTCAGGCGTGGCCAGGGTGTAGCGGCCGCACACGGTGCGGCGGGTTCAGCGCGAGCGCGCGGCGATCTGCTCGGCCCGCTCGGCCTGCGCCCGCTTCTGGCGCCGGCGTCCGAAGTAGGCCAGCACGCCGATCGCGATCACGACGAGGACGAAGCCGTAGAAGATGCCCAGGTCAAGCGAGATCCCGCCGAACGGCAAGCGCAACCAGGTTCACGATCCCGAAGCCGATGAGCAGGATCAGCGAGGACCAGCACGATGATGAGCAGGATCCCGCGCACGCGGGCCAGCGCGCCGGCGCTGGACGGCGGCGCGACCAGGCCCATGAAGCGCAGGCCCGAGCAGCTGGCGGCTGGTCGGGCTCTCGACGCCGAGGCGCTCGGTGGCCTTCTTGAGGTCGTCGGCCCGGCGCTCGGCCAGGGCCAGGGAGGCGTCGGCCATGCGCCGCAGCTGCAGGCGCTCCTGCGGCCGAGCGGCGGCGATCGCGCGCTGGAAATGGGCGCGGGCGGCCTTGGCGTCATAGCGCTCGGCCGCGCGGGCGCCGAGGATGGCCTGAGCGGCGGCCTTGAGCTTGGTCTCGGCCTCGAGCTCCTCGTCAGACCGGCTTTCCAGCTGCTGCATGGCGGCCAGCTGGCTCCGCTGCTCGATCCGCATCATCCGCTGCTGCTTGGGCATCGCGCCATGGAGTCTAGTGCGCGACCCCGGACAGGATCGGGCTTGCCTGGGCCCTCAGCGGCGCGGACGGATCACGTAGATGCGCTGCGCGAGGAGGAAGCGCCCGGACCGGTCGGCGCTGGCCGAGCGCAGGCAGAATATCGGCGCCCGCGGCGCCGCGCACCAGGGGGACGGTGGACATAACGCCGGAGGAGAGGGAGGACGGCGTCGCCGAGGACTGTAGGCTCGCGCCCGTGTTGAGCACCTTCGACGCGGGCGAGGGCCGCACGCTCTCCTATTTCCGCCGCGGCTCGGGACCGCTTGTCGTCTGCGTCCCCGGCGGACCGGGCATGGATCCCGAGGCGTACTTCGCCGACATGGACCTGCCCGGCTTCGAGCTCTTGATCTTCGCGCCTCGCGGCACGGGCGCGTCGAGCCGGCCGCCCGCGCCCGAGGGCTACCGGATGGCCTGCTACATCTCGGACCTCGAGAGCCTGCGCGTCCATCTCGGCCTCGAGACGCTCACCTTGTACGGCAACAGCCACGGGGGCTGCGTCGTGCTCGGCTATGCCTGCTCCTCGCCCAGCCGCGTCACTCGCTTCGTGGTGACCAACTCGCCGCCACGAATGGATGCCGCCTACAAGACGGCGTCCGCCGAGGCGCAGCAGCGCTTTGCCCGGGTGGTTCCCGATGGCGCCGAACGACTGGCCGCATCTGCGGCGGCCGACGCTGCCCTGGAGACCGACATCGGCGAGGAGGAGCAGCGCCGCCAGTTCCGGATCCTCATGTCCCGCTACGTGGCCCGGCAGGGACGGCGTGAGTCGGCCTACCTGGACCGGCTGTGCTCGGCGCCGATGAACTGGGACGCGGTCAAGGTGATGTACGCCGAGATGCTCGAGGGCCTGGATCTGCTCAGGGACGCGGGTCAGGTCAGCGCACCGGCGCTGGTGATTTCCGGCGAGTCCGACGTCGTCGTCCCGCCGGCGTCGATGCGACTCGTCGCCGAGGCGCTGCCCCGAGCGCGATACCTCGAGTTCCCGGATGCCGGGCATTTCGTCGAGGTTGAGGCCGGAGCGTCGTTCAGCGCCGCCGTGAGCGATTTCCTCGGCGAGTAGCCCGGGCTTAGTGACCCGGAGGCGCGCGAAAGAGTGACGGAAATGAGGGCTTGTGTGAGGCTCGTGTGCTAATCTGTGGCCATGCGTTTGCACATAAGTCTCGATGACGAGATCGTGCAAGATCTCGACACACGGGTGGGTCGGCGAGAACGCAGCGCGTTCATCGCCGCGGCGGTTCGGCGCGCGCTCGACGACGAGCGTCGGTGGATGGACATCGAACACGCCGTGGGCGCGTTGGCCGACTCCGAGCATGACTGGGAAGCCGATCCAGGTGGCTGGGTGCGTGATCAGCGGACACCCGATGTCCGCCGCGTGGGCTAGGAGTGAGCATCCTGCTTGACACCACGGTGCTGATCGATGTGCTGCGCGGCCGCCGAGGCACCGTCGAACGACTCAGAGCGCTTCGCCGGCACGGAGATGTGCCGTTCACGACGCCTATCAATGTCGAGGAGATTCACCGCGGTCTCCGCGAGGCAGAGCGCGTTGCCGCGACGCGACTCTTCGACGGCCTGCGCATGGCGCAGATCGGCCGGCGAGAGGGCGCCCACGCCGGGGAATGGCGACGGGACCACGCCTCGGCGGGTACCGCGCTGGCGCAGGCTGACTGTCTGATCGCTGCAGCGGCCGTAGCCGCCGGCGTGCCGCTGGCGACTGGAAACCCCAAGGATTTTCCCATGCCGGAGCTGGACGTTCAGCACTGGCAAGTTGGTGCGTAACCAGCCGTCCGACGCGTGGCCACACCCCCTGCAGGCGCAGGGCTTCCCATCGGGCGGCGTTCATACGGGTCGAATTGCCACGCCGGTGTACATAAGCTCGATTATCGAGCGTTGCGACCTCGCCTTCCTGAGGCCATTCGGCTTTGCCCTCGACACGATCTCAGTCCCCACCCTGGTCGTGCACGGCCACCAGGATCAGGTCGTTCCCATCGATCACGGCGACGGGCTCGCCCGCGTGATCCCCGGCGCCGAGGCCTGGCTCCTGGTCGATGAGGGCCATCTCTCGCTGATCACCCGGCGGATCCCCGACGTTCACGCCTGGCTGCTCGGAACCCGCCCAGCGCTAACCATTCGCCAGCAGCGGCCCGGGCTCGGCGGCGTTTACTGACCGGTCTGCCCCGACTCCAGCTCAGCGGTGTGTGACCCCGGCGCTGGCGCCGGGGGCCAGCGCCGGCTCGGTGACCGGGACCGACCCGAGTGCCTCGTCGATGGCGGTCAGGATGTCCTCGCTGAGGGTGATCCCCGCCGCCTCGGCGTTGGCATGGACCTGCTCGGGCCGCGAGGCCCCGATGATCACCGAGGCGACGTTGCTCTGGCGCAGGTCCCAGGCCAGGGCCAGCTGGACCATGGCCAGCCCGGCCTCCTCGGCGATCGGCTTCAGTCGCTGCACGGCCCGAAGCGTTTCGTCGCCCATCAGCCGGTCGATGAAGCCGCCCATTGAATCGCTGGCCGCGCGCGAGTCGGCCGGCGGCTGCTCCCCTGGCTCGTACTTGCCGCTCAGCACGCCCTGGGCCAGCGGAGACCAGCAGACCTGGGAGATCCCGTTGGCCGCGCACAGGGGGATCACCTCGGCCTCCGGTGCCCGCCAGAGCATCGAGTACTGAGGCTGGGAGGAGACGAACTTCACCGTCCCCGGGACGGCCAGGCCGGCCTCGATCTGCTCGGGGGTCCATTCGCTGAAACCGATCTGGCGGACCTTGCCCGAGCGCACGGCATCACTGAGCGCATCCATTGTCTCCTCGATCGGCGTCTCCACATCGAAGCGATGACACTGGTAGAGGTCGACGTAGTCGGTCTGCAGCCGCGACAGGGAGGCGTCGAGCTGCTTGGCGATCTGGGTCGCCGACAGCCCCTGGTCGGTGTCGGACATCGGGAAGAACACCTTGGTGGCCAAGATGTAGGAGTCACGCGGGTAGTCGGCCAGGATCTCGCCCCAGGCCGACTCCGCGGCCCCGCCGCCGTAGACGTTGGCGGTGTCGAAGAAGTTGATCCCGGCCTCGAACGCGGCCCGGGTGCAGGCCTGCGTCTGCTCGCGCTCGATCCCGCCGGCGTAGGTCAGCCAGGCGCCGAGAGAGACCTCGGAGACCTCGAGTTCACTGTCACCGAGCTGGCGCAAATTCATCCGCGTTCCACCTTTTCCATAGTTGGCACGTCGCTCAATCGAGGGCCGCCGCAGCACTCACCGCTCTGGCGGGCTACCCGCGAACGGCAGCCGGGCAATCCTTTGTGGCTAGTCCGTCGGACGGCTCATGCGGAAGACCTCTCTGACCACGGCGTAGTCCGCCGGGCCGCCGAGGCGCGCCACCGGGGCCAGCGCTGCCGTGTCGACGACCTCGTCGTGGATCGCGGCCTCGTCCAGATGGACTCCCACCACCTGTCCGACGACCAGGAACTGGTTGGCCGGATGCCCACTGAGGTCGCGGAGCTCGATCTGGTGCACGACCCGGCACTCCATCGCACAGCGGGCCGCGGCCACCCGCGGGGGTGCCACCAGCCGGGAGGGCGCCATCTGGAGGCCCGCGCGCTCGAACTCGCTCTGGCCGCGGGGCAGCGGCGCCGAGGTCGTGCTCATCGCCTCTCTTAGCTCCCAGGTGACCAGGTTCCAGACGAACTCGGCCCCTTCGGCGGCGAATGTGGCCGAGTCCTTGGCCCCGGTGCTGGAAAAAGCCAGCATTGGCGGGGCTTCGCCAATCGCATTGAAGAAGCTGTACGGAGCCAGGTTGACCGACCCATCCGCACCCAGGGTCGAGACCCAGCCGATCGGCCGGGGCGCGACCAGAGCTTTGAAGGGGTCGTGCGGAAGGAGCGAGCTGTCCCGGTGCTCGGGCTCGTAGAAGATCATTGCCGCTGAAACTAGTACGGACCTCCACCCGTGCCGCTCGGCCCGACCGACGGCCGCAACTTCAATGCTCACGTGGGTATCCAGTCGTTAGGCAATCTGGGAGGAGTCACCAATGAGACGGATCGCAAGTCTTCTGGGGGTGCCGGCCGGGCTGCTGGCGCTCACCGCGGGGGTGGCCATCGCCGCATCCTCACCCACGGTCAGCACCGGCGCCGCCACCAGCGTCTCGAACAGCTCCGAGGCCCTGTCGGGCCTGATCAACCCCAACGGCAATGAGACCGGCTACGTGTTCCAGTACGGGAACACCAGCGCCTACGGCCTGGCCAGCGCGAGCCACTCGGCTGGTGGTGGGACCAAGGCGATAAAGGCCGGCGCCACCGTCCGCGGACTCACCCCGGGCACGGTCTACCACTACCGGCTGGATGCGCTCAGCAAGGCCGGGGGCAGCTACGGAGCCGACCGGACCTTCAAGACCTCCGGGCCGCCGCCCGCCGGCGCGGCCACCGGTCCCGCGGTGTACGTGCGCAAGGAGTCCGCCACCCCGACCGGCACCATCACGCCGAACGGGGCCGAGACCACCTGGGTGTTCCAGTACGGGCTGACCAACAGCTACGGCCTGCAGACCGCCAGTCAGTCAGCGGGGGCGGGCAGGACCCCGGTTCCGGTCGCGGCCACGATCCCCGGGCTGGCTCCGGCCACCCTGTTCCACTACCGACTCCTCGCCTACCACGCGGGCGTGGCCAGCCCCGGCGCCGACGGGACCTTCTTCACCGAGCCCATCCGGCGCCCGCGTCCGCGGGTCAGCGCGAGCACCAAGCCATCGGTCGACCGCAAGTCGCCGTACACGTTCACCACCAACGGATCACTGCGGGGCGCGGGCTTCATCCCCGCATCCTCGCGCTGCACCGGCAGCGTCACCCTGCGCTACTACAAGGGCCGCCGTCAGGTTGGGCTGGTTCTCACCCCGGTCGGCTCGAACTGCCAGTTCACCGCCCAGAACAGCTTCCGGCCCCGGCACATCGGGCGGGGAGCTGTGGGCCTGCGCATCAAGATCCAGTTCGACGGCAACGGCTACCTGGCCCCCGCGGCTCAGACCAACCACGTGATCGCCGGGTAGGGCCCGCCAACCCCCCGGCCCGAGCCCCGTCGCCGGGGCCCGGATAGGCTCCAGGCCATGGGCAACCGTGGGCCGCGCGTCTCGGCCGCCGGGCTCGCGCTGCTGGTCGCACTCGGGGCCTGGGCGGCCTTCCCGCTCGTTCTGCTCCTGGTTCACGCCAGCCAGACGCACACCACCTTCACCGGGGCTGACGGACTGATCGGGGCTGACGGAGTCCTGGGCGCCGATCAGCTCCAGTACCTGGCCTGGGCCCGTGACGCGGGCTCGCACGGGCTCGCCTCGGACCTGTTCAGCTTCGCGCCAAGCGCTCACGTTTACCTGGAGCCCCTGTTCACGATCACCGGCCTGCTGTGGAAGCTCGGCCTCTCCCTGCCGCTGGCCTACCTGATCTGGAGGCCCGTGGCCGTGGTCGTGATGGTGCTGGCCAGCGTGGCCTGGGCCCAGCGGGCGTTTCCCGACCAGTTCGGCCCTCGTGCGGCCACCGCCGCCCTGTCGCTGTTCCTCTACACCCCCCTGGTGGCGCTGTTCAGCTGGACCGGGCTGGGCAGCGACCCGCTTCGCTTTCAGCTCTACCTGCTCGGGGACGAGCTCCTCGGAGCCGGCAAGCTGTGGGGGTACGTACCCAGCGCGATCGGGCTGGCTCTGGTCCCCGTGGCGGTGCTGAGCGCTGAGCGCGCCCTGGATCCGTACCGCGGCACGCAGCCGGGTCATCGGGCGCTGCGCCGGCACCTGAATCGCCGCGCCCTTCTCATCGCGGCCCTGGCGGCGCTGCTGGCCGCCTGGCTCCACCCCTGGCAGGGCATCACGCTGGTTCTGATCTTCGTCGGACTGGGGGTCTGGCAACGCCAGCAGGGCGGGATCGGGCTGATCATTCCGGCCCTGGGCGCCGCCCTGCCGCTGGCCTACTACTACGTGCTCGGACACACCGATCCCGCGTGGCAGCTCGCCGCGCACTACGAGATGATCCCGCGGCTCGGCCCGCTTGCCCTGCTGCTCGGCTTCGGCCCGCTCGCGCTCGTCGCCGCGGTCGGTCTGCGCGCCCCCGGAGACAGCGTGTTCGAGCAGAGCCTGCTCCTGTGGATCGTGGCCGCGTTCACGACCTATTTCGTCAACGACGCGTTCGCCCCCCATGCCCTTCAGGGTCTCGGCTTTCCGCTCGTCGTCCTGGCCGTGCGTGGATGGCGGCGGCTGCGAATCCCGGCGGTCCTCGGCGTGCTGGCCGTGCTCGTCTGCACCGTCCCCGGGCTGGCTTATGAGGGGCGCAAGTTCGTCCGCGCTGCCCGCAGCCACGCGGTCCAGTACTACCTCCCGGCCGGGGACGAGCGTGCCCTGCAGTGGATCGCCGGCCGGGCCCCCGCCGGTGGCGTGCTTACCCCGGCGCCGTTCGCGGTCGCGGTTCCCTCGCAGACCGGGCGCAACGTGTGGGTCGGACACGGCTACTGGAGCCGGGACTATTTCAAGCGCAAGGCGGAGGTGAACGCACTGTTCCGAGGCCACGAGGCACGGGCGGCGGCGCGGGATTTCGTCACCGCCACGGGCGCCCGTCTCCTGCTGGCCGACTGCGCCCACCACCATGACCTGATCCAGGAGCTCGGCCCGCTCCTGGCGGCCACCCACCGTTTCGGCTGCGCGCGGGTCTACGTCGTCGCCCGGGGCCGGTGATCATCTTCGCGCTGCCCTCAGTCCTCGGCCTGCGCGGCCACGTCGGCGATCACCCGCGAGAGCTGGCTGCCCTGCCAGGCCACGGGTGAGCTGCCGGGCCGGTCGGTGATCAGCCGGGCGCCGGGAATCCTCCGGGCGTAGGCCTCGCCGATCGCCTGCGGATGACCTGGATCGGCCTCATCGTTCGAAGCCACGACCGCGGTCGGGACGGAGATGTTGGCAAGCTCGTCCAGCCCGGCAAACGGCTTTGAGCGCGGCACGGCCCGCAGCGCGTCGGCCACCGCGTCGAGGTGCTCGTGCAGGGCCAGCCGCTGGCGGATCACCGTGATCACAGTCTCCCGCCACTTGGCGGGCAGCGACGGCTCGCCGTAGGCACGGACGAAACCGTCGATCCCGCCGGTGCGCAGACCGTCGGACAGTGCGTCCCAGCGCTCGAGGGCTTCCGGATCGTCGAATTCCCCCGCTCCATATGCCGGCGTTATGACCACCAGCCCCCCCACCCTCTCCGGGTGGTTCAGGGCCAGCCAGAGCAGCGTGTGGGCCCCCATCGAGGCCCCGGCCAGCACCGCCCGCTCCACCCCGGCCGCGTCGAGCACCGCGAGCAGGTCGCGCCCGAGCTCCTCATAGCCGTAGGCGTCTGGCGAGGGCGCGGGTGAGGAAGTGCCGTGGCCGCGGGCGTCGTAGGCGATCACCCGGTGGCGCGAACGTTCGAGCCGGCTCGAACCCATGACCACATAGCGTCGCGTCGCGGTGAGACCGTGGAGCAGGATCACCGCTCCGCCCTCCCCCTCCTCCTGGCCCGACAGCCTCACCCCATCGCGCTCGACGCTCAGTTCGCCCACCCCGTCTGTCTATCGGATCGCGCGGCGCCCTGGCTACCATCTAGATCCGATATGGACGTGACCGAGCAGAACTTCCAGACCGCGGTCCTCGACCGCTCGCACACCGTGCCCGTGGTGGTCGATTTCTGGGCCGAGTGGTGCGGGCCCTGCCGCCAGCTCGGGCCGGTGATCGAACGCGCTGTGGCTGCGCGCCAGGGCAAGATCGAGCTGGCCAAGGTCGACGTGGACGCCAACCCGGGCATCTCCCGGGCCTTTGGCATCCAGGGCATCCCGGCGGTGAAGGCGTTCAAGGACGGGCGGGTGGCGGCCGAGTTCGTCGGCGCCAAGCCGCCGGCCGCCGTGGACGACTTCCTCGACTCGCTGCTGCCCTCCGAGGCCGACGGCCTCGTCGGCGCGGGCGACGAGGATTCGCTGCGTCGCGCGGTAGCGCTCGAGCCGACGCGGGCCGACGCGGTGGTGCCGCTGGCCCGGATCCTGCACGGCCGCGGCGATCGCGACGGGGCCCTCACCCTGCTTGTCAACCTACCGGGCAGCTTTGCCGCCGACGGCCTGGCTGCCCGGATCCGGCTCGAGGACGATCCGCGGGTGGACCTCGGGGATGCGTTCACCGCGCTGGACGCCGATCAGTCCGATCGGGCCCTCGACCTCCTGATCGGTGCTCTGCCCAGCGCTGACGGGGCTCGTGATGACATCCGCCGCGTCGTGGTGGCCATCCTGGACGAGCTCGGAGTCGAGAGTCCCCTGGCCCGCGAGTCCCGCCGCCGCCTGGCCGCCGCTCTGTACTGAGCGGCGCTAAATCGACAGGGCGAGCTGCTCCGCGGCGCCGGTAGGGGCGCCCTGCAGGCCGGCCACGCGAACCCCGAGCAGGCGCACGGGACGCGCGGGAGCGAACCGGCGAAGCAGGTCCAGGGCGACCGGGCCGATCCGGTCGGCTGAACCCACCGCCTCACTCAGGGTTCGCGCCCGCGTGTGGGTCGAGAAATCGTCCAGGCGCACCTTGATGCCAACCGTCCGCCCGCGCCGCTGCTGGCGCTCCAGCGCGGCACAGAGCTGTGAGACCAGGCCGGCCAGGATCGGTTCCAAGGCGGCCAGTCCGGTGACGTCGTAGTCGAACGTGGTCTCGCGGGATTCAGAGATCACCTTGCGCTCCTGGGTCACCGGGGCGTCGTCCTCGAAGCGGGCCCGTCGCTGCAGCTCAGCGGCCATCCGGACGCCGAAGCGCTCGGCGAGCTCCATGGGCGGCGCGGCGGCCAGCCGGCCCAGCGTGGCCAGCCCGCAGCCCCGCAGGCGCTCCGCCGTCTTGGGGCCGATGCCGGGGATCAGACCGCAGGGCGACTCGGCGAACCGGGCCCGCGCCTGCTCGCTTGACAGGATCACGAACCCCCGCGGCTTCTCGGCGTCCGAGGCCACTTTGGCCACGAGCTTGTTCGGGCCCATGCCGATCGACGCGTGGAGGCCGGTCCGCAACTCGACGTCGCGGACCAGCCGGCGCATCTCGGCGCGAGGCGCGGGCATCCCGGTGAGCTCGAGGTAGGCCTCGTCGAGGCCGACCACCTCGACCGACTCGGCGCACTTCCTGACCATGGCCATCACCTCCGCCGAGGCCTCCCGGTAATAGGGAAAGTCGGGCTTCAGGTACACCCCGTCCGGACAAAGCCGCCGGGCTCTGGCCGCCGGCATGGCCGAGCCGACGCCAAAGCGACGGGCCTCGTAGGACGCGGTGGTGACCACCGCCCGCGGGCCCGACCCGGCCACGATCACCGGCTGCCCCCGCAGCTCCGGCCGCCGCCGCAGCTCGACCGAGACATAGAACGCGTCCATGTCGAGATGAGCGACGCAGCGACCCGGCATGCTGCGGAGGCTAGGCCGGACTGCAGACGGCTAACGCGCCACCCACACGGTGCCGACGCCGCCGAAGCCGAGCGCCGCTGCCGTGTTCTGGTTCAGATCCCAGTCCCGCCCGGCCACGTACGGACCGCGGTCGTCGACCGTCGCCGTGACGGTGCGCCCGCCGTAGTAGAAGTGCACCTTGGTTCCGCACGGCAGCGTGCGGTTGGCCACGCCGAGACCGGCGTGGTAGCCACAGGCCGTGTTGCCGCCGTCGTTGTACCAAGAGGCGGCATCGGGGGTGAACACGGTCATCCACCCCGCCGGGTGTACCGACGCGGCATTGGCGCGGTCACCGCTGAACAGCACGCGCAGGCGCCGGTTCAGCGCACCTACCGCGTCCGCGCGGATCCGGAAGCCACCGGCTCGGCCGGTAGTCCCGGTGCCGACGGTCCGCCAGCCACGGCCGTGCTGAGCCTGAAGACGGACGCGACGTCCCGCCCGGGCGGGCATCAGATGACCGCTCACGAACAGGGGACGGCCGGCCAGGACGTCGACCCCGTGCTGGCGCAGGCGAAACTGAGCCTGCACCACGACCGGCAGCGCCGGGCTGGTCGGGGCGCCCGAAGGCGCCGATGCGGCCGACGGCGAGACCGCCGCCGCGCTGGCCACCGGCTGGCCCGCGACCACGTGCAGGTAGCCCGAGTGGCGCAGCCGCATGCGCACCTTGAAGTGGCCCGTGGGGCTGATCTGGGTGCTGGCCAGGGTGAGCCAAGGGCCGCCCGGGCGCAGAGCGGTCTGGACGACCGCGCTGTGCCCGGCCTCAGAGGCCGGAGCGGTCCCGCTGACCGTGACCAGGTGGTTGACGGAGAGCCGCCGAGGACTGACCTGCGCGGCGAGCGCAGGGGACGGGGCGGCCTGGGTATCAGTGACAGTCCCGCCGAAGGCCAGAGCCGAGGCGGGAACGGACAGCATTATCGTGACAATTGCTACATGAACTGAGCGCGTCTTGCGCCACAACGATCTGGACCTCAACCGAGGACCTCCTGAATAAGGTCGACCGGATGCCTGCGGGGTTAGCTGACGGGCTCGCAGGCACCGCTCGATCCGCTGTCCAGCGGCACGCTCGGTTCTCGCTACGGTCGCGGCCGGCTGTGCGCCAGGCGTCCGATTCGCCCCGTCCGGGAGCGCAGTTCAGCTCCTCGGCATTGGGTCCCCCGCTCACCCCCACACCGGGTAGAAGTGATTCGGCAGGTCGATTTTGGAACCCGCGCAGAGTGGCAGCAGGACCCCGGGCTTTATGTGCACCTCATCACACAGCTGCCGGCCTGCAAGAATCCCCCAACATGTCCCCTACAGACCGCCTAACTGGGCTCGACAGCTCCTTCCTGCACCTCGAGCGCGATTCGGCGCACATGCACGTGGCCGGTTGCATGGTGTTCGAGGGTCAGGCCCCGGACTACGACGAGCTCGTCGAGCAGATCGTCTCCCGCCTGCACCTGGTCCCGCGCTACCGCCAGCGGCTGGCCTACGTACCCCTCAATCAGGGGCGCCCGGTCTGGGTGGACGATCCCCATTTCAACCCAAACTTCCACGTCCGTCACACGGCCCTCCCCAGCCCGGGTGGGGAGGCGCAGCTGAAGCGCCTGGCCGGGCGCGTGTTCTCCCAGGCGCTCGACCGCTCGCGCCCGCTGTGGGAGCTGTGGCTGGTCGAGGGGGTGGGCGGAGACCGCTTCGCGATCTTGTCAAAGACCCACCACGCTCTGGTCGACGGTGTCTCCGGTGTCGACATCGCCACCGTCCTGTTCGACGCCTCACCGGATCCGATGCCGGTGGCCCCGCCCGACCACGAGTGGGTCCCCCGCCCCCTCCCCTCCGGCGCCCAGCTGCTGGCCGACGCCCTGCTCGAGCGGGCCACGGTCCCGGCGGAGATCGTCCGCGGCGTCCGGGCCACGCTGCGCGGTCCTCGGAACGTGGTCGCCCGGCTCGGGCGCGCGGCGGGCGGCGTGAGCGCGATGGCCAAGGCCGGCCTGCAGGTCGCCCCGTCGAGCCCGCTCAACGTTCGCATCGGGCCCCACCGGCGCTTCACCTGGGTGAACGGCGACCTGACCCAGTTCAAGGCGATCAAGAACGCGCTCGGCGGCACGGTCAACGATGTCGTCCTGGCCTCGGTGGCCGGCGCGCTCGGCCGCTATCTGCGGCTGCGCGGCGAGGCGACCGACGACCTCGTCCTGAAGGCCATGGTGCCGGTATCGGTCCGCGCCGACGTGGAGCGCGGTGCGCTCGGCAACCGCGTCGCGGCGATGTGGGCGCCGCTGCCCGTCGGTCTGAGCGACCCGGTGCAGCGCCTGCTGGCCATCAGCCGGGACATGGAAGGCATCAAGGACTCGGGCCAGGCGGTCGGGGCCCAGGTGCTGACCCAGCTCTCCGGCTTCGCGCCGCCGACGATCATGGCTCAGGCCGCCCGGCTCCAGGCGCGCCAGCGACTGTTCAACCTCGTGGTCACCAACGTCCCCGGCCCCCAGTTCCCGCTCTACATGCTCGGCCGCAGGCTCGAGGCCATGTACCCGATGGTCCCGCTGGCCGAGAATCAGGCCCTGGGGATCGCCATCATGAGCTACGACGGCCAGCTCAACTTCGGGCTGAACGCCGACTACGACGCCTTGCCCGACCTCGAGGCACTGGCTGACGAACTGCGAGCGTCGATCGAGGAGTTGGTCGCCGCCGCGGGCGAGAGCCCGCGCACCGAGGCTGCCGGACTGCGTTCGGCGCCGGCCTCGCGGTGACCCCGGCGCTGTCGGGAGGCACACGCCGCCAACCGCGGGGCGCATTGCGGTGGCTCGAGCGCCTGGCGATCCTGGTCGTCTCGCTCGTCATCGCCGTGGCGATCATCGCCTTCCTCTCCGGCGGTCTGCTGATCGGCCATGACAGTCCCGGGCTCTATGGCTCCGGCGGCCAGCTCGGCGTCCAGTTCCGCGACCTCGGTGACGGTGCCCTGGCCCCAGGAGCCGCCCCGCCCCGCTATGACTCATCGCCCCCGACCAGCGGCCCGCACCGGATCGCGGCCATCCGCCGCGAGGAGACCGGGCTGGATGACGACCAACTGCTCACCGCGCTGGCCGCCGGAAACGTCGTGCTGATGTACGGCAGCGACCGGCCGCCTGCCGGGCTCACAGCCCTGCGGAGCTCCATCGCGGCCCCGTTCACACCTGCGCTGGCGGCCGCCGGTCAAGCGGTGATCCTGGCCCGCCGGCCCGGTATTCCCGGCGTGCTCGGCCTGGCCTGGACCCGGCTGATTCATGTCCGCAGCGGCGATGATCCGCAGCTGCGCAGCTTCACCCTGTTCTGGCTCGGGCAGGGCGCCAAGGCCCGGTGAGCCTGGTCGAGGACTAATTCGATCGAATTAGTATCGGGGTTCGGCGGCCGGAACAAGCTCGCGCACCGCGATCGTGACCCGGGAGATGACGCACAGCCGCCCCGTGTCGTCACTGCACTCCACCTCCCACACCCACGTGGTACGTCCCCGGTGCTGTGCCCTGGCGCGCGCATGGATGGTCCCGGCGGTGATCGGGCGCAGGAAGCTCGTCAGGTTCGACAGGCCGAGCGCGGTCTTGCCGTCGGCGTGCACCGCGTGCCACGTGCCGGCGCTGGCCAGGGCCTCGGCGACCGCGGCGTAGACCCCGCCGTGGACCAGGCCGGCCGGCTGCTTGAGCTCCTCGCGGACGATCACCTTCCCCACCGCGGCCCCGTCACCAATCTCGGTCATCTCGAGGCCGTAGAGATTGTCGAAGCCGAGTCCGGTCGGCTGCATGCTCTCCAGCGCCATTTCCGAGACCTTATTGGCCACGCTGGGGGTGAGGCTTTCCGGGGGGTCGTCAACTAACGTACCGCTCGATATGGCCACGCTCGACAACCTCCCCGCCGACCAGCGGGCCGTGCTGCAGCTCGTCCTCCAGCGAGGGCGCAGCTACGACGAGATCGCGCGTCTGCTCTCGATGGATCGTGCCGCCGTGCGCGAGCGGGCGCTCAGCGCGTTCGACGCGCTCGGTCCCCAGACCGGGGTCAGCGACCAGCGCCGGGCCCTGATCACCGATTATCTGCTCGGGCAGCTGCCCCCCGCGGTGGCCACCGAGGTGCGCGACTACCTGAGCGAGTCGCCCAGCGCGCGCGCCTGGGCCCGAGTTCTGGCTTCCGAGCTGAACCCGCTGACCAGCAACCCGATGCCCGAGATCCCCACCGCAAGCACCCGAGGCCAGGCGCCGGTGCCCCCGCGCATCCGTGAGCCGGACGAGGAGCCGGAGGACGGCCCGCGCAAGCCGCGGGAGAGCATCCTGCTGCGCCGCCGGCGCGCGAGGCGCGCGGAGAGGCCCGAGACCGCACCGGCCTCGGCGCACCCCTCCCCGGCGGCGCGGCCCTCCCGGGCGGAGGCGCACGACGAGAGCGGCGCGCCCCGGCGGAGCTCGCGTCTCGGCGGCGCCATCCTGATCGGCCTCGGGGTGCTCGTCGTCGCTGCTGTCGTCGCGCTGGTCGTGGGCAACTCCGGCAACGGCAAGCACCACTCCGTCGCCTCGTCGTCCTCTACCACGACGCCCAGCGCCGCTGCCTCCGGGACCACCACCGCCGGCTCGTCGAGCGGGGCGCACGTCGTGTCACAGGTCAACTTGAAGCCGACCAGCAAGAAGAGCAAGGCGGCCGGGATCGCCGAGGTCCTCAAGGAGGGCGCTTCCGACGGGATCGCCATCGTCGCCCAGAACGTCCCCCCCAATTCGACCAAGCCGCCCAACGCATACGCCGTCTGGCTGTACAACTCGACCAGCGACGCGCACTTCCTCGGCTTCGTCAACCCCGGCGTGAGCAGCAACGGCCGTCTCTCCACCGCGGGCGGCCTACCCGCCAACGCCGCCCACTACAAGCAGCTGATCGTCACCGTCGAGACCACCTCCCACCCCAAGAGCCCCGGCACGATCATCCTGGCCGGCCCGCTCAACGGGCTGTAATCCTCTGCCGCGGCTGGGCTCGGGGTGGGACCTCAGGAGCCGGGCTTCGTTTCCTCCTGCTTGCGACGGTAGAGCTCCTGCTCACGCGCCCAAGCGTCGTCGGAGGGTTCAGCGGCCTGCTCGATGTACTCGGGCGATGGCTTGGGAGCTTGGCTGCCGTGGGCCATGTCCGTGGGCAGCCGGCCGATGGCCTCGGTCTGCATCTCAGCCTCGGCGGCGGCCAATGGCGGCCCTGGGCGCACGGATCGGCCGCGCTTGGACTTCGAGAACCACTTGCGCACGATGTGAGTAGACGTTACCGGGCCCCGACGGCCAGCACCCGTTCGTTTGGACTCGGGAGCGGCTCGGGCCGGCCCGGCCGGCGGTGGCGGCGGCCACGGTCGGTCGCGCGGGGGTCAGGCCGAAGCTCAAGCCGGGGTGCAGCATCGCTCGAGGCCGTCCAGCGCCTCCTTCAAGCGGGTCCGGGTGGACCGGCGGAGCAGGAAGCCACCCGTGCGTGAGTAGCCGCGAAGCTTCTGCTCCTGGCTGATCGTGACTTCCGTGGCCCCATCGGCGGGCTCGAGCCGGACCTCGATGATCAGCTCGTTTAGCACGCGTTCAAACGGCGTCCCCGCGATCTCCTGCTCCCAGGACCGGGTCGAGGGGGCGTCGGAGACGAGGACCCGGAAGTCGATCCGCACGGGTCGACCACGCTTGGTCTTGAACACCTGGGTGAAACGGTCCTCGTCCACGGCCTCCATCCGGGTCACCCCCGGCCACCAGCGCGGCATGTGGTGCGGGTCGGCGATCAGCTCCCACAGCTCCTGCTGGCCGGCGTTCATCCGGCGGCTGCACTGCGCCAGCGCCACCGGGCTACTCCTCGAACTCGATCAGCGAGTACACCGGGTGGGGCTCGAGCCGGGCGCGGCCCTGCAGGAAGCAGAGCTCGATGAGAAAGGCGCAGCCCACGATCTGGCCCCCCAAGCCCATCACCAGATCGCATAGTGCCCCGGCGGTGCCGCCGGTGGCCAGGAGGTCGTCGTGAACGAGCACCTTCGCGCCGCCGGCCAGCGCGTCGGCATGGACCTCCAGCGCATCTATGCCGTACTCGAGCGCATACTCGGCGCTGACCGTGGCCCCGGGCAGCTTGCCCGGCTTCCGCGCCGGGACGAACCCGGCCTCCAGCTCCCGGGCCAGGGCGGCGCCGAGGATGAAGCCGCGGGCCTCGGCGGCAACCACGTAATCGACCTGCGAGGGGGCAAGCAGGCTCCCGAGCAGCGCCACCGCGAGATCGAGCGCCGCCGGATCCAAGAGCAGCGGGGTGATGTCCTTGAACATGATCCCCGGGGTGGGGAAGTCGGGGATGTCCCGGATGTAGGGGCGCAGCTCGTGCGCGTCCCGCCGTCGCTGGCCGCTCATGCGCAGCGCATTGTCGCCTACTCGAATCAGCGCCGACAGCTGGTGGCCAGACCACCCTTGGCCCGGCAGCCCTCCAGTCCCAGCGAGCCCCGGCGGAAGGCGCCCAGCGCGGGCTTGGTCTTGACCTGGCCCTGCTTGGTCTGGCGTACCAGACCCGAGAACTGGAACGCGGGTGCGCCCTTGTACTCCGTACCGACCCACGTGTAGTAGTAGAAGGCGGACAGCCCGAGGCGGGTGCGCCAGGCTCCGATCAGCGGCAGCAGCTGACCGAGGTCACGCGCCTGGCCGTTCTCAGTGGTGTTGAAGTCATTGCGCTGCGGGCTCTGACCACGCGCCGAGGGAAAGCTGAGCTCGGTGGCGATGAGTGGCTTGGTCGTGTCCCTGTAGTGGTCCATGGCGTGGCGCATGAAGCGCAGATACTCGATGACGTCAGCCGGGGTGGCGGTGAACCCGTTGACCGACACGACATCGAACAGCCGGCGGGCGCCGCCTACCTGGTAGATCGAGCCGATCGAGCGCCAGGCCAGGTTGGTCAAGGCTCCGAGAACGATCTTGGCCCCGGGGTCGGCCTGCTTGATGGCCTGGCGGGAGAGGCGCAGGAGGGACACGTAGCTGCGAGCAAACGGCTGCGGCCAGTAGGCGGAGATGTTGGGCTCGTTCCAGATCTGCCACATGCGGATGGGCAGCTTGCGGAGCCGCGGGTTCTCGCTCCAGAAGCTCCCGCGCGGGCCGTAGCGCCTGACCATGGCCGCGGCGAACTCGGCGTAGGGGGCGTCGCGCTGGGGGGTGTTGAACCCGTGGCGATTGGCCCGAGCGTCCCACGGGGCGGCGTACAGGAGCGTGGGCAACACGGTGAGCCCGTGCTGGGCCGCCGCAGCGACCACCGCGTCAGTGGCGGCGTAGCTGATCGGCCGGCCCTCGGGCCCATTGGCGAACTCGGAGCTGCTCACGTCGCTGGGTATGTCCGACCAGCTGGCATAGGGCTGCGCGGCGGCCCAGTTGAAGGCCACCCGGACGCTCTCCACCCCGTTGGAGACCATCGTCTTCATCTGGTTGGACAGACTTTGCTGCGAAGCACCGATCAGCGGTCCGTCGACGTCCACCCCGACGAACCCGCCGGGCACCTCGGCCGGACGAGACCGGCGCTGGGCGTGCCGGACCGAGCCGGATCGACCGCTGGCGTGCGCCGCTGACGCCTCGGCCAAGGCCAGGAAGGCCATGCCGCCGGCGACGAGAAGCAGGGCAACGAGGGCGGCGCGCATGCGCCGGGAAGAAACGGGGACGTGAACGGGCATCAGCATCAAGAAACAGCTCCAGGGTCAGAAGGTTGCGCTTCGTCTGCAGCCAAGGGCCCGGCCTTACGTGGCGATCTTGCGCAGATCCCTGATCAGTAGCAGGTGCTTCAGATGCGTGGTCACCGAGGCGAGATTCTCCAGCGCCTCGATCGCCTCCTTGCGGCGGTCCGGGTTGCGGGAGCGCAGAGCCGGGGCCAGGATGCTCTGCAGCAGCTGAGCCTCCCGGTCGGCGGAGCTGCGGAATACCCTGAGGTTGCGCCCGCCCACGCCGTAGCGAGCCAGCTCCGAGACGGCACGGACGATCTCCCGCTCGGTCTCGTCGTAGTAGCGCGTGCCGCCGCGGGTCTCCCCCTTGATCACGCCGAAGTCGACCAGCTCGCGGACCAGACCGGGGGTGGCCCCGGTCTCGTCGACGACGTCTTCCTGTGAGTACAGCGCGCCGGGGTGGCTGCTCACCATCGCGCGCCGCGGTCCGAGCCGCTCGCCGCCGGGCGGCGCCACGTCACTGTCCGAGCGCCCGCCGGCCAGCTCCTGGCGGATCACCCGCAGAGGCAGGAACTCGTCGCGCTGGAGGCGGAGGATCGTCCGCAACCGCTGGATGTCGTTCTGGCTGTAGAGCCGGTAGCCGCCCTGGGTACGGCGTGGCGCGAGCAGCTTCTGATCCTCGAGGTAGCGGATCTTGGAGATCGAGATGTCAGGAAACTCCTGCACCAGGGCCTTGCACACCGCCCCGATGGTCACCGCCTTCTGGCGCGGACGCGCACCGTCGCGCTCGGGGGCCTCGGGCAGTTCGAGATCGGGCTTGGTCGTGTCGGTGCTTGCCATCAGCGGCTCAGGAAGGCCAGCTTGTATTTGCCGATCTGAAGCTCGTCGCCGTCGGCCAGACGGTGCGAGTCGATGCGGCGGCGGTTGACGTAGGTGCCGTTGAGCGAGCCGCAGTCGTCGAGGTAGTAATCGCTGCCCCGGCGGACGATCAGCGCGTGGTCCCGTGACACGGTCACGTCGTCCAGGAACACGTCGCTGTCCGGCCGCCGGCCGACCGAAACGCGGTCACCCTCGACCGGGAAACTCTCCCCGGCGCGTCCCCCACCGGCTCGGATGACCAGCGCCGCCCCCGCGGCCACGACATCGCCCAACTCGACGGCCTCGAGCTCGCCGGTCTCGCCGAGCTTGTACGTGGCCGTGCTGACCCCGGGCGGTGGCTCGGACTGGGCCAGAAACGCTCCACAGCGCTGGCAGTAGCTCGCGCCGTCATCGTTGGCGAAGCCGCACTCTGGGCAGTGCTGGGCCATCGCGCCAGGTCGGTTACTCGTTCTCGGTCGCGGGCACGCGGCCGGCCAGGATGTCTGTCAGCTGCTGCACGTCGGCGCCGGAGATGACCAGCTCGCCGCCCTCGTCCTTCTTGCGCAGCCGATTGACCAGCTCCGCGCGCAGGATGTCGATCTTGCCGTGCAGGATGCGCCGGCGGTAGGAGATCTCCATCTCCTCCTCGGTCAGCTGCTTGATTAGGTCCTTCAGCTCCTGATCGGTCAGCGACCCGAGGTCGGGAAAGGTGTCCATGCCGGTGTCCCCCACTGCGAATTAGATGATTTCCAGGCCCACCCAGTCTATAGCCCGCTACCTCATAGGGTCAAGCTGAGCTTTAGACTCGATCGCTGGGAGGCCGGTTCTCGCGCTGGCCGGGCGCGTCCGAGGACCGGTGATCAGGTGCACCGGTGGCTGCTCGCTCCCGCTGGGCGCGACTCTGGGCCAGACCGTGACGCACGTACAGGGCGCTGGCGGTCAGGGACAGGGCCAGGCCGCTGTAGAGCATGATCAGGCTGAGCCAGTGCACGCCGGCCATGGCGAAGAGCGGCGCAGCCATCGTAGGCGCGACGCCGATCCGGCCCGGCCAGTTGATCTGCAGCTCCACCCCGCGTTTGAGGCCGTAGCGGCTCAGGCCGAGCATGAACAGCTCCCGAGCCACGGCCAGGACCAGGGCCCAGCGGGGCAGCAGCGAGAAGTCGAACGCCACCACCAGGCCCGAGACGATCAGCAGACGATCGACGACCGGATCGAGCAGCGCCCCGAAGCGGCTGTATTGACCGGTCAGTCGCGCCGCGAAGCCGTCCAGGTAGTCCGCCAAGCCGATGACCGCGAACAGGATCGTCGCGCTCGTCGACTGTCCGTGGGCGCTGGACAGGGCCAGGACCAGGAACACCGGGATCCCGGCTAGCCGCAGGTAGCCGATCGCATTCGGGATCGTCCACAGGTTCAGGGGTTGATCGGAGCGTGTGGCCGTGGGGGCCGGCCCCGAGCGATCCAGGCCGAACAGGCGCCGTTTGGTGATTGGTGGGCTCATCGCCGTTCCCCGGACGGTGGACGCGCCTCGCCGCCTCCTCAGGGCAGCTCGCGGAACAGGGCGGCCGTCGCCTGTGCGGCCCCGGCGAGGGGGACCGACCGGCTCTCACGCCCGCGACGGACCTGGACCTCGATCGCCTCGGCGGCCAGCGTTCGCCGGCCCACGGTCAGGCGCAGCGGGCAGCCGAGCAGCTCGGCGTCGGCGAACTTCTCGCCCGGCCCGGCGTCGCGCTCGTCGTAAAGCGTCTCGAGGCCCGCGTCGCCGAGCTCACGGTAGAGCCGATCGGCGAGCTCGCGCTCAGCCGATCCCAGCTTGCCCAGGACGACCAGCTCGACGTCGAACGGGGCGATCGCCCGCGGCCACGAGATGCCCTGCTCATCGGCGTACTGCTCGACCGCGGCGGCCGCCGCCCGGGCCGGCCCGAACCCGTAGGAGCCCATCCATACGAGCTGGCTGCGGCCGCCCTCGTCGAGGTAACTCGCGCTCAGCGGCTTGCTGTAACGGGTGCCGAGCTTGAAGATGTTGCCGATCTCGATCGCCGGCTCAATCCGCACCGTGGCCCCGGCTACGGTGTCACCGGGCACGACGCTGCGCACGTCGACCGCTTGGAAGCGGAAGTCGCGCCCAGGGCTGACCCCGCGCAGGTGCGCGTCGGGCTGGTTGGCCCCGGTCACGTAGGCGCCCGCGCCGGCGTCGGCCACGGCCACGGCCTGATCGAGCAGGATCGGCAGGTCGGTGCCGACCGGCCCGATGAACCCCGCCGGCCCGAGCCGCTGCGAGATCTCCTCGGGACGCGCCGCCCGGAAGGGCTGCCCGAGCGTGTTCCGGAGCTTGATCTCGTTGACGCGATGGTCCCCGCGGACCATGACGAGCTTCATCTCGCCGGCCTCGACGACGATCGGGTAGGCCTTGAGCAGCGCGCCGTGGGGCACGCCGAGCTCGCGGGCCACCGCCTCGACCGTGGTCATCCCGGGCGTGGCCACGGACTCCGGAGCCGGCGGTCCGTCGGGCAGGGACACCGGCTGCGGGTCGGCGCTGGCCACCTCGAGATTGGCCGCGTAGCCGCCGGCCAGCACGACTTCGTTCTCGCCCGCCGCGCACGGGGCCATGTACTCGTCGGATCCGTGGCCGCCCATCATGCCGACGTCGGCCTCGACCCTGTACCACTCCAGCCCGCAGCGATCACACATCCGCTCATACGCGGTGGCGTGCCGGTCATAGGCCGCGTCCAGACCCTCGGGGTCGCGGTCGAGGCTGTAGGCGTCCTTCATGATGAATTCCCGGGTTCGCAGCACGCCGGCGCGGGGCCGCGGCTCGTCGCGCTCCTTGACCTGGAAGTGGTAGAGAACCAGCGGCAGCTGGCGATAGGACTGGATGGCCGCGGCCACGTGGCTCGTGACGATCTCCTCGTGGGTCATGGCCAGGACCATGTCCGCGCCACGCCGGTCCTTCAGCTTGAACAGCTCGTCGATGCCGTAGCGGCCGGAGCGCCTCCAGACCTCGGCCGGCTGCAGCACGGGCATCAGCATCTCCTGCCCACCGATCGCGTTCATCTCCTCGCGCACGATCTGCACGATCCGCTGGTGAACGCGCCAGCCGGCCGGCAGCCAGGACCACAGGCCAGCCCCGATCTGGCGCACCAATCCGGCCCTGACCATGAGCTTGTGCGACAGCGCTTCCGCGTCGGCCGGGGGCTCACGCTCGGTGGGCAGGAAGTAGGACGAAAGCAAGGTCACGAGGTTCGAAGCCTAACCGTGGTCGTCGCCGAGGGAAGCCCTGGATGGCGGGGTATGGTCTTTATGAAGTTGAACACATGGCAGCTAGAAAAGGAGCCAGCGATGGCGTACACCGTTCCGCCTCTCCCCTACGACTACAACGCGCTTGAGCCCCATGTCGACGAGGCCACGATGCGGGTCCACCACGACAAGCATCACCAGGCCTACGTTGACAAGGCCAACGCCGCCCTCGCGGGCACCGAATTTGCCGACAAACCCGTCGAGGAGCTGATCAAGAACCTTGGCTCCCTCCCCTCCGAGAAGCAGGGCCCGCTGCGCAACAACGGCGGCGGTCACTACAACCATTCCCTGTTCTGGGAGTGGATGGCCCCCGGCGCCGGCGGGGCTCCGTCCGGCGCGCTGGCCCAGGCGATCGACTCCGCATTCGGCTCGTTTGACGACTTCAAGGCCAAGTTCAAGGATGCCGGCGTCAACCAGTTCGGCTCCGGCTGGTCCTGGCTGGTCCACGACGGGTCCGGGCTGGCCGTCGTCTCGACGCCGAACCAGAACAACCCGCTCACCGACGGCAAGACGCCGCTACTCGGCGTCGACGTGTGGGAGCACGCCTACTACCTCAAGTACCAGAACCGCCGCCCCGACTACATCGACGCGTGGTGGAACGTGGTCAACTGGCCGGCCGTGGCCGCCGGTTTCGAGCGGGTGTCGTGACTCGAGCTCCGGCTTCGCGGCGGCTGTCCAGCCTGGACTCCGCCCCGCGCCGGATGGTTGGAACCGGGCAATTCTACGCACACCCACCGGATTTCCGAGAGGTGTGCGCACGATTGCCCGGTTTCGCCCCAGCCCTGGCCTCCCCCGGACGGTCAGCCCTAGACGCATGGCCTCGCGGGAGCCTCGACTGACTCCCGGGCCCAGCCGGCTCAGGCCCGGGTGAACCGGCGGCCGAGCACCGGCGACTGCGTCTCATCCAGGCGGGGCGCGGCGTCGCCCGACACCGTCTCGACCAGCCGGGCGTCGGCCTCCCCCTGATCGGCGGCCTGCGCCTCGAGCGCGGCCATGCGCTCAGGGGTCATAGCCGTGGCGTCCTCGTTCTCGGCCAGCCAGGCCCGCGCCTCGGCGGCGTCATTCTCATCGCGCACGACGCGCTTGCCCGCCTCGTAGTAGCGGTCGATCTCCGCGAACAGCTCATCGACGAGCCGCTCGGTGGGAACCTTCTTGAGGGGCTCGCCGCGCGAGTAGATCATCCCCATGTCCTTGGCCCCGGTGATCCCGAAGTCGGCGTGGCGGGCCTCGCCGATGCCGTTGACCGCGCAGCCCAGGACCGAGACCTCGATCGGATCCTCGTAGGCCTCCAGGCGCTGCTCGATCTCGTTGACCACGGTGTCCATGTCGAACTGGAGGCGGCCACAGGTCGGGCAGGCGATCAGCACCGGGCCGCGCTCGCGCAGCTTCAGCGCCTTGAGGATCTCCCAGGCGACCTTGACCTCCTCCTCGGCGTGGAAGGTCGAGAGCGAAATGCGGATCGTGTCGCCGATGCCATCGGCGAGCAGGGTGCCAAGGCCGACGGCCGACTTCAGCGATCCCGACCACTTGGTGCCGGCCTCGGTCACGCCAAGGTGCAGGGGATACGGGATCCGCTCGGCCAGCCGCCGGTTGGAGGCGATCGTGTTGGGGACGCTGGTCGACTTCATCGAGACCTTGAAGTTGGTGAACTCGAGGCTCTCCATCAGGGTCACGAACTCCACCGCGGCGGTGACCAGGGCCTCGACCGGGTTCGTGAACTCGAGCTCGCGCAGGTGGGCGGGCAGCGATCCCGAGTTGACCCCGATGCGCAGCGGGGTGCCGAGCTCCTTGGCCCGGGCGGCGACCAGGGCGACCTTGTCGGGGCCGCCGATGTTGCCCGGGTTCAGGCGCACGCAGTGGGCCCCGGCGTCCAGGGCCTTCAGGGCCAGTGTGTAGTTGAAGTGAACATCGGCGATGATCGGGATCGGCGCCTGGGCCACGATCGTCCGCAGCGCCTCGACGTCCTTCTCCCGGGGCACGGCGACCCGGACGATGTCGGCGCCCGCCTCGGCCACCCGCCGGATCTGGCTCATCGTCGCGTCGAGGTCCGCGGTCTCGGTCTTGGTCATCGTCTGGACTGCCACCGGCGCACCACCGCCGATGGGCACGCCGCCGACGTGAATCTGGCGTTCAGAGGGCATGCCCTGAGTCTAGAAGGGCCGCCCCGGCGCTCCCGTCGGGCTCAGATGGCGGGCGGTCACCCCGGGCCACCCGGGCCGCCCGGCCCGCCTGGGCCTCTGGGTCCCCCGGCCCGCCGGCGCCGCACGGCCACCGCGCCGGCGCTGACCGCGGCCAGGATGAGCAGGATCAGAACGATCAGGACCGGGGTGGGCAGGAACGACCCACCTCCTCCTCCGCCACCGCCACCCGGCAGCGTCCCGAGCGCGGCCAGGCGCGCCCGGTTGATGACATCGGGACAGTCGGTGTACTCCTTGGTCTCCGCCGGCATGACCTGCAGGGCCCGGTTCAGCTCACTCACGGAGTAGTGCCCGGTCAGGCCGCCGGGATGCTGAAGGCAGTCCTGGATGACCGGATTGGTGCTCGACGCAAGAGCCCCCACGCTGATCAAGCACGCTGACGCCAGAGCAAGCGCGATCGTGGCAATGGTAGGTAATAACGTTCTACGCATAAAACGCCGGCCGCAGTTCGCACCGCGGCCGGCGCATCATACGGTCATGCAGGCATCAGTTGCCGTCCGGATCCTGGTAATCCGCCAGGTCCCCGTTGCATGTTCCCGAGCCGATGATCGCGCAGAACGACGGCCGAGGGTTTCCGCCGTCGCCGACCATGGCCGAGTCGAACGCGTGGATGCCGGTCCCGAGCTGAAACTCAAACCAGAAGACCTCCCCGGTGAACACCTTCCCGTCGCTCGACGTAACGTTGCCCAGAGCTTTCCAGAATTGACCCCCGCGGTACTGGGCCGCAGAGCTGTTGTCGACGCACGCTCCGAAGTTCGAGGCGGGGTCTCCTATGGGACGGTTCGTATCGTCATCCGGACACCCATACGTGCTCCCGCCCGTGTTGCTGTCCTCGGTCGTTGGGCTGTCGAGCCGGACGGCCGCTTCTGTCACCCAAACGTGCCCGTAGGGATGGGCCGAGGTCCCGTAGTACGGAGCGAGACGATTCTCGAATGCCTTCAGATCCGCATTCCCCGGGGACGGCGAATACCCGGCCGATGTCGGATCGTTGTAGTCATGCACGGACCAGTAGTCAGGCCAGAGAGACTTGAACATGCAATTCCACCCCGAACTGCAATTGGACAGCGACGAGAGCTGACCTAGGTAATAGGTCACGTAACCGCTCTCGGCGTGGCTCAGCGTTAGTGCGGCAATATGATCGTTCGTAAATGTTGCATTGTTCGCCGCATCCTGCGCCATAGCCCAAACCAAACTCGCCTCGAGTGGACCACAATTGACGTAGTTGGAGTTGCCGCATACGGCGGAGTTCGGCGTGGCCTGGCCGCAGGGACTGTTCACCGAGGTGCAACCGCCACTCAGCGCGCCGTTGTATGGACTGAACGTATCGGGCTCGTTGAACGCTTCCCACTCCACCGGTGCATTTGAACCGAGCACACCTCTCGTGTACGCCATGATGTCGAGCACGCCACAGTAGTAATCCCACCCAGCGCGGGTGACGTTTGTGAACGGAGCAGTCGCTGTGCCGTATCCCGGGTCGGGAACTGCTGGCTCCCCGAGTCCGCTCCCAGCCCGAAATCCAACCACCGATTGCAGATTGTCCGCTTCGGCTCCCTGGATGTCCCAGATCAACTGGTCCCATTGAGCGCCTCCGCCACTGCCTGAGGACGGCGAGGCGGCGCACTGCGCGGACGTGTCTGAGGTCGAGTACCCAAGTGCGTCGAAGGGTATGGTGAAGCGTGCATAGCCGCCGGAACTGCCGTTTGGGTCCAGTGTCGTGCTCCAGAACGCACCGAACGTGCTGATATTCGGGGCTTTGTAGACACTGTTGATCACAAGATCACCACTCGGACAGGGGACGGTGTTCACACTACAGGTGGCAAGGTTCCCGACGCCAGAGCCGTTTGTACCCACACCGGATATCCCATAGGCGGTGGCTTGCGCGCGTGGCGAGGATCCCAGAGCTACGACCAGGACTGCACAAAAAAGCAGCCCGGAAATCATCATCCGGGCCCGCGCCCTGTTTCCTGCATGACATGCACCAACCATTCATCCTCCAAAATTTGACCCGCGTCAGGCACCCATCACCCTTCGGAACCGACCCTACTCGCCGAGCGTCACTGGAACGAGGAGAATCGATCATTTGTCCAGTGCATTGACAGCTCGGTGATGCGAATGACCGTGATCAAGCCCCAGATTGGAGTAACACCGCGGGCGTAGGCGGCGCCGGCCCAAGCAGGGCCTCAGCCTGCGCAGCGATCTGGACCGTACTTGCGACCATAGGTCGAAGTAGACGGAAGCGAACCACCTCGTAGCCGTCGACAACGTGGGTGTCGATCAGGGTCATCCCACTAGGGCGCCTCCGCGTCAGTCGTTGGTCGGCGCCACCGATCACGTCGATTTCGCTCACCGTCGTCAGCGCAGGCTCGGGGGCGAGCCCGGGGCCGCTCCAGGGCACGCGAGGGAGGTAGAGGGACAATGGCGCTGTCGCGAACTCGCCGGCATAGGCAACGATGGCGCGGGGCGAGGCGGAATGTCCCAGCGCCGCGGCAACCGCGCGCCAGTTGGTCTTCTTCAGGCTCGGGTCGCCGTCGATGCGGGCCCCGGCATAGATGAACACAGCCAGCATCACCGCGGTCAAGACCCCTCCGGCCAACCGCGCACGGGCCGCCGTGCAGGCGCCGGCGATCAGGATCGCCAGCGGCGCCCAAGCCGGCATCAGCCCGCGGGCGATGTAATCGTCGTGGCCGAGCAGCGCAAGCAGCAGCGGCACCAGCAGCACCGCGGCGGCGAGCAGTGCCGCCAGCCCCGCCCCGCGCAACTCGCGGTCATCGGCGTATCCAACAAGCAGGGCGATGACCACCGCGGTCAGCGCCGCCGCGCCGATCAGCCCGTTCGCGACGATCCCCGTCTGATACAGGGTGTTCATCGCGAAGCTGACCGGCACCTGTTGCAGACGGACCGACAGGGGGACGCTGACGATGAATTCGGGCGGCCGGGCGAGCAGAGAGGTCACGTGCGGGATCAGAGCCGCCTCGAGCACTCCCATCGCCGCCAGGGCGCCAAGGCTCAGCCGGCTCCGGGCTCGACAGACGAGCAGCAGTCCCTCGGCCGCGACCAGGAAGCCGGCGAAGTACTGGGTGAGCAGGGCGAGGCCTGAGAACACGCCCCACCAGAGGAGCTCCCGCCGCACGGGAGCTCGCCACGCTCGGGCGAAGAACAGCACCGAGCCCGCGCAGGTGAACACGAGCAGCATGTACTCGCGGGCCTCCTGTGAGTACCAGATCAGAAACGGGTTGACGGCCGCGAAGGCGGCCGCCACGAGCCCGGCGCGCCGCGAGACCAGCTCGCGTCCACTCAGGTAGACCAGCGGGACCACGCCCACGCCGAGCACTGCCGAGAATGACCGCAGACCCGCCTCACCGGTGCCGAACAGCTTGGCCCACAACCAGGCCAGGATGAGATACAGCGGGGGGTTGCCCTCATAGCGACTCCAGGCGTGGAGCATGCTTCCGAAGGACAGGCTGACCTCATGCACAGCCTGGGCTTCATCGAGCCAATAGCTCTGGTCGGACAGGGTCGCGAAGCGGAGCACGGCGGCCAGCACCGTGATCGCAACCAGCAGCCCGGTCTCGAGCCCGATCGACGACGGCCTCAGGCCCCGCCCTGCACCGCCCCCGGCGGCCGAAGCCGTGCGGGTCGGCGAGGGCATGGCCGCCCAGTCTAGGGCCTCCTCGCCTCGCCAGCACGGCACATCAAACGACAATCCAGCCCACCCGATCGCGCCGGTATGGTCACGCGCTTGCCTGCCCCGCCCAACCTCATGACGAGACAGGAGCCCCGTCGCGTGCGGCCCGTCGCTGCCCTCGTCGCCGCTCTGTGCCTGCTGCTCGCCGCCTGCGGCGGCTCCGGCAGCGCCGGCACCTCCCACTCGAGGCGCATCGGGCCCTCGACGATGTTCACGCCGTCCAACGCCGAGCTGAACGCCCACCCGGCAGCGGTCCTCGATGAGCTGAAGCGCCTGGGCGTCGACACCGTCCATCTGTACATGCATTGGTCTGACATCGCGCCCGATGCCGGCTCATCTGCTCGCCCGAATTTCGACGCGGCCGATCCCGGCGCCTATCCGCCCGCGGGCTGGGCGATCTACGACACGATCATCCGCGACACCGAGGCGCGGGGCATGGGGCTAAACCTGGACCTCGTCTCCCCTCCGCCCGCCTGGGCCTCGGGGCCGGGCGCGCCCCATCCGGCAAGCCAGCTCGAGTGGCTCCCCTCCGCGGCGCAGTTCGCGCTCTTCACCCACGCCGTCGGAGTCCGCTACAGCGGGCGCTACACGCCTCCCGGCGCCACGCGGCCGCTGCCGCGGGTTCACTTCTGGTCGATCTGGAACGAGCCCAACCTCGGGTTTCAGCTGGCCCCCCAGGCTGTCCCCCACACCCACATCGAGGTGTCGGGCTCGTTGTACCGCGGCCTGGTCGACGCAGCCTGGGGGGCGCTCCACGCCACCGGACACGGGCAGGACACGATCCTGATCGGCGAAATCGGCCCGGCCGGCGGGACCTTCGCCGATGCGCCGGGCCTTTTCGGTGCCATGGCGCCGCTGCGCTTCCTGCGCGCCCTGTACTGCGTGGACGCGTCCTACCAGCCCCTGCGGGGCACCGCGGCGCTGCACCGCGGCTGCCCATCGACCGCCGCGGGAACGCGAACCTTCGCCGCTTCGCATCCCGGGCTGTTCCACGCTTCGGGCTTCGCCGCTCATCCCTATACGCAGGGACTGCCGCCCAACGAGTCCATCCCGGGCGAACCGGACTACGCCGTGCTCGCCGACATGCCGAAGCTCGAACGGACTCTGGACCGGCTGCAGGGCGTGTACGACTCGAGCACCCGGTTTCCCGTCTACTCGACCGAGTACGGGTACCAGACCACCCCGCCGGACACGGAAGCCGGAACGGTCAGTCCGACCCTGGCCGCCACGTATCTCAACTGGTCCGAGTACCTGACCTGGCTTGATCCTCGCCTGCGCACCTACGACCAGTACCTGATCACCGATTCAGCCGCGGGCAACTTCGCTACAGGACTGCGGTTTGCCAACGGCACGGAGAAGCCTGGCTATGGCGCGTTCCGCATGCCCATCTTCTTGCCCGTGCAGAGGGGCGCGCGGGGTCAGGCGCTCGAAGTTTGGGGCTGCGTGCGTCCTGCTCACAATGCCGAGCTGACTTCGCATCTGACCCAACGGGTGCAGGTCCAGTTCGCGCCCCGTGGTAGTACAGCCTTCAGGACGGTTAGATCAATTCCCATAACCGATCGCTTCGGTTACTTCGATGTCCGCCAGCGGTTCGCTTCCAGCGGAGGCGTCCGCCTCGCCTGGACCTACCCGCGCGGGCCCCGCGTGTTCAGCCGGACCGTCGTCATCACCCTCCGCTAGCGTCGGGGCCGCAACTTCGAATCCCGGGAGCTGTTTCTCGAACTATGCCCAAACTCTTCACGTCCCGGAAATTCCGTACCCGCGCTACGGCAATCTCGCTGGCCTGCGGCCTCAGCCTGAGCGGGGCGGCGGTGCTTCCGACGGCGGCCTCGGCGAGTCCCTCCCAGCTGGCAATCATCCAGGACGGCTCGGTTTTTACCGACCCCGGCAACGCATTCATCAAGTTCCGCTCCCTCGGGGCGAACACGGTGCGCGTGATCGTTGAGTGGGCGACGATCGCCCCCAACCCAGAGGGCAAGGAACCCAAGGACTTCAACGCCAGCGATCCCAACGCCTACCCGAGTCAGAACTGGGTCGCTCTGGACAATCTGGTCAGGACGGCCGCGGCGGACAACATTCGGGTCGACCTGACCGTCTCCGGCGGCGCTCCACTGTGGGCCGAGGGCAAGGGCGTACCGCGTCAGGGCAAGGACGTCCATTTCGCCTGGAAGCCGAGCGCTGCCGCCTATGGGAAGTTCGTTTCGGCGGTCGGAGAGCGCTACGACGGGAGCTTCACACCCGCGGGCCAAAGCTCCCCGCTGCCTGCGGTGACGTTCTGGTCGATCTACAACGAACCGAACTTCGGCGAGGACCTCGGTCCACAGGCGATTGACGGGTCACGGATTTCGATCGCCCCGATGATGTTTCGCAACCTGCTGAACGCGGGCTGGAACGCCCTTCAGCAGCATCACAAGCACCAGACCATCATCTGGGGTGAGTTCGCCGCCCGCGGCAACAACTACTCCCGCCCGCGCCGCGGCGCACCGGAGGGCCTGCCCGGCAACTACGGCCAGACCAAGCCGCTGATCTTCATCCGCACGCTGTTCTGCCTAGGCTCGAACTACCGGAAGCTGAGCGGCGGGGCGGCCCGGGCGGTGGGCTGCCCGACCACCGGGTCTGCCTCACGGCGCTTCCGGGCGGCCAACCCCGGGCTGTTCAACGCCAGCGGGGTCTCTGACCATCCTTATCCGGACAACCTGTCTCCGGTTCGCGACGGGCGCAACGACCCGAACTTCGCCGCCTTCTCGTCGCTGGGCACGTTCGGGCGCGAACTCGACCGGGTCACCGGCATCTACGGGGCCCATCCCCACTACGGGATCTACAACACCGAGTACGGGTACATCACCCACCCGCCGGCCCGCCGCCACTACGTGTCCCCGAACACGGCGGCCTACTACATCAACTGGGCCGAGTACCTGAGCTACAAGAATCCTCGGGTCAAGTCCTACATGCAGTACCTGCTCACCGATCCCCCGGCCACCGCCGGTCCCTACGCCGGCTTCGCCAGTGGTCTCGAGACCTCCTCCGGTCGGCCCAAGGCCACCTTCTATGCCTACCGGATGCCGCTCTACATGCCCCGAACCGCGTTCTCGCACCGGCAGAGCGTCGAGGTGTGGGGCGCGGTCCGCCCGGCGCCGTTCGCCCGGCTGGACGGATTCGGGACCCAGACCGCCCGGGTGGAGCTGAAGCCCGCGCGCTCCGGCTGGCAGACGATCAGCACGTTCAGGGTCAGCTCGAGCAGCGGCTACTTCGATCTCCACCTGCGCTTTCCGCGCAGCGGCCAGGTTCGGGTGCAGTGGACCTTCCCCCGGGGCGATGCTCTGTTCAGCCCGGGGCTGTCAGGCTTCACCGCCACCAGCCGCTCATTCGCCGTCAGCGTGCACTAGCCGGCCAACCCGGGTTTCCCGCCGGACCCTAAGCGGGAATACTGGACGCGATGGCCTCCGCCGTGCCCGAGCTCATCGCTCACCTGGAAAACATCTGTGGTGGCGAGCATGTCCTGACGCACGAGCACGCCCTGGCGACCTACCGCTCTGACGGGCTGCTGCACTATCGCCAGACCCCGCTGGCCGCGGTTCTGCCCGGCAGCGGTGAGGAGGTGGCGGCCGTGGTGCGCGCCTGCTTCGAGGCCCAGGTGCCGTGGGTGGCGCGGGGCTCGGGCACCGGGCTCTCCGGTGGGGCGTTGCCCCACGAAGACGGCGTGCTGATCGTTCTCGCCCGCCTGCGCCGCATCATCGAGGTCAACCTCGATGACAGCCTCGTCGTGGTCGAGCCCGGGGTGACGAATCTGTCGGTCTCGAAGGCTGTCGGGCCGAGCCACTTCTATCCGCCCGACCCCTCGAGCCAGGTCGTGTGTTCGATCGGCGGCAACGTGGCCGAGAACTCGGGGGGCGCCCACTGCTTCAAGTACGGCTTCACCACCAACTACGTGGTCGGCCTCGAGGTCGTGCTCAGCGACGGCTCGGTCGTCCATCTGCGCCGTGACGACCCGGGCTATGACCTCCTGGGCGCGTTCGTGGGCTCCGAGGGCACGCTGGGGGTGGCGACCAAGATCTGGCTCCGGGTCGTCCCGGCGCCCGAGAGCACACGGACCGTGCTGGCCTTCTTCGAGGACACGAGCGACGCCGGCGACGCCGTCTCGGCCATCGTCGAGGCGGGTCTGGTCCCCGGGGCGATCGAGATGATGGACCGGCTCTCGATCGAAGCGGCCGAGCAGGCCACGGGGGCCGGCTACCGCCAGGATGCCGGCGCGGCGCTGTTGATCGAGCTCGACGGGGCCCGCGAGGAGTGCCTGTCGGGCCTCGAGCGGCTCATGGAGCTCTGCGTCAGCTCCGGGGCGCTCGACATCCGCGTGGCTCAAGACCCTGAGGAGCGCGAGCTGATCTGGCGCACCCGCAAGGCGGCGTTCGCGGCCATGGGCCGGATCGCCCCGGCGTACTACGTGCAGGACGGCGTCATCCCCCGCACACAGCTCTCTGCAGTGCTCAGGGAGATCGACCGCCTGGCCGCGGAGCACGAGCTCCGCGTGGCCAACGTGTTCCACGCCGGGGACGGCAACCTGCATCCCCTGGTCTGCTACGACCACACTCACGAGGGTGAGGCCAAGCGCGCCGAGGAGCTGTCGGGCCTGATCATGAAGGCCTGCGTGGACGCCGGTGGCTCGATCACCGGTGAGCACGGCGTCGGGGTGGACAAGAAGGCCTACATGCCGTCGATGTTCTCCGAGCCCGACCTCGACGCCTTCCAGCGCCTGCGCTGTGCCTTTGATCCCCACGGGCTGGCCAATCCCGGCAAGGTCATGCCGACGCCGAGGCTATGCGGGGAGGTTCCCGGGCCCTACCGGGCGCATCCGCTCGAGCGGGCCGGCATCGCCGAACGGTTTTAGAGAACAAACGTGGCCACGATCAGCCAGACCGCTCCAGAGACGTTCGCCGAGGCGGCGGAGAGCCTGTCTGCCGCCGCGACGGAGAAGCGCGCCGTACGCCTGCGCGGGGCCGGAACCAAGCTCGGCTGGGGGCGTCCCACCGAGCCCGCGGCGGTCGCGCTCTCAACCGTTCGCCTCGACCAGATCCGCGAGCACAACGCGGGCGATCACACTGCGGTGCTCGAGGCCGGCGTGCCCCTGGCCCGCGCCCAACAGACGTTCGCCCAGGCCGGCCAGCGTCTGGCTCTCGACCCCCCGCTGGGCGCTGACTCGGCCGCCACCATCGGCGGCATCCTGGCCACCGCTGACTCCGGGCCGCTGCGCCACCGTTTCGGGGCTCCGCGTGATCTGGTGCTCGGGGTCACGGTCGCCCTGAGCGACGGGACGATCGCCCAATCGGGGAGCAAGGTGATCAAGAATGTGGCCGGATATGACCTGGCCAAGCTGTTCGCGGGCGCGTTCGGCACCCTCGGGCTGATCTTGTCCATCAGCGTGCGCCTGCATCCCCTGCCCGCCGGCCGCACGACCACCCTTGGCGCCAGCGCCGATCCGGACACGCTGGCCGCCGCCGCCGTGGCCCTGGCCGGGGCTCCGCTCGAGTTCGAGGCCCTCGACGTGGCCTGGCACGGCGGCCGCGGTGGTCTCCTGGCCCGGTGCGCCGGCCACGAGCACACCCGCCGCTCACTCCGCGCGGCTCGGCACATGGATGAGCTCGGCCTGCTCGACGTCGACATGACGACCGACGACGACGAGTTGTGGGAGCGCCAGCGGACCGGCCAGCGCTCGGGGACGGGAGCGCTCGTGCGCATCGCCCATCCACCGAGCGCGCTGCCCGGCGTGCTGCGCGCCGTCGACGCGGCTGGCGGGACGCTGGTGGGACGGGCGGCCCTGGGCACGAGCTACGTGGAGCTGGCACCGCACCACGTCGCCGCCCTGCGCAGCGCCGTCGCCCCGGCCACGACGACGCTGCTTGACGCCCCGGCCAGCCTGCGCGCCCAGTCCGATCCTTGGGACGTCCCCGAGGCGCCGGCGCTGGCCCTGATGCGCAGCCTCAAGGCGCGCTTCGATGCCACCGCGACCTGCAACCCCGGCCTGTTCGTCGGAGGCATCTAGTCCGTGAGCGCATTTGACACCCACCGCCCGCCCGAATCGGACCTGATCGACGATTGCGTGCACTGCGGGTTCTGTCTGGACACCTGCCCCACCTACGCCCTGTGGGGCGCCGAGGCCGATTCGCCCCGGGGCCGGATCGTGCTCATGAGCGAGGGACTTCAGGAGGGCTCCGCGCTGTCCGAGGAGATGGTCAGCCATTTCGATCGCTGTCTGGGGTGCATGGCCTGCGTTACCGCCTGCCCGTCCGGCGTCCAGTACGACCGCCTGATCGAGCGCGTACGGCCCCAGGTCGAGCGCCACTACAAGCGCCCGCGGGCCGAGCGCTTCCTGCGCCGGCTGCTCTACGCCACCCTCCCCCACCCCCGCCGGCTGCGGGCGCTGCTACCGGTGCTGGCCGTCTCGCGCCGGCTCGGCGCGTCGCGGATGCCGAAGCCGTTCTCCGATCTCATCACGGTGGCTCCCCGGGCTCCGCTCCGCGCCGCCCGCAAGGGGGAGCTCCCCGAGCGCACCCCGCCCGTGGGCGAGCTGCGGGGCCGGGTCGGGCTCCTCCTCGGCTGCGTGCAACGGGTCTTCTACCCGGAGGTCCACCGGGCCACGATCGCCGTGCTGGCCGCCGAGGGTTTTGAGGTCATCGCCCCGCGGCTGCCCGACTGCTGTGGCGCCCTCGAGCTCCACGGCGGGGCTGAGCCGGGCGCGATCAAGCGCGCCGAGGCCACGATCGCCGCCTTCGCCCAGGCGGGTGGGTCGGCCGGGTTCGACCACATCGTGGTCAACGCCGCCGGCTGCGGGTCGGCCATGAAGGACTACGGCGATCTGCTCGAGACCGACGAAGCGCGTGCCTTCTCCGCCCGCGTCAAGGACGTCACCGAGCTTCTCGGAGACGTCGAACCGCGCGCTCCCCGGGGTCCGGTCCCCCTGCGGGTGGCCTATCACGACGCCTGCCATCTGGCCCACGCCCAGGGCGTCCGCAGCCAGCCCCGCGCGCTCCTGGCGGCGATTCCCCAGCTCGATCTCGTCGAGGCGCCGGCGGAGAAGGAGCTGTGCTGCGGCTCGGCCGGGATCTACAACCTCGTTCAGCCCGAGGCTGCCGCCGCGCTCGGGCGACGCAAGGCCGAGCACCTGCGCTCTACCGGCGCCCAGGCCATCGCCGCCGCCAATCCGGGTTGCACGGCCCAGCTCGACCTGCATCTGCGCCGACTCGATGCGGAGGTGCCGATCCTCCACCCGGTGGAGCTGCTTTGGCGCTCGCTGCAGGCCGCAGACGGCAAGTAACGGGTTCAGCTTGACCGCGGGCCGCCGCGCGGCGCCTGCGGGCGCCACGCCGCCGGAGCCCGCGGTCACTTGACGTTGAAGCCGGGGCCGGTCAGGGTCGAGATGTCGTTCGAGAACCCGATCACGAACAGGATCAGGATCAGGGCGAACCCCACCACCCCGGCACGCTCCATGACCGAGAAGGGAATCCGGCGGCCCCGCACCTTCTCGGCCAGCGCCCAGAACACGTGCCCGCCGTCCAGAGGCAGGAACGGGAACAGGTTGACCACGGCCAGGGACAGCGAGATCAGCGCCAGCACCTCGAGGGCCAAGGTCGTGTTCTGGGCGAAATACTCCTGGGTGACCGTGTAGCCGCCGACCACGCCGTGCAGCTGGCGGCGGTCCTGCGGCTTGAAGATCTGCACGATCCGGCTGACCGTCTGCGTCGTCACCCGCCACATGTAGCTGACGCTCTCCGAGGCGCCTGTGACGACGCCGACGGGCTGAGTCAGGGGCGGGAAGGAGAAGCCGAGCCGGACCTTCTTGGCCGCCGCGTCGAAGCGGGGATAGATGGTGAACTGGAGCAGTCTCTGCCCCCGCCGGACCTGGATCTGGGCCGGGGTCGTGGTCTGGCATCCGGCCACCGGGGTCCCGGCGCAATGGTGCCGGGTGATCTCCTCGGTGATCTGCTGGACGCTCAGGTTGCGCCGCCCGTCGACGGCGACGATCTGATCTCCGCTGCGCAGGTACTGCGAGGCCGGGGGCACGAGCAGCTGCACGCGGTGCGAGAAGACCGGCTGTCCATTCCGGACCACCACCTGCCCCTGGGAGAGGGCGAGGGCGAAGATGATCCCGAAGGCGATGATCAGATTCACCGCGGGTCCGGCCAGGATCACCACCACGCGCTTCCAGACCTTCTGGTTGTAGTAGGCCCGTGGACGCGCCTCGGGTGGCATGTCCTCGTTCGGGTTCATGCCGGTGATCTTCACGTAGCCCCCCAGGGGGATCGGGCCGATCCCGTACTCGGTCTCCCCGCGGCGGAACTTGACCAGCAGCGGCCCGAAGAACAGCGAGAAGCGCTCAACGCGCATGCCCACGGCCTTGGCGGCGGCGAAATGGCCGCCCTCGTGAAGGATGATCAGGGCGGCGAAACCGAGGAAGGCGAGGACGTAGGACATCTGCGCTCAGTGTGGCAAGTCGCGCTCGGCGGCCGCTCAGGCGCCCGCGCGGGCGCGGATCAGCTCGGTCGCCACCCGCCGGGCCTCGCCGTCGGCGCGGGCCAGGGAATCGAACGAATGAACTCCTTCGGGCTGGGCGTCCTCGAGGGTCGCCTCGATCACCCGGGCGATATCGAGGAAGCGGAGCTCGCCGGCCAGGAAGGCGTGTACCGCCACCTCGTTGGCGGCGTTCAGGGTGCACGGCGCCGTGCCCCCGGCCATGGCGGCCTGCCCGGGCCAGGCGCAGGCAGGCGAATGTTTCGGTGTCCACCGGCTCGAAGGTCAGCGCCCCCAGCTTCGAGCCAGATCGAGCGCTCGGATGGGAACATCGACCCGCTCGGGGTAGTGGAGGCCGTAGGAGATCGGGACGCGCATGTCCGGGTAGCCGAGGTGGGCCAGGGTGGCCCCGTCGCAGAGCTGGATCAGACTGTGAATGATCGACTGCGGATGGACGATCACGTCGATCTGCTCATACGGCGTCCCGAACAGGTGGTGGGCCTCGATCAGCTCGAGCCCCTTGTTCATCAGCGTGGCGGAGTCGATCGTGATCTTGCCCCCCATCGCCCACGTCGGGTGGGCCAGCGCCTGCGCGACTGGTCACCTCCTCGAGCTCTGAGCGCGCGCGACCGCGGAACGGGCCGCCCGAGGCGGTGAGGATCAGCCGGTCGACCGTCCCGGGGCGCTCGGCGGCGAGCAGCTGGTGCAGAGCCGAATGCTCGGAGTCGACTGGGATGATGGCGGCTCCCGTGGCCTCGGCCAGCTGGGTCACGAGCTCGCCCCCCACGACCAGCGACTCCTTGTTGGCCAGCGCCAGGTCAATCCCCTCGCCGAGCGCGGCCACCGTCGGCACCAGGCCGGCCGAGCCGACGATCGCGTTGAGGACCAGGTCGCAGTGCGCCCTCGGTGATCAGGCGCACCAGGCCGTCCGGGCCGGCCAGGGTCTCTCCCGTCCAGCTCTCGCCGGCCCGCGCGGCGGCGTCGGGGTCGGCCAGGGCGACCCGCCGAACGCCGTGCTGACGGGCCTGCTCGAGCAGCCGCTCCCAGCCCCGGTCAGCGCTCAGGCCCACGACCTCCAGCTCGCCCTGCGAGCGCGCGACCACGTCCAGCGCCTGGACGCCGATCGAGCCCGTGGACCCGAGGATGATCAGCCGCCGTGTCACCGGGCCGATTCTAGGCCGGGCACCTTGGCCGCCGGTTAGCTCAGCCGACGCAGCTAGTGCATGACGGCCAGCCACACGTAGTAGCCGGCCACGATCGTGAAGATCACCGCGTCCAGGCGATCCAGGGCGCCGCCGTGGGCGCCGAACACCTCCCCGGCGTCCTTGGCCCCGGCATCGCGCTTGACCACCGACTCGAACAGGTCTCCGAGCGGTCCGAGGACGGCCACGGCCAGCCCCAGGAGCAGCGCGTCGCCCTGGGTCAGCCAGGGCTGGAAGGGCCGGCCACGAACACCGAGGCCAGGAGGCGATCAGCATCCCGCAGAACAGCCCCTCAACCGTCTTGTGGGGGGAGATCGTCGGCGCCAGCGGGCGGCGACCGAACAGCCGGCCGCCCAGGTAGGCGGCGGTGTCGGCCAGGAAAGTGCCCACCAGGACGTCGATGATGATCGCCCTTGCCGTTGGAGATCTCGCGGAGCAGCTCGGCGTGGGCGAAGGCGAAGCCGATCCAGTAGACGCCGAGCAGCGTGCCCGCGATGGACACCGTGCTGGCCCGCGGCTGACCGCGGGCGATGACGACCAGAAAGGCCACCGGCAGAGCGGCCACGGCGATCTCGAGCACATCGCGCTCGGTCCCGTAGCGGGCGGCGATGACCATCGCGGCCAGGGCGGCGAAGCCGACGGCGGGAGCCGGGCGCCAGCGCGCCAGCATCCGGTAGAGCTCATACATGCAGACCGCGCCCACGGCGATCATGAACAGGGCGAAGGCCAGGCCGCCCAGGTCGACGAAGATGATGGCGATGATCGCCGCGGGTACAGCGATGAGGATCCGCGCGCCGAGGTCGGACCCCGCTCCGCGGGACCGCTCATCCCGGCCGGCGCCGCCCGATCGCGCCGGGCGGCGCGGGCTCTGGCGGGGGGTGGCCGGGGCCCTTCCCTCCCGGGCTCCGGTTCGCGGTGGCCGGCTCCGCCGGCTGGGACGATCGGGATGGTCTCCAGGCCCCGAGCGGCGAACCGACGGCATCAGCGACCCCCGTAGCGCCGCCGCCGGGCCGAGAACCCCTCCAGCGTCTCCGCGAACGCGGCGCGGGAGAAATCGGGCCACAGCTCATCGCGAAAGGCGAATTCCGAGTAGGCGGCCTGCCACAGCAGGTAATTGGAAATCCGCTGCTCGCCGCTGGTGCGGATGATCAGGTCGGGGTCGTGCATCTCGGGGGCGTAGAGGTGGGAGCGGAACTCCTCCTCGGTCTCACCGCTAAAGGTTCGCGCCGCGTCGATGATTTCCGCCCGGCCGCCGTAATTGAAGGCCACGAACAGCGTGATTCGCTCGTTGCCAGCGGTGACCTCCTCGGCCCAGGCCATCCGCTCGAGCAGCTCCGGCGCCACCGGCGAGCACCGCCGCCCGAGAAACCGCATCCGCACCCCCTCGGCATCCAGCTCCGGAGTCTCGACCTCGAGCCGGCGGCCGAACATCTCCATCAGCCCGGCGACCTCGTCCTCGGTCCGCGACCAGTTCTCGGTCGAGAACGAGTACACGGTGAGCTCCTTGACGCCAAACTCGGCAGCATCGCGCAGCCGGGCCTTGACCGTGTCCGCCCCGGCCTCGTGACCGGCCACCACCGGCAGTCCCCGGCGCTGGGCCCAGCGTCCGTTGCCGTCGGTGATGATCGCGACGTAACGCGGGTGCCCGCCGTCCTCATCGGACTCGGCGGCCACCCCTTCGATTCCGGGGACCACCAGCCCTAGTGTCGCGCGTCGGATCGGGGCACTAGACCTCGAGGATCTCTTCTTCCTTGACCTTCAGCAGCTCGTCGAGCTCGGACACGCGGGCATCGGTGACCTTCTGCAGCTCCACCTCGGCGCGGTGCTCGTCATCGGAGCTCGCCTCGCCTTCTGACTTGAGCTCGCGGAGGTCGTGCATGACGTCGCGGCGCACGTTGCGGATCGCCACCCGCCCCTCCTCGGCGATGTGACGTACGACCTTGACCAGCTCCCGCCGGCGCTCCTCGGTCAGCTCGGGGATGCCGAGCCGGATCACGTTGCCGTCGTTGTTGGGGGTCAGACCGACGTCTGACTCGAGGATCGAGCGCTCGATGGCCTTGATCGAGCTCTTGTCGTAGGGCTGCACGGTGAGCAGCCGCGCCTCGGGGGCGCTGATCGTGGCCAGCTGGCGCAGTGGCGTGGCCGTGCCGTAGTAGTCGACCATGATCCGGTCGAGCAGGGCCGCGTTGGCCCGCCCCGTGCGCACGGAGCCAAACTGCTCCCGGGTCGACTCCACGGACTTGTGCATCCGGTCACGCGCGTCGGCCAGGAGTTCGTCGATGAGGGTGTCTGCGCTCATGTCCTGACCAGGGTTCCGACTCGCTCGCCGGACACTATCTTGTCGATGTTGCTGTGGTCGGCCATGTTGAAGACCACGATCGGCAGGTTGTTGTCCATGCACAGGGCGAACGCGGTCGAGTCCATGACCTGCAGGCCACGGGTGAGGGCATCCTTGTGGGTTATCTCGGGGATGAACGTGGCGTCGGGATCCAGCGCCGGATCGGCCGTGTAGACGCCCTCGATGTCGTTCTTGGCCATCAGGATGATCTCGGCGTGGAGCTCGGCGGCCCGCAGCGCGGCGGCGGTGTCGGTGGTGAAGAACGGGTTGCCGGTGCCGGCGGCGAAGATGACCACGCGGCCCTTCTCGAGGTGGCGGATGGCCCGCCGGCGGATGTATGGCTCGGCTACCTCGGAGATCGTGATCGCCGACTGGACCCGCGTGGGCACGCCCTCCTTCTCAAGCGCATCCTGCAGGGCCAGCGCGTTCAGCACCGTGGCCAGCATGCCCATGTAGTCCCCGGTGGCCCGGTCCATCCCCCGCGCGGCCGCCTTCAGGCCCCGGTAGATGTTCCCGCCGCCGACGACGATGGCGATCTCGATTCCCCGGCTGTGGACCGCGGCCACCTCGCGGGCGATGGTCTGGACGCGCTCGGGGTCGGTGCCGTAGTCCAGCTCGCCCATCAGAGCCTCACCGGACAACTTGAGGAGCACGCGCCGGTAGGCGCTTCCGTTCGGGCTCCCGGTCTGAGCCACTGGCTCAGCCGCCGACCGCGAAGCGGCTGAAGCGGCGGATGACCACGTTCTCACGCGTCTCGGCCGAGAGCGCCGCGCGCAGCTCCTCGATCGTCTTGCCTCCGTGCTTCTCCTCGTTGACGTGGGTCTGGCGAAGGAGGACCACATCGTCGAGCCACTTGTCGAGCTTGCCGGTGACGATCCGCCCGCGCACGTTCTCGGGCCGATCGGCGGCCTGCTCGGTGGCGATCCTCGTCTCCCGCTCGCGGTCCTCGGCCGGGATGTCCTCCTCGGTCAGGGCCAGCGGCGCGGCGGCAGCGATGTGGAGCGCCAGATCCCTGGCGAACTCCACGAACTTGTCGTTCCGGGCCACGAAGTCGGTCTGGCAGTCGACCTCGACGAGCACGCCGATCTTGTTACCGGAATGGATGTAAGCCTGGACGACGCCCTCGGTGGCCTCGGCGCCGGCCCGCTTGGCCGCCTGGGCGACGCCGCGAGCGCGCAGCAGCTCGGTGGCCTTGTCGAGATCGCCGCCGGTCTCGGCCAGGGCGTTTCGGCAGTCCAGCATCGGGGCCCCGGTCAGTTCCCGCAGCGCCTTTACGTCCTTGGCGGGGACGGGACTCATGCCTGCTCCTCCGCGGGGGTCTCCGGCTCGGCCGGGACCTCGGGTTCTGCCGCGGCCTTGGGCTCTGCCGGGACCTCGGGCTCAGCCGCGGCCTCGGGCTCAGCCGCGGCCTCGGGCTCAGCCGCGGCCTCGGGCTGCGCCGCGGCCTCGGGCTCAGCCGCGGCCTCGGGCTCAGCCGCGGCCTCGGCCTCGGGCTCGGGCGGCTGGGGGGCTGCCGGAGTCGGGGCCTCGGGGGCGGGTGCGGCAGGAGCTTCCGCCGCCGGCTCAGGTTCAGACGCCGGCGGCTGGGGAGCGGCCGGAGCGGGAGTCTGGGCCTCGGGCGCCGGTGTCTCGGCCTCGGGCGCCGGTGCCTCGGCCGCGGGCGCAGCGGCGGCGGCGGCCTCCTGCTGGCGCTGCTCCTCCTCCTCGCGTGCCTTCTGCTCAGCCTCACGCTGGCGCTGCTCCTCCTCCTCGCGCGCCTTCTGCTCAGCCTCACGCCGGGCCTGCGCCTCGGCCTCCAGGCGCTCGCGCTCGAGCCGCGCCGCCTCCTCCTGGGCCCGGAACACGCCGTGGCCCTCGGAAACCACGTCGCCGATCGCGCCGGTGATCGCCGCGCAGGAGCGGATCGCGTCGTCGTTGCCCGGGATCACGTAGTCGATTCCCTCGGGATCACAGTTGGTGTCGACCAGGCCGATGATCGGGATGCGCAGGCGTTGGGCCTCGCGCACTGCGATGGCCTCGGTCTTCAGGTCGATCACGAACACGGCGTCGGGCACGCGCTGCATGTTCTTGACCCCGCCTAGGTTGGCTCGGAGCTTCTCCAGGTCGGCCTGGGCGGACATCCGCTCCCGGGTGGGGAGCAGTTGCAGCTGGCCCTCGGTCTCATAGCGCTCGAGGTCGTGCAGCCGCTTGATCCTCAACGAGATCGTCTGGAAGTTGGTCAGCAGGCCGCCCAGCCAGCGGTGGTTGACGTAGGGCATCTCCGCGGAGTCGGCCGTCGCCTTGATGGCGTCGCGAGCCTGCTTCTTGGTCCCCACGAACAGGACCGTTCCACCTCGGCGCGAGATGTCGGCGGCGAATTCACGGGCATGGTCCAGCAGGGCCTCGGTCTGCAGCAGATCGATGATGTAGATGCCATCCCGCTCGCCGAAGATGAAGCGGCGCATCTTGGGGTTCCAGCGGCGCGTCTGGTGGCCGAAATGCACACCGGCCTCCAGCAGCTCCCTGATTCCGACTTGAGCCACGGTTGCTACTCCCTTGTCATGTTTGTCACGGCCACCCGCATCCGCTGGCGAATTTCGCGAATCCCGAGTCATCGGGCAGGGTCGCGACCGCGCATGCGGGGCTAGTAATTGGAAACGCCACTGAGTCTACGCAAGTTTCCCGGCCAGGCAGCGTTGTAGAACCTGCGGGCCGTCCTCTTCCTACCACCGACGGCGGCCCGCAGCGCGGACCGGACCCCTTCCCCTACCTCCGGTGGATCGGTCCGCAGCAGTACGGCGGGGCGGCTTTTGGACGGGCCGCCCCGCCGCTTTTCTCTTCCGGACACCCCCACTGTGGCGCACACCCCGCCCAAACCCCCGAGGTGTGCGCCAGATTCACCGGTTTACCCCCACTCCGGCGCACACCTCGCCCGAATCGCCGAGGTGTGCGCCAGATTCGTCGGTTAGCCGGGCCCCGGACCGACGGCGGCGCGCTCGAGCGCGACGGCCAAGTCCTCGGGCAGCGGCGAGCGCACATCCACGGCATCCCCGGTCACCGGATGCTCGAAGGCCAGGCGCGCGGCATGCAGGAACTGCCGCTCCAGCCCATACTCGCCCACGGTCCCGTACTGCGGATCGCCGCACACGGGGTGGCCGATGGCGGCCAGGTGAACCCGGATCTGGTGGGTGCGGCCGGTGTCGAGCACGACCCGGAGCAGCGAACACGTGGGCAGCAGGCGCTCGAGCTCGAAATGGGTACGGGCCTCGCGGGGCTGATCGGTGTCTATAGACATCAACACCCGGTCACGCCGGTCACGGCCGATCGGGGCGTCGATCGTGCCGGTTCGGGCCTCGGGGTGCCCGTCGACCAAGGCCAGGTATTCGCGCCGCAGCTCTCGCCGCGCCAAAAGCGCTTTCAGCATGCGGTGCACATCCTCGGACTTAGCCACGACGAGCAGTCCCGAGGTGTCGCGATCCAGCCGGTGGACGATGCCGGCCCGCCACTCATCACCCCCCTCGGCCCCGCGCCCGGCCAGGGCCTGGGCCAGGGTCCCGGAACGGTGCCCGCGGGCAGGATGGACGACCACCCCGGCCGGCTTGTCGACGATCAGCAGGTGAGCGTCCTCGTAGGCGATCCTGAACGGGGCCGGAGAGGTCTCGAGCGCTGGGCCCACCGAGGCGACTGGTGTCACCGTGACCAGCTCACCGCCGGCCAGGGCATGGCGCTTGGGCCGCGCCCGGCCGTCGACCAGCACCGAACCAGCATCGATCAGGCTCTGGGCGCGGGCCCGCGAGCCGAGAGGCTCGGCCAGCCACCGGTCGAGCCGGGTCCCGGCCGCCTCGGGCGGCACGGTCAGCTCGGTCGGGCTCTCGCTCACCGCTCAGGCGCAGCGGCGCGAGGGTGGGATGGGTTCTCGGACGCCGACGCGTCGTCCGGGGCCTCGCCGGAGCCCTCCTTCGGGCCCTCGAGCACATAGAGCAGCGTCAGCACGCCGAAGGTGATCGCGGTGTCGGCCAGGTTGAAAGCCGGCCACAGCGGGAGCTTGATGAAGTCGGTCACCGAGCCGCTCGAGACGCGGTCGATCAGGTTTCCCACCGCGCCCCCCACCACCAGCCCGGTGGGGAGCCAGAGCAGCGGCCGGCGCGGGCGGAGCACGAAGAAGGTGAGCAGCGCACCGAGAGCAGCCAGGGTCAGGATGAGGACCAGCACCCCCCCGCTGGAGAAAAAGCCGAAGGCGACCCCGGAGTTGCGCACGTGGACGAGGTTGATGGCGGGCAGGAACTTGTGCACGTCGCCGACGGCGATGCCCTTGACCACAAGATGCTTGGAAACCCGGTCGAGCACGACCACCACCACCATCACGATCAGGGCACGCAGGAATGCCCGCCGTCTTGCCCCCTTCGTGGCCGGTGAGCGTGCCTCAGCCGGCGATGGCATTGACCAGAATCGTCCGCACGAAGTACAGGACGATCAGCGCGATCATCGGCGTGAAGTCAAAGCCGCCCACGACCGGGATAAGCCGCCGGAACAGCCGCAGGTAGGGCTCGGAGACGTCGCGCAGGAAGTTCATCACGGCGTCGCTCCAGCGCGAGTACGGCATGCGCATCCCGACCGAGAGCAGCAGGTTGAGCAGGATGTAGACGAAGATCAGGACGATGTAGACCGTGAACAGCGCGTCGACGTAGTTGGCCACGTCTCCCCGGGTGACGGCCAGGAGGATCACTTGGCCTCCCCCTCGACCGCGTCCATGGCGTCGGAGAAGGCGCTGCGCAGTCCGGCCCGCTCGAGCGCGGCCAGCCCCCGCGCCGTCGAGCCGCCCGGCGAGGTGACCTCCCGCCTCACGCTCAGCGTGTCGTAGTCACGCGCCTCGAGCAGGGCAGCGCTCCCCGACATCGTCTCGGTCACGAGCCGGCCGGCCAGGGCCGGAGTCAGCCCACGGCGCACCGCCGCGTCGACCTGGGCCTCGGCCAGGAGAGCCTGATAAGCGGGCCCGACGCCCATGACGGCAGTGGCCGGTCCGAGCAGTCGCTCGGGGACGGTGATCACCGAGCCGAGCCGGCCGAACAGCTCGAGCACCCGGCGCTCCAGATCAGCGTCCACCTCGGCCGCCGGCGAGTAGCAGACCACTCCGCGGCGGATCTCGACCGGCGTATTGGGCATCACGCGAAACACCGGCGCCGGCTGGAATTCTGTCTGCAACGAGCCGGTACCGACCGAGCCGAGCACCGAGGCCACAGCCTTTACGTGACCGCGGATCTCGTTGGCCACGTCGGGGAGCTGATAAGGCTTGTGGCAGAGCACGACCAGGTCGGATTCCTCCGCCACCTCGACGTTCGAGGCCGCCCGCCCGCCGAGCTCGTCGGCCAGGGCTGCGGCTCGGCCGGAGCCGCCGTCGGAGCAGAGCACGGGATCACCCCAGCCTCGCGCCATCGCACGCGCCATGTTGCCTGCACCGATCAGGCCAACTCGCATCAAACTGAAATCTACTCGGGCCGGCGCGTGGTCCGTGCCCGGGGGGCGGCTGGTCCGTGCCCGGGCAAGTGGCTGGTCCGTGCCAGGGCGGGCGGCTGGTCCGTACCCGGGCGGGCGGCTGGTCCGTGCCCGGGACCTCGGTCCCGGCCTCGAGTCAGGACTGGTTGAAGAAGCCCTTCTCGACCAGCCGGGCCCGCTCCTCGGCCGAGACCTCGACGTTGCGCGGGGTGAGCAGGAAGACCTTGTCGGCGATCCGCTGCATCCCCCCGTCCAGCGCATAGGTGAGTCCGCTGGAGAAGTCGATCAGGCGCTTGGACAGGTCGGTGTCGGTGTTCTGGAGGTTGATGATCACCGGGATCGTATCCTTGAACTTGTCGGCCACGTCCTGGACGTCGTTGAAGCTCTTGGGCGCGACGAAGTGCACCCGCACGTCTCCGCCGGCGCGGCCGTTTCCACCCCGGGCGCCGACCGGCCGCAGCGCGGTGGTGCGGCGCTCGGTGCTCGGATCATCGGCGAAGATGTCGTCAATCTCGTCCCGGCGACGGCGCGCGCCGCTCAGCTTGCGGACGTTGGGGCGCTCCCGGTAGGTGTCCTGGATCTCGGCCTCGGGCTCGCCGTAGGGCTCAAGCTCCTCGTCCTCATAGACGTCGTCCTCGGCCAAGCCGAAGTAGACGAGGGTGCGGTGCCATGTATCTCTGAAGGCCATTTGGGTGCAGGGTTTCGCGCCGTCGGACGGTTTCCCTGCCGGTGATTATGGCGACTCGCGATAGAGAATTGTCCCCAGGCGGATGATCGTGGCCCCCTCCTGGACAGCGACCTCGTAGTCCTGGCTGGTCCCCATCGACAGCTGTGGAAGCCCCTCGGCCTCGGCCAGCTCGCGCAGCGCGGCGAAGTGGCGGCGGCTTTCCTCCGGGGCCGCGGCCAGCGGCGGCATGGTCATCAGCCCGACGACCGGCACCGGGCAGCGCTCCAGAAAAGCGGGCAACTCGGCCGATGCGATGCCGCTCTTGCCCGCCTCGCCGGCCACGTTGACCTCGACCAGGACACGGGTCGACGCATCCCCGTGGCGCCCCAGCTGAGTCAGGACCGAGTCGCTGGAGACCGAGTGGATGTAGCGCACCAGCGGCAGGATGTCGCGCACCTTGCGGCTCTGAACGTGCCCGATGAAGTCCCAGGTGAGCTCGGGCGGCGCCTGCGCGGCCTTCCGGGCCAGGTCCTGAGCGCGGTTCTCACCGGCGATCCTGATACCGCCGGCGGCCAGCGCACCAAGCTCTTCCGCGGGCAGGTACTTGACCGCGGCCAGGATCTCGATTCGCTCCGGATCGGCGCCCGCCGCGATGATCCGCTCGCGCACCTGTTCGAGGTTGGCCCGCACCCGCTCGGCGTCCAGCCCGTGGATCAGCTCAACCACGCCACGCCCGCCTGGCGCCCGGTGACCCCGTTTTCGCGCCGGTGCGAGAACAGCAGCGCGGGGTCGGAGCAGATCGTGCACAGGCCGATGTCGTGGACCTGCTCGACTCCGGCCCGGCGAAGGCTCTCGCGGGCGATGGCCGGGAGATCCAGGTGCCGCCCTCGGTGCACGTCGGCCGTGTGGCCGGCAAACGCGGCGTGGACCTCCTCCCCCACCTCGTAGCAGCATGGGCCGGCCCCCGGGCCGATGGCCGCGGCCAGCGGACCGCTCGCGCCGAGCGCCCGAAGCGCCTGCACGCCGCGTTGAAGGATGCCGCCGGCCAGTCCCCGCCAGCCGGCGTGGAGCATGGCCACCGCACCGCTGCCGGCCACCGCGACGGGCAGGCAGTCGGCGGTCAGGGCAGCCAGGGCGTGACCGGGCTCGGCGGTCACCTGACCGTCGGCCTCGGGCAGATCGGCCGGATCCGGCGCCCGCCGGCCGGCCGCACCGGCGCCGGCGCCGGCGCCGCTGACGGTCCGCAGTTCCACGCCGTGAACCTGGTGCACGAATCGCAGCGGCATCCCGAGCGCAGCCGCCAGGCCGGCCCGGTTGCGCTCCACGGCTTCCGGCGAGTCCGCAGTCAGCCGCCCGAGATTGAGGCTCGCATAGGGTCCGAGCGACACCCCGCCGCGGCGGGTGGTGAACAGAGCCCGGGCGCCGGACAGGTCGATGGCAAAGTGCTCCCCGTCGGCGAAGAACGGCTTGGCAAGCCCCACGGGGGTCATGGGAGGCAAGTTAATCGCTCCCCTCCCGGGCCACGCGGACTGCAACCTCGAGCTGGGTCTCGCGATCCTCAGCCTCACCGTCGAGCCGGGCGGATAGAGCGGCGGCCAGGCCGCGCCCGAGGCCGGGGCCGGGCGCGACGCCCGCGGCCACCAGGTCAGCGCCGGTGATCTCGAGTCGGGCCTCCCGAAGCTCATCGAGCCAGCGTCTCGCGGCGGCCTCGGGTCCCAACCCGCCGGCCAGGGCCACCGCCTCCGGTCCGTGAGCCCCCACCGTCACCGCGGTCTCCGAGGCCGACGCGACGCGGCGCAGGCGGCGGGCCAGCTCCGACGCCGCGGCCGCGTCGAGGATGCGGTCGCGCTCGTGGGCCGGGAAGGCCAGACGGTTCAGGAGCGAAGCCCGTTCGGCGGCGTGAAGCCCGGCCATGGCCGCGCCCAGGACCAGGCCCGCGCGGCTCCCATCGGGGGGCAGGAGCTCGAGTCCGCGACGGACGGCCTTCGGGTCGGCGAGCCCGAAGCCAGACGCCACGGCTCCGTCGATTCCCAGCTCCCGCAAGGCCGCAAACGCCGTCACCGGGTCCGGCTCGGCGGCCAGCAGGCGGAGCTCGGCGCCGATTCGCCCTCCGCTGGGCGAAGCGAAGGCGTGCCCGGCCAGCGCCGCCCGAACCAGCTCCAGGGTGTAAGGCTCGACCGCGAACCCGAGCCGGGCCTGATAGCGGGCCAGCCGCAGCAGTCGCGTCGGGTCGTCCCGGAAACTGCGCTCGTGCAGGACGCGAAGGAGTCCGCGCTCCAGGTCCTGGATCGCGGATTCCACCGCGATCAGCCGCCCCCGGTGCGGTCCCAGCACGGCCAAGGCGATCGCGTTGACGGTGAAATCCCGGCGGGCCAGGTCCGCCTCGACATCGGCCGGGCTGACCTCGGGCAGCGCGCCGGGACGCGGGTAGGTCTCCTGCCGGGAGCGAGCCAGGTCATAGCGGTGCCCGTCGAGCTCGCCGCCGGCGGTCCCGAACCGGTCATGGCGGAGCAACTCGCCGCCCAGCCGGCCGGCGACCGCGTCGACCGCTCCGGGCAGCATCAGGTCGAGATCGACCGGCTGGCCGCCGAGCATCAGATCCCGGACGGCACCGCCGACCAGATAGATGTCCTCCAGCCATCCGTCCAGGGGGGCCAGGAGGGGCTGGGCCGCCGGAAGCACCGCGAAGCGTTCGAGCAGCAGGGCTGGATCAGTGATCACCACTGGAGCATGATCGCGCTCTCGCCGGGCGTTGGAATGCCCGCGGACGAACGCGCGGACGATGAGGCGCGCGTCGCCGGCCATGATTAGCATTGCTGGGCATGCCGAGCCCGTCCTCACGGCGGCGGCTGCTGTGGCGCGGGCTCATCGCGCTGGCGGCCGTCCTAGTCCTCGCTGGCGCGGTGCTCGCCTTCGTCCTGCTCCACCAGCCGGGCAACGTCTCTCACCCGAATCTCGAGTTCACGCCGCCGACCACGGCCGCTGCTCCCCCCGCCACCGCAAGACGGTGGTCGACAACTTCCAGTGGCCCTGGTACGGCTTCGACGCCGGCCGGACGCGGTTCTTCGCCGCCGCGGGCACAAAGCTCAGGCCGCCGCTACACGTGGGCTGGCGCTTTAACGACGGCGCCCTGCTCGAATTCCCGCCGGTCATCTACCACACCACCCTGTTCGTGATGGATGACGACGGGGCCGTCCGGGCGATCGACACCGCTAACGGACATGTGCGCTGGTTTCACAAGGTCGGGACGCTGGCCGCCTCCTCCCCGGCCGTCGCGGCCAAGGATCAGGCCCTCGTCGTCCCGGTCCTGTCGGTCCACGGTCATTCTCCGGGCGGCGGGAGCGTTCTCGCGCTGTCGATGCGGACCGGCCATGTCCTGTGGTCCCGGGCCATCCCCGCCGGTACTGAGTCCTCACCCATCGTGCGGGGACACACGGCCTACTTCGGCGACCAGGGCGGGACCTTGCGGGCCATCGACGTGCGTAACGGGCACGTTGACTGGACCTACCACGCCAGCGGGCCGATCAAGGGAGGACCGGCGCTGGTCGGCACCAACCTGTACTTTGGCGACTACGCCGGCCGCGCCTATGACGTTTCGGCGGCCAATGGGCATCAGATCTGGGCCGTGGGGACCAGCGGAGCCCACTTCGGCTTCGGCTCGGGCAACTTCTACGCCACCCCGGCGGTGGCCTTCGGCCGGGTGTACATGGGCAACACCGACGGCCGGGTGTACTCGTTCGGGGCTCGCAACGGCGCACTGGCCTGGGCCACCGGCACCGGAGCCTATGTGTACGCGTCCGCTTCGGTGACCAACACCCCGGGTCTTGGCCCGACGCTCTATGTCGGCTCCTACGACGGCAATTTCTATGCCTTCAACGCCCGCTCCGGGGCCGTGCGCTGGCGCCATGCCGCCGGTGGTCGGATCTCCGGATCATCGACCGTGATCGGCAACGTGGTCTACTACTCCGACCTCGGCTCCAAGACCACGACGGGTCTGAACGCCACCAGCGGGCGGCCGGTGTTCTCGTTCCCCGACGGGGCCTTCACCCCAGTGATCGCCGACTACCACGCGATCTACCTCGACGGCTACGGAGCCATGTATCAGTTGCTTCCGGGTCCACCACCGCACCGGGCTCATCCGGTCCGCCACCGGCCCCCGCGGCATCACCCGATTCACCGCCGCCGTGCCGTTCACCGCCGGCGCACGTGAGCGAACACGCCCCGCCGGCCCCCGGGCCGGTTGCTATCCTTTGAATTCTATGCGTTGTCGTAGTGGAAGTCACTGTCAGCGTCCGGCCGAGAAGGGCCGCCGATTCTGCGCGGAGCACGCCGCAGAGCTCGATCGCATGCGCGAGGAGCTCAAGGATGCCGCTGCCGCCCGGATTGGCCGTGGCCGACCCAAGCGGTCATCCACGTGCTGCCGCCCCGGTTGCTACGAGCCCCGTGTGCCGCCCGCCGCGTATTGCGATACGTGTGCCGCGGCCGGGTACGTAGAAGAGGCCGCCTAGCGCGGCTCTGTCGTACGCGACTCAACATAACTCCATCACCCGCCGTGTAGGCGGCCTCCGGGCCGCCCGTGGCTGTCGGCCCCCGACCTGGACGTCTTCAGCGCGTCAGACCACCGGCGTGCGCACGGCTATTCCGGCCTTGGCCAGCTCGGCCTTCGCCTCAGCCACCGTGTGCCGGCCATAGTGGAAAATGGAGGCACAGAGCACCGCATCGGCTCCGGAGCGCAGTGCCGGGCCGAGGTCCTCCAGGCGGCCGGCGCCGCCCGAGGCGATCACCGGCACCCCGACCGCCGCGGCCACGGCCTTGATCAGAGCGAGGTCATAACCGGCGCCCGACCCGTCGCGGTCCATGCTCGTGAGCAGGATCTCCCCCGCGCCGCGCTCAGTGCCCTCCCGGGCCCAGGCCACGGCGTCGCGCCCGGTGTTGGTCCGTCCGCCGGCCAGATAAGCCTCCCAGGTCCCGCGGCCGTTCCGTTTGGCGTCGATGGCCAGAACCACGCATTGACTCCCGAAGTTTGCCGTCAGCTCATTGATCAGCTGCGGGCGCGAGAGGGCAGCCGAGTTGATCGAGACCTTGTCCGCCCCGGCGTCGAGCACCGCCTGCGCGTCACCGACGGAGCGGATGCCGCCGCCGATCGTGAACGGGATGAACACCTCGTCCGCCGCCCGCCGGGCCAGCTCGACGACGGTCTCCCGCTTCTCCGCCGTCGCCGTGATGTCGAGCAGGACCAGCTCGTCGGCGCCGGAGGCGTCGTAGCGGGCGGCGAGCTCGACCGGATCGCCGGCGTCACGCAGGTCGAGGAACCCGATCCCCTTGACCACGCGGCCGCCATCCACGTCCAGGCAGGGGATGACCCGCTTGTAGTGCATCAGCCGCCCAGCGCCGCCTGGCCGCCGGCCACGTCAAGACGGCCCTCGTAGAGCGCCTTGCCCACGATCACGCCGGTCAGGTTGACCAGTCGCAGACCGGCCAGGGCGCGCAGGTCCTCCACGGTCGAGACGCCGCCCGAGTAGATGAAGCTCCCCCGCACGGCGGCTCCGACCCCTCCGACCTCCTCGAGGTCGGGACCCCCGAGCGAGCCGTCCCGGTCGATGCTCGAGTAGATGAAGCGGCGAACCCCGCGCTGCCGCATCGCTTCCAGCGCCGCGGATACCGGGACCTCCGTCTGCTCGGTCCAGCCGGCGGCGGCCAGCTTCCCGCCCCGCGCGTCGACCGAGACCACGACCCTATCACGATGGGCGGCCAGCACCTCGTCGAGGAAGTCGACATCCCGGTAGGCCGCAGTCCCCAGGATCACCCGGGTGGCGCCGGCGCCGAGCGCGGCCTGCACCGCCTCCAGACTGCGCAGCCCGCCTCCCACCTGCACCGGGACACCGAGCTCGGCGGTGATCCGTCGGACGTGCTCGAGATTGACCGGATTCCCGCTCCGAGCGCCGTCCAGATCGACGACATGAAGCCCGCGAGCTCCCGCCGCCACCCAGCGGCGGGCGGCATCCAGGGGGTCGGCGTCGTAATCGGTCCGCTGGGCGAAATCCCCCTGGCGCAGGCGGACCGCCTGCCCCTCGAGGATGTCGATCGCGGGCAGCAGGATCATGTCCGCAGCGCGGTTGCGCCTGAATCCGGTGCGTTTACCGACCATCCTCCGCACAGCCCGGCGAAGTTGGCCAGCATGCGCAGTCCTAGCACCGATGACTTCTCGGGATGAAACTGGACTCCGAGGACCGAGCCGCGCCCGACGATGGTCGCGAAGCGCTCGCCGTACTCGGTGGTGGCGGCCACGTCCTCCCTGCGCTCGGGGCGTGCCGCCAGCGAGTGCACGTGGTAGAAGGCGCCACCCTGTTCCGGAAGCCCGGCGGTCAGCGGCGTGGCGCGCTCGAAGCGGACGTCGTTCCAGCCGATGTGCGGGACCCGCCGCCCGCCGGCCCGGAGCGGCGTGACCCGCCCAGGGATTAGCCCCAGCCCGAGGGTGGCCTCGAACTCCTCAGACCGGGTGAACAGCAGTTGCATGCCGAGGCAGATCCCGAGGAGCGGCTTCTGGCCCGCGGCCGCCTCGCGCAGGGGGGATTCGAGCCCCAGCGTGCCCAGGTACTCCATCGCTCGGGGGAAGGCCCCCACCCCCGGCAACACGATCCCCTGCGCCGCCGCGATGTCCTCGGGGTCGCGGGTGATCGTCGCCGTGGCTCCGACGTGCTCGAGGGCCTTCTGAACCGAGCGCCGGTTCCCCATCCCGTAGTCGATCACGGCGATCCGCGGGCCGGTGCTCAGGACAGCGTCCCCTTGGTCGAGGGCACACCAGACTCGCTGGGATCGATGGCCACGGCCATGCGCAGGGCTCGGGCCACCGCCTTGAACGCCGCCTCGATCACGTGGTGGGCGTTGCTGCCCGCCTCGACTGTGACGTGCAGGGTGAGCCGGGCGTTGGTGGCCAGCGCGCGCAGGAACTCCTCGGTCAGCTCGTGATCGAAGTTGCCGATCGCTCCGGCGGGGAGCTCGGCCTCGAACGCGCACAGCCCGCGGCCGGAGATGTCGATCGCGCAGGCCGCTCGAGCCTCGTCCATCGGCACCGTGGCCTGCCCGTAACGGGTGATTCCGCTGCGCTCGCCGAGCGCGCGGTCCAGGGCCTGGCCGAGGCAGATGCCGACGTCCTCGACCGTGTGATGGGCGCCGGTGTCGAGGTCACCCTGAGCTGAGACGGTCAGATCCAAGCGCCCGTGACGGGCCAGGAGATCCAGCATATGGTCAAAGAAACCGACCCCGGTATCCCGCTCTCCGTGCCCGTGGCCGTCCAGCTCGAGCTCGAGGTGGATCGTGGTCTCTGCGGTCTCGCGGTCGATCGAAGCGGTGCGCGGCATCACGCGCCATTGTCGCGAATGCGTGCCTCCAGCGACCGGGCGTGGATCTCGAAGCCCTCGGCGCGGGCGATCGGCGCGGCGGCTCGGGCCAGCTCGGCCGCAGCCTCGCCGATCCGCACCTCGGCGAAGCGGCGACGGAAGTGCCCCGGGGACAACGCAGAGGCAAACCGCGCCGCGCCGCCGGTGGGCAGCACGTGGTTGGAGCCGGCGATGTAGTCCCCGAACGCCGTGCCGCTGGCCGTTCCGACGAGCACGCAGCCGGCGCTGGTCACCCGGTCAGCCACCGCCTCTGATCTCGCGCCGCAGAGCTGCAGGTGCTCGGGAGCGAACCGCTCGGCGATGGTCAGGGCGTGCTCCAGCTCACCCACCTGGATCAGCCGGGCCACCGCCTCGGTCTCCGGCCCCGCCTCGAGCGCGGCGGCCAGCTTGTCGATCAGCTCACCGGAAGTCGAGAGCCCGATGACCATGGAGCCGGACCCGTGCTCTGCCTGGGCCAGCAGGTCAAGGGCCAGGACGTCAGCATCGCACTCCCCGTCGGCGATCAGCAGCAGATCGCTGGGCCCGGCGAAGCCGTCGATCCCCACCTGGCCGAAGACCTGGCGCTTGGCCTCCTGGACGTACAGATTGCCCGGTCCGACGATCACGTCGACCGGCCGCACGGTCTCGGTCCCATAGGCCAGTGCGGCTACGGCCTGGGCCCCTCCCATCCGGTAGACGACCGAGGCGCCGGCCAGCCGGCAGGCGCCGAGCACGACCGCGTTCACCTCGCCGTCGGCCCCCGGGGGCGCGCACACGGCGATCTCCCTCACCCCGGCGACCTTCGCGCAGACCACGCCCATGACCACGGTGCTCGGGTAGGGGGCCCGCCCGCCGGGCACGTAGACGGCGCCGCGGCGGACCGGGGCCTCGCGCAGGCGGACCTCGTGGCCGTCAAAGACCACCGTGCAGTCCTCGGTCAGGCTGGCCTCACAGACGCGGGTGACGTTCTCGATTGCGCGGTTCAGCCCCTCGCGGACGTCGTCGGGCAGCCGGCCGAGGGCAGTGTCAAGTTCGGCCTCGGGGACCTGCAGCGCCGACGGGGTTGAGCCCCCGGTGTCGTACTGGCGCGTGTAATAGCGCAGCGCGTCATCCCCGCTGGCCCGGACGCGGGCGATGATCTCGGCCACCTGATCTGAGACCGACGCCGCGGCCGGAACCAGGTCACGGAGCTCCTCGGCCAGCGCGGTCGGGTCCCCGGACAGGGTCAGCCGCTCAAACTGCACTCACTCGCTCCAGCAGCCCGTCGATGGTCTCGGCCCGTAGCTTGTGGGCCACCGGGTTGGCGATCAGCCGAGCCGTGCAGACCGCGATCTCCTCGCGCACTACGAGCCCGTTCTCGCGCAGCGTCGTGCCGGTGGCGGTCAAGTCGACGATCGCCTCGACCATCCCGGTCAACGGGGCCAGCTCGACCGAGCCCTTGACCTCGACGATCTCGGCCTGGCGCCCGGTCTCGAGGAAGTGGCGCGCGGCGATCCGCGGGTACTTGGTGGCCACCCGGACCACGCCGAGCCGGCGCAGGGCCTCCGCGGCGCGATCCTCGCCCTGCACGCCGGCCAGCACCATCTGGCAGCGGCCGTAGCCGAGATCGATCAGCTCATAAACCTCGCGCTCGGCCTGCTCCATCAGCACATCCTTGCCGGTGATACCCAGGTCGGCAGCGCCGGATTCGACGTAGGTGGGCACGTCCGACGGTCGCATGGTCACGATCCCGCTGTCCTCGAACAGCAGCTTGCGGTCGTTCTCACGCACCTCCCGCGTGTCGATCCCCAGCCGATCGAGGAGGTCAAGCGTATCGGTGAACAGCGCACCACGCGGGACCGCGATTCGCAGTCCACTCATCTTCGGCCCCCCAGCGAGCGGCCTCGCTCCTCGCCGGTCAGCGCGATGTGCAGGCGCTCCACGTTGAGGGCAAAGCCCACGGCGGGCAGCGGGCGCCCGAAGGTGCCGAGCAGCTCGTCGTAGCGGCCGCCACTGCCCAGCGGAACCCCGTAGGCCGGGTCGTAGACCTGGAATACCGCGCCGGTGTAGTAGCCGATGCTCCGAACCAGGCCGAGGTCGAAGATGATTCGCTCGGCCACCGGTGGGCTCAACCGGGTCAGCACGTCGCGCATTCCGGTCAGCGCCTCGTGCAGCGCTCCCTCGAGGTCGGCGAACACCTCGGGGCCCCCCCGTGTCCGGGGCACCCGGAGCAGGAGCGCGGCGGTCTCCGCGTCGACCTCCAGCTCGCGCACCTGACGTTCGACGTCGACGAAGTCGCCGTCGGCCAGCGCGGCCAGGATCCGCTCGCGCCGCTCGGGCGGAGCTCCCAGAGCCTCGAGCAGCGCCGGGTAGAGCGAGGCATCGCCCAGCCCGATCCGGTAGGTCTCCAGTCCGGCCGCGTCCAGCGCCGCACACAGCACGGTCAGCACCTCGGCCACCCCAGCCGAGCCCGGCGAGCCGATCAGCTCCACCCCGGCCTGCAGGAACTCGCGGGACTGGCCGCGTTGGGGCCGCACGCCTCGGTAGGCGTGGGCGAAGTAGGAGAAGCGCAGTGGCGGCTCTGCGTGCGCGTAGCGGGTGGCCACCACGCGGGCGATGGGCACGGTCATGTCGGCGCGCAGGACGAGGACGTTGCCCTGCTCGTCGAACACGCGGTAGGCCGGGCGCGTCCCGGTGGCGTCGGCCCGGCTGAAGGTGGACTCGTACTCGAGGGCCGGGGTGGCGACCTCCCCGTATCCGGCCGCCTCGAATACCGCCCGCACGCGGTCGGTCATCTCCCGCAGCTCGCGCATCTCGTCGGGCAGCACGTCACGCGTGCCGCTGGGAATGCGCTCGATCATGGGCGCGCCAGATTGTGGCGTGAGGAGACTGGGGGTGCGTTCAGGCCGCCGGTCGCGGCAGCGTGAGCACTGCCGCACGGTCCACTGTCAGGCCGCGACGGGCGCGTCTTCGTGCCGGGTGATACGCGCACCGAGCTGCCGCAGGCGCTCGTCGATGCGCTCGTAGCCACGGTCGATGTGATGCGCGTTGCCGATCACGGTGGTGCCGTCGGCGCACAGGGCGGCGATCAGCATGGCCATCCCCGCCCGGATGTCCGGCGACTCCACGCGCGAGCCGCGCAGCGGGCGGGGACCGACGACGATCGCCCGGTGAGGATCGCAGATCGTGATCGCCGCGCCCATGTTGACCAGCTTGTCGGTGAAGAACAGGCGGTTCTCGAACATCTTCTCGTGGATGATCACCGAGCCCTCGGACTGCGTGGCCAGGGCCAGCGCGATGCTGGTCAGATCGGCCGGGAAGGCCGGCCAGGGACCGTCCTCGACCTTGGGCATGTGGCCGCCGGAGTCGTTGCGGATCACCAGCTGCTGGTTGCCGGGCACGATCACGTCGTGACCGTGCAGCTCGCTCCGCAGTCCGAGCCGCTCAAAGACGAGCCGGATCATGCGCAGGTCGGCGGGGACGGTGTCCTTGACGATCAGCTCACCGCCGGTGACCCCGGCCAGCGCCATGAAGGAGCCGATCTCGATGTGGTCGGCGGCGATGCTGTGGGTGCACCCGCGCAGGCTGGCCTGGCCGTGGACGGTCATGACGTTGGAGCCGATGCCGTCGATCGGGGCGCCCATGGCGGCCAGCATCCGGGCCAGGTCCTGCACGTGCGGCTCGGAGGCGGCGTTCCGGATCACCGTCGGCCCGCGGGTCAGAGCGGCGGCCATGAGCGCGTTCTCGGTCGCCATGACCGACGGCTCGTCCATGAGGAAGTCGCACGGCGATAGGCCAAGGGACGGGGCGGTTAGCCGGATCTCGGCCTCCCGGTCGTCGACGAGCGCCCCGAGGGCGCGGAAGGCATCCAGGTGCGGGTCGAGCCGGCGGCGGCCGATCACGTCACCTCCCGGCGGGGGCATGCGGGCCGATCCGAAGCGCGCCAGCAGGGGTCCGGCGAGCAGGAACGAGGCCCGAATCCGCTCGGACAGCCCGGCGTCCACCTCGGTGGTCTCGACCGTGGAGCTGTCGACGAGCACTTCGCTCGGGCCAAGCCACTCCACCCGCGCGCCCAGCGAGCGCAGCAGGTCGACCATGGCCTCGACGTCGCTGATCCGCGGGACGTTGCGCAGGATCACCTCGTCGTCGGTGAGCAGGCAGGCCGCCAGGATCGGCAGCGCGCCGTTCTTGTTGCCGGCGGGGGTGATGGTGCCCGACAGCGGCACCCCGCCTTCGATCACGAACTTCTCCAGGGGGATCGACCTCGCTTGGGTTGGTTCGGGTTCCGCAGCGCTGAGGCGGCGAGCCATGCAGCGTAGCCGGTGAGCCTCCCGGACGGAGCTCCTGCGGGTCCCGAGCGCTGAGCTAGGGTAACGGCCATGGCGGATGAAGATTCGCGCGCAGCGGCCTGGACCCTTCTTTGCTCATGGACCGAATCGGACAGCCTGCGCCGGCACATGCTGGCCGTCGAGGCGGCCATGCGGGCCTATGCCCCGCGCTTCGGCGGGGATCCGGAGCTCTGGGGCCTGACCGGCCTGCTGCACGACCTCGATTACGAGCGCTATCCCGACCTCGACACCGGGCATCCCCGCTATGCGCTGCAGGAGCTCGAGGAGCAGGGTTACCCGCCGGAGCTGATCCGGGCTGTGGCCTCCCACGCCGACTTCATGGGCGTGCCCCGGGAGACCCCGATGGAGCGCGCCCTGTTCGCCGTTGACGAGCTCTCGGGGTTCATCCTGGCCTGCGCCTACGTGCGCCCTGAGGGCCTGGTCGGCATGACCCCGAAATCGGTCAAGAAGAAGATGAAGACCCCGAGCTTCGCCGCCGCGGTGAGCCGGGATGACCTGCGCGCCGGGGCCGAGCAGCTCGGGGTCGAGTTCGACGAGCACGTAGCCACGGTGATCGCCGCACTGGCCGAGCGCCGGGGTGAGCTGATGCCGGCGGTAGCGGGCTGATGCCGGCCGAGACGAGCTGATGCCGGCCGAGACGAGCTGATCTGCGCCACCTCTGACCGTGCCCGCACCGATCGAGATCATCGTCCTCGAGGGCGACGAGACCGGCCAGGAGCTGCTCGAGCAGTCGCTGCGGGTGCTCGACGGGGAGCTGCTCGGCCTGGAGCTCGAGCTTCGCCGGTTCGATCTGTCGCTGGAGAGCCGCCGGGCGACCGGCAATGGCGTGGTCAGCGAGGCCGCGGCCCAGGCGATGCGCGAGGCCGGCCTGGGGCTAAAGGCGGCCACCATCACCCCCGAGGGTGCCGACGACGTCGGGTCACCGAACCGCATCCTGCGCGAGCAGGTCGACGGCAAGGTGATCGTCCGCACCGGACGGCGGCTGCCCGGGGTGGATCCGATCGCCGGCGTCCATCACCCGATCTCCGTCGTGCGCATGGCCGTCGGATGACGCTTACGGCGCCGAGCAGTGGCGCGAGGGCGACCCGGAGCGGCGGATGAGGTGGCCTTCCGAACCGAGCGGATCACCCGCTCCACCTGCCACGCGGTGGCCGAGTACGCCTTCCGCACCGCGGCCAAGCTGGGCGCCCGCGTCTACGGGGGGCCCAAATGGACCGTCTCCCCGGTGTACGAGGGCATGCTCAAGGAGGAGATGGACGCCGCCGCCGCCCGGCACGCCGAGATCGACTACCAGCCGGTGCTGATCGACGCCACCTACGCGGGGCTGCTGTCGGGGGCCACCGACGCACCCCTGGTCATCCCCGCCCTGAACCGCGACGGCGACTGCCTCTCGGACCTGGTGTTGCCCATGTTCGGCTCGATCGCCGGCGCCGAGTCGGTCCTGCTGGCCTTCGGCGCGCGACTACGACACCACCGTGGCCATGGCCGAGGCGCCCCACGGCACCGCGCCGGCTCTGCTCGGCAAGGACGTGGCCAACCCCCTGGCCATGATCCTGGCCTGCGGCGCGCTGCTGCGCCACGGCCGCCGACCGCCACGGCCCGGCCTGCGAGCGCGCCTCGCGCGCTGTGTACGAGGGCGCGCTCGAGACCCTCGCCGCGGGCGTGCGCACCTCCGATCTCGGCGGCCACGCCGGCACGACCGAGTTCACCACCGCGGTGGTCGACCGGGTGCGGACCAAGCTCGAGGTCTGGTCCTCCCTGGGCAGCCTGACCCGCCCGGCGCCCCCCTCCGGTGGCCCCCTCCGATGCCCCGCTTCCCACGAGGCTGCGCCTGGCCTCCTCCGGTCCCACGACCCCGCCCCTGGGTTCCCGCGCTGCCGCGACCGGGGCCACGCGCTGCCGCGGCCCCGTCCCTGGGCTCCCGCGCTGCCGCGACCCTACCCCCAGTTTGCAAGATCCGTTGCGTCGCGGATTGCCCGCGAGACCGCCGCCTGAACCTTCAGAACCCGTGCATTTGCGGGCGTCTCAGTTTCACCGGCCGCGGTTCGGGAACACTCCCAGGTGGATGCCTGCGACCCCTCTTGCCATGCCCGCCGAGTTCCGTCCGAAGCCCCACCTAGCCTGGCGAACATATGTTCCAGTCTTCCGCCAAACGACTGCGCGCTCTGCTGAGCCTCACCGAGGACATCCTCGGCGACCCGGCCCCTGAGAAGCCGCATCCCCACAGGCGACCGGTACAGCTGCAGCTCGAGCGCCGAGGTGGCTCCGTGGCCCCTCCGCCGGCCCACTGCCTCTGCCCCGTTCGCCCCGCCGCCGGTCGCCCCCGGCGCGAGCGGGTCGGCTGACCAGCAGCCGGTCGTCGGTAGCCCCCGGCGCGAGCGGGTCGGCTGACCAGCAGCCGGTCGTCGGTAGCCCCCGGCGCGAGCGGGTCGGCTGACTCGAGGCCCGCCGCCGAATCTCACTCGGAGTCAATTGATGACCGTGACGGTCGCCGATTGACTCCGAGTCACTATTCGCGGGTGCCGGATGTCTGCTCGGGACGATGGCCAGCGGTCGCGGCTACCGGGCGAGCCGTACGAAGCTCAGGATCAGTCCCGACGGGTAGCCGTTGGTCGTCGTCGAGCCCGAGCTGGCCACCCCGAACAGCACGGCGATGAACGTGCCAAGCCCCAGGACCACGCAGATGATGAGCAGGATCAGCACCTGGGGATTGGCTTTGAAGAACGCGATCACGGTGCGCACGGTCATCTGATCCTGCCACGCCTCAAGACTGGCCGACGGCTTCGAGCCGCCCGGGGCGCCGAATCTCACTCTCACGCCGATCGCGGGCCCTCACGCCGAGCGCGAGCGCCCTTTCCCGGTCCGCGCCGGCGGGGTCCGGGTGCCAACATGGTCTGATGACTACGCAACCCAATGATGGCGAGCCGATCACCGGAGCGGGCTTGACTGCCCTCAAGGCCGAGCTCGGCGCAGCTCGAGACCGTGGCGCGGCGGGAGATCGCGCAGCGCATCCTCACCGCCCGCGGGCACGGCGACCTCAAGGAGAACGCCGAGTACCACGCCGCCAAGGACGACCAGGCGCATCTCGAGACCCGCATCCAGCGGCTGCGCCAACGCCTGCGCAGCGCGGTGGTCGTGCGAGACCGAGACCGAGGGGCAGCTCTTCTCCTTCGCCCGCTCGGCCGAGATCCGCGACGAGGACACCGGCGAGACTTACACCTGGACGATCGTCGGCGCCACCGAGGCCGACCGCGCACGGGCAAGCTGTCCGCCGAGTCCCCGATCGCCCGGGCCCTGCTCGACCACGCGGTCGGCGACACGGTCGAGGTTCCGACGCCCAAGCGGGTCCGCCGGCTGAAGATCGTCCGCCTGGTCTGAACCAGGCGTCAGCTGCGAGGGGCGTACCGGTGGTCGGAGCATGAGGTCATTGCCGTCGGGGTCGGTGAAGAAAGCCATGTGGCAGACGCCGGTGTCGAACGTCTCGCCGACGAACTCGATGCCCTTGGCCTCGAGCTCGGCCCGCGCCTCGGATACGTCATCGACGTGTAGGGCCAGGTGGCCGTTCTTCTGCGGCGCGAACTCCATCCCCAGGCGTGCCGGCTCCCAGATTGTCAGGCAGGTCTCACCAGCCCAGAACTCGGACTCCGCCCGCTCGTCGCGCCGCAGACCGAGCGTGTCCGCGTAGAACCGTCGCGAACGCTCCGGGTCCCGCGACGGGATGGCCACAAAATCGAGCTTGGTGATCATGAGCTGTTCCTCCTTCGTAGGCAGGTGCGGGCCCACCGGCTTGGCAATAGAAAAGACCCCGCCTGCACCGAGGACAGACGGGGTCGTAAGTAAGAACCGGCGGCGACCTACTCTCCCAGGCCCTTGCGGGCCAAGTACCATCGGCGCTGAGGGGCTTAACGGCTCTGTTCGGAAAGGGAAGAGGTGTTTCCCCCTCGCCATAGCCACCGGAAACCGGTGAGAGCCCCTTCGCGGGCCTTCAAAACTACACAGTGCCAATGCAACGGATATCAAAAATATCCGTCAAGCCCTCGACCCATTAGTACCGGTCTCCTACGAGTGTCACCACTCTTCCAGATCCGGCCTATCAACCTGGTGATCTTCCAGGGGTCTTACTCTCTCTAGGAGATGGGAGAGCTCATCTTGAGGCCGGCTTCCCGCTTAGATGCTTTCAGCGGTTATCCGATCCGCACGTAGCTAACCTGCGGTGCCCTTGGCAGGACAACAGATACACCAGAGGTGCGTTCATCCCGGTCCTCTCGTACTAGGGACGAATCCTCTCAACTCTCCAACGCCCACGGCAGATAGGGACCGAACTGTCTCACGACGTTCTGAACCCAGCTCGCGTACCGCTTTAATGGGCGAACAGCCCAACCCTTGGGACCTACTTCAGCCCCAGGATGCGACGAGCCGACATCGAGGTGCCAAACCGGGCCGTCGATGTGGACTCTTGGGCCCGATAAGCCTGTTATCCCCGGAGTACCTTTTGTCCGTTGAGCGACGGCGCTTCCACTTGCTACCGCCGGATCACTAAGGCCTGCTTTCGCACCTGCTCGACCTGTCGGTCTCACAGTCAAGCTCCCTTACTGCCTTTACACTCTACGCACGATTTCCGACCGTGCTGAGGGAACCTTTGCGCGCCTCCGTTACATTTTGGGAGGCGACCGCCCCAGTCAAACTACCCACCTGTCACTGTCCGGCGCCCGGATTCACGGCGCACCGTTAGAGATCCAATACATCAAGGGTGGTATCTCAAGGTCGGCTCCACGCCAGCCGCAGCCAGCGCTTCCAAGCCTCCCACCTATCCTGAGCGAAATGGATCGAACCCCAATACCAGGTTGTAGTAAAGGTTCACGGGGTCTTTCCGTCTTGCCGCGGGTACTCGGCATCTTCACCGAGACTGCAATTTCACCGAGCCCCTCGTTGAGACAGCGTTCAAGTCGTTACTCCATTCGTGCAGGTCGGAACTTACCCGACAAGGAATTTCGCTACCTTAGGACCGTTATAGTTACGGCCGCCGTTTACCGGGGCTTAGTTTCGGTGCTTCGGGCCGAAGCCCTAACACCTCCACGTAACCTTCCGGCACCGGGCAGGAGTCAGCCCCTATACGTCGTCTTACGACTTAGCAGAGACCTGTGTTTTTGGTAAACAGTCGCTTGAACCTATTCACTGCGGCCCTCTCGGGCTCCACTCGCGAGGAGTTTCACCCTACTGGGGCGCCCCTTATCCCGAAGTTACGGGGCGATTTTGCCGAGTTCCTTAACGAGGGTTATCTCGATCACCTTAGTGTTCTCCACTTGCCCACCTGTGTCGGTTTTGGTACAGGCACGCGTGACCTCCCTAGAGGCTTTTCTTGGAGGCATGGCTTCCGGGACTCGCCGGCTTAGAGCCAGCTGGCATCGCACCTCAGGTTATGCGGCTCCGGATTTGCCTAGAGCCACCCCTACATGCTTACCCCAGGACGACCATCGCCTGGGATCCCATAGCCTTCCCCGTCCCCCCATTCGGTCAAACGGTCACGACGTGGTACGGGAATATCAACCCGTTGGCCATCGACTACGCCTTTCGGCCTCGCCTTAGGTCCTGACTAACCCTGAGCAGACGAACTTTACTCAGGAATCCTTGGGCAATCGGTGGAGGGGATTCTCACCCCTCTTTCGTTACTCATGCCGGCATTCTCACTTCCGGAGCCTCCACAGCTGGCTTACGCCGCTGCTTCACTGGCGCCGGAACGCTCTCCTACCGCGCGATCAGTCCGAAGACCTCACGCACCCGCAGCTTCGGTGACTAGCTTGAGCCCCGTTACATTGTCCGCGCTCGAACACTTGACCAGTGAGCTGTTACGCACTCTTTCAAGGGTGGCTGCCTCTAAGCCAACCTCCTGGTTGTCTGTGCATTCAAACATCGTTTACCACTTAGCTAGTACTTAGGGACCTTAGCTGGCGGTCTGGGCTGTTTCCCTTTTGACGCTGAAGTTTATCCCCCAGCAACTGACTCCCGGAGTAACCGTGACGGTCTTCGGAGTTTGCCTGAATTCGGTAACCTGGTAGGGCCCCTAGTCCAAACAGTGCTCTACGGCCGCCACGGAATTTATCCGAGGCTATACCTAAATATATTTCGGAGAGAACCAGATATCACTGAGCTTGATTAGCCTTTCACTCCGACCCACAGGTCATCCGCCCAGTTTTTAACCTAGGTCGGTTCGGTCCTCCACGAGGTCTTACCCCCGCTTCAACCTGCCCATGGGTAGCTCGCTCAGCTTCGGGTCTACCGCCTACGACTATGTCGCCCTATTCGGACTCGCTTTCGCTACGGCTCCGCTCATCGCTTAACCTTGCCGCAGACGAGTAACTCGCCGGCTCGTTATGCAAAAAGCACGCGGTCACGGCACAAGTCCGCTCCCACCGCTTGTAGGCACGCGGTTTCAGGTACTATTTCACTCCCCTTCCGGGGTACTTTTCACCTTTCCCTCACGGTACTAGTCCGCTATCGGTCACCAAGGAGTACTTAGCCTTGGAGGGTGGTCCCCCCAGGTTCAGTCCGCGTTTCACGGGTGCGGACTTACTCAGGAACATCTGCGGAAGGTCATGTCGTTTCGTCTACGGGACGATTGCCCTCTATGGTGCGTGGTTCCACACGCTTCGACTACAACATGTCTTTGTAACTTCCGCCGAGCCGACCACGGCTCGGACCAGACGTCCTACAACCCCGACTACGCAACGCGTGGTCGCTTACACGTAACCGGTTTGGGCTGATCCCCTTTCGCTCGCCACTACTCGGGGAGTCTCGGTTGATTTACTTTCCTCGGGGTACTGAGATGTTTCACTTCCCCCGCTTGTCTTCACCACGCCTATGTGTTCAACGTGGGATAACGCCGCATTACCGACGCTGGGTTTACCCATTCGGGAATCCGCGGGTCACTGGCCATTCAGCGCCTCACCGCGGCTTATCGCAGCCGTTCACGCCCTTCATCGACTCTTGGTGCCAAGGCATCCACCATGTGCCCTTACTATCTTGACGGTGATCTTGTTGGGTAGAAGGTCACGAGTGACCTCCGCCCGGTGATACCCGTATTTACATTGGCTACTGTGCAGTTTTCAAGGTCCGTGAAGAGGTGGGCTCGCCGCTCGCCGGCCCGGGACCGAGGCCGCTGAGCGCCGGCGGCCGGCCGGTCTCTCAAAACTCAACAGCATGCGGCCGTCTCGACGACGCCTGAAGCGCCGGCGTACGGCCCGCCAGGTCCGGTCGACATGTCTAGTGCCGGTCGTGCTCGCAGATCCAGCCGGCGGAGCTCCGAGGAGCTCAGGCGACGCGCGGCCGAGACGACCGGTGCCCTCACTACGAGGGCTCCCTAGAAAGGAGGTGATCCAGCCGCAGCTTCCGCTACGGCTACCTTGTTACGACTTCACCCCAGTCACGAGCCCCACCTTCGACGGCTCCCTCCCAAAAGGGTTAGGCCACCGGCTTCGGGTGTTGCTCACTCCCGTGGTGTGACGGGCGGTGTGTACAAGGCCCGGGAACGTATTCACCGCGGCAATGCTGATCCGCGATTACTAGCAACTCCGCCTTCATGCAGGCGAGTTTCAGCCTGCAATCCGAACCGAGACGCGCTTTAAGGGATCCGCTCCACCTCGCGGTATCGCAACCCTCTGTACGCGCCAATGTAGCACGTGTGTAGCCCTGGACATAAGGGGCATGATGACTTGACGTCATCCCCACCTTCCTCCGGTTTGTCACCGGCAGTCTCGCATGAGTCCCCAACTAAATGCTGGCAACATGCGACGGGGGTTGCGCTCGTTGCGGGACTTAACCCAACATCTCACGACACGAGCTGACGACAGCCATGCACCACCTGTGATCCTGCCCCGAAGGGAAACCGTGTTTCCACGGCGGTCAGGAACATGTCAAGCCCAGGTAAGGTTCTTCGCGTTGCGTCGAATTAAACCACATGCTCCGCTGCTTGTGCGGGCCCCCGTCAATTCCTTTGAGTTTTAGCCTTGCGGCCGTACTCCCCAGGCGGGGCACTTAATGCGTTAGCGTCGGCACGGAGGGAGTCGACACCCCCCACACCTAGTGCCCATCGTTTACAGCGTGGACTACCAGGGTATCTAATCCTGTTTGCTCCCCACGCTTTCGCGTCTCAGTGTCAGTACCGTCCCAGCGAGCTGCCTTCGCCATTGGTGTTCCTCCTGATATCTGCGCATTTCACCGCTACACCAGGAATTCCACTCGCCTCTTCCGGACTCTAGCTCGACAGTTTCCACCGGCATTCCAGGGTTGAGCCCTGGACTTTCACAGCGGACTTACCGAGCCACCTACACGCTCTTTACGCCCAATGATTCCGGACAACGCTTGCCCCCTACGTATTACCGCGGCTGCTGGCACGTAGTTAGCCGGGGCTTCTTCTGAAGGTACCGTCACTCCAAACGGCTATTCACCGCCGAAGCTTCGTCCCAACTGAAAGGGGTTTACAACCCGAAGGCCGTCTTCCCCCACGCGGCGTTGCTGCGTCACGCTTTCGCGCATTGCGCAAGATTCCCCACTGCTGCCTCCCGTAGGAGTCTGGGCCGTGTCTCAGTCCCAGTGTGGCTGATCGTCCTCTCAGACCAGCTACCCATCGTCGCCTTGGTGAGCCGTTACCTCACCAACAAGCTAATGGGCCGCGGGCCCATCCCGATGCGGAGGCCGAAGCTTCCTTTCCCCAGCGAGCCTTGAGGCCGGAGGGCACATTCGGTATTAGCCCGAGTTTCCTCGGGTTGTCCCAATCATCGGGGCAGGTTACCCACGTGTTACTCACCCGTTCGCGGCTTTGCCCCAGGCCGAAGCCTGGTTCGTCGCTCCACTTGCATGTGTTAGGCACGCCGCCAGCGTTCGTCCTGAGCCAGGATCAAACTCTCCGTGAAGAACTTCACAAAGAGTCGTCAGAAGTACAACCCGTGAGGACCGGAGGCAACCATTAAGGCCACAGCCGGCTGACGGGTCAAATCCTGGGTCCGCCCCTGGTGGGACCGGACCCTTGCGCCACACAAACCAGCCGGCAGAGCCGGCGGCCGGGAGCTCCGAGTACACAGTGGGGCTCCGGAGCGCAAGACGGGGTCAATCTTGGCACCGCCGTTCGAGCGACCCACGAGGGACGTCGATCGAGCGACGGCGTCGAACCTGGACACACTCCTCGACCGAGGAATCGGTCGAAGGGTGCGCATGCTGTTGAGTTTTCAAAGACCGTCGCACCCCTTCAGGAAGGTAGTCCTCCTCAAATGGCGCGCCCGGAGCCCGATCGGATCCGGGGCGGACCGACGAGTATAGCGCTCGGATCTCGGCGTCAACACGTGAGCTTCGAGCTGACGCCGGCCAGCGCTCTGCTCGGCGGTCGCTCAGGATACGACCTGGACGGCAACCGTGCGTTCTCGTGGCCGATCGTCGAAGTCGATCAGCACGATCTGCTGCCAGGTTCCCAGGGCCAGACGCCCGTCCACCAGCGGAAACGACTCCGAGGGGCCGATCAGCGAGGCGCGCTGGTGGGCGTGGGAATTGGAGTCGTGGTTCAGCCGGTTGTGCTCGTAGTCGCCCGCGCGCGGGGATCAGGCGCTCGAGCAGGGCCTGCAGGTCGGCCACGCCGCCCGGCTCGTACTCCATCGTGGTCACCGCGGCCGTCGAGCCGACCACGAACACCGTGACGATCCCCCGCTCGACGCCGGCGGTGCGGACCACGCTGTGCCACCCCTTCGGTGATGTCGACCACGTGGCCGTCGCCCTGGGTCGGAGCCGCAGCTGGCCGCCGTGGGTGCTCACGCCCGGCGCCGGGCTGACGGGTCCATCGACGGGTCCGCTGACGGGTCCGCCGCCGCCGCGTCGGCCGCCGCGCCCACGCGGGCGAAGCGGCGCTTGCCGAACTGGAGCACGCGGCCGCTCAGCTCGGCTACCGGGAGGTCGAGCCTCCGATCGACCGGCTCGCCGTCGAGCCGCACCGCCCCCTGGCCGAGGCCCCGCCGCGCCTCCGAGGTGGAGACGCCGAAGGCCGCGGCCAGCAGCGCCGGCAGGTGGACGGTGCCATCCGCCGGCGGGGATCGCCACCGGGTGGATCTCGTCGGGCAGCTCGTGGCGGATGTGGACGCGGTCAAAGGCCGCCTCGGCCGCGTGGCCGCGGACGGCGTCGTGGAAGCGCTCCACCAGGGCACGGGCCAGCGCGCGCTTGGCGTCCCGCGGCCCGAGCCCGGCCGGAGCCGCCTCACCGAGCAGCAGCGAGTACCAGTCCTCCAGCGAGGCGTCGGGGATGCTCAGCGTCTTGCCGTACATCTCATCCGGGCTCTCGGTCACCCCGATGTAGTTGTCATAGGACTTGGACATCTTGCGCATCGCCGTCGGTGCCGGTCAGCAGCGGCAGGGTGAGGATCGACCTGCTCGGGCTGCCCGTAGGCGCGCTGGATGTCGCGGCCCGAGCAGCAGGTTGAACTTCTGGTCGGTGCCGCCCAGCTCGACGTCGGCCTGCACGGCCACCGAGTCATAGCCCTGCAAGCAGCGGATAGAGCAGCTCGAGGATCGAGATCGGCTCTCCGGCGCGTGTAGCGCTTGTGGAAGTCATCGCGCTCGAGGATCCGGGCCACCGTCGCGGTCCGCAGCAGCGCGAACAGCTCCTCCATCCGGCATGTCGAGCCACTCGCCGTTGAAGCGGACCTCCAGCCGCTCGGTGTCGAGGACCTTCAGCGCCTGGTCGGGAAGGTCCTGGCGTTGGCGTCGATCTGCGCCGGCTCGAGCACGGGCCGCGTGCTCGTGCGGCCGCTGGGGTCGCCCGACCCGCGCGGTGTAGTCGCCGATGATCAGCACCACCGTGTGGCCGAGGTCCTGGAACTCGCGGAGCTTCTGCAGGACGACGGTGAAGCCGAGGTGGATGTCCGGCGCCGTCGGGATCGATGCCCAGCTTGACCCGCAGCGGCCGTCCGCTGCGCGAGCTTGGCCTCGAGGCCGCCCTCGGGTAGGCAGTCGACCGCGTTTCGGGCCAGCCAGGCCGCAGCGCCGCGCGGATCATCCGCGCCGGCCGCTCGCGGGCGCCCTGGAGGCAGGGTGACGCCATCGGGGCCGATGCTAGACTCTCGCCGCCGCTACAGAGGCGCCGCCCAGCCGTCGGGTTCGCGCTCTCACCCCGCGGTTGTGCCGGATCGCAAGCGCCCGCTAGCGACAGGTCTTGGTCGATCACCGGCCCGGCATCGGCCTCTGATCGCATGAGCGACGACGACAACACTCCGCCCTCACGCCCGCCTACGCGCGGGCCGATTCCCTTCGCCCCACCCCGTCCGCGCTGGCGCCGCGACCGCGGCGGCCGGCCCGGCCAAGCCGAAGGTCCGCAAGCTCCGCCTGCTCTCGATCCTCGTCGGCCTGGGCGCCCTGGCCCTCGTCTCGACCCTGTTCGGGATGATGATGGCCGTCGCCTCGGACCTGCCTCAGCTCGAGAACCGCCAGCAGTACCAGCAGGAGAAGAACTCCTACCTGTACGACGATCGCTGGCGTCCGATCGGCATCTTCGCGCCGCCCAACCACGTCGTCATCGACACCTCGAGCCAGATCGCTCCGGCGATGAAGGACGCGATCGTCAGCGATCGAGGACAAGCGCTTCTGGACCGACCCGGGGGTCGACTTCCGCGGCATCGCCCGCGCGCTGGTGCCGACGTGACCGGGGGCGCCACCCAGGGCGCCTCGACGATCGCCCAGCAGTTCGTCAAGAACGCGCTGGCCGAGCAGAACAACCGCACGATCCTGGAGAAGCTCCGCGAGGCGGCGCTGGCCTTCCACCTGACCCACCGCTGGAGCAAGCAGAAGATCCTCACCGAGTACCTGAACTCGATCTACTTCGGCAACGGGGCCTACGGCATCGAGTCCGCCGCCCGGGTGTACTTCGGCAAGGTCGCACGGGCTGGATCAGACCACGGCTGCCGAGCTCGACCAAGGGCTGCGGAGACTCCACCCCCGGACATGACCCGCCCAACCTGCGCCTCGATGCTGGCTCCCTGCGGAGGCGGCGCTGCTGGCCGGCATGGTGGCCAACCCGACCGCCTTTGACCCGGTCCTCCATCCCCAGGCGGCCATCGGCCGGCGCGACCTCGTGCTGCGCAACATGTACCAGCAGCACTACATCTCGCGCTTTCAGTACGAGCAGAGCCTCGCTGACCGGCAACTGCCCACCGCGCAGCCGACATCGAGCAGCCCCAGGAGCCGCCCGCCGCTCCCTACTTCACCAGCTGGTTGCGTCCGCAGATCCTCGCCGCCATGGGACTCGATCGCGGCGTCCCGGACCGGCTGGCCGAGTACCGCGCCTACTACGGCGGCCTGCAGATCCGCACGACGATCGACCTGCCCATGCAGCAGGCGGCCGAGCAGGCGATCGCCGCCGAGCTGCCCAGCGGCCCGGGCGAGCCGACCGCCTCGATGGTGGCGATCGACAACCGCACCGGGGAGGTCCGGGCCATGGTCGGCGGCCCGATCGTCGACGGGCCAGGAGGACTACGAGCAGCTACCCGTTCAACCTGGCCACCGAGGGACACCGCCAGCCCGGCTCGGCGTTCAAGCCGTTCACCCTCGCCGTGGCGCTGCAGTCCGGATACAGCCCGTATTCGGTGATCGACTCCAAGCCGCTGAACCTGATCGTGCCCCACAGCGGGGCAAGGAGCACTTCCTCGTCCGCAACTTCGGCAACACCTACTCGGGCCCGATCACCCTGGCCAGGCCACGGCGATCTCCGACAACAGCGTCTTCACCCAGGTCGGCACTGGCCGTCGGCACCACGCGGGTGGCCCGCATGGCCAAGGCGATGGGCATCCGCTCCCCTGTGTCCAACAACTACGCGATGATCCTCGGCGGCCTCCGCGAGGGCGTCTCGCCGCTGGACATGGCCCATGCCTACGAGACGATCGCCGAAGGGCGGCCGCCGGGTGTTCAACCCCCGGCTCGGCGACGTGAACGAGGGCCCGACCGGAATCGCCCAGATCAACTGTCCGGCCAAGGTGTGCAAGCACCGGGTGACAGTCGACCATCCCGCAGTACAAGCGAGTCATCCCGCTGAGCGTGGCGCAGACGATCCACTGCCTGCTCCAGGGCGTTGTCGAGCATGGCACCGGGACCTCGGCGGCGATCTCAGGTGTGGACGTGGCGGGCAAGACCGGCACGACCAACAACTACGGCGATGCCTGGTTCGTGGGCTGGACGCCTCAGATGACCACCGCGGTCTGGGTCGGCTTCCCGAACCAGCTCGTCCCCATGACCACGCTCTTCAACGGCGGCCCGGTCGAGGGCGGCACCTTCCCGGCGCTGATCTGGCGCGCCTTCATGACCTCGGCCCTGCAGATCATGGCCAGCGAGCAGGCGGCCAGCCATCACGGGAATTCCTCCTCGGCCTCGAGCACGACCAGCGGCTACACCACGGCGGCTCCGTCCTCAGGTGGCGGCACGGCGAGCCAGAGCCAGAGCTCGCCCCCCGCTTCGGGCTCCGGAGCCACCCCGGCTCCCGGCGGGAACGTCCCCGACGCCCGGCTCCGAGCAATCCGGCGCCGAGCGGCGGCGGGACCGGCTCATCCGGCGGGGGTGGTGGCGGTGGCGGTGGCGCTGGCGGCTCGGGCGGAGGCACGGGCTCAGGCGGCGGGACCGGCGGCGCCGGGCTCGGCGGCGGCTAGTTCTGCGCCGGCTTCGACAGGAACCCGCTTTCGGCCGCACAGAAGCGCCAGGGGAGCTCGACCGCGCGCGTGATGCCGATCCGGCGATCGGCGACGATCATCGGATCCTCCCAGCCCGGCGGCCTTGATGAGATAACCAGCGGCCCCCGGCTCAGGTCGGCGCGGTTGTCTGCCAGCTCGACCCCGAGCGCCTGGGTCAGCTTCCCGGGGCCCGAGCACAGGTCGCGTTCGCGGACCGGACCCCGGCGGGCGCGCATCAGCTCGAGCCCCTCGACCGGCTCAAGCGCGCGCAGGAGCACTGCGGCGCCCACGTCCTCGGGCTCGCAGACGGCGTTCAGCAGCGCATGGATCCCGTAGGAGCGGTAGACGTAGGCCACCCCCGGCGGGCCGAACAGGGTGCTGGTCCGAGCCGTCAGCCCGACGTAGGCGTGACAGGCCGCCTCGGAGTGGTGATAGGCCTCGGTCTCGACGATCACACCGGCGCAGTCGCCGTTGGTGAGCAGGCAGCCGACCAGGTCCCGAGCCACGTCGAGCACCGGACGGTCGTAGAAGCCCGGCCCCAGCCCGGCCGGCCCGCCGCGGACGCGCCCCGCCGCCGCGCTCACGAAAGGGCAGCCCGGGCCCGGCCGAGCTGCTCGCGCACGCGGGCGAGGCTGGTACCGCCCTCGGAGACCTTGCTCTCGAGCCAGGCCCCGTCCTGCAGGACGCGGTAGAAGCCCTCGTCGAGCAGCGGACTCTGGTCGGCGAGTTCCCGTGGGCTCAGGTCCGAGAGCCGCTTGTTCTCAGCGACCGCGCGCCGGACCAGGCCGGCCACGACGCCGTGGGCCTCGCGGAAGGGCAGGCCGCGCTTGACCAGCAGGTCGGCCACGTCGGTGGCGGCCAGGAACTGGTCGCCGGCCGCGGCGGCCAGGCGATCGCGCTTGAAGATGATCGTCTCGAGCATCCCCCGCGCGGCGTCCAGACAGAGCTCGAGCGTGTCGCAGGCGTCGAACAGCCGCTCCTTGTCCTCCTGCATGTCCTTGTTGTAGGTCAGCGGGAGGCCGTGCATCACGCCGTGTAGGGCGACCAGGTCGCTCAGCACCCGCGGCGCCTTGGCCCGGAGCAGCTCGGCCGCGTCCGGATTCTTCTTCTGGGGCATGATCGAGGAGCCCGAGGCCCAGGCATCGGAGACCTCGGCGAACCCGAACTCCTCGCTTGACCACAGAACGATCTCCGCCCCCAATCGGGATAAATGGGTGGCGCAGGTGGTGGCCGCGGCCAGGTAGTCGAGCAGGAAGTCCCGGTTCGAGACGGCGTCGATCGAGTTCTCGGCCACCCCGCTGAAGCCGAGCACCCTGGCCACAGCCCGGCGGTCGGTGTCGAAGTTGACCCCGGCCAGGGCCCCCGCGCCCAGGGGCAGCTTGGCCGTAGCCCGGACCACAGCCTCAAAGCGCTCGCGGTCACGGACCAGCATCCACACGTAGGCCAGCAGGTGGTGGCTCAGGTAGACCGGCTGGGCACGCTGGAGATGGGTGTAGCCGGGCATCGGCCAGTCCAGGTGCTGCTCGGCGACCTCGATCATCGTGCCGGCCAGGCGGCCGATCCGGGCCAGGGCGTCGTGGGCGTGGGCCCGCACGAACATGGCCATGTCGGTGGCCACCTGATCGTTGCGCGAGCGAGCGGTGTGCAGGCGACCCCCGACCGGGCCGATGATCTGGGTCAAGCGGCGCTCGATGGCCATGTGGATGTCCTCATCGCCCTCGGCGAACGGGAAGCTTCCGTCGGTCAGCTCGCGGCGGACCTGCTCGAGTCCGCGCTGGATCTGGTCGCGGTCCGGCTCGGAGATGATCCCCTGGGCGGCGAGCATGCCGGCGTGGGCCACCGACTGGTCCAGGTCGTAGGGACTGAGGCGCCAGTCGAAGGAGATCGAGTCGTTCAACGCCCGGAAGGCGGCGTGCTGGGGTTCGGCGAAGCGGGAGATGCCCCGCATTATGGACGGCCCGCCCGCAGGACCCGGGCCGGCCGCGGTCAGCGCCCGAGCACCTCGCGCAGGGCCTCGGCCACCCGCGCCACCTGACCCTCGCTCATCTGGGGAAAGAAGGGCAGGGCCAGCGACCGGGCGGCCACGTCCTCGCAGACCGGGAATTCCCCCTCGCGATGCCCGAAGCGCTCGCGGTAGAAGCTCATCAGATGGATGGCCGGCATGTAGGGCTTGACTGGATGCCCCGCTCGGCCAGCCCCCGGATGACCGTGTCGCGCCGGTGCTCGCGCGGAACCTGGACCACGAACACGAACCAGCCGCGCCGGTCACCGCCCATGTCCTCGCAGGGCAGCGACAGACCCCCGAGCCCGCCGAGCGCCGCTCGGTAGAGCCCGGCCGTCCGGGCGCGCCCCGCGAGCATCTCATCGAGGCGGGCCAGCTGAGCCAGCCCGAGCGCGCAGGCGATGTCGGAGAGCCGGTAGTTGAAGCCGAGCCGATCGTGGTCAAGCCAGCCCATGTCGGGCGCCCGGCCCTGGTTGCGCTCGGAGTCGATTCGCTCCTTGAGCGCCGCGTCCCCCATCGTCACGACGCCACCCTCGCCGGTGGTGATCTGCTTGTTGGCGTAGAAGCCGAATACCGCCGGATGCCCGCGGCCGCCCACCGGCACGCCGTCAGCGTGCACGGCACCGAGCGCCTCGCAGGCATCCTCGACGATCGGCAGGCCGAGACGTTCGAACGCGGGAAGGTCGGCCGGGTAGCCGAAGATGTGCACGGGCAGCAGCGCCCGGGTCCGCCCGGTCACCGCCGCCGCGGCGGCCTCAGGATGCAGGTTGAGCGTCACCGGGTCGATGTCGGCGAACACCGGCCGCGCGCGCTCGAACAGGACGACGTTGGCGCTGGCCACGAAGGAGAACGGGCTGGTGATCACCTCGTCGCCGTCACTCACCCCGACCGCGCGCAGGGCCAGATGGAGCCCGGCCGTGCCGCTTGACACGGCGCTGGCCTGCGCGGCGCCGAGCCGGGCGGCGAAGGCCCGCTCGAATTCCCCCAGGCGGGGGCCCAGGGAGAGCTGCCCGGAGCGCAGCACGGCCAGCACGGCCTCCTCCTCCTCGCGACCCAGCACCGGACGGGCCAGCGGGATCTGCTCGAGCCCGGCCGCGGTCACGAGCCCGGGCCGGTGCCGGCGCGCCCGAGCGCGGGCCGGGTCGCCCGCGAAGCGGAGGGCTGCATGCCGCGCTCGAGCGAGTCGACCAGCGCCTCCCAGGAGGCCTCGATGACGTTCTCGGAGACGCCGATCGAGCCCCAGACGTTGGCACCGTCGGAGGCATCCAGGAGCACGCGGGTGACCGCACCAGTTCCCTTGGCCTCATCGAGGATGCGGACCTTGAAGTTGACCAGCTCGATATCGCGCAGGTGCGGGTGGATCTCGGCCAGAGCTTCGCGCAGGGCTCGGTCGAGCGCGTTGACCGGGCCGTTGCCCTCTGCCGTGCGGACGAAGCGCTCGCCTCCGGGGCCCGGCGGGACCCAAATCTTGATCGTCGCCTCGGTCTCCACCCGTCCGTCGGCCCGCTTCTCCACGATCGCCCGCCAGGACTCGAGCCGGAACAGCGGCTCGTACTCCCCGGTCTCCTTGCGCAGCAGCAGCTCGAAGGAGCCGTCGGCGGCCTCGTAGTGATAGCCGCGGTGCTCGAGCGCCTTGACCCGCTGGACGACGTGGCTGGCCGCCGCGTCGTCCAGCTCGAAGCCCGAGATCGGCGGCCCGGCTCTGGACTGTCCCCTTCCCCGAGAGCTCGGAGATCAGCATCTCCCGGCGGTTGCCCACCACCTCGGGGGCGATGTGCTCGAAGGTGGCCGGGTCGGTGTTCACCCCGGCCACGTGCATGCCGCCCTTGTGCGCGAACGCGTTGCGGCCTACGTAGGGCGAGTCGGGATCGGGGGTGAAGTTGAGCAACTCGGCCACGTAGGTCGCGGTCGGTGCCAGGGAGGCGAGCTGCGCGTTGGTCAGGCACTGGTGCCCGAGCTTCAGCTGCAGGTTGGGGATGATCGAGATCAGATTGGCGTTGCCGCACCGCTCGCCGTAGCCGTTGATCGTCCCCTGCACCTGGGTCGCGCCCTGAGCGACCGCCGCCAGCGAGCAGGCCACGCCACAACCGGCGTCATCGTGGCAGTGGATCCCGATCTGGGCGCGGGTGCCGTTGAGCGCACTGACCACCCTTTCCAGTGCCGCCCCGACCTGATCGGGCAGCGTGCCCCCGTTGGTGTCACAGCAGGTGACTGTCTCCGCGCCGCCCTCGATCGCCGCCCGCAGGCAGCTCAGCGCGTATTCGGGGTCATCGGCGAACCCGTCGAAGAAGTGCTCGGCGTCGTAGACGACGCGCTTGCCGGCGGCGACCAGGAAGCTGACTGACTCGTCAATCATCCGTAGGTTCTCCTGGCGACTGACCTTGACCACCTTCTCCAGGTGAAGGGCCCAGGTCTTGCCGACCAGGGTGCACACGGGCGCGAAGCAGTCGGCCAGGCCGCGCAGCGCCGGATCCTCCTCGGCGCTCATCTCGCGCCGCCGGGTCATCCCGAACGCGGTGATCTGAGCGTTCCCGAACGTCTCCGAGGCCAACAGGCCAAACAGCTCCTGCTCCTTGGGGTTGGAGCCGGGAAAGCCGGCCTCGATCAAGTTGATCCCGAGCTCGTCCAACCGGTGGGCCACCCGCAGCTTCTCCCCCGCCGAGAGCGACATGCCTTCGCCCTGCATCCCATCGCGCAGGGTCGTGTCGTAGAGCTCGATCCGGCTCACGCGGTCATCCGGCGCCGGCCGGACCGGCCACCCCGGCCTGAGTGGCCTGACCGGCTGGCAGCTCGACGACGTCGAGCCACTCGGCGTAGCGGGGCTCACGCCCGTGCAGAGCGGCCTCGTAGACACCCTGGAGGTCCTTCGTGACGGGGCCGGCGACGCCCTCGCCGATCGTGTGGTCGTCGATCTCCCGCACCGGGACGAGCTCGGCGGCGGTGCCGGACAGGAACACCTCGTCAGCCAGGAACAGCTCCGCCCGCGCAAGGTCGCGCTCGATGATCTCGTAGCCGAGGTCACGGGCGATCACGATGATCGAGGCTCGGCTGATTCCGTCGAGGATGCCGGACGTCTGGGGCGGCGTGATGATCCGGCCGGCCTTGACCACGAAGATGTTCTCGCCCGAGCCCTCGCACACGAACCCGCGGGAATCGAGCAGGATCGACTCCTGGTAGCCCGCCTTGGTGGCCTCGACCTTGGCCAGCACGCTGTTCAGATACTGGCCGCTGGCCTTGGCGTGCGGGATCAGTGAGTCGGCCGAGATGCGCCGCCAGCTCGAGACCTTGGCCCGGATCCCGGCTCGCTTGGACTCCTCCCCCAGATAGGCGCCCCAGGGCCAGGCGGCGATCGAGACCGAGACCTCGCAGTCGAGTGGGTTCAGCCCCATCTGGCCATAGCCCCGGTAGACGATCGGGCGGATGTAACACTCGCGCAGGTGGTTGGCCCGCAGCAGCTCGTGCGTGGCGCTGCGCAGCTCCTCGAGCGTGTACGGCACCGGCATGTAGTAGAGCTCGGACGAGTTCAGCAGCCGGCGCAGGTGGTCGCGGTGGCGGAAGATCCCCGGGCCGGCGTCGGTGGCGTAGGCGCGCTCGCCCTCGAACACGCCGGTCCCGTAGTGCAGGCCGTGGGTCAGTACGTGGATCTTGGCGTCCTCCCAGGCAACCAGCTCTCCGTTGTGCCAGATGAGGTCGGCTTTATCCACGAGGTCTCCTTGGTGGCGGGTCGCTGGGCGAACCGTGTGTCACAGGTGCTGCAGAACTGCCTGGGTGGCCTGCGCGGTGCCGGCATCGCCCCCCAGGTCCGGCGTGCGGAGCCCGTCGGCCAGCGCGCCGTTGACGGCGGATTCTACCGCCGCGGCCTCCGTCTCCCGGCCGAAACCGTGCCGCAGCATGAGGGCCGACGACAGGATCATGGCCAGCGGATTGGCCTGCCCGGTCCCGGCGATGTCGGGCGCGGAGCCGTGGACCGGCTCGAACACCCCCGGGCTGCCCTGACCCGACCCGCCGGCGCCGGCCTCCCCGTCCCCGCCGGCGCCGGCTCCCAGAGAGGCGCTGGGCAGCATGCCCAGACTGCCGGTGAGCATCGCCGCCTCGTCCGAGAGGATGTCCCCGAACATGTTCTCGGTGACGATGACCTCGAAGTGCCGGGGGGCGGCGATGAGCCGCATGGCGGCGTTGTCGACCAGCAGGTGCTCGAGCTCGATGTTGGGGAATTCCCGGCTGTGCAGCTCGCTCACGACTTCCCGCCACAGGCGGCTGGTCTCGAGCACGTTGGCCTTGTCCACGCTGGTCACCCGGGAGCGGGCGGCGCGGAAGGCGACCCGCGCGATCCGCTCGATCTCCGCCCGGCTGTAGACGCAGGCATCAGAGGCCGAGTCCGCCGTGCGCGACTTCTCGCCGAAGTAGATCCCGCCGGTCAGCTCCCGGACGACGAGCAGGTCGGTGCGCTCGATCACCTCGCGCTTCAGCGGGCTGGCGTCATACAGGGCCGGCAGCGGCCTGACCGGCCGCAGGTTGGCGAACAGCCCAAGCCCCTTGCGCAGCGCGAGCAGGCCCTGCTCGGGGCGCGGCCGGTTCGGGTCGGTGGTATCCCACTTCGGCCCCCCGACGGCGGCCAGCAGCACGGCGTCGGCACCGCGGCACGCGGCCAGCGTCTCGTCGGTCAGCGCGACCCCGTGGGCGTCTATCGAGGCACCCCCGAACAGGTGCTCCTCGTACTCGAACTCGGCACCGACGGCGGACAGGACCTCAAGCGCCGGAGCCATGATCTCCGGGCCGATGCCATCACCGGGCAGCAGGATTACGCGAGCGGACATGGGCGGGCCGGGACGCTAGCCGATCCGGCCCCCGGGATACTCCGTCGCATGCCGCGATACCCCGCACGGCTCTATCGCGCCCACCTCGCCCAGCTGTTGAGGACTGCGGTGTCGGAGCCGGGCAAGGCCGTGCAGGAGGTCATGGAGATCGGAGCGGCGCGCTGGGAGCGGCGCACACGCCATGACCAGACGCCTCACAATCAGGCTGCGGAGGACTGGGAGCGTCGCCTCCACGAGTTGATCGGTGCCCCGTGGCCCTGCGCCGCCGCTGCGGCCTTTGACGAGGTGTGGCCCTCCGTCGGGGAAACCATGGCTCAGCACAATCTGCGCGTTGGCCGCGGGAACTTCGGCTTCTACGACGATGCCGATCAGGGCTTAGCCCGCACGCTCTGGTGCTTGGTTCATCATCTGCAGCCCGCCGACGTCGTCGAGACCGGGGTTGGCCACGGTGTCAGCAGTCGGGTCATGCTCGAAGCGCTCAGCCGGACCGGCCGGGGCCGACTGGCCAGCATCGACATGACCCTGCCGACCATGTTCGAGCTCCGGTCCGAGGTCGGTGTGGCCGTACCGGAGGGACTCCGCGACCGCTGGCTGTTTCTCGACGGCCCCAGTCGGCGACATCTGGTCCCCCTGCTTCGACGCCTGGGCCAGATCGATCTGTTCATTCACGACAGCTTCCACTCGACACGCAACGTGCGCTGGGAGCTCATGACCTCCTGGCCGGCACTACGCCCGGGTGGAGTCGTGCTCGTCGACGACGTGGACCTCAACTGGGGGTTTGAGAGCTTCTTGGCGGCGGGGCACGACCGTCACGCGCTGTATTGCATGGCCGATGACGGCAAGCGCCTGTTCGCCGTGGCGCGGAAGGATCCCCTGTAGCTGTAGCTCACGCCCGGCGGGCGGACATGTTCAGGCGCACGTACTCGAGCACCAGGGGATCGCTCTCGCGCTGGGCGCCCGCTCGGCGTCCAGCCTCGCCGGACTGGGCGGCGCGCGAGTCCTCCAGCTGCTCGAGCACCCGGTCGATGAACGGCTCCCGGAGCTCGGCCGGAAGCGGGTCGAGATGACGCACCAGGCACACGGTGGAGATGAAGCTCCGCGGCTCCTCCGGCGTCGTCGGCCGGTCCTCGAGCCAGCACGACACGTGGTCAAAGCCGGCTCGTTCGAGGCGCGCCGCGGTCTCCTCGGCGGTGGCGTAGTTCCACGGCTTGACCCAGTCGGCGAAGAACGGGGCGAAGGGCTCCTCTCCGGCCACCGCCTCGGCCAGGCGGCGGAAGGAGTCGATGTTCCCCCGGCCCCCGCACTGGGCCAGCAGCCGGCCTCCGGGCTTCAGGTTGCGGTGCAGGGCGGCGAACAGGGCGTCGTGATCGGGGATCCAGTGGAAGGTGGCGTTCGAGAACACGACATCGACCGGCTCGGGCAGCGACAGCTCGACCAGGTCCTGGCACAGGACGGTGACGCGCTCGCCCAGCGCTTCGCGCGCGTGGCGGACCATCGACGGGGCGGCATCGACCGCGTAGACCCGGCCCCCGGGCCGGCGGCCCGCTGGGCGTCCTGCCTCGCCCTTCTGGGCCGCGCCCGGGTCATCCGGCTGCACGCGGCGGACCAGCTCAGCGGTGATCTTGCCCGAGCCGCAGCCGGCGTCGAGAACGATCTCGTCCCCGGCCAGCTCCAGGCGGTCGAGTTGCTCGGCCGCCCAGGCCTGCTGCGGACCCGAGATGCGGTCGTACGTGGCGGCGTCCCAGTCGCGGGTCACACCACTCATAGCGCGAGGGATGACGGTCCCACCCACCCCGTGCGCTCGCGCTCGGACTCGTAGGCCGAGATCGCCTCGTCCTGGGCCAGGGTCAAGGCGATGTCATCGAGGCCATTGAGCAGCCGGTGCTTGACCTCCGGGTCGATCTCGAACGCCGCCCGTCCACCCGGCCAGCGCACCTCCTGTCCGGCCAAGTCGACCTGGGCCTCCCCGGCCTCGCTGATGGCCGCGCACTCCGAGGCGGCGAGCTCAATCGGCAGCAGCCCGATCTTGGTGCAGTTGGATTTGAAGATGTCGGCGAAGCTCGACGCGATCACGGCGTGGAAGCCGTAGTCCTCGAGCGCCCAGGGCGCGTGCTCGCGGCTCGAGCCACAGCCGAAGTTGCGCCCGGCGACGAGGATCGGGTTCTTGGGCAGCTCCCACCCGGGCTCCTTGGCCCAGTCGTAGAACAGGAACTCCCCGAAGCCGGTGCGCTCCACCCGCTTGAGGAACTGCTTGGGGATGATCTGGTCGGTATCGACATCGTCGCGGTCCAGCACGCTGACCCGGCCGGTGATGGTCTCAATCGCTTTCATCTCGGATCAGACCTCCCACTCGCGGATGTCGACGAAGTGCCCCTCGATGGCCGCCGCGGCCGCCATCTGGGGGGAGACGAGGTGCGAGCGCGCGCCCCGCCCCTGGCGGCCCTCGAAGTTGCGGTTCGAGGTCGAGGCCACCCGCTCGCCAGGGTCGGCGATGTCGGGGTTCATGCCCAGGCACATCGAGCATCCGGCTCCGCGCCAGTCAAAGCCGGCGGCGCGGAAGACGTCATCGAGTCCCTCGCGCTCGGCCTCATCCTTGACCTGAGCGGAGCCCGGGACGACCATCGCGTACACACCGTCGGCCACCTTGCGCCCCCCGATCATCCCGGCCGCCGCGCGCAGGTCGCCGATCCGCGAGTTGGTGCAGGAGCCGATGAACACCCGGTCGAGCTTGATCTCCTCGATCGGGACCCCGGCGTCGAGGCCCATGTAGTGAAGCGCGCGCTCATCCTGCTCGGAGCTCGGATCGGGGACGGCCTCGCCCACCCCGACGACCATCCCGGGGTTGGTGCCCCACGTGACCATCGGGCTCACCGCGCTCGCGTCCACCACCAGCTCGCGATCGAAGCTCGCGCCATCGTCGGTGTAGAGCTCCCGCCAGCCGTTGGGGACCTCCTGTGGCGCGCCGGGGCGCCCGATGACGTACTCGAACGTGGTCTCGTCCGGCGCGATCATCCCCGCCCGGCCTCCCCCTTCGATGGTCATGTTGCAAATCGTCATCCGGCCCTCCATGCTCAGCCCCTCGATCGCCGGCCCGGCGAACTCGACCGCGTGGCCGGTGGCGCCCGAGACCCCGATCTGACCGATCGTGGCCAGGATCAGGTCCTTGGCCGTCACCCCGTGGCCGAGCGCGGCTTCGTAGCGAACCCGCATCGATCGGGGCTTTGACTGCACCAGGCACTGGGTGGCCAGCACGTGCTCCACCTCGCTGGTCCCGATGCCGAAGGCCAGCGCGCCGAAGGCCCCATGCGTGGCCGTATGGCTGTCGCCGCAGACGATCGTCATGCCCGGCTGGGTGACGCCGAGCTCGGGGCCGATCACGTGGACGATCCCCTGCCGATCGGAGCCCAGCGAGTACACCGGGATCCCGAACTCCTCGCAGTTGCGCTCCAGGGTTTGGACCTGGACCCGGGACAGCGAGTCGCGGATCCGCTCGGCCACGGGCGTCCCGTCGGTGGGAACGTTGTGATCGGCCGTGGCCAGCGTCCGGTCGGGGCGGCGGACCTGGCGCCGGGCCAGGCGCAGGCCGTCGAAGGCCTGCGGGCTGGTCACCTCGTGGACCAGGTGAAGGTCTATGTAGATCAGGCCTGGGGCGACCTCGTGGGCCGACCAGATCTTGTCGAACAGGCTTGCGGGCATCGGTGGCTCCTTTGGCGTCCGGGCTCAGCTTCTCCGCAGTCCGGCGCTGACCACGGCGAGCAGCAGCGCCGGCTCGGAGCCGGGGTTCTGGAAGTGGTGGGGCAGGTCGGCGTCGAAGGTCACGCAGTCGCCCGCGCCAAGCTCATGCGCGGCGCCGTCGCAATGGAGGACCACCCGCCCCGACTCGACCAGGGCGGTCTCGCGGCTGCCCGGCTCGTGCATCGGCGGATCGCCCGGTCCGCCGGTCTGGCCCCCGGGCACGAGCCGGTGACGCGAGAGCTCGGCCCGCTGGCCCGGCAGCGGTGGGGTGAGGATCTCATAGCTGTGGCCCGCGGCCCCGGCCGGGCCGGCTCGCCGCTCACCGGCGCGGACCACCTCGACGGCGCCTCCCTCATCGAGGCGGAGCAGCTGCGAGAGGCGCAGGTCGAGGCCCTGGGCGATCCGGGCGGCCAGCTGGACCGTCGGGCTCGTCTCCCCCCGCTCGACCTGCGAGAGCATCGGCGCGCTGACCTTGGAGCGCAGAGCCAGATCGCGGAGCGAGAGGCCCATCGCCTCGCGCAGGGCGCGCACGCGGGAACCGAGGGCCTCCGGCGCCGTCGCAGTCTGCTCGGCAGCGAGCATACACGCGTACGTTATCACATACGGTGCTCTGAATTCGGCGGTGCGGCCGGGGAGGAAGACGCTGTGGCCACGGCTGATGAGCCGGTCATCAGGGCTGCCGGCGCCGAGCGCATCAAGGTCAGACGCCTACCGGGCTGAGGCGGTCGCCTCGCGGGCTGGATAGCCTCGGCTCGTGCACACACGGCCCGACGTCCTCGTTCTCGGCGGCGGTGGCGTGCTCGGCGAGGCCTGGATGATGGGAGTCCTGGCCGGGGTCGAGGACGCCACCGGCTTTGACCTCCGCGACTGCGAGTCCTTCGTCGGGACCTCGGCCGGGGCGATCGTGGCCGCCCACCTCGTCGCCGGGCGCTCGCCGCGGCGGCCGTCGGCGGTCGGCACTGAGCTCCAGGTCTCAGATGCGCAGCCCGTGCGCGGGTTGGCCGTGGCGGCGGTGGCCGCGGCCCGGCGGGCCGGGTCCTTCGCCCTGGCCGCCAGCTCGACCTTCGCCCCGCTGGCCCTGGGGGTGGCCGCCCCGGGCGGGGCGCTCGTCCGGGCACTGCTCCTGCGTGGTCTCCCCCGCCCCCCGGACAGCCTCTCGCAGCTGAAGGCTCGGGTCGAGGAGTCAGGCGCTCGCTTCGATGGTCGCCTCCGGATCACCGCGGTCGACCGCCGTTCCGGGCGCCGCGTCGTGTTCGGCCGCCCCGGGGCACCGCGGGCCACGGTGGGCGAGGCCGTCGAGGCATCCTGCACGGTGCCGTGGCTGTTCGCCCCGGTGTCGATCGACGGCCGCGAGTACGTGGACGGCGGCGTGTGGAGTCCGACCAACCTCGACGCGGCGCCGGCCGGCCATGACACCCACGTGCTGTGTCTGAACCCGACGGCCAGTCTGGCTCCCACCCACACGCTGCTCACCGTGATGCGAAACGTGGCCCGCTCGGCGGTGTCGATCGAGGCCCTCGCCCTGCGCCGCCGCGGCGCCGCGGTCCGCACGGTGGCCCCCAACGCCGAGTCCGCGGCGGCCATGGGCTCGAACTTCATGGACCAGGAGCCGCGGGGCCGGGTGCTCGCCTCGGGCTACCGCCAGGGTCTGCTGGTCGCCGCCGACCGTCACGGCTGGTAGGCCTCGCCGGCCTGCCCTCTACGGTGCCCGGACCACCTCCGGCTCGACCACCCGGCTCCCGTCCTCCTCGGCGGCAGCCATGACCTCCCGCCGCCGCACGGCGTTGGACAGCGCGCGCACGTAGGCGTGCGCGCCGGCCTCGAGGATGTCGGTGGAGACACCCTGGCCCGAGCCGACCACACGCTCGTCCGTTGAAACGCCTCCGGTGAGCTCGAGCACGACCGAGGTCTCCCCGAGCGCATCCTGGCCCCCAGTCACCGCATCGACCCGGAATTCCCGTAGCCGCGCGTCGACGCCGGTCGCGGCGTTGATGGCATGGAAGATGGCGTCGACCGGGCCGTCGCCGGTGAAGGACCCGACCAGCTCCTCGCCGTCGGGACCGCGCACGGCCACGGTGGCGTGGGGTGGGCGGCGAGTAGAGGCCTCGACGTCGAACCACCCGAGGGTGTAGCCGGCGATCTCCTGGCGCAGCTCGTCGGTGACCAGCGCCTCGAGATCCATCGCCGTGACCTGCTTCTTCTTGTCGGCGATCTCCTTGAAGCGTTTGAAGGCGGTGACCAGGCCCTGGCCCGAGAGCTCGAAGCCCAGCTCGGCCAGCGCCTGCTGCAGCGCATGGCGCCCCGAGTGCTTGCCGAGGACGATCGAGTTGGCCTCTAGACCGACCGTGGTGGCGTCCATGATCTCGTAGGTCGAGCGCTCCTTGAGCACGCCATCCTGATGAATGCCGGATTCATGGGCGAACGCGTTGCGGCCGACGATGGCCTTGTTCGGCTGCACCGGATAGCCGGTCAGTCGCGAGACCATGCGCGAGGTCCGGGCCAGCTCACGGGTGACCGCGCCCGTGTGCAGGCCGACCGCCGCCTGACGCGTGTGGAGGAGCATGACTATCTCCTCCAGTGATGCGTTGCCCGCCCGCTCGCCGATTCCGTTGATCGCGCACTCGACCTGACGGGCTCCGGCCTGCAGCCCGGCGAAGGAATTGGCCACGGCCAGCCCCAGATCGTCGTGGCAGTGGACCGACAGGATCACGTCACGGAGGTCGGGGACCTGCGCGTACAGCCCGCTGAGGAACTCGGCGTACTCGGCCGGGATGGCGTAGCCGACGGTGTCGGGGATGTTGATCGTGGTCGCGCCCTCATCGATGGCGATCTGACAGACCTCGGCGGTGAACTCGAGCTCGGCCCGGGTGGCGTCCATGGGCGAGAACTCGACGTCCTCGACGTACTGGCGGGCATGGGCGACCGCGGCGCGGGCCTGGCCCTTGACGTCCTCCCGCGTCGACTGCAGCTGATGCTGGATGTGGATGTCGGAGGTCGAGATGAAGGTGTGGATGCGCGGGCGCGCCGCGTCCCTGACCGCGTTCCAGGCCGCATCGATGTCGGCCACGTGGGTCCTGGCCAAGCCGGTGATCACCGGGCCGTCCACCTTGCGGGCGATCGACTGCACGGCCTCGAAATCCCCGGGGGAGGTGATCGGGAAGCCCGCCTCGATCACATCGACTCCGAGGCGGGCCAGCTGCTGGGCGATCTCCAGCTTCTCCTGCGTGTTCAGCGAGATCCCTGGCGACTGCTCGCCGTCGCGCAGGGTCGTATCGAAGATCAGTACTCGATCTGGATCGTCAGGCTTGGTGGTCACGGCGTTGCTCCCTTGAGGCTCGAACTTGGCGACTTCTCGGTGCTGGTTTCGCGGCTACGTGCGGCCGCCAACGCGCTATTCCCCCCGGAGGGGGAGGAGGAGAAGTCGAAGATCGAGGCTGAGCGCCATGCCCTTCGAACCTTAGCGACCGCGGCGAGCCAGCGTCAACGGCCGCGTGTCACGGACTGGATGCCTGCCGCCACCGCCGAAGTGGCGAGGCGCTAGGGGCGGTACAGCGCTTCGATCTCGGCGGCGTACTTGGCCGCGATCGGCTTGCGCTTGAGCTTCATCGTCGGCGTCAGCTCGTCGCCGGCGGGCGGCCAGTCGACGTCGAGCACCGCGAAGCGCTTGATCTGCTCGACACGGCTCAGGTGCCGGTTGGCCTGCTGCACTCCGCGCTCCACCTCGGCCCGCACGGCGCTTTCGCCGGCCATGGCCGCCACCGAGGCCTCGGCCAGACCGTGCTCGGCGGCAAATGCGCTGCAGGCGTCGGGGTCGAGCACGATCAGCGCCACGTTGTAGGGGCGGCGGTCGCCGATCGCGAACGCCTGGCCGATCAGGGAACTGCCCGCCTTCAGATGCTGCTCGATGTTGGCCGGCGACATGTTCTTGCCGGCGGCGTTGATGATCAGCTCCTTCTTCCGGTCGACGATCCTGACGAAGCCGTCCGGATCGATCTCCGCGATGTCGCCGGTCCGCAGCCAGCCGTCGGCATCGATCGCCTCGGCGGTCTTCTCGGGCTGGTTGCGGTACCCCGCCATCACCGTGCCGCCTCGGACCAGGAGCTCCCCGTCGGGGTCCAGCCGAAGCTCGATCCCGGGCAGCGGCTTGCCGACCGTGCCGAAGCGGAGCTGGTCCTGCGGGACCAGAGTCGCCACGTTGCACAGCTCGGACATCCCCCAGACTTCGCAGATCGGGATCCCGATCGCCGCGAAGAACTCGAACAGAGCGACAGGCGCCGGCGCGGCGCCGATCATGTACGACCTACAGCGGTCGAAGCCCAGCCGGTCCCGCAGGGGAGCGAAGATCTCCGTGTCGGCTTGCTCGCGGGCGGCCCGGTCCGCGTCGCTCACCGTCGCCCCCGCCTGCTCGGCGCCCACGATGCGCCGGCTCAGCTCGAGCGCTTGCCCGACCGCGTCGCGTCGTGCCGGATCGGCCTCGGCGGCGAAACCCGCCTCCAGCGCCGCCTGCAGCTTCTCCCACACTCGCGGCACCGCCCCGAAGCGGGTCGGGCGGGCATCGGCGATATCGGCGAACACCTGCGAAACGTCGGGGCAGCAGGTGACGGTGTCGCCGAAGAACATCTGCCCGTAGTGAGCCAGCCCGCGATCGGCGATGTGCGCGACGGGCAGGTAGGAGATCGTCGAGCCTCCGGCGCCCAGCCACGGCGCGGCCTCGTGCAGAGCGTGATTCTCAGCTATCTCGTTGGCGTGAGTGAGCTGCACCCCTTTCGGCGGTCCGGTGGTCCCGGAGGTGTAGATCAGCGTGAGGATGTCGTCGGGCTCGACCGCCTGCCACGTCGTCTCGAAGTCGAACCCGCGGTCGCCGTCGCGCCCGGACTGGCCGGTCTCGAGGTCCTCGAACGGGATCTCCCCCTGCGCCGCCCCGTCGAGCGCAACGAGGTGCTCGACCGCCGGGACCTGGAGCACGGCCGCTCGAGCCCGCTCGGCAAACTCGCGCTCGAACACGAACACCCGGTTGCCGGCGTCGCTCAGCAGGTAGGCCACCTGCTCGGCGGAGGACGTGTTGTAGACGCTGAACGGGATCGCACCCAGATGCATCGCGGCCGTGTCGAGCAGGTGGAACTCGGGGCGATTGCGCAGCATGAACGCGATCGGGTCGCCGCGCCCGACACCGAGCGCGTGCAGCGCGCCAGCCAGCCCGCGGACCCGCTCGGCGTACTCGGCGAAGGTGATCGACGTCTCGTCGCCGTGTGTGCGCAGCGCCACCTGATTCGCTCGCGCGGCGGCCGTGTACTGGAAGGCCGCGCACATCGTCCGGGCGTCGAGAGCCGGCGCCGGACCGACGGCAGGCGCAGCGGTCAGCTCAGCTCTGAGCGTGCTCTCCATCCGTCCGCGTATGTCTATCAGCCGGACCGCTGCGGCGAAACCGCCGGACCGCTACAGCGAAACGGCACGTCCGGCCACGAATCCCTCACCGGCGACGATCTCCTCGACCACCTCGAGCGGCACCGGAGCGTCAGTGGTGATCGCCATCGCGGCCAGCGGCTCGGCGTCGACGGCGCGGCCTTCGGGCTGGCGGCCGACGGCGGCGGAGACGATGTTCAGCCCGTGAGCGCCGAACACGGTGCCGACGCGGCCGATCATCCCGGGAATATCGCGGTAACGGAACAGCGTCACGTGGTCCTCCAGCTGGACATCGAAGCGCTGGTCCCACGCCTCGAGCAGATGCGGCCGGAAGCGCCGGCCGATGAGGGTGCCGGCCACCCGAACCGAATCCGTGCCCCCGACGACGGTGACGCGCAGCAGGTCGGTGTAGTCGCGGGCGCTCGGTCTGCTTGACCTCCACCACCTCGATTCCGCGCTCCTCGGCGATGGCCGGCGCGTTGACCTCGTTCACCTCTTCCTCGGTGTGCCCGCGCAGCACGCCGAGCAGGACCTGGATGGCCAGCAGGCGCGTGTCGCGATCGGCGATCCGTCCGAGGAACTCGATCTGCACCCGGTCGATCGAGGAGCCCTCGGCCAGCTCGACGCCGATGCGTCCCAGCGATCGGCACAGACCCACGAACGGCCCGAGCGCCTCCACGTCCTCCGGCGAGATCGCCGGAACGTTGACCGCGCTGGTCACCACCCCGCCGGTCAGCGCCGCAACCACCTGCTCGGCCGCCTGGTACCCAGCGCGATCGGTCGCCTCGGCGGTCGAGGCGCCCAGGTGCGGGGTGACGATCACGTTCGGGTAGTGAAACAGCGGGTGCTCGGTCATCGGCTCTGAGCGGAACACGTCCAGCGCGGCGCCTCCCACCTTGCCGGTGTCGAGCGCGGCCTTCAGGTCCTCGTCGACGACCAGCGGGCCCCGGGCGACGTTCAGCACGCGCACCCCGTCCTTGCATTTGGCCAGCGCCTCGGCGTCGAGCCACCCCTCGGTCTCTGGCGTCTTGGGCAGGTGCAGGGTGAGGAAGTCGGCCTCGGCGTAGAGCTGATCGGAGGAGTCGGCTTTATCCACCCCCAGCTCCCGGTAGCGCTCGGCGCCCACGTACGGGTCGTAGGCGATCACGCGCATGCCGAACCCGCGGGCCCGCTGGGCGACCAGTTGCCCGATGCGGCCGAAGCCGAGGATCCCGAGCGTCTTCTCGTACAGCTCGATCCCGGAGAACTTCGCGCGCTCCCACTTGCCCGAGGTCAGCGACTGGTAGGCCTGAGGTACGTTCCGGGCCAGGGCGAGCAGCAGCGCCATGGTGTGCTCGGCGGCGGTGATGACGTTGGACTGCGGTGCGTTGGCCACCACGATCCCGCGCTTGGTCGCCGCGGGCACATCGACGTTGTCGACGCCCACCCCGGCGCGGCCCACGGCGCGCAGGCGGGTCGCCTTGGCCAGCCGGCCGGCGTCGAGCTGGGTGGCCGAGCGGATGAGGATCCCCTCGAACTCCCCGATCCGCACGTCGAGCTCCTCGGGACTCCAGCCCGCGCCGAGCTCGACCTCGAAATGCTCGCGGAGCAGGTTGATCCCGGAGTCGCCGATCTTCTCGGCCACGAGAACGCGAGGCTTGCCGGAGCTCATGCCTGCTCCAGGAGCCAGTCGATGCACGCCGTCAGCGCTTCCACGTCGGCGGGATCGGTGGCCGGGAACATGGCCACCCGCAGCTGGTTACGGCCCAGCTTCCGGTAGGGCTCCACGTCGACGATCCCGTTGGCGCGCAGCGCTCCGGCCAGCGCCGGCGGCGTCGACCTCGTCGGCGAAGTCGATCGTGCCCACGACCAGCGAGCGCTTGGCCGGATCGGACACGAACGGGGTGGCCACGGCGTGTCCCTCCGCCCAGCCGTAGAGCGTCTGGCTGGAGGTCGTGGTCCGGGCGACCATGGCCTCGAGGCCGCCCTGCTCGAGCATCCAGTCGAGCTGGTCGGCCAATAGCAACAGGGTGGCCACGGCGGGCGTGTTGTAGGTCTGATCCTTGCGGGAGTTCTCGAGCGCGGTGGCCAGGGAGAGGAAGTCGGGGATCCAGCGCTCAGAGCCGTTCCTGTCCACCGCGGCGGCGATCTCGTCGATCCGGGCCAGCGCGGCCGGGCTGGCCGCGGCCAGCCACAGGCCGCCGTCGGAGGCAAAGCCCTTCTGGGGGGCGAAGTAGTAGACGTCACACTCGTTCAGGTCGACCGGCAGCCCGGCTGCGCCCGAGGTCGCGTCGACCAGGACCAGCGCCTCGCCGGCGCCGGCCGGGCGCCGCACCGGGACCATGACCCCGGTCGAGGTCTCGTTGTGCGCCCAGGCGATGATGTCGGCGCTCGGGTCGGACGTCGGCTCGGGCGCGTCACCGGGGTCGGCGGCGACCACGAGCGGCTCGGCCAGGAATGGGGCCTTCCGGGTACAGGCGGCAAACTTGCCCGGAGAACTCCCCGTAGGTCAGATGCAGGGCGCGCTCACGGATCAGCGAGCACGTGGCGGCGTCCCAGAAGGCGGTGGTGCCGCCGTTGCCGAGCAGGATCTCGTAGCCGTCGGGCAGCGCGAACAGCTCGCGGAGACCCGGCCGCACCCGCCCGACCAGCTCGCGCACCGGCTTTTGCCGGTGCGAGGTGCCCATGATCGCCGCACCCGGCGCCGGCCAGGTGATCGAGCTGGGCCTGGCGGACCCGTGAGGGCCCGGACCCGAAACGTCCGTCGCCGGGCTTCAGCTCCGCGGGAATCTGCAGGACGGTCTGGGTCATGTGGCCTCCTCGAAGTTAGCGGGGATCTACATGCCCAGGCGCGCGGCGTTCAGGGCCGTCGCTTCCCGGTGGTTTTAGTCCACCTCTCGCGCCAGTCACGACGGCGCAGCGCATTCTACTGCCCGCGTAGCCGCATCCGGCTTTGGGCCGCCCGCATTCCCTGCTTCTGGATTCCACTGAGACCGCGGGAATGTGGCCGCCGAGTCCACAACCAGGCGTCCGGCCTGGCTATTCGTCGAACTCGGTGTCGATCCAGTCCATCTGCGAGCGGAGCTCGCGACCGACGACCTCGACCTGATGACCGGCCTGCTCCTCGCGCATGCGCTTGAAGTTCTCCTGCCCGGCGCGGTTCTCGGCGATCCACTCGCGGGCGAAGTCGCCGGACTGGATCTGCCCGAGCAGATCCTTCATGGCCCGGCGCGAGTCCTCGCCGATGACCCGCTTTCCCCGGGTCAGGTCGCCATATTCCGCGGTGTTGGAGATCGAGTAGCGCATGCCCGCGATCCCCTTCTCGTACATCAGGTCGACGATCAGCTTGAGCTCATGCATGCACTCGAAGTAGGCCAGGCGCGGGTCATAGCCGGCGTCGACCAGGGTCTCGTAGCCGGCCCGGACGAGCTCGGTGACCCCGCCGCAGAGGACGGCCTGCTCACCGAACAGGTCGGTTTCCGTCTCGTCCTTGAAGGTCGTCTCGATCACCCCTCCCCGCGTGCCGCCGATCCCCTTGGCGTAGGCCAGGGCGAGCCCGAGAGCGTCGCCGGAGGCGTCCTGCTGGACTGCGACCAGGCACGGCACGCCCGAGCCCTCCAGGTACTGACGGCGGACCAGGTGGCCGGGCCCCTTGGGGGCGACCAGGGCGACGTCGACGTCCGGCGGGGGGACGATCTGCTCATAGTGGATTGAGAACCCGTGCCCGAACAGGAGCAGGTTGCCGGCGGCGATCCCATCGCTCACCCCGGCGTCCCAGACCTGGCCGTGGAGCTCGTCGGGGACGAGCATCATGGCTACGTCGCCCTGGCTGGCCGCGTCGGCGGGCTCCACCACCCGGAGGCCGTGGGCCTCGGCCTTGGCCACGCTGGCCGAATCGGGCCTCAGGCCGATGACCACCTCGACGCCGGAGTCCTTGAGATTCAGAGCGTGGGCGTGACCCTGGGAGCCGTAGCCGATGATGGCCACGGTCTTGCCCTCGAGCTTCTTGAGGTCGGCGTCGTCGTCGTAGAACACGACGCAGCAGGCTACACCGCCCGTGAGCCGGCCGACCCGTCGCGCTCAGGGATGACCCGGGGGTGCGGCATCTGAGTGGCGGTTTCCGCTACTCAGATGCAGCACCCGCCTCGAGCTGCGCTCAGGGCCCGCCGAAGCGCGAGCGCAGAGCCATCACGTCGTTGACGTAGCGCTGCGTGTCGGCGTACAGGCCGTGCTCGCGAACCGAGGCCAGGCCCTGGTAGTAGCCGGCGGCGGCCAGCGCCGGGTCGCCGCCGGTCTGATCGAGCAGCGAGCGCAGCAGAAGCACTCCCCCGCGGACGTTGTCCTGGGCCGAGTAGGGCGAGAGCGGGGGCGGGGTGGCCAGGTCACGGCCGATGTAGCTCCAGGTGCCGGGCTCGATCTGCATCACTCCGGTCGCTCCGGAGCTGGAGATCAGGCCGTTGTTGAAGCCGCTCTCCTGGTAGCCGATCGCCTCGGCCAGCGACGGCGAGACGCCGTTGGCGACGGCAACCTGGCCCACATCGGCGGGACTGACCATCTCGGCGGTCGGCTGCGGGCCGCCGACGGGGCCGCCGACTGCGGGGCTGGCCGCCGGGACGGCCGCCGCGGTGCCGCCGCCGAGCGACAGGGTCGAACCAGCCAGGAGGACGCCCGCCGGATTTAGGCCATTGAGCGCGGCCAGCTGCTCGACGCTCAGGCCGTTGGCGGCGGCGATGGCCGACAGCGTGTCCCCGGGCTGGACCAGGTAGCCGCCGGGCGTGGTCAGAGCCGCGCTCGTCGGCGCCGCAACACCGGTCTCGTCCCCATCCGGGACCTCGCCGAGCTCGGTGTCGCCCGAGCCGCCGGACCCAGCCGCGGTGGAGGCCACGGAGCTGCTCACCCCTTGAGGCGGGATCTGAAGCGTCGTCCCGGTGATGAGCTGGCTGGCGGTCGAAAGGCCGTTGGCGGCGGCCAGCTGACCGATGCTCAGACCGTCGGCGGCCGCCACCGAGGCCAGCGATTCGCCCCGCAGTCACGACGTGAGCGTAATCGGCGGAGGCGGTGGCGGGGACGAGCAGGGCGGCAGCGAGGCAAGCGGGGAGGAACAGCAATCTGGAGCGCATGGCGCGACAGTCTTCACGCTCCGGGCGAAAGCGAAAACGCCTGCAAAGGAGCGCCCAGGGTGCAAGATCGCTGTCAGGCGGTGGCGACCGAGACCAGCGAGACGCCGGGCAGCGTGACACTTCCGTCATCGGCCGTGAAGGGCGCGAGCGCGGTGACTATCTCATCGCCCGATCGCCTCGCGTTCGTCCGCAGGCAACTCGTTGAAGGTCCGGCCGAAGAAAGGCGAGATCTCGGCCGTCTCGGTCACATAGTCGGCTCCCCGGGCGTAGTGGCGGGCCAGCTCGACCGGGCGGACGACGACGTCGGTGAAGCCCGCGGTGGCCAGCAGCTCGCCGAGCTTGCCCGGGTCGGCGAGCGAGAACATCCCGGGCGCCTCGGGGTCAGGCGGCTCGGCCAGGCCACGGGCGACCATCACCCGGCCGGGGATCGTCGCCCAGGGATTGTGCTCGGGCACGTCCCAGACCGCGAACGCCGCCCGTCCGCCGGCCTTGAGCACCCGCCGGATCTCCCGGGCCGCCGCCTCGGGGTCGACGATCAGCATGATCCCCCAGCGGCACAGCACCGCGTCGACCGTGGCCGTCTCGAGGTCGATCCACTCGAGCTCGAGCTGGCGGAACTCGACGTTGGTCAGCCCGCCTGGCGCCGCCCGGTCCCGGGCCACCTCGACCATCGCCTCCGCGCCGTCGCTCGAGATCAGCGTGCCGCCCGGCTGGACCAGCTCGGCGGCCAGGAACCCGGTGTCCCCAGGACCCGCGGCCAGCTCGAGCACACGCTGGCCCGGCTGCAGCGCCAGCGCGTCGACCATGGCCACCGAGACGGGCATGCCCCAGTCCCTGATCCGGTCGGCCCGCTTCCCCCAGGCCGCGGAGCTCCGCTCCCACATCTGGCGGGAGTTCGCGCGCTGCTCCTCGGGGTCGATCGCGGCCACCGCCGGATCAGGCTACTCGCGGGCGCGTTGTCCGAGCTGGCCAAAGGCCGCATCGATCTGAGCCGCCATGCGCTGGCCGAAGATCGCCACCAGGGCCTCGGTGGCCAGGGGGCGCAGCTGCTCAATCGACTCCTCGATCTCATCCCAGCGCTCGGATGGCATACCGGCGGCCTGAAAGGGCTCCCAGACCTCGTTCAGGAAGACGCGGACGAAGGCGCCGGAGACGGCGTCGCAATGTTGCTCGATGGCCTCGAACACGGCCAGCGCGCCGCCCAACGAGATGCCCCGGGCCACGACCGCCTCGGCGACCGCGAGCAGGGCCGGGCTCGGGGCCTCAAACGCGTCGGGGCCGGTCCTCCGCAGGATGCCCAGACGCTGCGCGCGGTCCATGACCCGCGGGCGCCTCCTCGGAGCCGACCCGGAAGCGGGCGGCGAGCTCGGGAGCCGTAAGGGTGTCCGGGCGCTCCGCGTACGGCGGCTCGGTGAGCACGCGGCGAAAGCGGTCCAGGCGCTCGACGGGGCCTTGGTCGCCATCGAGCAGGCGCTTGATGCCGGCCAGGTTGAACCCCTCGTCCTGGAGCTCCCGGATCAGCTTCAGCCGCGCGACGTGCTCCGGTGTGTAGTAGCCGACCCGCAGGCGCACCTCGGGCGGCTCGAGCAGCCCTCGGGCCTGGTGGGCGCGGATGTTGCGCACGGTCATCCCGGACTCGGCGGCAAGCTGCTCGATGGTCAGCGCGGCGGGCACCCGGCGATCATACGCGTGAACGATGTGACGTCAACTGATGTCGCATCGGCCGTGGCCGACGGCGACCCGAGCCGCGGCGCACCGGGGGCCGGCCCGAGCTAGCGCAGCTCGCTACGCCGAAGCTTCCCAGTGGGCCCGCGCGGAAGCTCGGCCACCACCTCGATCTGCTTGGGGACCTTGAACGGCGCCAGCCGAACCGCGCAGCCGGCCCGGAGCTGTTCGATCGATGGCGCCGCAGCTCCCGTGGGGACGACCCGGGCGACGATCGCCTCCCCCCACTCGGGGTCAGGGCGACCGAACACGGCGGCGTCCCGTACCCCGGGGAGCTCGAGGAGGACGGCTTCGACCTCATCGGGCGAGACGTTCTCTCCCCCGGTGATGATCGTGTCGGCCTTGCGCCCCTGGACGAGGAGCCGCCCGCGCTCGTCAAACCCGCCCAGATCGCCGGTGTGCAGCCAGCCGTCGTCGCCCATCGCCCCCGCCGCCACGGTGCGGCCGCGGACCAGGATCTCACCCTCCTCGCCGATCCGGATCTCGGTGCCCAGCAGCGGCCAGCCGTTCGTGGCGATCTGCGAACAGGCCTCGGTCATCCCGTAGGAGTAGGCGACGGGAACCCCGGCGTCATCAGCGCGCTCGAGCAAGGCGGGTGGAATCGGCCCCCCGCCGAGGAGCGCGCGTCGCAGGGTCGGAGGGGTTCTCAGACCGGCGTCCAGCAGGCGGGCCAGCATCGTCGGCACCAGCGAGACCAGCGTGACCCGCGCGTCCGGGTCGTGAAGCGCCGCGAGCACGGCGTCGGTGTCAAACCGGTCGTGCAGGAGGACCGTAGTGCCGTAGATCGCGCTGCGGATCTGGATCGACAGACCGCCGACGTGGGCCAGCGGCATCGGGCAGAGCCAGCGTTCGTCGGGGTCGAGCCCGAGCGCCAGCGCCGAGCCGATCGCGTTCCACAGCCAGTTGTCGTAGCTGAGCCGCACCTCCTTCGGACCGGCCGTGGTCCCGGAGGTGTACATCACGGTCGCGGTCTCACCCGGCTCGCGCTGGCTGGGATCCACCGGCGCTCCGGCGACCGGCTCCTCGAGCACCAGCGCCGTGCCGGCAGCCCGGGCCGAGCGCTCCGCGACGCCGAGGCGCAGATCGATCGGAACGGCGATCGCCCCGATCAGCGTGCAGGCATGCAGCACTGGCACCAGTTCGGGGCTGGGCAGGGCCAGCGCCACCCGGTCACCGGCCCCGACTCCGTGCTCGACGAGTCCTCCGGCCGCCGCCCGCGCGCGCTCGAACAGCGTCCGGTAGGTCTGATCGCCTTCGCCGGGGATGTGGAGCCCCGCCCGCGAGCCGTACCTGCGGGCCGCGGTGGCCAGCCAGGGCTCCACGGCCCTCAGTGGCCCGGGTGCGGCACGGCGGGGCCGGGGATCCGCGGTGGGGCGTCGGGACCCGCCGCGGCCTGGCGCCGGCGCGGTCGCCGGAGCTTCAGCTCCTCGGCCAGGAAGTAGGAGCCGATCACGATCACCGCGGCCCCGAGCTGCGCGACCACCGTCTCGACGTTGGGAAAGATCGAGAACCACAGGCCCATCCAGCCGGGAACGGCGACCGGGATCTGCGTGGTCCCGATCCAGCCGGCCTGCTGGAGCTCCTGGACGCTCTCGCCGACCATGACCAGCAGGACGACGCCGAGCATGATCCCGGTCACCACCAGCATCCGCTTGTACGGGAGCCGGCGCTGCAGGCCGAAGGCCAAATAACCGATCACGGCGACGAAGACCAGGCCCAGGGCTACACCTTCGAGGACCACGCCCGAGCCGTAGCGCAGACGGAGATTCTGGAGAAACAGCACCACCTCGAACCCTTCGCGGTACACAGACGTGAAGCCGAGCAGGGCGAGACCGAGGAGCGTCTTCTGCCTGCCTGATGCGGGCCCCTCCGCGAGCAGGGCCTGGCGGCGGCGATTGTGATGCGAGATCCATCCGGTCCAGTAGATGCGGTGAAAGAACCAGTTCATGACCACGAGCAGGACGACGATGGCCAGCAGGCCGGTGGCGGCCTGGAGGTCGAGGCTGCCCGGCCCGACCGCGTCGGTGACCGCGATGGCGATGAACCAGGTCACCACCGCGGTGAGGAAGCCCACTCCGGCCCCGGCCGTGAGCGGGCGGCGGTAGCGCCGGTCCGACCCGCGCATGCTGGCCGTGAGCACGGTCAGGACGAGAATCGTCTCGAGCCCCTCGCGCAGCACCAGGATCCCGCTGTCGAGCACCACGGCCAGACGGTCAAGATGGGATGCCGGGTTGGCCGGGTTGGGCGTCCCCCCGCCGGCCCCGGCCAGCTGCCAGACCAGCAGGCCGGCCAGGGCGAGGACCAGCGCCCCCCAGCCGAGTCGTTTCCTGGTCGTGGTCACTATTAGGGCACCCTAACAGAGTGCGGTGGGCGTTCTTAGGGCGCCCTAAGGCCAAGCTCGCCTCGTGGCCGGACGGGCTGCGGCGGCGCTTGCGTAGAGTCCTCGCTGCCCATCGATCAGGAGGAGCAAACCTTGAGCATCAGCTGGCAGGCAGCCGGTGAGTACGTCGACATCCGCTATGAGGTCGGCGCCGGCGAGGACGCAGGTATCGCCAAGATCACCATCAACCGGCCCGAGGTCCGAAACGCGTTCCGTCCCGAGACGGTGGTGGAGATCTCAGAGGCCCTCGAGCGGGCCCGGGTCAATCCCGACGTCGGGGTGATCATCCTCACCGGCGAGGGACCCGACGCGTTCTGCGCCGGCGGCGACCAGCGGGTGCGCGGGCAGCGCGGCGGCTACGTCACCGGCGCCGACCCCGCCCAGGCCGGAGCCCAAACCGGGGTTGGCCGCTTTGAGGTGACTGATCTCCACGTTCAGATGCGGCGACTCCCCAAGCCGATCGTGGCCATGGTGGCGGGCTACGCGATCGGCGGCGGTCACGTCCTGCACGTCGTGTGCGACCTGACGATCGCCGCCGACAACGCGCGCTTCGGCCAGGTCGGCCCGCGCGTGGGCTCGTTTGACGGCGGCTTCGGAGCCTCGGTGCTCTCCCGGCTCGTCGGGCCCAAGAAGGCCAAGGAGATCTGGTTCCTGTGTCGCCAGTACGACGCTCAGCAGGCCCTGGAGATGGGCCTGATCAACACGGTGGTACCGCTGGATCGGCTCGAGGAGGAGACCGTGGCCTGGTGCCGCGAGATGCTGGCCCTATCCCCGTTCGCGCTCCGCCTACTCAAGGCGAGCTTCAACGCCGATGAGGATGGCCTGGCCGGCATCCAGCAACTCGCCCACGACGCGAACCTGCTCTTCTACATGAGCGAGGAGGCGGCGGAGGGGCGCGACGCCTTCCTCGAGCGCCGCCCGGTGGACTTCTCCAAGTTCCCCCGGCGCCCGTAGAGAGCACTGAGTCGACCCCGATGCCCAGCGAGGTGAGGATCTGGCTGATGGCCGCCCGGCCGCGGACGCTCCCGGCGGCCGTGGCTCCTGTGCTGGTGGGGACGGCCCTGGCCGGATACCTCAACGTGTTCCATCCACTGCGCTTCGTGGCCGCGCTGCTCGGCGCGATCTTCATCCAGGTCGGCACCAACTTGAGCAACGACTACTCGGACGCTCGCCGGGGCGCCGACACGGAGGACCGGCTCGGTCCGGTCCGGGTCACCGCGGGCGGCCTGGTCCCGCCCCGCCAGGTGCTGGTCGCGACCTACGTGACCTTCGGGCTGGCCGTGCTGGCCGGCGTCTACCTGATCGTGGTCGCCGGCTGGCAGTTGCTGCTCGTCGGCGCCGCCTCGATCCTGGCCGGGGTCGCCTACACCGGCGGGCCGAAGCCCTACGGCTACGAGGGTCTCGGCGAGGTGTTCGTGTTCCTGTTCTTCGGCGTTGTCGCCGTGGCCGGCTCGTTCTTCGTCCAGACCAGGCACCTCGATTGGGAGGCGTTTGCCCTGTCGGTCCCGGTCGGACTCCTGGCCGCGGCCATCCTGGTCGTCAACAACGTCCGCGACATCGACTCCGACCGCCGGGCCCGCAAGCGGACCCTGGCCGTACGCCTGGGCCGCGAGCGAACCCGGGTCATGTTCGCGGTCGTCGTCTACCTGGCCTTCCTGCTCGTCCCGATCACCTGGGTGTTCGGTCCCCTCACCGCCTGGGTCATGCTCAGCTGGCTGTCGCTGATCCTGGCCGCCCGCGTGGTCAGGGTGGTGCGCAATCGCACGGACGGCCCTTCGCTCAACGGGGCTCTGGCCCACACCGGGATGCTCCAGCTCGCCTTCTGCGTGCTGCTCTCGGCCGGACTGCTGCTCAGCGGATGACCCACCGCCTGCTGCGCGGGTCCCCGACCCCGCTCGCGGTTCGGCCCACCGAGGACATCGAGTCCGGTGCGGCTTGACTGCGAGCTCGTCAGGGCTCGGCTGGCGTCCCCCTTCCGGGCCAGCCACGGCTCCGTTGAGCTCAGAGAGCTCGTCCTGGTCACGCTCGAAACCGACGATGGGCTTCGCGGCCGCGGGGAGGCGGCGCCACTTCACTCCTACGACGGGGTCACGCTAGATCAGGTGCAGGCGGCGCTCGATGCCTGCCGGCCGGTGCTCTCAGGCGCCGACGGGCAGCCCCACGCCACGGTGCTGGCGCGGTGTGCCGAGGTGATGACCGTCGCGCCCGCCCTGGCCGCCGTGGACCTGGCCCTGTGGGATCTCGCCGGCAAGCGCGCCGGCCTGCCGGTCTGGAGGCTCCTGGCCGACGCCGAGCCCGACGCCGACCCCGGCCCCGACGCGAACGCCGACCCCGACCCCGACGCGAACCCCGACGCCGCGCCGGACCCGATCAAGGTCAACTGGACCCTCGGCGCGGCCGACCGCGCGGGCGCCGCCGCGGAGGCTGCGCGAGCCTGTGAGGCCGGGTTCACGACGCTCAAGGCCAAGGTGGCCATCGGCGATGACTCCGGGCGCCTGGCCGCGGTCCGTGCCGTGGCCGGCTCCGACCGGGCGATCCGGATCGACGCCAACGGCGCCTGGTCGGTCGCCGAGGCCGAGGCCGCGCTGAGCCGCCTCGAGCCGATCGGCATCGAGCTCTGCGAGGAGCCCGTCACCGGGCTGGCCGAGATCAAGGCCCTGTCGAGTCGGACGTCGATTCCGCTGGCCCTCGACGAGACCGCGCGGATCCCGCCGGCGCTCGATGAGCGGGCCTGCGAGTTGATCTGCCTGAAGATCGCCAGCTGTGGCGGCCTGACCGGACTGCTGAGTGCCGCCCGCCGGGCCCGGACCGCCGGCTACGAGGTGTTCCTCGCCTCCAGTCTCGAGGGCCCGCTGGGGATCGCCGCGGCGCTTCACGGCGCGGCGGCCATCGTCCCGAGCCGCGCCTGCGGCCTGGCCACGCTGGCGATGTTCACCGGTCGCCCTGATCCACTGCCCGCATCCCAGGGAGTCATCGAGGTCCCCCGCGGCCCCGGCCTGGGTGAGGGGCTACTCGACTGGTACCGCGTCAGCTGACGCGATCATTCTGCCGTGTGGCCAACAACCGCTGGGCAACGTCGCCCGGCGCCTCCAGATGGACAGCGTGCCCCACTCCAGCGATCACCGCCACGCGTCCCTGGGGCAGCTTGGTTGCCATCTCCAGCGCCAGATCCCGGAACTTCGCATCCCGCTCCCCCACGATCAGGCTCACCGGGATCCGCACCTCCCCCAGCCGGTCCCACAGCGACGGCAACGCCCCGGTCCCGAGTCCGCGCAGCGCCCGGGCCAAGCCGAGCACCGAGCTGCGCAGCCGGTCGGCCTGAACCTCGGCCTGGACCTCGGCGGCCAGCCCGGCTAGCACCGGCGTCCTCGCCCATTCGCGGGCGAACTCCTCGATCGCCATCCCCTCCATACGGTCGGCCAGCGCGTCGTCGGCTCGCCGGCGCTGGTCGCGCTCGCCGGCCGAGGCGATTCCCGGGCTGGCGCCGATCAGGACCAGCTGCTGCACCCGCTCGGGCATGGCCAGCGCGGCGTGCAGGGCGATCCGGCCACCCATCGAGTAGCCGACCAGGCCGAACCGCTCCGGAGCCAGCGCCGCGACGTCGTCCAGAACCGCCTTCAGGCTGACCGGCTCGGCACTCGACGCCGAGCCGTGGCCGCGGAGGTCGGGAGCGAGTGCCAGGTAGCGTTCCCCGAGCTCCGCTCGGACTCGGTCCCAGCTCGCACCGGTGTGCGTGAAGCCGTGGAGGAGCACCAGCGACGTCGTCATCCTGAACGAGATCATGACCGCCAATGACTCCCACCTGCTGCTCCGCGCCTTCGCCGACGAGCTGGCCCGCTGTGGGCTCGAGCATGCCTGCACCTCCCCGGGATCGCGGAACACGCCGCTGATCCTCGCTCTGGTCCGCGAACCCGGTATCCGCACCTGGTCTCACCTGGACGAGCGCTGTGCCGGCTTCTTCGCGCTCGGTGCGGCCAAGGCGTCCGGCCGTCCCGTGGCTCTGACCTGCACCTCGGGCACCGCCGCGGCCAATTTCGCCCCCGCCGTGATCGAGGCCTGGCAGGCCCGGGTGCCGCTCATCGTGCTCACCGCCGACCGGCCGCCGGAGCTGCGTGAGGTCGGGGCCGGCCAGGCGATCGACCAGATCAAGCTCTACGGTGGCGCGGTCAAGTGGTTCTGCGAGGTCGGAGTGGACCGGGCCGGCCCGGAGACGCTGCGCTGGATCCGCGCGCTGGCCTGCCGCGCCTACTGGACCGCCCTTCAGGGCCGTCCGGGCCCGGTGCACCTGAACTTCCCGCTGCGCGAGCCGCTCGTCCCCGACGCTCCCCTCCCCCCCGATCCAGTCCCCGGGCGTCCGGAGCGCAGGCCCTGGATCTCGAGACCGGCGAGAACCATCGCCGCCGCACCCGCCCCCGCTCTGCCGCCTCAGGGGATCCTCGTGGCCGGCCGCGACGAGCGCGATCCCGATCTCGGGTCCACCGCGGCCCGGTTCGCCGCCCAGGCCGGCTACCCCCTGCTCGCCGATCCGCTCTCTGGCGCCCGACACGGGCCCGCGGTCATCCCCACTTACGACCTCCTCCTGCGCAATCCGGCCTTCACCGCCGCCCACCGGCCCGAGCTGATCATCCGGGTCGGTGATCTGCCCACCTCCAAGCCCCTGCGAGCCTGGCTCGAGGGACTGACCGATGTTCCCCAGCTCGCCCTCGACCCCGAGGCCGCCTGGCAGGATCCGGCCGCGGTGCTCAGCGAGACCGCGACTGCCGACCCCGCCGCCACGCTGGAAGGCTGGACGCGAGCCGCGGTCGGAGATCGAGCTTGGCTCGACAGCTGGCGGGGGGCTGACAGCGCGCTCGCAGCCACCATCGATGAGCAGCTGGGCGACGGCCTGTCCGAACCGCTCGTGGCCCGCCGCCTGGGCCGCTGGCTGCCCCCCGAGGCCAACCTGTTCGTCGCATCGTCGATGGCCGTGCGGGACGTCGAGCTGTTCCTCCCCGCCGGCGAGGACCTGCCGCGGGTGCTCTCTAACCGCGGCGCCAACGGGATCGACGGAACCGTCTCCAGCGCGTTCGGGGTGGCCGCGGCCACCCGCTCGCCCACAGTGCTGCTGATCGGCGACGTAGCCCTGGCCCATGACATCGGTGGCCTGATCGCCGGGCGGCGGCTGGAGCTCCCGCTGACCATCGTCCTGCTCAACAACGACGGCGGCGGCATCTTCCACTTCCTGCCCGTAGCCACTCAGACCGACGCCTTCGAGGAGCACGTGGCCACGCCGCACGGCCTGGATTTCGCCCACGCCGCCACCCTGTACGGCTGCGGGTACGACCAACCCGGAACCGTCGCCCAGCTAGAGGCTGCCCTCATGCGCGCCATCGAGCAGCCGGCGACGACGATCCTCGAGGTGCGCACCAACCGGGCCGAGAACCTCGACCTGCACCGCCGGGTCGCCCGGGCCGCCCTCAGCCGGCCAGCAGCGGCAACAGCGCCTGGAGCTTGACCTCCGTCTCGGCCAGCTCAGCCGCCGCGTCGGAGTCGCGCACGATTCCGGCCCCGGCGTAGCACGTGGCCAGCGGCCCGCGCAGCAGTGCGCAGCGCAGGGCGACGCAGAACTCCCCGTCCCCCATCGAGTCGGTCCAGCCCACCGGGCCGGCGTACCAGCCCCGGTCCATGCCCTCCAAGGCGGGGATCAGATCGAGCGCAGGCCCTGAGGGCTCGCCTCCCACCGCCGGCGTGGGGTGGAGCAGCCCGGCCAGCGTGACCGCGTCGATCGGAGCGCGCAGTTGAGCTCGAATCGGTGCGCCCAGGTGCTGGATGTTGGCCACCCTCACCAATCCGGGCTCGGCGGAGCTCACCCAGACCGACTGGGGCCGGAGGACCTGGGCAATCCGCCGAGCGACGATCTCATTCTCCTGGCGGTCCTTGGCGCTGCTCAGCAGCTGCTCGCCGAGATGGTCATCCACAGCCGGGTCAGCGCTGCGCCGGATGGAGCCGGCCAGCGCGACCGTACTGGCGCGCTGGCCTTCGCGGCGGATCAGCAGCTCGGGGCTGGCGGCCAGGAAGGTCGCGTCGCCCCGGCCGACCGCGAACACGTAGCAGGACGAGAAGGCCTCTCGGAGCAGCCCGATCACCGCGGGTGCGTCGTGCGGCCGCGGAGCATGGACCTCGACCTCGCGGGCCAGGACCACCTTCTCGAGCTCGCCCGAGCGGATCCGCTGGACGCCGCGCGCGACGGCCTGTTCGTAATGGGCCGGCGGCATGGCGCTGACCACCTCGTAGCGGCCTCTGGGTGCCGGATCGAGCAGCGGTAGCTCCTGGGATCGGAGCCCCTCGAGTCGTCGCCGGGCCCGATCCATCACCTCATCCACGGTGTCGTCGGGAGCGCAGTCCAGGTTCAGGCTGAGCCACGTCGTTCCGTCACACCGGGCCAGGGAGACATCGGGCACGATCAGCGAGGCCGACGGGAATCCTCTCCAGCGCGGCGCGGCGCCACCGGCGGGGGCAAAGGCAAATCCACCCGCCGCGATCAGTCCCGAACCCGGTATGGCGGTCGGCGAGTCGGCCAAGGCGCTGCCGGCCAGCGCCTGCCAGGCTCGGGAAAGCTCGATGAAGCGATCCGGGCCGGCCGCCTCGAGCCGCCGCAGGCTTCCGAGCGCAGCCACCGCGGCGCCTCCCCGGTCGGACTGCTCATAGCAAAACCAAGGCTCGTCACCGATCCGCGAGCTGACCACGGTCGCGGTCGGGTCGGTGCCAGCCGGCGCGGGCATACCGACGCTCACCAGCTGGCGCATACCCGCGCGCCTGGCCCGACGCACCCCCTCGGCGACGCGGTCAGCGATCCGGGGCCGGCACGCGCTCCATTCGATCGTGCCCGTCGGCGGCTGGAGCGCTTCGAAGTTCCGGGCCGGCATCGGTCAGCGAGCAACCCGGCTCGGACGGCGCTGAAGTAGATCGGAGGCCCGAGCGCGAGCCCGGTCGACCGCGAGACGCACTGAACCCGAGAGGTCCTGCTGATAGACGACGCGCTCACCGGCCTGGTCGCTGGGCGCCCTGCGTGCCCACGCGGTGACCCCATCGGTCCGCATCTGGTCGAAGGCGTCGTTGGGGACCACGAGCAGCTCCCAGATATCACGCACGTGAGAGAACTGCCGCTGGGCCTCGGGGAAATCAGTCCGGGCGGTGGGAAGCCACGCGAGGTCATCCAGGTGAATCCAGCCGCCGGGCTTCACCAGCCGCTCGAGGAGCAGCAGCGCGAGCCCGTCTTCGAGCCAGGTATGGGCACCGTCCAGGAAAACGAAGTCGTAGACAGGTTCGAGGACCCCGTCGCGAAGCTGCTCCTTGAGCTTCCGGTGCAGAAACCAGTTATAGCCCCCTTCCTCGAGCACGACTTCGACTCGCTCGGACAGCCCCGCTCGTCCGACGAGATCTATGCCGACCTCGGCGCGTCTCGCTTCATAGGGCATGTCGACACTGGTCAGCCGACCACCGCCGTTGGCCTCCAGCGCCGAGGCGATGTACAGCGCCCCGACACCCCAGGCGAAACCGAGTTCGAGACACCGTTGCGGTTTGTGCTCGAGCACGAAGCGGTGGATCTCGGACCCGTGAGCGTGACTCGTCCCTCCGCCGACCTCGCCGACCAGGCTGCGCACGTCTCTGACCGTCGTGACAGCGGACATCAGGCCATCCCCAACGAGCCGGGCGCGCGCGAAGGCGTCACGAAGCCCTAGGTCTCGCTGCGACCGCGGGAGATGGCAATCTCGCCGGTACGGGCCATCTCGATCAGGCCGAACGGCCGCACCAGCGCCTCGAAGGCGTCGACCTTCTCGTAGGTCCCCGTCACCTCGACCACCACCGAGCGCTTGGTCACGTCGACCACCTTGGCGCGGAAGATCTCGCAGATCTGCATGACCTCGGCCCGGGCGGCGCCATCGGCGTTCACCTTGAACAGGGCGAGCTCTCGGGACAGCGTCTCCCCGGGCTCGAGATCGCGGATCTTGAGCACGTTGACCAGCTTGTGCAGCTGCTTGGTCACTTGGTCAATCGGGTGCACGGCGCCGTCGAGGGTCAGGGTGATCCGCGAAACGCTGTCATCGTCGGTCGGCCCGACGGCCAGCGTGTCGATGTTGAAGCCGCGGCGAGCGAACAGGCCCGAGATCCGGGTCAATACGCCGGGCTTGTTCTCGACCAGGATGGCCAGGATGTGCTTTCGCCCGGTGCGCAGGCCGGAAACCGCCTCGAGCTGGTCCAGCGACAGGATCTCCTTGGTGCCCGGTTCACCCATGACGCTCATCCCACCATGTCGCGCGCCGCTTGCCCGGCGGGAATCATCGGGTAGGTGTTCTCCTCGCGGGTGACCCGCACGTCGGCCAGGACCGGTCCGGGGGTGGCGATCGCCGCCTGCATGTCCTTGACTAGCGTCGTCTTGTCCTCCAGGCGCATGCCGGTCGCGCCGTAGGCCTCGGCCAGCTTGACGAAGTCCGGCCACTGGCCCATGTCGACCTGGCTGTAGCGCTTGTCCCAGAACAGCTCCTGCCATTGGCGGACCATGCCCAGGTAGCCGTTGTTCATGATGAACACCTTGATGTCGATGCGCTCCTGCGCGCAGGTGGCCAGTTCCTGCATGTTCATCTGCACCGAGCCGTCGCCGGCGATGCAGATCACGGTCTGATCCGGACACCCCACCTTGGCCCCCATGGCCGCCGGCAGGCCGAAGCCCATCGTGCCCAGGCCGCCGGAGTTGATCCAGCGGCGCGGCTTGGCGAAGTTGTAGTACTGCGCAGCCCACATCTGATGCTGGCCGACATCACTGGTCACGATCGCGTCCCCGGCGGTCGCCTCGTGCAGGGCCTTGATCATGGCCTGGGGCTTTATTTCAGCGTCCTGCGAATCGTCGAAGGCCAACGGATGGCGCTCCTGCCAGGTGCGGATCCGCGACCACCACTCCTCCAGCCGTCCCGGGTCCGGAGCCTGAGCCCGGTACTCGGCGGTGAGACGCGGAAGGATGTTCTTGGCATCCCCGACAATCGGTATGTGCGCCGGAACGTTTTTTGAGATTTCCGCGGGGTCCACGTCGATGTGGATGAACTTGGCTCGCGGCGCGAACTCCGAGAGCTTGCCGGTGATCCGGTCATCAAAGCGGGCACCGATGGCCACGATCAGGTCGGCCTCGTCCATGGCGTAGTTGGCCGCCCGAAGCCCGTGCATGCCGAGCATCCCGAGCCACTGCGCGTGCGGGGCCGGAAAACCGCCCAGGCCCATGATCGTGCAGGTGACCGGGAAGCGGTCGGCGGTGGCCAGCTCGGTCAGCTCATCGGCCGCGTTCGCCGACACCACCCCGCCGCCGGCGTAGATGACCGGACGCCGGGCGCTGGCCAGCGCCTTGGCGGCGATCCGGATCTGCTTCTGGTTGCCCTCGGTGGTGGGTTGGTAGCCCGGTAGGTGAACATCGTCGACCGGCTCGTAGGGAATATCGGCGCGGCTCAGATCCTGGGGAATGTCGACGACGACCGGACCGGGCCGGCCCGTCCGGGCGATGTGAAACGCCTCGTGGAGTGAGCGCGGGATCTCCAGCGGGTGCTGGATCATGAAGCTGTGCTTCACGATCGGCATCGTGATGCCGATCATGTCCGCCTCCTGGAACCCGTCGGTGCCGAGCAGCTCGGTGCGGACCTGACCGGTCAGGAAGACGACGGGGACTGAGTCCATCATCGCGTCGCAGATCGGGGTGACCAGGTTGGTCGCTCCCGGCCCGCTGGTCCCCAGCGAGACTCCGACCTTGCCCGTGGCCTTGGCGTAGCCCTCCGCCGCGTGGCCGCCGCCGGCTTCGTGACGGACCAGGATGTGCCGGATCCCCGCGTCGTAGAACGCGTCATAGGTGGGAAGATTGGCGCCGCCGGGGAGCCCGAATACCACGTCCACGCCCTCGGCCTTGAGGCATTCCATCAGGGCGTCGACTGCGCGCATGGCAACTTCCCTCGCTTCGGTACGTCGGGTTGACTGTGCCCGCGGCCGGGATCCACACCCGGCGCGAGAGCCCGAGTCTAACCGGAGTTGCTCACGCCCTCCGGCGCCGCATGAGCGACTGCGAGGCGATCGCCACCCGAGGGAATTCGAGCTCGGTGCCGCAATTGGTGCACACCGCGTCGTGAAGCTTGACCACCCTCTGGCAACCCGGACACTGGCGCTGGAGCTCGTCATTGTCCCAGCGGTAGAACACCGCGGTCAGCAGGCCGATGAACGGCACGCAGGCCGAGATCAGAAACCAGATGAAGAAGGAGCTGCCCTTCATCCGCCCGACGGCACCGCCGGCCAGGCCGAAGAAGAACAGGATCACCAGAAGGCCGGTGCCCTGCAAGGCGACGGGCCTACCAGACCAGCGTCTTGAGCGCCCAGAGCACACCCACGACGGCGGCAAGGACGACCGCCACCCAGAAGATCGCCATGACCAAGCCGATCACCAGATGGATAACCAGCGCGGCCGCCGCGACCAGGATCAGGCCGGCAGCGGCCTTCCTCAGGATCGGCGTCCGGGCGGGGTGAGTCTCGAGTTGGCTACGCATATGGGAAGCGTAGCGCGTGCCGACCCCGGGGCGGCCGATTTTTCCTGCTAATTGCCAGGCTTGCTGTCAGGAACTGGGGTGCCGGCGGCGCCCGTCACACCGGCGCGGGCGCCGCAGCGCACGCGGGCCAGCCGGTAGCGGCGGATCCGAACCGTTCCCGGGGCGGCATCGGCGGCGTTCTCGGGCACGGAGAACAGCAGTACGCGGGAGGCCCGAGCTGAGGAGGTCATGGCGGGAATCCTCGACCAAGCATCCGTCCGGCGCGTTGGCCCCGCGGCCAAACATCCCGGCCAGGCGATGGCCCGGCGGACTGCTCCCGCGCACGACCTGCGGCCGACTACTGATCCAGAGGCGAAACAACTACGCAGGGATAGTCGCCCCTCCCCGTCGACACAGCCTGTACAGCCGCATTTGTCCGATCTTCCGGCAACTGGGTAATTGACTCTTTAAAGCCATGCAAACCTCCGAAATACCGACCAAAACGCGCTAAGATGCGGGTCCAAGGGCGAGCGGCACCCCGCAGTCGGGCAGACGAGTCGGGGGAACGTGTCCGAAACATCGATATAGCCAGTAACTGGCAGTCCCGGTCCTAGGGCGGAAACGGATGTCTTCAACTCCTGGACTCTCACAGCTCGCCCCCGCCAAGGTTGGCGTCAGGCGCATCAGGTTCGGCAATGGCGTCATCGCGCAGCTGGTCGATGCGCGCGCCGGCGCGGGCCTGCGTCTGCTGATCGACGTGGTCGTGCTCTACCTCGGCTCCTGCGTGGCGCTGTTCGCCGACTCATCGCTCCAAGCCGATTGGCTGTCCCGCATCCTGGTAGTGGCCTTCCCGCCGCTGGTGCTCGGCATCATGGGCGTGCGCCATAGGGCCGGAGGCCATCTCAGCGATTCGTTGCTGGACGCCGTTGCCCAGGTTCTGGGCGGCGTGTCGTTGGCCGCCATGCTGACGGTGGCCGCCGAGTCTGTGTTCAGCGCCCCCCACCCGTTGACCCTCGCGCTGCGGCTCTGGCTGTTCGCCGTCGTTTACCTGGGTATCGAGCGCTCCGTGCTGATCTCGCTCCGTCGCTACGCCATCCGGACCGGAATGCTGGCCACCCCGACCCTGATCGTCGGCGCCGGCGTGATCGGATCGCACCTGGTCATGCGCCTGGCCTCCGAGCCCAGCTACGGCTTGCGGCCGGTCGGCTTCGTGGACGCCGACCCAATGCCCTCGGGCGAGAACGGCGCCGGACATCCCGCGGTGCCGGTGCTGGGTGGCCCGGATGACCTGCTGGCCGCGGTGGCCAGTACCGGCGCCCGACGCGTGATCCTGGCTTTCTCCGCTGAGCCCGACCGCGTGCTCGTGGCCAAGGTGCGTGAGTGTCAGGCCCTGGGCGTCGAGGTGTCGCTCGTCCCGCGTCTGTTCGAGACGGTCAACGAGCAAGCCGTCCTCAGTCACGTCGGTGGAATCCCCCTGCTCACCCTGAAACCCATCGATCCTCGCGGCTGGGCGTTCGCGATCAAGCATGCCATCGACCGCGGTCTCGCCGCGTTCGGATTGCTGCTGATGTCCCCCCTCATGGCAGTGATCGCCGTACTCGTCGTCCTGAGCTCGCCCGGGCCAGTGTTCTTCCGGCAACGGCGCGTGGGCCGCGATGGTCATGAGTTCGATCTCCTGAAGTTCCGGACCATGCGCGAGGCCAGTGATTCCCCCGGTGAGTTCGAACTCGATGCGGGTTGTGCCCCGGGAGGCGTTGAGGGAGTCGATCGCCGGACCTGGGTCGGCCGCCTGCTGCGCGAGGTGTCCCTGGACGAACTGCCCCAGCTGTTCAACGTCGTACGCGGCGACATGAGCCTCGTCGGCCCGCGGCCCGAGCGCCCCGAGTACGTCGAGCGCTTCGTGCGTGAGGTCGCCCGGTACGGCGATCGCCACCGGGTGAAGTCGGGGATCACCGGTTGGGCTCAGGTTCACGGCCTCCGAGGTCAGACCTCGATCGACGATCGCGTCGAGTGGGACAACTACTACATCCAGAACTGGTCCCTAAGGCTCGACCTTAGGATCATTGTGCTGACGGTCGCAGAAATGCTCCGTCTGCGCGGCTAGTACCCGCACCGCCTGGCAGCCAGCGTCCGGGCGCGCTCCCGCCCTCGACCGCGGCCTGGTCCCGCGCTCAGCCGCGGCGTGCTCGCGCGCTCAGCCGCGGCCGCTCGCGCGCTCAGCCGCGGCGTGCTCGCTCTCCGCCCGCGAACGCTCGAACCCGCGCGCCCGAACCCCTGGAGCGGCGACCCAAACCCCCGTGGACTCCGGCCCTCGGATGGTGCTGGCCGTACATCCGTCCAGGGACCAGCCCGGGGCTCGCGCGGGGTTGTCGGGGGGTCGACATCGACGGGGAGCCGCGTTGACGCCGGACGCGCGCCGAGAGCTTGCCCCGAGCGCCAGGAGTCACCATGTCCCCCCTTCATCGAGGAACCCGCAACCTGGCCGGCGCTGTCCTCCTCGGCTTTCTCCTGGTGAGCGCCCTGATGGTCTCGCTGCCCCGCGGCGCAGCTGCGGCTTCCCCACCCAGTGTCGCGCCGTCCGTCGCCTCGGGTCACCCCGCCGCCGGCGCGACCAGCACCAGCACCAGCGCCCGGGAGCGCCGCCTCGAGCGCCGCGTCAGCCGGGCCAGACGAGAGGTACGAACGCGAGAGAGCGCGCTTCGCCGCTGCCGACGCGAGCATCGGCCCTCGTGTCTGGCGCAGCGGCGACGGGTGCGGAAGGCGACGGTCTGGCTCCGGGCATCCGTACGAGCCCTGGCCACAGTTCGTCACGGCGCCCTGGCGCTGGCGGCACGCGTCTCCGAGCGACCTCCAGCGCCGCCGGCCTCGGTTCCGTCCACCTCGGCACCCCTCCTCACCATGCGCGGCGGCACCGTGCAGTGGGCCCCCGTCGCGAATGTCAACTCCTACGTGTTCGTCCGGAAGGTGCCCGGGACGCCGGACCAGTACTCGATCGTCGGCGGCACCTCGGTCACCCCGCCGCCTGCCCCGGGTCTGACCGTGCACTTCAGCGTCCGGACCAACGTGAGCAACAGCACGTGGGCTCCCGAGGTGGCGCTCACCTATACGGCCACCGGCGCACCGCTCACGGTGTCGCCAGCGCCGGGCCCCGTGGGGTCCTCCTCCTCACCGCCGCAGTCGGGTGTCGTGGCCGGCTCGGCGCTCATGTACGAGCTGCCGTTCATCCAGCAGCTCGGCGCCAAGACGGCCCGCCTGGAATTCGACATCGACACGCCGGTGTCGGAGATCGCTCCGATCGTGGGCGCATACGCGGCGGCGGGAATCCGCCCGATGCTCCTGGCGAGCTTCAATGACCGGCTGCCCACGACAGCCGAAGCGCAGGGCCTCGGCGCCTGGGCGTCGGCGTTCGGCCCTGGCGGTAGCTACTGGCAGGGACAGAACGAGCCGGCCGGGACCGCCGTGCGCGACATCGAGTTCGGCAACGAGACCAGCTACAGCTACCAGTTCTCTGACAACTCAGCCGGCGCCTACGCCTCCCGGGCCCAGACCTACGCGCTGCGCGTCCAGGCTGCGGTGAGCGCGATCCGGAGCACGAATCCGGCCGTCGGCGTACTGGCCATCGGCGACAATGCCCAGCAGGGCACCGCCTGGGTGTCCAACATGTTCAAGGCCGTCCCCGATCTCGGGCAGCTCGTGGCCGGCTGGACCATCCATCCCTACGGGCCGAATTGGGCCAGCCGGATCGACAGCACGGTGAGCTCGACCGCGGCGGCGGGCGCGCCGAGCACGATTCCGATCTGGGTGACCGAGTGGGGGCTCTCGACCGACAACGGTCACTGCCTGAGCGACAACTATGGCTGGAATCCCTGCATGACCTATGGCCAGGCGGCTTCCACGCTGCAGACTTCGATCGCCGGGATGACCTCGCGCTACGGGAGCCGCCTGGCCGGGTTCTTCCTCTACGAGGCGCATGACCAATACCCCTCGGGGACGCAGACCGGCCGTGAGGCGTACTTCGGTGCGGTCCAGTCCACGGGCGCGCCGAAGGGTGAGTACACGGGCGAGGTCGAGTCGCTGTTGGCGGCCGGCTCGTGAGCCCGCTCAGGCGCCGTCCAGGCCGTTCCGGGACCTGGAGGCCACCAGGGCGTTGAGCGCTTGCTGCGAGTAGCGGGCCGCCGCGAGCTCCCGCCCTCGCGCTCCCATCGCCTCGCCCCCCAATCTGAGCACACGCACGAGCGCCGCCGCGAAGGCCTCGGCGCCGTCGGCGATCAGGCAATCGGTGCCATCACGCACCTCCAGCCCCCGGCTGGCCTCGCTGGTCGCGACGACCGGGAGTCCGTAGGCCAGCGCCTCGATGAACTTCAGCGGGGAGCCGCCGCCGTGGAGCAGCGGCACGGCCACACAGGCCACCTCGGCGTAGGCGCTGTCCAGCTCGGGCACGAACCCGAGAACCTCCACCCGGCTGTCGGCCGGCCCGCCCGCCGGCGGGTCCCGTCCCACGACGCGCAGACGGGCGTCGGGGCACGACGCCCAGACCTGAGGGAGGACATCGCCGCGCAGGAACTCGAGCGCCTCGCGGTTGGGCTCGTAGCGGAAGTCTCCGAGGAACAGCACGCGCGCGACGCCCGCCGGCCTGACCGGAGCGATGGCGGCGACATCCACGACGCTGGGCACGACCCGAACCCGGGCCTCCGGGCAAAGGGCCCGGGCCGCCTGGGCATCCGCCTCACTTACCATCCAGGACTCGGCCGCGCCGGCCAGGAGCCGCCGCTCGAAGGCGGCCAGCTCGTCGCGGCTCCCGAGCCGGCCGGAGCGAAGCTGATGGCGGAACGCCGATTCGAGATTGTGCGCGTGGTAGATCACCGGCCGCTCCCGGGCCAGCCCCGTCAGGGTCGCCGCCTCGATCGGTCCGTCGGCGATCACCAGCTCATGGTTCCGGGCCAGCGCCTCGGCGGCGTCGGCGAGCTCTGACGAGACGCCGCGGGCGAAGTCGGCGGGAACGCCGGTCGCTCGAGCCCTCACGTAGGCGCTGAGGCGCCGGAGTCCGCGGGAGGGCCTGACCTCGTGCAGCGCGACGCCCGGAATGCCCGTGAACGCCGCATCGGGCCGTTCAGCGCCGAAGCGGGCGTAGAGCAGTCCCACCCCATCACCGGTCGCGGCCAGGGCACGGGCCAGCGCGTAGGTGCGGCGTGAGCGCCCCGATCCCAGCGTGGGGGTGTGGACGCTAACCAGCAGGTCGCTCATCGGTGCCTTCGATGGCGGCAATGGCCCTGGCGATCTCCTCGAGGCGCCGCTCCCAGGAGTGCGACATGGCCGCCGTGGACCGTCCCAGCCGGGCGTCGCGCGCGGAGTCGGCCAGCGCCGCATCCAGCAGCCCGGCGAGCCCCGCCGCATCGCCGGCGGTCACGACTTCCGGCAGCCCGCTGAGGGCGGGAAGCGGCGTGGCCAGGACCGGAAGCCCAGCGGCGAGGTACTCGTAGACCTTCATGGGAAAGATGCTCTCGGTGAGCCGATTGCGGGCGTACGGGATCAGCCCCGCATCGGCTCCTCTGAGCACGGCGGGGAGCCGGCGATGGGCGCGTGGACCGAGGAGATGGATGTTCGGCTCGGCCGACAGCGACGACACATCGGTCTCCGGAGCGCCCAGTCCAACCGGTCCGACCAGCGCGAAGGACCAGCTCGGGCGTAGGCGCGCCAGGTCGACGAGCAGCGCGAAATCAAGCTTCGAGGCGACGATCGCCCCGGTGAACACGGCCCGTGGCCCGGGCAGAGCAGCCATCGCCCCGTCAACCCCTCCCGGTTCCAGGGCGGTGGCGAACAGGGACGTGTCAGCCACGTTGGGGACCTCGATCACGTCGGCCCCGAGCCGACGCAGGCGCTCTGCTAACTCTGGCGCGCTGGCCAGGACGAGATCGGCTCGCGCCACGAATCGGATCTCGGCGGCCTCGAAGCTGGGCGCATCCACTCCGGGCTGGGCGGCGATGTCGTCGACGCAGTGATACACGACGAGGTTCGACCCGAGTTCGTCGATCAGCGGCTCAGCCTGCGGCACGTAGGCCCAGAGGATCGGCCGCGAGAGCCCGAGGCGACGCGTCGCGGAACGCAGGGTGCTCGCGAGGATTCGGCGGTTGAGGGCACGGATCAGGCGGTGCCCGTGCCAGGGCAGGACCAGCGGCGAGACAACGTAGACGCTGTCAGTCCGCCGGGGCCCGCGGATGCCCTTGAGGATCCGTCGCGCGATCCGAGCCAGGTCCCGGCGGGCGAGCCGCGGCTGGCGCAAGCCGAGTGACTCGACGAACAGCACGCGGTTCTCCCGGCCCAGGCGTGACATCAGATGGTGCTGGTTGGTCCAGATCTCGGTCTCCCAATCGGCGAAGCCCACGCACACGATGTCGCGGTCACGGAGCCCCGAGGGCCCGGGGGACTGGTGCCCGTCGGGATGATCGGCGTCGCGCATCGGGGTGGCATGTTCCCAGGCACGCGCGATCCCCGTCAGCGCCGGGAAAGCCTGTTTACTGTCTCGGCCCATGACCCGTCGAGGCGATCCAAGGCAGGGGCGACCGCGCCCATCGCCCGACCAGGAGCGCACGGTGCGACTGCTGTTCGATGCCGAGCTCGAGTCGGGTGCGCTCAGCGCTGAGCGGCTCCACACCCACGCCTCGTCCCTTCCCGTGGGGGTTCGCGAGCCGCCGGGCTCGCTGGCACGTCTACGTGAGGACGTGATGCGAAAGCTCGGCCGCTTCGACTCCGAGCGCGCAGTCTCAGGCCCGCTCATCGCGGCGCGACGCGCTGTCCTGGGTGAAGCGGCACCCGCGCCACCGCGGTTTCTGATCCGAGTTGACGAATTTCCCCACTACCGGGCCTGGGAGGCGGACGAAACGTTCGGCACGCGTCAGTTCACCCGTTTCAACGAGATCATGTCCGGCGCGGGCGTCCCGTACCTTCTCGCCGTGTTGCCCAGGGTCAGCCTCCGCCCCCTGGATCCAGCCGACCGGGTGGATCGGGAGCTCACCGATGATGAACGGGCGATGCTGCGGCGATTAACCCGAGAGGGTGTCGAGCTCGCCCTGCATGGACACACCCACAGGACACGCTTTCGTGACCCCCGGCGCCACTCGGAGCTGGGTGGCCTGAGCTTGGAGAGCACCTCCGGCCTGCTCGACCGGGCTGAGGAGGAGCTGGCGAGGGCCAGTGGTGTCCGGGCCGAGGTGTTCGTGGCTCCCTACAACCGATTCGAGGCGCGGCAGTGGCCGGTGCTCGCGTCGAGATTCGCCGTCGTCGGCGGCGGCCCGGAGTCCGTTCGCCAGCTCGGGTTCGGTGTCGGGCCGCAGTGGCGCGGCGACGCCGTCTACGCGCCCGCGTACGCGCCGTTCTACGGGACCGCCGGAGGGATGCTGGGTCCGGCCGAGCGCGCGATCGAGACGTCGAGCGGCCTCTGGACCTTGGTCGTCCTGCACTGGGGCTGGGAGGCTCAGGCCGGCTGGGAAGACCTCCGAGCCCTGGCCCGCACGCTCGCACCATACGCGGCCAGCTGGCCGGAGTTCCTCGCCGCGGTCAAACGCAGCCGATGACGCCTGAGGAGCTGATCACGGTCCTGCGCCGGCGCTTTCCCCGGGTGGCCGTGGTCCACGACTGGCTGACCATCCCCGGCGGGTCGGAGGAGGTAGTGCTGCAGCTGCTCGCCCTGTTTCCGGATGCCGAGCTGTTCACCTCGGTCTATGACCCCCGCCCGTGGCCTCCGGCGATCACCGGGCGACCGGTTCACACTTCGTTCCTGCAGCGCATCCCCGGGGCGACCCGGCACTACCCACGGCTTTTGCCCCTCATGTCTCGCGCCTTCGAGTCCTTTGACCTCTCCGGTTTCGACCTGGTCCTGTCCAGCAGCCACGCCAACGCCAAGAACGTCCGCACGCCACCCTCCACGCTCCACGTCTGCTACTGCCATACGCCGATGCGCTACGCCTGGGAGCCCCAGTTCCTGGCTGGAGAGGAGATCGGCGGCCTGACGCGCCGGCTGCTGCCTCCGATCCTCGAGCGCCTGCGCCGCAAGGACCTGGCCGGGGCAGCCGGTCCCGATGTGTTCGTGGCCAACTCGGTCCACGTCGCGCAGCGGATCCGGCGTTTCTACGGGCGGGAGTCGACCGTGGTCCATCCACCGGTTCATGTCGACCGCTATCTCGACCTGCCTCGGGATCCCCAGGATTACTACCTGTGCTTCGGGCGCGTCGTGCCCTACAAGCGCGTTGACCTCGCCATCCAGGCGGCGAACCGACTCGGACGCAGGCTCAAGGTGGCCGGGGGGGGTCGGGCGCTTGATTCGCTGCGGGGGCTCGCCGGGCCTTCGGTCGAGTTCGTCGGTCGAGTGTCAGACGCCGAGCGCGATCGCGTATTCACTCACGCACGGGCCCTGCTGTTCCCCGGCGAGGAGGACTTCGGCATCGTTCCGGTCGAAGCGCAGGCGGCCGGGGTTCCCGTGATCGCCTATGCCATGGGGGGAGCGAACGAATCCGTGCTGGTGGGCGAAACCGGCATGTTGTTCACGGAGCAGACCCCGGCCGGCCTGGCCGAGGCCATCGAGCGATTTGAGAACCTGACCTTCGACCCCTCCGCCGGCCGACGGAATGCTCAGCGTTTCGCGCCTGAGCGGTTTCGCGCTGAGATGGCGTCGCTCATCGCGTCCGCGGCGGACCTCCCCGAGTGAACGGGGCCGGCGGGGCGTGGCGGAGCCGGTGGGCCAGGACGGCGAGCAGGCCCAGTTGAGTCCCGAAGATCACGCTGAATCGAGCGTCGACGCCGGTGAAGCTCGCGGTGGTCTCGATCACGACCAATCCCACCAGCGCGCACATTGAAGCCAAGGCGAAGGATCGCTCGGTGCTGCCACGGCTGCGACGCCAGACGCGCCAGGCCAGGAATCCGGCGCTGAGGATGAGGCTGACGTAGGCCGCGGCGCCCAGGATCCCCAGCTTCAGCCACCACCACAACAGGGCGAAGTGAACGTACTGCCGCCCATCCACATGCTCGATTCCCAGCGGGGCCACCGTGGCTGCCCACGGTACGTTCATGCCCAGGCCGGTGATCGGCTGGCGCTTGATCTCCCCGATCACGTTCGCGCGTTCGTCCAGCCGGTATCGGTCCTCGGCATTGGTCTCAAGGCTGCTCGGATTGAGCGACTGCACGCGCTGCAGGAGCGGGGTCTGAGCCTGGAAATTGATCGCGCCCACGCTCCAGATCGAGGCTCCGATGAGCACCGCGACCCCCACGAGCACGAGCCGGTGGCGGAACGTGCTGCCCAGCAGCAGGACGAGCAGGATGGCCAGCACCGAGCCGATCCAGAACGAGCGCCGGTAGGACAGCACGAGCGAGGCAACCAGCAACGGCGTCCCGAGCAGGATCCATCGGGGCAGGCGGAATCTCATCTGCCGGGCCGCGACAATGGCCGCCAGGCTCACCATCATCAGCCAGTTGGCGGTCGGCTCGTAGTAGGTGATGCTGGTTGACGATCCCAGGTCGAGGCTGGTGGCCGTGGTGGTGCTCTGGACCTGGGTGGTCAGGCCGGCCTCCATCGCGACCAGGCCGACCACCGCCTTGAGCATGGCGACGGCCAGCACGATCAGGAGCAGCCGCTCGAGCGCGCGCTCATCGAGATCCAGGTTGAAGACGACGAACGGGAACACGAGCAGGTAGGTCAGCACGTGCATGGACAGGATCGCATCGCGCAACCCGACCCCGTTGGCGTGGCCGACGACCACACCCGAGACCATGGCCAGGATGACCAGGACCAGGGGCAGCACGAGGGCGGGCGGTAACCGGGGTTGCTGACGGCGCCGCATGAGGTCCAGGAGGACCGCCACCAGGACCAGCACGACCAGCACGTCGAGCGCAGTCAACCCCTTGTAGAGCGGGTTGTACAGGTCCGGAGTCACGGGCAGGCCAAAGGTCGGCCCTTCACAGGCGATGACCAGCCCGACCACGAGCCCCAGCGTGGCGAGCGGGTGCTGGAGCAGGATGATCACCGCCACCAGCGCGAATGGAGCCACCAACACCGCGGTCGCCACGTTGCGCTTTCCCAGCACGGCTACGACGGCCACGGCGGCGCCCGCCGCCAGGGCACTGGCTGTCCACGCCGTCAGCGGTCTAGCAGCCCGCGTTCCCATCTGCACTCCGCGACCGCCGAGTGAGCTCAAGCCTTTCGGCCCTGCTTGCCTCGGCTTCTGCGGTTGCCGGCTTCGTCCCCCCGCTCCACGGCCGGGACGGCATCGTCGTCGTTTACCGCCGGCAAGGTGGCGTCCTGGGGCCGTGGCTCTCTCGCGGCGGCTTGGGACCGGCGCTTGGCCGCCTCGCGTCCCTGGGCCCGCCGTTTGGGCGTCTCACCGCCCTGGGGCCGCCGCCTGGGCGCCGGTGCACTCTCGGCCTGCCGCCGACGTGCCTGCTGCTCCTCCTCCGCGACCGCTCGACGATGTGCCTGCTCCTCCTCCTCCGCGACCGCTCGACGATGTGCCTGCTCCTCCTCCTCCGCCACCGCTCGACGATGTGCCTGCTCCTCCTCCTCCGCCACCGCTCGACGACGTGCCTGCTCCTCCTCCTCCGCCACCGCTCGACGACGTGCCTGCTCCTCCTCCTCCGCCACCGCTCGACGACGTGCCTGCTCCTCCTCGACTGCTCGCCAACGCGCCTGCTCCTCCTCGGCCGCTCGCCGCCGTGCCTCCTCACGCTCGACTGCTCGCCGGGATGCGTCCTCCCCTATCCGTCGTGGCTCGCCGGAGTGATTGGTTTGACCTCGTGAAGCCGATCCCGGACGGTTGGTCCGCGGACCAGACACGGCTGACTCCCGCGGATCTGGCCGGTCGGCGGACCGGAGCGCCGGTGTCCCCACCGGCGTCGCCACCGGCCTCACACCCGGCGCGGCCTGGGTGACAGTTAACTCCGCGCCGTCCTGCTCCTCCTCCTCCGCGCGGCTCGCGGCTAGATCGCGATCCAGATCGAGCTCGAGATCGGTCGCCTGCGGGAAGGAACGGTAGGACTGGTAGCCGTACAGCCCCGACTCGCCCATCCCGGTCACGATCACCCCGAGGGGCTCGAGCATGTTCCGGTCCAGGATCGCTCGCGCCCGCCGCACGTCCTGGCGGGTCGTGAAGCGAACCCGGGCCACGACCAGGGCAGCCGCCACGACGGGGTTGGCCAGAAGCACGTGGGTGTCCGCCACCGGGTTCAAGGGCGGCGTGTCGATCACGACGGTCCCGCCGAGCCGCTTGGCCTCCTCCAGCACCAACGTCGCGGCGCGCGACTCCAGGAGCTCAGCCGGATCAGAGGGCAGCGGACCCGACGCGAGCACGGCGAAGTGGGGAAGCTCGGGGAACGGACGCACGAGAACCCGCTCGAGTGAGTCATGCCCGGCGACGACCGTGGTGAATCCCTGTCGCGGGTCGATCCCGAACTGCTTGCCGAACGTGGGCCGGCGGAGATCGAGCTCGATCAGAGTCACCGGTCGTCCGGCCAGGGCCATTGCCCGAGCCAGGTCGACGGCCACTGTGGTCTTGCCCTCGCCCGAAGCGCAGCTGGTGATCAGGAGGACGTCGAGCTTCCGCGTGACCGCCGAAAGGTCGAGCGTGGTGCGCAGGACCCGGTAGGCCTCGAGGTGCTTCTCGCGCGAAGCGGCTCGTGAGCCCCGGAACGCCTTCTGCGGGATCACCGCCAGGGTCGGGAGCCCGTACTCCTGCTCGATCGCCTCCACGGACTCGATCCGGCGGTCAAGGGACTCGAGCAGGAAGGTCAGCAGCAGACCGAGACCCAGGCCGATCAGACCGCCCAGGACCAGTGAGGTGGACATCGTGATGCCGGAAGGAGCCGTCGGTCGATTGGCCCGGCTGATGATCTGGACCCCGCCATTGGCCACGGCCCGGAGCTGCGCCAATCGCTGGATGGATTGCTGGAGCGCGTTGCGGCTGCCCGCAGAGGGCGGCAGGGCATTCAGCTGCTGCTGCAGCTGGAGTTGCGCGGCGTTGATCCCGTTGATCTGGGACTGCGTTTCGAACGCGACGTACTGGGTGGCGAACGCGTTGGCCAGTGCCGCGGAGTAAGCCGGGCTCCCGGTCGAGGCCGTGATCTGGAGCACGTTCGCGTTGGGCGCCGCCTGGACGCTGATGGCGCGGAGGATCTCAGCCGCCGGTGCGGGGCTGCGCAGATTGGCCTTGACCGCGTCGGCGACCTGCAGCGACGTGGCTATGAGAACGTTGGTCGCCCCGTCCCGAGTAGGGTCGACTGTCCCTTGGGATACTTGGAGCGCCGCATCGGACAGGGAGTTGTTGTCGTAGGTAACACTCGCGGTCGCGTTGTACTTCTTGGCCGTCGAGTGAAACCTGAGCCCGGCAACCGCGACACACACGATTATGATGCCGAGCATGAGCGGCCAACGCCGGCGGAGGATGGTCAGAGCACCGATGAGCGAAGAGGCATCGTCCTCACCAGAGCCAGATTTGCGGGTTAAGCCGTTCTCAGTCATCAGCGCGGGGCACCCGCCTGGTCGGGGACACACGCCGATGGTATCGGCCGAATCTGACGAAGCACCCCGTCTGGGGGACATATTGCACGAACAGGCACCCGGCCGAAGCCGGGATTCGAGCGCAGTTGACTCGGCATCCTGTTCGCGCCGGCGCTCGATACCATTGCAACCGTCCCAGCATGCCCGCTCGTCCTGACGCCCGGCGGCCGGTGGTAGTAATCGGCGCGGGTCCTCACGGCCTGTCCGCGGCCGCCCACCTCCGCCATCACGACATTCCCACGCGAGTCTTCGGCGAGCCGATGGGGTTCTGGCGGGACAGCATGCCCTCGCGGATGCTCCTGCGCTCCTCGGTCAGGGCGTCGAGTATCGATGACCCCGAGCGCCGTCACTCGATCGTGGCCTGGGGTGAGGCCCACGACCGGTCGGTCTCATATCCGATCCCGCTTGAGGACTTCATCGCCTACGGGCTGTGGTTCCAGCAGCAGCTCGCCCCCGACCTCGAGCGCCGGCAGGTGCGTACCGTCAGGCGGGGGGCCGGTGAGTTCGTGCTGACCACGAGCGATGGCGAGGAGTTTGCCGCCAGCCGGGTGGTTGTAGCGGCGGGCCTCGAGGGGTTCCGTCAGATCCCGGAGGAGTTCCGCGGGCTCCGAGCGCCGGTGGTCGGTCATACCGAGCAGGCTCTCGTAGGCCAATCGTTCACCGGCCGGTCCGTGGTCGTGGTGGGTGGGGGTCAGAGCGCGCTCGAAGGGGCCGCCCTGATACACGAAACGGGGGCGCGAGTGGAGGTCCTGGTCCGCGACTCCTCGATCTTCTGGCTGGGAGCGCGGGGGCCGCGCAGCAACGTCACCTCTCCCCGCGTGCCCGAGCCGCCTCCCTCCCCGGCCCGCCAGGGGTTCCGCGCGCGACACGGCCTCTACTGGCACCCGGCTCCGACCGACGTCGGGGGCCGCTTTCTCAGCTGGGTCGGCGCAGCGCCTGACCTGTGCCGGTTGCTCCCGGCACAGGCTCGCGGTTGGCTGGCCTACGAGTGCGTAAAGCCCGCCGGCGCATCCTGGCTGCCGGACCGGCTTCGGGGCGTCGCGCTGACCATGGGGCGCAGGGTCGTCTCGGCCCAGCAGCACGACGGCACGGCCCTGCTCGCGCTCGACGACGCCAGCCGGCGCCAGGTCGACCATGTCGTGCTCGGCACTGGCTACCGCATGGACGTCCGGGGATATCCCTTCCTGGATCCCGACCTGGCCGCCGGGTTGCAGGTCCGCCATGGCCATCCGGTCTTGCGGCGCGGACTCGAATCCTCGATCGCGGGTCTCCATTTCCTCGGCGCCCCGGCGTATTGGAGCTTCGGACCGACGATGCGGTTCGTCGTTGGAACCGCCTATAGCGGGCCGGCCGTCACCCAGGCCATCGAGGGGCGGAGAACTCCGTTCTTTCGTTGGGCGTTCTGAGCCATCGAGATCCTCAGCGAGCCCGCCTGAGCGCCGCGACCATGGTGCGGAGCGCCTGGCGCGCTCCGTCACGCACCGTGGTTGCGATCCAGACCAGACCCGGCAAAGGATCGCGCGGATTCAGCATTCCCATCTCCCCGGCCCCGAGATAGGGACGGATCAGCTTCATGGCGAGCTGAGGCCGTTGCCTCACCGGCGCCTCTTGCAGAAGCTCTCGACAAGCATCGGCGTCGACCTCGGGAACCACGAAGCGCACGCCGGCGCGCAGAGGCCGCTGCCGGGTCAGCTCCCGATCGCATAGGACACTGACCAGCCGGGGCGTGGCCTGCACGCCGCAGGCATCACCCAGCCCCCACTGAGTGGGAACGCGCACGTTGGCGTCCAGGAACCAGCGCTCCCCCGTGTCCGGGTGGCGCTTGGCTTCCACGCCCGCGATGCCCACGAATCCGGCCTCGTCCAGGAGCCGTCGCGCCAGCTCCGTGGTCTCGGGTAGGTGGGAGGAACGCCCGAGTGTCGTCACGCCAAAGCCGCGGGGGTACTGCCGCAGCTTCTGGCACCCGAACGATATGGGGTAGGTTCCGTCGGCCAGGCGCACCATGATCGCCTCCTCGACGGCATCGTCGCCCCCGGGGATGTATTGGCAGAGCAGCATCCCGATGCCGTCCCTCAGCGGCTGTTCGAGTCGTCGGGCAGCGGCGGCAGCATCCTCGACGACGAAGACACGCGCCTCGCCGTAGCGCATGCGCCACTGGTGGGAGAAGATCGGCTTGACCACGCACGGCCAGGGGGCTCGGGCGAACGCCTCGTTCATGTCCGACTCGTCATGAACGGCCGCGGTGAACGGGACCGCCACCCCGGCGCGCGTGGCGATCTCGTCGGCCGACTCCTTGTCCATCAACGCCAGATGCCGCCGTCCGGAGCGCTCGAACATGCGCAGGTTCTCGGGCAGCTTGTCCTTCCAGCGCAGCAGCAGCTCGCTGGCCCGATCGCTCGCCGGGAGCACGACCGCCTCCTGGCCGTCGATTGTAATTTGTGCCAGAGCGCCGATCCACGCCTCTCCATCGGTACCGAAGCCGCTAACCGTGGAGTGGACTCGACGACTGTGACTTTCAAGGGTGTGACCGGGCTCCACGATGAAGCTGACCCGCGCGCCGAGCCTGACCATGCGCCGGGCGATGGCCAGCCCCGCGGCGAATGGTTCGATCACGACGACGTGAGGCCAGTCACCCATTTCGTCCTCGTCGCCGCGCGCTGCGCTCATAGGGCTCCTCGACCGTCGGGCAGGCCGCCGTCCGCGCCCGAGCCAGCCAGCAGCCCAACATATATGGCGGCGGTTTGGTGCGCGATCTCCCCCCAGGAGAAACTGGCCTCGGCCAGGCGTTGTGCGGCCAGGCCGCGCGCCCGACAGGTTTCGCGCCCGGCTGCGACTATCGCCGCAAGCTGGTCGGCCAGAGCCTCGGGAGCGGGGCGCCGACATACCCAGCCTGTCTCCCCGTCGATGATGTAGTCCGGCAGGCCGCCCACTGGATAAGCCACGACGGCGCGGGCGTACGCGCTGGCCAAGAGCAGGACGCCGCTGGCGCTCGCCCGTCGGTAGGGGAGTGCGACCACGTCAGCCGCCGCGAACAGGGTCGTCGTCTGCTCGAGGGGGATGAAGTGGTCGATCACCACCGTACGGCGGGCCAGGGCCGGGGAGGCCAGCAGTCCCGCGACCTCGTCGAGCGCGCCCTTGTCCTCCCCGGCGAGCAGCACCTGAAGACCTTCCGTGACCGCCGCCGCCTCGAGCAGGTCCGCGACCCCCTTGTCCGGCCTCAGCTGACCGAAAAGCAGCACTACTACGTCGGTCGCGGACAGTCCCAAGGCTCTACGAGTCCGCTGGGGGTCGGCGTGGTCCCCGGAGCGGCGGGCCAGGCCTCCGTACTCTCCGTGCGGGATCACGACAGATTTGTCGAGCACGTGCCGCGAGAGTGAACCACGGTCGTACTCGGAATGCAGCACGATTCGGCTTGCCGCACGCTCGGTTAATCTGCGTGCGATCGCCTGGCCATAGGCGTGGCGGTCGCGGTCGAACGTGTTGTGAGGGGTCCATACCGGGGGTCGGCCGGCGGCGCGCAGGAGCGTCGCTTGAAGCGCCCCGAGGGGCGGCCATTCGCCCCCCTGCACGTGAACCACCGCGCTTTGCCTGGCCAGGGCCAGCAACGGGATCGTCGCGCCGAGATGCCCCAAGCCGTTGATAGCCCGGCCCAGCCCGGCCCGCCGTATCAGCCGACCCAACCAGGTCCGCCCGCGGACGTAGGGAAACACGCCGCGAACCGTGACCCCCGGAATGGCGGGATAGGCGTGATCACGGGCGCTGGCCACCATCACCTCCCAGCCTTCGCCGGCCAGTGCCGTGGCGAGCTCGGTGGTGTAGTCGGCGACCCCGCCGACCCCCCCCTCCTCGACCAGCAGCACCCGCCGCTCAGGCACCGTGGCGCCCCAGTAGGCCGCGTACCCGGGCCTGGACGTTCGGCGGCAGGCGCCGGGCGAGCGAGCGCAGGCGGAGGCGCGCTCGCTTGGGAGCCAGCCGGATCGTGATCAGCGGGTAGCGCCAGCCCCGCGGAAACAGCGTCCTCCATCTAACCGGGCGGTTCTCGTCGGCCAGGCGCCGCTTGTAGTCCTGGTCGCCCCCGCCGAGATCGGCCCGGCGAACGCCATCGGCCGCGGCCATCCGCAGCGCGCTGAGCATGGTTTGCGTGCCGGGAGCGAAGCGGGCGTAGGCGGAGGCAAAGCCCCCCGCCCAAAAGGCCATGCTCTCGCCGGCGCGGATGGTGAACTCGGCCGCGATGGACCCTCGGGCGCATCCAGCATCGTGATGGCAATGCGGTTCAGATCGCCGTCGAACGCGCATGCAGCGGCGGCGATCACCCGCTCGGCCGTCCGGTCGAGATTCGAACCCCCACGGTCGCGCCAGCGGTCATCGTGCAGCTCCACGAGCGCGCGGATGTCCTCGGGCTCGATCGTAACTCGGTGGTGCACGTTGTCCTCCTCGAGGCGCCTCGCGGTCCGCCGGGCCTCCTTGCGGAACTTGCGTCCGCGCCGGGCCAGCCAGGCTTCGTGATCGCCGTCCAACCGGGCCATGGGGGCGTCCATGAGCAGATCCTCGTGCAGGCGGGGCCGCCGGCCGGGCCAGGCCGCGGCAAGCAACTCCGGCCAGGGATCGTCTCGGTCCACACCCTCGAACACGATGCTGGCCGGCGCCGGGTCGGCCGCCGCGAGCGCCGGTGCGATGACCCCGGCGACCGGTGCGCGCAGCTCAGCCGGTGAAAGCACGCCGATGCGGTGGCAGAAGCCGGCCGCCAGCAGGCGGTATTCGGCCAGACCCCAGATCCCCAGCTGGGCGAAGAATGGGCCGACCCCGACCAGACGGCCATCCGGGGAGAAAACCAGGACAACACGTAACCGCGTCTCGCCGCTGCGAGCCTCCTGCCACCAGGACATCATCCAGCCAGGCGCGCAGAACGGACGGCCCGCCGCGACGGCCAGTGAGTCCCACTCGGCGAGATGGTCAGCCAGGGCGTCGACCTGCTCGACTACCTCGGCCCGGAGCCCCGGAAGCTCCCTCGGCTGGACACTCATCGCGGGTAGTATGCAGGCCGATGTGGCGCACGGACGACTCGTTTCCATTCAGACCACCAACGAGCGCGGCGGGGCTGAATACGCGAACGTCGACCTGCTAGCGGCGCTCCAGCGCCGCGGCCGCGACGTGCTGCTGCTCACCAACGTCCCCGAGATCGCCGCGTCGAGCGGAGTTCCGGTCAGGGAGGTCCAACTCGGCGCCAAGCTCTCGAGCCGCAGCGTGGGGACCACACTGCGCTCGGCGCCGCTCACGCTGTGGAGGACGGCCCGGGGGCTACGGGCCGCCCGCCCGGTGGCGGTGACCCTCCTGCATTTCAAGAAGGAGCAGCTGCTCTGCTCGCTGCTTCCCCGGCGACTCACCGGGGCCATCGTATGGGCGGAATGGGGGCCCGTCCCGGCCCAGCTTCGTCATGGCCTGCCCCGGCTCCTCTACGCGCTCGCGGCTCGCCGCACGCGCCGGATCCTCGCCGTCTCGCAGGGGACGAAGGAATCGGTGGTGGCAGCGGGGGTCGCGTCAGCGCGGGTCATGGTGGTCCCGAACCTGATCGACCTCGACGCGCTCCGCTTCGACCCGACAGCGCGGCTGAGCCGGCGCGCCGACTGGGGCGCGAGCGAGGAGACGTTCGTCATCGGCTGCATCTCACGCTTTCAGCGCCGCAAGCGAAACGACGTCGTGATCGACGCGATGCGCTTCCTCACCGGCGACGTGATGCTTGTCGTGGCCGGGGAGGGTGAGGAGGAGGCAGAACTTCACCGCCGCGCCAGCGCCAGCGGAGGACAGGTCAGGTTCGTGCCCAGCCCCCGGGGTCATGTCAACGAGTTCCTCTCCGCCTGCGACGTGCTCGCCTTCGCGCCCAGTCCGACCGAAGGCGCCCCGCGGGTCGTGATTGAGTCACAGCTGGTCGGCGTACCGGTGATCGCCACTGATTCCGAGGGGGCAGGTGAGCTGATTCCACCCGGTGGCGGGATGGTCGTGACGCCCTCCCACGATCCGCGGGCGCTGGCCGAGGCCCTCGCCGCCTACCGGGACGATCCGGTCCGCCGCCGTCAGGAGGGGGAGGCCGCGCAGACCTGGACCCGGACGCACCACGATCCCGACCGGATCCTCCGAGCCGTCGAAGAGGCGCTCGACTGACGCTGATGCCGAGGACCTGAGCGTCAGCCGGCCTCCCGGCGCCCAACCTGACGCGATCGTCTGATTCGGGCCACCGTCGAGTCCGGGAGGCAGCGCAGTGCGGTATCGCGAAGGGCGTAGCGGGCAAACAGGGGGGCCATCCGGGCCCGAGTGAGCGGCAACCGGTAGCGGGGTGGCATAAGGACGTTCCAGGCCACCGGTTCGTTCCCGTCGGCGAAGCGAAGCTTGTATCTCTGCTCCCCCAAGCCGAGGTCGAGGACGCTGGCTCGGCGCTCGACGATGGTGTCCTCGATCAGGCCGAGGATTCCCAATTGCGAAGGAATCAGCTCGGCGTGGTCCGGGTCCCAGCCTCCGTTGATGTAGATCACGCTCTCACCGGCGAAGAGGAAGATCTGCGCGCCAATCGGACTTCCGTCGATCTCGAGCAGGCGCAGCTCGAACCGCCCGGTGTCGATCAGCTCGAGCCCCGCCTGCTCGAGCATCCGCGCCAGGCCGGCGCCAATGCCCACCAGAGTGGACTCCTCGCGATCCTGCCAGCGTTTCGCATGCAGCGTTTGGAAGCTGGCGATGTCTTGGGCGAGGGTTTCTCGGGTCGACACGCGATAGCTGCCGCCGGCGGCGGTGAACCGGCGGCGTCCGCGCCGCATCTGGCTGCGAAAGTTTGCTGACCGGGACGCCATCCACCCGTCGAATGATTCGTGGCGGAGCGTGACTTCCGGCGCGCTCATGACCCGGTAGACGCGATGGGCCGGACGAGCGGGTCCCGGCCAGTTCTCTCTGAAGGCCACGCCCCAGGCCGAGGCGAGCGGCGCGCCCTCGAGCGCGATGACGTCAGGGGCCGGATCGGCATGCCCTAGTACTCCCGCGGCGGCGGCGGCCACATCCCATTCACGCCCCGCACGGGCCAGCGGCGTGGCGCCGGCGGCCAGAATGAGGCCAGGCAAGTGATAGTCGATCCGGTAGCGGCGTTCGGTCGCATCAACGAAGAACGGGACGAGTCCGATGAGCTCCCCGCCCTCCCGCACGGCCACGATCCGCCCTGTGGTTGCGGGCGAGGCCAGATGCTCCCACCAGGCCAACACCCAAGCCGGGGCCATCTGCGGGCGACCGTTCGCGACCGCGAGCCTGTCCCACTCGGGGCCGAGCGCTCTGGCTTGCTCCGGTTCTCGGATCAGCTCGACCTCGGTCATGCGTTGCTCGCCCCGCCGCCTGACCGGAATCCGCGCAGCGAATCCAGGTCGATGATCCCCAGCGCAAGCGTCCCCCCGGCATAGAAGCCCAGCCCGAGGATCGCCGCCGGGACCAGACCCAGGCGTCGGCACAGATAGAGCAGGCCGGTCATCGCCGCGGCCAGGGCGACGATGCGGATAAGGGGCCCGAGGCGGATCGGTAGTCGCAGCGCGAGCAGGCTGGTCGCGAGCATCAGCATCATTGTCAGCACCTCAGTTATGACCGTTGCCCAAGCGGAGCCGAAGGCGCCGAAGGGGGGAATGAGAACCAGATTGAGGACAACGTTGGCGATCGCCCCCAGGCCTGAGAATAGGGCCAGCCGCCAGTTGAGGTTGAGCAGTGGCGCAAGGAAGCCGGCCAGGTTCCCGTAGCAGATCGACACGAAAGCGATCATCAATATCGGAAGCACACCGGCGGCCCGCGCGAAACCCGCACCGTAGAGCAGCCGGATGATCGGGCCGGACAGGATGAGGGTCAGAGCGAGCACCGGCAGAGAGACGATCGCCATAAGCTCGGCGCACAGCTGGACCAGGCGACGCATGCGCGCTGGATCACCGGCCTTCACCGCCGACAGCACGGGAAAGAACGAGGACATGATCGCGGCGGGAAAGAACTGCAACGGGGTCAGAAACCGGTAGGCAGCGCCGTACTCCCCAGCCTCGTGCGCCCCGGCCAGCTTGAGCAGCAGCACGGCGTCGATCTGGTAGTAGACGATGATCAACACGTTCGCGATGCCGATCGGCACCGCGATGCGGGTCAGCGAGCCCCAGAGGTGCCTGCCCTGGCGCCAGCTGATCTCCGCATAGCGCCGCGTCGCGCCCACCTGCAGCGCTGAAATCACCACGAGGACACTCACGTAGCCGATGGCGAAGACCACAACCGACGCCCCAACACGCCAGAAGACCACGACCAGGATCAGCCAGATGACGCTCTGAATGAGGCCGAACGAGGACACGAGCCCCGATCTGAGTCTCGTCTGGAACACGGCCATCAGGGAGTTGGCCGGGCTCGAGAGAATGGTCAAGGCCAGGATCAGCCCGACCAGGTGCTGCTGGTGCGCGGCACTGAGAAAGAACGGGAGCGACACCGCACAGGCCGCCAGTCCGATGACCGAGGACAGGAGGTTCACCTGAGCCAGGGCGCCGAGCCAGGCCCCCTCGCGCTCCGGCTCGCTGGCCATCTTCTGCATGGCCACGGTCGTGAAGCCCAGACCGGTGACGGTTCCCACGATCCCGACATAGGCGCTGACCGCGGTCCAGACCCCGAACCCGGTCGGGTCGAGCGTGCGGGCAGTGAGCGACCCGGTGATCAGGCTGATCGGCATCGACACCACGCGGGCGCCCAACTGGATGCCCATGTTGCCGGCGATCTGCCGGCCGCGTGCCGCACCGGCTCCACCGGGTGCACCAGCGTGAAGCGTGCGTCGGACAGCCGCTCTGATCCACTGGAGCACGATGGAATACTCTCGCAAGCTTGCGCGCCCTCGTTGTTCTGCCCTTCCCGCTCGATCCCGAGGGCGGCGCCGGTCCGAGGTGCGCGCTCGCTCTGTTGCGCGGCCTGTCGGCTCGCGGTGTCACCTGCCGCGCGATCTCAGCCGACGCGCGTGCCGATGTCACGCGTCCCCCCGATGATCTCGACGTCGAGGTGGTTCGCGTTGCCATGCCGACCCGGGCCCGAGCACGCTGGCTACGGCTGACCCAGCCCGCCGGTGATCTGTCTCACGGGCCGTTTGCCTCCCGCCTGCGAGAGGAGGCCGCCGGCGTCGACGTCGTGCATATCGTGGGGCCGTATGCAGCCTCCCTGATGCCCCTGGTCTCGCCGCCCACGCTCGTCCAGTTCGATTGCGCCACGCGACTCGACCGCGATGTCGGTGCGCCGTGGACGCGGGGGGGCCGGATTGCCATTGAGCTCCTGCGGGCTGAGCGCAGAGCCTGCCGACGCGCGCGCTGGGTGCTGGCCAGCTCGGCGGAGGTGGCCACCGAGCTCTCGCGCACCGCCCCCCGGGCGCGGGTGCTGACCGCGCCGCTGGCCTTGGATCCGCAGTACTACACCCCCCCGGCTCGGCTCGAGGACCCTATCGCCGGGCTGATCGGCACCGCCCGGTGGCCCCCCACCGCGGATGCGGTGACTCATCTGCTCCGCGCGGTCTGGCCTCGTGTGCTCGCCCAGCGGCCTGACGCCCGCCTGCTCCTCGCCGGCAGGGGCATGGTCGATGATGCCTTTCCCGACCTCCCGAAGCTCCCCGGCGTGCAGTGGCTCGGGGACGTACCGTCAGCCACCGAGTTCCTCCGCCGGCTCGGCGTTCTCCTCTACCCGCTCGGGCGGGGCAGCGGCGCGAAGGTCAAGGTACTCGAGGCGCTGGCGCTGGGCCTACCGGTAGTGACCACGCCGCGCGGGGCGGAGGGACTCATGGCCCGTGACGGCTTGGCTGTCGAGACCGACGCGGACGCCCTCGCCGACAGGTGCGCAGCGTTACTCAGGGACAGGCAGGCGCGACGCGAACGCGGTGAGGCGGGACGGTCCGTGTTCATCGAGCATCACACCCCTGTGCCCGCGGCCGAGCCGGTCGTCTCTCTCTACGAGGAGATGGTCGGGCGGCGTGTGGGAGCGACCGCTCATGGCTGAGGCTCCCAATCCCCCCCGCCTGCTCCTGGTGATGCCGACCCAGGGTCGTGGGGGCGCCGAGGAGTACGCGCTCACAGTCGCGGCGGAAGCCAGACGCCGTGGGTGGGAGGTCTGCGCCGGATTTCCCCTTACTCCGGGCACCGGGAGCCTTCGTCGCGATCTCGAGGCCATGGGAGCGGCTCATGTGCCCCTGGATCTCTCCGACCTTCCGGTCGGCGGCCGGGCCCGACGGGCCCGACGGCTCGGACGTCATTTTCTCCAGACGTTGCGCGTGATCAGGGCCACGCGGCCCGATGTCGTCGAAATCGTCCTGCCGTGGTATGGCGCTGCGCTGGGGGGCATTCTGGCCTGCGGATTTCTGGGCGTCCCCGCGATGGTCGTATTTCAGCTGATGCCCGAGGTGGCCCCGATGCCGGGGTGGCTCCGCCGGCTCCTGGCCGCTGCCCGCCGGCGCAACCAACGTTGGGTGGCGATCTCCCAGCACAATCGTGCCTGCATCGCCACCAGCTTCGGCATGGCTCCTGCGGAGATCGCCCTGGTCTACAACGGCGTCGACCCCGCCCACGAGCCGAACCCCGAGCGGGCGCGAGAGGCTCGCCTGGCCGTGCGCTCAGAGCTCGGGTTGGACCCCGACACGACCCTGGGGGTCAGCGTCGGCCGGCTTCACGCGCAGAAGGGCCATGCCGATCTGGTGCGGGCGCTGGCTGCGGTCAACCAGGACCATGCGCTGTCCGTCGTCATCATCGGGGACGGCCCGCTGGAAGCCGAGCTTCGCGCCCTCGCCAGTAGTTGCGGCGCGGATCAGGCACTGATCTTGGCCGGCTTTCGCACCGACGTGGCCCGGTATCTCGAAGCCGCTGATCTCTTCCTGATGCCCAGTCGTTGGGAAGGGCTCGCATTCGCGCTGCTCGAGGCCATGGCGCACGGCACCCCGGTGATCGTCTCGGATACCGGCGCGCTTCCCGAGGTGGTTGCTGATCGCGTTCACGGGATTCTGCACCGGACCGGCGACTGGCGCTCGCTCGCGGAGTCCCTCAACTGGGCCCTGGAGAACCCGGGCGCGATGCAGCTGATGGCCCAACGTGCTCTGATTCGCGTACAGGACTTCTCCCGCGAGACCATGCTCGAACAGACGTTCGGGCAGTTTGAGCAGCTTCTCGCCTTCGCTCCGGGTCGCACCCGGTGATTACGCCTGGCCGAATGGGGTACATAATCCGCTGACGCTGGGTCAACGCTGACCCGGCGCGCAACCGGTACTGGCTTTCGACCCCCACCTGCGCCGCCGTCTTGGGGATGGCGCTCGGCGCCGTCCCCTGTCACTTCGACCGATCAGATGATGGCGCGACGTAATGAGGCCCGGTACGCCCGAGGCCGGCTCACTGAAGGATCGGCCGCGTGATCGCGCCGCTCCTAGGTCTCGGACGCGCCGCGCGGTCGGCCGTATTGGGTCGGCGGGCCGGCGGCTTGGTCGTGCTTGCCCTGACCTGGGGTTGTCTGTGCACGAACGGATGCGCCAGCACCTCCTCCGCGGTTGTCGTCACGCCGCCCCGAGCCGGGACGCCGCCGCTCATCGTGGGCGTGGTCGCCGACACGCTTGACGCGTCAGGATCCTCCCGAGCCCTCGAGCAGAGGAAAATCCGCTCCTTGGGCGTGCGCTGGATCCGCGAAGACGTTCGCTGGCCGGCCCTCGAGCCCCGCCCAGGTGTCTTCCGGTGGAACTCGTTCGACCATCTCATGATCGCCGCGGCCAAGCACGGCCTCCACGTCCTGCCGCTCCTGTTGGGTACGCCCCAGTGGGCCGGTCCGGCGCCGTTCGACCTTCCCAATGACCCGGCTGAGTTTGGCGCCTTCGCCGCTCGGGTGGCAGCGCGCTACGGTCCCCGGGGCGTTTTCTGGCGCCACCACCACCGCCTTCACTCAGACCTCGCGCCGCAGTGGTTCGAGGTGTGGAACGAGCCCTATACGCTGCCCTACTCGCAGTCCGGCATCGATCCGGCGCGCTACGCCCAGATGGTCATGGCGGCGGCGAGGGACGGGCGCGCCGCCAACCCACGGACGCGATGGCTGCTGGCCGCAGACCTCTACTACAAGACGGCAACTGGGGAGGGCGACTGGCTGGCCGCGCTGTATGCGGCCGAGCCCAACCTGAATCGCGCCTTCGACGGTGTCGCCATACATCCCTACAGCTTCTATGGCCCCACGGCCGGCGCCAGCGCGGCCGCACTGGAATATCGCTTCGACCGCATCGGGGCGATCGCCCGGGAGCTTGCTCGCCACGGGGCGGGTCACAAGCCACTCTGGATCACCGAGCTCGGCTGGAGCACCTGTCAGCTCAGGCCGGACTGCGTCTCGGCGCATGATCAAGCCCAGCGGCTGGCGGCCGCGTTCGCCCAGATCCGCACCCGCTACGCCCACCTGGTCAAGGCGCTGTTCGTCTACGACCTGCGCGACTCCTCGGGGGGAACCGCGGATGACCGCGAGGCCGACTACGGCCTGTCGCGGTCCAATCTCGCCCCGAAACCCGCCTGGTGGGTGATCAAAGCCGAAGCCAGGTTCGCCGACCGCTGACGGCCCCCGACCGGAGCCCAACGCGAGCCCCCCAGGACCGGAGCCCGACGCGAGCCGGCCCACGATCGGAGCCCGACGCGACCCGGCCCACACCGGACCTTAATCCGGAGCGGCCAGGAAGTTCCAGACCGGTTTCGTGAACACGGCCTCGAAGCGGTCCCGGCTGTAGGGCCCTTCACCGTCGAGATCGAAGATCCGCAGCGACACCCCGGCCAGCAGGTCGAACAGGTCTCCGGACTGGGAGCCGTAGATGTCGGCGCCACCGACTCCGTGCTCGAACAGAATCAGCGGCCGGTGACGCTCGAGCGTGCCGACCGCCCCGCGCAACACTCCGAGCTCGGCTCCTTCGACGTCGATCTTCAGGACCGCCGGGGCATACCCAGGGGCCAAGACGTCGTCCAGCCGGTCCACCTCGACCGAGAGGTGTCGCACCTGCCCCGCGTCGGAGGGAAGGTCCTCGCGCAGGCGCAGCCCGCTGAACGCAGGTGCCCCCAGCACATGTGAAAACGTTGACGAGCCGGCCTGGTCCGAAAGGGCACTGCCGCGGACGTCGACGCCAGGAAAGCGCTCGCGCAGCGCTTGACAGAGCTCGGGGATCGGCTCGAAGGCCACGTGGCGGCCGCGCGGAGCGAGCTCGACCATCCGGGCCAGCACGGCACCTTGGTTGGCTCCGACGTCGATGCAGTTGCTCTCCGCGTGCAGCACGGTGGCCAGCACGACCCGCATGGCGTGATCGTCACGGAGCTGGCGGCGAGCCTCGGGATCGAAGGCGGCACTGGCTTCGCGCATCCGGCCGACCAGACTGCGGGCCGCAGCCTCGTGGCCCGACCGGGTCGCCAGGTACCGCAGCGATCGCGTGGCTACACGAGCCGCATGGCGGCGCCTGGATCCCATGACCGCGGCATGGTAGCCGGTGGTCTCGCGGGCCGGCCGGCGTCCCCCGGGACGGTGGGGCGACCCTATGATGCTTCGCTGCTTATGCCGGACGCGCCACACGTCGTCGAGCCGTTGCGGTCGCAGGCGCGTGCCCTGGCCCCGGGGCTCACGGTGCTCGCCGTGATGGTGCTTTGGATCGTCCACGACGGCGGCTACGACGCCGACACGTGGTATTGGGGGGCGCTGGTCGTCCTGGCGACACTGGTCGCCGTCCTGGTCAGCGGCGCCGGCCGAGTCGGGCTGTCTCGCAGCAGCCTCGTGGCGCTCATCCTGCTCGGCGCCTACGTCGCCTGGTCCTATCTCTCGATCACCTGGGCGGAGTCACCCGGCGATGCGCTTCAGGGCAGCAACCGGGCGCTGCTCTACCTGCTGGTCTTCGCGCTCATGCTGGTCCTTCCCTGGCGCACCACGGGCGCGCTGCTGATGCTGACCCTGTTCTCCGTCGTGGTCGGAGTGGTGGCGCTGGTCCTCCTGTTCCGACTGGCCGCCGGCGATCACGTCTCGGGGTTGTTGATCGGGGGGCGGCTTGCCGCGCCGACGGGATACTTCAACTCGACTGCGGCGCTGTTCACCATGGGAGCGCTCGTGGCCACCACGGTGGCCGCGCGCCGAGAGCTACCCGGCCCCGTCCGGGGCTTCCTCGTGGCATCCGCATGCGCGGAGCTGCAGCTCGCCGTGAGCGTTCAGAGCCGGGGCTGGTTGTTCACGCTGCCAGTGGTGTTGATCGTCGCCGCAGCGGTGAGCGCGGATCGGCTGCGCGCCGCGGCAGCGGGGGGGGTGGTGGTCCTGGCCACCCTGGTTCCGCTCCACCGGCTGCTGGAGATCTACTCGGCCGGCGGGACGGCCCAACTGGAGGCGGCTGCCGCCCGGGCCGCCCGTGAGGGACTCCTGGTCTGCTGCGGGGCGTTCTTCCTCGCCACGCTGCTGGCCTGGTTCGACGCTTGGCGTCGCCTTCCGGCGATCAGCCGCCGCGCCCACCGCATGATCGGGACGGTTGCGGTGCTTGTCTGCGTGTTCGGCGCCGGCGCTGGGGCCTTGGTCGCGACTCACGGGCATCCGTTCAGATTCGTCTCGCGCCAGTGGTACGGATTCAGCCACGTCCAGAAGAGCTCGTCGGGTTCCCATTTCGGCGACGTGGGCAGCGGACGCTATGACTTCTGGCGCGTCTCGCTCGACGCCCTCGCCGCCCACCCGGTGGGTGGTCTCGGGCAGGACAACTTCGCCGATTACTACATCACTCGACGCCGCACGTCTGAGGAACCCGCGTGGACGCACAGCCTCGAGATGAGACTGCTCGCCCACACCGGGCTGGTCGGCTTTGCCCTGTTCGTCGGCTTCCTGATCGCCGCCGTGATGGCCGCTCTCAAGGTGCGCCGCGGTGGCGGCCTGTCGGCCGCTGTGGCCGGATGCGCACTGCTCCCCCTCAGCGTCTGGCTGATCCATGGCTCGGTGGACTGGTTCTGGGAGATGCCCGCGCTGAGCGGGCCCGCGCTCGGGTTCCTGGCCATGGCCGCCGCAATCGAGCGCCCCGCGAGGGTCACCCGTGCATCGCTACCACAGCGTCAGGCGCTCCGGCGCGCGACACTGGCGGGCGGAGCCGTGGCCGCGATCTGCGCCACGGTCGTGCTGGGACTCCCCTACCTTTCGGTGCGCGAGGTGTCGCGGGCCAACGACATCGCGGGGACCGACCCGGCGACGGCTTTGCACGAGCTCACGGTCGCCTCTGACCTGAATCCACTCAGCGCGACGCCGGGTAGTGATGGCGGCGCGATCGCGCTGCGCGCGGGGCGCATCGGCGCGGCGGCCAGGCTCTTCCGCCAGTCGCTTGACCGCGAACCAGAAGATTGGTTCTCCTGGCTTGGCGCCGGACTCGCCGCCTCTGCGCAAGGCAGGACCGCGGTGGCGACACGCGACTTCCGGGTCGCCCGGAGCATCGACGATCAGCAGCCGGCGATCAGCGCCGCGCTGGATCGCGCGGGCACTTCGCACCCCCTGACGCCGGCGGAGGCGTTTCAGATGCTCGTGGTAATTTCGTAGCGCTTAAGTAGCTATGTGCTAGCTTATTGAAACTCTGAGCAGCTCTCTGTAGGCTTAACTATCCTCATCCTTCGGCGTTTGCGGTCGGGGGGCGCAAAGGAAATCGTTGAGGTGGCACGCATGACGCGAATCGCAACACTGGCCGTTGCACTGGCCTTAATCATTCCAAGCACGGCGTGGGCGTCGGACAGTTCAACCTGTCAGGCATACAGCCCCAAGGTCTGTGCGGTGGTCAGCGCCACCAACAACAGCCGGGGCAGTGGGCCTCAAGCCACATCTAGCAGCCTGCCGTTCACGGGCCTCGATGTCGCCCTGCTCGCCGCCGGCGGCGCGACGCTGATCGGCGCCGGGCTGATCTTCCGGCGTCTGGCCGCTCCTCCGGACGACTCAGAGCGTCTCTCGCTCTAGCGACACCGGCCTGGTGCCCTCGCGGCGCGCGCCCTCGCGGCGCGCGCTGCCGGACTGGCGCGTCGGCACGGTACTGACGACCAGCTTCAGGCGGCGCTGACTCGCTCGCGGATCAGCCGCGTGACCTCTCCCCCGTCCGCTCGTCCCTTGGTTTCGCGCATCACGGCGCCGACCAGCGGGCCGATGGCCTTCATGTTTCCCGCGCGCACCTTGGCCGCCGCGTCGGGGTCAGCAGCCAGAGCCCGGTCGACCAGTTCCTGAAGCTCATTGCCGCCGTCGGCGATCGCCCCGAGGCCCTCACGCGCCACGATCTCTCGCGGCTCGCCGCCCTGCTCGACCAAACGGCTCAAGACCTCCCGGGCGGCGTCGCGGCTGACCTCACGGTCCTCGACCATTCCCGACAGCGCAGCTAGGGCGGCCGGGTCCACGCGACTCTGGGCCGGGTCGGCATCGGAGCCGATCCGCTGCACGAGCTGCGGAATCCAGTTGGCCAGGGCCACGGCTGCCTCGGATCCGTTCCCGGTCCCAGTCAGCGCCTGCTCGAAATAGTCAGCCAGCTCACGGCGGAAAGCCAGCTCGCGCGCCCGGTCGGGCGTCAGACCGAGTTCTCGCTCAAAGCGCTCGGCCCGGGCGGCAGGCAGCTCGGGCAGACCGGCGGCGGCTTGGCTCAGCGTCGCCTCGTCGACCAGTAGGGGCACCAGGTCGGGCTCGGGGAAGTAACGGTAGTCATGGGCCTCCTCCTTCGAGCGCAGCGTGGTCAGCCGGCGGGCCACCGGATCGAAGTGGAGCGTCTCCTGGACGACCGCATCGCCGGCCTCCCGGCGAGCGCGCTGGCGTTCGATCTCCGCCTTGACCCCCCACTCGAGGAAGCGGAACGAGTTCATGTTCTTGAGCTCGGTCTTGGTGCCGAGCTCCTGACTTCCTGCGGGCCGGATGGAGACGTTGGCATCGGCCCGCAGCGAGCCCTCCTCCATGTTCACGTCGGAGACCTCGAGCTGGCGGAGGGTGGTCCGCAGCAGCGTGAGCCACTCGTGCGCCTGCTCGGGGGAACGAAGGTCGGGCTCGGTGACGATCTCGACCAGCGGCGTCCCGCACCGGTTGAAGTCGACCACGCTGCGATCCGAGCCGTGGATCCGCCCGCTCTCCCCCACGTGCACGAGCTTGGCCGCGTCCTCCTCGAGGTGAACGCGGTGGATGCGCACGTCCCCCAGGCGCCCGCCGCGGCACAACGGCACGTCGTACTGGGAGATCTGGTAGCCCTTGGGCGAATCGGGGTAGAAGTAGTTCTTGCGGTGAAACAGCGACTGCGGCGCGATCTCCGACCCTAGCGCCAGGCCGATCATGATCCCGAACTGCACCGCCTTGGCGTTCAGCACGGGGAGCGCACCGGGCAGGCCCAGGCAGACCGGGCAGGTGTGGACGTTGGGGGGATCGCCGAAGGACAGCTCACAGCCGCAGAACATCTTCGTCCGAGTCTTCAGCTGGACGTGGATCTCGAGCCCGATGACCGGCTCCCAGCCGGCCGGGGTCATCGCCGGGCCTCCTGGGCGTCGGGGGTCATCGACGGGCCTCGCGGGCATCGAATCCGATCGCCCGCTCGAGCGCATAGGCCGCGCTCAGCAGGCGGTTCTCGCTGAACGCGGGACCGGCGAGCTGGAAGCCGATCGGCAGCCCCTCACTGAGGCCCGAGGGCAGGGAGATGGCCGGGATCCCGGCCAGCGACATCGGCACGGTGCAGAAGTCGTTCAGGTACATGGCCAGCGGATCGCCCGTCTTTGATTCCAGGGCGAAAGCGACCCACGGGCTGGTCGGCGTGACCACGAAGTCGAACTGCTCGAACACGGACCGGAAGTCCTCTGAGATCTTCGTCCGGACCTTCTGGGCCGCGCCGTAGTACGCGTCGTAGTAGCCGCTCGAGAGAGCGTAGGTGCCGAGCATGATCCTTCGCTTGACCTCGGGACCGAAGCCGGCCGCCCGGGTCTGCGAGTACATCGTCTCGAGATCTGACTGGCCGTCCACCCGCAGGCCGTAGCGCACCCCGTCGAACCGGGCCAGGTTGGCCGACGCCTCAGCCGGAGCGATCAGGTAGTACGCCGACAGCGCATGTGGGGCATGCGGGAGCCGGCAGGGCGCCACCTTCGCACCGAGCCCCTCGGCCAGGCTGAGCGTCTCCTCGAAGCTGGCCCTGACCCCCGGCTCGATGCCCGCCCCGGCTTCGCTTCCGCCCAAGAGCTCCTCGGGCACGCCGAGGCGGATCCCCTCGAGGTCCTCGGCCACGGGGATTTCGATCTCATCACGGAACGGCACCGAGGTCGAGTCCCGCCGGTCGTGACCGATCATCTGCGAGAACAGCAGCGCCGCATCCCTCACGTCCCGGGTCAGCGTGCCCGCCTGGTCGAGCGAGGAGGCGAAGGCGATCATCCCGTAGCGCGAGCAGGCTCCGTAGGTCGGCTTCAGCCCGACGATCCCGCACAGCGCGGCGGGCTGGCGGATCGAGCCGCCCGTGTCGGTGCCGATCGCCCATGGCGCCAGACCGGCGGCGACGGCGGCCGCGCTGCCGCCTGAGGAGCCACCCGGAACCCGGCCGCGGTCCCAAGGGTTCAGGACCGGCCCGAAGGCGGAGTTCTCGTTCGAGGAGCCCATCGCGAACTCGTCCTGGTTGGTCTTCCCGAGCAGGGGCGCGCCGGCCCGCTGGAGGTTCTCGACCACGGTTGCCGTGTACGGCGGCCGGTAGCCCTCGAGGATCCTCGAGCCCGACTGGCTCGGTATGCCGGCGGTGCAGAAGAGATCCTTGGCCGCCACCGGGACCCCGGCGAGCGGTGCCTCCCGGTCAGGTGGTGCCTCTGGCGCCCGCTGCGCCACCCAGGTGAAGGCGTTCAGCTCATCGGAGCTCGCGCGCTCTCGGTAGGCCTCGAACAGCTCGGCGGCGGAGATCTCCTGGCTTCTGAGCTTGGCCACCGCCTCGGCGGCGGTCAGCTCGATCAGGCTGCTCACGGCTCGGCCGGCCCGGGGCTGGGCACGCCGAAGCCGCCGTCCACCGGCTCGGGGGCCTGCTCAGGACCACCTCGCGCGGCAGGCAGGGGACCGGCTCATCGGCGCGCAGCACGTTGCCGACGTCGACCACGTGCGAAGTCGGCGGCACGCCCTCGAGGTCGAGCTCACGGATTCGCTCGACGTGATCCAGCACCTTGGACAAGGATTCGGACATCCGCTCCACCTCGGGCTCGGTCGAGCCAGACGGGCCAGCCGAGCGACGTGGAGAACCTGATCGCGGTCGAGCATGACGGCCCATTCTAGGAATCGACGGGCGGACGGGACCCCTCGGCGGGTGAGCGGCCCGTCAGCTCTGTGAGCGCACTCGCACCGTGCGGATCGATGCGTTGCGGACCGGGTCGGGACGATCCTCCTCGCGCAACGATCCCGGCCCCGTAGGTCAGGACGAGCGCACTGAGCAGGGCCAGGTAGGCGCCGACCTTGGCCGAGATGTGAGGGCCCGAGAAGGGGGTGTCGATCAGCACCCGGTAGATCAGGACCAGAGAGGTGATGATCCCGAGCACTGTGGCGATCAGGCTGAGCGTGACGGGCAGCGCCGGGGCCCGCAGCGAGGCCTGGGCGAGGACCAACAGGAGGACGACGAGGATCGTGGCCAGCATCAGCCAGCGGTTGATCGTCAGCCCGTGCCAGCCGTCGACGCTGGTCGCGAACCCATGCGCGCTGAAGACCTGCTCATACCGCCCCGTGAGCCCGTACCAGGGCAGCAGGAACATGCACACGGCCAAGGCGAGCGCACCAACTCCGGCGATGATCTCCCCCTGACGGAGCCTGTCCGGTTCAAAGCTCATGGAGACGACGATATCCGGAGCCCCGGGTGACCACCCCATCCGCCCGGCCCCGGCGACCTCTCGGCCTTGCCCCGGAAACCGACTACGACTCGGATTGCTCCCCGGGCCGCGCCCGGTGGCGCGGCTGAGCCGACACCGCCCGGGCCAGCGCGCGCTGCTCGCCCACCGACTCGAGCCGCCCACGCGATCCCCAGGGCGCAGACCAACCCCAGCACCGCACCCAGCTTCTGGTCGATCACCTGCTCGGCTCGGGCAGCGCGATCAGCACCCGGTAGAGCGAGCAGCACCGAGGTCAGCGCCGCCCAGGACCAGGACCACGCGGCTGGTGTCGGTGCGCGTGCCGTGGTCGCGCTGGGAGGCGTGCAGGACGACCGAGCCGAGCGCGGCGAGCGATCGTCGCCAGCATCACCCAGCGAACGACGCTGAGCCCGTTCCACGCGTTCTCGGCCGTGGACACGGCCGGCCGGGCGGCCGACGGATCGGGCACCCCGGCGACCCCGTACCACTTGGTGGCGAACATCAGGACGAGCAGCAGCAGCGCGCTCGCGGCGCTGGTCAGCTCCCCGCGGTAGACCGCGCCGGCGCGCTGCCGCGGGACCGTCTGACGTCCGCCGCTCACCGCTTGGAGATCGGCGCCAGGTCGGCGACCAGCTTGCGCTCCGAGTGGTCGGTGCGGAAGCGGATGACCACGATCCCGCCCGGCTCGACGCCGGTCACCACGCCCTCGCCGAAGGCGGCGTGGACGACGTCGTCGCCGAGCCGGTAGGCGGGCGCGGGCGCCTGCGCGCGGCCGGCGCCCCGTGCGGCGAGTCCGCGCCGGAGCTCCCAGCTCGTGACCCGGGCGCGCAAGCCGCCGAAGCCCCGCGGGGCCTGGCTCTCGCGGTCGGTCAGCTCCTCCGGGATCTCGCCGAGAAGCGGCTCGGGGCTGCCGAAGTTGCGCGCCCCGAACACGGTCCGGCGTCCGCGCCGAGGTCAGGTACAGGTCGCGCTCGGCCCGGGTGATGCCCACGTAGCAGAGCCGCCGCTCCTCCTCCAGCCCGCCCTCGTCGAGCGCCCGCGAGTGCGGGAAGACGCCCTCCTCGCAGCCGATCATGAACACGATCGGGTACTCGAGGCCCTTGGCGTTGTGCAGCGTCATCAGGGTCACCAGCCCCTCGTCGTCGCTGCGGGTGTCGGCGTCGGCGATCAGCGCGATCTGCTGCAGGAACTCGGCCAGCGAGGCCTCCTCGCCCGCGCCGGCGTCGTACTCGGCGGCCACGTTGACCAGCTCCTCGAGGTTCTCGATCCGGCCCTGGGCCTCGATCGTCCGCTCGGCCTCGAGCGCCTCCAGGTAGCCGGTCTCCTGCAGCGTCTCCTTGAGCAGCTCGGAGGCGGCGCCCCGGCTCTCGAAGCGCTCGCGCAGCACCTCCATCGTGCCCATGAACCGGCGCAGCGCCTTGATCGCCGCGGCGCCCAGTCCGGGCACGTCCTCGGGCGCGGCGGCCAGCTCCCAGACGGTCTCCCCGGTCGTGTTGGCGTGGGCCAGCAGCCGGGAGATCGAGGTCGAGCCGATCCCGCGCCGGGGGGAGTTGACGATCCGCGTGAACGCCCCGACGTCCTGCGGGTTGACCAGCACGTCAGGTAGGCGATCGCGTCCTTGATCTCGGCCCGCTCGTAGAACTTGGTGCCGCCGATCACCTGGTAGGCGATCTCGGCCCGGACCAGCGTGTCCTCGAGCACCCGGGACTGGGAGTTGGTCCGGTAGAAGACCGCGATCTCCGCCCGCGAGGTCCCCTCGTCGACCAGCCGCTGGATCTCCCCGGTCACGTAGCGCGCCTCGGCGTGCTCGTCGTCGAGCTCGCGGACCTTGATCGGATCCCCCTGGCCGAGGTCGGTCCACAGCGACTTGGGCTTCTGGCCCCGGTTGTTGCGGATCACCGCGTTGGCGGCATCCAGGATCGTCTGCGTCGAGCGGTAGTTCTGCTCGAGCTTGACCACGTGCGCGTCGGGGAAGGTGTCCTCGAACTCGAGGATGTTCGTGATGTCGGCCCCCCGGAACCCGTAGATCGAGTTGTGGGTGACGATGCCCGTCGGCGATGAAGTTGTGCGTGTGCCTCGATGTCGAGGTCGTAGACCGGGCGGTCAAGCGTCGACGCCGCTCGACCGACTCGACCACGTCGTAGCCCCCGTCGTCGTCGAACATCACCATCCCGGGCCGGACCCGGGCCGCTGCCGGGGTGAATGGCAGCGCGCCTGACCGCCGGGAGCCGAAGGCCGCCTGGGCATCACCACGATGTCCCCGGCCCGGCGATGCTCGCTCCAGAACGCGCCAGGTCCGCGATCGGTGCTCTCCTGGCGCGCAGCCCCGATGGGCTCCCGAAGGACAGGCGGTGCCCGGGTCGCGCCCCCGCGGCCCGTCTCCGCATGAGGTCAGACCCGCGCAACCGAGGGCGGGCCGGCCGCTGGGATGCCATATAGGCAGGCTTGTACCCAGCAACCGCCAGGTTGCACGTTGAGAAGCCCGTTGAGAAGCCCGCGAAGTGCGTGTGCTCGGGCGTGCTGACCAGCCGCCGGCCGGAGCCGCAGTCGTGATGGCGATCCCGTCGCTGTCCGCCGCGAGCGTGTGCGTACGCAGCACGCGCGCCGGACCGAACTCGACCCGCCGCCCGTACGCCGAAAGGACCTCGGTCGCCCGCGCCAGACCGCCTCGATCGGCCGCGCGAGCCGTCGGCCATCGTCACCAGCGTCCCCTCGACCAGGCACTGGGCGTCGTCGCCGACCACCATCAGGTTGCGGTGACCAGGCATCGCCGTCGGTGCCGCCGGCCAGCAGCTGCAGCCAGCGGTACTGGGCGTGGTTGGTGTCCTGGTACTCGTCGACGAGCACGTGGCGGAAGCCGCTCGCGTAGCGCTCGCGGACCTCGGGGAACAGCTCGAGCACGTTGACCGCGCGGACCAGGAGGTCGTCGAAGTCCATCGCGTTCATGCGGTGCAGCTCGCGCTCGTAGGAGCGGTAGACGTCGGCCACCGTCTGCTCGAAGAACGAGCCGACCATCTGGGCGTAGGCGTCGGCGTCGCGCAGCTTGTTCTTGGCGTCGGAGATCTGCGCGCCGACCGAGGCCGGGCGTGAAGCGCTTGGGGTCGATCCCGAGGCTCGTCCAGGCAGCGCTTGATCAGCCGGCGGGAGTCGGCCGTGTCGTAGATCGTGAACTGGCGCGTGTAGCCGAGCCGCTGCGGCCTCGGCCCGCAGCATCCGGGCGCAGGCGGAGTGGAAGGTCATCACCCACATCGCCCGGACCCGGCCGCCGACCAGCAGCTCGGCCCGGTCGCGCATCTCGCCCGCCGCCTTGTTGGTGAAGGTGATGGCCAGGATCTCGTTCGGCTTGGCCGCGTCGGTGGCGATCAGGATAGGCGATCCGGTGGGTCAGGACGCGCGTCTTGCCCGACCCGGCGCCGGCCAGGATCAGCTGCGGCCCGTCGCCGTAGGTGACGGCGTCGCGCTGGGGCTCGTTAGGCCCGCGAGCAGGGCGTCGAGCTGGGTGTCGAGCTCGGGCATGGGCGGCGGAGATGCCGGATCTCACGTTAGCGAGCGGCGCGGCATCCTCATCGGCCATGGACGAGCTCCGCCAGGCCTGCGCCGCAGGTGGCCCGGCGGGCCCGGTCAGCGTGCGGATCGAGAGCGCGTGCGATCCCCGCCTATGCGGCTCGAGCTGACCGCTCGCGCCCGACTGCGCCCGATCCGACCCTCGGCGCGCGCCCGCCGGCCAGCGCGCGAGGAGCGCGCCGCGTTCTGGCTGACCCTCGACGCGATCAACTTCGGCTCGGGCTGGTTTCCCACCCTGCGCAAGCGCGACGGACGCTCGGGCTATCACACGATCGCCGCCGGGCTGCGCGAGCGCTTCGCCGCCCACGGCCCTGGAGCGCCGCGGCGCTGCCGCGGCTCGACGCCGCGACGGTCGCCGCCGTGCTCGGCCAGGACCCCGGCCACGAGCTGATGGCGCTGTTCGCCGCCTCGCTGCAGCGACCTCGGCCGAGCACATCGCGGCCGAGCACGGCGGCTCGTTCGCCGCCGTGGTCGACGCCGCCGGCGGCTCGGCGGTGGCGCTGGCCCAGCCGGCTCGGCCGCTGGGCCTGCTTCGCCGACTGCTCGCGCTACGACGAGCTCGCAGCTGCCGTTCCTCAAGCGGGCCCAGATCGCCGCCGCCGACCTGGACGCGGGCCGGAGTGGTCGCAGTTCGCCGACCTCGAGCGGCTGACCATGTTCGCCGACAACCTCGTCCCCCACGTCCTGCGCCTGGACGGGATCCTGGACTTCGATCCCGAGCTGGTGCGGCGGATCGACGCCGGGGAGCTGATCGAGCACGGCTCGCCGGAGGAGGTGGAGATCCGGGCCTGCGCCGCTGCACGCGGTGGAGCTGATCGTCGCCGCGCGCCCGGGCGGCCGCGGGCCGGCCGCGACGTCGACCAGCTGCTGTGGCACGCGGGGTCAGGAGCCGTCGCTACAAGGCCTCGCCGCGCCACCGCTCGCGCTGCACCGCCTACTGAACGGCTGGCTACTTCCTCGTCGGGCTCGGCCGCCTCGGTGCGCGCCCGGGCGATCGCCTCGGCGCCGGCCTCGCCGACCAGCAGCTCGGGCGCAACGACCCGCTGGCCAGCAGGTCCAGGGCCGGGAAGCGGCCGCACGCTGGCCAGCCCAGGTCCAGCGCGATCACGGTCGTCTCGCCGCCGATCGGCGCGCGCGCGGTGGCGATCACGGTCAGCGAGCCGCCGTCGACGATGTTGCGCGCCGCGGCCAGCGCCCTGCGGGCCACAGCGGGCTGCAGCCGTCCAGCGAGTCGATCAGCACCACGGCGTCGGCGCCCCGGGCGGCCAGCCGGCGGGCCTGGTCGATCACCGGCTCGATGCGCGCCGTTCAGCGCCTCCTCGGAGGCGGCGAGGCCGACCGCCGCCGCCGGGGCGGTGGCGCACCGGATCCTGGCTCCACTCGGAGATCTCCTCGGGGCGGACGCCCGGCCAGCACGACCTGGAGCGGTCAGCTCCTTCCTGCTCGGCCAGCGCCTGCGGCGAGCCGGCTGCAGCGCCTCGGTCTTGCCCGAGCGCGGGCCGGGCCGACGATGCTGACCCGCGAGCCCTTGCCGAACGGGGTCAGGCATCTCGATCGCCTTCAGCGTCGGATCGTCGGAGCCGAGCTCGATCGCGCTCGGTGGGGAAGGCGGCGGGGAGGTCGTCGAAGCGGACGCTGTCGGCCAGCTCGGAGGCTGGGCGGCCGTTGATCGTCTCGATCCGGATCAGCGAGGCGAACCGCTCCGAGCGCCGCGGCGCCCGCTTGGGGCCGGCGACCCGGTCGCCGGAGACCAGCTCGCAGCGCTTGACCTGGGCCGAGGAGATGTAGACGTCGTCGTCGGAGGGATCGGGCGGGTCGACGCGGACGAAGCCCGATCCGCCGGCCAGCAGCTCGACCACGCCCTCGACGACGCGGCTCGCCGCTGGCCGTCCTCGCGGTCCGCGGCCGGCTCGCGGTCGGCGTCGGCAGCGCTCGAGTCCTCGCGCGCGTCCGGCCACGTCCGCCCCGACGGCTGCGCGACGACGCGCGGGCGCGTCTTCCTCGTCATCCTCGAGCTTGTCCTCAGGGGTGGCCGCGTCCTCGCGCCGTCCTCCTCGGCGGCCTTCGGCTCGGGCGTCGGCTTCGGCCGTCTTCCTCCACAGCTGCCTTGGCCGGCCGGCGTCGAGCGCGGGCGGCGGGCCGGCTTCTCCGTGCCTCGTCGGCATCGGCCCCGGCGTCGGCGCCGCCCTGCTTGTCGAGGATCGCCTCGATCAGCTCGGCGCGGCGCAGGCGGCGGTAGCCGTCGATCGAAAGCTCGGAGGCGATGGCGTGAAGGTCGGCGAGCGGGCTGGCTTCGAGCGCGCTGCGGTCGAGTACGGACATGGTGACTCCTTGGATTGGTGATTCGGTGGGCTCCGGTCGCGTTGGGCCAGCGACCGGCGAATCGCTCAGTTGAATCTAGCGGGCTCAACCCGGTCGCGGCGCCTGATTCCAGCGCACCGCGGTCGATCGCAGGCGCAAGCTCCGAGGTCCACGTCGACTCGAACCGCCCAGCGCCGCCGGCCACGGCCAGGAAGTCGGCCGCCGCCGCCACGTCGTGGACCCGCAGCACGTGGGCGCCGGAGCGGACCCCGTGGGCCACCGCGGCCAGCGTCCCGGCCAGCCGCTCCCGCGGCGCGCGGCCGGTGAGCGCGCCGACGAAGTCCTTGCGCGAGACGGCCAGCAGGATCGGCCGGCCCAGTCGCGGCCAGCCGGGCAGGGCGCGCAGCACCTCGACGGTCTGGGCCGGGGTCTTGCCGAAGTCGGGGCCCGGGTCGAGCATCAGCTGCTCGAACGCGACCCCGCGGCCGAGGCGAGCTCGATCCGCTCGCTCGAGGAAGCGCGCGCACGTCGGCGACCATCGCGGCCGTCCCAGGCCGGGTCGAGCAGCTTCTGCTTGGGGGCGGCGCGCGTGTGCATCAGCACCAGCCCCGCGCCGGTCTCGGCGCACACGTCGGCCAGCTCGGGGTCGCGCAGGCCGCTGACGTCGTTGACGATCGCGGCGCCGGCGGCGATCGCCGCCCGGGCCACCGCCGGCTTGTAGGTGTCGACCGAGACCAGCGCCCCCAGCTCGCCGGCGACGCGCTCGATCACCGGCACCACGCGGGCGATCTCCTCCGCCGGCCTCACCGCCGGGCGGTTGGTGACCCCCGACTCGCCGCCGATGTCGATCACTCGCGCCCCGGCGGCCAGCAGGGCGCGAGCCAGGTCGACCCGCTCCTCGAGCGTCTGGTCGAGCCCGGCGTCGGAGAACGAGTCCGGGGTCGCGTTGACGATCCCCATCAGCCACGGGCGGCCGCCCGAGCTCGAGCTCGCCTGCCCGCCGGCTCGCGCAGGCGCCGCGCGGGCGCGCTCACGGCCGCGCCAGCCCGGTAGCAGCTCGAGCCCTCGAGCATCGCCGCGTGCGCCCGGACGCAGCCGTCGCAGTGCCCAGGTGCTCGAGCAGCCAGTCCTCGTCCTCGCTGCGCGACCGGCTCGCCGTCCTGGCGCAGCGTGACCGTCCGCAGCGTCCGCTCGCGCTCGAGGCAGTCGCCGGCCTCCACCGCCGCCCCCCGCAGCTCGGCGCGCAGCCGCGATCCGGGCCCGCGGCCAGCAGGGGCGCGGACGGCCGCGGCTCGAGCTTCAGTCACGGCGGCCACCTCGGCGTGGTCGAGGGCCGAGCAGCTCGCGCAGGGCCAGCGCCTCGCGCTGGCGCTCGGGCGGAGCCGCGCGCAGGCCCGCTGCAGCTCGAGCGCCACGGCGCTCGCCAGGTCACTCCGGTCGGTCGGCGGCTCGGATTCGCCCGGGTCCCGTCGGCCAGCGCCTGGCACGCCGCGGACCGCCGCGGCCAGCTGCTCGAGTCGGTCGCCCCCGGCGTCTCGGGCGCGGGCCGCTGCGCGACCTGGCCGCCGGCCGCTTCCCCGGGGCCGGCCAGCCGCGCGCAGAGGGCTGTCCAGCGTCATCCATCGGCCACCGACCAGCCCCTCGGCTGGCGCCTCGGCCGGAAGCGCATCCACCTCGTCGCTGACCCGCGGCTCGTCCCAGCCGAGCTCGGCGGCCATCGCCCGGGCCACCCGGCGCGGGCGCCTCGTTACCGGGCGCGCACAGCTCTCGGGCGGCCAGCAGGCCGAGGCGGGTGCGCCGCAGCAGCACGTCGCCGACGCTGCGCGCCTGCTCGTTGCGGGCCGAGAACGGCGCCTCGGCCAGCAGGTCGGGCAGCCCGTCGACGATCGGCTGGGCCAGCTCGCCGCGCGCTCGGCCGCCGTGTCGAGCACCCGCTCGGCGGCATGGCCGTAGCGGGCGGCGAGCTGCCGGTAGGAGGCCTCGCGGAACTCCCTCGCACCCGCGGCAGGGCGTCCGGGTCGACCGGCGCGCCGAGCGGGATCTCGTGGGTCCGGCACGGCGCCTGGCGGCCGTCGCGCTCGACCAGCCGGTCGACGGCCAGCTTGGCCATCCGCCGCCAGGTGGTCAGCTTGCCGCCGGTGATCGTGATCAGCCCGCTCGAGGTCTCATACAGCTCGGCCTTGCGCGAGATGTCGACCGACTTGCTTGCTGTCGCCGGTGGAGATCAGCGGCCGCACGCCGGCGTAGGCCGCCGGTCACGTTGCCGGCGGCCGAGCGTCGGTGCCGAAGAACTCGTTGACCGCGCGCCAGCAGGTAGTCGATGTCCCCGGGCGAGGGCTGGACGTGCTCGATGTCGCCCTCGTAGTTGTTGTCGGTGGTCCCGATCAGGCTGCGCCCCAGCCAGGGCAGGGCGAAGATCGAGCGCCCCTCGCCGGCGGGCACGATCGCGCCCGCCATCAGCGGCAGGTCCTCGTGGCGCAGCGTGATGTGGGTGCCGCGGCTGGGGCGGATCCGCGGTACCTCGGCCTCGGAGTGGAGCTCCTCGGGACGGATCCGGTCGGCCCACACGCCGGTGGCGTTGACCACGTTGTCGGCCCGGACCACGAACTCGCTCCCGCTCTCGCCGTCGAGCACGGTGACGCCCGCCGGCCCGAGTCGTCGCCGTCGCAGCTCGGTCACCTCCAGCCGGTTGGCGCAGATCGCGCCGAAGCGCTCGGCCTCGCCGAGCACGGTGAGGACGAGGCGGACATCGTCGGTCTGGCAGTCGTAGAACAGGTAGCCGCCGGTCGGGCTGCCGGGCGGCCAGCGCGGGCAGCAGCTCGGTCACCTCCTCGCCCGAGATCACCCGGTGGCGGGCCGGGCTCCAGTCGGCCTCGCCGCGGCTCGCGGGCCCGCCGCGGCGGGCGCTGCGCCGGGCCCGCAGCGACGGCGCCGCCATGACGTCGTACATGTTCAGGCCGATGCCCATCAGCCGGTCCGGCCGGGCGCCGTCGAACGCGGGCACCACCAGCGGCAGCGGCCGGACCAGGTGCGGGGCCAGGCTGACCATCAGCTGGCGCTCGAGCAGCGCCTCGCGGACCAGCCCGAGGTCGAAGTTCTGCAGGTAGCGCAGGCCGCCGTGGACGAGCTTCGAGGAGCGGCTGCTCGTGCCGGAGGCGAAGTCGGCCTGCTCGAGCAGGGCCACGCTGTAGCCGCGCGAGGCGGCGTCGAGCGCGACGCCGGCACCGGTGATCCCGCCGCCGATCACCACGACGTCGAACGTGCTCGCGGGCGAGCGTCTCGAGCGCCTGCTCGCGGTTCAGCATGCCCGGCAAGATAGCCGTCGGCGGCCAGGGCCTGGCGGCCGCTCCGGGCGCGGATGGCGCTAGCGGCGCGGCTAGCCGCCGGCCTGCCGGTACAGGCCGAGGACCACGTCGTACCAGGCCGGCGAGGTCTCCTGGTAGCCGGGGCAGCACGGAGGCCCGCCCGGAGCGCTGATCCCGATCTCGATGTGCGGGCCCGAGGAGATCCCGACGTCGCCGCAGCCGACCTCGGCGATCGGCTCGCCCGGCGGTCACGTGCGCGCCGACCGGCACCAGCGCCGGGGCGGCGTGGCCGTAGTAGATGTAGCGGCCCTTGTAGGCCCCGCTGGAGACCTTGATGATCGGGGCGTCCGGGCCGAAGCCGCCGATCCCCTCCTGGACGATCGTTCCCGGGGCCATCGCCACCTCGGTGACCTGGCTGCCGCAGGCGTTGTTGACCGTGCCGATGTCGATGCCCTGGTCGAGCGTCCAGGCCTTCGGCGCCAGCACGCGGGAGAGCGGCTTGAGCGGGAAGACCAGGCCCGCGGTGCTCGTCGAGCCGGCGCCCGGCCGACGCTCGCTGCCCTTGGCCGCCTGCTTGACCGCGGCCTGCAGAGCGGCCGCCGTGCGGCGGCCGACCGCTCCGCTGGCCGGGAGCAGCCCGTGGGCGATCTGGTAGCGCTTGACCGCCGCCTTGGTCATCGGGCCGAAATAGCCGGTGTCGGGGACGGCGTAGCCGACGTCGGTCAGCCAGGACTGCAGCGTGCGCACATCCGCGCCGTGCTGGCCCTTGCGCAGCGTCCGCGTGAACACGGAGCGCACGCCCTTGGTCTGGACGATCCCGCGCGTGTTGCCGGGTCCGACCAGGCCGGCGCCACCGGAGTTGGCGGCCGCCACCCCGGCCGGCGCGAGCAGCGCGATCAGGAAGGTGAAGGTGAGGCGTCGCAACAAGCTCATCGCGGGTAGCGTTCGACCCCTGCCCGCGCGTAGGCCGGAATTCGTGCCGGGTTGCACACGTTCGGGTAGGGGAAGCTGCTGGATATGGACACGTGGAGGGGCACCGCTGAATGCGGACTTGCAGAAAACCGGGGGGTTGCCTGTTCGGCCTACGGGGTTAGCTGACGGGCTGGCGCTCCGATGAGCGCTTCTCGCAGATCACCACGGGACTCGCCCCAACTACTTGGGCTCCCCGCTCCCCAGGGCGGCTGTCTGGGGATTCGGCGAGCGGCAACTTATCAGAACGCGCCGACACATTCCGAGAGCGCCGACATAATCCGAGCGCTCTGATGACCCGCCAGTCCTCGGCAAACCCCTGAGCTACCTGTGAGCTACCTGTTCGTCAGCTACTCGGGGTCGTTCGGTGGTGCGGAGCGCGTGCTCCTGGCCGCGGCGACGGCCCTCGACGGGGTGGCGGTGCTGGCCTGCCCGCCCGGTCCCCTGGCCACGGCCGCAGCGGGCGCCGGACTCACGACCGTCAGCCTCCCGGCGCGGGGGCTGCGGGCTCGGGGCGGGGCCCGCCGGCGTGTGGACGCCGCCACCGCGCTCGGCGCCCATGCCATCGAGCTGCGGCGTCTCGCCCGAGATCTCGACCCCGAGCTGATCATCGGCTGGGGGATGCGGAGCGGGATCGCCGCCCTCGCCCTACCCGCCGGCACCCCGTTCGCGTTCGCCCACCACGACTTTCTCCCCAGCCCGGGCGTCGCGGCCGTCGTCCGGCTCGTCGCCAGGAGAGCTGCGCTGACCACGGTCCCCTCGCACGCGGTGCACGCCGACCTCGACCCCCGAGGCAGGCTGGGCGAGAACGTTCGCATCATCGCTCCCGGGGTCGACCCCGACCTGTTCGCAGGGCTCAGAGAGCCCCCGGCCACACCCTCGGCGGTGCTACTGGGCGCGCTGGCGGCGTGGAAGCGGCCCGACCTCGCCCTCGAGATCATCGCCCTGGCCCGGGAGGCGGTTCCGCGGCTCTCCCTGAGCGTGGTCGGAGCTCCGGTCACCGATGACGAGCCCCTTGTCGATGAGCTGCGTGAGCGCTCAGCCCGCGACGACCTCCGGGGAGCGGTCAGCTTTCCCGGGCCGGCGGCTGATCCCCGGGGGCCGCTCGAGCTCGCATCCTGTCTTTTGCACTGTGCTCCCGCGGAGCCGTTCGGGATCGCGATCGTCGAAGCCATGGCCTCCGGGCGCCCAGTCGTGGTCCCCGACGCCGCCGGACCCCGGGAGATCGTCGATGAGACCTGCGGAGAGCTCTACTCCCCGGGGGACGCCCGGGCCGGAGCGCGGGCTCTGGCTCGCGTCCTGGCCGATCCCGATCGGGCTCGGGAGATGGGCGCCGCCGGGCGATCCCGAGTCGAGCGGATGTTCACCGTCGGCCAGACTCGCCGGGGCTTTCACGATGCCCTGATGCCGCTGCGCCGCCAACCCGGATCCGGGTCAGCGCTGGACGCCCCGGACATCACGCTGCTCACCGTCTCGCACAACTCGGCGGCTGAGCTGGCCCGGCTGATCGCCTCGCGCGACGCCCACCTGCCTGAGGCGACGATGATCGTCGTCGACTCAGCCTCCACCGATGAGAGCCTGGCCGTGGCTGAGGGTCAGGCGAATGTCCGGGTAATCCCGCTGGCCGAGAACCTGGGCTTCGGGCGCGCCTGCAACCGCGGCCTTGATGACGTGATGACCCCGGTCACGGTGCTGCTCAATCCGGACGTGGAGTTGGTCGATCGCTCCCTGCTCGGCCTGGCTCGCGAGGCGCTCCGAACCGACCGTCCTGCGCGCCTGCTGGCTCCGCTCGCCCTGAATCTCGACGGGACCCGGCAGGAGACGGCCCATCCGGCTCCGGCGTCCGTGGCCGAGCTGGTCCGAGCCGTCGTTCCCCCGGCCCTGCTGCCCGCCCCGGCGCTGGCGCCGTGGCGGAGCCGCCGTCCGCGGCCGGTGGGCTGGGCGGTCGGGGCGGCGCTCGTGGCCCGGACGGCCACGCTCCGAGCGCTGGGACCGTTCGACGAATCGATCTTCATGTATGGCGAGGACATGGATCTGGGGCTCAGGGCGAGCGCCGCGGGGATCTCGACCTGGTTCTGGCCCTCGGCCCGAGTCCTGCACGCCGGAGCCCATTCGACCGATCCGGCCTTCGGCGGTGAGCCCTTTCTCCGCCTGGCCCAGGGCCGGCAGGAGACGGTGGCGCGGCGGCTCGGGACGCGGCGGGCCCAGCTGGACCGGTTCTCACAGACCGTCACCTTCATCTCCCGCATCGGCCTCAAGACCGCCCTCGGGCGCTCAGCGCAGCGTGAGCGCAGACAACTTGCCGCAATCCGAAGCCTGGACGGCCCGCGCTGAGAGATGCGCGCGGCGCCCCGCGCTGTACCGCGCGGCCGCGCCGGGCGGGAGGCTCAGCTCCCGGAGCTGGCCGGGTCGGCCACCCCGGCCTTCTTGCGCTCCTCGATCAGCGCCTTGATCCGCTCCACGGTCTCCTCGGACATGCGGCGGATCTCCCAGTGGGTGAGCTTGATCAGCCGCATAGGTGAGCTCGCGATCACGTCGGCGTTGCGCGGGCGGTGCTCGAGCAGGCCCATCTCGCCGATCAGGTCACCGGCCTTGAGCGAGGCGACCTTCTTGCCTCCCTGCAGCACGTCGGCGGTGCCCTCCTCGATGGCGATCAGCTCGACCGAGTAGTCGCCCTCCTTCATGAGGATCTGGCCTTCGGCGGCGCTGGTCTCGGTGGCGAACGTGGCCAGGCGATTGGCCTCGGCCTCCGAGAGCTCGGAGAAGATCGGTATCGCGGTCAGACGGTTCGGGTCCATGGTGCTCGCGGCATCCTACAGCGCCTGGACCTCGGCCGTGACCTCGCTCACCGAGGCCTTGGCGTCGCCGAACAGCAGCGTGGTCTTCGGGTCGTAGAACAGCGGGTTGTCGATTCCGGCAAAGCCCGAGGCCATCGAGCGCTTGAGCACGATCACCGCGCCGGACTTGTCGACCTCGAGGATCGGCATACCGTAGATCGGGCTCCCGGGCTCGTTCTTGGCCGCCGGATTGGTCACGTCATTGGCGCCGATGACCAGCGTCACGTCGGTCCGGCTGAACTCGGGGTTGATGTCGTCCATCTCCCTGAGCAGGTCATAGGGCACGTCGGCCTCGGCCAGGAGCACATTCATGTGCCCGGGCATGCGGCCGGCCACGGGATGGATCGCGTACTTGACCTCCACGCCCTTGGCTTCGAGCGCCCGCTCGAGCTCACGCACGGCGTGCTGGGCCTGGGCCACGGCCAAGCCGTAGCCGGGCGCGATCACCACCTGGCGGGCGTAGGAGAATTGGATGGCCACGTCCGCGGCGCTGGTCGAGCGGACCGTCCCCCCGGTCTCCCCCGCCCCGCCGGTTGGCGCGGCCACCGCTCCCCCGAAGCCGCCGGCGACGATCGCCGGGACCGATCGGTTCATCGCCTTGGCCATCTGGTCGGTCAAGATCGTGCCCGAGGCGCCGACGATCATCCCGGCCACGATCATCACCGGGTTGGACAGCGCCACGCCGGTGGCCGCCGCCGAGAGCCCGGTGAACGCGTTCAGTAGCGAAATGACCACCGGCATGTCGGCGCCGCCGATCGGCAGCACGAGCATGTTGCCGAGCATCGCCGCGGCGAGCAGGATGCCGAGGATGAACAGGGCCTGGGAGTGCGTACCCGCGGCCAGGATCACGGCACTGACCACGCAGATCAGCAGCAGAACGAGGTTGATGGCCGACTGGCCGGCCAGCTTGATCGGCCGCCCGGGGAGGATCTCCTGGAGCTTGCCGAAGGCGATATTCGACCCCCAGAAGGAGATCGAGCCGACGATCGCCCCGAACAGCTCGAACGCCTCCGAGCGCAGCGGCCAGCCACCCCCGAAGTGGTGTCGGTACTCGACCCAGGCGATCAGGGCCACCGCCCCGCCGCCGACGCCGTTGAACAGCGCCACCATCTGGGGCATCTGAGTCATCTTCACGTTGCGCGCCGCGGGCACGCCCGACCGCGGTGCCGATGGCCAGCCCGACGATGATCAGGATCACCGTCCCCGAGCCGTTGAATTCCCCTGGCGCAGCAGGGTGGCGACCACGGCCACGGCCATGCCGGCGGCGGCGATCTGGTTGCCCCGAACCGCGGTCCGCGGCCCGGTCAGGCCGCTCATCCCGTAGATCATCAGCCCGAAGGCGAGGATGTAGGCCGCGTCGATGAAGTTGGTCACTGCAGGAAAATCGTGGCCAGGCTCACCCGCCGCCGCGCCTCCGCGTCGGAATCTTCCGCCTTGGGCGGGTCCTTGGCCTTGAACATGCCGAGCATCCGGTCGGTGACCAGGAAGCCGCCGATCACGTTGATCGTGCCGAAGGCCACGGCGATGACCAGCAGGAGCTTTTCCAGGAAGCCGCTCGAGTCGGCCATCAGCAGCAGGCCGCCGAGCACGACGATCCCGTGGATCGCGTTGGTGCCCGACATGAGCGGCGTGTGCAGCGTGTTGGGCACCTTCGAGATGACCGCGAAGCCGACGAACCCGGCCAGGACCAGCACGGCGATGTCGATGACCAGTCTGTCCATGTTGCAGAGACCTCCTTACGGGCCCTACGCGGCCGCGCCGGCCGCGGCTTTGGCGCCCTCGTGGACGATTTCGCCGCCCCGCGTGATGCACGCGCCGGCGATCACCTCATCGTCGAAGTCGAGCTCGAGCGTGCCCTCCTCCGAGATCATCAGCCCGAGCAGGGCCTGGATGTTGCGCGCGTAGAGCTGCGAGGCGTGCTCGGCCATCGTCGAAGGGACGTTGAGCGGGGCGAGGATCTTGACGTCGTGGCGGATCACCGACTCCCCGGGCTCAGAGAGCTCGCAGTTGCCCCCCGACTCCCCGGCCAGGTCGACGATCACCGAGCCGGGCTTCATCAGCTCGACCGCCTTCTCGGTGACCAGGATCGGGGCTCGGCGGCCTGGCACCAGCGCGGTGGTGATGACCACGTCGACCTTCCCGATCGCCTCGGCCATCAGCTCCTGCTGGCGCTGCTGCTGCTCCTCGGTCAACTGCTTGGCGTAGCCCCCCTCCCCCTCCAGGTCGCCACCCAGGTCGAACTCGAGGAAATGCGCCCCGAGTGACTCGACCTGCTCCTTGACCGCGGCCCGGACATCGAAGCCCTGGACCACGGCCCCGAGCCGGCGGGCGGTGGCGATGGCCTGCAGGCCGGCCACGCCGGCGCCGAGGACCAGCACCGTGGCCGGCCGGATCGTGCCCGCCGCGGTCATCAGCATCGGGTAGTAGCGGCCGAGCTCCTGCGCGCCGATCAGGGCGGCGCGGTAACCCGAGATGTTGGCCTGCGAGGACAGCGCGTCCATCGACTGGGCACGGCTGATCCGCGGCACCGCCTCCAGAGCGAAGCTGGTCGCGCCGGTGGCCGCGATCGCCTTGACCCCCTCACCGTTGGTCAGCGGTCCGAGGAAGGCGATCAGGACGCTGTCGGCCCCCAGCCGCGCCGTCTCCTCGGCGTTGGGAGCTGCAACCTTGATGACCACATCGGCGCCCAGCGCCTGCCCGGCATCGTCGACCAGGCTCGCCCCCGCCTCCTCGTAGGCGCTGTCGGGGATCAGCGCCCCGGCGCCCGCTCCGCGCTGCACCAGGATCTCCAGACCGCCGGCCGATGGGTTCAGCTGGGTCACCACCTCCGGCACCATGGCCACGCGGCGCTCGCCCTCGGTCGTCTCCTTGGGGACTCCGATCCTCATGCGGCGCGCAGCGTATCGATTGCCGGGTTGATGCGGCTGCTCGTGCAGCCCGGCCCGATCGGCTCAGCCCAGCCCCATCGGCGCCAACAGCACCGCGGTGGCCAGACCGGCAACCCCGGTCAGGGCGGGCACCGCCGGCGCCTCGGCCCTGGCCGGGCGCAGGCGCCCCCGGACTCGGCGCCGTCCCCGGTGGTGGACGCCGTGCGCTGACCGGTCTCGGTGGCGGGCCCGCCCCACCGCAGCTCGAGTCGCCGGGGACTTGGGGAGGGTCAGCGGGGCCAGCGGCAGAGGCTTTCCCTCGAGCGCCATCAGCGCCTCGCCGGTCACCCACACCGGCGTCTGGGATTGCCCGCGGGCGTAGGCCACGGCGCCGTCGGAGCCGACCAGCGACTCCAGGTAGCTCAAGGGTGAGGGGGCGCCGGCCCGGTGCAGCGTCCATGGGTCGACGCCCGCGGCGAGGAGGCCCTGCACCGCCCACGCGGTCGACTGGGCGTTCGAGCCCATCCCGGGCTGAGAGGGAAAACCGCCGTCGCCGTCCTGGTGGCCGCGCAGGTAGCGCACCGCCCGAGCCCGCGCCCGGGCCACACCCGCCCCGGGCTGACCGCCCAGGGCCTCGAGCACCGCCCCCGTGTCGTCGCTGTCGCTGCTCGCGCCGGGCCCGGCGCCGGCGAAGCCATAACCGCCGTCGCGATCCTGCTGGCTGGCTAGCCAGCCAGCCATCGGGGCGGGGGGAGCCACGCCGGCGCTGCGCAGGGCCAGCAGGCCGAACGCGGTCAGGTTGACCGTGCCGCCGAGCGAGCCATTCCCGCGCAGGCGCTGCTCGAGCATGGCGATCAGGTCGCGACTGGCGAAGCGCGTGACCGAGAGCCCAGCCGCCCGCACGACCAGGATCGTGCGCTCCAGCGAGCCGGTGTCGAGCGAGCCCGTGGTCCTGGCCCGGGTGTAGGCGATGACGCTGTCGGGTCCACGCGAGATCCGCAACGGGTCATGCCCGGCGGCGGCCAGGCCGAGCGCCGCCCAGCCCGAATAGAGACCGGCCGAGGCTTGCCCGGGGGCGGCGCCGAAGCCGCCGTCGGGATTCTCGGCCCGCTGCAGGTAGGCGATCGCGCTACCGGTGCTCCCGGCCGCCCGGGCGGCGGCCGGGGCCCTCAGCCCCGGGATCAGGACGGCCAGCGCGCTCAGCCCGGCGAGCAGCGGGAAGGCCGCCCCGGGCGCAACCCAACGCACGTCAAGACGACGAGCGAAGCGCTGCATGGAGCGGATCAGCGACGGTCCCAGGAGCAGCGCGAAAACCACGCAGCCGGTGGCATGGATGGCGTCGAAGCCGAGTCCCTGGCCGACGTAGGCCGCCAGCTGTGTCCAGCTGTGATCGCTGTAGGTCACCCAATCCCCCACGTCCTGCACGACGGTGAAGGCGAACCCGACCAGCCCGCAGACCACGGCCAGCGTCACGCGGCCGATGCGGGGGGGCTGGCTCCGAATCCCGGTGACCAAGGCCAGGCCGGCGCCGATCATCCCGGTGGCACCCCAGGCGGCCATCTGCCAGGGGGTCCACGGCCCCTGTCCGAAGAAGAAGTTCGAGGCCAGGCCGGCCAGCGCCCCGACGGCGAAGCCCGGGCCGCCGCCGAGCGCGTAACCCGACACGAGCACGATGTCGGTGGTCGGCTTGATGTTGGGCACGGCCGCGAAGGCCACCCGGCCGAGGGCGGCGAACGCGGCCATGGTGGCGACCAGGGCGACGATCCGCGCGTCGGGGCGCACCCGCTCATACCATGCGAAGCCTGCGGCCAGGGCGGCGCCGAGGAGCAGGAATGCGCCGAGCTGCCAGCTCACGCTGTCACCTCCGACGGCCGCGGAGCCGGCCGGGCCAGGCGATCGAGCGCCTGCTCGGGCGTGAGGACGTTCTCCCAGCCGCCCAGAATCCGGGCCGTCTCGGTGGCGAAGTAGCTCCCGCCGGACAGCACCTCGCCCACCGGGCCGTCGGCGATCACCCCGCCGTCGGCCAGGAGGATCACCCGGTCGGCGAAGGCGGCCGCGAACTCGGGGTCGTGGGTGGCGACGAGCACGCTCTCGACCAGGCCGGACAGCATCCGGGCCAGGGCGGCCTTGTCGGCCCGGTCCATTCCCCGGGTCGGCTCGTCCAGGGCGAGCACCGCCGCGCCATCGGTTCCGTCCCCGAGGACCACGGCCAGGGCCAGGCGCTGGCGCTCGCCGCCCGAGAGCTCCCGCGGATGCCGATCGGCAAACACCCCCGGATCGAGCCCGGCCCGCGTCAGGGCGAGCGCCGGCGCCTCGTCGGCCACCCGTTCGTGGACCAGGTAATCGTTCGGGTTCTGCAGCAGCAGCGCGACCCGCCCGGCCGCGGCGACCTTCCCGCGCGTCGGGCTGAGCAGCCCGGCGGCATGCCGGAGCAGGGTCGACTTGCCCGCTCCGTTGCGCCCCATCAGAGCCACCCGCTCGCCGGGGTCGATGCGCAAGTCGAGGTTGCGCAGGATCGCCGGCCCGGCGCGCAGCTCATGCCAGACGCCGCGGAACTCGAGAGCCGGCTCCGGGCGTCCGCGCCGCCGCTCGCGGGCGGCGCTCGCGGCCGGGCCAGCTTCGCGCTCGGGCAGCGCTCCCGCGCTGCGCAGCGCGGCCCGGGCCCGCTTGACGCCGGCCACCGGCGCGTGTCCGAGCCCGGCCAGCAGCCGCGCGCCCGGCGTCTGGAGCGCCGGGGCCGCGCTCCCGGCCCAGTCGAGAAACCGCTGCGGCGAGCTGTCGCAGACCAGGCGCCCCTCGGCGAAGGCGATCACCCGGTCGGCCGGGCCGAGGCAGCGCTCGAGGCGGTGCTCGCAGAGGACGACTGCGGTGTCGAAGTCCTCGTTGAAGCGCCGCAGCAGCCCGAGGAGCTCATCGCCGGCCACCGGGTCCAGCTGCGAGGTCGGCTCGTCGAGCACCACCAGCGGCGGGTGTCCGGCCAGCGCCGCGCCGAGCGCGACCCGCTGCAGCTCCCCGCCCGATAGCTCGCTGGTCGAGCGCTCCATCAGGTGCGCGATCCGCAGGGCCAGGGCGATCTCCTCGACGCTCCGGGCCACCGCCGCCGGCGGCTGGCCGCGGTTCTCGAGCGGGAAGGCCAGCTCGGCTCGCACGGTCCCCATGACCACCTGGGTCTCGGGGTCCTGGAACAGCGTGCCGACGGCAGCCGAGAGCCGGCCGGGACCGTGTTCGCGCGTGTCGAGGCCGGCCACCGTGACCCGCCCGGCGAAGGTGCCCCCGTGGAAATGGGGCACCAGGCCGCAGGCCGCGCGCACGAAGCTCGACTTCCCCGCCCCCGAGGCGCCGGCCACTACGACGAGCTCGCCCGGCTCGATGCTCAGGCTGACGTCGACAAGGGCGGGCGCGCCCGCGCCCGGGTACGCGTAGCTGACCCGGTCGAACTCGAGCAGGCTCATCGCCCGATCCCCCGACGGTCGGCGAAGGGGGCCAGCGCGGCCACGGCCACCAGGACGGCCACGGCCCACGCGCCGGGGCCGGCCGCGACATGCAGGCCGGGATAGGCCGAGAACCCGGCCAGTCCTCCCGGGCCCCCGAGCACACCCAGCCCGACGATGACGGGCGCGGCGGCGGCGAAGGCGAGATCGTGACGGTTCCAGGGTCGCTGACGTCCGGAGGCCGCGGGCCGGCGGCGCCGTAGCCGCGAACCTCGAGCACCGCGGCCACGTCGAGCGCTCGGTCGAGGACCCCGGAGCTGGCCGCGCGCAGCAGCGTGGCGCGCGAGGGCGCGGACCCGGGCCGGCAGCGCTGGGCCTCGGCCAGCCGTTGCGAATCCCGCAGCAGCACCGGGACCAGCCGGGTGGCCAGGGTCGCGGTCAGCGCAGAGCGGAAGGACAGCGGACGCAGCACGGCGAGCAGCTCGTCGGGATCGACGGCCACCGTGTACAGGGCGCCGCAGGCGATCACCACCGCGGCGCGCAGGCCGAGGACGAGTCCGTACACGGTCGCCTCGAGCGTCACATCGGTGTGGCCGAGCAGGGGCAGGTTCCCGAGCCGGATGATCACGGTCAGCCCGTTGCGCGTGACCAGCGCGTTCAGGACCGCGATGGCCAGGGCGAAGGGGAGCGCGAAGCGGGCGGTCCGAGCGAGCTCGGGACCGACGCCGGCGGCGAGCGCGGCCGCGGCCACGCTCACGGCGACCGCGGCCAGGGCGATCGGGTTAGACAGCATCAGCGCGGCCAGGGCCAGCGCGAGGCAGAAGCCGGCCCCCGCGCCCGCGCCGGCGCTGTGCAGCGGCGAGGAGCGGCGCCGGTAGCTCAACCGGCCCCCTGGCATGGGGATCGGGATCTGCTCAGCCCCGCTCACGGCCAGGGCGAAGCGATCGTGCAGCGCGCCGGCGTTGAGCGCGCGGGCGGCGGCGTCCACGCCGGCCACATCAGTCCCGGTGATCAGCCAGGTGGGAGCCGAGGTGCTGTCGGCCGTGGCCGCGACCAGCCCGGCTCCGGCACCGAGCGTGCGGACCACCTGGCCGTCGGGGTCGAGCAGCTCGAGCGTGCTCCCGTGCCGTCCGGCGAACCGGGCGTAGATGCCGCTGGCCCCGGGACCATGCTCGATGTAGCTGGCCGCGACCTCTGACTCGAGATCCCGCCACGGGGCGACCACGATGCCGAGCGTGTCCGGCCCCGACCCGGTCCCCAGGAGCTGACTGGCCGCGGGCACGCCGGCCGCGCTCAGGGCCTTGGCCACCCGGGAGCAGGCCGAGCTCACCTCGGGCGCGCATTCCACCGTCGTGGGCAGCCGCTTGCCCGCCACCCCGTTGACGAACGGCGCCGGGAAGGACCCCACCACGGCGGGAATCGAGTCGGTGGCGTGCCAGTCGTGCAGGTCGAACCAGATCCGGTCGCCCCGGTGCACGGCCGTCGTCGCTGCGCCCTGCGCGGCCTGAACGCCGTTGACGTAGTAGAACCAGTCCGTCTGCGCGGCGTTGCCCGAAGTCCCGTCGATCGACTGGACGAACCCTCCGCCGTAGCGGGTGCCGACCTGGAAGTGGCGCTCGAGCACGCGCATGACCGTCTCGGAGCCGGGGACGCGGGACTGCTTGACCAGCGCCACCGGATGCCCGCCGAAGTCCCGGGTCACGGTCAGCGACACCCCGCCGGTCCCGGGTCCGGGTCCGAGACCGCAGCCGGCCAGGCCGCCGGCCATGCTGCCCGCGGCGGCCCAGGCGATGAATGCGGTTCGAACCCGGCGGGACATGGGACGTCGAGCGGTTAGCTGGCGGCGACTGTGACCGGGGCGGAGCGGATATAGCCCTTCCTGGAGGCGGTGAAGGTGAGCCGCCCGGAGTGCTGCGCGGTGAGCGTCACCAGCCCGTGCCGGTTGGTCGTCCCGCCTCCGACGCTGGCCCCGGCGAGCGGGGTCCGGATCCCCATTCGGTGCTTGGTCGTCGGCCGGTAGTAGACCGCTGTGAGCGTGAACGGCCGGCCGGTGCTGACCCGCGCCGGGCCGCTCAACACGATCGGGAACCGGCTCCCATTCGTGACCGCGAACAGGAGCTGCTCGCCCCGGTGCAGCCTCAGCGCGCAGATGCCCTGCTGAGCCGTGCGACCATCGGTGAAGATCGTCCAGTAGTAGTTCCCCGTCGGCTTCTCCCCGAAGATCGAGGTCACGAAGATCCCCGGCGTGCCGGAGAACACCTTGCCCTGCCAATCCCCGTGCGTGGCCCGGTCCAGAGCACCGGCCGCGCTGCTCGCCGGGCAGCTGCCTGCTGGCGCGCCGCCCTTGGTGATGGAACCGGCGTGGGTGTGCACGACCCTGGGGGCGAGCAGTGTGCGCTTGGCGCCCTCCACACGCACTGTGACGGTGGTGCCGGTGGCTCCGCCGGCCAGCGCGTCGGCGGGAACGAGCAGCAGCGCGGCGATCGCGCTGCCGAGGAGGAGTCTGCGGCTTTTCAACATGAGGGCCACCCCTTTCCGCGAGGGTTATTCGGCATGGGGGTCGGAGGCTGGTCTCCTGGCTTACGGGCCTATCAGCCGCGCCTTCCCGGCCGGCGGAACCGGCCAGTGGCACTTGTGTGCGGCTGACGTCCCCGATCACAGTGGCGGGACCGCGCCGGACTCGAACCGGCTTCCCATGGCCACCGACCTTGAACGGGGGCATCCTACCGCGCGCCCGGTGGCCGCCGGAGGTTCGGGCCTAAACTCCGTTTCATGACGGTCAACCTGACCCGGATCTACACCCGGCTCGGCGATGACGGCGAGACCCACCTCGGCGACATGAGTCGGGTGGCCAAGACCGACGCCCGCATCGAGGCCTACGGCACCGTCGATGAGCTGAACGCGCAGCTCGGACTGGCGCTGGCCGGGGGGGATCTCGACGCGGTCTGCGCCGGCTGGCTGCGGCGAATCCAGAACGACCTGTTCGACGTCGGGGCCGACATCGCCGCCCCGCTCGACTCCGAGAAGGAGCGCCTGCGGGTGATCCCCGCGCAGACCGCCTGGCTCGAGGAGCGCTGTGACGAGGTGAACGCCGACCTGCCCGCGCTCAAGTCCTTCGTCCTGCCCGGCGGCACCCCGGCGGCCGCTCAGCTTCATGTCTGCCGCACCGTGTGCCGGCGGGCCGAGCGGCTGGCCGTGGCCTGCGGCGAGCAGGTCAGCCCCGAGGTGATCCGCTACCTGAACCGCCTCTCCGATCTGCTCTTCATCCTCAGCCGGGGGGCCAACCGCGGTGACGAGCCCCTCTGGGAGCCTGGCCGCTACCGGTAGCCCGCCGCCCGCCTCCCCCTTCCGCCGCCCGGCTCCATTCGGCCCGCGGATCGACGGCTAGCGCGGGCGCAGGGCCACCGTGGCCGCGGCGGCCAGAGCCAGGCCGAGGCCGGCGATCGCCGCCGCGCCGGCGATGAACGTCTTGTGCGCGCTGGCGTAGTCGACCACGGAAACGGGCCGGGCCAGCGCGATGACCGCCGCGGCGAGGAGCGCGATCAGGATCAGCAGGGCCATCGGGGCCAGGGCTTCGGCCACCGAGCCACGGGCGCGGCGGCGCTCACCCGGCGCTCGTCTGATCGCCGGCCGGCGCTGCTCGAGCCAGCCCAGGACGGCCACTCCGAGCAACGCCCAGACGGCGGCGATCTCGAAGCCGCCGAGCACATCGCTGGGGAAGTGCCAGGCCAGGGTCAAGAACGAGTAGCAGACGGCGATCGCGAACGCGGACATCGCCGCGGCCACCGCCCCTCGCCACCGCGCCGGAGCGACGATGACCGCGCACAGGACCAGCGGACATGACCGCGGTGGCGTGCCCGCTCGGCCAGGACGCCGGGTTGATGAAGGGGCCGGGGGGGCCAGACCCGCGCGGCGCGGCCAGCAGTGGCTTCAGGAGCTGGGTGGTGACGTTGGCGCCCAGAATGACTCCGCCAACCATCACCGCGACCCGCGCCCGGCGGCGAAACAAGGCGACGAGGATCGGGATCGCAGCCAAGAACACGTACGGCTGGGGGTCGCACAGGCCGGCGATGAACTGCGCCAGGTGGTCGACCCGGGGGCGGTGCAGTCCGTCGAACCCGTTGAGGATCGAGCGATCGGCCCGCTCGAGGAAAAGGATGTGAAAGGCGGCGAACCAGGTGACGAGGAGCAATGCGACGCCGGCCGCGGCGCCGCCGAGAGCAGTGCGGGGGCGGGGTGACATTCCCCCCGAGGGTACCGGCGAGAGCTGAGCGGCCGGCCGGCACGCTCAGCCGCCCGGTCAGCCGGTGCGCGTGATCAGGCCGTGCGGTGCTCGGCCGCACTCGTCCGCATGACCCGGAATTCGGGCGCGGTACCCGTCCGGCGCACGTGGGAGTAGTGCTCGAGATCCTCGGGGGCGGCGACCTCGACGCTGACAGCTTCGGCGATCGTGAACCGGCCGGACTCGTAGAGCAGCTCCTGGTAGCCCGGCGTCGACTCGTCGGCCGAGTCGCCCTCGGGGAGCGGCAGGCCCTCGATGTCGAGGTCGTAGCTCCCGCAGCGCAGCAGCCAGCGGCGCCCGCGGGCCAGCTTCTCCACGGTCAATTTGACCGGCGTGGCCACCGGCGTCGCACCCGGGCCGCGAACCGCGGACTGGGTCCGCAGGCCGGCGCGCTCGGCGATCAGCGCAGTGCAGAGTCGCTCCCAGTTACGCCCGTACGGAGCCGGGACGATGCCCACCGGCCCGGCCGGGCCCGCCTCCCCGCGGATCGCCCGGGCCACCGGCCCGACGAGCACGTAATCGATCTTGTTGGCGTTCAGCCAGCGCACGACGGCGATGGCGCTCGGCTCGAGGTGCTCGAACCCGGTGAGCACGTCGGGAGCCTGGGTGGAGATGCCCGGCGGGCGGCGCTTGAGGAGCATGGTGCTGCGTTCGCCACCCCGCGACTGACTCCTTCACACATCGCCCGCGGCGGGCGGGTCCCGACTAGACCGGCAGCGCGTCCATGGCCGCGAGCCGGCGCGCCAACCCCGGCGAGACCCGCGAGATCGCGCGCATCAGCTTGGCCTCCGGTGTGATCACGGCCACGGGCCGGTCCTCGCCGATCGCCCTGAGGATCTCGGCTGCCACCCGCTCGGGGGTGAAGTTGCGCCGCGCGTAGAGCTTGGTGACCTGGTCGGCCAGCCGCGTCTGATCGGCTGCGGAGCGGCCCACGTAGCTGGTCGCGCGGGTTATGTTGGTGGCGATCACGCCGGGGCACGCCGCGGTGACGCCGATCCCGAACGGCACCAGCTCGGCCCGGACGCTCTCGGTCAGGCTCAGCACGGCCGCCTTGGTGGCGGCGTAGGCCGGAAGCGAGCGGCTGGGCATGAACGCCGCGGCCGACGCCGTGTTGACGATGTGACCCCCCTCCCCGCGCAGCACCATGGCCCGCCCGAACAGCCGGCAGCCGGTGGCCACGCCGAGCAGGTTGACGTCGACGATCCGCCGCCAGTCCTCGGCCTCGGTATAGAGGAAGCCGCCCGCCACCCCGATCCCGGCGTTGTTGAGGACGACGTCGGGCACTCCCTCGGACTCGAGCACGAGCATGGCCAGGCTCTGCATGGCCTCGGCATCGCCCACGTCGCAGACCAGCGGCCGCGACCCGGCGATGGCCTCCGCGGCCCGGTCGAGCGCCGCCTCGTCGCGGTCCAGGAGCAGCACCCGCGCGCCCCGGTTGGCCAGGGCAGCCGCCGCCGCGCGCCCGATCCCGCTTCCCGCCCCGGTGACCAGGGCCAGGCGGCCGCGAAGTTGCTCGAGCCCGCCCCCGCGGCGCCAGCGCCGGCCCGGTGTGACGCGGCCCGCCTCGGCCTCGTCGGCGAATTCCTTGATCCAGTGGGACACCACCCGGGGTCGCGCGCGCTGGGCCCAGTGCGAGCCCTGGACAGTGCGGCGGCGCAGGCCGGGAGCGATCCGCTCGGCCGAGTCGTAGTAGGACTCGGAGATGAACCGGTCGCCGCTGGGCACGATGATCTGCACGGGCACCCGCGCGGGAGGCAGCGCGGCCGGGCGCAGCACCCGAGACGGGATGTTGCGCCGGTAGAGGTTGGCCCCGTGCCGGCCGTCCGCGCTCAGGGTGGCGGCCGGGAACTCGTCGTCGACGGGAATCCGCTCCACCACTTCGAGCGTCCGCGCCCATCGCTCACGACTGAAGAGGACCCGCCAGACCAGGGTCGGCCCGCCGGGCGCCAGTAGCGGCAGGACGTACCAGGAGCGGCGCAGCCGGTCGAGTGACTTCAGCACGCGGCCGCGGCGCAGCGGCTCGCGGGTGGCGGCAAGGACGTGGCCGAGCGCCGGCCCGGCCAGGGCGGTGAAGGAGGCCAGCCTCGCGTCGATCGCCTCCGCGGTGGCGAACTCCCAGCCCTGGAGGGCGCCCCAGTCGTGGCCGACCAGGTGGACCCGACGTCCCGGGGCGAGCGCGTCGCACACCGCCTCGAAGTCGGCGCGGAGCTCGTCAAAGCCGTATGCGGCCGGACCGCGCGGGGCGCTGGAGGCTCCCGCCCCCCTGACGTCGTAGGCGACGACGTGGAAATCGGAGGCGAGCAGGTCCATCACCGGCCGCCACACCTCTTTGGTGTCGGGATAGCCGTGGATGAGGATGACTGTCGGCGCCGCCGGGTCGCCGTCGGAGACGATGGCCAGACGAACTCCGGCCCGCGTGATGGTCTGGTGAGCTGCGGCCTCAGACAACGCCGTGGCAATCTATACGCTCGGTCTGAGATGGACTCAGAGCAACCGCACCGGCGAGCATCCGACCGTGCGCAGGCGCGGCGGCGCCGGCAGGCCCGCCGCCGGCTGAGTGCGGCCGGAGTGCTGCTGCTGGTGGTCGTCCTGGCCGGGGTCGCCGTGGCCTCCTCGGGTGGCGGCGGGGCGAAGGCGCCGAGCGGCGCGCAGCGCTCGCAGCGCAGCGCGGCCGGTTCGCGTCATCGCGGACGCCCGGGCGGAGCCCGGGGCCACCCGCGCGGGGAGTCGACGGCGGCCGGGCTCGGGCCGGCCACCGGCCGGCCGGGCACCGCCTCGGTCCCGATCCTCATGTACCACGTGATCGCTCCGCCCCCGGCCGGCGCCCCCTTCCCGGGCCTGTACGTGCCGGCCGGCGAATTTGCCGCCCAGATGCAGGCGCTGAAGGCCGGCGGCTGGCATCCGGTCACCCTGGATCAGCTCCGGGCCTACTGGCAGCACGGTGCCCGTCTGCCCGCGGGCAAGCCGATCGTCCTCACCTTCGACAACGGCTACCGCTCCCAGTACACCGCGGCGCTGCCCGTCCTGCACCGGACTGGGATGGGTGGCCGACGAGAACATCCAGCTCAGCGGGCTCCCCCCCTCGCAGGGTGGCCTTACCGATGCGCAGGTCCGGGGCCTGATCAGCGCCGGCTGGGAGCTCGACACGCAGGGGATCAGCCACGCCGACCTGATCACCCTGGACAGCACCGCACTCCACTACCAGGTCATCACCGCCCGCCAGATCCTCCGCCGCCGCTACGGCGTCCCGGTCAACTGGTTCTGCTACCCGTCGGGCCACTACAACGCCACGGTTATCGACGAGGTGAAGGCGGCTGGGTTCGTCGGCTCGACCACAGTCGTCCCGGGCTGGGCCGGACCGGCGACTGACAGCTACCGCCTGCCCCGGCTGCGGGTTCTCGGCGGCACCAGCCCCAGCGCCCTGCTCGCGCAGATCGCCACATATCGATCGGCCGGGACGCCTCCGGCCTCCTACGGGGGAGCCTAGGCTCTGATGACCGCCCCCCGGGTCCGGGCGTGGCGCCGCCTGGGCCGGCGGATCGGCAGCTCCGTGGAGGCCCCCGCGCTCCACCGGAGCGCTGCGCGGCACGCGACCGAGCGCGGCGGGAGGCGTGCTCGCGACCGTGGTGGCGGTGACGGTGGCCACCCTGGCCATCTATCCGCTCAGCCACCTCGCCCCGGTTGTCTCGCTCGAGCGTCGTCTACCTTCCCGCCGTGCTGCTCGTGGCCACCTACTGGGGCCTTGGCCTCGGCGTCCTCACCGCACTGCTCAGCGCGCTGGCGTTCAACTTCTTCCACCTCCCCCCGACCGGGGAGCTTGGTCGCCCACAGCGGGGATTGGGCGGCGCTGGCCGCGTTCGTACTCGTGGCCCTGGCCGCGGGGACGATCGCCGAGCTGGCCCGCTCCCGCGCGCTGGAGGCCGAGGGCCGGAGGGCCGAAGCCGACCTGGCCGCTGCGCTGGCCCGCGAGCTCCTGCGTGGCGAGGGCACCGAACGGGCGCTGGCCACCACCGCCCGCCGGGTGGCCGAGGGGCTGGGGCTGCGCGCCGCGGCGATTGAGCCCGGGATCGCCGCTCCGGATCCGCGCCGCCTGGCCCTGGCGCTGCGGGATGCCGCGGGCGAGCAGATCGCCACCCTGCTCGTCTCCCGCGACCTTCCGCCGGATGCCGAGGAGCGCCTGCGCGCGCGGTGGCTCCGACCCTGGAGGCGCTGGTGGCCATCGCCCAGCGCCGTGACGCCCTGCAGGCCGAGGCGGTCAAGACGGCGCTTCTGCGCCGCAGCGATGAGGTCAAGACCGCGCTCCTGCGGGCCGTCTCCCACGATCTGCGCACCCCGCTGACCTCGGTCGTCGTGGCCGGGCACGCCCTTGGGACCGCGTCGCTCAGCGACGCGGAGCGCACGGAGCTCAGCGCCGTGGTGGTCGAGGAGGGACCACGCGCCTGGCCGAGCTGGTCGACAAGCTGCTCGATTTATCACGGCTTCAGGCCGGCGGGGCAGCTCCGCGTAGTGACTGGGTCTCGGTCGAGGACCTCGTCGCCGCGGCGGGAGAGGGCCTGCGCTACCCCGGAGCCCCGCTCCGGGTGACGATCGATCCGGCGGTTCCGGAGATCCGCGCCGACGCTGCCCAGCTCGAGCGAGCGCTGGCCAATCTGCTCGAGAACGCGCGCCGGTACGCGGGCGAGCGGCCCGTCTCGGTGCATGCCCGCCGGGCCGGGGACCGCGTTGTGGTGAGCGTGGTCGACCAGGGCCCCGGCATCGACCCGGCCGAGCGCGAGCGGATCTTCGAGCCCTTCTACCGGGGCCGGACGCTCCGCCACCGGGCCCTGGACCGGCTCGGGACTCGGGCTGGCCATCGCCAAGGGCTTCATCGAGGCCAACGGCGGAACCATCGCCGTGGACTCGCTGCCGGGCCAGGGGACCAGCTTCGTCATCTCGCTGCCCATCGAGGACCAGCCGGCGCTCGAGGCCAGCCGTTGAGCTCGGGCACCCGCCCCCGCATCCTCGTCTGCGACGACGAGCACCAGATCCTCCGCGCCCTGCGGGTGATCCTCCGCGACGCCGGCTATGAGGCCGTACCGGCCAGTACCGGCGAGGAGGCGCTGGATGTCGCCGCGGTCCGGCTGCCCGATGCCGGGATCATCGATCTGGTCCTGCCCGACATGGACGGGATCGAGGTCTGCCGCCGGCTGCGGGAATGGAGCGACATGCCGCTGATCGTTCTCTCGGCGATCGGCGACGAGGAGGCCAAGGTGCGGGCGCTGGCCGCCGGGGCCGACGATTACGTGACCAAGCCATTCAGTCCCCGCGAGCTGATCGCCCGCCTGGAGGCCAACCTGCGCCGCATCGAGCCCGAGCGCGAGGAGACGCGGATCGTCACCGGCGAGCTCGAGGTGGACCTGGCCTCGCACACCGTCCGCCTGGCCGGGGACGAGGTCCACCTCACCCCGATCGAGTTCAACCTGCTCGCCCTCCTGGCCCGCAACCGCGGTCGGCTGATGACCCACCGCGACCTTCTGGTCGGGGTCTGGGGGTCGGGCTACGGGGAGGACACACAGGTGCTCCGCGCCCACATCGCCAACCTGCGGCGCAAGATCGAGCCGCCGGGATCGGCTCAGGGGCGCCGTTACATCCGCACCGATCCCGGCGTGGGTTATCGATTCGCCGCGTGAGGGCATCTCGGGGTGCCGATTCGCCGCCTGAGGGCCTGACCGCCGGGCGGATTCACGCGCCGCCGGGTCGGGTACCGTGAGCCGCATATCCTCCGCCGCTATCGTGGATCGCACGAGTGCGACCATCCATTTCACGGACGAAGGACGGGCCGCCGCGATGCCTGAAGAGCTGATCCCATGACGCCCGCCAGAAGACCGCTGTTCCTAGCCGCTCAGAAGCGCGAGGCCAACGGGCGCGGGGGCGACCGCGGCCACCCGAGGACCGACGCCGGAGCGCCCGAGGGCAAGCAGAACTTCAACGAGGCCGCCCACAAGCTCGGTCACTGGCCGACAGAGCCGGTCGAGCCCCGCCCGGCCAAGGAGCCGTCGGCGGCCATCAGGGCCGCCGCAGGACGACCAGCGCGATGTCGTCGCCCACGCCGGCCAGGCTCGTTCTGGCCCTGGGTGCGCTGGGCATCGTCTTCGGCGACCTCGGGACCAGCCCGCTCTACACCGAGCACGTCGTCTTCAACGCTCACAGCGACGCCGCCCACGCCAATGCGGCCGGGGTCTACGGCGTCGCTTCGCTGATCTTCTGGGCCTTGATCGTCGTCGTCTCGATCAAGTACGCCGGGGTTCATCATGCGCGCCCACAACCGCGGCGACGGCGGCATCATGGCCCTGACCGCGCTGATCGGGCGCCGCAAGGTCGCCCGCGGCGACCGCACTGGTCATCCTCGGCCTGCTCGGCGCCGGGCTGTTCTTCGGCGACGGCATGATCACTCCGGCCATCTCGGTGACCTCGGCCGTGGAGGGCCTGAAGGTGGCCAGCGCCGAGCCTCTCGCACCTGGTCGTGCCGATCGCCCTGGCCATCCTCATCGCCCTGTTCGCCGTGCAGCGCTTCGGCACCGGGCGCGGTGGGGTGGCTGTTCGGGCCGGTGATGCTGGTCTGGTTCGCCGTCATCGGCGGTGCTCGGCGCCCGCGAGGTCGTCATGCACCCGGGCGTGCTCCAGGGCCTCTCCCCGACGTATGGGCGATTCGGTTCCTGGTCGACCACGGCGTCGACGCGTGGCTGGCCCTGGGCGGGGTGGTTCTCTGCCTGACCGGGGCCGAGGCGCTGTACGCCGACCGGGGCCACTTCGGCGCCGGTGCCGATTCGCATGACCTGGTTCTCGATCGTGTTCCCGGCCGTGCTGCTCTACTATCTCGGCCAGAGCGCGCTGATCCTCTCCGATCCCAAGACGATCTCGAACCCGTTCTTCCTGCTCGTCCCCGGCGCGGCCCGGCTCCCGATGGTCATCCTGGCCACCGCGGCGACGATCATCGCCTCCCAGGCCGCCCTCACCGGCTCCTTCTCGGTGGCCAAGCAGGCCGTCCAGCTCGGCTTCCTGCCCCGGCTGAAGATCGTCCACACCTCCGAGCTCGAGGGCCAGATCTACGTCCCGCTGATCAACTGGGGGCTGTGCCTGGGCGTGGCCGCGCTCGTCCTGGTCTTCCAGACCTCGCGACTGGCCGACATCTACGGCGTCGCCGTCACCGGCACGTTCATCCTCGACACCACCCTGTTCATCGCCGTGGCCCGGACGCAGTGGCAGCACGGCGCGCTGGAAGCTCGCCCTGCTCGGCGCCTGTTCCTGACCGTCGAGGTGGCCTTCTTCACCTCCAACCTGACCAAGGTCACCCACGGCGCCTGGCTGCCGCTGCTCGTCGGGGCTGCTGTTCGCCACGGTCATGGTCACCTGGCGCGCGGGCCGGGACACCGTGACCCACAACCGCACCGAGGAGGAGGGGTCAGCTGGACGAGTTCCTGGACGGCCTGTGCGACGCCAAGCCGCCGATCGTCCGCCTGCCCGGGTACGGCCATCTTCCTGAATCCGAACAAGCAGACCACCCCGCTGGCCCTGCGCGCCCAGGTCGAGCACAACCACGCCTTCCACGAGAAGGTGGTGATCGTCTCGCTGGACCCGGTCTCGATCCCCCACGTCGAGGAGGCCGACCGCTTCAGCTCCGAGCGCCTCGGCAAGGGCCTGTTCAAGATCATCCACGTCACCATCCGGGTCGGCTACCGCGATCGCTCCGAACATCCCCGAGGCTCTGGCCCAGGCCCGCAAGCGGGGCTTGCTCGACCGCAACTTCGACCTCGAGCACGCCTCCTACTTCGTCTCCCGGATGACCATCGTCCCGTCGGATGCCCGCGGGACTGGCACGGTGGCGCAAGCGGCTGTTCATCGCCATGGCCCGCAACGCCACCAGCCCGATCGACCACTTCGGGCTGCCCAGCGAGCGCACGGTGATGACTGGCTCGCAGGTCGCGATCTAGCGTCGCAGTACGCTCGGCGGGGGCCGGAGCGCCCGCTCTTCACAACATCTTTATGCCGCGGGCGGTGTTCTGCACGTCGCCTTGACAGGGGCGCCGACGAAGCTGAGGGCATGGACCTTTTCGCAGGTCGGGTGCGTCGTCGCGCCAAGGTCGACTCGGCACCCGAGGCTCCGCCCCAGCCCAAGCGGAGCCTTCAACGAGGCCGCCCACAAGCTCGGCTACTGGCCGTGCGGCCGGCTCCGCAACGCGAGCCGGCCGAGCCCCTCGGCGGCGCTGAGGCCGCCCAGGACGACCAGCGCGATGTGGTCGCCCACGCCGGCAAGCTCGTCCTCGCCCTCGGGCGCCCTGGGCATCGTCTATCGGCGACATCGGCACCAGCCCGCTCTACACCGAGCAGTTCATCTTCACCGCCCACCGCAACGCCGCTCACGCCGACGTGGCCGGGGTGTACGGGATCGTCTCGCTGATCTTCTGGTCGCTGATGATCGTGGTCTCGATCAAGTACGCCGGGCTTCATCATGCGCGCCCACAACCGCGGCGACGGCGGCATCATGGCCCTGACCGCGCTGATTCAGCGCAAGCGGATCGGCCGCACGGCGCTCCTGGTCACGCTGGGCATCTTCGGCGCGGCGCTGTTCTTCGGCGACGGGATGATCACCCCGGCGATCTCGGTCACCTCGGCCATCGGCGGCCTGAGCGTGGTCAGTCCCGAGCCTGTCCACAGCTGGTCGTTCCCCTGTCGCTGGCCATCCTCATCCTCCTGTTCGCCGGTCAGCGCTTCGGGACCGGCGCCGTGGGCTGGCTGTTCGGTCCGGTGATCCTGGTCTTCTTCCTCGTCATCGGGGCTTTCGGCCTGCGCCAGGTGGTCATGCATCCCGGCGTTGTTCAGGGCCTCTCGCCGGTCTGGGGCGCCCGCTTCATGGTCGACCACGGGGTCTACGCCTGGCTCACCCTGGGCGGCGTCGTGCTCTGCTGCACGGGGCCGAGGCGCTGTACGCCGACCGCGGCCACTTCGGCGCCCTCCCATCCGCATGACCTGGTTCGGCGTCGTCTTCCCGGCCGTGCTGCTCTCCTACCTCGGCCAGGCGGCGCTGATCCTCTCCCACCCGGCGAGCGTCAACCGCCCCTCGTTCAACCCCTTCTTCCAGCTCCTCCCCCACAGCCTGCTGGTGCCGATGGTGATCCTGGCCACCGCGGCGACGATCATCGCCTCCCAGGCCGCTCTCACCGGCTCGTTCTCGGTGGCCAAGCAGGCCGTCCAGCTCGGCTTCCTGCCCCGCCTGAAGATCGTCCACACCTCGCAGATCGAGGGCCAGATCTATGTCCCGCTGATCAACTGGGGGCTGTGCCTGGGCGTGGCCGCGCTCGTCCTGGTCTTCCAGAACTCGAACCGCCTGGGCGACATCTACGGGGTCGCGGTGACGGGCACGTTCATCCTCAACACGATCCTGTTCCTCGCCGTCTCGCGCGGGCTGTGGCACACGCCCAAGTGGCGGCTGGTCAGCCTCGGCGTTCTGTTCCTCACCGTGGAGATCGCCTTCTTCACCTCGAACATGGCCAAGATCGCCGACGGGGCCTATCTGTCGCTGGCCGTCGGGCTGTCGTGCTGGCCAGCGTGATGATCACCTGGCGCAAGCGGCCGGGACATCGTGACCCGCAACCGGACCGAGCAGGAGGGCTCGCTCGACCGAGTTCCTGGACCGGCTCTGGACAGGTCGAGCCGCCGATCGTCCGCCTGCCGGGAACCGCGATCTTCCTCAACCCCGAACAAGGCCACCACCCCGCTGGCCCTGCGCGCCCAGGTCGAGCACAACCACGCCTTCCACGAGAAGGTGGTCATCGTCTCGCTGGACGCGGTCTCGATCCCGCACGTCGATCGAGGCCGACCGCTTCGCCTCCGAGCGCCTGGGCACGGGGCTGTTCAAGATCGTCCACGTGACGATCCGGGTCGGCTACCGCGACCGCTCGGAGCATCGCCGACGGCGCTCGCCGTGGCCCGCAAGTGCGGCTTCCTGGACCGCAACCTGGACCTCGAGCACGCCTCCTACTTCGTCTCCCGGATGACCATCGTGCCCACCCTTCATCCGGGCATGGCCCGATGGCGCAAGCGCCTGTTCATCGCCATGGCCCGCAACGCCACCAGCCCGATCGACCACTTCGGGCTGCCCAGCGACCGGACCGTCATCAGCGGCTCACAGGTCTGCATGTAGGCCGCTCACTGGTCTGCATGTAGGCCGCCTGGCGTCCTGGCTTTTTTGGTGGCGGTTCGCGACAATCGCCTGACCCGGGACGCCCGCTCAGAGCCCAGGAGGCCCGATGTCCAGCGACTACACCCTCGCCTACGGCACGCACGCCACGCCGGAGGAGGGCCGCTGCGCGATGGAGTGGGTCAGCCACCTGGCCGGCGAGCCCCACTCCGATCAGCCCCGCTGTGTCAGCCCGGTGCTCCGCGCGGTGTGCATCGCGCTCAACGACGGCCTCGAGGATGGCCCGCGCCAGGGGCTGCGGCCGTTCTTGACCCGGACGATCGGCACCGCCGAGGACGGCGGTGACCCGGTCCGGGCCTGGATGGCCCTCGACTGGCTGATCCGCGACTACGCGCCGCCTGGCTGGACGCGGCCGGGCTCGGCGAGCCGGCGGCCGAGCTGCGCAGGCTCGCTCCGGTGGCTGACGAGCGCTCGCTCCAGACCGCGCTCCCCCGTCTCGAGGCGGCCCGTGGCGCCGCCCGCCTGGCCCGCGGCTCCGGCCCGTGGTCAGCCGCGCGATCGGTGGCGCGCGAGCTGGCCTGGTCCTGCGCCGGTGCGGCGGCCTGGGCGGGCGCGCGCCTGGCCGTGGGGGACCTGGCCGGGGACCGCGCCCGCGCCGCGGCCCGCGTGCTGGCCGGAGACGCCGCCGCCATTGCCGCCCAGCGGGCGCTGTGCGACGTCCCGCCGCCCGAGGGGCGGGCGGCGGCCAAGGACGCCGCCCGGGCGGCGCTGGCCCCCACCGTGGATGAGCTGCGGCGCTCGGTCCTTCACCTGCTCGACCGGATGCTGCCGACCGCGCCGCTGGCCATTCCCGAGCCCGTCCGGGGCGTCTTCACAATATCTGTATGAGCTGACCCGCGTCCTGCACGCGGTCTTCACGTGACCGGCGTGAAGCTTGGAGCATGGATGCCGTAGCCGTGCTCATCGCCCTGGTCGCTTCGGGCTGCTCCTGGCGCTGATCGCAGGGATCGAGCGGATATGAGCAGCCGGATGACCTCCGCCATCGCCAATCCGGCGAACCCGGATGGTGAGCGGCGATGAGTGGAGGAGATGTGTTCGGGCTCATCGTCTCCGTGCTGGTCTGCGCCTATCTCCTCTACGCGCTGCTCCGGGGCGAGCGTTTCTAGATGACCTTCGCGGGCTGGCTGACCATCGTCCTCTTCGCCGTCTGTCTGACGGGCCTGGCCACCCTGCTCGGCCGCTACATGGCCGCGGTCTACGGCGGCGGGCGCACCTGGCTCGATCCCGTGCTCCGGGGGCCCGAGCGCCTCCTCTACCGCGTCCTCCGGGTCGACCCGCGGCACGGCCAGGACTGGAAGGCCTACGCGCGCAGCGTGATCATGTTCTCGCTGGCCGGATGGCTCCTGCTGTACTTGATCCTGCGCACCCAGACGCTGTGGAGCTTCACCGGGCTGAACCCCCAGGGCTATCACTCGGGCCCTGGGACGTCAGCTTCAACACGGCCTCCTCGTTCGTCACCAACACGAACTGGCAGTACTACGGCGGGGAGACCACGATGAGCTACTTCAGCCAGATGGCTGGACTCGCCGTCCAGAACTTCCTCTCCGCCGGGGTCGGGATCACCGTCGCGGTCGCCCTGATCCGGGGCATCGTCGGGCGCAGCGGAAAGAGCCTGGGGAACTTCTGGCAGGACCTGGTCCGGACGATCCTCTACGTCCTGCTGCCGCTGTCGGTCGCGCTCGCCCTAGTGCTCGTCTTCCAGGGCGCCGTCCAGACCTTCAGCGGCTATCTGATCGTGCACGGACTGACCGGCCTGACCCAGACCATCGCCATGGGCCCGGTGGCCTCGCAGGAAGCCATCAAGCTGCTCGGCACCAACGGCGGCGGCTTCTTCAACGTCAACTCGGCCCATCCGTTCGAGAACCCGACGGCGTTCACGAACTTCCTCGAGATGCTGGCCGTACTGATCATCCCCGCCGCCCTCGTGTTCACCTACGGCCGGATGGCCGGCAGCCGCCGCCAGGGCTACGCCATCTACTCGACGATGATGCTCATGTTCCTGGGTGCTGTGGCGGTGGCCTACGTCGCCGAGGCTCACGGCTCTCCAGCCCAGCACGCCGCCTTCGCGCATGTCGCGCGCTCGGCATCCAGCCTCGCCGGAACGCGCGACGCGCGAATCGTCCAGCTCCACACCGGCGTCATCCCCGGCTCCGGCGGCGGCAACCTGGAGGGCAAGGAGCAGCGCTTCGGGATCGCCGGCTCGGCCCTATTCGACGTCGTCACCACGGTCACCTCGTGCGGGGCGGTCAACAGCTCGCTGGAGTCGTTCACCGGCATCGGCGGCGCCGTGCCGTTCGCCAACCTGAGCGCCAGCGAGACGATCTTCGGCGGCGTCGGCACCGGGCTCTACTCGATCCTCCTCTACGTCCTGCTGGCCGTGTTCCTCGGCGGGCTGATGGTCGGCCGCACGCCCGAGTACCTGGGCAAGAAGATCGGGGCACGGGAGATCAAGCTGGTCGTGCTCGGTCTGCTCATCACCCCGCTGGCCGCCCTATTGGCCACCGCCCTGGCCACGGCCAGCCGGGCCGGCCGCGCGTCCATCTCCGCCGCCGCCACCGGCCCGCAGGGATTCGCGGAGACGTTCTACGCCTATCTCAGCCAGGCCAACAACAACGGCTCGGCCTTCCCCGGCTACACCGGCTACGTCCAGCCGAAGGCCGGCAACCTCGGCGCGCACGGGGTCACCTTCGCCGACATCACCGGCGGCCTGGTGATGCTGTTCGCCCGCTTCGCCCCGATCGTCTTCGCCCTGGCCGTGGCCGGCGCGCTGGCCGGCAAGCGCGTCAGCCCACCCGGCCTGGGGACGATGCGGACCGACAACCCGACCTTCGTCGTGCTGCTGATCGGGGTGATCGTGCTGGTTGGGGCGCTGACCTTCTTTCCCGCTCTGCTCCTCGGACCGGTGGTCCAGGGCCTGACCCCCCACCTCTACTGATGCGCCGCGAGATCGTCTCCGCCGGCCTGGCCATCCTCGTCCTGACCCTGCTCTTGGGGATCGTCTATCCACTGGTGATCACTGGCGTCAGCCAGGTCGCCTTCCCGGGCAATGCCAACGGCCAGCAAGTGTTCGTCCACGGCCGCCTTGTCGGCTCGAGGAACATCGGCCAGCAGTTCGCCGATCCGGTGTACAAGGACGGCAGGCTGGTGCTGGACAAGAATGGCAGCCCGGTCACCACCCCGGATCCGCGCTTCTTCCAGTCCCGGCCCTCGGCGACCGTCCCGGCCGACAACGCCGCCGCTACCGCCTTCTCCAATCTCGGCCCCAACAGCGTGGCCACCGAGCAGGCGCTGGCCGCCAACCTGAGGGCCTACCTGACCCTCGAGCTCCCGTATGACCCCGGACTGAGCCCCGCCCGGGTCCCGGTCGACGCCGTCGACACCTCAGCCTCGGGGATCGACCCCGACATCTCGCCCGCCAATGCGGCGATCCAGGCCCACCGGATCGCCGCCGTCCGGCACCTGCCGCTGGCCCGGGTCATGGTTCTGATCGCCCGTTACACGCACGGACGCGGCCTGGGCTTCTCCGGCGAGCCTGGGGTCAATGTCCTCGAGCTCAACCTCGCGCTGGACCGGTTGGGAGGCGCCCGCTGATGGCCGCGACCACCGCTCCCGCCCCGCCGCCGGTCCGATCGGCCGAACGACGGGCGGTCTCCCTCCTGCAGGGCGACATCGTCCGCCGGGCCCTGCTCGACAGCCTGACCAAGCTCGACCCCCGGGTGCAGATCCGCAATCCGGTCATGTTCGTGGTCGAGCTCGGGGCGCTCATCACCACCGTCAGCTGGGTGATCCAGGCCTTCGGCGGCGCATCGCTCGGGGGCGGCCACGAACCGGGTTGGTACACGCTGACCATCTCCGTCTGGCTGTGGCTCACGGTCGCGTTCGCCAACCTGGCCGAGGCGTTCGCCGAGGGCCGCGGCCGGGCGCAGGCCGACACCCTGCGCGCCACGCGCCAGGAAACGATGGCCAGGCTGGCTGACGGCACGCTGCGCTCGGCCTCCGAGCTGGTCAGGGGCGACATCGTCGAGGTCGCCGCTGGGGAGCTGATCCCCGGAGACGGGACGGTCATCGAGGGGATCGCCTCGGTCGACGAGTCGGCCATCACCGGCGAGTCGGCCCCGGTCATCCGGGAGTCCGGGGGTGACCGCAGCGCGGTCACCGGCGGCACGCGCGTGCTCTCCGACCGCATCGTGGTCGAGATCACCCAGGAACCCGGCCAGTCCTTCCTGGAGCGGATGATCGCCCTGGTCGAGGGCGCAGCTCGCCGCAAGACGCCCAATGAGATCGCCCTGGGCATCCTCCTCGCCGGCCTGACCCTGATCTTCATGATCGTCGTGGTCACGCTGCGACCGTTCGGCCTCTTCTCCGGCACGGCGATCTCCGACACGACATTGATCTCCTTGCTGGTGGCGCTGATCCCGACCACGATCGGCGCCCTGCTCAGCGCGATCGGCATCGCCGGGATGGACCGCCTGGTGCGCCGCAACGTGCTCGCCCTCTCGGGCCGCGCGGTCGAGGCCTCGGGCGACATCGACGTGCTGCTCCTCGACAAGACGGGCACGATCACGATCGGCAACCGTCTCGCCTCGGAGTTCATGCCCATGCCCGGCGTCTCCGAGGCCGAGCTGGCCGAGGTCGCCCAGCTCTCCTCGCTGGCCGATGAGACTCCGGAGGGGCGCTCGATCGTCGTGCTGGCCAAGCAGTACGGCCTGCGCGAGCACGACCTGGCCGGCTGCCATCGCAAGCTTCGTGCCCTTCAGCGCCCAGACCCGGATGAGCGGCGTGGACTTCGATGGGCGCCAGCTGCGCAAGGGCGCCGGCGACGCGGTGATCGCGTTCGTGACCGAGCAGGGCGGCCGCCCTCCGGCCGAGCTGCAGGGCGTGCTCGATCGCATCGCCCGGGAGGGCGGCACGCCGCTGGCCGTGGCCCGGGACGCCCAGGTCATGGGCGTGATCTACCTCAAGGACACGATCAAGGAGGGCATGCGTCAGCGCTTCGATCAGCTGCGGGCGATGGGCATCCGCACGATCATGATCACCGGAGACAACCGGCTGACCGCGGCCAGGATCGCCGAGGAGGCCGGGGTCGACGACTTCCTGGCCGAGGCCACGCCGGAGGCCAAGCTCGAGCTGATCCGCGAGCAGCAGGCCGCGGGCCGCCTGGTGGCCATGACCGGGGACGGGACCAACGACGCTCCGGCCCTGGCCCAGGCCGACGTCGGGGTGGCCATGAACACCGGTACCCAGGCCGCCCGGGAGGCCGGGAACATGGTCGACCTCGACTCCAACCCGACGAAGCTCATCGAGATCGTCGAGGTCGGCAAGCAGCTGCTGATCACCCGGGGCGCGCTGACCACGTTCTCGATCGCCAACGACGTGGCCAAGTACTTCGCCATCCTGCCCGCGATCTTCCTCTTCACCTGGGCGGCCGGGCACCACCGTCAGGGGCCGCTGCACGTGCTCAACGTGATGGGCCTGGGCAGCCCGCGCTCGGCGGTCATCTCAGCCATCGTGTTCAACGCGATCGTCATCCCGCTGCTCATCCCGGTCTCCCTGAAGGGCGTGAGCTACCGGCCAATCGGCGCCAGCGCGCTGCTGCGCCGCAACCTGTGGATCTACGGGCTGGGTGGTCTGATCGCGCCGTTCATCGGCATCAAGCTGATCGACCTCGTCGTCCACAACCTGCTCGGAGCCTGAGATGAGCTCGCCGACTGCTCACAGCGCTGAGTGGGCTGCAGTCCTCGCCCCGCGACCCGGCCGCTACAAGATCTTCCTGGGCATGGCGGCCGGGGTGGGCAAGACCTACCGGATGCTCCAGGAGGGACAGGCCGAGGCCGAGGCCGGCCGCGACGTGGTCATCGGGTACCTGGAGCCGCACGGGCGCAGCGAGACCATCGCGCAGGCCGACGGACTCGAGATCGTCCCGCGCCGCCGCATCACCTACCGCGAGACGACGCTCGAGGAGATGGACCTGCCCGCCGTCCTGCGCCGGCGGCCCGAGCTGTGCCTGATCGACGAGCTCGCGCACACCAACGCCCCGGGCACCGAGCACGACAAGCGCTACGAGGACATCGCCGACGTGCTGGCGGCCGGGATCGACGTGTACTCGACGGTCAACGTCCAGCACCTCGAGAGCCTCAATGACCAGGTGGCCGAGCTGACTGGGACCCGGGTGCGCGAGACGGTCCCCGACGCCGTGCTGGCCCGGGCCGACGACGTCGTCGTGGTCGACATCACCCCTTCGTCCCTGCTCGAGCGTCTGCAGGCGGGCAAGATCTACCCGCCGGAGCGGATCCAGAGCGCGCTGTCGGGCTTCTTCAAGCTGGAGAACCTCTCCTCGCTGCGCGAGGTCTCGCTGCGCCAGGTCGCCGAGGAGATCGAGGCCAAGCGGATTCCCGCCGCCGACTCGGCCGCCGGGCCGGGAGGAGCGCCTGGTGGACGCCGCGGCGCCCCAGGCGGTGCGTGAGCGCCTCCTGGCCCTGATCACTCCCCAGCCGCGCTCCCAGCGGGTCGTCCGCCGGGCCTGGCGCTCGGCTCAACGCCTCGGGGCCGAGCTCGACGTGCTCTGGGTCGCCGATCACCCGGCCGGACCCGGCGAGCGGGAGCAGCTCGACGCGCTGCGCCGGCTGACCAGCGTGCTCGGCGCCCACCTGCTGGTCGAGCCGGGGGAGGACGTGGCCTCGACCGTGCAGCAGGTCGCTCGCGATCGCGGCACGACCTACGTGTTGATGGGCCCCCCGAATGCCCGTGGGCCGCTCCGCCGGCTCTGCACCCCCGCCCTCCCCTCCCGGCTGCTCGGCCTGCTGCCCGGCGTCGATCTGCGCATCGTGGCCGACCGGACCCGCAAGAGCTCGCCATGACGGCGGCCATCCTGATCGCCGCCGGGGTCCTGGCCGTCGCCGGGGTCGCCCTCCTCGGCCGCCGTCTCCCGGCGCGGACTCGCCCCGCCGAACCGGGGGCGAGCCGGATCCTGTTCCCGTTCGTGGCCGGCGCCCTCTCGCGGCGCGGGCTCGACACCGCGCTGCGCCTGGCCCGAGCCGAGGAGGCCACGCTGGTCCCAGTGTTCCTGGCTCGCGTGCCCCTACATCTTCCGTTGGATGCACCCCTGCCCCGCCAGGCCGACACCGCCCTGCCGCTGCAAGAGGCGATCGAGCAGCGCGCCGCCGCCTTCGCGGTCGCGGTCGACGCCCGCATCGCCCGCGGTCGTACCAGCCGACACGCCCTGCGGCAGACGATCCGCCACGAGCGCTTTGATCGCATCGTGATTGCCGCGGCTACCCCAGGCGGCCACGGCTTCGGCCCGGAGGACATCGCCTGGCTGCTCGAACACGCCCCTGGGGAGATAGTCATCCTCCGGCCCGGCGGGGCCGATCCGGTCATCCGGGTCCCTGACCCGCGGCGGCTCGGGCGTAAGCCGCGCCCCCGGCCGAGCCGGGCCCGCCTTCCCGTGGAGGCCGCACGGGTCCGGTAGCGTGGTCCGATGCCCGACCCGCGGCGGATCGAGGCGCGGCTGACCGCGCTGTGGGAGCTCCACCGCGGCCCGGGTGCCGGCGCGAACCGCCCGGCCTATTCGGCCGTCGAGGCCGCCGGGATGGAGCTGGTGGCCGGCTGGGCGCGCGAGGCCGGGCTCGAGCCCGGAATCGATCAGTCCGGCAACCTGTGGGCCGTGCCCGCCGGCACGGGCTCCGTGGTCACCGCGGGCTCCCACGTGGACACGGTCCCCGACGGCGGCCGCTACGACGGCGCGCTCGGCACCGTGCTCGGCCTCGAGCTGGCCCTCGAGCGCCCCGACGCCGGGGTGCTCATCTTCGCCGCCGAGGAGGCGCCTCGGTTCGGGGCCGGGACGCTCGGCTCGCGCCTGCTGACCGGGGCGCTCGGCCGGGGCGCGCTTGCATCCCTGCGCGACGGCGACGGCGTGAGCGCCGCCGACGCGCTCCAGGGCTACCTCGACGCGCTCTCGGCGCTGCCGCGCGTAGTTCCGCCACTGGCGCGCGTGCGGGCCCACGCCGAGGTCCACGTGGCCCAGCGCCGAGCCCTGCGCGCACTCGGCGTGGTCACCCGGGTCGCGTCGCCCCGCCGGCTCGAGGTCGTGCTCACCGGACGGGCCGGCCACTCCGGCGAGGTCTCGATGTCCGAGCGCCGGGATGCGCTGGCCGCGGCGGCCGAGGTGGTGCTGGCCGTCGAGGCCGTGGCCCGGGCCGAGCCGCCGGAGACCGTGGCCACGGTGGGCCGGCTCTCGGTGCGGCCGGGCGCGGTGAGCGTGATCCCCGAGCGCGCCGCGCTGCTGGTCGACGTCCGGGGCGTGGACAAGCGCTCGCTCGATCACGCCGAGGCGGCGATCGGCGATCGCGTCCGGGAGATCGCCGCGGCACGCGGTGTCGCCGCTGAGCTGACCCTGGTCCGAGGCGGAGATCCGGTCGCGCTCGATGCGCAGCTCGCCGGCCGGGCGCTGAGCGCGGCCCGGGAGCTCGGCATCGAGGCCACTGAGACCTGGTCGGGGGCCGGACACGATGCCCAGCACCTGGCCGCGCTCCTGCCCACGCTGCTGGTCTTCGTCCCGCTGCACGGCGGCGAGAGCCACACGCCCGCGGAGGGCGCCGAGATGACCGAGATTCTGGCCGCGGCCCGTGTCGTGGCCGCCGCGCTCCCGTCCTGAATGCTGCGGTGGCGCCCTGAACGCGGCGGTGGCGCCGACCGACCGGGGATCCTCCCGGCCGGCCGGCACTCAATCCGCGCGGCCCCTAGGCCAGTCCGTTCGCGGCCAGGAAGGCGTGCGCCACCTTGGCCGGTGACTGCTGGTCGAGCTGCACCGCGGCGTTCATCTTGATGATCGCCGGGAGGGTCAGCAGGGCGCTGACCTTGTTCAGCGTCTGGGCGAACGCGGGGCCCTCACTGGCCACCAGCCTCTTCTTGACCACCGGGGCGACGTTCTGGAACCCGAACAGCTTCTGGGTGTCGGTCAGCACGGTGTACTTGCCGCTCTGCAGCTGCGGGTCGGTGGTGAAGATCGTCGCCACCTTGACCTGCCCGGAGTCGAGCGCCTTGTAGTTCAGGCCCTCGGCCAGCGGCACGAAGGTGAGCTGGTGCAGGCCATAGACCTTCTCCAGACCGACCAGCCCGTCGTAGCGGGTCCGGTTCTCGGCCGGCGCGCCGTAGCTGACCTTGCCGAGCTTCTTCAGGTCGGAGATCGTGCTCAGGCCGTGCGCCTTCGCGTACGCCTTCGTCGTCGCCAGCCCATCGGCGTCGTAGAACGGCGTCTGCTTGAGCAGCGTGAACCCGTGCTTGGCGACGTAGGCGTCGGCGAGCTTGAAGGTCTCCTCCGCGCTCTTGGGCGGGTTGTTGTCACCGGCGATCGCCGTCAGCAGCGTGCCCGTGTACTCGGGATACATCTCGATCTGGCCCGACTGCAGGGCCTTGTAGATGATCTCCGAGCTGCCGATGTTGGCCTTCAGCGTGACCTTGTAGCCCTTGGCGGCCAGGGCCTGCTGGTACAGGTCGCCGAGCAGGTACTCCTCGTCGAAGTTCTTGTCTCCCATGATGATCGGCGGTTTGCTGCTCCCGGGACCCGAGACGGCGGCCTGGCTGCTCGAGCTCCCGGAGCTCGAAGCGCTCGAGCTCGTGGATGAGCTGCTCGACGAGCTACCGCAGGCAGCCACCACGAGGGCCATCACGATTGCCGTCAGTGCCCCCAGGACGCGTGCGATGTGACTCCTCTGCATTGCTTCCTCCTGATTGGTTTACGCGAACGGTGAGGGAAGGTGGTCAGGCGACCGCGGGCTCGGGCTCGAACGACGGCTCGAACGATGGCTCGGTGTCGCCGGCCAGGATCAGGCCCCGTGGAGTGAGCGCGCGCTGGACGCTCGCCAGCACGAATTCGATGACCAGGGCCAGCGCCGCGATGCAGATCGCGGCTCCGATCACCCCGTAGAGGTGATAGCTGGCCTCGTTGTTGATGATGTCGCCGAGCGTGCCGCTGTAGCCGGCCAGCGAGGCGATCGTCGTGGTGGAGACGACGAACAGCGAGGCCGTGCGGATCCCGGCGAAGATCAGCGGGATCCCCATCGGAAGCTCGACCTGGCGGAGGATCTGCCAGCCGGTCATCCCCATCCCGCGGGCGGCGTCCACGATCTCGCGGTCAACGCCGTCGACGGCCACGTAGGCGTTGGTGATCATCGGGGGCACGGCCAGCACGATCAGCGCCACCTCGACGTTGCGTAGGCCGACGCCGAGAAAGGCGACGCCGATGGCCAGCACGGCCAGGCTGGGCAGGGCGCGCCAGACGTTGCCGAGGTTGATGGTCACGAACGAGCCGCGATGGATGTGGCCGAGCCACACGCCGAGCGGAATCGCCACCACGAGGGAGATCGCGATCCCGATGGCGGAGATCTTGAGCGTCTCGTAGGTCAGATGGGTGAGCGTCGGCAGTCCCTGGTAGCCCGGAATCGAGCCGTTGCGGCCGATGAACTCGATGGCTTGCGTGAAGTTGTTCATCAGGCTCGCGGCCAGGGGGTCAGGCGCCGCTGGAGTCCGACCAGCAGCCCGTCGGAGAGGAGGGCCAGCAGCACCGCGAGCGCACCGGCCGAGATCAGCTCGGTCTTGAACACGTTGTCGGAGATGGCGTTGAGGATCGGCACCCCGAGGCCTTGGTCATCGACCAGCGAGGCCACGGTGGCCAGCGAGATCACCGTCACGGTGGCGATCCGCACCCCGGCGATGATCGCGGGCAGGGCCAACGGCAGCTCTACGCGCAGCAGGGTCTGGCGGGGCCCGAAGCCCATGCCCGCGGCGGCATCGCGGACCTCGTCGGGCACGTCACGCAGCCCGGTGAGCGTGTTGCGGAACATGATCAGGAGCGTGTAGGACACCAGCGCCACCTCGGCCGTGGTCGCGCTGAGGCCGAAGCCGGGGACGCCCTGGAGGAGCTCGAACAGGGCCAGCGACGGGATCGTGTAGAGGATCGAGGTGATGATCATCACCGGGCGCTCGAACCAGCCCCTGCGGTGGGCGATCACGGCCAGGGTGGTCGAGATGGCAAACCCGATTCCCACCGCGATCAGCGTCAGCACGACGTGCTGGCGCAGCGCCGGCCACAGCACCGAGTCCCAGTTCTGGGACAGCCAGTGGGTGCAGAACAGCCGGTTGGCCCGCTCACAGGCGTAGGAGGCCGAGCTTCCCCCGAAGTTCGGGATCACCGGGCCGCTGGCCACGAAGTAGCTCACGGCTTGTCTCCGGTGTCCGGCTCGGACACCACCGCTACTGCGCCCGCGCCCGGGTCCGGCCTGGCCTCCGCGCCGGAGACGGCGAGATTGCCGTTGTCGAGAATCCTGCCCAGGAGCTCCAGCGTGGCCAGGCCGACGACCTGGTCGTGATCGTCGACCACGGTCAGCGGCTCGCCGCCGGCGGCCAGCAGCTGGGACAGGGCGTCCCGTACGGTGGCCTTCAGCGCCACCCGGTTGGCCCCGGGGCGCAGGCCGTTGGGGGCGAGCAGGTGGACGTCGGCCAGCGTCGAGAGCCCGAGCCGCTTCAGCGCACGATCGGCGCCGACGAACTCGGCCACGAAGTCATCCGCCGGGTTGGTGAGGATCTCCGCCGGCGCCCCGTACTGGGCCAGCTTGCCTCCCTGGCGGAGGATGGCGATCTTGTCGCCCATCTTGATCGCCTCGTCGATGTCGTGGGTCACGAACACCACGGTCTTGCGGACCCGGCTCTGGAGGCCGAGGAACTCGTCCTGCAGCCGCGAGCGCGTGATCGGGTCGATCGCCCCGAACGGCTCGTCCATCAGCATCAGCGGCGGGTCGGAGGCCAGCGCGCGGGCCACGCCGATGCGCTGGCGCTGCCCGCCGGAGAGCTGGGCCGGGTAGCGCGGGCCGATCTCCTTGGGGTCCATCCCGATCATCGACAGCAGCTCGTCCACGCGCTTCTCGATCCGCTCGCGGTCCCAGCCGAGCAGCCGCGGCACGGTGGCGATGTTTTCGGCCACCGTCTGGTGCGGGAACAGGCCAATCTGCTGGATCACGTAGCCGATCTCCCGGCGGAGCTTGGTCGGATCGCGCTTCAGCACGCTCTCGCCGCCGAGGAGGATGTCCCCGTCGCTGAGCGGGATCATCCGGTTGATCAGCCGCATGGCCGTGGTCTTGCCCGAGCCCGACGGACCCACGAGCACGCACACCTCGCCGGCTGGGATGCTCAGGCTGAGATTGGCGATCGCCGGTTCGCGCTGGTTGGGATAGCGCTTGGAGACGTCGCACAGCTCAAGCGAAGCCGCTTGCGGGAACGACGACGACCCCTCCTCAGGGGCAGTGTGTGGTTTCGGCAAAGAGGAACCCGGACCGGTTGACCTTTGGTTAATCGTACCCGTTGCTGCGGCGCCGCGGGGAGGGGGCGATTCCGGTTCCCCGAGGCCTCTCTCAGGTACATGGGTTTGGAGGAAATACACCCCAGGGATGCAAAATCTCCAATCGCGCGGCTGGCCGCTCGGCAATGCGGGCTGATCACCCGTGGGCAGCTGCTCGAGCTCGGGCTCACCCGCGGCGCGGTCGCGAGGCGGCTCGCCAACGGAGGGCTGATCGCCGCCCACCATGGCGTTTACTGGCTGGCCTGTCCCCGCACCGAGCCAGTCAGTCTGGCCGCGGCGGCGGTGCTCGCCGGGGGACGCCACGCGGTCCTCTCCCATGGCTCCGCGGCCGCCCTCTGGGAGGCCTGACCAAACGCTGGCGCGGCCGCCCGAGGTCACGCTGACGAAGGGTGATCGCCCGCCCCCCCCCTGCATCCGGGTCCACCACTCACGCATGCTGAGCCCCCGCGATGTCCGCCATCACCGAGGGATCCGGACCACCAGCCCAGGCCGCGCCGTTCTCGACCTCGCCCCGGGCATGAACGCCAAAACCCTCACCCGAACGGTCAACGACGCTCGCCTCGGGGGCCTGCTTCACCTCGATGCCCTGGGCGAGCTGATCGCGCGCAACCCACACCATCCGGGCGCATGTCGCCTGGTCCAGTTCGCCGCCGACACCGACGCCCCCACCCGTTCTCCGTTCGAGGACGACTTCCTGCCCTGGGCCCGCCGGCACGGCCTCCCCACCCCCAAGGTCAATGCCAGGGTCGCCGGCTACGAGGTGGACATCCTGTTCGAGCCCGAGACCGAGTCGCATTCACACCATCCTTCAGCTCCGGCGCCCCACGACCACGCCCGCGGACGCGCAGGTGGCCAGGGCCAGAGGCAGATCGGCCGGGTCGAGGCCGGCCAGGTCGGGATGATCCAGGTCGATCTCGATCTCGGGGCCCCCGGCCACCGGGAGACCGAGGCTGTGCCGGCCCGCCCGGGCCACGGCGCCCCACAGATCGCCTTCGGCGGCGGCCAGCAGCGCGTCACGGGTCTGGCCCTCGCGCCGGGCCAGGGTCTCCAGCTCGCGCAGCTCCTCGAACGGATCGATCCGGACCTGCGAATCGGTCCCGATAGCCAGCCGGACCCCGGCGTCCCGGTAGCGCAGGCCCGGGAAGATCCCGTCGCCCAGATTGCCCTCGGTGGTCGGACAGGTGACGACGATCGACTCGGAGTCGGCCAGTAGCGACACGTCCCGCGCGCTCACGTGGATCCCGTGCACGATCGTGGTCTGAGGGCTCAGGTATCCGCACTCGGCCAGCAGCTCGACCGGTGAGCAGCCGTGCTCGGCCTGGCACTCCTCGAGCTCCCGCACCTGCTCTGAGGCGTGTACGTGCCGGACCAGCCCGTGTCGCGCGCCGTAGTCGGCCACGGCGGAGATCCATGATGCGGGCACGGCCCGCACGCTGTGGACAGCCACGCCGACCGAGACCCCGACTCGCTCCGCGGCCCAGCCCCGCAACCGGTCAAGCCGCTCCAGGAACACGTCCACCGAAGGGTCGATGAACCGTCCCTGCCCGGGCACCGACGCCACGCCGAACCCCCCGCGGGCATACGCGGCCGGCAGCAGCACGATCTCGAGCCCGGCCGCGACCGCCGCCTCGGCCAGGGCACAGGCCATCGCGTTGGGGTCCTCATACGGCGTCCCGTCCGGGCGATGGACGACGTAGTGAAACTCCCCCACGGCGCCGTAGCCGGCCGCGGCCATCGCCCTGTATGCACGCTGGGCGACGGCGCCCATCGACTCGATATCGTGGGCCAGGGCGAGGCGGTACATCTCGGTCCGCCAGCTCCAGAAGTCATCACCCGGGTGCGGTCGCTCCCCCACCCCGCGCAGATCGAGCTGGAAGGCGTGGCTGTGGGCGTTGACCATCGCCGGCACCCGGGCCGTCCTCATGACCGGGCGACCTCCCCCTTCGCTCTCATCCTGGCCGGCCAAGCCTGGCCGCGGCCTCCGCGTCGCGCACGTACACCGGCTCGCCGCCGGTGAAAACGGCCAGCACCGGGTTGTGACCGAGCCGGTAGGCGATCCGCTCCGCCGGACCCTCGATCAGGAGCAGGTCGGCTCGCTTGCCGACCTCGATCGAGCCGAGCGTCCGCTCCATGCCCAGGACCCAGGCGGGGTTCAGGGTGACCGCGGCCAGTGTCTCGAGGACGCTCATGCCGTACATCCGAGCCCCCAGTCCCATGACCAGTGGCAGCGAGCAAACCGGCGCCGTGCCCGGGTTGAGGTCGGTGGCCAGGACGACCAGCCCGCCCGCATCGAGCAGGGCGCGGCCGGGGGCCCGGTGCTCGGCGCCCAGGAATTCCGCCGCGGGGAGCAGGACAGCAGCGCAGTCAGCGCGGGCCAGCGGGCCCACATCCTCGCGGGCCAGAGTCGAGAGGTGATCCACCGAGCGTGCCCCGACCTCCAGCGCGACCGGAACCGAGCGCAGGCCCCCGAACTGCTCGACATGGGTGCGCAGGGCCAGTCCGGCGGCCGAGGCCAGGGCGCCCATCGTTTCGAGCTCGGCGTTCGAGAACGCGACTGACTCGACGAAGATGTCCAGCGCGCTGACGCTGCCCAGGGCGATGACCTCGGGCATCATCGCCTCGACCTCCTCCATCCAGCCAGCGCCCGTGTACCCCTCGGGGACCGAGTGGGCCAGCAGCGCCGTCGACAGGGTGGTCTGGGCAACCGCGTCCTCCAGCGCCCGGGCCAGGCGGAGCGCCCGCAGTTCTCCTTCGCGGGACAGCCCGTATCCGGACTTGGTCTCGAAGCAGGTCGTCCCCGAGGCCAGCATCTCCGCCGCCAGCCCCCGCGCCTGGTCCAGGACCGCGGCATCGGCCGTCTCGCGCAGGGCGCGCGCCGAGGCGGCGATTCCCCCGCCGCGCGCCGCGATCTCGGCGTAGGGCACGCCGCGGAGCTTCTGGTCGTACTCGCCCTCACGCCAGCCGGCAAAGGGCAGGTGGGTGTGGCAGTCCACGAACCCGGGCAGGAGCGCGCAGCCCGCGGCGTCGACCTGCAGATCGGCCCGGGGATCGGCCTCGAGCTCGCTGATCCGGCCGTCGACGACGCTCAGCCCACCCGGAGCGAGCGTCTGCGCGGCGAGCTCACCGCCCCGCAGCCAGGGTAGGCCCGCCCGGGGCGGAAGCAGAACCTGCGCGGCCCCGCGAAATGAGACGCTCATGGCACGGGGTCGGAGCCGCTCACCGGCTGTCGGGGTCGGGGCCGCTCACCGGATGTTGGGCTCGGGGTCGAGCATCGGCATCCGGATGCCGTGCTCCCGGGCGGCCTCGCGCGCGCTGTCATACCCGGCGTCGGCATGCCGGACGACGCCCAACCCCGGGTCGGCGGTGAGGGCTCGCCGGATCCGCTCGCCCGCCGCCGGCGAGCCGTCAGCGACCACCACCTGGCCGGCGTGGATGGACTTGCCCATGCCGACCCCGCCGCCGTGGTGGATTGAGACCCAGCTCGCGCCGCAGGCGGTCATCAGCATCGCGTTCAGAAGCGGCCAGTCGGCCACGGCGTCTGAGCCGTCCCGCATCGATTCCGTTTCCCGCTCGGGCGAGGCCACCGAGCCGGCGTCGAGGTGGTCGCGGCCGATCACGATCGGCCCCCGGAGCTCGCCCGAGGCGACCATCTCGTTGAAGCGCACCCCGGCCCGGTCGCGCTCGCCGTAGCCGAGCCAGCAGATCCGGGCCGGCAGACCCTGGAACTGAACCCGTTCGGAGGCCAGCGAGATCCAGCGGGCTATGTGCTCCTGATCCCCGAACAGGTCCAGGATCGCCTGGTCGGTGGCGTGGATGTCAGCCGGGTCGCCCGACAGCGCCACCCACCGGAACGGCCCCTTGCCCTCGCAGAACAACGGCCGGATGTAGGCGGGGACAAAGCCCGGATAGGCGAAGGCGTCAGCGTCGCCGTGCTCAGCGGCCAGGCCGCGCAGCGCGTTGCCGTAGTCAAACGCGTCGGCGCCCGCCGCGCCCAGCGCGCGGATCGCCCCCACGTGGGCCACCGCGCTCTCCCCCACCCGGCGCAGGTACTCCTCGGGGTTCGCCTCGCGCAGGACCGCGGCCTGCTCCAGGGTCAGGCCCGCCGGGATGTAGCCGTTCAGCGGGTCGTGAGCGCTGGTCTGATCGGTGACCACGTCGATCTCGACCCCACGCCGGACCAGCTCGGGAAGGATCTCGGCGGCGTTCCCGGCCAGGCCGATGGACAGCCCGCGGCGCTCGCGGCGGCGCCGCATCCAGTCGCGCCAGGGCATCGTCCAGATCGGCCGCCCGCTCGTCGAGGTAGCCGGTCTCGATCCGCCGCTCGATGCGATGCAGATCGACCTCGATGCACAGCGCCGCCCCGTCGAGCATCGTGATGGCCAGCGGCTGGGCTCCGCCCATGCCGCCCAGTCCGGCGGTGACCACGAGCCGGCCGGCCAGAGTGCCGTCAAACCGCTTTCGGGCCGCCGCGGCAAAGGTCTCGTAGGTGCCCTGAAGGATGCCCTGGCTGCCGATGTAGATCCACGACCCGGCGGTCATCTGCCCGTACATCATCAGCCCGGCCGCGTCCAGCTCGCGGAACTTGGCCCAGGTGGCCCACTGAGGCACCAGGTTCGAGTTGGCGATCAGCACCCGCGGAGCGTCGGGGTGGGTCTCGAACACCGCCACCGGCTTGCCCGACTGCACGAGCAGCGTCTCACCGTCCCCGAGACGCTCCAGCTCACGCTCGATGGTGTGATAGCTCGACCAGTTCCGGGCCGCCTTGCCGATCCCTCCGTAGACGACCAGCTCCTCCGGCCTCTCGGCCACCTCGGGGTGCAGATTGTTGTGCAGCATGCGGAGCGCCGCCTCCTGCGGCCAGCCCCAGCACCGCATCCCCTCGCCTCGCTCGGCTCCCATCGGGCGCACGCTACCGCAGCGGCTGTCGTGCCCGCGATCGTGACGTCGGCCGCTACGTCCGGGCCCGATCGGCGGCAGGTCTGTGACTCTGGGCACACGAGGGGGGAGCCTACGGAGCGGCCTGGACTGCTCTCGGTCGGATCATGCTGAGCACGGACTGGCTGCCGGGCAGCTGCGGCTGACGCCCCGGCCGGGCCAGGTCGGGCTCAGCCCTCCGTCGCCGCCTGGACACGAGCCACCAGCGCCCCGCCGGCCAGCCCCGCCTCGGCCAGGCGCTCGACATCGACCCCCAGGGGCCGGTCGTCGTCGACGGGCGAGACCAGCTCCCGCGTGGCTCGATAGGCGGCCTCGGTCCCGGCTCCCAATGCGACCGGATCGCGAAGCTCCAGGGCCTGGGCGGCCATGATCAGCTCGATGGCCACCAGCAGGCGCAGCCGCTCGAGCTGGGTGCCGAGCCGCAGGGCCGACTGGGCGGCGCCGGTGGAGTCGTCCTCGATCCCGTCGGCGCCGACGGCCGAACACACGGCGAGGGGAGCGGCCGCGTGGCGGATCTCCAGGAGCAGGGCCTGGGCGGTCTTGCCCAGCGGAGCCACGCCCGAGCGCGTCGGGTCGGTCGAGACGAGGTTGGCGGGCAGTCCGCTGACCTGCTCGGAGCGCAACCGGGCCGCGCGCTCGACCAGGGGCGCGGCGACCTGCGCCACCCCGATCGCCGCCGCGTCAAGGGCCAGGGCCAGGGCGGGCACGTGGAAGTTCCCGGTTGACACGATGTCCCCGTCGTCCAGCACGAGCGGATTGTCGGCAGCACAGTTCAGCTCCGGGCCCAGAGCCAGGGCCAGCTGATCCAGGGCGAAGCGGAGCGCGCCGTGGATTTGGCTCGCGCAGCGGAAGCTGAGCGGATCCTGAAGCCGGCGCGCGCTCCCGGGCTCGATCAGCGCGCCCCCGGCCAGCAGCCGGCGCAGACCGTCGGCTGACCAGGCCTGTCCCGGCGCGGGCCGAGCCGCGACCACCCGCGGGTCGATCGGGCTGAGGTTGGCCCTCAGGGCCTCCATGGACAGCGCGGCTGAGATCTGCGCGGCCGACAGGACGGCCTCGGCGTCGAGCAGCGCCAGCGCGGCCGCCCCGACGCTCAGCGCGGAGCTCGAGCAGATGGCCAGGCCGTCCTTGGCCTCGAGGACCGCCGGGGCCAGACCGGCCCGCTCCAGGGCCAGCGCTGCCGGCATCCGCTCCCCGCGGAGCTCCGCCTCGCCCTCGCCGATGAGGGCCAGTCCTACGTGAGCCAGCAGGCAGAGATCCGCGGCGCCGACCGAGCCGCTGCGCGGGATCACCGGGTGAACGCCGGCATTGAGCAACCCGACCAGGCCCTCGGCCACGGGCACACCGGCGCCGGCCCCGCCCGCGCAGAGCCCGTTCAGCCGCACGGCCATGGCCGCCCGCACCACGTCGGCCGACAGCGGTTCACCAACCGCCGTGGCCCGCCCGCGCAGGGTCCGCTGCGAGAAGTCCGGGGACGAGGCAGGCTCGACCGCCTCCACGACCCGCGAGCCGAGGCCGGTCGTCACGCCGTAGATCGGGGCTCCCGAGGCCGTCGCGGTGACGAGCACCTGGCGCGCGGCCTGCATCCTGTCCCTCGCCGCCTCGGCGATCTCCACCCGGGCCCGGTCGCGGGCCACCGCGAGCACCCCGAGCGCGTCGAGATCACTCCCGGTCATGAGCACGGCGCCGGCCATGGCGGCGAGATTACCGGCGGGATTAGAGTCAGCTCGCCATGGCGCCGACCCCTCGCCCCGCCAGCTCCGGTGATCCTCGACGGGCCGACCTGCACGACCGGCCGCTGGGCCCCGACGTGGAGCTGGCCCGCCAGCTGATCGAGGCCTGGGAGGTCGAGCTGGGCTAGCTGCCCCGTTACTAGCATCGCTCGTACGTGAGCGTCTCCGCTGAGCACCAGGGACCGGTCGTGCCCGAGCGGCGACGCCGTCTGCTCATCCTGGGCATTTGCTCGATGAGTCTGCTGATCGTGGGGCTCGACAACACGATCGTCAACGTCGCCCTACCCTCCATTCACCGCTCCTTCCACGCCTCGTTCTCGGGCCTCCAGTGGACTGTCGACGCCTACACGCTGGTTCTGGCCAGCCTGCTCATGCTCTCCGGCTCGACCGCGGACCGGCTCGGGCGTCGGCGGATCTTCCAGATCGGGCTGTGGCTGTTCTCACTCGGTTCGCTGCTCTGCGCGCTGGCTCCGACCCTCGGGCTGCTGATCGCCGCTCGAGTCCTCCAGGCGATCGGTGGCTCGATGCTCAACCCGGTGGCCATGTCGATCATCCGCAACGTGTTCGAGGACCCGCGCGAGCGGGCTCAGGCCATCGGCGTTTGGGGCGGGGTGATCGGGATCAGCCTCGCCCTCGGGCCGGTCCTCGGCGGTGCGCTGACCGACTCGGTGGGCTGGCCCGCGGTGTTCCTGGTCAACCTGCCGATCGGCGTCACCGCACTCGTCCTCACCGCGCTGTACGTGCCCGAGTCCCGAGCCGAGCGTCCCCGTCGGATCGATCCGCTCGGGCAGGCGCTGGTCATCATCGCCCTGGCCACGCTGACCTACGCGATCATCGAGGGACCGACCGACGGCTGGCTGTCGGTCCAGACGCTGAGCGAGTTCGCGGTGGCGATCATCGCGGGCACGGCTCTGGTCAGGCACGAGCTGCGACGCCGGCAGCCGCTGATCGAGGTCCGCTTCTTCGCCAGCGCTCCGTTCGCGGGGGCGAGCGCGATCGCCGTCGGCGCGTTCGCCGCCCTGGGCGGATTCCTGTTCCTGAACACGCTCTACCTGCAGAACGTGCGCGGACTCTCGCCGTTCGATGCCGGCCTCTTCACCCTGCCGATGGCCGCCGTGACGCTGGTCATCGCCCCGCTGTCGGGGCGGCTGGTCGGCAACCGGGGCAGCCGGCCGTCGCTGGTGGCGGGCAGTCTCGGCCTGATTCTCAGCGCGGCCATCCTCACCCAGCTCAGCCCGACGACGCCCTACGCCGTGCTGGTGGCGGCCTATGTGGTCTTCGGGCTTGGCTTCGGCTTCATCAACCCCCCGATCACCAACACGGCGGTCTCGGGGATGCCGCCCTCCCAGGCCGGGGTGGCGGCCGCCGTCGCCTCGACCTCCCGCCAGGTCGGGCAGACGCTCGGGGTGGCGGTACTCGGCGCGCTGGCCGGGGCGTCGGCAGCGGGCGGCCTGGGGGCCGCCTTCGCCACGGCCACCCACGTCAGCTGGTGGATCATCCTCGGCCTCGGTCTGGTCATCCTGGCCCTGGCCGTGTTCACGACCACGCCGTGGGCGGCGGGGACCGCTCACCGGACCGCGGAGCGATTCCGCGAGGACGAAGCGGCCGCTGGGCCGACCCCGGAATCCGAACGCCGCCCCGAGCTGGTCACCGGCTGAGCGCCGACGCGGTGAAGCTCGCCCCCGCGCGTCCCAACGTCGAGCTGCGCAATACCGGAGACGGCGAGCGGATCGTCGTGCTGGCCTTCCCCTATGAGCGGGCCCTGGTCGATCTGGTCCGCACCCTTCCCCACCGTCGGTTCGACTGGGAGCGGCGCGAGTGGTCTGCCCCCGCCGAGGACCGGGCGGCACTCAAGATCAAGGAGATTCTCGATCACTACCCCGAGCTCGAAGCCGACGCCGCGGTGCACGAGTGGTTGGCCGGCGTCAGGGCCCGGTGGATCGGGTCGGTGAGCACGTGCCGCCACGACAACCGGGGCTGGCTGGTCCTGAACACGCTGGCCGGCCCGCTGCCGGAGGCCCTGGCTCCGGGCGCGATCGAACGAGAGGGGCGTCTGCTCGTGCCGTTCTCGCGCGCCGCGGCCGAGGCGCTGCGCGAGCAGCGCTCGGCCTACCTCGACGCCCCGGCCGAGCGCTGCCTGCAGATCCTCGAGTCCGGCGGCTCACCCGCACCGGCCCGGCTGATCTGGGCCCGCGGAGTGGAGGGCGAGGAGCTGCGGCTCGAGGTGCTCTGGGATCAGGACACCGGCGCCGGGTTTGAGACTCTGCCCGGAGCCGAGGGCAAGCGTGCCGTGCCGCTGGACCCGTGGCTGGCGGTCGAGCTCGACGGTTTCCTTCACCGCCACGGCGTGGAGGTGACCGACTACGCAGCCCGGGCCCTCGAGCGACTGCTCGACGAGCACCGGCAGGCCGCCGACGCCGTGCGCCGCTCGCGCGCCACTGAGGGTGACCCGATCGACGGGCTGGCCTTGGGCGGGGAGCTGGCCCCCTTCCAGTGGGCCGCGGTGCGCTACGCGCTCGAGGCCCGCCGGACCTTCCTGGCCGATGAGCAGGGACTCGGCAAGACGGTCGAGGCGCTGGCCACCCTCGAGGCCGACGGAGCCTACCCCGCCGTGGTCATCTGCCCCGCGTCGATGAAGCTCACCTGGCAGCGCGAGGCCGAGCGCTGGCTCCCCCACCGCTCGAGGGCAGTCATCAGCGGCCGCGCGGCCGTGCCGCCTCGGGGCGAAATAACCATCCTCAACTACGAGATCGTCGCCGCACATCGCGAGTTCCTGTCCCGGCTCCGGCCGCGTGCCCTGGTCGTCGATGAGTCTCACTACGTCAAGAATCCCCGGGCCAAGCGCACCCAGGCCGTCCGGGCGCTGGCCGCCAGCGTTCCGGCCGACGGCCTCCGTCTCGCCCTCACGGGCACGCCGGTGCTGAACCACGCCGAGGAGCTGATCGCCCAGCTTCGCGTGCTCTCGCGCCTGGATGAGTTCGGCTCGGGCGCGCGTTTCGCCCAGCAGTTCCGCGGTCAGGTCAGCGAGGAGCGCCTGCACTGGCACCTGCGCCGGCGCTGCTTCGTGCGCAGGCTCAAGGCCGAGGTTCTGCCCCAGCTCCCGGCCAAGCGCCAGGTGGTGGTGCCGGTGACCCTGAACAACGAGACTGAGTACCGGCTGGCCGAGCGCGACGTGATCGAATGGCTGCGCGCCCAGCCGCTTGACCTGGACCAGCTGAACGCCCGGATCGCCGCCACCCTGCGGGCCGAGCGGCTGGCCCAGCTCGGCGCCCTGCAGCGCCTGGCCGGCCAGGGCAAGCTGGCCGCGGCGCTGGCCTGGATCGAGGACTTCCTCGCCTCCGGCGAGGCGCTCGTCGTGTTCGCCCGCCATCGAGAGGTCCAGCGGGCCGTGGTCAAGCGGTTCCCCGACGCGCTGCATCTCCTGGGCGAGGACTCGCTGATCGCGCGCGAGGAGGCCATCGCCGCCTTCCAGCGCCCCGACGGCCCGTCGCTGATCGTGGGCGCCACCCGCGTCGCAGCGCAGGGGATCACGCTGACTCGGGCCTCCAACGTGGCCTTCCTGGAGCTCGAGTGGACCCCGGCCATGCATGATCAGGCCGAGGATCGCTGCCACCGGATCGGGCAGCGCGACGCGGTCACGGCCTGGTACCTGCTGGCCGCCGGAACGATCGATGAGTCGATGGCTCGGCTCATCCAGCAAAAGCGCGCCCATGTCGGCGCGGTCACCGACGGCCGCCGCCTGGAGACCGATGGGATGGTCCAGGCGGTCATCCGCGAGCTCCGGGACGGGCGCCCGTTCTCGCACCTGCGGGCCGTGGTCTGAACGGTATCCTCGAGCCATGGCGAGCGCACCGCCAAGCCCGGTCCGGGCGCCCAATGTGCACCCCGGCTGCCGGAACGTGCCCGGTCGGAGCGACGACGGGTTCGAGGAGCTCTGTCACCTCGTACCGGTTGATGATCCCAACACCGCTCTGTGCGGGCAGGACGTCACCGGGCTCCCCTGGAATCCGCCCTGGCCACGCTGCCAGGCTTGCCTGGCCGTCGCCGGTGGACGCTTGAACTAGCCGCTGCTCCCCCGCCGCTAGACTCCGCCCGCGGCCGGGCAACCACTGACAGGGGGATGGAGAATGCGCTTCTGTGTCGCGACCGGCGCTCGTCGGCGAATCGCTCACGCCGCCATTGGGCTCGCAGTCCTGGGGGCTTCGGGGATCGGAGCGGCGCAGGCCTCTGCGGCGACCCTGAGCGTCAACAAGACCTGTTACGTCGACACGATGAGCAAGACGGGCCTCCAAGCGGCGGCGATGCTGGTCACCGGGACCGGGTACGTACCGGGTGATTCGGTGGCGATCTCGGCCACCGACGGTTCGACCAGCGGCATGGCGGTGGTCGGTTCCTCGGGCGCTTTCGCGGTGACGATCGCCGCCCCGCGTCCCCTGTTCAGCCGGCCGGGTTCCAAGGTGTCAGTGCTCGAGGCCAAGGACTACGCCACCACGGGCACGATCACCGGGGCGACGTTCGTGAAGTCGACCGAGCTGGCCGTCGCCACCGTCCCGGCCACGGCGAGACCGTCCCGCAGGGTCACCTGGTACTTCTCGGGCTTTCGCCCGGGTCACTATGTCTACGGCCACTACCTGCGCCGAGGCCGCGAGGTCGCCCGGGCGCGCTTCGGCCGGGCCAAGGGGGTGTGCGGGTTGCTCCGCGTCAAGGCCCGCTTCTTCCCCGGCGGACATCAGCGCTATCGCACATACGGGCTCCAGTTCGACGATTCACTCCACTACGGCCGGCGCTCGCGGCCACGTATCGTGACCACACTGGGCACCTTCTAGCTGCCGATTACCTCAGCTCGCGACCGGAGGGCCCAGCGCGGGCTCTCGCGCGCCCACGGCGAACGCCGCGGCCAGTGCCGTGGCCAGGCAGGCCAGGATGAACGGCGCCTTGATCCCGCCGGGTCCGACCAGCGCGCCGCCCACCGCCGTGCCGATCGCCACCCCTCCGACCAGCGCCCCGGAGACCCAGGTGAAGGCCTCCGTCTCGGTCCCCGGCTGGACCGCCCGGCCGACGAGCGCGTACTGGCAGGAGAACACGGGCGCGATGGTCAGCCCGGCCAGCAGGCTGCCGACGATCCCGGCCGGGATTGAGCGTGCCACGATGAGTGGCGCGGTGAAGAGAACCGCAGCCAGCAGCAGCGTCCGGTAGCGCCGGGTCATCGGCGAGCGCCAGGCCCGCGCACCGTAGCCCAGGCCGCCGGCCATGCTGCCCACGCTCCACAGGGCGAGCAGCACACCCGAGGCGGTGCGCGAGCCGGCATGCAGGGCCAGCGCGGGGAGGCCGATCTCCGTCGCTCCGAGGGCGAAGCCGGTCAGGGCCACCGGCCCGAGAAGTCGCCGCAGGTCGCGGTTTGCCAGCACGGTGTCGCGCTCGATCGCGCGCTGCGGCGGGAGAGCGGCCCGGGCCATCGGCGAGCGGACGAAGAGCAGCGTGCCGAGGACACAGACCGCGCCAACCAGGACCACGGCCGCCGCCGGCGAGACGGTGGCGATGATCAGCGCGACGACGAGCGGTCCCGCGGTCCAGACGATCTCCTGGACAACCGAGTCCAGCGCGTACGCGGTCTCGCGAACCTCGGGATCCTCGAAGACCTGGCGCAGCAGCGCGCGCAGGGTGGGCGCCACCGGCGGCATCAGCGCCCCGGCCAGCCCCGACAGCACGACCAGCATCGCTCCGGGTCCGTGGGCGGCGCCGGCCACCACGAGCGCCACCAGACCGAGCGCCTGGCCCAGGGCAGAGGGAATGAGCACCCTCGGGCGCCCGAACCGGTCGACCAGGCGCCCCTGAACCGGAGCGAGGAGGGCGTTGGCGAACGTGTAGCTGCCCACGGCCAGCCCGGCGAGCGCGTAGGAGTGGGTGCTGCCGCGAACCAGAAGCAGGATGGCCAGCGAGGCCATGCCCTGCGGCAGCCGCCCGACGAGCGCCGCGGCCAGCAGCCGCGCCGACCCGGGAACCGACAGGACAGAGCGGTAGGACGTGGCCATGATTCGAGCCTACATGCCGCCCTGTGCGCCGCCCGATAGAGCCAAGCCGGACGGGGGTAGGGTAGGCCGCGCACGTCCCGTATCCAGTTCTGGAGGCCAACCATGCCGGCTCGCGACCAGCCGCCCTTCCGCGCCGATCACGTCGGCAGTCTGCTCCGTCCCGCCCCCCTGGCCCGAGCCCGGGCGCGGCTCAAGGCCGGGGAAATCGACCCCGAAGCGCTGCACGAGGTCGAGGACGAAGCCATCCTCGACGTGATCGAGATCCAGCGCGAAGCCGGGTTGCGCACCGTGACCGACGGGGAATTCCGCCGCACCTCCTGGCACATGGACTTCATCTACTCGCTGGGCGGTGTCGAGCAGGTGGCGGGGGAGAGCATCAACGTGCAGTTCCGCAGCCGCGAGGGCGAGCTGGCCTTCAATGCACCCGCCATGCGGGTGGAGGACCGGATCGGCCTTCCCGAGACGATCTTCGCCGGGGCGTTCACCTTCCTGCGCGAGCACGCCCACGCCGAGCAGACTCCGAAGCTGACCATCCCCTCCCCGAGCATGGTCCACTACCGCGGGGGCAACTCCTCGATCGACCAATCGGTCTACCCCGACATGGACCGCTTCTGGGACGACCTGGCCGACGCCTACGCCGCCCAGGTCAGTGGGGTCTATGAGCTCGGCTGCCGCTATCTCCAGCTCGACGACACCAGCCTGGCCTATATCAACGACCCCGCGCAACGCGCCCACATCGAGGAGATCGGCGGGGATCCAGAGCACCTGCACGAGCGCTACATAGCCAACATCAACCGGGCCCTGGCCGACAGGCCCGAGGACCTGGTCATCACCACTCACCTGTGCCGCGGCAACAACCAGTCGATGTGGGCCGCCGAGGGCGGATATGACTTCGTCGCCGAGGCGCTGTTCGGCGACCTGAACGTCGACGGCTATTTCCTCGAGTTCGACGACGAGCGCTCGGGCACCTTCGAGCCCCTGCGCTTCGTCCCCGGCGACAAGCAGGTCGTGCTCGGACTGGTTACCACCAAGTCACCCGAGCTGGAGGACCCCGACCTGCTCAAGCGCCGCATCGAGGAGGCCGCACAGTACGTCGACATCGACCAGCTCTGCCTCTCGGGTCAGTGCGGCTTCTCCTCCACCGCGGAGGGCAACAAGCTGACCATCGACGAGGAGCGGGCCAAGCTCGAGCTGATCGTGCGGGTGGCCGACGAGGTGTGGGGATGAGGCCGGAGCCGCGGGGATGAGACCGGAGGCGTGGGTGAGGCCGGAAGCGCGCGGGTGAGGCCGAGCCGCCTACTCGGGCTGCGTGATCTCGACCGCGCCGAACCCGGGCAGCGGCCCGTCGACGAAGAACATCTCGACGGTGATGTCGGGCTCGACGTGGGCCTGGGAGATGAACGCGACCACGCTGCGACCGGTCAGCTCCTTGATCGTGTCCCGGTAGCGCTGGGCCATGACCCGCTGGAAGTCCTCCCTCATCGTGACGACCCGATCCGGCTCGCCGCTGTCCATGATCGTCTGCTCCAGGGGTGTGAAGCCACTGCCCCGCATGACCACGACGATGATGTCGTCCAGCGCGTAGGTCTTGGCCTTCATCGGCCCGCGTCCGTAGTGCTCGCGGAGAATGGCCACGATCCGGGTCGAGATCGCGGCTAGCAGGTTGCCACCTGCGAGGGGCGCTTCGGTACTCTCGGTTGCGGAAATCTCCATGGCCGCTCCTTTGGCCGGTGAGGCCGGCTAGGCCTCGACCGTCCGCCGTTTTCATCTCGGCCTGGCCGGGCATGCTCGTGGCCTGCCTCGGTCCTGCCTCAGCCGCAGGCTACCGCGTGTGCCACACGCTAAACACGTCCGGTGCCGGCCTCCGCCCGGAGCCGATCAGCGGGGTTCGGGCTCGAGGACAAACGCCTCGACCGAAGACGCGCCGCTGTCGTCACATCCACTCAGGAATGTGCGCACGGTACGCGCGGTCAACCGCTCGACCGTCGCGATCAGCTGCGGCCCCATCAGGCGTTGCAGCGCGTCTCGCTGCAGCCGCACGAGATCCGACTTTCCGGCCGCGGCGAGGTTCTGCTCGGCATTGCTGGCGCCATCCTCGAGCACGCAGACCACGAGATCCTGCTGAATGAAGGCCCTCGACTTCTGTGCGCCGCGGCCGGTGAAGTCGGCGATCAACTTGCCCAGCTCATTGGCCAAAGCCGCGTTTAGCGCACCCCCATTCAACGGCTCCTCGAATCCCGACATGGAAGGCCTCGATCTCCGTCTCATCTGCGAAGGGTCCACGCGGGCAGAGAGAAGGAAGAACACCCGAGCGAAAAGCGGTACCTGCAGCGTACTCGCTCGCCGCCGGCTCCCCGCCCGGTGCTCCCGGATCCGCCCTGCGGCTCCGCGGCGCCTGGGACGGGGTCCTCGGCGGCAGGGGCGGGCGCCTCGGCGGTCCGCGGCGCCAGGGGGCGGGCGCCTCGGCGGTCCACGGCGGCCGGGGCGGGGGCCCCGGCGCTCTAGGCGTATACTGCCCCGAACGGCTCCATGGCGATGGGCACTGACCGCGCCTAGGAGTTGTACGCGAGAACGCGGAACGTTCGCGGTGGCCGCCCGCTCGGCACCCGCCTCCCCGGTCCGTAGGGACGACAGAGCTTCGGACCGTTTGGCCCGGGAACGTTCATGTGTGGAATTACGTCTACGGAGACAGCGCGTACACAGCCAGGTCAGCCCTTACACGCACTCATCGGGGGACGATCGTGCGTGAGTTGGCGAACCGGACGTGCCGCTGCGTTACCGCATGGGGTGCAAGCGCGATGAGGGGCGCTTGTCCTATGCCGGTGGCGACCGGACGCAAGGCGCACATGCGGGACCGAGCCGAATGCGGAGGACAGGCACCGCCCGCCTGCCATCCGGGTTTGGCCGGCTGTGCGCTCGACCACGGGCGCACGGCCGGCAAACCGAACCATTTGAGGACTCCAGGGCGCAGTTCCGTGACCGGCTGGAAGCGGGGTCCGCGCGCCGCGACCGCACGACGCGGTTTGGGGGTTGCGGACGGCCCGTCGCACCAGATCGGTCGGGAGCGTGGGAGGCGAGTTCGCACGAGCGAACCGGGGCGCCTCCCACACTCTGGTCTGTCCATGGAATCGCGCCGGTGTCGGCCGCCGACCGGCCCCTGAGCCGGCCGATCTCGTTCCGGCTTCCGGGGGGTCCCACAGCCCCGGGAGCAGCCCGGCGCCTCGTGCTGTCGCGGATCGAGCCGGGCGTGTGCGGCGACTCGGCATCCGACGCCGGTCTGATCGTCAGCGAGTTGGTCACCAACAGCGTGCGCCACGCCCCGGTCAGCCCCTTTGAGCTGATCGTCGTCGACATGAGGATGCTCGAGGACCGCATGCGGATCACCGTGTCAGACCCAGGCTCACAGCTCGAGCCCCGTCTGCTCGCCGCAGATCCGGCCGCCCCGTACGGGTTCGGGCTCCGACTGGTGAACGACCTCTCAGCGGCCTGGGGAGTCACGCACGAGCCACCCGACACCACACAGGTGTGGTGCGAGCTCATCGTGGCCGCCAGTTAGCACCGCCTGACCCACCCGACCCCACCGCCGGGCTGAGCGTTCCTGGGACCTGGTCAGGCCCATGCTGTCGGCCGAGCGCGAGGTGATCTTGATGACCCGGGAGGCCTCAGGGCTGCACAGGTGTACTGCAGCGACCTCCCGGGCGTGCGGGATTACGTTCCCGCATCCCTCTCCACGCAGCGAACACGAGTAAGTCGGGTTCTATCGGCCCGAGAGCAGCCGCCGGTCCGTGTCCGGCGTGGCGAAGACGCCGGCGGGGAGAGCACCTGCGGGCCGCTGAGACCGGCGCGGAGGGCGCCCGCGGGCGTTGAGGCCGGCCCGTAGGCCTGAACCGACGGTCACCCCGCGGGGTCAGCTGAACAGCGCGGTCAGGACGAACCACCAAAACACCACACACCCACCCACGCATATCGCCCAAGTGAGTCGGATCGCGAGAAACCGCCTTCGCCCGGTGTCCCGCTGGACATGAGTCACCGCTTCGAGCGACTCGGGACTGATAGTGCTCACCTTGCTTCACCTCCCAATTCGGGTGGCCGCGTCGAGCCTCGGACCTGTTTGTCCGGTCTACGCGAACTGGGCAGATAATCCTCTGCCGACCGGACGCTCGTAATTTGCCCCAAACCCCATGGCCTTCCCGCGCCGATCCGCTCGCGCCCCGTGATCGAAGATCGGAAACCGGCCGCAGGTCAGCCCAGTCGCGCCAGCGTCCAGCGCCGCATACAGCGACGGCTCATGCGGGGACAAGCGGCGCGAGCAGCGCGTTGGTGCGCTCAAGCCACGGTGCCGCGCGGAGCTCGTCGAACAGGGAACGGGCCTCCTGCAGCGCGGAGCTGGCCTCACCGGGTCGGCCGAGCTCGATGAGGATCGAGCCCTCGTCGCGCAGGCTGCGCGCGAGCGCGTATGGATCGGAAGAGGTGCGGAACAGGCTGACCGCTTCCAAGAGGGCGCGTTCGGCATCTGCTGGCCTGCCTCGATGTGCCTCCAGCAGACCCCGGCAACGGAGCCGCTGGGCGCCGATCAGCGCGACCCTCGACTTGGAGAGGTGGGCGGCGAACTCTTCGAGCTGCGCCACCAGCTCGGCTTCGAGCGTGATGTCGACCACGTCGCACATGTAGACGGCAGTCGAGACCGTCGCGGTGCGGGCGATGTCGTTGAGCGCCGGCTCGAGCAGCGATGCCGCCTCTTCGAGCCGTCCGGTTGCGCGCAGCGCGACCGCGTCTCCGCAAAGTCTGATCAGCTCGACCTCGCGCCACTCGGTCGGCGCCTGTGGGTGTGCGAGCCAGCGATCGACGGCGGCAATGTCGCCACGGGCCGCCGCGATCAGCGGCAGGCGGCTACGCGCCTCCAGGATGACGTCCTCGTCGTATCCGCCGCTGGCGACGGTCTCGGTCAGCTCGAGCGCCTCGTCCCAGTTTCCGCGTAACGTCTCGACGCCGACGCTCTGAGCCAGCAGCCTGACCTCCCAGTCGCGGTGACCCCGCTCGCGCGCCAGCTTGAGTCCTCGGTCCAGCAGCGCCGCCGCCTCGGCGGGCGAACCGGTCGCGAGCCGGAAGTCGGCCAGGTTGTAGTAGCCGCGCAGCGCTTGGTCGGAGAGGTCGGCGTCGAGTGCGACCTGAAGCCCCAGCGACATCATCGCTCCGCCCTCGGTCAGGCGATTGTCGTAATACAGCGCGATCGCCTTCGTCATCGCGGCGCTCGAGATCACCGCGTGCATCTGATTCGGGTCCGCGATGCTCAGCGCGAGCTCGGCCTCGTCACGTGCCATCGCGTAATCACCCCTCAGGAAGGCGGCGTGCGCCCTCCTTGCCGCCAGCTCCCCGAGCACGATCTCGTCGGTGATCGAGGCGCGCGCGTCTCCGATCACCTCGACCGCGGCCTCCAGCTGGTTCGCAATGATCAGCACGTCGGCGAGGCGCGCACGAGTACGGGCGGCGTCGTCGACGTGCCCGCTCGCGTCGAGCACCGCGATCGCGTCGTTGAGTAGCCGCGTCGCGCCCTCGGTATCTGCGGCTCGCGCAGCAGCCGCACCGGCCTCGGCGAGCAGCCGCGCGCGCTCCACCTCCTCGTCGGTGAGCATCGCCGCATGCTCGAAGTAGCTGCGGGCTTCGGTTCCGAGTGCTAGCGACAGCGCGCGCCGTCCGGCATCGGTCAGCGTCTGGCGTGCCGAGGCGCGGATCTCCTCGGCGTCGGGGGCGTCCGGGTCGGCCTCGACCGCCGCGAGGTAGTGGCTGGCGAGCACCTCGGCGATCTCGGGCGCGTCGCCCCAGCTGGCACGCAGGTGCTCGGCGGTGGCGAGGTGGCGGGCCTTGCGGTCGCGGCGCGAGAGCGTGCCGAGCGCGACTTGCCTCAGCAACGCCTGGAGGAACACATACTGGCCTCGTTCGCCTTGACGAACATCGTCGATCAAGGCGAGCACTTGTTTCGCGACGAGGCCGTCGAGCAGCCGCTCGACGTCGGCGGCCGGCCGCGTCACGACCGCCGTCAAGGTCGCGAGCGTGAACGACTGGCCGATCACCGCGGCGTCCTGCAGCAGCGCACGCTCGGCGGCGTCGAGGTTGTCGAGGCGGGCGGCGACCAGCGCGTGCAGGGTCTCGGGGACCTCGAGGTCGGTCACGTCTCCGGTCATCACGTAACGGGCGCCGTCCTGGGCGATCAGACCCTGGTCGAGCAGCATCCGAACGGTCTCGACCGCGTACAACGGGACGCCCTCGGCGCGTCGGCGGATCTGTGCGGCAAGCTGCTCCGGGAGTCCGGGGACGAGGCCATGCAGCAGCTCCGCCATCGAACTGTCGTCCAGGACCTCCAACGTGATCGTCGGCGTCCACGCCAGCCGAGTAGCGACCAGCTCCGGGCGCGCGAACGCGAGAATGAAGATCGGGAATTCTCCAGACCACTCCAGCAGATAGTCGATGAAGTCGAGCAGACCGCTGTCCGCCCACTGGAGATCCTCGAAGGCGAGGATCACCGGTTGGATCGTCGCGAGCCGCTCGAAGAACAGCCGCCAGCCGGAGAACAGGTCAGCGCGGTCCGGCGCGTTGCGTTCCTCGAGTCCCAGCAAGTGCGCAAGTCGTGGTTCCACCAGTCCCCGCTCGCGCTCGTCCGGCACGTGCTTCTCGACGGTCGCCCGGAGCTTCTCGCGGGCGGATGCCATGTCCTCCTCCTCGAGTATCCCGGCGCGAGCGCGGACCATATCCGCGAGTGCCCAGTAGGCCACGCCCTCGCCGTAGCTGAGGCAGCGCCCCTGGTGCCACCAGCGCCGCTCCTCAATCCCGTCCAGATACTTGAAGAACTCCCACAGCAGGCGCGACTTGCCTGAGCCCGCCTCGCCGATCACGGTCACCAATCGGGCGACTGCGCGCGACGCGCTCTCTTCGCCCGCCTCGATGATCAGGCTCATCTCTGCATCCCGGCCGACCAGCGGCGCCTCCAGCCCGACGGCGCGGCGTGCGCCGCCGGAGCCGGCGACGACGCGGAGGGCCGTCCACGTCCGCACCGGCTGCTCGCGTCCCTTCACCTGATGTGATCCCGCGTCCTCATACGCAATCGCCGCCTCCGAGGCGCGACGCGTGACGTCGTCGACGAGCACCGTCCCCGCTGTTGCGATCGACTGCAATCGCGAGGCGGTGTTGACCGTATCGCCCAACACCATGCCCTCGCTCCCGGCGCCGAATTCGACTGCGGCGTTACCCGTCAGCACTCCGGCGCGCACCCGCAACTCCGGCATCCCGACCTCGGCGTCCAGCGCGCTCACCGCCTGCGTCAAAGCCAGCGCGGCACGAACCGCGCGCTCTGCGTCGTCCTCCCTGGCCACCGGCGAGCCCCAAACGGCCATCACTGCGTCCCCGATGAACTTCTCCACGGTACCGCCGTAGCGCTCGATCAGCATCCGGCAGCGGTCGAAGTACCGACTCAGCAGGTCGCGTACCTCCTCGGGATCGCGATGCTCGCTCAGCGTCGTGAACCCCACCAGGTCGGCGAACAGCACCGACACCAACCGCCGCTCAGCGACATGGGCTGCCACGTGCCCCGGCGCCTGGGCGGGCGCTGCCCCTTCGACCAAGACCGCGCCGCAGGTGACGCAGAAGCGATCGTCCGGATCGCTGGCCGCCCCGCATGCGGGGCAGGCGACCGAGAGCGGTGCTCCGCAACCGGCGCAGAACCGTGCTCCCGAACGGTTGTCCTTGCCACACCCCCCACAGGTCATGGCCGCTGATCCTACTCTCGCCGAATCGACCCGACGTTGGATCGAAGATGCCGCCAGCCGTGCAGTAGAGGATCGCATCGCCCGATCGAGGGAGATGGAACGGCCGATCAGCTCCACCACCCTGACGTTTCGTTCCCAGGTCCGCGCCTACCGCCCCGGTTGGCAGTGAGCCAGGCCGTTCAATCAGCGGCCTGGGCTGAGAACCGCTCGCTGGCGATCCGTTCCGCGTGGTGTCGGCTTCGTGGGTGTGAGCCGATGGCCGCCATGAACTCGACGCGGTCGATCGCGAGCAGCTGAACATCCGTCTTGGCGAGAACGGTCGCCGTGCGCGGCGAGTCGAGCATCAGGGCGATTTCACCGAAGTACTCACCCGTTCCCTCGGTCCGCTGCACAAAGCCGTGCTTGAGCACGTCGACGTGGCCGTCCTCGATGACGAAGAAGGTGTCGCCGTAGTCGCCCTCGCGAATGATCTCGGCGCCAGACTCAACGCGCTCCTGCCGGCATCTGACCGCCAGCGTCTCAACGGTTGCCATCGGCAACGGGGCGAACAGATCTAGGCCACGGAGCAGCTCGAACACCTGCTCCGGCACCTGCGCCCGGGCCCCGAGCGCGCCGATCTGGCGACGTAAAGCGATCACGAACGCGGGCAGCACGACGCCGGCACCTAACAGTGCCCACCGAACGCCGAACAGCTCGACGAGTACCGCGGCACCGATCGACCCGACGGCAGTCGCGATCACACCCAGCGTCTCCTGTACCCCGTACACGCGCGCGAGCACATCGGAGGCAACCAGACGCTGGGTCAACGTCAGGAGCGCCACCTCGACCAACCCGAACCCGAGACCGAGCACAGCAAACAACACAAGCGCTCCCGGCACTCGAGGAACCGCCGCGACCACGATCAGCGGCACACCCACCAATAACAAGCCGACGCTCAACCCCTGCGCCGCCCGACCCCTGGACAGCAGCGAGCCAGCAGCCAGACCCCCCGCGAGCCCCCCGACCCCCCAGGTGCCGCTCAGCCAGCCGGCGCCCTGCTGCCCCATACCCAGCAGGCTAATCGCCGCGATCACGATCAGCACATCGACCATCGCCTGCACGAACATGTCAACCTCGAACGAACCGACCAGCAGCCGCAGCTGAGGGTGACCGAGGATCGTCCGAACCCCCGCGAGCAACTCGGACCCGTCGGGAGCAGCGTCGCCAGACGCTCCGGGAACGTCGATCGGCGGCTCAGGCGCGTCGCGCGCCATGCCCGCCAGCAGTCCCCCTGCCAGCACGAACGGCGCGACACAGATCGCGAACGCACTCGCCAACCCGCCCGTCGCGACCGCGACACCGACGAGCAGCGACCCAGCGACGAACCCTATGTAGTCGATCATGCTCCACGCGACGTTCGCCGCCGCCATCTCCCGCACATTCCGAGCCCACACCGACACCAGCGCCGCCATCGCCGGCTTCTGAACCCCATCGGCAGCCAGAAAACAAGCCATCAGAACCACCACGACAACCAACGAACCGTCCATTCCGACCACAACCGCCATCGCCATCGCCAAAACACCACGGGCCAAACAGCTGATCAACAGCGTCTCACGCCTGGAATGGGCATCGGCGAACAGCGCCAGCCGCGGAGCCGTGACCGCGCTCGGAAGCACACGCACCATCGCGACCACCCCGACCGCCTCCGCGCCGTCCTTCCGATACGCATACAACGCGACCAGGATCATCAACGCCCAACGCGCGAATGTCACCATCGCCCACGACGCCTCCAGCAGGGCAAGCTGACGATTCGACCGGATCGTCCGGAGGACGCTCACCTACGGCCTACAGCCCTCACGCGCACCCTCCGGTCTCACATCGAACCGACCAGCGGCGCGAGCATACCTGCCCGGGCTAACCCGAGCCCTTCGAACTACCTCGTGTTCGACCGCAAGAAGACCGAGGCGTTCTTCGCCTCCACGATCCGTGTCCGCGTCAACAAGGAATGAGAAGCGGCCGGCCTCGAACCGATCACGCCCCACGAGGCGCGCCACTGCGCGATCTCCTACTTCATCGCCGCCGGCCTCGACTGGAAGCAGATCTCGACCTGGGCCGGCCACGGTGATGTGCGCCAGACCTGGAACCGCTACGGGCACCTCGTGCCGGCCGGCGAAGAGCAAGCCTGCGAGCGCCGCGGCGCCTACCTGACGCCACCCCAGCTCAAACCGACTGTGGCGCACGACCCCCAGAACGACGAAACCCCCGTCAACGCGGGGGTTCTGAAGTACCGCTACCGGGATTCGAAGCCGCCATTCGAGGATTAAGATTGGCCTGATCTGCCTGCAAATCGATGGATTCCTGGCTCGTGGTCAACCGCTCTCAGGGGGCCAATAACCGCCCTCGATCGGGGTCGACTGTGGCGCAACTGTGGCGCGGCAAGCGTCCCGCGATTGTGACCTCCCATGTCCGCGGGCTGGAGCGTCCAGCCAGGCCAGCCACGTCGAACTCATGACACTTCCTCCGCGAGCGGCGACGTGCACGCCAAGCGCGTGATCGCGATCGTGGCCAAGCGCTCGCCCGTGGACGCCAACCCGCGTCATCGCCTCGTCGCCCAGGCGCAACCGGTCTCGCGACCATAACTTCGGTGGAAGGGATCATCCGGGGCCTTCTCCTTCTGGCGCACCAACGGGGCCGGTAGGCGTGCTGCGCTAGACGGTCGCACTCAGGTCGTAGCCACGCTTGATGTGCCCGGCGAGTGGCGGCGCTCTCCTCCAATGCGCCGCCAAACCACCGGTTCAGTTCAGCGTGAACTCACGCCAAGGCAGCTGGCTGGGATCGACGTTCTGCAAGAAGCGCACGATGTCATCCGGCCCATAGGTCTGATGCTGCCGCTCGCCCATGATGACGGTGCGCGGACCGAACTCAGCCTGGGCGGCAGCGAGCGCGTCGTCGCGCTGCCCAGGATGAAGGGCCGTGTCCTTCATCGCTACGACCGAGAACACTTGGCCTTGCTCTCGAACCACCGCAACAGTCCCTCTCATGTGATCTCACCTCCTTCTGTGGGAACCGCATTTGCGCTCACGAAATGCTGGCAGGTGCCCCGGACGTCTCCGCTTGGCACCCGACTACGAGGGATGTTCCCCCGGCGCTTAAGGTCGCTGCGGTTCCAGGGAGGGGGTGGACGACCGCTGAGGTTTGTAACGATCTGATGGGCGGTGATGGGCTCGACCCGGTCATGAGGCCCAGTCGGTGCAGATGAGCGCTGCTCCCGGCGAGCGCTCGTCGCCTGGCGGGGCGCCGCACATCGCGTCGTCGCCAATTCGCTCGCCAGCTGAACCGGGTTCCGGACCATCGAAGCGATCCGTGTGAGCGTCGCAGGCCAGCACTACGCTCCTACCGTGCCTCGATCCTGCGTGTTCTGCGGTGCCCCTGCGGACAGTCAGGAGCATGTCTGGCCGAAGTGGGCGGCGGCGATGCTGGCTGACGAGGGGCCGCTGTCGCACGTTCACCAGATCGTCCAGGAGGGACGACCCACTGAGGAACGGAGGTATTCGAAGGACGCCTACTCGGTGACGGTCGGGGTCGTGTGTGAGCGCTGCAACAACGGGTGGATGTCGGCCCTTGAGGATCGTGCGAAGCCGTATCTGGAGACGATGCTCCGCGGTCGCGGACGCGAGCTTCACCAAGGCGGACTTCGGACGCTCGCAGCTTGGGCGCTCAAGACCTCGATGATGGTCGAGCACATGCATGGCGCCAAGCGCAACATCATTCCCCGCGATGAGTACGCGCAGCTGTACCAGGACGGCGACCCCTCCGACCGTGTCCGGATATGGATGGCCGCGTATAGCGGAACCTACGCCGCCGCGGTCGGGAGCATGTGGGGGCTTGATGCCGAGACGAACGAAACCGGGCCTCGTGAGTGGGAACCCGACCGCGGCGCCCGCGACATCTGGGGAGCGACGATCGTTTTCGGCCCGGCCGTCTTCCAAGTGTTCGGGACGACTATCCTGCCGCTGCTCGAGGGGCTTGAGGTGAACGCGCGTAACACGCATCGCATCTGGCCCTACGCGGGAGATTTCACCTGGACACCCAGGTGGGGGTTCGACGATCAGGAGTTGATGGCGTTCGCGGATGGTCTGCTAAACGAGTTCCAGCGCCGCGTGCCGAATCCGCCAAGCTGACGCCGCTACGTCGCCGTAGACCCGTGCGACGTCGATGGTGCCGGCCATCGCTTATGCGCGAAAGGCGCGGCGCGGCCAACGTCAGGGCTCTCCGGGTACACGCAAAGCGGAAGCGAGCTTCCCGTCCCAAAGGGCCGGTCGGTGATGCAGCAGTTTGACCTTCGTCACCCACCGTCGCAGGAGCCTCTTCCAACAATTCCTGACGGCGGCGATAGCCCTCAGACGCGTAGCGCGCGACCGGGACCGAGTCTGGTGCCGTTTAGCAGAAGCGAGGATTCTCGCGGTGGGCGGCAGCGTGCGTCGAGCCAGCCGAGTGAGGGCGGTCGCATCACCCGTCTCGGCGACTTAGTCTCCCCTCGGTGAGTCCAGACGCCAAGCGCTACCAGCGGCCCCCGGCGGAGGGGGAGCGCTCTGCCATGCTGGGCTATGTCGCCCAGTACGAGGTGGCGGCCGGACTGGCGCTCGACGCCCTGAATGGGGAGATCGCGCTGCAATGGCTCGCCATCCTTGATCCGCGCGCCGGGCGCCTGGATGACTTTCAGCTGGCGACGGCTGACCGGCTCGACGCCTACCAGATCAAATGGAGTGAGGCAGGCGGTCAGATGCCCTGGGGCGAGCTGCGCTCCAACATCGAGGACCTGGTTCGCGACCGGCAGCGACTAGTCGAACATCACCCCGACCGGCAGGTCTTCGCTCACCTCGGCACCGACCAGGTCGCTTCCAACACCGCGGGTCTGGCCGGCGCCCCCGATGAGCACAAGAAGCTCTCGCCCGCCGACGCCGTGGCCCGTTTCTTCACCCCGGCCGCCGCCGGCAGGTACTCGGACCTCGAATCGGTTCCGGCCGAATGGCAATGGCTGGTCGAGAGCCTGGCGGCAGCCTGCGGCGGCCTCGGCCCAACTGAGCTGCTGGCGGCGCTGACATTCGTGCGGCTGGAGTTTGGTCAGATCCTGCCCACCAAGCGGGCACTGGCCGCCTCTGATCTGGCCAGCTATGAGCGCGATGTGCTTCATGTTCGAAGCACGCTGCAGAACCTCGCCATCGACGCCACCCGGCCCGTGCAGATTGAGCGCGAGAACTTCATCGACCGCTTGGGTGGCAACTGGCGTGACCGGCTGGAGCTGACCGCCGTCCACGAGTTTCCGCTGCCGCAGAGCTATGTGCCGATCCGCGAGAGCGCCGCCGCTTTGCAGCAGGCCCTCGACGAGCACAGCGGTGGCTATCTGGCTCTAATCGGTCCCCCAGGATCAGGCAAGTCCACCCTGCTGACCGAGGAACTGGCCAAGCGTAAGGGTGTTGTTGCCCGTTACTACGCGTATGTACCGCGGCGCACTGAGGTCGGGGCGGTTCGCTTCGAGGCCTCCAGCTTCCTGCACGACCTCGTGCTCACCCTTGAGCGCCGCGACGTGCCATTGGGCCCGGCGCCGGTCGACTTCGAGCTTGGCCCATTGGTGCGCCGGTTCAACGACGAACTCAAGCGACTGGGGGGCCGCTTCGCCGACAAGGGCGAGCAGGCGGTGATCTTGGTCGACGGCCTTGATCACGTGCAGCGAGGCACTCCGCAGACCCCGTTTCTCAGCTTCCTGCCCACGCCCGACCAGCTGCCGGAGGGCGTCGTCTTCGTACTCGGCACCCAGAACCTTGAAATGCTCGACGCCAGTATCCGCGGGCAGCTGCGCGATCCCGGGCGCACCGTGCAAATCAGTGGTCTTGACCAAGCCGCCATTGCGACGATTGCCGCGGACGCCGGAGTCTCAGTCAGCCCCGAACAGCTGTTGGCTGTCACGGGTGGTCATCCCCTGCTGCTCGACTACGTGCTTGGGGAGCTAACCGAGCTTCCGCCCGAGGACCAGGAGATTCACCTGGTGCAGATGCCCGCCTACGAGGGCGACGTGCGGAGGCTGTATGAGCGGGCGTGGGACCCCATCGAAGAGAACGCGGGGCTGGTCGAACTGCTCGCGCTGGTCTGCCGCATCCGTGGGGCCATCGACCTCGGCTGGCTGCTGGATCGAGGACAAGACCCTGAGCTGGTGCGCGCGTTGCGTAGCCGCTTCTACCACCTGTTTCGCCGAGAGGCGGGCCGCTGGCATTTCTTCCATGAGTCGTTCCGCCTGTTCTTGCAGGAGCGCACCACGGCAGACCCGCTCGAACAGGAAGCCGACGAGCAGGAGAACCGCCGTTACCACCAGCGGCTGGCCGAGATGTGCCAGGTCACCCCGGCGGGGCATCCCATGCGCTGGGAGCTGCTCTTTCACCGTGCGGCTGCCGCCGAGCACCGCGAAGTGCTTGACCTGGCCAACCCGCAGTTCTTTCGGGAGCAGCATCTCGCGCTCCGCCCGGACGGTCTGGTGGCAGCTGATATTCGGCTGGCAGCCCGCTCGCTTGCGGTCGAGCAGGACCCGATGGCACTGGTGCGGCTGACGTTAGCTGCCGCCGAGCTGACCCAGCGTTCGTACCACCAGCCAGAGCGCGAGCGGTTTCTTGAGCTGCTGATTGCGACTGGCCAATGGCAGGTGGTCGTCGACCTGCTCGACGTCGACCGAGACGAGTTCGGCCGCGAAGATGCCCGCACCCTGCCACTCAGGATCGGCCTGACGCTTTGGCATGAGAGTCAGACCGAGGTGGCGCGGCGGATCCTGCTGACCAACGAGCCGCTTGACCTACTGACGGGCAGCGTTGATGGCCGCCTGCGCGAGCCCTATCAGCTGCTCTACGCTTGGGCGCGCCTGGCCGTTCTCGTTCGCGGACCCCAAGCGCTGCTGGAGCGCGCCGAATCGATCGACCTCAGTGGCATCGACCGTTGGGGTCCCGGGAGCGAGGATCCCACTCCCAGCGCCCGGGCGTGGATGCTCGCCAGCGCCAGCAGCGCGGCATTCCAAGCCGGGCACACCGATGACGCCCAGACATTGCTGGAGCAGTTCGATCCCAGCGAGCCGGTCCAGCGCGACGCCTGGGTCTGGTGTCAGCTGCAGCAGGCCACAGCCGCGCCCGAGCTCACCGAGCAGGTCCTGGCTGAGATCTCAGCCCAGGTCAACCCTGAGCAGCTCGATCGCTCTCAGCGAGTGGAAATCGCGCAAAGGCACTTCCACAGAGATCGGGATGCCGCGCGCCGCTGGATCGAGGGCGTGACCCAGCCGCCGCTGTCGGAAGCGGGGGTCCACGATGTCTGGGAAGGCGAGGGCACTCGATATTCGCTTAATCGGTTGCTGGCGGCGCTGGGCCAGGAGGTCAACCCGGTAGAAGTGGTGCCGCCCGCTGACTCAGACTTCCGCTGGGCCTATGTCTTCACGGCCAGGCTGACCATCGGAGTGGCCCAGCTCGAAGGCAGGGCCGTCGCCGGCCGGGCGCTCGACGCCGAGGCGTTCATGGGCGAGGCACGCCGTCTGCTGGCCACGTTCGATCTGCGTGGGCCCGACCGGATGACCCGGGGCATCTTGAACCAGGTTCGTGGCGGCGTGGTGGGTGCGCTGATGCGGGCAGCGGTCCGCCATGGGAGCGAGTGCGCAGAGTCGCTGTGGGAATTCCTGCGCGAGGGCTGGCAGCAGACGCCGCGTTTGGTTCTGGCCGAAGCGCGGGCTGTGCTGCCCATCGTTCTGGAAGGCGGGGCGGCGCTCGGCCCTGCGGTTCGGGAGGCCTTCGGTTACTTCGTTGAGCAGATTCGAAACCTGACGGAGCCACAGGAGCTGGCGCGCTCGTTGACCGAAGCCGCAGACACTGCACTGATCATCGGTGAAGCACAGCTCACAGCCGCCCTCCTCCAGGAGGCGATGGGATCGACCCTGACCGTCTACAGCGAGAAGGACTACCAGGTCAGCGGCTGGATCAAGCTGCTTGATCCAGCGCTCGATCAAGCCGATGAAGGTCCGCAGCTACGGGACTGGCTGGCTGGCGCGCTGGTCGATCTCAAGCGCGACGCCGGAACCTCCCAAGCCTCCGACGCAGCGGAGCAACTGGTACTCGGAGAAGCGCGCCGACGGCCTGGCGCCGCCTGGCGGATCGGACGCTGGCTGGAAGAGCATGACGTCATCGCCCGCGACGAGCGGATGCTGGGAATGCTCAACGCCACGAGCGACCAAGCCGCCCACGGGGGGTGGTGGGTAACCCTGATTGAGGGCACCCTTCCGACAACGCTGGAGACTCCGTCCTGGGGACTGGTCGAGCCGACCGAGAAGACCAAGGCAGCCCGGGGCAAGGACTGGGTCAGTAAACGCTTGAAGGATCTGAGCGCTCGGCTTGACATCGAGGCGGCGCCAACCATCCGCGAAGACTGGCGACTGCTGGCTGCCGACGCCGCGGTCGGCGCCGATATAGAGCTGGCCGACGTCGACCTTGATCCGGTGTTGCATCCCTCTCGGCGGCCGGCACGCAGCCGCATGCGCGGCACCGACGAGGAGAAGCACGATCAATATCTCCGCGACCACACTTCGGTCGAGGCGGTGATCCAAGCTCTACGTGACGGCGACCATAAGACCCGCAGCAGCGAGTGGAGCGAAGCACTGGAGCGGGTGGCCTCCGAACTGACCGCCGAGCAGATCGACCAGATCGCCGACCTTCTGGAGTGGCAGTCAACTGAAGATCTGCTTACGCTGGGCACGCAGGGAAAGGCGCTGGGAACCCGTGAGCTGGCTGAACGCCTGTTCGAGCGCATCGTCGAGCTGGCTCCGGCGGGCAGCTGGCGGCGGGGTTATGACCGCGGAATCCTGCTGCGCGCCTTCGAGCACCTGGCCCAGTTAGATCAGACGGTTACCCGGCAGCGGGCCTACCGGCGCTTGGCGGCGGACGCGTCGACCGACCGCTTCCTGCTGGGCGCGATGGCCGATGATCTGCCCGTGTACCTGGACCTCTTCGGCATCGATGACCGAGACGCACTGGCGGTCGAAATCGAGGCCTATGTGCGCCAGTTACTTCGAGACCCTGACCGGCTGCCTCCCGAGGACTCCGACGCTGAAGACGAGGCGACAGTCCCCGCAGTTTGGGCGCGCTGCTTGGTCGACCTGCTCAACTCGCCCTATCGGCTGGCGGTGGTCAGCGCTCAGCGGGCCAACGTCGCCGCCCTTCATGAAGGCCACAGCGAGATGTGGGACGCGCTGCTTGGATGCTTGACCGCAGACGATGAGTCGCAGGTCCGCGCGCTTTCGGTGCTCGAAGCCTTCGTCTGCTCCGATGGGAAACTCACCGACGGGGCGTTATCGGCACTGCCGGAGTTGGCGCTGTCGGAAAACTTGGTGGTGCGTCTGGCAGCGGCCCGCCTGCTGGGCACCCAGGACAAGCCGGTGCCGGAGCCCCCGGCGACAGACCTCCCGGCCAGCTTCGAACTGGTGACGGTCAAGGCCAAGGAACCGTCTGTCTCCTCCCTTCCAGCCATGCTGGGTCGAGACGACCTGGAGTCCTCCACTGCGGCAGCCGCCGACAACTTGGTTGACCTGGCTAAGGTCACCGGGATCGATCAGGGCGTGCTCGATGCTTACACCGCCAATCTGGCTCGGCAGCTAGCCGGAAATCAGCCGGTAGACGACAGTCGCTTCGAGACGGCTTACGGGTCTCTGGGCTGGACCTTTCACAAGCCGTCCATCCTGCTCTGGGAGCACGCGGCCGCCCGTCTCGGCTCTCGTATCGCCGACGCCCGGCTGATGGAACCGGCCGCCGCCGAATTTCTGACCTCGGGGGCCATGTGGGACCCCTGCCTCATCGTTCACCGGCCGGCAGCCCGGCCTGAGGAGATTGCCAGCTTCCCTGAACCCGACGGCGGCCAATGGAGCGTCGACGACCAATGGCTCGACGGTCTGACCAGCGCTGAGCAGCGGGTCATTCGACGCTGTAAGGACTGGCTCGTAATCGGCGAGATCAGCGATACTCGCTATCTATCCCGCCATATGCCGCGCGAGCGTCGCTGGCAGTGCCTGGTGGGGACCCAGGACCCACTCAATCCCCGGCCCGACTTGCTGGGACGTCGTTCGCTCGCAGAGGCTCGAACCGGCGAAGCATTCCCCAGGGCCGTGAAATTAGTGGCGGGCCACCAGGACTACAGCTATCGCAGCGCCTCGCAGTGGCTGATGCTCAATCCCCGCCTGGCCCGCGCATGCGGCTGGTGTCCCGTGACCGGCGAGGCGGCCGCCTTCGAAGACGATGACGGCACGCTTCTGCGCTCGTTGTGGTGGCGTCGAGGCTGGATCGACTCCTCTCAGTCATTACACGATGCGGAGGTCGGCGAAGGCTGGCTGGTACTGGCTCATCCGCGGGCGCTCGCGCGCATGACCGAGGTGGTCGGCCAGGAACTGGCGGTCGACTGGAAGGTCAGCCGGGACTTCATCGCCCAAAGCTCAGGAGGCGAGGAGGCGCGCCAGGGCAGGCGGCGTCTGGATTCCTCCTGATGGGTCGCCGGTCGCAGCCCGATGCCGTCACGGCGTGGGCGTGACCCGCAGGCGTGAAACGTGTTTCTATCGCGCGGCGACGAGAACCTCGGCTTCGCTGGTACGAACCGAACCGACGAGGTTGTTGGCCTGTGCCCGCTTCGTGACGTTGTGCACCGTGGTCCCGGCCGGGCGGACGTCAATCGTGAACTCGATGCCCAACTGTGCCGAGACGCGCATGAGCGTCTCCATGCTCGGATTGACCTCGCCGAGCTCCAGGCGAGCCACCTGGGGCTGCTTCATGCCGAGCCGCTTCGCAAGATCACGCTGCGAGAGGTCGTGGTCGGCGCGGTATCGGACGATGGCGAGCGCCACCGCGCGCGCCAGCGCCGTCCGCTCCCACTCAGCGCGGAACTCCGGGTCGGTGCGGAGCAGCTCGGTGATCAGCTCGTCGTTGGTCTTCATCTTGCTCAGCTTCATAGGCTCCATGATAACACACCTGTTATCGGCAATTCCAGGCCTGACCTCAATCGAGTTCGAGCTGTCCGAATCGCTCGACTGCTCTCCTAACAGCGGCGTCGAAGCCGCGGGAGTCGATCTGCGCCTCCGGTGCGACTGCGAGGATCACGAACGTGGACGGGCTGACGCGGCGGTAGATCGGCCGCCATCGGCTGCGACCAGCACGCGGTCGAAGCTCGCGCAGCCCCTGGCCCGCGTCGCCCTGAACCGCGCTGGAGTGTGGGCTCCCAAGCCGCGGGCCCGCCGCCTCGAGCTTCTGAACAGCGTGGAGCATGGCGACCTTCTCCTCCGGCGGCCAGGAGGCGTCGCGCTCGGCGTCAGCGGCCGGATGCCACAGCGCGCGATACGGAGGACCCGGGTCCTTTGCAGGCGTCTCCGTCTCTTTCGTGACCCGCGTCTTGCCCTTCGCCTTCTGCTTTCGCTTGTCAGCCGCCATGGCCACCAATCATCGGCTCCGGGGCAGCGGAAGACTGATCCGCGCGTTCGCGCCGGACGACTTCGCGAGCGGCGATCGTCTGCTCCTTGATCGTGTCCAGCAGCTCAAGCCGCAGCTTGTGCCCGAACGGCGCGACCCGCTGAGCCGAGCGCTCAACCCGCCGCTGTCCCTCCTCATTGCCACAGATATAGATCACCCCGCCGATCTGGCCGCCGCGGATCCAGTCGTCGTGCAGCTTCAGGATCGCGTCCAAACGAGGCCGAGACTTGCCGGCGAGTTCCACCTCGATTGCGAACCTCGACGAGTCACGCAACGCCACCAGGTCCGGTCGGTGACCGGAGCGTTTGAAGCCGTTGCGATCTTGCCAGTGCAACTGACCCGACCACTCGGGATGGCTGAGGACCTCCCGCTGGCCAAGGAACATCCGGCCACGAACGGTCAGCCACGCTGCCGTCCACGCGCACGCGGAGTCATGTGCCCACCAGGTGGGCGCCGGCGTCGAGGCCGGGATCAACGGCAGGCCGAGCATCAGGACACCCTTCCGCGTCGCCAGGAACAGCGAGCCGTCACCCCAGGTCATCGGACAGCGCTCCAGCCAGCCCTCACGCTCCAGCCGCCGAGCGTGACTCCGAGCAGCCACCTCACTCCACCCCATCGCGTACCGCCACGGATCCAACGGCGACGGTCCACACCGAGCCAGCCACCTCAGACCAGCCATCGACCCAGGACCAGGCCGCAACACCCGACCCACCGCCTACCCCCTCCCTCCCCAGCCAGCATCTCCCAGCCACCGCCCATGCCCAACACCAGCCCGCCTCCGCCCCTGAACGACAACAACCAGCTGAATGCCCATGACTACCCGCACTCCTCCCCTCTCGTCAAATACGTGGAGGGCGGGTAGTCATGGGCACCGAAGCGCCCGATGCCCAGCAAACCCGGGGGCGGAGGCGGGCGCAGGTATGGAATCGAGAACAACAGACCACGAAACACTTCGCTACACACCGTCCGGCCCGTCGACCGCGGCCCGATCGGCCCCTGGTTCGACTCGCGAGCGCCCGCCGCCCTCCAGCTCGTCAGCGACCGTCCGCAAGGCCGCCCACACCTCGCGGAACACGTATGCGACAGCGACGATGTCGGTGCCGGTGGCGGTGATCGAAAGCCGCTCGAACGCTGCATCGAACTCCTTCCACATCTCCGCCGGTCCCGGCCTGTTGCCTCCGCGCTTCAGCTCATACGGCAGGAGCTCGGCCATGTCGGGCTTCGACCGCCAGCGGACCCCCGCCGCCTCCGAGGCATTGAGCATCGTCGCGGCCATGTGCTCGCACGACTCGGCGATCGCACGAATCCGATCCACGTAACCTGGACTTGGCGGCGCGTACGCGCTCGCGTTGATCGCCTTGTCGTAACCGGCTATCGCGTGCTGCAGCAACTCCACCGCTCCCTGTGCTTTAGGTGTCCGTGGCTTTCGTGTCGGTGTCGGCGCCGCCGTAGGCCGGTCCGCTTGCGCGGCTTCTTCCGCCGGCGCCGGGTCGGGGCGGCGGGGCGAGGGAGCGGCCTCCCCAGCGGGTTCGAGGCTGTTCCCAAGCTGCTCCAGAACTTCATCGGCTGTCAGGTTGGTCTCTTCGAGCATGCGATCCAGATCGGAGCGCCGGACGATCCACTTGCGCACGCCGGCCCGCGACGCCTTCAGCTGTCCCTTGCTGACCCATTGCCGCACCGTCGCCGGGTTGACCCGGAGCTCCGCTGCGATCTCAGCCAGCGTCAGCCAGGGGTCTGCTGCTTCGCGCTCTTCCTCGGTCAAAAACTTCTTCTTTCGCTCGGCGTTTCCGTTCCTGTAGCAATCAGAGTATCTTAGACGGAGGTTGCCGTGAGTACAGCGTCAAGCAATGTCCCGCGTGTTGCGCTCAGTCGCCAAGAGGCGGCGTTGTCGCTCGGGATGTCGCTGGACTCATTCGAGCGGCACGTTCAGCCCGAACTGCGGCTGATTCGACGGGGCAAGCTCCGCCTCGTCCCCGTAGCCGAACTGGAGCGGTGGGCGAATGAGAGCGCCGAGTCGGTGTTTAGACGTCCGCGCCGGGCCTAGCATCAGCGGTCCGCATGGCTACCGGGATCCGCGTCCGTCACTCTCGCCACTGCTCTTCACGCGAGGGTGGCCGCTGCTCCTGCAAGCCGACCTACCAGGCCCAGGCGTACGACACGCGGACAGGGCGTGAGGTGTGGCGCACGTTCCCCACGCTCAGCGCCGCCAAGCTGTGGCGTCAGGACGCTCAGGTTGCGCTGCGCCGCGGGACGATGCGGCCGCCGACGGCGAAGACGATCGTCGAGGCGGCCGAGGTCCTGATCAAAGGCGCCCACGACGGCACGATCCTCGACCGCGGCGGCAAGCCGTACAAGCCGTCGACCGCACGCGGCTACGAGCAGCTGCTCCGTGCCTACGTCGTCCCGGCGCTTGGGGGTTGGAAGCTCACGCAGATCCAGCGCCGCGACGTTCAGGACTTCGTGGACGGGCTGCGGAGCCAGGGCCTCTCCCCCTCGAGCATCGCGAACATCCTGGACCCGCTCAGGGTCATCTTCCGGCGGGCGATCCGCCGCGACGAGGTCGCTCTCGATCCGACCGAGAACCTCGACTTGCCCGCCATCCGTGGCCGCCGGGACCGGATCGAACCGCCCGAGAAGGCGCACGAGCTACTCGCTGCTCTGCCTGACAGCGAAAAGACATTCTGGGCCGTCGCCCTGTTCTGCGGCCTCAGACGGGGCGAGCTCCGCGGCCTCCAGTGGACCAACGTCGACTTCGACGGCGGAGTGATCCGAGTCGAGCGCTCGTGGGATCCGGTCAAGGGGCCGGTCGACGTCAAGACCGGCGCTGGCCGCCGCGCGGTTCCGATGGCCTTCGTCGTGCGCCGCGAACTCATGGCCCACAAGGAACGCACCCAACGAGAAGGCCCCGACCTCGTCTTCGGCCGCACCAAAACCGAGGCGTTCTTCGCCTCCACCATCCGCGCCCGCGCCAATAAGGCGTGGACCCAAGCCGGCCTCGAGCCGATCACGCCGCACGAGGCCCGCCACTGCGCGATCTCCTACTTCATCGCCGCCGGCCTGGACTGGAAGCAGATCTCGACCTGGGCCGGTCACGGCGATGTCCGCCAGACCTGGAACCGCTACGGACACCTCGTTCCCGGCGGCGAAGAGCAGGCCAGAGAGCGCCTGGACGCCTACCTAAACCCTCATGAGCCGATCCCGACTGTGGCGCACACTGTGGCGCACGCCGCCCCAGAACGACGAAACCCCCGTCAACACAGGGGTTCTGAAGTACCGCTACCGGGATTCGAACCCGGGTTTCCGCCGTGAGAGGGCGGCGTCCTAGTCCCCTAGACGATAGCGGCGGGACTATGCCGACCGGACAGCGTAGAGGCCGCCGTCTGGCCGGCGGCTGTGAGCTTAGCGTGGACCCGAGGGGCTGCGGGTGCGGATCGCCCCCAGCTCAAGCAACATGACCCGCGGCCCTTCACCAGGCCCGCCGTCATGCCATCCGATACTCATGCGAACATATGTTCCTATGCTGAATTCGTCTCAGTTCGTAATGCTTGGATCGCCTCAGTTGCTAAGTTCTTGCCTCCCCGCGGCTGTGGTGAAATTGGCAAACACGCGGCGTTCAGGTCGCCGTGCCCTTACGGGCTTGGAGGTTCGAGTCCTCTCAGCCGCATCGGAGTAGTGGCGCCGTGCACCCTCGAGAGACCGTCGCGGCAGCCCTCGCCTTGGCCGCCTCCGGCGAACCTCCGACCACCATCTCTGTCCGGCTTGGGGTTCCCAGACGCACAGTCGCCGATTGGATCCACGGCTCCACGCCTCGCCACACCTCGCGTACGGGCGTGCTCGAAAGCTGCGCGTGCTGCCGAGCCGAACACGATCTCGACGCGCTCAGCGATACGTACGTCTACTTGCTCGGCCTCTATCTGGGAGACGGCTGCCTGTCCCGTCAGGCCCGCGACGTGTTCAAGCTACGGATCTTCCTGGACGCCCAGTATCCGGAGATCATCGAACAAGCGAGACGGGCGGTGCGTAGCGTCGCCGATAGGCAGCCGGGCGTACTGACGCGGAACGCAACCTGGGTCGAGGTGTATTCGGCGTGGCGGGCGTGGCCGTGCTTGTTCCCCCAGCATGGGCCCGGCAAGAAGCACGAGCGGGTGATTGCGCTGACTTCCTGGCAGCAGCAGCTCGTAGAGCGGTGGCCGAGGGACCTGCTTAGGGGCCTGATTCAGTCTGACGGGTGCCGCTTCATGAATCGAGGGCGCGCGGGATGGTCGGCGCCGCGCTATGCGTTCAAGAACCGATCGGCCGACCTCCATCGGATCTTCCGCGCCGCCGCTGAACAGATCGGCATTCACTGGACGGCGGCCGGTGTCGACACCACGTATGTCTCACGGCAGGCCGACGTAGCCAAGCTGGACGAATTCATCGGACCCAAGCGATGAACCGCGTGGAGTCGAGACATCAGAGCCAGCCCTGCTCCTCGGCCCGCTTGACCGCCTCCCCCCGGTTGCGCGCATCGAGCTTCTGCATCACCGAGGACAGGTGGTTGCGCACGGTGCCCTGAGATAGATACAGGGCGGTGGCCAGCTCGGCCACCGTGGCGTGCTGACGGGATGCGGACAGGACCTCGTGCTCGCGCGGGGTCAGCGGGCACTCGCCCTGGGAGAGGGCGGCCGCGGCCAGGCCCGGATCGACGATCCGCTCGCCCGCCATGGCCCGGCGGATGGCCGCCGCCAGCTCGCTGGCCGGGGCGTCCTTGAGCAGGAAGCCCGATGCGCCGCCCTCCATGGCCCGGCGCAGGTAGCCCGGGCGCCCGAAGGTGGTGAGGATGAGCACGCGGCAGCCAGGCCGGGCGGCCCGGAGACGCTCGGCGGCCTCCAGGCCGGTCGCGCCGGGCATCTCGATGTCGAGCAGGGCCACGTCGGGCGCGGCTGCCTCGACCGCGGCCAGCACCTCATCGCCCCGCGGCACCTGGGCCACGACCTCGATGTCCGGCTCGAGGGCGAGCAGGCTGGCCAGGGCGCCCCGCACCATGCCCTGGTCCTCGGCGATCAGGACCCGGATCACTGCTCCGCCGCCGCCTCCCGAGGGAACGTGCACGGCCAGGCGGAACCCGCCGCCGGCGGGCCCCGCGCCCGGCTCCACCCGCCCGCGCAAAGCCTGCGCGCGCTCGCCCAGGCCGGCCAGGCCGTTGCCGCCGTGGCCGTTGCCGCCGTGGCCGTTGCCCGCTCCGTTCATGGCCGCTCCGGCCCCTCGCCCGTCATCGATCACCTCGACCGAGGCGTCGGTCAACCCGGCCGCCACCCGCACCGTGCAGCGCCGTGCCCCGCTGTGGCGGATCACGTTGGTCGCGCCCTCGCGCACCGCCCAGGCCAGCACCGCCTCGACCTCGGGCTCAAGGGCCACCTCGGGGCGCTCCACCTCGGCAGCGATGCCCGCCGCCGACAGGGCCATCCGCGCTCCGGCCAGCTCGCCGTCCAGGGTGGGCTGGCGGTAGCCGCTGACCGCCAGGCGAACCTCGCCCAGCGCCTGGCGGGCCACCGCCTCCACCTCGCTCACCTCGTGATCGCCCTCCCTGGTCGGATTGGCGGATCAGCTTGCCGGCCAGCTCGGCCTTGAGCGCGATCACCGACAGCGTGTGGCCGAGCAGGTCGTGCAGGTCGCGGGCGAAGCGCTCGCGCTCGCGGGCCACGGCCACGCGGGCGAGCTCGGCCCGGGCCTCGGTCAGCTCGCTGTTGCGGGTGCGCAGGTCGCGCGAGCAGGACCATGAGCAGGCCGACACCGATCGTGCTGGCCCCGTAGCCGAACGCCGACCCGGCTCCACCCGCCGCCGACCAGGCTGGCCAGCGCGGCCAGCAGCGTCAATCAGCGCTCACCGCCTGGAAGCTGTAGCCGGCCGGAGCGAGCATCAGGCCACGCAGGCCGCGCAGTACGTGAACAGGAAACCCCAGCCGGGGTGGTCGACCACGGTCAGGGCCACGGCGATCACGATCAGCACCGCGCACAGACGATCCAGGCCGACCGCAGCCGGCGCGCGCCGAAGGCGTGCAGGACCAGCCAGACGTAGCCGGCCGACGAACGCTGCCGCGGCGCGCGATCGCCAGCACGTGTCCGACCAGCGGGCCGCGGTCGGTGATCGCGTTGATCAGCGGGAAGACGATGAAGGCCAGCCAGACCAGCGCGGCGGCGGCGCTGATCCGCCCCCGCGGGCGCCCCTGATCCCAGCTGCGAAATCGCCCCATGCAGGAACCGGCCGGGGCCCGCGAGGCGACCCAGGCCACCCCGGCCAGCCAGGCGACCCCGACCCGGGCTCATGCCACGTCGCCCTGCGGCTGGCGCAGGAACCGGAACATCAGCCAGACGCCGACCACGGTCCAGATGGCCAGCGTGCGCAGATCCGAGCCGTTGAGCCCGCTGCCGTGAGGCGAGGGTCGAACGCGTACTGCAGGCCGCTGGCCAGCGCCTTGATCGGGAACACGCCGGCGATGTCCTTGAGCGCCTTGGGCAGGCTGTCGGTCGGGAACCAGATGTTGGAGATGAAGGTCAGCGGCAGCACGGCCAGGTTGACCACCACCGGCCCGGACTCGGCGTTGGGGATGAAGCGGGTGATCCCGATCCCGAGCGTCGTGAAGGCGGCGGTGCCCAGCAGCAGCGTGACGCACCAGGCCCGGGACGCGCCGCAGCGCGGAAGTGCGAGGCCCCAGACCGCGGCGCCCGAGACCGAGCACGACCACGGTCATGGCCAGCCATGATCAGGACAGGTGGAGAGGATCCGGGCCGCCACGTAGGCCCAGCGGGGCAGCGGCGTGCCCTGCATGCGCTTGAGCACGCCCTCGTCGCGCAGGATCGCCGTGGTGATGGCCAGGTTGACGAACGTGGTGGCGATCACACCGTAGGCGAGGATTCCGGGCACGAAGAAGTCGTCGTACGGGATCCCGCCGCGGCTGGAGATGTCGCTGGCCCTTGTCGAGGCTGGCGAAGATGACCAGGAACATGATCGGGAACACGAACGTGAAGATCCCGCGGCCCCGGTTGCGCCAGTAGGCGCGCTGCTCGTAGCGGATCTGCCAGCCGACCAGGCCGAGGTCCCGGCGCCAGTTCGAGCGCTCGCGGATCGCGCCCGACGCCGACCACGTCGGGTTGCCGAACTGTGCTCATGCCAGCGCCTCCTCTTGTCGTGCGACTCGCCAGAGCTGGGACCTGGTCAGCTCCAGGTAGATGTCCTCGAGGGTCGGCTGGGTGACCGAGAAATGCTCCAGCTCAACCCCGCGCTCGAGCGCCCAGCCCGGTGAGCGTGTGGGCGGCCCGGACCGGCTCGCGGGTGCTGATGAGCACCCGGTCGCCCTCGATGCGACGCGGCGCCGCGCCGAGGGCAGCTCGGGAACGTCGCCCAGCGAGCAGCCGTCGGGAAGCGATGAAGCGGATCTCGGCCGGGCGCATGTCGCGGCCGCCCAGCTCCTCGGGCCGCCCGATGGCGATGATCTCGCCCGCCCGCATGATCGCCACCCGGTCGGCCAGGATGCTGGGCCTCGTCCATGAAGTGGGTGGTCAGGAAGATCGTCTTGCCGAGCTCGCACAGCGAGCGGATCGTCGACCAGGCCTGACGCCGGGCCGCCGGATCGAAGCCGGTGGTCGGCTCGTCGAGGAAGATCAGCTCGGGCTCGCCGACCAGCGCCAGGGCGAGGTCGAGCCGCCGCCGCTGGCCGCCGGAGAGCTGCTTGGCGCGGACGTCTGCGCTTCTCGGTCAGCTCGACCAGCTCGATCACCTCGTCCACCTGGCGGCGCCGGACGTGGTAGCGGCCGTACATCTCGACCAGCTCGGCCACGGTCAGGTCGCTCTGCACGCCGCACTGCTGCAGGACGATGCCCACCTGCTCGCGCAGCTCGCGGGCGCCCGAGGCCGGGTCGAAGCCGAGCACCCGAGCCTCGCCGCCGGTCCGGGTCCGGTAGCCCTCGAGGATCTCGACGGTGGTGGTCTTGCCCGCCCCGTTGGGGCCGAGCAGGCAGAAGACCTCGCCCCGCCGCGACCTCGAAGCTCACGCCGCGCACCGCCTCGACATCGCCGTAGGACTTGCGCAGGTCGCGTGACCTCGATGGCGAGCTCCGTCGCATGTGCATCGAGTTGTATTCATGGCCGAGCAGCGTACGTCTGCGAACGCCCTGGCGTAAGTGGCGCGCGGCGCAAATCGGCCGTGACGTATGTCACCCCTGCGCAGGACCCGCGCCTAGACGCTCCAGCTCTCGAGCACCTGGTCTCGCGCTCGTGGCCGAGCACCGCCGACCCCGGCCGCGGCCAGCTTGAACCGGGCTCCGGCGCCCACCTCCATCTCGAGCCAGCGGGCGGTCAGCACCCGCAGGACGTGCCCGTGGGCGAAGGCCAGGCCGTCTCCCTCGCGACTTCCCCGAAGCGCTCCAGCACCCGGTCGACCCGCGCGCCGACCTCCGCCGGGCGACTCGCCGTCCGGGCAGCCGTCCCGCCACAGGTTCCAGTCCGGGTCGCTGCTCGTGGATCTCAGGCGTGGTCAGCCCCTCGTAGCGACCGTAGTCCCACTCGCACAGGTCGGGACAGGGCTCGGCCACGCTCGGCGAAGCCGGCCAGCTCGCACGTCTCCCGCGCCCGCTGCAGCGGGACTGCGTCAGCACGAGCGCGAACTGCCTCGTCGGCCAAGCGGTCGCGCAGCGCCGCGGCGCCGCGCGCGCCCCGCTTCGGTCAGCGGCAGGTCGGTGCGCGAGGTGTGCCGGCCGGTCAGGCTCCACTCGGTCTCGCCGTGGCGGACGATGAAGATGCGCTCGGCCATCGCCAGGCTCAGCTCGGCGGCTCGACCGGGAACTCGATGTCGCCGTCCGGTGCGCTCGATCTCCTGCACCTTGGCCCGGCGGCGCACGTGACGCTCCTCGTAGGAGAGCTGCGGCGCGCAGGAAGGCGGTGACGATCTCGGCTGCGACCTCGACGCCGACCACCCGGCCGCCCAGGCAGAGCACGTTGACGTCGTCGTGCTCCACGCCCTGGTGGGCGGTGTAGGTGTCGTGGATCGTGGCCGCCCGGACACCGTCGGATCTTGCACGCCGCGACCGAGACGCCGGCGCCCGAGCCGCAGACGATGATCCCGCGCTCGGCCGCGTCCGGAGGCGACGGCCTGGCCGACCTCGAGCGCCTTGTCGGGGTAGTCGATCGGCTCGGGTGAGTCGGTGCCCAGGTCGAGCACCTCGTGGCCCTCGGCCTCGATCAGGGGCAGCAGCCGGGCGCGCAGGACGAACCCGGCGTGGTCAAAGCCGCAGGCGACGATCATCGAGCGCACCTCGAGCTCTCCTCGCGGGCCGCGCCGCGTCCGTGCGTGACCGGCTCGCCCGGTCGGCCGACTCGGTCATCGGCTCCAGCTCGTGCACGGCCAGCAGCGCCGCGCCCAGCACGCCGGCCTGCGACGCCGTGGCGGGCCAGCGCGGATCGGGTGCGCTTGCCCAGCCCGGGCAGCACGTAACCCAGCGGCCACCCGCCGGGCGGGCTCGAGCAGCAGATCGCCGGCCCGCGCGGCGCCGCCGCCGATCACCACCTCCTCGGGGTCGAAGGTGTTGATCGCGTTGGCGATGCCGATGCCCAGGCGCTCGCCCCACAGCTCGACCGTGCGCGGCGGCAGCCTCGTCGCCCTCGCGGGCGGCCTCGCACCGCCTGCGCGCCACGCGACCTTCTCGCTCCGCGACTTGAGCCGCGCCCAGCGCCGAGTCGGGATGCGGCTCGGCGCACTCGGCAGGCCAGCCGATCCAGCGCGTGTCCGGCGGCCGCGTACTCCAGCGAGCCCGGCTGGGGGAACTTCCCGGCCGCGGCACGTGGCCGTTCAGGTCCGCATCCGATCAGCGTGTGGCCGAGCTCTCCGGCCCCGCCGGTCGCGCCCCGGTAGATCCGCCCGCCCAGGACCAGCCCGCCGCCGACCCCGGTGCCGATGGTGAGCATCACCAGGTCGCGGGCCACCATGCGCAGCTCCTCGTCGTGCGCCTCGGCCAGGGCGGCCACCGTGGCGTCGTTGTCGACGAACACCGGCACGCCGATCCGGTCGCCGAGCACCTCGCGCAGCGGCACGTCGGCCAGCGGAATGTTGACCGAGGAGATCACCCGGCCGGTGTCGAACTCGACCACCGAGGGCACGCCGATGCCCACCCCTTCCAGCTCCTCGCCGCGGGCCTCCTCGATCATCGAGGCCAGCTGCTCGATCAGGGCCTCGCTGCTCGATTCCTCGGTCGGGCGGCTCGAGCGACTCGCTGAGCTCGCGCTCCGGCAGGCGGGCCAGCGCGACCTTGGTGCCGCCGAGGTCGACGCCGATGACCTCGCTCACCGAGCCGCTCCTCCGGACTCGGCGCGTCGAGCATCGCGGCCGCCGCCGCCCGGTCGAGCAGCACGGTGAGCTCGCTTGGCCTCGCGGCGCCAGCAGCGAGGACGGCACGTGCGGATCGGGCCGCGCCGCGGGGCCGAAGGCCTCGGCCACGGCGTCGGCCTTGGACTCGCCGGCGGCCAGGACGACGATCTGCCGGCCGGCGGTCAGCGCGGGCAGGGTGAGGCGAGACGCGGGGCACGAACGGCTCGAGACCCGGCCTCGGGCACGCCCACGCGACCAGGCGGTCGCGGACCGCCAGCGACGCCTGGCCGCGGGAACAGCGAGGCGGTGTGGCCGTCGGGACCGAGCCCCAGCAGCACAGGTCGAACTCCGGCGGGTCCCGCCGCGCGCAGCGCCGCTCGTAGTCCTCGGCGCCCGCCTCGGGGCCGAGCTCGCCCCGGATCCGGTGCATCGACGGCGGCGCGGACACCGCGGCCAGCGGATCGAGCAGCGACTCCTTGATCATCCTGTAGTTGGAGCGCTCGTCGTCGGGCTCGACGCAGCGCTCGTCGCCGATCCAGAACGTCGTCCGGGCCGAGCATCAGGCCGACCGCCCTGCACGGCCTGGACGAACTCCTGCGTAGGCCGCCTTGGGGGTCGAGCCGCCGGTCGAGCACGATGTGGCCGCCGCCGATCGCCGCGCCCACCATCAGCGCCGCGCAGCGCCCGGGCCGGGTCCTCGAGCACCTCCAGCATCGGCGCTCACGCCGGGCAGAGCTCCCGTGCCGCCCGCAGGGCCGGTGGTGTAGGTGGGGTCGCGCAGCAGGGCCTGGCGGATCCCCTCGCCGAGGATCCCGCCCTCGCCGCGGGAGGCGCCGAGGATCTTCCATCCGCGCGCTGCCGTCGGCGTCCGCTCGCTGGGCGTCGAGCCCGCCCTCTCCGCGCTGGAGCGACAGGGAGAGCCCCGGACCGCAGACCACGGTCACCCCGCCCAGGCCGGGCGCCTCCTGCTCGAGCGGTCAGCGCAGAGCCGAACGCTCGCCCTCCCGGTCCGAGCGCTCGGCGCGGCCCAGCAATCCGCCGCGGACCTCGGCCGGAGCGCGTCGCGCTCCCAGCCCAGCCGGGAGGCCAGCCACCCGGCGAGCAGCAGGCGCGCTGGCGGTCGAGCTCTCCTGGTGGCGCACCTCGAGCTCGGAGACCTCTCGCAGCGCGCGCAGGCGCTCGGCGCAGGTCGAAGCTGGCGGCCAGGCGCTCGCGCCAGGGCGTCGTGCGCAGCCAGGCCAGGTCGACCACGTAGACGCTGTCGCAGAACTGAGCCGGCCCGCTCGAACGCCTCGGCCGGATCGGGCAGGTCGTCGGAGTCGAGCAGGATCACGTCGATCAGCGGCAGCAGCCGTCTTCACCGCCTCGGCGTGGCCGTGGGGTGACCACACGACGGTCGGCATCTCGGAGACCAGCACCGGATCGACGATCGTCTCGCAGGGCCTCCAGGTGCTCGGGGCCGAGGTCGATCTCCACCTGCTCGCGCATCACGCCGAAGCCGGCGTCGCCCGGCATCCTCGTAGCTCACGGTGGCCACCGCGTCGAGCGTCGTCCGGCCCTCCTCGACGGCGCAGAGCACGGTGCGCGAGGCGTGGTAGCGGCCGGCCCGCTCCAGGCGGTTGGCGATCTCGCCCTTCCACTCGCGGTCGACGATCACCACCAGGTTGAGCACCCGGGCCGGGGCCAGCGCCTCGTTCTCGGCGTGGCGGCTGCGCAGCAGCTCGCGCAGCGCCGCCTCGATCGCGTCCGGGTCGGTGTCCTGCTCGGACCAGACGTCCTCGCTCACAGCCGCCGCCAGATCCGCTGCCGTCAGAGGCAGCTGCCTCAGCCTCCGTGGGTCCGGCGGAGCCCGCCTCGTACTCGCGGGATCGGCGACTCTGTGGTCCTGCTCCCAGGCGTCGAGGATCGGGTCGATGATCCCCCACAGCGCCTCGATCTCGTCGTTGCGGGTGAACAGCGTGGCGTCACCGCGCATCGCGTCCAGGATCAGGCGCTCGTAGGCCTCCGGGCGACTCCGACAGGAACGAGGTCCCGTAGCGGAACTCCATGTTGACCGGGCGGATGCGCATCCGCGAGCCGGGGATCTTGGCCCCGATGGAGACCGACACCCCTCGTCGGGCTGCAGCGTGAACACGATCTGGTTGGCCTGGATTCCGACCGAGCCCGAGCTCTGGAAGGCGATGTGCGGCACCGGCTTGAGGATCACCGCGATCTCGGTCAGCTTGCGGGCCAGCCGCTTGCCGGTCCGCAGGTAGAACGGCACCCCGGCCCAGCGCCAGTTGGAGACGTGCAGGCGCAGCGCCGCGTAGGTCGGGGTGCGCGAGTCCGGCGGCGACGCCGGGCTCCTCCAGGTAGCCGGGCACCTGGTCGCCGCCGACCACGCCCGGCGCCGTACTGGGCGCGCACGGCCATGTCGGGGACCTGCTCGACCTCGGGCGGGACGATCGCCTCGAGCACCTTGAGCTTCTCGTCGCGCAGCCGGTCGGCGTCGAAGGCGGTCGGCGGCTCCATGGCCAGCAGGGCCAGCAGCTGGAGCATGTGGTTCTGAACCAGGTCGCGCAGCGCGCCCGCGCCCTCGTAGTAGCCGGCGCGCCCGCCGATGCCGATGTCCTCGGCGGCGGTGATCTGGACGTGATCGATGTAGTTGCGGTTCCAGACCGGCTCGAACAGGGCGTTGGCGAACCGCAGCGCCATCAGGTTCTGGACCGTCTCCTTGCCCAGGTAGTGGTCGATCCGGAAGATCTGCGGCTCGTCGAAGACCTCGAGCAGCTCGGCGTTGAGCTTGCGGGCCGAGGCCAGGTCGTAGCCGAACGGCTTCTCGATCACGATCCGCACGTCGGCCTCCTCGGCGTGGTCGAGCCCGACCGCGCCGAGCTTGCCGGCGATCAGCGGGAAGAACTCGGGCGCGGTCGAGAGGTAGAAGACGCGGTCGAGCGTGCGTCCGGCCTGCTCGTCGAACTCCTCCAGCGTCCGGGCCAGCTCGGCGTAGACCGCGTCGTCGTCGAACGAGCCCTGGACGTAGCGCATGTTCTCGAGCAGCCCCTCGAGCACGTTCTGGTCGGGCTGGCGGCGGCGAGTAGCGCTGGATCGAGTCCAGCGCGGCGTCGCGGAAGTCCTCGTGCTCCTGGTCGCGGCGTCCCACGCCGACCATCTCGAAGCGCTCGGGGAGCTGGCCCTCGTGGGCCAGGTTGTAGAGCGCGGGCAGCAGCTTGCGGTGGGCCAGGTCGCCGGTGGCGCCGAAGATGACCAGCGAGGTCGGATGGACCGGCAGCCGCTCCAGTCCCTCGACCAGCGGGTTCTCGCTCCTCGGCTCGGATCGTGCTCGCCGTGCGATGGCCATCGGTTAGACCTTGGGCGCGGTCTTGACCGCGTGGCCGCCGAACTGGTTGCGCAGCGCCGCCACCATGCGGGCCGAGTAGTCGCCGGCCCCGCGCGAGCTGAAGCGCGCGAACAGGGCGGCGGCCAGGGTCGGCATCGGCGTGTCGTGGGCGATCCCGGCGTCCAGCGTCCAGCGCCCCTCGCCCGAGTCGTCGACGTAGCCCTCGAGCGACTCCAGATCGTTGCCGTCGGCCTCGAAGGCGCGGGCGGCCAGCTCGAGCAGCCAGGAGCGGATCACCGAACCCTGGCTCCAGAGCTTGGCGATCTGCTCGGAGTCCAGGCCGTAGTCGGACTTGATGGATCAGATCAAAGCCCTCGGCGTAGGCCTGCATCAGGCCGTACTCGATCCCGTTGTGGATCATCTTGACGAAGTGGCCCGGCACCGGGACCGCCCATGTGGCCCCAGCCGATGCTGGGGTTCGCCGTCGGCATCCTCGTCGTGCGGGGCCAGGACGTCGAGCACCGGCGCCAGCAGCTCACCGCCTCCTCCTCGCCGCCCACCATCATGCAGTAGCCGATCGTCGAGGCCCCAGACGCCGCCGCTCGTCCCCACGTCGAGGAAATGGACCCCGTGCTCGGCGCACTTGCCGTGGTGGGCGATGGAGTCGGTCCACTTGGAGTTGCCGCCGTCGATGATCAGGTCGCCTTCGTCGAGCAGGCCGAGCAGCTTGTCGATCGTCTCCTCGGTCGGCTTGCCGGCCGGCACCATGATCCACACCGCCCGCGGAGCTGACAGCTGGCTGACCAGGTCCTCGAGCGAGTCGCGCCGCTGCGCGCCGTGCTCCTCGGCCGCCTTGACGGCGTCGGCGCTGAAGTCGAACGCCACCACCTCGTGGTCGGAGTCGCGCCGGATGCGCGTCAACCATGTTTCCGCCCATCTTCCCAGTCCGACGAAGCCGATCTGCATCAGTCGCACCTCCATGCGGTCCTGGCCGCAAGAGAAAGCCTGCTCGATGCGGCACGCGGCACGCGGCCACTGGGCGCAGCATAGTCCGATAGCCGCACGGCAAAGGTGCTTGACCGTGAAGCCCGGGAGCCGGGTGACCGCGGCCCAGGTCATCCGAACAGGACCCCGTAGCGCTCGTACTCCTCGATCGGCACCCGACGGACCTCGGCGACGGCCACGCGCCAGCGGCACCAGCTCGATCGCGGTGGCGCGGAGCGCGGTCATCGATCCCCACTGCACCGGCGTGAGCGGCATCGATCGCGGCCAGCCCGAGGCGGGTGGCCAGCACCCGGTCAAAGGCGGTGGGCGTCCCGCCCCGCTGGACGTGGCCGAGCACCGTCGCCCGGGTCTCGAACCCAGTCCTGCGCCTCGATCTCCCGCTCGAGCGCGCTGGCCGATGCCGCCCAGCCGGGGGTGACCGAACTCGTCCAGCTCGCCGGTGGCTCACGGTCATCGTGCCCTCCTTGGGCAGCGCGCCCTCGGCCGCGACCACGATCGAGAAGTAGCGCCCGCGAGCGTGCCGGCGGCCGATCAGTCGGCACACCTCGTCGATGTCGAAGGGGAGCTCGGGGATCAGGATGACGTCGGCGCCACCGGCCAGGCCGGAGTGCAGGGCGATCCAGCCGGCGCTGCGACCCATGACCTCGACGACCAGGATGCGATGGTGGCTCTCGGCCGTGGTGTGGAGCCGGTCGATGGCCTCGGTGGCGATCTGCAGCGCGGTGTCGAAACCGAAGGTGACATCGGTGGCTCCGAGGTCGTTGTCGATCGTCTTGGGTACCCCGATCACCTTGACGCCGGCCTCGCCGAGCGCGATTCGCCGCTCCCAGGGTGTCCTCGCCACCGATGACGATCAGGCCGTCGAGGCGATGGCGCTCGAGCGTCTCGGCGACCAGCTCGGGGCCCCGTCCTCGCGCTTGTCGGGGTTGGTCCGCGAGCTGCCGAGAATGGTGCCGCCGCGGGGCAGGATGCCCCGCGTGGACTCGATCGTCAGCTCCTCGGCCACGTCCTCGAGCACGCCCCGCCAGCCGTCGCGGAAGCCGACCAGCTGATCGCCATAGGCGTCCACCCCTTTGCGCACGACGGCGCGGATGACCGCATTCAGGCCCGGGCAGTCTCCGCCTCCGGTGAGCAGGCCGATCCTCACGGTCCCAGATCCTACGCGCCGCAGCGTCCGCGGATCCGCCCGTCGCTAGGGTGCGGCTCGATGCCTCCTCCGCTGTCCAGCTCCCGGAGGCTGGCGCTCGCCACTGACCGCAGCGGGGTGCGCGGCCGGGATGGCCGTCCAGCGCCGGCACCTGCACGCGCTCGCCCGCGACCCGGCCTATGCCGAGCTGCTCCGCTCGCGCGGCGGCCGGGGCACTGAGGTGCGCTCGGCGGACGGGACACGCCTGCACGCCGAGACCTTCGGGGCGGAATCGGGCGGACCAATCGTGGTCCTCGCCCACGGCTGGACGGAGCGGCTACGATCTGGGGCCCGGTGATCGACCGGCTGACCGAGGCCGGCGTCCGCGTCAGCGCCTATCGATCTCCGGGGCCACGGCGCCAGCGGGCCGGCCACTGCCGGTGACTACTCGCTGCGCCCGCTTCGGCGAGGACGTGGAGGCGGTCCTGGCCACGCGGTCACCGGCCGGCGAGCGCGCGGTCATGGTGGGCCACTCCCTCGGCGCGATGTCCATCGCCGCCTGGGCCGAGCACCACGACGTCGCCGGCCGCGTCAGCGCGGCGGCCCTGGTCAACACCGGGCTGGTCGATCTGATCACCGGCCATCTCCTGTTCGGTGAGGTGGCCGCGCGCTTCAACAGCAAGCTGGCCGGGCGAGTGTTCCTCGGCGTTTCGGCCCCTCTGCCGGCCTTCTCCTCCCCCGTGGCCCACGCGGTGATTCGCTACGCGGCCTTCGGCCCCGAGCGCCGACCAGGCCCAGGTGGCCTTCTACGAGCGCATGCTGCTCGATACCCCGCCCGGCGTCCGGGAGCCTGCGGGAAGGCGATGGCCGACATGGACCTGCAGCACGCCATCGCGCGGCTGAGGTTCCGACGCTGGTCGTGGCCGGCGACCGCGACCGCCTCACCCCGCCGGCCCACGCGCGAAAAATCGCCGAGCCTCGCTCCCAGACTCGGCGGGCCTGATCGAGCTCGAGGAGACCGGGCACATGTCACTGCTGGAGCGCCCCGGGGAACTGGCGGGGGCGCTGCTCGAACTGCTCTCCCTGGCTCCGCCCCATCCGCGAGACGCCGCTCTGACAAAGTGAGCCGCGGTGACGCAGCTCGCCCCACGCCTCCTCGAGCTTCTGCCGCGTCCTCGAGGAGGATGCGGAGCTCGGCGAGGCGATCGAGCCCCAGCTTCGCACCGAGGCCGTGGAGACGGTGCTGGCGCGCGAGCTCCGCGTCGACGTCGGCCGATGGCGCCCTCCGCCGACGGGCTTGGAGAAGGGCCTCGGCATGCTGGTTCTGGACGGGATCCTCATCCATCGCGTCGGGATCGATCATCGCTTCGGGGTCGAGCTGATCGGCGAGGGCGATCTCCTGCGGCCACCGCCGTGGCACGCTGAGTCGACCCTCATCCTGACCAATGACTGGCTGGTCCTCGAGCCGGCCCGGCTGGCCATCCTCGATGAGGGCTTCGTCCGTCAGCTGGCTCAGTTCCCGCAGCTCGGCGGCCGGCTCGTCTCCCGGGCTGTGCAGCGCTCGCGCCAGCTGGCCGTGAACATGGCCATCGTTCACCAGGCCCGGGTTGACGTGCGCCTGCACATGCTCTTCTGGCATCTGGCCGGGCGCTGGGGGCGAGTCCGGCGCGACGGCGTCATCATCCCTCTGCGCCTGACCCACGCGGTCCTCTCCGACCTGGTTGCGGCTCGCCGGCCCACGGTGACCAGCGCGCTGTCGGACCTGAGCCGGCGCGGCGTGGTCCGCGCGGTGCGCGAGGGATGGCTTCTCTCCGGCGAGCCTCCGGGCCCGAGCGCGGTCGTCAACGGCGTCGCCGCTCACTGACCGCTCAGCGCCGGCGAACGTGCACATCGATCCCTTCATCGTCCTCGGCAGCGCGATCATCGGCCTGCTCGTCGGGATGACCGGGGCCGGCGGCGGGGCGCTCGATGACCCCGATGCTGATCCTGCTCTTCAGCGTCAAGCCATCGACGGCAATCTCAAGCGACCTGGTCGCCGCCGTCGTCATGCGGCCGATCGGGGCCGCCGTGCACATGCGGGCCGGGACGGTCAACCTCAAGCTGGTGCGCTGGATGGTGCTCGGCTCGGTGCCGGCCGCCTTCCTCGGCGCCTACCTGCTTTCGCTGATGGGCAAGGCGAAATCGGCCGAGAACAACGATCGAGATGTTTCTCGGCGCCGCCCTGCTGATCGGCGCCGGGGCGATGGTGCTGCGCTTCGTCCTCGACCGCCTGGGCGGCCAGGGCCGAACGGCCTTCGTCTCCGAGGTGCATCCGCGTCCGCTGCTGACCCTGGCCATCGGCATAGTCGGAGGAGTCATCGTCGGCATGACCTCGGTCGGCTCCGGCTCGCTGATGATCATCGGCCTGCTGTTCATCTACCCGACGCTGGGGGCCAACCAGCTGGTCGGGACCGACCTGACCCAGGCCGTGCCGCTGACGCTGGCCGCGGCCCTGGGGGCGCTGGTCTTCGGCCACGTGGAGTTCTCGGTCACCGGGTCGCTGATCATCGGCTCAGTGCCCGGCGGTGCTGATCGGCTCGATGCTCTCCTCGACCGTGCCTGATCGCTATGTCCGGCCGGCCATCGCGTTCGTCATCTTCGCCTCGGGCCTGAAGTACGTCGGGGTGGCCACGACGGCGCTGGGCTGGATCCTGTGCGCGACGTTGCTGGCCGCCGGGGTGGCCTGGCTGCTCCTCACGCGCCCCTGGACGAGCTGGTCGCAGGACGCTCCCGGTGCCGACCAAGGGGAGTCCCGGGCTGTGGCCGACACCGACGAGGCACCCGAGCCGACCTCGCTGACCCGTGACTGACCGCGTTGACGTCCCCGTGGCCGGCGGCGTTCTCGCCACCTGCCGCCTCGGCGCCGCGGCTCAGGCACCCGCGGTGCTGGCCATCCACGGCATCACCTCGAGCAGCCGCACCTGGCTCCCGGTGACCCGCGCGCTCCGAGGCCGCGCCGCGGTGGCCGCCGTCGACCTGCGCGGGCGCGGCGCCAGCCGGACCCTGCCCCCTCCCTTCGGCATCGCCGCCCACGTGCGCGACATGCTCGCCGTGCTCGATCATCTCGGACTGGAGCGCCCGGTCGTCGTCGGGCATTCCCTGGGCGCCTACATCGCCGCCGCACTGGCCGAGGCCCACCCCGACCGGGTGGCCGGTCTGGTCCTGGTCGACGGGGGCCTGACGATCCCGGAGGCCCGCGGTGCGGACCCGGGCCCGTTCATGGAGGCCTTCCTCGGCCCGACCCTGGCCCGGCTGCAGATGACATTCGCCGATCCGGCGGCGTACCGCGAATGGTGGTCAGCGCATCCCGCGATGGCCGGGTCGACGTGGACCCGCAGGATCTAGCCGCTTATGCCAATTACGACCTGATTGGCCCGGAGGGAGCGACTGCGCTCGGCGGTCAACCCCGACTGCGTCGCGCCGGACGGCCGCGACGTGCTCGAGGCCACCGCCGCCGAGGCGGCTGCGGCTCCCGGCTGTCCTGGTATGCGCCCCGCGCGGGCTGGTCGGCGAAGCCCAGCCCGATGCAGCCGCTCGAGCTGGTCGAGGCCTGGGCCGCCGGAGATCCGAGCCCGGCGCCGCGCCGTCCAGGTCCCCGACGTCAACCACTACACGATCGCGCTGGGCCGTCGCGGGGCCGCGGCGGTGGCCGCGGAGATCGCCGCCGCGCTCGGGGGGCGCTGAGGTTAGAGCTCCCGGAGGGCCGGCAAGAGCTCCTGCTCGGCCCAGGTCATGAACGCCGGCCTGCTGATCGGCGCCGATCTGGACCAGCGCGATCTCGGTGAAGCCGGCCTCGATGAACGGCTTGATCTTCTCCACGTGCTCGCTCGACGTCGGGCCCACAGCCCAGCGCGTCGGCCACCTGATCCGGGCGTCACGAACTGGGTGGCGCGCGTCGAAGCGACTCCGGGTTGGGAAGGTCGGCGTTGACCTTCCAGCCCAGCCCGAACCAGCGGAACTGCGCGTGGGCGCGCTCGATGGCCTGCGTCGCGGTCGGAGTCGTAGGACAGGGCGATCTGGCCCACTCGGGGCTTGCCCGACCCGCCGGCGGCGTCGAACATCTCCCCCAGCTCGGGCTTCGGGCTCGACGGCGATCATCAGATCGGCCTTGTGGCCGGCGAGCGCGCATGAGCTCGCCCCGGAGACGGCGAGCCCGATCGGGAACGCGCTCGGCCGGCCGGTCCCAGAGCTGGGCCTGCTCGACCTCGAAGTGGCGGCCGCGGTAGTTGACCCGCTGCTCGGCGTCGAACAGCGCGGCGATGATGTCGACCGCTTCGCTCGAGCATCTCGTGCCGGGCCCCGACCGCCGGCCAGCCCTTGCCGACCACGTGCTCGTTGAGGTTCTCCCCCGCCCCCAGCCCGAGGCGGAAGCGGTTGCCGGACAGGATCCCCATCGTGGCCGCCTTCTGGGCCACGATCGCCGGGTGATAGCGCAGGGTCGGACAGGTCACGTAGGTCATCAGGCCGATCCGCTCGGTGGCCTGGGCCGCGGCACCGAGGATCGACCAGGCGTAGCCGGCAGTGGCCCTGCTCGTCGAGCCAGGGCTGGAAGTGGTCGCTGATGACCGAGAAGTCAAAGCCGGCCTGCTCGGCCATCTGAAGGTCGCGCACGAGCTGGTCGGGCGGTGACTGCTCGGTCATCATGGTGTAGCCGAAATTGGTCATCGCCCTCCCCTACCCACGGGACCGGTCCCGCACGCATCGCGCCGAGGAGCTTGCCCGAGCGGCCAACCGGGTACGTGGCTGCTCAATGGTCCGCACGAAAAGGAGAGTCAGTGCCCGAGGACAGCACCTACAAGATCGTCGAGATCGCCGGGACCTCGCCCCAGAGCGTGGCTGAGGCCATGCGCTCCGGTGTCCGCCGGGCCAACCGGACCCTGCGCAACGTGGACTGGATCGAGGTGACGGGAATCCGCGGCCACGTCGAGGATGGGGAGATAGCCCACTTCCAGGTCGAGATGAAGGTCGGCTTCAAGCTCGAGGACACTTGATCCGATGAGCCCGGCAGCGGCCGAGCACGCCTACGTGTGCGTGGTCGAGATCCCCAAGGGCAACCGCAACAAGTACGAGTTCGACCCTGAGCTCGGCGGGATCAAGTTCGACCGCCTGCTCATGAGCGCGGCCACCTACCCCACCGACTACGGCTATCTGCGCGACACCCTGGCCGAGGACGGCGATCCGCTCGACGCGCTCGTCTGCCTGACCGAGCCCACCTTCCCCGGCTGCCTGATCCCGGTCAAGCCGATCGGGATGTTCGACGATGGCGCGACGAGAAGGGCTCCGGACGACAAGATCATCTGCGTCCCCCTGCACGATCCCTACTGGAACGGCTACGAGGAGGTCGCCGACCTGCCCGAGCTGCTGCGCCAGGAGATCGAGCAGTTCTTCTCGATCTACAAGGAGCTCGAGCACAAGACGGTCGAGGTCGGGCGGCTGGTGCTCCCGCGCCGACGCCGTGATCGAGATCGAGGCCTCCGAGCGCCGCTTCCAGCAGGCCTCGGGCTGACCGGCGCGAATAGCGCTCCATGTACCCCCTCGCGGTGCTCGCCCGCGCTGGTCGCGAGCTGGGTGCCATCGCCCGCGCCGACACCCCCACGCACGGCGCGCTGCGGGACCGCGTGGTCGCGGTCGCCCTGGCCACGGGCGTAATCGATCTGATCTGCGCGGCCCTCGCGCTGCTCTTCGAGCGGCACGTCAAGCCGACCGACATCCGCAGCTACGGCAGCGCGCTGTTCTGGTGCACCACCCAGCTCCTGACCGTCTCCTCGCAGATCCAGAACCCGCTCTCGGTGGGCGGGCGCATCCTCGACGTGTTCATGGAGGGCTACGCGATGATCGTCGTGGCCACCTTGGCCGGCTCCATGGGCGCGTTCCTGATTCGCCGTGCCCACGATGCCGACGCCGACGCGGGGGCGGGGAGGCCAGCCGGCGGGAGAACCGGCGGCCGGCCCCCGGCCCGGCAGACGTGAGCCTCGCTAGTCTCGCGTGGCTCCGGCGGAGGCAACCTCGTGCCTGCCCTCGGCGAACTCCTCGACGATCTTGGCGTTGAAGGCCGGAAGGTCACCGGGGTTGCGCGAGGTGACGAGCCCCTGGTCGACCACGACCTCACGGTCGACCCATTCCCCGCCTGCGTTGCGGATGTCGGTCTGGAGGCTCGGGAACGAGGTCAGGGTGCGACCGCGGACCAGATCGGCCTCGACCAGGGTCCAAGGGCCGTGGCAGATGACGCCGGCCGGCTTGCCCGCCTTGAAGTACGCCTGCACGAAGCTGACCACGTCCTCGTCGGCGCGCAGCTTGTCGGCGTTGACCGTCCCACCCGGCAGGATCAAGCCGTCGTAATCGGACGGATCGGCCTCGGTCACGAGCTTGTCGACGCTGAACTTGTCGGCCGGCTCGAGGTCGTGGTTCATGGCCTGGATGTCATCCCGTCCAATCGACAAGAGCTCGATCTCCGCACCGGCCTGCTCCACCGCTTGGCGGGGCTCAACCAACTCCGCCTGTTCCACCCCGTCGGTGGCGATGATGGCGATCTTCTTGTTGTTCAGTGACTCAGCCATGGCGGCTCCGTTCATGTCGCGCTTGTCAAGTTCTTGTACCCCGACCTCTTGGTTCGCCCTACCCGCTGCGAACCGGATTACACGAAACCCGTGGACCGGTCCGGGATGGCGAGTCGGGCTTCTTCGTGCAGCGCAGCGGCGAAGGGGGTCCTCGCCACCGCAAACCTCGCCACCGGGGGGTTCGCGACAGCGCTCCTCAGTGGACTAGATGGCCGGACCGGGCTGGGGCGGCAGCGGCGAGGGCGGCCCGGGACCCGGGGGTACCGGATCGGGGCCGGGCACGGGTGGGGCCGGCGGTGACGGGTCCGGGGCCGGCGGTGACGGGTCCGGGGCCGGCGGTGAGGGCCGGCCGGTCCGGGGCCGGCGGTGAGGGGTCCGGGGCCGGCGGTGAGGGGTCCGGGGCCGGCGGCGAGGGCCCGGGTGACGGAGGGACGGAAATCCCCATGGTCAGGCTGGGGCCGGTGCGGTCGAGCCAGAGCCGGGTCCCCGCGAGCTCGAGTCCCCGCGCCCGTCGGTGGCGGTCAACGGCCGGGCGATGTTCTCAAGCGGCTGTCGCTCGGCCTTGATGCCGAAGAACAGCTCAACGATTCCGCCGACGATCATCATCGCCGCGCCGACGATCAGCGCCAGCGCAGCCTCGGAGATCTTGCCAGTGGTGATCAGGGCCGAAAACACCAGTGGGCCGGTGATGCCGCCGATCCCGGTGCCGATCGCATAGAACACGGCGATGCAGATCGCGCGGGTCTCCATCGGGAAGATCTCCGACACGGTCAGGTAGGCGGCGCTGGCCCCCGCCGAGGCGAAGAAGAAGACGATCGTCAGGGCCAGGGTCATCGACGCGGCGGTGAGGTTGTGCCCCTCGAACAGGAGCGCGGTGACGATCAGCAGGATCCCCGAGAGGATGTAGGTTCCGGCGATCATCGGCTTGCGTCCCACGGAGTCGAACAGATGGCCGAGGCTCAGCGGCCCGAGCAGGTTGCCGATCGCGAAGATGGCCAGGTAGTACGGGATGCTCGAGCTCGAGACCTTCAGGTAGGTGCTGAGCAGGTCGCCGAGGCCGAACAGGATCGAGTTGTAGAGGAACGCCTGCCCGACGAACAGGCTCAACCCCAGCACCGAGCGCCGCGGATAGAGGGTGAACACCGAGCGGGCGATCAATCCCAGCGGGATGACCTTTCGCTGGCGTACGGTCATCTCGTCCTCGACCTCGGAGAGCTGCTGCCCGGTGGACTCGGTCACCTCCCGCTCGATGTCGGTGACAATCCGCTCGGCCTCCTCCTCACGGCCGTGGATGAACAGCCACCGCGGGCTCTCGGGCACATGCCGCCGGACGAGCAGCACGCCGAGGCCCAGCACGGCCCCGAGTCCGAAGCACAGGCGCCAGCCGAGGTTGACGGCGAACGAGTTCAGCGCCACCACCGCCAGCAGCGCGCCGGCCGCCGCCCCGCCCCAGTAGCTGCCGTTGATCACCACGTCGACCCGGCCCCGACGCCGGGCGGGGATCAGCTCGTCGATGGCCGAGTTGATCGCGCTGTACTCCCCCCCAATGCCGAACCCGGTCAGGCAGCGGAAGGCGTAGAACCACAGCGGGGAGAAGGCGAAGGCGGTGAGCACGGTGCCGACCAGATAGGTGCCTAGCGTGATCATGAAGAGCTTCTTGCGTCCGAAGCGGTCGGTCAGCTGACCGAAGAACAGCGCGCCCGCGCAGGCCCCGGCCACGTACAGCGACGCGGCCAGGCCTGAGACATCGCCGGCGGAGATCCCGACGCCCGCCCCCTTCATCCCGATCTGCCCGGAGATGCTGCCGACGATGGTCACCTCGAGCCCGTCGAGGATCCAGGCCGCACCCAGGCCGATGATCACCCGCCAGTGAAAGGAGGACCAGGGCAGCCGGTCGAGCCGGGCCGGGATCCTCGTGCGGATGGTGCCGGTCTCCACGCCGCTGCTCATGGCCGCCTTCTACCCCATCGGCAACGGCGATACGCAGGCGGGGACTTCAGCCCTCGGGGCTTGTCGGATCGCGCCGTGGCCGGCCGGGGCCCATCGGATCACGCCGCGGCCGGCCGGGCCCCCTCGTGCCGCGGCGCCCGCCGGCCAGATGGAGCGGGACCAGCCCCCGCAGGAGGCGGGTGAACGCCGGCGGCGGCGCCAGCCGCCCCGCGGCGGCGCTCCGCAGGGCGCCCATCAGCTGCTCGCCCAGTCCGCCCGCGGCCAGCTCGATCTCGTATTCGGCCGCCGGCCCGGTGGGCGCGGTGATCCGCACCGGAACCCCGAGATGCTCGAGCAGCCGGTGCATGGCCGTGTTCTCGGCGGAGACCAGCGCGGTGTAGCGGTGCACCCCCTCGGCCCGGGCCCGCTCGCCGAGCCGATCCAGGAGCAACGTGGCCACTCCGCGGTGCTGCCACTCGTCGGCCACGGTCACTGCAACCTCCGCCCGGCTCGGATCCTCACGGTCGCGCACGAATCGGGCGATGCCCACCCCCTCGCCAGTCTCGGGGTCGATCGCGGCCAGCGCCTCGTGATGGTGGCCGTCCACATCGGTGAAGTAGCGCAGCTCAGCCGTCGTCAGGCGTGGCTTGGCGGTGAGGAAGCGCAGCCGGCGCGACTCCTCACTGAGCGTGGCGAAGGCGTCGGCCAGCGCTGGGGCATCGGCCGGGGTGATCCGGCGGATGCTCAGCGATCTCCCGTCGGGCAGAAGGGCTGGCCGGGCCGGGTCCACCCGGGCCAACATACCGACCGGCGCGTCTAGAACGGCGCGGCGTCCAGCTGCCGCTCGAGCTCGGCCACCGACTCGTACACCGCCCGGGCTCCGGCGTCGTGGAGCTCCTGCTCGCTGAAGCCGCCGGTGATCACGGCCAGGGTGGGAACGCCGGCTTTGCTCGCCGCCTCGATATCCCAAGGGGTGTCGCCGATCATCACCGCCTCCCCGGCTTCACCCGCCAACGCGGGACAGCCCGGCGCGGACAAGATCGGGCGCCGGCTTGGTGGTCTCCACGTCAGCCGATGTGGTCCAGCCATCGACGATCTCGGCCGCATCGAGCAGTCCGACGTAGTGCTCGACCTCATCGTCCTTGGCCGAGCTGGCCAGCACGACGGCGTGCGACGCGCTCCTTCAGGGACAAGATCAGCTCGCGAGCGCGGCTGAAGACCTGCACCTCTCCGATCAGGCGCCCGTACTCCTCGCCCTCGGCGGCCCGGATGTCGTCTCCGAGCTCACGCTCGATCCGCTCATCGCACAGCGCGCTCACCACCTGGTCGCCACCCATCCCGATGTGCCGATGGATCCGCCAGATCGGCAGAATGATCTCGAAGCGCCGGAAGGCCCTGAACCAGGCCAGCGCGTGGTGGTAATTGGTGTCGACGAGAGTGCCGTCGATATCGAGGATAGCGACGGCCACGCTACGGAGCTACCCGAAATCCGCGCCGCCCGAACCGCGCTAGGGAAGCGGCCAGCCGGGTATTCCTAGCGGGTGTCCGCACTCGCGCTGACCTTCGACGATGGCCCCGATCCGCGCTGCACCGGAGCGCTCCTCGACCTGCTGCAAGAGGCGGGGGCCCGGGCCACGTTCTTCCCAATTGCCCCGCGAGCCGAGGCGGAGCCGGGGCTGATCGCTCGCATGCTCGCCGACGGCCACGCCGTGGGCCTGCACTGCGAGGAGCACATCCGGCACACCCGGCGGAACGCCGACTGGGCGGCCCGGGATGCCGACCGCGCCCTCGCGCGGCTCCACAGGCTGGGTGCCGAGCCGCGCTTGTGGCGGACGCCATGGGGGGACGTCGCCCCCTGGACCGAGCGCGTGGCCGCGCGCCGGAACCTGCGCCTGGTCGGCTGGACGGTCGACACGCACGACTGGCGTGGCGTGGAGGCGGAAATGATGTACGCCGCCACCCGGCGGGGGCTCAAACCGGACGCGGTCGTCCTCGCCCATGACGGCATCGGGCCGGGCGCCTGCCGTGACGACGCCACGGCCACCCTTGCCTACGTGAGCCTGGTGATCGAGCACGCGCGGCGCACAGGTCTGGCTCTCGAGGCGCTGACGTGAGTGGCGAGCTGGAGGTCGTTCTCGGCCAAGGAACCAACCTCGAAGGCGCGTTGGCCATGGTCGCCGCATCCGCGGCCCGGCGCGACGCCGATCCCGATCCGGAGTTCCCCGAGAGCGCCATCGCCGAGCTCGAGGCAGCCGGCGCTCTGGCCCACAACGCCATCGGCGGTACTCACCGCCCGGCCGCGGCCGAGGAGCTGTCCCTGGTCCGGCAAGTAGCCCAGGCCGACGGTTCGGTCGGACGGATCTTCGACGGCCATCTGAACGCGGTTGAGCGGCTGATCGTCCAGGGCCCACCCGAGCTGGCCGAGGCCGAGCTCGAGGCGGTGCGCGCGGGCGAGCTGCGCGCCGGGGTCTGGGGCGGTGACCCAGCCGCCGGCGAGGGCGAGCCCGGCCACCACGTACGCGCGAGGCGGCGAGACGGTTCTGCGCGGGGTCAAGACCTTCTGCTCGGGGGCCGGCGGCCTTCACCGGGCGCTCGTCCTGTCCCGGCAGGAGCACGGCGGCCCCCCGGTCTCGGCCTGGGTCGATCTGACCGATCCCCGGGTCACGGTCGACCCGAGCTGGTACCGCTCGCACGGGCTGCGCGCCTCGGTGTCCCATCGCGTGATCTTCGACGACGTGCCGATCCTGGCCTGTCTCGGTCAGCCCGGCGCGATCGCCGTGCAGCCCTGGTTCGCGCGCGATGCCCTGCGCACGGCCGCTTCGTGGGCCGGGATGGCCGACGCCGCGGTGGGCGGGGCGCTTGGTGAGCTGGCCGGACGCCCGGAGCGCGGGCCGCTGGAGAGCCTGGCCGCCGGGCGGATCCTGACCGCTCACCGGACGATCTCGGTGTGGATCGGCGCCGCGGCGCAGGCCATGGACGTCGGTGGGGCGGATCTCCCGGCCACGGCCCTGCACGCCCGCGCCGCCATCTCCGACGCCTGTCGGACGCTGCTCGACGAGGCTGCCCGGGCCTGCGGCTCGCGACCCTTTGCCCGTGGCGGCGTCCTCGACCGGGCTCGCCGGGACCTGGAGGTGTTCCTGCTCCAGCACCGGCTCGACCCGTTGCTGGCCCGGGCCGGCGCGGATGCGCTCGGGTCCCGGAGGATCTAGAAACCGCCCCATGAGCCACATGAGCACCGCCGCATTCGAGGCTCTCTACCGGGCCAACCCGGACCCCTGGGGCTATGAGACTTCGACCTACGAGCGGGAGAAGTATGCGGCCACGCTCGCGGCCTGCGGCCCCGGCCCGTTCACCGACGCGCTCGAACTGGGTGGCTCGATCGGCGTGTTCACCGCTGCGCTGGCCCCGCGCTGCCGGCGGCTGGTCAGTATCGACGCGTCGCCCACGGCGGTCACCGCTGCCCGGGCCCGGCTGAGCGCCGACTCGTGGGTTGAGGTCCGTCTGGGCCGGATTCCCGCCGCGATCCCGCATCGCCGCTACGAGGTGGCCGTCGCCTCCGAGATCCTCTACTACCTCGAGCCCGACGAGCTCGACAGCACGCTCGAACGGCTGTCCGAGACCCTACAAGCGGGCGGGCGGCTGGTCGCGGTTCACTGGCGCCCCGTCGGGCCCGAGCGGCCGTTCACGGCCGAGGAGGTGCACGCGCGCCTGCGGCGCGAGCCGTGGCTTGATCACCTGGCCTCGGGGACGTCGGCCGACTACCTGCTCGATGTCCTGGAGCGACGGTGAGCGAGCCCTACGCACTGCTGATCGTCGGCGGCGGCCCGGCTGGGCTGGCCGCAGCTCGATCTTTCCGGGCCACTGGCGCGCGCGGACCGGTGGCCATCGTCACCGACGAGCGCCGCATGCCCTATGACCGTCCGCCCCTGAGCAAGGAGCTGCTCCGCGAGGAGATGGGCGAGGATGATCTGCTGATCGAGGAGGAGCACTGGCTCGATGAGCAGCAGGTCGACCTGATCGCCGGTCGCGCCGTCGCCCTGCAGGCGCCCGAGCGGCGAATCGGCCTGTCCGGAGGCCGGGAGCTTTGCTACCGCACCTGCCTGCTGGCCACCGGGGCCGAGCCGACCCGGCTTCCCGTCCCCGGAGCCGACCATCCCGGCGTCCGCACGCTGCGCTCGCTCGACGACCTTCGCGAGCTGAAGCGACGACTCGAGCCGGGCGTGGAGGTGATCGTGATCGGCTCGGGCTTCATCGGCTGCGAGATCGCGGCGTCGCTGCGATCGCTCGGGCACCCCGTGCACCTGGTCTCCGATGAGCCGGCGCCCAACGCCGCCCGGCTGGGTGAGGAGGCGGCCGCGGAGATCCGCCGCTGGCTGCTCGACCTCGGCGTGGAGCTCGAGCTGGACACGGCGGTCGATGGCATCGAGCGCAGCGGCGAGCGGTTGCTGGTCCGCGGGGGCGACGCCGAGCACCGGGCCGATGTGGTCATCATGGCCACCGGGGTCAGTCCGCGCTCTGAGCTGGCGGCGATGGCCGGCGCCGAGCTCGACGCCGGCGCGATCGCCGTCGACGCCGCGTTGCGGACCTCGCTGGACGGGGTGATGGCCGCCGGAGACGTGTGCGCAGCCGTCAATGCCGCGGCGGGGCGCCGTCTGCGGGTCGAGCACTGGGGGGATGCCCTCGGCCAGGGCGAGGTGGCGGGTCGCTCGGCGGCCGGCGGTGATGCGCGCTGGACAGATGTGCCCGGCTTCTGGTCGACGATCGGGGCGCACACGCTGAAGTACGCCGCCTGGGGCGACGGTTTCTCGGAGGTCCACTTCTGCGCCGGAGATGAGGACGGTGCCTTCAGGGTCTCCTACGGCCACGCGGGACGCCTCGTCGGTGTCCTCACCCACGGCGACGACGATGGCTATGAGCGGGGCCGCGAGCTGATCGGAGATGGGGCGCCGTGGAGCTGAAGAGCGTCGTGGTCATCCCGGCTCGCGATGAGGAGGCAGTCATCGGAGCCTGCCTGACCGCGCTCTCGGCGCAGACCATCGGACGGGAGCAGTTCGAGGTCGTGCTCGTGCTCGACGCCTGCCGTGACGCGACCGAGCGCCTCGCCCGAACCGCCGCCGACCAGCTGGGCCTGCGGCTCGCGACCCTCCAAGGGCCCGGGCGGGGCGCCGGAGAGGCGCGCCGGCTGGGGATGGAGTCGGCGGCCGACCGGCTCATCGGTTCGGGCTTGCCCGACGGTCTGATCGCCTGCACCGACGCCGACTCGCGGCCGGCGCCGGACTGGCTCGAGCGCCAGCTGGCCCACCTGGGCGACGGGGCTCAGGCCATCGCCGGGTTGATCGAGCTCGACCCGGCCGAGCTGCGCTCTCTCCCCCACGGAGTCCGCCGCCGGCGGGACCGTGATGCCGCTGACCGGCTCGGCCGCGTTCGCCGGGCCGATCCCAGCGCCGGCCACCACCATTTCGCCGGGGCGTCGATCGGTCTCACCGCGGCCACGTACCGCGCCGTAGGCGGGCTCGAGCCCCTGGTCGCGCTGGAGGACCAGGCCTTCGCCGGTCGCCTGGACGCGCATGGCGTGCCCATCCTTCGCGCCGCCGATGTCCGCGTCCACACCTCGGCCCGCTCGCGGGGACGCGTCTCGCGCGGACTGTCGGTGGATCTCGAGGTCTCGGGCTGGTCAGAGCGCCGGCGCTACCGGGCGACCGACTTCCCGACCGGCCGGCTGACTGCAATCAAGGGTCAGATCTCGGTCAGCGTGATCATCCCTACCAAGGAGTGCGGGCGCACGATCGCCGCCCTGATCGAAGCCACGGTGGCCCCATTGACTGCGAACGGCCTGGTCGACGAGCTGCTGGTCATCGACGCCGCCTCGGGCGACGGCACCGCCGCTCGGGCGCAGGACGCCGGCGCCCGCGTGCTCCAGCAGGACGAGGTCCTGCCCGAGCGCGGGCCCGCCCTGGGCAAGGGCGATGCCATGTGGCGGGCGCTCTCGGTTGCGGGCGGCGATGTCGTCTGCTTCCTGGACGGCGACACCGGCGATCCCCATCCCGACCACCTCCGCGGGCTGCTCGGACCCCTGCTGGCCGACGAGAAGCTGCGCCTGGTCAAGGGCGCCTTCGAGCGTCCGCTGGACACCGGGGCGGGCTTCCTTCCCCACGAAGGCGGACGGGTGACCGAGCTGATGGCTCGCCCGCTGCTCAATCTCCACGAGCCGCGCCTGGCCGGCTTCAGCCAGCCATTGGCGGGGGAATTCGCCGCCCGCCGGGAGCTGCTCACCGCAATCCCCTTCCCGGTCGGCTACGGGGTCGAGATCGCGGTGCTGGTCGACGCCCTGCGCCGGGAGGGGCTGGACGCGCTGGCCGAGTGCGACATCGGCCGCCGCCAGAACCGGCACCAGTCGCTGCGCGCCCTCGGGGAGATGGCTTACGCCGTGCTCGCGGCCATGGAACGCCGGCTGCCGGCCGGCCGCGGCGTCGCCGGCGGGTCCTACCTGCGGCCCTGGGAAGACGGTCGCGTGGTCTCAGTCCCGGTGCTCGAACGGCCTCCGCTGGCCACGCTGAGCGGTCGCCACGAGCTCCCGGCCGGTGTGTCCTAAGACACGCTGAACCGAGAATCACCTGCTAGATCTAGACATATGCCCCAACCCCGCACCCTTCGCAATGGCGATGAGTCGAGCACCCGGAGGCGCGTCCGCGGAGCCGGACAGCCCTTCACCCGCGCCCTCGAGCATCCGGCGGACCGAACATCCTTCGCGCGCCGGGGACCCTTTGACCGCTTTTCGGAGCGGGCTTCGTTCCTGGCCAGCTCGCCGGTCTTCTTCCTCGTCTGCCTGGGGCTGATCGCCGCCTGGGCGATCGGCCTGCTGCTCGGGGCCAGTGACCGCTTCGAGGCCGCTTCCGCCGGAGGCATGTCCGCCCTCACCCTGGTCCTGGTCGCCGTGATCAAGAACTCAGAGCTGCGGGCCGAGCGCGCGGTGCAGACCAAGCTCGACGCGATTGCCTCCGCGCTGCTCGAGGAGCGCCGCGGACACCACGGCGACGCCGAGGAAGCGCTCGAGCGCTCGATCGGCGTCCACGAGCAGATCTAGCGGCACGAGTCGCTAAGGGGCGTCGGGTTCCGTATCCGGGCTCAGTGGCTCCCGGCCCGGCTCGGGCCCGGGGCGGGCCGGCTCGGGCGCGCGCTCGGGTTCGGGGGCCGGGGCGGGCGGGGTCGTGTCGGGCTCGGGCACCGGACTGGGCCCGGGGTCGGGATCGATCGGGGTGGCCGGCTCCTCGGGCGGCGGCACGAACCCCGGCTTCTGGGGGCTGGCGGGCGTGCCGGGGTCCGGATCGATCGGGGTCACCGGAGCATCCGGAACCACGGGCGTGGGCGCCTCAGTCGGTTGGGGAACCTCGAGGCGTGGGGCGATGGTCTGACTTGGGGGCATGAGCTGTTGCTACCCACGGGGCCGGGTCGCGTACCCTCCCGGCCTGCGTGTCCGCGAGCAGAGACAATCGCGCTGGGGCCGACCTCTCGGTCCGCCTGGCCATCGCCCTGGCCTTCGCCGACGCATCGGTGGCCGTGCTCGCGCTGCCCCAAATCGTGGTCAGGCTGCACACGACGATCTCCCATGTCACCTGGGTCATCACCGCCTACAACCTGGCCCTGATCGTTACAACCTTGCTGGTGCTGCCCGTCGCCGCCCGGCTGGCCAGCCGGCGTGCGCTGGTCGCTGGATTGGCGCTGTTCGGGCTGGCCTCGCTGGGCTCGGGGGCGGCCAACAGCCTGACCGTGCTGGTCGTCTTCCGCTGCCTGCAGGGGATCGGCGGGGCGGTCCTGCTCTGCGCCTCGCTCCCGCTGTTCGCCCGCGGCACGCGCCGGGGGAGCGTCCTGCTCCACGCCTGGGCGACAACGGCGGCCTTCGGGGCCGGCGCGGGGCCGGCCATCGGCGGGCTGCTAACCCAGGTGTTCGACTGGCGGGCCATCTTCTTCGCCCAGGCGCCGGTGGCCGCCGCGGCGGCACTGGCCGCGCTGCGCTCGCGCGAGCACGAGGAGACGGCGGCTGAACCTGTCGGTCAGGATGATCAGGCCGAGCCGGGCTCGGGGACTTCCCTGTCTCCCGCCCTGGCCAACGGCGCCCTGCTGCTCGTCTCCGCTGGGCTGATCGGGGCGCTCTTCCTCTCGACGGTGCTGCTGATCAACGTCTGGCAGCTGAGTCCGCTGGGGGCAGCCGCGGTGCTGGTGGTGATCCCGATCGCCACCGTGATCACCAGCGAGCTCATGCGCACCCGGTCACCGGAGATCGGCGGCGCCGCCGGTGCGCTCGTGCTGGCCGGCGGACTGCTCGGGCTCTCGCTGGTCTCCCACCGCGAGCTCGTCCTGGCGGTGCTCATGCTGGCCCTGTGCGGAGTCGGCCTCGGCCTCGCCTTCCCCGCGCTGACCCGCCGGGCGCTGGATACCCACGGCTCCCCGGTCGCCCGGGCGGCGCGGACGGTGGCGGCTCGCGAGGGCGGGCTGGTCCTTGGGCTCCTGCTCCTCACCCCCGTGCTGGTCAACCACCTCAATTCCGCTCCCCCCGCGGCGGTCCCCAAGATCACCCGGACGATCATCCTCGGCCCCGGGTCGCTGGACGAGAAGCTCCAGCTCGGCGTCGGCCTCCTCGCCGCCGAGAAGCACGCGCCGCAAAGCCAGCTCCCGAACCTGAAGCCGGCCTTCGCCCGGGTCGAGGCCGGAACCGACCCGGGCACGCGGACTCAGTTCGCCGCGCTCCAGGTCAGGGTCCAGGACCTGGTCGAGCGCGCGGTGACCGAGGCGTTTCAGACCCCGCTCAAGCTCTGTGCCCTGCTCAGCGTCCTGGCCCTTCTGCCGCTGGGGCTGAGCCGGGTGCGGGGACGCTCTCCCCGCTCTCAGGCGCCTTTCGCTCCTCCTTGACCCGTCCGGCCGCCTCGGCCAAGCGCCCAGCCTCATCACGATGGGCCGCCGCCTGCTCGCGCTCGGCCAGCGCGTCGGCTTGGGCCTCAACGCCGGGCAGCCGGTCCTTGGCGCGCTCCACCGCGATCCGCTCCTCGGCCTGCGCCTCCTGCTCGCGGCTCGCCCGGGTGCGCCCGCGCTCGGCCTCATCGGCCTGCCGCGTGCGGGTCTGCTGCTTCTGGGTTGCCGCGCGGCGGCGTCCGCCGGCCTGGCTGTCGGCCCGGCGGCGGCGCTGCGTGGCCTGACGGTGGCTCGACTGCACGCGGGCCTCGGCGTGGGTCTCCCGCTCCTTGGCCTGCCGGCGCAGGTCCAGCGCGCGGGCGCGCTCGTCGGCCGCGGCTTGGCGGCGCCGGGCATCCGCGGTCAGATCGACACCCAGCATCGAGGCCAGCCCGGATCGCGCCGTGGCATCGATCCGGTCGACGGCCACGCGAGCGGCGGCCCCGGCTCCGGTGCGCTGGCCGGGCAGAAGGCGGATGGTGATGTCGGCGGGACGGCGGAGCAGCTTGAGGTAGCGGTCCACCGCGGCGGTTGAAAACGTGCGTGGGTTCATCGGTCCTCCTGGCTGGGATCGAGGTTCTCGGCGCGGCGCTCGGCCGCGCTGGCCTCCCGCTCGAGGCGGTTGGCCTGTTCGGCTGCGGCCACGCGGGCACCCTCGGCGCCCTCCACGCTCCGCTCGGCCTGGGCCCGCTCTTGCTCCTGGGTCCGGTCGGCCGCCTGACGCTCCCGGTCGGCCTCAATGGCCGCTCCGGCCTGGGCCTGGCGGCGGTCCTGCTCGATCTGATCCTCGCGCCGGTCGGCGGCGAGCTTGTTGCGGAGCTGGTCGCGCTCGCCCTCGACCTCGGCCTGGCGCTGGCGGGCCACAGCGTCCTGCTCGTCTGCCTGGGCCTGCGCCGCCTCCTGGCGGGCCTCGAGCTCGGTCTCGGACTGGGCCTGCTGCAGGCGTCCCTCGCGGGCCAGATCGTCGTTGGCCGTGGCGCCCCCCAGGGCCTCCTTGGCCTTCCCGACTACCTTGCCGGCCAGCCCTCCGGCCGTGCGTTCGCTGTCAGTCATCTTCAGGGCTCCCTTGATTTCGTAACCACCCTCTCGAGCTACCCGCATCCGCACGCTCTAACTGTGCCCGCGGTCACACGGCGCCGCTCCCGGCCCGACGCTGGCCGGGAAAGCGTCCTCATGGTTCGTTTTCTCGGCCAGCGGTCGAGGGGACCGCCGCGTCGCGCAGCAGGCGCGCCCGCAAATGGTCGGTTGCGCCCACCCCGGCCTCGGCCGCCCGCGCGGCGCGCTCCTCAGCCAACGGCACCCCGCGGCGAGCGGCCAGATCGAGCAGCGACTGGCGCTCCTCGTCGCGGCGGAGCAGGCGAGCGAGCAGCCAGACCAGGAACACCGTGGTCAGGAGGATCTGCTCGATCATCATCACCCCGCCGGCCAGGTTCTGATCGGACAGCGGGCTGAGGCCCCGGGCGGCGTCGGGGGCCCGGTAGACGGGGTAAAAGACGCTCTGAGCCCAGATGAACGCGTTGGCCAGCACGGCGCCCAGGAAGCGGACTCCGATCAGGTAGCCCACCTCCCCCCAGCCGGTGAACCAGCGCGGCTTGGGCAGCGGTCCGATGACCGCCACCCACAGGACGACGCCGAACCAGAGCAGGCAGGCGTGCTCGAGCGCGTGGACCAGGTCGTGGCGAATGGCCAGCTGGTAGAAGACGGGCAGGTGCCAGGCGTAGAGATCGACCGCCCAGGCGACCACGGCCACCACGGGGTGGGACAGCCCCCGAACCAGCCGGGAGAACCGGACCCGCAGGAGTGGGGCCAGCACCGGGCCGGTCAGGCCGAGCACGATTAGCAGCGACGCGACGTCGCCGATCACGATGTGCTGGACCATGTGAGCGACGAGCAGGCTGTCGGCCAGGCCGTCCAGGGGAGGCAGCTGCACGACGGTCAGGAGGACCGCGCCCGACCAGAAGCAGATCCGCCGCCAGCGGGCCACGCCCCGCCCCTCCGCCGCCATCGCCCCCAGCCGGCGGCGATAGAGCAGCAGGTAGAGCAGCGTGGCCCCGAGCGGAGGCACGAATTCGGCTAGATGCAGGTTGTCGATTTTCGCTGCCTCGATCCTCAGCGCGTCAGGCGGCCGGTCCGGCCCGTACCGGCTGGGCCGAGCGGCCGCGCTCCGTGGCCTCGTGCTCGGCCAGCTCCCGGTCGGCGTCGATCAGGTCGCCGTCGCGCAGGTTGCGGCAGATCTTCCGCGTGACGAAGAACAGCACGATCGGCACGACCCAGATCCCGATGCGGAAGATGTAGAGCTGGGTGTCGTAGCGCAGGTCGAAGAGCACGAACAGGCGATCGGCAGCGCCGAAGATGAAGGTCATCAGGACCCAGCTCAGGAAGGCAACCCCGAACGCGGTCCGGCCGGGCGCATCCCGGGGGCGGTCGGCCAGGTTGTGCACGAGCCGATCGCCGGTCATCCGCTTCTCGAGCCACGGGAAGGCCAGCAGCACGCCGAGGACCACGGTCGGGAAGAGAATGCCGCCCCAGAACGGGTTGGGGATGATCGTGAAATGGGAGACCGTGACGTCGAAGCTCGGCATCAGGCGCAGGGCACCGATCAGCCAGCCCAGGTACCAGTCGGGCTGGGCGCCGTTGGTCCCCAGCCACGGCTCGAACGGACCCCACTGCCAGATCGGGTTGATCTGGACCAGCCCGCCGAGCAGGAACAGGATCCCGGCGGTGAAGAACAGGATGGCCAGCGAGCGCGGGGCCTGGCCCGGGAACAGGGGCACGCCGACGATCCGCTTCTCGGTGGTCCGCTTGCCCTCGCGGAACTGCGTATGGTGGCGGGCGGCGATCAGGGCCAGGTGGACGCCGATCAGCGTGGCCAGCAGCATCGGGATGATGAACACGTGGGCGATGTACATGCGCGAGAAGAACGCTCCCGTGCCCGGGAACGGCGCCCCGAAGATGGCCAGGACCAGCGGGCCACCGATGAGCGGGATCGACAGGCCCACGCCGTAGCCGATGGCCAGCCCCATGCCCGAGAGCAGGTCATCGACCAGCGAGTAGCCGAGAAAGCCCTCGAGCAGGGCGGTGAACAGGAGGATCAGCCCGACGATCCAGGTCAGCTCCCGCGGCTTGCGGAACGCCCCGGTGAAGAACACCCGCATCAGGTGCATGACGATCGCGACCATGAATACGTCCGCGGCCCAGTGGTGGGTCTGGCGCATGAGCAGGCCCGCCTTGTGGCTCAGAGACAGGTCGACGACAGACTTGAAGGCGGCGCTCATGCTCACGCCGTCGAGCGGCGCGTAGGGGCCGTGGTAGATCGTCTTGGCCGTGCTCGGCTCGTAGAACAGGGCCAGGTAGATCCCGGTCAGGATCAGGATCAGGAACGAGTTGAGCGCGATCTCCCCGAGCAGGAAGGACCAGTGATCGGGGAACAGGTAGCGCAGCGCCTTGCGCATCATCGGCGCGGCCGAGGTGCGCTCGTCGATGAAGCGGACGGGGTCGCCGATCGGGTCGCCCCGAGACGGGCCCGAGCTCACGAGGGCCGCTCCCGCACCGCCCACCAGCTCGGTCCGACCCGAGCCGAGAAGTTGCCCCCGGCGCGGAGGTTGCCCTCGGAATCGACCTCCAGGGGCAGCTGGGGCAGAGGACGCCCCGCCGGGCCGTAGGTGACAGTCCCGCCGGTGTAGGGATCGAAGGTCGAGTAGTGGCAGGGGCAGACTAGGGCGCTCGTGGGCTCGAGCTGGGGATCGGTGGGCTTTCGATACAGGGCGACCGCGCAGCCCGCGTGGGTGCAGATCTTCGAGTAGGCCAGAATCCCGTACGGGGCCCAGCCCGCGCGGCCCGCGGGCAGCTCGAGCTTGGCCGGGTCGAGGCGGACGATGACCAGCGGCGAGCCGATGTTCTCCGGATCGGCGCCCTCAGGAAACCCGGTGTAGAACGTGCGCTGCTCGACGTCGGCGGCGGCTATCGGCGTGCCGTTCTCATCGACGACCCGGGTTCCCCGCCGCCACGGGGTGCGGTCGAGCGGGGCGGTGTCCCACACCGGCCCGAGCGACAGGACCGGAGTCGCCGCGGCCAGTCCCAGCGCTCCGCCGGTGGCCACCGAGGCGCCGAGCAGGAGTCGTTTGCGGGTGATGCGGCTGCCGCTGTCGTGGATGATCGCCGTCACCTCTGACTGCTGCTCGGGATTGCTCTGCGGGTAGTCCTCCTCGAGCTCCTCGGTGACCACCAGGCGCTTGGCCACCACCGTGAAGGCGATGCCGATGCAGACCAGGCTGAGGCCCAGGCACAACCCGAGCAGCTCGTTGGGCATGTCCGAGGGCGAGAACTCCCCGTAGACGACGATGAAGCCCAGGGCCAGGAGAGCGGCCAGCCCGAGCAGGGCCAGGACCACGTTCTCGGCGTGTCGCTCGGGGCTGCCCGGAGTCACCACCTGGACCCCGGACTCTCCGGCGCCGTCCTCCTCGGGCCCCCCGTGCCTACGGCGGCGGGTAAACAGAGCAGCCACACCCGCGAGAAGCCATTGCCAGATCCTCATGAGGAGCGCCTCCTTCGCGCGACGGCCAGGCAGCTCAGGACCAGGAGCGGCCCGGCGATCCACCAGGCCACCAGGCCCTCGGGGATCGGGCCGATGTTGCCGATTCCCCAGCCGCCGCGGTTGTCGGGGTGGCGCATGGCGATCACGTAGCGGATGATCGAGTTCAGCTCCCGGTCGGAGATTTGGCGGCTGGAGAAGCTCGGCATGAGATACGGACCGATCCGCACCGCCTCGGCGATCTGGGTCGCTGAGACGTTCTGCAGCGGCGGCACCGAGGCACCAGTCACATAGCCACCGCGGGCGTCGATCTGATGACACCCGGCACAGTGCAGCGTGAAGGACTGCTGGCCGGCCGAGAGCGAACCCGAGGCCGGGGCCGGGGAGGGAACCCCGGGGCCGTTGCCCAGGGAGGCCACGTAGGCGATCAGGGAGCGGATCTCCTTGTCGGAGAAGAGGACGCGGTCGGGTGCCGGCTCGTTGTGGATGCTGGGCAGGGGCATGTAACCGGTGCGGAGATAGAAGTCAGCCGCGCGCGCACCCACCCCGCGCAGCGAGGGGCCGGCGCCGGGGATGCCGCCCGCAGCCGGTCTCGGCTTGGGAATGCCGACCCCGGCGATCCCGTGACAGCTCGCGCAGTTGCCCGCGAACAGCTCGGCCCCCAGCGCTCGGCTGGCGCTGGCCGGCTCGGTGGTCGGACGGACGATGCCCGACTGCGGCTCGGCGCTGGCCGGAGCGCTCAGGACGAGCAGCCCGAGCCAAGCGCTGAGGAGGACGAGCGGCCCTCTCATGCCTGCTGGCAGACCGGCAGCAGCTGCGCCCCGATCGCGGTCATGACGATGATCGTCAGGGTGAGCACATTCAAGGTCAGCCCGATGATGGACATGAACTGGAGGCGACCCAGCGGGGGACGGTAGCCATCGCCGTGGAGCTCCTCGGCCAGCACGTCGCCGATTCGGTAGGTGCGCCGGAACAGGTTCAGCGAGACGACCCCGGAGGCCAGGCCGATGAGCAGCGCCACGATCGAGATCCCGATCTCCCACGTATGCACGGAGAGCATCCACCGCGCCGGTTGCCCGCACTGGGCCAGCGTGAAGGCCAGGTTGGCCACGAACTGCACCGCCCAGGCCACCGCGCCACCCAGCACCCCGAACCAGAGCAGGCGGTTGGAGGGAATCTTCGTCATAGGGACGGGCTCAGCTGGGTGAGGACAACGAGGATGGCCAGGGCGTTGACCACGTGCCAGTACAGGGCCACCGCACGGACCCCGATCAGCCAGTAGTTGGACAGGCCGCGACGGACAATGTGCGCGAGGACGCCGAGCTCGAGCAGAAGACCCAGCACGACATGGGCGTGATGGGCGCCCAGCAGGGTGAAGTAGATCGAGCCGTAGGCGCTGCCCTGCGGGGTGAACTGGCGCAGGTCATGGCGGAAGAGCAGCACTTGCGCGGCCACGTAGCCGAGCTGGATGAGCACGGCCAGCGCGATCAGCCCGACCACCCGGCGCCGCCGGGCCAGCTTCGACGCGCGGACCGCGAGCGCCAGGGGCAGGCTGGTGGTGATCAGTCCCGCGGTGGCGATCAGCGGCAACACGACGCTGGGCGGTGAGATACCGGCCGGCGGCCAGCGATGGGCGATGAAGTCGAGATAGAAGTAGGTCGCCATGAGCGACCCGAACAGCGTCCCCTCGGCGCACAGGAACAGGACCATTCCCCACCACCCGCTGGGCTGGGCGGCCCGGCCCCGGGCCACGACCGCCGCGCCGCCGGGTGACTGCCCGGCCGGGGGACGACCCGGCCCGGGCGCCGAGGCCGACATCAGACCCCCACCTCCCGGTGATGCCAGCCGAACAGGGCCAGCGCACCGGCGACCAGGAAGCCGAAGGCGATCCAGAAATGGCCCATCAGGAGCATGGCGAAGATGCCGGCCAGCGTGAGCGCGGTCACCGGGGGCCAGACCGAGTAGGGCGGCATCGTGAGGATCTCGTCCTGCACCGCGTCCTGAACGGTGCTCGCCGGGGTGAGATGCCCGGCGGCCATCAGCCCCTCCCCCCGCTCGAGCCGCTCCCGGTCGAGCTGTCGGTCCTCCTTGTCCCACATCGGGTAGGGGCTCGAGATGGTCGGGATGACCGCGTAGTTGTAGGCCGGCGGCGGCGAGCTGATCGACCATTCCAGCGTGTCCCCGCCGAAGGGGTCGTCGGGCGCGGGGGCGCCCCGGAACCGGCTCACGAACAGGTTGACCACGATCAGCACCAGCCCGACGGCAAGGATGTATGAGCCGATCGACTCGATGAAGTTCAGCAGCGTCCAGCCCAGGCCCGGCGGGTAGGTGTAGTTGCGCCGCGGCATCCCGAGGATGCCCACGATGTGCATCGGGAAGAAGGTGATCAGCGTGCCCAGGAAGGTCAGCCAGAAGCTGATCTTGCCCACGCCCTCGTGGTACATGCGCCCGGTCAGCTTCGGGAACCAGAAGTACATCCCGCCGAGGATCGGGAACACCGCCGCCCCGAAGATCACGAAGTGGAAGTGGGCGATCACGTAGTAGCTGTCGTGGACCTGCTGGTCGAACGGGATCGCCGCCAGCGTGATGCCCGACAGACCGCCGATGATGAAGTAGACGATGAACCCGATGATGAACAGCATCGGGGTCTTGAACTCGGGGGTGCCGGTCAGGATCGTCGTGATCCAGGCGAACAGCTGGATCGCCGACGGTATGACGATGATCAGGCTCGCCGCGGCGAAGTAGATCGTGGTCAGCGTCGCGAAGCCGACCGTGAACATGTGGTGCAGCCAGACCCCGAAGCCGAGGAAGGCCACAAGCAGCTCGGCCAGCGCGACCAGTGGGAAGAAGACCATCTTGCGGTGCGCGAAGGCCGGGATGATCGACGTGGCGATCCCGAACGCCGGCAGGATGATGATGTAGACCTCGGGATGCCCGAAGATCCAGAACAGGTTCTGCCACAGGAGCGGATCACCCCCGTGGGCAGCGTCGTAGAAGTGGAACCCGAGCTGGCGGTCGAGCTCGAGGAACAGGGCGGCGATGCTCAGCGAGGGCAGCGCGAACAGGAGCGCGAAAGCCACAGCCAGGAAGGCGAAACAGAACAGCGGCATCCGGTTCAGGGACATCCCCGGCGCGCGCAACTTGAAGATCGTGACGATGAAGTTGATCGAGGCCGCGGTCGACGAGATGCCGTTGAAGATCAGTCCGTAGCCGTAGAAGTCGATGTTGTTGCCCGGCGAGTAGGCCTTCGAGGCCAGCGGGACGTAGTCGAACCAGCCCGCGTTGGGGGCGTGGCCCGAGGCCAGGGCCACGTACATGAAGATTCCCGAGGCGACGTAGATCCAGTAGGACAGGGCGTTCATGCGGGGGAAGGCCATGTCCCGGGCCCCGATCATCAGCGGGATCAGGTAGTTCCCGAACGCGCCCGTGGTCATCGGGATCACGAACAGGAAGATCATCGTGATCCCGTGCATCGTGAACACCTCGTCGTAGGCCGCGGGCGAGAGCACGGTGCCGTTCGGACCGATCAGCTGGGTGCGGATCAGCAGCGCCTCCACCCCACCGGCCCCGAAGAAGGCCAGCGCGGTGAAGAAGTAGAGGATCCCGATCCGCTTGTGGTCGGTGGTGGTGAGCCAGCCGAGCAGCCCGGGGCGCTCCTTCCAGACCCGGCCGAGACGATCGAGATGTTGCTGGGAGCCTGCCGCGACGGTGGCCATCAGTGGAGGCTGTCGAGGTAGGCGACGAGCGAATCGACCTGCCCGCTGGACAGACCCAGGTCGGGCATCCGGTCACCTGGCTTGATGGCCTGGGGGTTGTGGATCCAGGAGGCCAGCCAGGCGGGACGGTTGGGGATCTCAACCGAGGCCAGGGTGCTGCGGGTGGCCAGATGGGTCAGGTCGGGGCCGATCAGCCCGGCCGCCGTCGTCCCCCGGATCATGTGGCAGCTCGAGCACTGGTCGGCCATGAACTGGGCCCGGCCGGCAAGCTCGGCGCTCGAGCTGGGCGCCCGCGCCGGCGCGGCCATGTTCGCCAGCCAGGCCCGGAACGCCGCCGGGCGCTGGGCGAAGACGTACATCGACATGTGCGCGTGCTGCAGGCCGCAGAACTGCGAGCACTGGCCGCGGTAGACCCCGGGGCTCGACGCGTACAGGAGCACCCGGTTGCGGCGGCCGGGCACCATGTCGATCTTCCGGTTCAATCCCGGCACCCAGAAGCTGTGGATCACATCGGCGGTGGTCGCCACCACGTTGACCCGGGTGCGGGCCGGAATGTGGATCTCGTTGGCGGTCACGGCGGCGCTGCCCGGATAGCGAACCTCCCACCACCACTGGTGGCCGATGACGTCGATGGTCATCTTCGTGCTCCCCGGCGCCGGCGGCGAGGTCTCCCCGACCAGGTAGACGTCGGAGACCGAGAAGAGCGCCAGGAGAGCGATCACGGGGACGGCGATCCCAAACACCAGCACCATGCCCTGGGCGACTGGCTCGCGCTCGCCGACGAACGGCAGCCCGGCGATCCCCCTGCGCAGGTAGGCGACGATCAGCATCGCCACCGCGCCCAGGAAGACGATCACCGCGGCGGCCAGCATCCACCACCACAGCAACGCGATGTCGTGGGCCTGGGGGCTGTGCGTCGAGACGATCGACTGCGGGCCGCACCCGGCGATCAGTCCCGCGCCGCCCACCGCGAGCACCGCGAAGGACCCCCGCCGCAGCGGGCTGGCACGGCGTTGACGGGGGTGGGCGGACACGCAGGTGGTAACGAGGCGAACTAAGGAACGCGACGACGAACGGGTCGTCGCCGGGCCTACCCGGTCATGGCCTGCGCAAACGCGATTCCCGCCGACGATTCGGTGAGTTGTTCGCGTCCTTACCCCGCCACGCCCGACGCACCAGGACGCGCTCTCGGTGCTGCTCCTCGCGCAGATCGCGCAGCCGCCCGGCCAGCAGATGGTGGGTCCGCACGATGCCGAGGATCTGGGTCGGGTCCGCGCGGTCCACGACCGCAGCCACGCTCAGCCGCCGCTCGGCGAACCGGTAGGCCACGTGGCGCAGGGTGTCATCGGCGAACACCACCGGGGCACCGTCGCGGTGGGGCAGGTGATCCGGGCCGGAATCCATCACATCGGAGACGAGCATCAGCTCGAGCGGATCGACCGAGTACTCCCGAGTCAGATGAAGGCCGCGACGGGCGATCTTCTCGGTCAGGACCGAGCGTTTGAGGATCATCGTCGACAGCGCGTAGGCCGCGGTGGCCGAGATGACCAGGGGGAGGACCTGATTCCAGGCATGGGTCAGCTCGAGCGGAAAGACGACGCCGGTCAGCGGTGAGCGCATGACGCCGCCGAGCACCGCCGCGAGCCCCACCAGCGCCCAGAACCCCGGGGCAACGGCCGGGAAAACGTGCGCCTCCAGAGCGCCCAGCGAGGCACCGATCATGAACACCGGGGCGAGCACACCCCCGGAGGTCCCCGACCCGAGGGACAGGGACCAGATCGCCGTCTTGACGATCAGGATGCCCAAGACCAGCGAGAGCCCGGCCCGGCCGGTGAGGAGCTTGTCGATCACGTCGTAGCCGACACCCAGCGCATGGGGCTCGATGAGCCCGCCGGCGCCGATGATCAGCCCGCCGATCGCCGGCCACCACATCCAGTGCACGGGCAGGCGCCGGAAGCCGTCCTCGGCCAGGTAGACCAGCCCGGTGGCCCCCACGGCGAGCAGACCGCCCAGCACCCCGGCCACCACGCACAGCAGCTCGACCTCGCCGGTGACGTGAGCCCCGCCCATGGCTACGGCAAACAGGGGGCCGTGTCCGAGCACGTACCCGCGGATGATCGTGCTGGTGGCCACCGCGCTGACCACGGGCACGAAGCTCCGCGGCCGCCACTCGAACAGCAGCAGCTCGACCGCGAGCAGGATGGAGGCCAACGGAGCGCTGAAGGTGGCGGCCATCCCAGCGGCCGCCCCGGCGACCAGCAGGGTCTTGCGCTCATCGGCGCTCATGTGCAGCAGCTGAGCCAGGATCGAGCCGGCCGCGCCGCCGGTCATGATGATCGGCCCCTCGGCGCCGAACGGGCCGCCGGTGCCGATGCTGACCGCGGCCGAGATCGGCTTGAGCAGGGCGACGCGCGGCTGGACGCGGCTCTCCCCGATCAGGATGGCCTCGATCGCCTCGGGCATCCCGTGGCCACGGATCTTCTCCGAGCCGTAGCGGGCCATCAGCCCGACGATCAGGCCGCCGGCCACCGGGGCCAGCAGGATGAGCAGCGCGCTGGTGTGAGCACCGGTGCCCGGAGCGACGAGCCGGGTGGCCACCCGGCCGTAGAACACCAGGTTGGTGATCAGGCCGATCAGGCGCAGCAGCAGGACGGCCAGGCCGGCGCTGATGGCACCGACGAGCACGGCCAGAAGTGCGATGAGGACCATCCTCGGCTCGACTTCGAAGTCGCCGAGGTGATCCAGCCGGTTGCGAGCCGTCACGCTTGCGTCGCGGACAGTTCCGCTTGGCGGGCTGAGGCCTCCGCGGCCGCCGTCCAGAGCGCCTCCATGGCCGGGCCGAGTCGCTCCAGCTCGGTCAGGTGGGCGGCGGTCAGCGACTCGAGCTTCTCCAACCCGCGCTCGGTCAGCGCCAGGCGGACCAGCGTGGGGTGCTCGGGATCACGGTGCCGGGCGACGAGTCCCGCGGTCTGTGCCCGGTCGACCAGGCCGACGGCGCTGTGGTGGCGCAGGACCAGCGCCCGGGCGACGTCGGAGACGGTGGGATCACCGGGACCACGGTGGCCGCGGATGGCCAGCAGGAGCTGGTGCTGGGCCGCGGTCACCCCGTGGGTGCGGGCCTCCTCCTCGCTCCAGTGCAGGAAGCGGCGCAGCCCGGTCCGGAGCTCGAGCAGGCGCGCGTACTGAGCGTTTGACGGCTTCATGACGATCATCGTAGCGCGATATCGCGTTACGACTCGCCATCGCCGCGGCTGGGGTAACCGCGCGCCCGTGCCGGGCCGGTCCCGCGACCCGCCGGCCCGGTCCTGCGGCGTCACTCGTCGCGGGTCCTGCCGGTGGCTCAGCTCCCCGCCGGGGCCGTGAATGCGTCCTCACAGTGCGGATCGGTCGGGTCGAGGATCGGCTGGGGGCCGTCGGGGCGCTGCGCTAGGTCCCGGGCGCGTCGCCCGGCCGTCGGATCGGTGCTCGGGCGCTCGGCGTCCGGATCGAGGGCGGTGGCCCGTGCGCGGCGGCCGGCGGTCACATCGGAGGGCTCGGGGGGGCGAGTGTGCATGGTTATCTCCGTTCGTTCGGATCTCGTCTCTCCCACGTTCTACCGCCTCTGAGCAGGCCTTTCCCGGTTTTTGTCAACCGGCGAACGGTGCCTGTCAGGAGGCGAACCGAACGCCGATGCGAACCGCACGCACCGGGGACAGCCCCACTAACCGCAGTCCCTCGAACCGAGGAGTTCTCATGTCCACCGCAACTCACAACCCTCAACGAAACGGCACCCAGCCCGTAACCGTCAAACCGGCCGTACCGCTGTCCGCCCGCTTGGCCGACCCGGTGCCGGTGGGGCTGGCCGGCTTCGGCCTGACCACGTTCATGCTGAGCATGATCGAAGTCGGCGCGGTCAGCAAGACCGCGCTACCCATCGTGCTCGGCTCCGCGCTGGCCTACGGCGGGATCCTGCAGCTCCTGGCCGGCATGTGGGCGTTCGTGCGCCACAACACGTTCGCCGCCGTCGCGCTCGGCTCCTACGGTGCGTTCTGGATCTCCTACTGGGCGCTTAACACCTTCTACCTGAAGACGATCCCGGGATCCGAGCAGGCCTCGGCGCTGGGCCTGTTCCTGATCTCCTGGGCGGTGTTCAGCTTCTACATGTGGATCGTCTCCTTCGGCGTGAACATGGCCGTGATGCTGGTCTTCCTCACCCTCTGGCCGGCGTATCTGCTGCTCGGTCTCGGGACGGTCAACGCCTCGGCCAGCCTGACCCACATCGGCGGCGCGTTCGGCATCGCCACCGCGCTCCTGGCCTGGTACGTGTCGTTCGCCGAGACGCTCCACAGCACCCTCGGGCGGGCGGTCGCCCCGCTGATCCCGTTCGGGACCAAGGTGGTTGATCAACCACCCCATGCGCTGAGCGAGTACGAGCCCGTGGCGTAGGCGTGCCACGGCAGACGTAAGGAGACCGAACGGGCGGCGGGGCGGAAGGAGCATCCGCCCCGCCACCGGTGACTCGCGACGAGGAGCACCGCCGGCGCATCGGCCTGACCATCGGACTGCTAGCCCAACAGCCGTCGCGCCGTCTGCTCGAGCGGGCCCCGAAGCGTGTTTGCCCCGAGCGCCAGCGCGAGGCCGGCGACCAGGTCGAGCACGTAGTGCTCACCCAGGTAGACCAGGCTGAAGGCCAGCGACAGCGCATAACCCCACCCCAGTACCCCCAGCCGACCGTCGATCTCGGCCATGAGGATGGCCGTCATCGCCGCCGAGGCGAAGTGATCCGAGGGCATGGCCGCGAACGGGTTGGCCCCGACCTTGTGATCGCCCTCGGTCGGGTGGGGCTTTCGCTGCACCCACTTGGCCACCTCGTCCATGACGCGAGTCACCTGTCGGTTCATCTCCCCGGCCTCCTCGGAGGCCCACCACGGCGGCGCGGAGGGCACCGTCCAGTACCCGAACAGGGTCAGGTCGAACACCGCCGCCAGGCGTCCCGCCGCGGCCGGGAACCGCTCGGGATGGCGCCAGCGGATCCAGGCCATGACGGCATGGGGCTCGAGCTCCCAGGTCCAGTAGAAGAAGGTCAGTCCCTTGTCCAGCGCGCTGAGATGCCCGCGACGGCGTAGCCTGCGCTGCAGCCGCTGTCCCGGAGGCGTCCCGAGACCCAGCCGACGGTCAAAGGCGATCGCATACCGCACCCGGGTCCGGGCTCGAAGCTGCCCGGGCCGGTCGTTGGGCATCTCGAAGGCGTTCTTGTAGGCCAGCATCTGCGCCGCCCAGACCGCCGCATCCCGGTAGCGGGAGGGCTCGATGGCGCGGGCCAGGACCACCGGCGCCGTGAACAAACCGGCGGTGGCCAACGCGGGAGGCAGGTGAAGACGACGGCGCGCCCGCGCGCAGATGACGGCCGCGGATGTCCCCAGGACCAGGCCTCGCCAGTTCGCGCTCACGCTCTCACCAGCGTTGTCTGGTCCCGTCCCGGAACACCGAACCGCCGGTCATGGGCCAACCGTACCCTCAGCCGCCCAAAGCCCCTCCCGCTAACGGCATCACGGTTTCGCGGATGACAACGCACCGCAACTCAGGCCGAGCCGCGGGTAGAACCGACCGATGAACGAGCGGCCGGTCGGAGCCCTCCCTCTCGGGCCGCAGCGCGGAAACCGGAACTTGGAGTCATTCTTCGCTCGCCTGGAACGAAAATCGACTCCACCCGGGAGATCCTGGTCTGCCGGTCGTCGATTCCGGGCCCGCGGGGCCCGGCTGGGGGCGAACGGTTCTGGCATCCCCATTCCCCACGGCCGCCCTTGGTCGGGAGCCTTCAACGTCGTGATGGCGACCTCGATCGTCTCGATCGCGGCGCTCGCGGCCGGGCTGCGGTCCGTCTCGGACGTGCTGCTGGTGCTGGCGCTGGTGGCATTCGTGCCGCTGGCCGCGCTCGACGTCGCCCGGGCGCGCCATCCGGTCACCATGCTCCACCGCGCCGCCCAGCCGGGCCGCGCCTTCCCGGCGTTTGGCTTTGTGGCCGACGCGGCGGTGCTCGGCACGCGGTTGGCGGCCGGAGCAGGCACGGGGCACACGCTCGCCACGCTGCTGCTCATCATCGGGGCGATCGTGTGGATCGTCATCGCGGGCGAGCTGGCTCGCCACCCCGTGCGGGTGGTGAGCATGCGGCCCCGGGCCGAATGGCTGCTGGCCACCGTCGCCACCGAGGGCCTGGCGATCCTCCTGGCCCACGTGTCCCGGGCGCTACACCCGCTGGCGGTCGTGTTGTGGGCGTTCGGCGGTGCGCTCTACCTGTTGGTCATGGCGCTGCTGGCCCGCCGGCTCGCCCGCTCGCCCCTGCGCCCGCACGAGTTGACCCCGGACTGGTGGATCGTGATGGGCGCACCGGCGATCTTCGCGCTCGCTGCGGCCACCCTGAACCGCGGCGGCTCCGCCTCGCCGATCGGCCTGCTCGGGCTCCTCGGCTGGGTGGTGGCGAGCGGCTGGATTCCCGTGCTCGCGGCGGCTGAGCTGTGGCGGGGCCGCACGCTGCGCCCGCGCTTCAGCCCCGAGCGTTGGACGATGGTCTTCCCGCTCGGGATGTACAGCGCGTGCGGGCAGCTCGGTGGCACGGCGCTCGGACTGTCGTGGATGGGCGCGGTCGGGCGCGTGTGGCTGGCCGTCGCGCTGGCCGCCTGGGGTGCCATCGCCGCGGGCGAGATCCACTTCGCCTTCCGGCGGCGCTGACTGCGTCGGCGAACGCGCTGAGCCGAACCCTCGCCGATCCCAAACGCCGGTGGTAGCTAGGTCAGGCTGCTCACGCCTGGTCCAGTCGCACGCCCCAGGAGGTGGTCAGCGACTGGCCCGGCTCCAGCCGGATCAGGCCCTCTCCGCTCTGAAAGGCGTTGGGCGGGCAGGTCATCGGCTCGGTACCCATTCCGAGCCGCCGGCGATCCGGGCTCAAGGTGTCACCGGTGTAGATCTCGATGATCGGGTATTGCTCGTCTACCCACAGCTCGACGCGGCTCTCGTCCGGCGCCGTCAGCCGGGCCCATGCCCGGCCGTCGGCGTCCCGGGTCAGGTCGGTGAAGGGCGCGTCGAGCTGCTGGGCGCCCAGGCGCTTTCCGGCCCGAAAGTCGAAATCCGTCCCCTCGACGGTGGCGGTGCCGGTGGGCAGTTGGCGTTCGTTCTCGGTCAGGATCCGGGCCGAGGCGCCCAGCTCCAGCGTGCAGTCGTCGATAAGGCCAGTGCCGGGCGACAGGTACGGGTGCTGTCCGGCGCCGTAGGGGCAGGTCGCCTCCCCCAGATTGGTGGCCGTGGTGGCCACCGTCAGACCTTCGTCCCCGAGCTCATAGGCCACCCGGACATCGACGGTGAACGGATAGCCCATCAGTGGGTAGAGCCGGGTTCTCATCACCACCCGACTGGCCCCGTGCTCCACCGCCTCCCAGGATCGCCACCGCAGGAAGCCGTGGATCGCGTTGTGTTTCTCCGGCTCGGTCAGCGCCACCGTGTGGTCGGTGCCGTCAAAGTGGTAGGTGCCGTCGGCAAGACGGTTGGGCCACGGGATCAGCGGCGCCCCATGGGCCCCGTCGCACATACGCTCAACCGGATAGGGGTCGAGCACCGGCCGATCGCCCACCAGGTACTCCCGGACCCCGCCGCCGACTTCGACGATGGTCGCTCGCTGCGAGCCGCGGGTGATCTCAAACTGCTCCCCTGACGGTGGTGTGGTCATCACTTTCCTTTCGATCGGTCGAGTGCCGTAGCGGCGCCGATGATTGCCAGGTGGGACAGGGTTTGCGGGATGTTGCCCAACAGATCGCCACTCGCCGGGTCGATCTCCTCGGTGTACAGGCCGACGTCATTGGCGTGACCGACAATGTCGGTGAACCACTGGCCGGCCTCGTGAAGGCGCCCGGCGTGGACGAAGGCTTCGACCATCCAGCACGAGCAGGCCAGGAAAGCGCCTTCCTTGTCGGCCTGCCCGCTGTAGCGGTAGAGCAGCGCCTGGCCGGCCCCGAGCTCGGTGGCGATCGCGTCGATCGTCGTGTGCAAACGCGGATCGCTGCCGTCGCAGTATCCGGTGCGAGCCGCCAGCAGCACGGCCGCGTCGAGATCGTCGGTCCCGGCGTAGAAGGTGTAGGACCGCTTGGTCTCCGACCAGCAGTTGGTCTCGATCCAGGACCTGATCTCCTCGCGCTCGGCGCGCCAGCGATCCCCGTGCAGGTTGGTGATCTGACCGGCGTCGATCAGCCGCAGCGCGCGGTCCAGGGCCACCCAGCAGGCGATCTTGGAGATCGTGTAGGGCTGGGGATCCCCAAGCTCCCAGAGTCCAGCGTCGGGCGAGCGCCAGAGCTCACAGACTCGATCGGCCAGCGCGCCGATCAGGGTCGAGGTGGCGGCGTTCAGAGCGCCCCCCGCGTTCACGTAGCGCAGGATCGCATCGAGGAGGTCCCCGAAGCACCCCAGCTGCATCTGGTCGGCGGCACTGTTGCCGATGTTGACCGGCCGCGAGTCCCGGTATCCCGGCGCGTCGCCAGCCTCCATCTCCGCAGGAACGGCGGAGCCGTCGAGTGCGTAGAAAACCCGCAGGGCCGGGACCTCCGGGGCCACGGTGTCCAGCAGCCAGGTCAGTCCGGCGTGGACCTCCTCGCTGAGCCCGAGCCGGTTCATCGCGTCGATCGCGAACGAGGCGTCGCGGATCCAGGCGAAGCGATAGTCGAAGTTGCGTTTGCCTCCGATCTGCTCGGGCAGCGACGTCGTGGCTGCCGCGGCGACCGCGCCGCTCTCCGCGACCGTTAGCGCCTTGAGGGTCAGGGCGCTGCGCACCACCGTCTCGGTCCACGGCCCCTCATAGGTGATCTGCCCACTCCAGTGCCGCCAGATCGACGCGGTGGCGTCGATCCGAGCGGCGATCTCCTCCGCCGACGGGACGTACAGCGGATCGCGCTCGCTGACCACCACGCCCAGCAGCCCGGGCAGAACGGCTCGGGCGACGAATTCGCCCCCGACGCCGTGGCTGTCCAGAACCGGTTCTCGGTCGCCCAGTCCGCAGGTGACGACGGCCAGCATCCGCTCGCCCACGAGGATCCTCAGCTGCCCGTGCTGCCGGTGACACCACGGGCGGATCCCGGCCAAACAATGACCCGGGCGGACTGACCAGCGCATCGGAACCGCTCCCTCGTCGACCTCGATCCGCCGGGCCAGCTCAGACCACGGCAGCTCCCCGGCCGCCCCCCGGTTCAACGAATCCGTGACCCGAACGGTGCCGAGCTCGGTGACAAAGGTTGTCTCGAGGACCATCGTGGCCTCGCGGTAGCGGCGACGGACCTCGAACGGGACCGTCGGTGTCAGCTCGATCGAGCCTCCTCCGGTCGGGTCCAGGATCGCGGCGCACACCGGCTGGGCGTCCATGACCGGTACCGCCAGCCAGTCGATCGCGCCGTCGGTGGCGACCAGCGCCGCGCCGCGCATGTCGCCCAGCACGGCATAGGAGCGCAGCGGTGCGTACCCGTCGGTGCGGATGGTGCTCAGCACTGTCTGCTCTCCGGCAGCCAGGACAGCACGATCACGACCGGCGCTTCTTCTCCTTGACCGTGCGCTGCTTCTCCCTGATCGTACTCGCGGCCGCCTGATAGGCCTTCACCGCCGTCTGCGGCAGCGTCTTCAGGAAGCTCGGGGTGAAGAACCCGTGCGCGTCGTGGTCAAATTCCCCATGGGCGCCGTGGTCGGTCTCGACATCGGCGGGCTCATAGAGGTTGCTCGGCCGGCCGGGGCTGACCTTCTGGGAGGTGAGCTGGCTCTCCCAGGCGCCGATCGCGGCGTACTGGTTGCCGAACCCGGGAGCGAGCTGGGCCACGAATACGAGGATCTTGTTCCAGGACCCGATGATCTTGTGGCGGCGCCCATCGAGCGCCGCCTCGACGATGAACTTGGCCGGGATCTCGGGCTGATAGATCGGGGGCGCCGGCTGGGGGTGGACATCGAACACCGACTGACACCAGTCGAACTGCGGGGTGTTGACCGCCGGCAGGTGAACCATGCTCATGCGGATGTGGCTCTTCTCGTGGATCAACTCGGCCCGGGTGGACTCGAAGAAGCCGCGACAGGCGAACTTCGATGAGCAGTACGCCGACTGCAACGGAATGCCGATGAACGCCAGCGCGGAGCCGACGTTGACGATCTGACCCCGATCGCGCGGGCGCATCTTCTGAAGCGCCGCCATCGTCCCCCACACCTGCCCCAGGAAGGTCACCTCGACAGCGCGCTGAAAGTCGGCCGGCTTGACCTCCCAGGCCGGCGCGAAGACCGTGGTCATGGCGTCGTTGACCCACACGTCGATCGGCCCGAGCTCCGCCTCGATCCGGGTCGCGGCGCTGTCGACCTGGTCGAACTGAGACACGTCGGTCGGGATTGCCAGCGCCCGCGTCCCCGCGGCCTGGACCTCCCTGGCCGCCGCGTCGAGGCCGGCCTGACCCCGGGCCAGCAGCGCCACGTCGAAACCGCGCTCGGCGAGCGCCCGCGCGGTAGCGCGTCCCACTCCGGCCGAGGCCCCCGTAACCACCGCTATCTGACTCATTGATCGTCTCCAGTTATCGTCAATCGCCTAGGTCCTCAGCGCGCCCAGCCGGCGCGCGGGTTGTCATCGGTATGCCCGTCGCGGAGCGCGACCACACGGGCCGGAGGGGAAATCGTCCCCAGCCCGACAATGGTGCTCGGACTGGGCGAAGGCCTCGGTGGCAGTGAGGTCGCCCGTTAGGGCTGAATAGCCACGTTGCGCCGCGTTCTCAGATTGTTCCGCTCGTGACTCGGCGCGCTCCTTGTCTGTCACCTGGCAGACAAACGGCGGTACCGCCGGCTGAGGCGGGGAAACAAGCCGGACATGAAGCGGAGCTCAACGACGCCCTGCATATCTCCTCGGGGCAGGCGGCCCGGCTGTCACTGTCGGGGTAGCGATCCGCTCGCGACAGCAACATCTAGATCACTTCTGTTCTTCCTGGGAGGACGTCATGCCTGACACCGGTGCCGACCTGCTGCTCGAGCGTTTGCTGGACTGGGGCGTGGACACCGTGTTCGGGCTTCCCGGAGATGGGATCAACGGCGTTTGGGAGGCGATGCGCAAGCAACAGGACCGCCTGCGCTATGTCCACGTACGCCACGAGGAGGTGGCCGCGATGGCCGCCGTGGGTTACGCCAAGTTCACCGGAAAGCTCGGTGTCTGTATGGCCACCTCAGGCCCGGGAGCGATCCACCTGGCCAACGGCCTGCTCGACGCCAAGGTGGAAGGCGCGCCGATCCTGGCCATCAGCGGAATGACCTACCACGACCTGGTGGGGACCCACTACCTCCAGGACTACGACGCCGACTACCTGTTCAAGGATCTGTGCGTGTACAGCGAGCGGATCATGGGACCGGCCCACATCGTCAACGTGGTCGACCTGGCCTGTCGCACCGCGCTCGGCAGCCGCGGCGCGGCGCACATCTCGTTCCCGATCGACTTCCAGGCCGCTGACGCAAGCGACATGATGCGCTTCAAGCGCAACGTCAAGGGCCATACCACCACCGCGTTCACGCCCCCGATCCGCGTCCCCCCGGCGCACGAGCTGAAGCGGGCGGCCGACCTCCTCAACGGTCACGCCAAGGTGGCGATCCTGGCCGGCGCGGGGGCGCGTGGCGCCGGCGACGAGCTCGAGCAGCTGGCCGAGATCCTCGGCGCGCCGATCATCAAGGCGTCGTTGGGCAAAGACTGCGTCCCCGACGACAGTGCTTACGTGACCGGCGGCCTCGGCGCGGTCGGAACCCGCCCCTCCCAGGAGGCGATGGACGGTTGTGACGCCCTGGTGATCGTCGGCAGCTCGTTCCCCTACATCGAGTTCCTCCCCGCACCCGGGCAGGCGGTGTGCGTGCAGATCGACGATCGGCCCGATCGCATCGCCCTGCGCTATCCGGCTGACGTCGGACTGGTGGGTGACAGCCGAGCGACCCTGGTCGAGCTGCTGCCGTTGCTGGCCCGCAACCAGGACCGCGCCTTTTTGACCGGGGCGCAGGAGTCGACCGCCGAGTGGTGGCGGCTGATGGAGCAGCGGGGCACCCGCCAAGACGTTCCGATGAAGCCCCAGGTGGTGAGCTGGAATCTGTCTGGGCTGCTGGCCGACGACGCGATCGTGTGCGGGGACTCGGGCACCGTGACCACCTGGGAGAGCCGAATGCGTCTGCGTCGCGGGCAACTGTTCTCGTTCAGCGGCACCAACTGCTCGATGGCGGCCGCACTGCCCTACGCGATCGGCGCCCAGACCGCGTTTCCCGATCGCCAAGTGGTGGCGTTCACCGGCGACGGTTCGCTGTCGATGCAGATGGGTGACCTGGTCACCCTGTTTCAGGAGCAACTGCCGGTCAAGCTGATCGTGATCAAGAACAACGTGCTGGGTCTGATCAAGTGGGAGCAGATGGTCTACCTGGGCAACCCCGAGTACGGGGTCGACTTCGCGCCGATTGACTTCGTCAAGGTCGCCGAGGCCTGCGGGGCCCGCGGCTTTCACATCGAGGACCCGGCCCGCTGTAACGACCAGCTACGCGATGCGCTCAGCACCGAGGGGCCCGTGCTCATTGAGTGCCTGGTCGACGCCAACGAGCCTCCGCTGCCGCCGATGATCACCCGCGACGACGCCCAGGCGCTGGCTCAGTCGCTGGCGCGCGGCGAGGAGAACCGCCGGCAGATCGGGCTGACCATCGGACGCAACATGCTCAAAGAGGCCGCCTCGCCGGGCAGCCCGTACGGCGCGTTGCAGCGGGTGCGCGAGAAGGTCGCCGAAGCCGTTTCTGACCAGCGCAAGTGAATCGAGGCTGTGATGCAGCTCCCGTTGACCGTCCAGAAGTTCCCCACTCCCTCACGCCGGCGTGAACCCAGCCAGCATCCCGACGGGAGCGTGGATGCGGCCGCACTCCAGGCCGACCTGCGCGCCGCGCTCCGGGGCGAGGTCCGCTTCGACGGAGCTACGCGGGGCCTGTATGCGTCTGATCACTCGATCTACCGCCAGGTCCCAATCGGCGTCGTCATCCCCCGCGATGTCGATGACGTGATCGCGGCGGTGGAGATCTGTCGCCGCCATCGCGCGCCGATCCTGGCCCGCGGATGCGGGTCGAGCCTGTGCGGACAGACGTGCAACGTCGCGGTCGTGCTCGACTTCTCCAAGTACATGAACGAGCTGCTGGAGATCGACGTGGACGCCAAGCGGGCGCGGGTGCAGCCCGGCCTGATCAACGACCACCTGCGCGATCCAGCTGTGGAGCGCGGGCTCACGTTTCCCGCAGACCCCGCCACCCACGCCTGGGCGACGCTGGGCGGAGCGTTGGGAAACAACTCCTGCGGCTCGCACTCGATGATGGCCCCGCCGGGCAAGACCTCGGACTTCGTCCACGAGCTGGACATCCTGCTCTACGACGGCACGCGGATGCGGGTGGGCGCCACCAGCGAGGAAGAGCTCGAGCAGATCATCGCCGCCGGCGGCCGCAAGGGCGAAATCTACGCCCAGCTGCGCGACCTGCGTGATCGCTACGGCGATCTCATCCGGGCGCGCTATCCGTCGCTGGAGCGGCGCGTGTCGGGGTTCAACCTCGAGCAGCTGCTGCCCGAGAACGGCTTCAACGTCGCCCGCGCCCTGGTCGGCACCGAGGGCACGTGCGCGATCACGCTCGAGGCGACGCTGGGCCTGGTCGACCACCCACCCCATCGCGCCACCGCGGTGCTCGGCTACCCGGACGTGTTTCACGCCGCCGACCACATCTGTGAGATCCGAGAGCACGATCCCAACGCGCTCGAGGCGATGGACGAGCACGTGCCCGCCAACCTGACCAAGAAGCAACAGGAGCTCGAAGAGATCTCCCACCTACCCGAGGGAGGCGGTTGGCTGCTGGTCGAGTTCGGCGGCCAGACCCAGGAGGAGGCTAACCAGAAGGCCGAGAAGCTGAAGGCGGAGCTGGAGGGTCACGACGACGCCCCGAACGTCAAGCTGTTCGAGGATCCGACCGAGCAGGAGCAGATCTGGGCGGTACGTGAGGGTGCGATCGGTGCCGCGCGGATGCCCCACGAGCTCGACACCTGGCCGGCGTGGGAGGACGGGACTGTCCCCCCTGAGCGTCTGGGGGAGTTCCTGCGCGAGTTCAAGGCCCTGATCGACCGCCACGGGCTGAAAGTCGTCCTGTTTGGGCACTTCGGCCAGGGGTGCGTCCACGCCCGCACCAACAACAATGTCAAGACCCCGCAGGGGATCCGCGACTTCCGGACGTTCATGGAGGAGTGCGCCGACCTGACGGTCAAGTACGGGGGCTCGCTCTCGGGGGAGCACGGCGAGGGACAGCTGCGCGCCGAGTTGCTGCCGCGGATGTTCGGGGATGAGCTGTGCCGGGCCTTTGACGAGTTCAAGGCGATCTGGGACCCCGACAACAAGCTCAACCCCCGCAAGGTGCTCTCGGACTCCTACAAGCTCGATCAGAACCTGCGCCTGGGCGCCGGCTACAACCCGCCGCAGGTCAAGACCCACTTTTCCTTCGTCGATGACCACGGCCATTTCGCCGGCGCGACCGAGCGCTGCTTTGGCTTTGGCAAGTGTCGGCGCACTGGCGGGGGAACGATGTGCCCGAGCTTCATGGTCACCCGCGAGGAGCAGCACTCCACCCGGGGGCGGGTGCGGTTGCTGTTCGAGATGCTCCAGGGCGAGGCGGTCACCGACGGCTGGCGAGACGAAGGGGTCAAAGAGGCACTCGATCTCTGCCTGGCCTGCAAGGGCTGCAAGGGCGACTGCCCGGCCGCCGTCGACGTCGCCACTTACAAGGCCGAGTTTCTCTCGCACTATTACACCGGTCGCCTGCGCCCACGCAGTGCCTACGCGATGGGACTGATCATGTGGTGGGCGCGGCTGGCGTCGCTGGCCCCCCGGCTGGTCAACGCCGTGACAGCATTCCCGCCGGCCGCCCGGCTGGCCAAGCGAGCGGGGGGCGTGGCCGACGAGCGCGAGTTGCCGCGCTTCGCCCAACGCACGTTTCGCTCATGGTTCTCAGAGCATCGTTCCCCCAATCCCGACGGGCCTCCGGTGATCCTGTGGCCCGACACGTTCACCAATCACTTTCACCCCGAGGTCGGCCAGGCCGGCGTCGAGGTCCTCGAGGCCGCCGGCTACCGGGTGACGTTGCCGGCCAAACCGCTGTGCTGCGGACGGCCGCTGTACGACTTCGGGATGCTCACCCTGGCCAAGCGCTTCCTGCATCAGATCCTCGACGGCATGCGCGACGAGATCCAGGCCGGCATTCCGCTCGTCGTGCTCGAGCCCTCATGTGGAGCGGTGTTCCGCGACGAGCTGCGCAACCTGCTCCCCAACGACGAGGACGCCGTGCGCCTGTCCGACCAGACCTACCTCCTGTCAGAGTTCCTGGAGCATGTCGCTCCCGGCTACGAGCCTCCCAAGCTCGACGCGCGGGCGATCGTGCAGGGCCACTGCCACCACAAGTCAGTCTTCAAGCTCAGCGACGAGCGTGAGGTGCTCGACGCGCTCGGTCTCGACTTCGAGCTCTTGGACGCGGGCTGCTGCGGCATGGCCGGGAGCTTCGGGTTCGAGGCCGGGGAGAAGTACGAGGTCTCAATCAAGGCCGGCGAGCGGGCGCTGCTGCCCGCCGTGCGCCAGGCGCCCAAGGACACGATCGTGATCGCCGACGGCTTCTCCTGCCGAGAGCAGATCGCCCAGGCCACCGACCGCCAAGCCCTGCATCTCGCCCAAGTCATCCAGCTCGCGATGCGCGACCACGGATCGGCTGCTGGCCACCCCTACCCGGAGCGAGCCCACCCCGAACCCGGATCGCCGACGCAGTCCCCGCCGCGCGCGGCGGCGATCGCCGCCGCCTCCACGGGGCTCGCGTTTACGGGACTCCTGCTCGCGACGCATAGGCTCCAGGGCCGCCCCAGCCGCAAGCGGCGTGGGCGTTAGCGACCCGCGGCCCACACCATTGCCTCTCAGATGGGCGCCTGGGAGCGCTCGAGCGGACTGAGGTGCTTACGGATCTCCAGCAGTCGGGGAGCGGGCTCGTCTGAGTCGATTAGCACCGCGGTCCCCGGCCAGGCTTTGCGTTGTGAGCTTTCACCGCTCACGAGCTCGAGATCTCGCAGCTGCTCGGCCTGCTGGGCGACCAGATGGTGATCGTGGTTTCCGGCCAGGAACACGAACCGTTTGCCCTGCAGCTTGTCGCGCAGCAACGAGAACAGGCCCTCGGCGGCGGCGACCGCGTCGCGCACCGACGCAAACAGGAAGTCGAACAGGTCACCGAGAAACACGACCTCGTCGACCTCATCCAAGTGCCCGGCGAGCAGCGCCAACTCGTGTTCATGGCGAAGGATGTCCTCGCCTGTCCAAGCACCGAAGTGCGTATCGGAGATCACCAGCGCGCGCATCGTCAGTCTTGCCCCAGGCTGTGGGTGACCGTGGCGAACGCAGCGGCGACCACCGCGTCGGTGGCCGCCAGTCGCCGATGAGCCGGTGCGGTGGCGGCCAGGACGAGCATGCTCGCGGCATGCAATGCGTCGACCCACCATGCTCGCCGCGCGATTTGTGACCCGGCCAGGGCGGCCGCGCCCTGCGCCAGTTGGCGGGCGCCCAGGACCCGGGCGACCGCCCGTGTGGATGAAGTGGGCTGGACGCCGGGCAAGCTGGTGAGCACCCCGCCCGGCGCGGCCACCAGCAGCACCCCCCACCCGCCGCGCACCGCGGCCACGCTGGCCGCGCGCCCGGCAATCGGGGCGCTCATCGCCGGGGGGCCCACGTCCAGGCACTCACGCCGGCTCTCCCGGAGCCTGGGCCTGGGTCGCAGCGCACTCGAGCATCAGCGCATGGACGAAAGCTTGGGGCAGATTTCCCCGCATCTGGCGCTGGACCACGTCGAACTCCTCTGAGAGCAGCCCCGGTGGCCCGCAGGAGGCGCGGTTGCGCTCAAACCAACGCGCCGCGGTAACGAGATCTCCCTGCCGGTGGTAGGCCAGCGCCATCAGAAAGCCGCATAGCAGGAACGCTCCTTCGGACTGGCCGAGCGGCCGCTCGTCGGGTCGGTAGCGGTAGCAGTAGCCGTCCTGGACGAGCTCGCGCTCAATCGCCCGCAGGGTCGCGATCGAACGTGGGTCGCTGGGGGGGATCGCCCCCCGAATCGGCAGCAGCAGCAGCGCCGCGTCCACGCGCTCATCGCCGGGGGAGCGCTGCCAGCGCCCGCTGGAATGAAGCGCGTGGGCCGAGGTGTCGGCGGTGATCCGGTCGGCCAGGGCCAGCCAGCCCGCGGCGCGCTCGCCGGCGGGATGCCGGGCGCTGATCACGCGCAAACCGGCGGCGCAGATCAGCCGGCTGTGCGTCCAGGCCTCCGGAGCGATCTCCCACACCCCCGCGTCGGGCTCCTGCCAGCGCTTGGCGATCGCCTCGGCCGCGATCTCCACCGCCTGCCAGCCCTCAGCGTCGAGGTGATCGTGGTCAGAAGCCGTAGCGAACAGCAGCAGTGCCTCGCCGAACGCGTCGAGCTGGAACTGCTCGTTGACCCAGTTGCCGACGATGTCCTGCCCACCCGGATAGCCGGGCAAGTCGAGCTGGCGCTGGTCGGGTACCCGGCCACCCGTCGTCGTGTAGGCCGGCTTGAGATCGGGGCCGTGCTCCAGCAGTCGCTGCGAGACGAACCTCACCGCGTCGTCCATCAGCGAATGCCCGCCGGCTCGCGCGACCGCCTGACCGGCATAGCACTGATCGCGGATCCACACGTAGCGGTAGTCGTAGTTGCGTCCCTCGCTGGCGCGCTCGGGCAGCGACGTGGTTGCCGCCGCGACCATCCCGCCGCCACCACTGGTCAAGCCGGTCAGCACGGCGTAGGCGTGGCGCGAGTCACGGGGCGCGATCGTGCTCTCGAGTTCGGGAATCCGCTCGCGCCAGGCGGCCTCGGTGCCCTGCCAGGCGTGTCCGGGATCGGGCAGCGCCGCATCCTTGTCTTGATCGAAGACGAGCACCAGGTCGTGGTGGTCGCCCGCCGCGAGCTGAAGTTCCAGCTCTAGGCTGGTGCCGTGAGCGCCATGCTTATGCGGCTTGGCATCTGGCGCGCCGCCCCAGCGGACATGAGCGTCGCCCACCCCCGCCGTCCAGGTCCCGTCATCCTGGCGATGCAGCTCCTTCGCCGCCCGATGGCCATAGTCGGAGCGCAGGTCGAGCATGATCCGCACGCGAGCCTCGCCCTGGACCGCGATGATCCGGCGCAGGATGACCGCCCGGCTCGGGCTCGCGGGGAGAGCGAGCGCCTCGCGGCACTCGACCGCCGTCCCATCGTCGCAGACCCACCGGCTACGCCAGACCAACCCCGGATGCTCGTAGTAGCCACCCCAGACAAACCGCCCGACCGGCGTGACCGCATAGGCCCCGGCGCCACCGATCAGCGCCGAGAACACCCCATCGCCATCCCAGCCCGGAAAGCACATCCACGCGTAGTCCCCCCGCGGACCGACGAGGATGCCGCGCTCCCCATCGGCCAGCAACGCGTACTCACGCAGCACATGCGGGACCGACGCGCTCAGATCACTCGAGTTGCTCATCGTCTGCTCCTATGGTTCAGGTTGAGTGGGGGTGGACGCGGGCGCGGAGTGGTCCGCGCAGCTCACTGCGCGCCCGCTTGACGGCGCTCGGTAAGGTCGGCGCCGACACGACACGGCGGGCCAAGGAGCAGCGAGATGAGCGACCATCATGGCGATTCGGGCCGGGACACGATCGACGTGCACAACCGTCTGGACAAGGTGGTACTCGCCGTGAGCCAGCACGGCGCTGGCAGCTCGAGCACCACGTTGACCCCCGCTGATGCCCGTGAGCTCGCTGAGGCGCTGCGTAGGGCAGCCGACACGGCCGAGCGCACACCGGGAAGCTGAGCGCCGGGCGAACAGGTCAGATCTCATCACGGTAGCCGTAGAACTCGTGGTCCTCGTTATAGCCGCCCTGTCCGCCCCCGCGCTCAGAGAAGTGGTGGACGAACTCGATCTCCCTGATCCACTTGACCTGCTTGAAGCCGAGCTGGTTCTCGACCCGCAATCGCAGGGGAGCACCGTGCAGGACGGGCAGCGGCTCGCCGTTCATCTCATAAGCCAGCAGGCTCTGCGGGTGGCGTAGGTCCTTGATCGAGTGCGAGTCGTAGTACTGACCGCCCTCGCCGCCTTCGCCGTAGGAGTAGAACATGACCCACTGGCACTCCGGCGAGGGCTTGACCCGCTCGATCAGCTTGGCGAAGGGCAGCCCTGACCACTTGCCGATCGCCGACCAGCCTTGGATGCAGTTATGCATGGTGATCTGCTCCTGGCGGGTCATCTCGTGCAGGTCCCGGAGCGAGAGCTCGACCGGGTGCTCGACCAGCCCGTGCACCCGTACGCGGTAGTCATCGAATTCGCGGTCGCGCAGGCCGCACCACTCCTGGCTGGTGGGCACCAGGCCGTTGGGCCAGAAGAACGGGCTGATGTCCTGCTCCCGGTACTCCGCCCGCGGGGAGTAATGGTCAAACAGCAGGTCCATCAGGCGACCGACGGTGGCGTTTGAGATCCGCTGCAGCACCCGGGTGTGAATCCATGAGGCCCGGACCGCCCACACGTTGAACGCCACCGTCAGCGCGAGCGCCAGCAGGAACAGCGCCACGCCGTCGAGGTTGTGTTGATCGACGCCCAGCGTGATCGCGTCGAGGTTCTTGGAGAACCCGGTGGCGGCCACCATGGTCATGTGCACGGCGAAGAACACGACGAACACACACATGACCACGAAGTGAAACGTCCGGGCGGCCTGGCGGTTGCCGAAGATCCGCTGGTAGAGCTTGAAGCGGTTGTCCAGCGCCGGGGACATCGCCAGGCCTGAGAGGACAGCCAGCGGCCCGAGCAGGAAGATGACCGCGAAGTAGCTGAGCTGCTGGATCGCGTCAAAGCGAAAGTAGCCACCGGGCTCGGAGGGCAGGTGCAGCGCCGAGTACTGGACGATGCACGACGCGGCGTCGGGCAGGATCGAAAGCTGGGTCGGGATTAGCTTGAGGTAGTGGCTGGTCGCGAACAGCAGCACCACGTAGACGATCCCGTTGAGCACGAACAGGATGTCGAAGATGAAGTGCCAGTGCCGGGCGATTCCGATCGTATGCCGGCCACCAGGCATCCCGAATAGGGGGCTGAGCGTGATCGCGTCGTCCTTGGCCGTCCACACCCGGTCCTTGGGGACCGGACCGCGGAAGCGCAGCACCTCCCGATCCGGCGTGCAGTCCAACTTCAGATACAGCCGCGGGTGGTCGGCGAGGATCTGCCAGCCGGCCCGGATGATCATCACCATGAAGAAGAAGTTCGCCGCGTGGGTGACCAGCACCCAGGTCGAGATGCCGGGCTCGACGTGCGGACGGCCCGGCACGCACGGGTGGCCGCTCACGAACGACTGTCCGGCGCCGGTCGCGATGAAGATCTTGAACGCCGCCACCATCGCGACGCACAGCGCCACGAAGCCGGGCAGCAGCCACCAGATCGAGATGAAGCGCGAGCCGAGGCGGAAGTGCAACTGGCTGAGGTGCATGTGCGGATGCTTGCCCTCCTCGCCGGTGAGCGCCTCCTGGGCGAACTCGCGTTCGACATCGGAGGCATCCTTGCGAGGCCTGCGGCTGGGCTCGCCGTGATCAGCCACTGACCGCCGCTCTGGCGGCGAGCGGATCGAAGTCCGACTGCGTGCCGCAGGATCCGATCATCATCCCACCCTGCGTGCAGTGATCTTGCGTCGCTGGGTCGGGTCCGAAGCTCCGCCGGTGCTCACCGGCTGCGTCGCGCAGCCGGTCAAGCACGCACCCGAGCGGCGCCCGACTGCAGCCCTGCGGTGCCCGACTCGATGCCGGACGGCTGAGACCGTCCGGCATCGTTCCGGGTCAGGTTCACGCTCACGGGTGACCGCCACCGAACTTCAGCGGCCGGGCAGGAACTCTTCGAGCTTCTGCTTGGCCGACTGCGTGATCATCTCCCCCGCGCTGGGGTCGCCGCCCAGCAGCGAGTACATGAACGACTTGGCCTGGGTGATCGTGATGTGCGGGGGCAGCGGCGGGACGTTGGGATCGGTGATCGCCTCGATCAGCACCGGGCGGTCGGCGGACAGCGCCTCCGTCCAAGCGCCGGCGACCTGGTCGGGCGAGTCGACGCGGATTCCCTTGAGCCCGATCAGCTCCGCCCACTGCGCGTAGTGAACGTCGGGGATGTCCTGAGTCGTGGCCACGCGCGGCTCGCCGGCCATCGCCCGCAGCTCCCAGGTGACCTGGTTGAGGTCACGGTTGTTGAGCACCATCACGTAGAAGCGTGGGTCGGCCCACTCGCGCCAGTACTTGGCCACGGTGATCAGCTCGGCGAGGCCGTTCATCTGCATCGCCCCGTCGCCGACCAGCGCGAACACGGGCCGGTCGGGGTGGGCGAACTTGGCGCCGATCGCGTAGGGCACGCCGGGTCCCATCGTGGCCAACGTCCCCGAAAGCGTGCCCATCATCCCCTTGCGCAGCTTGACGTCGCGCGCGTACCAGTTGGCCGATGACCCTGAGTCCGAGGTGATGATGGCCCCGTCGGGCAGTTGCTTTGAGAGCTCGTGGAACAGCAACTGTGGGTTGAGCGGGTCAGCGGTCTCGTGCGCGCGGGCGTCCATCAGATTCCACCAGTCGCCGACGTTGTGCTCGATCTTCTCGCGCCAGGCGCGATCTTCCTTGCGCTGCAGCAGCGGGATGAGCTCGCGCAGCGTTTCGGCGCTGTCGCCGATCAGGTTGAGCTCCATCGGGTAGCGGATCCCGAGCATCTTGCCGTCGATGTCGATCTGCACCCCGCGAACCTGACCCGGCTTGGGCAGGAACTCTGAGTAGGGGAAGCTCGACCCAACCATCAGCAGGGTGTCGGCCTCCATCATCATGTCCCAGCTCGGCTTGGTGCCGAGAAGGCCGATCGAGCCCGTCACCCAGGGCAGCTCATCGGACAGGACGGCCTTGCCCAACAGCGCCTTGGCCACGCCGCAGCCCAAGAGCTCGGCCACCTGGGTGACCTCGTCTGAGGCGTGCAGGGCGCCCTGGCCGACCAGCATCGCCACCTTCTCGCCGGCGTTGAGGATCTCAGCTGCAGCGCGCACGTCAGACTCCTCAGGGACGGCACGGCCCCGCCGGAAGCCCGGTCCCGAGTGCACGGTGCCGTGGACGAGGGGCGGCTCGGGCACGGCGTCGGCCTGCTGCACGTCGACCGGGATGATGATGCAGGTGACGGTGCGCTCGGTCAGCGCGATCCGCACCGCCCGGTCGACCAGGTGGCGTGCCTGCGTGGCATCCATGCACACCTCGACGTACTCGTGGGCGACGTCCTTGAACAGCGTCTGCAGGTCGACCTCCTGCTGAAAGTTCCCCCCCAGCCCTGCGCGGGCCTGCTGACCGACGATCGCCACCACCGGCTGGTGGTCGAGCTTGGCGTCGTAGAGGCCGTTGAGAAGATGGATCGCGCCGGGCCCCGAGGTGGCCAGGCATACGCCGACCTCGTCGGTGACCTTGGCGTGCGCGCAGGCCATGAACGCCGCCATCTCCTCGTGGCGGACCTGGACGAAGCTGGGACGATCGACGCCGGCCTCTCCACGCATCGCCCCCAAGAAGCCCATGATCCCATCCCCGGCGTAGCCGAATATGCGCGACACGCCCCAGTCGTTGTGCAGGCGACGCAGGATGTACTGGCTTACGTTGTCACTCATTATTCCTCCGGGGATGGTGGTTGAAGGGTGGGATCACACGAACTTGGGGTACAGGGACATGCCCCCATCGACGACCAACGTGGTACCGGTGACGTAGCTGGCCTGATCGCTGGCCGCCCAAGCGACGGCGGCGGCGATCTCATCCGCATCGCCCATCCGGCCCAGCGGGATCTCTGACTCAACCGCGTGCTTCTGCTCGGAGTCGTCGAGCACGAACTGGTTGATCGGCGTGATGATTGCCCCGGGCGCGATGTTCAGCACCCGGATCTTGTGCTCGGCCAGCTCGCGCGCCGCGGTCTCCATCAGCAGCTTGATCCCGCCCTTGCTCGCGCAGTAGTGCGCGAAGCCCGGCCAGGGGATGAACTCGTGGACGCTTGACATATTGACGATCACCCCGCCGCCCGCCGATGCCATCACCTTCCCGGCTTCGCGCAGGCACAGAAAGGCACCGGTCAGGTTGGTCTGCAGCACCGCGCTCCAGGTCTCAAGGTCCATCTGAAGCAGCGGAACCTGCTTCTCGATCCCGGCGTTGTTGACCAGCAGGTCGAGTCCGCCCAACTGTTCGACAGCCCCGGCCATCATCCGCTTGACCTCGTCCTCGCGTCCGACGTCGGCCTGGATCGCGGTCGCCTTGGGCGCGCCACCCTGTCGAAGCTGCTCGACCAGCTGCTCCGCGTCCGCGGCCTCCTTGGAGGAGTAATAGTTGACGCACACGCTCGCGCCCTCTGCGGCCAGGCGCTGGGCGCTGGCCTTGCCGATCCCGGTGTTCCCTCCGGTGATGATCGCCTTGCGTCCCTTCAGGAGCGGGCTCACCCGGCGGCTCCGCTGCCCAGGCGCTCGGCCAGGCGTGAGGCCAGGGCCATGATCGTCAACGCCGGGTTGGCCGAGCCCTGGGTCGGGCAGACGCTTCCGTCTGAGATGTAGAGGTTCGGCACCGCCCAGACCCGGTGGTCCGAATTGATCACGCTGTTCTCCGGGCCAGTGCCCATCCGCGCCCCACCGACCAGGTGCGCGTAGCGATGGATGGTCAAGATGTCCTGCGCGCCCGAGGCTTTGAGGATGTCGGTGATGACCTTGGTCGAGTACTCCATGTTGGCCTTGTCGTTCTCGGAGTGCGTGTAGTCGAAGCGGGCCACCGGCATCCCGTAGGGATCCTTGTCCTCGGCCAGGTAGACGCGGTTCTCGGGATAGGGCAGCAGCTCGTTGAGGACCCCGATCGTCGACCAGTGGTTGTAGTCGCGCATGTACTCGCGCATCGGGCGCCCCCAGTGGCCGTCGGCGAGCACGTGCTCAGCCCAGCCGATCGGCAGCGGCGAGACGGTCTGGATCGAGAACCCCCGCGCGAACCCGCGGCTCGCGTCGGTCTCGTAGAACTGCTCAGAGGAGACCTCGGGCGGGGGTCCCTTGTACATCCGCAGCTCGTCGGGGTAGCGGCCGGCGGTCTGGGCGGCGCCCTGGACCATCACGTAGCGCCCGACCTGGTCCTCGCCATTGCCCAGCCCGTTCGGAAACCGCGTCGAGGTCGAATTGAGGAGCAGCCGCGGGGTCTCGATCGAGTAACAGGCCAGCGCGACGGCCTTCGCCCGCTGCAGACGCTCCACGCCATCAGACTCGCGCACGTAGGAAACGCCGATCGCCCGGCCGCTGGACTCGTCGACCTCGACGCGGACGGCCATGCTGTCTGAGCGAATCTCGACGCCGTGGGCAATCGCGTCGGGTAGGTGGGTCACGTACGGACTGGCCTTGGCGTTGACCTTGCAGCCCTGCAGGCAGTACCCGCGATAGATGCAGTGAGGCCGGTTGCCAAACGTCCCGTTGACGATCCCCACCGGCCCGACGCGCATCTCGATCCCCAGCTCGATCGCCCCCCGCCATAGGACTGATGAGGCCTCGCCGATCGGATGGGGAGAGAAGGGGTAACTATGCGGATCTCCCCACGGCCAGTCCTGGCCGGCCACCGGGAGCTCGCGCTCGACCGTCTCGTAGTGGGGCCTGAGCTCCGAGTAGGAGATCGGCCAGTCGGCGCCGACCCCGTCGCGGGTCTGGGTCTCGAAGTCCGAGGGGTGAAAGCGCGGGCAGTAGCCGGCATAGTGGACCATCGAGCCGCCCACGCCTCGGCCGGAGTTGTTCTTGCCCATCTCGATCGGATCCTCGCCGCCGATCACCCGCTCCTGGGTCCAGTAGAGAGAATGGGCGCCGGCCTCGTCGGAGACCCAGTCCTCGTCGGGATGCCAGAACGGGCCCGCCTCGATGATCACGATCCGCCACCCCTGGCGGGCCAGGCGCTGGGCCAGTACCGAGCCGCCGGCGCCGGCGCCGACGATCACGAGGTCGACCTCGTCGGAGTCCTGGTAGCGAGCCATCGTGTCCTGGCCGGGCAGGTCACGGCGGTGCACGTCGAGCAAGAAGCGCGAATCGTTGTCCTTGGGCCCGACCGCCCCTTTCAGCAGCCCGCGGATCACGGCTCGAGCTCCTGCGCGACGCGGACCGGATCCTCGGCCGTGGCGCCCGCGCGCTCGTGAGGCTCCAACGAGCTCACCGGACCGAGGCGCATATAGCCCTGAGGGTAAGCAGGGCCGCCGTATCCGATCTCGTTCCACGCCCAGGGATGGGAGTAGAACGCGGCCAGGATCGCGCGCATGCACACCGACCACGCCCGGGAGACGTCGAGCTGGTCCCACGCCCCGCCACTCAGCTCGCCTTTCGAGAGCGCGCTCACGATCGTCTCGCGCTGCTGCGCGTCGCAGGCGGCAAAGGTGTCGGCCCCATAGCGTTCAGAGGCAGTCTCGTCGAGGCCGCGCAGCGCAAGCCGCCAGGTCTCGGGGTCGCGGGGCATGTTCGCGTAGCGAAAACCGTCCAGCTTGCCCGAGGCGAGCTTGTCGTCGACCATCTCGGCCACGGGCACCCGTGGATCGACGTCCTGCGCGGTCGTCACGTCGCACAGCGCCCGGAGCGTCGGCGCCTCCTGCGTGGTGAAGAACCGCAGCGGCCCCGGGGGCTCTAGACGGGCCTCGACCACCCGCCGGGTCGCGTCGTCCCAGTTCTCGGCGTTGGCCAGCACGTCGTAGTCGGGATAGCGGCCGATCATCTGCGGCGTCGTTCCCCGGCGCTGGCGCGGGAGCCAGCTCGGGTGGCGCGGCTCACCCCCCTGGCGCAGGTTGGGGAGATGGTCGGGCTTTTTCAAATCGCGATCAGACACGGGAGTCAGTCCTCTCGACGCAGCAACGCCGACAGCACGCCGAGCATGCCGACGATCGTCATCAACCCTGGAGCCATGATTGGGGGGCCCATGGCCAGGTTGTAGCTGGCCTGCTTGAAGCCGCCCGGCTTTCGGGCCACGCCACGGGCGTGGTAGTACTCGCCCACCAGCCCGTTGGCGGTGTAGATCAGCGCGGTGATCGGCAGGTACGTCTTGGCCCACTTCCGGCTGAAGACACCCCCGATCCCCGCCACCATCACCGGCGGCGTGACCACGATCGGGCTCCACATCATCTTGTTGCCGAAGCTCGCCCGGTAGTGCTCCAAGTAGATCTCCGCCGTGGTCACCGCAGCGGCGAACGCCGTCACTCCCGACAGGGAGCGCTCGAAGCGGCCGTGCTCGATGTTCTGAACCGCGCGATCGATGAAATGCTCGCTCCGGCTCGCCGGTCGACCCCTGCCCTTGGTGAAGATGCCCATTCGTCCCTTTCGTATTTGGTCAAATCTCGTAGCGCTCAGCGTCGGCGCGCTTGAACTCCAGACCGTTGCCCGGCCTGGTCAAATCCGGGTGCAGCGCCCCGTCTGAGGGCTCCAGCACGCCGTCGAACAGCATGTGCTCCAGCCGGACATGGTCGTGGAAGTACTCCAGATGGCGAAACGGGACCACGGCGCAGCAGGGATGGGCGTGGATCGAGGGCCCGCAGTGCGCCGAGAGCTCCAGCGAGCGCGCCTGACACAGCGCGGCGACCCGCAAGAACCCAGTGATGCCCTCGCAGCGAGTCACGTCGGCCTGCAGGCAGGACGAGACCGCGCCGGCGGCGAGCATCTTCTCGAAGTAGTCCAGCGTGTACCCGTACTCCCCCGCTGCGATGTCCATTCCCGCCGGCGCTCGGTCCCGCAGGAATCGCAGGCCCTCCAGGTCATCGGAGGAGACCGGCTCCTCAAACCACCGGACGGCAAAATCGTGGGCATAGCGCTCGGCGAACCACAACGCCTGCATGCGCGACAGCGCGCCGTTGGCATCGACATACAGCTCGGTGTCGGGCCCGACCGCCTCCCGCGCCACCCGAACACGCTCGAGATCACGGCCCGGATCGCGGCCGACCTTCATCTTGACCCGGGGGATCCCCTGCGCCGCCCACCCCCCGAGCTGCTCGGCCAGCCGCTCGTCGGGATAGGAGGTGAACCCCCCCGAGCCGTAAACCGGCACCGACTCGTGGGCGGCGTCCAACAGCGTCGCCAACGGCAGCTCCAAGATCCGGGCCTTCAGATCCCACAGCGCCGTATCGACCGCGGCGATCGACATCGACGCCGCCCCTGGGCGTCCGAGGTTGCGACAGGCCGTGACCATCGCCTCCCAGGCCGCTGTGACCCGCAGCGCGTCCCGCCCCACCACCGCACTCTCCAGCGCCGAGGTGATCACCGTGCCGCTCCCCGCGTTCCCGTACGTCCACCCCAATCCCGTCTTGCCGCCACCGTGCGCCTGGACCAGGACCATCGTCGTCGCCTCCCATTCGGCGGTGCCGTCAGACTCCGGGTAATCCGTGGGAACCTGGTAGGCGGAGACCTCAAGCCGCTCGATGCTCGCCTCTGGACGCTCAGAACTTGCCATCATTGCCATCGCTACCCGGCTCGCGGGTTTATTAGCTCGGCGCCCGCCGAGTGGGTGTCACCGTCCAGACATTTCTGGCTGATCCGTCGTCGCAGCGTCAACCTGGGCCGCGTCCCGGCGGGCAGGCCTGCCGCGCCGCCGACGCCCGGCGCCACGCAGTCTCAAACCCCGGTCTACGCGGGCTCCGTTGTCTCCGGGGGGAGCGGAGTCGGTCGCTGCGGACGATCGATCTCGAACCACACCACGTTCCCGCGCTCGGCGCGCGCTCCCCAGCGGTGGGCCAGCGCGGCCACGAGCTGCAGGCCCCAACGCTCGGTGGCCTGCGCCGAGCGCTCGGGAATCTGGGCGGGGTCAAAGCCGGCGCCCTGATCGTGTACCTCAACCCGCATGAGCTCGGGATTCGCACGCACGGTGACGCGTACCTCGTCACCGCCGCCGTGGCGGACGGCGTTGGTGACCACCTCGCTGATCAGCAACTGGGCATCGAGCAGCCGCTCCGGGCTGACCAGATGAAGCGATCCGTTGAGCGCGGTCAGCGCCTTTCGCGCCGCCCCGGCGGCCGCCGGGCGCCCCGGGAGTTCCAATGAGAGCAGCGCCTCTTCCTCGCCCATCCTCTGACAGCATAGGCCTGCGACCGACGGCTGGTCTGACCGTGGCTCAGGTCCGTCGCTGGCTCCGTGGCTGCTGGTTCAGAGCCGGGTGGCTTCGAGCCAGTGGAGCGGGAGCTCGCGCAGCCGACCGGCGCGGAGTCCCTCCCTCACCGCCTCCTCGAAGCTGCCCTCGCGCCATTGTCCGGCCGCGGCGCGGCGCGCGAGCATTTCCCGCGGCATCGGACCGATTGTCCGCAGCTGGCGCTCGAGCCGGCGAGCCTCGGCGGCCACACAAGCCTGGTGACGATTTTCGTTCTGCATGATGCTGATTAAATACCCGCGCAGGCGCAGTTTATGGCCTATTGTCAGCCGCCGAACATGTGAAAACAGATTGTCGAGCCGGCTCACCCGTGGGCGGCCGACCCTGCCTCGTCACGCAGCGCCCGCCGGTCATCGTGGGCGTTTTGCAAGCGGGCCAGAAAGCAAAGGCTGATCAGGATCGATACACCGGCCACGCCCCACATCGCGGCATAGCCATGGGTCGAGGAAAGCCTCCCTCGGAGGAGCGCGATCGCCCCGCCGGCCAGGATGGGACCGAGCATCGTGCCCATACCCCGGCTGAGCGAGTAGAAGCCGGTCAGCGCGCCGTGCGAACGCGCCGGCATCAAGGGGATCAGGATTGCGTACGGAAGACTCATGACGACGGCTCCACCGAAGGCGATCGCGGGCATGGCCGGCAGCACCAGATACGGCGCCTGGGTCACCAGCGGAATGAGCAGGCCGAGGCCGTAGAGCCACAGCGCGACGCGTAGGACGCGTAGACGCCCGTGGCGATCGGCCAGCTGTCCGCTGAGGATTACCGAGATCAGGATGACCACCGCCACGGCTCCGATCAGGAGCGCGGCCTGGGTCACGCTGGCGCCCAGTCCCGCGGTCAGGAACAGCACGACGAAGGTCTTGATCGCGCCGAGGGACAGCTCCCAGAGCGCATTGGCGACCAGATACGCGCGCAGGGCCGGATGTCGCGCCAGTAGGTGGCGCAATTCGGAGACCGCGCCGCCGACGCCCCGGGCTGAATGCTCCTCCTGCGCTGGAACCCCCCGACGCAGGATCGCCCAGGCGAACCCCGCGACCGTGCCCGCCAGCACCAGGGCCGCGGCGAGGAACGGAAGCCAGCGCGCGATCCCGAACAGGATCCCGCCGCCGACCAGAGCCAGACCAGTCCCTGCCCCGCGGAAGCTCGCCTGCACGCTCTGGGCCCGGCCTGCAGCCCGCTGCGGGACGAGATCGGGATACAGCGCCCGATAGGGCTCGTAGGCCACGAAGTAGGCGATGAAGAAGGCCGTGATCAGCAGCGCCACGGCCAGCAGCGAAGTGGCGAAGCCAAGCAGTACCAGCGCGAGGACCAGGGCAGGAGACGCGGTGAGGATGAAGGGAAGACGGCCGCCGAGCCGGCTCCGCAGTTGGTCTGACCAGGTGCCGAACACGAGCGGCAGGACCATGGCCAGCAGACCCTCGATCCCGATTATGAGACCGATCACCAGGGTCGAGCTCGTGAATCGCCGGGCGATCAACGGGACATAAGTGGTGACGACCGTGGTGGCCAGAGCCAGGCCCAGCGTGGGTATTCCCAGCACCTCGACCGTTTCCCGCACCCTTGCCCCGAGGGCACGGGGGTTCGCCGGCCGCGTTCCGGGTGACAAGGGTTCCACCGAACGATCAGACGGGCCGGCGCTGCGTCCCGCGCCGCCACGGGACCGCCACGTGCTGCGCGGAGCCCACCTCGCACAGCTCGTCCAACAGGGCGAGGGCCTGCGCATGCGTCGCGCTGGTGTGCCGCCCGATGGCTCTCGCCGCGCGCGCGCCCGCCGCCTCGGAGCGCTGAACGGGCTTCGGCGTCAGGTCCACCCGCCTGAATCTTCTCGGTAGCCAACGTCGCGACGCCTGCATCTCGGCTGCCCACCGGTTGCAGCGCGCGACGCGCTCGAGCTCGATCCACAGCTCACCCCGCGTGCCCACCGACTTGGCGGCGTAGGCGTAGAGATCCTGGCGCCGCCGGTCACTCAGAGCATCGTTATAGGACCGCAGGAAGCCGGCGAGAACGGGGCAGACACACTGAGGATGGTCGCTGAACGGCTCCCCCGCGATCATCGACGCGAGCTCCATCACGCACGCTCCGTCGGCTGGAGAGCCATGTTGACCGGCCGAGAGCTTGATCGTTTTGTAATTGGGTGAAAGCGGTGGATTGGGCATGGTCGACCTCACCTGTTCTGGTTCGTGGCGTTGAACCGCCTGCTTAAGCAATACGCGGGACGGGCCCTCACCAATCTGCTCGCGGAGGGGCTTGTCATCCGGCAGACGGAACTGCGCCCAGATGACTCTCCCGGGCCGCCGGGTCCGGGTCGGCCAGCTCCAGAACCAGTGCCGACCAGGAGAACCCGGTCGCCCCCATCCCCGCCCCGGTGAACGGGTCGTAGTACTCGCGCAGGCCGGAACGGGTGACGGCGCCGGACAGGCTCCTGGCCATGGCTGCCGCCTCGGTCTCATAGCCGAGTCGCCTGAGCCCCAGCCACAGCATCCAGGCGGCGTTGATCCAGGTGGGGCCGCGCCAGTAGCGACGGAGAAAGAACAGCCGATCACGGCGGGAGAAGGTCGACTCCTCGGCCGAGACCGAGGGTGGCGGCACGGGCAGCCAGAAGCGCGCGGGATCGAGCAGATGCTCCTCGATCAGGCGCCGCCCGATGTCCTCCGGCAGGTCAGGCAACGCCAGGGGCGACAGCGATGCCCACGTCACGCTCTGATGGCGTTCGAGCCGAGGCCGTCCTCCGCGCCTGACCAGCTGGTGAAACAGGCCGCGCCGTTCGTCGTAGAGGCGCTCGACGATCCTCGGGGTCAGGGACGGCCTGCCCAGGGCCAGGCGGGAGAGGCAGTGCAGCACGTTCATCGCCGTCCCGCACACGACCGGGCCCCCAGCGCCGATGATCCGGCGGATATCGAAACCCAGGCGGCGATTGCGCCGGACCAGAAGCGGGAACCCGGGGAGCCCATCGGCCTCCCAGCCGAACGCGGAGTCAAATTTCGGCGAGGCATCAAGTCCCGATTCATCGGGTTGGATCATCCACAGGAGCCCGTCGGCATCGATGCTCCGCTCGCGTTCGAACCAGTCGTGGTGGCGGGCGATCTCCGGCCGCTCCCGCGGGTCCCCCACGGCGATCTTCCACGCCCAGGCCAGAAGCGGGGGCTGGATCGTCGCGGTCATGAAATCCCGTCCAGAGCTCACGTTGTAGAACAGCTTGCGGACCCCCTTCAGCGGTTCGCCCCAGAACACCGTGTGTCCGATGAACCCATCGGTATTGGCCGCAGCGAGCAGCGTCTCCAGCTCGGCCCGGGCCCGATCACGATCAAAGCGTCGCCAGGCGATCGCGGCAAAGCACGAGTCCCAGTACCACTGCCATGGATAGCGCCCCGCACTGGGAGCCGTGTAGGTGTACCCGATACCGTTCCGAGCTCCGGACCGGGCATTGGCGGCCAGCGTGCCCGCGCAGATCTTCTCGAGTTCGCGCAGCTGACCCGGGGCGGGTCGTGGTTGGCCGGCCGCCGCCGGTCGTGGCTGGCCGGTCGCGGGCCCGCTCTGTCGGCGGGAATGTTCGTCTGCGGACATGGTCTGCGGAGGGCGTGGTTTGCCCTCGCCGGCGATGGGCTACCCGATTACCTGTGCGCCGCATCGCCGCCTCACTGCGGGGACGCGTCGTCATCCTGCTCGCCGCCGTCCTGGCCCTGGAGAGTGCCGATGCCACGGCGGTGGGCGCAGCGGCGCCGCAGTTGGAGGCCTCGCTGCATATCTCCAACCTCCAGCTCGGGCTCCTGGCCGCCATCTCGACCCTCGTCGGCGCAGTGGCCACGATTCCAGTCGGCTCGCTGGCTGACCGGGTCAACCGCTCTCGCCTTCTCGCCCTGACCATCGTCTGCTGGGCGCTGGCCATGTTGGCCGGCGCGAGCGCCCTTAGTTACGAATGGCTGCTGCTCAGCCGCATCGGGCTCGGCGTGCTGACCGCGGCGGCCGGCCCCATGGTGGCCTCGCTGACCGGCGACTACTTCCCGGCCACCGAGCGCGCCAGGATCTACGGATACATCCTGAGCGGGGAGCTTCTGGGGGCCGGCTTCGGGTTCGTGGTCAGCGGGTCGGTCGCCAGCCTGGTCTCCTGGCGTGGGGCCTTCGCGGTGCTCGCGTTGCCGGCGCTGGCGCTGGCCGTGCTCGTCTGGCGCGGCCTGCCGGAGCCCGAGCGCGGGCGCGAGGGCGCCCTGATCCCAACTTCGGATCGGGGTCAGCCCGGGACGAACGACGCTGAGGATCCGGACGCCCCCGCTGAGACAGCCCGCCGAGCCGTCGTGGCGCAGGGCGTCGCGCCGATTGCCTCACGTATCCTGCGCGAAGACCCCGGGCGACTCCCGCTAACCCGGGCGATCCGCTACGTCCTGAGCATTCCCACCAACCGCTGGCTGATCGCCGCCTCGGCGATCGGATACTTCTTCTTCGCCGGGCTGCGGACATTCGGGCTGGTCTTCGCGCGCGGTCACTTCGCTCTCGGCCAAGCCTCCGCCACGCTGTTTCTCTTCTTCGCCGGGCTCGGATCGCTCGCCGGGGTGCTGCTGTCTGGCCGCGTCGCCGACTGGCTCATAAGCCGCGGTCACTTGAGCGCCCGTGTCCTGGTCGGCGCTGTCGCTTACGTGCTCGCCGCACTGGTGCTGGTGCCCGCCCTCCTGCTGACAAGTATCGGCCTGGCCGTGTTCCCGCTGATGCTCGGCGCGGCCGCCCTGGCCGCGCCCAATCCGCCGCTTGACGCGGCTCGCCTCGATGTCATGCCTTCGCGCATGTGGGGTCGAGCCGAGGGTGTTCGAACTTGCCTGCGCCAGCTCGCCCAGGGCGCGGCGCCGCTGCTCTTCGGCCTGCTGGCTGACGTTCTCGCCTCCGGATCCGGTGATGCCCTCGGCGCGACCCAGGTTGTCTCGCCGGCCAGGACCCTTGGCCTCCAGTACGCCTTCTTGCTCATGCTCCTTCCGCTTGTGATGAGCGGCGGCTTCCTGCTCCGGGCCCGATCGAGCTACCCCGCGGACGTAGCCTCCGCGCTCGCCTCAGAGCCCTCGGCTGACGGAGGCGGGCAGCGCGAGAGTAGCCGCGTCAGGACTTCAGCGTGACCGCGAGCGCGCGGTCGAACGTCGAGGCCAGGAGCTCGGCCGTCTGCTCCTCCTCCTCGAGGATCCGGCCGACCACGCTGGCCGTCTCCTCTTCCTGACAACGTTCGGCGACCCGGCGCAGCAGGTGATAGACCGCGATCTCGAGACTCTCGAACGCGTACGCGCTGAGGGCCAGCTGGGTCGGCGTGGACGGCGTGTCCTCGGCGTAGCGGATCTCCAGGGCGCCGACAAAGCCGCGATCCTGGTCGTGCTCGGCGCGGCCGGAATGGGCCTCGAGCCGCTCCTCGATCAGCTGCAGGTGCTCCTGCGTCTCCTCCCCATGGCTGCGGTACACCTCGCGAACCTGATCGTCCTGAGCGCTCGCGACCCCACGCCGCAGCAGGCGGAGGTCCAGCCGTTCCAGGTCCCGGGCGTGTTGGAGATAGGTGACGAGCTCGTCAGTCAAGTCGTGAGGCACCAGCGGCTCCGCGTCGATTGCCCCCACATGGTGCCCGAGCCGAGCCCGACCTGAGCGTCGACTGTCAGCCGCCAAACATGCCGCCGACTACACAAATTCGTTCTCGTCGATCAGGCTGAGGCTCTCCGGCTGCTTGAGGGTCTCTATGGCCTTGTTGGTCAAAAGCCACCGGTCGCGCCGCTCCCGGACGAGGAACCCGGCGCGGGTCAGGCGCTGCAGCGCGATGGTCACGGTCGGCCGCTGCGCCCCGATGAGCATGGCCAGGACCTCGTGGGTCACGGGCAGGATCACGTAGACCCCGTCCTTGGAGACCTTGCCCCAGCGCTCGGCCAGCAGCCAGAACAGGATCAGCAGCCGGGCATAGGCGCGCGGGAGATGGGTCACGGCATGCGTGAGCGCCAGGTAGCGAGCCCGCTGGGCGACCCGACTGACGATTCGGCCGTTGATGGACGGCCAGGGTGCGACCCGGAGCACGAACGCCGTGTCCAGCACCGCGAGCCGGATCGGCCTGAGCACGAGCCAGTCCACCGAGATGGGCAGCGGCTCGTACTCGCCGTCGGCGTCCCAGGGCCGGATCACGTCCCCGGGCCCGAACAGCTCACAGGCCAGCCGTCGCCCCACCCGGACGCGGCGCAGCAGGATGCCGTCGACGACCAGCAGGCCGAGCCAGCCCTCCGTCGCCCGCTGCGAGATCTCTTCAGTATCCCAGCCCGGCGGCTCGATCTCGATCACGGCGGCCAGCGCTCGGCGGCGGGCGGCGGGCCAGTCCTTCTCCTCTATGCCCAGACCCAGATCCGGATCCTCGTCGAGCAGGGCGACGATGTCACCGCGATGGTCCAGCCGAGCCGGCATGGCGGCAACGCTACTTTGCCCCCGCGCCTTTTGTTGGCTGGCGAACATCGATCGTTAGCTAGCGAACCGGGGCGCTCAGCGCCCGCCGTGCGTGCGCGACAGTGACCCCGTAGAGAAGGTGGAAGCCGAGATCGGGGGCGATCGCCGCGGGCTCCATCTCCCACACTGGTGGCGCCAGTTGCATCGCGGGGAGCTCGACCAGGCTCGCTCCCCAGACCGTCAGGGCGAAGGCCAGACCCCGCCCGGGACGACGGCTGGCCAGCCCGTACAGGGCGCCCCAGCCGGTGCCGTAGAGCCAGTGCATGGCGTTGTTGAGGGCCTCGGTGTGCTCATCTGCTACCTGGCGGCGAAGGACGCCCCGGATGATCCGCTTGCCCACCTCGGCCGGCGTCGTGCTGCCCTCGCTGCCCGTCGCCTTGTAGTACGCGGCCTGGGCGCCGGTCATCGCCGCCGTCCCGGCCAGCCCGGCCGCCACCCCCCGAATGACGGCCCCAACCGTGCTTTCAGCTGCCCGGCTCATCCGGCCCTCCGCTCGCCGTCCGGGCTCGCCTGATCAGAGGGCCGGCTGAGTCGTCCGGCTCGGTCCAGCTCCTGGGCTCGCGCCACGGCCTCGGCCGGCGTACCGGTGAACGGGCTGCCGTGTCCGGGGAGCAGCGTGCCCTCGAGGCCGCTGAGCACCTCCAGCGAGCGGCGGGTCTCTCCCGGATCACCGTTCAGCTGGTCGGGCATCAGCCGTGGGCCCCGCTCCCGGGTCAGCACGTTGAGGGTGGCGATGGCGTCACCGGTGACGACCACTCCCTGCTCGCCGAACACGAAGCTCGCATGACCCTCCGTGTGGCCGGGGGTGGCCACCGGGCGTGGACGCCCCGGCACGTCGAGCGGCGTTCCGGCGTCGAACGGCCTCACGTCCTTGACCCAGGTCGGAAACATGAACCCGCGGGCCGTGGCCTCGAGCACGAACGCCGTCGCCGTGGGCCGCCACAGCGTCGGCAGGAGGCCGGGGACGAGGGAGAACGGCGACGAGTGCGGAGCCTGCCCGTGCGAGCGCGGCACCTCGGGACGGTGAACGTGAACCGCGGCGCCGGTCTTCTGTCGCGCCGCCTCGGCCGCGCCCAGGTGATCGGGATGGGCATGGGTGAGGACGATTGCCGTGATGTCCGCCGGAGTCCGGCCGAGCTCGCGCACCGCCGCCTCGACGCGGGGCCAGCTCCGGGGCCAGCCCGCGTCGAACAGGGCCACCTCGTCTCCGTCGGTGACCAGGTACCAGTTGACGATGCCGTCGGCCACCCGGTGGACGCCGGGAGCCACCTGTTGGGTCAGCGGCATCAGTGGCCGCTTGAGCCGTTGGGGTGCAGGACGACCTTGGTCCAGCCGTCGTCACGGGCGTCGAAGTGACGGTAGGCCTCCGGGCCTTCGTCCAGCGCCAGGTGATGGGAGACCAGCCATGAGGGCTCGGCCTTGCCGCAGTGGATCAGGTCGCGTAGCTGGCGGTTGTAGGCCTTCACGTTGGCCTGGCCGCTGGCCATGCCCAGCCCCTTCTGGAAGAAGAGACCGATGTCGAACACGATCTTGCCCTCCTTCATCAGCTCGTCCTGGCTCTCGGGGTCCTCGGGCACGAACACGCCGACCACGCCGATCTTGCCGCCCGCCCGGACGGAGGCGACGAGGTCGTTCATGGTCGAGTTCGGCACCTCGTGCCCTTGCGGGTCGTGGGCTTGCCAGCCGACTGCCTCCACTCCGCGGGCGGCTCCCTCGCCGCCGGTGTGCTCGGTGACGAACTCCACCGGGGACTGCTCGGAGTCGTCGATCGGGATCGCCCCGATCTTCTCGGCCAGGCGCAGGCGGTCCGGATGGCGGTCGACCAGGAAGATCTGCTCGGCACCCTTGACCTGGGCCGACAGTGCGGCCATCAGGCCGACGGGGCCGCCGCCGTAGATGACCACCGACTCCCCCGGCTGCAGACCGGCCAGCTCGGTGCCGTGCCAGCCGGTCGGCCAGATGTCGGCCAGCATCACATAGTCGGCCTCCTTCTCCTTGGCGTCCGGCGGCAGGGCCAAGCAGTTGAAGTCTCCGTAGGGGACCCGCAGGGCCTCGGCCTGTCCCCCCTGGTATCCGCCCATGCTCGGGTAGCCGTAGGCGCCTCCGGCCATGCCGGGGTTCACGGTGAGACAGAAGCCGGTCAGCCCCTTCTCGCAGTTGCGGCAGAAGCCGCAGCCGATGTTGAAGGGCAGGCAGACCATGTCCCCGACCTTGACGCTGGTCACCGCGTCACCGACCTCGACCACCTCACCGAGGTTCTCATGGCCGATGGCCATGCCCTGCTCGAGCGGCGCCCGGCCCTCGTAGATGTGTAGGTCAGATCCGCAGATGTTCGTGCTGGTGATGCTCACCAGCACGTCGGTCGGAGCCTCGATCTTCGCGTCGGGAACGTCGGTCACGGTGACGTCCCGCGGTCCGTGGTAAACCAGAGCCTTCATACGCCTCCTGGCGGTGCGGGTTCATTAGTCAAGGAGGCAGCGGGTCGATCCGACCCGGCCGTCTCTAATCAAGCACTACCCGATGGCAGCGGCCGTACACGCGGGCACCCGGGGGCGAGTTTCAACCACACCTGGTCCCTCTCTGGGGGGCTGGTGCGCGCAGCCGCCGCGGAGCCGGATGGGCTCAACCACACCTCGTCCTGACCCCTCGTGGTGAGGAGGAAACTCGCCGTTTTATGCCGGCGTCGTTGCCGGCCGGGCTCAGGAGCGCCCAGGCGTCCGGCGGGCGCTGCTCCCCGTACCAGTGGCCCGCGCCGCCAGGCGCTGGCGCTGGGGCTCGACCACGTAGCGCGGATCGGCGGCCGACGCCCGACCGGCCTCGAACACGCTCCACCGTGTGGCCAGCGCGCCCGCGCAGGCCAGGACCCCGCCGGCCACAGCAACGGGCCGGCTGCGGGCACCGGCGCGGGCCAGCACCGCCGCGCCGCCGGCCACGCCTACGCGGCTCATCCAGCGGAGCCTCCGGGCCCGCCCCTGGCGGTAGGTCTCGGCGTGAAGCCCGAGGCGCCGCTCCATGAGCTCGGTGGCGGCCAGCTCGGCGACAGCGGCGCCGATGGCCAGGCGCCGCGCAGGCATCGCTCGACCGACGGGCGTGGTCACACTCACGGCTCCGGCCGCGCTCAGCGCCGCGCCGGCAGCGAACACGAACGGCAGCTCACGGCGAGCCTCATGCCAGGTGGGCACGGCGGTATCGGCCAGAAGGGCAGCCGTGTAGGTCGACAACAGTAGCCCCGACGCGGCTCCGAGCGGTCGCGCCGCCGCAGCCGTGCGGGCGAAGCGGCCGCTCAGCGCGTTGAACGCGGCCAGCGTGGTGCTCGCGCCACTCACCGAGAGGATCCAGGAGCCGACGCTCATCGGAGAGGTAACCTTGAGCATCCGGAGCATCTTGAAGAACCGCTCGGGCCGGCCCAGGTCGGCGATCAGCAGCGGCGGGCAGGCCACGATCCCCGCGCCGGCGGTAAGCCAGGCCCGGCGGCCCAGCTCCGGGGCTCCGCGCAGCTCCGCCGTGTAGGCCAGCGTGGCCGACGCGCCGGCCAGACCGCCGACGAACAGGTAGGTGGGGATCTCCCAGCCCCACACCGGCGCCTTGAGGATCGGCTGGCCGTGGTAGGAGACCGTCTCGCCGTGACGCTCAGACAACGCGCCGGCTGCGCCATTGCCCGCGGGGGACGGGGTATCGGTCACTCGAAGAGAATTAGTGCCCTCAGAGGGCATTTTTTCTCTTCGAGTGGGCTCGGATGGGCTCACCGCCGGCCCCCGAAGACGGCGACGACGATCCCGGCCCCGAGGGCCAGGGCGCCCGCCGCGGTGGCGCGCCAGATCGAGCCCAGCTCGCGGGTGGTGTCGACCGGGTCGGGGGGCAGGCCGTAGACCTCGGGCTCATCCAGGAGCAGGAAGAACGCGCCCGCTCCGCCCACCCCATCTTCGGAGCCGCTGAGATAGAGCTGGGCCTTGTCCTGACCGGCCTCGCGAAGCTTTTTCACCCGCGCGTCGGCCCGCTCGCGGAGCTCTTCGAGATCCCCGAACTGGATTGACTGGGTAGGACAGGCCTGGGCGCAGGCCGGCGTCTGGTCGTCCTTGAGCCGGTCGTAGCAGAGGGTGCACTTCCAGGCCCGGCCGTCCTCCTCGCGCCGCTCGATGACCCCGAACGGGCACGCCGAGACGCAGTAGCCACACCCGTTGCAGATGTCCTCCTGCACCACGACGGTCCCGAACTCAGTCCGGAACAGACTGCCGGTCGGGCACACCTCGAGGCAGGCGGCGTCGCTGCAGTGCTTGCAGACATCGGAGGCCATCAGCCAGCGCAGGCCGTCGCCCTCCTGGTAGGTGGCCACCCCGCCGTCGATGGCTTGGGCGCGGGAGGCGGCCTGCACCAGCGAGGCCCCCTCCTCCAGATCGGCCGGCACCCGCTGCTCGATGAAGGCAACGTGGCGCCAGCGGTCGGCCCCGAGGGCCAACGAATTGTCGTAGGAGTTGCCGCTGAAGCCGTGCGGCGCCGCCGGGACATGGTTCCACTCCTTGCAGGCCACCTCGCAGGCCTTGCAGCCGATGCACAGCGAGGTATCCGTGAAGAAGCCCTTGCGGACCTCAGCCTCCGGGCCGTAGCTAGCCGGCCACTGCTCGACGGCGAGCTTCATGGCGTGATTCCGGCCCGTTCTCGGTACTCGGCCACCAGCGCCAGGCGGGCCGGGCCCCGGGGGCGGCGGCCGGGACGGATGTCGCAGGTGGCCACCTTGTACTCATTGATGTGGACATTGTTGTCGAGCACGATCGGCAACAGCTCGTTGGCCGAGTCGCCCGTGGCCAGGCCGGTTCCGCCCCAGTGGTACGGGGCGCCGACCAGGTGCAGCTCGCGCCCCTGAATGCGCAGCGGCTTGATCCGCTCGGTGACCATGACCCGCGCCTCGATTGCGGAGCGGGCGGTGATCACCGTGGCCCAGTCACCGTGCTCGAGACCACGCTGGGCGGCCAGAGTCGGTGAGACCTCGACGAAGAACTCGGGCTGCAACTCGGCCAGGTAGGGCAGGGTGCGGGACATCCCGCCGGCGGTGTGATGCTCGGTCAGGCGGTAGGTGCTGAGCGCATAGGGGAACACCTCCTGCCCTGGGCCCGCGGGGTCATAGAGGTTCTCCGGGCGCGGGAAGCGCTGCCGGGTGGGATTGTGCTGCTGCTCGTAGAGCGGATTTCGCGCATGGCTCTCATGGGGCTCGAAGTGCACGGGCAACGGGCCGTCGACCAGGCCGGTCGGCGCGTAGAGCCAGCTTCGGCCGTCGGCCACGGTGATGAATGGCTTGTCGCCCGAGATCGCGTCCATGGCCCGGGCGTCCTCGTCGGGCCTGTAGTCCGGTGCCTTGGTGGCCGGAAAGTCGGGGGCGTCACCCAGGCCGGTCCACTTGCCGGCCTGCTCATCCCACCACACATAGCGCTTGCGCTCCGACCAGGGCCGGCCCTCCGGGTCGGCCGAGGCGCGGTTGTAGAGCATGCGGACGTTCTTGGGCCAGGCCCAGCCCCACTCCGGGGCAATCCAGTTCTGGTCACGCCCCGGCCTGCGGCGTGCCGCCTGGTTGACCCCGTCGGCGTAGATCCCGGCGTGGATCCACGAGCCGCACCGGGTGGAGCCGTCGGGCTTCAGATCGTCGTAGCTGGGCAGCGCCTGTCCGTCCGGGCCGTGGCCGCCGATCTCCTGCAGCACCGCCTCAGCGCTGGGCTCATCGAGCGGACCCTCAACCGGGTAGTCCCAGGTCAAGTCGAGCAGGGGCTGATTCTTGGGGTCCTCCGAGCCGCGCAGCTTCTCGCGCACCACGCGACCCAGATGGTAGATCCAGTGCAGCTCCGAGCGGGCCTCGCCCGGAGGTTCGCAGGCCTTCTCGCGCCACTGCAGCAGACGCTGGGTGTTGGTGAAGCAGCCTTCCTTCTCGGTGTGGGCGGCGGCCGGCATGAAGAAGACCTCGGTCTGGATGTCCTGCGCCCGAGTCTCCCCGCTCTCGTGCTCGGGTGAGTCCTTCCAGAAGCTGGCCGTCTCGACCATCTGGAGGTCGCGGACCACCAGCCAGTCCAGCTTGGCCAGAGCCAGCCGCATGAGCTTTGAGTTGGCTGAGCCGACGGTCGGGTTCTGGCCCACGCAGAACATGCCCTGCACGTGGCCGTCGAGCATCCGCAGCATCATCGCGTAGTGCGAGTGGTCGCCGTCGATCCGCGGCAGGTGGTCGAAGCAGAAGTCGTTGGACTCGGTCGCCGCGTCCCCCCACCAGGCCTTCAGGAACGAGACGGCATAGTTGCGCAGGTTCCCCCAGGCACCGGTCTCGGGCCCGTTGAGCTCGATGTACCGCTCCAGGGTGGGCTCGTCCTGCGGGTGGGGCATGGGGAGATAGCCGGGCAGGATGTTGTAGAGCGTGGGGATGTCGGTCGAGCCCTGGATATTGGCGTGACCGCGCAAGGCCAGGATTCCGCCGCCGGGACGACCCATGTTGCCCAGCAGCATCTGGATGATCGCGGCCGAGCGGATGTTCTGGACCCCGACCGTGTGCTGGGTCCAGCCGACCGCGTAGACGATCGCCGAGGTCCGCTCGCGGCCCGAGTTCTCACACAGGGCCCGGGCCACAGCCAGGAAGTCCTCTTCGGAGCAGCCGCACAGCTCGGCCACCAGCTGCGGTGTGTAGCGGGCGAAGTGGCGCTTGGTGATTTGCAGAACGCAGCGCTCGTGCTCCATCGCGTGGTCCACGTGAGGCGGATCGCCGTTGATCAGCTTCATCCCGTGCGCGCCGTGGGCCTGCTCCCCGGACACGTCGCCCTGCTGCTCGCGCCGGCCGGCGGCCGTCTCCGTCTCGGTCTCGTCGTAGCCCCAGCTCTCGATGTCGTAGGCCCCGGTCTCGGGGTCCCAGCCCGAGAACAGGCCGCCGTTGTTCTCGGCGTCGATGAAGTCCTCCCGGATCAGCACCGGCGCGTTGGTGTAGCTCTGCACGTACTCCTTGAACCAGGCGTCGTGCTCGAAGATGTAGTTGATGATCCCGCCCAGGAAGGCGATGTCCGACCCGGGCCGGATGGGCACGTGGCGGTCGGCCATCGCGCTGGTCCGGGTGAAGCGCGGATCCACGTGGATCACCTTGGCCCCACGCTCCTTGGCCTCCATCACCCACTGGAAACCCACCGGGTGCTGCTCGGCCATGTTCGAGCCCATGATCAGGATGCAGTCAGAGTTCTGCATGTCCTGCTGAAACGTCGTGGCGCCACCGCGCCCGAACGATGTCCCCAGACCGGGGACCGTGGAGCTATGTCATATGCGGGCCTGGTTCTCGACCGACACCGCGCCGGCGGCGGTGAAGAACTTCTTGATCAGGTAGTTCTCCTCGCTGTCCAGCGTCGCTCCGCCCAGGAAGTGCATGCCGAGCGTCCGCTTGAGCGGCCGGCCCTGCTCGTCCTCGGGCTCCCACGTCTCCTCGCGCGTCTTGAGCAGCCGCTCGGCGATCATCTCGGTGGCCTGCGCCAGCGAGATCGACTCCCAGTCGGTCGCCCCGGGCCGGCGGTAGCGCACCGTGGTCATGCGGCTGGCCGAATTGACCAGCTGTTCGGAGGCCGAGCCCTTGGGACACAGCCTGCCGCGGGAGATCGGAGAGTCAGGATCGCCCTCGATATGGATGACTCGCTCGTCCTTGACGTAGACCCGCTGTCCGCAGCCCACCGCGCAGTACGGGCAGACCGACTTGGCCACCCGGTCAGCGGTGGCGGTCCGGGGCTGCAAGTGCTCCGAGCGCTCTGAGCGTGCGGCCCGGCTCAGGCCGAGGGAATCACCGGTGAGCTGGCGGACCAGCGGCGGGGTCAGGCGCGAGCGCAATGACACGGACGCACCCTACCCCCTGGGAACCTCTTCTACCGCGGTCTGGGCTGAGCTCGTCCGATGACGAACACTCCTGCGGCCCCAGAACACCGGCGCTCAGGCGGCGACGAATTGGTCCCGCTTCTTCTCCACCCCGGCGAACAGCTCCTTGAACGAGTCGGCGAACTTCTTGACCCCCTCGTCTTCGAGCACCTTGACCACGTCGTCGTAGTCGATCCCAGCCTCCGCGAACCGGTCCATCGTCTGGCGGGCCTCCTCCACGTCACGGTCGATGGTGCGCTCGACGTTGGCGTGGTCGATCACCGCGTCGATCGTCTCGCGCGGCATCGTGTTCACCGTCTCGGGTCCGATCAGCTCCTCGACGTAGAGCACGTCTCGGTAGTCCGGATTCTTGGTCGAGGTCGACGCCCACAGGCACCGCTGGGGCGAGGCGCCGAGCGCCTGGAGCTCCTCCCAGTCTTCACCGCGGAACAGCTCTCGGTAGGTCTGATAGGCCAGCTTGGCGTTGGCGATGGCCAGCGTGCCCTTGAGCTCATCATGGCCACCGAGCGCATCGAGCCGCTTGTCCGCCTCGGTGTCCACCCGCGAGACGAAGAACGACGCCACCGACGCGACCGTCCTCAGATCGCCGCCGCTGTCGCGCAGCCGGCGCAGCCCGCGCAAATAGGCCTCGGCGGCCTCGCGGTGGCGATTGAGAGAGAACAGAAGCGTGACGTTGACGGGGATGCCGGCGGCGATGGTGTCCTCGATCGCCTTCAGTCCCTCCTGCGTCCCGGGGATCTTGATGAACAGATTGGGGCGCTCGATCATCGCGTGCAGGCGCTTGGCCTCGGCCACGGTGCCCGAGGTGTCGTGGGCGAGGTTCGGGTCGACCTCGAGGGAAACCCAGCCGTCGCGGGTCTTCTCGTGACGATCGAACACGGGCCTGAACAGGTCACAGGCACCGCGGATGTCCTCACGGGCCAGGGCTAGGAAGACCTCCTTGGGTTCCCGTTCGGTCTCGAGCACCTCGCGCAACTGCTCGTCGTAGGCATCGCCCTCGGCGATCGCGCCCTGGAAGATGGTTGGGTTGGAGGTCGCGCCCGAGATGCCCTTCTCGATCAGGCCCTCGAGGTCCCCCTCACGGACGAAGGGACGCGACAAATAATCAATCCAGGGGCTCTGGCCCTGGTCTCGCAGTGCGTGCAGTGCGGTGGTCATGAGAAGCTCCGATCTCTGGTCTGTAGCCAACGGATACCCGTTAAGCCACTCCTCTGAGACTAGCCCCCGCGTTTGAGGAGCGGAAGGCCAAACCAGAGGCCGCTGATCGTCGCCGCGGCCAGCAGTCCCATGATCACCGGCGCGGGCCCGCCGAGAACGACATCGGCGAGCAGCACGAGAATCCCGGTGAAGCCCACCGTGAGGAAGATCATGGCGACGATGGCCAGGCGGTTGGCCATCCAGACCAGGAACTCCTTCTCGCCCCGGCGGAACAGGATCCGGTGATGGATCGAGGGCGCCATCAGGAGCACCGCGGCCAGGGCCACGCACACGAGCGTGATCACGTAGTCAATCCGCCCGAACCGCGAAACGTGCTTGAACCCGGTGTTGAACGGGGCCACGAGCAGGAAGGCGAACATGATCTGGATCCCGGTGCCGGCCACGCGGAGCTCGTTGAGGAGCTCGATGATGTTCCGGTCCAGGCGCTCGATCGGCGTCTCGTTGCGCTGGTCCTCGGAGGACTGGCTGGCCGCTTCGGACACGCGGCATACCGTATCCACGCTAGGGCAGGGGCTCGGAGGCGGGTGTCGAAACCGCCAGGGATGACTCGGGGTCTCGACCTATGAGCACGGCCGGGCCGGCGGGTGGCGGCGGGCGGGCCGGAGCGGCGATCGCCTGGGTTGGCTCGTGGTTGGTCTCGGCTGCCCTCTATTTGGTCCTCGTCGACACGGTGGTGCTGCCCGAGCTCGTGACCGGCGCGGTGATCGCCACGATCGCGGCCAGCCTCGCCACGGTCGTGCGGGCGCAGCGCCGGGCGGTGATTCGCCCGCACCTGAGCTGGGTGATCGGCTTATGGCGCCCGGTGGCCAGCTACCCACACGACATGTGGACGCTCACGCGCGCGCTGGCCCGGCGCCGTCCGGTGAGCGGGAAGCTCTTCGCCGTGCCGTTTGACCCCGGATCGGGGGACCCGCGCTCGGCCGCGCGACGCGTTCTTGGCCCGAGCGCCGGCTCGTTCGCCCCGAACACGTTCATTGTCGGCCTGGACCCGGAGAGCGGGTCGCTGCTCGTCCACCAGCTCGTGCCCAGCGACGATCCCGCCAAGGATGCCGACCCCCTGGGGGTCAGATGAACGAGTGGCTGATCGCCGCGCTCGTGTTGCTGATCGCGCTCGTCCCCCCCGGGGCAGTGGCAGTCCGGGCCGGCCCGCGGAGCGGCCTCGTGTCGCTGCAGGTGGCCGGATCCACGGCGACGCTGATCCTGCTCCTGCTCGCCCAGGGGTTTGCCCGCCAGCCGTTCGTGGACCTCGCGCTGATCCTGGCGGTGATGTCGTTCATCGGCGGGGTGGTTCTGGCCGGATTCATCGAGCAGGGGGTCAGGTGAGCATCCACAACGTGCTCGCCGCCGTCCTCCTGGTCGTCGGCTGCGCCGCGCAGGTCATCGCCTGCCTGGGCGTGGCCCGGATGTCCACGGCGCTGGACCGACTCCACTACACGGGCGCGTCGGTGCTGGCCTCTGTCGCGATCGCGCTGGCCATTCTGGCCGACCACGGGTTCTCGATGATCACCGACAAGGCGCTCCTGCTGGCGGCGTTCGTGCTGGTTAGCGCGCCGGTCAGCGCCCAGGTGCTGGCCCGGGCCATCCGCATCTCGGACCGAGGTCAGCTCGACCCCCACGGCCAGGACGTGGAGCGGCTGCCGTGAGTGCCCTGCAGACCGTCGCTCTGGTGATCGTCGCCGGCACCGGCACCGGAGTCGTGCTGACCCGCGAGCCACTGCGCCAGGTGATCGTGTCGGGCATCTTCGGGCTGCTGCTGGCGGTGCTGTTCATGCTCTTCCAGGCCCCCGACGTGGCCCTGTCGATGATCGTCGTGGCCAGCGTCGCGTTGCCTCTGATGTTGCTCCTGGCGCTGGCCAAGATACGGGAGGACGACGGGTGAGCCGGTCGACCCGCCGGGCGCTGTTCCTCACCGCGGCGCTGGTGCTCGGCGGCGGTCTCGTCTGGGCCTTTGCCGGCTTGCCGGGCTCCGGGGATTACCACGGCGTCTACGGCCTCACCATTCAGCACATCGGGCTGCCCGAGCGCCACGCCACGGACCTCGTCTCCGCGCTGACCTTCGACTACCGCGGCTTCGACACCCTGGGCGAGGAGTTCATCCTGTTCGTCTCGGCGACCGGATGCGCCGTCCTGCTGCGCGCCCAGCGCGGCGAGCACTCCGTGGAGCGGGCGGCCGAGCGCGCCGAGGAACGCTCCCAGGAGGTCGCGGGCCCGCTGCGCGCGTTCGGGGCGGCCCTGGTGGCGCCCGTGCTGGTGCTGGGCGGATATGTCGTGACCCACGGCCACCTGACGCCGGGAGGCGGCTTTCAGGGTGGCGTCATCCTGGCTGCCGCGGTCGCGCTCGTGTTCATCGCCGGCCAGCTGCTGGCGCTTCGCCGCACGCGCCCGATGCCCATCGTGGAGCTCGGGGAGGGCATCGGCGCCGTCGGCTATGCCCTGATCGCCGTGGGCGGGCTGGTCTTCGGCGTCGCGGCGCTCTACAACTTCCTGCCCCTGGGCACCCCGGGGGATCTGCTCTCGGCCGGGATGATCCCGCTGCTGAACGTCTCGGTCGGGCTCGAGGTCGCGGGCGCGTTCACCCTCGTGGTGTCGGAATTTCTCGACCAGGCGCTGCTGCGCCGCTCCCGCGTCTGACGTGTTCCCCTACCTCGTCGCCGCCTGGCTCTTCCTGGTCGGGCTCTACGGAATCGTGACCAGCCGCCATCTCGTGCACCTGGTGATGTGCGTGAGCGTCATGCAGGCCTCCACCTACGTCCTCTTGCTCGGTATCGGCTACCGCGCTGGGGCCCGGGCGCCGATCTATGCCGACATCCCCCCCGGCTCGAAGATCGTCGACCCGGTGGTTCAGACGCTGACCCTGACCGACGTGGTCGTCGAGGCGACGGTGGCGGCACTGCTTCTGGCTCTGGCCGTGCAGGCCCACAAGCGCTTCGGCACCGTCGACCCCGATGAGCTGACGGCGTTGCGCGGCTGATGACTCTGATCCCGCTGACCATCCTGGTGCCGCTGATCGCAGCGGCCCTGCTGAGCGCGGCCCGACCCCTGTTTGGCCGGACGTTCGCCGACCTCGTCGCGCTGCTCACTGCGCTCGCGGTGCTCGTCATGTGCGCGATCCTCACCCACCGCGCCGCGCAGCACGACCTGGTCTACTGGTTTGGCGGTTGGCGACCACGCCACGGCGTGGCCCTGGGGATATCGTTCGCCTTCGGCTCCCTGGGGGCGGGCTTTGCCACCTTCTGCGCGGCGCTCATGGTCGCCGCGCTCGTCTTCTCGTGGCGGTTCATGGAGGAGGTGAATGCCCTCTTCCACGTCGTCCTGCTCGTGTTCCTGGCCGCCATGGTCGGCTTCTGCCTGAGCGGCGACCTGTTCAACATGTTCGTCTTCTTCGAGCTCATGGGAGCCGCGGCGTTCGTGCTCGCGGGGTTCATGATCGAGAAGCGCGCGCCGCTCGAGGGCTCGTTCAACTTCGCCGTCACCAACAGCGTCGGCGGCATCGTGGTGCTGCTCGGGATCAGCCTGCTCTACGGGCGGACCGGAGCGCTCAACCTGGCCCAGATCGGCGCCGCCCTCGACCATGGTCGGCTGGACGGCCTCGTCGTCATCGCCTTCGCGCTGATCGTCTGCGGGTTCATGGTCAAGGCGGCGATCGTCCCGTTTCACTTCTGGCTCGCCGACGCTTACGCGGTCGCGCCGACGCCGGTCTGCATCCTGTTCGCCGGCGCGATGAGCGAGCTCGGCCTGTTCGGAATCGCCCGTGTCTACTGGACGATTTTTCACGGCGTCCTCGGTCCGCACGATGCGGCGCTGCGCGCCATCCTGATCACCGTGGGGCTGGTCACCGGCCTGATCGGCGGCGTGCTGGCGCTGGCTCAGCGTCACCTGAAGCGGCTGCTGGCCTTCGCCACGATCGCCTATGTCGGCCTATTCATGGTCGGGGTGGCCATGCTCAGCGCCGATGGACTCGCTGGGGCGGCGGCCTACATCGTCGGCGACGGGTTCGTCAAGGCGTCGCTGTTCGTCGCCGTCGGGATCGCCCAGTACCGGCTCGCCGGCGTTGAGGAGGCACGTCTGCGGGGACACGGCCAGCGGCTGTGGTTCCCGGCGGCGATCTTTGCCCTCGGCGGGCTCGCCGTCGCCGGGCTGCCGCCATTCGGTCCCTTCCTCGGTCACGCGCTCGTGGAGGACGCCGCCGTGCGGGCCGGCTACGGCTGGATCCCGGCCGTGATGCTGGTGATCTCCGTCCTGTGTGGAGCGGCCGTGCTCCGCACCGGCGCCTCGGTGTTCCTGGAGCTCGGGCCTGCGCCGAGGCGGGGGACGTCGGGAGGTGGCGCCGACGAGGAGTCCGAGGTCGAGACCGACCGCCCCCACACGAAGATCCCGCTGCTGCTGGCCACGCCGGCCGCCGTCCTACTCGCGGCCGGGCTCGCCTGGGGAGTGATCCCGGGACTCTCGCGTTCACTGGCCGGGGCTGCAGCGCGTTTCACCGATCACTCCGGCTACCAGTCGGCGGTCCTGTCCGGCGTGGCTGCCGGGGGGCGGGCGGGGCCGGCGGTTCCCGGCAGCACCGGACCCACCACCGCCTCCTACCTCTATGGCCTCGGGGCGGTACTGGCCGCAGTGGGCCTCGCCGGGGTCGCCCTGTACGTCGAGCGGCTGCCCCAACCCGCCGCACGGGCGCTGGCCGGTCTGCGCGCCGTGCACTCCGGGCGGATCGGGGACTACGTCGCCTGGCTGTCAGTAGGGGTCGCGACGATTGGCGGGGCGTTCGCCCTCACGTTGCGCTGAGGTCATGCGGGTCTCGGCTGGGCTACTCGTCCATCCGCCGGTAGCCGAACTGGAGCAGCTCCGACCCGAAGAAGATCGACAGGGCCGAAGCGAACCAGCGCGTGAAGCGGGGAGCCACGAGCAGCCCGGCGGTGAAGCCGGCGCTGATCCACATGCCCAGGCAGTACGGGCAGACCAGCAGCTCGCCGATGGCCCGGCGCAGCCCACGACCGCGCGCGGATTCCTGGACCTCGCCGGGTCCCCCGTCGTGCTCAAAGCGCGTGAACGGGGCCCGCACGGCGCTGGTCACCCGATCCTTGGCGACCATCCGCGCCGCCTTGTGGCTGGCCACGGTGAGGAGCGCGAGATCGCGAGCGTCGATCCGTTCGGGCAGCTCACGGCCGGAGCGCCGGAACCAGAGGGCAAATCCGCCGGCCAGTGTGGTGAACGTGGTCATGAGGACCCCGTAGCTGGCCAGCGGGCGCTCCTGCTCGGGAGAGTGCTCGGCCGGGATCTTGAACCGGTTGGAAGGGGTCTTGAGCGAGGTCATCCTGCTCACGGTACCCGAGCGCAGATGCCAAACCGGCCTGATTCGGAGCCTCGGCGCCGGGTAGCGAACTGCGGATGCCGGCTCGCTTCGCATCCAATCTGCTGGTTGTGCTGCTCGGCGGCTGGCTCGCCGTGGCCCGGTTCGCGCTACCCGCCGGCCCGACACGCTGGCTGACCCTGGGCACCGGCTGCGCCGTTACCGCGGGGGTGGCGCTGGCCTTCCTGTTCCGCGGCCGGGGCGTCTTCCAGCGCAGTCTGGACGTGGTCATGATCCTGACCGGCGCGTGGACGATTGTCGCCGCGGTCACTTTCTTCGGCCCCGTGGGTCGTGCCCTCACCCTGGGCGAGGGATGTGCCTTCGCCGGACTCGGGCTGCTCGGGCTGATCTGGCACGAGGTGTTGATGGAGATCGCCGTGCGCCGCCCCAGTCTCAGCGCCCAGGACGGTCACGGGGCCGCCCCGCTGGCGCGACCGGAGCCGATCGCCGCCCGGCGATCGAGCTGATGCGCTTTCGCGGGCCGCTGGCCGACAGCTACCCGGCCGCCGTCGCCCTGGTCGTGTTCGCGCTGATCCCGTATCTCGCCCTGACCAGCGCCCTCACTCCGCTTCAGCAGATCGTCGGCAAGAGCGTCGGCCTCAGTCCGCAGGCCCTCCAGCTGACCGCCGGCATGGCCAACGCCGGCTACGCCCTCGGCACGGTCGTGGCCGTCCAGTTCGCCGTCCATCTCCGCGGGCGGCGCATGCTCATCGTCTACGCATCGTTGTTCGTCGTCGGCTCGCTCCTGACCGTGTTCGCCTGGACCCCGGGCTTGTTCATCGCCGGCCACGTGCTCCAGGGTCTGACCACGAGCCTGATGCTGATCGCGGCGGTCCCCGCTCTGGTCATCGGCTGGCCGGTGAGCCGGACCCCGATCACCGCGGTGGTCATGAACATGTGCATCTTCGGCGCCGTGGCCGCCGGGCCGGTGATCGGCGGCGTGCAGGCCGGCGCCCATGAGTGGCGTCCGCTGTTCTGGATCGTGGCCGGGACCGGCGGACTGGCGCTGCTGTTCGCGCTCCTGACCTTCGAGGACGCCGAGCCTCAGGACCCGAGCGCCCCGTGGGACTGGGTGGCCCTGCTGCTGGCCGGGGCCGGATGCGCGGCCGCCTTCTTCGGCGCCTCGGAGCTCGAGAGCCACCGGATGCTGAGCCTGGTCGTGTTCCTGCCCCTGATCGCTGGCGTGGCGCTGGTCATCGCCCTGGTCGTCTACCAGTACTCCTACCACCGCCCGCTGATGCCGGTACGCCAGCTGGTCAGCTCGTTCCCGGTCGCCGGGATCATCATCGCGATGTCGGCCGGCGCGGCCTCAGTGGCCACGGTTGAGCTGAGCGAGACCGCGCTGCAGAAGCAGGGCAGCCCGGTCCACATCGCCATGCTCTTCTGGCCCGAACTCGGCGGCGCGGTGGCCACTGCGATCCTGCTCGGGTTGCTCTTCCGGACGCGCTTCGTGCCGCTGCTCGCCCTGAGCGGGATGGTGCTCCTGAGCGGAGGCATCGTGGTGCTCACCGGCGTGGCCTCCGGACCCCACGTGCTCGTCGTGGTCGGCTCGGGCCTGGTCGGGCTCGGAGTCGGCGCGTCGGTCTCCCCGGCCCTGTTCATCTCAGGATTCTCGGTCCGCTCGACCCAGCTGCAGCGCGTGTTCGCCCTGATCGAACTGTTACGCGGGGTCAGCGCCTTCATGATCGCCCCGATCCTGCTCCATCTGGCCATGACCATCGCGCCGACGCCGGCATCTGGGATTCCCATCGCCCTCTGGGTCTGCCTGGGCCTGGCCGCCGGCGGTGGCCTGCTCGCCGGCTACGTCCTGCTCCTGGGTCGGGCCCGGCTGCAGCGCCCCGACCTTGACACCTGGCTGGAGGGCGACGGGCCGGCCTGGAACTCCCCTCCGCTGGCACAGGGCATCCGCGACGAGCGGGCCGTTCCCGCGCGGTCGTGGCGCGAAGGCACCTATTGATGCTGGCGGGCGTCGACTAGATCGTCGGGGGACTTGGGAGCCGGCGTCGTGTTGCTATGCCCCGAGTGGGGCAGCGGGGCCGCATCGGCAGCGGCGGCATCGGTCGGTGAGACGGACTGCGCCGAGCGCTTCGACATGGCGTAGGCCAGGTAGGCGAGCGCCAGCACCACCACCACCGGCAGCAGTACCACCAGGTAGAAACCTCCAACCACGATGCCAGCGATGATCGCCAGCAGGACGATTATGAGAATGGGAAGTCCGAGCCACATGGATGGCTCTCTACCCCGACTCGGGCAGCGAAAACGCGACCCGGTTTTCCGGGCCCTGCCGCGGGTAGTGAGTCGGTCATGGACGAAAAGCAAAACCCCCAGTCCCCGGAGCGGCCAAGCGCCCCGGAGGACGACCCGAAGGAGCCCGGCGCCGAGGGTGGTTCTCAGAGCCCGTCCGCGGACAAGCTGCCCGGCGCGCCGGCCAAAGACAAATCACCCCTCGGAGACACAGACCAGCATTCCTCGGGCTGAGGCGCGGCGGCCAGCCGCCGCGCCTGCCCCGCCGAGCGGGCGCCGCCCGCGCCCTATGCCGACCCGGGGGCTTGGGTCAGATCGCGCACCGTGCTCGCCGCCCGCCGGAGCAGGCGCGAGACCTGCATCTGTGAGCAGCCCAGCCGCTCGGCAATGTCGGTCTGCTTCAGCTCGGCGGTGATGCGAAGGTGCAGCGCCTCACGCTCCAGTCGCGGCAGGCACTTCATCGCCGCCGCCACCGATAGCCGCGTCTCGACCAACCCGATGCGCTCGTCCTCCGAGCCGAGCGTGCCGGCCAGCGGCTCGGGCTCGGAGTCCTGGGCGCTGGACGCCACCGGAGCGTCGAGCGACACCGAGTAGTGGGCCGTACCGGCCTCCAGGCCGCTCAGCACGTCCTCGGTGGACATGCCGAGATGCTCCTCGAGCTCACTGACGCTCGGCGTCCGTCCGGTCCGGGCCTGGATCTGGCGCGAGCCCCGGTCGACCCGCATCGCCAGTTCCTGGGCGCCGCGCGGGACGTGGGCCGACCAGCCAGTGCTGCGGAAGTAGCGCTTCAGCTCCCCCAGGATGGTGGGAATCGCGAACGACGGAAACCCGACGCCGCGGTCGGGATCAAAGCGGTCGATCGCCCCGAGGAGACCGATACTGGCCACCTGCAGGAGATCGTCGAAAGGTTCGTACGGGTTCAGGTAGCGAGCGGCCAGCTTACGAGCCAGCGGCATGAAGCGCCTGATGAGCTCCTCCCGGGCGAGCGGGTCGGGAGCCGTCTGCAACCGGGCAAAGAGGCTCGCCGTGTCCTCGCTGACGTAGTCCGGGATGAATCGATCTCGAGTTCCGGCAGCGGCAACAGTCATCTGTCTCCTTTCGAAATCGTCGGGATAACGCGATGACCGTTCAGAGGACCGCTGGGCGGCCGTCTGACCTGAAACCGAACTCGATATCCGAGCCGGCCGGGTTCCGGCACTCGGACAGTTGAAAAGGTAGCGCACGCAGAATCTCCCCTGACGAGGTTCAGGGCAGGGCGAGCCGGCTTTCCTCGAGGGAGCACCCGTGGTACGCGCGTGTTTCACGAGTCGGCCCTGCGGGCAGGCCTGAGGCATGCCCACCGACAAAGAGCCCAACCAGAGAGACACCAAGCTGATCATGTGGCTGAGCGAAGCTCACGCCAAGGAGGCCGAGCTCGAAGCCGACCTCACCGCGCACATCGCGATCACGCAAAAGGCCAGCTACAAGAAACGCCTCCAGCAGCACCTGAAGGAGACTCGCGAGCACGGTCGCGCGACCGCCAAGCGCATTCGCGAGCTGGGCGGCCAGTCCCGCACGGGGACGAACCTCCCCGGTGTGCCCAACGCGATCGGCGAGATGGCCGGCAAGACCGTGGCCGCGGTCAAGGGACAGATCGGCACCGCCCGGGCCCTGGTCACCTCGCAGCCGGAAACGCATCTGCGCAACGTGCAGGAGGAGCTTCGTGAGGAGCATGTGGAGATCGTCATCTACACGCGGATAGAGACGCTGGCCACTGAGGTGGGCGACCGGGAGACCGCCCTGCTCGCCCGCCGGATTCGCCGCGAGGAGGAGCGGATGGCCAAGTACCTGGCGGCCGAGCTCGAGCGCTTGGTCAAGGAAGTAGTCCGGGCCGAGATACCCCGCGAGCAGCGGGCGACGCCGAGCCGCCGGAGGCGCTCCGCGACCAGCTCGCGATCCCGCCGCCGGGCCAGCGCCAACCGAAGCAGCTAACTGTCCTTGTCGCCCGTTGGCTACTAAACCTGTGCATTTGTTCGTTCTTTGACCGGAAGTGCGCAATTTGCTGGAACGACGCTGAACAATCGCCGGCATGCGCAAGCCCGGAGGGTCTACGGCGCAGAGGGCAATCAAGAGCGAACTTCGGGCCCGGCCTGCGCGACGCGGCCGGGTTGCGCCCGCTGCGTGGCCGCCCGCCCCCCCGGGCCGGGTCGACCACGAGGCGCTGATCGCGGTCATCCAGCGCCTCTCGCTGGCCGGCTCTCTGGATGAGATCCGCGAGGTTGTCAGCCCGGCGGCCCGTCAGCTGACCGGCGCCGACGGCGCCACGCTTGTGCTCCGCGTCGGTGATCAGTGCGTTTACGCCGATGAGGACGCGATCTTCCCTCCGTGGAACGGGCAACGCTTCCCGATCGACGACTGTGTCAGCGGTTGGGTGATGCGCCACCGTCAGCCGGTGGCCATCCCGGACGTCTACCGGGATAGCCGCGTCCCGGGCGCGGCCTACCGGGCGAGTTTCGTGAAGAGCATGGCCATGGTGCCCATCCGGGAGACCGACCCGGTCGGGGTGATCGGTAACTATTGGGCCTACCGGCACGAGCCGACCGACGCGGAGATCTCCGTGCTCCAGACCCTGGCCACCGCCACGGCCGTGGCCATCGACTCGGTCCGGGCTCGAGCGCAGCTCGAGCAGATCGGGCTGGAGGTCATCGACCGCCTCGCGATGGCCGCCGAGTACCGCGACGGCGGGACGCGGGCGCACACGGGCCGGGTGGCGCGAACCTCGCTGCTCCTGGCTGAGGCCGTCGGGCTGCCTGAGCCCGAGTCCTCGCTCATCGCCCAGGCGGCGCCTCTGCATGACGTCGGCAAGCTGGCCGTTCCCGACGCGATCCTGCTCAAGCCCGGACGGCTCAGCGCCGCCGAGTTCCAGGAAGTCAAGCGTCACACGACGATCGGTGGAGCGATCCTGGCCGGCAGCAGCTCCCGCGTCCTCGAGGTGGCCGAACAGATCGCCCTCACCCACCATGAGCGGTGGGATGGAGACGGCTACCCCCGGGGGCTGCGGGGCGAGGCGATACCGCTGAGCGGGCGGATCGTCGCGCTCGCGGACGTGTTCGATGCGCTGACCCACGAGCGCCCATACAAGAGCGCGTGGCCCGCCCGCGCCGCGGCGGCGGAGATCTGCCGGAGCAACGGACGGCATTTCGATCCCCGGGTGGTCACCGCGTTCATGGATGTGGGAGCAGAGCGCCTGGCCGAGCTCGCCAAGCAGCCCGGCTAACCCTGGAGGCGGCGCCTCGACGCACCCCGTGTCTCGAGGCGGGCAGAATGCGGCGACATGAGCCACGCCGCCATCGAGACGCTGTCCGGCCGGGTGGCGCTGGTCACTCCCATCGACGGTGGCCTCCACCCCAGTTGACCGCCCAGGATCTCGTGGACGGAGCGGCGGCGCTGCTGGTCGATCTCGACGGCACGTTGGTCGACTCGAGCGCTCCGGTGCGACGGGTGTGGACCGGGGTGTGTGCGCCACGGCAAGCCAGATCCAGAGTGCTTCCTGCTCGGGGCCGAGCGGTCGGTGTGGCCACGGGTGACTGCGTCGTGCTGGAGGATGCCCCGACCGGCGTCCAGGCCGCAGTCCAGGCCGGAGCGCGGGTCATCGCGCTGCGGACCACGCACCCCGATGTTCAGCTCACCGCGGCCGATGCCTTGATCGACAACCTGTCGGCCCTGGCCTGGGAGCTCCCGAGCTGACCTGGTGGATCCCCGCCCTGACCGGTCGGCCCGGCCTTCCCGGGCCTTAGGATGGCGGCATGTTCGCGGGCCTTGAGCGCCGGAGCCTGGACACGCCGCGGGGCAGGATCTTCGCCCTGGTGGGCGGTCAGGGGCCGCCCCTGCTCCTACTGCACGGCTACCCGGAGACCAGCCTCATGTGGCGCGACGCCGGTCCCCGGCTGGCGGAGTACTTCACCGTCGTCGCGGCCGACCTTCCCGGCTACGGCGAGTCGTTTCGCCCCGTGCCCGCGGAGGATCACGCCCCGCACAGCAAGCGGGCCATGGCTGAGGACCTCGTCGCGGCCATGGGCGCCCTCGGCCATGAGCGCTTCGGCGTCGCCGGACACGACCGCGGGGGCCGGGTCGCCTACCGGATGGCCATCGACCATCCCGACCGCGTGGAGCGCCTGGCTGTGATGGACATCGTGCCCACCGCCGAGGTGTGGCGACGGCTTGATCGCACCTCGGCCGTCGTCTACTGGCACTGGTCCTTCCTGGCCCAGGCCGCCCCGCTGCCCGAGCGGATGATCGCCGCCGACCCGGCTTCGTTCCTCGATGAACATCTGCGGCGAATCGGCCTCGGGACGGCGCCGGGGCGCTATCCGGCCGCGGTCATGGACGTGTACCGCCAGCAGCTGTCCGATCCGGCCACGATCGAGGCTATCTGCGAGGACTACCGAGCCGGGGCCACAATCGACGTCGAGCATGACGCCGCCGGCGGATCGATCGGGTGTCCCGTGCTGGCGCTGTGGGGTTCCCGCGGAGCCCTAGAGCTGTTCTATGGCGACGTCCTGGGCGTCTGGCGGCCGTGGGCGCCTGATCTGCGCGGCGGCCCGGTCGAGGCCACCCATTTCCTGATCGAGGACGAGCCGGAGACTGTCGCGGATGAGCTCAGCCGGTTTTTCGCCGGCTGATCTCACGCGCGGGACCGCGCAGTCGTTAGATCCTCATGACTACCTTCACCCCGACCAGAGACCCCGCGGCTACTGCCGCCGACCCGTCCGGCTCCGGCTACCGCTGGACGATCTGCGAGAGCCCGATCGGGCCACTGACCCTGGTCGCCGGCGCAGCCGGCCTGCGGGCCATCCACTTCCCCGGCCATGTGGGGGCGCTCGAGGAAGCTGCCCATGACCGCGAGGGCCTGGCGCCCGCCGTCGGCCAGCTCGAGGAGTACTTCGCCGGAGCCCTCCAGCGCTTCGAGCTCAAGCTGGACCTGGCCGGCACACCCTTTCAGCGCGCGGTCTGGTCCAAGCTGCTGGCCATCCCGTTCGGCGCCACGACGACCTATGGGAAGATCGCCGAGGACCTCGGACGGCGGGACCGGGTTCGCGCCGTCGGAGCCGCCGTCGGCCGGACCCCGGTGCCGATCATCGTGCCCTGCCACCGCGTCCTGGGCGCCGATGGCGAGCTCACCGGGTATCGCGGTGGCCTACACCGCAAGCAGGGTCTGCTCGACCTCGAAGCCGCCGTCAGCGGGAGGCGTCACCGGGCCGGCAAGCCGACCCGGTGACTGAGTCCCTAGTTGCTGGGTACGCCGCTGGCCGGTGGCGCCGGCTGCGGGGTGGTGTAGGGCGTGATCGGGCTGCTGGCGGTCGGGTCCGTGCGCAGCACCTGGCCGAACGCGACGATCTTGCCGGCGCGCACCTGGGCCATCTGCACCCCGCTGTAGCCACCATGCTGGGTGGTCGTATAGCGGAAGGGCACCAGGCCCGGGCCGCTCCACGACCCGCCGTCCTTCTCAACCGCCTTGACCAGACCCTGACGGGTCAGGTTCTTGCCCGCGGCCTTCAGAGCCTGGACCAGGGTGAAGGCATTGGCCATCCCGTACTCGACGTTGCCGTCGAACGGAGCACTCGCGTCGTACTGGTCGTGGATCTTCTTGAACAGCGCGATCCAGGGGTTGGACAGATCACTTGAGGAAGGCAGGTACCCGTCGGTGATCGCCCCGTCGATCAGACCGGTGCCCGAGGCCTTGCCCTTGGAGACAGTCTTCAGCAGGCCGCCGACCGTGGTCGGATCGATGCCCACGTTGGAAACGACCAGCTGGGGCTTGTAGCCGAGCGTGAACGAAGTGAGCTGAGCGATAGCGGTGTAGATCGGCACCGTGAAGTCGACCATCACCGTCGCCTTCGCGGCCTTTATCGCCGTCACCTGTGGAGCCAGGGTCGTGACCCCGGACTGGTAGGGCTCCTTGGCCACGATGTCGGCGGCGGGGACCTCATCCTCGATGCCTGCCAGGCCGCCCTGGCCGAAGTCGTCATCCTGGTAGAGGACGCCGATCTTCTGGCCGGCAAAGTGCTGCTTGAGGTACTGACCCAGCACCTTGCCCTCAATCGTGTAGTTGGGCTGCCAGCCGAACGTGTAGGGCTGGCTGGTGCCGTTGTCCCAGCACGGGCAGCCCGAGGCCACGAACAGGTCGGGAATCTTCGACGCGTTCAGGAAACCGACCACCTTGGTGTGGGTCGGGGTACCGAGTCCCTCGAAGATCCCGAACACGTTGTCCTGGAGCACGAGCTGGTGGACGACATTGACTGTGTTGGTCGGGTTATAGGCGTCATCCTTGATGGTCAGGTGGATCTTCCGGCCGTAGACCCCGCCATGGGCGTTCACGTAATCGAAGAAGGCCTGAGACGCCGGGGCGATCTCGCTGTAGCCCGGAGCCGCCGGACCGGTCAGCGGCTGATGGGTGCCAAAGGTGATGCTCGTGGCGGTGACGCCGGGGGTGCTGCCGCTACCGCCGCTGCTGTTCGACGAGCCACAGCTCGCGACAACCAGGGCCACCGCGACGGCCACGACCGTGGCGGCAAGCCTCTTGGGTTTGGCCATCTCTGTTCTCCTCCTCGAATGGCGATTGCCCGTAAGGGCTTTCGATACGTTCTGCCTCAGACGTCTCGAACACTAGACTTCCGCCGTGCTTGTGGCAACCGGAGCTAAACGAGGGCGACCGGCCACTGCGACGCGGGAAGACGTCGTGCGGGCGGCTCGCCGGCAGTACCTGGACGGCCAGCGCGTCGATGTGACGGTGCTGGCCCGGCAGCTGGGCCTGGGGCGAGCGACGATCTATCGCTGGTTCGGCTCCCGAGATCGGCTGCTTGGCGAGATCATCGCCGCTGAGCTCGAGCATCTCGTCGAGGCGACGCGGCGGCGCGTTCGTCGACGGGGTGTCGATGGGCTCCTCGAGGTCTTCGACCGGATCAATCGTGTCCTGGCAGGGTCCTCGGCCCTGCGCCGGTACCTCGAGCAGGAGAGAACCGCGGCGATGCGCGTGTTGACCAGCAGCAGCGGCCCGGTCCAGCCGCGGGCGGTCAGCTGCGTCGCCGACCTGATTGCGGCCGAGATCGCCACCGGCGGTTACCGGCCCCCGGCTGACCCCGAGACGCTGGCCTACGCGATCGTGCGTCTCGCCGAGGCGTTCCTCTACAACGATGCGGCCTTCGGCATCCGGGGTGATCACGCCCGGCTGCGCGAGATCGAGGCCGCGCTGCTCGGCGGCGCCGGCGCTCGCTTCGCCTCGGCGGGGCCGGGCTCTTCGGGTCGACGCGCGCGGGGCGCCCATTAGCCGCTGGCGCCTTCCGCAGCCGGCGCCCGCCGACTGAGCCAGGCCCGGCTCACTCGTCGGCCGACCGCACGCACTCCGCCCTGGATGCCGCTGGGCCAAACGATCATGGCCCCGATCAGGATCGCCCCGTAGATGAGGAGCGGGAGATTGTCCGACACCCGCCCCGACAGCGAGAAGGCATTGGCCAGGTCGGTGGTCCAGTTCGGCAGCAGGGTCAACAGGGCCGCGCCCCAGATCGCGCCGACCAGCGAGCCCACGCCGCCCAGGACGACGCCGGTGAGCAACGAGAGCGAGAGCTGCAGCGGGAACGCCCCCGGCTGAGCGAGCTGGAGGACGATGGTCAGCAGGCCGCCGCCGAGCCCCGCGCATGCCGCACTGACGACGAAGGCCAGGGTCTGGAGGCGGCCGACCCGCAGGCCGCACAGAGCGGCGGCGATCTCATCGTCGCGTACCGCTCGCCAGGCCCGTCCCAGCCCGCTGTGCATGAGGTTGTAGAGGACGAACAGCACGACGAGGGCGGCGGCACAGCCGATCCATGCCTCCCACTGCTCGAGCGAGAAGCTGGCCCCAAGGAAGGCCGGCGGGGTCCGCGGGTTGATGCTGAGACCGTTCTCACCGCCGAAGGTGGCCGGGAAGCGGTCGGCCAGCGCCGGGAGCCCGACCGCGAAGGCGAGCGTCGCTCCGGCCAGGTACGGACCCCGCAGACGGCTCGCCGCCGCGCCCACCGGCAACCCGACCAGTGCGCTGAGCACCACTGCGGCTGCCAGAGCCGGTACCAGCCCCCAGCCCTCGTTGCCGACGAGGAGCGCGACCGTGTACGCGCCGACGGCCATCAACGCCCCGTGGCCGAGCGATATCTGCCCGCTCTGGCCGGCCAGCAGGGTCAACCCAGCCAGAGCAGCGAAGTAATACGTGCCGTCGGCCAGCTGAAGGTCCTGGTAGGAGCTGGCCAGCTCGGTGATGATCAGCAGGACGAGCCCGGCGAAAACGACCCAGCCCAGGGAGCGCATGAGCGTGCTGCGCTCCACAACGCCGGGAATCCGCGCCCGCACCCTCATACCCGCCGCTCCCGAGTGGCCGAGAAGATCCCGCCGGGGCGGATCATGAGCACGAGGACGAGGATCACCAGGGCGGCCAGGGGCACCAGAGACGAGCCTTCGTAACCGGACACATAGGACAGGGCCAGGCCGAGAGCCAGTCCGCCGATCACCGCCCCCGGCGGGCTGTCGAGCCCGCCGATCACCGCAGCCACGAAGCCGCTGATGAGGATCGGGTCAAAGCTGTTCGGCCCGAGGAACACCGAGGGCGCCACGAGCACGCCGGCCAGCGCCCCGGCCACGGCGGCCAGGGCCCAGCCAAGCGTGAGCATCCTCCCGACCCGGACCCCGAGCAGCCGGGCGACCTCCGGCGCAAAGGCCGCCGCCCGCATCTGCAGCCCGACTGGCGTCGCCCGGAACAGCAGCCCCAGGAGGCCGGCCAGGCCCAGTACCACCAGCACCACGAAGGAGTCATTGGGCGTGAACAGCAGCCGCGTGCCCCCCACCTCATAACCCTGGAGCGAGAAAGCGGCTGGGAATGACCGCGGCGTGTTGCCCCAGATCATGCCCGCCACGCCAATCAGAACCGTGTACAGACCCAGGGTCAGGATGACCGCGTTGAGCGGCGGCGCGGACTCGATCGGTCGGATCACGATCCGCTCGACGGCGGCACCGAGGACCAGTCCCGAGGCAAGCGCCACGGCGAAGCCGAGCCAATAGGAACCGCTCGAGTTGATCACCGCCGAGGCGATGAACGTCGTGATCATCAACATCGCCCCTTGGGCGAAGTTAACGATCCGGGTCGCCCTCCAGATCAGGACCAGGGCCAGGGCAACCGCGGCGTAGACGGCTCCGGTCGAGATACCGCTGAGCGTGAGATCGATGAACCTGGTCACGGCCTAGAACCCGAGATAGGCGTGGCGGAGGCGCTCATCGGCGGCCAACTCGGCAGCCGGCTGGTCGGCCACCACGCGCCCGAGGTTGAGGACGATCCCGCGGCCTGCGATCGAGAGCGCGCTGCGGGCGTTCTGCTCGACGAGCAGAACGGCTAGGCCCGTGGAGTCGGCCAGGGACCGAATCAGGCCCATGATCTGGGCGACGATCACCGGCGCCAGACCCAGCGAGGGCTCGTCCAGGAGCAGGACGCGCGGGCGACTCATCAGGGCGCGACCGATCGACAGCATCTGGCGCTCACCTCCCGAGAGCCGCGAGGCCGGCTGATGCTCGCGCTCGCGCAGGCGGGGGAACAGGTCGTAGATCTCATCCGTCGGCGCCGCCGACCGGCCACGCCAGAGGCCACCCAGGCGCAGGTTCTCGGCCACCGTGAGCTCGGCGATCACCCCGCGGCCTTCGGGCACGTGCGAGACCCCCCGGCGAACGATCTGCTCAACGGCGACGCGGGTGATGTCCTGGCCGTCGAGGGTGACCTTCCCCGCCCGCGCCGGGACCAGACCGGTGATCGTGCGCAGCAGCGATGTCTTGCCGGCGCCATTGGCGCCCAGCACTGCCGTGACCGAGCCTGCGGTGACCTCGAGCGAGACCTGGTCGATGGCCCGGACGGCGCCGTAATTTGTCGTCAAGCCCTCAACCGCCAGCATCGTCGGAGCCTCCGGCGACGGTCGTAGTCCTCGGGGCCTCGGCCTCGCGCCCCAGGTAGGCCTCGAGCACGAGCGGATCCTGGCGGACTTCGGGCGGCACACCCGCGGCGATCACGCGGCCGAAGTCCAGCACCACGAGGCGATCGCAGACCGAGGTCACCAGGTCCATGTGATGGTCGACCAGCATCACGGCGATCGACGTGCCGAGGCGCCTGATCGTCTCGGTCAACTCCGACAGCTCGCTTGCGTCGAGGCCGCCGGCCGGCTCGTCGAGGAGCAGTAGCTCGGGCTCGCCGGCCAGCGCGCGGGCCAAAGCCACCTGCTTCTGAACCGCATAGGGAAGCGTGGCCGGCAGTCGCTCCGCGGCGTCTTCGCAACCCAGGCTGCGCAGGCTGGCCAGCGCGCGCTCGCGCAGCGCGGCCTCATCCCGGTCCGCCCACGGCAACCCAAGCACGGTGCTGGCAAAGCGCGCCTTGCGAAAGCGCTGAGCGCCGATCATCACGTTCTCGAGCACGGTCAGGTTGGGGAACAGGCCGACGCCCTGCAGCGTGCGGGCGATGCCCAGTGAGGCCAGTCGATCGGGCCGGGATCCGGCGAGGCTGTGCCCTCGCCACACCAGCCCGCCCGAGACTGGCTTGACGAAGCCGCAGATCACATTGAACAGCGTCGTCTTGCCGGCTCCGTTGGGCCCGATGACCCCGAGCACCTCGCCGGTCGCCACCTCGAGCGAGACCCCATCCAGCGCCGTGATGCCGCCGAACGAGACATGAATGTCGCTCGCCGACAGAACTGCCGTCTCGTCCCTACCCCTCGCCACGCGCGGAAGCTACACCACCGGCGCAATCGGGGCCGCCGATAGTGATACACGGGGGCTCCTGAGTTCTTAATCTGCGCCTCATCTCCCGGTGAGGACCGGTGCCCGGCGACGAGACTCCCGTTGAGCGCGGCCCGGGCTTCGCCTGTCCAGGCCGCTGGTTCTGCTGGCCGGGGCCCCCGGCACGAAGGGCCGCTCGAAGGCGGCCCCCGCGTTCTGCTTCGTCTGGTCTACACCGGTGACCGGCGAACTATTTGCATTTGTCCTGGCCCTGATGGACGTGATTCTTGTCGCCGCAGCCTTGGCCCGGCTTCTCCGTGGCCGTGTCGATCGTTCCATCCTCTGACCCAGTGAAAGGCGACGTTTGGGTGGGCTGGAACGTGTTCACCGTACCCGTGCCTGTAGCGCCAGAGTAGATTCCGGTGCCGCTCGTGATGGTGTAGTTGCCGATGAACGTGTATGACCCGCCGCTACCAAAGCTCGAAGCGCACACTTGGCCACTCTCATCCTTGGTGATCGTGTCGGCGGGATTCGTACCATCGACCAGCGTCGCGCTCCCATTCGCAGGCGCACAGAACGCATAACCAGGGTTTCCCGTCGCGTACTGCGTGTAGAGGATCGTCAACGTCGACGTGAACGTTCCCTGAGCGATTGGCGTGCCGGTGATCGTCCCCGCAGACCCAACCGTGCAACCGTTCGGGTCGACGTTGCAGCCGGGCGAGCCAGACGAGGTCTGCTGGCCGACCGACTGCTCGCTGAACGTCGCGGCCTGCGCCGTCCCGGACATCAGAACCAGGCTTGCCACCATGACGACGACGGGTCCGCTAAGACGGATGATGAAGCGCATACGTTGCCTCCTCGGTGTCCGCCGCGCGCCGCCCCCGGACACCCTGGGTCAGGACCCCCGCCACGCCCCGACGGAATAGATCCTCAAGTGATAGTTCGCACAAACTACATGATTCCCGGGTGGTGTGTTTAGAAGCCTCGTGGCTGGCCATGCTGCAATGAGGACACGGCAGCCACGGCACGGACCTTCGCGAGTCGCCGGCCCCAATGTGCGAAATTGCTCTGTCGATCGGGGAGACAGGATTTGAACCTGCGACCGCCCGGCCCCCAGCCGGGTGCGCTACCAGACTGCGCCACTCCCCGTGGTGCACCGATCATAACGACCGCTCAATGAGCCACAGCGGCCGCCGACTTGCAGCGTGAGGCACGGAACCGGGTTGGTTTGAGAGCGGGCGACGGGGGTCGAACCCGTTCCTAGAGCTTGGAAGGCTCCCGTGCAACCGTTGACACCTCGCCCGCGAGCGCTGGCCATGGTACCGCGACACCTCGTGGTTCACGCGCGGGCCTCCCGGGTCAGCGCGCGGCCGGCGCTCCTCGGTCGGCACCTCGCCGTCGCGCGTGAGCTCCGCGGGCGGCCAGCGACCCGGCCAGTTGTCGAGCGCCGCCGTCCAGGGTGACCACCGAGCCGGAGAGCGCGCGGCCGAGGGGCGTGGCCAGCAGGGCGACCAGCCAGCCGTACTCCTCCATCTCCCCGAGGCGCTGGAGCGGCACGCTCTGCCGGCCGCCTTGCGCCACAGCTCGGCCGGGTACTTGCGCAGCGACTCGGTGGCCAGCCGGCCGAGGGCCACCGCGACCACGGCCACGCCGTCCGGCGGCCCAGCGCTCGGCGAGCTCCCGGGTCATCGCCTCGACCGCGGCGCGGGCGGCGCCGGTGTGGGCCATGGCCGGCATGCCGTGGTGGGGCGACACGGTGACGTTGACGATCGTGCCCGCGCCCGCCGGGCGCATGGCCAGCTCGTGGGCGGCCTCGGACATGGCCAGCGTGCCGCCGACGTTCAGCCGCTGGACGGCGCTGCCAGCCCTTGGCGGTGATGCCCTCGGCGGGGACGAAGTACTGCCCACCGGCGTTGTTGAGCAGCAGGTCGAGCCGCGCGTGGCGCTCGAGCACGCCGCCGACGATCGCTCGGCGCCCTCCGGCGTCGCGGATGTCGCCGGACACCCAGGTGCAGCCGTCCCCGAGCTCCGCCGCGGCCGCCTCGAGAACCTCCTCCCGCCGCCCGGCGATCACGACCGACGCGCCGCAGCGCAGGAGCTCGATGGCGGCCGCCTTGCCGAGGTTGGTGCCGCCGCCGGTGATCAGCGCCACCTGGCCCGCCAGCGTTCCCGGGGCGAAGATCTCCGAGGGTTCCAGCGACTACTCCCCGAGGACCTTGATCACCAGCCGCTTGGGCCGGCCGCCGTCGAACTCGCAGTAGAAGACCTGCTGCCAGGGCCCGAGGTCGAGCCGGCCCTCGGTGACCGGCACGATCACCTGATGGTGGACGAGCAGGTTCTTCAGATGCGCGTCGCCGTTGTCCTCGCCGCCGCGGTGATGGCGGTAGTCGCCCGGGATCGGGCGAGAGCTCGCGGGCCACGTCGTTGGCCGGCTCCTGCCAGCTCGGCGGCGCGACCTTGTCCAGCCACTCGAGCGTGTCGGCCTGCAGTCCCGGCTCGTCGTCGTTGATCCACACCCCGGCGGTGATGTGCATCGCGCACACCAGCGCCATGCCCTCGGCGATCCCCGCCTCCCGCACCGCCTCGGCGACATCCTCGGTGATCCGGATGAACTCGCGGCGGCGCGAGGTGTTGAACGTCCGGTAGACGGTGTGCGAGGTCACTGAGCAGGGGAGCCGGGATTCGAACCCGGATTCACGGTTTTGGAGACCGCGCGCATAGCCATTAACTCACTCCCCTGGGGCCAGACGATGGTATCCATCGAACCCTGCCTCCCGGTACGTGGTCCTTCTTGGGCTTGCCGTGAAAGACCCAGATGCGGGCGGAGGGACTCGAACCCCCAAGGGCTTGCGCCCACCGGCACCTAAAGCCGGCGCGTAGACCAGTTCCGCCACGCCCGCGGGCTGCTCCAGACGCCGGCGCGGACCGATTGTAGGCCTCCGGGGCCGGGGTCGACGCCGCTATGGGCCGGAAACTGCTGCACGCGGCGCGAGCAAGAGGTATCGTGCCCGCCGTGGCCCAAGTTCGGAACATCAGGCCCGGCTACACGGTCATCCATCCCAACCGGGACAAGGCGAGCTGCAAGCTGACGCGTCTGATCGTCGTGCTCGATCCTGCTGGCCTCCGTGGTGCTGATGCTGGTCCTGACCATCGGCGGCTGGAGCAAGCTCCAGGGCATGAAGCCGGTCAACTTCGTCTGGTGCCTCGTCTACGTGATCCTGGCCGTCTACATCTTCCTGCGCTGGGCGCGCGGGCTGCTGCCGATCGCGGCCACTGCTCGGCATCCTGCTGCTGATCGTCGCGGTGATCGCCGCCACCGGCACTGGCCGGCACGAGCTGGTTCGACCGCAACCACCACGGCTTCGCCGCCGCCCAGTCGCTGTTCGGCGGCTGCGGGCTCGCAGCAACGACGCCTCGGCTCGCTGACCGATCCTGCTCATCCCGGTCGAGCTGGCGCTGATCGTGTTCGCCATGATCGGCTTCGCCCAGGGCTGGAACGTGGAGCATGGAGGTCCCCGAGGACGAGGCCCGGCGGCGGGGCAGCAAGCCGGTCGCTGGTGGCCCCAAGCCGGCCACCGCCTGACCTGGCCGGAGCGCCCAGTCCGCCGAGCCGGCTCGGACCGCCGCCAGCGCACGCCACTGAGCCGGCGAGCTCATGCGGCGAGTGGGATTCGAACCCACACGTCCCGAAGGACAATGCCTTTTGAGGGCATCGTGTCTACCGTTCCACCACCGCCGCGGGGCGCGTCGAGTGCTATGGCGCGTCCGGGGACGAGCGCCGCGTCCACCGGCGGCACCGACCGAGCCGAGCGCTCACCAGCCCGAGCGACCAGCTCGAGCAGCTCGTCCACCACGGCCGGCGGCGCGACCAGCAGGCCCTCGGGCTCGCTCACCGCGCTCGGGCAGCGTGCTGCACGCTCGAGCCCCGCCCGGGCGGCGATCAGCCCGCCGGCGGCGCGTCCCAGGGCTTGAGGCCGCGCTCGTAGTAGGCGTCGTAGCGCCCGCAGGCGCACCAGGCCAGATCCAGGGCGGCCGCCCCGGCGCGGCGGATGTCGCGCACCCGGGGCAGCACCCGGTGCGAGCACCGCGGCCTGGCGCTCGCGCACCTCGGCGTCGTAGCCGAAGCCGGTGGCCACCAGGGCCGGCCCAGAGCTCGTCGCTGCGACGCGAGCCGCGATCACCTGCCCGTTCAGCTCGGGCGGGCCGCGAGCGGGTGGCGGTGAAGCACTCTCGCGGACCGGGTCGAGGACCACGCCCACCAGGCCGCCGTCGCAGTCCTCGCAGGCCACGCTGACCGCGAACTGCGGGATCCCGAACAGGAAGTTGATCGTGCCGTCGAGGGGGTCGATCACCCAGCGCAGCTCGCCGCTGCGCCGGTCGCCCCCTCCTCCTCGCCCAGGATCGCGTCCTCGGGGCGGCGCTCGGCCAGGACGCGCGCGGATCGCCGCCTCGGCCTCGACGTCGGCTTCGGAGACCAGATCGGTCGGGGTGCTCTTGGCCTGGACTCGTGCCCGTCGGCCCCGAAGCGCGGCATCAGCTCGTCGGCCGCGGCCCGAGCGGCGTCCTCGGGCGATCTCGCGAAGCAGCTTCCTGGCCTCGAGCGCTCACGGCTCGTTGATGGACGATCCTCGACCGGCTCGTCGCCGGCGAGTGAACCCGATCTGAACGGCTCGCGGCTCGTCACACCGGCCCGCCTGGGATCATCGGCCGACATGGGCGTGCGCCGACACAGCTGCCGGGCTCGTCAAGCTTCCCCGCGCGCGGCGCGGGCACCAACGCCGAGCGGCGCGCCGCACTGTGGCTGGCCGGTGAGCTGCGCTCGGACCGGCGCGAGGCGATCATCGAGACCTTCTGGTGCCGTCCGAACTGGGCGCTGGCCCATGCCTGGCACGCCGGCCTGGCCGCTGGCCGGGAGCCTCGTCTCCGTGGCCTCGCCCAAGGTCGGCGGAGCCATCATCATCGTCGCTCTGGTCTCGGTGCTCGTGCGACGCGCTGACCGGCGTCTCGCTCGGTCGCCGGCTGACCCCGAGCGCGCCAGCCAGAACGTGGTCAGTCCGCCTCGGCCACGGCTCTCCCCCTGTGCGGCTGATCATCACCGCCAACTACGACTCCGGTCGGATGGGCCTGGTCCACCGTCGGCCGCTGCGCCGGCCGGCGGCACGGCTGCGCGGCGCTGCTCGGCCCGCTGTCGCCGGGCTGGCTCGGCTGTCTCGTGATCGCCTGCCTGTGGGTTCTGGTCACCGCCGATCCTGCGCGACACGGGCAGCCACCGGGGCGACGATCGCCGTCCTGCAACTGATTCCCACCGCGGGGCTGGTTCTCGGCTCGGCGCTCCTGCTCGAGCTGGGTAGCGCGGGCTTCGGTCCTGGCGCGGGAGATAACGCCACGGGCACCGCGCTGGCCGTGGCCTTGGCCCGGGCCCTCGACGTGGCCCCTCCCCAGCGGCTCGGCGATCGAGATCCTGCTTCAGGGCGCCGGAGACGGAGCCATGCTCGGGCTCGTCCGTCACCTCAGCGCCCGGCGCCGTGAACCCGCAACCCGTGGCGCCATCGTGCTCGGCCTGGCCCCGGCCGGAGCGGGACAGCCCCGCTGGTGGACCAGCGACGGGTCGTTCGTCCCGCTGCGCTTCCTGCCCCGACTGGCCGAGCTGGCGGCGAGTGTCGCGGGCGCGGGCACAGAGCTCGGCGGCCGTCCCCACCGTGGTCGCGGCTACTCGCCGGGCTACCCAGCGCGGCTGCGCGGCCACCCGGCGATCACTATCGGAGCGCTCGACAGCGCCGGCCTGGCCCCGCGCTCGCACCTCCCGAGCGACACCGCCACGCATCTCGACGCCGCCACGGCCGACGGGCTGCTCACCCTGGCCCTGACCCTGGTCGACGCCATCGACGCCGAGCTGCCCACCGACCGGGACGCCGCTCCGCCCTCGCGCGCGAGCGCGCGGCAAGCCGACCGCCCCTCTGGCCCCGACCGCGCCCCCGGCCCGGTTCAATGAGTAAAGGACCGGTGGTGATCCTCGCCGGCGGCACCGGCGGGGCCAAGCTGGCGCGGGGAATGCTCGAGGTGACCGGCGGCGATCAGCTGGTGGTGATCGCCAACACGGCAGACGATGTCGAGCTCTACGGGGCCTACGTCTCCCCGGACCCCGACCTGATCAGCTTCTGGCTCGCCGACCGCATCGACGCCCGCGGTTGGGGGCTGGAAGGAGACACTTTTCAGGTCATGGACGGGCTACGGGAGCTCGGGGTCGACGTGTGGTTCAACCTCGGCGACAGGGATCTGGCCATCGGCCTCGAGCGGGCCCGCCGGCTCGAGGAGGGCGAGCGCCTGACCGAGGCCCAGCAGGCCATCACCAGCGCTCTGGGTCTCACCGCCCGGGTGCTGCCCATGGCCGACCAACCCGTGCGCACCCGGGTGCTGAGCGCCGGGCGCTGGTGGCCACTTCAGGAGTTCCTGATCCGCCGGCGCGGTGAGGGTGAGGTGCTCGACGTCGATTTCCGGGGTCGCGGGGCGGCCCGGCTGACGACCGAGGTCAGCCAGGCGATCGCCAGGGCCCGGGCGATCATCATCGGACCCTCGAACCCGGTCATCTCGATCGGCCCGATCCTCGCTGTACCCGGAATGACCGAGGCGATCGCCGCCAGCCACGCTCCCAAGGTCGCCGTCAGCCCGATCGTGAACGGGGAGGTGGTCAAGGGGCCGACCGAGGCATTCATGCGCTGGCGTGGCCTACCCGCCGACGCCGGGGGGGTGGCCAGCATCTACGCGCCGTGGCTCGACGGGATCGTGGCCGACGAGCGAACCGCGGAGCTCCCGACGCTCGAGACCGACACCTTGATGGATTCGCCGCCGACGCGCCGGCGGCTGGCGGAGCAGGCGCTCGGCTTCGCGCTCGCGCTGGCCTGAGTAGCTTCTGGGCTAAGTGCCCGTCCGCAGACAAGTGCTCACCGCCCTGGCCATCCTTCCCATCAAGCGCTTTGGGGCGGCCAAGCAGCGGCTGCGCTCCTCCCTGGATCCGGCCACCCGGCAGGTGCTGGTCCAGGCCATGTTCTCCGATGTCCTCCTGGCGCTGGGGCGCGCCCAGAGCATCGCCGGAGTGATCGTGGTCAGCGCCGACAACGGTGCCCAGCGGATCGCCCAGGATCACCTCGCCCATGTCGTCGCCGACCAGCAGCAGGGCCACAACCACGCCGTTGCGCTCGGCATCGGCAAGGCCCTGGAGCTGGGCGGCGAGCGGGTACTGCTCGTGCCGGGAGACTGCCCGTTGCTCGACGCAGCCGAGATCGACGCCTTGATCCACCGGCCCGCCGCCGCCCAGTCGGTCCTGATCGTCCCCGACCGACATGGCAGCGGAACCAACGCGCTCCTGCTCTCCCCGCCCGATGTCTTCCCGCCGGCCTTCGGACCGGGGAGCCGAGCCCGCCATGAGCAGGGCGCACGCGAGGCCGGCCTGAGCACCGAGACCGTGCAGGTCCCGTCTCTGGCCCTCGACGTCGACACGCCCGAGGACCTGGACGCGGTCAGGGCCACCCTGGCCGCCCGCCATGGAGGCGCCGCCCACACCCGCGGGATGCTCGCGCAGCTCACCCGGGCCGGGGCGGGCTGATGCTGAGCGCGCAGGCGCTGGAGGGCCTGCCAGAGATCCAGGCCGGCGCTGACCTGGCCGCCATCCTGGCTCGAGCCATGCCCGAGGACCGGCCGCTGGCCACCGACGTTCTCGTCCTGGCTCACAAGGTCGTGTCCAAGGCGGAGGGTCGCACCCGTCGGCTCTCGGCCGTCACCCCGACTCCGCGCGCCCAGGGGCTCGCCACGCTGCTCGAGAAGGACCCGCGACACGTGCAGGTCGTGCTCGACGAGACCCGCGAGGTCCGGCGGGCCGACCACGGCGTGCTGATCGCGGTCACGCCGCATGGCTTCGTGTGCGCCAACGCCGGGGTCGACGCCTCCAACGCGCCCGATGACGACACGCTGATCCTCCTCCCCACCGATCCGGACCGCTCGGCCCGCCATATCCGCGCCCGGCTGAAGATGCTGACCGGCCACGCGCCCGCCGTCCTCATCACGGACTCCTTTGGCCGGGCCTGGCGCCACGGACAGTGCGACGTGGCCATCGGCTGCGCCGGCCTGAGCCCACTCGAGGACTGGCGCGGGCGCAGCGACGCCCGCGGTCGCGAGCTCCGGGCGACCTGGATCGCCGTGGCCGACCAGCTGGCCGGCGCCGCAGACCTGGCCCGGGCCAAGAACGCCCAGCAGCCCGCGGTCCTGATCGGCGGTGCCGGCAGGCACGTGATCGACGCCGATGGCCCGGGGGCGGCCGCGCTCCTGCGCGACGCCGAGCACGACCTGTTCCGGTAGCGCTCAGGCGATCAGGCCAGGGGCGGGGCGCCGACCGCGTGAAAGCCGCCGTCGACGTGCACGATCTCTCCGGAGATGGCCCGGGCGTAGTCGGACAGCAGCCAGCAGATGGCGCTGGCCACCGGGCCCGGGTCGTCCATGTCCCAGCCGAGCGGCGCCTGCGTGCGCCAGAGCTCGGCCAGCGACTCGAAGCCGGGGATACCGCGGGCGGCCACGGTGCCGAGCGGACCGGCCGAGACAAGGTTGACGCGAATGCCCTGGGGCCCGAGGTCGCGGGCCAGGTAACGGGAGACGGACTCCAGCGCGGCCTTGGCCACGCCCATCCAGTCGTAGATCGGCCAGGCCTTAGTGGCGTCGAAGTCCAAGCCGACGACGCTGCCACCGTTCTCCATCAGCGGCGCGGCCGCCGCGGCGAGCGCCTTGAGCGAGAAGGCACTGGTCTGAAACGCGGCCATCGCGCTCTCGGCCGGGGCGGTCATGAACGCTCCGCCCAGCGCATCGGCAGGCGCGAAGGCGATCGCATGCAGGACCCCGTCGACGCCTCCCCAGCGCTCGCGCAGCGAGCCGGTCAGCGCCTCCAGGTCCTCGGTCCGGTTCACGTCGAGCTCGAGGACGTCGACCGGCTCGGGCAACCGCGCCGCCGCCCGCTCAGTCATCCGCCGGACGCGCCCGAAGCTGGTCAGCACTATCTCGGCCCCCTCGCGCTGGGCCTGCTCGGCGGCGTGAAAGGCGATCGAGTCCTTGGTGATGACGCCGGTAATGAGCAGGCGCTTGCCGGCCAGGATCACCGGGCGGCACCGCCGCCGCGCGGGGCGCCGGCGGCGAAGGCGTCCAACGCCATGGCCAACCGATCCCGGGTCTCGGTGGGCGCGATGATCTCGTCCACGAACCCCTCGGCAGCCGCGCTCTGGGCCTGAAGGTGCTCCTGCGCGTACGCGTCGGCCAGGCGATCGCGTGCGGCCTCGGGGTCGCCGGCGACCCGGAGCTCCCGCCGGTTGACGATCCCCACCGCCGCCTTCGCGCTCATGATGCCCAGCTCGGCCTCGGGCCAGGCCAAGACCAGGTCGGCGCCCAGATCACGAGAGTTCATGGTGATGTAGGCGCCGCCGTACGATTTGCTCAGGACCACGGTCAGCTTGGGCACCGTGGCCGAGGCAAAGGCGCGCACGAGCTGGGCCCCGCGGCGGATCACGCCGGCCTGCTCCTGACGCGACCCGGGCATGAAGCCCGGCGTGTCGACGAAGGCCAGCAGAGGCACTCCGAAGGCGTCGCAGAAGTCGACGAACCGGGCCGCCTTCTCCGAGCCCTCCGCGTCGAGCACCCCGCCCAGGTAGCGCGGCTGGTTGGCCACGATGCCCACCGCGCGCCCATCGATCCGGGCCAGCGCGGTGACCACGTTGCGGGCCCAGCGGGGATGCAGCTCCTGCAGGCTGTCGGCGTCGATGATCGCGGCCAGGGCGTCGCGCACGTCGTAGACCTTGCGCTGCGCGGCGGGGACGAACGCGCTGGGATCGGCGTGCGCGGGCTCGCGTGTCGGCACCCGGATCGGAGCGGCGCCCGTGTGGGCGGGGAGGTAGCCGAGCAGCTCGCGCACCCGTGCCGCCGCGCTGGCCTCATCGCGCTCGACCAGGTGGCAGACGCCGTTGCGTTCATGGACGTGGGGGCCGCCCAGCCCGGCCGCGTCGATCTCCTCGCCGAGCGCCTCCCTCACCACGCCGGGGCCGGTCAGGAACATCGCCGCTTCCTCGGTCATGATGATCAGGTCGGTCAGCGCGGGCGAATAGGCGCCCCCGCCGGCCGAGGCGCCGGAGACGATCGAGATCTGCGGTACCTGGCCGGTCAGGGCCACGGTCTGGCGGAAGATCCGCCCGTAGCCGGCCAGCGCCGCGGTGCCCTCCTGCATCCGGGCGCCCCCGGACTCGACGAACGAGACGACGGGCATCCCCGCCCGCTCCGCCATGCCCAGCAGCCGCACGATCGTGTCGGCGTGGCGCTCACCGAGGGTCCCGCCCAGGAAGGCCCCGTCCTGCGCGTAGCAGGCGATCGGCCGCCCGTTGACCAGGCCCGTCCCGGCCACGACCCCGTCGCCGGCGACGGCCCGCTCCCCCAGCCGGGTCGAGCGAACGCTGGAGCGGAGCAGGCGCAGGCTACCCGGATCGCACAGCGCCTCCAGGCGCTCGAGCGGACTCAGGCGCCGGCCCGTCGTGGTCAGGGCGGTGGCGCTCACTTCAGCCCGCCCCGGAAGGCCAGGGCCACGTTGTGCCCGCCGAACGCGAACGAGTTGGAGATGGCCAGCGGGGGATGGCCGTTGCCGGTGATCAGCGGCCGGGACTCACCGGGCACGTAGTCGAGGTCGAGCTCCGGGTCCGGCTCCTCGTAGCCAAGCGTGGGCGCGATCACGCCGGTGATCAGCGTGCGGATGGTGGCCACCGCCTCGACGGCCCCGGCCGCGCCCAGCAGGTGACCGATCGAGGACTTGGTCGAGGAGATCGGGACACGGCGGGCGTGCTCACCCAGGGCGAGCTTCAGCGCCGCGGTCTCGGCCGCGTCGTTGAGCTGGAGTCGAGGTGCCGTGGGCGTTGACGTAGTCGAGCTCGACGGGATCGGCGCCGGCATCGGCCAGAGCGAGCGCGATGGCGCGCGAGGCGGGCCCGCCGGTCGGCTCGGGCGCGGTCAGGTGGAAGGCGTCCGAGGTGGAGCCGTAGCCGGCCAGCTCGGCCAGGACGGTCGCTCCGCGGGCCGGCGCCGCCTCGGCCTCCTCGAGCACGAGCATCGCCCGCGCCCTCGCCCATCACGAACCCGTCGCGGCGGGCGTCGAAGGGTCGCGAGATGCCGGTCGGCGACAGGGCCTGCATCGAGTTGAAGCAGGCGAAGCCGAACTCGGTCAGGGTCGCCTCGGCGCCACCGCAGACCACGGCGTCGGCGTCCCCGTACTGGATCATGCGCAGCGCCGAGCCCAGGGCGTGCCCACCGCTGGCGCAGGCGGAGACGATCCCGTAGCTCTGGCCGCGCAGGCCATGCTTCATCGACACGGCGGCGGCAGCGGCGTTGGGCATGTAGGCCGGGATGCCCGAGCGGCGAGACCATCTTGGCGCCGCGGTCGCGCATCACGTCGTGCTGGGTCTCGACCGTGTCGATGCCGCCGATCCCGGTGGCGATCACGCAGCCGATCCGCAGCGGGTCATAGGGATCGCCCTCCGTCCCAGCCCGCCTGGCTCGAGGGCCTCGCCGGAGGCGACGATGGCGAACTGGGAGAAGCGATCGAGCCGCCGGGCCTCCTTGACGGACAGGAAGTCCTTGGGCTCGAAGTCGCGGCAGGCCCCCGCGCCGTCGGCGATCCCGACCACGCCCTCGGCCCAGCGCTCGTGCAGCTCGGCAGCGCCGACCCCGAGCGGGGTGACCGCGCCCACCCCGGTGACGACGACCCTCCGTCTGTCCGGCCGCGAGCTCACTTACTCGGCCCGCTCCACGATCAGGTCGATGGCGTCGCCGACGGTCTTCAGCTCCTTCATGTCCTCGCCCTTGAGGACCACGCCGTACTCGTCCTCGACGACCTGGGCCAGCTCGACCAGATCGAGCGAGTCGATGTCGAGCTCCTCGAAGGTCGCGCCGCGGGTGATCTGGCTCTGGTCGGGACCGAAGCTGGCCAGCGTCTCGACGACGCGGCTCTCCACCTGCTCGGTTGTCACTGACATGTGCTGCTCCTTTCTAAGTTGTGTGTTCACGCCGCCAGTCCGCCGTCTACGGATAGCACCGCGCCGGTGACGTAGCTCGCGTCGTCGGAGAGGAGAAAGCGTACGCAGGCCGCGACCTCCTCCGGAGTTCCCGCTCGGCGCGCGGGGACCTGCGCCAGAAGATCCTGGTCGACGCCGGCCGTCATGTCGGTCTCGATCCAGCCCGGGCGCCACGGCGTTGATCGTGATCCCGCGCCGGGCCACCTCCACCGCCGCGGTCTTGGTCAGGGCGATCAGTCCCGCCTTGGCGGCGGCGTAGTTGGCCTGGCCCGGGTTGGCTCGCAGGCCGACCACCGAGGAGATGTTGACGATCCGGCCCGTCCGCGCCCGCAGCATCGGACGCAGCGCCCGGCGGGTGAGCCGGAAGGCGGCCGATCAGGTCGGTCTCGATCACCGCGTCCCAGTCCTCGTCGCCAAGCGAGGGCGTGAGGTCGTCGGCGGCTGATGCCGGCGTTGTTGACCAGCCCGAGCACCGGGCGCTCGAAATGCTCCTCGAGCGCGCCGAACAGCTTGTCCGCGGCGTCCGGGATCGGCGACGTCACCCTGCGAGCGGCGCACGGCCTGCCCGCCGGAAGCCTCGATCGCGGACACGACCGCCTCGGCCGCGTCGCGATCGCCGCGGTAGTTGACGCCCGACCGCGCCAGCCGTCGGCCGACACGGCGCGGGCGATGGCCGCGCCGATCCCGCGTGAGGCGCCGGTGACCAGCGCGCAGCCGTCCTGGCGCAGATCAGCCACGCGCCCCCCATTCGAGCACCGCCGCCGCCCCAGGTGAAGCCGGCGCCGAAGGCGCTCAGCAGGACGCGTGCGCCGGGCCGCAGGCGGCCGTCCGCCTCGGCCGCGGCCAGGGCCACCGGGAGCGTGGCCGCCGAGGAGTTGCCGAGCGGCTCGATGCAGTCGACCACGCGCTCGGGCGCGAGCCCGAGCCGCTCGCCCAGCGCGCGGGTGATGCGGGCGTTGGCCTGGTGGTAGACGAACAGGTCGATGTCGGCCAGCTCGAGGCCGGCCCGGCGCCACCGCCTCCAGGGTCACCGCGGCTCATCCGGGTGACGGCGTGGCGGAACACCTCGGGGCCGTCCATCCGGATCACCCGCTCGGTCTGGGTGGCGACGATCGTGCTCGGCGTGCGAGCCGTCGGCGCCGAGCACGATCGGGCCGATCGCCCCCCGTCCGGCGCCACCCGGGCCCGAGCACCACGGCGCCGGCGGCGTCGGCGAACAGGGGCGCGGTCTTGCGGTCCTCGTAATCGGTGATGCGGGTGATGAAGTCGGCCCCGACGACCAGCACGTGCTCGGCCCGGCCGCACTCGATCTGCGCGGTGCCCTGGGCCAGCGCGACCAGGAACGCGCTGCAGGCGGCGCCGACATCGAACGCCCCGGCGCGTTCGGCGCCGAGCGCGTGGGCGACGATCGGCGCCGTATTGGGCGTCAGCTCGTCCGCGGTCATGGTGGCCACGATGACCAGGTCCAGCTCGGCCGCCGGCAGCCCGGCCCGCTCGAGCGCGGCCGCGCCGGCCCGGCGCGGCGTAGTCGCTCAGCCGCTCCTCGGGCGCGGCCCGGCGGCGCTCGCGGATGCCGGTCCGGGAGACGATCCAGTCCTCGGTAACGCCCGAGCTGCGCGGCCAGCTCGGCTGGTGGTCAGGCGGCCCTCGGGCAGCGCGGTGGCCACCGAGAAGATCGCCGCGGGCCGGACGCGCCAGCGGAGGCTGGCGCCTGGGCGCGCGTGACGCCGGTGGGCGGGGACTCAAGCACTGACCAGCTCCACGTCGCGCAGCGTGCGCTTGGCCAGCCCGGTCAGCACCCGGCCGGGCCCGACCTCGACGAAGCGGGTCACGCCCAGCCCGTGCAGGGCGAGCATCGTCTCGCGCCAGCGCACCGGCCGGATCAGCGCCTCGGCCAGCTCGCGGCGCGGGTCGGTGAACGGCGCCGCGGTGACGGCGGAGAGGACCGTCACCGCGGCTCGGGCTGAACTCGATGTTCGTCCGAGCGCGGCTTCGAAAGCGGGTACCGCCGAGGCCATCATCGGCGAGTGAAAGGCGCCGGTCACGTCGAGCTCCATGGCCCGCAGCCCGAGGTCCTTGGCATGTCCACGGCGCCGCCGGAAGCGCAGCCCGGGGTCCGGACAGCACCACCTGCTGAGGGGAGTTGTCGTTGGCGACGACCAGCCCGTGGGCGTCGGCGATCTCCGGGGCCCGCTCCGACGCGCCCGGCCCCATGACCGCGACCATGCCGCCGTCCCCCGCCCTTCCGCCGGCCTCGTGCATGAGCCGGCCGCGCAGCGCGACCAGGCTCAGCGCCGTCGGCCTCGGCCAGCGCGCCCGCCGCCACCAGCGCGGCCAGCTCGCCCAGCGAATGGCCGGCCATGAAGTCGCCCGCCGGGCGAGCCGAGCCCTGCCCAGCCGGCCAGGCTGGCGCAGAAGATCGCCGGCTGGGCGAAGTGCGTGCCCTCGCCGGCGCGCGGGAAAGGGATCCTCGCCGACGCTGCTCGATGACGGAGCTCGAGCAGGTCCGGGCGGGCTGCGCGCGACCGCCTCACGCATCGTCGGACGTCTGGCTTCCCTGGCCCGGGAACAGGATCGCGGTGGTTGAGCTCATCTCGCTCAACCTACGCCGTGCGCGGGCACGCAGGTACAGGCTACGGGACGTAGTTCCCCCCGTTCGGGGGAGGGACGCCCAAGGCGCGAGGCCCCGCGGCTGTGGGCAGAGCGGTAGGCTGGCCAACCCGTGAGCCTGCCCGAACCGAGGACCTCATCCGCGGCGCTGGTCACCGGCGCCTCAGCCGGGATCGGTGCCGCCATCGCGCGCGAGCTGGCCGCGCGGGGCCACAACCTGATCCTGGTCGCCCGGCGCAAGGACAAGCTCGACGAGCTCGGCCGAGGAGCTGTCCGACGCCCACGGCATCCGGGCCGAGACGCCTGGGCTGCGACCTGGGCAAGGCCGCCTCGCGCGACCGCTTGCCCGGCCGGATCGCCTCGCTCGGCCTCGAGGTCGAGGTGCTGATCAACAACGCCGGCTTTGCCACCGGCGGCCCGTTCCACGAGTCCGATGCCGAGCGCGAGCTCGATCAGGTCCGGGTGCTCGTCGAGGCGCCGGTGGCGCTGACCTCGGCCTTTCTGCCCGACATGGTCCGGCGCGGCCGGGGCGCGGTGCTCAACGTCGCCTCCACGGCGGGCATGCAGCCGCTGCCCTACTCCGCCGGCTACTCGGCCGCCAAGGCCTACCTGCTCACCTTCTCCGAGGCGCTCCACCAGGAGGTGCGCGGCCTGGGCGTGACCGTGACCGCCCTGGCCCCCGGACCGGTGTCCACCGAGTTCTGGGACGTGGCCGGCTGGCAGGCCGGCGGTCAGGCGTTCGAGAAGGCGGTGCCCCGGCCGGCCTGGGTGACCGCCGAGCAGACCGCGCGGGCCGGCGTCGAAGGCGCTCGAGGACGGCGAGCGGGTGGTGTGCCCGGCCTCCCCATCCGCACGGCGATGCTGGCCGCCCGCTACGTGCCCCACGCGTTCAAGCTGCCCGTCATCGAGCGGGTCCTCCGCCGCCGCTGAACCCGACCGCGCCCGGCCGCGCCCGGCCGCACCTACCCGAGCAGTCCGACCCGCTGGGCGCGCTGCACCGCCTCGGCCCGGTTGCGCGCCCGCAGCTTGCGGTACAGCGCGCTGGTGTGCTCCTTGACCGTGTGCGGGGACAGGAACAGGCGCTCGGCGATCTCCCGGTTGGTCGAGCCGGCCGCGATCAGGTCGAGCACCTCGCGCTCGCGCTCTGAGAGCAGCGGGGCGGGCTGCTCGGAGGTGGGCGCGAACATGGTCATGCCCATGCCCACCGCCCTGACCGCGCGGGCCACATCCCGTGCCTCCCAGTCCTTGGAGACGAAGCCCGAGGCCCCCGCCGCCCGCGCCGCGGCCGGCGACATGCGACCGGCGCCCGAGATGAGCAGCACCCGTGTCGACGGTGAGGCGCGCCGGATCGAGTCGCATACGTCGGCGCCCGACTCCCCGGCCAGGAACAGGTCGACCAGGGCCACGTCGGCACGGAAGCTCCGCAGCAGCTCGAGCGCCTCGGCGCCGCTGCGCGCGGCCAGGCACCGCTGCACCCACGGCTGCTCCCCGAGCATGACCCGGAAGCCCCAGTGCACGACGTCGTGATCGTCGACGACGAGCACGCGCAGCCGGCGCTCGGTCGCCGCCGGCGTCACAGCTGGCCGTCCGCCAGGGGCACGACCAGCCGCACCCGCCACAGCCCCGGGGCCGGGGCACCGAAGTCGATCACTCCACCGTGCTGGAGCGCTTCGAAGGCGGCCAGGCGCAGGCCCATCCCGGCCCCGCGAGCGCCTGGCCCGACGCCGTCGTTGTGGATCTCGAGGGTGAAGGTGTCATCGTCGGCGCGGACCTGGACGGTGATCTGCGACGGGGCGGCGTGCTTGGCCGCGTTGCGCAGCGCTTCGGCCAGCACCGATTGGGCCAGTGGCTCGATGTCGGTGGGGATGCTCACTCCCGGCGCCCAGTCGACCTCGATCTCCTGGCCGGTCTCGATCCTCCGGGCCAGCTCGGCCTCCAGCGTGGTCCCGGTCTGCAGGGGCACCGCGGCCAGCGGTCGCTCCAGCGCGCGGCGGAGATCGTTAAGGGCCTCCTGCATCTCGAGCCGGCAGCGCTCGCGCTCAGTGTCATCGAACGAGCGCTCGGCGCTCAGGGCCAGAGAGACGCCGAACAGGCGCTGCATGACCCGCTCGTGGATCTCGCGGGCCAGCTCGATCCGCTCGCCCAGGCGCCGGTTGCGCTCCTCCTGACGGGTGGCGTTGCGCGCCGTGGCCACGAGCGCGGCCGTCTTCCCGAGCGTCCAGAGCAGATGCCGCTCGCCGTCTGAGAGCTCGAAGCGCCCACCGCCCCGGTCGGCGCAGATCACGCCGTAGGCCCGGCCCGCGGCGCTCAGCGGAGTGCAGACCAGCGTCGTGATGCCGAGCAGCGCGGCGTACTCCGCCGGCACCTGCTCCTCGATCCGCTCGGAGACGACCACGACCTCATCCTCGGCCAGCGCGCGCTGGGCGATCGGCGTGGCCACCAGGGTCGGGCTCGGTTCCAGCGTGGACAGCTGCGCGAACGAGGTCCCGTAGCTCCCGACGGCGCGGACACGGCGTCGCCCGGCGTCGGCCATGAAGATGGCCGCCCGGCGCATCGTGGTCAGGCGGCAGATGGCCTCGCAGATCCGGTCGTAGAACTCGGTCGAGGTGGTGTCGGTGTCGACCTCGGCCAGCAGCTCGACGAAGACCTCGAGCGGCTCGACACCGGCGAACAGCGACGGGGCGCGATCGACGGTCATCGGCCCAGGAGCACTACGCGGCTACGGGGAGCGCGTAACGGCGGCGGATGTCGTACAGGGTGGTGCGCTCGGCCGCCGGGCGCCCGGCCTGGTGTGCCGCGGCGATCAGATCCTCGGGCTCGAGCCGGATGCCGTGATAGCTGCCGGCCATGCGCGAGATCGATTCCTCCATCAGCGTGCCCCCGAGGTCGTTGACCCCCCAGCGCAGCGCTTCGGTGGCGGCGTCGAGGCCCATCTTGACCCAGCTGGCCTGGAGGTTTCTCACGGTCTCGCCCAGGGCGAGCCGGAACACCGCGGTGTGCTTGAGGTTCTCCTCACGGGAGATCTCCTGCACCCCGTGGGTGCGGCCGAGCAGGGTGTGGAACGGGATGAAGGACAGGGGGACGAACTCGGTGAGGCCACCGGTCCGCTCCTGCAGCTCGCGGACCACCCGCATGTGCTCGGCCAGCTCCCATGGCTCCTCGATGTGGCCGAACATGACCGTGGCCGTCGACCGGATGCCCTCGGCGTGCGAGGCCTCGATGATCTCCACCCAGCGGCCGACCGGCAGCTTGTTGGGCGAGATGCGCTCGCGGACGCCGTCGTGCAGGACCTCGGCGGCGGTGCCCGGGGTCGAGCCGAGCCCGGCCTCGTGCAGCTGCGCGAACACCGCCCGCGGCGCCAGGCCGCTGACGTCGCACATGTGGGCGATCTCCATCGGCGAGTAGGCGTGCAGGTGCAGCTGGGGCGCCAGGCGCTTGGCCAGGCGCAGCCAGCCGAGGTAATCCTCGAGCCCCCAGTCGGGATGGATGCCCGACTGGATGCAGATCTCGGTCGCCCCGGCCGCGACGGCCTCCTCGACCCGGCGGGCGAACTCGGCCTCGGAATGCTCGTAGGCGTCGGGGGAGCGCTTGGACTGGCCGAAGCCGCAGAACGCGCAACCGACCACGCACACGTTGGAGACATTGATGTTGCGGTTGACCACGAAGGTGACCGTCTCGCCGGCCAGGCGCCGGCGCAGCTCGTCGGCGGCCCCCCGCAGCTCCTCGATCACCGCCGGCCGCTGCTCGGCGAACAGCGCAGTCAGCTCATCCCCGGTCAGGACGCCCCCTCCCGGGCGCGCTCGATCGCGCGCGGGGCCAGATCGTCGGCCACGCGCAGCTCGGCCCGGCGCCCTGAGCCCCGCCGGGGGATGAACGACCAGTAACGGCTGCGGATCACGTCGAGGACCGGCTCGGCGATCCACTCCCGGTCGATGTACTCCGGGTACACGCACAGCCGCTCGGAGACGGCAACGCCATCCGGAGCCAGCCGCTTTCGCACCTGGGTCGGCGACGGGAACGGATGCTCCGGGGAAATGTGATCACCGTTTGCGCTCAGCCCGCCGAGGTCGGTGGCGCCGGCCCGGACCAGCTCCGGCCACCAGTCAGACAGATTCGGGGGCACCTGGATCCCGACCCCGGGCATCAGCCGGCGCGCCTCAGCGACCAGACGCTTCATGTCCTCGACGGTCACGGCGCTGGCCCACGACGGGGCGTCCAGCTGCGGCCCGTCGCCGACCCCCGTAAGCCAGTACTCCCGGGCCGCAGCACCGGCGATCTCCGCCGGCTCGCGCCCGTAGTAGCTCTGATGGGGGACGAAGTTCTGCAGGATCACCTCCTGCAGATGGCCGTGGCGATCGTGGACGGCGGCGAGCGCGGCCAAGGCGTCCATCCGCTCGCTCTCGGTCTCCCCGATCCCGACCAGGACCCCGCTGGTGAAAGGAATCCGCAGCTCGCCCGCGTCCGCGATCGTCTCCAGCCGCCGCGCCGGATGCTTGGTCGGCGAGCCGGCGTGCACCGTGTCCATCAGCCGCTCGGCCACCGACTCGAGCATCAAGCCCTGGGAGGCGGTCACAGCGCGCAGGCGGGCCAGGTCCGCCCGGGGCAGCACGCCGAGATTGGTGTGGGGCAGCATCCCGCGCTCGAGTGCCTGCTCGCACACCCAGACCACGTAGGCGGTGAAGTCCTCATGGCCGTACTCGCGCAGCCGGGCGGCCACCGTCGCGTTGTGATCGGGCGCCTCGCCGGTCAGCACCAGCAGCTCCTTGGCCCGATGACGGCCGGCGGCACGATCGAGGATCTCCCGCACCTCGTCCGGCGCATACAGATGCGGCTTGTGCGTCGCAAACGCGCAGTACTTGCAGTAGCAACGGCACGTGCGCGAAAGAGAAAGCGCGAAATTACGGCTGAACGTGACCCGGCGGCGCATGCTCGGGCCCAAGTCTACGAGGCGCGAGCGGGCGCCTATCCTGGCCTGCCCGATGCGCCGATCCGGTCCCCTCCTCGCCCTGCTCGCCACGCTCGCTCTCTCGGCCTGCGGGGGCGCGGGCTCGGCCGCGGCCCGCCCCCCCGGCGCCACCCTGGTCCTCGACTTCACCCCCAACGCGGTTCACGCCGGCATCTACGAGGCCATCGCCCGCCACGACGACCTCCGCGCCGGCGCTCGCCTGCACGTCGTCGTGCCCTCGGCCTCGACCGATTCGATTCGCCTGCTCGAGACCGGCCGGGCCAACTTTGCCCTGCTCGACATCCACGACCTGGCCATCGCCCGCGAGCGCGGCCAGGACATCGTGGGGATCATGGCCCTGGTCCAGCGGCCGCTGGCCGCCGTGATCGCCGCTCCGGGGATTAAGACACCGCGTGCTCTGGCCGGCCGTACGGTCGGGGTGACCGGCGTCCCCAGCGACACGGCGGTGCTCCATTCGGTCATGGCCGGAGCCGGCGGCTCCCCCGCGCGCGTGCACACGATCACGATCGGCTTCAACGCGGTGGCCGATCTGCTCGCCGGCCGCGTCGCCGCGGCCACCGCGTTCTGGAACGACGAGGGCGTGAGCCTGCGCCGGCGGGCCTCCGGCTTTCACGTCTTCCGGGTTGACGCGTTCGGGGCCCCCTCGTATCCGGAGCTGATTCTCTGCGCCACGGCCTCTGGCCTGCGCGCGGATCCAAGCCGCGCACGCTCGGTAGTCCGGGCGCTGACCCAGGGTTACGAGCAGGTCCTGGCCGATCCGGGGGCCGGGCTGCGCGCCCTCACCGGTCAGGTGCCGGGACTGGACCCGGCGCTGCAGGGCGCCGAGCTCCGCGGGCTTCTGCCCGCCTTCCACGAGCCGGGTGGGCAGGTCGGGGCGCTCGACCCGAGTCGCCTTCGCGCCTGGGCGAGCTGGGAGAGGCGCTTCGGGATCGTGTCGCGTCGCCCTGACCTCAAAGCGATGTTCGATCCCGCCTTTCTCACCCCGGCCCGCTGAGGCGGGGCGGCGTCGCACCGCCGCCCCACCCGATCCAGGCCCGGCCTACAGCGTGTGCGTGTGGATCTTGCGAACCGTCTGGCAGCCGTGCGCGCTCGCGTAGCCCATCCCGAACGAGTTCAGGTAGGCGACGTTGCGGCCCGGGCCACAGTTGGTATATACGACCAGCCCCGGTCCGAAGATGCGGTCATTGCCCGCGCCTCCGAACAGGTGATCCTTGCCGGTACCGACGTAGATCTTGTCGTTGCCGTTACCGCCCCAGATCCAATCGTTGCCGTTGCCCGCGCTGATGGTGTCGCTGCCGTTACCGCCCCAGACCCGATCGCGTCCGCGGCCCACGGAGATCCGGTCGTTTCCGGGGCCCCCGTAAACCCGGTCGCTACCGTTGCCCAGGAAGATGCGGTCGTTGCCCGGGCCACCGTTGACGTAGGAACTTCCGTTCTGGACTGAGATCCGGTCAGCCCCGGTCCCGCCATAGATCCGGTCGCGGCCGTCACCGCCGAAGATGCGGTCGTTGCCGGGACCGCCGTCGATGCAGTCGTTGCCACCCTGGCCGGCCAGGCGGTCATTGCCGCCCAGGCCGAGGATCCGGTCGGCGTGAGGTGTGCCGTTGATCCGATCTGCCCGGTTGGTGCCGACGATCGCGTACTTCGGCCCGCGCCCGTAGAGGCAGCCGCTCTTGTACCGCTTGCGCGCCACCGCCAGACCGAGCACCGTCCCGCCGGTCGGCCCCTCGAACGGGCGGCTGACGATGATCGTGCCTCCGCCGGCGAGGATGATCTCGCAGTACTGCTGGCTCGGGACCAGAACCGAGCCGTTGGGACAGACTCCCAGCTGGCCGCCGCCACCGGAGCCGCCACCGTCCCCGCCGGAACCACCACCTCCGCCGCCGGAACCGGTCCCGCCACCGCCGGGGGTGCACGGATTGCCGACGGCACCAACGCTCGCCTCGCCGAGGACGAGATCGGTCCCCGCCGGCGTGGACAGCTCAAGGGCGCGCTGGGCCAGGTCCCCCGCGCCGCTCACGGTCTGGTTGAGGTAGAGCGTGCCGACCAGCGGCACGTTGATCGTCTCTGGCGAAGTGACGGTTCCGTAGGACTTCCCGCCGACCGTGAGCCCGACCACCGCCGAGCCGCCAGACGGGATCGGCGTGCCGTCGACGCAGCTTTCCTGCGCCTTGGCGGTCAGCGACTGCACCTGGATTGCTCCCGGGCCACCAAGGAACAGCGGGGCTATGACGCCAGACTGTGCCGTCACGCCCGTCGCGCCAACCGATGTCTGAGCCGTGGCCGCGGTCAGGCCGAGCGCGCTGTTCAGCGGTGGCGGCAGGTTCACGACGCTGGTGCTCCCCGCCGCGCACGGCGTTCCCGGACCGTTGGCCACCGCCGGCTCGAGGTTGACCGCCCCCAAGCCGGTCAGCCGTACCGCACTGCCACGACAGCCGAAACTGCCCGCGGCGCTCGCCGGACCCGCGGCCAAGCCGAGCAGCCCGACCAGACAGGCCAGCAAGAAACCAACCCGGAGCAAACCCCGTCCGGGGACAAACTGCAACTTGATGCAGGGCATCGTCGATGCCTCCCGTTCCGAGCACAGACGCGATGAGGCCTGCGCGTGTCTTCCGTGGCGGGGAGCGCTGATCGTCTAAGGCGTTGAGCGCCACCCACCAGGATGAGTCGGGTCGAAGCTACCCGCGATGAGAACCGGCTCGGAACCCAGCTGGACGGATGATCTACCCAGATCTGGTAGATCGAGAAGGATGGGTCGAGATTGGGGGCGTCGGCCGCGAGGCGGCTCAGTCTGGTCCGGCCGCGAGTCTCAGTCGGCCAGGCCGCTGACCAGCTCCGACGCCGCCCGGGCGATCCGCGACCGGGGTACGACTAGATCGAAGCCGGCGCGCTCCGCCTCGGCGCGGACATCGCGCTCGACGTGGGCGAAGAAGGCCAGCGTCCGCGGCGGCTCGGCCCCCAGGTACGGCCTCGCGGCCTCGATCCGGGACGTGGGCTCCGCGGTCAGATCGACGATCAGCACCTCGGCTCCGGCCAGGGCGCCCGCGAGATCCTCCGACTTGGAGACCAGGACGACGTCGTGCTCACCGGCCTGGAGCGCGCCGACGAGATTTGAGCCGAACAGCAGGTCGGGGACGAAGACGACGGTGCGCGCCATCGGCTACTGGGCCCGGCGGCGCCTGAACTCTTCGCGCACGGACTCGGTCCGGCCCCACATCTGGGTCGTCTCGACCCGCCCGGTCCGCACCTCGCGGACGGCCAGCTCGCCGTCGATCCCCGACTCGTCGAGCAGTTTCAGTCCGAGGCGGATGCTCGGCACCGGGCTGCCATGGCCGAAGCGGTGGGCCACGACCAGGCGCCAATGCCAGTCGTGCTTGGAGTAGGGCTGCGGGTTGGCGCTGACCAGCATCACGGCCGCGTCGACGTAGCGTCGCTCGTCGAAGATCCGCAGATCGAGCTCGAGATCCGTCCAGTCGTCGCTGAGCTCAGCCACGATCTGATCGAACTCCGGCAGCAGCGGGGCCATGGCCAGCAAGCGTACTCAGCCGGCGATCTGCTGGTAGATCAGGAACACGTTCATCGCCGTGATGCCGGCGGCCACCGTGTATGCGGCCAGGCTCAGCAGCCGGCCGTTGACGTGGACGCCCATGATCTCGCGGCTGCTGGTCATCACCACCAGGGGGAACAGGGCCAACGGGATCCCGAACGACAGCACCACCTGGCTCAGGACCAGTGCGTCGGTGGGATTGACCCCCAGGGCGAGCACGATCAGCGCCGGGATCATGGTGATGCCCCGCCTCAGCATGAGCGGAATGCGCAGGTTGACGAACCCGGCCATGACCACCTGGCCGGCGTAGGTCCCGACGCTCGAGGACGAGGCCCCGGAGGCCAACAGCGCCACCGCGAAGGCCAGGGCGGCACCGCCGCCGACCAGGCGCCCGAACTGGGCGTGGGCGGCAGGAATGCTGCTCAACCCCGAGAGCGCCGGAGTGTGGAACAGCTTGGCCGCGACCGCCAGCATGGCCAGGTTGACCAGGCCGGCCAGCGACAGCGCCACGATCACGTCCAGGCGCTCGAAGCGCAGCACCCGCCGGCGCTCCGCGTCGTTGCGGACTGGCATCCGATCCTTGGTCAGCGCCGAGTGCAGATAGATCGCGTGCGGCATGACCGTCGCCCCGACGATCCCCACGGCCAGGTAGACCGAGCTCGATCCGGACAGGCCCGGGACCAGACCGGCCAGGGATTGGTGCACCGAGGGCCCGATGTGCAGCGTCTCGTAGAGGAAGCCGAGGAAGACGATCCCGAGCAGCGCGCTGATGGCCAGCTCGAAGCGGCGGAACCCGCGCGACTGCAACTCGAGGATGGCGAAGGCGATCACCCCGGTGAGCAGCCCGGCCGGGAGCAGCGGGACGCCGAAGAGCAGGTTGAGGCCCAGCGCCGCGCCCAGGAACTCGGCGATGTCGGTCGACATGGCCATGGCCTCGGCCTGGATCCACATCCCCCAGCTGACCCAGCTCGGCGAGTGGACGCGCACGAGCTCGGGCAGATTCTGGTCGGTGGCGATGCCCAGCTTGGCCGACAGGTACTGAACCAGCATGGCCATCAGGTTGGCCACCAGGACCACCCACAGGAGCAGGTACCCGAACCTGGCTCCGCCCTGGAGGTTGGTGGCGAAGTTGCCCGGGTCGACGTAGGCGATCGAGGCCACGAACGCCGGTCCGAGCATGCTCAGCGTGGCCCGCAGCCGACCCTTGGCGAGCAGCCGCTCGAGCGGGACGGGCCGGTCTCGGTCAGTGTTCCCGTGCCCTCCTGGACCGCCGCCTCGAGCGCCGCCTGGCGGATGAGCTTCACCGCACTACCACCCGCATCGCCCGGGCCAGCTCGCCGCCGAGCGGATGGACGTCGCGGCCGAAGCGGACGAACTGCGGGCCGCCGAAGGGCTGGCGCTCGATCACCTCGAGCTCGGCCCCGGGGGCGATACCGCGCTCGGCCAGATAGCGGAGCATCTCGGGATCGGAGTCGGAGACCCGCGCGAACACGCCACGGGTTCCGTCGGGCAACGCCTCCAGGCTCTCGGTCTCGGGCTCCTCGATGGTCAGCTCGCGGCTGGGGATCGGGTCGCCGTGGGGGTCGTAGACCGGGTCGCCGAGCTTGGCCGCGATCAGCTCCTCGAGCTCCTCGGAGAGCACGTGCTCGAGCACCTCGGCCTCCTCGTGGACCCGGTCCCACGGAACACCGAGGCTCTTGACCAGGTAGAGCTCGAGCAGTCGGTGATGGCGGATGACCTCGAGCGCCACCCGACGGCCAGCGTCGGTCAACGACACTCCCCGGTAGGGCTCGTGGCTGACCAGCCCGAGCTCGCCCAGGCGCTTGACCATCCCCGACGCCGAGGCGGCCGTCACCCCGAGCCGCGCGGCCAGTGCGTTCGTGCTCACCGGCTTGCCGGCCCGGCGCTCGAGCGCGTAGATCGCCTTGGCGTAGTCCTCCACCGCGGGACTGCGCAGGGTCTCGGTTTCAGGTGACAGACTCATCATAATTATGGTAGCCCTAAAACTTAACTTCGGCATCCGGGGGCGATTCCCTTAGCCGCCGGCCCCGGGTCCTATGCTTGGCGGACGTGAGCTCCATCGCTCCATTGGCCGGCGAGTACGAGGCGGTAACCGAGGGCTGCGGCCTGCTCGACCGCTCGGAGCGGGGCAAGCTCGCCCTGGCCGGCGCCGAGGCCAAGGGCTTCCTCCAGGGCCAGGTCTCCAACGACGTCGAGGCGCTGGGCGAGGGAAAGGGCTGCTACGCGGCCTTTCTCACCCCCAAGGGCAAGATGCTCGGCGACCTGCGGGTCCTCGACACCGGGGACGGGTTGCTGCTCGACACCGAGCGCGTCGCCCTCCAGGAGCTGTTCAACATGATCCGCCGCTTCAGCGTCGGCTACGACGTCGAGCTGCACAAGCGCACACTGCAGAGCGGGCTGCTCTCGTTGCTGGGCCCGGCCTCGGCCCAGGTTGCCCGAGCCGACTCCCTCCCGGAGACCGAGCACGCCCACGTGATGATCGAGGTGGCCGGGATCCCGGCCCGGGCGATCCGTACCGATCTCGGCGTCGACCTGCTCTGCGCGGCCGAGATCACCGCGGCGCTCATCCGGGCGCTCCAGTCCGCCGGAGCCGTGCCGGTCTCCGAGGCCGTGGCCGAATGCCTGCGGGTCGAGAGCGGCCGTCCGCGCTACGGTGTCGACCTCGACGACAGCGTCATCCCGCAGGAGGCCGACCTCAACCACCGGGCCGTCTCCTTCACCAAGGGCTGCTACGTCGGCCAGGAGACCGTGGCCCGGCTCTACTACCGCGGCAAGCCCAACCGGCAGTTGCGCGGGCTGCGCCTGTCCGGCTCCGGTCTCAAGCGGTGCCGAGATCACCTTCGGCGACCGGATCGTCGGCCGGCTGGGCAGCGTGGCCGAATCGCCCGCGCTCGGGACCCTGGCTCTGGCCCTGGTCCGGCGCGAGGCTCCGCCCGGGTCAGTGGTCGACCTTGGCGCCGACCAGGTCCGTGCGGTCGTGGTCGAGCTCCCCTTCGCCGGGCCCTGAGGCCGAGGCCGCGGCGGCGCCGCCCGAAGCGACGAACGCGTCCAGCTCGCCCGGGCCGGGCAGCGGGTCAAGAGCCAGCTGCGGTGTCCCGGGGTGGGAGGCCAGCCACCTGCCGAGGATCCTGACCTCGTCGATCTCGGCCGGCGGGACGTGGGCGCCGAGCTCGCCGAGCCGTCCGCCGCGGGCCGCGGCGGCCACGGTGCGCGCGTGGAGCTCATCGGTCTCCCCTGCCGGTACCGGGCCCCAGTCGACCAAGCGTCCACCGGCGACCCAGAAGGCGTCGAGGTCCGGCCGCGTAGGGTGGGCGCCGAGCAGCAATCGCGGTCGCGAGTGGGTGGCCTCGAGCACGCCGCCGAGGCCGGCGAGCACCAGCTCCAGGCGCCGGCGACGCCGCCGCAGGGCCGCCGCTCGCTCATAGCGCTGCTGCGCCGCGGCGCAGCGCATCTGCGCCGCGACGTGTCTGAGCAGGGGCTCGCCCGGCTCGACGTCGGTGACGGTGAACAGGCGCAGGGCCTCATCGAGGCGGCGGCGGTACAGGTTCGGGTCGAGGTCGCCCAGGCACGGTGAGAGGCAGCGGCCCATCTGCCCGTAGGCCGACGGATATTGGCGCCGGGGGAGCCGGCGCCCGCAGTGACGCAGCCCGAACAGGCTGTCGAGCTGCTCGACCAGCTCGAGGGCCAGGCGCCGGCCCCGCAGCGGCCCGATGCTCACCGCGTGTCCGGCCGCCGGATCGGGGCCGACCTCGAGGATCGGAAACGGGATGTCGAGCCGGCAGCGGATGTAGACCAGCCGGTCATCGCGCCGGTTCAGCGATTTGTTGCCCGGCGGCGCGAGCTCCTTGATCAGCCGGTTCTCGAGCACCAGCGCCCCGAGCTCAGAGCGCGTCGTGCGGTAGTCGACGACGCTGGCATGGGCGGTCCACTGCGCCGGTCCCGCCGAGGGCGCGAAATGGGCCCGGGCACGGGTCCGGATCGAGACCGACTTGCCGACGTAGAGCACGCGTCCGCCGTCGTCGCGGAACAGGTAGACCCCCGGATCGCGGGGCAGCTGGTCGAACTCGGGCGCGGCGCCGTCCGAGCGGCCGGGAAAGTAGCCGGTGGAGGCCCGCGGGGATTTCCTCGGGCGCGAGCGCCGCCTGGGGGCCAGCGCCTTCAGGGCGTCGGCCACGGTCACGGCGTTCGCGCACAGCCGGGGGAAGAGCGCGCAGAGCACGCGAGCGCAGGTCTCGGCGTCGGCCAGTGCCCGGTGGGCCTGGTGGACCTCGATGCCGAGCGCTTCGGCCAGCACGCCGAGCCGGCGCTCGCGCTGCAGCGGCAGCATCGCCCGGGCCAGCGCGGCGGTGCAGATGACCGGCGGCCGCGGCCAATCGAGGCCCACGCGCGCGAAGGCCTGGCGGAGCACCCGGCGATCAAACGGCGCATTGTGGGCGACCATGACCCGGCCCTCGAGCAGCTCGGCCAGCCGGGGCAGGACGGCCTCGGGCCAGGGGGCCGAATCGACCATCGCCTGAGTGATGCCGGTGAAGCGCTGGATGCCCCGGCGCAGCGGGGCGCTCGGCCGCACCAGCGAGCTCCAGCGGTCGTGGAGCTCTCCGCCGCCGACCAGCACGGCGCCGACCTCGGTCATCTCGCAGGCCTCGCCGCCGAGCCCGTTGGTCTCGGTGTCGAGGACGATGAACTCGGCCGTGGCCAGGGGGGCGCCCAGCAGCTCCATCGCCCGGGTGATACGCCCGGCGCCGGACGGCTTGCAGCGGCCGTTGCAGAGAGCGGCGTGCGGCCGGCCGTCGCCAACCGCTCAGCGGCCCGGCTGAGAAAGTGCATTCCCGACCGTCGCTGGGGGTAGCATCGCCGGTGTCCCAGGAGGAAGGAGTCTCGAGATGATGCCCGTTGTGCCGGAAGCCGAACTGCTCCAGGAGCTCGACGCCGAGACCCGGCTGGCCTGGAGCGCCTACGTCGAGCGCGTGCGGGAGCTGACCGGTTCCGAGTACGAGCGCGTCGAGCCGGAATCGTGGGACGAATTGCAGGCTGAGCTGCGCCGCCTCGACGGTGAGCGCGAATCCCTGGCCGGCGGCCCCCGAAATACGCACTAGTAGCAAACACGCAGGTGGGATAGGGTTCGCGCCGAATCGACCACAAAGGAGACCGGTGGGGTCAGTTCAGTGGTCGGAAGAGGAGAGCCGGGTCGCGTAATGCGTATCAGGATGATCGGCGTGGTCGGGCTCAGCGCGCTGGCCATGGCCGGCTGCGGCAGCATCGCCGGCCGGGCGGCCACTGAGGTCCGCTCCCCCGCCCCCGTCAACCTCACCGTGTACGTCAACGACGCTCGGGTCTCGGTCTCGCCGTCTGCGGTCGGCGCCGGACCCGTGGTGTTCATCGTCACCAACCAGGCCTCGAGCGCCGAGGCGCTGGCCATCTCTCGTGCTGGCCAGAGCCACCCCCTGGCCAGCACCGCCCCGATCAACCCCCAGGGCACGACCCAGGTCGCGGTCAACTTCCGCCCCGGCGATTACACCGTCGGCACCAGTGGCCAGGGCGGGACGGACGCCGCCCTCTCGGTCCAGCCCTCGATCCGCTCGGCCTCGATCCACGTCGGGCACGAGCGGGCCAACTCGAGCAACCAGCTGCTCCAGCCCTAGCGGGTTCCTCGGCGCGGGCCGGGCCGGCCCCTCCGGCTCGCCACGACCGAGCACCAATCGAGACTCGGGACGGAACCTCCGTCCCTAAGTTGCCATATGCGCAACTTAGGGACGGAGCCCCCGCCAACCACGCGGATTGCCGGCAGGACATGCCGAGCAGGACATGCCGTTCAGTCGCACAAACACAGCTTGTGTGCAATACTTGCATGCATGCAAGCAACCAGCCTGACAAGCTCCGGGACCACCCCCGCGGCCCCGGTCCCCGGTCTCCCCGCCGCGGGCCCCGCGGGGCCCACCGGAGCCGACCTGGCCGCGGACCTGTACGCGCTGGTCGTGTACCTGCACAAGACGTGCAACGCCGATCTGTTCGAGGCCATGGGCGTGCTCGAGCTGACCATCACCCAGATCAAGCTCCTGCACCAGCTCGAGGACGCGAGCCGCGAGCTGACCCTCAAGGAGGCGGCCGAGCGCGTGCCCCTGTCGCTGGCCGCCGCCAGCCGGACGGTCGACGATCTGGTCCGGCGGGGGATGGTGAAGCGCCATGAGGATGCCGAGGACCGGCGGATGAAGCGCGTCAGCCTGACCGAGGCCGGCCGCGCCGTGATCCGCACGCTGAACGCAAGCCGGCTGAACGGCCTCGAGCAGTTCGCCACCACTTTGACCGATGACGAGCGAGCCGCCCTCGCCGGAGCGCTCGCGCAGCTGCTCCAGCGGGCCGAGATCGCCGTCTGCCGACCCGAAGGGACCTGAGACCTTGACCACCCGACTCCTCGCCCACCGCCACCGCCTCGTCACCGAGGAGAACAGCCGCTGGTGGACGCTCGGCGCGATGTGCTTCGCACTGTTCATGGTGATGCTCGACAACACCGTGGTGAACGTGTCGCTGCCGTCGATCCAGCGCGACCTTCACGCCTCGCTGTCCGCGCTCGAATGGACGGTGAACGCCTACACGCTGACCTTCGCGGTGCTGATGGTCACCGGCGGGCGGCTCGGCGACATCTTCGGCCGCCGCCGGATGTTCCTGTTCGGCGTCGTCGTGTTCGGCATCTCCAGCGCGGCGATCGGCTTCGCCCCCGACGACACGGCGCTGGTCGCCTTCCGGGCCGTCCAGGGCATCGGCGCCGCGTTCATGATGCCGGCCACGCTGTCGATCATCACCCAGGCCTTCCCCCCGCATCAGCGCGGCATGGCGATCGGGACCTGGGCCGGCGTGAGCGCCATGGCCCTGGCCATCGGCCCGGTGCTGGGCGGTTTCCTCACCCAGTCGGTGAGCTGGCGGGCGATCTTCTTCATCAACCCGCCGATCGCCGTCATCGCCCTGGCCGTGACCCTGTTCGCCGCGCGGGAGACGCGGGACGAGACCGTCTCCCGGCGCGTCGACCTGGCCGGCATCGCCGCGATCACGGTGGGACTGACCACCCTGGTCCTGGCCCTGGTCGAGGGCAACACCTGGGGTTGGGGCTCCCCCCGGGTCATCGCCCTGTTCGCCGCTGCGCTCCTCGGGCTGAGCGCCTTCGTGTACGCCGAGCTCCGCGTCCGTGCGCCGATGGTGGATTTCAACTTCTTTCGCTCGCGCTCCTTCCTGGGCGCCAACGTGGTCGGCTTCATCGTCTCCTTCGCGATGCTGGCCCAGTTCTTCTTCCTCGCCCTCTACATGCAGAACATCCTGCACTACTCGCCGCTCCAGGCCGGGATGAGATTCCTGCCCTCGACGCTGGTCATCATCGTCATGGGCCCGCTGGCCGGGCGGCTGACCGACCGGATCGGCCCCCGGCCGCTGATGACCGCCGGGCTGCTCGTCGTGGCCACCGCCCTGTTCTTGCAGTCGAGGCTGGGCGTGCACACGGGCTACGGGCTCCTGCTGCCCGGCTTCATCCTCATGGGCGTCGGCATGGGACTGGTCATGTCGCCGATGAGCACCGCGGCCATGAACGCCGTGGACCGGACCAAGGCCGGGGTGGCCTCCGGCGCCCTGTCGATGAGCCGGATGGTCGGCGGCACCTTCGGCGTCGCCGTGATGGGCGCCCTGGTGGCCACCATCGGGCGCTCCAAGCTCGATCAGCTCCTCCCCCACGTCCCCGCCGCGACCCGGTCGGCGATCGCCAACGCACTGGGCAGCGGCAGCGCCGGCGCCGGTCACCACGCCACACCCCAGATCGTCTCCGCGGTCCGCGAGGCCTTCGTCTCCGCGCTCGGCACCGGTCTGACCATCGGCGGCGCCGTGACCGTGATCGGCGCGGTGGTCGCGGTCGTCCTGATCCAGACCGCCGGCTCGCGGGCCGAGGCGGCCCGCGCCTACGCCCCGGAGAACGCCCCCGAGGGCTCGGACGGCACCGCCGAGGCCGACGCCGAGCTCACGCTGGTCTGAGCGCGCCGGCGACCGGTACCGGAGTACTTCCGGGTAGCATCCCCGGCCCATGGCCGTCGATTCAGCTCAAGTCGCACACGTCGACACCGAGCCCGGCGAGCTGCCGGCCACGATGGCCGCCTGGGTGATCCGCGAGGAGCGCCAGGGCGAGCCGATCGACGCCTTCCAGCTCGAGGAGATCGAGGTCCCCGAGCCCGGCGCCTTCGAGGTCATCGTCCGCGTGATGGCGGCCGGGGTGAACTTCAACAACGTCTGGGCGGCCCTCGGGCGAGCCGGTCGGCGTCTGGCGCTACGGCGACCACCCCAATGAGGACCACCACATCGGCGGCTCGGACGCCTCGGGCATCGTCTGGAAGGTGGGCGAGGGCGTCACCCGCTGGAAGCCCGGGCGACGAGGTCGTGATCCACTGCAACCAGGCCTCCTACGAGGATCCCGAGGTCCACGGCCTCGACCCGCTGGCCGCGCCCAGCCAGCAGATCTGGGGCTACGAGACCAGCTGGGGCTCGTTCGCCCAGTTCTGCAAGGTCCAGGCCCAGCAGCTGCTGCCCAAGCCCGAGCACCTGGCCTGGGAGGAGGCCGCCTCCTACGGGCTGACCTACTTCACCGCCTACCGGATGCTGATCGACCGCTGCCAGCTGCAGGCCGGCCACCGGGTCCTGATCTGGGGCGCCGCCGGCGGCCTCGGGCGTGTTCGCCACCCAGCTGTGCGCGATGACCGGCGCCGACGCCGTCGGCGTCGTCTCCAGCGACGAGAAGGGCCGGCTGATCGAGCAGCTCGGCGCCGTCGGCTACATCAACCGCTCGGAGTTCAGCGGCATGATGCGCCGCGGCGGCGAGGACGCCGAGGAGGAGAAGGCCCGCTTCAAGGAGTCGCGCCGCTTCGGCAAGGCGGTCGAGGAGCTGCTCGGCGGCCCGCCCGACATCGTCTTCGAGCACGTCGGGCAAGGCCACCTTCCCGACCTCGGTGCTGGTCGTCAAGCCGTTCGGCAAGGTGGTCATCTGCGGCGCCACCTCCGGCTACCAGCTCGACTTCGACGTCCGCTACCTGTGGATGCGCCAGAAGGAGATCATCGGCTCGCACTTCGCCAACGCCTGGGAGGCCACCAAGGCCAACGAGCTGATCGAGGAGTCCAAGATCCGCCCCGTGCTGTGGCAGACGATGGGCTTCGAGGGCGTGGCCGAGGCCCACCAGCTGCTGCGCGACAACAAGCACCTGGGCAAGATCGCCATCCTCGTCGGCGCCACCGACGAGGGGCAGGGCAAGACGGCCGACGGACCCGGCGCGATCCGCGCCGAGGTGGGAGCCTAGAGCCGATGGCCGATCTGGTCTGGGTCCAGTGGTACGCCACCGTCCTGCGCCAGGACTCGTTCGCCGCCGAGGTCGCCCGGGTCGCCCCGTCGCGCTGCGCTACGGCGCCACGCAGTACCAGGTCCACGTCAACAACGACGACCGCTACAAGATCACCCAGATGACCTGGTTCGAGCAGCAAGACCGACTGGTACCGCTACTGGGACGGCCCGGAGATGATCGAGTTCCGGGCCCGCAACATGGGCAGCTACCAGGTCCCGATCGACTACGCCTGGGCGGACGAGATCGCCGCCGGCGCGCTCGGGCCCGAGGTGCCGCGAGGCCGAGCCCGAGCCGGAGCCGACCGAGCCCGCTCCCCAGGCCGCGGCCTGAGCGGCCGGCGCGGCCGACCCGCGACCGCAGCGCCAGCTCCAGCCAGAAGCGGCCGTCGGGGTCGTCGAGCTGCCTCGCCGAACAGCTCCCGCAGCCGGCCCAGCCGGTAGCGCGCGGTCTGCGGGTGGATGCCGAGCCGCGCGGCCACCTGCCCGAGGCGCCCCTGCTCGGCCAGCCACACGCGCAGCGTCTCGGTCAGCCGCTCGCGCGAGCCCGCGGACGAGGCCCGTCGAGCGGCGCCAGGCGCTCCGCGGCCAGCTCGCCGGCCAGCCCCGGGTCGCTGCGCAGCAGCAGCTCGCCGGTCCGCTCGCGCCGCCACGACCAGCGCTGGCTCCGTCGGATGGCGCCAGCTCGAGCGCCGCCCGGGCGCGGGCGAAGCTGATCCGGGCCGCGGTCCAGTCGACGGTCGTGCCGAGCCCGCCCGGGCCCCGGCCAGCTCGACAGCCCGCTCGATCGACGGCGCGCCGCCCGGGGCCGTCCGGGTCCTCGACCAGCGCGCAGGTCAGCTCGCCGATCGACTTCGCTGATCGTGCCGGCGCGGGAGCCGGGCGACGGCCGCGGCGCGGCTCTCGCCCTCGATCGCCAGCACGGCCAGCGTGCGCGGCAGCGGCCAGCCCGCTCGGCCGCCGCCGCCTCGACCGCCGCCGGGTCCGGCGGCGGCTCGCGGACCAGCAGCCGCACCAGGCGGCGCCGGCGGAGCTCGGCCTCGCTGGCCGCCGCCGACTGCTCGAGGGCATGGCCCTCGGCCGACTCGGCCGACAGCACGTCGATGTAGGCGAAGATCGACTCGGCCAGCAGGTAGAGGACGTCCGGCTCCAGCCCGGCCTCCACGCCGGCCGCGGCGAACCGCCGCCAGGCCACGCGGGCGCCCGATCCGGTAGGCGCTGAGCAGCGACTCGAGGCTGCGCCCGGCCCGCATCTCCCCGCGGCCCGAGCGCCGAGTAGACGTCGGGCCGCGCCACCGGGCCCTGGGCCTCGATCTCGGCCAGGAAGTGGCGCAGCGCCTCCTGCACCCCCTCGCGGATCCCCTCGCCGAACGGACCCTCGAGCGGACGCGCGTAGGCCGGCACCGTGGCCACGGCCTGCGATCATCTCGTCGGCGACCTCGGCCAGGATCGGGCCGCAGGACGTCGACGATCTCCGGCGGCAGCTCATGCCAGGGCTGGTCAGCCATATTTCATACCCATCGTACAAGTTCCTGCCCGAATCGCCTCATCAGAGTAGTAGGAGAAATCTGCGGAACTTGACACGTAAACTCTGTAGACGATGAGCCGCGCTCACAAGATCGTCAACCTGATCGGCGTCCCCACTGCCCCTCGTCGGCCTGGTGGTGGCCATCGTCCTGCTCTGGAACCGCGCGATCGGCCCGCTGGAGCTGAGCCTGCTGGTCGGGTTCTACGTGATCACCGCGCTCGGCGTGACGCTCGGCTACCACCGGATGTTCACCCACCGGGCGTTCGAGTCCTCGCGGGCCTTCCGGGCGATCGTCGCCGTGATCGGCTCGATGGCCGTCCAGGGCTCGGTCATCACCTGGGTGGCCGACCACCGCAAGCACCACGCCTTCACCGACCAGGACGGCGACCCGCATTCGCCCGCACCTCAGCGGCCCGGGCTTCGTCGGCGGCGGTCAAGGGCCTGTGGCACGCCCACATCGGCTGGCTGTTCGAGACCGTCGGCACGGCCGAGCGCGAGCGCTTCGCCGCCGACCTGGTCAAGGACCGCGTGGTCCGCGCCGTCGACAAGCTGTTCTGGGTCTGGGTCGTGCTCGGGCTTGGCGATCCCGTTCGCGCTCGGCTGGATCGTCGGCGGCGGCATCGGCACCGCGCTGACCGCCCTGCTGTGGGGCGGCTTCGTCCGCGTGTTCCTGCTGCACCACGTGACCTGGTCGATCAACTCGGTCTGCCACTTCTTCGGCCGCAAGCGCTTCGACGTCGAGGACGAGTCGCGCAACGTCTTCTGGCTGGCCCCGCTGTCGATGGGCGAGGCCTGGCACCACAACCACCACGCCTTCCCCACCTCGGCCTTCCACGGCCTGCGCTTCTGGGAGCGCATGGCCGACCCGACCGGGCTGGTGATCGCCCTGCTCGAGAGGCTGGGCATCGTCTGGAACGTCGTCCGGGTCAGCCCCGAGCGCCAGGCGGCCAAGACGCTGCCCAGCGCGCAGCGCGGCTCCCCGCGGCGGCGCTCGAGCGCGGCCTGAGCCCCGCCGCCGGCCGCCTAGCCGCTCCTCGAGCGGGCCCATCGTCAGCCCGGCGTCGTCGAGCCGCTCCCAGTAGCGCTCGGCGTCCTCGCGCGGCCCGCTGCAGACGATCGCCAGCCCGCGGTTGTGGATCTGGTCGGCGATCCGGTAGCCGTCGGCCAGGGTCACCCCGGGCACCACGCTGGCCAGCGTCTCGGCCACGTGGTCGAAGGTGTTGAAGTCGTCGTTGAGGACGACCACCCGCCAGTGGCCGCCCAGTCCGCCGCCCGGCTCGCGCACGCGGGGCAGCTCCACCGTCTGCGACATCCTGCGCCAGCATACCGCCGCGTCCGGCAGCGGCTCGCGACTCGGCTGGTCAGCTCGCGCTTGCTCCAGTAGCGCTCGTAGCCGGCGTAGAGCTGCTCGACCGGCGCCGCCTGCTGGTAGGCCTCGGCCTGCTCGGCGCTGCCGTCGCGCGCGGATCTGGCCTGGACCTCGGCGATGAACGCCTCCCGGTCGAGGTCGCGGGCCAGCTCGCGACCATTCGTCCAGCCGCGCGTCGAGCTCGTCGAGCTGAGCCGGCGGGTCCTCGCCGGCGCCGAAGTGGGTCATGGCCAGCCGCTCGGGGCTCCAGCCGCGGATCAGCGCGATCGACTCGTGCCAGGCCTCGACGTCGATGTCGGGCGGCGGCGTGGGCGGGATCGTCATCGAGTCGGCGGTGATCCGCACTCCGCCGACGTCGCCCACGAACGCGGTACCGTCGTGCCGGTAGGAGACGTGGTGGGAGGCGTGACCCGGCGTGTAGGCGACCTCGAAGGCGCCGTCGAGGATCTCGCTCGCCGCCGCTCAGCACGTGCAGGTTGGCCTCGGGCACGGGCAGCATCTCCCCCCACAGCCGGTCCATGTCCTCGCCGTACAGGCGCCTGGCGCTCTCGACCAGCCGAGCCGGGTCGGCCATGTGCCGCGCGCCCCGCTCGTGCACGTAGACCTCGAGCTCGGGCCAGCGCTCCACCAGCGTGCCGGTCGCCCCGGCGTGGTCGAGGTGGATGTGGGTGAGCAGCAGCGCCCGCGGGCGGCTCGTCGCCGAGCGCCTGAGCAGCGTCGGCAGGCACGAGCTCGGGCCCGGGTCGATGAGCACGTCGTCGACCTGCCAGCAGCCGATCACGCGCTCGCGGCCGAGGTGCATGAGATCGATCACGCGCACGGCGGCGGAGCGCGGCGGACGGGCTACTCGGAGGCCCGGCGGTTGGCGGCCTGCGAGGCGGGCGGGATCACCGAGCGCGAGCTCTCGCCGGGGCGGAACCTGAGACGGCGTGGCGTCTCGTCGGGCTCGAGGTCGGCCGGGGTGAAGGCCCGGGTCGCCTCGACGTCCTCATCGGGCTCGAGGTCGGCCGGCGTGAAGGCGCGGGTCGCGCCGACGTCCTCGGCCGCGCGGCCTCGTCGGTCGAGGACGTCGTCCTCCTCCTCGTGCGGCCGCCTCGTGCTCGGTCGCCTCGTGCCTCTGGCCCGGCGTCGAAGTCCGCAGGCTCGTAGTCGGCCTCGCTCGGGGAGCTCGTCGCCTCCGGCGGTCGATCGCGGCGTCGAACGGCGCGTCCGGATCGGGCTCCGCGTCCTCGCGGGAAGCGCTCGGCGGCCGCCTCGGCCAGCGCCAGCAGCTGGGAGGCCAGGTCCCGGGCGTCGTCGACGATCCGGTGGCGCTCGATCCAGATCCGGTCGGTGTCGGCGTCGAGATCCCGGACCCGCTGGTCGGCCGCGGCGGCGATCTCGGCGGCCTCGACGCGGGCCTGCTCGAGCCGGTCCTCGGCCTCCCGGCGCGACTGCGCGGTGATCTGCTCGGCCGTCTCGTGGGCGCGCTGCAGGATGCCGGAGATCTGCTCGCCGACCCGCTCCAGCGCCCGGCGCACGGCCGCCTCGGGCGAGCGCGTGGCCTGCAGCTCGGCCACCAGCTGGCTGGTCCGCTGCACGTAGGCGTCCACGGCCAGGCGGTCATAGCCGCGCAGGGCGACCGGGAAGTCGGCGTTCACGACCGAGCCACCGGGTCGTCGGGCAGCGTCTCGAGCGGAGCGGTGATCTCCTGGAGGATCGCGTGCTCGGTGGCGGCTGAGCTCTGATCGGGCATTCGAGTCAGCTGGCCCATTGTCGCAGGTACGGCGGTCAGCTGTCGGCGCTCATACAATGTCGCCATGTCAGAGACCCCGCCTGCCCGCCTGCCCGAGCGCGACCGGCCGTGGATGATGCGCACCTACGCGGGCCATTCCGACGCCGAGCGCTCCAACGAGCTCTACCGGCGCAACCTCGAGAAGGGCCAGACCGGGCTGTCGGTCGCCTTCGACCTGCCCACCCAGACCGGCTATGACCCCGATCACGAGCTGGCCCGCGGCGAGGTCGGCAAGGTCGGCGTCTCGATCGCCCACGAGGGCGACATGCGCACGCTGCTGCGCGGCATCCCGCTCGACCAGATGAACACCTCGATGACGATCAACGCCACCGCGGCCTGGCTGCTGGCGCTGTACATCGTCGCCGCCGAGGAGCAGGGCGTGGCGGCCGAGCAGCTTCAGGGCACGACCCAGAACGACATCCTCAAGGAGTACCTGAGCCGCGGCACCTACGCCTTCCCGCCCGGGCCCAGCATGCGGCTGATCGCCGACACGATCGCCTACACGGTCGAGCACGTCCCGAAGTGGAACCCGATCAACATCTGCTCCTACCACCTCCAGGAGGCCGGGGCCACGCCGGTGCAGGAGATCGCCTACGCGATGAGCAACGCGATCGCCGTGCTCGACGCCGTGCGCGAGCGCGTGTCCCCAGGAGCTGATGGGCAGCGTGTTCGGCCGGATCTCGTTCTTCGTCAACGCCGGCGTGCGCTTCGTCGAGGAGCACGCCAAGCTGCGCGCGATGTCGGAGCTGTGGGACGAGCTCGGCCGCGAGCGCTACGGCGTCGAGGACGACAAGCACCGCCGCTTCCGCTACGGCGTCCAGGTCAACTCGCTCGGCCTGACCGAGGCCCAGCCCGAGAACAACGTCTACCGGATCGCGCTCGAGGCGCTGGCGGTCACCCTCGGCCGCGGCGCCCGCGCCCGGGCCATCCAGCTCCCGGCCTGGAACGAGGCGCTCGGGCTGCCCCGGCCCTGGGATCAGCAGTGGTCGCTGCGCCTGCAGCAGGTGCTGGCCTACGAGACCGACCTGCTCGAGTACCCCGACATCTTCGAGGGCTCGCAGGTGATGGAGGGCCTGGTCGACCGAGCTGGTCGACGGGCGCCCGGGCCGAGATGGCCCGCGTGGCCGAGCTCGGCGGCGCCGTCGAGGCGGTCGACTACATGAAGTCGGCGCTGGTCGAGTCCCACCGCGAGCGCTGGCGGCGGATCGAGTCCGGCGAGCTGACCGTGGTCGGCATGAACCGCTTCACCCGCACCGAGCCCTCGCCGCTGACCGCCGACGCCGACGGGGGCATCCTGGTCGTCGATCCGGAGGTCGAGGCCGAGCGCAGCGAGGCGGTCGAGCGCTGGCGGGCCGAGCGCGATCCAGGCCGCGGTCGACGCAGGCGCTGGCCGAGCTCGCGCGGGTGGCCCGCGACGACGGCGAGAACATCATGCCGGCCACGATCGCCGCCGCCCGCGCCGGCGTGACCACCGGCGAGTGGGCCCAGGCGCTGCGCGACGGTGTTCGGCGAGTACCGGGCCCCGACCGGCGTCGGCGAGGCCGCCGCGGTCCCCGGCGAGGACGTCGCCGAGCTGCGCGACGAGGTCGAGCGGGTCAGCGAGGCGCTCGGCCGGCGGCTCAAGTTCCTGGTCGGCAAGCCGGGCCTCGACGGCCACTCCAACGGCGCCGAGCAGATCGCCGTCCGCGCCCGCGACGCCGGCATGGACGTGGTCTACGAGGGCATCCGCCTGACCCCGTCGCAGATCGCCACCTCCGCCGCCCAGGAGGGGGTGCACGTGATCGGGCTCTCGATCCTGTCGGGCTCGCACGCCGAGCTGATCCCGGCCGTGCTGCAGCGCCCTGGCCGAGGCCGGGGTCGAGGACGTGCCCGTGGTGGTCGGCGGGATCATCCCCGAGGCCGACGCCGCCGCGCTGCGCGAGGCCGGCGTGGCCGCCGTCTACACGCCCAAGGACTGGGACCTCAACCGGATGATGCGCGACATCATCGCGCTGGTCGGCGAGCAGCTGGATGACTCGACCGCCGCCGTGGATCCGGAGCGCGAGCCTGCGAGCGGACGCCGAGCGGGCGGCAAGGGCGAGGTCGCCCCGGCTTGAGCGCAGCGCCTGACGGTCACGAGCTCGCCGCCCGCCTGCGCGAGGGCGATCTGAGCGCCGCCCCGGCGGTGCTCAACCTGGTCGAGAGCCGCACCGCCGCCGCCCGCGAGCAGACCGCGCGAGCTGCTGAGCGCCCTCTCCCCCGCCGCCCTCGGCGGCGAGGCGCCCGGGCACATCGTCGGCGTGACCGGCCCGCCGGGCGTGGGCAAGTCCTCGCTGCTCTCGCGGCTGGTCGCGGAGTGGCGCGGCGCGAGAGCGCTCGGTGGCCGTGCTGGCCGTCGATCCGAGCTCGCGCCGCTCGGGCGGCAGCCTGCTGGGCGACCGGGCCCGGATCGAGCGCGATCCCGGCGACGCGGCCGTGTTCATCCGCTCGACCGCCGCCGGCGACCGGCTCGGCGGCCTGGCGCCGGCCACCCGGGCCGCGGCCGGCGCCCTGGCCGCCGCGTTCGACGTGGTGGTGATCGAGACCGTCGGCGTCGGGCAGTCCGAGACCGAGGTGGCCGACGTCGCCGACACGGTGGCGGTCGTCGTCCAGCCCGGCTCGGGCGACGTGCTCCAGTTCCTGAAGTCGGGGATCATGGAGATCCCCGACGTGCTGGTGGTGACCAAGGCCGATCTGGGCCAGGTCGCCGTCCGGGCGCTGGCCGACCTGCCACGCGGCGCTTGCGCGCGCTGGGCGCGGACGACCGCAGGTGCTGGCCGTCTCCTCGGTCCCGCCCGGGCACGGGATCGCCGAGCTCTGGTCGACGCGCTCGACGCCACCGCGCGGGGCTCGACCTGGCCGCCCGGCGTCTGCGCAGCCGCCGCATGCACGCGCTGGCCGACTTCGTCGCCGAGCACGGCGAGCGGGGCCTGCGGGCGCCTGGGCGGCCGCCGCGAGGCCGAGCGCTGGCTCGAGGAGCAGGATCCCGGCGCCGACGTGGCCACGCCTCGAGCGAGCGCTCGAGGCCCGGGCGGAGTGATGCGCAGCCTGCGGCGGACCCGGCGGATCGAGCTCCCGGCCGAGCCGCTGATCGACGGCCAGACCGCGCTGCGGCCGTGGCGGGACACCGATCTGCCCGACGCTGGTGGCCGCCTGCCAGGACCCGGAGATCGTCCGCTGGACGCGGGTGCCCGAGCAACTACGGCGAAGCCGACGCCCGGGCCTACCTGCTCCAGCGCTACGACATGCCGTTCGCCGGCGCTGGCCGCCCCGTTCGCGATCGTCGGCGCCCGACGAGGAGGCTGCTCGGCTCGATCTCGCTGCTGCGCATCGCCTGGGAGCACCAGCGCGCCGAGGTCGGCTACTGGCTGGCCCGCGAGGCGCGCGGGCAGGGCCACGCCACCCGCGCCGTGCGGCTGATCTGCGCCTGGGGGTTCGCCGCCCTCGGGCTGGAGCGGATCGACCTGCTGGCCGCCACCGGCAACCGCGCCTCCCAGCGGCGTGGCCGAGCGCAGCGGCTTCACCCGCGAGGCGGTCCTGCGCTCCTACTGCCCGCGGGCTGCGAGCGCCAGGACATGGTCTGCTTCGGGCTGCTGGCCTCCGACCCGGCGGGGTACCCGGTCGAACTGCCGCCGGACCCCAGTGCTCCTGTCTAGCGCGGCGAGGCCAAGCGAGGCCAGGCGCCAGCCGTTCCGGGTCTGGATCAGCTCGATCGACTCCAGCGCCGCGCGCTGACCGGTGGCCGCGGCCAGCACCACGGCCGAGGCGCTGCGAGCCCTTGACGGTGATCTGGACGACGCTCATGGTCGGGTTCTGAGACGCTGCTCGACGAAGACCCGCATCGCCTGCTGGCAGCTCAGCCCGCCGCGGTCAGCCGCTCGACCAGCGCCGGCGCCAGCACCTGGTGGCACAGCGTCGTGTAGTCGCGGCTGGCCGTGGCGTGGGCGAACTGCTGCACCTTGGCCTGGACCTGCTCGTGCGCGCTGACCCCGCAGCCGCGCCAGTGCGTATGCGCCGCATAGGACGAGCAGACCCCGGGCTCGGCGCATCGTCGCGAAGGGTAGCCTGTGACAGATGCAGCGCAGAGCCACTGCGCGACGGACACGGCCGTCTGATCGGCGATCTGCGGGTGTCGGTCACCGACCGCTGCAACTTCCGCTGCCAGTACTGCATGCCGGCCGAGGGCCTGCCCTGGCTGGAGCGCGCCGAGATCCTGACCTTCGAGGAGATCGCCCGGCTGGTCGGCCTGTTCGCCGCCATGGGGGTCGGCGACGTGCGCCTGACCGGCGGCGAGCCGCTGGTCCGGCGCGACTTCCCGGCGCTGGCCGCGATGCTGGCCGCGATCGACGGCGTCGCACGAGCTGTCGGTGACCACCAACGGCTTCCTGCTCGAGCGCGACGCCGCGCGCCTGGTCGCGGCCGGGATCGACCGCTTCAACGTCTCGGTCGACTCGCTGCAGCGCGACCGCTTCTACGAGCTGACCCGCCGCGACGCCCTGGACCAGGTCCTGCGCGGCCTCGAGACGCTGGCCGCCTTCCCCGAGGCGCACCCGATCAAGGTCAACGCGGTGGCCATCCGCGGCTTCACCGAGGAGGAGGTGCTGCCGTTCGCCGAGCTGGCCCGCCGCACCCCCTACGAGGTCCGCTTCATCGAGTTCATGCCGCTCGACGCCGACCGCGCCTGGACGCCCGAGCAGGTGCTGACCGGCGCCGAGATCCGCGCCGCGATCGAGGCGGTGCTACCCGCTGGAGCCCGAGCCGCGGGAGCCCAGCGCGACCGCCCGCGTCTACCGGTTCGCCGACGGGCCGGGCCGGATCGGCTTCATCAACCCGGTCTCGGAGCCGTTCTGCGCCGACTGCAACCGCGTCCGCCTGACCGCCGACGGGCGCCTGCGCACCTGCCTGTTCTCGCTGAACGAGACCGACCTGCGCGGGCCGCTGCGCGCCGGCGCCGACGACGCCGAGCTCGAGCAGATCATCCGCGACGCGGTGTGGCGCAAGGAGCTCAAGCACCACGTGGGCGAGCGCGGCTTCATCCAGCCGCGCGCGCAGCATGTCCGCCATCGGCGGCTGATCCAGTCGGCGCCGCCGGCGACGCTTAACCCGCATCACACTCGCGCTCCGACATCATCGCAGGAGTCCAGATGCTGCTGCTGATGCTGTTCGCGCTGATCGCCGGCGCCGGCACGGCGATCACGCCGTGCGTGCTGCCGGTGGTGCCGGCGCTGCTGTCGGCCAGCGCGCTGGGCGGCCGCCGCCGGCCGGTGGGGATCGTGCTCGGGCTGGCGCTGACCTTCACGATCGCGATCGTCGCGCTGGCCCAGCTGGTCAAGGGCGTCGGGCTGGCCAGCGGCGCCGCCCGCACGCTGGCCATCGTCGTGCTGCTCGCCTTCGGCGTCGTGCTGCTGGTCCCCGAGCTGGCCGAGCGCGTCCAGGCGCCGCTGTCGCGCCTGGCCCGCTTCGGCCCCCGGACCCGCGGCACCGGCTTCTGGTCCGGGGTCGGCGTCGGCGGCGCGCTCGGCTTCGTCTGCGCGCCCTGCGCCGGGCCGATCCTGGCCGCGGTGACCTCGGTCAGCGCCTCGGGCGGCGCCTCGGCGCGGGTGGTCGCGGTGGCGCTGGCCTACGCCGTCGGCCTGAGCGCGGTGATGCTGCTCTACGGCCTCGGGCGGCCGGGCGGTCCTCGACCGGGTGCGCCGCCGCGCCCGGGGCCACGTCGTCGAGCGCGCGCTCGGGCGTGGTGCTGCTGGCTCACCGGCGTGGTCGATGGCCTCCAACCTCGACGTCCGCTTCGAGGAGGCGCTGGCCAAGGACACCAGCCTGCCCGCGTTCCTGGTCGACCCGACCCGCGCGCTGGAGAACTCCAGCGCGGTCCAGAACCGCCTGGCCTCGCTGCGCCGCGCCTCGCGCTTCGCGGTCGCGCCAGAGCCAGGCCGCGGCCGCGACCCCGGTCGCCGCCGCGGCCGGGGTGGCGCATCCCCGGCGTCAAGACGCCGTCGCTGCCCCAGCTCGGCCCGGCGCCCGAGTTCACCGACACCCAGCGCTGGTTCAACACCCCGGGCGGGCGCCCGCTGACCCTGGCCGGCCTGCGCGGCCACGTCGTCCTGGTCGACTTCTGGACCTACACCTGCATCAACTGCATCCGCACGCTGCCCTTCCTCAAGGGCCTGTACGCCACCTACCACCGCTACGGGCTGGACATCGTCGGCGTCGAGACGCCCGAGTTCACCTTCGAGCAGGAGGCCGGCAACGTCGCAGCAGGCGATCCAGTCCGACGGCCTGCGCTACCCGGTCGTCCAGGACAACCGCTACGGGACCTGGAACGCCTACCAGAACGAGTACTGGCCGGCCGAGTACCTGATCGACGCCCAGGGCCAGGTCCGCCACACCCAGTTCGGCGAGGGCGACTACAAGCCGGACGAGGCGGCGGTCCGCGAGCTGCTCTACGAGGCCGGCGCCCGCCACCTGCCCCCGCCGATGAGCGCCCACGCGATCATGCCCTCGAGCGGGCTGGGCACGCCCGAGACCTACCTCGACGCCCAGCGCGCCCAGGGCTTCGCCCAGCCGCTGCAGGGCGGGACCCACTTCTACCCCGGGGTCCTCGACCCGCCGGTCAACGAGTTCGGCCTGCACGGCACCTGGAACGTCACCTCGCAGTCCGCCACCCCGGTCTCGCAGCGGGGCCTCGATCACCGGCGGCTTCCAGGCCCAGCACGTCTACCTGGTCCTGACCTCGGCCGGCAACGTGCCCGCGCCGCGTCCGGGTGCTGCTCGGCGGCCACCCGATCCCCGCCCGCTACGCCGGGGCCGACGTCGCACGGCGGCCTGGTCACCGTCCGCGGCCAGCGCCTCTACTCGCTGATCTCGCTGCCCGCGGACGCCCAGGGCGCGTTCACGCTCGAGATCCCGCCCGGCGTGAGCGCCTACGACTTCACGTTCGGCTAGCCCCGCCCGACCCCCCAGCGGGCTCCAAATTCACCCGCTGGCGCCCGATCTGTCCCGGAGTGCGTGCCAAACCTGGAAAATTGTCCGGCTGCCCCTGATTTTCCGTGTTTGTCGCGCTCAGCCTGCAAAACGCGGAAGATCACGGGCACGCGATCCAATTTTCCGAGAAACGCACCCTTCACCGTCCCCCGCCGCACTGAACGCTGCGCGCCGCGCGTGTTCGGCTTTGTCTCACCCAGCACGCTCGGTCACCCCCTCCCGAGCTCCACCAGCGCCCGCGCCCGGTCGAGGTCCGCCGACGTGTTGACGTTGAACAGCTCGATCGGGTCGGAGACCTCCAGCACAGCGGGCCGCAGCTCGGCCACCACGCTGCGCAGCCGCGTCGCGTCCCTGACCGCGACGCGCTCCAGGAGCGCTCGAGCGCACCCGGCTCATAGCGCCCCAGCAGCGGCTGCGTCCGCCCCTCGGCAGACAGCCACGACCGCCAGCTGACCCCCGCCGCCGCCGCCCGCCTCGGCCAGCGCGCGCAGCGTCCGCCGCGCTGACGAACGGCATGTCGGCGGCGCACACCACCACCGCCCGGCCTGCCGCGCACGCAGCGCGTGCCACGATCCCGACCAGCGGGTGCCGGGGCTCGGGCGGCTCGCGCCACACCGTCACCCCCGGCAGCGCGGGCAGCGCGGTCTCGGGCTTGGCCACCACGGCCACCACCGTCAGCTCGCCGAGCGCGGCCCGCAGCGCTTCCACCGGCTACTGCAAGCAGCGGCCGTCCGGCCAGCTCGATGCATCGCCTTGCTCCCCGCCGATCCGCCGGCCCTGCCCGCCGGCCAGGATCACCCCCAGCGGCGGCTGGCCCGATTCGCCCATGCGGCCGAGCATACGGTCGCCCATGCGGCCGAGCCTACGGTCGCTCACGCGGCCGAGCCTAGGGTCGCTCACGCGGACTGCGGGGGTGCTCCGCGGGGGAGTGCCCGCACGCGTCCTAGAATCATGCCGATGGAGGGCTCAACCGAGGTCCGCAGCTGGCTGCGCTGCTACCGCTGCTGGTCACAGAACCTCGAGGTGCAGGTCCACTACGAGGGGATCCACCGGATCGACCCCGAGAGCGGCGAGCGCGGCGAAGTGGTCGACGAGATGCAGGAGGCCGTCGTCCAGTGCCTGGAGTGCATGCACGATCAGCCCCATCTCGGCTTCCACAACGGCCGCGTGGAGCCGATCGAGGACCGCTGGGAGCGGATGATCGCCGGCACGCCGTGGGTCGCCTCGTGCACGGTCACCGTCGACGCCGACGACGTCGAGACCTGCTCCGGGCCCGAGGCCGGCGACGCGCTCTCCTACGCCGCCTTCGGCGACCACGGCACGCGCGAGTTCTTCACCCACGTCCGCTTCCACAAGCACGACGAGGACCGGATCGTCGTCCACCTGCTGGTCGAGCTCTATTCGCGCTCGGCCGAGGAGGCCACCGAGGTCCTCGAGGAGGCCGCCCGCGGCCAGCTGGCCATCACCTCGCTGGCCGAGGAATCACGTCCCCCGGCGTCGACCGGCGACGACCAGCACTGACCCGGCCGCCGGCGCCAGGCCCAGCCCCTCGACCACGATCAGCGCCAGCGCCACCGGGACCGTGGCCGGCAGCTCGTTGAGGACGAAGAACAGCAGGTCGAACAGCCCGGCCAGGACCAGCGTCAGCAGCGCCATCGGCCCCTGCCGGCGCCGCTCGCGGGCCAGCACCGCGCCGAGCAGCCCGGCCACGAACAGGTCGCCGTAGCCCATCGAGACCGAGCCGAACAGCTCGATCTGGAGCTGCGGCAGGCCGCTGCCCGGAGGGGCGGCGACCAGGGTCGCGTTGGGGGCCTGGAGCAGGTCGGAGGCGACCAGCCAGACGTCGGCGGCGGCCATGGCCAGGATCCCGAGCTTCAGCCATCCCGGCGGGGTGACCGCGGCCAGCAGCACGCCCAGGGTCACGCAGCTGAGCGCCGACGAGCAGCGTCGCCGCCCCCTCGCCGACCAGCGCGTGTCCGGCTCGGCCCAGGCCAGCGCGAACAGCGGCACGCGGCCAGGACGGCCAGCCACGGCCGCGCCCCGCGGTCGGCCCAGCCGAGCGCCGCCGCGGCCAGGATCGGCACCGCGACCAGGGCCAGGTAGGTGAGGCCGGTGGCCGTGGCCGACACGTAGCGGATGGCGAAGATCACGCCGACGATCGAGCGCGATCGGGATCAGCGCCCAGCCGGGCCCGGAGAGCCGCTTCAGCCAGCGGGAACTCCGGCGGCGCGCCGCGGCGCGGCGACGACCCCGGCCTGAACGGCCAGCATCGCGGCATCCGAGGGTATGAAGCCGAGCGCCATGCCCCCTCAGGGTAGGGCGAGGCGTCAGGCTGCTCAGCTGCTCAGGCGCTGCTCCAGCGCCTCGAGCTGGTCGCGCAGCTCCGCCGGGAGCCTGTCGCCGAACTCGGCGTAGTGCTCCTTCATCTGCGGCAGCTGGGCCGCCCAGCCCTCGGCGTCGACCTCGAGCAGCCGGGCCATCGTCGTCTCGGTGACGTCGAGACCGTCGGTGTCGATCCCGTCCGCGCCGACCGGGGGGACGAAGCCGATCGCCGTCTCCTCCGCCTCGGCGTCGCCGGTGACAGCGGCCGAAGATCCAGGCCAGGACGCGCGAGTTCTCCCCGAAGCCGGGCCACAGGAACTTCCCGTCCTCGTCCTTGCGGAACCAGTTGACGTAGAAGATCCTGCGGCAGCTGGGCGCCCTCGCGGCGGCCGATCTCGAGCCAGTGGCCGAAGTAGTCACCCATGTGGTAGCCGCAGAAGGGCAGCATGGCCATCGGATCGAAGCGGAGCTTGCCGACCTGGCCGGCCGGGGCGGCGGTCGTCTCCGAGGACATGATCGAGCCCAGGAACACCCCGTGCTCCCAGTCGCGCGCCTCGTGCACCAGCGGCACGATCGCGGCCCGGCGGCCGCCGAACATGATCGCGTAGATCGGCACCCCGGCCGGGTCCTCCCACTCGGGCGCGATCGAGGGGCACTGCGCGGCGGGCGTGGTGAAGCGGGCGTTGGGGTGCGCGGCCGGCGTCTCGGAGTCCGGCGTCCAGTCGTTGCCGCGCCAGTCGATCGCGTGCGCGGGCGGCTCGCCGGTCAGTCCCTCCCACCAGACGTCGCCGTCGTCGGTCTTGGCGCAGTTGGTGAAGATCGAGTTCCGGCTGACCGTGTCGATCGCGTTGGGGTTGGTCCGCGCGCCGGTCCCGGGGGCGACGCCGAAGAAGCCGGCCTCGGGGTTGACCGCGTACAGCTGGCCGTCGTAGCCGAACTTCATCCAGGCGATGTCATCGCCGATCGTCTCGACCTTCCAGTCGGGCAGCGTGGGGATCAGCATCGACAGGTTGGTCTTGCCGCACGCGCTGGGGAAGGCGCCGGCGATGTGCTTGACCTCCCCCTCGGGGGAGGTGAGCTTGAGGATCAGCATGTGCTCGGCCAGCCAGCCCTCCTCGCGGGCCATGACCGAGGCGATCCGCAGCGCGAAGCACTTCTTGCCCAGCAGCGCGTTGCCGCCGTAGCCCGAGCCGAAGGACCAGATCTCCTTGGTCTCGGGGAAGTGCACGATGTACTTGTTGTCGGCGTTGCAGGGCCACGGGAACGTCCTCCGCGGGCGGCGTCCGTGTCCAGCGGCGCCCCGACCGAGTGCAGGCAGGGCACGAAATCGCCGTCGATCGCCGAGCACGTCGAGCGCGGGCTGGCCCATCCGGGTCATGATCCGCATCGAGACGGCCACGTAGGCCGAGTCGGTCAGCTCCACGCCGATGTGGGAGATCGGCGAGCCGAGCGGGCCCATCGAGAACGGGACCACGTACATCGTGCGGCCGCGCATCGAGCCCTTGAACAGGTCCTTCATGACCCCGCGCATCTCCTCGGGATCGCGCCAGTTGTTGGTCGGCCCGGCGTCCTCCTCGCGCTCCGAGCAGATGAACGTCCGGTCCTCGACCCGGGCCACGTCGGCGGGATCGGACAGCGCCAGGTAGGAGCCCGGGCGCTTGGCCTCGGACAGCCGCTCGAACGTGCCGGCGTCGATCAGCGTCTGGGCCAGCTGGTCGTACTCCTCGGCCGATCCGTCGCACCAGTGGATGTCGTCCGGCTGGGTCAGCGCCGCGACTTCCTCGACCCAGGCCCGCAGGCGGGGATGCTTGGTCGTCGCTTGGTGCTTCGGTGCGGTATGGGCCATGTTCTCGGGCACTCCTTGACGCGGTCGGTGGCTCAAGGAAGCCTACCCGCGAAGGGCACAAAGTGCTCACAAAGTAGGAGCAATGGTCAGCGAGAAAACGTCCGGATCGGCCGGCTATCCGGGTTCCTTGCGCGGAACCAGCACCAGCCGCTTGAACTCGGCCACCAGCACCCCGTCCTGGTTGAGCACGCGGGTGTGGACCCGCACCGTGCCCCGGTCGGGCTTGGACCGGGACTCCTTGACCTCCAGCACCTCGGACTCGCAGAACAGCGTGTCGCCGTGGAACACCGGAGCGGGATGGCTGAGCTCCTCGGTGGCCAGGTTGGCGATCGCCTTGCCGCTCACGTCGGACACGCTCATCCCCAGCGCCAGCGAGTAGACCAGCGGCCCGACGACCACGTTGCGGCCCTGCTGGGACTTCTTGGCGTAGACGTCGTTGATGTGCAGCGGATGGTGGTTCATCGTGATCAGGCAGAACAGGTGGTCGTCTGACTCGGTCACGGTCTTGGCCGGCCAGTGCTTGTACACGGCCCCGACCTCGAATTCCTCGAGGTAGCGGCCGTAGGGATGCGCGCCCGAGGCCTCGCGCGCCGCCTGTTCGGTTTCGATTTCGGGCATGGCCGGAGCATGTCAAGAAGCTCAGGCCGCATGCGGCCTGACCCCCGGCCGCGCATGCGCGGCCGGGGGGCGGCGCATGCGCCGCCCCGAACAGTCATTACTGTTCAGCCCGTGCGAAACCCCCGCGACTTCGGCAAGCCGCTGGCCATCGGTGCCCCCGATCCGATCCTCGAGATCCCGTTCAAGCCCTCGCGGATGATCCACTTCCTCGACTTCTCGAACGAGAAGATGGTGGCCAAGGTGCCCGACATCGCGGCCAAGGTGGACATCCTGCTCGGCAACCTCGAGGACGCGGTCCCGGTCGACCGCAAGCTCGCCGCCCGCGACGGCCTGGTCAGGGTGGGCAAGGAGCTCGACCTGGGAACAGCGTCGCTGTGGACCCGGGTCAACAGCCTCGAGTCGCCCTGGGTGCTCGACGACATCACGACCCTGGTCAATGCAGATCGGCGACAAGCTCGACGTGATGATGATCCCGAAGGTCGAGGGCCCGTGGGACATCCATTACGTCGACCGGCTGCTGGCCCAGCTGGAGGCCAAGGCGGGTCTCGAGCGCCCGATCCTGATCCACGCGATCCTCGAAACCGGGCTCGGCGTGGTCAACCTCGAGGAGATCGCCACCGCCAGCCCGCGGATGCAGGGGATGAGCTTCGGCCCGGCCGATCTGGCCGCCTCGCGGCGGATGAAGACGACCCGGGTCGGCGGGGGCCATCCCGGCTACCTGGTGATCAACGATCCCGATCCCGAGAACCCCGACGCGCCGCGGCCGACCGCCCAGCAGGACCCGTGGCACTACTCGATCGCCCGCATGGTCGACGCCTGCACCTCGGCCGGGATCCTTCCCTTCTACGGGCCGTTCGGCGACATCCGCGACGTCGTCGGCTGCGAGACTCAGTTCCGGGCCGCGTTCCTGCTCGGCTGCGTGGGCGCCTGGTCGCTTCACCCGGCGCAGATCGACATCGCCAAGAAGGTGTTCAGCCCCGACCCCGAGGAGGTCCGGTTCGCCAAGAAGGTGCTCGAGGCGATCCCGGACGGCCGCGGCGTGCACATGATCGACGGCAAGATGCAGGACGACGCGACCTGGAAGCAGTGCAAGGTGATGGTCGAGCTGGCCGAGATGCTGGCCGAGAAGGACCCCGAGCTGGCCGAGGCCTACGGCTTCACCCCGGCGACCGCGTAAGGGCGGACGGGCAGGATGCGGATCTCGGCCAAAGCTGACTACGCCGTGCGCGCGGTGGTCGAGCTGGCCGCCGCCGACGAGCAGGATGACCGCGCGCTGCCCAATCCGGCGAGGCCGGAAGCCGAGCAGACGCATGCGCGGGAAGCCGGTCAAGGCCGAGCGGATCGCCACCGCTCAGGGGATCCCGCTGAACTTCCTCGAGAACATCCTGGGGGAGCTGCGCCACGCCGGCATCGTGCGCAGCCACCGGGGCGCCGAGGGGGGCTTCCGCCTGGCCAGGCCGGCCACCGAGGTGACGGTGGCCGACGTGATCCGGGCGGTCGAGGGGCCGCTGGCCAGCGTGCGCGGAGCGCCGCCCGAGGAGGCCGACTACGGCGGCGCGGCGAGTGCGCTGCCCCGGGTGTGGATCGCCGTGCGGGTCAACCTGCGCCGGGTGGTCGAGCACGTGACGATCGCCGACATCGCCGCCGACGAGCTCCCGGCGGCGATCGACAAGCTGACCGAGGACCCGGGGGCCTGGGTCACGCGCTGACCGTCGCCCGCGGTGGGGCAGCGGCGCTGACCCACTCGGCACCGACCTCGACCAGCACCGCGAGCATCGCCGCCGCCGCCGGCGAGCGGTAGCCGGCGGGCAGCAGTGCCCGATCGGACGCGGCGGGGGCGGCGGCTCCAGCGCCCGGATGATCACGTCGTCCCGGGCGCCGCGAGCCACCATGTCCGGGATCAGGGCCACCCCGACGCCCGCGGCGACGAAGCCGAGGATCGCCGAGTAGTCGTCGTTCTGGAAGGCGATCCGGGGCTCGAAGCCGGCGGCATGGCAGGAGCGCAGGAACAGGCGCGCGTCGGGACAGGTGTTCGTCTTGGCCAGCATCCAGGGCTCGGCGGCGAACGCCTCGAGCTCAAGGGACGGGGCCTCGGCGAGCCGATGGCCCGCGGGCAGCGCCACGTACATCGGGTCTTCGAACAGGGCCACGAGCTCGATCCCGGACGGGGGGCCGTCCTCGTCCTCCATCGCCTCGTGGGTCAGGACCAGGTCGTATTCACCCGCCCGCAGTCCGGGCAGCGACTGGTCGGGGTCGGCCATCGCGATGTCGAGCTCCACCGCGGGGTACCGCGCGCGAAAGCGGGCCACGGCCACCGGCACCATCGAGGCGGCGGCCGAGGCGAAGGTGGCCAGGCGGAGCGTCCCGCCGTCCAGCCCGGCCAGCGAGCGCAGCTCGGCCTCGACGTCGTCGAGGCGGGCCAGGATCACCTCCGCCCGGTTGACTAGCAGGCGCCCGGCGTCGGTCAGCACCGTCCCGAGCGGCACGCGCCGGACCAGCAGCGCGCCCACCTCGGCCTCGAGAGTGGCGATCTGGCGGGAGATGGCCGGCTGCGTGTACCCGAGCGAGGCCGCCGCGCCCGAGAACGACCCCTGGCGGGCGACCTCGCACAAGACGCGGAGACGGCGACTGTCGAGCATGATCAAAAGTTATACCGCATCCAGCAAAGCCCTATTTGCTTTTATGCCGGCGACGGCGCATCCTGGAGCGTGACGATGAGCACGAACGCCACCGAGATCATGATTCGCCCGGCCTACGGCGACGACTACCCCGAGCTGGCCCGGCTGGCCATCCTTGACAGCGCCGCGCGGGTCCCGGCCCGGCCGCTGCTGCTGGCCGAGGTCGACGGGTCGCTGCGGGCGGCACTCAGCCTGCGCGACGGCCGCACGATCGCCGACCCGTTCTTCCCGTCGGCCAACCTGCTCGTCGTGCTCCGGGCCCATGCCGCGGGCGACCCGGCTAACCGGTCTCGGGCGCGGCGGCCACGGCGGTGGTGGGCGCGGCGGCCGGGCCCGGGGCACCTGCGGCCGCATCCGGCCCGGCGCTGAGCACCCCGCGCAGGACGGGATCGACGGGGATGCCCGCCGGCGGCCGAACGTAGACGATGTCGCCGGCGTCGAGCTCGAGCTCCTCGGCCTGAGCCCGGGTCAGCTGGGCGCGGGCCGCCGAGCCATCGCGCAGCGCGAGCTCGACGCGGACCTCGAAGCCCAGGTGCACGACGCGCCGGACCATGGCCTCGAGGCTTCCGGTGCGCTGCTCGAGCGAGATCGTCACGTCGTGCGGGCGGACCAGCCGCTCGCCCAGCCGGCTCACCGGACCGACGAAGCCCATCACGAAGTCGCTGGCCGGCTGGTCGTAGATCTCCCGCGGCGCGCCGACCTGCTCGATGTGGCCGGCGCTCATGACCGCGATCCGGTCGGCGACCTCCATCGCCTCCTCCTGGTCGTGGGTGACCAGGACGGTGGTCACGTGCTGCTCGTCGTGCAGGCGCCGCAGCCAGGTGCGGAGCTCGGCCCGCACCGTCGCGTCGAGCGCGCCGAAGGGCTCGTCGAGCAGCAGGACCTTCGGGGCTGACGGCCAGCGCGCGGGCCAGGGCCATGCGCTGGCGCTGGCCGCCGGAGAGCTGCGCGGGCCGCTGCTCGGACCATTTCGTCAGGCCGACCAGGGTCAGCAGCTCATCGACGCGCTCGCGCACCTCGTCCTTGGGTCGCTTGCGGATCCGCAGCCCGAAGGCGACGTTCTCCCGCACGCGTCATGTGGGTGAAGGCGGCGTAGTGCTGGAAGACGAAGCCGATCCCGCGCTTCTGGGGCCGGATCCGGCTCGACGTCGTCGCCGTCGATGAGCGACCGTCCCGGTGTCGGGCGGCTCGAGCCCGGCGATGATCCGCAGCAGCGTCGATTTGCCCGAGCCGCTGGGGCCGAGCAGCGCGGTTAGCGAGCCCTCCGGGACCTCGAGCGAACGTGCTCCAGCGCGGTGAAGTCCCCGAACCGCTTGGCGATCTGGTTGATGTCGATTCTCATGTGGTCTCTGACTTTCCTAGGGGCGAGGACGGTCATCGACCAGCAGCACGAACAGCGAGATCACGGCCAGCTCGGTGGCGGCCGCGTAGGCGCCGGTGATCGAGCCCGAGCCGATCTGCGAGTCGCGCTGGTAGACGAGCAGGGGCAGGGTCAGGGTCTGGCCCGCCACCAGCGAGGAGACGACCAGCACGGCGCCGATCTCCCCCAGCGCGCGGGCGGTGGACAGGATGACGCCGTAGGCCACGCCCCAGCGGATCGAGGGCAGCGTGACGCGCCAGAACGTCTGCCACGCCGGAGGCGCCGAGCGTGGCCGCGGCCTGCTCCTGCTCGTCGCCGACCTCGACCAGCACCGGCGCCACCTCGCGGACCACGAAGGGCAGCGAGACGAAGACCGTGGCCAGCGCCATCCCGGCCGGCGCGTAGATGATCCGGATGCCGTGGTTCGGCGAACCAGGTGCCGAACCAGCCGTGCTCCCGTAGACCAGCGTCAGGGCCAGGCCGACGATCACCGGCGAGACCAGGAACGGCAGGTCGATCAGCGCGTCGAGCACAGCTGCCGCCGCGGCCCCGGCGCCGGACCAGCACGAGCGCAGCGCCGACGCCGAAGACCGTGTTCAGCGGCACCGCGATCACCGCCATCAGCAGCGACAGCCACAGCGCGCTGATCGCCGCCGGGGTGGTCATCCAGGCCCAGGCGACGGAGAAGCCGTGCTCGAAGGTCTTGGCGAACACCACGCCCACCGGGAGCAGCAGCAGCAGCGAGCAGGTAGAGCAGCGCGACCGCGCGCAGCGACCAGCGGGAGCGGCGGCTAATGAGCAACGCGGCCTCCCAGCCGGCGCATCAGGACGAGCACGATCAGCGAGAGCGCGATCAGCACCAGCGACAGGGAGGCCGCCGCCTGCGGGGCGTCGGACTCGATGTCGGCGAAGATGACGATGCTGGCGATCTGGACCTTGCCCACGATCAGGACCAGCGAGCCGATCTCCCCCACCGAGCGCGCGAAGGCCAGCGCCGCGCCGGACAGGATCGCCGGCCGCAGCGCGGGCAGCACGATGCGGCGGAAGATCACCGCGTTCGAGGCGCCCAGCGAGGCCGCCGCCTCCTCCACCTCGCGGTCGAGCTCGAGCAGCACCGGCTGCACCGAGCGGACCACGAACGGCAGCGTCACGAACAGCAGCGCCACGAGCACGATCGCCCGCGTGTAGGCGAGGTGGACGCCGAACGGGCTGTCGGGGCCGTACAGGGCGAGCAGGGTCAGCCCGGCCACGACCGTCGGCAGCGCGAACGGCAGGTCGATCAGCGCGTTGATGATCCGCTTGCCCGGGAACTCGTCGCGGACCAGGACCCAGGCCACCACCGTGCCCATCACCGCGCCGATCAGCCGCCACGAGCAGCGACGCGCCGAGGGTGACGCCAGCGCCCTGAGGGCCAGCGGGTTGCGTGACCGAGCTCCAGAACGCGCTCGGGCTCTGGCTCACCGCCTTGACCGCGACCGCGGCCAGCGGGATCAGGACGATCACGCTCAGGTAGAGCGTGGCCAGCACCCAGCCCGAGGCCGCCGGCGCGCGCGCCCCGGGCCCGTCGCCGCCGCCGCGCCCGGCCGGCCGCGCGGGGCGGCGCCGATGGTCCGCCGGCCTGGCCGGCGCTACGTATGCGCTAGCTGGAGGCAGTGGGCACCCCCGCCGCCTGCTCGATCTTGGTGATCGACCCGCCGAGCCGGATCGAAGAACTCCTTCTTGGCCTTCGTCCAGCCGCCCAGGAAGTCGATCGTGAACAGCTGCGGCGGCGTCGGGAACTTGCGCCGCGAACTGCTTGGCCACCGACGCGCAGCACCGGGCGGTAGCCCTGCTGGGCCCAGATCGTCTGGCCGGCCGGCGACCACTGGTAGGCCAGGAAGGCCTTGGCCTGGGCGGCGTGGGCTCTTGGCGGTGACCGCGATCGGCGTCTGGATCAGGATCGTCTGCTTGGGGATGATGTACTGGATCGCGTCGCCGGCCTTCTCGGCCGCGATCGCATCGGACTCGTAGTCGAGCAGCACGTCGCCCTTGCCGCTGGTGAACGTCTGCAGCGCCGAGCTGGCGCGCCGAGTCCTGGACGCTGACGTTCTTGGTCAGCAGCGTCTTGACGTAGGCCAGCGCCTGGGCGGGCGACTTGCCCTCCTTGAGCTCGGCGCCGTAGCCGGCCAGGATGTTCCAGCGCGCGCTGCCCGAGGTCGACGGGTTGGGCGTGATCACGTCGACGCCCGGGCTTGATCAGGTCGTCCCAGCCGGTGATGTGCTTGGGGTTGCCCTTGCGCACCACCATGACCACGACCGAGTCGCTGGAGATGCCCTTCTCGGGGTTGGCGTCCCAGCTGGCGGAGACGATGCTTGTCCTTGACCAGGCGGGTCATGTCGGGCTCGGTGGAGAACGCGACCACGTCGGCGGGCTGGCCGGAGTCGACGGCGCGGCTCTGGGAGCCCGAGGCGCCGAAGGACTCGCCGAAGCCGACGCCCTTGCCGGCCGAGGTCTGGGCGAACGCGCGCGGTCAGCGCGTCGTAGGCCTTCTTGGGCGTCGAGTAGGCGACCAGGTTCGAGCTGGGTCTTGCCGCGCCCCCAGCGCCGCCGCTGCCGCCGCTACCGCCGGCTGCCGTGGCCGCGTCGGAGGAGCCGCCGCAGCCGGCCAGCGCCAGCGCCAGCGTCGCCGCCGCCAGGCGCCAGCCCGGCGACCGCCGGGCGCGCGGCCGGTCAGTCGATTGGTCATTTTCGTCCTCTCAGCGCAAATACAAGTTTGTCGATTGGCTTTACGAGGATAGCTAGCCGATTAGCGACAGACTTGGTGTAGAAGACGTCTGCACGCTGCCGCCGGTGAGAAGCAGTCGGCTCAGCGGCCGGTGCAGAAGCCGCCGGCCCGGCCCAACCCGGGGCCGAGACGCCCGTTGCGGCAGGCTCGGTAGGCTCCCCCGCCGCTCATGCGTTTCTTCGAGTACGAGTCGCGGGCGATCGTGGCCAAGGCCGGGATCCCCGTCACCCAGCACGGCTTCGCCACCACCCCCGAGCAGGCCCGGGAGATCGCCGAGGAGATCGGCGGCCCGGTGGTCATCAAGTCCCAGGTCCTGACCGGCGGGCGGATGAAGGCCGGCGGCGTTCAGTTCGCCGACACCCCCGACGAGGCGGCGACGCACGCCGAGCACGTGCTCGGCCCTGGAGATCAACGGCCACATGCCCCGCGGCGTGCTCGTCGACTCCGCGCGCCGAGGTCGAGCACGAGTACTACGCCGGCGTCGTCTGGGACGGGATCCGCAAGCGCCCGGTGATGCTGTTCTCCGACATGGGCGGGATCGACATCGAGGAGGTGGCCGAGGAGCATCCCGATCACGTGGCCCGCGGCCACTTCTCCACCCGGACCCCGTTCTCGGACTGGCAGGCCAAGCAGGTGATCGCCTCGCTGGGCATCAGCGGCTCGGCGCTGAACCGGCTGACGCCGATCCTGGCCCGGCTGGCCCGGCTGTTCCTGACCTACGACATGACGCTGGCCGAGATCAACCCGCTCGGCGCAGCTCGACGGACGGCTCGTTCGTCGCCCTCGACGCCCACATGGACATGGAGAACGAGGCCCGGCCCCGCCAGAAGGCGCTGCTCCACGAGCTCGGGGTCGGCGACGAGGAGACCCGCCAGGCCCGCGAGGCGACGCCGTTCGAGCTCGCCGGCGAGGCGGTCGACGCCCAGGACCATCGCGGCGTGGCCGGCAACGTGACCGAGTTCGACGGCAACCTGGGGCTGGTGATCGGCGCCGGCGGCGGCTCGCTGACCCTGTTCGACGCCGTCCGCGCCCACGGCGGCGACCCGGCCAACTACTGCGAGATCGGCGGCAACCCGTCGGTCGCCAAGGCCTGCGGCCTGGCCAAGCTGGTGCTCCAGAAGCCCGGCGTGGACAAGATCGCCGTGATGATGTCGATCGTCTCCAACACCCGCGTCGACATCGTCGCCCGCGGCGTGATCAAGGCCTGCCTGGAGCTCGGCTACGACCCGGCCGAGAAGATCGCCATCTTCCGGATCCCCGGCGCCTGGGAGGAGGAGGGCTTCAAGATCCTCGAGCGCTACGGCGTCGCCTACGCCGACCGCTCGCGTGTCGCTCAACGAGGCGGCCCGCCGCGCGGTGGAGCGGATCCAGGGGGCGACGCACGGCTGATGAGCATCCTGGTCGACGCCGACACCACCTTCATCGTCCAGGGCATCACCGGCCGCGAGGCGGTCAACCTGACCCGCGAGTGCCTGGACTACGGCGCCGGGGCCAAGATCGTCGGCGGCGTCACCCCGGGCCGGCTCGGCCGCGACGTCCACGGCGTGCCCGTGTTCGACACCGTCGCCCAGGCCGTCGACGCACCACGGCGGGCCGATCGACGGCTCGGTGGTCACCGTCCCCCCCGCGTTCACCAAGGACGCCGTGTCATCGAGGCGCTCGAGAACGGCGTCAAGCTGGTGGTGATCGTCACCGAGCGGATCCCCCGCGCGACGTGGCCGAGATGGTCGAGCTGGCCAACGAGCGCGGCGCCCGGATCATCGGCCCCAACTGCCTGGGCATCATCGTCCCCGACGTGGTCAAGATGGGCGGCATCGGCGGCCCGGCCAAGGACGCCGCCAAGTCCTACCGCCGCGGTCACGGTGGGGGTGGTCTCGCGCTCGGGCGGGATGACCACCGAGATGTCCTCGACGCTGAGCGCGGCCGGCCTGGGCGTGTCGACCGCCGTCTCGATCGGCGGCGACGCGATCATCGGCTCGAGCTACGCCGAGCTGATGCCGCTGTTCGAGGCCGACGACGACACCCAGGCGATCGTCATCTACACCGAGCCCGGCGGCCGGATGGAGGCCGAGCTGGCCCGCTGGGTGACCGAGAACGACTCCCGCCTGCCGATCGTCGCCTTCATGGCCGGACGCTTCATGGACGAGATGCCGGGCATGAGCTTCGGCCACGCCGGCACGATCGTCGAGGGCAAGGAGGACACGGCGACCGAGAAGATCGCCCGCCTGGCCGCGGCCGGGATCACCGTGGCCGAGCGGATCGAGGACATCCCCGACCTGGTCAAGGAGAAGCTCGGAAGCCGGACGACGTCCTCCCCGCCCGATCAGGCGAGCCCGGACGGCGAGCGGGCGGCTGGAGGACGCGTCTGATGGCCGGAACGTTCATCGACATCGAGGTCGACCCACCGTCGCCGCCGACCCGGAGCTGGCCCGGAAGCTCGCCGAGGTCTGCCCGGTGGACATCTTCGCCGCCGGCGAGACCGGGGTCGAGATCGTCCAGGACAACCTCGACGAGTGCGTGCTCTGCGAGCTGTGCATCCGCGCCGCCCCGCAGGGCGCGATCCGCATCCTCAAGCTCTACTCGGGTAAGTCCCTGCCGCCGCCTGAGTCTGCGAGGATCGCGGCGGGACCGCCTCCCACCGCCACTGACTGCGACCGACAGCGAGCCCTGCGTCAAGGGCTGAGCTGACGGCGGACCCGGGTCCTGGCGGCGAGCTGACGAGGCCGCTCGCCGTCAGGCGCCGGCGGTCCTCCGCGCTGAGTGGCTTGTCGAAGCGGCGCCTCGAGGCGCCGGTAGCGCTTGCCGCCGCGCTCGAGCTTGCAGATCTCCCGCCCCGGCTCGCCTCGGGGAGCCCCGCGTCGCGCAGCGGGCCGGTGATCGGCCGGTACCAGGTGGTGACCGGGATCTCGTCCACCACGTGGACGACGGTCGGGCCGCTGCTCGCGGGCGCCAGCCCGCCCAGCGCGCCGTCAGATCCTCCGCGGTCAGCTCGTGGCCTTCGCGCAGGGTCACCGCGGCCACGGCCACGTCGTGGCGCCGGCGCTGGGGCGGCACGCCGTAGGCGACGGCCAGATCGACCGCCGGCAGGTCGCCCAGCGCGTCGCGGATCGGGGTCGTGAACACCGGTCCCGTCGCGGCCGTGGATCAGCTCGCGCACGCTGTCCAGCCGCCAGTAGTCGCCGTCGGCGTCGCGGCGGAACAGGTCGCCGGTGGCCAGCCAGGCGTCCTCGCGCTGCGAACACGCCGCGCAGGGCCATCGTCGCCGTGGCCTCCCGCGCTCGGGGCGGGCCAGGAGCATGCCCGACCTCGTCGGCGTCGCAGCGCTCGACGAAGCCGTCGCTCGCCCAGCACGAGCTGACCGGCTTCGATGTCGTAGGCGGCCAGCCGCACCTCGGGGCTGCCCGGCAGCGGCCGGCCCATCGCGCCCGGCTTGGCATCGCGGAGGTTGACCAGGATCGCGCCCGGTCTCGGTCGAGGCGTAGAACTCGAGCACGCGGGCGGGGGCAAAGCGCCGCTCGACCCGGCGCCACAGACCCGCGCGGCATGCCCGAGCCGATGAACAGCCGCACCGGATGGTGGCGCTCCCCGGGCTGGGGCGGCGCCTCGACCAGATCGTGCAGCAGCGTCCACGTGTAGGAGGCGACGGTGACGCCGTAGCGCCGGACCTCCTCCCAGAACGTCGACGGGCTCGAAGCGCGGTGGCCATGGCCAGCCGGGCGCCGCCGGCGACCGCCCCGCCGATCGCTCATCATCAGGCCCGACGGGTGGTAGAGCGGGGTGACGCTGTAGACGGTGTCGTTGCCCGACAGCGCCGCCGAGGAGGCGGTGCCGAAGGCCGAGGTCACCCAGCGGCCGTTGGTGATCCGGCTCATCCGGGTGCTCTCGCCCTCGCCGGTGAAGAGGATGAAGGCCAGGTCGCCGGCCCGGCCCGGGTTGGGCCGGTACCACTTGGGCAGCTGCACCTCGGTCGGGGTCGATCTGCTCCATGTCGGCGGTCAGCGGCACGCCCAGGTCGCGCGGGCCGCCGCCGCCGCCGAGCACGAAGGTGTGGACCGTGCCCAGCCCGGCCGCCAGGGCGGCCCGCTCGGGGTCGGCGATGATCCGCTGCACCTGGCCGAGCGCGGCCTCGCGCTCGGTGTCGCCGTCGGGCCGCAGCAGCACCGGCCACCGCTCCGAGCCGGTTGAGCGCCGCCACCAGGGCCAGCGCGCTCGGCCGCACTCCCATGAGCACGCCGACGTGCTCGCCCTGGCGGACGCCGATCGAGATCAGGCCCGCGGACGACGTTGTCGATCCGCTCGTTGATCTCGCGCGCGCTGTGGGCGCGGTCCTCGAACAGGAAGAAGATGTCGTCGGGGCGCGCGCGCAGCCGCTCCTGGACGAGCAGCCCGAGCGAGATCCGGGTGCCGGGCTGGACCTGCTCGAGCCGGGCCAGCCGCGGCAGCTGGCCGGCCGCCTCGCGGCTCAGCTCGCGCATGCCCCGCGCCGTGCGCCGCGCCGTGCCGACCAGCGACGCGGGCCACGCCCGTGCCGACCGCGCCGGCCAGCTCGAGGCCGTAGCCGACCCGGTTGCGCACCGCGCGGGCTCGAGCTCCGCCGCCGGGTCGTCGGGCACCTCGGTCACCGCTCTCGGGCAGCTCGCCCTCGCCGTCGCGCCAGCGCGCCCAGGCGGCGACCGTCGGCCAGCGTGACCTGGTTGGACGTCGAGCCGACGACGAGGCCGAAGTGGCCGGCCTGCAGGGCGAGCTCGTACACGTCGGCCCGCGGCGCGGCCAGGCGGATCGCGCGCACGCCGGCGGCGGGGGCGATCTCGTCGACGGTCCCCACCACCGACAGGATCGGGCACTCGATGTCGGCCAGGGTGAGCAGCCGGTCCTCGATCACGAAGCCGCCCTCGAGCATCCGGTTGTGGGTGATGAACTGCTGCAGGAAGTCGGCCATCGCCGGGCCGGGCCAGGCCACCCAGCCGTCGGCCTCCAGGAAGCGCCGCTGGCCCTCGCGCGGCAGCAGCGCCTCGCGGTCGTGCAGCTGGAGGATGAACTCGAGCCGGCTGCGGGCGGACTTGACCGGGTCGAGCATGCGGAAGCCCGGTCCGGCTGGCCCAGGCCGGAAGCGCCCCGCCCCGAAGCACGCCGATCGGCGAGCACGCCGGCGACGCCCGGAGGCGAGCTGCTCCGGGAATCCCGAACGGCATCCCCAGGCGGGTGTCGACCGGGCTGCCGAAGGTGATCAGCGAGCTGAGGCCCTCGTTGCGGCGGTAGGCGGCGGTCTGGTAGCAGAACATCCCGCCCTGGGAGTAGCCGCCCAGGTGCACGTCGCGGCCGGTCGCCTCCCGGACCCGGTCGACGGCGTCGGAGACGGCGACCACGTGGTCGGCCAGCGTGCGCTCCAGGCCGCCCTCCTCGCGCTCGGGAGCGCCGAAGTCGACCACCCAGGGATCGGCGCCGTGCTCGTGCAGGATCGTGACCGCGCTGGTGCGCCGGCGAGACGTCGTAGACCTCGGCGGCCAGCATCATCGGCGGCACCAGCAGCACCGGCGGGCCCGGTCCGCCGTCGTCGCCGTGCGTAGTAGTGGCGCAGCCGGTAGACGCGGTGCTCGGCGCCACCTCGTAGGGCGACGGCTGCTCGTCGGTGGTCAGGCCGCCGAAGCGCGCCACCTCGAGCGCGTTCTGGGCGGCCGCGCCGAGACGGCCGACCGGGCGCGTGATGGTCTTGGGCAGCAGGTCCATGCGCCGCGCACATCTTCGCGCAAACGCACGCGTCCGCGTCAGCCCGCGCGCCGGAGCGCCGCGCTATTGTCCGCCCGCAGCGATGAGCACGCTGAACCTGGAAACGGTGCGAGCTGACGCGCGAGGGCGGCGTGGCCTGGATCATGCTCAACCGGCCGCGAGGCGCTCAACGCCTGGACCCGGCAGCTCGGCCACGAGCATGATCGCCGCGCTCGACGAGGCGGCCGAGGATCCCGAGCTGCGCGGCGATCGTGATCACCGGCGCCGGGCCGGGCCTTCTCCTCCGGGGCCGACCTCAAGGCGGGCGGCGAGCTGGGCGAGAACGGCGGCGCCGACGTCCTCACTCCGCTGCGCGAGGTCTACAACCCGCTGATCCTCCGCGTGCGCACGATCCCCAAGCCGGTGATCGCCGCCGTCAACGGCCCCGCGGTGGGCATCGGCTGCTCGCTGGCCCTGGCCGCCGACCTGGTCCTCGCCGCCCGCTCGGCCTACTTCCTGCTCGCCTTCGTCAACATCGGCCTCGGCCTGGACGGCGGCGCCTCGCAGAGCCTGGTCGCGCGCGTCGGTCACGCCCGCGCCTTCGAGATGGCCTACCTGGGCGAGCGGATCGAGCGCCGAGCAGGCCGAGCGCTGGAACCTGGTCAACGAGGTCGTCGACGACGAGCAGCTGGCCGCGCCGCGTCCGGCGAGCTGGCCGCGCGGCTGGCCGCCGGGCCCCCCGGCTCCTACGCCGCGATCAAGCGCACGATCAACGACCGCGCCTACGCCGGGCTTCGAGGAGCTGCTCGACCTGGAGGCCGTCCAGCAGCAGGAGCGCGCCGAGTCCAAGGACTTCCTGGAGGGCGTGCTGGCCTTCATGCAGAAGCGCCCGGCCGAGTTCACCGGGACTGACGGACGTGAACCTCGCTCAGCTCCTGACCGACGCCGCCGAGCGCGACTCCCGACCACGTCGCCGATCAAGCTCGACGACGTCGAGCTCACCTACGCCGCAGCTGGACGGCGCCACCGCGCACGTGGCCGGCCTGCTGCGCGAGCACGGCTTCGAGCCCGGTGATCGCGTGGGGATCATGCTCCCCAACGTCCCCTACTTCCCGGTCTGCTACTACGGCGTGCTGCGGGCCGGCGGCGATCGTCGTGCCGATGAACGTGCTGCTCAAGAAGCGCGAGGTCGCCTTCTACCTGGAGGACTCCGGAGGCCAAGCTGCTGTTCGCCTGGCACGGCTTCGCCGAGGACGCCCAGGCCGGAGCCGAGCAGGCCGGCGCCGAGTGCATCCTGGTCGAGCCCGGGAAGTTCGAGGAGCAGGTCGGCGCGGCCGAGGCCGATGACCGACGTGGCCGACACCGATGACGACGACACCGCGGTCATCCTCTACACCTCGGGCACCACCGGCCAGCCCAAGGGCGCCGAGCTGACCCACGCCAACCTGACCCGCAACGCCCAGGCCTCACGAGGCCTGTTCGACCTGGGCTCCGACGCGGTCGTGCTCGGCGCGCTGCCCCTGTTTCACTCCTTCGGCCAGACCTGCGGCATGAACGCCACGATCAGCGGCGGCGGCACGCTGACCCTGATCCCGCGCTTTGATCCCGGCAAGGCGCTGGAGATCATCCAGCGCGACACAGGTCAACGTCTTCCAGGGCGTGCCGACCATGTACGGCGCGATGCTCCACCTCTCCGAGCCGCGAGGAGTACGACACCTCGTCGCTGAAGGTCTGCGCCTCGGGCGGCTCGGCGATGCCGGTCGAGCTGCTGCGCGGCTTCGAGGAGGCCTTCGGCTGCAAGGTGCTCGAGGGCTACGGCCTGTCGGAGAGCTCGCCGGTGGCCTCCTTCAACCATCCCGACCGCGAGCGCAAGCCGGGCTCGATCGGCACCCCGATCGAGGGCGTGGAGATGAAGGTCGTCGACGAGGACGGCAACGAGGTCGACCAGGGCGAGGTGGGCGAGATCGTCATCCGCGGCCACAACGTGATGAAGGGCTACTGGAACAAGCCCGAGGAGACCGGCCGAGACGATCAAGGACGGCTGGCTCCACACCGGCGACATGGCCAAGGTCGACGAGGACGGCTACTTCTTCATCGTCGACCGCAAGAAGGACATGATCATCCGCGGCGGCTACAACGTCTACCCGCGGGAGATCGAGGAGGTGCTCTACGAGCACCCCGCCGTCCGCGAGGCCGCGGTCGTCGGCGTGCCCCACGACGAGTACGGCGAGGAGATCGGCGCCGCCGTGGCGCTCAAGGACGGCGAGGAGGTCTCCGAGTCCGAGCTGCGCGACTTCGTCAAGGAGCAGGTCGCCGCCTACAAGTACCCGCGCCGGATCTGGTTCGTCGACGATCTCCCCAAGGGGCCGACCGGCAAGATCCTCAAGCGCGAGATCGATCCGCCCGACGAGGGGTGAGCGGCGCCGGCCGACCCGGGCGCCGTCGGCGTGCGCCCGGCGGAGCCGGGCGACGTCGGGCAGATCTACGCCTTCATCGTCGAGCTGGCCGAGTACGAGCGGGCCCGCGAGCAGGTCACCGGCACACCGGAGCTGTTGCACGAGGCCCTGTTCGGGCCGGGGCCGGTCGGCCGAGGCGCTGGTCGCCGAGCATCGACGGTGTGGTGGTGGGCTTCGCGCTGTTCCACGGCACGTTCTCGACCTGGGAGTGCCGGCCGGGCATCTGGCTCGAGGACCTGTACGTCCCCCCGGAGCGGCGCCGCGCCGGGGTCGGCGAGCTGCTCCTGCGGCGCCTGGCCGCGGTGGCCGTGGCGCGCGGCTGCACGCGGCTGGAGTGGAACGCCCTGGACTGGAACGACCCGGCGCTGCGCTTCTACGCCAAGCTCGGGGCGCGGCGGCTGTCGGAGTGGGAGCTGCACCGGCTCGACGGGGACGCGCTCCGCCGCGTCGCCGCCCGCCCGGTGTGAAAGCGGCGCTCAAACGCCGCCCGCATCCGGGGGTGGTCGATGTTTATCGACGTAGCGTCGACAAACCTCGACCACCCCCCACACGGCGGAGCTCAGGGGGCGAGGAGGACCTGCGGCCTCAGCGGATGATCCTGCTTCAGCGCGGCGGCCGTGTAGGGCAGCTTCACCCACTTGGCCCGCGCATACAGCTTGGTCATGTTCGAGTACCAGCGCGAGCGCGGGTTGCTGGCCTGCGAGTAGGTCAGGATCCCCTGCCCCACCGGCCCCGACGGATTCAGCTGCGTGGTCATGACCAGCGACGAGCCGTCGTAGACCTGCCCGTAGGGCGTCGGCGTCGAGCGGGCCGCTGGTCGCCGGCGTCCCGTCCTGGGCGTAGATCGCGGTGAAGCAGCCCGTGTCGCAGCTGGGGATCGAACAGCCTGCGCGACTGCGGCGCGTGCTGCACCTGCCCGTAGCTGGCCCCGATGGGGATCCCGTGGGCCTGCAGGTTCTGAACCGCACCGGCCAGCCACTTCAGCGGCGTGGCCGGTGCGGCCGGGGATCCCGGGTTCAGGCCCGACGGGGTGCTCAGCGGCTCGGCCGGGTTGAAGGCGGTCGAGTAGAAGTTGCTGTCGTTGTCCAGGTGGGCCCAGACCGAGAACAGCCAGCCGCCACCCGAGCCGGTCAGCCGTCCGGTGCCGTTGTAGCCGGCCAACGCGGTGCAGGCCGAGGCCAGGTTGACCACCTGGCCGTTCGGCGCGGTCTGCGCCGGATGCGCCCTGCAGTCAGAGACCAGATCCGCTCAGTACCAGCGCGGCCTCCTCCGAGCGGTCGCGCTGCCACATGCGCTGGAGCGTGGAGATGGTGAACTTGGCCGGGCCGAGCCCGTCGGTCCCCTTGACCCGCGCGGCGATCATCTCGTCACCGATCCGGGTCCGCAGACCCTGCACGGTGCCGCTCAGGCCGATGATCGGCGAGAAGCCGGTCAGCGGGTGCGACGGGTTGGCCAGCCAGAACGAGTCGTTCGAGTTCTCCACGTAGTCGCGACGGAACAGGTGCGGTTCTGAGCGGGCGCTGAAGATGCCCCGCTGCGGGGTCCCGGCCACGTTGGCCGGCGCGCAGACTGGTCCGCGAGCCGTCCAGGGTGACCACCCGAGCCTGCTCGAAGACCAGCGTCGGGATCCCCGGCGGCAGGCAGGCCTTGATCTCCGCGGAGCTGACCGCCGGCGTGGTGCCCACGTCGCCGTAGTAGGCGTTGCCACGATCATCGGCGGAGACCGTGTTGAAGGTGGGGATGGCCAGCCACTTGGCCTCCACGTTGAACAGGTCGTGGGCCGAGGTCGCCTGACCCATGCGAAGGTACTGGTCGGCTGACCGGGGGCCGATCTGGCCGGTGACGTCGTAGAGCGCGTAGGCCGTCGAGTGGTTCCAGATGTAGGCGTTGCCGGGCACCGAGGCCACGTCCACGACCACCCCCCAATGCGTGGTGTAGAAGGTGTGCTTCACCGTGGTCGCCCCGTAGCGCACGCTCACGCTGACCTGGCCCATCTTGGTCGGCTTGCCATCCAGGTAGTAGCTGGTGGGGTCGCCGGGTACGAGATGGAGCTGGTAGGCCACGAACCGGCGCGAGGTGGAAACCGTGTGCGTCCAGGCCATGTGGCGGTTGAAGCCGATGCCGATGAGCGGGAAGCCCATCAGGGTCCCCCCCTCCACGTCGTACTGGCCCGGGACATCGAGCTGGGCCATCCAGAACCGCTCCGTGCCCCGCCACGGGAAGTGCGGGTTGGCCAGCACCATGCCGTGGCCCGAGCGCGTGTCCTGCGCCCCGAGGCCGATGCCGTTGGAGCCCTGCGCGCGGTCGACGCCATCCCCGAACTGGGCCTTCAGCGCGCTCAGGTTCATGTGCCTCGGTGCGGCCGGGGGGGGAGCCGCCGGGGTCGATGCCGGGGTCGCCGCCGACGGCGCTGGCGGAGCCGCCTGGACGATGCCGGACAGGAACTGCTGCGAGGACCCCTCGGTCACGATCTGCTGGCCGCGGAGGAACATGTCGGTGAGCGTGATCGGCTTGACCCAAGGCTTGCCCTTGCAGGTCGGGTCGTTGAGCTTGCCCGAGCGCAGATAGCGGTTGTAGCCCGCGACGAAGCCCGTGTAGATCTGGCGCACCTGGGGCAGGAGCCCGTTGGGCGGTTTGGCGGTGAGCTGACGCTTGATGTTCGTGGTGGCCTGGACGTAGCGCCAGTAGAGGTCTGACTGCAGGTTGGTGGACGAGAAGCCGGCCGAGTAGTTGATGGCCAGGTTGTCGGGGCCGAAGTACTTCGAGCGCTCCGCGCGAAGGGTGACGATGTCGTTGGCGAACGTGCACAGGTTGTCCGAGGCGAACGTGTAGCCCTCGCCGTAGCCGAGCGCGGTGAAGTTGCGCGCGACGATGTGCGGGATCCCGGCGGCGTCTCGGGTCACCGTGACCTGGCGCTGCGCGATGGTGGGCTTGGCCAGCCCGGCCGCCGGCAGGACCAGGATGGCGCTGATGGCCAGGGCGCCGGCCAGCGCGCGGGCTCCGGCCAGCGCGCCGATCCGGCCGCGCGTGACCGCGGTAATGAGTCGCAAAGCTCTCCTCCTCTGGGGGTACGTCCCGGCCGGCGCAGACCATCCTAGTAGGCAGGCTTGCTCGGCCAGGCCGCCGGCCCGAGCTGGCCCGGCCCGGCCCTCCCGGCCCGTGCCCGGCCTGCCCGGCCGTGCCCGGCCTGCCCGGCCGTGCCCGGCCGTGCCCGGCCTTGACACGTCCCAGGGAGCGAGGGAGGATCTCGTCTGACCTCGGGGCAAACCGATGAAAGGGGCCAGCGGTGACTGGGATTCTGTATGGCCTCGCGCGCCGGTGCGTGAGCCGCCGCTGGCTCGTGTTGGCCGCCTGGCTGGTGATCACGGTCGCACTGGTGGCCGTGTCGCACAGCATGGGCGACAACACCAACGACAACCTCTCGCTGCCGGGGACCGACAGCCACCGCGCGACCCAGGTGCTGGCCCGTTCGTTCCCTAACCAGGCCAACGGGAGCAGCCCGATCGTGCTCCACGCGCCCAGTGGCCAGCTCACAGATTCCAAGTACGCGAGCGCGGTCAACCAGGCGGCGGCGGCTGTGGCCAAGGCGCCGAACGTGGCCGGGGTGGTCAACCCCTTGACCAGTCAGGGCGCCTCCGCCCTCAGTAAGGACAAGACGACCGGCTACCTGTCGGTCACGCTGGCCGTCCCCCCCGGGTCGCTGTCCGAGCAGGATGCCCAGAACATCATCGACGCCGCCGCCCCGGCGCAGAAGGCCGGCCTGCAGGTGGAGACGGGCGGTCAGCTCGGACAGAAGGTGTCCAAGCCCTCGACCGAGTCCAGCGAGTTGATCGGGATCATCGCCGCGATGGTCATCTTGACCCTGACCTTCGGCACGGTGGTCTCGATGCTGCTGCCGATCGTGACCGCGATCTTCGCCCTGCTCACCACTCTGGCCATCATCCGCATCCTCGGCCATGTCCTGACCGTCCCCACCGTGGCGCCGACGCTGGCCACGATGATCGGGCTTGGCGTGGGGATCGACTACGCCCTGTTCATCGTCACGCGACACTTCCGGGGGCTGGACGATGGCTTGGAGCTGCACGAATCGATCGCCCGCGCGACGGCAACCTCGGGCGGGGCGGTGTTCTTCGCCGGGGGAACTGTGACGATTGCCCTGGTCTCCCTGGCCGTGGCCGGGATCCCCTTGGTGACGACGCTGGGGCTGATGGCGGCGATCGCCGTCGTGGTCGCCGTCCTGGCCGCGCTCACCCTCCTGCCCGCCGAGCTGGGCCTGGTCGGCGAGCGGATCCACTCGTTGCAGGTCCGCCGCCGCCGGCCCGACAGCGACTCCCATCACGGTCTGTGGGCTCGCTGGGCCGCCGATATCGCCAAGCAGCCGCTGATCGCCGGGCTGATCGCCCTGGCCATCCTGATCCCGCTCACCGTACCGCTCTTGTCGCTGAACCTGGGCCAGCAGGATGTCGCCGCGTTGTCCACCTCGACCACGGCCCGCCGTGCGTACGACCTGATCGCCAAGAGCTTCGGGCCGGGGGTGAACGGGCCGCTGCTGATCGCCGTGGATCTCAAGTCCCCGGCCACCAGCACCTCTGACCCGCGTCTGCAGACGCTGCAGAAGGACATCTCGGCCAGCAGCGGAGTGGCGGCGGTGAGCCCGGCCCAGCTCAGCCCGACCGGGACCTCGGCGTACTTCAACGCGATCGCAAAGACCGGACCGGCGCAGAATGCGACGGCCAACCTGGTCGACCGGCTGCGCTCCTCGGTGATCCCGCAGGCCGAGCACGGGACCGACATGCACGCCGATGTCGGCGGCAGTACCGCCGGTTACGTGGATCTGGCGGCCAAGATCTCCAGCAAGCTGCCGCTGCAGATCCTGGTCGTTATCGCACTCAGCTTCCTGCTCCTGATCCTCGCCTTCCGGACGATCGTCGTCCCACCCCAGGCCGCGGTGATGAACCTGCTGTCGATCGGCGCCTCCTACGGCGTCCTGACCGCTGTCTTCCAGTACGGCTGGCTGAGCGGACTGATCGGTCTGGGGGGCTCGGTCCCGATCGTCTCCTACGTGCCCCTGTTCATGTTCGCGATCCTCTTCGGGCTCTCGATGGACTACGAGGTGTTCCTGGTCAGCCAGATCGAGGAACACGTCCACGCGGGTGAGGACAACCGCAGCTCGGTGATCTCCGGACTGGTGACCAGCGCCCGCGTCATCACCGCGGCGGCGCTCATCATGGTGTTCGTGTTCGGCAGCTTCGTGCTCAACGGCGACCCGACGATCAAGCAGTTCGGGGTGGGCCTGGCCGTGGCCGTCATCCTCGATGCCACGGTGGTGCGATGCCTGCTCGTCCCAGCGCTGATGCTGCTCATGGGCAAGGTCAACTGGTACATGCCCAAGTGGCTCGACGGCCTGGTTCCCCACGTGAGCATCGAAGGCGCCGAGTTCTTCGCCGCCCGTGACGCCGCCACCTCGGCGCCGGCGCCGGCCGTCACCCCGGTGCCAGCGCCGGCCGGCCCGACGGCCTGACCGGCCGTCGCCCCGGTGCCAGCGCCGGCCGGCCCGACGGCCTCACGGCCCGACGGCGAGGGCGGCCCCGCAAATAGGAAAGCCCCGCCGAAGCGGGGCTTTCCGTTAGCAGGCCTGTAAGCCGGATCTTGTCGAGAGCAGTCATCCATCTGAGCGGCCTACCCGGACCTAGGCGGGCCACCTACGGTCCTGCTTGGCCTAGCATCGAGTGGGGTTTACCTGGCCGCCGCGTCACCGCGACGCCGGTGCGCTCTTACCGCACCATTTCACCCTTACCGGCCTGGGGCTCTGCAGCGGCCCCAGGCTTAGGCGGTGTCTTTTCTGTGGCACTTTCCCGCGGGTTTCCCCGGGTTGGCGTTACCAACCACCCTGCCCTGTGATGTCCGGACTTTCCTCGAAGGCGAACCTCCGCGACTGCTCAGCCTGCGGGCAGGGAAGGATAGCGCCGGTGGCGACCCGCATCCGGGCGATCCCGCCCACGAGGCTCAGGCGAGCGTGCTCGCGCAGGTCCGGCAGTGTCCCCCTTCGAGCCCGCGGCCCACTCGGGGCTCCATCGGGCCACCGCAGACCGGACAGCCGACGGGATGATGGGCGGCAAGCCCCTCCCATACCCGGGTGATCAGCTCATCCAGGGTCGGCTCGCCACCCAGTTCCCGGTACCGGGGTGGGGCCAGGGCCAAGGTGCTCACGAGATGTTCCTCATCAGGCCAACCACCCGGCCGAGGACACGCACGTCGCGGCTCCGGATCGGCTCCATGGCCGCGTTCTCGGGCTGGAGGCGAACGTGATCGGCCTCCTGGAAGAACCGCTTCACAGTCGCCTCCTCCCCGACCAGGGCGACCACGATCTCCCCGTCGGCCGCCGTCTCCTGCGGGCGGACCACGACCAGGTCGCCCTCGAGGATCCCGATGTCCTTCATCGACTCACCCCTGACCCGGAGCAGATACTCCCCGTCCTCGCCGCCCGCGAAGGTCGGCGTCTGGATGTACTCCTCGATGTTCTCCTCGGCCAGAACGGGCTGACCGGCGGCCACCTGCCCGACCAGGGGAAGCCCCGGGTTGACCAGATTCCGGACGCCGGCGGCCGCCTTGTCGAGCATCTCGATGGCCCGCGGCTTGGTCGGATCGCGCCGCAGCAGCCCGATGCGCTCCAGGTTGGCCAGATGGGCGTGTACGGTCGATGAGGAGGCCAGACCGACGGCCTTGCCGATGTCGCGCACGGTCGGCGGATAGCCATATTTCGCCGAATAGCGCTTGATGAAGTCGAAGATCTCTTGTTGGCGCTTGGTCAGGTCCATGCGGGAACTCCTCGGTCGGATCGGCCACCATGGCCCTCATCGAACATGTGTTCGTGAATCTAGCGCGGTCGACGGACAGACTCAACCGGAACGTCCTGCAACCGGGTCTATACTGCCCGCCCACGCGCCTGTGGCGGAATTGGTAGACGCGCAAGGTTGAGGGCCTTGTGGACCGATTGGTCCGTGGAAGTTCGAGTCTTCTCGGGCGCACTGAGAAAGCCCTGGCGTCGCTCAAGGAGCGTCGCCCAGCAGGCCCGGCGCCGTCGAATGGGTGTATCTAGTCGCCGGATTTCTCGTCCCGCGGTGACGGCCTTTCCGGCGGCGGCGCGGCGCCTTTGGGGGTGAGTAAACGCACTCCCTCACCCATCAGAACTGCGTGCCCTCTGCCTCCTCAACCATCGTGGTCGTTGCTGCAGACCGTGGCGTGCAGGTCGGCGGTGAGCCGGGCGATCTCCTGCGTGAGCTCGGTGTTCTGCGCGAGCAGGGTCAGGTGTTGTTCAGCCAGCGCGCGTTCACGCGTAAGGACTTCGGTCTGGCGGGTTTCGAAGGCCTCCTGGCGCTCATTCTCCGCGTTGCGGTGGGCCTGTACGGCTTCGTCGCGGAGCTTGTCGCGCTCGGCCTGACGGGTCTGGGCGAGAAGGATGAGCGGGGCGGCGTAGGCCGCCTGGGTCGAGAAGACGAGGTTGAGCAGGATGAACGGGTAGGGATCCCAGCGGAAGCTGAACGCGGCGGCATTGGCCGCGATCCACAGGACGACGATGACGGTCTGTCCGAGGATGAAGGTCGGTGTGCCGAAGAAGCGGGCAAAGCGCTCGGCCAGCACACCGAATTGATCGTTGCCGAATGCACCGTGGGGACCGGAGTGGTGGGACGAAGCGGATGCCACGGCATCTCCTTGTAGAAACGGAATGGACTAGGCGACGACAGCGGTCAGCGCGACGGTCACAGCAGCGACGACGATGAGGAGGATCGTTAGCGTGAGCCGGTAGCCACGGTGGTGGCCGATCGTAAGCGCTGCGATGATCGTGAGCGTCCCGGAGGCGATCAGCTGACTGGTGCCGTAGCCGAGCGCGAATGGCAGTGCAGGAAGGATGCTGCCGACAAGGGTCGCGGCGGCCATGATAAGAGCGAGGCGCAGGTTTCGACTTTCGTCAGAGAGGTACTCGCCGGCTCCCATGCCGACCGTCGCGGCAACGGCCAGGCCCAGTGCGCCGGCGAGGATCCTGGGCCCAGTGTGGGTGCCGGCCACGATCAGGCCGGCGATCACACCGAGCGCGGATGTGAGGCCGTCAAAGCTGCCGAAGACGGCCTGCTGGAGATCCTCACGCGTCACGACCCTGCGTCCGCCTCAAGCACGGTGGGCCGCCCGAGCGACTGCGAGGAACCTCGCGCAGTAAAGGATCGCAGGCGCAAGTGAACGGCCACTCATCAGTTCGGATATCGGATGCGTCGCCTGCGTCAGGCGATGGTTCGACGTTCCGCGGCGGCGTGGCGGACGTTCGCCTTCTGCTCCAGAGTCATCGCTCCGGGATGGTCGACCCCGGGCCATGGCGTGAGCAGCAGCAGGAGACGGGCGTCAGTGCGGGCGTGCACAGCGTGACGTTCCTTGGGGGCGAAGGCGACCACAAGCCCGGTACTGCCGGTCACTCTCTCTCCGGCACTCGTGATCTCAACCTCGCCGTCGATTACGGTGACCCATGCGCTTTCGTGCACCTGGTGATCGTCGAAGCTCTCACCGGCCGGGATCATGAGCGCAATCGCCCGCGTATCGTCTGTCGAGGCGAGGATCTCGGGCGCGTGAGGACTCAAGGCTAGCTTTGTGATCGTCCAGCTGTTCATCTGATTCCTTTCTGGGTTAGGTGGCTCCAACAGCAGTCGGGGGCCGGGTCTCAAACTCGTTTGAAGGCTCGTGACGGCCGTGCGAGCCGCCGCGGAACGCGGGGCCTCATCGACCTGAGCACCCTCCTGCCAGCCCCCCCGCGGGGCGACAGTTGGTGGGAACGCTCTGCCTAGGCGCCGGCTGGTGGCGCGGATCGGTAGTGCTCGCGCCAGATCAGCTTGTAGATCGGGATCCGGCGCGGTAGGTCGCGGATTCCGGGTAGGAACGGGACCAGGATCAGAGCGAGGGTGAGCACCGCCATCACGGCGAGGACGAGGATGTCGGCGTTGGCCGAGGTGGAGAACGGCTTGATCTGATACCAGAAGGTGTAGAGCCATAGCCATGTCTGCCCGGGGTAGCTGCCGGTCTCGCCCATCAGTCCCCACTGGCTGCCGAGCAGATGCTGCTGCTGGGCGCGATTGGTGAGCACGCCACCGTCGGCCATGAACAGCAGCGGCTTGGTGTAATCGGTCTGGTAGAACTGCCGGCTGGTCAGCAGCGCGCCGTCGAGGCCGCCTGACTGCGCGAACGTCAGCAGCGACCCCATCATCGTCGGCAGCGGTCCGTAGCGGCCCGGCTTGACCGAGACCCCGCCGGTCGCGGACGTCGAGGCTTTCCCCAGCGCGGTCTCATACGCGCTGGTCCAGCCGGCCTGGGCCTTTACCGAAGCTGATTCGTAGGTCGTGACGGCGCTCTGCAGGGCCAGCTGGCTGGTGATCGAGCGCAGCGGCGCGAGCACGAAGTCCTGTGCGGAATTGATCGGGTGGCTGACGCCGAACCATTTGGCGAGGTGGATGAAGGCGATGTGCTGCCCGTCGGACGCGTGGTTGTAGGGCGGCCCGTAGCTGCCGGTCGTGCTCGACCCGTCGAGCTCGGTGGTCGCCGTGGTGACGAAGTCGATGGGGTCGCTGCGTGACCAGGACTTGATTGTGCTGGGCGCCAGGTCGGGTGAGGAGAACAGAATCGTGAGCAGCACTACGAGGGCGAGCACGGCCCCGAGCGCGATCGTTGCCTCTTTGAGGATGTCGTACGGGCGGTAGGCGCCACGCCACTGGCGGTAGGACTCGTCCTCGCGCCGGCGCTTTAGCCGGCGACCGGCCCGGCCCCCAACCTGGCCTGAGTCGGCCGTGGGCGAGTCGTCTGGCTCGCGATTCACGCCGTGCCGCCCGGAGAAACCTGGTGAGACTCGGGACCGGCCTGGTTTCCAGCGGCGGCTTCGTTACCAGCGCGCTGTGGCGCGGGTACGGGCCCTGCCTCAGGCTCGGACGCCAAGACCGGCAGTTGCCCGCGATCGGCCAGCTGGAAGGGGGGCACGATTCCGTGCTTGCGGACCAGCAGGATGTGCGCGGCGACGATCGCCACCACCGCCAGCGGCAGCAGCAGCACGTGGTAGCTGTACATCTGGCCGAAGTTCAGAAGGTTGAAGAACGATCCGAGACCGGAGGCGTTGATCGCGTCCTTGGCCTGGGTTGATATCCACTGCGCGTCGAAGTTCTGCTGGGAGACGTAGCCGGTCAGCGCGCACGGGATCGCGACTACGAACGCGACTGCCCCGGTCATCCAGACCCGCGCGCGGCCGCCGCGCCAGGCCGCCATCCAGTACTTCCCCCACAGGTGGATGACCATGAAGAAGAAGAACAGCTCCACCGACCACAGGTGGATGCTGTTGAAGAAGTGCCCGACGCCGGTGAAGTGCCACCAGCCCGGGCCCTTCAAGCTCAGGATCGACCCCGAGGCGATGATCAGCACCAGCGAAACGAGCGACAGCACGCCGAAGATGTAGATCCACGACGCCATATAGGCGGGCTGGGTGTCGGGCAAGAGCTTGTCGGGTGGCAGCGCACCAACGGCGCGCTCGCGGAGGGCTCCGGTCCACGACCGTTTCGGGCTCGCGCTCATTTCATCGGCGCCTTCCTGCCGTGCCCCGGGAACGGAGCCAAGATCGCGACCGCGAACACGACCAGCATCACAACGATGACCACGACGTTGGCGACCGACATGAAGAAGAAGTGCCAGTGCACCGTGTTGGCCGGATGATTGAGGTTGAAGATCGCCGCGGTCATCGCGCTCTCACCGCCCGCAGTGGGGCCGGCGCGACGTTCGCCGCGGGCACCGCTGGCACGGCGGGGTCTGCGTGCCGGAACCGTTCGAGGGAAACGCCGGCGAGTCGCCGCGAGTCGACAACCATCAAGTCACGATGACGCACGACATCGGCGCGGCGCTGTTCCATCGGATGTCCATAGACTCGGCTCCTGAGGCGTTCGTGATTGCGCTGACCGGGCAGGTCAGTCGCCAACACCGGCCGAGCGTTGGAGCCGGAAAGCACAAGCCCGCCGAGGGTTAAGGCGAAGCTGGCGTCAATGATACTCCGCTCACCCTGAGGCCTCGGGTTAGCTCGCGCCAGGATTTATGATTGGCTCGTGGCACCGCTCACGGATGGAGCCGATCGTCTGCGCGTCCTGATCGCCAACGAGCGCAAGGACCGTCTCGAGCTCGTCGTACCGATCGTGGCGGGACTTGGCCACGAGGTCATCGCGCGGGAGATCGAGGTCGAAGACGTCGGCGCCGTCACCGCCCGGGAGCGACCCGACGTCGCGCTCGTCGGACTCGGCGCCAGCTCAGAGCACGCACTGGATCTGATCGACAAGATCGTTCGCGAGGCCGCCTGCCCGGTGATCGCCCTATTGCACGCGCCAGACCCGGGGTTCGTCAAAGAAGCGTCCAAGCGAGGTGTGTTCGCTCACATCTCCGACGACGAGGTCGAGGACTGGCAGAGCTCGATCGACATCGTCCTGCGCCGGTTCGCTGAATACCACAATCTGGAGGGGGCGTTCGGACGCCGCGCGCTGACTGAGCGGGCCAAGGGAATCCTGATGGAACGCCACTCCATCGACGAGGACGCCGCGTTTGCGATGCTCCGCGAGCGCTCGCGCATCGACAACCGCAAGCTCATCGACCTCGCCGCCGCGGTCGTCGACGGCCACCGGCTACTCCCCAAGCAGCCAGCCGCCTCTCCAGAGCTCTGACGCGCAACCGTTAATCGGCCCACGGAGCGCACAAGCCATCTCGCATCCGGCCTAGCGTCCTTCCGGCGACTGAAGACCGCCCTGGAGCCCGGCGGGGAACTCATCTCGGCACGCAGCGCCGAGATCCCCGGCTCGATCTCGCGCCCGCTTCCATCGAGGCGGCTCGGAAGCGCGCTGGCCCGATGCGGACGGCGGCCCCACGGCAGGGCTGGGAGGAGCGCTTACGCGCTGTCGTTGACGAGCGAGTCGACGAGGACGGCGTAGACTGGCCTACGTCCAAGAGGCCGGGAACGCCGCCGCGATGGCTCGCACCCTGCACCTGCATCCCCAGACCGCCCGCTACCGGACTGCCAAGCTCCGCGAGCTCCTGGGCGACCAGCTCGACGATGCCGATGGGCGCTTCGAGCTCGAGGCGGCATTACGAGCACAAGAGCACGAATCCCGATACGCACCGAGCGGCTGAGCCCGGAGCCGTCTGGCCGGCGCGACCGGCGGTTGCCCCAGGTCCCATCTGGATGGTTGATTCCGCGGTCAGGGGAGAACGGGTGCTGACCTTCTTCCCGCGGCGCCCCGCCGATCCGAGCTCACCCAACCTCGCCGCCGAGGCGGCAGCGCTCAAGTATCCGGCTCTCCCCTAGGGGACCGGCTCGGGCCTCGCCGCTTGGATCAGCTCGGCTGCGATCTGCGCGATCCGCTCGGCCGAGTGGAGGTGCCCGATGCCTTGAAGCTCGACCAGCTGGGCGGACGGCAGGCGAGCCGCGAGGTGTCGTCCCTGAGCGATCGGCACCAGCGTGTCAGCCGTCCCGTGCCAGACCTTCACCGGCATCCTCACCTCGTCCAGGTCGAAGTCGAGCGGTTCGCGCACGTTGGTCTCCTCCCGCCGCCAGCCCTCGGGGGTCTGGCGGGCGGCCTCGATCCCGTACCGCGCGAAGCCGACGGGGTCGGCGGCCAGCGCCTCCCGGTCGGCCGGGGATCTGAGCACGAGCTTGTACGGTCGCAGGAGCGCCTCCGGGTTCCGGCGGCCGCGCCGGACATTCGAGCGAGTCATGCCCGTCCACAGGCGCGGAGCACGACGGGCGAAGGCCTGGTCCAGGCGCGAAAGCAGCGGAATCGCCCGCGCAAATCCGGACATGTCCGGCGAGGTCACCGCGCTCAGCACGCCGACGGCGCTCAGGCGCTCCGGTATCAGCGCCGCGCAGGCCAGGGCGTAGCGGCCTCCCAGCGAATACCCGAGCACCGGGAACCGCTCCAGGCCCAGGGCATCAGCCAGCGCGCGCACATCGGCGGGCCAGGCGGCATATCCCCGGGCCGGCGTCGGGTCCGAAAGGCCGAACCCCGGCCGATCGGTGGCGATGAAGCGAACACCGCCAGCCCGCAGAGCTCGATCGTGGCGCTCGGCGGTGAAATCGAGCCGCGACCCGGGAACCCCGTGGAAGTAGAGCAGGGGCGCCCCAGCCGGATCGCCCACCACTGCGTACCCGAGGCGACGACCGTCGGGCAGGTCGACGATCTCTTCGAGCCGGCCGGGCAACTGAACAAACTTATTCCGGCCTGGCGCCAACGTCAACGCTCGGCGGCTGAGCGGCCGGGCCCCTGGCGCGAGCCCGCGGGCAGGCGTAACGTAGCGGCGCCGAGCAAGCGACTGAGAGGGAACACCATGGCGATCGTCGAGAACCGGACCACGACCACGGGCGAGGACGCTGCGGCGATCTCCGAGCTCCACGAGATGGTCGCGCGGCAGCGCGAGGCCTTCTTGGCCGATCCCTTTCCCTCGCTCGAGGAGCGTCAGGGACTGCTCGGGGCGCTGGCCGGAATGCTGATCAGCCACCGCGAGGAGATCGAGGCGGCGATGAACGAGGACTTCGGCGTTCACCCCAAGATCGCCGCCGATCTGATCGAGATCCTCGGACCCGCGGGCCGGGCTGCCTACGCGGCCGAGCAACTTGGCAGCTGGATGGCCCCCGAGCCGAGGTGGACGGAGCCGACGCTGTTCGGATCCGGTCGCGCCTTCGTGGCGCCCCAGCCCAAGGGCGTCGTGGGAAACATCGTGCCCTGGAACTTCCCCTTCGATCTGTCGGTCGGTCCGCTGGTCGAGATGCTCGCCGCCGGGAATCGGGTCGTGATCAAGCCGTCGGAGTACGCCCCGGCGTGCGGCGAGCTTCTGCGCGAGATGATCCGGGCCACGTTTGACCGCGACCGCGTCGATGTGGTCCTGGGCGGGGTCGAGCTGGCCCGCGCCTTCTCGCGCGTGCGCTGGGATCACCTTCTCTACACCGGCAGCACCTCGGTCGGTCGGGAGATCGCCAAGGCCGCGGCCGAGCAGCTCGTGCCGGTCACCCTGGAGCTGGGGGGCAAGTGTCCGGCGATCATCGCCGATGACGCCGTCGATGCCGAAACGGTCAAGCAGGTCCTGGGAACGAAGGCCGTGAAGAACGGTCAGATGTGCATCTCGGTCGACTACTGCCTCGTCCCGCGGGAGCGAATGGAGGAGTTCGCGAGCCTGGCCGCCGATCATGTGCGCGAGTCAATGCCCGGCTACAGCCGCTCCGAGGGCTGCACAGGAATCATCTCGGCTCGGCACGTCGAACGTCTGGAGCGCCTGCTCGCCGACGCGCGGGATCGCGGCTGCGACCTGCGCCCGCTCGAAGCCGGCCAGGACGTCGATCCGCAGACGCGCCAGATGCCGATGACGCTCGTGATCGACCCTCCCGAGGATCTCGCCCTGATGCAGGAGGAGATCTTCGGGCCGATTCTGCCCGTCAAGGCCTATGACCACATCGACGAGGCGATCGGGCTCGTCAATGCCGGCGAGCGGCCGCTGGCCCTGTACGCCTTCGCCCAGGACGAGGCCGTCAGCGACGACGTGCTGCGGCGCACCACGTCCGGCGGCGCATGCGTCAACTCGGCCGCGGTGCACGGCGCGCTGCCCTCCCTGCCCTTCGGCGGCACCGGCCACAGCGGCTCCGGCCGTCATCACGGCATCGAGGGCTTCCGGGAGTTCTCGAACCAGCGCGCGGTGTTCGTCCGCGGCGAGGGCGACATGATCGAGGCCTTCGCGCCCCCCTACGGACCGATGGCCGAGGCGGTGGTCAACGGCGCCTTCGGCGGCACGGCCTGAACTGAGGTCGGCCAGACCCCAGGCGGGTCACCGGCTGTGGAGCCGGGCCCGCCGCTCGGCGCGCAGCTCGGCCAACCGCGCTCGCAGCTCGGCGCCCTGGTCGAGGTCGAACTGCTCGATCCGGGAGAAGCGGCCGTCGCGCAGCTCGCTGATCGTGTCGAGCGCGACCTCCCACGGCCCCCCGTCCCAGGTGCCCGTGAAGATCTGCCGCAGGTATAGATCACCTGCGTCGTCGCGGAGGATCTCGCCACGGAGCGACGCGTCGGATGCCATCTCGAGCATCGACCTGAGCAAGGCCACCAGTCCCGCGACGCCGTTGAAGTCCTGCCAGCCGATCCGGCGGTGCTCCACGAACACGCAGTCATCGTTGTAAAGCTCGGCCAGGGCATCCCAGTCGCGCGCGCGAACCGCCTCGACATACAATCGCGCGATTCTCGGCGCGGTCGGCGAAAGCGCTTCGGCCTTCGCCAGCGCCAGCTCGAGGTCGTCGTAGATGTGGATCTCCTCCGTGCGCTCGTCCCGGAGACGATTCGCTTGAAACGTCCGCCACTCAACGGCTCCTCCGGTGGTGCGGTCAATCCCGGACCACGTCATCTCGACGACGAGCGCGTCCGGATAGGCCTCGAGCACCTGCACCGTCGCCCGCGAGTTCTTCAGTAGCGCCGGCCAGCCCAGGTAGAACTCGCGTATCGCCGCCGCATCGGTCGCCTGGTGGAGGTGCATGGGCCGGTGATCGACGATCCGGCCCTCCGGGTGATGGGTAGCCATCATGCGTTCAAGATCGCCGCTCGCCGCCTCGTAGCGATTGGCGATCCTCAGCGCCGTCAGCCAATCGCGTGCCCGGACCTCGTCGCGGAGCACTATGGCTTCGGCGAGTCGGCCGTTCCGCAACTCGCCGAGCATCAGCAACGGAGCGTCGTCATCGCGCCGCGTGAGGAGCAGACCGTCGTCGTCGGCCAGCAGCGTGCTCTTGGCCCCTGGTGGCACGAACGCCTGGTAGGCGTCCACGCCCCGTTCGTCTGAGCCCGGAAATCCGCGCCGGTCGCGCACCAGCACGTCCGGTGCGAGCAGTTCCCCGGCCAACGCCTCCAGGTCACCGCGCTCGAGCAGCTCGTCATGACGGGCGAGCCAGGCAGCGCCGTCACGCTCCGGCGCTGCCCCACGATCCGAGCTCGAGCTCAGCTCGGCCTAGCGGCCGAGCATGGCCTCGCGGTCGTCGGGCTCGTAGAGGTCCCAGCTCACCGCCAGGCCGGACTCTACGCGGGCCACCAGACCGGCCGGGATCTCGAACGGGCCGCCTCCGGCGAGCATCGACGCCCCGACAGGCGATCTTCGCGGCGATCACGTGGTCGTCGCAGGCGAGCACTTCGTCGACCTCGAGGTGGAAGAAGGCTGTGACCTCCCAACCACGAACGGACGGCGTTCGAGGCGTGCTTTGTCGCCGAGCACCTGCTCCCAGCCCAGACTGCGATGGTCAACCACCGTCGGATCCGTGGTCAGCTCAGCCAACCGGTCCATGTCGCGAGCCGCGTGCGCCTTTATCCATGAAGCCAGGTAGCGCTCCGGAGGACGATCGCCGAGCGCTCCGGCACCGCCGCCCAGCTCGGCGTAGCGGGCGATCATGGCCTGGTCGTCCTCATATTCGTAGACGTCGGTCCTCACCTCGCGGCCGCCTTCGATGACCGTCACAAGGCCCATCAGGGACTCGGCCTCTCCGCCGCCGTCGCGGGCATGGCCTCGCCACGCCGCCCGCCGCGCGATCACTCGTTCGTCGCAGGCGAGCACCTCGTCATGCACGAACCGTATGTCGGGCGACACGGCGAGTACCGACTCATGCAGGCTCCGGCACGCGACGAGCCCGCGGATCTCGTCCGCTCCGAGCTGGCGATGGTCGACCGAGACCCAGTCCTCGACATAAAGCTCGAGCAGGGCGTCGAGATCACGGGTGTCATAGCGCCGGACCCACTCGGCGTGGAAGCGTTCCGGCGCTTTGCCGTCGGAGGCCGGCCGGGGCCCGGCCAGCTCCTCATACCGGGCCAGCGCCGCCCCCCGGTCCTCGGGCTCGAACTGCTCCCAGCGAACCGCACAGCCGGAGTCGATCACCGCCACAACGCAGAGCGGAAGCGTGAATCGCCCACCTCCGCCCTCCGCCATCACGGCTCCCTGCCAGGTGATCCGCAGTGCGATCACCCGATCGTCGCAGGCCAGGACCTCGTCGACCTCGAGGTGTAGATCGTCCGACCCGGCCCAGATCGCCTCGATCCGCTCGACGGCCTCCCCCCGGCTGTCGGTGGGCTCCCAGCCGACGTTGCGATGGTCGACCAGCACATAAGACCGGTCGTCGTAGAGCTCGGGGAGCAGCGCGTGCGCGCGGGTGGCGATCACCAGCCCCAACCGCGCCCACCAGCGCTCCGGCTCGAGCTCGCGGAGGGCGCCCAACCCTCCCCCGAGCTCGGCGTAGCGGGCGATCATGGCCCGGCGGTCCTCGGGCTCATAGACCTCCTCGCTGATCCGGCGCCCCGACTCGATCACGCTCACCATCCCGAGCGAACCCTCAACCTTGCCCCCGGTCTCGCCGCTCGTGCCCCGCCAGTCGCACCGCTCGACGATGACCCGGTCATCGGAGGCCAGCACCTCACCGCGTTCGAGTCGCAGGTCCGGCGTGCTCAGGTACAACGATTGCAGCAGCTTCCGCGCGCGTTCCCTCCCCCGTGCGGTGCCCCAGCCGAGCTTGCGATGGTCCACCTGCACCCAGTCCTCGGCGGTCAGCTCGATACACGCGTCGACATCGTGGGCGTCGAAGTGGCGCTTGAATTCTGCCCGGAAGCGCTCGGTCGGCCGGCTGGTGAGCTCGGCGAACCGTGCGAGCAATGCGTCGTCGTCGTTGTACTCGTACACGTCGGAGCTCAGAAGCCGTCCGTTCTGAACGACGTTCACGAAGCCAGCCAGCAACTCGAATGTCCCGGTCCCGTCGCTGGCATGACCGCGATAGGCGGCCCGGACGGCAATTGCGCGATCGTCGCAGGCCAGTACCTCGTCCACCTCCGGGCGAATATCCGGCGAGATCGCGAACACGGAGCTCCACAGCTCCCGCGCACCTTCGAGTCCGCTCACCGTGTCCCACCCGAGGGAACGGTGATCGACCATCGTCCACTCTGGGGCGAACAGCTCGAGAACCGCTTCGAGGTCACGCGTCGCGGAGCGGCGGATGAAGTCCGCGTAGAAGCGCTCCGGAGCCCGCTCGCCGAGGACATCGCCAGAGCTGATGGCGACTGCGGTGGGAGCCGCCCCTCGGTGGGAGACCGCCAGCCTTGCCGCGCGCTCTACCCCCACCGCGTGCCCTTTGGCGGCGAACAGCGCCCCGGCCGCACTGGCGGCCTCGCCGGCTGCTCCGGACTGCCCCGCCGCGCGCAGGACGCGGGCCAGAGCCATGGATGCGTCTGCCTTGTCGGCCAGGGCATCGGTCGGCGCGGCCAGCGCCACCGCCCGCCGGGCGAGCTCCAGCGCCTGCTCGTGATCTCCCATCCGGGCCAGTGCCTCGGCCCGCGCGCTCGCCCAGGTGATCGTCGTCTTCAGGTCCTCCCCGCCGTGCTCCTCGGCGAAGTGCGTCTGCTCCAGCGCCTGCTCGTCGTGGCCGCCCTGGTCGACCAGCGCTCGCGCCAGCAGGGCCGCGGCCTGAGCCGCTCCCGAGGCCACCCCGAGCGTCTCGAATCCAGAGCGGGCCGCCCGGAGATGAATCGCGGCGGCGGCCGGATCGTCGGCCAGCAACTCCACGATCCCAGCATGCACCGCGGTCTCGTGCAACTCGAAGGCCAGGCCAAGTTCCTCCAGGGTTGCGCGACCCGAGCCGACGATCTCCCGGGCGGCCTCGAAGCGGCCCCGCATCGCCTCGAGCACCGCCTGACAGCGCAGGGCGATCGCCTCCACGTGGCGGTTCCCCGGGTTCATGCGCAGGATGCGCACGATGTCCAGGCAGCGCCCACTCGCCCGCACCACCGGGGAAGGGCCCCACAGCGCCGCCCGCGGAGCGCCCGCGAGCACTGCGGTGATCCTCCGCCGGTCATCCGCCGCGCGGGCCGCGGCCAGCGCCCGGTCGAGCGCCTCCTCCGCCGCGGCGACCCGGCCAAGCCTGGCGTAGGCCTGGGCGGCGACCTGGCAGCCCTTGGCCTCGCCGGCACGGTCCCCCTGCTCACCGAGCACGGCCGCCGCGGCCGCCGCCAGCTCGGCCGTCTGGACGATGTGGCCGGCGCCGGTGAGGTTGGCGAGCTGGGCTTCGAGCACCTCCCGGCGAGCGCGTCGGGCTGAATCTGTACCCGCCTGCTGTCCGAACCGGTCGATGAGAGCCGCCGCCGCAGACGTGTCTCCGGCCGACAGGAGGGCCTCGCACAGGTCCCAGATAATCTCGTCTTCGCCACCACTGCCGCGCTCCAGCGCGCGGGTGAGCAGATTCGCCGTCGCGGCCAGATCCTCCCGGGCCAGCGCGCGAGCGCCCGCGGAGCGCAATCGCTGCGCCGCGCGCTCGCCCAGGGCGCGCCCGCGCTCGTCCAGTGGCCCCAGCTGGCGACGGTACTCGTGGGCCTGCTCGAGATGAAACGCGATCACCTCCTCGTGCTCACCTACCAGCGCCCCCGCCTTGACCTCGAGCCAGTCGGCGAAGCGCTCGTGCAACTCGGCGCGCGCCTCCTTGAGCAGCGACCGATAGGCCGCGTCACGAATCAGCACGTGATGGAAGCGGTACACCGGCTCATCGATCCAGTAGGTCCCCTCCGGCTCAACCATGTCCTTGCGACGCAGGGCCTCCAGATGACCATCGATCCCCACGCTCACCGCCGGCGTGACGAGCTCGGCGACCGCTCCCCGGTAGAACTGCTTGCCGATCACCGCCGCGCGCTCCACCACCGAGCGCTCGTCATCGCGGAGCCGCTCGATGCGCGCCGCGAGCAGGGCCTGGATGGTCGGCGGCACCTCAACCGCCGAGACATCCTCCGCGGTCACCCAGGCGTCTCCCTCGCGGCGCACCACCCCCTCGTCGATGAGCATCCGCACTGTCTCACCGAGAAACAGCGGATTGCCCTCGGTCGTCTCGAGAATCCGCCCGCTGAGCGCCGGGGCCAGGCGCCCCGCACCGAGCAGACCGCCCACCAGCTCCCGGCTCTGCCCCGCGTCGAGCGGTCCGAGCTCGATTACATCGGCCGCGCGGCGACCGGCGACGGCTAGCGCCTCGCGCACCTCGCGCAGCTCCGGCCGCCCCAGCGCCACGATAAGCACCGGGGCGTCGCGCACCCACTCGACCAGGTGCTCGACCAGATCGAGCAGCATCGGCTGTCCCCAGTGCAGGTCATCCAGAATCAGCACCAGCGGACGCTCGCGGGCGAGAAACTCAACCCCGCGGCGCAGGGCCCAGAACGTCTCCTCCGCCGACGCCGGCTCGGCGACGCCCAACACACCCGCGACCCGCTCGACCAGGCGCTCTCGGTCCGGGTCGCTTTCCGGCGTCAGCGCGCCCAGCTTCACTCGCACCACATCGGGCGGATCGGTCTCATCGATTCTGGCCACGACACGCAGGATCTCGGCCAGCGGGAGGAAGGTGATGCCCTCACCCGTCCGCTCGCAGCGACCCTCAACGACCCTCGCGCGCTCTGACACCGCGCGCCCCAGCTCGGCCGCGAGCCGCGTCTTGCCCACGCCCGGGGAGCCGATCACGCTCACCAGCCGACACTCGCGCGCGGCCAGCGCGGCATCGAAGGCTGCCGTGAGCCGAGCCAGCTGCGCCTCGCGTCCCACCAAGGGCACATCGGCGGAGGGCGTGCGTAGAAGATCCGCGTTCTGGGCCGGCACCAGCAGCCAGGCTCGAACCGGCTCTCCTTTGCCCTTCACTCGAGGTCTGCCACCGGCTCGAGTCCGACCAGCCGGTGCACCAGCCGCCAGGTCGACTCGCCGACCAGGACCCCGTCAACCGGTGCCGCCTGCTCGAGCCGGGCCGCCGTATTCATCGTGTCCCCGACCAGCACCCCATCCTCGCTAACCACGAGCTCGCCGGTGTTCACTGCAGTCCGCATGCGCAACTGCACCCCCCAGCTCTGCTCAAGCTCCTGGTTCAGCTCGTCCAGAACGGTGGCCATCGCGCCCGCAGCGCGCACGGCCCGGAGGGCGTCGTCCTCGCGCAGCTCGGGGATCCCGAAGGCGGCCACCACCGCGTCCCCGATGAACTTCTGCACGCTGCCGCCGTGCGCCTGGATCACGGCCCCCATCGCCGCGTAGAAGCGCTTCATCAATCGCCGGACCGACTCCGGGTCGAGCACCTCCTGCAGGGCGGTCGACCCGACCAGATCGGCGAACACCACCGACACCACCTTGCGCCCCTCGGGACGCGCACCGGACGGCGAGACCACCGCGCCGCAGACATCACAGAACCGCGATTCGTCCGCCAGCTCGGCGCCACAGGAGTGGCAGCGCAGCCCGAGCCGGCCACCGCACTCAGAACAAAAGCGCGCACCGTCGCGGTTGGCGTGCTTGCAGGTGGCGCAAGTCAGGGCCATAGGAACTCACGCGCATCTTCGCATCAGTCACCCGTTTGCAGTCAAGGCCTAGCCGGCCTAATGGACCACCGCTACTCCGAGGGCAGCGCAGACCGGCCTGCGGCTAGCTCACCCCACCCCGGGATCCGGAATCGGAATCGACATGGCGATCGCCTCAGCCAGCGGCTGCGGAATGTCTTCGAGCCTGTAGCGTCGGAAGCCGACGACTTCCTGCAGGGCAAGGTTCGGCTGGAGCGGCTCGCCGCAGTCGGGGCAGGTGTCGAGAAACGTCGCGGCCCCGGCGGTGAACCGTATCCGGCAACCCGGGCAGCAAGCGCGGGTCATGAGCGATCCTGTGGAGCCAGATCCGCGCGACGAGCAGCTCGCCCGGATGCTTGTGCCTTCTGTGTTGCGGTGGCCATGGCCAACCGCCTTTCTGCCCTTCTGGCCGAAACCGGCTCTCGGAGAGTAAGAAGAGCCGGGCTCTCCGAGCGTGTAAGGGGAGCCTACCATATTCCGACCTCCACACTCGGATTTAGCCAGGCACCTGTTACCGTGTGAGAGTCCTTCGCGTTCCCTCAAGGGGTCGGCGATCGTGTTGCTCGCCCGGTCCTTCCTGACCTCTCTGCCCGCGAGTGCCCTGCCTGAGAGGCTCGATAGGAGCGTCGATGGATGCTGTGAGCGCAGCCCCCGCGCGAAGGCCGCACCATACGCCACTGGCACGATCCGGCCTAGGACGGCCCAGCGCCGGCCATAGGCCACATCGCTCCGTGCCGGACGGGCTTGGAAGTCGGCCTGGCGCATCACTGCGTGTGGCCATGCTGGCTCCGCCGTGGATCACTATCCCGTCGCCCGGCTACGGCGGCGTTGAGTCCGTTGTCAGCACGCTCACCGAGGCGCTGGTCCGCCGCGGGAATGCGGTGACGCTCTACTGCGCGCCAGGGTCCATGTCCCGCGCGAACGTGGTCACCCTGCTCGACGACCCCCACCCGGACGAGATCGAGCGATCGCTGTACGAAGTCGACCACGTGGGTCGAGCGTTCGATGAGATCGAAGTCGTGGCCGAGGGCGACCGCTTCGACGTCATTCATGACCACTGCGGCTTTGCCGCCCTGGCGATGGCGAACCGGATCGACACCCCGCTGGTACACACCCTGCACGGGCCGTTCAGCGCCGACACCGCGCCCTTCTACGCACGCCACGGCCACAAGGCGGAGCTCGTCGGCATCAGCCGGGCCCAGCTCGCCTCAGCCCCTTCCGGATTGGGGCCGATCGGCTCGATTCCGAACCCGATCGACCTGCGGGACTGGCCCCTGCAGGAGCGCAAGGGCGACTACCTTCTCTGGGTCGGCCGGATGACCGCGGAGAAAGGGCCACATCGCGCCATCGCCGCGGCTCGCGCCGTTGATCTACCGCTCGTGCTGGCCGGCGTGATCCAGCCCGGACGGCAGGCGTTCTTCGATCAACACGTCGCTCCCCACATCGATGGCGAGCGCGTCAGCTTCGTCGGTGAGGTGGGCGGTTCGGCCAAGCGCTCACTGTTCGCACACGCGCGCGGCCTGCTGATGCCGATCCGCTGGAACGAGCCGTTCGGAATGGTCATGGTCGAGGCGCTCGCCTGCGGGACCCCGGTGATCGCGTTTCCCGAGGGGGCGGTGCCCGAGCTGGTGATCGACGGGAAGACTGGCTTCTTGGTCGATGACGAGCACGAGATGGCGCTCGCCGTCGGCCGGCTGCCCGGGATCGACGCCCGGGCTTGCCGGGCCTGGGTCCGCCAGCACTGCGACGTCGAAGTCGTCGCCGCCGCCTACGAGCGCACCTATCGATCGGTGGCCCGGCAAAGCGATGCGAGGGAGCTCTCGCTTGTCTGAGCGCACCCTGAGCGTCCTCGACGGGAGCGCGTTCGTGGTCGGCGACCGGCTCGGCGACGTCCGGGCCGGCGAGGGTCGCGAGCACGGCTTCTTCTCCGACGACACCCGCTTCATATCCCGCTGGACCCTCCGCCTCGGGGACACGCCGCTTGAGTTGCTGAGTCTCCATCAGAGAGCTCATTTCGACGCTCAGTTCTTTCTCACCCCAACTGTCGGGCCCGACGAACAGGCGCCGTGCTCGATCGTGCGCAGCCGGCTTGTGGACCACGTATGGATGGAGGAGATAACGCTGACCAACCATCTCCACGCGACCAGCCGCCTGAACATCGCGCTGGAGGTCGACGCCGACTTCGCCGACCTGTTCGAGGTCAAGGATGGCGTGATCGCCGAGCGTGACGTGAGCTGGTCCCACGATGACACCAGCTTGACGCTCGCCTACAGGCGTGATGACTTCCGCCGCTCGGTGACAATCGTGTCCAGCGCACCGGCGGCGATCACGCGGTTCGGCTTCGCCTACACGCTGGAGCTGGCGGCCGGAGAGCACTGGTCAGCCAGCTTCACGGTCTCACCGCAGGCCGAGCAGCCGGGGATCGTGTTCGCACGGCGCCAGCCTCGCGGCGGGCTCGAGGCCCTGCGCCGGAAGAAGTCGGCCGAGCACGAGCGGTGGCTGGCGCGGGCGCCGAGTCTGGAGGCCGAGGATCCGGCGCTTCTGCGCACCTACCGGGCCAGCCTGAGCGACCTCGGCGCGCTGCGCATGCACCCGGATCTGGACGAGGGGGCGACGTTGCCCGCGGCCGGCCTGCCCTGGTTCATGGCCCTGTTCGGACGCGACAGCCTGATCACCAGCTTTCAAGCCCTGCCGTACCTGCCCGGGTTCGCGGCCACCACCCTGCACGCGCTCGCTGCCCGGCAGGCCGTCGTGCGTGATGATTTTCACGAGCAGGAGCCGGGAAAGATCCTGCACGAGCTGCGCTTTGGAGAATTGACCGCGCGAGGCAAGCGACCCCACTCGCCTTACTTCGGGACCGCCGATGCGACGCCGCTGTTCTTGATCCTCCTCGACGAGTACCACCGTTGGTCGGGCGACGACAAGCTCGTCCGAGCCCTGGAGGGCAACGCTCGCGCAGCCCTGGCCTGGATCGCGGACAGCGGCGACCCCGACGGAGATGGGTACGTCGAGTACGAATGCCGCAACCCGAGCACCGGCCTGGTCAACCAGTGCTGGAAGGACAGCTGGGACTCGATCCAATTCGCCGACGGCAGGCTCGCGCAGGGGCCGATCGCGACATGCGAGATCCAGGGCTACGTCTACGACGCGCAACGGCGCTCGGCGCGTCTGGCCCGTGAGGTGTGGGGCGACGACGCGCTCGCCGCCCGACTCGAGCAGCGCGCGGACGATCTGCGGGCGCGGTTCCGTCGCGACTTCTGGATGCCCGAGCGCGGCTGCCACGCCCTCGCCCTCGACGGCGACAAGCGCCAGGTGGACAGCCTGAGCTCCGACATCGGTCACCTTCTGTGGTCGGGGATCCTCGATGACCGCGAGGCGGCCGCCACCGCGGAGTGGCTGCTCGATGAGCAGCTCTACTCCGGTTGGGGCGTTCGCACGCTCGGCGCCCAGGAGGCCGGCTACAACCCACTCGGCTACCACACAGGGACGATCTGGCCGCACGAGAACTCGCTCATCGCGGCCGGACTGGCCCGATACGGCCACCTTGGCGCGGCGGCCGCGATGGCCTCGGCGGTTCTCGCCGCGGCGCCTTACTTCGAGCATCGCCTGCCCGAGGTGTTCGCGGGATTCCCCCGGCGGTTGACTTCGGTGCCGGTCTCCTTCCCCACGGCATCGCGTCCCCAGGCTTGGGCAGCAGGAGCCCCGCTGCTGCTGCTGACCACGCTCCTCGACCTCCGTCCCGAGAGCACCTACGCCGAGGCTGATCTGCCGCGCCCGTTTGGGCATATCGCCATCACGCGGCGGCCCGATCGCTCGCCGTCCGCGCGAGAAAGGACTACGGTGTGAGAAGTGGACGATCTTGAGATAAACGCATTGGTCACCCGGCTGTCGCGTCCGCACGCCTCGGGCGGAGTGGTCATCGAGCGCGCGGCGATCCTCGCCGCGGGGGCCGACTTCCCGGCGGTGATGAGCTGGATCACCGGCCATGCCGGCACGGCCGAGACCACCGTGCCGCCGACGCGCAGCCGTGGCCTGCACAGCCCGCGCCTGGCTGCCGCCTCCTCCGCGCCACCGCAGCGCTTTGTGCTGCCGGCCGGCGCCCTGGGCTGACTCTCGGGCCTCGTCTTTCCCACCAGCGAAACGCTGCGCCCCGACGTAATGGACACGTCGCCCCTAACCCGCGTTTGTGTCCCGGGTCAATCCATCCTCCGGCGTCCCCCGGCCACCGGGACGCCCCGGTCGCCAGGATGCCCCGGCCGTGGCCACATCGGTGGGATAGGTCTTCCGGGCTCGCAGGAGGAACACGCCGGCGGCGGCCAGCGTGACCAGCATGATCATGAAGCTGGCCTGCAGTCCGGTGCCCGTGGCCGCGGAGACGATCGGGTGGGTATGGGTCCCGATCGGGGCCTGGGGGGGGAGAAGCCGGCGATCAGATCCGCCACAGCGCCGAACAGGAGCGGCGCCAGCGCCTGAGCCAGCGACCGCAGGAAGGTCCGCGTGCTCTCGGCTCTCCCCCAGAGACCGGAGGGCATGATGTCCAGGCGCGCAGCGTCGAGTGGCGGGTTGGCGGCCGAGATCAGGGCCGAGCCGGCTACATCGAACCACAGCGCGGAGCCGAGGCTGTCGGCCAGCAGACCGGGGATCAGCACGGCGGTCGCGGCCAGATAGCACACCGAGGGCACCCAGATGCGCGCCTCGAAACGGCCGTGGCGGGTGAGCAGGTCGCTGAGCGGCCCACTGATCAGGGTGCCGGCCAGCGCCCCCAGGACCAGGAGTCCGAGGACAAGGGTGGCGGTGCCCTGGCTGGCGTGGTAGTGGCCCCGAACGAAGACCAGCGCGAACGTCTGCAGGCCGGCGAAGAAGAAGTAGCCGAGCGAGGAACTGATGATGAGCAGCGTGTTGGTGGGCACGCGGAGCACGTAGCGAACCGCCTCCCGGAGGCCCATCATCTCCGGATCGCGGTCAAGAACCAGCTCGGGATCTGGGGCGACGCCGCGACGGCTGGCCGCCTCCTGGGCCAGGTCCTGCTCGTCCGGCGTCCCGTCCTCGGGGAAGATCTCGGCCGCCGGGTCGGGGTCCCCCGCGGTGGTCTGGTCCAGGTACTCGGCTCCGGGCTCGAGGCGGCTCTGTCCGCCGCGCAGCGGCTCGGGAACGGTCCGCCACAGCGACCGGGCCAGGAGGAAGCCGGGCAGTGCGAGGACGAAGAACGCCACCCGCCACGAGAAGGCGCTGGCCAGCGTGCCGCTGACGATGAATCCCACGGCCGTTCCGGCGATCTCCCCGCTGAGGATGTAGCCGTAGACGCGGCCGCGCTCGCGTGAGGGAAAGTAGTCGCCGGTCAGTGACGCGATCGCCGGGCCCGCCGTCGCGGCCACCGCGCCCAACCCGACCCGAGAGAGCAGCAGGATGGAGTAGGAGGACGCCACCGAGCCGAGGACCGTGGTCGCGCTCCACAGCACCATGCTCAGCGCCAGCATGGGTATCCGCCGCACCCGATCCACCAGCAGACCGACCGGAATGACCGCCACCGCCCCGATGAGGAGCGCGACGGAATTCAGCAGCCCGATCTTCGTGTTGCCGATGTGCAGGGCGCGCTCCAGCTGTGGCGCGACGGCGCCGACAGTGGCGATCTGGGCACTGCTCAAGGCGAGCACGCCGCCGAACAGGCCGATCACCCGGGCTCGGGCGGGCCCGCCGACGTAGCTGACCACGCGGCCGCGCATGCGCCGGCCGACCCAGCCCGCGGCCCGCATCAGGGCGAGCAGAAGCCGCACCAGCGCGCCGCCGGTGCGGGGGCGGCGCTGGTCGCGCGACCCGCCGGGCCCCTGGCGGGGCCGGTCGTCTGAACCGCCCGGCCCCAGGGTCGGGGACCCGTCCCCGGACTCAGAGCTGCTGATGCGCCATCACCGAGAAAGAGTCTGCCCGATGACGTGCGGTTCCCGAGCGCCGCCCCCGTCCCGCCGGCTTCCCGGAGCGCCACCACCGCGACCGGCCCCCCCGAACCGGCTCGGAAACTGGGAAGGATTCCGGACCGACGGGGTCTCACTCACTGACGATGGCCCCGAAACCGATCACCCGGGCGATGAGCGTGACTCCGGTCCTGGCCCTGCTCATCGCCGGCTGCGGCGGAACCAGCCCGGCCAGCCCCCACACGCGGACCGCGGTGGTGGCCACGGCTGCGGCGATCAGCCGTCCCCGCCCGCCGGTCGCCCACCTGCGGATCATCTCTCCGCGGGCGGGTGCCCACACCGGATCCAGCGTCGCCGTGCGGGTGCGCCTCGGTGGTGACCGCACCCCCGGCCCACGGGCGTTCCTCTACGTCCTTGACCGTCAACCCCCGCGCCGCGCTGGTGACCGGCTCATCCTCCGCCACCTCCATCCGGGCCGCCACCGCCTGGTGGTCAGGGTAGGCGACGGCGCCCGGGCAGTCGCCGCGGTCGCGTTCATCGTCCGGGCGCCCGCCCCTCTATCCGTGCCTGCCCTTGGCGCGAGCACCCCAGTCCCGGCCGCGCCGAGCACCGCCGCCGCCACCACGCCCAGCCCGGGCACTCCCACTTCCACCAGTCCGTCCCCCACCACTTCGACCGCGCCGCAGCACCCCGGAGGCATTCCGCAGAACAATGGTGGTGACGGGGACGCCGACAACAACGGCGGCCCCACGGACGGCGACGGCAATATTTAAGTCAGCGAACCATCGAAGGAGCACCATGCATCTCATAAGGATCAACCGTCCCCGGGCCGGGCTGACCGCTGTCCTGGCCGCGGCGGCGCTGCTGCTGGCCGCCTGTGGCGGCGGCTCATCGACGTCGTCGAGCTCCTCGAGCGCGTCGTCCTCGGCCGCGCCCGCGGCAAGCAGCTCGTCCACCAAATCATCCTCGGCCGCGTCCAGCATCCCCCAGGGCCCGAACGCCGGGGACAAGGACAGCGATAACAACGGTGGGCCCACCGACGGAGACGGCAATATCTAGGCGCCGGGGCCGGGCGGCGGCGGTCCCGATGCTCAGCGTAGCCGCGGCCGTCCTGACGCTCGGCCTGGCCGGCTGCGGATCGAGCTCAGGTACTCGACCTCACGCCGCTGCGCCCGGGTTCGGCTGGCTACGCTCCGGAGCCGCACCGGCCACCTGGCCTGTGGCCCGAATTGCCGACGGGGCGGCGATGCCCTATCCGCCGGGCTGGCGGCGCGGCGAAAGCGATCCGGGCACGGCCACCGCGGTCCGGCTCGACCGGCGCGGACACCTGGCCGGCTACCTCAACTTCACTCCGGAGCGCGGGAACGAGACCCTGGCCGGCTGGCCGGTATTTCGGGTGGACCACAACGGCGAGGAGCGCGACCGCCACGTCACTGCCCTGGCCAGCGCGGAACGGCTGCGCTTTCGGAGCGGATCGGGATCATGCGTGCGTGACAGTTACACGACCTTCACCGGAGCGCGGTTCATCGAGATCGCCTGTCTCGTAGTGGGCCCCTCGCGCGGCGTGGTCATCGTCGGCGCGGCCCCACCCGGCGATTGGAGGCGGGTCGCGCCGCAGCTCGAGCGGGCGGTGGCCGGCGTCACCTGAGGGTCCTCGGCCCGCCGGCCCGGGGAGCCATAGATCAAACCCCGAGCCTCAGCATCAGCCACAGCGCCACCGTGGCCAGCACCAGCGCGGCCGGGACGCTGAGGACGCCGAGCCGGAGAAATTCACTCGGCTTCACCTCGATCCCACCCGCGGCGAGGACGCGGCGCCAGAGCAGGGTGGCCAGGCTGCCCACCGGGGTCAGGTTGGGTCCGACATTGACCCCGATGAGCACGGCGAGCACGGGCCCGACGCCCAATCCGGCCGCCACCGGCAACAGGATCAGCGTGGCGGGAAGGTTGTTGACCAGGTTGGCCAGCGCGGCGGCTACGGCGGCGATGGCAAGCAGGTCGGGAAGGGTGCTGCCGGCGGGCAGGATGTCGCGGATCCCCGAGCCGAGGCCGTGGCGGCTGGCCGCGGCCACGATCACCCCCAGCCCGAGGACGAAGACCAGGAACCCCGGCTCGGCCGCCCGCACGAAGTCACCTAGCGCCTCGACTCCGCCTCTCAGAGCGGGGAGATTGAGCACCAGCGCCCCGGCCACGGCGACCCACACCGGGGCTATGCCCAGCACGGAGCTGAGCGCAAACCCGGCCAGGGTCAGGCCGAGGACCGTGACGGCGAACCGGGGCAGCGCTCGCGCGGGCTCGAGCCCGCTGCGGCCCACGCCGGCCCCCAGGACCTGGTCCGAGACCCGGAAGTGACGCGAGATCACCACCCATTCCACGGCGATCGCCACCAGGGTCGACAGGGCCATGAGCGCGGCAAAGCGGGTGAACGAGAGCCCGCTGGCCCGAAAGGCGAGCAGATTGGTCAGATTGGAGACGGGGAGCAGGAGCGAGGCGGAGTTGGCCAGGTGACCGCACGCGTACAGCGGAGCGCCTGGCTCGGCCCGGAGCCTCCGGGTGGTGACGAGGATGATGGGCGGGAGCAGCACCACCGTCGCATCGAGCCCGAGAATGATCGTCACCCCGGCGGCGACGCCGAAGACGAGCGCCAGGAGCCGCCGCGCCCGTCCCCGGCTGCGGTGGGCGATCAGATCGCCGATGGCGTCGAACAGGCCCTCGCGGCGGCATCCCTCGGCGATCAGGAGCAGGGCGGCCAGAAAGCCGACCGTGGGGCCGAGTTGACGCGTCGCGTCGGCCGCCTGCGTCCCGCTGAGCGCTCCCACGACGACCAGCAGCACGGCCCCGGCCAGAGCCACAGCCGCCTCGGGGAAGCGCCTCGGGCGGACCACAGCGGCGGCCAGCGTGAGCCCCAGGAGCACCAGGGCCAGGATGAGCGCGAGCGCTCCGGACACGTCGAGCCAGCGCCTCGCGGTTTGCGGCTAGTGCCGCGAGCCTGCCACCGAATTATCGACTCGAGGCATCAGCGGGATGGCCGGGACGCGCGCCAGACCGAGAGGCCGAGAACGAGCACGGCGACCACGGGCAGGATCCACCAGGCGACGACCGCCGCGCCGGCCACCAGCGCCGTGACGGCCAGGCCGATGACCACAGCGGCGGCGACGCGCCAATCATCGCCGACCACGAAGTCCCAGACACCGTGGCTCGCCGACTCGAGCCAGGTCAAGCGGCCACCCTCTCCTCGGCGGCTCCAGAACGGCCGCGCCCGGCTTCGCGGCGTAGCGCGGCGACCATGGCCAGGGAGGCGATCAGGGTGAGCGGGATGATCACCAGCAGGGCGGCGTCCGAGCCGGGCCAGTGAGCCCCCGCACCCTCGGCGCCCCAGAACATGCCGAACGAGGTCAGCATCACGCCGACGCCGAACTTCATCGTGTTCTCGGGCACTCGGGCCAGCGGAGCGTGAACCGCCACGCCGGCCACGACCACGAGCAAGACGGCCAGCGCGGCGGCCCCCGCGGCCAACCCGACACGATGCTGGTTGGCGCCGAAGGTGAGGACGATGAACACCACCTCGAGACCCTCCAGCAGCACACCCTTGAAGGCGATCGTGAACGAGTAGCCGTCAAGCCCGGTCGAGCCCTGGCCGGCCGCCTGGGCGGCGCTCATCTCCGCGGCAAAGGCCGCCTCCTCGTCGTGGAGCGCCTTGTGGCCGCTGGCCCGGAGGATCGCCTTACGCAGCCATTGCAAGCCGAAGACGAGCAGCAATCCACCCACGGCGACCCGCAGCACGCCGATCGGCAGCGAGGTCAGCGCCGGACCGAGGGCCGCCGTGAGCGCGGCCAGCACCAGCACAGCGGCAGCGACTCCGGTGAGCGCCGAGCGCCAGCTGCGCGTCTGGCCCACCGCGAGGACGATGGTGAGCGCCTCGACTGCCTCCACCGCGCAGGCCAGGAAGACCGACAGCGCCAGCCCGAACTCAGACCCGCTCATGCCGTCCGCACGCTGGCTGCGGAGCTCAGGCCGAGCTCCTCGATCGCCTGGTCGCGCAGCTTGAACTTCTGCACCTTGCCGGTGACGGTCATCGGAAAGGCGTCGGTCAAGCGCACGTAGCGCGGAATCTTGTAGTGGGCGATCCTGCCGCGGCAGAACTCGGCCACGGCGTCGCGGTCCACCCTCACCCCGGCGCGCGGCACGATCCAGGCCACGAGCTCCTCCCCGTAGCGCTCGTCGGGAACCCCGACCACCTGGACGTCGGCGACGTCGGGATGGGAGTAGAGGAACTCCTCGATCTCCCGGGGATAGAGGTTCTCGCCGCCGCGGATGACCATGTCCTTGCTGCGCCCGACGATGTTCACGTAGCCCTCATCGTCCATCGTGGCCAGGTCGCCGGTGTGCATCCAGCCGTCGCTGTCGACCGCCTCGCGGGTGCGCTCGGGATCGTTCCAGTAGCCGAGCATCACGCTGTAGCCCCGCGTGCAGAGTTCGCCGCTCTCGCCGCGCCGGACAGTCTCCCCGCTCATCGGGTCGACGATCTTGACCTCGATGTGCGGGCCGACCCGCCCCACGCTTCCCACCCGCTTCTCGAGCGGGTCGTCGAACGCCGTCTGGGTGCAGACCGGGGAGGTCTCGGTCATGCCGTAGGCAGATCCCCACCTCCTGCATGTGCATCCGCTCGATGACCCGGCGCATGACCTCGACCGGGCACGGCGAGCCGGCCATGAGCCCGGTGCGCAGCGTGCTCAGCTCGTAGTCGGCGAAGCGCGGGTGCTCGAGCTTGCGCGATGAACATCGTGGGGACGCCGTACAGCGAGGTGCAGGCCTCCTCGGCCACGGCGGCCAGGGTCGCCTCGGGATCGAAGGCGGGCGCGGGAATGACCATCGCCGCCCCGTGGGAGGTGCAGGCCAGGTTGCCCAGCACCATGCCGAAGCAGTGGTAGAAGGGCACCGGGATGCAGACCCGGTCGGCCTCGGTGTAACGGCAGCCCTCACCGACGAAGAAGCCGTTGTTGAGGATGTTGCAGGTGGGTGAGGGTGGCGCCCTTGGGAAAGCCGGTGGTGCCGCTCGTGTACTGGATGTTGATCGGGTCCTCCGGAGACAGCCCGGCGGCGCGACGCGCGACCTCGTCCTCGGCGACCGAGGCACCGGCGGCCAGGAGCTCCACCCAATCAGGACCGTCGAAGAAGACGACCTGCTCGAGGTCGTCCAGGCGCCCTCGCACCTCGGCCACCATGCCCCGGTAGTCCGAGGTCTTGAACGCGGGCGCGGCGATCAGCATCCGGCAGCCCGACTGGCGCAGCGCATACTCGAGCTCGGAGGTCCGGTAGGCCGGATTGATGTTGACCAGGATCACGCCCAGCTTGGCGGTGGCGTACTGGACCAGCGTCCATTCGGTTCGATTGGGGCTCCAGATCCCCACCCGGTCTCCGGTTCTGAGCCCTGCGGCCACCAGGCCCCGGGCGAGCTCATCTACGGCGGCGCCCAGCTCGGCGTAGGTGTAGCGCCGCTCCTCCGCGCAGGAGACCAGCGCCTCGGATTCGGGGCAGCGAGCGATCGTGCGCTCCAGGTTGGCGCCGATCGTCTCCCGGAGCAGCGCGGGGGAATCGGCTCCCCGCGCATAGGAGAGGGCGCGCTCGGTATCGGTGGGGGTCACGACGTTCTCCCAGGCTCGGACTGTCTCACAGGGAATCTTACGTCTGGACGGAGGCGCTTGATATCCCCCAGTCGGCGCTGAACCGCGAGCCTGGCTCGAGTCCGATCACGCCCTCGCCCGAGCGCAGCGCGTCGGGAGGACAGCTCATCGGCTCCACGGCCAGGCTGCGGCGCCGCTGCCCTGCGGGCAGCGTGTCGCCAGTGAACAGCATCACGTGGGAGAAGCCCTCGTCGACCCATAGCGTGGCCCGGCGGCCTCCACCGGCTACCTCGACCGTCGCCCGCCCGTCCACGTCGCGCTCGAGATCGGCGAAGCAGGTGTCGAGGCGGACGTCGCCGATCCGGCGCGGAGTGCGGAAATCGAGTCCGCTTCCATGGACCTCCCGGACGCCCACGGGCAGTCCCCGCTCATCGGCCTCCAGGTAGCTCTGCCCTGGCGCCCGGACGCTCAGCTCATCGACCGAGTTCATCCCCAGGCCCAGGTAGGGGTGAAATCCGACTCCGAACGGGCACGGATCCGGGCCCACGTTGACCGCCGTCTTGCTGACGGTCAAACCTCCGCCGTCGAGCCGGTACTCGATCCGGAGATCGAGCGTGCCCGGCCACCCGGGCTGGGGATGCAGCCGATGAGCCATGACCACACGGTCGGGGCCGCGCGCGTCAACCGACCAGTTGGCCCAGCGGACCAGCCCGTGAATCGCGGTGCCGGTCTCCGGCTCGGTCAAGGGCAGCTGCTCCGAGACGCCTCCCCACTCGTAGCGGCCATCGGCAGCCGGTTGGGCCAGGGCATGAGCGGCTGGCCCCGGCCGCCCCCGCAGCGCTCCTCGGCCGCGTAACCGTCGAGCACGGGTCCATCGAGATCCTCGTAGACCCGCAGCCCACCGCCCACCTCGACGACCACGGCACGCTGATCGCCATGGCAGATCTCGTGGCTCGCCGGAGGGCAGGCTCCCGATCACTCCGACGACGTTACCCGCAGCGGCTCGGCCTCGGGCATTCGCTGCCCCAGCTGACCGGGGTCCTCGTCTCCCGCCACGCGGGCGTGGTAGGCCCGCAGCACCCCACGGTGGGTGAGCCAGCCCATGAGGCGCTCATCGTCGTCGACCACGGGGAGCGCCTCGTCGTCGGTGCCGGCCAGCCGCAGGATCGCCGCTTCGAGCGAGTCGCCGGCCCGCACGCTGACCGCTTCGCGAGCCACGTCGTCGGCCGTGGCCGGCGGCGTGCCGTCGCTGTCCTCCCGGCCGCTGATCTCGCGCTCCAGGTCAACGGCGCTGACCACGCCGAGGAGCTTTCCCTCACTGCTCAGTACCGGCAGGGCATCGAGCCCCGAGGCGCTCAGACGCTCCACGAGGACCGACAGCGAGTCCGCGGGGGCGAGCGCGTCCGGGGCCGGGTCCATCGCCTCGGCGACCGGGATCTGGGCCATGACCCGGGCCCGGGGCGCATCGATGTCGACACCCCGCCGGCGCAGCTTCAGCGTGTAGACGTTGTCCCGAGTGACCAGGTTGGCCAGGCCGGTGGCCACCACGATCGCGACCATCAACGGAAGAATGATCCGGTAGTTGCCGGTCAGCTCGAAGATGATCAGCAGCGCGGTGATCGGCGCCCGCGCGGCGGCGGCGAACACGGCTCCCATCCCGACCAGGCCGTAGGCGCCGGAGGCGTGCGCCAGAGCGGGGAACAGCCGGTGCGCCGCGTCGCCGTACGCGCTTCCGAGCATGGCGCCCATGAACAGCGACGGCGCAAAGACGCCGCCCGAGCCGCCGATCCACATCGTCAGGCTGGTGGCCAGGACCTTGGCGGCCAGCAGTCCGAGCAGCACGAGCGCGACGTAGTGACCGCTGACCGCGCGTTCGAGCACCGGGTAGCCGACTCCGTACATCTGCGGGACGGCGAGCAGGAGGAGGCCGAGCAGGAGCCCGCCCGCCCCCGGGCGAAGCCAATCGGGTCCGGGCCAAAGTCGGTCGGCCAGATCCTCGCCGGAGTAGAGGACGCGGACGAAGATCAGCCCGACGCCGGCGGCCAGGATGCCGAGCCCCGCGTAGAGGAACAGCTCCAGGGGTGAGGAGAAGTTGAACGCCGGCAGGACGAGGAACGAGGCCCGCCCGAACGCGGCCCGGCCAATCGCGTCGGCGGTGACCGAGCTCAGGACGACGAGGCCGAATGACCGGGTCTCGAAGCTGCGCAGGATGAGCTCGAGGGCGAAGAAGACCCCGGCGATGGGGGCGTTGAAGGTCGCGGCGATGCCGCCGGCCGCGCCGCAGGCCACCAGCAGGCGCAGCTGGGCCTCGGACAGGCGCAGGCGCTGGCCAAGGACCGATCCCAGGGCCGAGCCGATCTGCACGATCGGCCCCTCACGCCCCACTGATCCGCCCGATCCGATGCAGATCGCCGAGGCCAGGGACTTGACGATTGGGACCTGAGGACGCATGCGGCCGCCCATCCGGTTGACGGCCAGCATCACCTCGGGCACGCCGTGACCCCGGGCCTCGGGCGCGAACCGGCTGACGATGGGGCCGTAGATCAGCCCGCCGACGATCGGGGCCAGGACGACGAACCAGATGCCCAGCCCGGGGACGGCGGGGTTGACAGCGTGCCCGGCGGCGCTGTAGTCGCGGTGGCCGCTGAAGGCGTAGGTGAAGCCCTGGATCAGGTAGCGGAAGGCGATCGCGCCGACCCCGGCCCCGGCGCCGGTCAGGATGGCCAGGGCCGTCATGCCACTGCCGTCGTTGGTGGCGAAGTTCAGGCGTAGGCGTGGGATTCGCGGCCTCGACATCCATCGAGCCTGCCAAGCCGCCAGTGCCCCCCGCCGCCCAGCGCCCGGGAGTAGTCAGGCCGCTGACCGATTTGCCGCCACGCGCCGGTTTGCTCATACTCGGTGCGACCCATGCCCCCGGCCCTGCGCGAGATGAGTCACATCCTCAGTGAGGACTCCGAACTTGCCGCGGCCGTCGCGCCCGCCGTCCGGATGCAGGCGGTCGAGGACTGCGTGGCGCCCACTTTGCGGATCACGCGCGGCCACTGGGCGCCGCAGGGATCAGCCCCGCTGACCGACGGGATCGGCCTGCTCGTCCTCCACGGCCTGCTCATCCGCCGGGTGGGAGTCGACGGGCGCTTCGGCGCGGAGCTGCTCGGCGAGGGCGACCTGTTGCGGCCCTGGCAGGGCCAGGAGTTCACCCCGGCGCTCAGCCAGACCACCGGCTGGCGGGTCCTGCAACCAGCGCGTCTGGCCGTTCTGGACGCCGACGCCGCCCGGCGGTTGGCCGTCTACCCGGAGCTCACCGGTCACCTTGTCGCCCGGGCCCTCGAGCGCTCGCGCAACCTGGCCGTCAACATGGCCATCGTCCACCATGCCCGGATCACCACCCGCCTGCACATGCTCTTCTGGCACCTGGCCGACCGCTGGGGCCGAGTCCGCGGTGACGGGGTCATCGTCCCCTTGCGCCTCACCCACACCGTGCTGGCTGACCTGGTCGCCGCGCGGCGCCCGACCGTGAGCAGCGCGCTCGGTGAGCTGGGCCGCGGCGGCCTCGTCCACACCGACCCTGGGGGGTGGCTGCTGTCCGGGGAGCCACCGGGCGAGTTGCTCGAGCTGCAGGGCGTCGAACCGCGCCCCTGAGCAGGTCCGCGGGACTGATCCCGCGCCCGGCGCGTGTCCCTTGACGTCGTCCTACCGGTGGCGGCGGGTGCGGAGGGCTCGCGCGCGTTGGTGAGGCGGTGTGCAAGACCGCGGCCAGTGATCCGCCGGGGCGGACTCCCCGTAGAAGGCAGTGAACCGACGCCACGCGCTCGGAGTCATACCCCTAGCGAAGGAGACCCATGACAGATCTTCACTCAACCGACGAGCAGCCTCGGCTAGGCGTCGTCGAGCAGCTGGCTCGCGATGACGTCGAGCGCAAGAAGTTCCTCAAGATGGCCGGCCGCCGTATGGGCACCGGCGTCGCCGCCACCGGACTGGCCGCGTTCATCGCCGCCTGTGGCAGCTCCTCGAGCTCGTCCAGCAGCAGCACCTCGTCCGCGGCGCCCGCGGCGTCCAGCACCAGCAGCAGCGCGAACTCCGCGTCGGGCTCCGGTGATGAGGCGATCGTCAACTACGCCCTCACGCTCGAGTACCTGGAGGCCCAGTTCTACGCCAAGGTCGGCAAGAGCGGCCTGTTCCACGGCAAGACCCTGTCGGTGCTGAAGACCTTCGGCATGGAGGAGGCCGAGCACGTGGCCGCCCTGAAGAAGGTCGCCACCCAGCTCGGCACCCCGGCCAAGGAGCCGGTGGGCAAGTTCCCCATCAAGAGCGCCGCGCAGGTGACCAAGCTGGCCGGTGCGGTGGAGAACCTCGGCGCCTCGGCCTACCTGGGCCAGGCGGGCAACATCCAGAGCAAGGAGATCCTGGCTGCTGCGCTGGCCATCCACACGATTGAGGCCCGCCATGCGGCGACGATCAACACGCTGCTCAAGAAGTCCCCGACCCCAGACGGCGCGTTTGCCAAGCCGATGACCATGGCCCAGGTCCTGAAGGTCGTCAAGCCCTTCATCGCCTGACCCGACCGTCCTGCCTAGAGAGGAAATCCTTACCCATGAATACGTCTGAAATGCAGAATCCCGAGCTGGCCGGCGTCGAAGTCGACGGCATGAGCCGGGCCACGTTCATCATGCGTGGCGCGCTAGCCGCCGGCGCGGCCTACGGGGCCGGCGCCGTAGCTCCGTTCGTCTCCAGCGCGCTTGCCGCCAGCGGCGGCGGTGACGTTGCCATCCTCAACTTCGCCCTGACGCTGGAGTATCTGGAGACCGACTTCTACAAGGTCAAGGGCAAGACGGTCGGCCTGAGCGGAGCCGCCAAGTCGCTGACCAGCATGATCGGTGACCAGGAGGCCGAGCACGTGGCCGCCCTGACCAAGGCGATCACCGCGGCCGGCGGCAAGCCGGTCAAGAAGCCGACGTTCGTCTTCCCGGTGAGCAATTCGGCCAGCTTCCTCAAGCTCGCCTACGTGCTCGAGAACACCGGTGTCGGCGCCTATAACGGCGCCGGTCCGTCGCTGATGAACAAGCAGTACCTGGCCGCGGCAGGTTCGATCGTCCAGGTCGAGGCCCGGCACGCCGCTTCCATCGCGCTGCTCACCGGCGAGAAGATCACGCCCTCGGGCGCGTTCGACAAGCCGCTGACCATGGGCCAGGTTCTGCCCAAGGTCAAGCCGCTGATCAAGGCGTAGCGGCCTGGCTTAGAGTCGTCATCGTGTTTCGGGCGCCAAGGAGCCTCCGCGTATCGCGGAGCCGACTGCAGACCCTCGCCGACGAGGATCTGATGGCGCTCGTGCACGACGGCGATGCCCAGGCTTTCGAGGTCATCTTCGACCGGCACGCCGATGCCGCGTTCTCCCTGGCCTACCGGATGTGCGGTCGGCCTCCGATGGCCGAAGATGTCGTCCAGGATGCCTTCCTCTCGCTGTGGCGCAGCGGCGCGCGCTACGACCAGCGGCGCGGCAGCGTCCGCTCGTGGGTGCTGAGCGTGGTCCACAACCGGGCCATCGACGCCTTCCGGCGCGCGGCGGTCAAGACCAGTCGCGATGTGGCCGACGAGGGGATCAGCGAGAAGATGACCGCCAGGGAGCGAACCGATGAGGAGGCCGAGCGGCGTGACGAGGCGCAGCAGGTGCGCGGCGCGCTGAACGGGCTGCCCGCCGAGCAGCGTCAAGTCATCGAGCTGGCCTACTTCGGAGGCTTCAGCCACAGCCAGATCGCCGAGATGCTCAAGCTGCCCGCCGGTACCGTCAAGGGCCGCATGCGTCTCGGCCTGAACAAGATGAAAGGGACCCTGGGCAGCTTGGCTGGAGCCACGCCATGACCGGGGCAAGGCGATGAACGGGACACCAAACGAGACTGAAGATCCCCGGGGCGGCTGCGGCCTCGACGTGGCCGCCTACGCGCTCGGCGCCCTGGATCCGCCTGAGGCCAAGGCGTTCGCCGATCACCTGAAGACGTGCACGATGTGCCGCGAGGAACTGACCGAGTTCGAGGCTGTGGTCAGCGCCCTGCCCATGACCGTTCGCCAGCACGCCGCTCCCGAGGGGCTGCGCCGCCGAGTGATGGATGTGGTCCGCGATGAGGCTCGCGCCGGCTCGGGCGCTGGCGCGGGAGCTTCCGCCCGTCGCTTGGGCCGCCCGAGCTGGCTGGCCTTACCGCGCCCGGCGATGGCCCTTGGCGCCGTCGTGGCCGTCGTGGCCGTGGCCGTGGCCGGGATTCTCAACGTCGGGTCCGGGGGCCCCAGACGCACCACGGTCCACACCCGGGTCTACGCCGCCCAGGTCAGCGGGATCGGTGGTAGCGCCGAGGTCAAGGTGACCGGCGACCGCGGTGAGCTGATCGTGCGAAACCTGGATCCTCCGCCGGCGGGCAAGATCTACGAGGTCTGGCTGGCGCGACCGCACCAGCGCCTGCAACCCGCCGGGACGCTGTTCAGCGTGAGCCTGGAGGGCAATGACGACGTCGGCGTGCCCGGCAGCCTGCGCGGCGTCACCGGTGTCATGGTCACCCCCGAGCCGGCCGGTGGTAGCCCGCACCCCACCCACGCTCCGGTGATCCGCGCCCAGCTGACCTAGTTAGCTCGTGGCCGCGGGCGCCGCGGTGATCCGCGACGCGTCCGAACGCGTATCTACTGATAAGCACCTTTGCGAAAGCCAAGATCGGAGAAGACCGCATGATCGGACTGGAAAACCCGCTTCACATCGCCTTGATCCTCCTCGTCGTCCTGCTCGTGTTCGGGGCCAAGCGCCTGCCCGAGATGGGCAAGTCGCTGGGTACCGGTTTGCGCGGCTTCAAGGAGTCGCTCAGCGGCGAGGAGCCCGTCCACCAGCTTCACTCAGATCACGCGCCGACGCGGATCGACGACCCGACCGCATAGAGAGACGGGCCGGCGATGAAGATCGGGATCGTCGGCGCCGGGGTATCAGGCCTGGTGGTGGCACATCTGCTCGGAGCCGAGCATGAGGTCACCGTGTTCGAGGCGGCTCGCCTATGCGGGCGGCCATACCAACACCATCCGGGTCGATACCCCGAACGAGACGCACGACGTGGACACCGGCTTCATCGTCTTCAACGATCGCAACTACCCGAACTTCGAGCGGCTGCTAGCGCGACTTGGGGTCGCCGCGCAGCCCTCGACGATGAGCTTCTCGGTCAGCGACGGGCGGGGCGACTTCGAGTACAACGGCTCATCGGCCAACGGCCTGTTCGCCAAGCGCGCGCACCTGCTCACGCCATGGTTTCACCGTATGTTGGCCGACCTTGCCCGCTTCAACCGCGCCGCTCATGGGCTCGTTCGCAGCGGGGATCCGGGACCCTCGCTCGGTGACTGGCTCGAGCAGCAGCGCTTCTCGCGCCCGTTCATCGACAAGCTGATCGTGCCCCAGGCATCGGCCGTGTGGTCGGCCGATCCGCACCAGATGTGGAGCTTCCCCGCCCGCTTCCTGGCCGAGTTCTTCGATAACCACGGGATGCTCTCGTTGCGCAACCGTCCTCGCTGGCGCACCGTCACGCGGCGGGTCGGCCCGCTACGTCGAGGCCCTGCTTGACCGATTTAGCGGCCGCGTGCACCTGAGCACCCCAGTCGTGGGCGTGAGCCGCCACCCCGATCACGTTCTCGTCCGGCCACGCGGTTCGGACCCGGGCGCTTCGACGAGGTCGTCCTGGCCACCCACTCAGACCAGGCTCTCAGCCTGCTCGAGGACGCCAGCGACCGCGAGCACGAGATCCTCGGCGCGATCCCCTACCAGCGCAACAAGGCGGTCCTGCACACCGACGTGCGGATGCTGCCCCGCCGCCGGCGGGCCTGGGCCAGCTGGAACTACCACCTGACCCGTCCTCCCGGCCACCAGAGCACCGTGACCTACCACATGAACCGCCTGCAGTCGCTGCGCGCCGAGCAGGAGTTCTGCGTCACCCTGAACCGCACCGGGGAGATAGATCCCCAGCGGGTCATCCGGACGATCGACTACGCGCATCCGGTCTACACCCCCGACGGGGTCAAGGCCCAGACCCGCCTCAAGGAGATCAGCGGCCGGGGGCGGACGCACTTCTGCGGCGCCTATTGGGGCTGGGGCTTTCATGAGGACGGCGTGGTCAGCGCGCTGCGCGTGGCCCGGCGCTTCGGGGAGGGCCTGTGAGCCGACGACCGCACAGCTGCCTCTACGAGGGCACCATTCGCCACCGCCGGCGCGAGCCCGCGCAGGAGTTCACCCACCGTCTGGCCCTGGCCTATATCGACCTCGACGAGCTGCCCGGTCTGCTTGGCGGCCGGTTTGTGCGTCGCGCCCCGGGGCTGCTGCGTTTCCGCCGCCGTGACTACCTCGGCCCCGACGGGCTCCCCCTGGCCGTCGCCGTCCGGGACCGGGTCACCGCCCTCGGCGGTCGCGCGTCCATCCGGGACCGATCCGGCTCCTCAGCCAGCTGCGCTCCTGGGGACTGTGCTTCAACCCGGTCAGCTTCTACTACTGCCTCGACCGCAGCGGCGAGCGGATCGAGTCGGTCCTCGCCGAGGTGACAAACACCCCGTGGGGCGAGCGGCACTGCCTACCTGCTCTCACCGGGCCAAGAGGCCACCCCAGTGCTCCGGGCCGCTTTGCCAAGGCGCTCCACGTTTCGCCGTTCATGGGCATGGATCACGTCTACGAGGCCCGGGCCAGCGAGCCCGGGGCGACGCTCTCCGTGCACATCGACAGCCAGCGGGCGAGGCGCAACCGTGTTCGACGCCACCCTGGCCCTGGAGCGCCGGGAGCTGACCCGGTCCTCCGCGGCTGCGGCTCAGCGCGCGCTATCCGCTGGCCACCGCCCGGGTCCTGGCCCTGATCTACGGCCACGCGCTGGGGCTGAAGCTGGCCGGCGCCCGCGTTCACCCGCATCCGCGCGCGGGAGCGTCGGCATGAGGCCGAGAGCCGTGCCCATGTGGCGGCTGAGCGCCACGGCCCTCCTGGCCCAGATCCGGGTCGGCAGCCTGATCGTCGTCGAGGACGGCCGGCGGCGCACCTTCGGCTCGGGAACCCCAGCCGCCCTGATCAACGTGAACCGGCCCGACTTCTGGCGCATGCTGATGCGCGGCAGCCGCGGCCTGGCCGAGTCCTATGCCGCCGGCGCCTGGGACTCCCCGGACCTGGTCGCGGTGATCCGGCTGGCCGCGCGCAACGCGGTGCTGATTGACCGGGTGCGGGCGTACCGGCTCCGCTCTGGACCCCCGGTCAGCGCGTCCGGGCCGTGCTCAACCGCAGCACCCGCCAGCGCAGCCGACGCGACATCTCCTTCCACTACGACCTCGGCAACGAGCTCTTCTCCCGCATGCTCGATCCGACCATGATCCTATTCCTGCGCCCTGTTCGACCGCGACGGCATGACGCCTCGAGGAGGCCTCGGTGGCCAAGCTCGAGCGGGTCTGCGCACAGCTCGAGCTGGGTCCCGACGATCACGTGCTGGAGATCGGCACCGGCTGGGGCGGCTTCGCGGTGCACGCCGCGGGCAGCACCGGGTGCCGGGTGACCACGACGACAATTTCCCGAGAGCAGCACGACTACGCCACGCAGCGGGTGGCCGAGGCCGGCCTCTCAGATCGCGTCGAGGTCATCATGCGCGACTACCGCGACCTGCAGGGCCGCTACGACAAGCTGGTCTCGATCGAGATGATCGAGGCGGTGGGCTGGCAGAACATCGGGACCTTCTTCCAGAAGTGCTCTGAGCTGCTCACCCCGCACGGCGCGATGCTGTTGCAGGCCATCACCATCGATGACCGGGCCTATGAGGTCGAGAAGGCCTCCAAGTCGTTCATCAAGACCTACATCTTCCCGGGCGGGGCGCTCCCCTCGATGGAGGTCATCGCCCGCAACGTGGCTCGGCGCACCGACCTGCAGACCGTCGGCCTCGAGGACATCACCGACAGCTACGTGGAGACCCTGCGCCGGTGGCGGCAGAACTTTCTGGCCCATTCCGGCGAACTGGCCGGCCTCGGCTACGACGAGACCTTCCAACGCATGTGGACGCTCTATCTGGCCTATTGCGAGGGCGGCTTTGCCGAGCGGCGGATCGCCGACGTGCAAATACTCCTGGCCAAGCCCCGGTGGGCGGTCAAGGCCCGCGCCGGGCGCCACAGCGCCGCCGTCGCCGCAGCCGGCTTCGCGTCGGCTTAATTGGCCCAGGAGAAATTGATCGGATCCTCCGGGTATTTCGCATAGGTGAAGAAGGCCGGAAATCAACACAGATCTGGGCACAGCTTCCATGCCCGGAAAGGAGCATGAATGTCTGAGCATTTCAACCTCGAGGCCGTCGATACCGACGGCGCCATCCGCGAGACGGCCGCTGGGGCCATGGACGCGCTCGACGGGGACACTCGAGCCTCATTCCTCCGCCGGGCCGGTCTGGCCGGCGGTGCGCTGGTCGGCGGCGGGGCTCTCCTCGGCGCGCTGGCTCCGGGTGCGATGGCCAAGATCAACGGCGACCCGCCCCCGGCTGCGTTCGGCGCGGGCGACATCGGGATCCTCAACTTCGCCCTGGTGCTCGAGTACCTCGAGTCGGGCTTCTACAACGAGGCCACCCGTAACCAGCGCGACCATCCGTTCCTGCACAGCGCCGAGGAGCGCACGTTCCTCCGCGCGGTGACCAAGGACGAGAACGCCCACGTGGCGGCGCTCAAGCACGTGCTGGGGAGCAAGGCCATCAAGAAGCCGAGCTTCAACTACCGTGGCGACACCAAGAACCACGGACGGTTCGTGAATTCCTCGTTCACATTCGAGAACGAGGGCGTTCACGCCTACTCGGGTCAGGCGTTCAACATCTCCGACCCGCAGGTGCTCAAGGCGGCGCTGTCGATCGTCACCGTCGAGGCGCGTCACGCGTCGGTCATCGGGCTGATCCGCAACCGCTCGGTCTACGGCATCGCCCCCTCCGGCCCGTTCGACACCCCGAAGGGTGCCACGCAGGTGCTGAAGGACGTCAAGAGCCTGAACTACATCACCAAGCTCTAGACGACGCTCGCCGCGCGCGAAGCTTGCGCACCAAGCGGCGGAGTACCGGCTCAAGCGCACATCTCGGCCGTTCGGTCGGGGTGTGCGCCCGCCGGTCGCCCAGGATCGGCTAGTCCGGTTCGGCGGCGAGTGCCTCCTGAGCGATGGCGAACGCCGCGTTGGCCGCGGGTACGCCCGCGTACACCGCGGTATGCAGCAGCACCTCGCCGATCTCGGCCTCGGACAGACCGTTTCGCACCGCCCCGCGAACGTGCAGGCCGATCTCGTTCTCGTGCCCTAGCGCGGTGAGGACGGCCAGCGTGATCATGCTCCGGGTACGCAGATCAAGTCCATCCCGCGACCAGACCTCGCCCCAGGCATAGCGCGTGATGAAGTCCTGAAACGGGGCGGTGAGCTCGGTCGCCGCGGCCGCGGCGCGATCGACGTGCTCGTCGCCGAGCACCTGGCGTCGGACCGCCTCCCCGCGCTCGCGCGTGGGCTCACTCATGGATCACCTCCGGTGACGGGTTCGAGGATCGGCTCGCCATCCTTTCACCGACCCTCGCGATGAGCTCCTCGGCCGCCCCGAGCCCCCGACCCCCCTTACCGGCCTGCGGCACTCCCGACGCAGCCAGGTTCGCTCCCATCCGCTCGACGTCGATCTCGAGCTCCTCCAGCAGCTCGCGGCTCCAGCTCGCCGCCGAGGCGGTCAGGCTGATCAACTCGGTCAGGGCCCCCCACTCGCTCTGCCAGGCGCCGGCGGCGCGCTGGTGCTCCTGCTCCATCGCCGCCAGCATGCTGCCCACCAGCCCCGGCGTCCGCTTGGCGCAAGCCAGCACCGACACGGCCGCGACCGGATTGTGCTTGTGCGCCATCGCACTGGAGGCGCCCCGCTCTCCGCCCCCCCCTTCCCGAACCTCGCCCTGCCCCGCCAGCAGCGTGACATCACGGGCCACCTTGCCCAGCGCGCCGGCCAGTACGCCGAGCGCAGCGCCCAGCGATGCGGGCAGGACCCGGTTGGTGTGCCAGGGTAGAACCGGCTCAGCCAGGCCGAGCTCGGCGGCAACCCCAGCCGCCAGCTCCGGAGGGCCCGACCCAACCGGGCCGCCGAGCTGGACCGGAAGCCCTCCGGCGATCAGCGCATCCCATCCCGATAAGGCCTGGCTGATGCCCTGTGCCCAGCCCGCGGCGACCAGGCCGAAGGACACCGGCAGGGCGGGCTGGAGCAACGTGCGTCCGGTCATCGCCGTCCCGGCGTGGGCCCGGGCCAAGGCCGCGGCGGCTTGCCCGGCCGCGGCAGCATCGTCGGACAGCGGCTGCCCTGCGCGGCGGACGACGAGCATCATCGCCGTGTCGATCACGTCCTGGCTGGTCGCGCCCCGGTGGACGTGCTCGGCGTGCGGATCGCCCACCGCGTCCCGCAGAGCGCGCACCAGCGGCACCACCGGGCTGGCATGGCGAGCCGCCTCGCGCCCCAGCTGGTCGAGATCGAAGCGCTCCGCCCGACAGGCCTCGCCGATGGCCTGAGCGCCGGCGGCGGGGATCGTGCCTGCCGCGGCGCCGGTCCGGGCCAACGCCGCCTCAACGTCGAGCATGGCCTGAAGCCAAGCCTGGTCACTCAGCGCCGCCGCCGACTCGCCGGTGGCGTAGATCCCTCCGAACAGCCCGGTCGCCGCCCGGGTCACCCCTTGACGGTCCCGCTCGGACGCCGCCGGCGCCCCTTGGCCTGCTTGGGGAAGGCCTGGCTGCTGATCGGCACCGCCGAGTGCCCAGAGCAGATCGCGGCCCCCGGTCCGGCCACGCCAGCGCCGGCGATGACCGTGTTGCGTAGCGCCTCGCGCCGGGTCAGCGCACCAGTCCTCATCCCTACCCCTCTCTGTCTGGGCTCGGCCGCGGGCCGCGTTCGCGTTCCCGGTGGCGGACATTATCCGGTTAGGCTCCGCGCCTGTGAAGCATGCGCTGACTGTCGCGGGCATCACCGCCGTCCTGGCCCTCGGCCTGAGCGGCACCGGCGCCGGCGCGCGCCTCAGTGCAGCCCGCTCTCCCTGTCCCGGCTGGGGCCGGCCCGCTGTGGCCGCCGACCCCCACCCCCACGCGCTGCGCGTGTTCGCGATCCAGTTCGAGCAGCGCCCGGCGCAGATGGGCACGGCCGCCGATTACGCGCACGCGGTCAATTGCGCGATCCGGACCGAGGTCCTGCCCCACCTTGCCCACGGACGTCCGAACCTGGTGGTGTTCGACGAGGATGTCGGCCTGGAGACGATCGCCATCGGCCCGCGGGGGGCCGGTGCCCGCGCCGCGCTGCGCAGCGGGAGTCCCTCCTGCCACGGCGCCGCCCTGTGTCCCACGCTCATGACCCTGACTGCGCTCGGCCGCGGCTACGCGAAGGCGCTCGGCTATCTCGAGCCGCGCTTCCCCCACCTGAAGACCGAGCTCGGCCAGAGCTTCGTGGCCGCCACCGATGAGTTCGTGCGCGTCTTCATGACCACCATGGCCCTGGCTGCGCGGCGCTACGGCGTCTACGTGATCGCCTCCAACACCCAGGCCCGGTTCCGCCTCGAGCATGGCGCGGCCGCGATCAGCGCCCTGAGCGATCCCGGTGCGCCCCGTCCGCGTGCCGTCTACGCCCCGGCCGGCGGCGTGGCCTACGACCAGACCTTCGTCTGGAGCCCCCGCCTCCTGCACCCGGACCGGCCCACGCCGGTGGCCAACCTGATCGCCGACAACGTGAAGGTGCCCCTGACCCCGTTTGAGCAGGAGCTGGGCTTTGCGCCCGGCCCGTCCCGGGGCACCGCGGCTCGGGCCAACCTGCGACCGGTGAGCATTCCCGGAACGCGGGCCCGGCTCGGTCTGGCCACCAGCCTGCCCGCGTTCGTCTACGGACGGGCGGCCCTCGGCCAAGCCTGCCGCGACGTGGCCCTGACCTACATGCGCTGCCTGAACCAGCTTGGAGCCAACGTGCTGATCCAGGCCGACGCCAACGACGGCCAGTGGAGCGGCCCCTCGGGGGCCGAGCCGTGGCAGCCGCTGGCCTGGATGGGGTCGGCCTACCGCGCCGTGAGCGATCCCAGCGTCGCCTTCGCTTACGCGGTCAACCCGTTCATGGTCGGCAACCTGGCTGACATCCCGTTTGACGGCCAGAGCGCGATTCTCGCCCGAGGCCGCCGGGGCCGGGGTTGTGCCTACGTCGGAGATGGCCATTTCCTGGCCGGTCAGGACCAGCCCGGGCTCCGTCACGACGCCGGGCGCAAGCCGGAGTTCCTGGCCATCGCGCCCTGGGTGGTTCCGGATGCCGCTCGCGCCCGCTTGCGCTCGGTCGGCAGCCGGCTGGCCGCCGGCCCTGGCCCCGATTCCTCCCCCGGCCCCGGCGCCGATCAGTACGTCCAGACAGCGCTGATCGCCGACCTCCCGTTCCCTTCCGATCCGCGCCGGCCGGGCTGCCTGGTGGCCGGACGATGACTGGCGTCTCGCGCCGCGAGGCCCTGGTCGGCGCCGCTGGGGCGACCGCGGCCGCCCTGACCCCGGCCGCCGCCGAGGCCCGGTCCGCGCCGGCCACGCGCCGGGTTGACGTCGTGGTGGTCGGCGCCGGGCTGGCCGGCCTGACCGCGGCCAGCGACCTGGTCCGGGCCGGTCACTCGGTGGTGGTGCTAGAGGCCCGCGATCGAGTCGGCGGACGGACGCTCAACCACCCACTCGGCGGCGGACGGGTGGTCGAGGTCGGCGGCGAGTGGGTCGGTCCCGGCCAGGACCGCATCCTGGCCCGCGCCCGCCAGCACGGCGTGGCCACCTTCAAGACCTACACGCGCGGCCTGCAGGTGCTCGAGTTCGCGGATCGGGTTAGCCGGTTCAGCGGTCTGATCCCGCCCCTGCCCGAACCCGACGCCACTGACTTCAGCCGGCTGCTCGGCAAGATCATCGGGCTCCAGGAGACCGTCCCGCTGGGCAAGCCATGGACCGCACCCGGCGCCGGCGCCCTCGATGCCCAGACCCTCGAGACCTTCAAGCTGGCCAACTCGAGCACCCGGGGCGCGCGGTTCTTGATCGACCTGGCCACCAAGGCGGTGTTCGCCGCCGAGGCCCGCGATCTGTCTCTGCTGCACGCCCTGTTCTACCTGCACTCCGGGGGCGGGATCATCAACTTGACCAGCACCGCGGGCGGTGCGCAGGACTCGCGCTTTGTCGGCGGCTCGCAGCTCGTCTCGCTGCGGATGGCGCACGCGCTCGGCCGCCGCGTGATCCTGGGCGCTCCGGTGCGGCGGATCCTCCACCCCCGCGACGGGGTCAGCGTGGTCAGTGATGCCGGCACCTGGCGCGCGCGCCGGGTGATCGTGGCCATCGCTCCGACGCTGGCCGGGCGCATCGACTACGAGCCTGGGCTCCCCGCCGCCCGCGACCAGCTGACCCAGCGCATGCCCCAGGGGTCGGTGATCAAGTTCGAGGCCGTCTACCCGAAGCCGTTCTGGCGTGCCGAGGGCCTAAACGGCTCGAGCTACGCCGAGGCGCCCCCGGTGCACTTCACCTTCGACAACTCGCCACCCGATGGCCGTCCCGGCGTCCTGCTCGGGTTCGTGGCCGGCGCCGAGGCCCGCCGCCTGACCAACGCCAACCCCGCCACCCGCCACCGTGAGGTGCTGAGCGCGTTCACCCGCCTTTTCGGGGTCGCCGCGGCCCGTCCCCGCGAGCTGATCGAGCACAACTGGTCACAGGAGATCTGGACCCGCGGCTGCTACGCCGGCTACTTCGGGCCCGGGGTCTGGAGTGACTTCGGCGCCGCGCTGAGGACGCCAGTCGGGCGGATCCACTGGGCCGGCACCGAGACCTCCGAGGTGTTCACCGGCTACATGGACGGCGCCGTGCGCTCCGGCGAGCGCGCCGCGCAAGAGGTCCGCGCCGGTCTGTAGCGCGCGGCGATCCGCGCGACCCGGCCCGCGCGACCCGCTACCGGATCACCGGATCACCGGATCCCCGCGACCCGACCCGCCACCCGCCAGCGGGCCCCCGGGGACGCCCCGGCGGCCGGCCGAGTGCGCATTTATCGCATATACGCACAAAAGCGAACTCGACCCCGGCCGGCGGGCCGGCGGCGGCCCGGGCGGGCGCGGGCGGCGGAGCGGGCAGGCGGCGGCCCGGGCGGGCGGCCGCGGGCGCTCACGGCGACCCGGGCGGGCGCGGGGTGGGCGGCCGCGGCCCGGGCGCGGCCCGGGCGCGGCCCGGGAGCGGCCCGGGCGCGCCTAGCGCCCCGGAAGGTGCCAGATGTCGATCACGCTCGAGCTGGCGCTCGAGTGGTAGGTGCCGGTGGGCAGGACGATCCGCCCGCCCACCGCGATCGGGCTGTTCCAGTGCCCACCCCCGGCCGGGAGCGAGCGGAGGACGTGGCCGTTGCCCGGCGCGCGGATCACCAGCCGGGCATCGTGTTGCTCGTCGTAGACGTAGAGCAGGCCGCCGGCCAGGATCGGGCTGGTCCCGGGGGTCGAGCTCGACCACACCGGATACAGCCGCGGGTGCGAGCCCCCGTGCAGGCCGTAGGCGGTCGTGCCCCCGTCATCGGCCACGAAGACGATGATCCGCCCGCTGACCCGGGCGGCCACCGGCATGGTCAGTACTTCTCCGGATCCGGGGCTCGAGATCTGGCTCAGCTCGCCGCCGAGGCGCGGGCTCGCCCCGCCGGACGTGCCGTTCAACCGGCTCAGGTTCAGCAGGTGCAGAAGACCGTCCTTACCCCCTTGGACGGCAAGCCTCAGGCCGTGATACACCGGAAGCAGGGCGGGGATCGAGCTGCCCAGATCGGTGTCTGACTGATTCAGTTGCGCCTGATTAGGAGGGGTCCAGTTGTGCAGCAGCCGCGACGCGTCGGCGGTCAGCTCGAGCGCGCTGTCGCCCCATTCGGTGCGGCCGTTGAAGGCGCCGTTGCCGGTCGCGGTGAGGATCCGGTGATTGCCCGGCTCGATCACCGTGCCGGCCCGGCCCCAGATCGCCGAGCGGGTGCTGTCGGTCGGACACGTGCCCGCGTGAATCAGGCTGTGGCGGTTCGAGCACTCGGAGTCCCAGACCGAGAGCAGTCGCCCGGAGGCCCGGCTGATCAGGGCCACGTGACCGTCGTAGGGCGGCGCGTCGCCGAAGTAGCCGCCCGTGACCACGACCACCTCGCCACGGGTCACGTTCAAGGCCGAGGCCAGCTTCTCGTGCCGGGGATCGAAACTGACCGCGCGCGACCAGCTCACGCGGCCGGTGGCCACCGAGAGCTTGTAGACGACTCCGTTGGGCGCCGCGGCGTAGACGAAGCGCCGGTCAGGGTCGGCCACCGGGGAGGCGGTGGTGACCTGGGGGTTGCCCGGTGAGCTGTTCACTCCGCTCGGAACGAACTCCCACAATCGCGCGCCGGTCGCGGGATCAAGGGCGATCGTGCGGCCGTAGGAGGTGGTGAGGATGACTACATCGCGGCGGCGGCCCTGCACCGGCACCGCATGGAGCTCGATCGGCGCGGAGTCGGCGATCCCATCGATCCTCATCGTGCGCAGGCGCAGCCGGCCGACGTCAGCCGCGGTGATCCCGGTGCTCGGAGCCACGCCGCTGCGGGCCGAGGTGTAGTCGAACGTGGGCCAGTTGCCAGCGGGGATCCTCCCCACGGAGGCCCCGCGACCCACCGAGCCGGCCTGAGCCACCGCGGCCCCCTGAGCAGAAGACTTGCTGGCCCGACCGGCATGGCTCGCGCCACAGCCCGCCACCATCAATCCGAAAATCGGAGCAACCAGGCCGGCCAGCAGCGAGCAGCGCCTCACCCGCTACATGGTAGTCAGGGCCCAGGCCCCGGAAATCGACCCGCGGCGCGGCGCTACAGCCCCACAATGCGCCGGTCGACGCGCGGCCCGGGCCACAGGGTTACGCCGCCCCGCAGCGAAAGGACCATCTCAGCCCATGGAGCAAGGAATACAAGCCGAGCTGACCCAAGAGATCCGCCGGCTCCGGGCCGAGCTGGCCCGGCGCGAGCGCGAGGCTGCCCACACCGAGCGCCAGCTCGAGCGCTACGCCGCGGATCTGCGCGAGACGTTCAAGCAGGAGCGCGCCCGGGCCCAGCAGCTGAGGCGCTCCTACATGGACACCGTACGGGCGCTGTCCAACGCCGTGGAGGCCCGCGACGCCTACACCGGCAAGCACGCCGAACGCGTCGCCGCCTACGGCGTCCTCATCGCCCGGACACTGGGCATCGCCCGCCCCGACGCACCGGAGATCGAATTCGGGTTCCTGCTCCACGACATCGGCAAGGTGGCGATCCCCGATTCAATCCTCTACAAGCCCGGGGCCCTCACCGAGGAGGAGCGCCGGCTCATGTCGCGCCATCCGGCGATCGGCGCCGAGATCGTCGCGGACATCGAGTTCCTCCGCGAGGCCGTCGAGGTGGTGCGCTCCCACCACGAGCGCTGGGACGGCACCGGCTACCCGGACGGGCTGGCCGGCGAGGAGATCCCCCTGGCCGCCCGGGTGTTCGCCGTGGCCGACGTGCTCGACGCGCTGACCACTGAGCGGCCCTACCGCCCGCCGCTACCGCTGACCGAGGCCCGGGAGATCATCCGCCGCGGGTCGGGCAGCCACTTCGACCCCGTGGTGGTGGATGCCTTTGCCACGCTCGACAACGACACGCTGATCGGGATCGGAGCCGAGATAAGTTGAGCCGCGCCGTCCTGGTCGTCGACGATGACCGCTTCATCCGCAAGCTGGTGGCGACAACGCTCGCGGACGTCTCGGAGTTCGACCTCCACGCGGCCGCCGACGGGCGCGAGGCCCTGGCGCTGGCCCGGGACACCGAGCCGCTGATCGTGTTCCTCGACGTGGATATGCCGGGGCTCGACGGAATCGACACCTGCCGGCGCCTGCGCGCGGCGCCAACCACCCGCGCCAGCACGATCGTCATGCTCACCGCGACCCGGGGGGAGCGAGACCGAGCGGCTGGCCGCGCAGGCCGGCGCCGATCTCTTCCTGACCAAGCCGTTCAGCCCTCTGGAGCTCCTGCGGCTGGTCGACCGGCTCGGCGGCGAGGCGAGCCAGGGGCCTCCCAGGCCGCCTGGCGAGTCAGGAGATCTTGATCAGCACGATCGTGTTGATCACGAACAGGGTCGCGAAGAACATCGTCCAACGGTTCAGGTTGCGCTCGACCAGCGAGCCGCCCCCCAGCGGCCCGGCGCCGGTGCCGACGCCGAAGGCACCGGACAGCCCGGCGTCCTTGCCCGAATGCATGAGGATCAGGAACACCAGGCCGACGCAGATGATGACCTGGACGATGTCGAGGATCGTGACCACGGTGGGCGATGGTAGCGGCCGCTACCGCGCGGCTCCGAGCCGGGCGTCCTCCGGCTGGGCGCGGTCGAGGGCGTGCATGATCTCGATCGCCTCGGCCCGCAGCGCCCGGTCCACGGCGTCGTAGTCCTCATCGGAGAGCTTGCCCGTGCGCAGGTCGAGCTCAGCGTCTCGGATCTCCCGGTACTTGGCGTCCCGCGCCGCCTCGAGCTCGGCCAAGCGGGTGGCCGACTCCTCGGACTCGCCGGGCCGGCGCGCCGCCCGGAACGGGGCGGAGATGATGAACACGGCGCCGGCGAGCACGGCGAGCACGATCACGTAGGCCAAGATCACCGGACTAGCTCCCGGGTCCGCTCCCCGAGGGGCGCGGCGGCAGCGTCATCATCGTCCGCCGTCCGCGGCACAGCCGGGCGCCGGCGGCGGCGTGGGGGCGGCAGCGGCCACAGCGCCAGCAGCCCGCCGAATGCGGCGATCAGCGCTCCGGCCCAGAGCCAGGTGACCAGCGGCGAGACGATGAACAGGAAGGTCGAGGGCCACGGATGGCTGATGAAGCGCTGGGCCAGTCCGCGAATGGCCACGTCGCGCAGCGCGAACAGCTCGGTCAGGGCCCGCGCCCGGGGTCCGGCGGGCATGGCCAGCGCGTCGTTCAGGAATTTGGAGAAGCGCGCGTCACCCTGGTTGATCAGCCCTTGCAGGGGTCCCGTGTTGGGGCGGATGGCCGTCCAGATGTCCTGGGTGGGTCCCGACTTCAGCCCCACCCGGGTCTCGTTGGAGCCGTCGAAGAAGCGCCCGATCGGCCCCTGCGTCGGGTCCTGCGAGGGATACAGCCCGTAGGAGGTGCGCAAAGTGGCCACGCGATGGCCGCCGCTGGTCACGGCCAGGACCGCGCCCAGCGAGATCTTCTCGGGCGTGGCCGAGGCCGTGGGGCGGACATAGCGGACCGTGTAGCCGTCGACGCGGACACTCTGGCCGGGGCCGATGGTGGCGATCCGCGAGTGCTGGAACGAGGTCGAGGCGGCGACGCCGACCAGGGCGACTGCAACTCCGGCGTGGACGATGTAGCCGCCGTAGCGGCGCCGATTGCGTCGCACCAGGCTGACCAGGGCGACGAGCGGAGACTCCGCGGTCATGGCCCGCCGGGCCCGCACCCCGCGGACGAACTCCTGAACCACGCTGGAGACCACGAAGGTGCCGGCGCAGAACATGATCAGGGCCAGCTTGTGACCGACGACGCCGGGGACCACGAGCAGCACGACCAGGGCCACGGCGGTGGCCGCCAGCGGAAAGGCGAAGCTGCGCCGCAGCTTGGCCAGGGTGACCCGCCGCCACGCGATGATCGGACCGATGCCCGAGAGCACCACCACGATCAGGGCCAGCGGGACGACGAACGGCCGGAAGGCGGGCGGACCGACCGAGACCTCGGTCCCGGTGATGGCCTCGGAGATGAGCGGGAAGAAGGTGATCCAGAAGATGACCGCGGTCAGGGCGACAAGGACCAGGTTCTGGAACACGAACACGGCCTCGCGCGAGACGAGCGAGTCGATCCGGGCGTCGCTGCGCAGCCGGTCACGGCGCCAGATGACCAGTCCGATCGATCCGATCACGATGACCGAGATCAGGGCCACGAAGCTGACGTTGAGCGTCGGATCGGAGACGAACGCGTGGATCGAGGAGAGGATCCCCGAGCGGACCAGGAAGTCGCCGACGATGGCCAGCGTGCCGGCGAGCAGGACCAGCGAGGCATTCCAGACCTTCAGCATCCCCCGTTTCTCCTGGATCATGATCGAGTGGATGTACGCGGTGGCGACCAGCCAGGGCATCAACGCCGCGTTCTCGACCGGATCCCACGCCCAGTAGCCGCCCCAGCCGAGCTCGGTGTAGGACCAGCGCATCCCGAGCAGGACTCCGACCCCCAGGCAGAGCCACGCCGCCAGGGCGAACCGGCGGGTGACCTGGATCCACTCCGCGCTCAGCCGCCCGCTGATCAGGGCCCCCACCGCGAACGCGAACGGCACCATCATCAGCGTGTAGCCCGAGTACAGCATGGGCGGGTGGATCATCATCGTCGTGTGCCGCAGCAGCGGGTCGAGGCCGGCACCCTCCGTGGGCGCCACGGCGCTGGTCGCGAACGGGTTGGCGAACAAGACCAGCAGCCCGCCGAAGAAGGCGGTCAGCGCGGACAGCACGGCCTGGGCGTAGGGCACGATGTCGCGCACGCGACGCCGGGTCAGGAACAAGGCCAGGCTCGACCAGCCCGAGAGCAGCAGCAGCCACAGGAGCAATGAGCCCTGCTGGGTCGACCAGATGGCCGCGACGCGATAGAAGATCGGCGTGGTCGTGCTCGAACCGCTGGCCACGATGTTGTAGGAGAAGTTCGAGCTGACGAAGGCGACGTCGAGGATCACGAAGGCGATCGCGGTCATCCCGAACAGCGCGTACATCGCCCGACGGCCTGAATCCACCCAGGCTCGGCCTCCCGCGCCGGCGCGCCGGGCGCCGTACACCGACGCCCCCAGCCCGTACACGGTGGTGACGAGGCCGAGTATCAGCAGCAGGCGTCCGACCGCCGCCATCACGCCGCCTCCCCCATCAATAGGAGCCGGAGGCGGCCTGGTACTTGGACGGGCACTTCGTGGTCAGCGAGTTGGGCTGGCCGATGAAGCCGGCCGTCCCTGAATCGCGAACTGTGACCAGCACCGCCCTTCCCGGAGCGAATGGATCGGGCACCGGGCCGGTATAGCTCACCGGCACCGACAGCTTGAGCTTCGGATCGCGGACCCGGAACAGCAGCGCCGATCCGACGTGACGGACCGACCCGTCGAGGACGGTCCCGGCCAGCACATAGGAGGTGCCCGGGTGGGCACGCCGGAGCAGTTGTGAGGCGGTCAGCTCGTCATGGCCGGCGGCAAAGCTCGTGTAGACGAGGGCCGAGGCCAGGAGCAGGGCGACTGTGAGGGCGATCGTGAGGCGGATCGCGCGCTTACGGCTTGGATCCATGCTTGCGGGGATTGTCCCATACGCGCCTCGTGGAAGCGCGACTGCCGCGCCTCGGGGAAACGCGACCGGCCGCGCGCGTGCTCTGAGGTTGGGGTTGGGTTAATTCCCAGGGTTTTATGGCCGGATCGCGAAACCATTGGGCGGCGAAGCCGTTACTCGCAATGACAGTGACAGTTCGATCAAAACTGAAGCCCGGCCAGGTCGGGCGCCACCGCGAAGGGCGAGCGGGGCGAGTGCCAGCGCGAGTCGAGAGCCGCGCTCACCCCGAGTCCACGACGACGAGCACCTCAGGCACACACACCGCGGCCTCGCGCCGGCGCCAGGCCGGCGCCCCGCAGGACGAGGCCCTCTACAGCTGCAGCTGTGGGTTCGTGTTCGCCGCCCAGGTCTCGACGTCGGTTGACTGCCCGCACTGCGGCGGCACCCAGGCCTGGTAGCCCCTCCAGCCCCCGCCGGCGACCCGCGGCCCAGGCCGCCATGCTGGCCCGACGGCGAGGTGGCCGGCGCAAGCTCCTGACGGAAATTTCTTGACCGGCCCGCCGGCGTGATTCAATCCGTGGCTCGGGAGGAGTACCGACAAGGGGGCAGAAGTGCGGCGAATCATTCTCGGGGTCCTGGTGGGAGCCGCGGCGCTGGTCGTCTTCGCGCCCTCGGCGATGGCCTACCAGGTCAGCTACCCGGGCATGAAGACCCTCCGCTACGCGGCCGGCCCGTACCTGGTTCGCCCCGGGGCGAACCTGATCCTGGTCGATTACAACCACGTGCCCAAGCCGCACGTCAACGGCTTCATGGTCCGGATGGTCCCCAACCTCCGCTACACCCTGCCCGACGGCAAGTGCTGCGGGCGGATCCCCCGCGTCGACGTGATCCACCTGCATCACGGCGTGTGGCTGAGCAACGGGACCGCCGGCATAGGTGAGGGCAACTCCGAGTACGGAGGCTTCTATCCCTTCATGGCCTCGGGTGAGGAGAAGACGATCTACGAGTTCCCCCACGGCTACGGATATCCGATCGGGGCCAAGGACTACTGGATCTTCAACTACATGATCCACAACTTGACCGCCAAGGCAGCCCACGTCTACGTCAACTACACGATCGACTTCGTGCCCGACAGCGCTCCCGCGGCGGCCGGGATCACCGCCGTGCACCCGATCTGGATGGACGTGATGGACCACCACATCTACCCGGTGTTCGACGTCCATCGCTACAGCGGCAAGAACGGGAAGTTCACCTTCCCCGACATGGCCAACAACCCCTATGGCCCGGGCCCGCCCTTGGATCAGTTCACCGTCGACCACCCCGGCACGCTGATCGGGACGGCCGGCCATCTGCACCCCGGCGGCCTATATGACGACCTCGACCTGATCCGTCCCGGGGTCAAGCCGTTCCCGGGCGCCATCCACGGGAGCAGCGGGCCGGACTCGGTCCGCCTGTTCCGCTCCGAGGCGCACTACTTCGACAAGCGGGGTCCGATCTCGTGGGACATGGCCATGACCGCTACGGCGCCCAACTGGCGTCCGCAGGTCAAGGCCGGTGACGTGATGCGGATCAGCACCACCTACGACACACGCCGCGCGTCGTGGTATGAGTCGATGGGCATCATGGTCGTCTGGGAGGCCTGGAACACCACCGGCGGCACCGATCCGTTCACCCAGCCGCTCAACGAGCGCGGCCAGATCACCCACGGCCACCTGGCCGAGGACGACAACCACGGCGGCGCCTACTCGCTGGGCGTGAACCCGAACAAGTTCCCCCAGTGCGCCCGGAGCCAGGTGACCATTTCCGCCTTCACCTACAACCCGGGGGACTTCACCGCCACTGGGGCCAATCGCTGCATCCCCACGGTCCACGAGGGTCATTCGCTGACCTTCGTCAACGATGACGCCAGTCCGTTCCCGGTGAGCAATCCGCTCAATCCCGGACAGGCCTACCTGGACTCGGTCTTCCACACTGTGACCGCCTGCCAGAACCCCTGCGGCCTGAACACCGGGATCTCCTACCCGCTGGCCAACGGGCCCGGCAACTACGACTCGGGCCAGCTCGGCTTCGGGACCCCGGCCATCGGCCGCCTGAGCTGGAGCACGCCGAAGACGCTCAAACCCGGGACCTACACCTTCTTCTGCCGCATCCACCCGTTCATGCGCGGGATCTTCCGGATCGTCGGCTGAGCTTCTGATCGTGGCCCGGGCCAACGTCTTCACCGATCCCTACGAATATGACGACGCCGACCCCGACGGCTATCGGAGCGCCGTCGCCCGCGTTGGGGAACGGGCCGGGGGCGTCGAGAACATCGTCAAGGCCTACGAGATCCCGCCGGGCCAGCACCTCTGCCCCTATCACTACGAGTACGCCGAGGAATGGCTGCTGGTCCTCGAAGGCGAGCTCGAGTTGCGAGCCCCCGCCGGGGAGGAGCCGCTCACCGCGGGCGCGCTGGTCTGCTTCCCGTCCGGACCCGAGGGCGCCCACAAGCTGACCAACCGCAGCTCGGCCATAGCCCGCGCGCTGATGTTCTCAAGCGCTCGGGAACCCTCCGTGGCCGTCTACCCCGACAGCGGCAAGGTCGGTGTCTGGCCCGGCCGCAGCGAGGACGAGCTGATGCTCCGCCGGGCCGACGGGCAGGTCGAGTATTACGACGGCGAGGTCTGAGCCGAGCGATCGCGTCGGGCAGATGCTTCAGTAGTGAGCCCGGGCGGCCGATGATGGTCTGATCATGCACTCGCCCGTCGTGCCGGCCCGGGACAGTTCGCGCTCAGACACGGGGTCGTCTCACCCCGAGGCGGTGCGGGTCGTCTACGCGTTCCTGGGCGTTCTCGTGATCGCCTACCTGGTCTACGCCGTGGTCAGGCCGGTGGGCGACGGGATAACGGCGATCGACGGCTGGGGCGTTGATCTGTTCGAGCTGACGGCGGGCATCCTCTGTGTCTTGGCCGGCGCCCGGCGGGGACGACGCTCGACCGCGCCGCTGGTGCTCGGCGCCGCGATCATCGCCTGGTCGCTCGGCGACACGGCGCTGACGATCCAGTCCCTCGGCGGCGCCACACCGCCGTCGCCGTCGGTGGCCGACGCCTTCTATCTGACCTTCTTCCCGCTTTCCTACGTCGCCGCCGTCCTGTTCATCCGGGGTGAGACGCGGCGGTTGGCCTCGCCGAGCTGGCTCGACGGCGGGGTGGCCGGACTTGGCGCCGCGGCGGTGCTGTCGGCCTTCGCCTTCCAGACGATTGAGCGAACCGCCCATCAGTCCGGGCTGGCCACGGCGGTCAACCTCGCCTATCCGGTCGGCGACGTCCTCCTGCTCCTCCTCGTCGCGGGCGGCAGCGCGGTCATGTCCAGCCGGCGCAAGGCGCCGTGGGTCCTGCTCGCGCTCGGCTTCGCGATCAACGTCCTCGGCGACACCTCGAACCTCCTGCACCAGTCGATCGGTGGCTCGCACGTGGGCTCGGTGATCGATGCGGTGGCCTGGCCGGCGTCCACGCTGCTCCTGTCGCTGGCCATGTGGTCGCGACCGGGCGTCCCTGATCCGCTCGCGCCGCGCAAGCCGCCTGGGTTCGCCCTTCCCGGGTTGGCCGCCGGCGCCGGGCTGGTCGTCCTCTTCCTGAGCGCCTTCGAGCGGATTGACCGCGTAGCGATCGCGCTGGCCACGGCGACCCTGCTGCTAGTCGTGCTGCGCACCTGGATGTCGGTCCGCGAGCTGCGGGCTCAGACCCGGGAGCGCCACCGCCAGTCGGTCACCGACCACCTGACCGGGCTGGCCAACCGCCGCCGCCTGTTCGACGCGCTCGACGCGATGCTCGCCGAGCCGCCGGAGGACCGCCCCGCGTTCGCGTTCCTGTTCATCGACCTGGACGGCTTCAAGCGGATCAACGACTCCTTCGGGCATCCGGTCGGGGATGAGGTGCTCAAGCGGGTCGGGCAGCGGCTACTCGACGCGCTGCGCGCGTCCGACCTGCTGGCGCGCGTGGGTGGGGACGAGTTCGCCGCGCTGCTCGTCGGCACCACCGGCGATCAGGCGCTCGCCATCGCCCAGCGCGTCCGCGCCAGCCTCGACGAGCCATTCAGGCTCGACGCGGTGCGGGCGGGCATCGGGGCCAGCATCGGGATCGCCCTCGCCCCTGAGGATGCCCACGATGGCGACGGGCTCATGGCCTGCGCCGACACGGCGATGTACCGCGCCAAGCTGGCCGGCTCGGGCTTCGCCCGCTATGACCCCGCCCTCGACCGAGGCGGGAACAAGCTCCGCCTGGCCGACGAGCTCAACGAAGCGATCGACTCGAGCCAGCTCGTCCTCCACTACCAGCCCCAGCTCGAGCTGACTGCGGATGAGGTGCAGACCGTCGAGGCCCTGGTCCGCTGGCAGCATCCCGAGCACGGGCTGATCCCGCCACTGACCTTCCTGCCCCTGGCCGAGCAGGCCGGCCTGATGCCCAAACTGACGCGCTGGGTGCTGAACCGGGCCCTAGCCCAGGACCGCTCCTGGGAGCGCGTCGGGCAGCGCGTTCGGGTGTCGGTCAACGTCAGCGCGTCTGACCTGGTCGATCCCGCGTTCCCCGACATGGTCGCCGAGCTGCTCGACGACAACGGGGTACCGGCGCGGTCGCTGGTGATCGAGATCACCGAGACGAGCATCATCCGGGAGTTCGAACGCGCCAAGCACGCGGTCGCCCGGCTCCGCGAGCTCGGCGTCCAGGTGTCGGTTGACGACTTCGGCGCCGGCTTCACCTCGCTGGCCTACCTCAACGATCTCGCCGTCGGCGAGCTCAAGCTCGACCGCCGCTTCATCGCCCCGCTGGCCGGTGGCCGCCGCTCACGCGACTCCGAGCTCGTGCGGGCCACGATCGATCTGGGCCACGCGCTCGGACTTCAGATCGTCGCCGAGGGAGTCGAGGATCGGGGGACGCGGGAGCTGCTTCGCGAGCTCGGCTGCGACATCGCGCAGGGCTACGACATCGGCCGGCCCGTCCCCGCGGCGGAGCTCGAGCTCCCCCCTCCCGGGCTCGCCGCCGCGACCATGAGCGCCGCCACTCCGCCTTCCGTTATCACGGGCAGGACCGCCTCGAGATCGCCGGCCGGTGGCCGGTCGGCGCCGAGCGGCTTGACCCGCTGACGCACCAGCCGGTGAGCCGCCCCGACCAGCTCACCGGGCTGACCGGCGTCACAGTCCAGGGCCTGGCAGGCACAGAGCAGCTCGATGGCCACCACGCGCTCGAGCCGGTCCGCGGCCTCCAGGGCCATCAGGGCGCCGGTCATCCCCATCGACACGTGGTCCTCCTGGTTGTCGGAGGTCGGGATGCTGTCCACGCTGACCGGATGGGCCAGGGCGCGCAGCTCGGCGACCAGCGCGGCCGCGGTGTACTGGGCCACCATGTAGCCGCTCGAGGTGCCGGCGTCCCGGGTCAGGAACTCGGGCAGGCGGCCATTCAGTGTCGGTGAGAGCAGCCTGAAGGTGCGCCGCTCGGAGATCGAGCCCAGGTCGGCCAGGGTCAGGCGCAGGGTGTCGAAGGCCAGGGCCAGCCCCTGACCGTGGAAGTTGCCCGCGGAAATGACCTCGGGCGGGTCCTCGAAGACGAGTGGGTTGTCGGTGACCGCGTTCAGATCGGCGTGCACCAGCTCGGAGAAGAACCGCCACCCCTCCCGGGCCGCGCCGTGGACCTGGGCGGCGCAGCGCAGCGAGTACGCGTCCTGGAGCCGGGAGGAGCCCGGTCCGGCGGTCCGGCTCGAGCCCCGCAGGGCGGAGACGATGTTGGCCGCGCTGGCCGCCTGGCCCCGAAGCGGGCGCAGCCGGTGCACCCGGGGGTCGAAGGCGGGCAGGGCGCCGCGCAGGGCGTCGATGGTGGCCGCGGCGATCAGGTCGGCTGCGTCGAGCAGCGCGGCCACACGGGTGCTGAGCAGCGCGCCGATGGCGCTCATGAAATGCGTGCCGTTGATCAGGGCCAGGCCCTCCTTGCTCTCCAGCTCGAGCGGCTCGAGCCCGGCCGCGACCAGCGCCTGCGCCCCGCTGATCAGGTGTCCGTCGGGAGCGAACGCCTCCCCCTCCCCGAGCAGGGGCAGGAAGGCGTGCGCCGATGGAGCCAGGTCTCCGCTGGCCCCGAGCGAGCCGGTCCGGGGGACCCGGGGAATGTAGCCCGCGTTGAGCAGCGCGACCACTCGCTCCACGACCAGCGGACGAACCCCGGAGTGCCCGAGGAGCAGACCATTGACCCGGACCGCCATCGCCGCACGCACCACCCCGAGGGCCAGGTCGGCCCCCGTGCCGGCGGCGTGGCTGCGCAGCAGGTTGACCTGGAGATGGCGCTGGAGCTCGGGTGCCACCGTATTGGAGACCAGGGCACCGAACCCTGTGCTGATCCCGTACACCGGCGTCCCGCGTTCCAGAATCGCCTCCAGCACGGAGCGGTTGCCGGCCACACGCTCGAGCGCGGCGGGGTCAAGCGCGATCGGGGCGCCGGCGGCGATCGCCGCCACGCGCGCCGCGTCGAGCTCACCGTTCAGGACAACGGGTTCGCGGGCGGAGCTGGACGGAGACTCGGGCATGGCGGGGCCGGGCTCAGACTAGCCTCCTATCCCATGAAGCCGGTGTCGCTCCCGAAGTCCTCGCCCGACCCCGAGACGGGCTCCTTCCTGGCCTGCCTGGCCACCGTGCTCGAGCTTTCACCGGACGAGCTGCCCGACGTAGCTGCGGATGAGGATCCGGCCGGCGGGTTCACGGTCTCGCGCTGGCTGGGCGGCCTCGGGCTGGGCCTGGCCCGGATCGCCGAGCCGGCCGCCTTCACCTGGGCCGGTCCGTGGATCGCCCGGGTGCGGCCACCCGACACCGGCGGCGGACGCTACGTCGTCATGTTCGGGGTCCCCTCGGGCGTGGTCTGGGATCCCGCCGGGGGCGCGGATGAGCTCGACAATGAATGGCTGACCCATGGCTACGTGATCGCGGCCGGCGACATCGCGCTGAGCCGGCCGGAGCTAGAGCCCGCTCCGGCCCAGACCGGAACGGTCGAGCGGATCTGGGTCTCGGCCTCGGCCGGCGAGCCCGCCCAGTCCCGGCAGAGCGCCCGGGCGCTGCCCGGCCGGGGCCTCGAGGGCGACCGCCACGTCACCGGCCGGGGGACCTTTCCCTCCGGGCTCTCGGGGAGCGCGCTGACCCTCATCGAGGCTGAGGTGTGCGCGTCCTTTGACCCGCCGCTGTCCCCCGACGACCATCGCCGGAACGTTCTCGTCTCGGGGATCGAGCTGAACCGGCTCGTCGGACATGAGTTCACGATCGGCTCGGTCCGCTGTCGCGGCATGCGCCTGTGTGAGCCGTGCACGGTGATGCAGCGCTACGCCGGACGACCGGTGCTGCGCGAGCTCGTCCACCGCGGAGGTTTGCGCGCGGACATCCTCGCGGACGGGCAGATCGCGGTGGGCGATCCCGTGCAGGCCGCGTCGTCCGGCTAGGCCGACTGCTACCTTCACAGGGTGTCGGTCGACGCCGTCGGCCGCGAGGCAGCTCGCTTGGGTCCCGCAGACAGCGGTTCGGGTCAGCCACAGCCTCCCGAATTCGTCGCGGCCCCTGTTGCCGCCAAGGAGTTGAACAATTTCATGTCGTCATTCGCCGAACTCGGCGTTTCCCGCGCGGTCGTCGACGCGCTCGCCCTGGAGGGCGTAAGCACCCCGTTCGCCGTCCAGCGCCTGGTCATCGAGGATGTCCTCGCCGGGCGCGATGTCCTGGCCCGCTCCCCCACCGGTTCGGGCAAGACCCTGGCCTTCGGGATTCCACTGGTCGACCGGATCAAGTCCGATGGCCCCCGGCCCGCGGCCTTGATCCTCGCCCCCACCCGCGAGCTCGCCACCCAGATCGCCGCCGACCTGCGGCCCGTGGCCCACGCCCGCGCTCTGCGCGTCACCGCCGTCTACGGCGGCGTGGGGCTGGTCAAGCAGGGCCGCGACGCCGCGCAGTCCCACATCATCGTGGCCACTCCGGGGCGGCTCGAGGACCAGCTCGCCCGCCGTGCCTTCAACCTCGACCGGATCCGCGTGCTCGTCCTCGATGAGGCCGACCGGATGCTCGATATGGGCTTCCGCCCCGCGGTCAACCGGATCGTTGCCGCCTGCCCGGCCCAGCGCCAGACCCTGTTCTTCTCGGCCACCCTCGACGGTGATGCCGGTCGCGCCGCGCGCCAGTACACCACCGACCCCGTGGCCCACGAGCACGGCGGCACAGCCCGCCGGGCGGCCGCGGAAATCGAGCATCGCTTCGTGTCAGTCTCGGGCGAGGGCCGGCTCGAGGCGCTGATCTCCGAGCTCGAGCGCGACCGTGACCTGACCCTGGTCTTCGTCCGGACCAAGCGCGGCGCCGATCGCCTGGTCAAGCGCCTCGGCGCCCGCGGCGTCGACGCCCTGGCCATGCACGGCAACAAGTCCCAGCGCCAGCGGGAGAGCGCCCTGGCCCGCTTTCAGTCCGGCTCGGTGGACACCCTCGTGGCCACCGACGTGGCCGCGCGCGGCATCGACGTGAGCGGCATCTCCCACGTGATCAACTTCGACCCGCCCGGGGATCACGACAGCTACGTGCATCGGGTCGGCCGCACCGGTCGCGCGGGGCGCTCGGGCGTCGGGATCACCTTCGTCGACGCCCACGAGCGGGCCGAGATGAGTCGCGTCGCCGGGCAGCTGGGCATCGTGCACGGGCTCGGTGGCGGAGCGGCCGCCCCGCCGGTGGAGCGCCCGAGCCGCATCGGGCACCAGCGCCCGTCCCAGCATCAGGCGCCGCACGGCGCCGGACGGCGCCGCAGCCGCTCAGGCCGTCGCGGTGGCCGCGGCGACGCGGCGGCCGGCCGTAGCCGCTGACGCACTGGGGAGAACCAGCGCCGAGGGCCGTTCGGGATCGTGGACAAGCTCGATCTCGGCCGGCCTCAGCCGCGTGGCGGTAGCCGGATCCTCGCCCGTGCCGGGGTTGCGGGCGTAGCGCGGGTGGGCGCCCGATGAGACCTGGAGGCGGATCCGGTGCCCGGCGGCGAAGCGGTGACCCATCGGCCACAGGCTCACCTTGACCGCCCGCGCGCCATCGGCGTCGGCCGCCTCATCCGGGGCGACCCGGGCCAGGCCATCGCACACGTTGAACGACGCCCCGGCGCTGTCGACGTCACACACGCGGGCGAAGATGTCGAACGAGGGGGCGCCCGAGCGCACCCACAGCTCGGCACGGACCGGCCCGATCGCCTCGACCGTCTCGCTCAGCGGCTCGGTCGTGAAGGTGACCACGTCGGGCCGGGACTCGAGCTCACGATTGTCCAGGACGGGATGGCGGGCCAGGAGCACCGGCCCCCCCACCGACGGCGTCGGGTCAGACGGGTCATAGCGGTAGCGCGTCGACGCGCCCGCTTGCCCATCGGGAGCCTCCCCGCTCAGCTCGCCGCCGGCTCGCAGCCAGAGCCGGCGCTCCCCCGTCCCGGGCGGCGGCCAGCTCTCCAAATCGCGCCAGCCGCCTCCGGAACGCTCGCCGGTAACCAGGATCCGCACCGGGCTCTCGCGGACCAGTCGAGGATCGTCGAGCAGATGAGCCCGGAGCCAGGCGATCCCTTCGCGATGGCCCCGCGCGGCCAGGCCCGGGGAGGTGTGGCTCCACGGCCCGATGGTCAGCTGCGGCCGGCGCCCGGCGGCCTGCAGGGCGGCGAAGTCCTCGAGCATCCAGGGGAGCAGGATGTCGTACCAGCCGCCGACGAACTGCACCGGCGCGCTCACCTCGGGGACACCGGCCGAGAAGTCCCGCGCCCGCCAATAGTCGTCCTCGCGCCCCGGGCTGGCGAACGCATCCCGGAACCAGTGGACCTCGGCCCCGGTGGCCCGCACGTCGAGCTCGCCCAGGGGCAGTTCGGCCATCACCGGCGCCAGCCGGCGCACGGCCCGATCGATGGCCAGCGGCCCGAAACGTCCCTCCTGCAGCGCGATCACCGTCATCCAGGAGGCGGTGTTCTCGAGCGAGATACCGCCCCCGGCGTAGGTCTGGTCGTAGAACTGGGAGGCGCTGACCTGGATGGCCAGCGCGGCCAGGTCAGCCCCGCCCTCGCCGGCCACGGCCCACTGGACCAGACCGAGGTAGCTCGGGCCCATCATCCCGATCCGATCACGGTGCCAGCTCTGCTCGCGCAGCCAGCGCAGCGTGGCCAGCCCGTCGGCTCGCTCCTCGAAGGGGGTGAAGCGACCCTCGGAGCCGAACGTGCCCCGGACGCTCTGGACCACGACCTGCAGGCCGCGCTCAGCCAGCAGCCGCCCGAACATCAGACCCACGAAGCTGGAGCGCCCGTAGGGCGAGCGGACGAGCACCGTCGGCTGCGGACGACCGGCTTCGGCCCGCGCCACCCACCGGTCGGCCAGCAGCGTCGCGCCGTCGTCCATCCTCACCGGGAGATCGGGCACGTGCAGCACGTCTGTCGTCTGCGGGGCGATCAGCCGCATGCGGCGAGCGAGGATCTGGCTGACCAGGGTCACGGCCGAGAATCCTAGGCACCGGCTGGCCCGGCTGGAGCCCGCGGGTTCCCGCCGACCGCCCATTGGTCGAATTGGTCGTAAAACCGGTAGAACTAGGGAGCGTGGTCGAGATTGACATCCGGCCTGGTTCAGCCGAGGACGAAGAGTCGGTACTGGCACTGTTCGACGAGGCCATCACCTGGCTGGTCGATCGGGGGCTGTCAGGGCAGTGGGGCGAGCAGCCGTTCTCGGCTCGGCCCGAGATGCGGGCCCTGGTGCTGCGTACCCTGCGCGACAACGAGGTCCGCGTGGCCGAGCACGAGGGCCGGCCCGTCGGCGTGCTCGCCGCCGGCGCCTGCCCGGCCTATGTGCCGGGCAACCCGGTCCCCGAGCTGTACGTCTCCCTGCTCGATCAGCTCGCGCCGGCTGAGCGGCGAGGGCATCGGCGCCCGGCTCCTCGCCCTGGCCTGCGAGCTGGCCCGCGAGCGCGGCCGGAGCATGGTCAGGGTCGACTGCTGGGCGGATTCTCCGCGCCTGATCGGGTTCTACGAGAACCAGGGCTTCACTCGCCAGGGCCGCTTCGACCTGCAGGGCTGGCGCGGTCAGATCCTGGCCAAGACCCTCTGAGCCGCAGGCCAGCGCGTAACGCCGCCCCGGCCGGGTATACCGATGGGATGTCTCAGATACCCACACGCCCCCTCGGCGCCTCCGGACTCAACGTCCCCGTCGTCGGCCTTGGCTGCAACAACTTCGGCCGTCGGCTCGATCTCGACGGGACCCGCGCAGTGGTCGACGCCGCTCTCACGGCGGGGCGTCAGCTTCTTCGACACCGCCGACATCTACGGCGGGGCCGGAGCCAGCGAGACGCTCCTTGGGGAGGTCTTGGCCGGCCGCCGCGACCAGGTCGTGCTGGCGACTAAGTTCGGCATGGACATGGGCGACGGTCTGGGGCCGCGCGGCTCTCGCGGCTACATCTTCCAGGCCGTCGAGAACTCGCTACGCCGCCTGCGGACCGACGTGATCGACTATCTACTGGTACCACCGGCCCGACGGGGTGACCCCGATTGACGAGACGCTCGGGGCGCTCCAGGAGCTGATCACCGCGGGCAAGGTCCGCGCCATCGGGGCGTCGAACTTCGACGCCGACCAGCTGCGGGAGGCCGACGCCGTGGCCCGCGAGAACAGTCTCACGCCGTTCACCGCGGTCCAGAACGAGTACAGCCTCCTGGTCCGCGACGCCGAGGACGAGTGCTCCCGGTCTGTGAGCGAGCTGGGCATCGGCTTCGTCCCCTACTTCCCGCTCGCCTCCGGGCTGCTCACCGGCAAGTACCGCCGCGGCCAGCCGGGGCCGAGCGGCGCGCGGCTGTCCGGGCGCGATGAGATCGGCACCGACGAGCAGTTCGCGCTCGTGGAGGCTCTGCAGCGCTACGCCGATGAGCGCGGCGTGCCGCTGATCGAGGTGGCCATCGGGGCGCTGCTTGACCCGCGAGGCCGTCGCGAGCGTGATCGCCGGGGCGACGAAGCCCGAGCAGGTCAAGGCCAACGCCGCCGCCGCGCGGTGGACCCCGGCCGCAGAGGATCTGGAGGCCCTGAACGACGTCCTGACCTCGGCGCCGGCCTGACCCCGGAGCGATCCGGGTGAGGCACCGCCTGACGGCGGCCCCCAGCCCCCGTTGCCCCGGGCGTTTGTAGGAAATGCACCTGTGGGGTGTATTTCCTCCAAACGCGCAGCCGCAGTCGCCCAGTCATGCGGCCGCCCGGGTTCTCGCCCCCTCGGCCCTCAGTCGGAGTCGGGCAGGCGCCAGCCGGGGGGCGCGGGCAGCTCCAGGGCGGCTTCCGGCCCCCAGGACCCCGGCGCGTAGGCCAGCGGCTCGGGCGGATTCTCGAGCACCGGCGCGCACGACCTCCCACAGCCGTTCGATCTGCTCGCTGCGGGTGAACAGCAGCCGCTCATGCAGCATCACGTCGTGCAGCAGCCGCTCATAGGCCTCGAGACCGTCGGCGCCGTCGAAGGCCTGCTCGACGTCGAGCGTCAGCGCCGCCCGGCCCAGGTCGATCACCGGCCCGGGGATCTTGGCCTGGACCTCGATCCGGACCGTGGGATCGTCGGAGAGCTCGAACACGAGCTCGCTGGGACGCGGGCGTGTCCTCGGGCGAATGATCGGGGAAGATGCGCAGGGGGGCCTCGGTGAAGCCGATCGTCACCGTGCGGCGGCCCTCGGCCAGCGACTTGCCGGTCCGCAGGTAGAACGGCACCCCGCTCCAGCGCCAGGTGTCGACCAGCACCTCGAGCGCGGCGAAGGTCTCCACCCGCGAGTCGTCGGCCACGTCATCCTCCTCGCGGTAGCCCTCGTACTGGCCGAAGACCACGCGCTCGGGGTCGATCGGCCGCAGCGACTCGAACAGCTTGGTCCGCTCCAGGTGCAGGGCCTCGGCGTCGATCCGCGACGGGCGGCTCGAGGGCCACGATGCCGAGGATCTGCAGCAGAGTGGGTGACGACCATGTCCCGGAACGCCCCGGTCTGCTCGTAGAAGCCGGCTCGGCCCTGGATGTCGATCGCCTCGGGGACGTCGATCTGCACGTAGGAGATGTGGTCGCGGTTCCAGATCGGCTCGAGCATGCCGTTGGCAAACCGGGCCACGAGGATGTTCTGAGCCGCTTCCTTGCCGAGGAAGTGGTCGATCCGGTAGATCGTCCTCCTCGGCCAGGACCTCGTGCAGCGCGGCGTTCAGCTCCCGCGCGCTGTCCACGTCGTGGCCGAACGGCTTCTCGACCACGAGCGCGCAGTTCTCGGCGATGCCGGTGTCGCCGAGCATGCGGACCATGTCCTGGGTGGCTGAGGGCGGAACCGACAGATAGACCAGGCGTTCGCCGTCGGCGCCGATCTCCTCCTCCGCCTCCCCGACCGCGTCGGCCAGGTCATCGCCGTCCTCGGCGCTCGAGGCGACGAAGCTCAGCTTGGCGGCGAACTCCTCCCAGTGCTCGTCGAGCTCGAGCCGTCCGTGCTTCTCCAGCGCCTGGTGGATCAGGCTCGCGGAAATCGTCGTCGCTGCCCGGGGAGTGGCGGCCCGAGCCGATGATCCGGAAGTCCTCGGGCATCATCTCCTCGCGGAACAGGTGGAAGAAGCCCGGGAACAGCTTGCGGGCGGCCAGGTCGCCAGTGGCCCCGAACAGGACCAGGACCCGATTGGAGGGGCGAGCGAGCGTGGTCATCTGCCACACGCTACCCGGGCCCGAGCCCCCTCATGCCCACCAGCCAGTAGCGTCCCGCCCATGGATGCTGAGTTCACTCCGGCTCACCGCGGCGGCAGCGGGCCGCCGCTGGTCTGCCTGCACGGCCTCACCGACACGTGGCGGACCTGGGAGCTGGTCCTCCCCGAGCTCGAGCGCCACCACGAGGTGCTCGCCCCCACCCTGGCCGGACATGCCGGCGGCCCGCCCCTGAACGGCAAGGTCAGCCAAACCGACCTGGCCGAGGCCGTGGAGCGAGCCATGGACGCCGCGGGCTTCGACACCGCGCACATCGTCGGAAACTCGCTGGGCGGCTACGTCTCCCTCCAGCTGGCTGAGCGCGGCCGCGCCCGCAGCGTGATCGCGCTGGCGCCCGGCGGCGGCTTCCCGGCCGCCGACGAGGCGATGCTCCAGGCCCGCCGCAAGCACTTCCTCGACATGCAGCACATGGCCACGGCGGCCGTGCCCGATGCCGACGCGATCGTCGCAAGCCCGGAGGGCCGCCGCCTGGTCAGCGAGTCCACGGCGGTCGACTACGAGCACATCCCGGCCGAGCTCCTGGCCCACCAGATCCGCGGGCGTGGCCGCCTGCGAGGGGCTCCGGGCCCTGCTCGACTTCAGCCGAACAGGGCGGCTGGCAGCTGGACCCGGAGCGCATCACCTGCCCCGTCCGGGTCGTCTGGGGCACCGAGGACCGCATTCTGCCCTGGCCCGAGGCCGCGATTCGCTACCGGCAGGAGTGGCTGGCCGACGCCGATTGGGTCGAGCTCGAGGGCGTGGGCCACTGCCCTCAGCTCGATGTCCCGCTCGAGACGGCGCAGCTCATCCTCGGCTTCACGAGCTGAGCGCAGCTCCCGAACTAGGATCGGGCCATGGCTAACAAGACATGGTTCATCACTGGAACTTCACGCGGCTTCGGCCGTGAATGGGCGATCGCGGCGCTGGAGCGCGGTGACCGCGTCACCGGCACGGCCCGCGACCCGGGCACGCTGGATGACCTCAAGGCAACCTACGGCGACGCGCTGCTGCCGATGGCCCTTGACGTCACCGATCGCGGCGCGGTCTTCGACACCGTCGCCCAGGCCCATGAGCACTTCGGCACCCTGGACATCGTGGTCAACAACGCCGGCTACGGCCAGTTCGGGATGGTCGAGGAGCTCAGCGAGGCGGAGGCGCGGGATCAGATCGAGACCAACCTGTTCGGCGCGCTGTGGGTCACCCAGGCGGCACTACCGTTCCTGCGCGAGCAGGGCCAGCGGCCACCTCCTCCAGGTCTCCTCGATCGGCGGCATCTCCGCGTTCCCGAGCACGGGCATGTACCACGCCTCAAAGTGGGGGCTCGAGGGGATCAGCCAGTCACTGGCCGCCGGAGGTCAAGGACTTCGGCATCAAGGTCACGCTGATCGAGCCCGGTGGGTTCTCCACCGACTGGGGCGGCCCCTCGGCCCGGCACGCCTCGAAGCTCGAAGCCTACGCGCCGGTACACGAGGCGTCGGAACGGCGTCGCGGCGGCAACACGCCAGGCGATCCCCAGGCCTCGGCCGAGGCGGTGCTCCGGATCGTCGACGCCGAGGAGCCGCCGTTGCGGGTCTTCCTCGGCACCGCTCCGCTGGGCATCGCCGAGCGGGACTACGAGGGCCGGCTCTCCACCTGGCGCGAGTGGCAGCCAGTGTCGGAGCTGGCTCAGGGCAGTAGCTGACCCCGGCGCCCCGGTGCTGCTCACAGATCGCCCTGATCCGACAGGCAAGCCGACCCGGGATGAGCCGATGTTTCTCCGCCGGCCGCCCAGGACCGATTAGTTTTTGCCTCGGGTCGGGTCTTAACCGGCGTAACCAACTTCTTCCCAGGAGGCCCGAAGTGAGCACCACCACCAAGAGCGGCATCAGCGCCATCAGCCTCGTCTGCGTGGCGTCTCCCGATCAGGACAGTGCGGTCGAGTTCTACGAGAAGCTCGGCTTCGAGAAGCGCACCGACACCCCGTTTGGGAATGGCTACCGCTGGATCGAGGTCTATCCGCCCAGCGGAACCACCGGCATCGCCCTGGCTCCACCCCCCCAGGGTCAAAAGGCCGAAGGTGTGCAGACCGGAATCGTGCTGCCCACCGACGACATCGACTCGAGCCACGAGCACCTCGGGTCGCTGGGCGTCGACGTCGACGACTCGGTGTCGCGCATGGGCGGTCCGGTGCCGCCGATGTTCTGGTTCCGCGATCCGAACGGCAACTCGCTGATGATGGTCGAGACCGGCAAGGAGTAGCCCGGCGTCAGCAGGCGGGCGTCAGCAGGCGGGCGTCAGCAGGCGGGCGTCAGCAGGCGGGCGTCAGCAGGCGGGCGTCAGCAGGCGGGCGTCAGCAGGCGGGCGTCAGCAGGCGGGCGTCAGCAGGCGGGCGTCAGCAGGCGGGCGTCAGCAGGCGGGCGTCAGCAGGCGGCGTCAGTAGCGCGCCGGTCAGGGCCGGGCACGCAGGGCGACGATGCGCGCCGCCGACTGCCGGGCCGCGGTCAGGCTCAGCCGGTGCCGGCTGAGTGCGGTGGCCAAGGCCTGGCGGACGGCGACGCCCTGAGCCGGGTTGTTCTCACTCGGCAGCGGTGCCGCGCACAGGATCAGGTCAGCCCCGGCGCCCGCGGCCAGCACCCCACGCTGCCCGAGGCTGCCGAACGGGGTCACCGCGCCGGCTTCGATCCCGTCGGTGATCGTCACTCCGTGAAAGCCGAGCCGATGGCGGAGCTCCCCCCCGATGACGGCCGAGGAGAGGCCAGCCGGACGGCGGGCGTCCAACGCCGGGTAGATCGCCCACGAGGTCATGACCAGCTTTACCCCGGCGGCGATCGCGGCCCGGTAGGGCGCCTCGTCGACGGCCCGTAGACGGGCCCGGGAGATACCCAAAGTGACCGGCCCGAGGTCGGTGTTCTGGCTGCGGGTGGCAGTCCCCAGGCCCGGGAAGTGCTTGGCCGTGGCCGCCACGCCGGTACGCTGCTGGGCCGCGATGAAGGCGGCCCCGAGGCGGCCGACCGTGCTCGCATTGCTCGAATAGGAGCGCCCGAACTGATCGATGAAGTTCCCCCGCTGACGGAACACGTCGAGGACCGGGGCCAGGTTGACGTTGACCCCGGCACCGGCCAGGTTCTGACCGGCGCCGGTGCCCGCCGCCCGGGCCTGGCTGAGCGCCGCGGTGCTGGCCCCGATCTGCCGCTCGGAGAGCAGCGGCGCGCCCGGCAGGCGGCGCACCTCCCCTCCCTCCTGATCGGTCAGGATGAGCAGGCGGGCGTGCACCGGGCTGCCCAGGCTGGCCCGCTGCATCCCGGCGATCGCGCCGCGAACCTGGGACCGGCTGGCGATGTTGGGTGAGAACAGGATCACCCCCCCGGCCTCGCCGGCCCGAATCGCCGCCATCAGGGCGGCGGGCGGCTTCAGTCCCGAGTAGGCGTAGATGATGCGCTGCCCGGCGAGCTGCTCAGTCGAGAGCCGCGACACGGACGGCGGCGCGGCCGGCGCGGTCGGCGCGGTCGGCGCGGTCGGCGCGGTCGGCGCGGTCGCGGCCGGCGCGGTCGCGGCCGGCGCGGTCGCGGCCGGCGCGGCCTGAACATCTCCGGATCGCGAGCCGGCCGCGGCGAGGGCCAGGGCCAGGGCGATCAGCACCCCGATCACGCGCGGCACGCCGGTCCCCACACCCCGAGGATCCCGTTCCCCACCTCAGGCCGACTGACAGCGAAGCTCACCCCCAGCAATGTAGACCCGCAACGCGCGAGAGGGACCGAGCGCTTGCCCTCAGCCGCGGCGATAGGCTTGCGCCGCCCATGTCCCGCCGGCTCCTGCTCCTGGTCTGCCTGCTCGTCCTCGGCCTGCCGGCCAGCGCGGGGGCGCAGAGCTTCCCGATCTACGGCGGCTTTCATTCCGTGCTGGCCTTCGGCGAGGGCGAGAACACCTCGGGCCAGGACCTGGCCGGCTTCCTGACCAGCGGGGCGGTGCCCGCCGCGGATCTCAACCAGCAGCAGCTCTACGAGGGTCTCGAACAGGCGTGGCCGGGCTTCACCACCGCCGACTTGAGCCGCTACTACAAGGACTCCTCGTTCGTCGCGCAGCCGGCCTCGGGATCGCCCGGCCCGGGGCTGACCCTGGCCGGACGCCGCGGACACGATCTGCCCGGCGGCCTCGGCGGTCCTCTGGCCCCCATCCTGGGCAGTCTCCCCGGCGGTCTGGGCACGATCGTGGGCGGGTCGCCGTCGGGCACGGAGAGCCCGCGCGCCGGGTTGACCATCATCCGCCAGGCGCCCTACGACGTCCCGCGGATCTACGGCGCTACCCGGGCCGAGGCGATGTGGGGATCCGGCTTCGTCACCGGCGAGGACCGGTTGTTCCTGATGGACGTGCTCCGGCACACCGCCGAGGGCACCACGGCCGAGCTGCTCGGGCCGAGCGCGGAGCCGGCTGACAGCACTCAGCTCGGGCTCCAGGATGCCACCCCGCAGCAGCTCACCGCCCAGATGCTGGCGCTGCCCAAGACGATGGGCGCCGAGGGTGCCCAGACGCTGAACGACATCGAGCAGTACGTCGCCGGGGTCAACGCGTTCATCAACTTGACCCGGATCGATCCGGCCCGGCTGCCCGCCGAATACGCCGCGCTCGGCATCACTCCGCAACCATGGACACTGGCTGACTCCGCCGCGGTCGGCACCTACCTGATCGGGCAGTTCACCGTGTTCGGTGGCCAGCAACCGCAGCAGGCCGAGGCGCTTCGCCTGGCCGAGCAGCGCCTCGGTGCACGGGGCGGCGCAGCCGTCTACCGGGACCTGCGCCTGGCCGCCGATCCCGAGGCCGTGGTCACGCTCTCCCGCCGTTTTCGCTCCGACTCCACCGGCAGGATCAACCCGCGCTCAGAGGCGATCATCGACCCCGGCTCGCTGGTCGCCCGGAACGCGGAGACGGGCGCTCCGGTATCACCGTCGGGCTCGGCCGTGGCAGCGCGGGCCGCGGACGTCTCGCGCCTGCCCGCCTGGGCGCGGCGCCTGGCCACCCGCGGGCTCCGGCTCCCGCACCTCGAGTCAAACGCCGTCCTGGTCGACGCCAAGCGCAGCGGGACCGGGCAGGCCCTGGCCGTGATGGGTCCCCAGGTCAGCTACTACACGCCTGAGATCTTCCTCGAGTACGAGCTCCACGCTCCCGGGATCAACGTCAGCGGCGTCTCCTTCCCGGGGTCGAGCCCGTATCCGCTGATCGGCCACGGGACCGATTTCGCCTGGACCGGCACCTCGGCCTACTCCGACAACGAGGACGTGTTCGCCGAGCGCCTGTGCAACCCCGGCGGCGGCAGGCCGTCGTTTGCCTCCACGCACTACGTCTACCACGGCCGGTGCATCGCCTTCGCCTCCCACGCGGTCCTCGAGCGCACCCCCGTGGCCCCAACCAGCCCGAGCGCCCCTCAGGCCGTGACCCTGCACACGCTGGACTCGGTCCACGGGCCGGTCGGCCGCTTCGCCACCGTCCACGGCGTGCCGGTGGCCCTGGCCGTCTCTGCGGCCACCCTCGACCACGAAACCCAGAGCTACGTCGCCTTCATGCGCCTGGCCGAGGACAAGCCGGACTCCCCGCAGAGCTTCGTCGCCGCGATGCGCGCCTACACCGGCAGCGAGAACTGGTTCTACGTCGATGACAAGAACATCGCCGTGTTCCAGTCGGGCTGGTTCCCCCGTCACGCCCGCGGCACCAACTCCGACCTGCCCATCTGGGGCACCGGGCGCTGGGACTGGCAGGGCTTCAAGCCGTCCGACCACGGCTACGCGCGCCTCCCGGCCAGCGCCAACCCGACCTCGATCGACCCGCCCCAGGGCTACCTGGTCAACTGGAACAACGCGATCGCCCACGGCTGGCGGGTCGCCGCCGGCGACTGGTCGAGCGGTCCGGTGGTCCGGGCGACGATGCTGCTCGACCTGCTGCACGGGGCGCTGCGTCACGGACCGCTCAACCTGGCCGGAATCACCGGAATGGTCACCGCACCCTCGCTGACCTCGGACCTGCGCGGCATGGCGGTCTGGCCATGGTTGCAGCGGGTGATCGGGCGCAGCACAAATCCCCAGGTGCGTCGGCTCGTCGCCCTGTTGTCGGCCTGGTCCCGCGCGGGGTCTCAGCGACGCAGCCTGGGCGGGAACATGGTCGCCGACAGCCCGGCCGTGCTCCTGATGGACACCTGGTGGCCGATGCTGGTCCGAGACGAGTTCCAGCCCGTGGTCGGCGCGCCGCTGATGTCGCTGATCAATTCGCAGTTCAACTCCATTTCCCCGGACGGCATCCGCGACGGCACCGGCAACGGGTTCTTCGCCGGCTGGGAGATGGACGTGCAGAAGGATCTGCGCCAGGTGCTGCATCGCCATGTGCGCGGTCGCTTCTCACGCACCTACTGCGGCGGAGGGTCCAGACGCCGGTGCCGGGCGATGCTGATCCGCACCCTGCTCACGGCCGCCGCGAACCTGGCCGCGCGTTACGGTCCCGCGATGGCCAACTGGAAGCTGGCCGTTACCTGTCCGATCACCAAGCCGGCCGGCTGCGATCAGATCGTGCCCACCAGTGCGGGCGCGATCGCGGTGCCGCCGCAGCCGTTTGACAACCGCGGCACCTTCTACCAGGCCGTGGCCGTCAAGGGACACCGTCCCTAGGACGGCCCGCGTCAGCCGATGACCGGAAGGTCCCGGTCCTCGGCCAGGCCGCTCAGGGCTCGCTGCATCGTCGCGGTGATGAGCTCGTAGCCCGCCTCGACGCTGGCCTCCGCGCCCAGCTCGCGGCGTAGGTCGATCGGCTTCAGGACCTTGATCGTGATCTTCGCCGGGAGCGGCAGCCGGAGCGGCAGGTCCAGGAGCGTCACTCCAAGCGGCGGCCCGATCGCCGCCGGCAGGACCTTCAGGCGCATCAGCCGGTCAAGCCTCAGCGCTTGCGCCAGCCGGCTTCCCTGCCCCAGGAACAGCGCCGTCTCCTGACCGCCGATGGCCACCACAGGCACGATCGAGACGCCGTGTTTCAGGGCGAGCTTGACGAATCCCGTGCGGCCCGCGAAATCGACTTCTTCGGACTCCCAACTCGGCCGGAATGTCTCGTGATCGCCCCCGGGGTAGACCAGAAGCGCGGCGTCGCGCTCGAGGGCGCGGGCCATGTTCTCCGGCGAAGCCGGAACCGTGCCGTAGGGCTGCAGCAGAGCTCGCGCTCCGGGCAGCTTGAAGACCAGGTCATGGGCCAGCTGGTAGAACGGCCGCTGGGCGCCGAAATGGCCATAGAACGCCTGGGCGAACACAAACGTGTCGACGATCACGATGCCGCCGGAGTGGTTGCCGACGAGCAGCACCGGCCCCTCTGCGGGAATATTCTCGAGCCCTTGCACCTCGGCCCGGAAGTAGAGCTCGGAGGTCAGCCGCCACGCGGCCAGCGTCCGCTCGATGTACTCGGGGTCGCGGATCTCGAACGGATCGGCGGCCTCGCCCCGGGTCACCGCGCGAGTGACGTCAGAGGCGACCGCGCCGAGCATCCGCCCATAGGCCTCGACCTGGCCTGCGACTCCGCCCCTTGCCGGTCCGCGCGCGCTGGGAGCAGTCATTGCGACTGCCCGAGGACCGCTTCGGCCCGATGGAGGACGGCGGGGTCCACATCGGCGAATGAGTTACTGCCGGTCAGCCCGAGAGCAACGTCGATATCGGCCCGGATGACCTTCAGGACGTGGCGCACCCCGGCCTCTCCGCGTCCGGCCACCGCCCAGGCCCAGGCCCGCCCGAGCAGCACCGCCCTGGCCCCCAAGGCCATCATCTTGACCACGTCGAGGCCCGTGCGGATGCCCCCGTCGGCCAGCACCTCGACCTGATCGCCGACCGCCTCAACCACACCGGGGAGGGCGCGGGCGGTCGACGGGACGCAATCGAGCTGGCGGCCGCCGTGATTGGAGACCACCACGCCGTCGACGCCGGCATCGACGGCGCGGCGCGCGTCCTCGGGGTCGAGCACGCCCTTGACGATCAGGTGGCCGTCCCAGTGCTGGCGCACCCAGGCGACGTCGTCCCAGGTCACGCTCGGATCGAACTGGCCGTCGACCCACTCACGGAAGGCACCGGGGGTCCGCGCGTCCGGTACGGCCCGCTCCAGGTTGCCGAAGGTCAGCGGACGGCCCTCGAGGGCGACGTCGCGGATCCAGCGGGGATGGGAGAGCAGGTCGAGCGCCCGGCGGGCCTGGATCCAGGGCGGGACATGGCCGACCACGCCATTGCGCGTGTCGCGATGCCGAGCCCCGACCACGGCCAGGTCGACGGTCAGCACGAGGACAGGGGCGGCAACGGCGCGCGCCCGAGCCATCAGGTCCTCGGCATAGCCGCGGTCGCGCATCACGTAGAGCTGGAACCACGGCGGGCTGGGAGTTGCCCCCGCCACCTCCTCGATGCCGCAGATCGAGACCGTGGATTCGATGAATGGGATCCCAGCCGCGTGGGCCGCGCGGGCGGCCTGGACCTCGGCCCGGCGAGCCATCATTCCCCCCAGCCCGACCGGGGCGAGGATCACCGGCAGCTCGAGCCGCTGGCCCAGCACCTCGACCGACTGCTCGCGGCGCGAGACATCGCGCATCACACGCTGGCGCAGGAGCAGAGCATCCAGATCGGAGCGGTTGGCCCGCATCGTCTGCTCCTCGTAGGCGCCCCCGTCGAGGTAGTCGAACAGCTGGCGTGGCAACCGCCGGCGGGCCAGCTCGCGGTAGTCCAGAACCGTGGCCGGGGCCAGGCCCAGCGGTCGGTCGGCCCTGAAGCGCACCGCGCGAGCCTAGCCGTTCACGCCACCAGGAGCCGCGCCCCGAGCTCGGCCTGCTCCAACCCCAGTAGCTCGGCGTTGCGCTCCCGCCAGGCGCCGGAGGCCAGATCGCGTCTCAGCGCGGCCACCGCCCGCGCCTCGACCTCGGGGCCGACCTGGGCCCAGACCGAGGTGCCCCGCCGGACGGCGGGCTGCAGGTAGGCCTCGGGCCGGCGCCAATACGCGTGAAAGAAGCCGTCGCGGCAGTCCCAGGGGATGGGCACGGGCGCCGTGGTCGCGCCGATGGCCGCGGCGCGGTCGGCCAGCGTGGGCCGCGCGTTGCCGGCGGCGGCGAATTCGGGCAGGTAGTCGCGCACGAGCCAAAATCTTTCAATCCACCGGTTGTCCCACTGCAGGATGACGACCCGGCGCGCCACCCGCCGGAGCTCAAGCAGGCCGGCGATCGGGTCCTGCCAGTGATGATCGGACAGGATGGCCATCGCGGCGTCAAAACTGTGGTCGGCGAACGGCAACTCCTCCGCTCGCGCCGCCACGCAGGGCGGGGCTCCGGACGGGCGCTGCGCGCGCATGGTCGCCGAGGGCTCGACGGCAACCACCTGGCGATCGGCCGGCTCATAGGACCCGGTGCCCGCACCCACGTTCAGCACCGTGCGGGCGTCGCCGAGGGCGGCCCAGATCCGGGCGGCGATCCGCGGCTCGGTGGTGCGCTGGCCGCTGTAGCCGCGGCCGATGCGGTCATACAGCGAACCGGCGGCCAGATCGGGTGAGGCCATCGGGCGTTTCGGGGGCATCGGGCGTCTCGGGAACATACTTCCCGTTTCTTGACCACCGCCGGGGACGGAATGCCGGGTGGCCTACGCTGGGCCGGTGTCGATCGAAACCGCGGAGGAGCTCGAACGGCTGAGGGCCGCCGGCCGCGTGGTAGCCGACGCGCTGCGGGCGATGCGCAGCGCCGTCCGCCCCGGGATCAGCACCGCAGAGCTCGACCGGATCGGGGGCCGGGTCTTTGACCGGGCGGGCGCGCGCTCCGGGCCGCAGCTGGACTACGGCTTTCCCGGTGTGAACTGCATCAGCGTCAATGACGAGGCGGTGCATGGAATTCCCGGCCGCCGGCGGCTCCGCGACGGTGACCTGGTCAAGCTCGACGTGACGGCCGAGCTCGACGGGTTCTACGCCGACGCCTGCCTCTCGGTCCCCGTGGGCCACGCCGGCCGCGCGGCCGCGCGGCTGACGGCAACCGCGACCCTGGCCCTCGACCGCGCTCTGGCCCAGGCTCGAGCCGGCGTCCCGCTGAATGCGATCGGCGCGGCGGTGCAGCAGACCGTGGCCGCGCGCGGCGCCTCCGTCTGCCCCGATCTGATGGGGCACGGGATCGGGCGCCGGATCCATGAGCTCCCCCACGTTCCCAATCACTACGTGCCCGGCCTCGATCAACCGCTATCCGACGGCCTCGTGCTGACCGTCGAGCCGATCATCTCCGCGGGCACCGGCGGCGTTCGCGAGAGCGGCGACGGCTGGACCGTCTGCACCGCGGACGGGGCGCTCTCCGCTCACGCGGAGCACACGATCGTGATCACCGCAGGAGCCCCGCTCGTCCTCACCGCCTGAGCTGGCGCCCGGCCGGGTTGCCTCACGACCCGAGACCCTGCCAAAACCTCCTCATCGGGCCTGAATGCTCCTGGTGGCTCATACAAACGTCCAGAACCTCTATAGGCCGCGCGGCCGGAGCCCGATACCCGGGTTGTCGCTAAAGGCAAACCTGTCGCGAGGCAGGGACGCAAAGCCAGGGGTCTCGCCGAGACAGCCCAGCCGCCGACCTCCACTAACGCAGTCTGGACAAGGAGGTCCTCTTGCCTTACGTGATTGGCAGGCCCCCCAAGCGGGTTCTCGCCCTGGTAGCCACCACCGTCGGAATGTTGGTCACGGCGTCGCCCGCCCTGGCTGATCACGGCGGCTACTACCAGGTTCCGCAGGTCGCCCCGGCGCCGGCCTCGCCCGCCGCCTCGTGCCCAAGCATCAGCTCGGCTCCGCTGCTCAGCGGACTCGGGGACTCGGCGTATTACGCGCCGCTCTCCGGCGGCACATTCGAGCGCTCCACTGCCGGCTGGTCGTTGAGCAACGCGTCGGTCGTGAGCGGAAATGAGCCGTGGAACGTCGTCAGCTCAACCGACTCGAACTCGCTCAGCATCGGCGCGGGTGGCTCGGCCACCTCACCGACGTTCTGCGTGGACAACACCCTCCCCAGCTTCCGCTTCTTCGCCAACAGCGCCGGGACCGGCTGGCACGCCGACCTGACGGTGTCGGCACGCTGGACGCTGGCCAATGGCATGAGCGGCCAGCAGCGTGTCACCGCGCTGGACGCCGACGATTACGCCTCCTGGCAGCTGACACCGCCGCTGCCGCTGGGCTCGGTCCTGTCAGCCGGTCAGACAGTCACCGTGCAGCTGGTGTTCAGCGCCGGCTCGGGTGGTGCCTGGAACATCGACGACATCCTGCTGGACCCGTATGCCAAGTAGCGATCCCCGGGGGCGGCGCACGGATGCTGCCGCCCCCGGGACCGCGCCCGACTGACGAACACGGAGGTTCATCGCATGCACGAGAGTGGCCTTGACGACGCCCGGTCCGATGACCCGGTCGAGCGCCTGCTGGAGGACTCCTGGGAGCACCGTGGCGAGCGCGCGACCCGGCGCGAGCTGACCGTCGAGGCGATCGCCGCCGCTTCATTCCTGTTGGTCGCGGTCCCGCTGGCCCTCCCGTCCCTGCTGCTCGATCCCGCCGATCCGCTCCTGGTCGGGCTCCTGATCGGCCTCTATGCCCTCGTCGCCGGCGCGATCCGCTTTCCGATCGGTGCCGGGTACATGGTGCCCTCCTATCTGGTGCTGGTGCCGATGCTGCTGCTGCTGCCCCCGGCCACCGTGCCGCTGCTCGTCGCGGTGGCTCTCGTCCTGGCCAGCGGCATCCGTTGGGTCGCCGGCCGTGTATCGGCAGAGCACATCTTGTTCGCAGTCCCCAACGCCTGGCACGCCTTCGGCGCCGCTCTGGTGCTGGTCCTGGCCGGCCGAACCCACGGGGTGCTGGCCACCGCCGCTGTGTACCTCGCCGCCTTCCTGGCCAGCGGCGTGGTGGACTTCGCCAGCTCGACGCTGCGCGAGGTCTTCGCCCTCTCGGTGGCGCCTCAGCTCCAGCTCCGGGTAGCCGCCACGGTGTGGCTGGTCGACGCCTGCATCGCTCCGCTCGGGCTGCTGCTGGCCCACGTCGCCCGCGGGAACCATCTGGCCCTGCTCATGACGCTGCCGTTCAGCGCGCTGCTGTGGATCCTCGAGCGTGAGCGCAGCGCCCGGATCGCACAGGCCCACGTTCGTCTCGAGCTTGTCGCCCATGAGCGCACGCGGCTCCAGGCCGCCGTTCGGCGCCTGGGCGACGCCTTCGCCGCGAAGCTCGATCTGTCGGCCCTGACCAGCATCGTCCTGCACGGCTCGCTCGAGGCCATGGATGCCGACGCGGGTCAGCTCATCCTGGAGATCGGCTCGCGCTCGTCCCTGGCCGAGACGATCGGCGATCCGAGCCATGGCCCCATCCTGGCTGACATCGGGCGTAGCGTCCGGGAGTCAGCGTGCTCGCGGCAACTCGAGCGCGACGGGATCTGGACGCTGGCGCTGCCGCTGAGCTTCTCCTCCGAGGCCGAGTCGGGCCGCGGAGCGCTCTCGGTCAGCCGCCGCGCGCGGGAGTTCCGCGACGATGAGCAGGCCCTCCTTCACGGTCTGGTGGAGCGCGCCGAGACGGCAATCTGCGACATCCTGGATCATGAGGCTCTCCACGAGCAGGCGGTCACCGACCCGCTGACCAGTCTGGGCAACCGGCGCAAGCTGGCCAGCCAGCTCGCCGAGCGGCTCTCCGCGGAGATCGCCGAGCCCGCCCCGTTCCTGCTCATGCTGTTCGACCTCGACGGCTTCAAGGGTTACAACGACACATTCGGTCACCTGGCCGGCGACGCGCTCCTGTCTCATCTCGGCGGCCGTCTGGCCGCCGCGGTCGCGCCGCACGGCACCGCCTACCGGCTGGGCGGGGATGAGTTCTGCGTCCTGCTGCCGGCCGACCCGGCCCTGCTCCAGGATCAGATGGCCCGGGCCGCCGGCGCCCTGTCCCAGCGCGGGGAGACGTTCTCGATCGGCGCTTCGTGCGGCGCGGTCCTCCTTCCTCACGAGGCCAGCACGCCCGACTACGCGCTCCAGCTCGCCGACCAGCGGATGTACGCCCGCAAGCAGGGACGTCCCTCGGCCGTCCGTGAGCAAACCCGCGACGTGCTGCTGCGGATCATGCACGCCAAGCAGCCTGAGCTTCCGGACCACTCCTCCGGGGTAGCTCACCTGGCCGTTCAGGTCGGACATCGGCTCGGCATGACCGCCGAGCAGATCGACGAGCTGGCCCGGGCGGCCGAGCTGCACGACATCGGCAAGGTCGGCCTGCCCGATGCGATCCTCGACAAGCCCGGCGCGCTCGATGCCGACGAGTGGGAGTTCGTGCGCCAGCACACGATTCTCGGCGAGCGGATCCTCAGCGCCGCCCCCGCTCTGCGGCCGGTGGCCACGATCGTCCGGGCCAGCCACGAGCGCTGGGACGGGCGCGGCTACCCGGACCGCCTGGCGGGCCAGGGAATCCCGCTGGCTGCGCGGATCGTCGCCGTCTGTGACGCGTATGAGGCCATCACCAGCAACCGCTGCTACCGGCAGGCCCGAAGCGACGAGGTGGCTCGCGAGGAGCTCGTCCGCGGGGCCGGCCGGCAATTCGACCCCCAGGTGGTGGCCGCCTTCCTGCTCGAGCTCGAGCAGCCCCACGCGGACCTCGGTCCCCGCCCGGCCGTCGACGATGGCGCCCGGGAGCTGGCCGAGCAGATGGCCGATCAGTTCATGCCGATGCTCGAGGGCCGGCTCGCCCCGCAGGTCAGTCCGAGCCAGTTCGCTCGCCTCCCGCTGACCGCGTGACTCGGGTCCCCCCCGGAACCCCTCGGCTCTTCACCGGCTCCAGCACGAACACCGGGATCTGGCGCTCGGTCTTGGTCTGGTACTCGGCGTAGCCGGGCACACGCCGATCGCGCGCTCCCACCAGACCTGACGCTCCTCACCGCTCGTCACACGTGCGGTGAAGTCGCCCTTCTCAGCCTCATCCTGGACCTCGACCAGCGGATGGTCGACCAGGTTGCGTACCAGGCCGGATGCTCGCGGGCGCCCCCCTTGGAGGCGATTGATCGGGGATTTCCCCGCGATCTTAGGCGCAGGCCCCCGGCGCTCCGGTAGCGTCGCCGGGGACATGAGGCTCGATCCACGGTCCCTGGATATCCCGATTGTCTCGGCCCCGATGGCCGGCGGTCCGTCGACGCCCGCGCTGGCCGCGGCCGTGTCCGCGGCCGGCGGCCTCGGCTTCCTGGCCGCAGGCTACCGGTCGCCCGATGCGGTGGCGGCCGACATACACGCGGTCCGCGCGGCCACCAGCCGGGCCTTCGGGATGAACCTGTTCGTCCCGGCGGCCGACACCGCGGCCCCGGAGCTCGTGAGCACCTACGCGGCCGCGCTTGCTCCTGAGGCCGAGCGCTACGCCGTCACCCTCGGGGAGCCCCGCCACGATGACGACGGCTACGGCGCCAAGCTCGAGCTCGCGATCCGCGAGCGGGTCCCGGCCGTCTCCTTCACCTTCGGCTGTCCGGACTCGGGGACGGTGGCGGCGCTGCAGAGTGCCGGTCTCGCGGCGTGGGTCACGGTGACCAGTCCGGCCGAGGCCGAGCTGGCCCGGGCCGCGGGTGCCGACGCGCTGATCGCCCAGGGAACCGAGGCCGGCGGCCACCGCGCCTGCTTCCGCGATGACGGCACCCAGGATGAGCTCGGCCTGCTCGCCCTGCTGCGCCTGCTGAGCAGCGGACACGACGGGCCGCTGATCGCCGCGGGAGGGATCATGGATGGCCCGTCGATCGCCGCCGCGCTGTGCGCCGGCGCCGCGGCGGTCCAGCTCGGTACGGCGCTGATGCTCACCCCCGAGGCCGGTACCTCCTCCCCGCACCGCAGGCGCCTGAGCTCGCCCGCCCCCACCCGCCTCACGCGAGCCTTCAGCGGGCGCACGGCGCGCGGCCTGGTCAACCGGTTCGTGGACGAGCATGACCTCGAGGCCCCCTCCGCCTACCCCGAGATCCACCATCTCACGAGCCCGATACGGGCGGCGGCCCGAGAGCGCGGGGACGCCGAGGCGTTCAACCTGTGGGCCGGCCAGGCCCATGAGCTGGCCCGCGCACAACCCGCCGGTGAGCTCGTCCGAACCCTGGCCGGCGACGCCTCCGCGGTGCTCGAAGCTGTCGCTAGGCGCGCAGCGCCTCGGTCGGGCTGAGCCGCGCCGCCTTGCCCGCCGGGTACAGCCCGGCCAGGGCCCCGATGGTCAGACCCGCCGCCGGCGAGCCGATCAACGCGTAAAGCGGGACCACGAACGGTTCGTGCTGGGCCAGCGCATACACCTCGGTCGCCCCGGCGCCCAGGGCCAGCCCGGCCAGGGCGCCGAGCGCGGCCAGCAGCGCGGACTCGGCCAGGAACTGGGCGCCGACGTGGCGCCGGGTGGCCCCCAGCGCCCGGCGCAGGCCGATCTCCGACCGCCGCTCGAGCACCGAGATGACCATGATGTTGGCGATCCCGATCGCGCCCACGAGCAGGGCCACCGCGCCGAGGCCGAGGAGCAGGGTGGTGAACTGGCCCTGCGCCGCGGCCCGGGCCTCGAGCACGTCCGAGGGCCGCGACACGCTGACCCCGCTGGAGTTCTGCGGATCGGCCGTCGCCGCCAACAGGTTGTGGACCGCGACCACCTCGTTCTCCGCCGCGCGAAGGTAGATCTCCGACGGGCTGGGCGCCGTGGCGAACAGCCGCTCGGCCACCGGCAGCGAGATGAACGCCTGCGAGTCAAGCGAGGTGTCCAGCACAGCCGAGCGCATGATCCCGACCACGGTGAACCAGGTCTGCCCGAGGTAGACCATGACCCCCCCGCCGACGTGGGTGATCTGCAGGGTGGCGGCGGCCTGCGCCCCGAGGACGACCTCGGGATAGCGCTGGCTGACGGCGCCGAGGAAGTGCCCCGACGACATCGCCGTGCCCATCACCTCGGGCAGATTCTCCCCGGTCGCGTCCACCCCGATTCCCCCGGTCTGCTCGGCGGGCACGTACGGGGTGCGCAGCACACTCACGCCTGACACCGCGTAGACCCCGACGTCACGGTTGACGTGCGGCATGTGGGCGATCATCGCCACCGAGGTATCGGGCAGCACCTCGTTCCCGCCCGTGAGGGTCGTACCCGGGGAGACGGTGAGGAGGTTCGTGCCCAGGCTGTCGATCGTGGCCAGCAGCTTGGCTTGACTCGACGCCGAGACGCCGACGACTGACACCATCGCGCCGATTCCGATCGCGATCCCCAGGGCCGACAGCGCCGCCCGGAGCCGTCGGGTGCGGAGCCCTCCGAGCGCCGCCCCAAGCAGCTCACGCGGAGGCAGGCGGGCCGCCGGGATCGGCTCCGGGACCGCGGCCGGCGCGGGGACGGACGCGCTCACCATTCGCCGTCGGCCACGATTTCCCCGTCGTGGAACTGCACACGACGCGGGAAGGACCGCGCGATCTGCTCGTCATGGGTGATGAGGACAAGCGTGGCCCCGTCGGAGGCCAGCTCGTGCAACAGGGCGATCACGCCGTCTCCGGCCGCACTGTCGAGGTTGCCCGTCGGCTCGTCGGCGAGAATGATCGCCGGGCGCTTGGCCAGGGCGCGGGCAATGGCCACCCGCTGGCGCTCGCCGCCCGAGAGCTGCGTCGGCCGGTGCTCGAGCCGGTGTCCGAGTCCGACCCGAGACAACGCCTCGCGGGCGGCCTCGCGTCGCCGCCGTAGTGTGGCGCCGGTGTACAGCATCCCGGTGGCCACGTTGTCCACCGCGCTCATCGCCTCCTGGAGGTGAAAGGCCTGGAATACGAACCCGATGCGGTGGGCGCGCAGACCGGCCAGCTGGCTGTCCGAGGCCCGCACGACATCGTGGCCGCCGACCCACACCTGGCCGCTGGTCGGCCGCTCCAGTGTGCCGAGGATCGTCAACAGGGTCGTCTTGCCCGACCCCGACGGTCCGATCACCGCCACCCGATCGCGGGTCTCGATCCGGACGCTGACCCCACGCAATGCGGCCACGTCCCCCGGGTAATGCTTGGTCACGGCCTCGAGGGCTAGCGCCGGCTGCTCGGCCTGGCTCATCCCTGGGAGTCCGTGACCTGCAGGCCGGGATACAGGCCGGACCCGGAAACCTGAACGTAGCCGGCGGCGAACAGCCCGGTGGTGACCGGGATCATCCGATGCGGCGCGCTCGCCTCCTGGAGCACGTAGCTCCCCCCGGGAACGGCCAGCAGAGCCGTAACCGGAACGGAGAGAACGTTGTTGGCCCGGGCCTGGGCGAAGCTGACGCTGACCGCGGCCTGGTCAAGGCCCGCCTCATGCGGGCGTCCGTTCAGAGCGATGGTCACCGGCACCGTGGACGCCGATCCACCCGAACCGGGACCGGAACCGGAACCCGACCCCGAGCCCGACCCCGAGCCCGAGCCGGCGCCACCTCCGCCCCCACCACCGGCGCTGCCGCCACTCGAGCTCTGGGCGATCCGGCTGACCGCGGTGATCCGACCGCCGACCGTGCTCCCGGCGGGTAGCTGGACCATGACCCGCTCACCCACCTGGGCCTCGGACTGAGAGGTGGCGGGCAGGTCGACCGTGACCACGAGCCGCGCCGAGGTCGTCTCGAGGATCGGCGATGCGCTCGCCCCGCTGCCCGCGCTCGCCGCGGACGCCCCATGGCCGGCGGTGTCGCCGGAGCCGGCATGGCCGCTCCCTGTCGCCTTGGCGCCCGCCTTCGCCGCCCGCAACTGGGCCGCCTCGGCGCGGAGCTGGGCACTCTCGGCCCTGAGCAGCGCCGTGAGCGCGGCCAGCTCCGGGCTGCTGGCGCTCCCGGGCTTCCTCGGCTGCCTCTTCCCGCCCCGCCGCACGGGCGTAGCCAGCCCGTCCACGAGTCCCACGAACTCAGGACGCGGCGCGGCCGCCGGGATGTCTGACGCGGCCCCGCCGGACCCTCCCGCGGCTCCGGAGCCGCTGGCCGATCCGCCCCCACTGGTGGCCCCGACGGTGCCCTCGAGCGCCGCCACCAGTTGCGCTCCGGGCAGGAACACGACCGCGCCCAGCGGGAGCGTGCCCGTCTCCGCCTCGCCCAGGAATCCCTGGAGCTGCTCGACGCCCAGCGTCGTGGCCGGCTGCCAGACGTCGTCACCAACGATCGCGCCGGCGTTGAAGCCCAGGGCGACGAGGTTGCGGTTCAGCTCCTCGATGTCAGCTCCGTCGCTGTCGGCGGGCCCAAGGCTCCGGTAGGCGGGGGTCGCGCCGTAAAGCAGCGTCACCGGCTGGCCGTCAACCCGGAACAGCGCCTGCCCCCGGCTGATTCGCTGCCCAACCTGGGGCAGGGAGGTGATCGTCCCGCTGAGTCGGTCATAGACCGTCTGCGGATCGCTGTAGCCGAGCGTCCCGGACTCGATATCGGTTTGCACCAGATTGCGGCGCTCGACCGTGACCGACCCCGTCGTGGCGCCGCTGGCCTGCGAGGTGGGCGCGGTCGAGCCCTCGGCGAGGACCAGGACAACGACGACCGCCACGGCCACGAGCAACGCCAGCCCGGCGCCCAGCCGTCGCGCCCGGCGCGCGCCGATGCGAGGCAGCCGCCTCATCAGCCGATCCGGAAGCTGATCCGGCCGCCGCCCTGGCCGCAGGCCTGGGCCGCCTTCTCGGCGGCGGGCGACTGGAGGTTGACGTTGGCGGGTAGCGGCGGTTCCCCGGGCGAGAAGCTCGGGTCGGGGAAGTTCGGAACTCCGTTGCGGCGCATGCAGGCGGCGAAGTGGAGGATCCGCTGCTTCTGCGCTGCTGACGGCGCGGGCGGCGGGCCCTTGGGGCCCAGGTAGCTGGCGCAGGCCTTCTCCGCCCGGTCCAGCGCCGGTCCGCTGAACGTGATCCCGTCGACGATCAGGCTGTTCGGACCGCCGATTGAGCGGCCGATGCCGTTGAAGCCCTCGCCACCTGGACCCGCCGTCGGGTCGGGGAAGTTGGGCACGCCGTTGGCCCGCATGCATCTCGAGAGCGCGATCGGCGAGGCGTTTCCGCTGGCCGTCGTCGCTCCCCCCGGACCGGCCGCGGTGCTCCCGCAGGCGGCCGCGGCGACGATCACGGCCAGCGCTCCGCCGGCGACGCCGGCGCGGCCGAGCCAGGTGGGGGTGGCGGTGCGCATGATCCGATCTTCAGGGCTCGCAGTTGGTCCCTCGGGCGAGGTTGTACGCCGACCTCAGTCACACGGCCGTAACCCCGTTACGCCGCCGTTACGCGCGATGGGGCATCCTGGGCGCCAAGACGCCGGCGCGGGCCGTGTCCGCGCCGGCGCGCCATCCTTTCCGGACGAGGTCAAGGAGCAGCGGCGCATGAGGGTGCTGGTCGTCGAGGATCATCCCCGTCTCGCTCGAACCGTGGAGACAGTCCTGAAGCGCGCGGGCATGGCCGTCGATGTCGCCTTCGACGGGCGTGAGGCACTCGAGCGCGTCGGCCTCATCACCTACGACGTGATCGTCCTCGATCGTGATCTCCCCGGTGTCCACGGCGATCAGGTCTGCCGGTCGCTGGTCGACTCCGGCAGCCCGAGCCGAGTCCTCATGCTGACCGCGGCCGCGGCGGTGGAGGAGCGCGTGGCCGGCCTCGGCCTGGGGGCCGATGACTACCTGGCCAAGCCGTTTCACCTGACCGAGCTCGTCGCTCGGATCCGGGCCCTGGCCCGGCGCTCGCCGGCTGTGCTCCCCCCCACACTGGTCTGGGGGGATCTCGAGCTCGATCCCGCCCAGCGCCGGGCGAGCCGCCGGGGAGCCGCGCTCGTCCTCAGCCCCAAGGAGTTCGCTGTCCTCGAGGTCCTCCTCGCTGCGCGCGGCGCCGTCGTCTCGAGCGAGGAGATCCTCGAGCGGGCCTGGGACGACGCCGCCAACCCGTTCACCAACGCCGTGCGGATGACGGTCAGCCGCCTGCGGGCCAAGCTCGGCACCCCCGAGTTGATCGAGACCGTGACCCCGGTCGGCTACCGGATCGGGGCGCCGGAGTGAGCCCGCTGAACCCCGCCGCGCTGCTCGAGCGCCTGAGGCACCCGCGAACCACCGTGCGCCTGCGCCTGACCCTGCTCTACGGCGGCCTGTTCCTGGCCTGCGGCGCGGGCCTGCTCGCCATCACCTACACGCTGGTCGACCACGCCGGGGTCGAGAACGCGCACACGCTGATCGGCCCCGTCCCGTCCGCGGGGAACCCACCGGGGAAGGTCTTCCCCGGGCCCGCCTTCACCCCCCTCCAGGCTCGGCTTCCCCCGCCTCTCCAGCACCTGCTCCGGTCCAGCGCCGGTCGGGACGTGGTGCGCTTCGTGGGCATCGATCAGCGGATCGCCGACCAGCATCAGCTGATCATCGAGTCAGGCATCGCGCTGGCCATCATGGCCATCGTCTCCACCGGCCTGGGTTGGGTCGTGGCCGGTCGCGTCCTGCGCCCGCTGCGGGTCATGACCGCGACGACGCGTGAGATCTCCGCGGCCAACCTGCACGAGCGCCTGGCCATCGCCGGCCCCCGGGACGAGCTGCGTCAGCTGGCCGACACGATCGACGGGCTGCTGGGCCGCCTCGAGGGGACGTTCGTCGCGCAGCGGCGCTTCGTCATGAATGCCTCGCACGAGCTGCGGACACCACTGACCGCGGCCCGGGCGATGCTCGAACTGGTCCTCGCCGATCCCCAGGCCACGGTCGAGACCTACCGCGAGACCTGTCAGGAGGTGCTGGACGAGAACCGCCAGCAGGAGGAGCTGATCGACGCGCTTTTGAGCCTGGCCCAGGGCCAGCGCGGGATCACCCTCCGCGAGCGCGTGAATCTGGCCGCGATCGTGGCTGGCGCAGTGAGCGCACACGAGCCTTCGGCCCGGAGCCGCGAGCTCCGCGTCGAGTCCTCGATCGCCCCGGCGACACTGAGCGGCGATCAGCGCCTGATCGAGCGCCTGGCCTCGAATCTAGTTGAGAACGCGATCCTCCACAACCTCCCCGGCGGCAGCGTCAACGTGGGCGTGGCGTCGGTCGACGGCGCCGCGGAGCTCCGGATCAGCAACACGGGGGCGCAGGTCCCCCCAGACCAGGTCCAGCGCCTCCTGCAGCCGTTTCAGCGGCTCGCCCCGGACCGGGTCGGCCCGCGCGCCGGGCTCGGCCTCGGCCTCTCGATCGTGGCCGCGATCGCCGAGGCCCATGCCGCCACGCTCGACATCCGCCCCGCTCCCGGCGGAGGCCTCTCGGTAGCAGTCAGGTTCCCCGTCGCCGCCGACGCCGCGACAGGCGTCGCCGCCCCGGCGGGCCTCACTGAAACGGGGGCGCGCTCCAGCCCGGAAGCACATCGGGCAATCCAGCACTAATTCGATCGGAAAAGTCAGCGGGTCGCTTCTCGAGGAACGCGTTGATGCCCTCCCGCGCGTCCGCGGACTGGCCGCGGGCGAACATCCCGCGTGAATCGGCCCGGTGCGCGTACATCGGGTGGGACGCTCCGAGCATCGTCCACAGCATCCGCCGGGCCAGCGCGACCGACACCGGGGCGGTGTTGTCGGCGATCTCGCGCGCCAGCGCGTGCGCGGCCTCGAGCAGCTCCCCGGCGGGATGCAGGCTCCGCACCAGTCCCGCGTCGAGCGCCTCCCGGGCCGGGAAGACGCGCCCCGTCGCCACCCACTCCATCGCCCGGCTGATTCCGACCACACGGGGCAGGAACCAGCTCGAGCAGGCCTCGGGGACGATCCCGCGCCGCGCGAACACGAAGCCCAGCTTCGCGTCCTCCGCGGCGAGACGCACGTCCATCGGCAGCGTCATGGTCGCGCCCACGCCGACCGCGGGCCCGTTGATGGCGGCGATCACCGGCTTGGTGCTCTCGAACACCCGCAGCGTGAACTGGCCGCCGCCGTCGCGGGGCACCGACTCGCTGCGCTCCGGCTCCCGGGCCCGATCGCGCTCGCGCTCGCGCCAGTCGAAGGTCTCCCCCCCTCCGGCCAGGTCGGCCCCGGCGCAGAAGCCGCGGCCGGCACCGGTGATCACCACCACGCGCACCTCGTCATCGGCGTCAGCTCGGTCGAAGGCGGCGATCAGCTCGGCGCCCATCGTCTGCGTCCAGGCGTTCAGACGCTCAGGACGGTTCAGAGTGATGGTGAGCACCCGGTCCTGGACCTCGGTGCGAATCTGCTCGAACTCCATGCTCACGTGGGTCCGCTGGCCGTAGCGCTGCCCCCGGGCCCCTACTGAAGGTAACCCTCGACTGTCCCCTCGGGGCGCTCGTGGGCCTGCTCGGGGTCCGCGCCGGCCTCTCTGAGCGCTCGGCGCCGGCGGAGCAGATCCCAGAGCTGATCCAACTCGAGTCGGATCGCCTCCAGCCGTGAGGCGTCGCCGGCCAGATTCGGGTCCTCGAACCCCTCGCGCGAGCGCAGCCGCTCGCGCTCGGCCTCGAGCTTGTCGATCTGGGCTTCGATGTCCTGATCGCCGGCCATCTCCACCCATGGTCGCACAGCGGGGCCCGGATTGGCGGTTTGCATCCCTCGCCCGCGCCGAGCCGCGCCCCGCCGGCCCGCGCCGCGCCGCGCCGTGCCGCGCCGTGCCGCGCCGTGCCGCGCCGTGCCGCGCCGTGCGGACCGGCAGAGCGAACTAGACCAAGGTGCGATGCGGAACCGCGGCCGGCGCCGATAACCACCCATGAATCTGTTCACCTTCTACGCGTCCGGACCGGGGCGGACAGGATGAGCGCGAATCCGTCATGAGAAAGACCGACCAAGTCGCTGCAGGACTGGCACGAGTGGAGACGCTTCTCGGACTCCACCGCCATGACGAGGCTGGCCGCGTGGTCAGCCAGGTGATCACCTCCGATCCCCGCAATCCCCGCGCCTGGCTGCTGAAGGCTCAATCTTTGCTCGGACAGGGCAGGCATGAGGCGGCGCTGGTCGCTGCCCGAGCGGCGAGTTCCGTCGCCCCCGAGGCCGAGTTCCCCCACCGCTTGGCCAGCATCGCCCTCAGCCACCTCGGCCGGCGCAAGGAGTCCGTGGACGCCGCCCAGGAGGCGGTGAAGCTCGCTCCCGACAACTGGGCGACGCACTATCTCCACGGCCAGACCCTGCTTGATGTCCAGGCGCTCGACGAGGCTCAGGTGACCGCCGAACGGGCCGTCGCCCTGGCCCCGGACCGGGCCGAGGCGCATCTCGGACTGGGCACCGTCGCCGCCGCCCAGGGTCGCCGCGAGGATGCCGAGAGTTCCTTCCGCCGCGCGCTGGCCATCAACCCTCAGTACAGCGCGGCGCAGACGCGCCTGGCCGCGCTCGGAACCGTGCGGCGCGGCCGCCGGCTGGGCGCCGCCCCCAAGGCACGCCCGCCGGTCACCGTGCCCCCGAGCCAGCCGCAGGGCGGAGACGGGCTCGAGCTCACCGTCCGGCGGTTCATATCCCGGCTGGCCTACCTCATCTGCATCATCGCCGGCCTGGTCATCAGGCTGCACGGTGGCAGCGGCGCACTCGCCTTGGTCCTGGTGGCCGTACTTGCGATCTACCTCGCGATCTTCCTGACCCGGGACGCCGATCGGCGCCGGCAGCTATCCGAGATGATCCGGCGCGGCACCCGCCTGAAGCTCGCGGCCGCCCTGGAAGCGGTGGCTGTCGCGGCCATCCTCGGCGGCACCCTGAGCAGCGGCGCGCGCGGCGGCCTCGCGGCGATCGCCGTCGCATCGGCCATCATCGCCCGGTGGCTGGTCTTCCTGGCCCGGCATCGGACCGCCCGGCGGCCGCTCGGCATCCGCTTGCGCGCCTCGAGCTGAGCGCTCCCTCGGCCGCCGATTGTCCCCGCCACGGTGCGGGAAGCTCTCGGCCATGACCACGCTCACCCGCCGCGGTGCGGGAAGCTCTCGGCCATGACCACCCTGACCAGCGCCGAGCGCGAGCTGCTCCGTCCCGCGCCGGCGCCCACTCATGCCGGAGCGATGAAGGCGGTGCTGAGCTCCGCGCGGTTCAGCGACGAGGGCTGGATCTTCGAGCGCAAGCTCGACGGGGTGCGCTGCGTCGCCATCCGCGACGGCGGCCCTGTCGCCCTGCTGTCCCGCAATGACCTATCGCTCAACAGCCGCTATCCGGAGATCGCCACGGCGCTCGAAGCCCAACCGCAGCAGCGCTTCGCCGTGGACGGGGAGGTCGTGGCCTTCGACGGGGCGCAGACCAGCTTCGCCAAGCTCGCCCAGCGTGGTCACACCCATGTCCCGGTGTTCTTCTACATCTTCGATGTGCTGTGGCTCGACGGTCAGGATGTCCGCCCCCTTCCCCTGCGCACCCGCAAGCGCCTGCTGCGCTCCGAGCTCCGGTTCTCCGACCGGGCGCTGCGCTTCTCATCCCATCGCAACGGCGACGGCGAGGCGTTCTTCGCCGAGGCCTGCCGCAAGCGCTGGGAGGGTCTGGTGGCCAAGCGCGCGGCCAGCCCGTACACGAGCAGCCCCTCGAAGGACTGGCTGAAGCTCAAATGTGAGCACGGGCAGGAGCTCGTCATCGGGGGGTTCACCGCCCCCCGGGGTTCGCGCAGTGAGTTTGGCGCGCTCCTGCTCGGCTACTACGAGGACGATGCGCTCCGCTACGCCGGCAAGGTCGGCACCGGCTTCGATGACGCGACGCTGCGCTCGCTCGGTGAACGGCTCACGGGGCTGAGCCAGGCCCGGGCCCCGTTCACGGATGCCGCCTCGATCCGCGAGCGCGAGGTCACCTGGGTCAAGCCCGAGCTCGTCGTCCAGGTCGGCTTCAGCGAGTGGACCTCGGGCGGGCGGCTGCGCCATCCTCGCTTTCTCGGCCTGCGCGACGATAAGGCGGCAGCAGAGGTCGCGCGGGAGGCACCGGGCCGCTAGCCGGGGTCTCTCGTCCGCCACGCAGCAACGAGGCCCCGGCGGCCAGCACCGACAGCCCGGCGGCGACCAGGAAGACGACCGTCAGGCCGTGATGAAACGGCCCCGAGATGAGATGGGGGAAAAATTTCGGTCCCGTCAGCATCCGCTGATGGGCCGCCGAGAGCGACGACAGCGCGCCGCTCGGCGCCAGCAGATGTCCCACCGGGTTGACTCCCAGGACGGCGGCGAACAACGACGACACCGGAGGCAGACCGGCGAGCTGATGCGCCAGGCCGTGCGGGACACCCTGCCCCTGCAGGCCGCCGGCCAGGGTCCGGGGAAGGCTGCTGGCCAGGCCGGCGATCATCAGGGAGAAGAACACGCCGATCGACAGCGCCGTTCCCGAGTTCTGAAAAGTGGAGCGCATCCCGGAGGCAGCGCCCCGCTGGCTCGCCGGGACGCTGCCCATGATCGAGGATGAGTTCGGCGCGCTGAACATCCCCACGCCGATGCCGTTGGCCACGATCAGCGCGGCGAAGGCCCAGTAGGAAAAGTCGACCGGGAGCAGCATCAGCCCGATGAAGCTGGCCCCGAAGACCAGCATTCCCGCGGTCGCGAAGCCACGGGCGCCGAAGCGATCCGAGAGGAACCCGGCCAGCGGCCCGGAGATCAGGAACGCGGCGGTCAGCGGCAGCAGGTAGATCCCGGCCCACAGGGGAGTGTCGGCGTAGCTGTAGCCGTGAAGCGGGAGCCAGATGCCCTGCAGCCAGATGATGAGCATGAACTGAAGGCCACCCCGGGCGGCCGCGGCGATGAGACCGGCGGCGCTGCCCGCGGCGAACGCCCGGATGCGGAACAGGCCCAGGTTGAACATGGGATCGGCCACCCGCCTCTCGATGACCGCGAAGGCGAGCAGCAGCGCGCCCCCGCCGATCAGGCCGCCGAGCACGAGCGGGTTGGTCCAGCCCATCGCGTGGCCGCCGTAGGGCTTGATGCCCTCGGTGATGGCGATCAGGATCGCGCTCAGCCCGACGGCGAAGGTGACGTTGCCCCACCAGTCGATGCGGCCCGGGTGACGCTCCCCGGTGTCGCGGAGCATGCGATACGCCCACACGGTGCCGAACAGCCCCACCGGGACGTTGACCCAGAACACCGCCCGCCAGTCCAGCGCGGCCAGCAACCCCCCGGCGACAAGGCCGATGAACTGACCGGCGATGGCGGCGATCTGGTTGACCCCCAGGGCCAGGCCGCGCTGATCGGCCGGGAAGGCGTCGACCAGGATTGCCGCTGAGTTGGCGGTCAGCATCGAGCCCCCCAGGGCCTGAAGCACGCGCCAGCCGATCAGCCACAGCGCACCGTGCGCGCCCTGGAGCGGATCGAAGGACAAGAGGACCGAGGCCACGGCGAAGACGAGAAAGCCCGCGTTGTAGATCCGCACCCGCCCGAACATGTCCCCGAGGCGGCCGACCGTGACCACGAGCACGGCCTGAACCAGCCGGTAGCCCATGATCATCCAGAGCAGGTAGCTGATGTTCCCGGCGGCCAGCGGATCGAGATGGATGCCCCGGAAGATGGCCGGCAGCGAGATGATCACGATTGACCCGTCCAGGGCGGACATGAACACGGCCATCGTGGTGTTGGAGAGCGCCACCCACTTGTAGTGGTCGTCGCTCGGTCCGGTGGCCGGCCGACGCCACCGCGGGTTGCGCCCCGCGGGCATCAGATGCGCTGGGCCAGGCGCTCGAGAAGCGGCGCGGCGGCCCGCAGCTGCTCGAGCTCGACCCGGGTGAACCCCGTCGACAGGGCCCGGGCCAACTGCTCGGTCCGGGCGTTGCGCCGGTCGTGCACGAGCTGCTTGCCGGCGGCGGAAGCCGACAGGATGACCCGGCGTCCGTCCCCCGGGTCGGTGGCCCGGTCAAGCAGCCCGCGGGCCTCGAGCGCGGCCAGCGTGGCCCCCATCGACTGCGGGCTGATCCGCTCGAGCCGGGCCAGCGCCGCCGCCGTGCTCGGCCCGTCCCGATCGAGGCGAGCCAGCGCCGAGCTCTCCGGCAGGCTCAGCTCACCTTCCAGCTGGACCTGGCGCAGGCGCCGGCGGAGCAGACCGATGCTCACCCGCAGCGCCGCCGCCACCTCGTTGACGCTCGCCTCCGCCATAATCAACAGGCTAGCCTGATCAGTTTAGTCTGTCAATTACGCCGGCTCGGGGGCAAACGGGTTGGACAGCCCAGATCGGGGAAAGCTCAGGGACATGACACCTTCGACAACACAAGTTCCAAACATCACCCTGTCCGACGATGAGCAGATCCCCCAGCTCGGCTTCGGCGTCTTCCAGGTTCCGCCCGATGAGACGGCCGAGGCGGTAACCCGGGCGCTCCTGGCCGGCTATCGGCACGTCGACACCGCTGCCGCCTACGGCAATGAGGGCGCCGTCGGACAGGCCGTCCATGCTGCCGGGCTGGAGCGCGACGAGGTCTTCATCACCACCAAGTGCTTCAACGACGACCACGGCTTCGAGCCGGCCAAGCGGGCACTGCGCGCCAGCCTGGACCGCTTGGAGATGGACTTCGTCGACCTCTATCTGATCCACTGGCCGGTGCCCTCCCAGGACAAGTACGTCGAGACTTGGCGGGCGTTCATCGAGCTGCAGAGCGAGGGGCTGGTCCGCTCAATCGGCGTCTCGAACTTCCAGCAGCCACATCTGGAGCGGATCGTCAAGGAGACCGGGGTGACCCCCACCGTCAACCAGGTCGAGCTGCATCCCCATCTCCAGCAGCCCGGGCTACGCCGCGAGCACGCCGACCTGGGCATCGTCACCGAGGCCTGGAGTCCCCTGGCCCAGGGCGGGGTGCTGAGTGAGCCGGTCATCACCGAGATCGCCGAGACCCACGAGCAGACCCCGGCCCAGGTGGTCATCCGCTGGCACCTGCAGCTTGGCAACGTGGTCATCCCGAAGTCGGTCACCCCGGAGCGCATCGAGGAGAACTTCGACGTCTTCGGCTTCACCCTGAGCGCCGCGGAGATGGACGCGATCGAGGCGCTCGACGCCGGGGAGCGGACGGGGCCCGACCCGGACACCTTCGTCCGCCCCTAGCCGGACGGCCCCCGGACTCGCGCTCCCGCGTCGGCCGGGTCGGCGCAACAGGGTGGGGTGGTCCGTCCTCGTAACGCCGGACGATACGAGGATGGATCACCCCCGCTCCCGGGCCCGGGCCGGCCGCGGGCTGCCGCCGATCGGTTCACCCGTGCTGGTCGGCGCGCTGGGCCTGGCGCTTGCTCTGGCCCTGAACGCGCTGCTCGTCCACGAGACCGGGCGCTCCGGCGATGAGCCCTACTACGCGCGGATGGCCGCCCATCCCGGCGGCCCGCACAACTTCCCCTACGCGTTCCGGATCGGCGTTCCCTTCCTGGTGCATGCGCTGCCCTTCTCGAACGCGTTCTCCTGGATCCTGATCGCGCTGATCGCGGCCGCGGTGGCCGCCGGGGCGCTGTTCGCGCTGCTCAGTGACTTTGGCGTCGGGGCTCGCCTGGCCACCGGGCTCGCGCTGGGGTTCATCGTCTCTCCGCCCCTGCTGGTCACGTTTCTCCGCAACGGGATCTCGGTCGACCCCACGAGCGTCATGGTCATCACCCTGGGCGCCCTGTTCATCGTCCGCCGCCAGCTGCCCGCGCTCGGGTTGACGCTGCTCGTCGGGACGACGGTCCACGAGTCCTGCCTGTTCCTGATCCCGTTCGCCTACGCGGTCTGGGCCGAGCGCCCGCTCGATGCCCGTGCCCTGCGTGATCTGGGACTGGTGGCCGCGGTGCCGGTGCTGCTGTACCTGTATCTGCGGGCGTCGATCCTTGCCGTCGGCGAGGGCTACCAGCCCGGGTACCTCGGACCCTTCTTCACCGAGCGCGCCGACATGATCAAGCTGGCGCTCGGCAACGGCGGCTGGACCCGCGAGCTGCGCCGGCTCGGGCTCGATTACGGACCCCTGTGGCCGGCCGCCCCGTTCGCGCTACCGCGTCTGCGCTTCGCGCAGCGTGGACTCGTCCTGCTCGCCCTCTGCGTCGGGTCGATGACCTTCGCGCTGGACTGGGGCCGCGCTGTCTTCTTCGCCGCTCCAGTCGTCTACGTGGCCGCGGGCTGGGTCCTGCGCGACCGTCGCCGGCTGGCCCTCGCCACCGTCGTGACCCTGCTCCTCCTCGACGGCGGCTACGCCGTCTACATGCAGGACCACGGTGTCCGCTACGGCCTGGACAGCACCGCGCCGCCCGACCGCGGCCCAGTCAGGTAGGTGCTGGCCGCCAGAGCCGCTAAATTGGCTCTGATCGCCGACCGTCGCGACGAGCCGGCGGCACAATATCCGCCCCCTTTCAACACCCTCCGATTGAAGGCGCCTGCGGGTAGATCGACCATTGACGAAGGGAAAGACGCGTTGCGGATCTTGATTCTCGGTGGAGACGGCTTCTGTGGATGGCCGACTTCGCTGCATCTCTCTGAGTGTGGCCACGAGGTCGCCATCGTGGACAACCTGGCCCGCCGCAACGCCGACATCGAGCTCGAGGCGGATTCGCTGACCCCGATCAAGCCGATCGGCACTCGCCTCGGGGTATGGCGTGAGCTCACCGGCCGGGAGATCCCCTTCCACCGCCTCAACGTGGCCACCGACTACCGCGAGCTCCTCGACCTGCTGATCGAGTACCAGCCCGACGCGGTGGTGCATTTCGCCGAGCAGCGGGCTGCGCCGTACTCGATGAAGAGCTCGTGGCACAAGCGCTACACGGTCGAGAACAACGTCGGCGCGACCCACAACCTGCTCACCGCGCTGGTCGAGTCCGGGCTGGACAGCCACGTCGTGCACCTCGGCACGATGGGGGTCTACGGCTACGGCACCGCTGGGATCAAGATCCCCGAGGGCTACCTCAGGGTGAAGATCGACACCGACGAGGGCTCAGAGATCGAGCAGGAGATCCTCTACCCGGTGAACCCGGGCAGCGTCTACCACATGACCAAGACCCAGGATCAGCTCCTGTTCGCGTTCTACAACAAGAACGACGGGACGCGGGTCACCGACCTGCACCAGGGCATCGTCTGGGGCACGCAGACCGCGGAGACCCGCCTGGACGAGCGGCTGACCAACCGCTTCGATTACGACGGCGACTACGGCACGGTGCTGAACCGCTTCCTCATGCAGGCCGCCGTCGGGTATCCGCTCACAGTTCACGGGACCGGCGGACAGACGCGCGCCTTCATCCACATCCAGGACACCGTCCGCTGCATCCAGCTCGCGATCGAGAACCCGCCCGAGCGCGGCGAGCGCGTGCGGGTGTTCAACCAGATGACCGAGTGCCACCGCGTGGCGGATCTGGCCAAGCTCGTCTCCGACCTGACCGGCGCCGAGATCGACTACGTCGACAACCCCCGCAAGGAGGCCGCCGAGAACGACCTGTTCGTCGAGAACAGCCAGCTGCTCGAGCTCGGGCTACAGCCGATCCGTCTCCAGGACGATCTGCTCACCGAGGTCACGGAGATCGCCGGTGCCTACCGCGATCGCTGCGACCTGAGCAAGATCCCCTGTACGTCGAAGTGGATCCAGGCCAAGCCGGCTCCCGAGCCGGCGGCGACCTGAGCGCCGCCGTCGGGAAACGGCTCACCCCCTCCCCCCGCGGGGCCCGGCGGCGCACGGGATGGAGCTGAGCCTGGCCCGAGCGCGGCGCATCGCGCTGGCCGCACAAGGCTTCGGTCGTCCGCGTCCCACGCGGCCGCCGAGCGTCAACCAGATCGCCGCTCTCATCGCTCGCCTCGGCGTTCTCCAGCTCGACTCGGTCAACGTCTTCAGCCGGGCCCACTACATGCCGGTCTTCTCGCGGCTGGGACCCTATGACCGCAAGCGCTTGGACCGGATCGCCGGCCACGGCACCGGGAGGATCGACCGCCGGCTGGTCGAGTACTGGGCTCACGAGGCATCCCTGATCCCGCTCGAGCTGCACCCCCTGTTCCGCTGGCGAATGGCCGACGTGGACCGCGAGGCCTGGGGGTCGATCGCTCGCATCATCCGTGAGCAGCCCGAGCTGGTCTCCGAGACGCTCAGGCTCGTCGCCGAGCAGGGCCCGATCCGCGCCCGTGACACCGGCGCCGTGCGTCCACCCCCCCGCGCGGGCCACATGTGGAACTGGCACGAGGGCAAGGTCGCCCTGGAGCACCTGTTCTTCACCGGGCAGATCGGCGCCGCCCGGCGGGTCAACTTCGAGCGCCTCTACGACGCGATCGATCGCGTCCTTCCTCCGCAGATCATGGCTCGCCCAACCCCCACCGAGGCGGAGGCCCAGCGCGAGCTCGTGCGGGTGGCCGCCCGGGCGCTGGGCGTGGCCACCGAACCCGACCTCGGGGACTACTTCCGCCTCCCTCGGGCGGCCTCCAAGGCGCGGGTGGAGGAGCTGGTCAGCCGGGGTGAGCTCGTCGCGGTCGCCGTAGAGGGCTGGAGCGCTCCCGCCTACCTCTGGCCGGCCGCTCGGCAGCCGCGCCGGATCGAGGCCCGCGCGCTGCTCTCGCCGTTTGACTCGCTGATCTGGTTCCGGCCCCGGACCGAGCGGCTGTTTCACTTCCACTACCGCATCGAGATCTACACGCCGGCGGCCAAGCGGATCCACGGCTACTACGTGCTGCCGTTCCTGCTCGGCGAGGAGCTAGTCGCCCGCGTGGATCTGAAGGCCGATCGCCAGCGGGGCGTCCTGCGCGTGCAGGGCGCCTACGCCGAGCCGGGCGCCGACCGTCGGCAGGTCGCCGAGGAGCTGGCCGAGGAGCTCGGTCTCGTCGCCGGCTGGCTCGGGCTGGGGGACGTCGAGATCATGCCGCGCGGAGATCTGGCTGGCGAACTCGCCCTGGCCGCCGCGTGAGTCCCGGGCCGCCCGGGCCGGTCCACGCGGTTCTCAGCGATCGTTCAAGTCATCGCGTCGTCCTGCCGATGGACAGGGTAAGGCAAGAAGCCGGCAGGAGGTCCGGGGCAAGAGGACATCCGACTCTTCTGCGAAAAGTTGCATCACCCAACGTCCGCAGGACTCCATGACTACACCCAAGGTCATCTGCATCTCGATTCAGAACGCGCACGGGCGCAGCGGTCGTCGCTAACCCTGGCTCCGCACCGATCGCCCGCAAGCCGGGTCTCGAGCGGATAAAGCTCGTCCAGGGTTGGCAATACGGCGGCTGCCCGTATAGCGTCGCCTGATGGACACCACCACTGAGCCTCGCGAAGGCCTACACACCGAACTCAGCCTGGTCGACGCGGCGGCCTTCTCGGTCGGGCTCATCGGCCCAGTCGGAGCGATCGCGCTGCTCGGCACGGGCGCCGCCCTCATCATCGGACGGGCGGTCACGCTGTCGTTCGTGTTCGCCGTGATCGGCGTCGCCCTGGTCGCCTACTGCTTCATCAAGCTCTCGCAGCACATCTCGCACACCGGATCGGTGTACGCGCTGGTCGGGGTCACGCTGGGTCCGCGGGCCGGATTTGTCGCCGGCTGGGCGTTGATGGGCGCGTACACGGCGATCGGCTGCGGCTCGACGATCGAGATGGGCCTGTTCGGGGGCCAGTTCCTGCGCAGCACCGGCATCCTCTCCACCCAGCAGTGGTGGTGGATCGCCCTGATCGGGCTCCTCGGCGTGAGTGCCCTGGCCTTCACCGAGATCCGCGTGATCACCCGGGCCCTGCTCACCTCGGAGGTCATCGGAGCGATTCTGGTCACGATCCTCAGCATCGTGATCCTGATCAAGGTGATCTTCAGTCACGGCCCGAGCGGCCAGACGTTCTCGATCAACTTCCTGTCCCTGCCCTCCGGCAGCGGCGTCGGAACGATCGCCAAGGCGGCCGTGTACGGCTTCCTGGCCTTCGCCGGGTTCGAGGGCGCCGCCGCCCTCGGCGAGGAGACGTCGAGCCCCAAGACCCAGATCCCGCGGGCGATCAAGACCGCGGTGATCGTGGTCGGCGCCTTCTATCTGCTCACCGCCGCCGCGCAGTCCCTGGGTTACGGGGCGAGCGCCGCGGGCGCCAAGGCCTATGCCGCCGGGCTCCCGTTCACCGATCTCGGCGATGGGTACGTCGGTAAGTGGTATGGCGACATCCTCGACCTGATGGCGACGATCAGCCTGTTCGCGATCTCCCTCGGCGTGGCCAGCGGCGCGGCCCGGATCATGTACGCCGAGGCGCGTGACGCCACCGGCAAGCGGACCGGCCTGGCCGGGCTCTCCAAGCACGGCGCCCCGGGAGCGGCGCTGGTCCTGGTCCTGATCATCTTTGCCGGCGCCCTCGTCGGCCAGCAGCTGGCCGGCTCGACCGTCACCAACGCCACGTTCTACGCGCTGCAGATCGGCACCGTGCTGATCCTCGTCGCCTACGTGATGGCCACGGTCGGGGCGATCTACTTCCTGTTCTTCAGGGGTGAGGCCAAGGCGCCGGTCTGGCAGGTCTTGATCCCGGTCCTTGGGGGTGCGTTCGTGTGCTACACGATCTATCGCAACGTGTTCGTCGGGCAGGAGGGGACCTATGCCCACCTGCCCTACATCGAGGTCGCGTACCTGATCGTCGGGCTGGTCGTCGTGATGGTCGCCCCGGGGCTGGCCGGACGGGTGCGCAGGGGCCTGGCGGCCGGGGCGGTGCCGTGACCCGGATCGCTTGCCAGCAGCTGGCCCCGGTGCTCGGTGAGCTCGAGGCCAACCGCGCGCTGGCGCTGAGAGCGATCCGCGAAGCGGTCGATGAAGGCGCCGATGTCGTCATCCTCCCCGAGCTCATGACCTCGGGCTACATGTTCGAGTCGGCGGCCGAGGCGCAGGCGGCGGCCATCACTCCCGACCATGAGATCCTCCTCGAGTGGGGGGCCGAGGCCTCACGCGCCGACGTCGTCCTGGCCGGCGGGTTCTGCGAGCTCGGCGACGACGGGCACGTATTCAACAGCGCCGCCGTGTTCGACGCCACGGGGCTGCGGGCGGTGTACCGCAAGCTGCATCTTTGGGATCAGGAGAAGCTGATCTTCACTCCCGGCTCGGAGCCGCCGCCCGTGTTCGAGACCCGTGTCGGCCGCGTGGCGCTGATCATCTGCTACGACCTGGAATTCCCCGAGCTGACGCGTTCGCTGGCCCTGGACGGCACCCAGCTGCTGATGGTGCCGACCAACTGGCCGCTGGTCCCGCGGCCCGATGGCGAGCATCCGCCGGAGGCGATGATCGGAATGGCCGCGGCCCGGGTCAACCGGATGGCGATCGCCTGCGCGGACCGCCTCGGTCGCGAGCGTGGCCAGGACTGGACCGGCGGGAGCACGATCATCGGCGCCGACGGGTGGGTGGCGGCCGAGTCCCGGGCTCCCGGCCTTCTCGTCGCGGACGTCGATCTCGAGGCGGCGCTGGACAAGCGACTGACCGATCATGCCGACGCATTCGGTGACCGCCGTCCCGAGCTCTACTCGGCCGTCACCCGCGCGGGGATCGAGACCTCTGGCTGAGGGCATGGATGAGCCCGCGTACCTGAAGTCAGCCACGAGCCGGCCCCGGCCCGGCCCCGATCCCGCGGTGGCCGAGCGCGTTTCGGAAATGCTCCTGCGAATCGAGCGCGATGGCACCGACGCCGTCCGCGCCTATTCGCGCGAGCTCGACGGCTGGGACCCACCCAGCTTCGAACTCGCCGCAGACGAGATCGCCAACGCGAGCGCGTCCCTACCCGAGGCTCTCAAGCAGAGCATCGAGTTCGCCCAGGCCCAGATCCGCAACTTCGCCCAGCTCCAGCGTGCGACGCTGACCGACTTCGAGGCCGAGACGCTCCCCGGGGTGTTCCTGGGCCAGCGACAGGTCCCGGTCAGCTCTGTGGGCGCCTACTGTCCCAGCGGCCGCGTGCCGATGCTGGCCTGCGCGTTCATGACCGTGCTGGTCCCAAAGGTGGCCGGCGTCGAGACCGTCATCGCCTGCTCGCCTCCGCGCGGCGGAAGGCCGCATCCTCCGACCCTGCATTCGATCGCCACCTCGGGGGCCGACCGTATCTTCGCCCTGGGTGGGGTCCAGGCGCTGGCGGCGATGGCCTTCGGTCTGCTCGACGAATCCGGTCCCGTCGACCCTGTCGACATGCTCGTCGGGCCGGGTAACGCATTCGTGGCCGAGGCCAAGCGCCAGCTGTTCGGCCGGGTGGGCATCGATCTGCTGGCCGGCCCGTCGGAGGTGACCGTGATCGCCGACGACAGCGCCGACCCCGAGCTCGTCGCCGCCGACCTGCTCGCCCAGACCGAGCATGGCCCGAGCTCCCCGGCGGTCCTGATCACCACTTCGGAGTCGCTCGGGCGCGCGGTGCTCGATGAGATCTCCCGTCAGCTCGATGAGCTCGACCAGCGGACCGCCGGCGCCGCCGACACGCCACGGCAGGCCTGGGGCGATCATGGCGTGATCATGGTGGCGCACGACCGCGAGCACACCGCCGCCATGTCCGACGCGGTGGCCCCCGAGCATCTCGAAGTGCACACCGGTGAGGACGCCTGGTATCTCGAGCGGCTGCGCAACTACGGCTCGATCTTCCTCGGGCCGCGCGCCACGGTGGCGTTCTCGGACAAGGCGATCGGGACCAACCACACCCTGCCCACCGGCCAGGCCGCCCGCTACACCGGCGGGCTGTCGGTGGCCAAGTTCCTCAAGACTCTCACCTACCAGCGGATCGACTCCGATGAGGGCGTGCGCACCGTCGCCCCCCACGTGGCCGAGATCTCGCGCGCCGACCTGATGCCCGCCCACGAGGCCACCGCGACCAAGCGGCTGACCCGACTGACTTAGGCGGGCATCACGGCTCGAGCACGAAGCCGCTCGGGTCGGCGTAGTCAGCGCTCGGCGCCAGCGCGTCCCGTTCCTGCGTGCGGGGATGAGTGGCCAGCGCATGCCGGACGATCTCCGGGCCGAGGCTTCGCCGGTCATAGGGACAGAGCAGGCTGACCGGGGAACCGCTGAAGGTGAGGTTGAGCAGCGACTCGTAGCGCGCCCACAATCGCACCTCGGGTCGGCCCGGAGCCTGCATGACGCCATCGAGGGTGACGTGGTTGATGACGACGATTCGCACGGAGTACCTCCTCAGCTCGCTCTCGTGGCCGACATTCTCAACGTCCCGCTTCCGGGAGCGGGACGCGTTCAGCTGCTCGCCCGCAGCACCGGGTCGAGGTCGGCCGCGGCGATACGATGCGCCCGGCCGCGGCGCGCGCGGCGATCCCGAACGTAGACAGGCCCAGACCAGCGCGACCCGCCCAGATGAGCGCAAACGACAGGTGTCAAGGTGATGAGTAGCCACAGCCCCGCGAGTCGGCTCTAGCCGATGCCGGGTGATGCCGAACCTCAGGCGTTGTTGAAGCCCCTGACCGAAGCGGCGATCTTCCTTGTTCTCATCGTCGCCGTGGGAGCCGAGGAGGACGTACGGGGTCTGTTGGCCGATCTCGGCGGTTTGACGCGATCGGTCGGCTTTCGCGTTCCCGAAGGCGAGCTGAGCTGTGTGACCGGGATCGGATCAGATCTGTGGGATCGGCTGTTCAGCGGCCCTCGCCCCGCCGGGCTTCATGTCCTGCCGGAGATCACCGGCGCCAAGCACACGGCCGTCTCGACCCCAGGCGACCTGTTGTTCCACATTCGGGCTCGCCGCACGGACCTGTGCTTCGAGCTAGCCGCACAGCTCATGAACCGGCTGGCCGGCGGTGTGAGTCCGGTCGACGAGGTGCATGGATTCAGGTACTTCGACGAGCGCGACCTACTGGGCTTCGTGGACGGAACCGAGAACCCGGTCGGTCAGACTGCGCTTGAGGCCACGGTAATCGGCGACCAGGATCCCGATTTCGCGGGCGGCAGCTACGTCATCGTGCAGAAGTACGTGCACGATCTGAGCGCCTGGAACGCGCTGCCGGTGGAGGAGCAGGAGCGGGCCATCGGGCGCACGAAGCTCGCCGACATCGAGCTGCCCGATGACGTCAAGCCGGCCAACTCCCACGTCGCGCTGAACACGATCACCGATGCCAGCGGTCAAGAACGCCAGATCGTGCGCGACAACATGCCGTTCGGCCAGGTCGGGAGGGGTGAGTTCGGCACCTACTTCATCGGCTACGCCGCCACGCCCGACGTGACCGAGCAGATGCTCAGGCACATGTTCGTCGGCAACCCACCGGGAAACCACGACCGGATCCTCGACTTCTCCACCGCGAAGACGGGCAGCCTGTTCTTCGTACCCAGCGCCGACTTCCTCGACGATCCCCCGGACGCACCGAACGCAGAAGCTACCCAGACCCGCTAACACAGCCCGCGAGGAGCAGTCTCGCCGGGAGTGTCTTGTGGCAAGGGCGGGCGATCAGCCGAGTTCTTGGCGAGCCCTATCAGGAGTCCTTCGGGCCCGCGGATGTAGCAGAGCCGATACGCGTCGTCGTACCGGACCACCTCGCGGCTGACGAGCTCCGCGCCGTGCTCACGGAGCCGGGCGAGCGTCTCGTCGATGTCGTCGACGGCGAACATCACGCGCAGGTAACCGAGAGCGTTCACTGGCGCATTCCGGTGATCGGTGACCGGAGAGGGCGTGAGAAACCGCGAGATCTCGAGCCGGCCGTGGCCGTCGGGCGTGCGCATCATGGCGATCTCGACGCGCATGTCACGCAGTCCGGTGACGCGCGCCGCCCAATCTCCATCGATCGTGGCTTGGCCTTCGAGCTCGAGGCCCAGCTCGCGAAAGAAAGCAATCGTCGCCGGAAGGTCCTCGACGACAATGCCGACGTTGTCCATCCGTTGAACCGGCATATGGCCAATCTAGCCGCCCGGCCGGAGCTGCCGCCGCGAGCATCCGCCGGCCGACAACGGGTCTGAGAGGGATTTGCGCCCCTGAGCGGGCCGGCAACGCGAGGTCAGGCGAAGACCTGCTCTCGCGACCGCCCGACTACCCGGCCCGCCTGTCACAGCGACCCGCTTGCGCGGAACGGAGCGTCGCATGCGTGAGAAAATCTGGGATGTGCGGTCGCCACAGACACTGAGCGAAGCCGATCGGCGAATCGTCGCAGCGTGGGCCGCGGACTGTGCGGAGCGGGTGCTCTGGGTGTTCGAGACCGAGGCTCCCGGGGACAACCGCCCCCGGGATGCCATCGCCCGGGCCCGGGCGTTCGCTCGTGGCGAGCTCGACATCGCTGAACAGATCCGGCGCCGGTTCGTCGGCAATGCGGCCGCACGGGAGGTCCGGATTCCTGCAGCTGTGGCGGCTGCGCGCGCGGCAGGCCAGGCAGCGGCTATCCCTCACCTGGGTGCGCACGCCCTGGGCGCTGCCGCGTACGCTGCCAAGGCCGCGGGACGGGCCGCTGCGGACCGACCGGGGCTTATCAGCGAAGAGATCCTCTGGCAGGTCCACCGCATGTCTGCCGAGGTCAGGAGGGCGCTGTCGCAGCTACCGCCGGTAGGTGAGAACTCGGCAGGCCCGCTCGGGCCGGGGCTCCTCGGGTCAGGCTTGCTCGGCGCTGTCGTACGGGAGCTTCAAACCAACTTGGCTGACTCGATCACCCAGCCCGCGCCGAATGATCGACGAGAGCACTGAGTTCGGCGCGCGTGTTCCAGGTCATCTACGCGTGCCACAGCCCGAAGGTCACCTTGAACTTCCGTGGTGACCCGAACGGTGGCGACATCGTGGTCCTGACGGGATCGGTCACTTCGTGATCAGATAGACGATGTCGACGCCAACGGCGGCGTAGGCGGGCCCCGCTCGCCGATCTGCGCTGACGAGTGTGTGCTTGTGATGCGACGCGGTGGCGGCGATCAGAGCGTCATACAGCGCCCCGCCCCGGATTCCGGACTCGACCGCCGCGCGGAGGGCTCGCCGCGTCGCGTCGGCGGGCAGGGTGAGCCAGGTCGTGGGAAAGCGGCGTTCGAGCCACCCCAGGATCACATCCGGAGAGAGCCTCTGACCTTGGGGCATCCTGCTCAGAGCTGCTGTTGTCTCGAACGCGACGTGGGCGATCAGGGCCGTCCGATCGGCGGCCAGCGCGGCGACCGCGGCTTCGTTCGCGACGTGCCAGGGCGCGGCTGCGGCGATGGTGACGCTCGAGTCCGGAGCGATCAACGCCGGACGCGATCGATGGCCGCGCGGACGTCTTCGACAGTGAGCGGCTGCATCGGCCCGTCGGCAACGATCACGGGATCACCGCCGCGATCCTCAATCCGCGCCGGCACGTCGGCTACCGAAAGCTCGATCACCCCGTCGCGTGCGATCACCTCCAGCTCTGTCGGTCCGGTGAGCCCCAGTTCGGCACGCAGCGCCTTGGGCACAACCAGGCGACCCACGGCGTCCATGGCAATCTTCATGCCAAAAGAATACCAACCACGCTCGTCATGATCTGCTGGTGCAGCTCAATCTGAGCAGTGACGCCGGCTGCTCCTCGATCTGCGTGAGAGGACAGGCAGGCCGCTCGATCGTCGCTACCGGGTGAGCTCGACACGCACCAGCACAGGGTCGATGCCGAGCGTCCGCGGACCGCTGCGGGCGTAGGCATTGAAGCGGCGGCCCATCGCCTCGTCATAAGCGTGGACAGTCGCTTGGGCTTGCTGCCAACGACCCGAGAGCTTGATCCGGACGGCCGAGGTTGCGTCGAGGTTTCGCACCCAGTTTGCGTGTCGCCCGTGGACTGAACACAGCCAAAGCACGCCGCCGTCAACGGGACCGCGGGCGAGCGGGGTTGTCCTCCTCCTTCCGGTCCGCCACCCCCGCGTTTCGAGCAGTACCCACCATGGTGCAACCCCGGCGAGCACACGAGTTGGCGGGTTGACGATCCGCCAAAACATCCGGTGGCGTGACCGCCGACGCCGCTGGGGCTGTTCGAGCTCGCGTACAGATCCTGAGCTCATCCAATCACTCTACATCCGGAGCAATGGCCCGGCGGCTTTCCATCTGACGGTCCGTCCACCCCTCCGAGTCACCTCCTCCGCGAGGATTCCGAATGGCTACGACGGTGCCGTCGCCTGCCACCGTCCCCCGGAGAACGTGGGCCCGCACCAAGCGGACGACGGGTCTCGAACCCGCGACCTTCGGCTTGGGAAGCCGACGCTCTACCAACTGAGCTACGTCCGCGTTGCGGGCGATTCTAAGGGTCGGGTCCGTGAACGGCGAGTGCCCAGGGGCTAGCTCGGCGGGCGGCCAGTTGTGCTTGGTGCCGCCCGCCGAGCTTCGAACCGAGAGCTACGTGTGCCGCTGCTGCCGCCGTGGCGGTGGATCAGCTAGCCGTTCTTTCCTCCCGTGGCGACGTAGCTGACGCAGTCGCCTTGGTTCTTGAACGGCGTTCCGTTTCCATCGGTGTAGTTCTGCCAGCCGCCGTTCTTGCACTGGTCCTTACTGGTCGGCTTGCGCGGGTTGATCGTCACCGGCTCGCCCGAGGGGCTTGAGGAGATCGCGGCGTTGTAGGTGTCGCCGTTGTAGGTGGCGACCCAGTAGTCGGTTCCCGCCGCGGTCGTCGTGTAGCCCTTCGAGGTTGCGCTGCCGCCCGACAGCGGCTCGGTGTCGGTGAACAGCAGCGTGCTCGCGTTCTGCGTGGTCGAGTTGCTGTACAGGTTGAAGGTCACCGTCCCGGTCGGCGAGTTGCCTCCCGACACCGTCGCCTGGTCGGCGATCGGCGAGCCCACCGTCGCCGAGGCCGGCTGCTGGGTGGTCGTGATCGACGGGGTCGGCATGCTGAAGCTGATCGTCACCGAAGCCGGAGCGCTCGTCGTCTGCTCGTTGGTGAGCCCAGGGCCGGCGCCGAAGCTCGAGCCGCCCCCGCCTCCGCCTCCTGCGCACCGACCCGCGGTCCCGCCGGCGCCGCCGTACAGGCCGCCACCGCCGCCGCCTCCGGCGAGATCACCGTCCACTCCCTTACCGCCCTGGAGGTATCCGCCCGCCACTTGCGATGGCGGCTGGAACGGCGCAGTTGAGGTGCCGCCCTGGGTGGCGGTGCCGCCGCCGCCGCCGTAGCCGTTGCAGCCTCCCGCACCCTGGCCCTGACCCGGCTGGCCCCCCGCGCCCGTGTCGCCCGCTCCCCCGGGATTGAGCCCCCCGCCGCCACCGCCGCCGCCGGCGGCGATCACCAGCGGGTTCGCGCTCGGGTCGAACAGCCCCGAGAAGCCCCCGCCGCCGCCGCCGTTGTAGTAGGTCGTCACACCGTTGTTGATGTCGCTCGACTGGCCGCCGTCGCCACCGCCGCCCGGGGTCCCCCCGGCGGCGCCGCTGGCGCCGGCGCCGCCGACCGTCACCCCGAGGACCGAGCCGCTCGTCACCGGCACCGCCGTGTCCTGCACCGACGCGCCGAGCCCTCCGGGGACGTCGGCGACCGTTCCGCTCTCGTCATAGCCCGCGCCGCCGGCGGCGCCGACCGCGACGACGTCGAGCGAGCTGATCCCGCCCGGCACCGTGAACGTCGCGGTGGCGGCGGGCGTCGTGTACGTGCACGACGTCGCCGTGCTGGAGTCCGCTTCCGGGCAGGCCGGGTTCGACGCCGCCCACGCCGGCGCGACGCCCAGGCCGAGCAGGACACCCGCGCAAACCGTCGCAGCCACTGGTGAGAGCCTCTTCATGTCGCACCCCCTGGGTTCGGTCGCCGCCCTCCGCGGTGACTCGGTCGCGCGACGCTATACCGCCCCGGCCGCGCTGTCGCCGGAGTTGCCCCCCGGGGTTTGGGCCGTGATCCCCCGGGATTAAGTCCTACCCACCCTCGCGATCAGAAGGTAGGGTTTCGGGTCATGGACCGGGGTGGGGCACCTGGCGGCTGGTTATCGTCGGAGGTCCGACCGGCGGGGAGGCGGTGGGGCGCGCCGTTGGTCGAGCGCGAGCGGGAGCTGCGGGCGCTCGAGCAGCTGCTGGCCGGCGCGCAGGATCGACGCGGCGGGCTGCTCCTGCTGGAGGGCCGGCCGGGGGAGGGCAAGTCGAGGCTGATCGACTGCGCTCGTCATCTGGCCGAGCAGGCGGAGATGACGGTCCTGGCGGCGCGAGGCTCCGAGCACGAGTCCGCGCATCCCTTCGGCGCGGTCATGCAGCTGCTCGAGCCCCGCCTGCAGCGAGCCGATGAAACGGAGCGCACCCGCTTGTTCGCGGGGATGGCCCGTCCGGCGGCAGCCCTGTTCTCGAGCGCCGAGCCTGACCGGCCGCCGGTGGTGGGGGAGTCTCAGCTGACGGTGCTGCACGCGCTCTACTGGGTGCTGGGCAACCTGGCCTGGCGTGAGGACGGCTCTGAGCCGGTCCCGGTGCTGATCGCCATCGACGACGCCCAATGGGTCGACGCTTCCTCGCTGCGCTTCGTGATGCACCTGGTCATCCGGGTGGCGGAGCTGCCGCTGGCCGTGGTCTTGGCGACGCGCCCGATCGTCTCGGACGCGCCAGGCGGCGAGGAGGCGAGCCGGGGCTCGAGCCAACAGCAGCTCGCCGATCTGCGCGGGCGTGCGGCGGTGAACGCCCTCCGGCTCGACCCGCTGAGCGAGCGAGGCGTCCAGGAGATCGTCCGCAGCGCCTGCGCCGACGCCGACGCTGGCCTGGCGCCGGCGTGCGCGCGCGCCACCGGTGGCAATCCGTTCCTGCTGATCGAGCTGCTACAGGCCCTGCGCGCCGAGGACCTCGCGGATGCCGGGGCCGTCGCTCGGGTCGAGGACCTCGTTCCCGAGACGGTCCTGCAATCCGTGGCGCGCCGTGTGCAGCGACTCGGCGCCGACGCCGCTTCACTGGCCCGCGCGGCCGCCATCCTGGGGGACGGCGCGGCGCTGCGACAGGCCGCCACCGTGGCCGGATTGGGACCCGAGGCCGCTGAGGCGGCGGCCGAAGCGCTCCTCCAGGTCCAGATCCTGCGGGCGGGCGATCCGTTGACGTTCGAGCATCCGCTGATTGCCAGCGCGGTCGGCGCGGAGCTGACCGAGCTGGCTCGCGGGCAACTCCACCGTCGCGCCGCGGAGGTGCTGGCGCACGACGGCGCATCCCTCGGCGCGGTCTGCAGCCACCTGCTCGCAGCGCGCCGGTGGGCGAGCCCTTGGGTGGTGGAGACGCTGCGTCAGGCCGCCCGCGAGGCGCACGCCCACGGGGAGTATGGCTGGGCCGCGCAGCTGCTCGCGCGCGCCAGCGACGAACCACCTCCCGCTGCGCTCCGTGACGAGGTGCTGCTCGAGCTGGCTCAGGCCGAGGCCGCCAGCGGGCAGCCCCAGGCGCTCGACCGCCTCTCGAACGCGCTGGCCCGCTGTGGCGAGGCTCATCGCCGCGCCGACGCGCTGCGATCGCTCAGTGAGCTGCTGCTGGCCCGCGCGGACTATGCGCTCGCCGCCGACGCCGCCGAGCGGGGGCTGGCCGAGCTGGGCGAGGACGACGCGCTCGGCCGGGAGCTGCTCGGCCTCTACATGCTGGCCAGCTCCTTTGACCCCGGCCGGCGCTTCACGCAGTCGGCGCGCTGGAACGGCCTGCGCGCCGCGGCCAAGCGCGGACGCCTGCCCCCCGAACCGCGTCTGACCGCGCAGCTTGCCGCCGCGATGTCCGTTCGCTGGGCCGAGCCCGCTGACCGCGTCCGGCGGACCGCGCAGGCCGCCCTGGACGGCTGCCGGTTTGCCCCCGACCCCCACGGCTATGTCGTCAGCCTGGCCGTGGCCGGGCTGATCTACGTGGATGAGCTCGAGGCCGCCGAGTCCGCGCTGGCCGCTGCCGACGAGCGCGCGGCCAAGGCCGGGTCGGTCATCGCCCTGGCGCAGATCAGCCAGTCGCGCGCGGTGCTGCTCCTACGCCAGGGCAAGATCACCGATGCGGCATCCGAGTCCGAGCGAGCGCTGGAGATCTGCCGCCTGGGTTGGACGGCCCATCTGGGCTGGTGCGCGGCCGTCCTGGCCCAAGCCTGCCTGCAGCGCGGTGACGCCGGCGGCGCCCGCGAGGCGCTGCGGGTCGCCGAGACCGTCGACCGCGGGAGCCTGCAGTGGGCACTGGTCCTGCACGCGCAGGGGACGCTCGCGCTGCACGAGGACGACCCGGCGTCAGCCTACGCGCGGTTCTGCGCGGCCGGCGCTCACCTCGAAGAGCAGTACGGGCTCGTCGATCCGATGTTCCTCGACTGGCAGGCCGCGGCCGCCATCGCCGCGGCCCGGTGCGGCGAGACGAACGCGGCCGTGCGGCTCGCCGGCCTGGCCACCGAGCGCGCCCGCGCCGGCGGACGACCGCGGGCGATCGGCGCGGCGCTTCGCGCCAGCGGCCGGGTGACCGCCGGCGAGGCCGGCGCGGACCTGCTCGCCCAAGCGGTCGCGACGCTCGAGCAGGCACCGGCGCCCCTCGAGCTCGCTCAGGCCCTGATCGATCTCGGGGCGGCGCAGCGCGTGGCCGGTCAGCGCATCGCAGCGCGGGAAAGCCTCGGCCGCGGTTTCGAGCTGGCCATGGCCTGCGGGGCCATCGTGCTCGCCGACCGCGCCCACCAGGAGCTCCGGGTCAGCGGCGCGCGCCCCCGCCGAGCCGCTCGCTCGGGGGTGGGCTCGCTCACACCCACCGAGCTCCGGATCGTCTCACTCGCGGCCGCTGGCGCCACCAACCCGACCATCGCACAGCAACTGTTCATCACCACCAAGACCGTCGAGTGGCACCTCACCAACGCCTACCGCAAGCTCGGCACCCACTCACGCAAGCAGCTCAGCGCCCTGCTTGACGAGCTCGACCGCGGACCCGACCCACCACCAGCGCCCGCAGGACCGCAGCCTTCGCTCATGTCGGCGTGATCCAACCTCGTGTCGCGCGGAGCGGCAGAGGCCGGTGAGCGCCTCGGGCTGCGGGCGCGGCTCGGCCGAGTACTAATCTCTGGCGAGCCATGCGACGGTTCGTCCTTCCCGGTCTGGTCGTGGTCGCCGCTGTCGCCCTGCTGGCGCTGCTCGCCTTCGGGGTCTCGGGCCAGAACGACGGCTCGTCGATCGATGCCAGCGTGGCCCGCGGGAGCTTCCCGGTGGCGCCGAACGCCAACCTCGCCCTGCCCGTGCTGGGCTCGGGCCTGAAGAAGAGCCTGGCCGATTTCAAGGGTCAGGTCGTGGTCCTGAACGTGTTCGCTTCCTGGTGCGATCCGTGCCGGGCCGAGGCTCCGATCCTGGCCGACGCCGAGCGCACCCTGCGCAGCCATCATGCCACGATCCTCGGCGTCACCTACCTCGACAACACGAGCGCATCGGAGCAGTTCGTTCGCCAGGAGCACATTAGTTACCCGGTGCTGCGCGACGTGAGCGGCAACTTCGTGCGGTCGTTCGGCACCACCGGGGTGCCGGAGACGTTCGTGATCAACCGTCAGGGGCGGATCCAGGCTCTGCGACGCTACCAGCTCAACAACACGTGGCTGAAGCAGACGCTGCCGCCAATCCTGGCCGAGCGCTCGTGATCCATCGCCGCGGGCCGGCCGCGATCCCGGCGCTGGCCCTGCTCGTCCTCGCCCTCGCCCCCGCGCCGGGCGCGGCCAGCGCCGCCCCGCCGAAGTCGCGGGCCTCATTCATCCAGATCCAGAACGACGTCATGTGCGTGGCCTGCCATGAACCGCTGGCCGTGGCCCAGAGCCCGGAGGCATTCTCTGAGCGCGCCTACATCCGCCAGCTCATCGCCGAGGGGCTGACCAAGGCGCGGATCGAGAAGAACCTGGTGGCCAACTACGGCCCGGCGGTGCTGGCCAAGCCGCCGGCCAGCGGCTTCAACCTGGCCATCTACATCCTGCCCCCCGCCGTGCTGATCGTCGGGATCGCCACGCTGGCCTACACGCTGCCCAAGTGGCGCCGCAGTTCCCGGCTGGCCGCCCGAGAGGCGGCCGGCGCGCCCCCGACACCGTTGGACGCCGACGACGCTCGCCGCCTCGACGAGGACCTGGCGCGCCAGGCCTAGCGATCGTCCGACAGTCTAGGCAGGTCAGTCGCCCGCCGCCTGAGGACCCGCGCCCCGAGGCGGCCCTACATCGAGTCGGGAGCGCTCACCCCGAGCAGAGACAGCGCCAGCGCAATCGTCTGGCGCGCGCTCTGCGAGAGGGCGATCCGGAAGGACTCGACCGTCTCGGGCCGGGCCCCGATGACCTTGCAGTCGCGGTAGAAGGCGGTGAACTCCTGTGCCAGGTCGAGCGCGTAGGCGGCAATCCGGTGCGGCCCGCGCTTGACCGCCGCCTCGGCCACCTCATCGGGGAAGGAGGCCAGGGCCTTGATCAGGGTTCGCTCGGCCGGATGCAGGTGGCCCTGTCCCCAGTCGGCGCCCGGCGCCAGCGCCGCCGCGACACGGTCAGCGGGGAGCTTTGCAGAGCATGGTGACGATTCGGGCGTGCGCGTACTGGATGTAGTACACGGGGTTCTCACGGTCCTGGCGCCCGGCCAGATCGAGGTCAAGGTCGACCGTGCGGTCATGCGAGCGCTGGAGCATGAAGTACCGGGTCGCGTCGACCCCGATCTCGTCGATCAGGTCATCCAGGGTGATGAAGTCCCCTCGGCGCTTGGACATGGCCGCGCGCTGGCTGCCCTCGATCAGGTGGACGAACTGGAGAATCGGCATCTCCAGCCGATCCGGATCGCTCGCCCAGAGCGGCAAAGGCCGCCTTCATCCGGGCCACGTAGCCGTGGTGATCGGCGCCCACCGGCAGCAGCTGGCGCTCGATCCCCCGTTCGCGCTTCTCGAGCAGGTAGGCGAGGTCGGCGGCCAAGTACGTCGGCGCCCCGTCCGAGCGCTCCAGCACCCGGTCCTTGTCGTCGCCGAAGTTGGTGCTCCGCAGCCAGAGTGCGCCGTCGGAGCGATAGCTGTTGCCACCGTCGGCCACGATCTCGAGCGCGCGGTCCAGATACGCACGGCGAGCCCTCGTGGAGCGTTCGCTCGCTGAAGAAGCGGTCATAGCGCACGTCATAGCGCTCCAGGGTCGCCTTGACCTGCCCGAGCAGGATCGTCACAGCGGCGTGGGCCGCCTGTTCAGGCGTCATCGACTCGACATCCGGAATCGCGGCGGCGAGGTCGAACACGTACTCCCCCTGATAGCCCCCCTCGGGAATCTCGGCGCCGCGCGCGCGGGCCAGTACCGACTCACCAAGCAGGCGGATCTGCCCGCCGGCGTCATTGAAGTAGTACTCGCGCCACACGTCGTGTCCCCAGTGCTCGAGGATCCGCGCCAGCGCGTCTCCGTACGCCGCGGCCTGACCGTTGGCCGCCACCAGCGGGCCGGTTGGGTTGGCGGACACGAACTCGATCAGAATCCGCTCGCCGGGCTCCACGGCGTCGGCGCCGAAGCGATCGCCGGCGTCCAGGACTGTCCGCGTGGCACGGCGATACCAGTCATCGGAGAGAGTCAGGTTCAGGAAGCCCGGGCCGGCGATCTCCCAGTCGGCCAGCTCGCCGCGCAGCGCGCCGGCCAGCGCCGCGCCGACCCGTTCGGCGATCTCCCGGGGCGGCGCGCCGAGCGACGGAGCCAGGAGCATGGCCACGTTGGTCGAGTAGTCACCTTGGTTCTCGCGCTTGGGTCGTTCCACCCGGGTCTGGGCCGGAGCCTCGCCGGAGCCGCCGCGCACCGTGGCGGCAGCCGCCTGGACGGCGGCGCGGAGCTCGAGGACCGGCGGCTTCACGAGCTCCGCACCGCAAGCGGCTGGAACGCGCTCTCCAGTCGCTCGAGCGCCTCGGGAGTTCCGATGGCCAGCAGCATGTCGCCCGCGGCGATGAGTGACTCGGGCGCCGGCTGGGGCTCGAGCCGGCCGTCCGGATGGCGCACGGCGACGATCACCGACTGGCCCCGCACATCGTCGACGGTCTTGCCGACCCCCTCGCTGCCGGCCGTGGCGTCGATCTCCTCCATCCGGTAGTCGGCGACCTGGACGGCGCCGCCGACCTGGGGGTGAAGGGCGATTCGTGCCATCTCCGAGCCCGAGGTCTTATACGGCGAGATGACCCGGTTGGCCCCGGCCTGACGAAGCTTCTTCTCGCTGTCCTCGGCCGAGGCCCGGGCCACGATCAGCATGTCGGGGCGCAGGCCGCGGGCGGTCAGGACGATGAAGATGTTCTCGGCGTCTGAGTCCACGCAGGAGATCAGTGCCCGGGCCCGCTCGATGCCCGCCTTGCGCAGCACATCATCATCGGCGGCCTCGCTCTCGATGTAGCGGACACCGATCGACTCGGCCAGCTCGCGGTGACTCGGGTCGCTGTCGACGGCCACGTGGCGGACTCCGGCCCGACGCAGGTCACGCGCCACCTGGCGGCCGACGCGGCCGAAGCCGCAGATGATGAAGTGGTCTGAGTAGGAGTCGATCACGCGCTGGGTCCGCCGCTCGTCGAGGAGGCCGCTGAGCTGGCCCGAGACGAAGAACTCGGCCACCGTGGCCAGGCCGTAGAAGAGCGTACCTATGCCAAACAGCTCCAGGCCGACGACGACCACCCGTCCGCCGACGTCGTGCGGATCCTGAATCGAGCCGAGCGTGGTCACGGTATCGAGCGTCCACGCGAACGAAAAGGCCACCGAGGAGCCCTCGGTGACCATGAAGGCCAGCGTGCCGATGATGATCACCCCGAGCAGCGCGACGAGGAGGATGACCAGGCGCCGAGCGAACATTCGCAGCTCGCGCCGCGTGCGCGTGCGCTGCTCGAGCGCCCGGCGCCGCCGCCCCGGATATCCCTCGCCGCCGCTGCTCAACCGAGGCCCACCATCAATAGTGGTAGGGCTCCCGGGCGAGGATCTTGTGTCCCCGATAGAGCTGCTCGAGCAGGACCACCCGGGCCAACTGATGGGGCAGGGTCGATCTCGCCGAGCGAGAGCCGATGGTCGACGTGATCGAGCTCCAGCCCGAACGGGCCTCCGATCACGAAGCACAGGTCACGGCCGCTGCGCCGGCGCTCCTCGAGCCAGCCGGCGAAGGCCAGCGAATCGGGCCGGGCGCCCCCGCGGTCCAGCAGCGAGACGAATGACCGGTCGGGCACCCGCCGGACCACCTGCTCGTCCTCGCGAACCTCGACCAGCTCGAGCCGCGTGTGCCCGGCCAGCAGCTTCTGGTAATGCTGGACGTCATCGGCGAACGGCGGACGCAATCTCCCCACGGCGACGACGACGATGCGCACGATGGGATACTACGAGGATATGGAAGATCAGAACCAGCCCGAACGCCACATCAACATCCACTTCTCGCCGGACATCATGGCCGGTGTGTACTCGAATTTCGCCAACGTCAGCCACTCCGACTACGAGTTCACGATCACCTTCGCCCGGGTTGACCACGAGGTCGAGGAGGAGGAGATCCCCGGTGTCGTGGTATCTCGCATTAACCTCTCCCCGAAGTTCATGCGCGAGTTGATCGACGCCATGCAGGACAACTACTCGAAGTGGCAGACCCGGGAGGGGATCAAGAGCCTGCCCGAGTGGGGAGGCGGCGCGGCGCCGCCCGCCGCCGAGGGCTGACCCGCCCCGCATTGCCAGCGCCCTCAGCACTCGGACGGCTCGTCGCTCCGTGAGCGCGACCGAACGCCGCGCCGACCCGGTGATCACCGGAATCGGCGCCCTGACTCCACTCGGTAACAGCACACCGGAGACCTGGCAGGGGCTGGTCGAGGGCCGCTCCGGGGTCGGCCCGATCACCCGCTTTGACGCCTCGGCCTTGCCGGTGCGGATCGCCGCCGAGGTGCGCGGCTTTGATCCGCTGGCTGAGCTCGGACCCAAGCGAGCGCGCCGTACCGCCCGGTTCTCGCAGCTCGCCGTGGTCGCCGCGCGGGAGGCCATGGCCGACGCCGGACTCGAGCTGAGCGGCGAGGCGACCCACCGCGCCGGCGCCGTGATCCATACCGCCATCGGCGGCCTGCCCGAGACCGAGGAAAACGTGCTCGGGATGGCCGCCCACGGGATGCGGGAGGTCAGCCCGTACTGGGTCCCGTCGATGATCGCCAACATGGCCGCCTGCGAGGTGGCCATCGATCAGGGGGTGCACGGGCCGGTCTCGGCCAGTGCCCTGGCCTGCGCCAGCGGGACCGCCGCGCTGCTCGATGCCCGGCGGCTGATCCTGAGCGGCGAGGCCGACGTGGTCCTAGCCGGGGGCACCGACGCCGGCCTGACCGAGACGATCGTGGCCGGACTGGCCAAGATGGGGCCGCTGTCGGAGCGCAACGACGAGCCCGAACAGGCCAGCCGCCCGTTCGACGCCGAGCGCGACGGGTTCGTGTTCGGCGAGGGTGCCGTGGTCATGGTGCTCGAGTCGGCCGCGCACGCCGCCGCCCGTGGGGCGCGCTCCTACGGATCGCTGATCGGCGGCGCCCTGACCGCCGACGCCTTTCACATGAGCGCCCCCGAGCCATCGGGGGCCAACGCCGCACGAGCGATCAGCCTGGCCCTCCAGAGCGGGGGCGTGCACGGTGAGGAGCTCGACTACATGTGCGCCCACGGGACGGCAACGCGAGCCAACGACGCGGCCGAGACCCGCGCGGTGCGCCGGGCCCTCGGCGCGGCCGCCGACGCGGTCCCGATCAGCTCGCCCAAGTCGATGACCGGCCATCTGATCGCCGCCGCCGGCGCCCTCTCGGTGCTGACCTGCCTGCTGGCCATGCGCGACAGCGTGATCCCGCCCACGACCAACCTCCGCACCCCCGATCCGGAGTGCGACCTGGACTACGTGCCCCTGAGCGCGCGGCCAGCCGAGGTCCGCCTGGCGGCGGCCAACGCGTTCGGATTTGGGGGCCAGAACTGCGTCGTCGTGCTGCGGGCGCCACCGGAATAGGGCCGCGGGACTCCAGCTCGGCCTGGCGCGGAGGGAGTATCGATCTCGATCGAACGTCCAAAGAAACGGGCAGAGGCTCAGGTTCGGACGCCGTGCGCCGAGATTGGCTGGACACGACGATCGGTCGGCTCCCTGAAATCGAGCCGGCGGCCCGATGCTGACCACGCCCGAGATCAAGTCTTCGCTGTCAACCGAGCGTCGGTCGCGAGCCGACGAGCCCGGCCGCGCGGAGCGTGTGCCTTCCCCCGATCGGCCCGATGCGGAGGCCGTCGAGCGCGCCCTGTACGAGCTCCAGGACCGATATCCGGACGCGCCGATGGTCGCCGTGAGCGGCAACGGCCTGATCGTCGCGCTGCCCGACTCGGTCAGGCGGCGCGAGAACCCGGTGCTGAGCGGGCGCTCCGGCCTGGACAGTGTCCCGGCCGAGGACCGCCCCCATTTCATCGAGGCCTTCGACTGCGTCCTCAACCACGGGGTGGCGCAGTGCGCGCTGCACCCTCCCGGCTTTGAAGAAATCATCTACCACGGGTTCGACCTGCGCGAGCGCCACGGCGTGATCGTTGGCGTGCTCACCAGTGACGGCGCGCCGAGCTACGAGGACGCGAGGGGTGCGGCGCCCGACCTGGTTCAGATCGGCCCGCCCCGCTTCATGAAGGTCAAGAAGGACGAGCGCAGCTTCGTGATCGGCGTTGCCGGCGCGGTCACCGAGATCCTCGGTTGGAATCCCGAGGAGATGGAGGGCCACCGCTCGCTCGAGTTCATCCACGAGGATGACCATGCGCTGGCGATCGACAACTGGATGGAGATGATGGCCCATCCAGGTCCAGGTCGCCGCGTACGTCAACGCCTGCGCCACAAGGACGGATCGTGGGTCTGGTTTGAGGTCACCAACCACAACCTGCTCGCCGACCCCGACCATCACTGCGTGGTCTCAGAGATGGTCGACATCTCCGACGAGATGGCCGCCCAGGAGGCGCTGCGGGCGCGAGAGGAGCTGCTACGGCGGCTCGCGGAGACGGTCCCGGTCGGACTGCTCCAGACCGACCCGGACGGCCGGGTGATCTACACCAACGACCGGCTGCACGAGATCCTCGGCGTCGAGCCTGCGGCGAGCGCCGCGGACCAGCTTGCGACCGTCGTCGTCCCCGATCGCCCGGCACTCGAGCGCGCACTCGAGGGTGTGCTCGGCGCGGGAGCCGACGCCGACATCGAGGTTGCCGTCCGCCACACGGACGAGCCGGAGCCGCGCTTCTGCAAGCTCAGCTTCAGGGCCCTGCGCTACGAGGATGGCAACGTCACCGGCGCGATCGTGTGCGTCTCAGACGTCACTGAGAGTGCCCGGATGCGCGAGGAGCTGAGCTTTCGGGCGACCTTCGACGAGCTCACCGGTTGTCACAATCGCGCCTCGATCATGGCCGCGCTGGCCGCCGACATCGGCCGGAAGCGGCGACGGGCGGAGCGAGCCGTGATGTTCATCGACCTCGACGGATTCAAGTCGATCAACGACCGCTACGGTCACGCCGCCGGCGATCGCCTGCTTCAGAGCATCGGGCGGGTGCTGCGCGAATCGGTCCGCGACGGAGACTGCGTCGGTCGCACCGGCGGCGATGAGTTCCTGGTCCTCTGTCCGGACGTGGGCGGAGCTGATCGCGCCCTGAAGCTGGCCGGCCGAATCGCCCGCGCGCTGCGCGCCGAGGGATGCGGGCCCGGGGGCAACCATGGCTGCCGGGTGAGCATCGGCGTCGCCTTCTCGAGCGGGACGACGGGCACGGCCGACGCGCTTGTAGCCGCCGCCGATCAGGCGATGTACCGCTCCAAGCGGGCCGGTACGGGCGAGCCGGAGCTGGCCTCGGTCCAGGCCTCGGTCTAGGCCTGGGCGGCAAAGGCCACGGCAGCACCAATCCGCTCCAGGGTGGGCGGATGCGTGGCCATGAGCCGGCTGACCCAGCGGGGTGGATCCAGATCAGCCACGTTCTGCAGCGCGATCGTCCGCTCGAACGAGATGAACGCGTCCGGCGCGGCCGCCAGCTCCAGCGAGAACTGGTCGGCGCGACGCTCCAGAGCTCGCGAGAGCCGATTGCCGACCAGGCCGAGCGGCGCGCTGATGAGCGCCGCGGCCAGGGCCAGAGCGGGCAGCGCGCCGGGGGTGCCGCGCTCGGGCGAGAGAGCCCAGCTCAGCCGTTGCACGGCCAGCGCAGCAGCGGGGGCGGTGACGGCGGCGTAGGCCACGTTGCGGGGCACGTCGCGGTGGCGCACGTGGCCGAGCTCATGGGCCACGACCAGGCGAATCTCATCCCGGGAGTAGCGGTCCAGCAGCGTGTCGTAGAGGACCACCCGCTTGGTCGGCCCGAGCCCCGAGACGTAGGCATTCGCCGCTGTGGTGCGGCGGCTGGCATCGATCGAATAGACCTCCCCCACCTTGACCCCGGCCCGCGCGGCCAGCTCCAGCACGTCGGAGCGCGTCTCACCCTCGGGCAGCGGAGTGAAGTCGTTGAACACCGGCTCGAGGAGAACTGGCGCCAACGCGGCCAGCAGGGCGCCGAATCCCACCGAGCCGGCGGCGGCGGGGAGCCACCAGCTCCGGGGACGGCTGCGCGAGACCGCGACCACCGCGGATCCCGCACCGGCGGCCAGCGCCGCCTGGATACCCAGCGCCTTGCCGAGGTCAGCGAACCAGCCGCCCCAGGACTGCGTGTCCAGCCCCGCGGCCATGGCCCGGCGCCGGGACAGCGCGCTCAGGGGAAGGGCCGGGACGATCAGGACCGCCGATAGCCCAGCGGCCGCGCCGGCCCCCCCGAGCACCGGCCGGCTAGCGAGCCGAGCCAGGCCCCGGGGCGGACGCGCGACGATCGCGCCCAGGGCCAGGAGGTCCACGCCCAGTCGCACCAGCCCGAGCGCCCGCTGGGGACGGGCATAGGCTCGGCCGCGCTCGATCTCCTCGGGGCTGAAGTAGGCCTCTGCCGCGACTGGAACCGGCTCGATCACCGGGGCCCGCGGGCTGAGCAGCCGGCGCGCCGCCTCCGCTCCGGCGCCGGCCAGGAGCAGCGGGCCGAGCGCCCCAGAGCGCGTAAGAGCCTTCACAGGAGACACTGTAGGGATGCGGGTCGCCATCGTCTCGGACATCCATGGGAACCGGCAGGCCTTCGAGGCCGTACTCGACGCGATCGGCGAGTCGGATTGCCAGGAGCTGTGGTGCCTGGGCGACCTGGTCGGCTACGGGGCCGACCCCGATGCCTGCGTGGAGCTCGCCCGGGCACACGCGGTGATCTGCCTGGCCGGCAATCACGACCTCGGCGTCCGGGGAACGCTTCCGCTGCAGCAGTTCTCGCGGGGAGCGGCACTGGCGGCGACCTGGACGCAGGAGACGATCAGCGCCGAGACCCGCGCCTACCTCGACGGCCTGGAGCCGGCCAACACCGATGAGGCAGTCGGGCTCTACCACGCCAGCCCCCGCGATCCCGTGTGGGAGTACGTCCTGTCTCCGCTCCAGGCCGAGCTCTGCCTCGACGTCCAGGCCCGGCGGGTGTCGCTCATCGGCCACAGCCACGTCGCCCTGTCCTTCTCGCGTTTCCCCGGGGAGCCGGCCACCGGGGAGACCCGGCCGGCCGGCAGCCAGCTCGACCTGAGCGGCGGCGAGTGGCTGATCAACCCCGGCAGCGTCGGACAGCCCCGGGACGGTGACCCGCGGGCCGCCTGGCTCGAGCTCGAGCTCGACTCGGGGGTAGCCGTCTACCGGCGCGTCGAGTACGACATCTCAGGCGCCGCGGCGGCGATCCGCAGTGCCCGGTTGCCCGATTCCCTGGCCGAACGGCTGCTCTACGGGCAGTGAATCCGGCTTCGGGCGCCCGACGGCCGGCGGCGCCAGGCCTCGCCAGAGCCGCCGTGCCTAACGTCACGGCAACCGCGCCAGCCTCTAAAGTCAAGCGCCGGATGGGCCATGGCTCGCGAGCATTCCTGGCCGGAGGCCTCGGCTTCGCGGTCGCCTTCGTTGTCGCCTGTGGCGGCCAGAACGGCCTGCTCGACTCGGGCCAGGCCAACAACCTCAACGCCCAGCTGAACTCCGTCTCGGCCGCCGTTACCTCCGGGCAGTGCGGATCCGCCCGCGGCGCGGCCCAGGCCTTCAGCAATGAGGTGGCGGCCCTTCCCGCCTCGGTCAACACCACCTTGATCCGGAACCTCGGGCAGGGGGCGGCCACGGTCAGCCAGCTGGCCGCCCGGGACTGTTCGAAGTCCAGTAGCAGCTCGTCGTCGAGCAGTTCCTCTACGTCTTCCACGACCAGCACGCCGAGCAGCACCACCTCAACCCCGAGCTCGACCAGCACGTCGACCAGCAGCACTGCAACAAATCCGACCAGTTCGAGTACCAGTAATACGACGAACGGCGGCGGCGCACCTCTCGGCGGGGGTAACGGGAACGGGAACGGCGGGGGCGGAGCCGCAGGAAACGGGCCATGACAGGGACAACCACGATCGCCAGCCGCTACCGGATCGAGAGCCGCATCGGAGTCGGCGGCATGTCCACCGTGCACCTGGCCTTCGACAGCCGGCTTGAGCGCTACGTCGCCATCAAGCTCCTGGCCGCGCACCTGGCCGATGACCCCGCCTTCATCTCGCGCTTCCGGCGCGAGGCGCTGGCCGCGGCCCGCCTGGTGCATCCCAACATCGTGCAGGTGTTCGACTTCGGCTTCGACGCCGGCCATCACCAGCACTTCATCGTCATGGAGCACGTGCCCGGCAGCTCGTGCGCCGAGCTCCTGCGCGACCAGGGCCACCTGGCCCTCGACACAGCGCTCAACATCGTCACCCAGGCCTGCCGAGGCCTGGAGTACGCCCATCGCCACGGCGTCATCCATCGTGACGTCAAGCCCGGAAACCTGCTCGTCTCCGATGGGGACGCGGTCAAGCTGGCCGACTTCGGAATTGCCCGGGCCACCGACCAGTCGAGCATCACCCAGGTCGGATCCGTGCTCGGGACCGCCGCCTACCTGGCGCCGGAGCAGGCCCGCGGCGAGGAGGCCGGACCGCGTGCCGACCTGTATTCACTCGGCGTGGTCACCTATCAGCTGATCTCGGGCCGCCTGCCCTACGAGGCCAATTCCCTGTCCGAGCTGGCCCTCAAGCAGCAGCGCGAGGCGCCGGCCCTGCTGGATGAGCTGAATGACCACGTGCCCCATAGCCTGGCCCTGGCTGTGGCCACCGCTCTGGCCCTGGACCAGAACGACCGGCCCGAGGACGCCCTCCAGCTGGCCGACGTGCTGCGCGACGGCGCCCGGGGCATCGCCCCCGATGCGGTCCCGCAGTTCCCCACCGCCGCGTCGACCCAGTTCCTGGACCGCGAGGAAGCCACCGCCGCCACCCGGATCACCCCCCGCCCAGCCCCGCGTACCGCCCAGACTCGGGCCGCCCGGCCGGTCGAGGCCCGGCACCCGCCGCGCCGAGTCGAGCCAAACTACAACCGCCGGGCGGTGCCGGTCCCGCCCCCGCCGCAGGACAGCCGCGGCTTCCGCTGGGGTCTGGGCCTGCTGGTCCTGGCCGTCGCCCTGCTGATCATCGTGATCGTCGCCGTGGCCATCGCCAACAGCGCCTCGAGTACCGCGATCCACTACCAGCGGATCATCGCCCACGACGCCCAGTCAGCCGTGCAGCAGGTCCGGAGCCTGATCAACCAGTACACGAAGTAGATCCCGGGGCAGCGCCGGCCAGCAGCGCGGCGGCGGTCTCGGCCAGCCGCCCGGCCGCGATCGCCTCGCGAAGATCGGCCATCACCCGAGCGATGAAGCTCAGGTTGTGCAACGTCACCAGGCGCGCCCCGGTCAGCTCCCGGGCGCGCAGGAGATAGTGCAGGTAGGCCCGCGAGTGACCCGCCACGCAGGCCGGGCAGGGACAGCCGTCCTGGATCGGCTCCGGGCTCGTCCGCCAGCGCGCCTTCATCAGGTCGACCCGCCAGCGGCCCTCGGGATCGGGCACGAGGGCCATGCCGTGCCGGCCCAGACGGGTCGGCATCGCACAGTCGAAGGTGTCGATCCCCGCCTGCACGCCGGCGATCAGGTCATCGACCTCACCGATCCCGAGCAGGTGCCGCGGCCGGCCGGGGGCCACGCGCTCCAGCTCGGCGGTCGTCCAGTCGACCACCTCGTACATCTGGGCCTTGTCCTGGCCGAGCGAGCCGCCGACGGCGATCCCGGGAGCACCGCTGCCGGCGACGCGCTCGGCCGAGATCGTCCGCAGGTCGCGCTCGATGCCGCCCTGGACGATCCCGTAGACCATCTGCTCCGCCGGTCCGTGGTCGCGATGCCAGGCCAGGCAGCGATCGAGCCAGCGGTGCGTGCGCTCCATCGAGCGGGCGGTGTAGTCGCGGGTGACGTGAAACGGCGTGCACTCATCGAAGACCAGCGCGATGTCCGAGCCCAGGGCGGCCTGAACGGCCATCGAGGTCTCGGGACCCATGAACCGCTCGAGGCCATCGACGTAGGAGCGAAAGCGCACCCCCTCCTCGCCGATGGCCAGGATGCGGCCGGTGCTCTCGCCCTTCGCGCCGGCGGTCGAGCGTCGTCCCTTGATCTCGTCGGCCACGCCGCCGTGGCCCATCGAGAAGACCTGAAAGCCACCGGAATCGGTGATGATCGGGCGCTCCCAGCCCATGAACCGGTTCAGCCCGCCCAGCTCGGCCACCAGCTCGGGGCCGGGAGCGAGGAACAGGTGAAACGTGTTGCCCAGAACCATCTCGTACCCCAGCCCCACGACGTCGCGCGGCTCGAGCGTCTTGACCGCGCCGCGAGTGGCCAGGGGCACGAAGGCAGGGGTCTGGACGCTGCCGTGCGCCAGGCGCAGGGTCCCGCGCCGGGCCCGTGTGGCCGGATCGCGCTGCTGGACGGTGAACACGGCCGTGGACCCTACCCCGGCGCCAGTCGTAGCCTCTGGCCCATGCGCGGTCAGACCGCAGCCCTGCTCGGGGCGCTGATCCTGCTCCTCGCCGGCTGCGGAGCCTCCTCGGGACCGCCGGCCGGCTTGGGGTCGTCCGGACGCGAGGTCTTCGCCCACGAATGCTCCTTCTGCCATTCGCTCTCCGGTCACAGCTCAGCCCAGCAGCAGGGCGGCGATCTGCTCGACGCGCGTCTGCGGCGCCCGGTGCTCTACCAGTTCACGGCCGAGATGCCGGTTCGCCACCGGCTGAGCCGCACCGAGCTGAACGCCGTGGTCGCCTACATCCTCGACGTCCAGCGCCGCCGGCCGGGCTGAGCCGTGGCCAAAATGTCCCAAACCAGCCGAGCAGGGGCCGCTACGCCGGTCCCGGGACCAGCTCCCCCACGCCGGCCACCGTGCTCAGCCCGGTGAACCCTCCAGCCACGATGATGCCCGGGCCGACGGCGATCACGCCGGCGTCGGAGAGCGGGTGAGGCAGGCGCCCGGCCGGCTTGACCGCTCCGGTCCGAGGATCGATCGACCAGACGCTCCGGGTGGTCTGCGTGACCAGATCGCCGCGGCCACCCACCAGGTAGGCGTAGTTGCCCAGCGCGGCGGCCCCGCCATGGGTCACCGGCTGGGGGAGCTCGCCGAGTGTCCGGACCTGGCCGCTGGCCGGATCGAAGCTGAGGATCACCCGGCTGGCCCCGGCGGGCGTGGATCCGCCGATGATGATGACCTGCCCGGCGACCGCGGTGACCGCCGAGTAGCGCAGGCCGGCCGGGAGATGCCCGACCACTCGAGCCGGGCCGCCCGGCCGCCAGGCCAGGATCGTGTTCAGGTAGGAGGTTCCATCGAAACCGCCGACGATGTACGCGGTGCCGCCGACCTGGGTGACGCCGACGTCGGAGGATGCGGTGGGCAGCACGCCCACCGGTCGCACGCCGTGGCCGCCGGGATCGAAGCCCAGGATGTGGTTCAGCTCGCTCAGGCCGCCGCCGCCGAAGACATAGACCTGACCGGCCAGCGTGGCCGCCTGGGCGTCGTGCTGGGCGTCGGGCAGCGTCCCACTGTAGGCCACCCCCCGGGGGTCGATGACCTGGATCTCGGCGGTCGAGGTGTCGGCGGAATCCAGTCCGCCGAGCAGCGCGGCCTGTGCGCTGCCGACTGGCGCCGTGGCCGGGTCGCGAAGCGGCGCCGGGAGGTCGAAAAGGGTACGGTAGGCCAGCTGCTCAGGCGCAGCAGCCGCCGCGTGCCGCGCCCGGGCCGACCTGCTCCGGTGGCTGGAGCCGCGGGAGCCCGAAGCCGTCCTCGAGGCGCCTGAGCCGCAGCCTGCGGCGACCAGGGCCAGCCCGAGCAGGGCAGCGGCCCATCGCCGGCGCGTTGCTGTCATCCTGCCGCGGGACCGCGTCCGGGGGCGCCGAGAACCGTCATGAAGAGATCCAGGCAAGCCCGCCAGACTAGACCACCCCGTCCGCTGTCCGCCCTGCACCGGCCGCCCGCCTCGCGACGGGCCCGGGACCGGCGCCGGCGCCACTTGCTACCCGCGCTGGGCGCGCTGGTGGCCCTCATCGTCGTGCTGATCGTGGTGCTCAGCGCAGGCGGCACTCCGCCCAATCGCACCGCTTCCTCCGAGCGGGATTACGACCCGGCCCCCAGCTCCTCCACGGGGGTCGGCCAGGCGGTCACCGGGGCGCGCGACAACATCTACGCGGGCACCCAACCGGGTGACTTGAGCCCGGTGGTCAAGGGCGATCCGCAGCTCGTCTACGTGCCCAACAGCCTGTCCAACACGGTCGACATCATCAGCCAGCGGACGCTGAAGGTGATCGGCCAGTTCCCCACCGGAGCGCTGCCCCAGCACGTTACGCCGGCCTGGAACCTGAAGACGCTCTACGTGGACAACGATGTCGGCAATTCCCTGACCCCGATCGATCCGCGGACCGGGGCCCGGGGTCGCCCGATCCCGGTCGAGGACCCCTACAACCTGTATTTCACCCCCGACGGCCGGTTCGCCATCGTGGTGGCCGAGCGACTCGAGCGACTCGACTTCCGCGATCCGGGCACGATGCACCTGGTCCACTCGCTCTCGGTCCCGATGTGCGCCGGCGTCGACCACGCGGACTTCTCGGCCGACGGTCGCTACATGTACGCCAGCTGCGAGTTCGCCAGCCGCATGATCGAGATCGACCTTCGCACCCAGCGGGTCATCCGCGTGCTGCGGCTCGACAACGGCACCGCGAGCCCCCAGGACGTGAAGATGTCCCCGGACGGGCGCACCCTGTACGTGGCCGACCAGATGACCGGCGGGGTCTGGGAGATCAACCCGGTCAGCCTCCGGGTCCAGGGGTTCCTGCACACGGGCGCGGGGGCGCATGGCCTGTACCCCTCGCGCGATGACCGCTTCCTCTACGTCTCCAACCGCCAGGCGGGCTCGATCTCCGTGGTCAGCTTCAAGACCAAGCAGGTCGTCAAGACCTGGCAGCTGCCCCTGCCGGCCAGCCCCGACATGGGCGGAGTCTCGGCCGACGGCCGGACGCTCTGGCTGAGCGGCCGTTACAACGCCGTCGTCTACGCGATCGACACCCGGACCGGCCGGCTGCGGGCGGCGATTCCCGTTGGCCAGGGGCCGCACGGCCTGTGCGTGTGGCCTCAGCCGGGCAGCTACTCCCTGGGCCACACCGGCGTCCTGCGCTGAAACGCGCGTCAAGTCTCGATCAGGGAGCTCCCCGTCATCTCGTCGGGCTGGGCGAGCCCCAGCAGCTCCAGGATGGTCGGCGCTACATCGGCCAGCACACCGCCGGAGCGCAGCGCCAGCCCCCCGACGGTCACGATCACCGGAACCGGGTTCAGCGAGTGGGCGGTGTTGGGGCTCCCATCGTCCTCGAGCATGTGATCGGCATTGCCGTGGTCGGCCGTGATCAGGCAGGTGCCGCCGCTCTCGTGAACGGCGCTGACCACCTGCTCAAGGCAGCGGTCGACTGTCTCCACCCCCTCCACCGCGGCCGGGATGACCCCGGTGTGACCGACCATGTCGGCGTTGGCGAAGTTGATGATCCCGAACTGCGGCCGGGACTCCCGCCACGCGTCGGAGAACGCGCGCGCCGCCTCCGGCGCGCTCATCGCCGGCTGGTGGTCATAGGTGGGCACGTCACGCGGTGAGGCCACCAGCTCTCGGCGCTCCCCCTCGTAGGCGGCCTCCTTCCCACCGTTGAAGAAGTAGGTCACATGCGGGTACTTCTCCGTCTCGGCCACGTGCAGCTGGGCGCCTCCGGCGGCGGCGATGAGCGCCGGCAGGGTGATGGCCGGATGCTGGGGCGGGAAAGCGACCGGGTACGGCCATCCCTCCTCGTACTCGGTCATCGTCGCGTAGCGCCGAACCGGCTTGCCGTCGCCCCGGTCGATCTCCTCGAACGATTGATCGGCCAGCGCCTGGGAGATCTCCCGCATCCGGTCGGGGCGGAAGTTGAACCCAAGAACCGAGTCCCCGGAACGGATCTGCGCCTCCTCGCCGACGGTGGTCGGGCGCACGAACTCATCGGTCTCATCACGCGAGTAGGCGTCACGCAGAGCTGCGGAACCCGTCTCGGCGGAGTGCTCGCCGCGCCCGGCGACCAGCAGGTCATAGGCCAGCTGCACCCGGTCCCAGCGCCGGTCGCGGTCCATCGCGAAGTAGCGGCCGATCACGCTGCCGATCCGGCCGGTCCCGGCGTCGCGCATCCAGCGCTCCACCTCCTCCAGGTAGCCGGCGCCCGACTTCGGGGCCGTGTCCCGGCCGTCGGTGAAGGCGTGAACGACCAGATCGGCTACGCCCAGCTCGGCGGCCAGCGAGATCAGGGCGCGGAGATGGACCAGGCTCGAATGCACCCCGCCGCCGGAGACCAGGCCGATGATGTGCACGCGCTCCGATCCGCTCAGCGCGTCGTGAAGCACGGCATTGGCACCAAATTCACCGTCCCGCGCGGCCTCGTCGATCCGGGTCAGGTCCTGCACGACCACGCTGCCGGCGCCCAGGTTCAGATGCCCGACCTCGGAGTTGCCCATCTGTCCTTCGGGCAGTCCCACCGCCGGGCCGCCGGCCGTCAGGGTGGTGGTCGAGCACGCCTCGGACTGCCACAACTCGTCGAACACCGGCGTCGAGGCCAGCGAGATGGCGTTGCCCGGACCCGGCTCGGCCAGACCCCACCCGTCGAGCACGATCAGGGCCGCCCGCTCGACGGGCAACTTCTGCGGACCCGGCGCGAGGCTCATCCGGCCGCGGCCACGATGGCCGCGAAGGCTTCGGCGTCGAGGCTGGCTCCGCCGACCAGGGCCCCGTCCACGTCGGGCAGGGTGAGCAGCTCGGCGGCGTTCTCGGCCTTCACGCTCCCGCCGTAGAGGATCCGGGTGCGCTCCGCGCCCTCGGCCGAGCGGTCGGCGACCAGGGCCCGGACGAAACCGATCGCCTCCTGAGCCTGCTCGGGGGTGGCCACCTGCCCGGTGCCGATGGCCCAGATCGGCTCGTAGGCGATCACCACCTGGTCGAGCTGTCCGGGCTCGATTCGGGCCAGGGCCTCCTGGACCTGGTGGCGGAGCTTTCGCTCCATGTCCCCCCGCTCGCGCTCATCCTCCGTCTCGCCCACGCAGAGCACCGGCCGCAGCCCGGCCGCAAGCGCCGCCGGCACCTTCTGGGCCAGGGCCTTGTCGGTCTCGCCAAACATCTCGCGCCGCTCGGAGTGACCGAGGATCACCCCGGCGACACCGAGCTCGGTGAGCATCGGTGCGGAGACCTCGCCGGTGAAGGCCCCCTCATCGGCCTGGTGCATGTTCTGGGCATAGACGGCCACCCGGGAGCCACGGGTCGAGTCGACCAGCGGCCCCAGGGCGGTGAAGGTCGGGCAGATGGCCACCTCGGCCCGCTCCACCGAGGAGACCCGGGGCAACAGCGCGGCGATGAACTCCTCCGCCTGCTCGACGGTCTTGTAGAGCTTCCAGTTGCCGGCGATCAGCGGAGTGCGCTCGGGATTCATGTCAGTACTTCTACCCCGGGAAGCGTCCGACCCTCGATCATTTCCAGGGCCGCCCCGCCGCCGGTCGAGAGATGGGTGACCCGCTGGCCGAGGCCGAACTGGTGGAGCGCGGCCGCGGAATCCCCGCCGCCGACGACTGTCACGCCGGGCGCCGAGGCCACGGCCTGGGCCACGGTTCGGGTTCCGGCGCTGAACTGCTCGAGCTCGAAGGCACCCATCGGACCGTTCCAGAACACGGTCCCGGCGGTGAGGATGATCTGGCCGTAGCCCTCGGCGCTGCGCGGCCCGATGTCGAGGCCCATCAGCCCCTCGGGGACGTCGATCCCGTCGAGCGCCTGCGGCTCAGCGTCGGCGCCGAGGTGATCGGAGAGCACGAGGTCGCTGGGCAGGGCAATCGAGGCCCGGGCGCCGGCCGAGGCGGCGATCGCCTTCCGGGCCAGCTCGACATCCTCGGCGGCGCACAGCGATGTGCCGACCGTGTGGCCCTGGGCGGCCAGGAACGGGAAGCACATCGCCCCGCCGATGAGGATCGTGTCGGCGACCCGCAAAAAGGACCCGATCACCCCGATCTTGTCGCTGACCTTGGCGCCGCCCAGCACCGCGACCAGCGGGCGCGACGGGTGCTCGAGCAGGCCGGAGAGCGCCTTGACCTCGCGCTCCAGGAGAAGGCCGGCCGCCCGGGCGGGCATCAGCCGGGCCACGCCCTCGGTCGAGGCGTGGGCGCGATGAGCCGAGCCGAAGGCGTCGTCCACATAGACGTCGGCCAGCGCGGCCAGGGCTGTGGCCAGCTCGGGATCGTTCTCGGTCTCCCCCGGCTCGAAGCGGATGTTCTCGAGCAGCAGCACCTCGCGCGGCCCGAGACCCGCGGCCAGCTCGGCCACATCCTCACCCACCCCCAGCGGGGCTAGCTTCACCTCCGCCCCGAGCAGGGCGCTCAGCCGCTCTCCGACCGGCTTCAGCGACAGCGAGAGATCGACGCCGTGCGGCCGCCCCAGATGGGACACGAGCACCAGCGCGGCGCCGCGGTCGCGCAGCGCCTCGATGGTGGGCAGCGCCGCCCGGATCCGGGTGTCGTCGGCCACCTCGGAATCGTTGAGTGGGACGTTGAAGTCGACCCGGACGAGGACACGCTTGCCGTCGAGCTCGCCCAGGTCAGCGAGCGTCCTCACAACAGGCGCTGCACGAGGTCCGAGACGCGGTTCGAGTATCCCCACTCGTTGTCGTACCAGGCCACGACCTTGACCATCGTCCCGTCCATGACGGCGGTCAGCTCCGAGTCGACGATCGAGGAGGCGGGGTTCTTGATGATGTCCGAGGAGACGATCGGATCCTCGGTGTAGGCCAGCAGGCCCTGGAGCGGGCCGCTGTCGGCGGCAGCCTTGAGCGCCCCGTTGACCTCATCGACGTTCGTCTCGCGGTTGGCCTCCACGGTCAGGTCGACCACGCTCCCGGTGGGCAGTGGGGCCCTGATGGCGAAGCCGTGCAGCTTGCCGTTCAGCTCTGGGATGATCAGGCCGATCGCCTTGGCCGCGCCGGTCGAGGCCGGGATCAGGTTGACCGCGGCCGCCCGCGCCCGGCGCAGGTCGCGGTGGGGCATGTCCTGGAGGCGCTGGTCGGCCGTGTAGGCGTGGATCGTGGTCATCAGGCCGTGCTTGATGCCGATGGTGTCGTGGAGCACCTTTGCGATCGGGGCCAGGCAGTTGGTCGTGCACGACGCGTTGGAGATGACCTGGTGGTTCTCGCGGTCGTAGACCTGGTCGAAGTTCACCCCCAGGGCCACGGTGGTGTCGGGGTTGGTGGCCGGCGCTGAGATGACCACCTTCTTGGCCCCAGCCTCGAGGTGCTTGGCGGCGTTCTCGCGATCGGTGAACAGACCCGTCGACTCGATCACGACCTCTGCTCCCAGCTCGCCCCAGGGCAGCGCCGCCGGGTCGCGCTCGGCCAGCACCCGGATCGGCTTGCCGTCGACCGAGAATCCCGTGTCGGTGGCCTTTACCTCCCCCGGGAAGGGCCCGTAGTTCGAGTCGTACTTGAGCAGGTGGGCGATCGTCTTCGGGTCGACGAGGTCGTTGACGGCCAGCCACTCGATGTCGGCCCCACGCTCATAGGCGGCTCGGAAGACGTTGCGGCCAATCCTTCCGAACCCGTTGATCCCCACACGTACAGCCATGCGCGCTTCCCCTCTGGTTCGCCGAGCTTGAAACAGGCCGGGCCCACGGGCCCGGCGTGCGACAGGCTATCTAACTGCCGTTGCTGCCCGTGGGGCGCTCAGATACACTCGATCCGCTGCCGAGGACCGAGGAGTCATGATGAGGAATAGGGGAAGCCGCAGGTTACGGAGCCTGGCGTTCATCGCGGCGGTCTGCCTGTTGCTCCCCGCCACCGCGCTGGGCCTGACCGGGACCTTCAAGGGCAGAACCTCGCAAGGGAGAGCCGCCACCATCAAGGTCGCAGGCCGGCGCGTGCTTCAGAAGTCCAGCCGGATCAGCTGGCGGGCCAGCTGTACGGCGAGCAACGGTAAGAAGACGTATCCGCTGACCAACTACACCGACTTCGGTGGGGCGCTCAAGGCGAACCGGTTCTACGCCCATGGAAAGTTCACCAGCTATCCCGGCGGCCCCGCCAGTGAACTCAACACGGTGACGATCCAGTTCACGATCAAGGGTCGGAAGATCACTGGAAGCTTCTCGCTCAGCGCTCTCATCTACTACGAGGGCACCCAGCCTCCGACGCTCAGTGAGCGCTGCTCCACGGGAAAGATTCACTTCACAGCCACGCACAGCTAGCGTCGCGAGACGACCTCGACCCGCAGGCCATCCGGGTCACGCAGGTAGCCCGCGTAGTAGCGGCGGCCGTACTGGGGCCGCTGACCGGGCGTGCCGTCATCCCGGCCCCCGGCGGTGACCCCGGCCGCGTGCGCGGCGTCCACCGCCGCCTTGCCCGAGGCCTGCAGCGCGAGATGCCCGTAGCCCGGTCCGGGCCGCAGGCCGCGGACCACGAACCAGATCAGCGGCGCGTTGAAGCCATAGGCCAGCGCATGCGCGGACTCGTACATGCGGCGGGCACCGAGGGCCCGGAACACCGCGTCATAGAACTGAGCCGAGCGTTCCAGGTCGGTGACCTCGAAGCCAACATGGTCGATCACGCCGGCCTCGTCACGTCGCGGTGCAGGACCTCCACGAGCAGGCCCTTGGTGTCGGCGTACCGGCTGGCCAGATGCTCGGCGATGGCCACCGAACGGTGCCGCCCGCCGGTGCAGCCGATGGCCACCACGAGATGGGCCTTGCCCTCGGCCCGGTATTGGGGAAGCAGGTAGTCGATCAGCGGGTGCAGATGGGCGTAGAAGCGCTCCAGCTCGCCGCCGGCGTCGATGAACTCGACCACGCGTACATCCCGGCCGGTCAGCGGCCGCAGTTCGGGCTCGTAGTGCGGGTTGGGCAGGAAGCGCACGTCGAACATCACATCGGCGTCCCGGCTCGGCCCGTACTTGAAGCCAAAGCTCTGAAACGACACGGCCAGACGGCCTGGCGTGCGCGTGGGCAGCAGTTCCTCGGATAGCTTGCGCCGCAGCATGGCCGCGGTCAGCCCGCCGGTGTCGATGATCACGTCGGCGCGAGCCCGCAACGGAACCAGCAGCTCACGCTCGCGGGCGATGCCCTCGGCCACGCTCTCCCGCGGCGCCAGCGGGTGGCGGCGGCGGGTCTCCTTGTAGCGGGTCAGCAGCGTCTGCTCGTCCGCCTCCAGGAACAGCACCCGCAGGCGGACCCCCGTGGCCCGCAGCCCGTCGAGCATCTCGGCCAGCCCCTCGAAATAGGTGCCCCCGCGCACGTCCGAGACGACGGCGGCGTTGACCACCTTGGAGCCGGCGTGCATGAACAGCTCGACCAGCGAGCGGATCATCTCCGAGGGCAGGTTGTCGACGCAGAAATAGCCCTCGTCCTCGAACGCCGCCATCGCCGTCGACTTGCCGGCGCCGGAAAAGCCCGTGATCACGACGAGGTCAGTGAGGGCCGAGGCTTCCATCGTCTAAGTGTGATTACCGGCGCGGACAGGGATCGGGGCCGCTCCCGGCAACGTTATGCCACCATGGCGCGGGTGCTCGGCTGCCGCGCCCGGAACGCCGTCGTGGCGGCCCTCTGCCTGGCCCTGCCGGGCGCTCTCGCCGTCGTCCCCGCGGAGGCCGACCCGATCACGGCCACTGTCACCGGCATGCCGATCGGGCAGAGGATGCCGGCCGGCTTCCTCGGGGCCTCGTTCGAGTACCGAGCCACGCGCCAGTACACCGGCAGCGATCCTCAGGCCATAGACCCGGTGCTGGTCAACCTGCTCAAGGCGATCTCGACCGGGGGTTCGCCGGTGCTGCGGATCGGCGGCAACAGCACCGATTCGACCTGGCGGCCGATCCGCGGAGCCCGCCCCCCCGCCGGGGTCTCCTTCGCGCTGACCAATGGTTGGCTGAGCACGACCAGGGCGCTGGCCGCCGCGCTGGACGGCAAGCTGATCCTGGGCATCAACCTGGGCGCCGACCGGACCGCCGTCGCCGCCGCCGAGGGGCGCGCCCTGCTGGCCGGGATCGGCCGCCGCTACATCGACGCGCTGGAGATCGGCAACGAACCCGACCTGTACGGCGTGTTTCCCCGCTATCGCGACCGTCGCGGCCGCCTGCACCGCTTCCGTGGGCGCCACTACAGCCTGAAGGACTACACGCGGGAGTTCAGCCGCTACAGGCGGGTCCTCCCCGGGCTGCCGCTGGCCGGCCCGGTCGCCTCCGGGCCCGCCTGGATGGGCCATCTCGGGGGCCTCATCGCCGCCGAGCGCAGCCTCGGGCTGGTCACCTACCACCGCTATCCCCTGAGCGCCTGCGTGACCAAGCCCGGCCAACCGGGCTACCCGTCGATCCCCAACCTGCTCGCCGACAGCTCGGCGGCCGGCCTGGCCCGCGGTCTGACTCGGTACGTCGCCGTCGCCCACGCCCACCACCGGCCGTTCCGACTGACCGAACTCGGCTCGGCCTCCTGCGAGGGGACGGCCGGCGTGAGCGACACCTTCGCCTCCGCCCTGTGGGCCCTGGACGCCCTGTTCAACATCGAGGGCGCCGGCGTCGACGGGGTCAACTTCCACATGCTGCCCGGATCGCACTATGAGCTGTTCAGCACCTCGCAGACCTCGACCGGGCAGTGGCAGGCCTTCGTTCATCCCGAGTACTACGGGGCGCTGATGTTCGCCCAGGCCTTCCCCGTCGGCGCGGTGCGGCTCAAGGTCGGCTCGCCCGGGGGCCCGGTCAAGGTGTGGGCCACCGAGGACGCCGCCGGCACCGACCGCGTCACGGTGATCAACAAGGACACGACCAGCCCCCACACGGTCGTCCTGCAGGTACCCGGTCCGACCCGGACCGCCGCCCTGGAGACCCTCCAGGCCCCCAGCGCGAGCGCGACGTCAGGAGTGACCCTGGGCGGGCAGACGTTCGGACCCGCGACGAGCGCCGGCACCCTCCCCGGCCCGGCCCAGACGACCGCCGTGGATTCCGGCCCGGGCGGCTACGCACTCCAGCTCCCGGCCGCCAGCGCCGCGCTGCTCACGGTCCCGGCCGACCCGGGCACGGGGGGCGGCGGCGGCCTGCTCGGCCACCGCTGAGCCCCCGGCCGCCGCCGAGGCCCCGGCCAACCGCCGAGCCCCCGGCCACCGCCGAGCCCCCGGCCGCCGGGTCAGACCCCGGACTTGTGCAGCTCCCGGTAGACCTCTCGGGCCAGCTTGCCCGGCACCCCCGGCACGGACGCCAGCTCCTCGCGGGAGGCGGACAGGATCGCGTCCGGGGAGCCGAAGTGGGCCAGCAGCGCCCGCTTGCGCGCCGGCCCGACGCCAGGGAGGTCATCGAGCACCGAGGCGGTCATGGCCCGGTCCCGGCGGATCCGGTGGTGGGTGATGGCGAAGCGGTGAGCCTCGTCGCGGACCCGCTGGAGCAGCTGGAGCTCGGGCGTGTCGTGAGCCAGCACCAGCGGCGCTTCCCGGCCGGGGATGAACACCTCCTCGATCCGCTTGGCCAGGGAGATCACCATCACGCCCCGGTCGCGGAAGCCCTGCAGCGCCCGCAGGCCGGCAGAGAGCTGGCCCTTGCCGCCGTCGATGACCACCACGTTGGGCAGGGCGGCGAAGCTCGGGTCGTAGTCCTTGTCGTGCGGGGAGACATCGCGCTGGCGCTCCCAGCGGGCGATGCGGCGGCCCAGGATCTCCTCCATGGCCGCGAAGTCATCGGGTCCGTAGTCGCCGTCGCCCACGCCGTCGGCCACGCCGTCACCCGCGCCGTCGCCGTTGCCCGCCGCGCGCCTCTGACCGTCCCCCACGGTGAACACCTTGAAGCGCCGGTAGTCGGACTTCTTCGGCGCCCCGCCCTCGAACACGACCATCGAGGCCACGGTGTTGGTGCCCATCAGGGTGCTGATGTCGAAGCACTCGATGCGCAGCGGCACGGTGTCCAGGCCGAGGGCCTGCTGCAGGCCGTCCAGCGCCTCGACGCGCTGCTGGCGGCGACGCTCGGAGCGGAGCTTCTCCTGGTCGATGGCCAGCCGGGCGTTGCGCTCGGCCAGCTCGAGGATGCGCCGCTTGTCGCCGCGCTCGGCGGCGCGGATCTCCACCGGTCCGTCCCGGCGGGCGCTCAGCGCCTCGGCCAGCGCCGGGTTCGCGCCCACCTCCCGCTGGACGACGAGCAGGGGCGGCACCGACATGGCGCTGGCGTAGTACTGGAGGATGAACGCCTCGGCCACCGTAGGCAGGTCCTCCCCGGCGGCGTTGTCCAGGTAGAAGCTCTGGCGGTCGGAGAGCACGCCGTCACGGACCTGGAAGACCTGCGCGTTGGCCTCCCCCTCGGAGACGGCCACCGCGATCGCGTCCAGCGACCCCGCACCCTCGTGAGCCACCCGCTGGCGCTCGAGCAGCGAGCGGATCGCCCGCAGCCGGTTGCGCTCCCGGGCGGCGTCCTCGAAGCGCTGCTCGGCTGAGGCCAGGCGCATCTCGTATTCGAGGCTCCGCTCGATCTCCTTGTAGCGGCCGGACAGGAAGGCGATCACGCCGTCGATCGACTGGCGGTAGTGCTCCTTGTCGACGTAGCCGACGCACGGCGCCTCACAGCGCTTGATGTAGTAGTCCAGGCAGGGCGAGCCGCTGCGCCGACCGGGCTCCGGCCCCTCGCAGGAGCGGAACATGAACACCTTGCCCAGCACCTCGAGGGTCGAGCGGACGCGCTTGGCGTTGGAGTAGGGCCCGAAGTAGGCCCGGTCGCGCCGGTGGCGCTCGCGGGTGAAGTAGACGCGGGGGAAGTCCTCGTCCAGCGAGATGGCGATGTAGGGGTAGGACTTGTCATCGCGCAGGCGGATGTTCAGCCGCGGCTTGTACTGCTTGATGAAGTTCTGCTCGACGAGCAGCGCCTCGGATTCGGTGTGTACGACCAGCGACTCGATCTGGTCGATCATCTCCAGGATCTCCCGCCCGGCCCGCGTGCTCGGGTTGGAGAAGTGCGAGGCCACCCGCTTGCGGATCGACTTGGCCTTGCCGACGTAGATCACCTTGCCGCGCTCGTCGCGGAACAGGTAGACGCCGGGCTCGTCGGGCAGCTCGCGGCGCCGGTCGGCGGGGTAGACCGACATCGCCCTTTAACGATAGGAGCCGCCAAGCTGGCCGCCGCGCCGCGTCCGCTGGGATAAAAGGCCCGCCTGGCGAGGAAAATCTCCCAACTAGTCCGCGGTGAAGGACACGAGCACCCCGGTCGTGCCCAGGACCAGGGCAACAGGGCCACCACCTCCCCGGCTCCGGAGCTGGGGTGGTTCGGGGTGTAGTTCGGGGGCCTCAGGCTGGGGTCGTAAGGTCGGCCCCGTTCGTGGGCGGGACGGCGAGCGCGTGGATGATGAAGGCCAGGGCGATGCCCGCGCCGAGCAGCACGGCGACCCGGCCCGGCCGCGAGCCCCGCAGCGCCACGGCGAGCAGACCCCCCGCCAGCGCGGCCAGGAGCACGTCGGCGACCGAGTAGACCTGCCATGCCGTCGGGTCGCGCGGGACGCCGGCGAGCGCCGGGAGGTGGGCGTAGCGAGCCAGGAAGGAGCCCGAGAACTGGTGGCTCCAGGGCAGGAACAGCGACAGCAGCAGGATCGGCGCGGCGAGCAGCATCAGCCAGTCGGAGATCAGCTCGCGCATGAACGGCATTCCCGTGGAGCTGAGCCCGGCCGGCTGAGCCGTTTCAGTCTCAGTCGAGGGGGCGGTTCGGTCAGTCGCGGCGAGCCGCCCAGATGACGGCAAAGCCCGACGTAGACCGAGGCGCCGACCAGGATCAGCCAGGCCACCGAGCCGACCCGAGGTGCCCACAGCTCGAGCCGTGCCGGTCAGCGTGATGGCCAGCACCGCTGCCGCCGCGTACAGCGCCGCCCGGCGGGCGTCGCCGAGCGAGTAGAGGGCGACCCGGTGCTGGCGGTACATGACGGTGGCCACCCAGGCCAGCGCGGCCAGGAAGACCAGCGAGACGGCCTGGATGATCACCCCGGCGGTGGTCCCACCGCCCGGCAGCGAAGGCGACCACGGCCGCGAGCACGACCACGATCGCGACGTTGCGGACGTTGGGGTTGACGGTCATCGCACCAAAGGGTACGCCCGGGACGGTGTGGCGGCGTCGGAATCGGTGGGATCCGGCCGGCTCGCTCTGCGGCCACGCCGCCTCGTCCAGCATCGTCTCGTCGGCTCGGCCGCGAACCGGTATCCAACCCCGAAGTGGGTGTGCACGTAGCGCCAGCCGGGCGAGATCCGCTCGAGCTTCTGGCGGAGCTTGCGCACGAACACGTCGACCGAGCGGTCTCCGCGGGCCATCGTGTAGCCCCACACCCGCTGGTAGATGTCCTCGCGCTCGAAGCACGCGCCCCTGCGCGGCGGCCAGCTCGTAGAGCAGCTCGTACTCCCGGCGGGAGAGCGACGCCGTCTGGCTGCCGCTAGGCATCGAAGCGGTCGGGGCGGATCGCGAGCTCGCCGGCGGTGATCGTCTCCTCCCCCAGGGGCGCCTGGCCGGCTCGCCGGCGCCGCACCACCGCCTCGAGCCGGGCCACCAGCTCCTCCGGGTGGCAGGGCTTGGTGATCCAGTCGTCGGCCCCGGAGCGGAGCCCGCGCACCCGGTCGGCCACCGGGGCGGGGCTGGCGCAGACCAGCAGGGCCAGGCCGGGCAGCGCGGCCGCGGTCCGCCCGACGTAGTCGAGCCCGGTCAGGGCCGGGTTGACGATCAGGGCGTGCAGCCGCATCGCGGTCAGCTGATCCGGCGCGGCGCGTGGCCGAGCAGCTCGACGTTCCCAGCCCAGAGCGCGAAACCGGCGCTCCAGGACGGTGATCAGGCCGCTGTCGTCATCGATCAGGGCTACGCGGATGAGCCCGGACTCCGTGTGCGTGACATGGCTGAAGGTTCAGTCTACGGTCGCTGCGGGACAACTCGCCTGAGCCAGGACCTCAGCCGGCCACGGCCTCCCAGCGCTCATACAGCTCGGCCACCGCCTGGCGGGCCTGCTCATGGCGCGCGGTCGAGCGTGCCGTGGCCTCGGGCGTGGCCCAGGCCGCGGGATCGGCCAGCTCGTCCTCGATCGACCGCAGCGCCGCCTCGGCCGCCTCGATCTGCTGCTCGAGGCTCCCCGCCCCCCGGGCCGGACCGCGGGGCGGGGTGCGCTTGCGCTCCTCCCGGCGCGGTGAGGCGGGCCTTCCCGGCTTGGTTTCACCCCTCGGGGTACGCGTCGCGGCGGGCGCGGCGGCCCGCTCCTCGCGCACGCGCAGGTACTCGGGCCAGCCGCCCACGTAGCTGTGCAGCGTCTGATCCTCGAGGCGCCACCGTCCGGGTGCCGATCGCGTCCAGCAGCGCCCGGTCGTGGGAGACGAGGAGGAGCGAGCCCGGGAAGGCCTTGAGCGCCGCCTCGAGCGCCTCCCGGCTCTCCAGATCGAGATGGTTGGTGGGCTCGTCGAGGATCAGCACGTTGGCGCCGGAGTGGACCAGGATGGCCAGCGAGAGCCGGCGCCGCTCGCCTCCGGACAGCCCGTCCAGGGGCTTCTCGGCCTCCTCGCCGGAGAACAGGAACTGGCCGAGCAGAGCGCGGGCCTTGCCCGGGGGTGAGCCCGGTGGCGTGCTGGGTGGCTTCGAGCACGGTGCGGGCAGCTGGATGACTCCGGGGCCGCCCAGCCTTTTGCGAGGCCGGATGCCGAGCGGACGGCCCCGGGCCGGCGTGGAGCTCCTCGGCGTGCTGGGACAGGTAGCCGAGCTTCACGTTGTGGCCGGTGCGTAGCTTGCCCTCGGGCAGCTCGCGCCGGCCGGCCAGGGTCTCGATCAGGGTCGTCTTGCCGGTGCCGTTGGCGCCGACCAGGGAGACGTGCTCGCCCCGCTCGAGCCACAGCTCGGCTCCGCGCAGGAGCGCCTTGTCCCCGGCCTGCAGCGCAGGCGTCCTCGAGCTCGAACACCACCCGTCCGCTGCGCTCCGGGGGCTTGAAGGCGAACTCGAGCCCGGCGCCGTCGCGCGGGTCGCGCGAGATCCGCTCCATCTTGTCGAGCCGCTTGGCCCGCGACTGCGCCTGCCGGGCCCGGGTGCCGGCGCGGAAGCGGGTGACGAACCGCTCCAGGCGGTCGATCTCGGCCTGCTGGCGCTCGATCGCCCGCCCCAGGGCCAGCTCCCGGGCCGCCTTCTCCTTGCGCCACGCGTGCCATGGCCCGGCGAAGAACTGCCCGCGCCCGGCCTCGAGCTCGAGCACCGCGGTCCCCACCGCCTCCAGGAACCAGCGGTCGTGGGCGACCAGCACGACCGCGGCGTCGAGCGAGATCAGGTGCTGCTCGAGCCACTCCAGCGAGGCGATGTCGAGATGGTTGGTCGGCTCGTCGAGCAGCAGCAGGTCGGGGTCGCCGGCCAGCGCGCGGCCCAGCGAGGCCCGGGTCAGCTCCCCGCCGGAGAAGGTGTCGAGCTGGCGGTCCAGGTCGCGGTCGTCGCGGAATCCGAGGCCGTGCAGCGTGGCCAGCGCCCGCTCGCGCCAGTTGTAGCCCCCGGCGTGCTCGAGGCGGGCCTGGGCCCGGGCGTAGCGGTCGAGCGTGGCCTCGTCGTGGGCGCCGTCGGCCATCGCCTGCTCGAGCCCGGCCAGCTCGGCCTCGATGGCCACCAGCTCAGCGCGCGCCCGAGAGCACGTAGTCGCGCAGGCTCAGGCCGCGCTCGCGCGGCGGCCGCTGGTCGTGCAGGGCCACCTTGGCCCCCTTGGCCAGCACCAGCTCCCCGAAGTCGACCGACGCCTCGCCGGACAGCATCCGCAGCAGGGTCGTCTTGCCGGCCCCGTTGCGCCCGGACAGGGTCATGCGGTCGCGGCGCTCGAGCTTGAACGAGACGCCGCGCAGGAGCGGCTCCCCGGCGATGTCCTTGCCCAGATCTGATGCGATCACCACTGCCATGGGCTTGATGGTAGGAGCCAGCCCGGCCCGCATCCGGCGCCCGGATAGCATCCCGCGCGATGCGTACGCGAACGTACCCGCCGGTCCCGCCGCACGAGATGCTGCCCGCGCGGACCGTGGTCGTGCCCGGCCGAGGCGAGTTGTTCCTCCGCGACAGCGGCGGACGATCGCCCGCCCCGCGGTGATGCTCCTGCACGGCTGGACTGTGTCCGCCGACCTCAACTGGCACGCCGCCTACGGCCCGCTGGTCGAGGCCGGCTACCGCGTCCTGGCCATCGACCACCGCGGCCACGGCCGCGGGCTGCGGCCGCATGAGCCCTTCCGCCTGGTCGACTGCGCCGCCGACGCCGCCGCCGTCGTGCGCCAGCTCGAGGTCGCGCCGGCCATCTTCGTCGGCTACTCGATGGGCGGCACGATCGCCCAGCTGATCGCCCGCGACCATCGCGACGTCGTGCGCGGAGTGGTGCTGAGCGGAACCGCCCAGCACTTCCAGGATCCGGAGACGGCCAAGGTCTGGCGATGGATGGGCGCCGTGGGGCTCGCCCTCTCGGTCGCCCCGCGCGCGGCCTGGCGAGCCGGCTTCAAGCAGGCCGAGATCCCCTACTCCTCCCCGCGCACCGCCTGGTGGCTCTCGGAGCTGATGCGCCACTCGGCCCGCGATCTGGCCGAGGCCGGGCGCGAGCTCGGCCGCTTCGACTCGCGGCCGTGGCTGGGCGGCGTCGACGTGCCGGCGGCGGCGGTCATCACCAGCGAGGACACCAGCGTCGACCCGCGCCGCCAGCGCGAGCTCGCCGAGGCGATCGGCGGCGAGGTGTTCGAGGCGCCGATCGATCATCTCGCGGTGACCGGTCAGCGCGGACGAGTACAACCCGGCCCTGCTCAAGGCGGTGGCCGCCGTCGCCGCGGCCGGAGCCGGGAAGCCCGAGCCGGCCGCGGGCGATCGGTTAAGCTTCGCCCGAGATGCGCGCGCCCGCTTCATGATCGTCGCTGACCCTGTTCGTCGGGCAGCCTGCTGACCTTCGCGCCCGCCGCGCTGGCTCGCGCTGACGGCGGCGAGGGCTGGTTCGGCGAGACGACCGACAAGAACATCACCAGCGTGATGTTCATCGACGATCGCCTTCTTCCCCGTGCTGATCCTGACCTTCTCGCTGATCCAGTGGCGCCTGGACAAGCGCAAGCACGCTCGCACGGACGCGGCCAAGGCCCGCACGGCCAACGCCGACTGGCGCGGCGGCTGGTAACCGGCGCCGTCGGGCCGGGAACTCGATGACCTACTTCGTCACGGGTGCGACCGGCTTCATCGGCCGCCACCTCGTCGAGCGGCTGCTGCGCCGGGACGGGGACATCTACGTCCTCGTCCGGGCAGCGCTCAACCGAGCGTTTGGCCGCACTGACCGAGGGCTGGGGCCCGGCCGCGGCCGATCGCGTCAAGCCGGTGCTCGGCGACCTCGGCTCCCCGCGGCTCGGTGTCTCCGATGAGGACCTGGAGCGCCTGAAGGGTGTCGAGACACTTCTTCCACGTCGCCGCGGTCTACGACATGACCGCCGATGAGGAGCGCAACCGCGTAGCCAACGTCGAGGGCACGCGCAACGCGATCGGCCTGGCCAACGCGCTCGGAGCCGGGCGCTTCCATCACGTCTCCTCGATCGCCGCCGCCGGCCGCTACAAGGGGCTGTTCCGCGAGGACATGTTCGATGAGGGGCAGAAGCTCGATCACCCCTATCACCGGTCGAAGTTCGAGTCCGAGAAGCTGGTCCGCACCCAGGCCATGATGCCGTGGCGCGTCTACCGCCCGGCCATCGTGGTCGGGGCATTCGCAGACCGGCGAGATGGACAAGATCGACGGGCCGTACTACTTCTTCACCGCGATCAAGATGGCCCGGCACTACCTCCCGGGCTGGTTTCCCCTGGTCGGCCCCGAGCTCGGCTACACGAACATCGTTCCGGTCGACTTCGTGGCCGCCGCGCTGGACCACATCGCCCATCAGGACGGCCTCGACGGTCAGGCCTTCCACCTGACCAACCCCAAGTCCCAGCGCTCGGGCGAGGTCATGAATACGATCGCCGCGGCCGCTCACGCGCCCCAGATGTCGCTGCGGATCGACTCCAAGTTGCTCAAGCGCGCTGCCCAAGGGCACGATCGGGATGCTCATGCAGCTGCCGGCCGCCAAGGGAGTGCGCAAGGCGCTGCTGGCCGACTTCGGGATCCCCGAGGAGGTGATCGGCTACATCGGCCTGACCGCCGAGTTCGACACCCGGGACACCGAGCGGGCGCTGGCCGGCTCCGGGATCGCGGTGCCGCCGCTCGAGACCTACGCGGCCAAGCTGTGGGACTACTGGGAGCGCAACCTCGACCCCGACCTGTTCAAGGACCGCAGCTTCGAGGGGGCGGTCAACGGCAAGACGGTGCTGATCACCGGCGCCTCCAGCGGGATCGGCAAGGCGGCGGCGTTCAAGATCGCCCGGGCCGGCGGGATTCCGCTGCTCGTCGCGCGCAGCGCCGACAAGCTCGAGGAGACCAAGCGCGAGATCGAGGATCTGGGCGACGCCCACACGGCCTACGCCTACTCGGCCGACGTCTCCGATCCCGATTCGGTCGATGACCTGGTGGAGCGGGTGCTGGCCGACCATGCCGCCGTCGACGTCCTGGTCAACAACGCCGGCCGCTCGATCCGCCGCTCGGTGGCGCTGTCCTACGACCGCTTCCACGATTACGAGCGCACAATCAAGCTCAACTACCTTGGGACGATCAAGCTGATCATGGGCCTGCTGCCCCACATGCGCGAGCGCACGCTCGGGCCTGGTCATCAACGTGTCCTCGATCGGCGTGCAGACCAACCCGCCCCGGTTCTCGGCCTACGTCGCCTCCAAGGCGGCGCTCGACGCCTGGACCCGGGTGGTGGGCTCGGAGTCGATCGGCGACAACGTCCACTTCACCACGATCCACATGCCGCTGGTCCGGACGCCGATGATCGCGCCGACCAAGATGTATGACAGCTTCCCGACCATCTCCCCCGACGAGGCCGCCGAGTTGATCTGCGAGGCGATCCGGGCCAAGCCCAAGCAGATCAACACCCGCCTGGGCACCTTCGGCGAGGTGGCCTACGCCCTGTTCCCCAAGGCCGTGGACCAGATCCTCTCCACCGCGTACAAGGTGTTCCCCGACTCCGCGGCGGCCAAGGGCCAGAAGGATCCGGAGGAGCGGGCGTCGACCGAGCAGGTCGCCCTCGCGCACCTGATGCGCGGGGTCCACTGGTAGGCCCCTGGTCCTAGGGCGGGGGCGCGGCATCAGCATCCGCTCCCCCGGCTTCCCCCACCTCGGTGTTCCCCACCTTGGTGTTCCCCACCTCGGCGTCCCCCACCTCGGCGTCGGTTTCTGAGCCGATGCTGACCGGGACCATCGGCGCCTCGGCCACCGGCCTCAGCGCCGGGACGAGCACAGTCGGCACCAGCAACGGCAGGAGCAGCAGGTGCAGCCAGTCCCACAGCGTGTTGCCCGTGAATCCGGTCCACCCCCAGCGGGCCAGGTACCCGGCCAGGACGACAACCGCGAACCCCAGCCCGACCTGGCCGTGAACCGAGAATGGCGTGCGCTCCCAACGCTCGCGGACTTCCGGCAGCAGCGGCGCCAGCGCCACCGCCAGCGGAAGCGCGACCAGGTTCAGCCAGTCCCATAGGCTGTTGCCGCGAAAACCCGTCCACGCCCAGGGGATCAGATAACCGGCCAGGACAAGCACCGCCAGCCGGCGACTGCGGCCAGGGCGGCCAGCTTCACCTGGCGCTCGAGGCGGGCGTCCGGCGAAGCCAGATCGGCAGCACGGCAAAGGCCAACGGCAGCAGGAGCAGCTTGAGCCAGTCCCACAGCGTCGCCGTCCGCCCGTTGATCCCGGTCCAGGGCCAGTGGTGGCCGTAGCCGCCCCAAGCAGCAGCACCGCCGCCGCCACTCCGATCGCCAGGAGCAGCGCTCGTCGGGGCGACGCGCGTTCGAGCCGAGTTGCCACCTCAGATCCTGAACACCGGGATGAGCCGCTGCTCGTGCTCGGCGTCGATGCGGGCGATGACCTCGACGTGCTGCTCGAGCCCGGAACCGCGCAGCTTCTCGGCCAGCAGCTCATCGACCTGGAAGATGCCGGCGCTGTTGGACATCTGGATCTCCACCCGCACCGCCCGGTCGCGTCCGGCGGAGATCTTGACCTCCTCGATCGCGTACGCCGACAGCGAGTGGATGTTCTGGTGGCCGGCCTCGAAGGGGATCCGCGAGCGGCCGCGGGCCATGTCCAGCGCGTCGGCGACGCGCACGATCCCGCCCTCGATCGTGAACGGGTGGCCGTTGCGGCGGTGACCGATGATCGCGTGCAGAGCCTCGGCGGCGATGATCGACCGCTCGGGCTCCTCGTAGACGTCGGCCAGCAGCGGTGCCGAGCTTGTCGGCGCTGAGGAACAGGCTGTAGCGCTCGTGGTCCTCGCGGTGGATCGACATGCCGACGCAGTGCAGCAGGCAGGCCGCGGCCACCACCACCTCGGCGTCGCGCTCGCTCATCCCGTAGTCGGCCACCACGCTCGGCACCACCCCGCGGCGGAACAGCAGCCGCGCGAGGCGCAGGGCGATGTTGACCACGATCTGGATATGGACCCAGCTGTGGTCGGACATGCCCAGCCGCCGGGTGGCGTTGACCGCCGAGACGTGCCACCACGCCTTCAGCTGCTCGATCGTCGTTGACCGCCTCCAGCAGCCGCTCCAACCGGCGGTTGCCCCGGGTCGGGGCGCGGAGGCGAACCTCGGCCAGTGCCTCGCGCGGCGGGATCGGGGGATCGGCGGCCACGGTTGCAGTTTCAGGCTTCTAGCAGCACGCCCTCGCGGATGCCACCGCGCCCCACCCGTAGCGGGTACGCCGAAGGCGTCCGCCACCCCCTCCAGGATCAGCAGGCCGGCCGGCAGCAGGCGCGCCCGCTCGGGATCGATCGCGAATCGCGAGGCCACCTCCGCCGCCGGGGTCGACGGTCAAGAAGGCCAGCGCCCGCCTCAGGTGCTCGCGCGTCCAGGACCGGCCCGGCCAGCCGGCCGAGCGAGGTGGCGCTGCCTCCGGCGGCCACGGCGACGGCTGGGCGGGGCACCCCGAGTCCGCTGAGCGCAGCGGCAATCCGCGCGCGAGAGCGATCGAGCTGCTCGGGGGTGGGCGGGTCGGCGCACTCCCCGGGAGCGGAGAGCGCCGCCGAGCCAACCGGCACCGACGCCCACCAGCGCACCCGGTCGGGCGCGGTGCCGACGGCGAGCTCAGACGAGCCACCTCCCACGTCGACCACGCCCAGCTCCCCGGCGGGTGGCGAATGGAGCGTGCCGGCCACGCCGACGAAGGCCAGCCGGGCCTCCTCCTGGTCGGACAGAACGCTCACCGGCAACCCGGTCGACGCCTGGACGGCGGCCACCAGCTCGGTCCCGTTGGCGGCTCTGCGGATGGCCGCCGTGGCCACCAACCGCACGCGGCTCACCCCGTGAGCGCGAGCGCTTCGCACCTGGCGCTGAACGGTCTCGGCGACCTCGGCTACCTTCGCCGCGCCCAGCCGATCATCGGACAGCAGCTCCTGCCCGATTCGGGTGAAGGCGCGTTCTTGGTGTACCCATCGCAGCTCACCGCCGGCGCGATCGGCGACGAGCAGCCGCGTGGTGTTCGAGCCGATGTCGATGCAGCCGAGGCGCTCAGTGGCCTGCACCGGGCAAGCGTCTCATGAACTCTCGATCCCGGTGGGAACGGCCATGCTTCGGGACCCGGCCGCGGCGGTTCGCGCATCGTCACCCGCTTGCCCAGGCGGAGCGATCTCGCCCCCGGCGGCTCGGGCGGGTCGCCCAGCCGGGCCGGACGCAGGAGCGTCGAGGCCGCCGCCGCGTAGACCAGCGAGGCCGAGGCGGCCACCGCGAGGGCCACCCGCGGGCCGCTGAGCGCGGTCAGCGCCCCGCCGAGGATGATCCCGACTCCCGGCGCGCCCAGCGAGATCGACTCGTTCAAGCTGGTGACCATGGCCATCCAGCGCTGCGGGGTGTACTCCTGAAGCAGGGTCTTGGAGGCCATCAGCCCGCCGCCGTTGCCGATCCCGCCCACCGCACCCCCGACGGCCGCGATGACGATCGATGGCGCCGCAGCCATGATTCCCCAACCGGCCCCCATCGCCACGGCACTGAGAACCATCAGCATCCGCGCGGGCCGCCGGCGCCAGCGCGCATAGCCGGCACTGCCGATCACCGCTCCGGCGCCCCAGGACGACATCAGCGCGCCGTAGCCGCCGGCCCCGGCGTGGAGCGTGTGCGAGGCCAGAACGACCTCCACCGGAACGGTCATCGTGAATGCGGCCACCCCCCCGAACTGGAGGATCAGCATCACGCGCACCCGACTCTCGCTGCGCACATACGCGAGGGCGGTCCTGAGGCGGCGCTTGGTCGGCTCGGGCTCGGCCACGGCCACGGGGAGGCCTCGGGCCGTGACCAGGACAACCGAGATCCCGGCGAACAGGGCACAGTTGACCAGCAGCGCGGCCACGGTCCCTCCGGCGGCGACCACGATGCCGCCCAGCGCCGGTCCGGCCATGAAGCAAATCGAGAAGACCAGGTTGGTCAGCGCGTTGCCCTCGTGCAGCAGATCCACGGGGCGCAGGATCTCCACTGTCGCCGACCGGGCCAGGCTCCGGGCCACGACGGCCACGCTGCCGTCGAGCACCACCAGCACGAGGACGGCCGGCAGCGAGAACCGAGCGGCAAGCCAGGCCAGCACCGCGAACAGCAGCGCTTCGACGGCGTAGAGCATCGGGAGGATCACCTTGGAGGCAAGCTGGTCGACCCGGGAGACGAGTACCGGCGAGAGCAGCGCCGGCAGGACCTGGGAGCAGAGGAAGAATGCCGTGGTGCCGAGGGCGCTGCCGGTCCGTCGGTAGACCAGCACGGCCAGGGCCAGCGTACCGACCAACCAGGCGAGCTCGTTTAGCCCGTAGGCCACCAGCAGGCGCTGATAACCGGGAATGTGCAGAACGCGCTTCATGGGTGCTGAGTGAAATTCGGTCCACCGGGACGATTCCCCTCCATCGCGGCGGACGAACGCGCGCGCTGGAACCTTCCCACAGCAAACCACTCTGAAACTGTGCCGACCACCGGCAATACGGGCACCAGCCCCGCACCGCGCCCCCGAAGAGCGACCCACCTCCGCAGGGCGGAATCCTACACGTCGGAGCGTCGGCCCCGGCAGGCCCGGCTGTCATCCTCTGAGGATCCATGTCCCTTCGCGCCACCTCCTGGCTGTCCAGCCGCAGCTTTACCCACACCGAGTTTTCGGCCGGACGACTGGCCGCCGAGCGTGACACCACGGTCTCGGTCTGCCTGCCCGCCCGCAATGAGGCAGCCACTATCGGGCCGATCGTCACCACGCTGCTTGACCTGCGCCGGCAGGGCGTGCTCGACCAGGTGGTCGTGGTCGACCATTCGACCGACGGCACGGCTGATGTCGCTTGCGGACTGGGGGCCGAGGTTCACGATCAGGAGGACCTGAGCCCCGAGCTCGGTCCCGTGCTCGGCAAGGGGGACGCCATGTGGCGGGCGTTGTCGGTCCTGACCGGCGACGTGGTCTGCTTCCTCGACGCCGATACCGAGCACTTCGGACCGCACTTCGCCTGCGGCTTGCTCGGGCCCCTGTTCTGTCATCCCGGGATCGCCTTCGTCAAGGGGTTCTACCGCCGACCCTTCCGCATCGGCGCGCACACGCTGCCCGACGGGGGCGGCCGCGTGACCGAGCTCACCGCTCGTCCGCTGCTGAACCTGTTCTATCCCGAGCTGGCCGGGATCAAGCAGCCCCTGGCCGGGGAGGTCGCAGCCCGCCGCGAGCTGCTCGAGCAGTTGCCGTTCGTGACCGGGTACGGGGTCGACATCGGCCTCCTGCTCGATGCCCACCGCCACGCCGGGCTGGACGCCCTGGCCCAGGTCGATCTCGAAGTGCGCCAGAACGCTCACCAGCCACTGCGTGACCTGGGCCCGATGGCCTTCGCGGTGCTTCACGCGGTCGCCTCCCGACTCGAGCTCGAGGGTCGTCTGCAGGGCCCGCTGCCCGGCGCCTTCCTGGTCTCGGGCGAGGGGGAGCTGGGCTCCCGCGAGGCCGATCCGCTGGAGCGCCCGCCGCTGGCCAAGTTGCGTGCCGCGGCTTAAAACGTGCTGAACTAGCCCGCGATGCTCCGGCTCGTCTGGATCCCCGCCGCGGCGGTCATCGTCCTTGCCCTGGCCGGATGCGGCTCCCGCGGGGCGGCCGGGCCCGGCAGCTCGGGCGGCGGCAGGGCCACCACGACCGCCAGCATTCCTCGGGCCCACCCGCAGGCGGTGGAGCCGACGGTGGGTGATCAGGCGGCGGTCTCGGCGGCGGCGGCGGCCACCGATCCGATCGGCGACCCCAACGCCCACGCGGTCTCACTGGCCGAGGTGCGCCGGGAGCTCAAGCTCGTCCAGGAGCTGAACTCGCTCGGCTCGGGTCAGGGATTCGTGTTCCCGATCCAGCCTCAGTCGGTGGCCGAGCCGCCCAGCACCTGGTCGCCGGACCAGGGGGTCGACATCTCGACCCGTGGCGCGGCCTGCGGCGCGGCCGCGGTGGAGGTGGCGGTGACCAACGGAGTGATCGTTCAGGAGGGAATCTCCGGCTTCGGACCTTACGCTCCGGTGCTTCGCGTGTCCGGAGGCCCGCTGTCCGGACGGTTCATCTACTACGGCCACGCCAAGCCCGCGCTGGTGCCGGTGGGCACAGTCGTGCAGGCCGGAGAGCCGATCGCCGAGGTCGGCTGCGGCATCGTCGGGCTGTCCACCGGCCCGCACATCGAGATCGGCATCAGCACCCGCAACGGGCCCACGTGCTGCCCGGGCAATCAGGTCACCTCGCCGGCCATGGAGCGTCTGCTCGAGCGGGTCTACACCGGCGCTTAGCCCTGAACGCCCGGGGCGGGGTAGCCTGAATTCCATGAGCACCCAGACCGAGCGCTTCTCCCTCGGCCGAGAGGGCGCTGACGACGGATCCTTCCAGCGCCAGGAAAGCGTCTTTCGCCAGTGGGTGACGGCCGATGGTGGCGGTGATTTCCCGCCCATGGCCGGCCGCTATCACCTGTACGTCGCCCGAGCCTGCCCCTGGGCGCACCGGACTCTGATCGCCCGGCGCCTGATGGGCCTCGAGGACGCGATCGGTGTCTCCTACGTCGATCCCCTGCGAGACACCCGCGGCTGGAGGTTCACCGGCGGGGAGTACACCGACCCGGTCAACGGCTTCGAGTACCTGTCTCAGGCCTACTCGGCCACCGACCCGGACTACGCGGCCCGGGTCAGCGTCCCGGTCCTGTGGGACAAGGAGCAGGGCACCATCGTCTCCAACGAGTCGGCCGACATCCTGCGCATGCTCGGCACGGTGTTCGGGCCCCTGGCCGAGCACCCGGTGGATCTGTACCCGTCCGCCCACCGCGAGGAGATCGAAGCCCTCAACACCCTCATCTACGACAACGTCAACAACGCGGTCTACAAGGCGGGCTTCGCCCGGCGCCAGGACGTCTATGAGCGTGAGGTGCAGGAGCTCTTCCAGACCCTCGACCAGCTCGACCTGCGCCTGGCCGACCGGCGGTTCCTGTTCGGCAGCCAGCCGGTGGAGACCGATTGGCGGCTGTTCACCACCCTGCTGCGCTTCGACGCCGTCTACCAGATCCACTTCAAGTGCTCGATCCGCAAGCTGGCCGAGTACGAGAACCTGTGGCCCTACGCCCGGGATCTCTACCAGTGGCCCGGCGTGGCGGAGACAGTCTCCTTCGACGAGATCCGCGCCCACTACTACCGGACCCACCCGATGATCAACCCATCGGGATCGTCGCCGTGCGGCCGGCGGCCAGCTTCGAAGCGCCGCCTGGGCGCGAGCCGCTCGGCTCCGCGTAGCCCGCAGCCCGGCGGGAGTCAGTCAGTCCCGGCGGCGCAACACCCGCAGCGCGAGCAGGAAGCCGAACACCAGCGCGAGGACCGGGGCCGGGTTGCGCCTGGCCTGCTTCCAGATCACTGACAGCATCAGCGAGAGCCCCTCGACCGGCTCCGATTCGGCCATTGGCGGCGGCGACACGGGTGGCGGCGACACGGGTGGTGGCGCCCCGGCCGCCGGCGACACGGGCGGCGACAGCGGTGGTGGAGTGGCGGCGGCGGGAGGGGTGGGAACCTCGGCCTTGCCCGGCTCGGCCTCGGCTGGCTCGGCCGCCGCGATCGTCTCGGCTCCGACCGACGCCGCCCCGACCGCCGCGGCCCCGGCCACCGCCTCGCTGCCGGCCTCGCCATCCGGCGCGGCCGCCCTCCGCGCCCCACCATCCGGCGCGGCGTCCTGCGACGCCGGGCTCTCAGCCCCGCTCCCGCCTCCGGCCAGGGAGGTCTGGAGGCACTTGGCGAACTCGCCCAGCAGCCGGTTGGAGATGTCCTCGATCATCCCGCCACGCCCGAAGCGGGCCAGGCGGCCGGTGATGTGGTAGTCGGTCACGACCTCGACACGGGTGGTCTCGGCGCCGCCCTCCCCCGGGCTCACCGAGGAGACGATCGTCGCCTTGGCCCCGCCCTGGCCGCGTTTGTCGGTGCCCTGGGCCTGCATGGTGGCGGTGTGACCAGCCTCATCGACGTTCTCCATCATCAGCTTGCCGCTGTAGGCGGCCGAGGTCGGGCCGATCTTGACCTTGAAGCTACCGTTGTAGCTGCCGTCGTCATTACGTCCGGTCACCGACGCGCCGGGCAGGCACGGGGCGACCCGCTCGACGTCGATCAGCGCCTCCCAGACCCGCTCCAGAGGAGCGGCGACCTCAAATGACTGCTCGAGCTTCATGGCGAATGGCCTCCAGATCGTCAGGGGTGTCGACGTCGCGGCCTGAGCATAGGTGCCCGGCCTCGATCTGCCGCGCGTCGCGCAGCAGATCCCGCGCCCCCCGGTCTCCGGCCAGCCCGGCGGCGGTCGCGATCTCGGCCACGCCGAGCACGACCGGATGACCCGGCCGGCCGTCGAATACGGCCCGCGTCCCGCCCGGCTCGTCCACGAAGCGCGCGATCGCCGCCGGCGTGATCAGCGGCGCGTCGCCCAGCAGCACGAGCACCTTCGCCGCCGCACCCAGCGCGGCCAACCCGCAGCGCAGCGAGGCGGCCTGCCCAGAGGCCCAGTCGGGGCAGACCACCGCCTCGGCTCGACCGAAGCGCACCCGCAAAAGCACCTCCTCGGCCCGCGCGCCCAGTACCACCACCACGCGCTCCAGCGCGGGCACCGCGCAGGCGGCGGCCACCGCGTGCTCGAGGACGGGGCGGCCGCTCAGGTCGGCCAGCAGCTTGCTCTCGCCGTCGGCGAAACGCGTCCCCGCGCCCGCGGCCAGCACCAGCCCGGCGATCACGGGACCGCCAACGTCACGCGGCCACTTCGTGGATCCGGCCCGCCGGCGGAGCGCAGCCGCCCACCGTCGCGGCCGTGGCGAGCGCCACCATCTCGGCCAGGATCGACAGGGCGGTCTCCTCGGCGCTGAGCGCCCCGAGATCGAGCCCCACCGGCGCCGGCCAGCCGCTCCAGATCCTCGGACTCGAACCCGGCGGCGAGCAGCCGCTCGCGACGGGCGTCCTGGGCCCGTCGCGAGCCCATCGCCCCGACGAAGCGCGCCGGCGAGCGCAGGGCGATCCCGAGGGCGGCGTCGTCGAGCTTCGGGTCGTGGGTGAGCACGGCGATCGAGGTGGCGGGGTCGATCCCTCCGAGCTGGGCGAAGGCCTCATCGGGCCAGGCGGCGATCACCGCCTCGGCATCGGGGAAGCGGTCCTGGGTGGCGAAGCGCGTGCGCGGGTCGACCACGAACGGGCGCCAGCCGGCCGCCCGCGCCAGCGTGCACAGGGCCGCGGCCACCGGGACGGCGCCGAACACGATCAGCCGGGGTGGCGGTCCGACTACGTCGACGAAGGTCGGGCCGCGCAGCTCCGAGGTCTCGGCCCAGATCAGGTCCTCGGCGTCGCGCTGGGCCTCGGCGTCGCGCTCGGGCGAGCCCAGGGCGCCGGCCACGACCCCATCGCCCTCGGCGACGACCAGCTTGGCCCCGGCTCCGTCGCCCTCGAGCAGGGTGATCTCGGCCGCCCGCCCGCCGGACGCGGCGATGTCGACGAACGGGCCCGGGTACCAGCTCCTGGACCCACACGTCGATCTCCCCCCCACAGGGCAGGCCCACGTCCCAGGCCTCCTCGTCGGCGATCCCGAACTGGACGCGCCGGGGGGGCGCCCCCCGCAGCACCTCGTCGGCGATCTCGATCACCGCACCCTCGACGCAGCCGCCTGAGACCGCGCCGATGATCTCCCCTGACTCGTTGACGGCCATCTTGGCCCCCGGCGGCCGGGGGGCCGACTTCTTGACCGCCACCACGGTGGCCAGCGCGATGCGGTCACCGCGGTCGATCCAGGTCTGGAGCTCGGGCAGTAGGTCGTTCACATCGCCTCCAATATCGCCGCCAGCTGCTCAAGCGAGGCCAGCGAGTTGCCGGCCAGCAGCTCATCGGTATGGGGAACGGCGGCCCGCATCCCGCGCGTCAGCGGCTCGTAGTCGGGGTGGGCGGCCAGCGGGTTGAGCCAGACCAGCTGGTGGGCGGCCCGGCGCAGCCGGGCCATCTCGGCCGCCAGCTCGCTCAGGGTCGCCGCGGTCCCAGCCGTCGGACAGGATCACCACCACCGCGCCGCGCCCCAGCCGGCGGCCGTGGACGCGGTTGAGCTCGGCCAGGGCCGCGCCGATCCGGGTCCCGCCGGAGAAGTCGGTGACCGCCGCGGCGGCCCGGTCCAGCGCCCGGTCGTGGTCGCGGCCGGCCAGCTCGTGGGTGATGCGGGTCAGGCGGGTGCCGAAGGCGAACGCCTCCACCCGGCGGCGGGCGGCTACGCAGGCGTGCATGTACTGCAGGAGCATGCGCGCGTAGGGGGACATCGAGCCCGACACGTCACAGACCAGGACCAGCTGGCGCGGGCGCCGGGTCGGGGCGCGCCAGCGGCGGTGCACGGGGTCGCCCCCGGTGCGCAGCGAGGCGTGGACGGTGCGGCGCAGATCCGGCGTGTGCTCACGCCGGCGCGAGGCCCGGGTCCGCCGGGACAGGCGGGTGGGGTGACGGCGGGCCAGGCGGGCGATCAGCTCGCGGGCGGCGGCGATCTCGTCGGGCGTGTAGCGGGCGAAGTCCTTGTCGTGCAGCAGCTCGATCTCGCTCCAGGCCGCCGGGACCGGTTCAGAGCCCTCCTGAGCCTGGCGCCCGGCCACGTCGGGCATCCCCATGCTGGGCAGGGCGGCCCGCTCGATCGCCCCCAGCTCCGACAGCGGCGAGTCGAGTCCCGCCGGTCCCCGGCCGTCGCCGAACACCGACACGAAGGCCAGCTCGAAACGGTGCAGGTCGAGCCGCTCGGAGCACAGCACGGCCCGCAGCGCCAGCCGGGCATCCTCGCGGGAGGCGCAGTCCACCGCCGACAGCGCCCGGTGGGCGCCCAGCAGCTCGCCCACGCCCACCCGCGAGCCCTGCAGGCGCATCGCCGCGGCCAGTTCGCTCAGGGGCGCGACAACCGCTTCAGACGCCATCGAGCACTCCGCGCTCGCGCACCCGGAGCAGATCCTCATGCACCTTCAGGGCCGCGCCGAGCGTCTCGTCGAGGCCGACGTCCTCATCGCCCACGGCCAGCAGCGCCTGGGCCCAGACGATCGTCTCCCCCACCCCGGGCAGCTTGTAGAGGTCACCCTGCTCGCGCAGCCGGCCCACCGCCGCCACCACCCGCGCGGCGACCGCCTCGGGCACCCCGGGCAGCCGCGCGTGGACGATCTCCCGCTCGCGCTCGGCGTTCGGGTAGTCGATCCAGTGGTAGAGGCAGCGCCGCTTGAGCGCATCGTGCAGCTCGCGCGTCCGGTTCGAGGTCAGGACCACGATCGGCCGGCGCTGCGCGGTCACCGTCCCCAGCTCGGGGATCGTGACCGCGAAGTCGGACAGGAACTCGAGCAGGAAGGCCTCGAACTCATCGTCGGCCCGATCGATCTCGTCGATCAGCAGCACCACGGGGGCCGAGGGATCGGCCTCGAGCGCCTCGAGCAGCGGCCGCCGTAGCAGAAAGCGCCGGGCGAACAGCTCGCCCTCGTCGACGCCGCCCTCGGCCGCCCGCAGGGCCAGCAGCTGGCGTGAGTAGTCCCAGTCATAGACGGCGTGGTGAAGGTCGATCCCCTCGTGGCACTGCAGGCGGATCAGCCGCGCCCCGAGTGCCTCGGCCAGGGCCCGCGCCACCTCGGTCTTGCCCACGCCCGCCTCGCCCTCCAGGAGCAGCGGCTGCTCGAGCGTTACGGCCAGGTGGACGGCCAGGGCCAGCGGCGCGGTCGGCCAGGTAGCCCTGCGCGGCCAGGGCGGCGCCCGCGGACTCGACCGAGTCGATCTCCGCGGGCGTCACGTCCGACAGTCCGTCCAGGCTCAGAGGCCCGCCGCCTCGGCTCAACGCCCGGCGGCACAGCACGCGGGCCAGGTGGCGCTTGTAGTCGGCGCTGGCGTTCAGGTCGGCCGGGGGGTTGGTGCCCTCCGCCGCCTGCTCGGCGGCCCGGGCGATCCTCTCGGCGCAGGCCTCCTGGCCGCGCAGCGCCTCCTCGACCGCGGTGGCCCGCAGCGGCGTCGAAGCCATGTTGGTCAGGCCGACCCGCACATCCTCGATCCGTCCGTCGGAGACCTTGACCACGGCGCTGACCGCGACCATGGCCCAGTCCTCGGAGCGGCGGTTGAACTTCTCATAGCCGTGGCCGTAGCCGTCGAGCGCTGAGATCCGGACCTCGGTCAGCACCTCCTCGGCCCCGACCGCCGTCTCCAGATAGTCCTGGAACAGGTCGGCTGCGGCCACCGTTCGCTGGCCGTCCGGACCCTGCAGGGTGACCTCGCCTCGGTCAGCAGCATCGCCGCCGGCAGGTCGGAGGCCGGGTCGCCGTGGGCCAGCGAGCCGCCGATCGTTCCCCGGTTGCGCACCTGGGGGTCGGCGATCGTGCCCGCCACCGTGGACGACGAGCCCGAGCTCGGTCGAGCGCTCGAGCACCGCGTGGGGCGTGAGCGCGCCGATCCGCCAACTGCCGTTCTGGCGCTCCACGCCGTGCAGCCCGGGGAGCTTGCGCATGTCCACCAGCAGCGCGGGCGTAGCCAGTCGCAGCTTCATCAGCGGGATCAGCGAGTGCCCGCCGGCCAAGAGCTTGGCCTCGTCGCCGTTCTCCTGCAGCTCGCGGATGACCTCCTCGAGCGACTCCGGCGCCCGGTAATCGAACGCGGCCGGGAATCATGCCGCACCTCCCTTGGCCTCGGCGATGGCCTCCCACACCCGCATCGGGCTGAGGGGCATGTTGATGAACTCGACACCCAGCGGGCGCAGGGCGTCGATCACGGCGTTGGTGACCGCGGCGCTGGCCGCGATCGTCCCCGCCTCGCCGACGCCCTTGGCGCCGAGCGAATTGACCGGCGAGGGCGTCTCTGTGCGGTCGGTCTCGAAGCTGGGCAGCTCCGCCGCGGTGGGCAGCGCGTAGTCGACGAACGTGCCCGTGACCAGCTGGCCCTCCTCGTCGTAGTGGACCCGCTCGTACAGGGCCTGGCCGATGCCGTAGACGATCCCGCCGTGGACCTGGCCGTCGATCAGCATCGGGTTGATGGCCCGGCCGCAGTCGTCCACGGCCACGTAGCGGACCACCTTGACCTTGCCGGTCTCGGGATCCACGTCGACGACGCAGGCATGGGCGCCGAACGGGAAGACGAAGTTCTCGGGGTCATAGAACGTCGTCTCCTCGAGCCCCGGCTCCATTCCCTCGGGCACAGCTCCGATGTAGGCCACGCCGGCGATGTCGGCCAGCGCCATGCCCTTGTCCGGCGAGCCCCGGACGCTGAACTTCCCATCGGCGACCTCGATGTCCTCGGCCGCCGCCTCGAGCTCGGCGGCGACTATCGCCTTGGCCTTCGTGGCCACCTTGTCGGTGGCTCGCGCTACCGCCTCGCCGCCGGTGGCCAGCGAGCGTGACCCGTAGGTGCCCCGGCCCTCGGGGCCGGTGGCGGTGTCGCCGTGCACCACCTCGACCACCGCGGGGTCGACGCCGAGCTTGTCGGCCACGATCTGGGCCATCGCCGTGTCCAGGCCCTGGCCGTGCGGCGAGGTGCCGGTGTAGACGGTGACCGCGCCGGTGTTGTGGACGCGGACCATGGCCGACTCCCACAGGCCGGCCTGCACGCCGACCCCGGCCGGGCCGGTGACCCGCGACGGGGCCAGGCCGCAGATCTCGGTGTAGGTGCAGAAGCCGACCCCGCGGTAGACGCCCTGCCTCGCGCTGCTGCGCCTGCTCGCGCCGGAAGGCCTCCACGTCGAAGTGCTCGAGCAGCTTGTCGAGCGTGCCCGGGTAGTTGCCCGAGTCGTAGACGACCCCGGTGGCCACCTCGGCCGGGAAGTCCTCGGCTGCGATGAAGTTCTTGCGGCGGATCTCCAGCGGGTCCATGCCCAGCTCGTGGGCCATCGCGTCGAGGGTCAGCTCGAGCATGTGGGTCGCCTCGGGCCGGCCGGCACCGCGGATGGCGTCGGTCGGGCACTTGTTGGTGAACACTCCGACTGATGTCGGTCTGGACGTTGGGGATCTTGTAACAGCCCCCCATCACGAACGCCCCCAGCGATGGGATCAGCGGCGTGAGGAGCATGTTGTAGGCCCCGAAGTCGGCCACGATCTTCACGTGGAAGGCGGTGATCGTGCCGTCGCGCTTGGCGCCCATCTTGGTGTGGGAGATCTGGTCGCGGCCCTGGTGGGCGACGGCCATGTTCTCGGTCCGGGTCTCGATCCACTTCACCGGCCGCCCCAGCTTGCGCGAGGCCCAGCAGGCCATCAGCTCCTCGCCGTAGACCTGGAGCTTTGAGCCGAAACCGCCGCCCACCTCGGGAGCGATCACCCGCACGTGATCCTCGACAAGCCCGAGCAGCAGGGCCATGAACAGGCGGACGAAGTGGGGCACCTGGGTGGAGGTCCACAGGGTCAGCGAACCGGCCCGGTAGTCGGCCAGCACGCCGCGGCACTCGATCGGCGCCCCGGCGATGCGGTGGTTGACCACGCGCCGCTCGACGACCACGTCGGCCTCGGCGAAACCGGCCTCGACGTCGCCGCCGGGCAGCGACCACTCGTGCACCTTGTTGGTGCCCAGCGATTCGTGCACCAACGGGCTGAGCCCTCGAGCGCCTTCTCCGGGTCGACCACGACGGGCAGCGGCTCGTACTCGACGAGCACGTCCTCGGCCGCGTCCGAGACCGCGTAGCGATCCTCGCCGATGACCACGGCCACGGGATCGCCGACATGGTTGACCGTCCCGCGGGCCAGCGGCCAGTGCTCGGGGTTGGCCACCTCGACCCCGGGCGGGGCCCAGGCCATGGGCAGCGGGCCGCCCAGATCGGCCATGTCCTCGCCCGGTGTACACGCGCGTGCATGCCCGGCCGCGCGCTCGCCGCCGAGGTGTCGATCGAGACGATCTTGGCGTGGGCCTCGGGCGAGCGGACGAGCGAGGCCCACAGCGTGCCCGGCAACGAGATGTCGTCGATGTAGCGCGCCCGCCCGGTGATCAGGCGCGGGTCCTCCTTGCGGCGCATGGCCTTGCCGACGTGGCCGGTGGGCGCATCGCCGACGACGCTCATGCCGACACCTGCGCCGAGCCCGACTTCGAGGCGGCGTCCAGCACCGCCTTGACGATGTTGTGGTAGCCGGTGCAGCGGCAGAGGTTGCCCTCCAGGGCGTGGCGCACCTCGTGCTCGCTCGGGTCGGGATTCTCGGTCAGCAGCGCCGCGGCGGCCATGATCATCCCCGGCGTGCAGTAACCGCACTGGAGGCCGTGGTTGTTCCAGAACGCCTCCTGCATGGGATGCAGGTTGTCCTCGGTTCCCAGCCCCTCGATCGTGGTCACCTGCTCGCCCTCGGCCTGAACGGCGAGGATCGTGCAGGACTTGACCGCCTCGCCGTTCAGGTGGACGGTGCAGGCACCGCAGTTGGACGTGTCGCACCCGACGTGGGTGCCGGTCAGACCGAGCTGGTCACGCAGCGCGTGGACCAGCAGCAGGCGCGGCTCGACCTCGAGCTCGTGCTCGACGCCGTTGACGTTGAGACGACACGTTGACGGTGCTGCTCATTCCCTCTCCTCTGTGTTGCCGGCGCTAGAGCCGGACCATACTCCTAGCGTCGGTTCAAGCCCGTCCCGCTCTCGGAGGCCGCGATGTATACGCGAACGTCACGCGCTAATGGTTGCGTAGTCAATGAACCCGGAAAGGTAGGGTCAGACGTGAAAATTGGACGACTTCTCCTGCGCCTCATCGTCGGTGGCTACTTCATCGGCCACGGCACCCAGAAGCTGTTCGGCTGGTTCGGCGGCCACGGCCTCGAAGGCACCGGTCAGTTCTTCGAGGAGCCTGGGTCTGCGACCCGGCAAGCACCACGCGCTGGCCGCCGGCCTGAGCGAGGCCGGCGGCGGCGCGCTGCTCGCGCTCGGCGCGGCCACCCCGCTGGCCTCAGCGGCGCTGATCGCCGACGATGCTCACCGCCATCAACCGAGTCCACCTCAAGAACGGCCCCTGGGTCAGCGATGGTGGTTACGAGTACAACGCCGGTGCTGATCGCCGCTGCCCTGGCGCTGGCCGAGACCGGCCCGGGCTCCCCGTCGATCGACCGGCGCCCGGCAGCGAGCCTACGGCAGCAAGGGGGCGCCTCACCGCCCTGCTGCTCGGATCGCGGGCGCCGCCGGCGCGCACGCGTACGCGGAGTCGCAGGCCGCCCCCGCCGAGCCGACGGTCCCGGCTCAGGCGCCCGACGCCGCGCCGGCGCCCGCCGCGGTCTGATCACTCACTCGTTCGTCGGAGTCGCGGCAGGCTCGCGGCTCCGGCGATCGCGGCCCAGACGGGCTCCCGTGATCACCCGCCCGACGCGTTACGCCGGCTTGCCGGCCAGCACCTGGTAGACCGAGGCCCAGCCGGTGAGGAAGCCCTGGCGCGCGGCGCGCAGGTAGATCCTCCAGACCCGCGCGCGCTCCGATCCCGGCCAGGCGCACCGCCTCGTCGTAGCGCTCCTCGAAGCTGGCGATCCAGTACTTGCAGCGTCTCGGCGTAGTCGTCGGGCAGGCCCTCCACGTGCCGGGTGACCAGCCCGGTGCGCTCCAGGGCGAGCTCGATCCGCGAGAGCGGCAGCGGCACGCCGTCGGGGAACACGAAGCGCTCGGAGAACGCGCCCTCGTCCTTGGTGTCGAAGTCCATCAGCTTGGCGATGCCGTGGTTGAGCAGCCGGCCGCCGGGGCGCAGGAGATCGTTCAGCGTGCGCATGTAGAGGTCGATGCGCTCCTCCCCCACGTGCTCGACCATGCCGATGCTCGAGATCGCGTCAAACTGCTCCCCGGCCAGCTCTCGGTAGTCGGCGAAACGCGGAGCTCCACCAGGTCCTCGACGCCCGGCCTGCTCGGACCCGCTCGCGGCCGAGCTTGACCTGGCGCTCGGACAGCGTGACGCCGAGCACCTTGACGCCGTAGTTCTGGGCGGCGTGGATGGCGAAGCTTCCCCAGCCGCAGCCCACGTCGAGCACCCGCTCGCCCTCGGTCAGGGCCAGCTTCCGGCACACCAGGTCGAGCTTGGCCTGCTGGGCCTCCTCGAGGGTCTGGGCGCCCGCCCTGGAAGTAGGCGCAGCTGTAGGTCATCGACTCGTCCAGGAACAGGGCGAAGAACTCGTTGCCGGCGTCGTAGTGGTAGCGGACCGCCCGCCGGTCGCGGCCCGGGCGTGTGGCGCTCGCCGGTCAGCCGCAGCTCCGAGGCCGGCGCGCCGGGGGGGCTGAGACCAGGCCGCAGCGCCCGGACCACGGCGAGGCCGAGGCGGGCGATCTGCCCGGGCGACAGCGATGGCGGCTCGAAGCGTGTCGACGACGCGCAGCGCCTTCTCGATGTCGTCGACGTCGATCAGCCCGAGCACGTAGGCCCGGCCCAGCCCGAGCTCGCCCGGGGCGCGGAGCACGTGGGCCAGCGCCTCGGGCGAGTGGATCTCGAAGTCGGGCCGTCGGGCTGCGGTGGCCGGGACGGTGCGTGCCGTCCCAGAAGCGGACGCGAACGGGCGCTCGGGCAGCGCGGCCGCCAGCTCACGGCGCAGGGGTGCCGGGTTGGAGAACGCCACGGCAGGCGAGCTTAGCGGTCCCGCGCGCCCTTCGCCTCCCCGCCGAGTCAGGCTTGCTGCGTGGCCAGCTGCTTGCGGGCCCGGCGAGCCGGGTCCACGCGCACGACGTCCCAGGCCAGCCCGGTCATCTCCAGCAGGCGGATCATCCCCGCCGAGGGATCGATCTGCCAGCGGCGCAGGCCGTGCCGGTAGGAGGTCGGGAAGGCGTGGTGGTTGTTGTGCCAGGCCTCGCCCCAGGTGGGGATGGCCAGCCAGAACACGTTGCGCGACTCATCGCCGGTGTCGTACTCGTGGCGGCCGAAGTAGTGGCACACCGAGTTGATGCTGAACGTCGCGTGGTGCACGAAGAAGATCCGCGCCGCCCCGCCCCACAGCAGCGCGGTCAGGCCGCCGGACACGCGTCCCGGTGAGCGCGACGCCGAGCCCGAAGGCGGCGCGCCAGCCCGGCCACCACCCAGAGCACGAACGTCCGGTCGACGAACCTGATCCAGCGGGTCGGCGAGCAGGTCCTTGGCGTAGCGCTGCTCGTCGGCCACCTCCATGTCGGAGAACACCCAGCCGATGTGGGCGTGGACGAAGCCCCAGAGCTCGCCCCGCCAGCCGTGGCGGTGGTCAGATGCGGGCTGTGCGGGTCGCCGGCCTCGTCGGAGAACTGGTGGTGCTTGCGGTGGGTGGCCACCCAGTCGATCACCGGACCCTCGGCCGCCGCCGAGCCGAGGGCGGCGAACCCGCCCGGGTCAGCCGGTGGCACTTGAAGCTGCGGTGGGTGAGCAGGCGGTGAAAGCCGACCGTGACGCCGGAGCCGATGCACCGCGTAGAAGATGGCCAGCACGAGCAGGTCCTGCCAGACGAGCAGGCCGTTGTTCCAGCCCAGCCACATGCCGAGCAGCGACCAGGACCGGCGGCGCGCCGGTGATGACCGCGCTGGCCAGCCGGTCGACCAGCGGCATCTTGACCGCCCGTACGCCGGCTAACGGGTCCGGGGAGTCATCCGGCGCCGTCAGGGACGTCGACGACTGAGGAGACGGAGGCGCGGGAGCCGCACCGGGGGCATAGGAACCCATGTCGTGCAACCGACTGTAGCGGCACGCCTCGACGGCCGCATCCGCTGCAACTACGGCACTCGGGGGCTGGCCGCGACCCGGCCGCTCAGTCGCCGAGGCCGGGGGCGAGTCCGGCGGCGATCAGCCGCGGGGGGACGATCGGCAGCTCGCGGACGCGTATGCCCGTGGCGTGATGGACGGCCTAGGCCACCGCGGCCGCGGTGCCGACGATGCCTATTTCCCCGATGCCCTTGGCCCCCAGGGGATTCACGCGCGGATCCTCCTCATCGACCCAGACCGCCTCGATGTCCTCGATGTCGGCACAGCTCGGGATGTGGTAGCCGGCCAGGTCGTGGTTGACGTAGTCGCCGAACCGCGGGTCGAGCAGGCTCTCCTCGTGCAGGGCCATGCCGATGCCCATCGTCATCCCGCCGATGAACTGGGAGCGCGCGGTCACCGGGTTGATGATCCGCCCGGCGGCGAACACGCCCAGCGCCCGAGCCACCGCTACCTCGCCGGTGTCGGCATCGACGCGGACCTCCATGAACTGAGCCCCGAAGGCGTGGCGGGAGAGCTCGGCGTCGGCCTCCACGTCCTCGGCGGTGTCGTAGGTGGCCTCGATGCCGGGCTCCGGAGCTCCGTCGCCGATCAGCTCGCGGAGCCGGGCGCAGACGGCCCGGACCGCGCTGCCCCACGATGCCGTGCCCATCGAGCCGCCGGCCAGCATGGCCTGACCGAACCGGCTCTCGCCGATCTCCATCTCGACCCGCTCGGGGCCGACGCCGAGCGTCTCGGCGGCGACCTGGGTGAGCACCGTGCGCGCCCCCGTGCCGATGTCGGCGGCGGCGATGGCCACGGTGAAGCGACCGGCGTCGCCGACCCGGGCGCTGGCCACCGAAGGCCGGCGGCGAGCGGGGTAGGTGGAGGCGGCGACCCCGGAGCCGTATAGCCAGCGTCCGTCGCGGCGAACGCCCGGACGCGGATCGCGCTCTGACCAGCCGAAGCGCTCGGCGCCCTCGCGCAGGCAGGCAACCAGGTTGCGACTCGAGAACTCGAGCCCGCTCTCGGGATCGCGCTCGGGCTCGTTAGCGATCCGCAGCTCGACCGGGTCCTGTCCCAGCGCGCAGGCCAGCTCATCCACGGCCGACTCCAAGGCGAACATGCCCGGGCATTCACCCGGGGCCCGCATCCACGACGGGGTGGGCACGTCGAGCCGGACCAGGCGATGCGCGGTCCGGGTGTTGACGCAGTCGTACATCTTGCGCGTGGCCAGCGCGGTCTGCTCGGCGAACTCCTGCACGGTCGAGCTCTGCTCGAACACGTCGTGGGCCACGGCGGCCAGGCGACCGTCCCGGTTCGCTCCGAGGCGCAGCCGCTGAATGGTCGGCGTCCGGTAGCCGGTCAGCGAGAACATCTGCTGGCGGGTGGCGGCCAGCTTGACCGGCCGTCCGACCACGCGGGCGGCCATCACGGCGGCGATCACCGTCGGCCGGGGGGTGCCCTTGGAGCCGAACCCGCCGCCCACGTGGTGGGAGATCACCTCGACCTGCTCGGGCTCGAGGCCGAACGCCTCGGCCAGGGTCTGAGCGGCCATGTACGAGCCCTGATTGGAGTCGTACACCGTGATCCCGTCCCCGCGCCACACCGCCACCGAGGCGTGCGGCTCCATCGGGTGGTTGTGCTCGGCCGGAGTGCGGTAGGTCTCGTCCACCCTGACCGCGGCGCCGGCCCAGGCCGCCTCGAATTCACCCCGCTCGGTGTCGGCCGGGTAGCTCGGGTTGACCTTGTCGGGCTTGTACAGACCGGGGTGGTCCTCGCGCAGGGTCACGTCGTGACCCTCGGGGGCATACTCGACCCGGAGGAGTTGCTCGCCTCGGCGAGCCGCCTCGAGGCTGTCGGCCACGACGACCGCGACGATCTGGCCCCGATAGGCGACCCGGCGGGACTGCAGGACGGCCAGCTCGCCCTCGGCGCCGTCGGCCAGCCGGGGAGCGTTGCCGGCCCAGATCACCGCCCGCATCCCGGCCAGGGCGAGCACCGGATCGGCCTGGACCGCGATCACCGCACCGCGGGCGATCGTCGCCTGGACGAGCACGGCATAGGCGATCTCGGCTCCCGGAGAGTGCTCATAGGCGTAGCGAGCGGTACCGGTCAGCTTCTCGCGCCCCTCGACACGACGCAGCCCCTCGGTCGGCGGGGCGACGGTGGCGCTCATCCGAGCCTCCGCCCGGCTGTCGCCTGCGCCAGGTCGGTCAGGGTGCGCACGGCCATGTTCTCGAGCAGAGGCAGCTTGTAGGTGTTGCCGGGGAGCGGAGCGGCCGTCGCCAATTCCGCCCGCAGCGCGTCGCGGAAGCGCTCGGCGTCGCCCGGCCCCCCGCGCAGCGCCGCCTCCGCCCTCCTCGCCCGCCAGGGCACCGGGGCCACGCCGCCAAAGGCCAGCCGGACCTCGGTCACAGTCCCATCGGCCCCGGTGGCCAGGATCGCCGCGACCGAGACGAGCGCGAAGGCGTAGGAGCGCCGCTCGCGCACCTTGCGGTAGTGCGAGCTCCCGCCGGGCGGAGGCGCCAGCTCGACGGCGGTGATCAGCTCATCGGGGGCCAGGGTCGTCTCCCGCTCGGGATGCTCGCCGGGCAGGCGGTAGAGCTCGTCCAGCGGCAGCCGGCGGGGCCCGGCGGCGCCCTGCACATGAACCGTGGCGTCGAGCGCCGCCAGGGCCACCGCCATGTCCGAGGGATGCGTGGCGATGCAGTGCTCGGAGTGTCCGAGCACGGCCAGGTTGTGGTGCTCGCCCTCCCGGGCCGGGCACCCGCTGCCCGGCCGTCGCTTGTTGCAGGGCTTGGTGGGGTCCTGGAAGTAGACGCAGCGCGTGCGCTGGAGCAGGTTGCCGCCCACCGTGGCCAGGTTTCGCAGCTGGCCCGAGGCACCGTTCAGGAGGGCCTGGGAGAGCAGCGGGTAGCGCTCGCCGACGCGGACATCGACGGCCAGCGCACTGTTGCGCACTCCGGCGCCGACCATCAGGCCGCCGCCCGGCGTCGGCTCGATGCCGTCGAGGCCGAGGTGGTTGACGTCGATCAACGTGGCCGGGGTCTCGACGCCGAGGCGCATCAGGTCGACCAGGTTGGTGCCCCCGGCCAGGTAACGGCTCTCGGGCTCGCGCCCCAGCAGGGCCACGGCCTCCTCTGTCGCCGCGGGCCGCGCGTAGCGAAACGGCCTCAACCGGCGACCTCGGCGATCGCCGGGACGATGTTGGCGTAGGCCCCGCAGCGGCAGAGGTTGCCGCTCATCCGCTCCCGGATCTCCTCCGGGGTCGGCTCCGGCGCGGCGCCCGGCGGAGTGACCGCGCTCGGCCACCCCTCGTGCAGCTCGTCGAGCATGGCCGTAGCCGAGCAGAGCTGGCCCGGAGTGCAGTAGCCGCACTGGAAGGCGTCGTGGTCGAGGAAGGCCTGCTGGAGGGCCGAGAACTGCTCCCCGTCGGACAGCCCCTCGACCGTGGTCAGCTCAGCGCCGTCGTGGGCCACCGCGAGGGCCAGGCAGGCATTGACCCGCTGCCTGTCGACGATCACCGTGCAGGCCCCGCACTGGCCGTGGTCACACCCCTTCTTGGCCCCGGTCAGGTCGAGCTGCTCGCGCAGCAGGTCGAGCAGGGAGGTGCGCGTGTCGACGGTCAGCGAGTGACTTCTCCCGTTGACGGTGAGACTGATCTCGGCGGTGATCGGGGTCTCCGGTCCGGCCGCGGCGGGCGGATTCATTGCGGAGGCAACTACCCCGGGCCACGAGGCGCTAACCGACCATCGGCACCGAGTGGTTGGCGTAGCGTTGGTAGGGCCGGCAGGGCTCCCCGCGCAACCCCGGGCACGGCGGCAGCCCGGTGCTCACCCGGAGGCCGCGCACGACCGGGAGCACGACCCGCGACGGGTAGCGCCGTGAGTGGGCGATCGTCACCGTGGCCGTACCGCGGGGCTGGGTCTCGGCGAACGCCCACACCGGCTGGTCCCCGCCCGGTGCCGAGATCACGATCCGGATCCGCGAGCCGCGCCGGTAGACGTGACCCTCGTAGTAGAGCGGCACTGTGACTTCGACGTAGCGCCCGCGCGGGAGGGCGCGCACGTCGCGCGCCCGCAGCGTGGGCACCGGTGCCAGCAGCGTGCTCTGGGCGGGATCGAGCTTGCGCTCGTCGGCGCGCAGCCAGCCGTTCTGGACGAAGGTCTCCTTGCCGTCGGGCCGCACCTCGCTCACCGTCACCTGGAGGTCGACGCTCGGGGCCGAGGAGCGCAGCCACAGCTGGACCGCGCCACCGCCCAGCACGGTGGTGGTGGAGCGAAGCGGCGCGCTCACGTAGGCCGCCGCGCTCCCGCGGGGGTTCTGGCTCCAGTGGTAGTTGGGGGTCGCCCGCCAGAGGCCGCTGCCGTCATCGCTGCCCGAGTAGTCGGTGGCCGGACGAGCGCGCGGGTTCCAGGTGAAGCGGTCGGCGCCGGCTCTGGACGCCGGCGAGCCGGCCAGCGCGCCGCCCCGGCCCAGGTACCAGGACTCGGCGCGGGTGCCGGGGACCGGGAACCGCGAGAACGACCGCTCGAAGCCCGGGTAGGGCTGACCGGGCGCGCCGCCGGCGCCGTTATCGAACAGGACCCGGATCGGCTTCAGGGCCTGGAAGGCGGCCAGGGCCGAGGCGTAGCTCGAGTGCTCCTGGAGCGGATCGGCCCGCAGGGTGACGCCGGGTACTCCCATCACCGCCGAGTAGATCGTGGGCACGAGCGCCTGCTGAGTCGCGGTCAGGTGCGGAGCGCGGCGGGCCACGTAGAGCTCGAGGAAATCGAACCAGCGGTTGAACGTCTCGGGATCGAGTGAATCGATGTGGGTCCCGTTGGTGAACGTGAACCACTTGCGCCGCGTGCCGGTGAAGTGGGCGGCCAGGTCGGGACAGTGCGCCCCGGTCTGCTCGTCGGTGAACTGGCAGGCCAGGAACGTCGGGGCATGGATCCGCTTGACGAACGTGATCGGGGCCAGCGGGTCAGCGACCGACGGGACGTAGTGGGAATTGGCGCGGACCTCGGCGATCAGGTTCGCCGCCTCGCCGTGCATGGCCTGGTTCTGCCGGCAGGTGGTGTCACCCTGCTGGATGCGCTTCAGCGCCCACGGCTGACCGCCGGTGGCCGAGGCCGGCCGGGCGTCATACGCGCGTTGCTCGCCGAACTTCAGCGCGAAGCCCGTATTGAGGATCCCGCCCGGATACAGCGTGGTGGCGGTCGAGTCGATTGTCGACAACGGCGCGATCGCGGCCAGATCCGGCGGATCGGTGGCGGCTACGAACAGCTGGCTGATCGCCCCGTAGCTGATCCCGAGCATCCCCACCTTGTGGTGCAGCACCCAGGGCTGGTGGGCCACGGTCTCGATCACGTCATAACCATCAAGGTTCTGGAGTGGCTCGAAGAAGTCATATGCGCCACCAGAGCAGCCGGTACCGCGCATGTTCACGTCGACGACGGCGAAGCCGAGCAGGTTGGCCACCGGGGCGATGCCACTCTCGGGACCGGCCGGATTGGCATATCCGTAGCCCGAGTACTCGACCAGCGTCGGATACGGGCCCGGGCCTCCGGGCAGGTGCACGTCGATGGCCAGCTGCGTGCCGTCGCGCGTCGTCAGGTAGCCGTAGCCCGAGGTGGGGATGCGCTGGCGGTAGAGCCGCGTGCTGGGCGGTGCCGAGCGGTCGCTGAACACGGTCAGGCGGCCGGAGTGCAGGGCACCCTGGCGGATCTCGTAACCGCGTCCCGGCCTCACATGGCGGAACAGGACGCCGCCCAGGCCGTCCGCCCGCCGGGTGGCGATCAGCCGCCCGCGCGGGCTGATCAGGCTGACTCGCAGGCCGGGCTTCAGATCGGTCGCCCAGACCTGCTCGGCGCTCCCGTGAGCCCCCTTGGCCTGCGCTGTCCCGCCCAGCCCGGCCAGGGTCAGGAGTACCGCGGCCAGGGCCACGAGTCCGGCCTGCCGGGCTGCGGCGCGGCCGCGGTTACCGGCCAACTGTCCTCGTCAGCGCCCGAGCCCGGACCGGAACCGTGCTCAGGGCCTCGCGGGCCTGAGCCAGCCCCGCCCGGAGCTCGGTGTCGCCCACCTCGACGGGGAGCATCGAATCCTGGAGCTCGGCGATCGTCTGGTCGGCCTCTCCGGAGGCGAGCACGGCGCGCTCGATCAATGCCTGCACCGACTGCGACTGCGGCCCGGGGCTGTGGGCTGAGAACGTCCTCCCGGGTAGGCCGCTGCGCGCGGCGAACTCGTTCAGCGTCCGCTGGATGCGGCCGTAGGCGTGCTGGACCGGGCGAAACAGCTGCTCTTCGAGCACATCGGCCGCGTGCTCGTCAAGCTGCTCGTAGGCCTCGCCGAGGGCTGCCATCGAGACCGCGATCTGCTCGGTGGCGATGCTCATGTCGCCGAGCACCTTCTGACGTGCCTCTACGGTCGTGTAGGTCATCCCCGCCGCAGCTTAGCCCTCCGCCGGACCCGGGGACGCGCTACCGCTGCGCCGGCTCCGGCGTCGGGAAATACTCCATAAACCGGGTTGCCTCGCGGGCGCTGCCCTCCAGGCGCAGAGTCCCCTCGCGCCGGGCCTCGGCGACCCGGAGGCCGTGCCAGAGCAGGGCGGTCATCGTCGCCGGGTCGGTATCCAGGACCAGCTCCGGCCCCTCGGCCTGGCCGCGGTGAACCTCGATCCCGGCGGCGCTGAGCCTGACGACGAACTCGTGCTCGTCGAGGTTCAGCTGGTAGCGGCGGGCGTCGCCGTCCGGCGGGGCCGAGGCTGGGTCAAATGTCGTCTCGAGCGCCAGGGCCAGGGCATCGGGACTCAGCGGTCGCGGCCGCTCGGGGAGCGGGGCGCGAGCCCCCCACCGTCCCAGGGCGAGCAGTACAGGCTCGAGCTCGGCTCCCCATTCGGTCAGCTCGTAGACGCTGGCGGCCGCCGGCCGGGGCAGCCGCCGGCGCCTGAGGACGCCGGCCGCCTCCAGATCGCGCAGGCGCTGGGCGAGCACATCCGGGCCGATGCCGGGTATGCCCTCCCGGAGGTCGGTGAACCGCTTCGGCCCCAGCATGAGCTCGCGCACAACGAGCAGCGCCCAGCGCTCGCCCGCGCAGTCCAGTGCCCGGGCGATCCCGCACGAGTCGGCATAGGTGCGCTGAGAGGTCACGGTCACAGAATTTAGGTTGGTTTTTCCAACTAGATGGTAGGGTAGCGCAATCAAAAGCGGACCAGGAGGTGACGGAGATGAGCACTCGTAACAGCTATCCCAATGGTGTCCCCTGCTGGGTCGAGACCCTGACCGACAAGCCGGAGGCCGCCCAGCGCTTCTACGGCGGCCTGTTCGGCTGGAGCTTCGCCGGCTCTGGTGAGCCCTCGGGGGATCCTTCCGGCGAGTATCTCGTCGCTCGGCTCGACGGCGCCGATGTGGCCGGCATCGCTCCGCTCCCCGGCGGGGTCGAGCCTCCGCCGGCGGCCTGGTACACGCATGTTGCCGTCGACGATCTCGCCGGCGCGACGGACCGGGCGCGCAGGGCCGGGGCGGAGATCGTGCTCGAGGACTGGGACGCCTCGCCGGCCGGCCGCCTGGCCGTGCTCGCCGACCCCTGCGGCGCGGTGTTCTGCCTCTGGCAGGCGCAGACGCGCTCGGGCGCGGCCCGGGTCAATGAGCCGTCGACCTGGTCCATGAGCCTGCTCGCCACCCCCGATCCCGAGCGGTCTGAGGCGTTCTACGGTGAGCTGTTCGGCTGGAGGTCCGAGGTCACCGAGACCATCCCGGGCCTTCCCTTCTGGCTCTGGCGCCTGCCCGGCTACGTCGGCGGTGAGCCCGAGCAGCCGGTGCCCCGCGACGTGGTGGCGGTGATGACAACCAGCGATGGCGCCCCGGCCGGTTGGAGTATTGACTTCCGCATCGCCGACGCGCGGAGCGCCGCCGCCGCGGCCCCGGGGCTGGGGGGACAGGTGATCGCCGGCGCCACTGACGCGGGCAGCTTCAGGCGGACGGTTCTGGCCGATCCGCGGGGCGCGGCGTTCTCGGTGAGCCAGCTGCTGCCGGCCGGCTGAGGACCGTCCGCGAACGCGCGTCGGAGAACCGCCAGCAGAGGCCGGCGGTCACGGCGGACACGCCGATCACGGCCGGCCACGCCCCGATCACGTGACCGAGCACGTGGGAGAGCGCGAAGGCTCCGAGACCCGCCCCGGTCAGGCCGGCCGCGGTCCCGCCGCCGTCGCGCCGAAGCCAGACGGCGATGCAGGGCAGGCCGCAGGCGGCCATGAACACTCCGCCCAGCGGGCGCGAGCCCGTGCCCACGGCGATGGCAAAACCGCCCATCAGCCCAGTCGCGGCCAGCGGCGCGGTCATCACGCGATCCGGGTTCACCGAGAGCGGCATGGTCCCGATGATCCCACAGGGGTGACCCATCCCTCCGTGAGGGGTGGTCGAGCGCCGTAACGTCACGCGATACGAGGATCGACCACCCCCGGCCGGTTCGGTCAGCTGCGCGGCCCGAGGTCGCGGTTTGCCCCTGGCAGGCTCCGGGGTAGGCGACTCACATGACCTCTCTTATTCCCCGCCGCAAGGGCGGAGTGCTCCCCACCGACCGCCGGGCGATCCCGCTGGCCGGGCAGCTGGCCCAGGATGTGGGCCTGGCCGCGCTGATCGGCGGGAATCTGTTCGGCCGCTTCGCCATGGCCCCGGCTCTGGCCGACATCGGCGACTCGGCGCAGCGCGGTCAGGTGCTCAACCACGCCTGGCGGCGCTACGGCAGCGTGAATTCTGCCGGCCTGCTCGCGCTGGTGACCGGCTGGCTCACCGCCCGCCAGGCCGAGACGGCGCTGCCCGTGACCAGCTCGGGCCGCCGGATTTTGCTCACGGTCAAGGACGTCACGGTGGGCCTCGTCGTGCTCAGCGGCTTGGCCTCGGCCATGGGCGGGGTCGGCTTCGCCCAGCAGGCGCCGGAAGGCGCGGTGCCGATGGCCTCGGGCAGCGAGGCGTCCCCCGAGACTCCGAACCGGGCGGCCAAGCTCAAGCGCGTGACCAGTGCGCTCGGCGCGCTCAACCTGGGCGCCGAGCTCAGCCTCGTGGCCATCAATGCGCTGCTGCTCCGCAGTACGGCTCGCTACCTGATCACCGGCTGAGACGTCCGCCCGAGACGGCAAGCTCGACGCGGCAAGCTGACGCATAGGCCGACCGAAAGGAGCTGACGTGGCTAGCGCCACGCCGCAGACGGCGCGCGGACGACGGGACCGCTGGGACGCGCTGGACCGCTGGTTCGAGATCACCGCCCGCGGTTCGAATTACCGCACCGAGCTCATCGGCGGGGCCACTACGTTCCTGACCCTGGTCTACATCGTGTTCGTCAACCCGTCGATCCTCAGCGGAACCGCGGACCTGACCGGAGTCAAGCTCCAGTTCGACCAGGTCCTCGCCGTGACCGCCCTGGCTGGAGGAATCCTCACCATCATCATGGGCCTGTTCGGGCGCTATCCGTTCGCGCTGGCCTCGGGGCTCGGGTTGAACGCGTTCGCTGCGGCCGAGGTCGCGGCCCACCGGGTGAGCTGGAGCTCGATGATGGGCATCTTCGTTATCGACGGCGCGGTCATCGTCGTCCTCGTCGTGCTCGGCCTGCGCGAGCGGATCATCGATGCGATCCCCTACGACCTCAAGCTGGCCATCGGGATCGGTATCGGCGCCTTCATCACCATCGTCGGGCTGAAGAACGCCGGCTTCGTGATCTCGGGCGGCGAGCTGGGAACGCTCGGCCATCTGGGCACTTGGAAGATGCTCGTCTTCGCGGTCGGCCTGCTCATCACCTGGACGCTCTACCAGCGCGGGGTGCGGGGGGCGCTCCTGATCGGCATCGTCGGCGCCACGGTGCTGGCCACGGTCATCAATGCCTCCGACCACTACCGGATCTGGACCGATGGCACGGCCCGCCTACCGCGGGACGCCTGGCTGACCAGCCCCAATCTGGCGCTCGCCGACGGCTCGCATGTCTCCTTCCACTTCGGCGTCCTGGGCGGTGGGGCGATCGCGATCATCCTGGCCGTGGTCATGTCTGACCTGTTCGACAACGTCGGCACCTCGATCAGCGTCGGCCGCAACGCGGGCATGCTCGATGAGCAGGGGCGCCTGCCCCGGATCCGCACCGCGCTGGCCATCGACGGCTTCGCCGCGTTGCTCGGCGGCTTCATGTCCGCCTCCTCCAACACGACGTTCATCGAGTCGAACGCCGGCGTGGCCGCGGGCGCCCGCACCGGTCTGGCCTCGGTCATCACCGGAGCGCTGCTCTTGCTCTGCATGTTCATCTCCCCGATCGCCGGGATCATTCCAACCGAGGCCACCGCCCAGGCCCTGGTCATCGTCGGCGTGATGATGTTCTCGCTGGTTCGCGACCTGCGCTGGGACAACACCTCGCCCCTGGCCGCGTTCGCCACGATCATCGTGATGCCGGTCACCTACAGCATCGCCAACGGCGTGGGCGTGGGGATCATCCTGCACACGCTGTCGGAGCTGCTGCGGGGGCGCCGGGTGAACCTGCTGCTGATCGTCTTCAGCGCCTTCTTCGTCTGGTACTTCGTGCACGGCACCGTCTGACCGGCGACCAGGCCAGCGGGAGCGGCAATCAGGCCAGCGGGAGCTCGAGCAGCGCTCGCGCCGCCGCCGCGGCGGCGTCCGGGTCCCCGTGTCGCAGCGCGGCGGCGAGCCGGCGCAGCTCGCCCGCGTCCTGCGGCGCCGGGGTGTTCAGCTTCGCGTTCAGCTCGGCGTGCGCCTCCACCCCGTCGAGCAGACTGTTGAGGGCCAGGCGGTAGGCGACGTTCTCGGCGCCATCGACGAGCCGGCCCCACAGGGCCTGGTTGGCCACGGCCCGGGTGGCCAGGTCCTCGGCTCGGGCCGCGCGCTCGGCCAGCACGGCGGCCTCCTCGCGCAGGCCCCCCGGGGCCCGCTGGGCCGCCCGTCGGGCGACGTCGATACCGATGCAGGCCCGCAGCTCGACGATCGCCCGATTCAGGCCGGAATCGATCCGGCCGGCCCGGTCGCGAGCCAGGTCGGTGATCAGTTCCAGACCCCCGGTGCGATGCCAGTCCAGCACCCGCGTGGGGCCGCCGTGGCTGACCTGGACCAGCCGCGCCTGCTGCAGGCGGTTCAGCGCCTCGCGGATGGCGTGCCGGTTGACCCCCAGCTGGTCGCTGAGCTCGCGCTCTGACGGGAGCGCGGCGCCGGGGCCGAGCTCGCCGCTGAGGATCCGGTCGCGAAGGTGGGCGTGGACGGTGTCCGAGACGCGCGTTGCCATGGTCCGAGAGTACTGGTATAACCAGTTCGCGTGTTGCCGATCCTGATCTACGCGATCCCGTTCTTCGTGCTCCTGCTCGTGGTCGAGTACGTGTCCTTCGTCCACGCCGGCGAGGAGGCGGTCGCCGGGCTGGTCGGCTACGAGGCCCGGGACACGCGGACCAGCATCACCATGGGCTTCGGCCGGGTGGTGGTCGACCTGCTGCTCAAGGTGGCGATCGTGGCCGGGTACGCCGGCCTCTACGAGCTCAGCCCGCTCGGCTGCACCCGACCGACTGGTGGTTCTGGCCGCTGCTGTTCTTCGCCGACGACTTCTCCTACTACTGGTACCACCGCATCCACCATGTCTGCCGGGTGTTCTGGGCCACCCATGTCGTCCACCACTCCTCCGAGCACTACAACCTCTCGACCGCGCTGCGCCAGCCCTGGATCTCGATCAGCACGTTCCCGTTCTGGATGTGGATGCCGCTGGTCGGCTTCCCGGTGTGGACGGTCCTGCTGGCCCAGAGCTGGAACCTGATCTACCAGTTCTGGATCCACACCGAGCGGATCGGCCGGCTGCCGCGCTGGTTCGAGGCTGTCTTCAACACGCCGAGCCACCACCGGGTTCACCACGGTGCCCAGCAGCAGTACCTGGATCGCAACTACGGCGGCGAGCTGATCCTCTGGGACCGCCTGTTCGGCACCTTCGAGCCCGAGGGCGAGCGCGTCCGCTACGGCCTGACCAAGAACATCCACACCTTCAACCCGGTGCAGGTCAACTTCCACGAGTACGTGGCCATCTGGCATGACCTGCGCTTGGCCTGCCGGCTGGCGCGACCGGCTCGGCGTCCTGTTCCGCGGCCCGGGCTGGCGGCCGAGCGCAGCGGCCGAGCTCTCCGAGCCGACCGGACGCCGGCGCACGGTCGGCCGGCGCCCTGACCTGCGCGTCTGAGCGCCGGGGGCGGCTGACCGTGGCGGCTGCGGCCCAGCCGCGCCGCGCCAGCTCACTCGGAGTCATTCGGCGACCCCCACGGTCGCCAGATGACTCCGAGTCACATACGCCACCGATGGATGGGTTCCATGCCGCGAGGATGGGTTCCATGCCGCGAGGATCGGTTCCGGTTTGCCTCCGAGCGGCCAACCGTGAATACTCCGCTTTGTGGATAGAAGAGGAGATCGCCGGGCCCGCTTGGTGCTGGCGCTCCTCATCGCCGTCGGCCTGCTGGCCCTCCCGGCGACCGCGGCGGCCCAGGGCTACACGGTCCGCACGCTCCACTTCATCGTCACGGTCGGCCCGGCCGGGCAGACCGCAGCAGTGCAACATCGTCGGGGACCTCTACAAGCCCGATGACGCCAGCGCCGCCCATCCCGACCCGTCGGTCCTGACCACCAACGGGTTCGGCGGTTCGAAGGCCGACCAGGCGGCGATGGGCGAGGAGCTGGCCTCCGAGGGCTACGTGGTCCTGTCCTACTCGGGGCTCGGCTTCGGCGGCTCGGGCTGCCCGATCGAGCTCGACGACCCCGACTGGGACGGCAAGGCGGCCAGTCAGCTGATCACCTTCCTGGGCGGCGGCATGGCGGCCACCGATGGAACGAAGGTCGATTACGTGATCCGCGACCAGACCGCCCATGACGGCCGCCACTATGCCTTCGACCCCCGGGTGGGGATGATCGGCGGCAGCTACGGCGGCGAGGTGCAGTTCGCCGCCGCCGAGCAGGATCCGCGACTGGACACGATCGTCCCGATCATCACCTGGAACGACCTGACCTACTCCCTGGCCCCCAACAACGCCAACCTGCCGACCACGGTCCCCTCGGACACCGTGACCATCCTCGACCCCGGGCTCGGCCAAGTACATCTGGCTGAACGCCTTCTTCGGCGAGGGCTCGGCCGCCGATGGCCTCCAGCAGCTCGGCAACGATCCCAAGGCCGACCTGACCGGTTGCCCGAACTTCAACTCCCAGGTGTGCAGCGCGGCGATCCAGACCGACGGGACCGGCGCCGCGCCGCCCTCGGCCATCGCCCTGCTGCGCCACGCGTCGGTCGAGTCCTACATGTCGCGGATCCGCATTCCCACGCTGCTCGCCCAGGGCGAGGACGACACGCTGTTCCAGCTCCACGAGGCCACCGCGACCTACGAGGCCCTGCGCCGCCAGGGCACGCCGGTAAAGATGATCTGGCAGTCCTGGGGCCACTCCGAGTCCACCCCGGCCCCCGGTGAGCTCGGCGACGGCTCCGGCGGCTACTCGATCTACGACAGCTCCGGCCACATCACCTATGAGGGGCAAACCGTGCAGGCAGTGGTTCGCCCACTACCTCAAGGACGATCCGGCCACGCCGTCGCTGGATTTCAGCTTCTTCCGGCCCTGGGTCAGCTACACCGGCGATGCCGCTCCGGCCTACGGCCGGGCGCCGAGCTATCCCGTGGGCAAAGTCGAGACGCTTGGACCTGTCGGGGGCTAACGCCCTGGTCCGGCCTCCGTCGGCGGTCCAGTCCGGTCAGTCCACCTTCGCGACCACCGCCGCCGGCGCGCCGACCAGCTACAGCGAGATCTCCGCAGTGGAGATGAACGACGAGCCGGGCCACGAGCCGTACTGACGCGCCCGGGAGCTTCGCCGAGTACGCGACCCCCCCGCTGGCCCAGAACACCGACGTGATCGGGCTGCCCACGGTCAGCGTCAACGTCAGCGCGCCCGTCCAGGGCGCCAACCCGTTCGGCGCCCCCGGTGATCTGGTCCTGTTCTTCAAGCTCTACGACCTCTCGCCGACCGGCTACATCACCCTGCCCGACAAGCTGATCGCCCCGGTGAGAATTCCGGCCGCCGGCGGCAGCGTCCGGGTCGACCTGCCCGGGATCGTCCATCGCTTCCCGGCCGGGGACCGGATCGCCCTGGTCGTGGCCGGGGGCGACCAGGCCTACCGCGGCAACAACGTCGCCCGGCCCGGTGACGATCTCCACCTCCTCCGCGGACCCGGGCGTGCTGCGTCTGCCCGTGGCGCCGACGAGCTCCTACGGCCCGGTCGTCTACGCGAGCGCGCCCATCTCGGGCTTCCCGCCCACGACCGGCGGCCATCCCTCCCTGTGCCCGGCGGCGACCGGGCGCTTGAGTGGTACCCAGCTGGGGCGGGTGCGGCTGGGCATGACCCGGACCGCCGCGCGCCACGCCTACCTGCGCAGCTCGGCCCGCCACCACCAGTACATGGACTTCTTCTGCGTCAGGCCCAATCCGGTCCGGGTCGGCTACGCCTCGCCCAAGCTGGTGCGTGCCGTGTCCCGGCGGGCAAGGCGCGGTCTGGAGAATCGGGTCGTGCTGATCCTCACGGCAAACCCGCACTACGCCCTGCGCGGGGTGCGCGCCAACACCCGGCTGGCCGCGGTGGCCCGCAGGCTGCACGTGGGCCGAGCCTTCCACGTCGGCCTGAACTTCTGGTACCTGTGCCCGAACGGCTCGAGCCGCGGGATCCTCAAGGTCCGCCACGGACGCATCGAGGAGATCGGCGTGGCCAGCAGATCGCTGACCAGCTCACGGGCCCTGGCCCGCCGCTACCTGCGCACCTTTTACTAGTCGCCGTCCCCGACCGCTAGCCTGGCGCCACGCCGCAGCCAGCGTCGTGATAGCGCTGGCGGTAAACCAGGGTCCGGCCCCCACGGAGCCCGAGCACGAAGCGCAGCGTGAACGCCGGCGCTCCGGGCCGCCGCAGCCGCACCGCGCGTACGCGTGGTCCTCGGGCCAGGCCGACCCGGTCGCGTCCGAGGTAGACCGCCGCCCGCCGCACCGCAAGCCGTTCGCGCCGGACGGCCACGCCCACGAACGCGCCCGCGCAGCGGCCGAACGCGGCGATCGCCGCCCGGTAGGCGCCGTAGGCCGGCTTGGCGCTGTAGTCATCGCGCAGCAGCCCGTCGGTGGCGAATGTGGCCGCGACTCCGGGAAGCGAGCCCGCCGCTGAGGAGGAGGAATCGCGCAGGTTGAACCAGCGGTAATCGGTGACGTCGAAGGTCCCCGAGTACGCCCGGGCCGCGTCCACCAGCTGGGTCAGCGCGCTGGCCTGCCCGGCCGCGCTCATCGTGGCGCCGCTGGGCACGCCGTTCTCCGTGATCCAGATCGGGACACGAGCGCCGATGCCGGCCATGGGCAGGAAGCAGCTGCGGACCGTGCCCAGGGCCTGGGCCATCTCGGCCCGATAGGTGTCGCCCGGCGCCATCACCGGCGGGTAGATCGAGCCGGGATAGAAGTCAAGCCCGACGAACCCGAGTGCAGACCGGAACGCCGCGCCCCCATGGGAGCCAAGATAGGCGAAGAATCCGGCGTCCCCGGCCGGCGAGAAGCGGTAGGCGTAGGTGAATCCGAAGCGCAGTTGCCTGAAACCGTGCGCCCGCGCCTCGGCGGCCGCGACCTCGATCCCCTGGATGAGCGCGTCACGCGCACCGGCGTAGGAGCCATCCGACGTGTTGGGCGAGGCGCCGACATTGACCTCATTGGTGATCGTCATGGCGATCACGTGGGGGTCGGGCCCGAACACGTCGACCACGTGACGCACGTAGGCCCGCCAGGCGGCCAGGTTCCCGGCTTCGCCCGGGCCGGGGTGGTAGCGAACCTGAAGCTCGACCTCGAGGCCGGCGGCCGCGTAGCGGGCCACCAGCGCCCTGAACTGGTCGATGGCCGGCTCGCCGCCTGACCAGAAGAGCCGGTTCAGCCGCGCCACGAACACCCGTCCGGACGGCTGCAGACCGCGCGTGCCGTCGACGTCGCGGGCGAGGTCATCGGCGCTGGCGGGCAGCTGGACACCACCGACGCTCCCGGCCAGGCCCGGATCGACCCCGAAGCGCAGCGGCGCGCCCACCCTCGCCGGAGCGCCGCCATAAGAGCCGGTGCAGTAGCTGTCCCGGGCCCGCGCGTGCTCACCGAGGACAGTGCCGAGCAGCCCGGCTACGCCGAGCACGATCAGAAATCGCGCCAGCACCCGCCAGCCCATGTCAGGACCTGACCGGGGCGGTCCGGGCAGTCGCGTGCCGTGGGATGGTCAGGACCCACCCACCGTGTTGTCGAGCCGCCAGATCCGCCCGCCGTTCGGGGACACATACTGGAGGGTGGTCCCTTTGCCGCTACCGCTGGGCGAGCTGTCGATGAACCCGACCAGATGACCCTCGAAATTACGGATAACGGCCATCGAGAGACCGTCGAACAGCGCCCGGTACCAGTGCCGGCCACCATCGCTCGTGGCGTCGATGACCTGACCGCCCCCGTAGGCGAAGATCAGCCTGCGGTTGGCCGCCCCGATGTCGAGCACCGCTAGGGGAGCCTGGGCCGCGTCGAGATGCAGCGCCGGCCCGTCGGTGCGCCAGACCTTCCCTCCGTCGGTGCTCGCCGCCGGATACTGGGCTTGGCCGGCGCTGGCCAGCGCGAAGCCGTGCTCGGCATCAACGAAGGTGCGCAACCCGAGCGTCGGCGAGCCAACCCGGCTTCCCGGCCTGAGCGTGCCCGGCGCCCGGCTGATCAGCCCCGCCGTGACGGTCTTGGCCGCCCCGGCGGGCGGGAGGGCCGAAGCCTCCGAGACGGCGATCGCCGCGCCAAGAGCAAGGACCGCAGTTATGGTCCCGACGGCCAGCCGCGGAGACGAAGCGTGGGGCACTGAAACCTCCCTTGAAGAGTGCGCGTTCCGGCCTGCGGAGTGTCGCACGGACCCCCGCCCCATGTGTGGGTTGCGCTCGAGCCGCGCTTCTCCGTAGTCCCGAGCCGCCCAGCCCGCTAGCGTTCATGAGCGTGGACCGAGGGCCGCTTCGATGTTGACCTGTGTCGCCCGGAACAACGTGTTCCTTCACGGGCGCGACGACCGTCCGCCGATGGTCTTCGCCCACGGGTTCGGTTGCGATCAGAACATGTGGCGCCACGTCTGGCCGGCGTTCGCCGACGAGTATCGGATCGTTCTCTTCGATCACGTCGGCGCCGGCGGCTCGGATATCCGTGCCTACGATCCGCAGCGCTACGCGTCGCTGTCGGGCTATGCCGAGGACATTCTCGAGATCTGCCACGAGCTCGGCCTGACCGACGTGGTGTTCATCGGCCATTCGGTTGCCTCGATGATGGGTGTGCTCGCCGCCGCCGCGGAGCCCGAGCGATTCGCGCGCCTGGTGTTGGTCGGCCCCTCACCCAGGTACATCGACGCCGGTGACTACCGGGGTGGATTCTCGCGTGAGGACATCGACGAGCTGCTCGATTCCCTGGCCAGCAACTACCTGGGCTGGTCGGCGGCGATCGCCCCGGTCATCATGGGCAACGCCGAGCGCCCGGAGCTCGGGGATGAACTCATCAACAGCTTCTGCCGGGCCGATCCGGAGATCGCGCGCCAATTCGCCCGGGTGACCTTCCTGGCCGATAATCGCGCCGACCTGGCCCGGGTCAGCACGCCTTCCCTGGTGCTGCAGTGCTCCGAGGATGTCATCGCCCCCGGGGAGGTCGGTGAGTACGTGCACCGGCACCTCGCCGGGAGCCAGCTGGTCCGGCTCGAGGCCACCGGCCACTGCCCGAATCTCAGCGCCCCGGAGGAGACGATCGGCGCGATCAAGGCCTTTCTGGCGGCGTGAGACCCGAGCCCGGGGACGCGTCCACCCACGAGCAGGATCTGCTCCGGGACGCCCCCTGCGGATACGTCTGCACACGAAGCGACGGGACGATCGTCGAGGTCAATCGCACGCTCGAGTCGTGGACCGGCATCGCCCGAGAGGATCTCCTGGCCGGCCTGCGCTTCCAGGATCTTCTCGCCGTGGGCAGCCGGATCTACTACGAGACGCACTACGCACCGCTGCTGCAGATGCAGGGCTCGGTGCGGGAGATCGCCATCGAGCTCTCCCGCGCCGACGGCTCCCGAATGCCCGCCCTGATCAACTCCGTGCTCGGCCCGGACCGAGAAGACGGCGTCAAGGTCATTCGCACCGCGATCTTCGACGCCACCGACCGCCGCCGGTACGAGCAGGAGCTCCTGCGCGCCAGCCGGCGTGAGCACGACATCGCGGCGCAGTTGCAACGCAGCTTGCTCTCGGGCGAGTTGCCGGTCTCACCCGGACTGGAGCTCGAGATCTCCTACGCTCCGGCCGTCCGGGGTCTCGAGGTGGGAGGAGACTGGTACGACGCCTTCTGGGTGAATGACGCGGGGCGGCTCGGGTTGGTCGTCGGTGACGTGGTCGGGCGCGGCATCGCGGCCGCGGCGGGCATGGGCCAACTGCGCAGCGCGATCCGTGCACTCGCCTCCACCGGCCTCGAACCCGCCGCCACGCTGCATGCCCTCGACGAGTACGTGCGTCGGCACCGTGTCGGCCGCATGACCACCGTCATCTACGCGGTGCTGGACCTTCGGACCGGCGCGCTGCGCTTCGCTTGCGCGGGTCATCCTCCGCCGCTCATCCTCCCCCGCGCGGGCGAGCCCTACTTCGAGTGGGAGGGTCGCTCACCGCCGCTCGGTGTCTTCAACGCGCCGAGGCGGGCTGAAGCGGCCTGCACACTCGACGCCGGCAGCACCGTCGTGCTCTACACCGACGGGCTGATCGAAACCCGCGACCCCACCGCGACCGACGGCATGACGAGGCTGCGCGAAGAGGCGCTCAGGCGGCCGGAGCCGGAGCCGCTGAACGATGTCGTGGCCCGGATCATGCATGCCTTGCCCGACCAGGATCACCGTGACGATGTGTGCCTGCTCGCCGCCCGCCTGATCGACCCGGCGGGCGCTCGGGGCTAATCCTCGATGACCAGATATTCGAGCAACCCGACCAGCGCCAGCAGGCGCCGCACCTGCGGGCCAGGCCGGCGCAGCACGACACGACGCCCGCTCGCATCAGCGCTTTCCTTGGCGCCAACCAGCACGGCCAGCCCGCTGCTGTCCATGAAGGTCAGCTGACTCAGATCGATGGCCAGGAGCTCATGCGGCTCGCCTTGGGCCTCGCTGAGCGCGGCCTCTAACTCGGGCGCCGTGAGCAGATCAAGCTCGCCCGATAGAGCGAGCACGAGGACCGCCGCGTCCGTTCTGCGGCGGGTGGCGAACCGGGTTTTGACGGGATCGTCGATCTGAGTCATGCTGCCGAGCGGTGGCACGATAGCCCGTCGCCGCGCTGATGCCCAACTCTGAAGGCAATCGCCCGGCTGGCGCGCCCCCTCGAGCCGGCGCAACCCTCCGGGGGCTCCTGGCTAGTGCATCGCCGTCATCGCATGCGTGGCGTTGTGTCCGTCACGCGGGAGGACGAGCCCGGGCACGGCCTGCGGTACCGCCGCCACGCCAATCGCCAGCCCGATGAGGATCGCGGCTACGCCCCATGTCGCAACTCGCCGCCACGGCAACGTCTTCTCGAGGGCGATCAGTGCCGACACCAAGGCCATCCAGACGAGGCTCATGATCCCAAGCGCGAACAGGGCCGCCATCAGCGCCCAGCAGCAACCGAGGCACCAGCCCGCGTGCCGCACACCCAGTTCCAGCGCGCCGGCGGGCCCATCCCGCCACGCGCCGAGTAAGAAGCCCAGCGGGCTGCGGCACTTCGTCAGGCAGACATGCTTGAGAGGCGTCAACTCGTAGAGCCCGGCCAGGACCAGGATCCCAGCGGCCAACGCGCGCCCGCCCGCCGACCAGGCCAGATCAACGCCGAGCACGCCTCGGGCTGCGCGAATCACCCCGTACGCCGCCAGGCCGGCCGCCCCCCAGGCGAGCAGATATCCGCTCGCGAACAGGATCGGGAGATCCGGCCGTTGCCGGCGCGTCATCCGGGCGTAGAGGGCGACCGTCGGGGCGAGCGACGGAAGCATCATCGCCGCCATCATCACGACCCAGACACCGAGGAACCAGCCGAGCGCGCCGAGATCGGTTCCCGGTCCGGCGTCCATTCCGGCCATCCGATCGGCCGTCGAGAGCCAGGCGAGGCCAGCCAGGACCAGCAGCAGGCCGACAAGCCCGAGCCGTCCTCGCGAAGCCGCGAAGGCTGCCGCGAGTTCGCCTCGCCCCGAGCCGCCGTCGGCTCGTCCAGCCGGTGCGGGCGCGATCAGGCCGCCCACGAGAACTGAGAGGTGGAGAAAGCCGAATCCCCCTCGTACTGGATCCCGAAGGCGTCGATCTTCGAGCGTGTCGCGTGTGCCACGGTCAACTCCGAGCCGGCCGGGTGAAAGATTCCGGTGAGCCGGGCCGGCTCGCCGGTCTGGACCCCGTAGGGCACGACATCCTCGATCTCGAAGTCGATGGCATCCCCGATCCGGACCGAATGCCGCAGGCCATCCTCCTGCACGTCGATCGCGGCGCGCTCGACGCCGAGGTTCTCGGCGACCAGCGGTCCGAGTGCCGCCATTGGCCCACCCAGTTCCCCTGAGAACACGGCCGCGAGTTTCTCAGCCTGGTCGTCCGAGGCCGAGCCGTCGATGAACACTCCGATGCGCCAGTCGCCGTCGCTCATCACCTTCGGCGTATCCGCGACGGTCGCCACCGTCAGGCCGCTCACGTCAGTGCCCTGCACGTCTCCCCGCTTGACGTTGAAGACCAGTGTCACCCGGCAGCGATCATGGGTGGCACCCAGCGCCAGCGACGCGGTGCAGGGGCAGACGACGTTGCATGAGCAGGTCTCGAAATAGGACCCTTCGAGCTTCCAGGACATGTCGCCTCCTAAGGGCAGGTCGATGTGACGCGATTCTCTGCCCGTCGTGTGGCGCGGTCAAGCCGACTTTGCCCTCCTCAGCCGGCGACCGTGATCCACATGGCTCGCGCGGCCCCGAGTCCGTGGGCATTGACCGCCCTGGTGGTAAGCCGGTAGACGCCGGGACGCAGGCCGGACCGCAGTCTGACCGTGGCTACGTATCCCTGCTCGCCGTTCCGAACCCGAAGCCTGAGACCGGTGGCCGCCCGTCCCTGCAGGGCGACCCGGTGGCCGCTCGGGACCTGAGCCGCGGCGACCCGTGAGCACCGGGGGTTCAGCGTCCGTGTCGAGCGGACGGCGCTCCAACTGACCGATGAGGGCTGGCTCGTCACCACGACGAAGCGCTCGGCGCGGCCCACCGGACACACCTCACCCGGCTCCGCAGAGGCCAGCAGCTTGATGGCCGGAGGGGGAATGGCGAGGCCCTTCAGAGTCACGGTCAGCGGGACGCCGTCACCGGTAAGGGTCAGGAGCGCCGTGGCCGTGCCCCAGCGGATCGGCGTGAACAGAACCGTGATCTTGCATCCCTTCTGCGGCGCGATCTGCATCCCCCGGCAGGTATTCGCGGCGAGCTTGAAGCGGGCAGCGTCAGGTCCGGTCAGGCTGGCGATCCCTGCGCGGACAGTCGCCGGCAACGGATTGATCAAGCTCAGCACGAGCTGCTGCGGGAGCCCGGGGCCGTCCCCTCCCGAACCGGCTGTGAACGTGGGCGCCGGGAGCTGCGGAGAGCTGAGGCTCGAGACCGATGTCGCCACTGCGCTGATCGAGACGCTCGCCGTCCCCCCGTCGGACGGGATTTGCAGCACGCCGAGGGCAGCGCCTGCCGCCGGCGGGGCGAACTCGACGCTGACCGTGCACGTCTCATCCGGCTCGAGTACGGCCGGGCAGTTGTCATTAGCGATGCTCATCCCGGCTGCGCCCGTCAGCGTAGGCGTCCCCAGCATGAGCGGCCCCGGCCCGGGATCGGACACCGTGGCGGTCCCCACGCCGGAGGCGCCTAGCCGGATCGGGGCGATGGGCAGCGCGCTCGGACTGACCGCAGGGCCGCTTCCGGGACAGTCGTGTCCGAGCTCCTGGTAGCACGCCGCCAGCTTGGCCACGGCCGCGTAGGCGGGACGCTCTACGACCTGCGGGTCGGCCACCGGCGGATCGGACACATCGCCGCCCAGCAGCCCCTCGGATGCGAACTGACCCGTGAGGTTGTCGCGCTCGGTGACGAACACCTCGCTGGCTCCCGCATCGATCAGGGTGGGAATCGACGCCGTCAGGTACGTGCCCTGCGACAAAAGCCCGCCGGTGTAGTGGGGGTCGTACTGGAAGGCCGGGTCTGACGGATAACCGTGCTCGGTGACCCAGAGCGGGCCGCTGAAGCCATGCGACCCGAAAAACCAGCGCCAGGAGAAGATGTCTCCAGCCAGGCCATCGAGCCAACTGCGCTCATGGACGTTGGCGATGTCAAACGCGTGGATCGCGTCGGCGCCCGGCGTGGCGAACACCTGGGACAGCCAGGCCATGCCGCCCGTACCCGAGATCCCGCCGAGCAGCACGTTCGCCTCGGGGTCCACAGCCTTGATCGCGTCGTGCGCGGTGCGCAGCATCATCGCGTACTGCTGCGGCGTGCCGCTGAAGAACTCCGACGTGTCGGGCTCGTTCCAGATCTCCCAGTCGCGGATCACCGGATCGGCGTGGCTGACGATCTGCGTGATGAGCGAGCCGTAGGCCGTTGCGTCGTCGGGCGCGCACCGCGACGCCGCCAGCGAACTGCTGGCCGTGCAGCTGGCCATCCACGGCGGGATCGTGAACAGGTCGGCCAGTACACGCAGGTGGTATTGCTGCGCTAGGGCCATGACCTCATCCAGGCCCGAGAAGTCGGGTGCTTCCGACTGGTCGGGGAAGATCAGCGCCGGCGCGACATCGAGACGTATCAGCGATGCGTGCATTCCGGCGGCCTCGGCGAACATCGTCTGCATGAACGAGTAGGGGTCGTTCAGCTGCAGCATCGAATGGGCGCCGATCGGGTCCGAGGCCTGCGCCGGGCCCGTCCGGGCGCCAATCGGGCCCGAGGCCTGCGCCGGGCCCGTCCGGGCGCCGATCAGCGCCAGGACGCCGACCAGCAGCAGCAGCAGCAGCCTCGCCGCCGCTCCCCGCCCTCCCTGTACGCGTTGCGGGCGCTCATCGCCCGGCCCGGCAAAGCCCCACACAATCCCATGATCGACCAGTCGCCTTCCGGACACAAGGCCAGATGACCAATTTTTGGCCGGCTGGCCTCGGCATCACCTCGTGGCTGCTAGCCCGACCCGCCGCCCGCCGTGGTCGCCGTGCTCGACGAACCGGCCGGCGCGGTGGTCGTGGTGGTGGTCGAGCTTGACGAAGCCGCCGGCGGGCTGGCGCTCGCCGGGCTGGTTGCTGTGCTGCTCGTCGTGGCGCTCGACGGTTGGGGGCTCGTCCCCGTGGTCGACTGTTGCGAGGTCGACGTCGCCGTCTGACTCGCCGCCGCCGTGGTGCTCGACTGCGAGCTCGTCGTCCCAGACGATGTGGCGATGGGCTTGGTGAGCAGTCCGCTGGCGTTCAGCTGGGTGTCTACCTGTTGCTGTACCGCCGCGACATCAGCGGCGATCACGGCCGGCGACCCGCTCGCTCCGAGAGCCGAGAGCGCGTTCAACCGCCGCAGATCGGCGTCGAGCTCCGCGACCAGCACCCGCGGAGGCTGGGACTTCAGCGTGACCACGATCTGATCGGCGATGGCCGTCGTCGTGCACGCCGGACAGTCCTGGTTCAGCGCCTCGGCCTCGTTGATCGGGGCGATGATGTTGCTCTGCCCGACGACCAGGACGATCTGGAATGACACGGCCACAGTGGTGCAGGCGTTGCATTTGGCCAGGGCGTAGGCGCTGTTCTTCTCGGTCACCGGAGCCCCATTCCTGACCGTGACCAGCGAGTAGGCCACGTCGTAGGTGGTGCCCCCTTTTCGCGTCCCCACGGCCACCGCGCGATTGTCCCCGGGCCGCAGAGCGGGCAACCTGAACGGGAAGGCGTTGGCGGCGGTGGGGCCAGTCGCGCTCGAGCTCCCACCGGCGTCGGGGCCCCCACCCGCGGTGGTGCTCGCGCCGCTGCCCGAACGGGTGCTGGCGCCGCCGCTCGCTGCCCTGCTGCTGGCGCTCGCGGCGGTGCCGGTGCCGCTGGCTGCGGTGCTGGTGCCGCTGGCTGCGGTGCTGGTCCCGGCTCCGGCCGCGGTGGTCGGGCTCGGGGTCCCCGGCGAGCCGGGTCCGCCCACGTGGGCGGGAGGCGTCGGCGATGTGGGACTCACGATGGCCACCGGTGGCTTGCCCTGGCTGCCGGCGATGAAGAACAAGGCCGGACGGCTGCGGGTCGCGCCGCCCACGGGGATCATGGACAGCGCCAGGTGCGTGCCTGGCGTTAGTTGCGCGCGCTGCCCGGGCGCAACCGCCTGAATCGGCCGAGCGATCGCCCCCGGCGCGGAGACCAGCTTGACCAGGCCGCCCAGGGTGCCGTTCTGACTGGCCCGGACAGGCTGATACTGGCCCGAAGGCCACCAGGCCCAGGCCATGGCCGCGACCACCGCGGCCCCGGCGACCACGGCCAGTGAGGTCCGGGGGGCGCTGCCCTGGCTCCAGGAGCGAGCCCGGCCGACCGTGGTGCGGACGATCTTCTGGGTGACGAGCGCGCTGCCCGCCACGGGCAGGCAGAGCGCGAGCAGACGCACGACGGAGGCGAGGAGGTCGATGATCTGGCCGTGACTGGCCTGGTTCGGCACGGCCAGGACGATGTGCCGCCCGCTCTCCCACGCACTGGTGATGATGCGGGGTAGCAGGACGATCGCCCCGAGCATGAGGCTGAGCAGGACCGGGACCACGATCAGAACCCAGATCGTGACCAGGGCCCGGGCGCGTCCGGTCAGCGCCGACGGCTCGCGCCCCCGGCCCGGCAAAAGGCGGCGCAGCGTCGGGCCCATGTGGGAGTACAGGTCGGGGACCCCGGTCGCGTCGGCGAGGATGTGGTACCCGTCGGCCCGGATGACCGGCGAGAGCTGCTTGATCATCTGCAGGACCTGCAGCGCTACGAGCAGCAGCAGAGCGTCGGCGTGGATGACCAGCCATACCGCCATCGTCACCACCGCCACCGCGGCGTTGAAGTACAGCCCGGCCAGATCGACGCGCAGCCGGGAGCGACGTGGAAGCCGGTAGGTGTCGGTGACGTCGGTGTAGAAGGCCGGCCAGACGAGGTACAGGCCCATCCCCATCCCTCCGGGGGTTGCGCCCCCATAGCGGCAGGCCGCGGCATGGCCCAGCTCGTGCAAGCCGGCCGAGATGACGGCCAGGGCGAAGACCAGCAGGAGCAGCCCGGGGCTGTGGAAGGCTTGCGCCGTCGCTGCGGCCACGCCCTTGTGAATCAGCACGAACCAGAACACGGCGACGAACGCGGCCAGAATCGGCCACATGAGCCAGGGCCGGAACAGGAACGCGAACGGCGCCGTCAGCCGCTGGGTGAGCTTGGGATTGGTGACGAGGATCTTCCAGCGCAACGCCAGCAGCGGGTTGCGCCGGGGTGGGGCATTGCCCTCGCTCCCCGCCAGGAGGCCCTGGTCGGCCAGCTTCTGAGCCAGCCGGGCGACTGGTTTCTCGTCGACCGGGCGCCCCAGCTGCTCGGACAGGGCCTCGGCCAGCCCGCGCGTGTCACGTTCTCCGTCCACGCACTCCAGCAGCCCGTACATCAGCGGGCCCAGCTGCACCATCTGACCGTCGCCCCGGCGGACCAGGCAGGCGCCATCCCGATAGCCGCAACCGTGGACTGGACCCAGCAGCTCGACGCCCTCGGCCGGACTCAGAGGAGCCTGACCGGGGGCGCCAGCTTCTGGCGCGGGAGGCTCAGCCGTGGCGGTCATGAGCCCTCCGCTTCAACGAGGTGCTCAGGCTTATTGCTGAGCGACGTTGGCGTCCTGGCTGGCGGTCGCGTCAGCCGACACGTTGTCCAGGTTCTGGGATATGTCGACCTCCTGCGGGGCCACGGCCTCGGCCGTCGCGCCCTCCGAGCCGACGTTCGCACCCACTGCGGCGTCGATCGGAGCCGCCACGTTGCCGTTCGCAGCGACGGCGCCGTCGATCGGCGCCGTGAGGTTGGCGTTGGCATCGAGGTTGACGTTGGCATCGAGCAGGCTGCCACCATTGAGCAGCGAATCGACTCCGCCGGTTGTGCCCGCGACGGCACCACCAGCCGCACTGCCCACGCCACCGGCAGCACCCTCGACGGCGCCGGCAGCGCCACCAACGGCACCGGCAGCACCACCAACGGCGCTGCCCGCACCCCCGGCTGCGCCGTCGACGGCGCCCGCGGCGCCACCAACCGCCGAGCCGGCAGCACCGGCGACCCCGGAGGCGGGCTCGGTCGCGCCGGGAGCAGGCTCAGTCGCGCCAGGCGCCGCGCCCGCCGGAGCAGGCTCAGTCGCGCCAGGCGCCGCGCCGGCCGGAGCAGGCTCAGTCGCACCAGGAGCAGGCTCAGTCGCGCCAGGCGCCGCGCCCGCCGGAGCAGGCTCAGTCGCGCCAGGCGCCGCGCCGGCCGGAGCAGGCTCAGTCGCACCAGGAGCAGGCTCAGTCGCGCCGGCCGGAGCAGGCTCAGTCGCGCCGGCCGGAGCAGGCTCAGTCGCACCAGGAGCAGGCTCAGTCGCACCCGGAGCAGGCTCAGTCGCACCCGGAGCGGGCTCGGTCGGGCTCGCGCCCGCGCCGCCGGGCTCAGATGCACCCGTGACCGTCCCTCCTGTCGCACCGCCGGTGGCACCACCGGTGGTCTGGGTGATGCCGGCGTGCTGAGGCGCGTTCGCGCTGGCGCTGCCCGAGATTCCCTGCTCGATCGAACCGTGTTGCTCGGCCTCGCCGACGGCGGTACCGTCCGGGCTCAGGACATTGGCGGAAGCAGCAGCCTCGATGGGAGCGGCCACGTTGAGGTTGGCCGCCGCGGCCAGGTCAACCGGCGCAGCCAGATCCAAACCGAGGTCAACGTTGGCATTGACATCAAGTAGCGAAAGAACTTCCTTGTTGGGAAGAGACACGGCGCCCTCGGCCTCGATCTCGTCCATGGACACGCGGTCGTCGTCCACCACAGCCTCCTTGTGAGCTGACAAGTCCTCGGTTTCTTCCCGACTGGGACGATGAACAAACGCGCCGTGGCCGTTTGGACGAGAAACCGGGGCCTTGGCGCCGCGCGATGGCCACGTCCTCCACGCGGGCCGGAGGCTAGAACCGCCAGCGCGGGCCGGACGCTAGAACCGCCAGCGCGGGCCGGACGCTAGGGCGCGCTGTTCGCTAGCGCCTCGAAGTTCTCATAAAGCCGGGGCTCGCCGAACTTCTCCCGCTGTCTCAGCGCCGCTGGGCCCACCCGCGCCCAGATCCCTTGGACCCAAAGCCAGTCGTAAACCAGTTCCGCGCTCAGCAGGTCGTGCTTGACCAGGGTCCCAATCGACTCGCCGAGCATCAGCATCGTTCGGACCGCCTCGTTGTCCATCTCCGCCGTTTCGGGATCGAAATCGTCAGCCAGGATCTGTGGCATGAGGCGCTGGACCCCGAGCGATGTGCCCCACTGCGCGAGCTGGACCATCAGCTGAGCGTCATCGTGAGTTGGTGATGCCATCTGCCGTCCTTTCGTCGCCTGCCTCCGTCGACGACGCGACCCTACAGCGGCAAGCCTCGGCACTGGCATTTTTCCGTCTCACACCTCATCGGCCCGTTGTCGACTCGTCGGGCGATCCCGATACATCCGGCTCATCGCGACCGCCTGGCTCGATGCTGACATTGGCGTGATCAGAGACCTCCACAACATCGAAAGCGCTGCGAGTGAACGACAGTGGTTCGACCCGTCGTCCAGCTAAGTACCGCCGGAACATCGGGTCAATGACATACCAGCGGCCCTGACCGGCTCGTTCCACCACACCGATATCGCGAAGCGCATTCAACGCCCGCGACGCTTGCTGCGGCTTCAGATTCCGGTACAGCTCGGCGTCCGCAGCGACTCGAACCGCCATCCGCTCTGCGAAGCGACCGGAGGCGCGAATGCGCTCGAGCTGCTGCTGGTGACGGAGTTGCTCGGACGTCATGGCCCGGTCGAGCGCCGCTACCACGGCCGCATGATCGATCTCGCGGAACAGTTCCTCAATTGCCTGGGCGTGCGCCTGCTGAGCCATCAGCATCGTGGTTCGCGGGTGCCCCTCGCCAAGCTCAACGAGTCGCGAGAGGGCGTCGCTCGTGATCGAGGTCTGATCGGTTGCCAGCCGTTCGCGGATCCCCTCGCCCCACTCCTCCGAGGTGATCGCGGTGAGCTCGTGAAACGAGCCGAACTGACTGAGGGCTCGCTCGCCTGGAGCGAACAGGTTCCTCATTAGGTGCTCGATCGATCCGGCAAAGAGGACGCTTACCGCTGGCGAACGCTGAAAGACCGCTCTCATCTTCCGCGTGATCGTGTCCCCGTCTCCAAAGCGGCCGGTGCCGATGTCCTGGAATTCGTCGAAGAAGACGACGACGCGCCGCTCGTCGCGTTCGGCAAGCTTCTGAGCAAGCCGCAGCGCAGTGTCGAGCGCCTTCGCTGGATCCTCCTCGGCTCGAGCGAGATCGAGCGTGAACTCGATGTCCTCACCGAGATCCTGCCGCGCGCGGATCGTTGCCGCCGGCCGCAACGCATCGAGGACGCTCTTTCCGGCGTCAAGTGCATCGCGAATCGCGCGGCGGAGCAGCGGACGGTTGCCGAGCAGCTCGAGCGTGAGCAAATGAGCGAGCGCACCGGCATCGGCAGACTCGAAGAGATCGACCTTGGCGATGTAGGCACCGTCGCTCTGGCATGCCACCAGCGCAGCGTCCGCCACGGTTGTCTTACCGGTCCGCCGCGGACCCGCCAGGACTACGTTGCCGCCGCCGACGAGCGCCATCGCGATGCGGTCGACATCCACGGCTCGCCCGATCATCGTTCCCGGATCAAGGGGATGATCGGTCGGGAACAAGACGGCGCTCCCCATGCGGCGCGTATCACTCATCACGACATACGATATCACGTGTACCGTGATAATTAGGTGGAGACGGCGGGAATTGAACCCGCGTCCGCAGTCGCGTAAAAGGTGGTGTCTACGAGCGTATCCGGCGCTCTGATCTCATTTCCCGCTCGCCACGCCGGCGGGGTTGCGGGAAACCAGCTCCGAAAGATGTCCTCGAGGGCGGCCGGAGCAAACCGTCTCCAAGCGAGCCTGCTAGTTGATCCCGGCACCTCCGCCGCAGGCGAGCAAAGGGCCAGGAGCGCTCACGGCTTAGCTAGAACTAAGCGGCGAGCGCGAACTCGTGAGAGTTCGCACTTATTTTTTTCCCGGGTGTTTTACGAGGCCGCCCGGGACCTCGACTCGCAACCACCCCCACGAACCGACCACGTCGAAGCCTGTCGTCCCCGGGGGTACTTCTCTGCCGTTTCAGTATAGGTCGGCGGCACAGCCGGGCACCCGGGTACCGCTCCGGGTCCCGGGAGCGCTCCCGGTCCACGGGAGAGGATGTCCCCGGGCGTCCACCGCGCGCCATCCCCGCCGCCCCCGACCCGAATACTTGGCTAAGAGTCGGCTAAGTACCGGGCGGCGCCTGCGACAATCAGTACACGGTCATGGAACCGACCCAGCCCACCCTTCCCGAGGGCCCGTCCCCCGATCCCTACGGGTATGCCTCCGTCCGCTACGCGGGAGAGAGCGAGTACCACGCCGCCGACGGCTGGGCGGGTGAGGATTGGGCCGCTCGAGATCAGGGCGATCACTACCAGGATCAGGATCCCAAGCCCCAGGGCTTCGTCCGCCGCCGCCTTGCTCCAATCGGCGCGGCCATTCTGGCCTTCCTGGCCAAGATCAAGACGATCATCCTCTTCCTGCCCAAGATCAAGCTGCTGGCCACGTCCGGAACCATGCTGGTGTCGATCGTGGCCTACGCGACGATCTGGGGCTTCCAGTTCGCGCTCGGCTTCGTTGTCCTGCTGCTCGTGCACGAGATGGGCCATGTGATCGCGCTCAAGCGCGAAGGAATCAAGGCGAGCATGCCGATGTTCATCCCCTTCCTGGGCGCGGTCATCAGCGCCCGCTCACTGGGCGACAACGCCGCCGCTGAGGCACGAGTCGGTCTGGCCGGGCCGGTGCTCGGGTCGATCGGAGCGGCCGCCTGCGTGGTGATCTGGCAAGCCACAGGGAACGACCTGTTTCGCGCGCTGGCCTTCACCGGCTTCTTCCTGAACCTGTTCAACCTGCTGCCGGTCGTCCCGTTGGACGGCGGCCGGGCGATGGCGGCCATGGCCCCGTGGATGTGGGGCATCGGCTTCCTGGCCATGATCGCGCTGGCGCTGCTGTTCCCGAACCCGATCATCCTGATCATCGTCGTGTTCGCCGGCCTCGAGACCTACAAGCGCTGGAAGCTCCGGCGCTCCGGCAGCCTCGAGCAGCAGGCCTACTACCGGGTGCGGCCGGTCGACCGGTTGCTGATCGCTGGTGTCTACGTGGCCCTGATCGCGCTGCTCGTCACGGGGATGGACGCCACGCACCTGGCCCGGACGCTGGTCTAGCGAGCCCAGCTGCGACCGCGGGCGCCCACGAGCGTTCGCGGCGGCCCATCCGATGGACCCGGGAACTCAGTAGCGCGGGTCGTTGTAGCGCGGGTCGCGCTCGTCGCGGACCCGAACGTCGCTGGTGCGCGCGCGCGACCAGTAGAACGTGTAGATCACCGACAGGACCAGTCCGAGGATGCCGAGGATGAGCAGCACCGTCCCGGCGGTCTGGATGTTGATGCCGCTGACGTGAGCGGTGATCGCGTACTTGAGGATGGCCCCAATGGCGATCAGAAGGATGGATGAGCCGATGGTCATAGGCGGATGTCTACCCCGGTCGGGAGTGGCTGACGCAATGTAGCGTCTGCTACCAAGGTTCCGCGCCGGGCGGTCATCTCCTCTGCGGGCTCAACGTCCGACTTCGCGCAGCTCGCGCTGGACGTCGCGGGCCATGTCCCGCTTGCGGATCGTCTCGCGCTTGTCGAACAGGTCCTTGCCCTTGGCCAGGGCGATCTCCACCTTGGCCTTCGAGCGATCACCCGAGAAGTACATCCGGGTCGGGACCAGCGTCAGACCGCGCTCCTGGGTGCGCATCAGCAGGCGGTCGATCTCGGCCCGGTGCAGGAGCAGCTTGCGCGGACGCTCGGGCTCATGGTTCTCCCGCGAGGCCGGGCCGTAGGGCGGAATGTAGACCCCCATCAGCCAAATCTCATCATCGCGAGCCTGCGCGTAGGCGTCCTTGAGCTGAGCCTTGCCATCGCGCAGGGACTTAACCTCCGTTCCCGTCAACACGATCCCGCACTCATAGCGTTCGAGCAGGTTGTAGCGGTAGGACGCCTGCCGGTTGGTGGCGACGTCTCCAGCGGAGGCTTTGCGTTTGCGGGTCTTGGCCATTATGAGATTGAGAATGAGAATAAGACTCATTCTCACCTGGAGGGCGGGCCGGGCAAATCCACCCCGCTCGGCAGGCATGCGATCGAGGCTAGTCGGCGGGGAGCAGGTCCACCCTACCCCGGGCGGCATCGATCTGGCCCACCCGAACCTCGATCGGGTCGCCGAGCCGGATGGCCCCGCCATTGCGGGTGCCGACCAGGATCGTCGCCTCCTCGTTGAGCTCCCACCAGTCGCCGCGGAGCCGGCGCACCGGCAGCATGCCCTGATAGCGCAAGCCCTCGCCGAAGGCGACGAACGCGCCCGCGCCGATCAGCCCGACCACCTCGCCCGCGAACACCTCGCTCCGGTCGCCGCCTTCGAACAGCGCGGACTCGAGCAGAAAGCAGCGAGCGATGTCGTCGGCGTCGCGCTCGATGACCATCGCCGCGCGCTCCCGCGCCGAGGTCCACGGCCCCGCCGCCGCCACGAATGATGGGTCGGGTACGGGCTCGCCGGCCACGGCCGAGAGCAGGCCCCGGTGACAGATGAGGTCGGGGTAGCGGCGGATCGGCGAGGTGAAGTGGCAGTAGCTCGACGACGCGAGCCCGGCGTGACCCAGGTTGCGCGGGTCGTAGTAGGCCTGCTTCAGCGAGCGCAGCACCAGGCTGTTCAGCGCGCGGGCGCCGTGCCCGCGCGGCCGCACATAGTCGGCGACCATGACCGAGATCTCCCCGACCAGCTCGGCGGCCTGCTGCGGGGTGAGATGCTCGGCGCTCACCGGCGGGGTGGGCACGCCCAGCGAGGCCAGCTGGTCGACCAAGCGCTCGACGGCGCTCGGCTCGGGACGCTCGTGGACGCGGAACAGACAGGGGATCTTCCGCTCGGCCAGGAAACCGGCCACCTCCTCGTTGGCGGCGATCATCAGCCGCTCGATCACCCGGTGGGACTCGGTCTGCGCTACGAGCCGCTCCTCGCGGACGTGGCCGTCACGGTCGAAGCTGAATTCGGGCTCGGCCGACTCCAGGACCACCGCCGATTGACCGCTGCGCGCCTGGCCGAGGGCCGCAGCCGCCGCCCGGGCGACCCCCAGCGGCTCCGCCCACGGCGTCGGCGCCCGGCTCGAGACCAGCGAAGATCCGGTCCACGCGGTCGTAGTCGAGCCGCGCGTCGGAGCGGATCACCGAGCGGTACATGGAAGTGCTGCCTACGCGTCCGCCGGCCTGCACGGTCAGCTCCACGGTGACGGTCAGGCGGTCCTGGCCGGCGACCAGCGAGCAGGCCCCGCCCGACAGGGACTGCGGCAGCATCGGCTCGACCGCACCCGGCACGTACACGCTGGTCGCGCGCCGATAGGCCTCGCGATCAAGCGCCGAGCGGGGCGTGACGAAGGCCGACACGTCGGCGATGTGGACCCAGACCCGCCACCCGCTCCCGTCCAGCGCCGTGGCCGAGATGGCGTCGTCATAGTCGCGCGCGGTCACCGGATCGATCGTGAAGGTGGCCAGCTCGCGCAGGTCGCGCCGGCCCTGAACCTGCCGCTCGGTCCCGGGCTCGGACACCCGCCGCGCCTCGTGCTCGACCGCGGGATCGAACTGCCCGCTCAGGCCCCGGAACATCATGAACCCGCGGATCACGTCCCGGGCCACGTCCGGGCGCCCGAGGCGCCGGGTGATCAAGGGCCGCCGGGACCCGCCGCGCCGCGTCGTGGCGCCACGGCCGGGGGAGATCACGATCAGGTCGCCGACATCGGCCTTGCTGTCTCGGCTGACGGCGATCTGAGTGCCGGGCTCGAAGAACGGCTCGGCGACGAGGAACTTCCCCTTGCGCCGCAGCACGGCGACGCGCGCTCCGGGGCGGGGCTCGGCCCGGCTCCGGGCGGCGCTCACCGGATCTCGGCGGCGACGGTGCGCTCGGCGACGCGCAGGGCGCGTGTCCGCCTTGACGCGCAGGTTCGTGCTGGCGTAGATGTTCGGGGTGATCCCGGCGCCGCGGCGCACGCCGCCACCGCCCAGGTTGCGCCCGCTCGGGCGTGAAGTACTCGCCGACGGTGAAGTCGAGCGCCCCGCCGTTGGGCAGCGGCTGGATCTCCTGGAAGACGCCCTTGCCGTAGGTGTGCGTGCCGACCACCTTGGCCCGTCCTCGGTCCTGGAGCGCACCGGTGACGATCTCGGCCGCCGACGCAGTTCCGTGATCGACCAGGACGACCAGCGGGAGCTGGGGGCGATCGCGTCCTGCCCTTGGCCAGGTAGACCTGCCGGGGCTGGCTGCGTCCGTCGGTGGAGACGATCGTCCCGTCGGGGATGAAGATGCTGGCCACGTTGACCGCCTCCTCGAGCAGGCCGCCGCCGTTCTCGCGCAGGTCGAGGATCGAGCCCTTGCGCTCCCTGGTGAAGCACCTTCTGAACCTGAGCGCGGACCTCGGCGCCCGAGCCGGGGGTGAAGCTGGTCAGACTGACCACGCCGATCTTGTGGCCCTGGTAACTGGACGACCTGGCCGCTGGTCACCGGCACGGTCAGGTTGGCGCGGACGATCGTCAGCACCCGCGTGCGACGGCCTGAGCGCACGGTCAGCGTGACCCGCGTCCCGGCCCGGCCCTTGATCAGCGAGGCCGAGAAGGTCTGCGAGCGGTTGGCCAGCGAGGTCGAGCCGACGCCGATGATCAGATCGCCGCGACCCAGGCCGGCCCGCGCGGCCGGCGAGCCGGGGAACACGTCCAGGACCTGCAACCCCCTTGGGCTTGGGCTGCACGTCGATCCCGATCCCGCTCAGGTGGGGGTTGTCCTGGTTCTCGAAGGACTGATAGTCGGCGCGATCGAAGTAGTGCGAATAGGGATCGTCCAGGCTGGCCACCGCGGCGGCCAGGCCCTTGTTGAGCAGCTGGCTGCGGTCGATGCGACGGTAGTAGTCGCGCTCGAGCAGACCCATGACGTCATCGACGATCCTGGTCGTTCCCGCTCCCGGAGGTGAACGCGCTGCGCAGCGGGCTGGGCAGCCAGCTCGGATGACCGCCGAGGAGCAGCCCGATGAGCAGGGCCACCACGGCAACGACGAGCACCACGCCGCGCCGCAAGCCCCTGTGGACGATGGTCGAACATCCTGTCTGAGGGTAGCTTGGGGTCCCCGTCGGGCCGCCGCGGCCCCGTCTCCGGCGGGCCGGTCTCCGGCGCTCCGGCTAGACGCGCAGGAAGCGCCGCAGCGAGAGACCCGAGCCGAGCGCTGAGACGCCCACGCCGGCGGCCAGAAGCACGCCGACCAGCGCGGCGAACGGGATCGTCCGTGGGGCGGCGATCAGCGTCCAGTTGTTGGCCAGCGGATCCAGCAGCAGCACCTTGGTCAGCCCGAGCACCGCGATGGCCAGCAGCGCGCCGGCCGCGCCGACCACCACGCCCTCGATCACGAACGGCCAGCGGATGAACCAATCGGTCGCTCCCACCAGCTTCATCACCTCGACTTCCCGGCGCCGCGCGTAGAGCGAGAGCCGGATGGTGTTGGCGATGAGCAGGATCGAGGCGATCGTCAGGAGCACGGTCAGCGCCGGCCGCGGTGATCGTGACCAGGTTGGTCACCTCGAGGATCTTGCGCGTGTCGTTCTTCTTGTTCGACACGCTCTGGATCGACGGGTCAAGCGGTGCCGGTCTGGCCGCTGGGCCCGGCCGGGGTCAGCGCGCTGCGGACGGCCAGCACGTTGGCCGGGTTGTCGGGGATGACGTGGAAGGTGTCGGGCAGCGGGTTCGAGCCGAGCAGCTGGTAGGCCTGCGGGTCGAGCCTTGGCCTGCTGCTGCGTAGGCCTGCTGCTTGGAGACGAACTCGACCGAGCTGGACGTGCGGGCACGGCTCAGCAGCTTCGTGGCGAACGCGGGCCTCATCGGCGGCGGTCGCGTTCGACTTCATGTAGACGTCGACCAGCACCCGGCTGCGCACGCTGTCGGCGGCGCCGTTGGTGGCCTGGACGATGGGGATGAACACGCCGAGCACGAGCATCGTCACCAGCACCGTGGCCAGGGCGGCGAAGCTCGGTGCGGCGCTGCGGCGCATGGCCCGCGCCGCCTCGCGGAGGAAGAAGCCGAGGCGCATCTAGGCGAGGCCGGGCGGCGGTGTCGAGGGCGCGCGCAGCCGGCTGGCGAACTCCCGCGTCGACTCGTCGCGGGTGTAGCAGGCCGGCGGACTCGTCGCGGACGATCCGTCCCTGGGAGAGCTCGAGCACGCGGCGGCGCATCTTGTCGACCATGGCCTGGTCATGGGTGGCCACCAGCACGGTGGTCCCGGTCCGGTTGATCCGGTAGAGCAGCCGCATGATGTCGATGCTCGTCTCGGGATCGAGGTTGCCGGTCGGCTCGTCGGCCAGCAGCAGCGGTGGATGGTTGACGAACGCGCGGGCGATCGAGACCCGCTGCTGCTCACCGCCCGAGAGCTGGTCCGGGTAATTGTGCAGCTTGGTCGAGAGCCCGGTCAGGCGCAGGATGTCCGGCACCTTGGCCCGGATCTCCTTGCGCCCGCCGCCGGTGACCTGCAGCGCGTAGGCGACGTTGTCGTACACGGTGCGGTTGGGCAGCAGCTTGAAGTCCTGGAAGACGACGCCGATGTTGCGGCGGTAGAAGGGCACGCGCTTGCGGGTGATCTCGGTCAGATCGTGGCCGGCGACCCGGATCGTCCCCGCAGTCGGCTCGAGCTCCTTGATCAGGAGACGCATCACGGTCGACTTGCCCGAGCCGGTGGAGCCGACCAGGAACACGAACTCCTCGCGGTCGACCGCGAAGGTGGCCTGGTCGAGCCCGACGTTGCCGGGATAGAGCTTGGAGACGCCGCGGAACTCGACCACGCCCCGGCCAGTGGACGGGGCCGGTTCAGCGGGACGGGTCCGGGGTGTGGGCGTCGCGGCGGCGCGGCGACGGGTGCCCTGAGATGCTCGAGATGAAGTAGCCATGAAGTCCGCGGAGCGTAGCGAGCCCGCTACTGCGGATGTCTTGGCGACCGACCTGGTGCAACGCGATTTGCAGGACTAATCGCCACCGATGGCGACGGAGCAGGTCCGGAGTGGGCCTTCAGGCCAGCCGGCTCGGTACCGTTCGCTCACGGATGTCGTCGATCACCGTATCCACGCTGGCCAATGGCATGCGGCTGCACCGGATCGCCGTTGAGGGCACGCGCGCGCTGACGCTGCTGGTCGCCTTCGACGCCGGCGCCCGCACCGAGCAGCCCGGCCGAGAACGGGATGGCCCACTTCCTCGAGCATCTGGTGTTCAAGGGCGGGGAGAAGTTCCCTGACCTACCGCGGCGTCAACGAGGCCGCGGAGCGCATCGGCGCGGTGCTCAACGCCTACACCAGCCATGACCTGGTCGCCTTCCACATCACCGCTCGGGCCGAGCGGGCTCTGGAGGCGGCCGATCTGCTGACTGACTTCGTCGCCCGTCCCCGCATCGACGCCGACGAGCTCGATCGCGAGCGCGGCGTGGTCGTCCAGGAGATCGCCCGCTCCGAGGACCAGCCCGCGGTGATGGCCGAGCACCTGATCGACGAGGCGGTGTTCGGCGATCATCCCCTGGGTCGCCCGGTGCTCGGGCCGGCCGAGCACATCCGCGAGACCTTCACCCGCGAGGGGATCGTCGCCTTCCGCACCCGGCGATGGTCCCCGTCCCGCGGGGCCGCCTTCGCGGTCGGCAACCTCGACTCGCTCGGTGATGCTGCTCAGCTCGATGAGCTCTTCAACCGCTTCGAGGCCAGGCCGGCTCCCGAGGCCTACGACCGCGCCCCCGCGCTCAAGCCTGTGGTCATGGTGCGCGAGCGCGACTCGAACCAGTCTCACCTGCGCCTGTCCTACCGGCCCGCCGATCGACGTCACGCACCCGCGAGAGCGGGCTGCGCTGGCCATCTACTCGACCCTGCTGGGCGGGTCGATGGGCTCGCGCCTGTTCGACGAGATCCGCGAGCAGCGCGGGCTGGCCTACTCCGTGAGCGCCTTCCCCCACGCGTACGCGGATGTGCCCGTGCTGCAGCTCTCGGCCGGCCTCGAGTCGGGCAAATGCGTCGAGGCCTACCGGCGGATGCGGGACATCGTCAGCGAGCTGCGGCTCGAAGGGCCAACTGAAAGCGAAGTCGAGCGGGCTCGCGCCTACGCCGCCGGCGCACGGGCGATCGCGTTTGAGAACAGCGGCGCCGTGGCCCGCTATTCCGCCCAGCAGAGGATCGTCTACGAGCGAGGACGTGGATCCGGACCGCACGATCGAGCTGCTCGACGCGGTCACCTACGACGAGGTCCGAACGGTGGCGGCCGGAGTGGCCGACGAGCTCGCCGTGGCCTGCGTGGGACCGCACACCGTGGAGGAGCTGGAGAGCGCCTGAGACGCTTCATCGCCGTCGGTCTGCTGGTTCTCCTCGCTCTCCTGGCCATCAGCCTGGCCGGATTCGGCTCCTTCACCACCACAAGCCGCAACGATGTCCGCCGAACTCCCCGCAGCGCGGTGCTCGGGCCGTCGGCCGCGGCCAGCCGTCGCGCTGACCGGCCCGCGGGTCCGCGCGTCCCCGCGCGCTCGAGTCTCGGAGCGCTCGCCCCCCGGACCCCGGCGCTGGCCCGGCTTCAAGCCAGCCTGAGCCGGGCGCTCCGGGCCGGCGGACCGGCCACCGGCGCGCTCGTCTACGACTTGAATTCCCGCCAGGCAGCTGTTCGCCCAGCGCGCCCTCACCCGGCGACCGCCCGCCTCGGTGGAGAAGATCTACACCACGGTGGCGCTGATGCGCCGCCTCGGCCCCGACGCCCGGCTGCACACCTCGGTGCTCGGCACCGGCCACCTGGCCCGCGGGACCTGGCACGGGGACTTGTACCTCCGCGGCGGAGGCGACCCGACCTTCGGCGACAGCGGCTTCAACCGGGTCTGGAACCAGAGCCAGGGTCCGACTCCCAATCAGCTCGTCGCCCAATTGCGACGGCGAGGGATCCGTCGGGTCACCGGCTCCGTGTTCGCCGATGAGTCGCTGTTCGACTCCCGCCGCGGGGGTCTGATGACCGACTACAAGCCCGATGTCCCCGACTTCGGCGGCCAGCTCAGCGCGCTCACCTATGACCACGGCACGGCAACCAAGCGGCTCTCCCCGGCCCTGTTCGCGGCTCGGGAGCTAGTCCTGACCATGCGCGGCTCGGGCATTCACGCCCAGACCGCGTCCCACGCCCGCAGGACCCCCCGGCGGGCCCGGCTGCTCGCTCTGGTCAATTCGCCTCCGATGGCGGCGATGACCCGGCTCATGGACGTCCCCTCCGACGATCTGTTCGCTGAGCTGTTCACCAAGCAGCTCGGTGTCCTGTTCGGGCGCGCCGGGAGCATCCCGGCCGGCGCAGCAGTCATCGGTCAGCACCATTGGGTCCTCCTACGGGCTGCATCCCACGATCCTCGACGGCTCTGGTCTCAGCCGCCACGACCGCTCCTCGCCGGCCCAAATCGTCGACCTGCTCCGTGACGTCTGGCGCACGCCGGCCGGCGGCCAGCTGGCCGCCTCACTGCCCACCGTAGGGGTTAACGGCACCGTCCAGTACATCGGCGCGGGAACCCCGGCCCGCGGGCGCTGCATCGCCAAGACGGGGACGCTCGACTACGTGACAAACCTGGCCGGCTACTGCCGCGGCCTGAATAGCCACATGCTGGCCTTCGCGCTGATGCTGGACGGCCCGTCGAACTCGGGCGCGACGGTGCTCGAGGGGCGGATGGTCGGCGCCATCGCTCGCTATTGACGGGCCGAGGACACCAGGCGAAGCTCATTCAGACGCGCAGCTTGTTTCTGGGCGGGGCCTAAAGCACAATCGGGGCCGTGGCGGTGAGCGAGGCCCTCAACCTCAAGGAGCTACAGCGTTATCTGAGTCGGGTTGGCGACCGCTGGCCGATTCAGACCGCGCTGCTCGGCGGCGCTCGCGTCGAGGACCTGCGCGGCGCGCCACCGCAGCGTGAGCGCGGGACCGAGTACGTCCTGGTGCTGGTCTCAGGAGCGTTCGACGGCATGCCATGGCTCGAGCGCGTCTATCAGGCCGGTGCCCTGTGGGACGCCATGGAGATGGGCGACGGCGTCGACGTGCACTGCTACACGTCGGCCGAGTTCGAGCGCAAGCAGGCGACGCTGCCCGCCGTGCGGGCGGTGGCCGAACGCGGCATTGTGCTCTCGGCGGACTCGGACTCGCGCTCGCCGCGCGAGCCGCCGGCCGGCCCCTAGCCGATCGAGACCATCCGTTCGATCGGAATCCGTGCGCGTGCGGCGATGTCCGAAGTGACCTTGACCTCGTGCACATCGTCGCGCAGCGCGTCACGCAGCTTGGGCAGCGTGATCATCTTCATGAAGCGACAATGGGCGGCCTCGTTGGCAGCCACGAAATCGACGCCCGGCGCGGCCTGGCGCAGGGGGTGGAGCATCCCGGTCTCGGTGGCCACGATCGCCGCCCCGCCCGGGTCGGCCTGGTGCTCACGGGCGTAGGCCAGCATCCCGCCGGTCGAGAGCATGCGGACGCCCTCGGCCTCGACGTCTCCAGCCGCCACGTACTCCATGACGCTGGTCGAGCAGCCGCACTCGGGGTGGATCAGGAAGTCCGCGCCCGGATGTGCGGCACGCACGGCGGCTATGTCAGCCGGCTTGATTCCGGCGTGAACGTGACATTCGCCGTCCCAGACATGCATCGAGCGGCCCAGACGCTTCTCCACGTATGCCCCCAGGAACATGTCCGGGCCGAACAGGATCTCGGTGTCCTCGCCGTGCTCGGCGTAGATGTGCCGGACGACCTCTACGGCGTTGGCCGATGTGCAGCAGTAATCGGTCAGCGCCTTGACCTCCGCGGTCGTGTTCACATACATGACCACGAACGCGCCCGGATGGGCCGCCTTCCATTGGCGCAGCTGATCGGCGGTGATCGAGTCGGCCAGTGAGCAGCCCGCGTCGGGATCCGGGATCAGCACGCGCTTCTCCGGGCACAGGATGGATGCTGTCTCGGCCATGAAGTGCACGCCGCAGAAGACGATCGTCTCGGCGTCGGCCGCCGCCGCCCGCAGTGAGAGACCGAGCGAGTCCCCGACATAGTGGGCCACGTCCTGGATCTCGGGCAGCTGGTAATTGTGGGCCAAGATGACCGCGCCGCGCGTGGCGGCCAACCCCCGCACCTCGTCCTGGAGGGCGGGGATGTTCTCGAGCATCAGGGGCCCGTCGGTCGCGTCCAGGATCGGAAGGTTCATAGGAGCGGGGTGAGCAGAAGAGACAGGTCCAAGGCGGGCGCGCTGTGCGTGATCGCACCCACCGAGATGAAGTTTACGCCGGTGCTGGCCACGGCCCTGACCGTTTCCACGGTGAACCCGCCGCTGGCCTCGAGCTCGGCCCGCCCGGCTACGTGCTCCACCGCAGCGCGCAGCTGCTCATGGTCCATGTTGTCGAGCAGGATCCGCAGGGCCCCCGCTTCGAGTGCCTGGTCAACCTCGGCCAACGACGCGCACTCGACCTCCAGCGCCAGCTGAGGCGCGGCGGCCCGCGCGAGCCGCACGGCCGCTCCGACACCGCCGGCCATGGCGGCATGGTTCTCCTTGATGAGGATCGCGTCGTAGAGCCCGGTGCGGTGGTTGGTGGCCCCGCCCGCCGCCACCGCGGCCTTCTCCAGCGCCCGGAGTCCCGGCGTGGTCTTGCGCGTGTCGAGGATCGTGGCGCGGGTCCCCTCGACCGCCTGCACGCAGCGGGCGGCCATCGTGGCCACGCCCGAGAGCCGCTGGAGGAAGTTGAGCGCCGTCCGCTCCCCGGAGAGCAGCCCGGCGGCGCGGCCCTCGAGACGCAGAACCTCTCCCGACTCGCGCCACTCACCCTCGGGCGCCAGGCGAGTGACCGCGACCTCGCTATCCAGGGCCGTGAACACCTGCTCCGCCACCGCGAGGCCGAACACGACCCCGGGCGCCTTCTGCCGGATCTCGGCGCAGGCCCGCGCGCGCGGGGGAACGGTGGCCGCGGTGGTGACGTCACCCGGGCCCAGGTCCTCGGCCAGGGCCCGAGCCACCACCTCGTCGAGGACCGCGGCAGTCATCGCGAAGGAGCATACGCAGCCGATCCGGACACGGGTGAGCGCTTCGTGCGACGGTCAGGCCGAGGTGATAGGTTGCGCCAGCTCGCCGGGGAAGGGCGAGCCGGCCGGGTTACTCGTTCAACAGCAGTTCGTCAGGAGGTTGGATGTCTACCCATGTAAAGAAGCTGGCGCTGGCGCTCGTGGGCGCCTGCGCGCTCGTCGGTGGCACCGCCGTAGCCGCGGCCGGACCGCCCCCGCCGGTGGCCGTAAACGGTCATGCGGTGCAGCTGGTCGCCTCGGGCCTCGGCACCCCGACCGCGTTCGCGTTCGGCGGCGGAAGCGTGTTCGAGGCTGACGGCGGCAACACCCAGTCCGGCCCGCCCAACGGCGGCGTGTTCGTGCTCGCGGGCGGTAAGGGCGTCAAGCTGGCCGGCTCGCCGCAGTACGTAGCCGGGCTGGCCTGGCACAAGGATGCCCTGTACTTGAGCGGTGCGACGTTCACCAGCCCCACGAGCACGAAGTGGCAGCTCTTGAAGTGGAGCGGCTGGAACGGCACCAGGTTCAAGCACCGCACCGTGCTCTACACAGCGCCGAAGAAGTTCTTCGGCTTCGACGGCGTCGCCTTCGGGCCCGACGGGCGCCTGTACGTCGGCGCCGGCGTCGGCCCGTCGCAGGCCCATGACCACAGTCCGGCCAACTCGGCTCGATACCTGTACGACATCCTGTCCGTCAATGCCAACGGCAAGGGACTGAAGGTATTCGCCAAGGGGATCCGCCAGCCCTGGCAGATCGCGTTCACGGCGGCCTCGCGGACGCCGTACGTGTCCGACCTCGGTCAGGACGAGAACGCCACCAACCCGCCCGACTTCGTGCTCAAGATCCGGCCGGGCGACAACTACGGGTTCCCGCGCTGCAATCACACCAAGGGCAGCCCGTGCAAGGGCTACGCGAAGCCGTATAGGACCTTCGCTCCGCACACCGACCTGATGGGGATGCAGATCATGGGCAAGACCCTGTACATGACCTCGTTCCTGGGCAACGCGGGCAAGTCCGGGCTGGTGGTCTCGATGCCGCTGGGCGGCCACGGGCTGAAGACCGTGGTCAAGGGCTTCGTGGCCCCGGTCGTCGGTCTCGGCCAGCACGACGGCTCGCTCTACATCGGCGAGCTCACCGGCCAGGTCTTCCGCGTGAAGCCCTAGCCATCGACGCCAAGCGCTTCCCGGGCCCTCGCGGCCCGGGAAGCAGCGGCGGGGCCTTGACATCTGCGCCCGCAGCGCGCGTATACTGTCGCCGTTTTTTTGCGGGCCCCATCGTCATCGGCTGCGCACCGGGCGCGTGAGCCGGACGATGTCATTCATCATCACCCGAGGAGGTAGTTCATGGGACCGGTTAGAAGTAAGTCGCTGCGGCGCGGACGCGCTCGTCAGACCGCATACCTCGTCGCCACCGCGGCGCTCTGCGCCGTCGGCTCGCTGACCACGGCTGGATCGAGCGTCGCGTCCCCGCGCAAGCCGATCGTCTGCCGGGGCACGTTCACGAAGCCCGGCATCCTCGTCGGCAAGGTTTCGTCGAACGTGATCGTCAAGGGGTTGTGCGGAGTGAAGAACGGCTCGGCCACCGTACGCGGGTCCGTGACCCTGTCACCCGGGAGCGCCTTCGCGGCGGCCTTCGGCCGCAATGACAAGACCGGCAAGGGTCACTCCAACCTGACCATCACCGGCAACCTCGTCGTCGACAAGGGCGCCACCGCGGTCATCGGCTGCGAGGCGGCGCACTTCGCCTGCATCGACGACAACCAGAAGGCGCCGACGCTGGCCAACAAGGTCACGATCGGCGGCAATCTGATCGCCACCGGCGCATTGGGCGTCATCGCTCACAAGACAACGGTCGGGGGCAAGGTCAGCGACAGCGGCGGCGGAGGCGGCGCGAGCTGCACGACGATGCCGGGCATCTTCGCCAAGTTCCAGAGCCCGCAGTACAGCGACTTCGAGGATGACTCGATCGCCGGCAGCCTGTCGATCTCCAAGCTCGGGTCATGCTGGCTCGGAGCGCTGCGCGATCACATCGGCAAGAGCTTCACGCTCAAGAACAACAAGATGGGCGATCCGGACGCGATCGAGATCGGCACCAATGTCATCAAGGGCAACCTCGCCTGCAGCGGTAACACGATGGTGTGGGACAGCAACGAGACAAGCTCCGCGCCGGGCGTCATCTACCCCCGTGCGCCGGACCCGAACAAGGTCAAGGGCAAGCGAAGCGGCCAGTGCAACGCGTCAACGCCGCTGAGCATGGGCGGCCCGAGCGGCAAGCCGGGCTCCTTCTAGACAGCGCCGACCGTGGTGATCAGGCGTCGGGGCCCAGTGCCCCGGCGCCTGGTGCCCGGGCCTCGCTCCCGGTCAGCACCCGGAGCGTGGCGAACGTGGGATCGGCCGCCCCGTGCAGCCGCGCACCCACGGCCACCAGCTCGCGCAGGTAGGAGATGACGTCGGAGGTGACACGCTCGCCGGGCAGCAGTGCCGGGACCCCGGGTGGATAGCCGGCAATCGACTCGCAGGAGATCCGGCCGACCGCATCGTCGACGGCGATCGTCTCGGCCGCACCGAAGAAGGCCTCGCGGATCGGCACGACCGTCTCCTGGTCGACGGCGGCCGGCGTTCTGGCCAGCACGTCGCCCTCCCCGGTCCGAGAGATCCGGCGCACCGTCTCGGCGAAGTCGTGGGTGAAGCGCTCGAGCGGCTCCACCGGCTGTCCCATCCCCAGGACCAGCACCAGGGTGGCGTGAGTGGCCAGCTCCACGTATATGTCGTAGCTGGCCCGCAGTTCGGCGGCGATCTCATACCCGCTGCAGCCCGTGCCCCGGATATCGATGACGATCCGCAGGGGATCCCACCCCGCGACCCCCGGACGGCCGACCATGTCCTCGCCGACCACCGAGCAGCCCGGGATCTGCTCCAGTGCCTCCCGGGCCCGGAACGAGGCAGCCAGGGTGCGGTCGAGCAGCGCCTCCCCGTGCGCGGCAAGCTGCCGCCGGGAGCTGTCCAGCGAGGCAAGCAGCAATGAGTTCGGGCTCGTTGAGCGCATGATCCGCACGCAGCGCGCCACCTCGTCGGGATTGACGCGACCGTCGGCGGCGACGTGGAGCATGGCCGACTGGGTGAGGCTGCCGACGATCTTGTGGGTCGAGGTGAGCACCGCGTCGGCCCCAAGCCGCAGCGGCGACTCGGGCAGCGCCGGGTGAAAGCCGAAGTGTGAGCCCCAGGCGCAGTCCACGACCAGGCCGGCTCCGGCGGCATGGGCCACCTCGGTGCAGCCGCGTACATCCGCGGCCATCCCGTAGTACGTGGGCGAGACGATGAACGCGTGGCTGACGCCCGGGGAGCGCGCCAGGGCGGCTTCCAGGGCCTCGGGGGTCACGCCGTGAGCCATGCCCAGCTCCTCGTCGTACTCGGGCGTGACGAAGCTGGCCATGCCGCCGCTCAAGACCAGGCCGTCGACCACGCTCGCGTGCGAGTTGCGCTGCACGAGCACGTGCTCGCCGGGGCCGGCCAGCGCCAGGCAGAGGGCGTGGTTGCCCTGCGAGGCGCCGTTGGTCAGAAACCACGTCCGGGCTGCGCCATAGGCCGTGGCGGCGAGCTGCTCGGCCCGCTCATACGGGGTCGGCGAGGGCCCGACATCGATGCCTTCGATGTCCTGGCAGATGTCCAGGGCCAGCGCGCGCTCGCCCATCGCGCTGCGCAAGCCGGGGTCGGCGCCCGGACCGCCCTTGTGGCCGGGAACGTGGAAGCGCACCGAGCCGCGGAAGCCGTAGGAGACGATCGCCTCCAGGTACGGCGCGGTGGGCAGCTCCCGCGTGGTCCGGCGAGTTTGGGTATCGGGATCCTCGCCCCCGGTCGTCCGGGTGCTCATCGGGCCGCCTGCAGAAGGTAGGCCCGAACAAAGCCGTCCAGGTCGCCGTCCAGCGCTCGGTTCACGTCCCCCATCTCGTATCCGGTTCGGTGGTCCTTGGCCATCGTGTACGGGTGGAGCACATAGGAACGGATCTGCGAGCCGAAGTTGACGTCCTGGGCCTCGCCGCGCTCGCGGGCGATCTCCTCCCGGCGCCTGCGCTCCTCCAGCTCGAGCAGTTTGGAGCGCAGCATGGTCATCGCCTCCGCCTTGTTGGATGACTGCGAGCGCTCGTTCTGGCACTGGACGACGATCCCGGTGGGTTTGTGGGTGATCCGGACTGCGGAGTCGGTCTTGTTGACGTGCTGGCCACCTGCGCCGCTGGCCCGGTAGGTGTCGATCTGCAGGTCGTCGTCCTCGATCTGCACCTCGGCGGTCTCCTCCACCACCGGTGATACCTCCACCCCGGCGAAGCTGGTCTGGCGGCGGTTGGCCGAGTCGAACGGCGACAGGCGCACCAGCCGGTGCACGCCCTTCTCTGACCCGTAGAGGCCGTAGGCGTTCTCGCCTCGGACGCGGAAGGTGGCCGACTTGATCCCCGCTTCCTCGCCGGGTGAGACCTCGAGCAGCTCGACCCCGAAACCCCGCTTCTCGGCCCAGCGCATCTCCATTCTCAGCACCATCTCGGCCCAGTCCTGGGCGTCGGTGCCGCCGGCCCCGGCGTTGACAGTGACCAGGGCATCGCCGACGTCGTAGGGACCTGAGAACAGCCGCTCCTCTTCGAGCGCGTCGAGGCGCTCCTGCACGCCGCGCACCTGACTCTCGAGCTCGCCTGACAGGGCGGGGTCCTCCTCGGCCAGCTCGGCCAGCGGCTCCAGATCCTCGACGTCGGTCTCCAGGGCCCGGAACACGCCGAGCTTGCGGCTGGTCCGCGCGTGCTCGGCACTGACCCTGGCCGCGTGCTCCTGATCGTCCCAGAACCCGGCCGCGCCCATCTCATCCTCGAGCGCTCCAGCGCGCTCGGCCAGCGAAGGGGGGTCAAAGATAATCCGCCAGCAGCTTGAGCTGCTCGCGGATTGCCGCCAAGCGCTGGGGCAGCGGTTCTGAAGGGGCAGTGGCCATGTCCGCGCCTACCCTAGCAACCGCAAAATCGGCCGGTTCGATCAGTTTTGCGGTGGGTAGTAGACGCCCCAAGCGAGGAGTCCGAGCCTCGGGCCGGGCGCAGAACCGCGCGTCAGGGAGGAAGCCATGTACAAGCAGGTACTCGATCCAGTTTCTCACTCGTTGGGGCTGACGTCGATCTTCGCCGTGCTGCCCTTGCTGGCTCTGTTCGTGTTCCTGGGCGTGCTGCGCTGGAAGGCCCATTGGGCCTCGCTGGTCGCGCTCGCAGTGGCCCTCATCGTGGCGCTGGCGGTGTACGGGATGCCGTTCGGGCAGGCCACCGACTCCGCCCTCGAGGGGGCCGCGTTCGGTTTCTGGCCGATCATGTGGATCGTCATCAACGCCCTGTGGATCTTCAACCTGACCGAGGCCACCGGGCATTTCGCCGTCCTGCGGCGGGCCTTCGCGGGCGTATCGGACGATCAGCGCGTGCAGGTGGTGGTGATCGCCTTCTGCTTCGGAGCCCTGCTCGAGGCGTTGGCCGGCTTCGGGACGCCCGCGGCCATCTGCGGCATCATGCTCGTCGGCCTCGGCCTGCAACCGCTGCGGGCCGCCGCCGTGTGCCTGATCGCCGACACCGCACCGGTCGCCTTCGGAGCGATCGCCATCCCGATCACCACGCTGGGAGAGACCAGCGGCCTGCCCACCCACCACCTGGCGCAGATGGTCGGACGCCAGACGCCGATCCTGGCCCTGATCGTGCCCTTCGTGATGGTGTTCGCGATCGACGGCCGGCGCGGCCTGCGCGAGGCCTGGCCCGCGGCGCTGGTGGCCGGCCTGAGCTTCGGCGTGGTGCAGTTCGCGGTCTCCAACTACGTCAACTATCAGCTGACCGACATCGTGGCCTCGCTGGCCTCCGCGGCGGCCGTCGTCGCACTGATGCAGGTCTGGACCCCGGGCGCGGCGGCCGAGATCGGCACCGCGCGGCCGGCCATCGCCGGCGGGTCCACCAGCCAGCCCGGGATGGAGTTGCGCGTGCGGGCCGATGAGGGTAAGCCGCTCACCACTCGAGAGCGGCTGGAGGCCTTCCTCCCCTACATAGTCATCATCATCGTCCTGGGGGTCATCAGCCTGAACAGCGTCGTCGCCCAGCTGACCAAGTCCACGACCGTGTTCAGCTGGCCCGGCCTGCACATCCTCGGCGCCACCGGCAAGCCGCCCAAGTCAGAGATGTTCAAGCTCGACTGGTTCACCGCCGCCGGGACCGGCCTGCTCGCCGCCGGTGTGATCAGCGTGATCCTGTTGCGCATCCGCCCGGGCGTGGCCTTCCGCACCTATCTGGTCACCTTGGACCGGATCAAATGGGCGCTGCTCACGGTGTGCGCGGTGCTGGCCATCGCCTACGTGATGAACTTCTCCGGTCAGACCATCACCCTGGGTACCTGGGCCGCCGGCGCGGGCGGCTTCTTCGCCTTTTTGTCCCCGCTGATCGGATGGTTCGGGACGGCGGTCACGGGCTCTGATACCTCGACCAACTCCCTGTTCGGCGCCCTGCAAGTGGCCGCGGCCAAGCACTCCGGGCTGTCCGCGACGCTCCTGGCGGGCGCGAACAGCTCCGGCGGCGTGCTGGCCAAGATGGTCAGCCCGCAGAACCTGGCCATCGCGGCGGCCGCGGTCGGGCTGGCCGGGCGCGAGGGGGACATTTTCCGCCGGGTGATCGGCTGGAGCGTGTTCCTGGTCCTGATCCTGGCCGTGATCGTGCTGCTCCAGTCGACCTCCGTGTTGTCCTGGATGGTCCCCTGACTGGCCCGCGCGTTTGGAGATTTTGCATCTCACAGGTGCAAAATCTCCAAACCCTCCCCCCGGGGTCCTGAGCCACCCGGGGGTCCGGGCCGGTGGGTCCGGGCTGGGGCTACTACTCGAGGTACTCGTAGGCCGGCAGCGTGAGGAACTCGGTCATGTCCTCGGACAGCGACATGCGCTCGAAGATCTCGCGGGTCTCGTCCGGATGGCCCTCGGCCCAGACCTCGTCGCCCACCTCATCATGGATCTTGGACGTCTCCTCGTCGAGGATCTGGCGCACCAGGTCGGGCGTCACCGTGCGGCCATCCTCGAACTGCGCCTGGTGGTGGACCCACTGCCAGATCTGCGAGCGCGAGATCTCGGCCGTGGCCGCATCCTCCATCATTGAGTTGATCGCCGCCGCCCCGCGGCCGCCGAGCCAGAAGGACACGTACTGGAAGCCGACGTTGATGTCCGTGCGCAGCCCCGCCTCGGTTATGTTTCCGGGCGTCGAAGCCAGGTCGAGCAGCTCGGCGGCGCTGACGTGGACGTCGTCGCGCTGGCGCTCGATCTGGTTCGGGGCGCCGTTCAGCCCCTGCTCGAACACCTCGCGGGCCACGGGGACCAGATCGGGGTGGGCCACCCAGGTCCCGTCGTAGCCCTGGCCGACCTCGCGCTCCTTGTCGGCGCGCACCGCAGCCAGCGCCTTCTCATTGGCCTCCTCGTCCTTGCGCGACGGGATCAGCGCCGCCATCCCGCCCATCGCATGGGCGCCCCGGCGGTGGCAGGTGGCCGCCAGCAGGTCTGTGTACGCGCGCATGAACGGCACGGTCATGGTCACGTCGCCGCGATCGGGCAGCACCATCTCGGGCCGCTCGCGGAAGCACTTGATGGCGCTGAAGATGTAATCCCAGCGGCCCGCGTTCAGGCCCGCCGAATGCTCGCGGAGCTCGTAGAGGATCTCGTCCATCTCGAATGCGGCCGGGAGCGTCTCGATCAGCACCGTGGCCCTGATCGTCCCCCGCTCGATCCCAACCGCCTCCTGAGCGAAGCTGAACACGTCGTTCCACAGGCGGGCCTCGAGGTGGGACTCCATCTTCGGCAGGTAGAAGAAGGGCCCGCTCCCCTTGCGAATCAGGCGGGGAGCGCAGTGGAAGAAATACAGGCCGAAGTCGAACAGCGAGCCGGACACGGGCTCTCCGTCGACGAGCAGATGGCGCTCGGGCAGATGCCAGCCCCGCGGGCGGACGAGCAGCGTGGCCGGATCCTCGACCAGCTCGTAGTGCCGGCCGTCCGATCCGTCATAGGTGATCGTGCCCTCGATCGCGTCACGCATGTTGATGTGCCCCTCGATCATGTTCGCCCAGCTGGGCGCGTTGGCGTCCTCGAAGTCGGCCATGAAGCCGTCGGCGCCGGAGTTGAGCGCGTTGATGACCATCTTGCGCTCGGTCGGACCTGTGATCTCCACCCAGCGCTGTTCCAGCGCGGGCGGGGCGGGAGCGACCTGCCAGTCGCCGCTGCGGATCTCCTCGGTCTCGGGCAGGAAATCCAAGAGCTCGCCCTCGGCCAGCCGCTCGCGGCGCCTGGCTCGGGCCTCCAGGAGCTCCTGGCGCCGCGGCCCGAACTCGTGCTGCAGAGCCCCGACGAACTCCAGCGCCTCGGGGGTGAGGACTGTGTCGTACGCGCGTGGGGTGGCTCCGCGCAGATCAAGCCGGCTTCCCGTCGTCATCGCCCTCGATCATCCCCCTCCGGTGGACCCGCCAAACCGGCTTGAGGGACGCGGAACGTGGGTACCGTGGAGCCATGGCCAATCTGAACGATTCCTCTGTACGGGCGCTCCTCGAGCCCCCCAACTACGCCGTCGTCTCGACGCGCAACTCCGACGGGAGCATCTCGAGCTCCATCGTCTGGGTCAGCCTCGAGGACGATGAGCTCGCCGTCAACAGCGCCGCCGGTCGCCGGTGGCCGAGCAACCTGGACCGCGACGGGCACATCACCCTGATGGTCTATGCGTCCGAGAACCCCTATGAGTACGTGGAGATCCGGGGCCAGGCCACGGGCAGCCGCGAAGACGCCGATGACCACATCGACCGCCTGGCCAAGAAGTACATCGGCCAGGACAAGTACCCCTACCGCACGCCCGAAGAAGAACGGGTCAAGTACACGGTCACGCCGGAGATCATCCGCTACGTCAAGCAGGGCTAGCGCCCCGTCTGGCCTGCAAGATCGACTCCAGCCTGGCCGCCTCACGCGCGGCTGCGCCGGTCATCCGCTCCCAGGTGATGCGCAGGGGGATGAGACCGGCGGCCACCGCCTGGGCATCGCGCTCGCGGTCATCCTCGAACGCGTAGCGGTCGCGATGGAAGTCCCATCCGTCCAGCTCGACGATCACCCGCTCCGCGGCGAACAGCATGTCCACCTCCCGCCCGGCCACGATGCGATTGACCAGCGGCGTCGGTAGCTCGTAGCGGCGGCAGAAGGCCAAGAAGGCGTCCTCGAACTCCGACCGGGTGGGCTGGCCGAGGCCCTCCAGTGCCTCCAGGAGCAGTGGCCGGCCGGGATGGAACGGGAAGCGATCGAGCACGTCGGCGACCTGCCCCAGGTGCAGGTATCCGCCCCGCCGCGCATCGGCGGCCATCCGGGGCAGCCGATGGGGCCCGAGCTCGCGGGCGCAGTCCAGGAAGGTCAGGGCCGGGCTGGTCACCCGGATCCCCAGCTGAAGTCGGACGTCGGCGCGGGTCAGGCCTTTCGCGCGGTGGGTGACGATTCCGGGCCGGCGGCGCTGCTGTGCGTGGGTGACGTGGAGTGGCGTCTGCCAGTCGGAGACGAAACCCCACAGTGAGAGGGCTGAGCGATGGCTAAGCGCGGCACCGCGACCGCACGCCATCACCGCGGCAGCGGCGCGCTCCACCGGCGTGCCCGGCGGCCGTCCGATCGCGTAAACGCCGTGGTGTACGGGGAACAGATCACCGTGCCGGCATCGATACGTGATCGCGGAGCTGCCGACGCCCAGCCGCAGCAACTCCTCCCGCGCGACCAGGCCATGGGGCCTCAGTGCCAGTCGGGCCAGGGGGTCGAGTTCGCAATTATGCGCATATGGCATAAATGCGAACGCTGGCACCCGAACACTCGTCCTGGGCGAACTGGCACAGACTTTTTACGAACGGCGGCGGGCGGCGGGCGGCGGACGGGCGGGCGGGCGGCGGGCGGGCGTGGGCGTCAGGCGCCGTGGCACTTCTTGAACTTCTTGCCCGAGCCGCACCAGCACGGATCGTTACGGCCGATCTGCTCGGACTCATCGACCCGGCGCTGCTCGACGTGCGGGAGCCCCGCCTCGGACTCGACCGCGGCGTCCACGTAGCCCTCGGGCGAGCCGGCGCCGGCCGCGGCCATGGCCAGCGCGCTCGGCTGGGCGCCGCTCCCGCCGGAGTAGGAGACCCGCCCGCTGCGCCCCGTCGACGAAGAGCTCGACGCCGGACTCGAGCGCATCGGGGGAGCCTGCGGGGGACCGCCGTTCTCATCCTGCAAAGTCACCTCGACGTGGAAGATCAGCCGGGCGAAGTCGGCCCAGATCGAGTTCATGAGATCCCGGAAGAGCTCGAAGGCCTCGTTCTTGTACGCCACCAGCGGCTCGATCTGGGCGAATCCGCGCAGGTGGATGCCCTCGCGCAGGTAGTCCATGTCGTACAGGTGCTCCTGCCAGCGCTGATCGATGATCTGCAGCAGGAGGAAGCGCTCGACATGGCGCATCAGCTCCTCGCCGAGCTCCTGCTCGCGCCGGTCGTAATTGGCCAGCGCCTCCTCCTGGAGTCTCAACGTAAGGTCCTCGCGGTCCATCCGCGCCGGGTCCACCGCAGCCAGCTCGTCCGAGGTGGTGAAGATCTCCTCGATCCGGCGCATCAACCCCTCGACGTCCCAGTCCTCGACGAAGTCCCCGGCCGTGTACTCGGTGACCAGCCGATCGATCAGGTTCACCACTTCCTCGCGCGCCGCGTCGGACATGTCGCGGCCCTCGAGCACCTCATCGCGGTAGGTGTAGACCACCTCGCGCTGCTGGTTGAGCACGTCGTCGTACTCCAGCGTGTGCTTGCGCATCAGGAAGTGCTGCTCCTCGACCTTCTTCTGAGCCTTCTCGATCTGCTTCGACAACATGCCCGCCTCGATCGGCTCCTCATTGCCCTCCTCATCGGTCGACCCCAGCCGGTCGAGGATCTTGTAGATCCGCTCGCCGGCGAACAGCCGCACCAGCTCATCCTGGGCTGACAAGAAGAACCGCGACTCCCCGGGGTCGCCCTGACGCCCGGCGCGGCCGCGGAGCTGATTGTCGATCCGGCGCGACTCATGGCGCTCGGTGCCGAGGATGAACAGGCCTCCGGCCTCGAGCACCTGTTCGCGCAACCCTTCGATCTGCGCTTCGATCGTGGGCAGGACCTTGGCCAGGTGCTCGTCGTAGTCGGGCATGCCCGGCTCGAGCCCGAGCTTGGCCACCTCGAGGCCGGCCAGGTGCTCGGCGTTGCCGCCCAGCTTGATGTCGACGCCGCGGCCGGCCATGTTGGTGGCGATCGTCACCGCGCCCGGAGCGCCGGCCTCGGCGATGGTCTCACCCTCGCGCTCGGCGAACTCCGGCTTGGCGTTCAGCACCGAGTGCTTGATGCCCTTCCTGCTCAGGTGGTTGGAGATGGTCTCCGAGACCTCCACGGAAATGGTGCCGACGAGGATCGGCTGATCGGCCTCGTGCCGGGTCTCGATCTCCTTGACCACCGCGGCCCACTTGCCCTCCTGGGTCTTGTAGACCTGATCATTGCGGTCGTCGCGGACCATCGGCTGGTTGGTCGGGACCTGGACCACGGGAAGCTTGTAGATCTTCATGAACTCGGTCGCCTCGGTCAGGGCGGTACCGGTCATGCCGGCCAGCTTGTCGTACATGCGGAAGTAGTTCTGCAGGGTGATCGTGGCCATCGTCTGGTTCTCTTCCTGAACCCGGACGCCCTCCTTGGCCTCGACGGCCTGGTGCAGGCCCTCCGACCAGCGCCGGCCCTCGAGGATCCGGCCGGTGAACTCATCGATGATCTTCACCTCGTCATCGATCACGGCGTAGTCGTCATCGCGCTTGTAAAGCGACTGGGCCTTCAGGGACTGGATCAGGTGGTTGACCAGGTGGCCGTTCTCGGCTCGGTAGAGGTGGTCGATGCCCAGAAAGCGCTCGGCTTTGGCCACGCCCTGCTCGGTGACCGCGACAGTCTTGTGCTTCTCGTCGAACTCGTAGTCGAAGTCGGCCACAAACTCCTTCTTCATCCGCGGATCCATCCCCTCTGGCGTCTTGCCGGGCGTCAGCCGCGGGGCCAGCTTGGCAAACTGCGCGTACAGGTCGGCGGCCTGCTCCGGGGCGCCGGAGATGATCAGCGGCGTCCGGGCCTCGTCGATCAGGATGTTGTCCACCTCGTCGACGATCGCGTAGGTGTGGTAGGGCGACTTGCCCTCCTCGGGCCGGGGCCGGCCCCCGTGCTGGACCTTCTCCTCCAGCGACTGGGCCATGTTGTCGCGCAGGTAGTCGAAGCCGAATTCCGAGTTCGTCCCGTAGGTGACGTCGGCGGCGTAGGCCTCGCGCTTCTCCTCGTAGGGCTGCATGTTCTGCAGCACGCCGACCGACACCCCGAGCATGTCGTAGATCGGCTTCATCCACATCGCGTCGCGGCGGGCCAGGTAGTCGTTGACCGTGACCAGGTGGACCCCGCGTCCACCCAGGGAGTTCAAAACCACGGCCAGGGTGGCGGTCAGCGTCTTGCCCTCACCGGTCTTCATCTCGGCGATCGCGCCGTCGTGGAGGACCATGCCGCCGATCAGCTGGACGTCGAAGTGGCGCATGCCCATCGAGCGGCGGCCCGCCTCGCGGACCAGGGCAAAGCACTCGTAGAGCAGTTCATCCAGCGACTCGCCGCCGCGAGCGCGCTCGCGGAGCTCGTCAGCCGACTCGCGGAGCTCCGCGTCGGTGTAGTGCTCGAGCTCTTCCTCGAAGCCGTTGATGCGGGCGACGCGCTGCTCGTAGGTCTTGAACTTCTTGGCCTCGCCCATGCGAAGCGCGCGGTCCAGGAAGGACATGAAACCTAGGGTAGCGCCGCGTCGTGGTTACGTTGCCGGAGAGATCCCTTCCGGCGCTGAGGGCTGGGCCTTGGTCTCAGCGGCCGCTCGGGCGGCCCGCCGGCGCCGGCGCTTGACGCGATGGCGCTTGACCTGCACCGAGAGCTCGTCGGCGCACAAATTGATCGAGTGCTTCATGTCCCGGGAGGCGTCCCGGGCCCGGAGCGTCACCCCTTTGAGGTGCAATGTGGCCTCCGCCACCTGCGAGTCCGGGTTTGCCGGGTTGCGCTCCTCGATCAGCTCCACCTCGAGCTCGGCCAGGTCGGAGACCTGCTTGTCCACCTTCCGGAAGCGCTTGATCACGTGCTCTCGCATGTCGTCTGAGACGGGCAAGTTGCGGCCCTTGACCTCGATCCGCATCGACCGACCTCCTGCACTTAGGACGTTGCTCTATCTGCCTTCCGAGGTTATTGACGTCGATGCGCTTTGTCGAGCAGTCAGAATGTCAATCGTTGCCCACCAGTGCCACACCGCAGATCAGCTGGACGTTTGAGCCAAGCGTGCTCGTCGGCGTGGCCGCCCTGGCCGTGCTCTACGGGCTGGCCTGGCGCCGAGGACGGGCCGCCTCGGGCCCGCACCAGCCCGGCCTGCGCCATGCGCTGCTGTTCGCCGGAGGGCTCGCCTGCATCCTGCTCGCGCTCGTCTCGCCGATCGACGGGCTGGGCGATCAGCTCATGTTGATGCACATGGTTCAGCACATGCTCCTGTTGGACATCGTGCCCATCCTTCTCATCCTGGGCCTGAACAAGGTCCTGCTGCGGCCGGTGACCCGGCGGCTAACGGCGATCGAGCGCCGGGCCGGGGCGCTGGGTCACCCGGCCTTCGCCGTGCTGGCCTACGCCGGGTTCATGTGGGCCTGGCACATCCCCTCGATGTACGACGAGGCGCTGAAGAACAGCACCGTCCACGCCTTCGAGCACGTCTGCTTCGCGGCCGCGGGCACGCTCTACTGGTGGCACATCTTGTCCCCCATCCGGGGCCGGATGCGCCTGGACGGCATGGGCCCGATTGCCTACATGGTCTCGACCAAGCTGCTGGTCGGGCTGCTCGGCATCGCGATCGCCTTCGCTCCCGCCTCGTTCTATCCCTTCTATGCCCACCACCCACACTACTGGGGCCTGTCCCCGTCCGAGGATCAGTCGATCGCCGGCCTGATCATGGCCCTCGAGCAATCAGTGGTCATGGGGATCGCCCTCACGTGGCTGTTCGTGCGCATGCTCACCGAGTCCGAGCGCGAGGCCCAGCGCGCCGAGCGCTACGAGGTGGCCTGAGCCGGTGCGGCTTCCCCACGACGAGCGGGGCGAGGGACGCGGCGTCGTACTGCTTCACGCCGGTGTGGCCGACCGGACCATGTGGACCGAGCACCTCGAGCCACTGGCCGAGGCCGGCTACCGGGCGGTGGCCCTGGACCTGCCCGGGTTCGGGGAGGCGCCGATGGGCGCCACCGCCCCATGGGACGCGGTGCTGGCCACGCTCGAGAGCCTCGGGATCGAGCGGGCGGCGCTCGTCGGCAACTCGTTCGGCGGCGGAGTGGCTCTGCGCGCCGCGGTGCTCGCCCCCGAGCGGGTCAGCGGACTTGTCCTCGTCTCCGCGCGCCCGTTTGACTCCGAGCCCTCGCGCCGGCTCGCCTCCGCCTGGGCGGCCGAAGAGGCGGCGCTCGAGCGCGGTGACGTCGAGGCGGCGATCCGGTCCGTCGTTGAGGCCTGGACCCAGCCCGACGCGCCCGACACGCTGCGCGAGCGGGTGGCCGCGACGCAGCGGCGCGCCTATGCGCTGCAGCTTGAGGTCCCCGAGCCCGAGCTCGCAGATCCGCTGACCGGGACTGCCGGTCTCGCCGGGCTGGAGATACCCACGCTGGTGCTGACCGGCGAGCACGACATGCCTGACTTCACCGCGGCCGCGGCCGAGCTCGCCGCGGCTCTTCCGAACGCTCAGCGCGCGACGATCCCGGGGGCGGGTCATCTGGCGCCGCTCGAGACCCCAGAGGCCTTCCGCGAGCTGCTCCTGTCCTTCCTGGCCGATGCGGCGCCTTAGGGCTTAGCCCGCGGCCGCGGACACGTCGCCCGAGACCAGCATGGCCGCCCCGATCCCGCCGCCCTGATCGCCGAGCCCGGCCACCCGGACGGCCGGGGGACGGGTGTCGTTGAACAGGTGGGGATGCATCTCGGTGGAGATCCGCTCGGCCATCGGCTGGCCGAAGCGCACGCCGAGGCCGCCGCCCAGGATCACCGCCTCGATGTCGAGCAGGTTGACCGCCGAGGCGATCCCCGCTCCGAGCGCCTTGATCGCCCGCTCGACCAGCTCGATGGCCAGCGCGTCCTCGTGCTCCAGCCCGGCCGCCCAAACCGCGCTGGTCAGCCGGGTGCGCCCGCGATCCTTCATCAGCTTGAACAGGTCGGTCTTGGCCCCTTTGTCGACCTCGCGCCGGGCCCGGGCCTCCATGGCCGCCCGACCCGCGTAGGCCTCCATGCAGCCACGCCGCCCGCACGGGCAGCGGGCGCCGCCCCGGCGGACCACCATGTGGCCGATCTCCCCGGCGCCCCCGCGGCCCAGCCAGGGCTCGCCGTCGAGGATCAGGCCGCCGCCGACCCCGGTGCCCCAGAACACGCCGAGCACCGACCGGTAGGGCTTGCCCGCGCCGAGATGGAACTCGGCCTGGGTGGCCACCTGGACGTCGTTGCCGACCAGGACCCGGGTGCCGAGACGCTCGGAGAGAAAGTCGGCCAGCGGGAAGACGTCTGCCCAGTCGGGCAGGTTGCGCGCGTTGCCGACCGTGCCCGCCGCCTCGTCGACATCGCCGGGTGAGCCCACTCCGACCCCCTCCAGCGCGGCGCTCTGCACCCCGGCGGCCTGGGCTGCGGCCTGGACGACGCTGGCCATCCGTGCCGCCACGGCGCTCGGCCCGCCCTCGGTCGGGGTCGGCTCGCGTGCCTGGCCGACCACCTGGTGCTCGGCGTCGATCACCACCGCCTCGATCTTGGTCCCCCCGAGGTCGATCCCGCCGCGCAGAAGTCCCTGGCCGGCCATCGGCTCGAACGCTACCTCAGCCCCAGGATTCGCGGTAGTCCTCCTGCTCGGCGGTGGGCGCATCGATCTGCACGCCGAGCGCCTCCAGCTTCAGGCGACCCACCTCGCGGTCGATCGCCGCGGGCACGGGATGCACGCCGGCCCCCAGTGAGGCACCCCGGCCCACCAGCTCCTCGACGCTCAGGGCCTGCAGGGCGAAGGAGACGTCCATGACCGCCGCCGGGTGACCCTCGGCCGCGGCCAGGTTGACCACCCGCCCCCGGGCGAGCAGGTTCAGCCGCCGGCCGTCGGCCAGCCGGTGCTCCTCGACCAGGCGCCCCACCTCCCGGACCCCGCCCACGGCCAGCGAGCGCAGATCCTCGAGATCCAGCTCGACGTCGAAGTGCCCGGCGTTGGCCAGCACCGCGCCGCCCTTCATGCGCTCGAAGTGCTCGCGGCGGAGTACGCGGCGCGAGCCGGTCACGGTCACGAACACGTCCCCCTTCTCGGCGGCCGCCAACGCCGGGAGCACCTCATAGCCGGCCATGCGCGCCTCGAGGGCCCGCAGCGGGTCCACTTCACAGACGATCACCACCGCACCGGCGCCGCGGGCCCGCTCGGCCACGCCCTGGCCGGCCCAGCCGTAGCCGAGCACGACCAGGGTGTGTCCCGCCAGCAGCACGCCCGAGGCCCGCACGATGCCGTCCAGCGCTGACTGACCGGTGCCGTGGCGGTCGTTCAGGGCCCGCTCGGTCCGCGCCTCGTTCACGGCCAGCACCGGGCAGCGCAGCTCGCCCTCCTCCTCGAGGCGGCGCAGGCGGACCAGCCCGGTCGTCGTCTCCTCGGTCCCGCCGATCAGGCTGCGGACCAGCTCGCCGCCCCGCGCGTGGGCGCTGACAAGTAGATCCGCCCCGTCGTCGAGGGTGATCTGGGGGTGGTCGTCGAGCAGCGCGAGGACGTGCGCGACGTAGGTGTCGAGGTCCTCGCCCCGCAGCGCGCGCACCGAGACCCCGTCGGCCAGGACCAGGGCCGCCGCGACGTCATCCTGGGTGGAGAGCGGGTTAGCCGAGCACAGCGCCACCTCGGCCCCTCCGCTGCGCAGCGTGCGGACGAGATTGGCCGTCTCGGCGGTGACGTGCAGGCAGGCGGCGATCCGCATCCCGGCCAGCGGCGCCTCGGCGGCGAACCGCTCCCCGATCCGCTGAAGGACGGGCATCTGCCCAGCGGCCCAGGCGATCCGGGCCTCCCCCTCGGGGGCTAGCGCGAGGTCGGCTACGTCATGGGGCGGAACCGACGCTCGCGCCATCCCGGGCTCAGATCAACGGCGCGGGGCTAATAGCGGTAGTGCTCGGACTTGTACGGGCCGCCGACCGGCACGCCGAGATAGGCGGCCTGGCTCGCCGAGAGCTCGGTCAGCCGCACGCCGAGGGCATCCAGGTGCAGCCGGGCCACCTTCTCGTCCAGATGCTTGGCCAGCGTGTAGACCTGCTTGTCGTAGCTGTCGTTGTGACCGAACAGCTCGATCTGGGCGATGACCTGGTTGGTGAACGAGTTGGACATCACGAAGCTCGGATGCCCGGTGGCGTTGCCCAGGTTCAGCAGCCGGCCCTCGGACAGGACGATGATCGTCCGGCCGCCGGGGAACACCCACTCATCGACCTGGGGCTTGATGTTGACCTTCTGCACGCCGTCGATCCGGCCCAGCCCGGCGATGTCGATCTCGTTGTCGAAGTGGCCGATGTTGCCCACGATGGCCTGGTGCTTCATCTGGCTCATGTGCTCGGCGGTGATCACGTCCTTGTTGCCGGTGGCGGTGATGAAGATGTCGGCCGTGCCCAGCACGTCCTCCAGGCGCGCCACCTGGTAGCCGTCCATCGCCGCCTGAAGCGCGCAGATCGGGTCGATCTCGGTGACAATCACCCGCGCGCCCTGGCCACGAAGCGAGTCCGCGCAGCCCTTGCCCACGTCGCCATAGCCACAGATCACGGCGACCTTGCCGCCGATCAGCACGTCGGTGGCGCGGTTGATGCCGTCGATCAGGCTATGCCGGCAGCCGTACTTGTTGTCGAACTTCGACTTGGTCACCGAGTCGTTGACGTTGATGGCCGGGAACAGGAGCGTCCCCTGCTCGGCGAACTGGTACAGGCGGTGGACGCCGGTCGTCGTCTCCTCGGTGACGCCCTGGATCTCGGCCGCCATTCTGGTGAAGCGCTGGGGATCGTCCTCGAGCGAGCGGCTCAGCAGCTCGAGGATGATCCGGAACTCCTCGTTCTCCGCCGTGCCCGGGTCGGGTACCGCGCCGGCCGCCTCGTACTCGACGCCCTTGTGGATCAGGAGGGTGGCATCGCCGCCATCGTCGAGGATCATGTTCGGTCCGACCCGGCCCTCGGGGCCGTGGGCCCGGGAGTCCTCACCGTCCCAGCTCAGGGCCTGCTCGGTGCACCACCAGTACTCCTCCAGCGTCTCGCCCTTCCAGGCGAACACCGGCACCCCCTGGGGTGCCTCGGGCGTCCCCTCGGGACCGACCACGATGGCCGCGGCGGCGTGGTCCTGGGTGGAGAAGATGTTGCAGCTGGCCCAGCGCACCTCGGCGCCGAGAGCGACGAGCGTCTCGATCAGCACCGCAGTCTGGATCGTCATGTGCAGGCTGCCGGTGATCCGGGCTCCCCGGAGCGGCTGGCGCTCGGCGTACTCGCGGCGGGTGGCCATCAGGCCGGGCATCTCGTGCTCGGCCAGGCTGATCTCCTTGCGGCCGAACGCGGCCAGCCCCAGGTCGGCGACCTTGTAGTCGGTCTCGGGGACGGTCGTGGTCATGTTCATGCTCTCCAGTCTTGGCGGTTGGTTCCAGCCGTCGAGGCTCCTAGGCCACGGCGGCCAGGAGCTTCTCGTGCTTGTCCTGCTCAAAGCGCAGCCACTCGGCCGCCTCGACGTGCTCGGGGCGCCGAGCCTCATCGGCCAGCCAGCGCTCCACCGCGGCGCGCAGCTCGGCGTCATCGGCCATCCGGGCGGCGAAGGCCACATCGGTCAAGCCGACCTCGAAGCGGCCCAGCAGCTCCTTGAGGGTGCGCAGCCGTTGCAGCTGGGGCGGCCCGTACAGGCGGTAGCCCGAGGACGAGCGGGCCGGCGCGACGAGTCCCGCCTGCTCCACGTAGCGCAGCATGCGCGGGGACCAACCCGTTGTGCTCGCGGCTTGGTTGATCGTCAGCGCTTCCATCGCCGTCAACCCTACCACGACTGTGTCAAGGTTTGCAGCCCGGACGGCCGCCGGGTCAGGCCTCGGCGAGCTCCCGCTTGAGCCGCTCCAGCGCGGCGATCCCGGCCGGATCGACGCGCTGCAGGATGGCCAGGTAGAGCGAGACCAGGTCCCCGAGCAGGACCAATGAGATCAGCCGCTCGAGCCGGGTCTCCCCCACACTCTGGACCCGGGCGACATCGGCCCCGGATTCGGCGATCAGCGCCTGGGTGAGCTCGATCCGGGTGCGGACCCGGGGGTGCAGGTCGGAGTCGTCGAGCAGCACGGCGCTGAACGGCCCGAGCGCCCCGGCGCCCTCCCAGCCCAAGACCTCGGCGTGGTTGAGCTCGGGCAGCTCGGCGGCGAAACAGGGCAGCTTGGCGTTCTCGTTGATCTGGGTCTTCCACCGGTAGGCGATCGGAGCCGTGAGATCGGAGCCGGCGATCTGGGGGATCGTCCCATGCAGGCGGCGGGCCAGGCTCTTGGCCAGCGAGTCCTCATCCGCCTCGGGCCCCCACTCGGCGATCAACCGGTCCGCCCGTGCGGAGGCCACGTCGATCTCCGTGTGCAGTGGCTCGCACACCCCCGCGATCGCCGCGACCTCGAGCGCGACAACGAGGCCATAGCCCACCGCGGCGCGGGGCTGGTAGCCGCCGGGCAGCGGGACGACCGGGACGCCGTCGCGGCGCGCCGCCTGAGCCAGGGCGCCGCCGGTCGTGCAGACCACGCGGTGAGCGCCGACGATGCCGGCCGCCTCGTAGGCGGCCAGCGTCTCCTCGGTGTTGCCCGAATAGCTCGAACACAGCACCGTCGTGTCCGCCGTGCTCCACGGGGGCAGCGCATAGCCGCGCGCGATCGCGATCGGGCGCGAGGCCCGGTCCCCGATGGCCGCCCGAGCCAGGGCCCCACCGATGGCCGAGCCGCCCATACCCGCCACGACCAGGCCCCCCGGGGAATCGGCCGGGCGCAGATTGGCCGACTCCACCCGCCACAGGGCGTCGCGCAGATGCTCGGGCAGGTCGAGGATGTCGGCCAGCTGGCCGGTCGGATCCAGATCGCCGATGGCGCTGCGGCTGAGCGCGGCGTCCGCGCTCAAAACGAGATCGCTCCTGGGGGCAGCTGCACCCCGGGGAAGATACGCATGCCCGCGCTGAGCGTGTTCCCCGCCCCGATGCTCACGCCGGCGCCGATCACCACCCGGCCGTCGAGGTGACAGCGTTCGCCGATCTTCACTCCGGGGCTCAGGATCGCGCCGCTGATCCGCGCACCCGCACCGATCTCGCAGTCGTCGAGGATGACCGAAGAGTCGATCTGGGCCCCTTCGTGGACCACGACATCGCGGCCGAGTACCGTGCGCCCCCCGATGATCGCCCCGGCGGCCACCGAGCTCCCGGGGCCGATCACGGCCGGCCCGTGCACGGTGCCCTCGCCGTCACCGTCAGACAGCACCCCGCCGGCCTGGGCCAGTCGGCGCCCGATCTCGGTCCTCACATCCCCTTCCAGGATGTCGAATGTTCCCTGCATGTAGCGCTCGGGCGTACCAATGTCGAGCCAGTAGCCCGAGGCCTCATAGCCGTAGAGCCCATGGTCGACCAGCCGCGGGAATACCTCGCGCTCGATCGACACCTTGTGCCCCGCGGGGGGCATCTCCGCCAGCACGTCGCGCTCGAGGATGTAGGCCCCGGCATTGATCAGGTTGGTGTCGATCTCGTCCGAGGTGGGCTTCTCCACGAACTCGGTCACCGAGTTGTCCTCCCGGCGGCGCACCAGCCCGTAGGCGCTCGGGTCCTCGACCCCGATCAGGGCCAGCGTGGCCCGGGCCCCGGTGCGCTCGTGCTGGCGCAGCTGCTCGCTCAAGTCGATGTCCGTGAGCACGTCGCCGTTAAGCATGAAGAAGCGCTCCTCGAGCAGGTCCTCGGCGAACTTCAGCGCTCCGCCCGTGCCCAGCGGCTGGGGCTCCTCGACGTAGCGCAGCGTGACCCCCAGCGCCGCTCCGTCCCCGAGCACGCCGCGCACGCCCTCGGCCATGAAGCCGCAGGACAGGATCGCCTCGGTGACGCCGTGGCCGCGCAGCCATTCCAGCATGTAGCTGATGAACGGGCGGTCGACCAGCGGCACCACCGGCTTCGGGGTCGTCGAGGTCAGCGGCCGCAGGCGAGTTCCCTCGCCACCGGCCAGGATCAGCGCCTGCACGGATCAGCGCCCGATTCCCTCGTAGATGAAGCCCGCCGCCCGGACGGCCTCGGCATCGATGAAATTGCGCCCGTCGACGACCAGCCGGCCAGCCATGCGGGCACTGACCTCGTTCCAGTCGAGCTCGGCGAACTCGGGCCACTCGGTGACCAGGATGCAGGCGTCGGCGTTCTCCACCGCCTGGAGCGCCGAGTCGGCGAACTCCACCCCGCTCATCAGCTTGCGTGCCTCGTCCTCGGCGACCGGGTCATAGGCCCGGACCTGGGCGCCATCGGCGTTCAGGCGCGCGGCCAGGACCAGCGAGGACGCCTCGCGCATGTCATCGGTGTTGGCCTTGAAGGCCAGACCGAGCAGCGTGATGCGCTTGCCGACGAGGGGTCCGAGGTGCTTCTGGAGCTTGGCGATGACCCGGCGCTTCTGGAGCTCGTTGACCTCGATCACCGCGGTCAGCAGCTGGAAGTGGTAGCCGGAGTTGCCGGCCAGCTGCTTGAGCGCCGAGACGTCCTTGGGAAAGCAGGAGCCCCCGAAGCCGATCCCGGGCCGCAGGAAGTGGGGCCCGATGCGCTGGTCGAGGCCCATGCCGCGGGCCACCTCGCGCACGTCGGCGCCGGTCTCCTCGCACACGTTGGCGATCTCGTTGATGAACGAGATCTTGGTGGCCAGGAAGGCGTTGGCGGCCAGCTTGACCATCTCGGCGCTGGCCACATCGGTCCGGACCAGGGCGGCGTCGAGCGGCTCGTACAGCGCGGCCACGGCATCGCCGGCCCAACTGCCGTCGTCGCCGATCACCACCCGGTCGGGGGCCATGAAGTCCGCGAGCGCCGAGCCCTCCTTGAGGAACTCGGGGCAGGAGACGTAGGCAAAGCCCGACTTGCCCTGTCCGGCGAACACACGCTGGATGGCCGTTCCGGTGCCCACGGGCACGGTCGATTTCATGACCAGCGCGTGGCGGTCGGAGGCCGGCATCGCCGAGACCACCGCGTTGACCGCCGATAGATCGGCGTCCCCGGAATACGTGGGTGGCGTGCCCACGGCGACGAACAGCAGACGCGCGTGTTCGAGCGCATGGACGAGCTCGGTCGAGAAGTGCATCCGCTCCCGGTTGCGGGCCAGGCACTCGGCCAGTCCCGGCTCGTAGATCGGCACCTCGCCCCGCTGCAGGCCGGCCACCTTCTCAGCGTCGACGTCCACGCACCACACCTCGCTGCCCAGATCTGCGAACCCGGCCGCGGTGACCAGGCCCACGTAGCCGGTACCGATGACGGCGATCGGTTCGCGTGCGGGGCTCATGAGGCCGGTGAGGGTATCGAGGCCGAGCCGGCGGGCGAGGCCACTACCGCGACAGGGAGGCGGCGATGTCGACCATCTTGCGATTGGCGATATCGCCGGTCAGCGTGTTGGAGATCCAGTAGACGGCTCCCCGGGTGCGCCAGGCCACGTCGACCAGCTTGCCACCCTGGGCGAAGAGCAGGAGCTTCTTGCCGCCGACGAACTTGGTTCCGGACGGGTTGTCCAGGAGCGGCGGCTTCAGCCAGCTCGTCCCCTGCACGCCGTAGTACTGGCCGAGCAGAGAGTTGATGACCAGGGTCATCCGGTAGGCCGCGTGCGGGTGGCCGTGCTGGTCGCGGAGCAGGTAGTGCCGAGGATAGGAGCCCGGGCTGGGAACCTCCAGCGGGCACTGGCTGGTCTGGTCCGAGCAGTAGCCGGATCCGGCCACGATCAGACGCGGGAAGTAGACCGGCAGGCCGGCCCGCGACAGGGCGGCCGCCTGGGCGCGGCCATCCGCGGGGTCGGGGACCAGGCCGGCGGTCTGGATCTTCGACGAGTGGTGGCTGACGCTCTTGCCCGCGTTCGCCGATTGCTTGACCGCCGTCGCCGTGGTCGGCCGCATGAACGCCCGGAACGCCCCCGCCTCACTTCCGCTGGTCGCGGTCACGTAGCACGGAGTCTGGCCACCCGCGTTGCAGTTCTGGAGCACGGCCGGGAAGGCGACCTGCTTGATCGTGTGCCCGTCCGAGAAGGCCACCAGCTGGAACAGGTTCTCCAGCCCGTCGGGCGAGCGCAGGTCGCTATCGGTCTCGACGTTGGCCCCGAAGATGCGCAGCAGCTTGTCGCGGTTGGAGACCAGTTGCGAGAGGCTGTACTGCTCCTTGGCCCAGCGGATGAAATCCTGCTGGCGGGCGTTGCGGACCAGGTCGGAGTCCGTGTGCCGGAAGCGGACAAAGGCCAGCCCGGTGGTCCCGCAGAGCTTCTGGTAGCCCGGCTGGATGTTGATGCTCGAGTAGTCAGTCAGCGCCGTGTTGTTGTAGTAGCGGTGGTCCACGTCGGAGTACACGCAGCCGATCGCGTTGACCAGCTTGCTGAAGCCGCCGAAGTTGACGTCCAGGATGTGGTTGGGGTGGAAGGCCGGGAACACGTTCTGCTGGATCGTCTTGATCAGCAGGTTGGGGCCGCCGAGGGAGTAGGCGGCGTTGAGCCTGTTCTGACCAAAGCCGGGGACCTGCACCTTCAGGTCTCGGGGAATCGACATGACGTTGATCGTCTTCGAGTTCGGATTCAGCCGGACCAGCATCATGGTGTCCGTATTGGCGGTCCTGAACGGCTCCCCGGCCCGGTGATCGGAACCGATCAGGAGCAGGGTCTGGGGGTCGCCCGGGTTGGCGATCGTGATCTTGGCGTGCGGGATGGCCACGCCGACCGAGAGGTCTGAGGCCAGCTGCTTGAACTGCAGGAGGCCGGCTACGGCGGTCGTCGCTGCGGTGGCCGAGATGATGATCACCGCGGCGAGGAAAAAGCGCCACAGGGCCCCGCCCCGGCTGTGAGGGATCAGGCTCACGCGAGCCTCCGAGACGGTCGGGTCATGCCAGGCCGCCTTCGATCGCCGTCAGCCCCTCGGGCTCCTGCGGGGCCAGCCACGCCGGGACCCGGCGCACGAAGTTGCCCAGGGCCCGGCGGTAGAGGGCCAGCGAGGCCACGGAGACCCACTCCTCGGGCCCGTGGTGCCCGGCGCCGCTGGGGCCGAACTCGACCGCGGGGATGCCCGCGTCGATGAACGACGCGGCATCGGAGGCCCCGTCGCGCCCGACGCTGAGCGTCTCGCCGTCGGGGCGGGCGCGGGCCACGGCCTCGGCCAGCGCGCGCACGTAGGGATTGGCCGGCGACACGGTGACCGGCGGATGGATGAAGGTCCGCTCGACGTCGATCCCGTCGATGGCCCGGACCTGGGCCAGGATCTCCCCCGGGTCCTGACCGGGCAGATAGCGCACGTCGACGGCCATCTGACATTGATCAGGCACCTTGTTGAGCGCGTCGCCGCCGTCGATCCGGCCCAGGTTGATCGACGGCCGATCGAACAGCTCGGAGGACTCGCGCGAGAACGGAAGCGACTCGATCGCCCGGAACACGTCGACGGCCTTCAGCACCGCGTTGTCGCCCAGCCACGGCGTGGAGCTGTGGGCCGCCCGTCCGTGGACGACGATGCGCATAACCAGCACGCCCTTGGCCTGGACGCCGATGTGCAGGTTGGTCGGCTCGCCGGTGATGGCGAAGCTGCCGCCCAGACCGCGGCCCACCGCCGTGTCGGTCGAGCGCTCGTCGAGCTCCTCGGATTCCTCGTCGGGGACGCAGATCAGCCGAACCTTGACCTCGATCCTGATCCTCGAGGTCCTTCAGCGCGCACATCATCGCGGCCAGGCCGCCCTTCATGTCGTAGGCGCCGCGGCCGATCAGGCGGTCGCCTTCGATCCGGGGCGCGAACTGCTCGGGCCGGCCGGGGACGACGTCGAGATGGCCATGGAAGACCACGCACGGCGCGTCCGGCGCCCGCGCACCGGTCTCGGCCAGCAGCACGGGCAGGCCGTGGTGGTCGTAGTCGCGCACCTCGATGTCGCGGGATTCGAGCCATCCCTTGACGAATCCTGCCGCCGCGATCAGCTCATCGGGGCGCGAGGTCTCGTACCGGATCAGCCGCTCGGCCAGGTTCCGCTCATCAACCATGGCCGAGGTTAGGGTCGCCTGACGCTAGCGCGGCCGTCAACTGCCTTCGGCGACCTGCAGGAACGCCTCCCACCGGAGCTTGTCCCGCTCGGCCACGCGCCGTTTCTCTGAGTCCTCGCCAGCGTCCTCGACCTCCTTCTCGGCCTGCTGGAGACGTTCCTGCAGCTCCCCGGCATCCAGGTCGCCGGGGTCGTGGGCCTCCTCGACCAGAACCATGACCCGTCCGGCGGACACCTGCATGTAGCCCTCGGACTGGGCGAAGCGGACCACGTCGGAATCCGACTTGTAGAGCCGCAGCTCAGTCGGATCGAGCATGGCCAGCAGGGGTTGATGACCCGCCAGCACCCCGATCGATCCGACCGCGGTCTTGGTCGAGACCATCTCCACCTCATCGGCGAACACCTCCCCCTCAGGGGTCAGGACCTCGACCTCGAACTTCGTCCGGGCCATCGCCGGCTACTCCTCCGACTCGCCGTTGTGCTCCGAACCCGAGTCCGAGCTCTCCTGCTCAGCGTCCTCAGAGTCGCCATCGAGTCGCCGAGTCGCCGCCCGCCTCCTTGACCACCTCGTCGATCGTGCCCTTCATGAAGAAGGCGCGCTCGGGGAGGTCGTCGTGCTTGCCCTCGAGGATCTCCTTGAAGCCGCGGATCGACTCCTTGATCGGGGACGAACGTGCCCGGGATGCCGGTGAACTGCTCGGCCACATGGAAGGGCTGGGAGAGAAAGCGCTCCAGGCGCCGGGCCCGCTGGACCGTCACCTTGTCCTCGTCGGAGAGCTCGTCGATGCCCAGGATGGCGATGATGTCCTGGAGCTCCTTGTAGCGCTGCAGGACCTCCTTGACCCGGTTGGCGACATTGAAGTGCTCCTCACCCAGGATCTCGGGCTTCAAGATCGTGGAGGTCGAGTCGAGCGGGTCGACGGCCGGGTAGATGCCCTTCTCAGAGATCGACCGCGACAGCGAGGTGGTCGAGTTCAGGTGGGCGAAGGCCGACGCCGGAGCCGGGTCGGTCAAATCGTCGGCGGGCACGTAAATCGCCTGAATGGAGGTCACCGAGCCCTTGCGGGTTGAGGTGATCCGCTCCTGGAGCTGGCCCATCTCCGACTCCAGCGTGGGCTGGTAGCCGACCTGGGAGGGCATCCGGCCGAGCAGCGCCGAGACCTCCGAGCCGGCCTGGACGAAGCGGAAGATGTTGTCGATGAACAGCAGGACGTCCTGACCCTCTTGGTCGCGGAAGTACTCGGCCATGGTCAGGCCGGACAGCGCGACCCGCATACGGGCGCCGGGGGGCTCGTTCATCTGCCCGAAGACCAGCATCGTCTTGTCCAGGACGCCGGACTCCTTCATCTCCAGCCACAGGTCGTTGCCCTCGCGGGAGCGCTCGCCCACGCCGCAGAACGCCGACAGGCCGCCGTGCTCCTGAGCCAGGTTGTGGATCAGCTCCTGGATGATCACCGTCTTGCCCACCCCGGCGCCCCCGAACAGGCCGACCTTGCCACCCCGGGCGTACGGGGCCAGCAGGTCGACGACCTTGATCCCCGTCTCGAACATCTCCGTGGTCGGGGTCAGGGCCTCGACGCTTGGCGCCTCGCGGTGGATCGGCCAGCGCTCCGTGTCCTCGGGCAGCTCATCACCGAGGTCGATCGGCTCGCCGAGCAGGTTGAAGATCCGGCCCAGCGTGGCCTTGCCCACCGGGACTGTGATCGGCGCCCCCGTGTCGACCACCTCGACGCCGCGGGCCAGGCCGTCGGTGGAGTCCATGGCCACCGCGCGCACCCGGTCGTCGCCGAGGTGCTGCTGCACCTCGCAGACCAGCACATCGGATTCCCCCGCGGCGATGTCCTCGTCCTCCTCGGACCGGGCGGCCTCGGGACGCTTGACCGTGATCGCGTGGTTGATCTCGGGCAGCTTGTCCGGGAACACGGCCTCGATCACCACGCCCTGGATCTCTTCGATCGTGCCGGTGTTCTGCTTGGACTCGGTGGACTGGGCTTCTGACTCAGTGGTGGCAGACATGTCTTCTCCTGTTACGCGCCGTGAACGAGCTTAGAGGCCCTCAGCTGAGCCCCTCGGCCCCGGCGACGACTTCCATGATCTCCTGGGTGATCTCCGCCTGGCGCGCGCGGTTCATCTCCAGCGTGTAGTCATCGATCAGCGAGCTGGCGTTCTCCGACGCGTTGCGCATCGCGGTCATCCGCGCGCCGAGCTCCGAAGCGCTTGACTCGAGCAGCGCCCGATAGATCGAGATCTCCACGTAGTCGGGAACCAGGCGGCGGAGGATCTCCTCCGGGTCCGGCTCGTACTCGACCAGGGCGCGATGGCCGCCGCGCTGCCCGTCGGAGCCGTCCCGCTCCTCGCTCTCCGAGTCTCCGGCCTCGTCCTCGTCCTCGTCGCTGAGCACGCTGGCCCGCTGCAGGGGCAGGAGCGTCTCCCGGCGCATGACCTGGGTGAGGGGGGACACATAGCCGTTGTAGAAGATCTCGACCTGATCCACCTCGTCGTCGATGTAGGCGGCCATGAGCCGCTCGGCGATCCGCCGCGCGTCGGCGTAGGCCGGCCGTTCGGTGAATCCGGTGAAGCTGTCAGCGACCTCGAAGCCCCGGAAGGTCAGTGAGGACGCGGCCCGGCGTCCGGAGGCGAAGAACACCGCCTGGTGGCTCTCACCGCCGTGCTCGCGGGCCGCGGCCACGCCGGCCCGGACCGCGTTGGAGTTGAACGCCCCGGCCAGCCCGCGGTCACCGGCCACGACGAGCAGGCCGACATTCGAGACCTGCTCGTGCTCGACCAGGATGGGCAGTCGGGGAATGTCGCCGACTGCCTCGGCGGCCTGCCGGGTCATCCGGCGGATGGCGTCGGCGTAGGGGCGCAGCGACTCGATCCGCTGCTCGGCCCGGCGCAGCCGGGCGGCGGCCACCATCTCCATGGCCCGGGTGATCTTCTGGATGTTCTTGACCGCGCTGATGCGGTTGCGAACGTCGCGCTGCGTGGTGGCCATGGGTCAGGCCGGCTGGGCCTCGGTCTCGGCCTCGTCGCGCTCCTCCTCGCCCGACTCGCCCGACTCGCGCTCGCCGCTCGAGTCCTCCCGCTCGGAGCCGGATCCGTTGCGGTCAGAGCGGTGGCTCGGCTCGTCGTCGTCCTCCAGCGGGTGGCCCTCCTCGTCGAGGTCATAACCGAAGTCCTCGGCGAACGTCGAGACGGCGTCCTCGAGCGAGGACTGCGTGCCGTCTGACCAGTCGCCGCCGGCGATCGTCTTCATCAGCTCGGGCTCACTCCCGCTCACCGAGCTGACGACATCAGCCAGGAACTTGCTCACCCGATCGACGTTGATCCGGTCCAGGTAGCCGTTGGTGGCGGCATAGATCTGGATCACCTGCTCCTCGACCGGCATCGGGTGGCGCTCGGACTGGTTCAGGGCCTCGACCAGGCGCTCGCCGCGGGCCAGAGTCCGTCGAGTTTCGGCGTCGAGGTCGGATCCGAACTGCGAGAAGGCCTCGAGGTCGCGGTACTGGGAGAGCTCGAGCTTCAGCCGTCCGGCCACCTTGCGCATCGGTCCGATCTGAGCGTTGCCCCCCACGCGCGATACGGAGATCCCGACGTTGATGGCCGGCCTGACCCCCGAGTAGAACAGCTTCGGCTCGAGGAAGATCTGGCCGTCGGTGATCGAGATCACGTTGGTGGGGATGTAAGCCGAGACGTCACCGGCCTGGGTCTCGATGATCGGCAGCGAGGTCAGGCTGCCGCCGCCGAGGTCGTCGTTCAGCTTGCAGGCTCGCTCGAGCAGCCGCGAGTGCAGGTAGAACACGTCTCCGGGGTAGGCCTCGCGGCCAGGCGGGCGGCGCAGCAACAGCGACATCTGCCGGTAGGCGTACGCGTGCTTGGTCAGATCGTCGTAGACCGTCAATGCCGCCTTCCCGTTGTAGAGAAAGTGCTCGGCCATCGCGCAGCCCGCATAGGGGGCGAGGAACTTGATCGGCGCCGCCTCGTCGGCGGCGGCCATCACGATGATCGTGTTCTCCAGCGCCCCGGCCTCCTCCAGCGTCGAGGCCAGCTGGACGACGGTGGCCTTGCGCTGTCCGATGGCCACGTAGACGCAGATCAGGTCGCGGTCCTTGTTGTTGATGATCGTGTCGACGGCGATTGAGGTCTTGCCCGTCTGGCGGTCGCCGATGATCAGCTCGCGCTGCCCGCGGCCGATGGGGATCATCGAATCGATCGCCTTCAGGCCGGTGAGCATCGGCTCCTTGACCGGCTGGCGCTGGACCACGCCGGGAGCCTTGTGCTCGGCCGGGCGGGTTTCGGAGGTGTCAATTTCCCCTTTTCCGTCCAGCGGGGTCCCCAGCGGGTCGACGATCCGGCCCAGCAGGGCCTCGCCGACGGGGATGTCGAGCAGCCGCTTGGTCCGCTTGACCGTGTCGCCCTCGGAGATCCGCTCCCACTCGCCGAACATCACCGCGCCGACGTTGTCGGACTCGAGGTTGAGGGCCAGGCCGGTCACGTCGTGGGGAAACTCGAGCATCTCGAAGGACATGCAGTCCTCCAGGCCGTGGATGCGGCAGATGCCGTCGGCCACAGACAGGACCGTGCCGACCTCGGTCAGCTCGGCGTCAGAGGTGTCCAGGCCCTCGATCCGGCTCTTGAGAATTGAGGTGATCTCATCGGGCTTGATCTGCATTTGGCTTCGCTTAGCTCCCTTGTCGGCGCGGCGGTTAGCCCTGCGCCACTTGCTTGCGTAATAGTTCGAGGCGGTTCTTGATCGAAGCGTCGAGGACCACGTTGCCCACCCGCAGGACGATTCCGCCAATGATGCCGGGATCTACCGTGCTCGAGACCTCGATCTTGCGGTCAACCTGCTCGCCGATCCGCTTGCCCAGGTCATCGAGCACTGAGTCGTCGAGCTCCACCGCGCTGGTCAGGCGAACCGGCAGTAGGCGCCGCTCGTGGTCCCAGAGCGCCTGGAACTCCGTCCGGATCCGGAAGATGGCCGGCATGCGGTGGCGCTCGATCAAGGCCTCGAGGAAGTTCTCGACGATCGGGTTGGCGTCCGTCACAGCCTTCTCGAGGCCGGACTTCTTCTCCGCCACCGAGAAGTAGGGGGAAAAGAAGAACACCGCCAGGTCGCGGTTCTCGGACATCGCGTCGGCGAACGCCGCCAGCTGATCGCGCACCTCGTCGAGCTGGTCCTGCTCGACTGCGACCTCGAACAGCGATCGCGCATAGACCTGGGCGATCTCCTCCATGACTAGCCCCGCTCCTCAGCGGCGCTGAGCGCCCCGAAGTCGAGCTCCGACAGGGCGTCGTCGACCAGCCGGCGCTGATCGTCCTCGGTCAGCGTCTTGCGGGTCACCTTCTCGGTGGCCATGATCGTCAGGTCGGCCACCTCGCGACGGATCTCCTGGATCGCGCGCCGGGTCTCTGACTCGATGTCCCGGCGGGTCTGCTCCATCATCTGCTCGCGACGCGCCTTGGCCTCCTCGGAGGAATCGCGCTCATGCGTCTCCGCCGCCTTGCGGGCCCGGTCGATGATCTCGTCCGCCTGCCCGCGCGCCTCCTTGAGCCGTTCGCGGTACTCGGCCAGCAGCGTGTCGGCCTCCGTGCGCGTGCGCTCGGCGGCGTCGATCGAGTCCTCGATCGCCTTCTGGCGCTTGTCCAGCGCCTCGGAGATGCGCGGGAAGGCCAGCTTGGCCAGCACGTACATCGAGATCACGAACAGCAGCAGCGTCCAGACCATCAAACCGACGTTGGGCGTGATCAGGAACGACCCGGATGATGAGGCGACGACGGGCATCTACTTGAGCACGTAGGAGATCAGCCCGGCGACGAGGCCGTAGAAGAAGCACGCTTCGGTGAGCGCGAAGCCGAGCCACTGGATGCTGGTGATCTCATCGCGCATCTCCGGCTGGCGCGTCACCGCCTCGATGACCTTGCCGAAGATGATCCCGATGCCGACACCGGCGCCCACGGCACCCAGGCCGCCGCCGATTCCGATCCCGAGTCCCGCTCCGACCCCCGAAGAAGAGGCGGCGAACGAGATGATGGTGGTAAGCACTTGAGCTCAGCTCCTTTTGTCTTGGTGCACGTCTTAGTGGTGGGTGACCGCGCCACCGAGGTAGATCGCGGCAAGGGTCGCGAAGATGAACGCCTGCAGCGTGGCGATCAGTCCCAGCTCGAACAGGTACACGGCGATCCCAATCGGCAGCGTGAACCAGCCCAAAAATGAGAGGCCGAGGATCACCGCCAGCCCGCCGGACATGAACAGGATGATCATGTGGCCGGCCAGGATGTTGGCGAACAGCCGGATGGTCAGGGAGACCAGGCGCATGAAGGTCGAGATGCCCTCGAGGATCCCCATCGGGATCGCTGCGAACCCGGTGATGCCGGCCGGAATCAGGCTCTTCAGGTAGCCGATCGGCCCCTGGGCCCGGAGCCCGACGGCGTTGAAGGCGAGGAACACGACCACGGCCAGGATCAGCGGGACCGAGATGTTGGCCGTCGCGGCGTAGAGCGCGAACGAGGGGATGTGAGCCCCGAACAGGTTGAAGGTCTCCTCGCTGTTGGTGGGCAGCGGGATGTAGCCGATCAGGTTGTTGAACCAGATGAACAGGAACAGGGCTCCGAGGAACGGGAACCACTTGGCCGCCATCGAGTCGTCGAGATTGCCGCGCGTGATGTTGTCGCGCATGAAGCTGAACAGAATCTCGACGGTGGTCTGCACCTTGTTCGGCCGGGCCTGCATCCGGCCGGCGATCCAGACCATCGTCAGCACCGTGAGCAGCGCCGAGATGAACAGGTAGACCACGGCGCGGTTGATGCTGAACACGCCCAGGCTGACCCAGTTGATCAGCTTGAACTCGTTCTGGATCTGAAACGAATTGTTCTTGCTGCCGAAGCCGAAGATGACGATCAGCAGCACGATCCCGAGCACGTAGAACCCGGAAATCCACAGGACCAGCTTGCGCGTGCCGCTCATCGCGCCCTCGGCCTGAAGGCGGCGGACAGGCCCAGCCCGATCGTGAACGCGGCCACGACGACCACGAGCGCGGCCAGCCCGGCTCCCTGCCCATCGGACTTGCGGACCAGGATCACCGTGATGGCGAGCAGGAACAGGCGGGCCAGCATGAAGCCGAGGCGGATGCCGATCGCCCGCCCGGCGTCGGCCGAGCCCTCGGCCAGGTGCTCGGCGCCGACTCCGATCGCGCGCAGCACGATCCAGGCCGCGCTGCCGGCCAGATAGCCGGCGGCTGAGACCCCGATCAGCAGCATGATCGGCGCCGCCACGACGAGCAGGACGACGTCGATATAGCGGAGCACGGGCATGTTGCGCTCAGGCTGTGCGCCCACGCTCACAGACACCGTGCGCCCTCGGGTTTCGCGCCGTGCCCGGGGCACGGGGACGACTGTTCGTGGTGCTCTCGACTGAAGCTTGACATTGAAAAGACAAAGGGGCGGCCAGAGGCCGCCTCAGGGTATCGGCGCGGCGGCGCAGGCGTCGCGGGGCAGCCCGCGGCAGCGCTCATCGTCGCCCCCACACCGGAAGGGGGTGGGCTCCCGACTAGGTTAACCGCAGGTTAGCGTGCTCGCGGCTTGGGAAGCTGCCCCTCGGCCCACATCGCGGCCAAACCGGCCCGGGCCAGGCCCAGCCGCCCCTCGTAGACCAGGTAGCGGGGCTCCCAACGCGGGAAGAACTTGGCGTTGAAGCGGTACAGGCTCTCGATCTGGAAGAACGGATTGCCCAGCGTGATCAGCTTCCCGAGCGTCCGTTCGACCCGTCCCGCCGGGCTGTGCATCCACTTGGCGAACGCGGCGAAGTTGAGCGAGAGCTCCTTGACCCCCCGCTCGCGGAGCAGTTCCGCCGCCTTGACGACCATGAACTCGGTGAGTCCGTTGGGCGTGCCCGGATCCCGCCGCATGAAGGACAGCGAGGCCGCATCCCGCCCGTAGCAGGGCACGAAGTGCAGCACGCCCCGGACCGGGCGGGCCGGATCGGACTCGTCGCGGGCCAGCACGACCACCGTCTCCTCGGCGTGGGGACCGCCGATCGCGTCCATGGCCATGGAGAATCCGCGTTCCGGAGCGCCCTCGCGGCCGCGCTCGAGGACCGCGTCCACCTCCCGGGCGGTCTCGGGCGGGAGCCCGGAGACGCGATGCAGCTCCGCGGAGTAACCGGCCTTGCTCAGTCGGCTCACCGATTGGCGGATCTTGCGGATCGCCCGGCCCTCCAGCGAGAAGGCCTCGAGATCGAGGATCGCCTCATCGCCCAGGTAGATCGTGCGCAGGCCGAGCTCGTCGTAGAGCGGACGCACCCGCTCCGAAGCGCCCACCGCGCCCAGCTTCAATCCCCGGGCGGCGGCGAACACCTGCAGGTCGGCCAGGAGCCCGCGGAAGGCGGGCTCCGGCCCCACCGGATCTCCGGAGAGCAGCAGCACCCGGTTCTCGATCCGGTAGCCCACGAAGGAGCCGCCGTCGGCGGCGAAGAAGTAGTGCTCGTCGGCGCGAAGCTTGAAGAACGACAGCGTGTCCGAGCCGTGCGCGCGGACCAGATCGGCGGCCGCGCGCCGCGAGGTCGGTCCGGGCAGCAACTTCGGTCCGGCCAGCGGGCGAAAGACCACGTAGGCCATGGCCAAGAGCGTCCCGAGCTCGACCAGATGCACGCTCAGGGGCAGCCACAGGAAGCGGTGATGGAGCAGGTCAGCCCGGTGGTGGAAGTGAATCGGTCCACTGCGCCAGAGCAGGAGATCCCCGGTCTCGCGCACCACCGAGCTCCAGGACGGGTGCCCCTCCGAGGCCCAGGCGGCCACCGCGGTGATACCCAGGGCGACCAGGCCCAGCAGCGGCACCCGCCACATGATCGAGCGCAGCGTGAAGTCGTCATGGTGCACGGCGAATCCGGGCTCGCAGAAGATCAGCAGGCCGGCCGCTCCCCAGGTCAGCACGGTCTCCTCGAACTCGAGCCCGCGCAGGAGATCGAGCGCTCCGAGCAGGAGCATGAGGCCGATGGCCGCCCGCCACGCGCGCCGGCGGCGCTTGAACAGGTAGGGGGCGACCAGCAGCAGAGCCAGCCCGATCGGCAGGGCAAAGGCGTGGAAGATCCGCATCGCCTCCACGGGCTCGAAGTTCAGCAGCAGGTGCCCGCGCCAGCGAATGCCCGGAGTGAGGGCCGAAGCGACGTTGATCAGCCCGATCAGGGTGGCGGCCAGGGCCGCCACCTGCGGAGTCAGCTGCGTCGTGCGTTGCTTGAAAATCTTCATGAGGAGTGGTGGGTCATGGTCGCGAGGGCAGGCGCCGATACCGACTGGGTGCTGCGCCGCGATCCTGAGAACAACCTACGGCTGCGCCGCGCTCTGGTTACGGCGCTCCTTAGCGCTTTCCTGCTCGCGTCGACCGGCTTGGCCCGCGCGGCTCACGCGCCAGGTGCCGCCGGGGCCGACGCCGGTGGAGCCGGAGCCGGAGCCGGCCAGGCCTACCTTCCCCCGCCCGGACGTGTGTTCCAGGGCGAGGCGGGAGCGCCAGCCTCAGTCTACGCGGACGCCGTCGGCAAGCATCCCGCCGTGATTCAGGTGTTCAGCGCCTGGGGCGAGTACCTCCCCGGGATGTTCGCCAACGCGGGCGCCGCCCGCGCCCGCCTCATGATCCACATTTCCACCGCCTCCGGGACCCGGGAGATGATCACACCGGGCCAGATCGCCGCCGGCCAGGGCGACGGCTGGCTGCTGGCCCTCGGCCGGGCCATCGCGGCCAGCGGCCACCCGGTCTACATCCGGCTGATGGCCGAGATGGACGGCTACTGGAACCCGTACAGCGCCTACAACGCCAACGGGAGCTCGCGTGGCGCGGGCCACTCACCGGCCGCCTACCGCAGGGCCTGGAAACGGGTCGCGCTGATCCTGCGCGGCGGCTCGCTGACCCACATCGACGCCGTCCTTTACCGCCTCGGCATGCCCGCGTTGCATACATCGCGCAACCCGCCCGCCGGTCAGGTGGCCATGCTCTGGGTCCCTCAGGTGGCCGGCTCACCGGACGTGCCCGGCAACCAGCCTCGGTCCTACTGGCCCGGAGACGCCTGGGTCGACTGGGTCGGCACCGACTTCTACTCGAAGTTCCCCAACTTCTCCGGCTTGAGCGCGTTCTACGCCGCCTTCCCCGGCCGCCCGTTCGTGTTCGGCGAGTACGCCCTGTGGGGAGCCGATGACCCGGGCTACGTGCAGCGGCTGTTCGCCTGGGATGAAAGTCATCCGCGGGTCCGGATGCTGGTCTACAACGAGGGCATGAGGGCCGGCGGCCCGTTTCGGCTCAGCCGCTACCCGAGGGCCGCGCGGGCGCTCCGCCGGGCGCTGGCCTCCTCGCGGTATCCGGCCTTAGCCTCTGATTGGTGAGGACAGCCGCCGGCGGCGCCGGGAGCAGCTGAGCCAGTCCGAGCGCGAGCAGCGGGAACGCCGCCGTGACCTCGAACACCGCCCGCAGGCCGTTCGAGTCGGCCAGCAGGCCGAGCAGCGGCGCACCCACCCCGCCGAGCCCGATCGAGAGCCCGATCGTCACTCCTGAGGCGACCCCGATCCGTCCGGGGAGATACTCCTGGCCCATGACGATGGTCACGGCGAAGGTGGCGATCGTGGCTGCCCCGGCCAGCGCGGCGAACACGAGCGCCAGCACCGGCCCGGAGAGGAGGAAGGCCACGATCAGCGGCGGCAGCATCAGCATCGAACCGCGGAGCACCGCGCGGCGTCCGAAGCGGTCGGCCAGCCGGCCCCCGATCAGGGTGCCCACCGCTCCGCCGACGAGCATCACCGACAGCGCGGCGCCGCCCAGAGCCTTGCTCGTGTGCAGGTCATGCTCGTAATACAGCGGGATGAAGGTGACCATCCCGAAGTAGACGAACGAGCGCAGGGCGATGACCAGGGCCAGCACGGTGAACGGCCCCCAGGCGTCGGCCGTCTCCGCACTGCGGACAGGGGTCACCGGGCCGGTGCGGAACCGCTTCAGCCGCGGCAGCTCGCGGGCCAGGACAGCCCCCATGAGCGCGGTGGGCGCGATGACCGCCAGCGTGCCGGGGAGCCCGAAGGCCAGCACCAGCGGCGTGACCAGGATCGGGCCGAGCGCGAAGCCGACGTTGCCACCGACGCTGAACAGGCTCATCCCCGAGGAGCGTCGGCTCCCCGAGACGTAGTTGGCAAACCGCGAGCCCTCGGGATGGAAGGCGGCCACGCCGAGGCCGCTGAGTACAACGGCGGCGAAGGTCAGCCCGTAGCTCGGGGCGATCCCCACCAATCCGACGCCGACCCCGCCCAGGACCGGGCCGATCGGCATCAGCCAGGGCAGCGAGCGCCGGTCCGAGAGGTGGCCGAACAGGGGCTGGACGACCGAGCTCGAGATCGTCGCCGCCAGGATCAGCGCGGACGCGCTCGCGTAGCTCAGATGATCGCGAGCGATCAGGAACGGCAGCAGGGCCGGGATCGATCCCTGCCCCACGTCGGTGAACAGGTGGCCGGCGGAGAGGACGGCCATGGCCCGGCGGTCCACCCGGCCGGGTCCTGAGCGACTCACGAGTTCTCGCGGATCCGCTGCTTGACCAGCTTCTCCTTGGCTTCGAGCTCGGTGGCCAGGTCGGTCAGCTCGCCGAGGCGGCTGCGCACCAGCGCGAGCTGGTTTCGGATGTGCTCCTGGACCTGGGTCAGGATCCGCACGCCGGTCCGCCGGCGCGTCGGTCTGGTGGTACTCCCGGCGCAGGTGGGCCCGGGCGCTCTCGGCTTCGAGCAGCGTCGAGAGCTGCTCCAGCGAGACTCCGAGCAGCTCCTTGAGGCGGACGATCTCCCGCAGGCGCTCGATCTCGGCCTCGGTGTAGCACGCGGTGCTTGCCCTGGGCCCGATCGGCCACGCCCCCGAGCAGGCCGATCTCCTCGTAGTAGCGGATCGTCCGCGGCGTGACGCCGGTCAACTCGGCCACCTCGCCGATCCGCAGGGTGCGCGACGCGCTGGCGGCGGTGACGCTCATGCCGACATCACCGGCTGAGCGTTCTGCGGCTCGGCGGCGTCCGTCGGCGCGGCGGCGGGCGACGGCGAGGCAGAGCCGACCTGCTTGGGCCGCGCGGCGGAGATGAACGCGCCAAGCAGCGAGACCGCGGCCAGGCACCACAGCGCGGTGTGCATGTTGGCGATGAACGGATCCAGCCGGGCCGTCGAGATGTGCTTGGCCAGGCCTGAGAAGACCTTGAACAGCACGTTCTTGGGCACGGCGGCGGTCACGATGGCCAGCACGAAGGCGATCGAGATGACCGCGCCCGTGTTCTGGACCAGCACCCGGGCGCCGGCGGCGATGCCCCGCCGGTGCGGGGCCACCGTGCCCATCATCGCGGCCGTATTCGGGGAATTGAACATGCCCGAGCCGATGCCCACGATGAACATGTAGATGCACGGCCAGACGTAGCTGGTCTCACGGCCGAGCATGGTCATCAGGGCCAGGCCGACCGCGGTCACGAGCATGCCGACCACGGCGAGCATGCGCGACCCGCGCCGGTCGGCCCAGATGCCCGCCGCCGGGGAGGAGATCAGCATCCCGACGGCCAGCGGGGCGAGCTTGACCCCGGCCAGGATCGGCGAGTTGCCCTGCACGCCCTGGAAGTAGAAGACGAACACGAACATCAGCGCGAACCGGGCCAGGCCGTTGGTGAATGAGGCCGCCGCCGCGGTTGAGAACAGGCGATTGCGGAAGATGGTCAGGTCGAGCATCGGCGTCTTGTGCCGGCTCTCGATCAGCACGAAGGCGGGCAGGAACACCGCAGCCAGGATCAGGGCGGGAATGACCAGCGACGCGGTCCAGCCCGAGAGCCCGCCCTTGGAGATGCCGTAGACCAGGCCGGTCAGGCCGATCAGGAACGTGACCGTGCCCAGGAGGTCGAAGGAGCGGTCCTCGGAGCGCCCGGTCACCTCGTGCAGGACCAGTGCGCCCCACAGCGCCCCGGCCAGACCGAAGGGCACGTTGAACCAGAACACCCACGGCCAGCTGATGGCCACCAGTGCGCCGCCCAGGACCGGGCCGATGACCAGCCCGACGGCCGCCACCATGGTGTTGGTCCCCATGGCCAGCCCAAGCTCCTCCTTGGGGAAGGCGTCGGTGACGATGGCGGCGGAGTTGGCGAACAGGAACGCTCCGCCGATGCCCTGCACGATCCGCCACAGGATGAGCTGCGTCCCGTTGGCCGCGAAGCCGGCGCCCAGCGAGGCCAGCGCGAAGAGCACGAAACCGCCCACGTAGGCCTTCTTGCGCCCGAACTGATCCGACAACCGTCCCGCGCTCAGCACGAGCACCGTCGAGGCGATCATGTAGACCAGGATCACCCAGACCAGCTCGAGCAGGCTGGTGTGCAGGCTGCGCTCGAGGTCGGGCAGCGCGATGATCAGCGTGCCCGAGTTGATCGTGGCCAGGAGCATGCCCAGAGATGTGCAGGACAGGGCCCACCACTTGTAGGAGTCATGTTCGGCGTTGACGCCGAGCCGGCGGTTACGTTGGCTTTGACCTGCCGGCGGAGCTGAGACGGTGCTCAAGCCACCACCCTCTTTCCGAGACGAAATCTGATTCTTACGTAAACGTCAGAATAGCACGGGCCCCGGCCCCGGTCCGGTCTCGGACGCGCTCCGGTCGCGGTCAGGTCTCGGACGCGCTCCGGTCGCGGTCAGGTCTCGAACCCGGCCACGATGGCCAGGATCACGAACGCCGCGATCAGCACCGCGCCCTCGAAGGGCGTCGCCTCCCCGTCGCCGGTTATCTGCCACACGATCACCGCCGTCCCCAGCAGGGCTCCAGTGAACACCGGGGCCAGAGCGAAGGTGAGCGTGGTCGCGGTGAACAATGAGACCAGGATCAGCAGCGGGAATAGGAACGCGGCCACCTGAGCAATGGAGTTCTTGACCACCGAGATGGCCAGCTCGGGATAGCCCTTGTAGGCCAGCACCACCCCGACGGCGTGCTCGACCGCGTTCCCCGCCGTGGCCACGATGATCAGCCCGGCGAACGACTGGGAGATCCCGATCGAGTGGATGGTCGGCTCGAGGGCATGCACGAACCAGTCAGACACGAAGCCGGCCGCCACCCCGGCGACGATCAGCAGGACCAGGCTCGTCCGCGTCGGCACGCGGACCTCCGCCTCGCGCTCGTCCTCGGCCGTCTCGCTGTGCAGGTATTGGCGGACCCAGAACCCGTAGACGATCAGGATCGCCGCCGCGCCGACGATCGAGATCGTCTTGATGTGGTGAGAGGCGCTGTCGTGGGAGGAGTCAGCCAGCCGGACGAGCAGGACGATAAAACTGGTGATCATCAGCAGCGTGGTGGCGTCGTTGGGCAGCCGCACGCCGAAGCGCATCGTCCGGTCGGGCTCGCGCAGGGAACCGGCCAGGATGACCAGCCCGAGCACGAGCAGCGCGTTGACCAGGATCGAGCCGAGGATCGCCGTCTGGGCGACGATCCGCTGCCCAGCGTTGAGGGCGAAGATGACCACGAAGAACTCGGGCAGGTTGCCGAGCGTCGACTGGAGCAGCCCGGTCGCCGCGGTGCCGAAGCGCTGGCCGACCTGCTCGGTGGCGAAGGACACGATCCACGCCCCTCCGGCCAGGGCCAGGCCGGCGACCACGAACGCGACCACATGCGGCACTCCGCTCAGGTAGCGGGCCAACCCGGCCAGGATGGTGAGCACGGCGACGACGACGAGGCCGGCCCGCTCCAGCCGTGAGAGTCCGCGGAGGACTATTTCAACCTCTCAAATTCGCCCGTCTCGATGTCGCGCTCGACCTGCGCGTCGATCTGGTGCTCGGTGGTGGTCGGGTCGACGTGGCGCAACTCGATCGCGCGCAGCCGCTTGACCTTGAAGATCTCCAGCACGTAGACCAGGTACACGCTGGCCGCGATGCAGGCCAGGATCAGCACGATCAGGAAGATCACCCAGCCCACGGAGTGGCGCTCATAGTGCAGGATGAAGCGCAGGGCCACGGCGAGCCCGGCCATGAGCGCGGTCCACACGTACAGGTAGCCCACCGTCTTGCGCTGTGAGAAGCCGATCCGGGCCATGCGATGGTGGAAGTGGTTGGCGTCGGCCGACCAAGGCTTGCGCCGGTACTTGAGCCGCTTGGCGATCACGAACCCGGTGTCCAGGAAGGGGACGGCCAGAATGACCAGCGGCACCACCAGGGCGACCACCGCGTTGGTCTTCAGCGATCCGATCACCGCGGCCACGCCGAGCAGATAGCCGAGCAGATTGGCCCCAGCGTCGCCCATGAACACCGAGGCGGGATGGAAATTGTGAAACAGGAACCCCAGCGCCGCCCCGGCTGTGAGCGCGGCCAGTACCGCGGCTCCATTGACGTCGAGGTCGTAGGCGATGATCGCGAAGGCGATCCCGTCGATCGTGCACACCCCGGCGGCCAGTCCGTCCACCCCGTCGGAGAAGTTGACCACGTTCATCAGACCGACCAGCCAGATCACCGTGAGCACGCCCCCGGCGTTGGGGAACTGCAGCGGCCCCAGGAAGGGCAGGGTGATGTCGGTGACCACGGCTCCGGCCTCCACGGCCACCACGGCGGCGGCGATCTGGCCGATCAGCTTCACCCCCGGGGGCAGGTCGCGAGCGTCGTCGACCGCTCCGACCAGGGTGATCAGGCAGGCGCCGGCGATCACCCACCAGACGTGGACGGTGCCCCCCGCCCCCCGCACGCCGTGGGCCACGTGGGGAAGCTTGATCTCCGGATGCAGCCAGATGGCCGAGGCCACCAGCACCGCGGCCAGGATGCCCAGTCCGCCCAGCAGCGGCGTCTCGCGCCTGGCCAGGCCCCGCTCGCGCGGCACGTCGACCGCGCCGATGCGGCGTGCTAGCCGCGCCGCCAGCGGCGTCACCGCCGCCGAGACCGCCAGCGCGACCATGAACGAGAACACGGCGTCCCAGTACGGCATGCGGCTGAAGCATGTCAGCCTCCGCCGACCGCTGGCCGATCATCCTGCTCTCACCGCGCGCGAGTCACCGGGCCACGAGCGCCTGGGCGACCCGGGCCACCACCGCCAGCGGGTCGTCGCGCCGCTGCCGCCAGGGTCACCCGGATAACCCGATAACCACCGGCCATCAGCGCCTGATCCCGCCTGGGGTCGGTCTCGAAGGCCGCCCGATGCCGATGGAACGCGTACCCGTCCACCTCGAGCACCAGCCGCGCGTCACGCCACAGGAAGTCCACCTCGAACCCCTCGACCCGCACGTTGGTCTCCGGCCTCGGCAGCCCCGCCCGCCGGACGAGGCTGAACAGCAACCGCTCCGCCTCCGATCGGGTGAGGCCTCGTTCACGCTCTGCGCCGAGGAGCCGCTTGGCTCGACCTACGCCGGTACGCCGCGGGCAACGGGCCATGGCGGCCTCGAGCTCCACGTCGCTGATCAGGCCCGCCACATGGCCTTGAGCCAGCACTCGGGTCAGATCGGCGTCGTCGCCCTCAGCGGCCACGTCGATCAACGCCCGGGCCGGAGCGGTTACTGACAGCAGCCGCACATGCGCACATCCCGGAGGTCAAGCTGGGCAACGCGACTCCCCAATCTTCCGCGTTCTGCAGGCTCAGCCCGACAAACCCGGAAGATCCCCGGGCGGCAGACCAATTTTCCCGGAAATGCATGCTCGCGATCGAGGCCCACACCGGGTAGAGCCAGCCGACGCGCCCCATTCACCCCCTCGCAGCGGCCTTCTCACACAGTCGTGAGCCGTTCAGCCCGCGGGCACAGCAGCGCCCAGCCCGGCATACAGCGGGTAGCGCTCGGTGATAGCGGTGACCCGCTCGGCCAGCGCGGCCTGGACGGACTCGAACGGCCCGTCCGGGTTCAGTGCCGCGGCGATAAGCCCGCCCACCTCGACGAAGTCCTCGTGCTGGAGCCCGCGGGTGGCCAGCGCCGGGGTCCCGATGCGCAGGCCCGAGGACACGGCAGGGGGCCGGGGGTCGAACGGGACCGCGTTCCGGTTGACCGTGATGCCGATCGAGTGCAACCGATCCTCGGCCTGCTGGCCGTCGAGCTCGGACTCCCGCAGGTCGCACAGCACCAGGTGCACATCGGTGCCCCCGGTCAAAACGCTCACCCCGCCCCCCGCGCTGAGGAGCTCGCGGGCCACCGCCCGGGCGCCGGCCAGGGTCCGCTCCTGGCGCTCACGGAAGGGCTCGGATCCGGCGATCTTCAGCGCCACCGCCTTGCCGGCGATGATGTGCTCGAGGGGGCCGCCCTGCTGTCCGGGGAACACCGCCGAATCGATCTTCTTGGCGTATTCCTCCCGGCACAGGATGAGCCCTCCCCGCCCGCCGCCGATCGTCTTGTGGATTGTCGTCGTGACCACGTCGGCGTAGGGCACCGGCGATGGGTGCAGCCCGGCGGCCACCAGCCCGGCGAAGTGGGCCATGTCGACCATCAGGTAGGCGCCGACCGAGTCGGCGATCTCCCGGAAGGCGGCGAAGTCCAGCTGGCGCGGGTAAGCAGACCAGCCGGCGACGATCATCTTCGGGCGGCGCTCCTCGGCCAGCCGGGCCACCTCGTCCATGTCGATCAGGCTGGTGTCGCGGTCGACGTGGTAGGCGACGATGTCGTAGAGCCGGCCCGAGACGTTGATCTTCATCCCGTGGGTCAGGTGGCCGCCGTGGGCCAGCTCGAGGCCCATCAGCGTGTCGCCGGGCTGCAGCAGCGCGTGGTAGACGGCGGTGTTGGCCTGGGCGCCGGCGTGGGGCTGGACATTGGCGTGATCGGCGCCGAACAGCGCCTCGGCCCGGTCGATGGCCAGCTGCTCGGCCATGTCCACGAACTCGCACCCGCCGTAGTAGCGGCGGCCGGGATAGCCCTCCGCGTACTTGTTGTTCAGGACCGAGCCCTGGGCCTCGAGCACCGACACGGGAGCGAAGTTCTCCGAGGCGATCATCTCCAGCGTGCGCTGCTGGCGCTCGAGCTCGAGGCCGAGCACCTCGGCGATCTCGGGATCGACCTCCGCGAGCGGTCGGTTGAAGAAGTCCGGCGGCAGCTCAGCGCTCATCCCGGCCGACGATACCAGCGGCGGTGGCGGCCGCCCACCGTGCCGCGGACGGCCGCCCACCATGCCTCGGACGGCCGTCCACACGTGCCGGTGCCGGGCGCCAAGGTCCCCACCGCACCGGCGGCGGTCAGTGCGCAGTCAGCTTGAACGGCCCGCTGACGCACTTGTCGGTGTAGAACGCGAGCTCGGCCGTCTTGCCCCTCCCGGTGAGCCTTCCCTTGGCGGTGAAGCTCATCTTGGTCCGGTACTTCCCGGTCCCGGTGTAGAAGTGACGGGTGCCGGAGAGTGTGCCTTTGCGGCTGATGTTGATCACCGGCACGGACTCGCCAGCTCCTGAGTCGTGGGGACCCCACCTGTGGGAACCGAAGACGGCAAAGCCGCCTCCGCCGGGGCACCCATAGGCGCCGGCCACGTCGCGCTTGGACACCAGGCGCATGGTCTTGCCGTTCTTGCTGACCCGGAACTGGAACTCGCAGGTCAGCCCCTCGCTCTCGACGCCCGTGCAGCTGCTCTCATGACCGGTGAACAGCGCGCCCTTGGGCGGGGCCACCCCGAGGGCAGCGGCAGCAAGCAGGCCCGCCAGGGCCACAGTCACGGTCACCGACACGATGGTCCTCATCGCGTGCCTCCTTCTTGGCGCGTTCAGGCGACTCTATGCCTGCCCGCGGTCGAAGGTCAAGCCCGCAGCGCCGGGTTGATCAAGCTCGGCGCTGACGACGACCAGATCCCGGTGGCGCCAGGTCACACGGGGGCGCAGGCCGGACTCGCGCAGCCAGCCCAGCTGGTCCTCCAGTGGGCTCGGGCGGTCGAAGTCAGGGGTCAGGCTCGTCACCGCGTCGGCCGGGTCGTCGGGGACGATCACGTCACCGAGGACAAACCGGCCGCCGGGAGCCAGCCGCGCCGCCACCCGGGCGAACAGCCCGCGCTTGCCGTCGGCGTCGAGGTGGTGGACGCAGAGCGCGGTCGCGACCAGGTCGAAGACGCCCTCGGGCAGCGGGTCCTCGAGCCTTGAGACGGTCAGCTGTACCCGGCCGGCGGGCAGCCGCTCGCGCGCTGTCCCCAGCATCGACGCGCTCTCGTCGATCCCGACCAGCTCGGCCTCGGGGTGCCGTTCGAGCAACCGTCGTGCTGTCTCCCCCGTGCCCGTGCCCAGCTCGAGCACGCGCCGCGCGCCCGACCCGGAGGCCAAGACGACCTCGGCCTGGAGCCGCTCGTAGACGGGGATGTCGGCCCGGATCTCCTCGTCGTAGGTGTCGGGGTCGAAGTGAAACTGCCAGCCCTCCGCCTCGCCGGACCCCGCCGGGCCCCCGGTCGTCGTGAGCGATGAAGCGGATCCGCCCCCGGTCAGCGCCGCCGCGACCGCCGCCTCGGAGACCGCCCCGGCGCGCACGATCCCCCACTCCCCCGTCGCCTCGTAATCGCGCAGGTCGATCACCGTCGAGGCCGTGCCCGGCAGCTCGCCACCATCAATCAGCAGGTCCGCCGCGCCCCGGATCGCCTCGGGCACCTCGGACAGGGTTCGGGCCTCCGCCTCGCCGGCCAGATTGGCGCTTGACTGCAGCACCGGCCAGCGCACGCCAACCAGCGTCTTGACCACCGGGACGCGGACCCCCAGCGTGAGCGGGTCATCGCCGCAGGCCAGGGGAAAGCGGCCGCCCGGATTGGGCACCAGCACGGTCACCGGCCCCGGGAGCAGCCGACCCAGCGCGCTCCGGAGCCGAGGCCCGAGCTCGGGCAGCGCGGCCAGGGCCAGCCCGAGATCGAAGAACATCACCGCCGAGGGCTTCTCGAGCGGGCGGCGCTTGAACCCGTAGAGCCGCTCTACCGCGAGCCGGTTCTGGGCGTCGCAGGCCAGCCCGTAGACCGTGTCGGACGGAAACACGGCCACGCCGCCGACCGCCATGCACCGCTCGAACGCCACTGCCGAGGCTCCCCGACCCGGGCTCGCGGACCCCGCGCCCTCGCTCATCCGCGCGCGACCATGACCCGCACATCGCCGGCCAGGTCGTGCCGGGGCCCGACGCGCGCGAAGCCCGCCGCCAGCATCAGCCCCCTCACCTCGGGCGCCTGCTCGGGGGCGATCTCCAGCGCCAGCAGCGACGGCCGCCACGCGCCATCGGCCACGCCCACGATCAGCCGGCGGACCACATCGAGCCCGTCGGCCCCGGCGAACAGCGCGCCGGGCGGCTCCCAGGCGATCTCGGGAGCCAGCCGGGCCCCGTCGGGGACGTAGGGCAGGTTGGCCAGCACGGCATCGAAGTGGGCGCCTTCGGGGAGCAGGTCGGCCGGGGCAAAGCGCACCCCGCCGGAGCCGCGGGCCGCGCCCAGCCCGAGCAGTTCGGCGTTGGCTAGCGCCACGGCCACGGCGTCCGGGTCCACATCAAGGCCCGTGACCAGGAGATCGGGCCGTTCGGAGGCCAGGGCCAGCGCGACCGCCCCGCTCCCGGTGCCGACGTCGACCACCGACCAACCGTCATCCAGCTCCAGCCCGACCTCGACCAGGAGCTCGGTCTCGGGCCGGGGGATCAGCACGCGCCGGTCGACGGCCAACGACAACCAGCGGAACTCCCGCCGCCCGAGGATGTAGGCGACCGGTTCGCGGGCCTGCCGGCGGGCCACGAGCGCCTCGAAGCGCTCCCACGCCGCGGGGGCCAGCATCTCCTGCCGATCGATCACCAGCCGCTCCCGGCCCACCGGCCCGGCCGGGTCGAGAACCTCGGCCAGGAGCAGCTCGGCATCCAGGCGCGGGGTCTCGCAGCCCGCGGTGGCGAGCAGGTCGACGCCCATGGCCAGGGCCAGCCCGACCGGCCCGCGACGGGCCATAACCGCCTCGGGCCCCATCTCAGGTAAGGCCGGATGCCGAGCCGGGCACGCTCGCCGGATGGGTTTGAGCGGGCCCCATCTCAGGTAAGGCCGGATGCCGAGCCGGGCACGCTCGCCGGATGGGTTTGAGCGGGCCCCATCTCAGGCAAGGCCGGATGCCGAGCCGGGCACGCTCGCCGGATGGGTTTGAGCGGGCCCCATCTCAGGCAAGGCCGGATGCCGAGCCGGGCACGCTCGCCGGATGGGTTTGAGCGGGCCCCATCTCAGGCAAGGCCGGATGCCGAGCCGGGCACGCTCAAACGGCGCCGTTTCTCATCGTCCTGCAGCGCGTCGGTCAGCTCGTCGAGCTCGCCCATGAGGATCTCGTCCAGGTTGTGCACCAGCAGGTTGATGCGGTGATCCTTGACCCGCCGCTCACCGTAGTTGTAGGTGCGGATCTTCTCGGCCCGCTCGCCGGTCCCGACCTGGGCCAGCCGGCTGGCCCCGATCTCCGCCTGCTGCTCGGCCAGGGCCTGCTCATAGATCCGCGCGCGCAGCACGCGCATCGCCCGCTCGCGGTTCTGCAGCTGGGACTTCTCGTCCTGCATGGAGACCACGATCCCCGACGGCTTGTGGGTGATCCGCACCGCCGAGTCGGTGGTGTTGACCGATTGGCCGCCGGGGCCCGAGGACCGGTAGACATCGATCTGGAGGTCGTTCGGATCGATCTGGACATCGACGTCCTCGGCCTCGGGCAGCACCGCCACGGTGGCGGTCGAGGTGTGGACCCGGCCCTGGGATTCGGTTTCGGGCACGCGCTGAACGCGGTGGGTCCCGCCTTCGAACTTGAACACCGAGTAGGCGCCGCCGCCCTTGATCGCGAACGTGTAATCCCCGTCACCGATCGACAGGGGCTCGACCTTGAAGCCGAGCCGCTCGGCGTAGCGCGTGAGCATCCGATAGAGGTCGCCTGCCCACAGGCCGGCCTCGTCGCCGCCCGCCCCGGGCCGGATCTCCACGATGACGTTCTTGTCGTCATTGGGATCGCGCTCGACCATGGCCACCCGGATCTCCTCCTCGAGCGCGGCCAGCCGCTCGCGTGAGGAGTCGAGCAGCGCCCGCAGCTCGGGGTCCTCCCCGTCCTCGAGCAGCTCCTGGGCGCCCTCGAGGTCGTCGGCGGCGCGCCGGTACTCGGCCCCGAGCCGAGCCGCTGGCTCGAGCTCCCGGTAGGCGCGGCTGGCCGCGGCGAAGCGCTCGCGATCCCCGATCACCACGGGGTCTGAGAGCTCGCGCTCGAGCTCCCCGAAACGGCTCTCCAGTTGGGCGACCAGGTCGTTGATCATTACCGCGAGTGTAGGAGCCCGCCCCCCATCGGGGACGGGCAGCTACGCCCGCGGACCAGGGCTACTTGTCCGGGTTGACGACGTCCTTGACCTTGTCGGCCGCGCCGCCGACGGCGTTCTTGGCCGCGCCGCTGGCCCGGTCGACCTTGCCCTCGTCCTTGAGGCTCTGGTCCCCGGTCAGGTCGCCGGCGGCCTCCTTGACCCGGCCCTTGCCCTTGTCGAATGTCCCGCTGTTGTCATCAGGCATGCGTTCTCCTTTTCGAATGGCCTGATCAGTCTCTACCCGCCGGGTGAGCCCTCGAAAAAGAAGCTAGGCCACGACCTCGACGCCGACCAGGTCCTCGGCTCGGCTCTCCCCGGGGGTCTCCAGGGCCAGGACCGCCTCCAGCGCGGCGATCGACACCGCAAGCTGGTCCAGGTCGGGCTCGCGGGTGGTCAGGCGCTGGAGCTGGAGACCCGGATACATGACCCATTGCACCCAGCGCCGGGAGCGGTTGCGCCCGGCCCATTTGATGACCTCGAAGGACAGCCCGGCGATCAGCGGAACGCCGAGGATCCGGGTCAGGACCAGAATCCACCAGACGGGCAGGCCGACCGGGGCGAACACGAAGATGGCCATGATCATCACGATGAGCAGGAAGCTCGTCCCGCAGCGGGGGTGAAGGCGCGAGTAGAGGCTGGCCCGCTCAGGAGTCAAGGCGTCCTCGGCCTCGTAGCAGGAGATGACCTTGTGCTCGGCCCCGTGGTACTCGAACACCCGCCGCAGATCGGGCACCTTGGACAAAAGGATCAGATACCCCAGGAAGATCGAGGTCCGCAGCACGCCCTCGACCACCCAGAACAGCACCGAGGAGCCGAGTTGGTGCTTGACCAGGCTGGTCAGGCCGACCGGGACCACGAAGAACAGCCCGATGGCGAACACCACCGATACGAGCACGGTGCCGAACCAGGCTGCGCCCGAGATCTCCTCGCCACCACCGTCGCCGGCGGAGCCGGCGCCGGGAAGCTGGGCGTTGGCCGAGATGCTGAGCGCCCGCAGCCCGATCCCCATCGACTCGATCAGCGCGGCCACTCCCCTGATCACCGGCAGGCGATAGATCCGTCGCCGGCGCCCGGAGGCGTTCAGCGGGAACGAGCGCACGGCGATGTTGCCGAGCACCTCAGCGGGTGCCTCCGGGCTCAGCTCGCCGCCGGCGGACAGCGGCGGGGTCTCGGACAGCGGCGCGTCCTCGGGCAGCGGCTCGCGCACGGCTACGGCCCAGTTGCGCACGCCGCGCATCATCACTCCCTCGAGGACAGCCTGCCCTCCCACGGGCGCGTCACGGACGGCGAGAAGAGGAGGATCGCCGCCCGCGCGCATCAGGTCTGGGCTGGGGCCCGGCTAGGGGTCGCCACCGCTGGTGCCCCGAGCCTAGGCCGCGGGGGTGCGAGCCGAACGCCGGCCCTTGGCCACGCGGCGCTGGAAGCGCTCCACCCGGCCACCGGTGTCGACCAGCTTCTGCCGCCCGGTGTAGAACGGATGGCACGCCGAGCAGATCTCGACGTGAATCTCCGACTGCGTGGAGCGGGTGGTGAACTCGTTGCCGCACGTGCAGCGCACATGGGCCTCAACGTAATTGGGATGGATCTCGGTCTTCATGGTCCAGTTCAGGATAGCCGCACTTCATCCGCCGGAAGCGGCCGGGCAGGTGGCCTGCAGGGAATTGTTCTGCCGGTTGAGATCGTCGACCTGATCGGCCGAGTCGGCGGTCACGGTGGGCGCGGTGGCGGCGCTGCACACCGGGCCGAGGAACGCCTCCGTGACCGTGCTGTGGGCCCCGAGCAACGCGACCGTGCGCGTGGTCGTGGCCGAGCCGTCGGCCGGAGCGAACAGGACATTGAACGGCCCCGCGGCGGTGTTGCCCGCGTTGGCGATCAGGGCCGAGTAGAGCTGGTGATCGGGGTCCCCGGCAACCGCGCTGACGGTGATCGAACTGACCTCGAGATCGGGGCGGAGCTCGGGCTGGGCGCAGCGGCGGCTGACGCGCTGCGCCGTGCCCAGCACACGATGACCGGCCCCGGTCCACCGATACTGAACCCGAAAGCGGTAGTCGCCCGGGGTGGCCAGGTCGACCACCGACTTCTCGAGATTCCACACATCGCCGGGCAGCTGACCCAGGGTTGGGTTCTCGGGCGAGATCCACACACCCAGGTCTCCGGCCCGTACAGCCTTCGCGACCGTGCCCGCCCCGTGGGAGAGGAGGAGGTCGAACCTCAAGGCCAGATGACGGGTGCCGGGCACCGGGCGCATGACCGCAGTGATCCCGATACTGCGGTCAGCCGGGTCGAGGGCGCGTTGGCAGCTGAAGCCACGCAGCGCGGCCCGCGGCGGAGCGCTCCCCAGAACGGTGCCGGGGAGCACGAGCGCGCCGACGGCGAGCACGCATAGACCTGCGCAGAATCGCTTCATCACAGCCCGTTAACAGCCTCGGGGCGGAAAAGTTGCCACCGCCGCGGGCCCACGCGGCCGAGAACGGTCAGGTGATCTGGTATAGCGGCCCGTCGCCGCCCTCGGGAACCGTCAGCCGGCCGCCCTTGGCGGTGATCGCGCCGCACTGCACGCAGTTGGTGTAGTTGACGGTCACATCGACGGCTCCGGTCTCGGGCGCATCGTCGGGGATCTCATACACACCGGCCGGGCACATGTAGCGCCAGGTCTCGGCGATCTCCCGCGGGACGTGGCGGTGGACGCGGATGTGGTTGGGCGCGTCATCGCGCGTCGCGTTGCCGGTGATGTAGACCGAGGACAGCTTGTCGAAGGTGTACTTGCCGTCGGGCTTGGGATAGCCGTCACGCGTGACACCGACGAACATCGGCTCGGCGTCGTCGCGGTGCCATTCCTGCCGTCCGGGCGGAAGCTTGCCCTTGGACATGATCGACGGCCCGGCCAGCAGGCTGCCGATGACGAAGCCCTTCTGGAAGGCCTGACGGGTGTTGCGCACCTGGTAGAGCTCCTGGCCGATGGTCGACTCCTCGACCGCTCGCTCGTAGCTCTCGAGCGACTCGCCGTTCTTGAGCGAGCGGTAGATCGTCTCGGCGGCCAGCATCCCTGAGCGGATGCAGTGGTGCACCCCCTTGAGCGCCGCCGTGTCGACCATCCCGGCGCTGTCGCCCACGAGCAGGGCGCCCGGCATCGACAGCTTGGGCATCGACCAGTAGCCGCCGCCGGGCAGCGCCTTGGCCCCCCAGGCCACGCGCTCCCCGCCTTCGAGGATGCCCTTGACCAGCGGATGCAGCTTGAACTGCTGCAGCAGGTCGTGGGCCGAGGTCGTCGCGTCCCGGTAGTTGAGGTCGACGACCAGGCCGATCGACACGAGGTCCTCACCCGTGGTCTCGTCCTTCATCGGATAGAGCCAGGTGCCGCCGAGGTGCCCGTACTTGCGCGCGACCTTCATCGGCCAGGGCTGGGTGAAGGTGTGGATCAGCCGGTCCAGGGGCTGCTTGACCTTCCACACCTCCTTGACGCCGAGCTCCCACACCTGGGGCTCGCGGCCCCGAGCCAGATCGAACTCCTTGATCGCCGCTCCGGTCAGATGGCCCCAGCAGCCCTCGGCGAGCACGGTGGCCTGCGCCTGGATGTCAGTGCCGGGCTCGAAGTTCGACAGCGGCTCGCCGTCCTTGCCCCGGCCCTTGTCGCCGGAGCGCACCCCGAGCACCTTTCCGTCCTCGACGATCAGCTGGGTGGCCGCCGTCTCGGTGAGGATGTAGGCGCCCCCCTCCTCGGCCTGCTGCTGCTGGTAGCGGGCCAGGGCCGAGACCGACACGACCTCGTTGCCGTGGTTCTTGAAGTTCGGCACGAACGGAATCGGAATCTTGATCTTCGTCTTGGCGCTCGGAAGCATGTAGACAGCTTCCTTGGTCACCTCGCCGAAGGCGAAGCGCTTGGCCCGCCAGTCCTCCCGGGACAGATCGGGGAACAGATCCTGCAGCGGCTCCGGGCGCATGACCGCTCCCGATAACGAGTGGCCGCCGCACGTCTTGGCCTTCTCGATCACCGCCACCGGCACTTCGCCCAGGCGCTCCATCATCGCCTCGTCCTCGCCCAGCAACTGCAGAAGCCGATTGGCGCAGGCCAGGCCGGCGGTCCCGCCGCCGACGATGGCCACGCCGACGTCGATGCGCTCGTCCTCACCGTCCAGCTCGCGCTTGACGAACTCCCCCACCGGATCCACCGGAGGCGGGTACTCACTCGGTGCGGGCGCGTGCGGGCCTCTGCCGTTGCCGGCCACGGTTCAGCCGCCCTTCTTGGCCTTGATGGCCTCGGTGAGCTTGGGCATGATCTTGTTCAGATCGCCGACGATCCCGAGATCGGAGAACTCGAAGATCGGCGCGTTGGCGTCCTTGTTGATGGCCACGATGTTCTCCGAGGACTGCATCCCCACCTTGTGCTGGATGGCCCCGGAGATGCCGGCGGCCAGGTACAGCTTCGGGGACACGGTCTTGCCGGTCTGGCCGATCTGGGCCGCGTAGGGGTACCAGCCAGCGTCGACGACCGCGCGGGTCGCCGCCACCGCGGCGCTCGAGCCGAACGCCTTGGCCAGCGCCTCGGCCAGCTCGAAGCCCTCGGCCTTGCCCAGCCCGCGGCCACCGGCGACGAGGATATCGGCGCCCTCGATGTCCACGTCGGCGCCGCGCTGCTCGCCGCGCTTGACCATCTTGGCCTGAGTCGAGAACGGGGACAGCTCGACCTCGACGTCGACCACTTCGGCCGAGCCACCGTCCTGCTCGCGGATCTCGAACGCGTTGATGCGCCCGATGATGATCCCGAGGTCACCCCGGTACTGGGAGACGGAGATCTTCGAGTCCTGGAGGATCGGGCGGTGGGCGGTCAGCTTGCCGTCCTGGGCCTTGACCTCGGTGACCTCCATGGTCACCCCGGCCTGCTTGCGCGCGGCCAGCCCGGCGCCGATCTCGAAGCCGAGCAGGCCACCCCCGAACAGTGCGTAGGCGTGGCCGCCATCGTCGATCACCTTGGCCATCACATCGACCACGGGCTGGGCCAGGCCCTCGGGGCCCTTGCCCCGGAACACCTTGGTCGCGCCGTAGGACCCGAGGGTCGAGCAGAGCTCGTCGGTCAAATCATCGCCACCGACCACCACGGCGTGGCACTCGCCGCCGATCTCCTGCGCGCGCGCCGCGCCCTCGGAGACCGCGCCCAAGGAATTCTTGTTGAACGCCCCCTCGTAGTGCAGGACGTAGGTAAGGACGTCACCCATCTAGATCAGCTTCCTTTCGTCGAGCCAGGCGAGGATCTTCTCCACCGTCTCGTCGGTGTCCTCATCCTCGATGATCTGGCCGGCCTCCTTGGCCGCGGGATCGTGGAAGTCGCCGCACTGGACGCGCGAGCCCTCCTCGCCAACCAGCCCGGAGTCGATGCCCACGTCACCAGCGGCCAGCGCCTCGAGCGGCTTCTTCTTGGCACCCATGATCGCCTTCAGCGACGGGTAGCGGGGCTCGTTGATGGCGTCCCCGACCGAGATCACGGCCGGGAGGCCGACCTCGACGGTGTCGTAGCCGTACTCGGCCTGACGCTCGCAGGTCAGGCCGCTCTCGGCCACGTCCATCTTGATGACCTGGGTCAGCGAGGGCATCTTCAAGTGGTCGGCGACGACGGCGCCGATCGTGTAGCACTCGCCGTCATCGGACTGCTGACCGAGCAGGACCAGGTCGGGGGACTCCTTCTCCAGCGCCTTGGACAGCGCGTAGCCGGTAGCGGCGACGTCGGAGCCGGCCAGCGAGTCGTCACTGAGGTGGAGCGAGCGGTCGGCGCCCAGCGAGACGGCCTTGTGCAGGGCCCGGACGGCGGTGTCGGGTCCCATCGTCACGGCGACGATCTCGTCGACCTCGACCGCGCCGCCCTCGCGGATCTGCATCGCGGCTTCGATCGCGTGCGTGTCGTAGGGATTCAGGTTTCTCTCCCCGGATCTGTCCATGCGCCCCGTCGACGGGTTGATGCGCTTCTCGACGGCGGCGTCCGGGACCTCTTTGACCAGGACGCAAATCTTCAAGTGTGGCCTCCTATCGGATGTCCTGCGCGAGGCGGGGTCCGCCGCCCGAGACGGTGGACCCCCGCGCTTCACCCAGCGGGTGCACGCATATTACCCGGTTGACTGACGAGTCAATCGGTCGCCTGGGGACTCGGGAACGTGAATGTACCGCGACGTGCGCGCGGTCGATGCCCAGCTTGGCCGGACCGCGCCGGCGTGTGCGGTTCACTTGGCTCAGGCCCGGACGGCGCCACGAATGAAGTCGATCGCCTGCTGGGCCGGAGCCCCCGGCGTGAACACCTCGGCCACGCCGAGGCCCTTCAGCTCCTCGATGTCATCGGCCGGGATCGTCCCCCCCACTGTGACCACGACATCGTCGATCCCCTGCTCGGAGAGGAGCTCCATGATCCGCGGGACCAGCGTCATGTGGGCGCCGGAGAGGATGGACAGCCCGACCGCGTCGGCATCCTCCTGGATCACCGTCTCGACGATCTGCTCGGGGGTCTGGTGAAGGCCGGTGTAGATGACCTCCATGCCCGCGTCGCGCAGCGCCCGGGCGATGATCTTCGCGCCGCGATCGTGCCCGTCGAGCCCGGGCTTGGCGACGACGACGCGGATCTTCTTCTCGGAGGTGGTGCTGGCCATCGGGGGAGCGCGAGTCTACCGCTCGCGCCGGGCCGCCGATCGCAGGCCGGGCGGGCGATGCCGGGGAAGGATTACCGGACGACCACGGTCATCTTCATGAACGGATGGAGCGTGCAGTAGAGGTGGTAGGTCCCGGCTCGCAGGAAGGTGTGGCTGAACGTGCCGCGGTACTGCGTGCGGGAGTGGAAGGCCACCGGCCCGCTCTTGACCCTGACGTTGTGATTCAGGTAGCCGGCCCATTTCCAGGTGACCTTGCCCCCCTTGTTGACCGTGAGCGTCTTGACGTTGAAGTAGCTGTCCTTGATGAGGACCGTCCGGGTCGCACCCAGCGCGACGGTGGAGACGGCGGCCAGCAGGACTGTGAGCGTGAGCAGCGCCCGAAGGCGACGGTCACGCAGGGCGCGATTGAGCATGGCCGCAGTCTACGGGTCTAGTGGCCGCCTCACTACGGCCAGCTCGAGCGGCGTCGGGCCAGCGGCATGCGCGAGCGGCGTCCGCGCAGACGAGCGATGACCGCCGCGCCGAGCGCGCCGCCCGAGCCCGCCGTCGCCCCCACGACCACGGCGGTCCGCAGGCGACGGCGCAGGCGGTCGAAGTGGAGCACCGGCCAGCCCTCCTCGCGGGCGACCCGGGCCAGGGCGCTGTCGGGATTGACGGCCACGGGATGCCCGACGGCGCGGAGCATGGGCAGGTCTGACTCGGAGTCCGAGTAGGCGTAGGAGGCGGCCAGGTCAATCCCCTCGCGCGCGGCCAGCTCCTCGATCGCCTGGGCCTTCTGGGCGCGGTAGACGAACAGCCCGACCGGCTTGCCCGTGAACACCCCGTCCACCACCTCGGACAAATTCGAGCCGATCGCTCCGTCGAGGGCCATCACCTGGGCCAGGATCTCGGCCAGCTCCTGTGACGCGGCGGTGACGATGTAGGCGCGCCGCCCCGCGTCCTGGTGCTCATGGGCGACCGACAGCATCTGGGGATAGACCTTGGGCAGGATCCCGGCCAGGACATCGGCCCCCAGCCGCTCCAGGTCGCGGACCCGCGTCCCCTCCAGCGAAGCGGAGATCCTGTCGCGCAGGGCCAACGAGTCCTGGTCGGTGGCCCCCTGGAGGCGAAAGCGCACGTTGGCCAGCGCGTCGGCCAGCAGCTGCCGGCGACCGAGCAGCCCGGCCCGATAGGCCGCGCGGCCGAACTGGAAGGCCGACGAGCCCTGGATCAGGGTCTTGTCGAGATCGAAGAAGGCCGCCGCGGGACGGTCTGCTGTGGGCCCTGACCCGTTGGGGCCGGCGTCCTCAGCCGCCATTGACCTCGATGATCACCGCGTCGCCCTGGCCGCCGCAGCCGGACGACTCGGGCGCGGCCCGAAACGCCAGGCTGGACGCCGAGCAGGGCCGCCGCGGCCAGGGCTCAACCACCGTTGACCTCGACGATCACCGCATCGCCCTGGCCGCCGCCCGAGCAGATCGCGGCGCAGCCCACGCCCCCACCACGCCGGCGCAGCTCATAGACGAGGGTGCCGAGGATGCGCGCCCCGGACGCCCCGATCGGATGCCCGAGGGCCACGGCGCCGCCGTTGACGTTGACCTTGTCCTCGTCGATGCCGAGCACGCGGATGGAGTTCAGGGTGACCGAGGCAAAAGCCTCGTTGATCTCCCACAGGTCGATGTCCTCGGCACTGAGGCCGGCCTTCTCGAGGGCCTTCTGGGCCGCCTTGGCCGGCGTGCGGGCCAGGTAGGCGAACTCGTCGGCCACCTGCGCCTGGGCGATGATCGTGGCCAGCACCCGCTTGCCGTGGCGCTCGGCCCACTCGTCGCTGGCCACGACCACGGCTCCGCCACCGTCATTGACGCCGGGGGAGTTGCCCGCCGTGTGGCTTCCGTCCTTGAGGAAGATGGGCGGCAGCTTGGACAGGGACTCGAGCGTCGAGTCGCGCCGCGGCGCCTCATCGATCTCCACCACGGTGTCGCCCTTGCGACCCTTGACCGTCACCGGCACGATCTCCTCGGGCAGCCGGCCCTCGTCGGTGGCCTTGATGGCCAGCTCGTGGGAGCGCAGCGCCCAGCGATCCATGTCGGCTCGCGTCATCTCGAGCTCCGCGGCCACCTCGGAGGCCTCCTGGGCCATGTGCTTGCCCGAGAACGGGTTGGTCAGGCCGTCGTTGATCATCGCGTCGATCGCCTTGGCGTCGCCCATGCGAAAGCCGAAGCGGGCGCCCTTGAGGAGATAGGGGGCGTTGGACATCGACTCCATGCCTCCGCCGACGCCGACCTCGAGGTCACCGGCCCGGATGGCCGCGTCGAGCAGCCCGGTGGCCCGGATCCCCGAGGCGCAGACCTTGTTGATCGTCTCCGAGGGCACCTCCTTGGGGACGCCGGCCTTGATCTGCGCCTGGCGCGAGGGGATCTGCCCCTGACCCGCCTGGATGACCTGACCCATGATCACGTGCTCCACGGCGCCGGGATCGACGTCGGCACGCTCCAGCGCGGCGGAGATCGCCGTCGCCCCGAGCTCGGTGGCATCGAGCGAGGCCAGGCCACCGCCGAGCTTGCCGATCGGCGTGCGCGCGGCCGAGAGGATCACTGTCTTGGGCATCAAGTCTTCCTTTGGAGATCGGCGTGAGGACGGGGCTTTCATCCTACGCGGGCCCCGCTCGGGCCGCTGGTAACGTGCCCGCGGTGAAGGTCACGGCGAGCACCAACGCCCCGCTGGCCACCGGGGCTGACGCCGTGGTCGTCGCGGTGTTCGAGGACGAAGGTGTGGCCCACGACTTGCCCGGCGGCGCGCTCGAGGCGCTGCTCGACCGCGGTGAGGCGCGCCGGTCCCTGGGGCGCGTGGCCGTTACCCATCACGGCGACCAGCGCGTGCTGCTCGTCGGCCTGGGATCGCGGTTCGAGTTCGACTTCGAGGGCGCCCGGATTGCCGCCGCGGCGGCGCATGAGCGGGCCCGCCAGATCGGCGCCCGGAGGCTGTGCTGGGAGCTGCCGTCGCGGGTAGGGCCGGAGATCGCCGAGGCGCTGATCAACGGCACGGCCCTGGCCGGGTACCGGTTCACCCGCTACAGGCCGGCGCCGGAGGGGGAGCGGGCGCTCGAGGAGCTGATTATCAGCGCCGAGGAGGATTTGGTCGGGCCCGTGCGCCACGCCGCGGTGCTGTCCGCGGCCCAAAATCGGGCTCGCGATCTCGCCAACACGGCAGCCAACGAGCTCACCCCGACCGCGCTGGCCGACTACGCGCGCGCCCTGGCCGGGCGCCACGCAACCATCGAGGTCACGGTTCAGAGCGGCGAGGAGATCCGGGCCCGGGGGATGGGCGCCATGGCCGCCGTGGCCCAGGGTTCGACCGAGGAGCCGGCCCTGATCGAGCTCCGCTACGAGCCGCCGGAGATCGCCGCGGAGTCTCCCCGCCTGGCTCTGATCGGCAAGGCGGTCACCTTCGACACCGGCGGCCTGGCCCTGAAGCCGGCGCCCCGGATGGCCGAGATGAAGTTCGACATGTGCGGCGGCGCCGCGGTGATCGAGGCCATTGGCGCCCTGGCCGAGCTCGGCGCGCCGGTCCGGATCCTGGGGGTGGTCGGCGCGGTGGAGAATCTCCCGGGACCGCGGGCGGTCAAGCCGGGGGATGTCGTCACGGCGCTTGACGGCACCACGATCCAGGTCGACAACCCAGACGCCGAGGGACGGATGGTGCTGGCCGACTGCATCACCCACGCCCGCGGCGAGGGCTGCGCGGCGATCGTCGACGTGGCCACGCTGACCGGTGCGGTGGAGGCCGCGCTCGGCCACGTCTACGCCGGGATGATGGCCACCGACGACGCCCTGGCCGAGCAGCTCCGCGCCTGCGGCGAGCGGACGGGCGAGCTGGTCTGGCGCCTGCCTCTGCACCCGCGCTATGCCGAGCAGACCAAGGGCCGCTACGCGGTGCTGACCAACCGGCCCGAGCCCCGAGTGGGCCTGGCCAGCGCCGCCGCCGAGTTCCTGCACTACTTCGCCGGTCCGACGCCCTGGGCGCACCTGGACATGCTCGGCGTGGCCTTCAACGGACGCCGGCCGTACTTCGATCAGGGCGGCACCGGCTGGGGGGTGCGGCTCCTGGCCGAGCTGGCGCTGGGATTCGGGACGGCCGGGTGAGGCGCGCGATTCGCCTGGTGGCCGCCCTGGCCGCCCTGACCGCCCTGGCCGCGGCGCCCGCCACGCTGGCCGCGGCGCCCGCCACGCTGGCCGCGGCGCCCGCCACGCTGGCCGCGGCGCCCGCCACGCTGGCCGCGGCGCCCGAGGGGCTCGCCCACGTCGCCCGGCTGCAGGGCTACTTCAATGCCGCCGGGACAGTCACCCGGGCGGTGAACGTCCCGGGCGAGCGCCGCGGCGAGCGGGTCACGCGAACCTGGGCCTTCATCTCGTCCTGCCCATCGGGCGCCTGCGCTGCGGTGACGCTGATCCGCCAGCGCGGCACCGGTTACGACCGGCTCACCCTGCATCGCCGCCGACCCGGCTACTACACCGGGGCGGGCGCGTTCACGGCCCCGGCGCGGTGCGCCGGCCGGGTCTACTCCGCCGGCGAGCGCGCCCCGTACACGCTCACCCTGACCGTCACCTCGGCGGTGGCCGCCGGTGACGCGGTGAGCGCCACCGGGTTCACCGCCACCTACCGCAATCCGAGCCGGACGGGCCTGACCCGCTGCTACACGGCGCCCAGCTACGACTCGGCTCGCTACGTGGGCACGCCGCTCCCGCCGCCGCCCAGTGCCTCGATCCGCAGGGTCCGCAGCACCCGGTCGAGCACCGGCAGCTGACGCCGGCGATCGATCGTGGTCCCAGCCAGGACCAGGTAGAGGCAGAACGGGCGCCCGGCGCTGGTGAAGAACTGCTGCGTCCCGGCCTGGCCGCGACGGGGGTGGGCCAGGCGGGTGCCGGCAAACGACCTCGGCTCGAGCGGCAGCTGGATGCGCCGGGGGGCGAACAGGCCCTGCCCGGGCTCGAGGCCCGCGCCGGGCGCGTATTCGGTCACGACCAGGAAGCTGGCCCCGGCCGGCATCTTGGCCGTGCTGGCGTCCCCGAACTCCCCGTCGTCCAGGGCAAGGTGAAAGTCCCCGGCATGCAGCGTGGCGGTGTTGCCGGCGCGCCGGAAGATCCGTCCTGTCCAGCGCGCGGGCAGCTCGACCCGCAGGCCGTGGGCGGCGAGGTTCATGCGCCCGCGCCCGGGACGGCGCCGGCGACGGCCAGGACCAGGACGGCGGCCAGGACGACGAGACTGCCTCGGGCCACCGGTGCCGCGCTCCGGGCCAGCGTCGCGTGCAGGGACATGAGCTGGCCCGGCGACCGGCTGCCCGCGGCCAGCAGCGGGGTGAGGCCGCGCACCGCCCCGTAGACGCCGGCGATCAGCGCCCCGGCGCCCGCGTCGGCGCTGAGCAGCGCCGACAGGAGGGCGACGTAGGTGGCGGCGCTGGTCACGATCGTGCTCACCCCGAGACCGAGCTGGGCGCCGAAGCCGAGACCGTAGACCCAGCCGCGGTAACGATCGAGCCACTGCTCGTTGACCTGCCGCCGGGGGCCCGGCGCCGAGCCGGGACGCAGGTCGGTGAGGATCGCGCCGAGGAGGGCCGCGGCCAGCACCGCCAGCCGGGCCGGGACGCTCACCCCGGAGAGCAGCCACGATCCGGCCCCGCCCAGGATGAGCCCGCCGGCCGCGCCGGCCAGCGTGCTGGCAAGAGCGAAGGAGACCATCGTGACCGCGTAGTGGCTGTGGCGGCCCCGCTCACCGAGCGGGGTGATGCTGGCCAGCATCGACTCCCCTCAGGGCGACCAGGCAGCGCGTACCGCCGCCACCAGCCCGGCCCCGCAGCCGACCAGGACGAGCTCGGTCATCCCCTCCTCGAATCGCCGCCCGGGTACAGGCTCGGGTGCTCCGGGCCGATCCCGGCCGCGGCCAGGGTGCGCTCGGCCGCATCGGCCCGGGCCGCTTGACCCGGGCTCCCGCGCCGGTCCTCGATCGCGTCGCTGACCAGGCTGCTCAGCGCCGGCCAGCTCGAGGCCGTGCCCTCCCCCCTGATCGAGTCATCAACCAGCACGAAGTACGGGGAACCGGGAACCGCATAGTCAGACCAGGCCTGTGAGGACATGATCACCGGCACTCCGTCGGGGGCCAGCGTGCGCAGCCTGGCCGGGCGCTCGCGCTCCTCGCCGTGGGTGACCACGACGGTGCGCACCCCCCCGGGTAGGCGCGGCTCCCCGAGCGTGTCCCAGAAGCCGGCGCAAGTGCTGCAGCCGCTGGTCAGGAAGGCGAGCAGGGTTGGCTCTGAGCGGTGGCCGGTGAAATCGAGCGCCAGCGCGTCCCCGGCGGGCGTGGTCCCGGCCACTGGAGCTGCCGGCGCGCCGGCGACCCGGGGCGGCGCGGCGGGCTCGGGGATCGCCGCCCCATCCCCGGAGGCGGCCTCGAGCCGGCGCAGGATCTCGGCATTTGAGCGCAGCAGGCCGGCCACCAGGACCAGCAACACGACCAGCAGCACCGTCTCGACCGAGACGAGCGCCACCATCAGGCTCCGCCCCCGCCGGGCAGTGGCGTGGCCAGCCCCTCGAGGCAGCCGGCCTCATGGGTGCAGGTGCGGTCGTCGACCATCTCGGTGGCGTTGCAGTTCATTCCCGGCACCTGGGAGGGGTTCTGGCACAGCACGAGCCGGCAGACCACCTCGGTCGTGCCCTTCACCTGGGTGTTGCACTGCCCGTAGCGGAACTGGTTGCAGTCCACGCGGCGGCGATCGCAGTCCCCGCGCGCGCACTGGCAGCCGCCCGCGAAGTGATGGCCGGGAATCCGGTTGCAGTCCACGTAGTAGCGGTAGCCCTGGCCATGGCAGAGACCCGTGCCCCGGTAGTCGGTGCACTTCCACCACCCGGCCACGTAGGTGTTCTCCGGACAGGTGTTGCGCCCGGCCTCGATCTCGCAGCAGAACGCGGTGTAGCCGTCGTTGCAGAGCGCTCCGGGGCGGCAGTTGCCGGGCAGGATGACCGCCTCGGCGCTCCCGGGAAAAACCAGGTAGCGGACCGGGGCGACGGCGAGAGCCGAGCCGGCCAGCGCCGCTCGGGCCAGCACCCCGCGGCGCGAGGTGCGCCGCTCGAGCAGTCCGCCGGCCGCGCGGGCCAGGCGTTCCGAAACGCTCATGCCGGCGGCCTCCACGAGCCCCACAGCTGCGGCAGCTCCGAGTAGGCCAGGACGATCCCGTACGCGGCCCCCGCGGTGCCGACCAGCAGCACGGCCACGCTCGTCACCGGCTGACCCAGGATCCAGCCCAGCCGATGCGGCGCGGCCACGGCGCCGAGCAGGACGACCCCGGCCAGCGCCGCGCTGAGCAGCGACTGCCCGGGCGAGGCCGGGTCGGGCCGGGCGCCGAAGCACCCGCAGGCCGCTCCCTGCCGGGCCAGCCGCAGGGTGAGCAGGGCAAACCCGGCGTAGAGCACCGCCATCAGGATGGAGCTCCACCAGCTCGCGGTGATCACCGCAACCGCGGCCAGCGCGACCTCCCCGGCGGCGAAGCCCCGGATCAGCCCCACCGGCTGGTGGACCGCCGCGGCAGCCGCCTGTGGCGAGCGCAGCTTGGCGATCCCGGCCACGGCCAGCACCAGTGCGGCGATGACGTGGGGCATGGTCAGCGCTGCTGTAATTTGGTCGCCTCGCGGTCGAGGATCGTCGTGGCCGCGCTGGCCGGGTCGAGCTCGCGGGAGACGACGCGGTCGAGCAGATCCTGGACGACCTCGTCCTCGCGCAGCGACTCCTCGAGCTCCCGGCGCATGCGGAACGTGGCGATGGCCAGCACCTCGCTCATCAGGTTGCGCCGGCGCCGCTCGGACAGCGTGCCCTCTGACTCGATGAAGCTGCGATGCTCGGCCAGCTTGTCGATCAGCTCGGCCACGCCTTCCCCGCGCGTGGCCTCGGTGCGGAGGATCGGCACCTCCCAGTCGCGGTGCGGGCCGAGGGCGAGCACGGTCTTGATCTCCCGGACCATCGTGTCGGTCAGCGGATGCTCGGCCTTGTTGACCACGATCACATCGGGGATCTCCATGACGCCGGCCTTGAGCGCCTGGATCGAATCGCCCGAGCCGGGCATCAGCACCAGCACCACGGTGTCGGCGTGGTCGATGATGTCGACCTCGGCCTGGCCGACTCCGACCGTCTCCAGCATCACGATGTCGCGGCCCGAGGCGTCCATCAGCAGGGCGGCCTGGAGCGCCGCCTCGCTGAGTCCGCCCAGGGCGCCGCGGGTGGCCATCGATCGTATGAACACGCCGGGATCGAGAAAGTGCTCGGAAAGCCGGATGCGATCGCCGAGCAGAGCGCCCTTGGTGAAGGGCGAAGTGGGGTCGATCGATAACACAGCCACGGTGCGCTCTCGCTCGCGCTCGAGCTTGGTCAGCGCGGCGAGCAGGGTGGACTTGCCCACCCCCGGAGGCCCGGTGAACCCGACCACGGCCGCCCGGCCGGTTTTCGGGTAGATCTCGGAGACCAGCTCCCAGCCGGCCGGATCGTCGTTTTCGACCAGGGTGATTGCCCGGGCCAGGGCGCGCTTGTCGCCGTCGAGCAGGCGCTGGGCGAGTGACTTGTCGGTTGATCCCATGAGGGCAGGCAATATTGCCAGGGCGGCCCGCCGGAGCGCGCGCGCCGCCGTGTGGCTGGCGGGCGCCGCCGTGTGGCTGGCGCGCGCCGCCGTGTGGCTGGCGCGCGCCGCCGTGTGGCTGGCGGGCGCCGCCGTGTGGCGGGCGGGCGCCGTGCCCGGCCGCCGTGCGCAGCGCCGCCGAATGGGGTAGATGTAGCCGCGATGGCCAACGTCCTGCTCGGCCGCCTCGACTCGCTGCTCGGCGATGGGCTCGAGGCCGCGGTCACCCGCAAGCACCGCCGCCGCCTGGAGCGCCTCGGCTGGGGCCATGTGTTCCTACCCATCGGGCCCGGCGTGTTCGCCACCGGCGATCCCCCGCCCCGCGAGGGCTGCCGGCTCGAGGTGCTGATCGACGGCGCGAGCGCCCTGCCGGTGATCGCCCAGGCCATGTCCGAGGCCAAGCACTTCGTGCACATCACCGGCTGGCACCTGGCGCCCGCCTTCACCTTGGATCGCGCCGGAGAGCACCACACCCCGATCGGAGTCCTGCTGGCCAAGCTGGCCGAACGGGTCGAGGTGCGGGTGCTGGTCTGGTCGGGCGCTCCGATCCCGGCATTTCACCCCACCCGCAAGGAGGTGACCGCCGGCCTCGAGAACCTGACCCGCGGGACGAAGATCCAGGCTCACGGCGATCCCCGCGAGCATCCCTTCCACTGCCACCACGAGAAGACCGTGGTCATCGACGGTGAGCTGGCCTTCGTGAGCGGGATCGACCTGACCGACGACGGTGGGGATCGCTACGACTCCTCTGAGCATCACGCCAGGCGACACCTGGGCTGGCATGACGCGGCCACCCGGCTCGAGGGCCCGGCGGTGGCCGACGTGGCCGCGCACTTCCGGGTTCGCTGGCAGGAGCTGACCGGTGAGGAGCTACCCGTGACGCCGCCCCCCGAGCCGGCCGGCGAGAGCACCGTGCAGGTCGTGCGCACGGTGGCCGAGGGCATGTACGCCCACTTCCCCAAGGGGGATTTCCGCGTCGTCGAGAGCTACCTGCGCGCGGTCAGCGGCGCGCGCGAGCTGATCTACCTGGAGAACCAGTTTCTGTGGTCCCCGGAGCTGGTCCGGGTCATCGCCGACAAGCTCCGTCATCCCCCCAGCCCGGACTTCCGCGTGGTCATCCTGCTGCCCGCCCGGGCCAACAATGGGGCCGAGGACACCCAGGGGCAGCTCGGGGTCCTGCTCGAAGCCGACGGCGGCCGGGGCCGGGTGCTGGGGGCGACGATCCGCTCCCTGTCCCCGCTGAAGGACCGTGCCGATCCGCTCTACGTGCACGCCAAGGTGGCGGTCGTCGACGACCGCTGGCTGATCGTCGGCTCGGCCAACCTGAACGCTCATTCATTCTTCAACGACACCGAGATGTGCGTGGTCACCGACGACGCGGGGCTGGCTCGTGGCACCCGCATCCGGCTATGGGCCGAGCACCTCGAGTGCAGCGAGGAAGAGGTGGAGTCCGAGTCCGCCGCACGCCTGGTCGACGAGCGCTGGCGCCCGATCGCCGCCGAGCAGCTCCAGCGGATGCGCTCGGGGGCCAACCCGACCCACCGCCTGCTCGAGCTGCCCGGCGTCTCCCGGCGCTCGCGGCGGCTGCTCGGGCCGCTCAGCGGCCTGATCGACGACGGCTGAGCGTGGGTCCTCAGGCCGGACTTCCCCCATCGGGGCCGTCGGGCCGGACTTCCCAGAACGAGCCCGCCTTCTACGATCTGCCGGTGCGCTTGGCCGGTACAGAGCAGCCTCGGCGCCCGCGCAGGCCCCCGTTATTGCCTCCCCCGCCCCTGAGACAGGGACCCGCCGCGCTCCACGGCGGACCGCTGGGGTTCTGGCGCTTCGCCCGGGCCAACGGGATGCTCAGCCGCGGCTACCTGATCCTGATCCTCCGCTGGCTGTGGCTGAAGCTGCGCTGGCGCGGCCGGCTCGAGACCGACGGCCTGTGCTTCGTGGGGCCCGGGGTGAAGTTCGAGATCGGACCGGACGCGAAGGTCAGGCTCGGCCGCTGGTCCTGGATCGGCCACGGGTGCAAGGTCCGCGTGCACGAGGGCGAGCTGGACGTCGGGGCCAAGACGGTGTTCGGCCAGGACTGCACGATCTCAGCCTTCAAGCACATCTCGATCGGCCGCGAGTGCATCGTCGCCGACCGGGTGATGATCATCGACTTCGACCACGGCATGGTCGAGGTGGAGCGCCCGATCCGCGAGCAGGGCATCTACAAGCGCGATGTCAAGATCGGCCACAACGTCTGGATCGGCTATGGCGCCTGCTTCTTGCGCGGGGTCACGGTGGGCGACAACGCGGTCGTCGGGACCAGCTCGGTGGTTACCTGCGATGTCCCCGAGAACGCTGTCGTCGGCGGGATCCCGGCCAAGGTGATCCGGTTGCGCGACACCCCGCAATCATTCCGCTGGCGCTAGAGCGCCGCGGCCCGCGCGCCCCGGCGCCCGGCACCCCCCAGGTCGTGGTGGGCCCCCGCCCCCTCGCCGGGCGGTGGTCAAGAAAGCGTCCATATGGTTCGTTTTCTCGACTAGCGTGCTCAGACCAGATCCGGGGCGAGCCCCTGCAACTCGCGATCGTCGAGCCCACCCTCGAGCGCCTGGCCGAACGCCCTCAGATGCGCGAAGAAACGCTCGGCCGGGTAATCCCCCGCCGTGCCCCGGTAGGCCAGGAAGGCCCAATCGCTGCTCTGGAGCGCGAGCAGCTCCCGGACCGCCCGCTCCGGCACGGGCCTGGGGGCGGCGGCGAGCCGCAGCTCGGCGCTCCGCGCCGCGAACGGCAGCTCGGCCACCCGGGGAGCGCTCCATGTCCTGAGATCGCCGCCCACGCCCCAGCTGCTCACCGGCAGCTCGGCCGGCGCCGGGACCGGGTGGCAGTCGGGCAGGGCGTCATCGAGCGTGGTCAGCCCGAGGCCCTGGCGGGCTGACTCGTCGATGACCGCGCGCAGCCACTCGATGCCCTCATACCACCAGTGACCGAGCAGCTCGGTGTCAAGCGCGCACACGCACACCCCGCCACCGGCCACCCGCCGGCGCACATTGGCCACGAAGTCCTGCGCGTCGGCCGCCGCCTGGGCGCGCGCGGCGGCGGGATCGTAGGGCGCCCCCTCGTTGGCCCAGGCGTGGTGGCGGAAGGTGGTGTGGCCGTGGTAGTCCCGGTAGGCGCTGCGCGCCGGATAGCCGTCCGCGCTCCAGACCAGCGACATGATCGCTCGGTCCACCGGCCAGAGCACCGGACCGTCCTGGCTCTGCAGCGGCTGCAGATGCCGCGCGTCCCCAAGCCCGAACGCGCCGGTCAACTCGACACACGTGGCGCTCACCCCCGCCGCCTCGAGCTGGGTCTCGAGCCACGGGGCATGGGCGCATTCTGGGAGCCAGAAGCCGCCCGCCCAGTGCCCCGCGCGGCGCCGGTGAGCGGCGATCCCGGTCTGGATCTGGCGGGTCAGCCCGGCGTCGGTGGCCAGCAGCGGCAGCACGGCGTGGGTGGCGGCCGAGGTCCACGTCGCCGTCGCGCTCAGGGCGCGGAGAAGGCCATCCGGTCCGAGCTCCCGGAGCCGGCGCGCCGCGGTCGCGTAGTCACCGGCCGCGCGCTCGATCTCGGCCGCCAGCCCCCGCTGTCCACCGGCCCGGAGCTCGTCGGCGTCGCGACGATGCGTCTCGGCCCGCACACCTTCGAGGAACTCCAGGCAGCGCCCGATGGCCTCGGGGCGCTCGAGCTGGTCGGCCAGCACCGGGGTCAGCGAAAGCGTGAGGGGCGCCCGGCCCAGCACGACGTCGAGCAGCGGCAGGTAGCTCGTGGCGATCGCCTCCCACAGCCACTCCTCGCCGAAGGGCCAGGTCCCGAACCCCTCCACGTAGGGCATGTGGGTGTGCAGAACCAGCGCCAGGCGCCCCGGCCGGGGGTTCAGCGGACGGTACACACGGCCAGGAAGTCCAGCGCGCGATCGAGGTCGCGCTCGGTGGCCAGGGCGAAGTCGCCGGTGGCGATCGCCGGGGTGAAACGGTCATAGAACGGCCCGGTGAGGCCGAACCGGGCGTGTACGCGGTCCCACCCGCAGGCCAGCGCGAGCTCGTGCCAGCGCAGCTTGCCGGCGTGAAACAGTCCCCACAGCTCGACGTCCCCGAACGCGGCCCGGCACAGGCTCTCGAACTCGCGGGCCCGGTACTCCTTCAGATGCCACGGATTGCCGGACTTCTCGGCGCCCTCCGGAGCCAGCGTGAGCACGTTCGGAGTCGTTATGTAGGCCACCCCGCCGGGGGCGAGCAGCGAGCGGAAGTGCTCCAGGACCTGAGCGGGGTCGTGCACGTGTTCGATCGTCTGGAGGAAGACGACCGCGTCGTAGGCCCCCCGTTCGCCGTGGGTCTCGACCAGACCGCGCTCGAAGCTCAGGTTCTGGCGCGAGTAGCGCAGCCGAGCGTGCTCATGGGCCTCCGGATTGGCGTCGACGCCGAGGACGCTGGTCGCCCCGCGGGACAGGACCTCCGAGCCATAACCCTCGCCGCAGGCCATGTCGATCACCCGCCGGCCGATCACCCGGGCGCCGATCCACTCATAGACGGCCAGATGGCGACGGAACCAGTAGTTCTCGGCCGGGACATCGGGCAGCGTGCGCTCCCCGGTCAGCTCGAGCGCCGGAACCCCGGGCGGCTGGTTGCGCTGGAGGAAGGCGTTCGGCGGCACGGCGACAGGGTAATGTCCGCCGCGGCATGGAGGCACTGCGCAGCGCGGACGAGATCCGCGAGGTCAACACGAGGTATCACGACGTGGCGGCCGACACCTACGATTCCAAGTGGGGCATCGATTTCGGTCCCGTAGGCCAGCAGCAGGTGCTGGGCAAGCTCCGCAAGCTGCTCGGCCGTGAGCTCTCAGACGGCTACGACCGCTCGCTGGAGATCGGCGCCGGCACCGGCTACTTCTCGCTCAACCTGCTCCAGGCCGGGGTGGTGGCCGAGGCCACCTGCACCGACATCTCCCCCGGGATGCTCGGCACCCTGAGCGCCAACGCCGAGCGGCTCGGGCTGACCGTCCGCGCGGCCCGCGCCGACGCCGAGGCCCTGCCCTTCGCCGACTCGAGCTTCGACCTCGTGCTCGGCCACGCGGTCCTGCATCACCTGCCCAACCTGCGCCGCGCGTTTAACGAATTTCACCGCGTCCTGCGCCCCGGCGGCCGGATCGTGTTCGCCGGCGAGCCGTCGCGGCTCGGGGACCGGATCGCCGCGGTGCCCAAGCGGGGCGCCTGGCGCCTGTCGCCGGTCTGGCGGCGGCTGATGCGCGCGGCGCCCGCGCCGCCGCCGGCCACGGTCGGCTCGGCCGAGCAGATCGACCACGAGCTGGAGCGCTGCGTCGACATCCATGCCTTTGATCCGTCCGACCTGCAGCGCTACGCGCGTCGGGCCGGCTTTGACGAGGTGCAGGTGCGCGGCGAGGAGCTGGCCGCCAACTGGTTCGGCTGGTTCAACCGCAGCCTCGAGGCCAGCGCCGACCCCGCCGATGTGCCCATGCTGTGGCGCCAGTACGCCTTCCACGGCTACCTGGTCCTGCAGCGGCTGGACGAGAAGGTGCTCGAGCCGCTCCTGCCACCGGCCATCTTCTACAACCTGCTCGTCACCGCCCGGCGCGGCTAGAGGGCGCGGAGCCCCAAGCGGGGCGCCAGGCCGGCGCGCCTACACTTTTTTCATGCCCGAACCGGTGGCGAGCGAGTTTCCCCTCTTCCCGCTCGCGCTGGTCGCGCTCCCCGGCGAGCTGATCCCGCTGCACATCTTCGAGGAGCGATACAAGGCCATGATGAGCCGCTGTCTGACGACCGAGACCGAATTCGGGATCGTCTGGCTGGCTGACGACGGCCTGCGTGACATCGGCTGCGCGATGGCGATCGAGAAGGTGCTCGAGCAGCTCGAGGACGGACGTACCAACCTGCTGGCCCGGGGCACCCGGCCCTTCCGGGTGCTCGAGCGCCAGGCCCATCTTCCCTATCCGGCCGGAGTGGTCGAGTTCGTCGAGGACCGCGGCGACGAACCGGATCCCGAGCTGGGCACACGGGCCCGGGCCGCCTACGCCGATCTGGTCAGGCGGGCCACCGACCGTGAGCTCGAGGCCGCCGAGCTCGACGCGATGAGCGCCTACGCGATGGCGGCCACGGTCGATTTCGGGCTCGAGGCCAAGCAGGGACTGCTCGACCTGCGCTCGGAGAACGCCCGGCTGCAGCTGGTCGCCCGCCTGTTCCGGGCCGCGACCAAGCGGCTTGACTTCGTCGACCGAGCTCAGGCCCGGGCTCGCTCCAACGGCAAGGTCCGCTTCACCTAGTGGCCGCTAGCGGGCGTCTCGGCCGGCTCAGGGAGTGCCAACGATGATCGTGAACAGCACCATGAAGACGCCGAACAGGATGCAGTAGATCCCGAAGGGGCGGAGGTTGCCGCGGCGGAAGTAGCGGGTCAGGAAATGCACGGTGAAGATCGCCGTGACGGCGGCGAAGATGGCCGCGATGACCGCCGCGCCGCGCACCCCGCCGTTACCGTGCGGACCGGTCAGGTCGGAGAACTTCAGGAGCCCGGCGGCCAGGATCGGCGGGGTGGCCAACAGGAAACCGAACCGGGCGGCGCTGGCGTTGTCGAGTCCTCGGGCCAGGCCCGCGGTCATGACCACACCATCCCGGCTGATGCCAGCGATCAGCGCCGTCGACTGGGCCACGCCGACCAGGCCCGCCTCGCGGTAATCCATCGTGGCCAGCTCGCGCGAGCCCTCCGGGTTCAGCCCCTCGCGCTGGGCCAGCTCGCGGACCTCCGCGCGGCGCCGGTAGCGCTCGGCGCCCAGCAGCATGCAGCCGTTGACGATCAGGAAGATGGCCGCGAAGATCGGCTTGGCCAGGGCCACGCGGACCGGGTGCTCGAGCAGCAGGCCGAGGATCCCGACGGGAATCGTGGCCACGATGATGAGCCAGGCCAGGCGCTCGGTGGGCGTCTCAATCCGTCGCTTGCCCAGGGTGGCGAAGAAGGCGCCGATGATCGCGATCCAGTCGCGCCAGAAGTAGATCAGCAGGCCGATCGCGCTGCCCACGTGGAGCATGACCACGAAGGCCAGCCAGGGGGACTCGGGCTGGGACTGCCAGGCGACGATGTTGTGCCAGCGGAACAGGGTCGGGAACAGCACCGTGTGGCCGAGGCTCGAGATCGGGAACAGCTCCGTGGCGCCCTGGAGTACTCCGAGCACGATGGCCTGGAAGGTGCTGATCAGGTTGTGCGTGGCGGCCAGGGCGATCATGACCGCGGGAAGGGTACCCGGAGGGCTGACCGCACGCTGAGTGGCAAAACGCTTATTGACGTGGGCGTTATCCGGCCAGTCCACAGACCTGCTGAGCGGCCTGCGTGGCGAACAGGACGGCCTGGGCCAGATACGGATGACCAGCGGCGTCGCGGTCCGAGAAGCTGATCGTGCCCTGCTGGAGGCTGATCCGGAACTGGTTGATCGAGCCCGGCGCTGCGGGCAGGTGGAGATGGCGCCCGGCGTCGCCGGCCAGGTTGTCGGATAGGTCACGCGCGGTGATCAACCGGGCGCTCGAGATGCTGCGGGCCTTGCCGCCGTCGCAGCGGATCGACCCGGAGTCATTGACCTCGAGGGTCAGCTTCCCGGTCGGCCCGGTGCGGGTGATCAGGAACAGGTCGGCGGCCTCGACGTTCAATCCGCAACCGGCCAGCGCCATGCCGGCCAGGGCCACTCCGGCCAGGGCGAGCATGACCACGCTCAGGGGCAGCCGTCGCCTCACCGGGTGACCACGATCGACGCGCCGCCCCGGCGCGGGTCGCCTCCGCCCGAGAAGCCTCCCCCCGGGGCCCGCGCGGCCGCCTGGACTCCGCCGAAGAAGAGGTTTCGGGCCCGGAACGGAGCCAGCGCGTGGTCCCCGACCTGAAGGCTCGCGACGTCGGTCCCCGGCTCGGTGTAGATCACCCCGTTCTCATAGTGCACCCGCGGAGCGTCCACCGCCTCGGCGGCACGCTTGCCTTCGTCGATCGAGCGCACGATCGTCTGCAGGATGGCCGAGCGGATCCGGTTGGAGCCGGCGCTGCCCAAAGCCAGCTCGGCCACGCCCTCGCGCAGCACCACGGTCGGAGACATCATGCTGGGAATCCGGCGGCCCGGAGCATGGCGGTGAAAACCCTGGGGATTCAGGTCCTGCTCGCCGAGCATGTTGTTCAGGTGCACGCCGGTCCCCGGGACGATGACGCCGGAGGCGGAGCCGTTGGAGCAGGTCACCGAGCACGCCCAGCCCTCGCTGTCGAGCACCGCGATGTGCGTCGTCGATCCCAGCGGGCTGGCCAGGAAGCGCTGCACGAACTCGGGATCCTCGAGCCCGACCAGGAACTCGTTGGTGCGCTCGCTCTGAGTGCGCTCCATGACCGAGAGAATCTCGGCCACTGAGGGCGGACCCGGGGTCTGGCCGAGCATGGCCAGGGCCCGGGCGATGAGGATCCCACCCGCCGAGGGGGGCGGATTGGTCACCACCTCCCGCCCGCGGTAGCCGACCGAGAGCGGCTCACGGTCCACGACCTCATAGGCCGCGAGATCGGTCTTGCCGAGGATCCCGCCCCGCTCGGTCACCCAGGCGGCGATGGCCGCGCCGATGTCGCCCTCGTAGAAGGGCCGGGCGCCTTCGGAGCCGAGTCGCTCGAGCGCCTCGGCCAGCTCGGGCTGGTACATCCGCTCGCCGGCCCGCAGCAGCGTGCCGTGGGGGGCGAACAGCGCTGAGCTCTCGGCTGTCGAGGTGACGATCCCGCCCAGCAGCTGGATGATGTAGTTCTGACCCGCGGTCACCTCGACCCCGTTGCGGCCCAGCGCGGCTGCCGGGGCGACGAGCTGCTCCAGCGGCATGCGACCGAAGCGCCGGGAGGCCTCGGAGACCCCCGCGGGCACCCCGTAGCAGCCCACTGAGGCGACCCCGACGTGGAACACCTGGTCGGCATCCCCGAAGGAGATCTCCATCGGCTCGAGCGCGGCCCGCGGCGTGGAGCCGGTCGCTCGGCCGGGTGCCTCGACGAAGAAGTCGAGCAGCACCGGCGGCTGGCCCGGGGCCACGACGAGCATGTAGCCGCCCGCCCCCAGGCCGGTGAGCAGGGGCTCGCAGACGAACGAGGCGAGCATCGAGCCCAGCGCGGCGTCGACGGCGTTCCCGCCGGCCCGGAGGGCATCGGCGCCGGCGGCGGCGCTCACCGGGTGCCCGGCCGCGACCACGCCCAGCTCATTGGGGGTAGCGCTCACGCCCTCAGTGTGCGCCAAACCGAGCCGGCGCGGGTACAGCTCCGGGCGCGGGGCTAACGGCGGGGCATGAATTCCGGCACGTCAAGCTCGCGCGAGGGGCGCTCGCGCATCCGGCTCACCCGGGGCTCGCCCGCGGGCTCCCGGAAGCCGCGCTCGGGCTCCTGGTAGCGCTGCCCGTAGGGCTCCTCCTCCCGCCGGCGTCGCGGCCGCTCGCCGAACCCGGTGGCCACCACCGTCACCCACACCTGATCATCGAGCTTCTCGTCGACCATGGCGCCGAAGATGATGTTGGCGTCGGGGTGGGCGGCCTCGGCCACCGCCTTGGCGGCCTCGTTGACCTCCCACAGGGAGATGTCGTTCCCGCCGGTGATGGAGAGCAGGATCGAGCGGGCGCCCTCCATGCTCGTCTCGAGCAGCGGCGAGGCCACAGCCTGCTCGGCGGCGTCGATGGCCCGCCGGTCGCCGGTGCCCATGCCGATGCCCAGCAGCGCGTTACCGGCGTCAGACATGATCGTCCGGACGTCGGCGAAGTCGAGGTTGATCAGTCCGGGCAGTGTGACCAGATCCGAGATCCCCTGCACGCCCTGGCGCAGCACGTCGTCGGCGACCCGGAAGGCCTCGACCATCGACACGCCTCGGTCCAGAACCGATAGCAACCGGTTGTTGGGGACCACGATCAGGGTGTCCACTTCCTCAGCCAGCGCCGCGATTCCCGCCTCGGCCTGGTCGCGCCGCCGCGAGCCCTCGAACTGGAACGGCCGGGTGATGATCCCCACGGTCAGGGCGCCGAGCTCACGGGCGATCTGGGCCACGATGGGCGCCGCGCCGGTTCCCGTGCCGCCACCGGCTCCGGCGGCGATGAACACCATGTCCGACCCGCGGAGCAGGGCCTTGATCCGGTCATACTCCTCGCGCGCGGCCCGTCGGCCCAGGTCGGGGTCCGAGCCCGAGCCGAGGCCACGGGTGAGCCCGTCCCCGATGTGCAGCGTCTCATGTGCGGCCGAGAGCTGGAGGGATTGCAGGTCGGTGTTGATGGCCAGGAACTCGACCCCCTCGACCTCGGCCTCGACCATCCGGTTGACGGCGTTGACCCCGGCCCCGCCGACGCCGACCACGCGCAGGACGGGCTGGCCCAGGTTGGGCGTGACCGAGAAGGCGTCGCCGGGTCGATCGGCGCGCGCGTAGACGTCCAGGGCCGGCTCGGGTGCGGGCTCGCGGGGCGGCTCGAGCACGCTCTCGGGGATATCGGACGAGAAGGCCTGGCGCAGCCGCTCCTGGGGCGAGAGGACCTTCCGCCGGGGAGGCTCTTCGGCCGGAGCGGCCGCATCGAATGACGGATGCGGGGTCGACCGGCGACGCGGCGCCCGCTCGGGCTTGGCCGTGGCGGAGGTCTCCCGCGCAGGCGGCGCGACCGGCTCGGGCGGGGCGAGCGGCTCGGGCGGGGCGACCCGGGCCTTGGCCGGGGCCTTGGCTTTGGCCTTGGTTGCCGCGGGCTTCTCGCCCTTCTTGCCCGGCTTGTCGGAGGTGTCCTCGGCGGTCTTGCGGAACAGGTCCGCCAGCGGTCCTTCGCGCATGCTCGCGCGCTTACCGGTTGCCATTTGCGAGGACCTCCTTGGCGAGCTGCCTGTAGGCGTGTGCGGCCAGACCGTCGGGATCGTACTTCAGTACTGACATCCCTTTGACCGGAGCCTCAGCAAAACGCACCGTTTTGCGGATTCGGGAGGCGAAGACCTGATCGCCGAAGTTCTCCTCGAGCAGCTCGATCGCCTCCTTGGCGTGCAGCGTGCGCAGGTCGACCAGTGTGGGCAGGATGCCCTCGATCTCCACGTCCGGGTTCAGGTTCTCCCGGATCATGGCCAGCGTGTTCTGCAGCTGGATGAGTCCGCGCATCGACAGATACTCGCATTGGACGGGGACGATCACCTTGTCTGAGGCCGTCAGAGCGTTGATGGTCAGCAGCCCGAGACTGGGCGGGGTGTCGATGAAGATGAAGTCGTAGTCATCCTCGATCTCCCGGAAGGCTTTCTCTAGCGAGCGCTCGCGGCCGATCATCGTCGACATCGCGATCTCGGCGCCGGCCAGGTCGATCGACGCACAGGCCACATCGATCTCCCGCTTGCGGATCACCTCCCGGATCGAGATGTGGTGGACGAGCACGTCATACATCGACTTCTCGATCGTGTCGGGATCGATGCCCTGCGACATGGTCAGGTTGCCCTGGGGATCCATGTCGCAGCAGAGCACGCGGTGTCCTTCCTCGGCAAACGCCACCGCGAGGTTCAGCGTGGTCGTGGTCTTGGCCACGCCACCCTTCTGGTTGGCGAGCGTGATCACCTTGCAGGTGGACATCAGCGATGACTCCGTTGGGTCTCGTGGACGCGTACGCGCCTGTATTTCGCAGGCGGTGCGCAGAATCCTCCGCCGGGAACCGATCAGCGCTGAAGTATTTTCATCTCCCGTGGCGAGTCTTCTCAAGCGACGCCTCATATTCGTCACCGGAAAGGGAGGCGTCGGCAAGTCCACCGTGGCCACCGCCCTGGGGGTCCTGGCCGCGCGGCGCGGCCTGCGCACGATCGTGGCTGAGCTGGCCAGCCAGGAGCGGGTCCGCGAGTCGCTACACCCCGGATCGCCGGCCTCGGGTAGTCCGGGGGCGGGGCGGGCAGACACCGCGGGCGAAGCCGGAGCTCGGGAGGTGGCGCTCGGCGAGGGCCTGTTCACGATCTCGATCGATCCCCAGCACGCCATGGAGGAGTACCTGAAGGTCAAGACCGGTGCCGTCGGCCAGGCCCTCGGCTCGAGCCGGCTGTTCGGAGCCTTCGCCATGGCCACCCCGGGCATGCGCGAGCTGCTCAGCGTGGGCAAGGTGTGGGAGCTCTCCCAGCACGAGCGCCGCACCGCGGACGCCGACGCCTATGACCTGGTCATCGTCGACTCGCCGGCCGCCGGTCACGGGGTGGGGATCCTGCGCACGCCGCGCACCTTCGCCGAGATCGCCCGGGTCGGCCCGATCGCCCATCAGGGCCGGCGCATCGCCGCCACGATCGCCGATCCAGACTTCACGGCCGTGGTCGCGGTGACCACGGCTGAGGAGATGCCGGTCAACGAGACCCTGTGGCTCCGCGATGCGCTGGCCGCGGAGGATCTGGCTCTGGATGCGGTGATCGTCAACGCGCGCTATCCGAAGCGCTTCACCGCCGCCGCCGGCAAGAAGCTGGCCGCCGCCCGCCGTGGCGCCGGCTCGCCGCTGGCCACTGCTGCGCTGGCCGCGGCCCTGTCCGAGCAGGCCCGCGCGCAGTCCCAATCAACCGAGGTCGAGCGGTTGAGCGCCGGGCTGGGGCTGCCGCTCGTCGAACTTCCCTACCTGTTCGCGGAGATGATCGGCCCGGCGGAGCTCGGCCGGCTGGCCGACGCGCTCGACCGCGGCCTGCGTGAGCCGGCGGCCGCGCAGGTGACCCGGTGAGCCGTCGCAGGGAGCCCGCCGCCGAGACGGCCGCGGGCGTAAGCCAGCTGCTGGCTGGGAAGCGGATCTGCGTCTGCGGGGGCTCGGGCGGGGTGGGTAAGACGACCACCTCGGCCGCCATCGCGCTGGGCATGGCCGCTCGGGGCGCGAAGGTGGCCGTGGTGACCATCGACCCGGCCCGGCGGCTGGCCAACGCTCTTGGCCTCCGCGAGCTGGACAACCAGCCCCGCCGCGTCGAGCCTGGACGCCTGGCCGACGGGATCGAGGTCAAAGGCGAGCTGTGGGCGATGATGCTCGACCCCAAGCGAACCTTCGATGAGCTGATCGACCGGATCTCGGCCGACCCCGAGCGCGCCGAGGAGATCAAGGCCAACCGCATCTACCGCGAGCTCTCGACCGCCGTGTCGGGCTCGCAGGAGTTCACCGCCGTGGCCAAGCTCTATGACCTGGCCCGGGACGGCGACTTCGACCTCCTGGTCCTGGACACTCCGCCCTCGCGCAACGCGCTCGACTTCCTGGACGCGCCCGGACGGCTGACCTCGTTCCTCGAGGGCCGGGCGCTGAAGGCGTTCCTGCGCCCCACCGGGCTGGGCATGCGGGTCCTGGGCCGGGGCGCGGCACCGTTCCTGGCCGCACTGCGTCGGGTCACCGGAGTGGACCTCCTGACCGATTTGTCCACCTTCTTCGGCCTGCTCGGCGACATGACCGACGACTTCTCAGAGCGCGCCGCCCAGGTGGAGAAGCTCCTGCACTCCCCGAAGACGGCCTTCCTGCTCGTCACCTCGGCCCAGCGGAGCGCGATCGATGAGGCCCTGTGGTTTCGCCGCACGCTGGCCGACAGCGGGCTCCCGTTCGCCGGGGTGATCGTCAACCGGGTGCACCACGACCTGCTCGGGGACGCCGAGCCCGGCAATGTCCGCGGGGAGCTCCGAGCCGAGCTCGGCGATGCCCTGGCCGGGCGGGTGGCGGAGAACTTCGCCGACTATCACCTGCTCGCCCGGCGCGATCAGCTCGGCGTCGAGCGCCTGCGCTCCGAGCTGGGCGATCAACCGCTGCTGCTCGTGCCCCACTTCGACGACGACGTCCACGACATCGCGGGCCTCGAGCGGGTGCGCCGGTTCCTGTTCGCCTCCGAGGAGGACCGTGAAGCGCTGATCGCCGGGGTGGTGGCCTGAGGCGCGGGTCCCGGGCCCTCCGGCGCGGGTCCCGGGCCCTCCGGCGCGGGTCCCGGGCCCTCCGGCGCGGGTCCCGGCCCCTCCGGCGCCGGCCTCAGCCGGCAGCCTCGAGGACGAACTGCTGGCCGCGGTCAGTCCAGCTCTCCCAGCTGAGCAGGACCTCCGGCCACCCGGCCGCCTCGATCGGTCCCGACGGTCCCCGCAGACTGAGCCGCCCCTGGTGGAGCAGCTCCCATACGGCCTGCTCGGCCACGGCCAGCTGCTCGCTCGGGCGCCAGGATGGGTATTCCGTCCCGATCAGGCCCATCACCGCGCTGAGATCGAGCGGCGCCCGCGCGGCTCCGCACACCGCGGTTTTGACCATCTCGAGGCTCGAGCGCCCGGCCGCGCCCCGCTCCGCCTCGGCCAGTACCGTCTCGGTGACCTCCTGGGCGCTCTTGCCCACTGTGGCCCACCCCCGACCCAACCCGAGCTCCTCGAGCCCGAGCCGGGGACCTTCGTAGATGGTCAGCTTGGCCTTGCCGGGAGTCCAGCGGTGCTCGTCGTGCTCGACCTCGGTCCCGCTCACCCAGGGTCTGGCAAAGCGTTGGTCGAGCTCCTCCCGTGTCAGGTTGAACGCTCGGGCCACGTGGGGAAACTGGCGCAGCTCGACGTGAAACACAGCCTGGAGGTTCGCAGCTAAAAACGCAGAACGAGCGGGTCTCTACGACCCGCTCGCTCTGCTGATCGCGCTCCCCCTGACTTCATACGAGCCCCAGGACTTACGTGTTAGGCCTGGCGGGCAAAACACTCCCGGCCTCCGTGGAGACCGAGTAGGGAGCGGTCGCTTCTCAGGCTATCGCGCCGGGACGGCGAGGGCTCGGCGGTCCCGGTCTCGCCGGGGTCCATCCGGAGGCGTCGATCGGCCCGGCGGCCGCGTCGGCCAGCAGCTCATCGGCCACGCCCCGCAGATCGGCGTCCAGGTGGCCGCACAGGGCATCGCGCAGGATGGCCCGCAGATGCTCGGCCAACTCGTCGACCAGCGCGTCGACGCCCGGGCCGGCAGGGGCGATTCCGGTGATCACGGCACGCTCCAGGGAGATGGCCCGCGCGGTGCGCTCGGCCAGGGCGCCCCGGTCCTCGGGCCGGGCGCAGATCACCGCCAGACGCTGAGCCAGCCGACCGCTGGCCGGACCCTCGGGCTCGAGGAGGGCCCGCAGGGCCAACAGGTAGTCGCTCAGCGCCTCGAAGGGAGCCAGCCGCTCGCAGCCCATCTCGAACCGGGCCAGGGCCCAGGAAAGCTCGCCGCCCCCGGGCAGGCGCCGCGTGACCAGGTCGCAGAAGGCGCGCAGCTCATCCTCCTGAGCGGCCCGGATCAGGGTCAGGAGGCGCGGGCGTCCGCGGGCGCCGATCGGCACCGGGCGCCAGCTTCCGGCCTCGGTCCGGGCCCAGGCCACCGGGCCGATCGCGTAACCGCCGCGCTCGAACAGCCGCAGCGCGGTGAGGATCCGCCGAAATCGGGTTCGGGCGACAGACACCGGGGGGCGCGCCGAGCGCTCCTGATCGACGGCGAGCAGGGCCAGCACCTGGGGCTCCTCGGCCTCGCCCCACACCGCGTCAGCAGGAGCGTCGGGCAGCGCATCGCCGCGGATCAGGGACAGACCCTCACCGAGCGACAGCTCGATCGTGGTCGGATCCAGGGCTATGCCCAGCACCGGGGCGACGATCGTCGCCGTGCAGTGGCCGTCGTAGAGCGCGCGCTCCAGATCCGCGTAGGCCGCCTCGAAGTGCGCGGGCTCGAACCCGAAGTCACTGCGCTGGTCGAACACGCAGCCGAGGAAGGTGGCCAGTACGGCGTGGGCCTGCGCCCGGGGCTCCGAAGGCACCCGCACCTCGCCCTGCTCCTCCAGGTAGACGGCCAGCGCGTCGGAGACGACCAGGGCGCCCGCGGCCTGCTCCCAGGTGTCCAGCGCGCTCAGGAGGGGCAGCCGTCGCTGGATGAACAGGCCGGTCAGAGGGCGGTAGCAGTACAGCGAGGCGCGCCCGCCGCTGCGCTCCTCATCGATCTCGAACGGCATCTCGGCGCCGCCGGAGAGCTCGCCGCCGAGCCGGCCGCTGGCCTCGACCGTGAACGCCTCGAGTTGATGATGCAGGGCCGCATTGCGCACGGCCGCGGATTCTTCGCCGCGGCGCTCGATCCTGCTGCCGGCAGCGCCGTTGCAGATCCGCCGCTCAGCGGCCGCTCACATGTCGTCGTCCTGGCGAAGCGGGCCACCACGTTCGATCTCGGTCAGATGGGCGAGGTTGGCGGCGTCCTGCGGATCGGGGCTCGGAGCCGCATCGAACCAGGCCTCGAGGATCTCGCCCAGCTCGGCCTCGGAGGTCGAGCGGAGACTGAGAGCGAGCACGTTGGCGTCGTTCCAGCGTCGCGCCCCGGCCGCCGTGCCGGCGTCGGCGCACAGCGCCGCCCGCACGCCTGGAACCTTGTTGGCGGCGATCGACGCCCCGGTGCCGGTCCAGCACGCGACCACCGCCTGCTCGGCTCGCCCCGTGGCGACGTCGCGGGCTGCCCGTTCACTGGCCCAGGCCCAGTCAGCGCGCTCATCGGGCGCGTAGACGCCGTGGGCCAAGAGCACGTGCCCGCGACCCCGCAGCTGCTCGAGCAGCGCCCCGGCCACACCAGTCAGCTCGTCAGCCGCGACGGCGATCTTCACGGCGAGGCGGTCAGGCGAGGGCGGCGACGGGCTGCGACTGGCTGGCCCGGGTCTCGCCGGGCTCGCAGTCTCCGCCCAGCCACTGGCGGCCGTAGGCCCGCATGTCCTCGATCAGCGGCACCAGGGCACGACCCTTGTCGGTGAGCGCGTACTCGACCCGAGGCGGCACCTCGGGGAACGTCTGGCGCTTGACGATGCCCTCTTCCTCGAGCGCTCGCAAGCGCAGCGACAGCGTCCGCGGGCTGATCCCGGCCAACGAGCGCTCCAGCTCGCAGAAGCGCGAGCGGCCCTCGGCCAGGTCGCGGATCACCAGCAGCGTCCACTTTCCGCAGACGACCTCAGCCGTTCGGCAGACCGGGCAGGTGTCGTTTTGCGCCATCTCGCTTATCGAGTCTAGCGCAATGCTTTACGAACTGAAGTGCTGCTGAACTGAGCGGCTGTCCCTACTTCACCGTGTAGCTGTAGGGGATTGCCGCGACCTCATTCCCGTTCGGCTGCTCGATCGAGTCGAACAGGAAGAAGTTGGCGTCATCGATGAACAGGGTGCCCCGCACTCGCGTGCCGGAGGCGCCGGTGGGGGTGACGCTGATCGGGATGCTCGCCGTCTGTCCGGGACCGACGACCACCGGGTTGAAGCTGTTGATGGCCGAGGGATCGGCGCTGGCCGGCCACAGATCGCCGGCCGGGGAGCTGATCCGGGTATCGAACCCGCGGGTCATCACCCGCGCCGTCGTGCTCACCGCTTCCGGCGGGGCGCCGGTTGTCCGGTAGGCGCCCACGTTGACCGGGAACATGCCCCACACCCCCGGCGTGACGGGATTGGCTCGCAACGTCATGGTGGTCGACAGGCCGACGGTCGAGGCCAGATCGGGGTCCCCGGCGGGGGCCGAGGTGTCGAACTGGATCGGCTGGGCGCCGGTCGTCCGCGCGCCTTCGCTCAGCATCGTCGTCTCGGTGGGGACCAGGTAGGCGGGGATCATCGAGTTGAACGTAAGCGGCTCGGTCGTGTCCGGGCTCTGCAGCGCGGCCAGCGTCAGCGGCACGAGCCCCGGGAGGCGGGCGTCGGGGAAGTACGCCTCCGGGGCGGGGCCGCTATTGCGCACCTTGACGTCATAGGTGTACGAGGTGCCCGCGGCGAGCTGAGCGCCGGACGAATTGGGCAGACCGCCGCGGCTCGCCCCGGCCGCTGACTGGCTGGTGGTGACGGTGAACGGCTCGTTGAGGGCGTTGCCCGACACCTGAGGGGCGAAGTTCACGATCAGGGTCCAGGTCCCGGCCGCGGCGCCGACCACGTGCAGGTTCGCGCCGGGCACGTGGTGGGGGTTCCCGTTGGCGTCGGGGATCGTGTTGCTGGCAAAGGCCTGCGCCTCGCCCGACGGGCCGATCAACCAGGCGCTGAACGGGTTGTCCGGGTTGTCCGACAGGGCCACGGCGGCGTTCAGCTCGGCTTGGCGCCGCGGGAGCCGGATCTGGTAGTAGAAGGCCTGACCGGTGTTGACAGCCCGTCCGTTGCCGCCGGTCAACGTGTCGGTGAACGAGCGCCGGCCGGTCGGGATCAGGCTGCGCAGCGTGACCGGGATCGTCGTGCGGGCGGCCGGGGAGTGAGCCCCCGAGCTCGAGCGGACCAGGATCGCACCGGCGTTGTCGCCGGGACCGGATCCGTCGGCCACGTGCAGCGTGACGGCGCCCGAGCGCCCCGGGGCCAGCGTCATCCGCGAAGGACTGACCGATCCGAAGCGGGCGTAGCGCGCGGCCTCGGCGCCGAACGTGACCGGACCGGTGGTGCCGCCATTGGCCGTCGTCCGGCTGTAGATGTAGGCCGACCAGACGCCGGCCGCCGGGTCAGCGATCTGCAGGTTGCCGAAGTTCCCATCCCCCTGGGGGACCGAGTAGCCGGCCAGGGTCCCGTGGGGGGTGACCAGCGTCAGCCGCACCCGGGCCGCGAGATCGGTGGGTGAGGCGTTTTGGAAGGCGATCGAGGCGCTGAGGCGGTTCTCTCCCCTGGGCACGGTGAAGTGAACACGCTCGAAGTTGACCGTCTTGCCCTGCCAGTCGGTGGTCTGCGGGCTGGCCGGCGGGTTGGCCGTCTCGGACAAATTGACCGTGGCCTCGCGCAGGTTCTGATACGTGCCGAGCCGCCGGGTCGAGAACGACAGCCGCTCGGTCGCGGCGCTCTCATTGGTGATCCGGTCAGCCAACGTCTGCGCGCTGCCCGGCGCCGCGATCACGTTCAGCTGGGTGCGGGATGCGGCCAGGGCGCCGCTGCCCTTCGCCGCGGCGCCGCGGGGCTTCGCGCTGTAGGCCTCGGCGGCCAGTACGGCGCGGTAGGCGTCGGCCAGGCCCGACCCCTGCTGGTCAGCCGGCGCACCGATGTCATCGGTGTTGGAGACGATCAGCTGCTTGACCACGGCCGGGCGGGGCGTCGCGCCATGGTGGGCGCGACGGTAGGCCTGGATGACCAGGGCCGCTTCGCCGGCGGTCAGCGGGGCTGATTCGCTGGTGCCCCCGGTCTGCTGGACCGGGGCGGGCTGGTTGGCGAAGTCGATGCAGTCGCTGTACATCTTCACGTCGGTCGAGCACAGCGCCCAGTTGTCCTCCCCCGGGGCGACCAGGTCAACGGTGCGACCGGCCTGGTCAAAGCCACCGGAGCTGAACGAGCTGATGTTGTTGTTGAGCCACCGGTAGACGCCCGGGAATCGCGCTCCGCCGTATCCGGTCTGGGCGTTGATCCGGTAGGTCGTGCTGGCCCCCACGGAGAGCACGTTCGGGTCGGTCGCCGGCGTGCCGATCGTGCTCGTGACCCCGGCGTCGCCGCTCGAGACTGTGACCGTGGCCCCCGCGGCCACCGCGGCGTCGTTGGCCCGCTTGATCAGATCGAGCGTGGGCCCGTCGTCGGGGTAGTAGTTGCTGCCCAGCGACTCGTTGAGCACGTTGACGTGGTCATGGGTGACCGCATAGTCGATCGCCTGCAGGAAGGAAGAGCTGAAGCCCGCGTTCTCGGCGCCGAAGATGGACAGGCCGACCAGCTTCGCGCCCGGTGCCACCCCCTCGACCCGGATCCGGCAGGGCCGGTTCAGCGGCAGGTCTGAGTAGTGGCTGACGTCATACACCTTGCGACCCTGGGCGGCCACCGAGCTGGCGTCGAGGAACGCCTCCCCCCCGCCGGTCGCCACGCCGGTGCCCTGGCCGCTGAAGTCCTTGTAGTCGACGAACACGTGCTGGCCGTTTCGCCGGATGAAGTCAGGATTGTTGATGTCGAGGCCGTCGGCGATGAAGGCGACCTTGACCCCGGCTCCGGTGACGCCAAGCGAGCGGGCCGTCCGGACCCCGGACACGTCGGAGGCGACGTGCATGGTCTGAAGGGCCTGGGGATCGAGCTGGACCTTGCCTCCGGGGGCGCAGGCGCCGGCCGGCGGACTCGCGGCCGGGCCCGTCGCTGCGGAGCCTGCGATCTGGGGGCTGGCCAGCTGGATGATCTGGTCGGGGACCACCTCGCTGACCGCCGGATCAGAGCGCAGCGCGGCGGCTTCGCTCGAGGAAACCGTGGCCGAGATCGCGTCCAGGAGCGAGTAGGCGTGCACGTTGCGCGCGCCCGAGACGGCAAGCTGGGAGCGGACCCCGGCCTGGGTCGTCGAGAACACGGCCGCGCGCGCGGCCTCCAGGCGCGTGGTGGCGGGTAGCCCGGGGCTCTGCTGCTTGAACACCACGATCACCCGCTCGCTGGCATTCGGGTCCTGGGCCGCGGCCATGGACGTGAGGAGCTGGACGCCGGCGAGCAGCGTCAAGGCCGCAAAAGCGCACCACAGAACACGACTGCGACTCATTGCTCCACCCCTACTCTCGAGTTATAGACCCCCCAGGTGGCGCGGCACTATAGCCCGTCGCAGCGACGGTGTCATCCCCGAAGCGATCGGCTGGCTCAGGCTACGTCGCGCAGCTTCTGCGCTTCGGCCAGCGACTGCAGCTTCTTGAGCGACTGGTTCTCGATCTGGCGGATGCGCTCGCGGGTGACGTTGAACGTCCGGCCCACCTCGTCGAGGGTCCGCGGATGCTCGCCACCCAGCCCGTAGCGCAGCTCGAGCACGCGACGCTCGCGATAAGACAAATTCTCCAGCGCCTCGCGGAGCGCCTCCTTGGTCAGGATCTCAGCGGCGCGCTCGTAGGGAGACTCGGCGCGCTCATCGGCGATGAACTGGCCAAATTCCGATTCCTCCTCATCACCGACGGGCTTCTCGAGCGAGACCGGAGCCTGCGCGGAGCGCTTGATCGACTCGACCTCCTCGGGCTCGATGCCGGTGACCTCGGCGATCTCCTCCGCGGTGGGCTCGCGACCGAGCTCGGTGACCAGCTTGCGCTCGGCGCGACCGATCTTGTTGAGCTTCTCGACCACATGGACGGGGATTCGGATCGTCCGGGCCTTGTCGGCCAGCGCGCGGGCGATGGCCTGCCGGATCCACCAGGTGGCGTAGGTGGAGAACTTGAAGCCCTTGCGGTAGTCGAACTTCTCGGCTGCGCGGACCAGGCCCAGGGTCCCCTCCTGGATCAAATCGAGGAAGGGCAGGCCCTGGTTGCGGTAGTTCTTGGCGATCGAGACGACCAGGCGAAGGTTTGACTCGACCATCTTCTGCTTAGCGTCGAGATCGCCGCGCTCGATCCGCTTGGCCAGGTCAACCTCCTCCTGGGCGGTGAGCAGGCGCACCTTGCCGATGTCCTTGAGGAACAGCTGCAGCGAGTCGGTGGTCATGTCCGGCTTGAGATCAAGCGCGGTCTTGGCCTTGCGGCGTCCGCGCTTGTCCGGCGCGCGCTCGACCTCAGTGGCGGCCTGCGCGGGATCGACCTCCTCGACCAACTCGATCTCGGCCCGCTCGAGGAAGCCGTGCAGCTCCTCGACGTCGGTCTCGTCGAGATCCAGCTCGGCTACCGCGCCGGCGATCTCGGAATAGGTGAGAACGCCGAGCTGCTGCCCCCGGTTGACCAGTCCCTTGATCTCTTCGAGTTCTTGCAGTTCCGCTACTGACATCTGGTTCCGTTTCCGTCCTTTGGCGCCCTGCTGGGCACTGAGTAAACAGCGATTAGGTCTCGCCCTCAGAGCGTACGACCGCTATTCAAACATGCTCGAAAACTGTAATTCCTACACCTGATGAAGTCAACGCGTGAACCCCGCGCACTCGGCCAAAATGCCTGCGGTGGGAAGCGCCCGAGGGTCAGCGTCTCGACATAAATACGTAGAACGGCCGCCCGCGTTTCAAAGTTGGGGTCGTTTTTCTACCGTCGACTCTAGGAAGGTCCCGCGCCGACGTGTCCGACTACCGTGGGATCGGCCCTGCGGCCGCCGTGGGATCGGCCCCTCCGGTCGCCGTGGGATCGGCCGTGCGGCTACCGTGGGATCGGCTCTCCGGCCGGCCTTGAGGCTCCGCTGAGGGCGGTGCGCGATGATGTCGGGCGATGAGTGACGAGACCCCACCCGGAGTCCTCGGCGGCCTGCCCCGCACCCGCCCGCACCGGCGCAGCGCCAGGCGACCCGACGCCGAGGCGCCCGCCCAGACTTCCGTGACCCCGCGGCCGCCAGCGAAGGCCGCGAAGGCCAAGCCGGCGAAGGCCAAGCCGAAGGCCGCAACCGCAAAGGCCGCAACGGCAAAGGCCGCAACGGCGAAGGCCAGGCCAGCGGCGGCAAGGGCGGCCAAGCCAGCGGCGGCAAGGGCGGCCAAGCCAGCGGCGGCAAAGGCCAAGCCAGCCGCGGCAAAGGCGAAGGCCCCGACGACCAAGCGCAGGCCTCCCGCCGCCAAGCCGGGGCCCACCTCGCGTCGTACTCCCGAGTCCCCGCCGTCCGAGAACCCCGGCGCGCTGGGCACCGCGGTTCAGGCCGCGGCTGAGCTGGCCGAGATCGGCCTGCAGGCCAGCGCTCGGGCGCTGCGCGGCGCGCTGTCGCGGTTGCCGCGGCGCTGAGCCGGAGCGTGCAGTTCCCGGAAAATCGTCTCCGCCCCGGCTGATTTTCCGAAAACTGCACGCTGAGGGCGACAAACCAGGAAGATTGGGTACCGCGGACACTATTTTCCGGGAACCGCAGGCCCGGGGGCGACGGGGTGCGGGAATGCTCGGGCCGGTGGGGCGAACAGGTCGGGCCGACGTCCGGGTCGGTGTTTCGTATACTGCCCGCGCTACCAGCCGAGCGATCGTCCGTCCGCGGGCGGTCGGCGGGGGAACCACTTGCGGATCTCGAGTCCGCAGGGGCGAATCGGCCATTTGAGGCCGTAGCGCCAAAAGCGCGAGCCCGTCAGCTCACCCCGTAGGCGACAAGCACCCCCGGATGACTGAACTGGTACGTAAACGTCGCGCCCATGTCTGCGCCCTGCTCGTCGTGCTGAGCGGGCTGATGGTGCTGCCCGCTCTGGCCTGGGCCGGCGGCAGCGGCGGCACCGGCGGCGCGGGTCTCGGCTCCTCGGGTGGCAGCAGCAACACCCCCACGGCCTCCCCGTCACCAACGGGACCGGTGAGCGCGAGCGGTGATGGCATCACGCTGAACACGAGCGCGGCGACGCTGCTGCGCAGCGGGCTCAGCTTCTCCGGCACCGCGTCCTCGAGCGCGGCCGGCAAGACGATCGAGATCGAGCGCCTCGGCCATCAGACCGGTTGGCGCTGGACCCCCACGGTCAGCACGACGATCCGGTCCGGCGGCGGGTTCAGCGTGACCTGGAACACGAACCACATCGGCCGCTTCTCCATCCGCGCCATCGTCGTCCAGGCTGCCGCCCGCACGGCCACCGCCGCTCCGACCCTGACCGTCACCGTGTATCGCTCCTCGCTAGCCACCCTGTATGGACCGGGCTTCTACGGCCATCGCACCGCCTGCGGCCGGCGCCTGACCCGGACCATGATCGGCGTGGCCAGCCGCACTCTGCGCTGCGGCACAAGCGTCGCCATCCTGTATCAGGGCCGGACGATGATCGTCCCTGTAATCGACCGTGGCCCGTACGCCAACGGCGCCGACTGGGACCTCACCATGGCCACCGGCCGCGCGCTCGGCGTGACCGGCACTGCCCGGATCGGGGCCGTCTCGCTGCCCCGGCCGCCCGCCAGCCCCGGCTCCTGAGCCCCCACACTTAAAGGGCCGGCAGAAGACCCCGACTGGCTAGGCCGCTCCGCCCGAGGCGGCCACGAACCGCGCTTCCTCGGCCGCCTCGATCAACTCGGCGGGAGTACGCCCGTCCTCGCCAAGCACGGCGAAGCCCACGCTGGCCATCAGCGGGGCCCCGCGCCAGGGCCGGCCATCGCGGACCGCGGAGACGATCCGCTCACTCAGCGAGCGCGCGCCGGCCCGCCCGGTGTCCCGGGCAATGACCCAGGCGCGCACCGGTGTCTCGCAGACGAGGATGTCCTGCCGGCGCACCGCGCGCCGCAGACCATGGGTGAACTCGCTGAAGGTCGCAGTCGGCTCGGGCTCCACGGCCAGCACCCGGTCGGCGTCCTCAAGCTCGGCCAGCAGCAACGACAGGGGGCCGGCGCCGGTGCGCTGGATCTCCTCCCGCAGGGCGCCGACCCAGAGGGCGGGCGGCTCGGACGCGACCGGCTGATCACCCATCCACGCGCGCAGCCGCGGTTCTGGCCTCAGCGCCGACCGTTCCGGCCCGCTGCCGGCCGCTGGGGCGGCCCTCGCACCAGCCGCAGCGGGCGGCCCGGCACCAGCCGCAGCGGGCGGCCCGGCACCAGCCGCGGGTCGCGGCCCGTCGCCAGGCGCAGGCTCCGGGGGGCCCGGAGGAGTGGGCGCCGGCGCGGGACGAGGCGTCTCGGGCGCGGGCACCGCCGAGAGCAACGGACCCCCGTCTCCCCGCGGCGCGCCGGTCTCTCCGTACCGGAGTGCCGCGGCCCGCACGAGAGCGCTGACCTGAGCCAGGCGCTCGGCCAGCTCGGAGATCAGCGCAGGATCGGGATCCCGGAGCTCGGCTCGGAGTGCCGCCCACACGACCGCCTGCAGAGCGTCGACGGCCTGGGCCGTGTCCCGGGCTCCAGCCGCACCGGCCAGCTCCCCGACCCGGCCGGCCAGGGGGGCGAGCGCACCGTCGGACTCGAGGCGGCGCTCGTCGGCATCACTGCCGATCGCGCGCAGGAGCGCCTCGCAGACCCGGGGACCGTCCCGAGTCAGGTCGGCGGCCAGGATCCGCGGGGCGTCATCCAGTGGCGCCTGCTCGAGCAGGGCCAGGAGCCATCCCTTGGCCAGGTCCTCCGAGCGGTCGAGCAGCGCATCAAGCGATGCATCGGCCACCGGTCGGGCCCGGCGGCGGCGGGGAGGGCCAGATCGCATCGGCGTCTTGTATCAGAGCATCCAGTCGGCTCCGCCGCGTTCTCGAACCGCGTGCCGGGTCCGATCGGCCCAGTTGTCGAACCGCGTGCCGGGCCCGATCGGCCCGGTTCTCGAGCCGGATGCCGGGCCCGATCGGCCCAGTCATCGAACCGCGTGCCGGGCCCGATCGGCCCGGCCGGCCGCCCCGGCCAGCCTGGGCTCCGCGGGCTCTTGACGAGCGAATATGCTCAGCCCCGACCAGCGGATGCCGAGCAATCTGATCACCGTCGCCCAGGCCCGCGACCTCGTTCTTGGCGCAGTCCGGCCGCTGCCCCCCGAGGACGTGCCCATTGACGCCGCCCTCGACCGGGTCCTGGACACCGAGGTCCGCGCGGCCGCCGATGTCCCGCCGTTCGCGTGCTCGGCCATGGACGGCTATGCGATCCAGGCCGGACCCGCCGACCGGAGGCTGGCCGTGGCCGGGGAGTCCCGCGCCGGCGCCCCCACCCAGCGCGAACTCCACGCCGGGGAGGCGATCCGCATCTCCACCGGCGCCGCGCTGCCCGCGGGCGCGACTGCCGTCATCCCGCAGGAGCAGGTCGACGTCGACGGAGACCACATCGAGACCCGGGCCGAGGTGGCCGAGCGCGACCACGTCCGCGGGCCGGGTGAGGACATGCCGGCGGGACTGACCGTTCTCCGGGCGGGGGCGCGGCTCGGGCCGGTGGAGCTCGGGGCGGCCGTGGCTGCAGGCGCCGGGAGTGTAAGCGTGGCCCGCCGGCCCCAGGTTTCAGTCCTGGCCACCGGGGATGAGCTCAAGGCCGCGGGCGAGCCGCTCGGTCCGGGCGAGATCCACAACTCCAATGCCCCGATGCTCACCGCGCTGGCCCGCCATGCCGGCGCGAAGACCGCCGCTCCGCAGCGCCTGCCCGACTCGCGTGAAGCCACGCGCTCGGGGATCGCCGACGGCCTTGCTCAGGCGGAGGTGGTGATCATCTCGGGCGGGGTCTCGGTCGGCCCGCACGACCACGTCAAGCCCGCGCTGGCCGAGCTCGGGGTCCAGGAGGTGTTCTGGAGCGTCGCGCTTCAGCCCGGCAAGCCGACCTGGTTCGGGACCCTCGACGGTGGTCGGCTGGTGTTCGGGCTCCCCGGCAACCCGGTGTCCGCCGTGGTCACCTTCTCGCTGTTCGTCCTCCCCGCCCTCCGGGCCCTCCAGGGTCTGCGCGCTCGCCCGATGATCGAGACCGAAGCCGTGCTCGGCACCGAGGTCAGGCGCAGTGCGCACCGTGAGCAGGCGGTGCGGGTCGTGCTCGAACGGGAGTCCGGAAAGACCACCGCCACCCCGAACGGCGCCCAGGGCTCGCACATCCTCACCTCCCTGCTCGGCGCCGACGCGTTGGCCATGATCCCCGCCGGGGAGGGCACGCTGCCCGCGGGCAGCAGCGTGGGCCTGGCCGAGCTGGCCCGGTGAGCCCGCCCGGCCTGCCGCTCGGTGGCCCTGGCCCAGCCGGCGAGCCAGCTGGCCAGCGGAGCCTGCCCTCGGGCACAATCAGCCCGTGATCGCTCCGCTGGCGCTCATCCTTGCCGCTGTGTCCGCCGTCCTCGCCTGGCGCCGGCGCCATGACAACAGACCGCTGCCCGCCCACGCAGTCATCGTCTCGCCGCGGAAATCGACCTCGGTCGCCCACGACGGGGCAGTGCGCTCAGCCCAGTCGGCCGAGCTGACGCTCGATTCCGAGGACCTCGCGCAGATCTGGACGCCGGCCAATCTCGAGAACCTGGCCCGCACGTACTGGCGCTTCCTGTCCCGGGTGACCCTGAACCTGATCAAGGTCAGCTACGGAGAGCAGACCCGATCGGTGATCCTGCTGGCGCGGCCGCTGACCCTGCTGCGCTTCGACGCCCCGCAGTACACGATCGAGGCCGACCACGGCGAGGTGCGCTGGCAGATCCGCGACGGACTGCTGGTGGCACGCAGCGGGCATGGCTGCGGCTATCTGTCAGTCGACGTGCGTCGCCTGGGCGACGCCGGGAACGGTCGGGCCAAGCTGAAGATCGAAGTCGAGGTGTCCAACTTCTACCCCTCGATCGCCGTCGGCTTCAGCACGCCCGTCTACGAGATGACCCAGTCGGCCATCCATGTCCTGGTCACCAACAACTTCCTGCGCTCTCTGGCCAAGCTCGACCTGGCCCAGTCCAAGGTCGGCTCGCTGCGTGCCGAGGGGACGCCGCGCTCAGCTGTAGCGGATCCCCAGGGCACGCATCTTGGCCCGGTCGTGCCGGGCGAAGATCCGCCTGACCGTGCCTGAGCGGGAGCGCATGACCATGGACTCGGTGCTCGCGCCCTTCTCACCCTGGTAGCGAACGCCCTGGAGCACATCGCCGTCGGTCACCCCGGTGGCCGAGAAGAACGCGTCGTCGCCGGCCACGAGGTCGTCGCAGGTGAGGATCTTCTCCAGCTGGTAGCCAGCGTCGGTGGCGGCCCGGCGCTCGGCATCGTCGCGCGGCCACAGACGGCCGAGGAGCTGGCCGCCGATGCACTTGATGGCGGCCGCGGAGATCACGCCCTCGGGCGTGCCGCCGATCCCCCACAGTACGTCCACCGGGGAGTTCTCGCTCACCGCCAGCAGCGCGGCCGAGACGTCGCCGTCGGTGATCAGCCGCACGCGGGCGCCCGCGTCACGGACCTGCGCCATCGCGTCGTGGTGGCGCTCTCGGTCGAGCATCACCACCATCACGTCGCGGATGTCGCGGTTCTTGCGCTGGGCGATCAGGTTCAGCGTGTCGGCCAGCGGCCGGTCGAGATCGAGCAGGTCGGCGATGTCGGGACCGCCGGCGATCTTCTCCATGTATACGCACGGCCCGGGATCGAACATCGCGCCGCGCTCGGACAGGGCGATCACGGCCAGGGCGCTGGGCATGCCCAGCGCGGTCAGCCGGGTGCCCTCGAGGGGATCCACGGCGATGTCGACCTGCGGCGGGGTCCCGTCGCCGATCTGCTCGCCGTTAAAGAGCATCGGGGCCTCGTCCTTCTCACCCTCGCCGATGACGACGACGCCGTCCATGGCCACCGTGTCGAGCACCTCGCGCATCGCATCGACCGCGGCCTGGTCGGCGCCCTCCTTGTCGCCCCGGCCGACCATCCGGGCCGCGGCCAGAGCCGCCGCCTCGGTGACCCGGACGAGCTCCAGAGCGAGGTTGCGATCGGGCTTGCCGGCCGGCTCGGGGATGCTCACAGGACCCCGGGAGGCTTGCGCCGGGCTCCGCTCTTCTGGGCGCGCCAAACGGAGCCGAACAGGATCAGCAGGTCGGCTACCAGGGCCACCCACCAGCCCGTGGTGACCCCGATCTCGGCCTTCGGAGCGCCAGGCTTGTCGACCAGGCCCGCGACCAGCGTGACGACCAGGGCGACCAGGGCCACGACGGCGGTCAGCTCGCCTCGGGGCCAGGACAGGGCATGGCCGCGGATGATGATGTAGGACAGGATGGCCGGAGCCAGTGCGGCGACGAGGAGTATGTAGCGCGCCATCGTCAGAGCGACCCAGCCGGTGCACAGCGTGTTCGGACCTCGGCACGTGCCCACCATCGCGTGCCGATTGGCCAGCGTGTACCAGTCGAGAAACAGCGAGATGAGCAGCAGGATCCCGCCGATGCTGGCCAGCAGCTCACCGCGACTCAGGGCCTTGAAGTTCATCGCGGCGGAGCCTATTGGTTTTCCGTCAGACTCCGCGCATGGTGTTCCGGGAGCTCTTCCCCCAGGTGGGGGGAAGTTGAGATCGAGGACCACATCCGGGCCCTCGACCTCCGCTCCGGTGCCACTGGGGACCGTCCCTGGACGATGGCCAACTTCGTCATGAGCCTCGATGGCCGGGCCAGCTTCAGAGGTCGCTCGGGGGGACTGGGAGACGACGGTGACAAGGCCCTGTTCAGGGCTCTGCGAGGCGCTGCGGACGCGATTCTGGTTGGAACCGGGACCCTGCGAGCCGAACGCTACGGGCGCATGATCCGCGATCCGCAGGTCCGCGAGCACCGGCGCGCCCAGGGCCTGTCCGCCGAGCCGCTGGCCTGCATCCTCAGCCGCAGCGGCCGCCTTCCCCTGGCCATCCCGCTGTTCGCCGAGTCCGAGGCGAAGGTGATCGTGTTCTCCAGCCGGGACATCGACCTCGCCGGCGTCAACGCCCAGGTCGAGCTGGTTTGCCTCCCCGAGGCCGAGCTCAGCTTCGCCGCCGCGCTGGCGCACCTGCGCTCACAGCACGACATCCGGGCGCTGCTCTGCGAGGGCGGCCCGACCGTGCTCGGCGCGCTGCTCCGCGAGCACCTCGTCGATGAGCTCTTCCTGACCGTGGCCCCCAAGCTCGTCGGAGGCGGCGATGCGCCCACGATCACCTCCGGACCTGAGCTGCCCGACCTGGCCGGAGCCCGGTTGGCCGGGGCGCTCGAGCGGGCGGGAACGCTGTTCCTGCGCTACCAGCCGAGGATTTAGATTTACCGGCCGCCCGGGGATGCCACAATTGGTCCAGTGGACGGCTCGCGGGTAGCAGCCCTCGGCGTGACCGAAGCGGAGGCCGTCACGGCCCTGGCTGAGTCCCGCCAGCGCACGGAGGCGCTGATCGCGTCTGTCTCCGACGCGGATCTCGAGCGGGTCCACTCGCCGCTGATGAGCCCGCTGGTCTGGGACCTCGGGCACATCGCCGCGTTCGAGGAGCTGTGGATCGTCCATCGCCACGGTGGACGGCCGCTGCTGCACGAGGAACTGGGTGACGTCTACGACGCGTTCGAGACCCCCCGGGCCGGACGCGGAGACCTGCCGCTTTTGCCGGCACCGCAGGCGCGCGACTACCTGCAGGAGGTTCGGGCCCGCACGCTCGGCGTGATCGCCGAGCGCGGCGTCGGTGATGGGGCTCTCGCCGAGCTCATCGTGCGCCATGAGCAGCAGCACAACGAGACGATGCTGCAGACGCTGCAACTGGCCCACCTCGACGGCTACCACCTGCATGGCGGGCCCACCCCGGCACCTCGCCCGGCCGCGGGCGCATCCCACACCGGCCTTGAGTTGGTCGAGATCCCCGGCGGATGCTGCACGATCGGGGCCGGCGCCGGGGGCTTCGCCTACGACAATGAGCGGCCGCGCCATCGCACCGACGTCCGCTCCTACCTGATCGGGCGCACGCCGATCACCAATGCGACGTATCTGACGTTCGTGGAAGGAGGTGGTTACGAGCGGCGCGAGTGGTGGTCTGACGAGGGTTGGTCCTGGAAGGAGGACTACGACATCACCCGACCAGGTGGCTGGACGATCGACCTGCGCGGCGAGTGGCGCCTCTGGGGGCTCGAGCCGCTTGACCCGCACCAGCCGGTCGTCCACATCTCCTGGTTCGAGGCCGACGCCTTCGCCAGAGCGCACGGCCTGCGCCTTCCGACCGAGGACGAGTGGGAGAAGGCGGCGACCTGGGACCAGGAGCTCGAACAGGCACGCCGCTTCCCCTGGGGCGAAGAGGCCGCGGTGCCCGGCCGTCACGCCAACGTCGACCACCGCCTCGGCGCCCCCGCACCGGCCGGCGCGTATCCCGCCGGTGCCTCGCCCGACGGCGTGCTGGGCCTGATCGGAGACGTGTGGGAGTGGACTGCCACCGACTTCGCCGCCTACCCCGGCTTCCGGGCGTACCCCTACCGCGAGTACTCAGAGGTGTTCTTCGGCTCTGAGTTCAGGGTCCTGCGGGGCGGCTCCTGGGCGACCCGTCCCCGAGTCGCCGAGACCACCTTCCGCAACTGGGACTACCCCGCACGGCGCCAGATCTTCAGCGGGCTGCGCGTGGCCGGTGATCTCCGGTGAGGACGGTGCTCGCGACCGAGCAGGTCCAGATCGACTCCTGGCTGACCGACGATGACGAGCGCTCGCTGGCCAACGACGTGCTCGACGGGCTGACCAAGCCGTTCAAGGAGCTCCCGCCCAAGCATTTCTACGACGCCCGCGGCTCGGAGCTGTTCGAGCGCATCACCGAGCTACCCGAGTACTACCCGACCCGGACCGAGCTGGCCATCCTGCGCGAGCACGCGGAGCCGCTCGTCGCCGCCACCGGGGCCGGGGAGTTGGTGGAGCTGGGCTCGGGCGCGTCGGACAAGGCCCGGCTGCTGCTCGACGCGATGCAGGAGGCCGGCTCCCTTTCCCGTTACATCCCCCTGGACGTGTCCGAGAGCGTGGTCGCCCAGGCGGCCGACCAGCTGCTCGACGATTACCCCGGCCTGCGCGTGCACGGGGTCGTGGGCGACTTCGAGCGCCACCTCGAGCACGTGCCGGCACCCGAGCCGGGCACGCCGCGCCTCGTCGCTCTGCTGGGCGGCACGATCGGCAACTTCCCTCCGGGCACGCGGCGCGGGGTGATGGCCAAGATAGCCACCCTGCTCGGCCCGGATGACCGTCTGCTCCTGGGCAGCGACCTGGTCAAGGAGCCCGCGGTCATCGAGGCCGCTTACAACGACTCCGAAGGCCTGACCGCGGCCTTCAACCGCAACCTGCTGCTGGTCATCAACCGCGAGCTCGGGGCCGACTTCGATCCCGATGCGTTCGGCCACGTGGCCTTCTTCGATCGCCGCCACGAGTGGGTGGAGATGCGGCTGCGCGCGCGGCGGCCGGTCTCGGTGCTGATCGCCGACCTCAATCTCCGGGTCGAGTTCGCCGCCGGCGAGGAGCTGCGCACCGAGATCAGCGCCAAGTTCACCCGCGAGCGGATCGCCGGCGACCTCGAGGCCGCCGGGCTGGGGCTCGAGAGCTGGTTCACCGATCCCGACGAGCTGTTCGCGGTCTCGGTGTCCAGGCTCTCGAGCTAGACGACCCGAGTCAGCTGAGCCGCTCGACCAGCATCGCCTGGCCCATCCCGCCGGCCACGCACATCGACTCGATCCCGTAGGTGCCACCGCGAGCGCTCAGCCCGTTAAGCAGCGTGGTCATGATGCGGGCGCCGGTCATCCCGAACGGGTGACCGAGGGCGATCGCGCCGCCGAACGGATTGAGCTTGTCCTCAGGGATGCCGAGCTCTTCCCGGCAGGGGACGATCTGGGCCGCGAACGCCTCATTGATCTCGACAATGTCGATGTCGTCGATCGTCATCCCGGTCTGCTTGAGCAGCGCCTTGATGGCCGGAATCGGGCCGAGGCCCATGATCTCGGGGCGGATCGCGGCCACCGTCGAGGCGATGATCCGGGCCTTGGGCTCGAGCCCGAGCTCGCGCGCCTTCTCCTCGGACATGACCAGCACAGCGGCGGCACCGTCGTTCAGCGGGCACGAGTTCCCCGCCGTGACCGTGCCGTCGGGCTTGAAGGCGGGCTTCAGCTGAGCCAGCACTTCCATCGTCGTTCCTGCGCGGGGGCCATCGTCCTTGTCGACGATCGTCTCCGGGACGTCGATCTCATTGCCCTCCTTGTCCTGGTCCTTGTGGGCCGGGACCGGCACCGGCACGATCTCCTTGTCGAAGTGGCCGCTGTCGCGGGCCTCGACGGCTCGGCCCTGGGAGATGACCGCCCACTCGTCCTGCTGCTCGCGGGTCACCGAGCAGCGCTCGGCCACGTTCTCGGCCGTCATCCCCATCGGGATGTAGACGTCGTAGAGGGAGCCCTCGGAGCCGTCCAGGGCGTGGTTCTTGGCCTCCTCCATCATCCCCGCGCCCAGGCCGGCCCGGGACACCGCCTCGACCCCGGCGGCGATGTACTGGTCGCCCTCACCGGCCTTGACGGCGTGGGAGGCCATGCGGATGGCCATCAGCGAGGAGGCGCAGAAGCGGTTGACGGTGCAGCCGGGCACGTGGTGGTCGAGGCCGGCCAGCAGGGCGGCGTTGCGACCCACGTTGTAGCCCTGCTCGCCGACCCCGGAGGCGGCGCCCATCAGGACGTCGTTGGTCTGGGCGAAATCGACCGCGGGATTGCGCTCGATCAGGGTGCGGATGGGCAGCGCGGCCAGCTCATCGGCGCGAACGGTCTTGAGCGAGCCCTTCATGGCTCGCCCGATCGGCGTGCGGATGGCGTCGATGATCACAGCTTCGGGCATCGGGTTACTCCTGTTCGGGGGTCGGGAGGATCCTACGCAGGGCGGGGCGACTCAGAGGCCGAGCCCGCGCACGCCCTTCTCGTCCCAGCCGAGATGATGGGCCAGCTCGTGCCGGACCGTGCGCGTGACCTGGGCCTTGAGCAGCTCGGGGTCATGGCCGAAGTCGCGCAGCAGGGTGTCCTTGAAGATGATGATCCGGTCATGGAAGAAATCGCGAGCCACGGTGTCGCCCTGGTAGAGGCCATAGGCGCGCCGCCGGCGCCCGCCGTCGGACACGACCACCGCGACGTGCTCGAGCGCGCGGTGGAACTCGAGCGGCAGATCGTCCACGGCCGAGCGCACCAGGGCCCGGAAGTCCTCGTCCTCATCCAGCGGCTGCGCGTCATCCAGCGTCGCGTCGTCGTCGGAGAGCTCGTCGTCCTCGTCCCCCCAGCTGCCCGCGGCGGCCAGGCGCTCGGCGCGCTCCACCAGGGCCTCGAAGTCCTCCTCGGACTCCGGCTCGCGCCAGCCGGCCAGATGGACCATGGCCAGCACCACGGCACCGCCCAGGATGACCGCCCCGGCTCCGAACACGGCCACGCCCTGCACCAGCCGCAGGGGGAACGAATCGCTGAATCCGGCCAGCACGCTGACCAGTCCCAGGCCGACGGTCAGCGCCGCCACGGCCGAGAGGAGGATCCGGCGAATGGTCGGGGGCTGTCCCGACATGGGGCTCAGCGCAGGGTCCGGGCGATCACGAGCCGCTGGATCTCGTTCGTGCCCTCGTAGATCTGGGTGATCTTGGCGTCCCGCAGCATCCGCTCGACGGGGTACTCCTTCACGTATCCGTATCCGCCCAGCACCTGGACCGCCTCGACGGTGACCTTCATCGCCACGTCGGAGCAGAACAGCTTGGCCATGGCCGAGTACTTGCCCAGGTCCGGATCGCCCCGGTCCACCTTGGCGCAGGCCTGATAGAGCAGCTCGCGCCCGGCGGCACACTGGGTCTCCATGTCGGCCAGCTTGAACTGGATCGCCTGGAAGGAGTTGATCGGCGAGCCGAACTGCCGTCGCTCGCGGGCGTAGGCGGCGGCGTAGTCCGTGGCCCCCTGGGCGATGCCGAGCGCCTGCGCGGCCACCCCGAGACGGGAGCGGTCGAGCGTCGACATGGCCGCCTGGAAGCCGCGGTTGACCTCGCCGATCACGTTGGCCTCGGGGACCCGCACCCCGTCGAAGATCGGCTGCCCGGTCGGTGAGCCCCGGATGCCCAGCTTGTGCTCGAGCTTGCCGACGCTGAAGCCGGGACGGTCGGCCTCGACCACGAAGGCGGTGATGCCCCGGGAGTGCCCGGCGTCGCGATCGGTGACACAGAACACGACGTAGAAGTCGGCGATGCCCAGGTTGGTGATCCAGTTCTTGGTCCCGTCGATCACCCACTCGTCTCCGTCCTTGACCGCGCGGGTGATCATCCCGCCAGGATCGGAGCCCGCCTCGGGCTCGGATAGCGCGAACCCGGGTGACCATTCACCGCTCGCGCAGCGGGGCAGGAAGCGGTCCCTGAGCTCCTCGGATCCGTGCAGCTTGATCGGCAGCGTGCCCAGCTCCTGGATCATCAGGATCAGCGCCGTCGACGCGCACGCCTTGGCGATCTCCTCGACAGCCATGTTGAGCATCAGCGTCCCGGTGCCGGTCCCGCCGTGCTCGGTCTCGAACGGCAGGCCGAGGATGTCCTGCTCGGCCAGCAGCGCGCGGAGGTCATGCGGATAGGCCGCGTTCTCGTCGATCTCCGCCGCCCTGGGGGCGATCCGCTCCCGGGCGATGTCCCTGATCGTCTGGCGGAAGTCGAGGTGCTCCTGGGGGATCGTGTAGAGCTCGGACAAGGCAGACATGGGCTCCTTCTGGATGCTACGCCGTCGGCGTTCCCCGGCGAACGCGGCCGGCGTTCCCCGGCGCCCGGTGGTACTACCCTCAGCATTCCATGAGCGCACCCGCCGGCGACTACACCCCGGATCAGGTCTCAGGGCTGCTCCCCGACGGGGATTTCCAGCTCATCGATGTCCGCCAGCCGCATGAGCACGACGCCGGCCGGATCGCCGGTGACCGGCTGATCGAGCTGAGCCGGCTCAGCCAGGAGGCAACGAGCATCGACCGCGAGCGGCCTGTGATCTTCTACTGCCGGAGCGGGAGCCGTTCGGCCATGGCCACACAGGCCTTCCTCCAGGCCGGCTATGACGCCCACAACATGACCGGAGGGCTGCTCGACTGGGCCGCGGCCGGACTGCCGCTCGAGCCCGAGGGCGGCGTCGTCGCCGACTCCTGACTGGCGGTGCCGGCGGGCCGAAGCCCGATCCTCGCCGAACGCCCCACTCGAAGAGAAAAAGTGCCCTGGGAGGTCGCCATTTCTCTTCGAGTCGAGTCCTGTCGGGGCGGCGCTACCCCCCCCGGCCTCGCCCTGACTCGCGTTTGGGCAGCGCGGCCCCGGGTGAGACTGACGGATGGATGTCGACCAGCGAGGATCACGAGGGCCTGTCCGAGGAGCTCGAGCGCGAGACCGAGGCCTTGGAGCGCCAGAGCCGGAAGCTCGGCCACGAGATCTCCGAGACACGCAGCGACTGGGAGGCCAAGCGCCAGGATCCGAATGTTCCCGGGGCCACGCCCCTTCCCGAGGAGCCCGGCGAGGATCCCAGGGCCAGCGACGAGGACGCCAAGGCCAAGGACCCCAAGGCCAAGGACGAGGACGCCGTCGACGAGCGGGAGGACGGGGACGCCTAGCGCGGGTCCTCGCGGTCCACGTTCCAGTAGCGCAGCGCGGTGACGCGCTTGCCGTTGGGGTCCCGGTCATCACCATCCGCGGGCCAGACCGAGAGCACGAGGCGCACGATCGTGCGCTGGCCCCCCTCGTGGTCACCGTAGAGCAGGTCCACGATCAGTGCCTGATCCGCCTCGACGGCCCGCGCCACGCCGTCGAAGACATCCTCGGCGGGGTCGCGCAGGGCCCCCAGCCAGTAGCCGTTGTCCCCGGCCGGGATGTAGAGGTCGATCTGCTGGCGGCGGAAGGACTCAAGGTCCGGGCGGTCGGATGCGGCGGCTTCCCGCGGCTCGGTTCTCCAGCCGTGGATCACGGCCAGCCCGGAGCCTCCGTTGCGCACCCCCAGGGCCAGGTAGATGGCCTCGGAGCCGACGACGACCGCGCCGCCGTGGCCGGCGATGGTGAGGAGCTGTTCGTCGCCGAACCGGACTGACTGCACCGGGTCCTCGTCCTTGGAGGGGATCAGGACCGGGCGCAGGCCGACCAGCAGTGACCGCTCGGCCACCCGCGCGGTGCGGTTGGCCGAGCGGACTGAGCTGAACGTGGCCACCGCAAGCACGAGCGTGCCTCCGGCGGTGGCCAGTGACGAGATCGTGACCCAGTCAGCCACGGTGTCGGCTCAGCGAGGCGGGCGTCGGAGCCGCCCCGGCCGCCTCAGCCGCCGCCCCGGCCACCTCAGCCGCCGGCCCGGCCGCCTCAGCCGCCCGCCCCGGCCGGCTCAGCACCCGCCCCGGCCGCCCGCGCGCCCGGCTAGATCTTGTTGACGTTGATGGCCTTCGGGCCCTTGGGCCCGGCCTCTTCCTCGTAGGACACCTTGGCGCCCTCCGCGAGTGAGCGGTAACCATCGGCCTGGATGCTCGAGTGGTGCACGAACAGGTCCCGGCTGCCCTCATCGGGCGTGATGAAGCCGAAGCCCTTCTCGTCGCTGAACCACTTGACTGTTCCGGTTGGCATGGGAGTGTCTCTCCTCCGTTGCTTGAAGTGCTGCTCGCGGAGGATGTGACTACCCCGAGACCTGCACCTGCGTGTCGCTGCCCATCGTTGGGGCCAGCCCTATCGCGCGGGAAGGTAGCACGCTCACCGGCACATGCCACCCCCCGCCGTAACTGTTCACTGCCTGGACACAGTTCATCATTGGCCGGCCATGGATGACCCGATGCCCCTGCGCGGCAGCGCTGCGATCCCACTGCGGGAGATCGAGCTGCGCGCCTCACGCTCCTCGGGTCCCGGCGGGCAGCACGCCAACAAGACCTCGAGCCGGATCGAGGCCAGCTTCGATGTGGCCGCCTCCACGGCCCTGAGCGAGGAGCAGAAACGCCGGATCATCGCCCGGCTGGGTCCGCGCGTGGTCACCGTGGCCCAGGATGCCCGCAGCCAGGCCCGCAACCGCGAGCTCGCGCTCGAGCGGATGGCCCGCCGCCTGTCCGGCGCCCTCACCGTGGCCCGCCCGCGTCAGTCCACCCGCCCGACGCGGGCCTCGGTCAAGCGCCGGCTCGCCGCCAAGCGCCGCCGGGCTGAGCGCAAGCGCGACCGCAGAGCACCCGGTGACGTCGACTGATGCGCTGGTACGTGGACGGCATGAACGTGATCGGGACCCGGCCCGACGGCTGGTGGTCCAATCGCGACGCGGCCATGCTCAGGCTGGTCAACCAGCTCGAGCGCTGGGCGGCGGCCGAGGGCGAGGACGTGGTCGTCGTCTTCGAGCGCCGGCCCTCACCGCCGATCCGCTCCACGGTGATCGAGGTCGCGCACGCACCCCGCCCGCGGCGCGATGCCGCCGACGATGAGATCATCCGCCGGCTGGAGGCCGAGCCAAAGCCGGGACTGGTCCGCGTCGTGACCTCGGACCGCTGGCTGGCCGACCGGGCCGGGGCGCTTGGCGCCGCCGTGCACGGGGCCGACATGTTCCGCGCGCTGCTCGACGGATTCTGAAATTCCCCTGCGGGCTCCGCGCCTTGCCACAATCAGTGGATGCCAGCTCCCCCAGCCCGCCGCCCGGCTCCGGGTCGTGACCGCTCCGGGTCGCCGCCCCAGCGCCCCCCGGGCTGGCGGGTGACCCCGGCACCCGACGGCCGCGGGGCGACGAGCCCAGACGGAAAACCGCCGAGCCCCAACCGCACCCGGTGGTGGATCGCCGGCGTGGTCGTCGTCCTGCTGGCTCTGAACCTGTGGATCTCCTCCCAGGCGCTGCAGCCCAACGCGCCGGTGCGAATTCCCTACAGCCCGACCTTCCTGAGCCAGGTCAAGTCGGGCAACGTCAAGGAGATCTCCTCGACCGGGCTCGCCATCCAGGGCACCTTCAAGACCGCGCTCCGCTACCCGGCCAACAAGCCGAGCGTCCAGCCGACAACCAACTTCTCCACCCAGATCCCGTCGTTCGCCAACAACTCGGATCTGTTCAGCCAGCTCGCGAGCTCGGGCGTGACGATCGCCGCCCAGGCGCCCAATCAGGGCCCGTCGGCGCTCGAGAGCGTCATCTTCGGCTTCGGGCCGACGCTGCTCCTGTTCGCGATCATCTTCTTCATCATGCGCCGTGCCGCCGCGGGCGGCGGAGCGGGCGGACTGATGTCCTTCGGCCGCTCCCGGGCCCGCCGGGTGGAGGCCTCCGACCAGCACATCACCTTCGAGGACGTGGCCGGGATCGACGAGGCCAAGGAAGAGCTGACCGAGATCGTCGACTTTTTGAAAGCCCCGGACAAGTACTTGAAGCTGGGCGCCCGGATACCCCGCGGCGTTCTGCTCAGCGGCCAACCGGGCACCGGCAAGACCCTGCTGGCCCGGGCCGTGGCCGGCGAGGCGGGCGTGCCCTTCTTCCAGATGTCGGCCTCCGAGTTCGTCGAGATGATCGTCGGCGTGGGTGCCTCGCGGGTGCGCGACCTGTTTGCCCAGGCCAAGCAGGCCGCCCCGGCCATCATCTTCATCGACGAGCTCGATGCCGTCGGGCGCTCCCGGGCGGGCGGGGGACCCAACGTGTCCGGCGGCCACGACGAGCGCGAGCAGACGCTGAACCAGATCCTCACCGAGATGGACGGCTTCAGCCCGCGGGAGAGCGTGATCGTGCTCGGGGCGACCAACCGGCCCGAGGTGCTCGATCAGGCCCTGCTGCGCCCGGGCCGCTTTGACCGCCGCGTCGTCGTCTCCCCGCCCGACCGGCCCGGCCGCGAAGCCATCCTGCGCGTGCACACCCGCTCGGTGCCGCTGGCCCCCGACGTCGATCTGGGCGCGATCGCCTCCTCCACCCCGGGGATGGTCGGAGCCGACCTGGCCAACGTGGCCAACGAGGCCGCGCTGCTGGCCGCCAAGCGCGGACACGAGAGGGTCGCCCGGCAGGACCTCTCAGACGCCCTGGAGCGGATCGTGCTCGGCGCCGCGCGCAAGGTGATGATCTCCGAGGATGACCGGCGACGCACCGCCACCCACGAGGCCGGTCACGCGATCGTGGGCATGCTCACGCCGGGCGCCGACCCGGTCCGCAAGGTGTCGATCATCCCCCGGGGGCAGGCCCTCGGAGTCACCTTCTCGGCCCCCGACGCCGATCGCTTCAACTTCGATGAGCGCCATCTCATCGCCCAGATCAAGGTCGCCCTGGGCGGCCGCTCGGCCGAGGAGGTCGTGTTCGGCGACATCACCACCGGCGCTGAGTCGGACATCCAACAGCTCACCCGGATCGCTCGCCACATGGTCGGCCGCTGGGGCATGAGCGCGGCCATCGGGCCGATCGCGGTGCTCCCCGCCGACGGGATGGGGCCGCTGCTGCCCGGGGTCAGCGAGACCTCCGAGCAGACCCAGCAGCTGGTCGACGAGGAGGTGCGCCGGATCGTCGAGTCCGCGCACGCCGAGGCCACCGAGGCCCTGCTCGAGCATCGGGGCAATCTCGACTCCCTGGTCGCCGCGCTGCTCGAGCACGAGACCCTGGACGAGGCCGAGGCGTACGCCGCCGCCGGCCTGAGCCGCAATCCAGAGGCTGAGCCGGCTGACACCCCGCCGGTGCTTCCCTCCTGAGCCGACCGCCGCCGGCAAACCCGGTCAGCCCGGGAACGCAGAGTCAGTCGTGCAGACGGGTTATCCGGGCCAGCGCCTCATGGCACTCGACCACGCGCTGCTTGACCGGGTCGCGGTCGGGCCGGTCGTGGACCAGGTCCCAGGTCCGGTCGGCGATGTCACGAGCGTTCTCAGCCGTGGCCGACTCCCACAGGCGGTCGACCAGCTTGATCTCGAAGCTCTGGATCTGGTCTTCGGGGTCGCCGGGGGCCAGCTTGGGCAGCGGCTCGCCCGTGGCCTCCTTCCACATCCCGGTGGCCACGAGCAGACGGTTGCGAAGCTGGATCTGATCCATCGGCACGAGACGGTCAATCCTAGACAGACGGAAGGGTCTGACGAAGGCTCAGCAGTGAAGCAAACGGATCGCCGTCGGCGGCCACTCGGGCCAGCACCTGGTCGGTGTCAATAACCAACAGATCCGGGTCGCCGGAGTCGTGACAGCGCTGGATTTCCTCCCAGCTCACCGGCGCCGAAACCGTCGGGCGCTCGCGGGCCCGGACCGAGTAGACGGTGACCGTGGTCTTGTGCTCGTCGTTCTGGCTCCAGTCGACCAGCACCTTGCCCTCGCGCAGTCGCTTGGTCATGCGCGAGACGACGAGCTCGGGCAGGCGCTGCTCGAGCAGCTCGGCGATCCGGCGCGCGAACGGTTTGGTCTGGGCGTAGGTGGTCTCGGCGTTCAGGGGCACGTAGACCTGAACGCCCTTGGAGCCCGAGGTCTTGGCCAGGCTCTCCAGCCCGAGCTGGCTGAACAGGCCGCGTAGCACCAGGCCGACCTGACAGCACTCGACGATCCCCGCCGGCGCCCCGGGATCGAGGTCGAAGACGAGCATCGTCGGGCGCTCCGGGCGGCCGGCCAGCGCCAATGAGGTGTGGAGCTCGATGTCGGCCAGGTTGGCCAGCCAGACCAGGGTCGCGCGGTCCTGGGCCAGCGTGTAGTTGACCCCGCCGATCCGGGCGCTCTGCACCCAGTCGGGCCGGTGGGAAGGGGACTGCTTCTCGTAGAAGTGCGGCGCTCCGACCCCGTTGGGGTAGCGCTTCAGGGTCAGCGCCCGGTCGCGCAGGTGGGGCAGGACCGCCCCGGCGACCCGGGCGTAGTAGGCGATCAGATCTCCCTTGGTGAAGCCCGTCTCCGGGTACAGGACCTTGTCCCAGTTGGACAGCTTCACGCGCCGGCCGTCAACATCTACTACCAGCCCGCCGTCGGGCAGCGTCTCCACGGCGCCGAACAGGGCCTCGGGCGAGACCGGCCCGTCGAGCGCCGCCGCCTCCGCGCCCTCGCGCATCACCTGGACCGCCGGCTTGTCGCCGCGCAGGCCCTTGAACGAGGGCGCGCGCATCACGCCCTCCCGGGTCCATTCGCGGAACTCGACCTCCGCCACCAGCTCGGGGGTCACGAAGACCGCGCCCCGGGGCAGCTTCGGTGCCGGGTCGAACGGGCTCTCGGCGCTCTGCAGCGGGGACAGCGCCGAGGCCAGCTCATCGAGCGTCCGCTCGGTGAACCCGGTCCCGACCCGCCCGGCGAAGCGCAGCCGCCCGTCGTCCTCGTGGTAGCCCATCAGTAGCGCACCGATCCGCTCCCGGCGCCGCCCCTCGCCGGGCAGCCATCCGCCGATGACCAGCTCCTGGCGCTGGACGTGCTTGATCTTCAGCCACGCCCCGGTGCGGCGGCCTGGTTCGTAGCGGGAATCCAGGCGCTTGGCCACGACGCCCTCGAGCCCCTGGGCCTCGGTGGCCTGGAGCAGCCCGCGGCCCTGGCCGGGGTGGGCGGCCGGTATCCGCCAGGCGGGGCCGCCCAGGCCGAGCGCCTCGAGCTCCTCCCGGCGCTCGGCGTAGGGCCGGACCATCAGATCGTGGCCGTCCAGGTAGAGGAGGTCGAAGATCGCGTAGACGACCGGGGTCGAGGCGGCCAGGCGCTTGACCGCGGCGGGGGCGGTCACGTGCATGCGCCGCTGTAGGCGCTCGAAGCTCGGCCGCCCGTCATCGTCGAAGGTGACCAGCTCCCCGTCGAATACGGCCTCCCGCATGCCCAGGTCGCGCAGCAGGCCGCGCACCTCCGGGTATCCGTCGGTGATCTCCCGTAGGTTGCGGCTCTCCAGGCGCAAGCGGCCGGGCTGGACGTAGGCCACCGCCCGCACGCCGTCCCATTTGACCTCGAAGGACCACTTTGCCTCCGGGCGGGGGATGTCGGCCGAGGCGTCGGCCAGCATGGGCAGGATCCGCTCGGGCATGGCCACCCGTTCCGGGTCCGCCGGCGGGTCCATGCGGTGGATCATCCAGTCCTTCTCGGCCGCCTCCCCCTTGCCGATCGGGAACATCCCGTAGCGGCCGCTCAGACGCTCCCCGTGGAAGGTGATCTCGACCTTCTTCTCGCTGAACTCGTGAGTCTCGAACGTGCCGCGATCCCAGATCCGCATCGTCCCGGCGCCGTACTCGCCGGCCGGGATCTCCCCCTCGAAGTCGAGGTACTCGAGCGGATGGTCCTCGGTGTGGACGGCGAGCCGGTTCTCGGACGGGAGTGGCGGGATCCCGTTGGGGATCGCCCACGAGGCGAGCGCGCCCTCGTGTTCGAGGCGCAGATCCCAGTGCAGGCGCGTCGCGTGGTGCTCCTGGACGACGAAGCGGCGTTCTGGCCCGTCAGCGCCCGCCGCGGGCGCCCCGGCCGGCTCTCCGGTGGCGGAGAAATCCCGCTTGGAGCGATAGGCGTGGAGCTTCTCGGGCGGCACCGCCGCTGATGATCCCCGAAGATGTCCGCGTGCGCATCGTCACCTGGAACGTGAATTCCCTGCGCGTCCGGCTGCCCCGGGTGCTCGAGCTCCTAGCCGAGCACCAGCCCGACGTGGCCTGCCTGCAGGAGACCAAGTGCGCCGCCGACAACTTCCCCCTCGAGGAGCTCGCCGACGCCGGCTACGGCGCAGTTCACCATTCCGCCGGCCAGTGGTCGGGCGTGGCCGTGCTGGCCCGCACGGGCCTCGAGCTCGCCGAGCCCGTGCTCGGCCTGCCCGGCGACCCGGTTCCCGGCGAGGCCCGCTGGTGTGAGGCCGCGGTGGAGGGGATCCACTTCGCCAGCGTCTATGTGCCCAACGGCCGCAGCCTGGACAGCCCGGAGTATCCGCGCAAACTGGCCTTCCTGGACGCGATGCGGGTGCGCGTCGCCGGGCTCGGCCCGGGTCGGATGGTCATCGCCGGCGACATGAACATCGCTCCGGCCGATGAGGACGTCTATGACCCGGCCGCGTTCGTCGGCGGGACGCACGTGAGCCCGCCCGAACGCGAGCGGCTGGCCGCATTAGAAGACCTCGGCCTGGTTGACGCCTATCGCAGGCTTCACCCCGAAGATGTCCAGTACACCTGGTGGGACTACCGGGCCGGTCACTTCCACAAGGGCCTCGGCCTGCGCATCGACCTGCTGCTGGTCGGCTCCGAGCTCAGCGGCGGCCTGCAGAGCTGCGGCATCGATCGCGACTACCGCAAGGGCCCCAAGCCCTCCGACCACGCCCCGCTCCTCCTCGAGCTGGGCTGACCGACGGCCTTCTTCACGAACTTTTACGCGCACGCGGCATCATTCCTCCGATGGCACGCGTACTGGTGGTCGATGACGAGCCCGCGGTGCGCCGTGCGCTGGAACGCGCGCTGCGGCTCGAGAATCACGACGTGACCCTGGCCGAGGACGGCGAGCAGGCCCTCGACGCGCTGGCCGGGGAGACGGCCGACGCGGTCATCCTCGACATCCTCATGCCCAAGCTCGACGGCCTCGAGGTCTGCCGCCGCCTGCGCAAGGCTGGGGACCGCACCCCCGTGCTGATGCTCACCGCCCGCGACGCGATCGACGACCGGGTCGAGGGTCTCGACGTCGGCGCCGACGACTACCTGGTCAAGCCGTTCGCCCTGCGCGAGCTCCAGGCTCGCCTGCGGGCCCTGCTGCGCCGCGCCGGTGAGGGGGCGGACTCCGAGGTGCTCCGCTATGCCGATCTGGTCCTCGATCCCGTCGCCCACGAGGTCTACCGCGGTGAGCGCCTGGTCGAGCTCTCCCGCACGGAATTCTTGCTCCTCGAGCTGTTCCTGCGCCACCCCCGCCAGGTCCTGACCCGGACCACCATCTTCGAGAACGTCTGGGGCTATGACTTCGGCCCCACCTCCAACGCGCTCGGTGTCTACATGGGCTACCTGCGCCGCAAGACCGAGGCGGGCGGCGAGCCGCGACTCCTGCACACGGTCCGCGGCGTCGGGTACGTGCTGCGAGACTGAGCCGCCACGGATGTCGCTGCGCCGACGCCTTGCCCTGATCGCCGCCGCTTCGGTGGCCGTCGCCGTCCTGATCGCCGCCGGGGTCTGCTACCTGGTCGTCCGCAGCCAGCTCCGCGGCCAGATCGACACCGAGCTGACCACTCAGGCCTCGACGGTCCAGCTCGGGGGGATGCGGCTGGGAGGCGACGTTCCGGGGATCCCGGCCAGCGCCGGCGGCCCCGCCCCGTACAGCCAGGCCGTGACGGCGAGCGGCCAGACGGTGCGGCCCGACCACAGCCTGGCCCTGCCGGTCACCCCGGCCACGCTCGCGCTGGCCCGCCGGAGCGGGCCCCCGGCCCTGTCTGACATCCACGTCGGCGACACCCATCTGCGCGAGATCTCCTTCTCGGTCGTCGCCTCGGTTGACGGCCAGCCGTTCCAGCGCTTCGCGATCGAGCTCGCGCGGCCGCTCAACGGGGTGGACGGCATCCTGGGCGATCTGCGGCTGGTCCTGCTCCTAGTCATCGTCGGCGGCATCGCGCTGGCCGCTGGGCTTGGCCGCCTGGCCGGGCGCCGCGTCCTGGCCCCGCTGGCCGAGGTGGCCCAGACCGCTCAGCACATCGGCGAGACCGAAGATCTGACCAGCCGGATCCGCGTCCGCGCCGACGATGAGGTCGGCCAGCTGGCCACCCGCTTCAACGCGATGCTCGATCGCCTGGAGGGCTCGCGCGCCGAGCTGGACGAATCGATGCGCGCCCAGCGCCAGCTCGTGGCCGACGCCTCGCACGAGCTGCGCACCCCCGTCACCAGCCTGCGGACCAACATCGAGGTCCTGCTCGCCGAAGCCGAGCTCGAGCCCGAGGACCGCCGCCGGCTCCTGGCCGACGTGGTCGAGCAGTCCGAGGAGCTGACCGCGCTGGTCGGCGACCTGATCGAGCTGGCCCGCGGCGATGAGCCCGGGTTCGCCACCGAGGACGTGCGCCTGGACCGGATCGCCGCTGAGGCGGTGGCCCGCGCGCGCCGCAATGCCCCCGGCGTCGAGTTCACCACCTCGCTTCAGGAGGTCAGCGTCGACGGCGTCGCCGCCCGCCTGGAGCGAGCGATCAACAACCTGCTCGACAACGCCGCCCGCCACTCGCCGCCCGGCGGCCCCGTCGAGCTGACCGTCGACGGCCAGGGCGTGTCGGTTCGCGACCACGGCTCGGGCGTGAATCCCGCGGACCTCCCCTACGTGTTCGATCGCTTCTTCCGCGGGACCGGCGCCCGGGGGCGTCAGGGCAGCGGCCTCGGTCTGGCCATCGTGCGTCAGGTCACAGCCCAGCACGGCGGCTCGGCCACGGTGGCCAACGCCCCTGGCGGCGGTGCGGTGTTCCGCCTGCAGCTACCGGTAGTCCCGGCGGCCGGCGGGTCGGAGTCCGAGTCCGAGTCCGAACCCGAGCCCAAGCCCAAGCCAGAGTCGGAGGTTCCCGCCCGGACCCGCTAGCAGTGGTCGGGTTCGCGTTTATGCGTATATGGCATAAACGCGAACTCGAGGGTCCCTCAAGGGGCGCTACGCCGCGTGACCCGGGCCTGCCGCGTCGTGGCGAAGCGCCGGCGCAGCAGCCAGAAGAGGACCGCGAACACCGGGGCCACGAACACGAGCAGCAGCGCGCGCTGGCGCGGCACGCCGAACACGAGCACGACCAACGACTCGACCGCGGCCGCGGGCAGGGCGGCCAGCAGCGTCGTGTGGGAGCGATAGCCCGAGAAGTGCTCGCGGGCCGTGACCTCGAGCACGGCCAGCCCGAGCACGACGATGCCCACGATCAGCACCGGACCGCCGCCCGTGAAGAACCCGATGACCAGGGCGATCGTCCCGATGAGGATCCCGATCTCGGAGATGGGCAGCCCTCCGAACGGGCTCTCCGGGCGCTCGCCCTCACGGCCCGCCGAGCGCTCGCCGCGGCGGACTTCGCGGACGGCCTCGGCCTGGCGCTCGGCCCGCGCCACGCGCCGGCTCGAGGCCACGGCGCGCGGCGCCGCTCCCGGGTTGCGGCGTTTGCGCGTGCGTCGTTTTGACTTCGGCGAGGCCACGGTCCGCCCTGAGCATAATGTCCGAGGATGGCCGCGCGGCTCGCAAGCCTCTTCACCGTGCTCCTGCTGGCCGGTGGGCTCGGGGCTACGGGGGCCTGGGCCGACGGTGACCCGGCCAGCGACACCCTGCTGGGCGAGAACGTGTTCTATCCCTACGCCCCGCAGGTCTCGAGCTCGGTGGAGCGAGCCCTGAACGCCGAGACCGCGGCGGCCAAGCAAGCCGGGTTCCCGATCAAGGTGGCCCTCATCGGGCGCCCACTCGACCTGGGAGTGATCCCGGACCTGTTCGGCAAGCCCCAGGCCTACGCGGACTTCCTCGACCAGGAGATCAGCTTCCAGGGCAAGCAGCCGCTGCTGGTCGTGATGGCTACCGGCTACGGGGTGCAGGGCCTGAGGCCGGCGGTCAGCGCGTCCGTGAGTGCGCTGCACAGGCCCTCGGGCACCACCCCGACAGCACTGGCCCAGGCCGCGCAGACCGCGGTGGCTCGCCTTGCGGCGGCCGACGGCCATCCCCTCAAGGACGTACCCGGCACGGGCGGGTCGGGCGCGGGGGGAAGCTCGAGCCTGCCCCTGATCATCGCGCTGGCCGTGGCCGCGGTCCTGGTCAGCGCCGCCCTGATCTTCCTGCGCCGGCGCCAGGCCGTCGTCAGCCGCCGCTAACCGCTGCCTACCCGGCCGCCTTTCCTGCCCTACCCCGGCGGTCAGTCCCGTGCTCTTCGTGCCGCCCAGGGGTTGACCTACATCGAGGAGGCGGTCTCGCCGGAGGCGGGCACGTCGGCCAGCTCGCGGAACAGCCCGGTGACCACGAACACCACCTGCTCGGCGATGTCGACCGTGTTGTCCCCAATCCGCTCCAGGCAGCGCGCCACCAGGATCATGAACATGCCCCACTCCCGCATGTCGACCTCATCGCCGATGTCCACGGCGCGGCGAAATATGGCCCGGTTCAGGCGGTTGATCTCGGCATCCTGGCGGCCCAGGTCCTGGGCCAGCTCGACGTTGCGCGAGCCGAGCGCGTCCCGGGCCTGGGAGACCTGAGAGCGGGCCAGCTCCCCCATCCGCTCGATCGAGTCGAGAATGTCCTTGTCTTTGGGCGATTCGTAACCCGAAAGGGGCACCAGCTTGGCGATGTTCACGCACTGATCGCCCATCCGCTCGATGCAACGGATCACGTGCAGGAGCGCGGCGACGATGCGCAGGTCGCCGGCCACCGGCGCTTGGCGGGCCAGCAGTGAGAGGATGCCCTGGTGGACCTCGAGGTAGCGGCCGTCGATCCGGTCGTCGTCGGCCACGACCATGGTGGCCAGCTCGACATCCTGGTAGCTGACCGCCTCGAGCGCTCGGTCCAGCTGCCCGATGACCAGGTCAAGCCCGCCCAGGACCTGCTGCTCGAGTCCTTTGAGGTCCTCGCGGAACTGGTGGCGGGTTTCCTTCAGGGCCACGGCGCTATCCGAACTTGCCGGTCACGTAGCGCTCGGTGCGCTCGTCCCGGGGATTGGTGAACACGCCGTTGGTGGAGGCGTGCTCGACCACTTCCCCATCGAGCATGAACGCCGTCGAGGTGGCGACCCGCGCCGCCTGCTGCATGTTGTGGGTGACGACGACGATCGTGTACCGCTCCTTGAGCTCGTCGATCAGCTCCTCGACCCGGAGGGTCGCGATCGGGTCCAGCGCCGAGCACGGCTCGTCCATGAGGATCACCTCGGGCTCGACGGCGATCGTTCGGGCGATGCACAGCCTCTGCTGCTGGCCACCCGACAGACCGGTGCCCGGCTCGCTCAGCCGGTTCTTGACTTCCCCCCACAGCCCGACGGCCCGTAGCGATCGGTGAACACGCTCGCGCAGGTTCTCGCGCTTGACTCCGGTGAGCTTCAGGCCGGCGGCGACGTTGTCGAAGATCGACATGGTCGGGAATGGGTTCGGCTTCTGGAAGACCATCCCGATCATCCGCCGCACCGAGGTCACGTCCACCCCGGGCCCGTAGACGTCGAGCTCGTCGAGCTTCACGGTGCCCTGCGCCCGCGCCCCGGGGATCTCCTCGTGCATGCGGTTGATGCAGCGGATCATCGTCGACTTCCCGCAGCCCGACGGACCGATGATCGCCGTGACCTGATTGGCGGCGAAGGTGATGTCGACACCCTTGAGGGCATGGTGATCGCCGTAATAGGCGTGCAGGCCGGCGACGTTGACGGCGTGACCGGCGCCCTCGCGCACACCGAGCGCGGAGACGTCGGGGAGATCTCGCTGCTCGTCCGGCGAGTGGCCAGGACTGGTCATCTCTCTCGGCTCCCCCGACGGCTGGCTATCGATGTCTTCGCTGATGGTCTTTTGCGTGTCGGTCTGGGGCGGGATCATGCCATGCGGCTCCTGCGCGCAACGGCGCGCGCGATCAGATTGAGGATCAGAACGAGCGCCACCAGCGTAAGGGCAGCACCCCAGGCGCGGTTGTTGAGCGTTGTGTTCGGCGAGCTGATGTCGTTGAAGATCTGTACCGGCAGGGTGTTCATCTGCTGACCCAGGTTGGCGGTCGCCCCGAAGGCCACGGAGACGGTGAACAGCAGCGGCGCGGTCTCCCCCATGCCGCGCGCCACCGCCAGGAGTGACCCGGTGATCAGCCCGGGCAAGGCCGTGGGCAGCACGACCTTGGAGATCACCCGCCAGCGGGGGGCACCCAGCGCGAGCGCCGCCTCCCGCAGGGCGCTGGGGACCAGCAGCAGGACGACCTCGGAGGCCCGCACGACGATCGGCAGCATCAGCAGCGAGAGGGCAATCGAACCCTTCCAGCCGGTGAAGTCACCGCCGACGTGGCTCTTGACCAGGACGATGTAGATGAACAGTCCGAAGACGATCGAGGGCACCCCTGTCATCACGTCGACGAAGTAGCGCACGACGTTGGCGAAGCGGGTCTGGCGGCCGTATTCGGTCAGGTACAGGGCAACGCCGATCCCGATCGGGATCGCGATCAGGCTGGCCAGGCCGACGATCTCGAGCGTGCCCAGGATGGCGCTGCGTATCCCGCCCTGGTTGCCGAAGAAGTTGCCCGTCGGGTCGGTGGTGAAGAAGTTCTCGTTCAGGCTCCCGGCGCCCTTGTGGATCAGGAAGTAGAGGATCAGCACGAGCGGGATCAGGGCTACCACGGTGCCGGCCAGCAGCAGGCCGCGCATGAGCCGGTTCCGGCGCCGGCGAGCCGGGCTGATGGGAGCAAACGCGGCCAGGCTCATGCCCTCACCCCTGTCCCGCCGGCGCGATTGCCAGGTTGACGCCGGTGCCACCGGTGCCGCGCTTGCCATGCTGGCCGCGGGAGATGAAGCGCCGGGCGATCATGTTGATGATCAGGGTGAGCACGAACAGAACCAGGCCGGCCCCGAACAGGGCCGAACTGTGGACCGGCGTGGCGGCCGCCTCGCCGAACTCGTTGGCGATCACCGCGGCCAGCGAGTAGCCCTGATTGAACAGGTGCGAGCCGATCACCGGCGCGTTGCCGATCACCAGCACGACGGCGATCGTCTCGCCCAGGGCGCGCCCCAGGCCGAGCATCGCTCCGCCGGTGATGCCCGGGCGCGAGTAGGGCAGCACGGACATACGGATCATCTCCCACCGCGTGGCCCCGAGGGCCAGCGCGGCCTCCTTGTTCTCGGCCGGAACGGTGGCCATCACCTCGCGGGCGATGGCCGAGACGATGGGCAGGATCATGATGGCCAGGATCAGCCCGGCCACGAAGTAGTTGGGCCCGGTGGGGGTGCCGCCGCCGACGAACGGGATGAACGAGAACGTGCCGGCGAACCACTTCTCGGCCGGCAGCAGCTTGGGCTGCAGGACGAAGACGCCCCACAGGCCGTAGACGACCGAGGGCACAGCGGCCAACAGATCGACCAGCACGGTGAGCGGGCCCCGCAGCCGGCGCGGGCAGAGCTCGGTCACGAACAGGGCGGCCGAGATCGCCACCGGGACGCCGATGATCAGCGCGATGACCGAGGTCACCAGCGTCCCGAACAGCAGCGGGAAGCCGTGGTAGATGCTGCGGCTGACGTCCCAGTCGTTGCCGAACACGAAGCTCAGTCCGAACGAGCTGAACGTGCTCGAGGACTCGCCGATCAGGCGAATGAAGAAGAACGCGAGCAGGGCCAGGATCGCCGCCGCGAGGCCGGTGAGGCCCCACCGCAGCACCTGGTCCGGCAGCCGGCTGACCGGCGACCGCTCGAAACGCGAGCGGCCGCCCGGAGCGGTGGTGGCGCTGGCCTCCACTACCTACGAAATCGCCGAGCCGTTGCAGGTCATGGTCTTCAACTGGGCCATGTCTTTAGCAGCCAGCGAGGACGGCAACGGGGCGTAGGGCAGCTTGCCGGAACCCGAGCCGAGCGTCTGCTGACCAGCCCCGAAGGCGTAGGTCAGAAAGCGCTTCAGCCCGCTCGCCGTCGCCGCGCTTGCCCCACCCGACTTGCACGGGTCCTGGTAGACGTCCAGGAACGTCTGCGAGACGATCGGATACGCGCTCGCTCCGCCCTCGTTGATGGTCGAGATGCCCAGCGTCTTGGGCACCGCGATGCCCGTGGCCGCCGCTGAGGTGTTGGCGATCGTGGGCAGGATGTACTGGCCGTGCGAATTCTTCACCGCCGCGTAGGTGAAGCCGTTGATCAGCGCGTAGGCCTGCTCGACGTACCCGACCGCGCCCGGCGTCTGCTTGACGGCCGCGGCCACGCCGGAGTTCTTCGCCGCGCCGGTGCCGGTCGGCCACTTGACGTCCTTGTCGGCGCCCACCTGTGACTTCCAGGTCGGGCTGTAGTCCTCGAGGAAGGTCGTGAAGCCCTTCGTGGTTCCCGAGGAGTCAGAACGATGCACGACTGTGATGCTCGTGCCGGGCAGCTTCATGCCCGGGTTGAGCTTGGCGATCGCCGGATCGTTCCAGGTCTTGATCTTGCCCAGGTAGATGTCGGCGATCGTCGCCCCGTCGAGCTTCAGCCCGCTCTTGATGCCGGGCAGGTTGTAGGACACGGTGATGCCGCCGAAGGCGACCGGGAACTGCAGTGCCGGCCCCTTCAGCTTGGCCGTATCGGTCGGCTTCAGCGCCGGGTCAGAGCCGGCGAACTGGACCGTGGCGGTCTGCAGGTCGGCCACGCCGGCGCCCGAGCCGACCGGGTTGTAGTTGATGGTCAGGCCCTGACCCTTGAGCGTCGAGCCCCACTGCTGGTAGATGGGTGCGGCCAGCGTCGAGCCGGCTGCGTTGAGAGTGGCCGGGGCGCCTCCGCTGCCCGAGCCGCTCCCCGCGCCCGAGCCTCCCGACTTCGAGGAGCTGCTGCTGCTGCTCGAACCGCACGCCGCGATCGCCAGCGAGGCGGTGAGGACCGCCACAACTGCACCGATACGACTTGTACGCACTTTGTTCTCCTTGGTCATTGGAATGGGGCTAGTCTCGGCGCCGCTGGGGCCGAGGGTGTTAACCAGTTGTGAACCGCTGGTTGGACTGCGGTTTCCGCTCGGCGGTCAGCCGGTAGCCGAAGCCGAAGTGCGTGTGGATGAAGGACCATCCCGGGAGTGCTGCCTCGAGCTTGACCCGCAGCTTGCGGACGTAGACATCCACCGAGCGATCGCCGACCCGCATCTCCCTCTCCCACACAAGAGCGAACAGCTCCTCGCGGGCCATGATGCGATCGGTCCGCCGGGCCAGCTCGGTCAGGAGCCTCAGCTCCCGGATCGAGAGCATCAGGGCCCGCCCGCCGGCGCGGGCCAGGTGCTCTTCGGGCAGGATGTCGAGCGGCCCGAGCCCGAGCCCGAGTCCCACCCCGGTCTGGGCAGGCCTGGATTAGGCGGTCAGCGCGGGATCAAGATCGGGGTCGGCCGCCCGGGGCGCGGAATCAAGATCGGGGGCGTCCGGCCGGGGCGCGGCCTCGGCCTCGAGCTCTCGGGCATCGCGGGCGGCGGGGTCGCCGGCGGCTACGTCGCCCACGGCGGGGTCGCCGACGGTTGGCTCGGGAGCGAACCGGTAGCCGACTCCGAAGTGCGTGTGGATATAGCTCCAGTCCGGGGAGGCGGCCCGCAGCTTCTGCCTGAGCTTGCGGATGAACACGTCGACCGAGCGGTCTCCATGGGCCATCGCATAGCCCCACACGCGTTCGTATATGTCCTCGCGGCGCAGCACGCGGTCAGACCCGGTGAGCAGGTAGAGGATCTCGAATTCCCGCGCGGTCAGCTCGAGGCTTCGATCACGCACGTAGGCCTGGTAGAGGTCACGCCGCACGGTAATTTGACCAAAGCGGGCAGCGGTTTCGAGCGTCGGCATCTCGGCGCGACGGTGACGCCTGACCGCGGCCTCGACCACGCAGATCAGCTCCTCGGCGTGACAGGGCTTGGTCACCCAGGCATCGGCCCCGAGGCGCAGGCCCCGGACCCGCTGGGCCACCGAGGACGACCCGGTGCACACGATCACGGCCAGCCCGGGCAGCCGGACGCAGATCCGCTCGAGGTAATCCCAACCGCCGGGACCCAGGACGGCCAGGTCGATGACGACCGCGTTCAGCCGCATGGACACCAGCGCGTCGGTGCTGGCCGGCGCGCTCAGCGCGCGGTACTCGCCTCCGAGCGCCGAGAGCCGGTTGGACAGGACCTGGCCGAACCCGGTGTCGCGGTCGAGGACGGCCAACCGGAGCCGGTTTCCGCTTCGCTGCCCGCCGGCGGGACCGGCCGGGGCGGTGCTACCGGACAGCATCTCGGTTCGCTCGGGCGCCATGGGGCTCACTGTAATGCAGGTCCTCAACGCCGCTCGGGCCTGTGTCCGCCGAGTCACAGGATATTTACACGCTAAATGCGGCCAAAGCCGCTCGCTTGTAGATTTAGCTCAGCCGGTGGCGCCGCGGAAGAAGATCCGCCGGGGGCGGGGTGCCTGCGGGATCGAGTGCGCATGATGAACGCCATCAGACATCCATCCGCCCGCCGCCTCGCCGGACTTCTCGCCGGCCTCACGGCGCTGGCCCTGCCCCTGGCCGGTTGCGGATCCTCCTCGTCGAGCTCGTCCTCGAGCGCCGCGCATTCGAGCACCGCCGCCACCAGCCAGAGCGCGAGCGCATCGGCCAGCACCAGCGCCGCGCCTCCGCCGGCGATCGCCGAGCTGCCCGCCGCCGAGCATCCCCGCAGCGCCCAGTTTCCCCCCGCCCGCGGCCGCTCGCTGACCCAGCTCGGCGCGCTGGTCAAGTCGAGCGCCCAGTTCGGCGCCGCCACGGGAACCTTCACCCCCGGGGTCCGGCGGCTGGCCTTCGGCCTGAACGCCTCCTCAGGGGGATTCATCTACGCGCCGACGGCGATCTACATCGCGAAGTCAGCCCACTCTCCGGCTCGAGGACCGTTCCTGGCCCCGGCCGACCCGATGACCGTCCCCCCTCAGTACCGCAGCAAGCAGAACGCCGGACCGGGCGGCATCCAGGCCATCTACGCGACCCAGCTACCCATCCCTCACGCCGGCACCTACACGGTCCTGAGCCTCACCCGGACCGCGCACGGGCTCATCGGCGCCCCCGGGGAGATCGCCGTGGCGTCATCCTCGCCGATTCCCGCCGTCGGCCAGCGCGCCCCCGACGTGGCCACCGACACCCCGGCCACCGTGGGCGGCAACATCAGCCTTCTGACCACCCGCATCCCGCCCGAGCAGATGCATTCAACCTCCCTCAGCGCGGTCCTGGGCAAGCGGCCGGTGGCCCTGCTCTTCTCAACCCCGCAGTTCTGCATCTCCCGGGTGTGCGGGCCGGTGACCGACGTCACCGTCTCCCTCCAGCATGCCTTCGCGGGCAAGATCATCTTCATTCATGAGGAGGTCTACGCGCACAACCAGCCCAAGCAGGGCCTGCGCAAGCAGATGAAGGCCTTCCACCTGGAGACCGAGCCGTGGTTGTTCACGATCAACCGCCACGGCATCATCACCGCTCGCCTCGAGGGCGCCTTCGGCACCACCGAGCTTCGCCGGGCGCTCGAGGCAGCCCTGCGATGAGCGTCCGTAGGCCATCGCTCGCGCTCGCTGCGCTCGCCGTGATGCTCGGCCTGGCCGCCTGCGGCTCGGGCTCGGGCGGCGGCGGCGTGACCGTGCCCAAGGTTGCCGCGGCCCGCGAGTTCACGCTCGGCCAGTTCAGCCCCACGGGCACCTCGAAGCCCGGCCACCCGGTGACCATGTCCTTCTCGGTGCAGCTACCCAGCGGCAAGACGCTGACCAGCTACAAGACCGGTCCGGGACCCCACACCGGCGTTCACCTGATCATCGTCCGCGATGACCTGGCCTACATCATCCATCAGCACCCGCCGATCACCGCCAGCGGCGTGCTGCACCAGCGCATCACCTTCCCGGCGCCCGGCCCCTACCACGTGCTGGTCGACGTGTACCCGAACATTCCCGGCGGCCAGCCCAACTTCCAGCTCTTCCGCAACGTCCAGGTCGCGGGGCCCTACCACCCCAAGCCCCTGCCCCCGTTCCACGCCGATGAGGTCATCGACGGCTACCACTTCGACATGCAGGGCCACGCGCAGATCCACGCCATCCAGGCCGAGTTCCTCCACGTCAACGTGACCTCGCCGTCCGGGCAGAGAGTCAACTTCGTCCCCTGGTTCGGCGCCCTGGCCCACGCGATCTTCTTCCGGCAGGGCTCGCTGGACTACTTCCACACCCACATCTGCGCGCCGAACGCGCCCAACTGCGGCAGCCTGCCCGGACGTCACCTGCCAGCCGGATCAGCGGCCACGCGACGCCGGGCCGGCTCACCGTGGGCGTGCTCCTCCCGGTCGGCGGGACCTGGCGGCTGTTTCTGCAGATGAAGCAGCACGGCAAGATCCTGACCGCGCCGTTCACGCTGAAGGTCGCCTCCTGAGCCGCGTCTCCCGGCCTGCGGCCTCGCTATCCTGGTGGCCAGGGGTGCTCTGATCTGTCGTCCCTCCCGCACCCCAAGAAGACGCCATGGCCTCGCGTAAAGAGCAAAAGGAACAAGCCCGACTGCGCCGGCTGGCCGAGGAGAAGGCCCGTGCCGAGCGCGCCCGCCGGGATCGGCGGCTGCGGATGGTCGGCGGGGTCGTCCTGGTCGCCGTCGCCGTGCTCGCGGTGGCCATCGCCGTCTCCAGTGGCGGCAGCAGCGCCACCGGCCTGCAGAAGGGCAAGCAGCAGGCCAGCACGGTGGCCACCGTCTCCAGCCTGCTCAGCGGGATCCCCCAGTCCGGTACGCGGCTGGGCAACCCCAAGGCGCCGGTGACCATGACCTACTACGGGGATCTGGAGTGCCCGATCTGCCAGGCCTTCACGCTTCAGGGCGGCCTCTCCCAGCTGGTCTCGAACGAGGTCCGCCAGGGCAAGGTGCAGATCGTCTACAAGGCGTTCAAGACCGCCACCCCCGACCCCACGGTATTCAAGACCCAGCAGGTCGCCGCGCTGGCCGCCGGCATGCAGGACAAGTTCTGGGACTACGCCGAGCTCTTCTACCACGAGCAGGGCGCCGAGGGCTCGGGCTACGTCACCGAGTCCTACCTGCAGGCCCTGGCCAAGCAGGTGCCGGGCCTTGACTTGGTCAAGTGGGAGGCTGACCGCAACAACTCGACGCTGAGCACGCAGGTCGTCTCAGAGGACCAGGCGGGCTCCAAGCTCGGGGTGACCGGCACGCCGACGCTGGTCTTCAGCGGGCCCAAGGGGCAGACGGCCTACGCCAGCGACGTCAGCTATTCGCAGCTTCGGCAGGCCATCCAGAAGGTGGCGTGAGCACCCTCACCGCCAGCCGCCCGGCGCGGGACGCTGCCGCGAGCGACAGGCGGCTGCGCATGGCCATCCTCGTGCTGGCCTTGATCGGCACCGCCATCGCCGCATACCTGACCTACGTCCACTACGAGGGGCTCAAGGTCCTCTGCCTCTCGAGCGGCGGCTGCGAGACAGTGCAGGCTTCGCGCTACGCCAAGCTCGACGGGGTCCCCGTGGCCGTGCTCGGCCTGGTCGGGTACATCGGCATCCTCGGCTCGCTGCTCGTCCGGGGCGAGACCGGCCGTGTGGCCGGCTTCGCCATCGCCCTGATCGGCTTCGGCTTCAGCATGTATTTGACCTACAGAGAACTGTTCACCATCAAGGCGATCTGCCAGTGGTGCGTGGGCAGCGCCGTGCTGATGACAGTCCTCGCCGTGCTCACGGCGATCCGCGCCCTGCGCGACGAGCCCGCCCCGACCTGACTCGGACCCCGCTGGACAGGGCCACCGTCCGCTGAGGGCCCCATCATGGGGGCGTGAGCTGGCGTACGACGCGCGCGGGGGCCCGGATCGCGCAGAGCACCCGCCAGGTCGCGGTCGTCGACCTGGGGTCGAACTCATGGCGCCTGGTCGTATTCACCTTCTCCCCCGGCGCCTGGTGGAAGCGGACCGACGAGCTCTATGAGACGGTCCGGATCGGGGCCGGCCTCGGCTCCACTGGACAGCTCAGCTTCGAGGCCATGGAGCGTGGCCGCGAGACCCTGTCGGTGTTCGAGCGCTTCTGCCGCGCGGAGGGCCTGAGCCGCGATGACGTCCACGTCGTCGCCACCTCGGCTCTCCGCGAGGCGGCCAACGGGCCCCGGTTCCTGTCCGACGCCGAGGAGGACACGGGGCTGCGCGTCGAGGTCATCTCCGCCCACGAGGAGGCCTGGTTCGGCTACGTGGCCGCCGTCAACACGAGCACGATGCGCGACGGGGTGGTCCTCGACATCGGCGGCGGGAGCCTGCAGCTGACGCGAGTCTCCGAGCGCCAGGCCGGGGAAATCGCCTCCTTCCCGCTCGGAGCCGTGCGCGTCAGCGAGGAGTTTCTTCCCGGCGCGGGACCGGCCAAGAAGAAGGAGCTCCAACGTGTGCGCGCCCACGTGCGGGAAACGCTGTCCGAGCTTCGCTGGCTGCCGGGCTCGGGACCGCGCCTGGTGGGGATCGGTGGCGCGGTGCGCAACCTGGCCGCCGCGGCCGCGGAGTCAGACGGGGCCTTCGACGTCGGCGTCCAGGGCTTCGTCCTGCGCCCCGAGGCGCTGGGCAAGCTGATCGATTTGCTGGCCGACCTGCCGGCCGCGGAGCGGGGCGCCGTGCCCGGGATCAAACCCGGCCGCGGCGACATCATCCTCGCCTCGGCGCTGGTCCTCGAGGCGGTGGTCGAGCTTGGCGGCTTCGATGGCATCGAGGCCACCGAGGCGGGGCTGCGCGAGGGCGTCTTCATCGCCCGCACCCTGCTCGCGGGCTCCGCGCCCCTGTTCGACGACGTGCGCTCGGCGGCGGTCGGCAACCTGGCCATCCAGTACGAGTCGGACATTCCCCACGTCGAGCACGTGGCCCGGCTCAGCACCCAGATGTGGGACAGCCTCGTGGCCGGAGGCCTGTTCGAGCCCGAGCCAGGCGAGCGCGAGCTCCTGTGGGCCGCGGCCATGCTGCACGACGTCGGCATGACAATTTCATATGCGGATCATCACAAGCACTCGCGCTATCTGATCGAGAACGCCGAGCTCTACGGCTTCGATCCCCGTGAGCGGGCCCTGATCGCCCAGATCACCCGCTACCACCGCAAAGGCATACCCAAGCTGGGGGTGATCGAGCCCCTGACCCGTCGCGGCGATGAGCAACTGCTCGAGCGCTGTGCGGTCGTCCTGCGCCTGGCCGAGCACCTCGAGCGGGGCCGGGACCAGTCGGTCTCCACGGCTCGCCTGCGGGCCAACGGGCACGGGGTCGACCTGCATCTCGAGGCGGCCGGGGACCTCACGCTGCCCCGTTGGAGCGTTGAGCGCTACGGAGACGGCGAGGTGTTTGAGCGCGTCTTCGACCGCCGCCTGCTCATCGGCTGAGCGGCTCAGCCGGCCGGCAGCTTCCTGGACCCGGGATTGCCCGGGGTCGTAGAGTGAGCGCCATGCTCTGGTTGCTGCGCCACGCCGAGGCGGCTGACGGCCTGCCGGACGACGAGCGTCCGCTGACCGAGCGGGGCACGCGCCAGGCCGAGGACGCCGGCTACGCCCTGGAGCGCCTGGGAGTGAAGCTCGACGCCTGCCTGTCCAGCCCCAAGCTGCGCGCCCTGCAGACCGCCCAGCTGGCCTGCGCGCCGCTCGGGGTCGAGGTCACGCTTGAGCGCCGTCTCGCCGGGGAGCCGTTTGACTCTGAGGATCTGGTCGCCGGCCTCGGTGACGTGCTGCTGGTCGGGCACGACCCCTCGTTCACGCTCACCGTGCACGCCCTGACCGGTGCCCAGGCCCGCATGCGCAAGGGGGGCCTGGCCGCCGTCGACAAGGGCGAGCTGATCGTCCTGCTCCGACCCAGCGAGCTGACCGCGATCGCCGCCGGCACGCGCGTCGCGTGACCGATTCGGCCACCCAGCTCGAGCCCGGCGCCGAGCTCGACCTCGATGACCGCTCGCTGTACGTCAACCGCGAGCTCTCCTGGCTCGACTTCAACGATCGCGTGCTTCAGCTGGCCGAGGACGAGTCGCTGCCGCTGATCGAGCGGTTGAAGTTCCTGGCCATCTTCGTCACCAACCTGGACGAGTTCTTCATGATCCGCGTGGCCGGGGTGCATGATCTCCTCGACGCGCGGATCGACTCCCGCAGCGCCGACGGCCTCAGCCCCACCGAGGTGCTGGACGGGATCGCCGAAAAGGTGCGCGAGCTCGACCGGCGCCACTCCCGCCAGTTCTCCGACGTGATCTGCCCCGAGCTGAGCCAGGCCGGGATCCGGGTCACGGGCTGCCGCGAGTCCGGCGCCCCGGCCGAGGACATCGAGCGCCACTTCCGCGAGCAGATCTTCCCGGTGCTCACGCCGTTGGCCGTCGGGCCCGGCCGCCCCTTCCCCTACATCTCCAATCTGTCCCTGAGCCTGCTGGTCCGCCTCCAGGATCCCGACCTCGACCATGAGGCCTTCGCCCGGGTCAAGGTGCCCAAGGAGGTCCTGCCCCGCTTCGTGGAGATCTCCCGGCATACCTTCATCCCCCTGGAGGACATCATCGCCGAGCACCTCGACGTGCTCTTCCCCGGGATGGAGATCCTCAGCTACGACCTTTTCCGGGTGACCCGCGATGCCGACTTCGAGGTCTCAGATGAGGCCGACGACCTGCTCCAGGCCGTCGAGGACGAGCTCCGGCGCCGGCGCTTCGGGGAAGTCGTCCGCCTCGAGGTCGGGGCGAGCATGGAGCCGGCGCTCCGCACCCGCCTGATCGAGTGGCTCGGCGTCGAGGAGGTCCAGGTCTACGACGTCGAGGGGCTGCTCGACATGGGCGACCTGTGGCAGATCGCCGGGGTCGACGGCCATCCCGAGATCCGCTGGCCGGCCTGGACCCCGGTGACCCAGACCGGTTTGAGCGTCGCCGCCGGAGACTCCGAGAACCAACCCGACCTGTTCCGGGCCATGCGCTCGAGCGACGTCCTGGTCCACTACCCCTACGTGTCCTTTTCCTCGAGCGCCGAACGGTTCGTCAAGCAGGCCGTGGACGATCCGAACGTTCTGGCCATCAAGATGACCGTGTACCGGACCTCGGACGATTCGGCTCTGGTCCCGTCGCTGATCGAGGCCGCCGAGAAGGGCAAGCAGGCCGTCTGCCTGGTCGAGCTGAAGGCCCGCTTCGATGAGCGCCAGAACATCCGCTGGTCCCGCGCGCTGGAGGAGGTCGGCGCCCACGTCGTCCACGGGATCCCGGGGCTGAAGACCCATGCCAAGGCGATCCTCATCGTCCGCCGGGAGCGCTCCGGCGTGCGTCACTACGCGATGATCGGCACCGGAAACTTCCACGCCAAGAACGCCCGTCTGTACGAGGATTTTGCCCTCTTCACCACCGACCGGGAGATCACCGGCGAGGTGGCCAACCTGTTCAACACACTGACTGGCTACGGCCATCCCGAGCCGCAGAGCAAGGCGCTCGTCGCCCCGACCTGGATGCGCGAGCCCCTGATGCAGGAGATCGAGCGCACGGTCGAGGCCCATCAGTCCGGCCAGAGCAGCCGGATCGTCATGAAGATGAACTCGCTGGTCGACCGCCGGATCATCCACGCCCTGTATGAGGCCTCCCGGGCCGGGGTGCCGATCGATTTGAACGTCCGTGGCATCTGCTGCCTGGTCCCGGGCATCCCGGGGGTGAGCGAGATGATCAACGTCACCTCGGTCGTCGGCCGGTTCCTCGAGCACTCCCGCATCTACTCGTTTCACCGCGGGGATGAGCACGCCTACTACATCGGCTCCGCTGACCTCATGCCCCGCAATCTGGACAAGCGCGTCGAGCTGATGGTCCCGATCGAGTCGCCTGAGCTCCAGGCCGAGCTCGAGGACACGATCGAGCGCTGTCGGGCCGACGACACCAACGCCTGGGTGATGCAATCAGACGGCCGCTGGGAGCGCCGTCAGGGTGCCACCCGCAGCGTTCACGTGGAGCTCATGGAACGCACCCTGGCCTGGGCCGCCAGCTTCTCGAGCTGACCGCACTCTGACCTAGGGTTTTTTTGTCTCATGCACAGCACGCTGCTGCTCGTCATCGTCGTGGCCACCGCCCTGGCCTTCGACTTCACCAACGGCTTCCACGACACGGCCAATGTCGTCGCCGCATCGATCTCGACCCGTGCGATGGGCCCGCGCACCGCGATCGGCCTGGCCTCGGTGCTGAACTTCGTCGGTGCGTTCATCTCCCTGAAGGTGGCCGCCACCGTGGCCACGGGGATCATCCAAGCTGGCCAGGTCACCGAGCTGATCGCCTTCGCCGGACTGGCCGGGGCGATCGCCTGGAACCTCGTCACCTGGGCCTACGGCCTGCCCTCGAGCTCCTCCCATGCCCTGATCGGCGGAGTCATCGGAGCCATGCTGGCCGCGGTCGGCGGGGGCGGCGTGAAGTTCTCCGGCCTGCTCGACAAGGTGATCATCCCCGCCCTGATCGCTCCGGTAGTCGCGTTCGCCGCCGCCGGGCTGGCCATCATCGTCATCTACCGCATCTTCGCCCGCCGCCGCCCGGGCCCAGTGGCCCGCGGCTTTCGCATCGGCCAGATCTTCTCGAGCTCGGCACTCTCACTGGCCCACGGCACCAACGACGCCCAGAAGACGATGGGGGTCATCACCCTCGCTCTGGTCGCCCACGGAACGCTCAGCGCCAAGCACGTATCGGTCCCGGTATGGGTGATCATCTGCGCGGCCACGGCGATCTCGCTCGGCACCTACGCCGGGGGCTGGCGGATCATCCGCACCGTGGGCAGCCGGATCATTCGCATGGACTCCGCCCAGGGCTTCTCGGCCCAGGGTGCGGGGGCGATCGTCATCCTGCTCTCCTCCCACCTCGGCTACCCCCTGTCCTCCACCCACGTCATCTCCGGCGGGGTGATCGGCGCCGGCGCGGCCAAGCGGCTGTCCGCCGTGCGCTGGGGGGTGGCTGGCAACATCGTCGCCGCGTGGGTCATCACCTTGCCCGCCGCCGGGCTGTTCGGTGCCGCCGCGTACGCAGTGGCCCAAGTGTTCGGCCACGGGGCGACCGGCCCGCTGCTGATGGCTGTGGTCGCCGTGACCCTGCTCACGGTCAGCCTCGCGGGCCGCCGCCGGCGGATGACAGCGGCCGAGAGCGTCTGACCTGGCCCGGCTCAGTAGGGCGCAGCGGCCCTCGACCGGCGGATGGGATCCGGCCGAGAGCGTCTGACCTTGGTCTGCCTCAGCCGCCGGTCGGAGTGGACGCCGGGCGCGTGCCGAGCTTGACGTTGATGTGCAGGGTCTGGCCCCCGCGCTTGACCGTCATCGTCACCGACTGGCCCGGCTTGAACGTGTCGACATAGGCGATGAACTGGTCGGTCGTGGTGATCGCCTTGCTGTTGACCGCGGTAATCAGATCATGGGCCTTCAGGCCGGCCGCGGCCCCGGGGGTGCCGGCCTGCACGACGTCGATCTCCGCTCCCCCGACCGAGTCGGAGACCAGCTTGACGCCGACGTAGGCGTGACTGACCTTGTGCCCGCCGATCAGCTCGTTGGCGATCCGGGCCACCGTGTTGGACGGGATGGCGAAGCCCACCCCGGAGCTCGAGCCCTGGCCCTGGGCGTTCTGGTTGTTGGTCTCGATCTGGTCGTTGAGACCCAGGACGTGGCCGTTGGCGTCGAGCAGCGGTCCGCCCGAGTTGCCCGGGTTGATCGCCGCGTCAGTCTGGATCGCGTTGGGGATCGTGTAGCCGTTGGGGGCCATGATGCCCCGCCCGGTCTGGCTGACGATCCCTTGCGTGGTCGTCTCGGGCAGGCTGAACGGGCTGCCGATGGCCACGACCGGGTCGCCGACCTGGGCATCGGAGGAGTTGGCCAGCGTAATCGGGTGCAGTTCGGAGGCGGGCGCGTTCACGTGGATCACGGCCACGTCGGTCGAGGGATCGGTCCCGACGACAGTCGCCGGGTAGCTCTTGCCGTCCTGGAAGTTCACCTTGACCGAGGTCTCGTTGGCGACCACGTGCTCATCGGTGAGGATGTCTCCGCGGGAGTTGTAGACGACGCCGGCGCCTTCGCCCTGGGTCTTTTGGCTCCCGCCACCGCCTCCGAAGAAGCCGAAACCGGGGCTCTGACTCTGCGCGGTGACGATGATGTCGACCACGCCGGGGCTGGCCGAGCGGTAGATCTGGTTGATGCTCTGCCCGGTCTGCTTGCTGAAGCTGGCGGGCAGCGCGGCCTGGGCGGGACGGGTGACAGTGGTGGTCACCGAGCGGCTGCTGGAACCGCCGGCGATGATCAGGGCGATCACTCCCCCCGCTATGGCGCCGCCGATGACCGGAATCCATCGGCTGAAACTGCTCATGGTCTGCGTATCTCCTGGATCGTCTTTTCGGACTCCTACGGATACCAGTAGAGCGCCCGTCGATGAGAACGTTTTCAGAGTGAGGGAAGAGTCCCGTAAGAGGGATACCCCCGTTTACCCAGGATAGAGAGCAGTCTGGCCGCTTCGCGTTCGGGCGCCTGAAGCAACCGCTTCCAAGTCAAGCGGATCGTCTCGTAACCCGCGGCCAGGGTGGCCGCGTCGCGCTCGCGATCGCGCTCGAAGCTCCCCGGGCCCTGGTGGTAGCGGTAGCCGTCCAGCTCGATGATCAGCTTCTGCTCCGCGAACAGGACGTCGACCTCATAGCCGGCCACGCGAACGTTGATCTGCGGCGTGGGCAGGGCAAAACGCTGGCAAAACACCAGGAAGGCATCCTCAAAGACCGAGCGGGTCGGAGCCTCGTCGGTCAGTGCCCGTAGCTGTGGCCAACCCTCGAGCTCGGACCCGCGCAACCCGGCCTCCAGCCGGGCGTCGTTGACTGCCCGCGTGAGCTCGGCTGGGGTCAGCCGTCGGGCAATGTCATTCAGCGTCCGTGCCGGGCTCGTCACGCGAATTCCGTGGTGGCGTCGCACATCGCGCCTTCTCAGGGTGCTGGTCCGATGCGTCCTCACCCCCGGCGGCCGCCGGTCCCCGGGCACGATGACCTCCGGCCGCGCCGGCCAGAGCGACCGAAAGCCCCACAGGGGGGCCGCCGACTCGTGGCTGAGGACCGCGCCGGGCCCGCAGGCCAGGACAGCCGCGGCGGCCTTGGCCCGAGCCTCGGGACGCGGATGACCAACCGCGTAGACCCCGGCGTGGACCCTGATCAGCTCACCGCGGCCAACGCGCCGGTCGATGCTCGACCGGCCCACCCCCAGTTCCAGTAGCTGCGCCCGGGTCACGTGACCCCACTGCCGGCCGGCGAGTTGGGAGATTTTCCTCGCCAGGCGGGCCTTATCTCCCAACACCCGCGGGAGTCTGGCGCGCCGCCGAGCCGCCTGCTCAAACTTTTGCGCTTCCGTTACACCTCGGCCGCCAGGTCCACGAAGTAGTCAAGCGCCTCCGGATTAGCCAGCGACTCGCGGGAGGCGGCCTCCTCCACCGGCGTCCCGGTCAGGATCCGCTTGACCGGCACCTCGAGCACCTTGCCCGACAGGGTCCGCGGCACGGCAGGGATGGCCCTGACCTCGTTGGGCACGTGGCGGGGGGAGCAGTCCTCGCGCACCCGCCGGCGGATCTCGGCCACCAACGAGTCATCGAGCGTGGCCCCCTCGCGCAGGACCACGAACAGGGGCATCCAGCCGTCACTGCCGGACCCGGCGGGCAGGTCGACGACCAGCGCGTCCATCACCTCGGGGACGTCGAGCACCGCGCGGTAGATCTCGCTGGTCCCCATCCGCACCCCGCCCCGATTGATGGTCGAGTCAGAGCGTCCGTAGATGATCGCGGTCCCGCGGGAGGTGATCTCGAGCCAGTCACCGTGGCGCCAGACGCCCGGATACATGGAGAAGTAGGACTCGCGCAGCCGCTCCCCGTCCGCATCGCCCCAGAAGAAGACCGGCATCGAGGGCATCGGCTTGGTGATGACGAGCTCACCGACCGTGTCAACCACCGGACTGCCCTCGGGGTCCCAGGCCTCCACCGCCGCCCCCAGACAGCGGCACTGGAGCTCGCCCAGGTAAACCGGCCGCACCGGAATCCCGCCCACGAACGCGGTGCACATGTCCGTCCCGCCCGAGGTCGAGAACAGCCAGGTGCCGGCGCCGAGCTGGTCGTAGACCCACTGGAAGCCCTCCGGGCCCAGCGGCGAGCCGGTCGAGCCGACGGCCTTCAGCGCGCTCAGGTCCCGGCCCTGGGCCGGCCTCACCTCCTCCTTCATGCACGAGGCGATGTAGGCCGCACTGGTCCCGAAGGTGGTGATCCCGGCTCGCTCGGCGAGCTCCCAGAGGACATCCAGCGACGGGTAGCCGGGGTTACCGTCGAAGAGCACGATCGAGGCGTCGGTGAGCAGCACTCCGACGAGGAAGTTCCACATCATCCAGCCCGTGGTCGAGAACCAGAACACGCGGTCATCGGGTTGCGCGTCGAGGTGCAGGTTCATCTTCTTGACCTGCTCGACCAGGATCCCGCCCTGGCCGTGCACGATCGGCTTGGGCAGGCCGGTGGTGCCCGAGCTGTAGAGCACCCACAGGGGATGGTCGAAGTCCACTGGCGTGAACTCAAGCTCGTCGTCGGAGCCCAGGAAGCCGTCCTCCCAGCCGGTGCCGTCCAGGTAGCCGAAGCGGACCACCTTCTCGAGCCCCGGAATCTCCGCCGCGATCCTCTCCACGGTCGACTCGCGGTCGTAGTCCTTGCCCCCGTAGCGGTAGCCGTCGATGGCCAGCAGCACCTTCGGCTCGATCTGGACGAAACGGTCGATCACGCTGCGGGCCCCGAACTCGGGGGCGGCCGAGGACCACACCGCGCCCAGCGAGGCGCAGGCCAAGAACGCGGCCACCGTCTCGGGGATGTTGGGCATGTAGGCCACCACGCGGTCGCCCTCGCCGACCCCGAGGGCGCGCAGGCCGGCGGCAATGGCCGCGGTCTGGGCGCGCAGCTCTGACCACGTCCACTCCCCCAGCTCCCGGAGCTCGGAGGCATGGCGGATGGCCACCGTGCCCGGTTCCTTACCCCGGAAGATGTGCTCGGCGTAGGAGACCCGCCCACCGGGGAACCAGTGCGCGCCGGGCATCTCCCTGCCCGAGAGCACCGCCTCGGGCTGGCTCGAGAAGCGGATCTCGAAGAACTCGACGATCGAGGTCCAGAACTCATCGAGGTCATCCACCGACCACTCCCAGAGCGCGTCGTAATCGGCGAACTCGAGGCCGCGAGTGCGCTTCAGGAAGTCTTGGTAGCGGGTTACCGTGGCCCGCCGGATCCGTTCCGGGCTCGGTTCCCACAAGAGCTGGGGAGCTCCGCTCATGTCCGCAGAATAGACTCGCTCAGCGATGAACCTGCGGGCGCCGTTTGCCGCCACCGTGGTAGCGGTGCCGCGAGCCTCGGGCGAGGCGGTCAGCGCCGGCGCGCCGGTGATCGTGCTCGAGGCGATGAAGATGGAGCACGAGCTGGTGGCCGACGCGGACGCGACCGTGGAGCGCCTGGATGTCGCGGTCGGGGACAACGTCGAGGCCGGGCAGCTCCTGGCCGTGCTTCTCACCGGCGGGAGCGGCTCGTCCGAAGCGCGCGCGACGGGCGACGAGACCGACCACGGGCCGCTCGAGGAGGTCCGCCGGCGCCACGCCGTCGGGCTCGACGCCGCCCGCGGCGATGCGGTGGCGGGGCGCCACGACAAGGGGCGGCGAACGGCGCGGGAGAACCTGGCCGACCTGCTCGACCCGGACTCGTTCGTGGAGTACGGGCCGCTGATGTACGCCGCCCAGGAGACCCGACGCGATAAGCAGGAGCTGATCGAGCGCACCCCGGCCGACGGCCTGGTCGGAGGGGTCGGCGCGGTCGACGGGCAGCCCTGCGTGGCCATGTCCTACGACTACACGGTCCTGGCTGGTACCCAGGGCATGCGCAACCACCAGAAGAAGGACCGGTGCTTCGAGCTGGCCGAGCGCCGGCGCCTGCCGGTGATCCTGTTCGCCGAGGGCGGTGGCGGCCGGCCCGGCGACGTCGACATGCCGATCATCGCCGGGCTGGACTGCCGGGCCTTTCATCTGTTCGCCCGCCTGAGCGGACTCGTGCCCCTGATCGGGATCGCCTCGGGCTACTGCTTCGCCGGCAACGCCGCCCTGCTCGGCTGCTGCGACGTCGTCATCGCCACCGAGGACGCCTCGATCGGCATGGGCGGCCCGGCCATGATCGAGGGGGGCGGCCTCGGCCTGGTCGCCCCCGGGGACGTGGGTCCGATCGGGGTCCAGGACGCCGCCGGGGTCGTCGATCTGCGCGTCGCCGACGACGCCGCCGCGGTGGCCGCGGCCCGGCGCTACCTAAGCTTCTTCGCCCGGTCGCAACCCGTCGGCGCATCCGCGGCCGCCGAGCCCGAGGCGCTCCGGGAGCTGATCCCGGCCAACCGTAAGCGGATCTACGACATCCGCGCGGTGATCGAAGCGCTGTGCGACGAGACCCTCGAGCTGCGCCGCGGCTTCGCCGCCGGGATGGTCACCACCCTGGCCCGGATCGACGGCCGCCCGCTGGGAGTGATCGCCAACAACCCGGCTCACCTGGGCGGCGCGATCGACGCCGACGGGGCCGACAAGGCGGCCCGGTTCATGCAGTTGTGCGACGCCTTCGCAGTGCCGCTGTTGATGCTCTGCGACACGCCCGGGTTCATGGTGGGGCCCGAGGCGGAGCGGACCGCGACCGTGCGGCACTTCTCGCGCATGTTCGTGACTGCGGCCAACCTCGAGGTGCCCACCGGCACGATCGTGCTGCGCAAGGGTTACGGCCTGGGCGCGCAGGCGATGGCCGCGGGGTCGTTCAAGGCGCCGCTCTTTGTCGTGGGCTGGCCGACCTCGGAGTTCGGGGCCATGGGTCTCGAGGGGGCCGTCCGGCTGGGCATGCGCCGCGAGCTCGAGGCGATCGAGGACCCCGAGGAGCGTGAGCGGGTCTATCAGGCCACGGTGGCCGCGGCCTACGAGCGCGGGCGCGGGGTGAGCATGGCCGCCTACTTCGAGATCGACGACGTGATCGATCCGGCCGACAGCCGCCGCTGGATCCGCACGCTGTTCACGGACGCGGCCCCGGGCTGGTGGGAGCGGCCGGGCAAGCGCCGCCCCAACATCGACACCTGGTAGCTGACGGGTACTCCGACGGTCTGTTCGCTTAGGCGCGGGACGCCGAGGGGCGGCTCGAGTTCAGCCAGGCTCGTCAGGATGCGGTCATACCGAAGACCGGTCCATTTCGATACCGCCGTTAGCCCTCGCGTCGGTGTCAGTAGGTAGGCTGTCTCCCCTGCTGGCTTAGGGGCGCAGCCCATGGCATCTATCGAAACTGCAGCGATCGTCATCTCAGACCTGGTGGGGTCGACCCGGCTGGAGTCGGCTGTCGGGCCCGAGCGCGCTGATGAGCTGCGGCGGGAGCATTTCGATGTTCTGCGTCATGCGATCGTCGAGAACGGCGGGCGGGAGGTCAAGAACACCGGGGATGGGCTGATGGTGGCTTTCACGACGGCGTCGGCCGCGGTTGCCTGCGCTAAGGCGATGCATCAGTTGATTGACCGGCGTAATCGAGGGGCGGACGCCGAGCTTCACATCCGGATCGGGATCGGGATGGGCGAGGCCACGATCGAGGAGGGGGACTACTTCGGGATGCCCTCGATCGAGTCCGCGCGGCTGTGCGCGCTGGCTCCGGATGACGGCATCCTGGCCGGCGAGCTCGTGCGCATGATGGCCGCGCGCGGCGACCGGGAGGCCTTCAAGTCAGTCGGCGAGCTCGACCTCAAGGGGATCCCGGAGCCGGTGCCGGCATATGAGATCGCCTGGGAGCCGCTGGGCATCGAGCTCTCCTCCGTGACGCTGCCGGGGCCCTTGCGCACCTTGCCGGGCACCGCCTACGTCGGGCGTGTGGGCGAGCGTGAGCGACTGGCCGAGCTCTGGGCCCAGGCGCAGATGGGTGCTCGACGCGTGGTGCTGATCTCCGGCGAACCCGGGATTGGCAAGACGCGGCTGGCCTCTCACACCGCCCTGGCCACCCATACCGATGGGGCGACCGTGTTGTGGGGCGGGGCCTCACAGGATCTGGAGGCTCCGTATGCGCCGTGGCTGGAGGCGCTCAGCCGTTATGTCGAGGAGGCGCCGGAGGAGGTCTTGACTGAGCACGTCGCGCGCCACGGGGGCGAGATCGCCCGCCTGGCTCGCTGCTTGGGCCAGCGCGTCCCGGGCGTAGCGGCGCCGCAGGAGACCGATCCCGAGACCGAACGCTATCTGCTGTTCGGCGCCGTCGCCGGGCTGCTTGAGTCAGCTTGCGCCCATGGCCCGTTGACGCTGGTGCTGGACGACTTCCATTGGGCGGACAAGCAGTCGCTGGCCCTGTTCAAGCACGTGGCCCGGACGGTGGAGCTCTCGCCGCTGCTGCTGCTGGTGACCTACCGCGACTCCGATCTGGATCGCGAGCACCCGCTGACCGACATCCTGGCCGAGCTGCGGCGGATAGAGGGCGTCGAGCGGGTCGCACTGCTCGGGCTGGGGACCGACGAGGTGGCGCAGGTGATGACCGCGGCCGCCGGTCACGACATCGGCGAGCTCGGCCTGGAGCTGGCGGCGGAGATCGCCCAGGAGACCGACGGCAACCCGTTCTTCGTGGGGGAGATCCTGCAGCATCTGACCGAGTCCGGTGCGCTCACCCAGGACGAGAGCGGCCGCTGGCGTCTGAGCAAGTCGATCGCCGAGCTGGGGTTGCCCCAGAGCGTGCGCGACGTGGTCAGCCGCCGGGTCGAGCGTCTCGGCGATGAGCTGCGCGAGATCCTGACCGCCGCCTCGGTGGTCGGGCGCAGCTTCGACCTCGATGTGCTTACGCAGGCTGCTGGAGCGCGGTGAGGACGAGGTGCTGGACGCGCTGGAGACGGCGCTGGAGGCCTCGGTGGTGATCGAGTCGCCGGAGCGAGTGGGCCGATTCAGCTTCTCGCATGCGCTGATCTGGCACACGCTGTACGACGCGCTCAGCGCGACGAGACGGGCGCGCATGCACAGGCGCATCGCCCAGGCCCTCGAGGATCTGTGCGGCGAGGATCCGGGAGAGCGGCTGCCCGAGCTGGCCAACCACTTCTTCCGCGCGGTCGTCACGGCCGACCAGAGCAAAGCGGTCAGCTACTCCCGCCTGGCCGGAGAGCGGGCCCTGGCGCAGCTCGCCCCCGACGAAGCGCTGCGGTGGTTCGACCAGGGGCTCGAGCTGCTCGGGAAAGAGGGCGACGCGCGCGAGCGCTGTGACCTGTTGAGCGGCATCGGCGTGGCCCAGAAGCACCTCGGCGACCCGGAGTTCCGAGCGACGCTGCTGGAGGCGGCGGCGATCGCCCGGCGGGCCGGCGATGTGCCCCGACTCGTGCGGGCTACGCTCGAGAACACGCGGGGCTGGCACTCCTCGACCGGCGAGGTCGACGGAGAGCGCGTGGACGGGCTGGAGGCGGCGATCGCGGCCGTGGATCCGGAGTCTGCGGACCGTCCGGTGCTGCTCGCGCTGCTCGCGGCCGAGCTGACGTTCTCCGGCGACTGGGCGCGGGTCAGCGCGCTGGTCGACGAAGCGCTGGCCGGCGCCCGGGCCCACGATGACCGTCGCGCGCTGGCCCGCGTCCTCTACTACGCCGGCAACGCCCAGCTCGGCTCGGCCGACGCGGCTCAGTCGACGTGGGAGCTGAGCGGTGAGCTGGAGATCCTGGCCGACGAGCTGGCCGATCCGCTGATGCAGTGGGGAGCGGCGCAGTGGCGCTTCGGCGCGGCGCTGCAGCTCGGCGAGATGGAGGAGGTGGCGCGCGGCGGCGTTCGCCACCGCGAGATCGGCGAAGAGGTGGGTCAGCCGGCGCTGCGGTGGGCGTCGGCTTACTACACCAGCACCGAGCACCAGTTCTACGGCCGGCTCGAGCAGGCGGAGGCGGCGACGCTGGCGGCAGCCGGGATCGGCTACGAGTCGGGACAGGCCGACGCGATGATGGTCGTCGGCGTGCAGCTGTTCGCGATCCGCCACGAGCAGGGCAGGTTGTCGGAGCTGGTCGACATCGTCGCCCAACGGGTGGCCGAGACGCCCGGGCTTCCGACCCTGCAGGCGACGCTGGCCTTCACCTACTGCGAGCTGGGGCGCCTCGACGAGGCCAGGGCGATCTTCGAGCGCGCCGCCGCCGACGACTTCGCCTCGCTGCCGTTCGACATCGGCTGGGTCAACGGGATGGCGCGCTACGCCGAGATCGCCGCGCGCCTGGGGGCGGTCGGGCCCGCTGCAGTCATCTACGAGAAGCTGCTCCCCTACCGAGACCAGATCGTCACCTCGATCTTCACCGTGACCGGCTCGGCCGAGCGAACGCTCGGGGTGCTGGCGGCGACGCTCGAGCGCTGGGACGCGGCCGAGGAGCACTTCGCCGCCGCCGCCGAGGTCCACGAGCGGCTGGGAGCCAAGCTGTTTCTCGCCCGCACGTGGATGAACTGGGGCCGCGCGCTGCTGGCCCGTGGAGACGCCGCCGACGCCCAGCGCGCCCGGGGAATGCTCGAGCAGGCCGCCGAGCTGGCCCGCGAGCACGGAGGGGCAGCGGTGCAGCGCGACGCCGAAGCGCTGCTAGCCGACCCACTTGGCGTCTGAGCGCCTACACATCCTCGGTCAGCTCTGGGTTGTCAGGCGGATCGGGCGATGACTCGCGCCACGTCGTTCCTGCGCAACGTGCCGGTCCTGGCCGGTCTCTCCGACGAGCTGCTCGACCGTCTCAGCGGCCAGGTCAACGAGGTCCCGGTGCAGGCCGGCGAGTGGATCATGCACCAGGGCGAAGCGGCCCAGAGCATGTTCATCGTGTCCAGCGGTCGGGTCGAGGTGGTCGACGAGGGTCCACCCGAGACCTTGATCAGAGTCCTGCGTCGTGGAGACGTGCTCGGCGAGCTCGCGCTGCTGCGCGAGGGCACGCGCTCGGCGTCGGCGCGGGCGAGTCGCGACACCGAGTTGCTCGAGCTGGGTCGTGACGCCTTCGAGGCCCTGATCCTCGACGCACCGCGCTTCGCGCTTGGGCTGACCCGCGCGATGGGCGCTCAGCTCGCGGCCAGCCGCACGCCCATCGCCTCGGCCACCCCTCCGCGCACGATCACCGTCGTCGGCATCGACTCGCAGGCGCCGGCGGCCGAGGTAGCCGAGGGCCTGGCTGATGCGCTGGCCGCACACGGGTCGGTGGCCCGGCTGAGCGCCGGTGAGCTGGCCACGATCGACCTGGCCGAGCGGGACGCCGACCGGCTGGTCCTGTACGGCGGGATGGCCCCTGACGAGCAGTGGACGGAGCTGTGCGTGCGCGAGGCCGACCTCGTGGTAGCAGTCAGTACCGGGGCTCCCGACCCCGAGTGGCTCGGGCGGGCGGCTGCACTGCGCGGTTGTGAGCTGCTCGTCCTGGGCTCGGCCGTCGAGGTCGGCGTACTCGAGGCACTGGCGCCGCGCGAGTTGCAGGTCGTCGCCCAGCCCATCGAGCGGCGAGCCGCGCTCGAGGCGCTGGCCCGGCGCCTGGCCGGCCGCTCGCTGGGCGTCGTGCTGTCCGGCGGCGGCGCGCGGGCGCTTGCCCACCTCGGAGTGCTCGAGGAGCTGGAGACGGCGGGAGTGCATTTCGACCGGATCGCGGGCGTCAGCCTCGGTTCGCTGGTCGCCGCGGCCAGCGCGGCCGGCTTCACGATCGAGGAGATGAACGAGTCCTTCGAGCGCGGCTTCGTAGAGACCAACCCCACCAACGACTTCGTCTTCCCCGCGTTCTCGCTCGTCCGGGGCGTGAAGACTCGCCGGATGCTCCGGGACGCGTTCGGCGAGCGGCGCATCGAGGAGCTGACGCGGCGCTTCTTCTGCCTGAGCTGTGACCTCGTCGGACGCGACGCGGTGCTGCATCGCACGGGTCCGGTGGTCGACGCGGTCTATCCGAGCCTCGCCATCCCGGGCGTCTTCCCGCCGGTGGCCACGCCGGACGGGCGGCTGCTCGTGGACGGCGGCGTGATCGACAATCTCCCGGTGGCCACGATGGCCCGCAGCGGCGAGGGGCCCGTGATCGCGGTCGACGTCACCGGCCGGATGGGACAGTTCAAGCGCGCGCAGCGGCCGGCTCTGGCGCGCCTGGGGCGCCCCGTTCGGCGCGGGCTGACCGGCAGCGTGGCCGAGATCCCGCGTCTCGGGGAGACGATCGTGCGGACGGTGACGGTGGGCAGCAGCGATACAGTCGCCGCCGCGCGCCTGCACGCCGACCTGGTGATCACTCCCCAAGTGGACGGGATCGCGCTGATGGACTGGAAGGCGATCGCCCGCGTGCGCGAACTCGGGCGTGAGGCTGCCCGCCGAGCCCTGGCCGCCCATCCCGAGCTGACGAGCCGACTGTCGAGCTAGCGCGCCCGTGCTCGCTACCACCGTGACGACGACCGCAGCCTCGACCACGCTACCGGCGGCGTCCGGCCCGACCGCGGCCCGGCGGCGCCGGCCCTCGCCGCGCACAGTGCTGGCGATCGCCTCGCTGGGCGCGGCGGTGGCGTTCGTTGACGCCACGATCGTCAACATCGCCTTTCCCAACATCGAACGGTCGTTTCGCGGAAGCTCGATCTCGTCGCTGTCGTGGGTGCTGAACGCCTACAACATCGTGTTCGCGGCCTTCCTCGTCGCTGCCGGACGGATCGCCGACCTGCTCGGGCGTAGGCGGATCTTCGTGTTCGGCCTCGGGCTGTTCACGGCGGCGTCACTGCTCTGCGCCGTTGCGCCATCGCCCAGCCTGCTAATCGCCTTCCGGATCGTGCAGGCGCTGGGTGCGGCGTTTCTCGTCCCCGCGTCGCTGGCTCTCGTGCTGAGCGCATTCCCTGCGGACCGTCGATCCCACGGCGTGGCCCTGCTGTCGGCCGTCGCCGCGGCTGCCGCCGGCTTGGGACCCTCGCTCGGCGGCCTGCTGGTGTCGATCGCCGACTGGCGGCTCGTCTTCCTGGTCAACCTGCCCATCGGCGCCGTGGCGATCGCCCTCGCACGCAGCCACCTCGTCGAGAGCCGCGCCCCGGGTCGACGCCAGATGCCCGACCTGGCCGGGGCGCTGCTGTTCGCGCTCGGCATCGCCGCGCTGGTGCTCGGTGTCGTCAAGGGTCAGGAGTGGGGCTGGGGGAGTTTTCGCATCCTCGGGTCCTTTGTCGCCGCCGTCGGGCTGAGCGCCGCATTCTTTTGGCGGTGCACCTGGCATCGCTCGCCGATCATCGAGCTCTCGCTGCTGCGGATCCGCACCTTCAGCGCCGCCAACGCGATGACGATCGTCGCGGCGGCGGGGTTCTACGGCTACACGCTGACCAACGTCCTGTTCCTGACCGGCGTGTGGCGATACTCGGTCCTGCAGGCCGGCCTGTCCTTGACGCCGGGACCGTTCGTCGCTGCCGCCGTCGCCGGTCCGACGAGCCGGCTCGTCCAGCGCCTCGGTCACCGGCCGGTGCTGGTCGCGGGCGGCCTGATCTGGGGCGGTGCCGTGCTGTGGTTCGTTGAGCGGGTCGGCGCGACCCCTGACTTCCTCGGCCAGTGGCTGCCCGGGATCGTGCTGCTCGGGGTCGGGGCGGGCACGCTGTTTCCCAACCTCAGTGGGGCGGCGGTCGCCTCGGCCCCGGGCGAGAGCTTCGCCACCGCCACGGGCCTGAACTCAGTTTCGCGTCAGGTCGGCGCGGCGCTGGGCGTGGCGATCGTGGTCGCGATCATCGGAACGCCGTCGCCGCTGCAGGCCCTGGCCGCGTTCGATCACGCGTGGACGTTCGGCGCCGCCTGCCTGTTCGCGGCCGGCGCCGGGTGTTTGCTGGTCGGACGGATCACCGGCGACGAGCCGCCGTCCCTGGGCCAAGCCGCCCGCATAGCGCTGAGCCCGGCTTCACCCGAGCCCATATCTGCCGGTGTCGGGCCACGCGCCCGGCGCGTCATCAGCGTCGACGCCGCGACAGCCGTGCCGCCGCAGCCCGAGACCCCGGCCGACTTCCTGGGCCGCGTTCCGATGTTCGCCGCCCTTGAGCCGGCCTTGCGCGAGGCGCTCGGCGACCGCGTGGAGTCGAGGCGGATCTCCGCCGGACAGTGGCTGTTTCGCCAGGGCGACCCGGGCGACGCCATGTACATCGTGCGCACGGGGCGCCTGGAAGTCGTCGACGACGCGACTGGAGCGGTGATCCGCGAGCTGGGTCGCGGCGACGCGGTCGGCGAGCTGGCGCTGCTCACCGCCTCGGCGCGCTCGGCCTCCGTGCGAGCGGCACGGGCCAGCGATCTGCTCGCGGTGGCGCGGGTCGAGTTCGAGCAGCTGCTGAACGACTCCCCGGCCCTGTCGCTTTCGCTCAACCGGGTTCTGGCCGGCCAGCTGCGCGACACGCACGCGCCCGCCTCAACCATACGGCCGCGACCCACGACTGTGACACTGGCCGCACTGGACGATCGCGTGCCGGTGTCTGACCTTGCGCGCCGGCTCGCCGTGGCGCTTGGTCGATATCTGTCTGTCGTCGTGCTCGACCGTCGGGAGGCGGACGCAGCAGCAGCCGACGGCGAGCCGGCCGCCGTCTATGGGCCGCTGCTGGACCGCGCCGAGGCCGACCACGATCTTGTCCTGCTCGACGGGGCCAACGCGCTTTCCGGCAGCCCGTGGGCCGAGTTCTGCCTGCAGCAGGCAGACCGGATCCTGGCCGTAACCGGCGGCGGCCCGGTACCAGACCGTCTCGGAGAACGGGCCGAGTTGCGGGGCTGCGATCTGGTCGCCTACGACGTCACACCCGGCACGGGCAGCCTCGTCGGCTGGGCGGCTGCGCTCGATCCGATCGAATCGCACGTCCTGCGCGAGACCTGGCTCGAGTCAGACCTGCAGCGCGCCGCGCGGCGCCTGAGCGGGCGCTCGGTGGGCATCGTCCTATCCGGGGGCGGGGCCCGGGCCTTCTCGCACATCGGTGTCCTCGAGGAGCTCACCGCGGCCGGCATCCAGATCGACCGCGTGGCCGGGGTCAGCATGGGGGCGTTCATCGGCGCGCTGTTCGCCATGGAACTGGACGGCGACGAGATGGACGCCCGCTGCTTCGAGGAGTGGATCCAGCGTCATCCCTTGAGTGACTACACGCTGCCGCGCCACTCCTTGATCCGAGGCGAGCGTGTCGAGGCGATGCTCCACCGGACGTTTGGGAACGTCGCCATCGAGGAGCTGGCGTGCAGCTTCATGTGCGGGTGCGCGGAGCTGCGCAGCGGGCGGCTGATCCTCGCCCGCTCGGGCCCGCTGTGGGAGAGCGTCGGCTTCAGCCTCAGCATCCCGATCCTCGGGCCGCCCGCCGTACGCGGCCGCAATCTGTTCATCGACGGCTCGCTGGTTGACAACCTGCCGGTCGCGCCCATCGCCGACCTGAGTGAGGGGCCGATCATCGCCGTCGACGTCAAGGCGACCTTTGAGCACTCCGTTGACGGTCACCGACCGACCGACGGGCCGGCCCGGTCCGAGCGTCCGCCCAGCCTGGGCGAGACGCTCACCCGGGTCCTGCTGTTGGGCAGCGCAAAAACGTCAGAGGCGGCGCGTCGGCACGCCGACCTGATCATCAATCCACGCGCGGATGGCGTCGGCCTGCTCGAGTTCCACCAGCTCGACGCGGCCCGCGAGGCCGGTCGGACCGCCGCCCGGCTAGCGCTCGAGCAGGCGCCCGCCCGGCTGTGGACTTAGCGCCCGACGCCGTCCTTGTGTAGCGCCCGTAATGGCCATGGCGGGACGAAGATTGCTCCGCCGCCGATCGCGTGGCTGCGTTGGACGAGGAGGAACAGCGCTCGCCGGCGCGGGGATGCCCCGCCTATGCGTGGGCATGAACCCGAGCAAGCACCTGGCCTAGTCGCACTCGCGGCAGCCGCCGCGTAGGAGTACGTCGTGGCTCTCGATGCGCACCCCGAGGCGGTCCTCGAGCCGGTCGATGGCGCGCTCCAGGCCGGTGTCGTGGAAGGCCATCAGGCGCCCGCACTGGTCGCAGATGAGATGGTGGTGGTGGCCCCCGGGGTGCCGGGCTTCGAAGGCGGCGTGACCGGCTCCGGTGGTGACCCGCTCGGCCAGTCCGTGCTCGACCAGCAGGTCCAGGGTGCGGTAGATGCTGGCTCGGGCGGTGGGCTGGCCGGTGGCCCGGAGGGCCTCCTCGATGTCCATCGCGGTGACCGCGCAGGACTGGTCGCCCAGTAGCTCAATCACCCGGTCGCGCGCCCCCCCGCGACTCAGGCCGGCGATCTTCAGGGACTCGTAGACGAGGTCGGCCCAGCGCATCGGCATGACCCAAGCCTAGCGCTCCGCAAATGAGAATGAGAATAAGACTCATTCTCATTTTGATAGGTTGCGGGCATGCCGCGCCGGGTCCTCGTCGTGCCCCTGCTCCTACTCGCCGGCGCGCTGAGCGGCTGCGGCGCCCTGCCCGCCTCGGCCGCGCCGCACGGCCTCCGTGTCGTCGCGGCGGAGAACTTCTGGGGCAGCGTCGCCCGCCAGCTCGGCGGCAGCCGAGCCGAGGTGCAGAGCATCATCACCAACCCCGCCCAGGACCCCCACTCCTATGAGCCCTCCGCGGCCGACGCCCGGACCATGGCGCAAACCCAGCTGGCCATCGTCAACGGCGTCGGATATGACCCCTGGGCGCCGAAGCTGCTGGCGGCGAGCCCGGCCGACGGACGCGAGACCGTGAGCGTCGGGGCCCTGCTGCGTCTGCACGCCGGGGACAATCCCCACCGCTGGTATGACCCCGATGACGTGGTCCGGGTGGCGCAGGCGATCACCGCGACGCTGACGCGGCTCGACCCCGGGCACGCCGCCTACTACGCCCAGCGCCTCCAGCGCTTCGAGACCGTCTCCCTGGCCCCCTACCACGCCCTGATCGCCGCCATCCGGCGCCGTTTCGCCGGCGTTCCTGTGGGGGCCTCGGAGAGCATCTTCGCGCTCCTGGCCCCGGCGCTCGGCCTGCGCCTGATCACCCCCCCGAGCTTCATGCGCGCGGTCAGCGAGGGCACCGATCTCACGGCCCAGGACACCGCCACCGCCGAGCAGCAGCTGACCAGTCACACGATCAAGGTCTGGGTCTACAACGCCCAGAACGCCACCCCCGAGATCCAGCGCCTGAACGGCCTGGCCCGGGCGCAGGGCATTCCGATCGCCACCGTGACCGAGACGCTGTCCCCGGCCGGCGACAGCTTCGAGCAGTGGCAGGTCAGCGAGCTGGAGGGCATCCAGGCCGCGCTTCACCGGGCGACGGGCCGGTGAGCCCGGTCGTCCAGGCCGAGGGCGTCACGCTCAGGCTGGGGGGACGGACGATTCTCGAGCACGTGTCGATGACCGTCGGCGAAGGCGAGTTCATCGCCGTGCTGGGCCCCAACGGGGCCGGCAAGTCGACTCTCATGAAGGCGCTGCTCGGACTGGTGGCGCTGGCCGAGGGCACCGTCTCGGTGCTCGGCGTCTCCCCGGCGCAGGCCCGGGGCGGCGTGGGCTACCTCCCCCAGCGCAGCGGCTTTGACCGCGAGACCCGGGTCCGCGGGTCTGACCTGGTCTCACTCGGCCTCGACGGAGCCCGATGGGGCCCGCCGGTGGCGCTCACCCCCGGGCGCGCGAGCGCCGGCGCGCCGAGCGCGCGCGGGTGGGCGAGGTGATCTCCCTGGTCGGAGCGAACGAGTACGCCGAGCGGCCGATCGGAGAGCTCTCGGGGGGCGAGCAGCAGCGCCTGCTCATCGCCGCCGCGCTGGTGCGGCGCCCGCGCCTCTTGATCCTGGATGAGCCGCTCGACAGCCTCGATCTCCCCAACCAGGCCGCCGTGGCCGGTCTCGTGCGGCGGGTCTCGAGCTCCGAGGGCGTCGCCGTGCTGCTGGTCGCCCATGACGTCAACCCGATGCTGGGCTACCTGGACCGCGTGGTCTACCTGGCCGGCCGCCGCGCTGTGACCGGATCGGTGAACGAGGTCATCACCGCGCCGCAGCTGACCGCGCTCTACGGCGCGCCGGTCGAGGTACTCCGCGCCGAGGACGGTCGGCTGGTCGTCGTCGGGGCTCCCGAGGCCCCACATCTGCACGGCCACCGCCACGAGCAGTGAGCCGGCCGTGAACCCGATCCTCTCCCCCGACCTGCTCACGGATCTGCGCGAGCTCGTCCAGTTTCAGTTCATGGTCAACGCGCTGCTGGCGGGAACGGTCGTGGCCGTGCTCGCCGCGGTCGTCGGCTGGTACGTGGTCCTGCGCCGCCAGACCTTCGCCTCGCACACGCTGTCGGTGATGGCCTTCCCCGGTGCCGCGGGCGCGTCGCTGGCCGGACTGCCGATCGCGCTGGGCTACTACGTCGCCTGCACCGTGGCCGCGCTGGCCATCGGCCGCGGCCCGGCCTCGTCCCGGCGCCGGTTCGGCGGCGAGACGGCGGCGATCGGAACCGTCCAGACCGCCGGGCTGGCCGCGGGCTTCCTGTTCCTGTCCCTGAACCAGGCCGTCCTGGCCGAGCCCGACTCGCTGCTGTTCGGGACCTTCCTCGGCATCACCCGCTCCCAGGTGCTGGTGCTGCTCGGCGTGGCCGTCGCGGTCCTGGCCACGAGCTGGCCGTGATCGCCCGCCCGCTCCTGTTCGCCAGCATCGACCGCGAGGTGGCCCGGGCCGGCGGCGTCCCCGTCGGCCGGCTCGACGCGGCCTTCTGCCCTGCTGCTCGCGCTGGCCATCGCCGCGACCAGCCAGATCACCGGCGCGCTGCTGGTGTTCGCCCTGCTGGTCGCGCCGGCCGCCTGCGCGCAGACCGATCACCAGCGCCCCGCGCGCCGGCCTGGTCCTGAGCGTCGGCTTCGCGCTGGCCATCGTGTGGCTCGGGCTGGCCATCGCCTACTTCTCCATCTACCCGGTCGGCTTCTACGTGACCACGCTGGCCTTCGCCCTGTACGTGCTCCTGCGTGGCCGACGCTGGCTGCGGGACCGTTGATGTTCGCCCACGAATTCGTCCGCAACGCGTACCTGGCCGGGACCTTCATCGCCCTGGCCTGCGGGACATCGGCTGGTTCGTCGTCCTCCGCGGCCAGGTGTTCGCCGGCGACGCGCTCAGTCACGTCGCCTTCGTGGGCGCGATCGGCGCCGCGGTGGTCGGGGTCGACGAGCGGATCGGGCTGTTCGTGCTCACGCTCGCCGCTGGCCGGGGCGATGGGCGCGCTCGGGCCGCGCGCCCGGGCCGATGACGTGGTGACCGGGATCGCGTTCGCCTGGATCCTCGGGATGGGCGTGCTGCTGCTGGCCATCCTGGCCACCAGCTCGGGCGGCGGCAGCGGGATCACCACCGCCAACACGCTGTTCGGGTCGATCTACTCGCTGAGCGCCGGCGGCGCCGCGCTGGCCGCCGCCATCGCGCCTGGCGGTGACGGTCGCTGGTGCTGGCGGCGGCCCGGCCGCTGCTCCTGTCCACGCTCGAGCCCGAGCTGGCCATGCTGCGCGGCGTGCCGGTGCGGCTGCTCGGGCTGGCTTCCTCGGCGCGCTGGCCGTCGGTCACGGCCGAGAGCACCCAGGCCGTGGGCGCGCTGCTGCTGCTCGGCCTGATCGCCGCCCCGGCCGGTGCCGCGCGCGCGCTGACCGCCCGGCCCGTACGCCGGCCTGGCGCTCTCGGGTGCGCCTGGCCGTGGGCGCGATGTGGGGCGGGCTGGCCCTCAGCTACGCGATCTCGGCGCCTGCCGCCGAGCAGCGCGGTGATCGGGCTGGCCGCGGCGCGTACGCGGTGTGCGCCGGCGGCTCGCGGCGCCTGCCGGCGCTGAGCCGGCCGCGCTAGCTGCGGCCGGCAGCGCGAACGGCGACGAGGATCCGAGGTCCGGCGGGCATGCCCGAGCGGGAGTCATGGCCCGGGCCGCCGCCGGTACCCCGGATCGCGGGGAGATTCCTCACCCGCACGCGACGAGGCGCACATTCGTCGCAGTCGGCTGGCGCCGCAAGGCGACGGTGCGCGCTGACAGAGCGCGGGGATGCTCCGCGCCGCCTTCCGACTCCTCCGTTTCGGCGACGCCAGCTCGACATGGGCCGAGCGTAGGCCGGCAGGCGTCAGCTTTCCGTAAGCGGACGCTGAGGATCGCCTGAGCGGCGGCTGCGCGCGGCCGGCCGGCCGACCGGACGCGTGCAGGCGCGTCCGGGGCACGCGCGGGAGCTCGACCGCGACCTCCAGCCCGCCCTCGGCGGCGCGCGTCAGCGTCAGTCGGCCGCCGTGGGCCTCGGCCACCGAGCGCACGATCGAGAGGCCGAGCCCGAAGCCGCCCACCGAGCGGTGCAGGCGCCGGAAGGGCTGCGTCAGCTGCGGCGGCGTCCTCGGGGTCGATCGGCTCGCCGCCGTTGGCGACCCGCAGCTGCGACGCGGCCGTCGCGCGGCCGCGGTGCTCGACCTCGAGGAAGCCGCCGGGCTCGTTGTGGTGGATGCCGTTGTCGAGCAGGTTGGCCACCAGCCGCTCGAGCAGCGCCGGCTCGCCGCGCGTCCAGGCCGGCTCGAGGTCGTCGTGGACGTCGCACCTGCGCCTCGTGGGCGCGCGCCCGCAGGTCGGTGATGCAGTCGCCGGCCAGCGCGGCCAGGTCGACCGGCTCGCCGCGGCCCGGGCGCGGCCTCGCTGCGGGCGAGCACGAGCAGGCTGGCGATCAGCCGCTCGCAGCGGTCGACGGTGTCGCGCACCGCCTCCCCCATCGCGCGCAGCTCCTCGGTGCTGGCGTCGCGGGTCGGCGAGGGCGACGTCGACCTCGGTGCGCATGATGGCCAGCGGCGTGCGCAGCTCGTGCGAGGCGTTGGCCACGAAGCGGCGCTGGCTGGCGAAGGCGGCGTCCAGGCGGGCCGAGCATGCCGTCGAAGGTGTCGGCCAGCTCGCGCAGCTCGTCGGCCGGCCCGGCCAGCGCGATCCGCTCGCCCAGGTTCTCGCCCGAGACCCGCCGGGCGGTGGCGGTGATCGCCCGCAGCGGCCGCAGCGCGCGGCCGGCGAGCAGGTAGCCGGTGGCGATCGAGACCAGCGTCATGGCCAGCAGCGCGCCGAGGTACTCGAGCAGCAGCCGGTGCAGGCGCTGCGGACGCAGCTGGTGCTGGATCGCGCGGGCGAGCTTCACCTCCGGCGAGCCGGGGGCGACGCCGAGCGCCCGGCTGAGCAGCCGGTCCGACGAGCGCCGGCTGGCCCAGCCGCGCAGCGTCGTGCCGTGAGCTGGTGGTGGTCGCGCAGACCGTCGCGGACCAGCAGGTAGCCGATCGTCAGCAGCACCGCGCCCGGTGACCAGGAAGACCGCGCCGTAGAGCAGGGCCAGGCGCAGGCGGATCGTCGGCCGGCTGGCGCGGCCGGCTGCCGGGCGACGGCCGGCCATCAGGCCATCCGGTAGCCGACTCCGATCACCGTCTCGACGATCGGCGGGTCGCCGAGCTTGCGGCGCAGGGTCATGATCGTCATGCGGACCACGTTAGTGAACGGGTCGGTGTGCTCGTCCCACACCCGCTCGAGCAGCTCCTCGGCCGAGACGGTGGCGCCGTCGGCGGCCATCAGCGCCTCGAGCACGGCGAACTCCTTGCGGGCCAGCTCGACCTCGGGCCCGCACGGGTCAGCCGGCGGCGGGCCGGGATCGAGCTCGAGCTCGCCGTGGTGGAGCACCGGGGGCCGGCTCGGCGCGGCCCGCCGGGCCAGCGCGTGGATCCGGGCCACCAGCTCGGCGAACCGGAACGGCTTGGGCAGGTAGTCATCGGCGCCCAGCGAGAGGCCGTCGATCACGTCCTCGAGCGTGCCGGCGGCGGTCAGCATGAGGATCCCGGTCTCCGGGCGCTCGCCCCGGACCGTGCGGCAGACGTCGTCGCCGTGGACCCCGGGCAGATCGCGGTCGAGGACCAGCACGTCGTAGCGGACCACCCGGGCCTTGACCAGCGCCTGCTCGCCGTCGGGGGCCAGATCGACGGCCATGCCCTGGCGGCGCAGGCCGCGCGCGATGGCGTCGGCCAGCCGGCTCTCGTCCTCGGCGATCAGCACGCGCACGGCTCTCAGCATGCCCCCTGCGCCATAAGAACTCCATAAGAGCCTCCGAGCGATGAGTGATCGACAGGGCGTGCAGGTCCAGCATTACACAGAACGACGTCACAACAGATCGTGATATCGTGGCTCGGCGATGGCTCCCGAGCCGAACATCGCCGAGCGGGGCATGGCCGTCGGCCTGCGGGCGCTGAACAAGGTCGCCTCCTCCGGGGCGATTGACCGGCTTGGCCTGCGCGATCCGGCCGTGCGCCTGCTCCATCAGGCCAGCAAGACGACCGGGCGCACCGCGGCTCGCGCCGGGCGCACGTTCGCCGCCGCGCAACGGCTGTCGCGCCCGGCCCGGCAACCTCGGGGCGCCCGCACCGACCTGTTCGATCTCCAGCCCTCCGACGAGCAGGCCATGCTGCGCGACTCCACGCGCGACTTTGCGCTGGCCCGGGTCCGCGCCCGCCGCCGAGGCCGCCGACGCCGGCTGCGCCACCCCGCCCGAGCTGCTGGCGCAGTCCGGTGAGCTCGGGCTGACCATGATCGGCGTCCCCGAGGAGCTCGGCGGCGCGGTCGAGGAGCGCTCCGCCGCCACCACGGTGCTGATGAGCGAGGCCCTGGCCCAGGGGGACATGGGCATCGCGGTGGCCTGCCTGTCGCCGGCCGCTGTCTCCACCGCGCTCAGCCTGTGGGGTGACGCCCAGCAGCAGGCCACCTACCTGCCCGAGTTCGTGGGTGAGAACGTGCCCGCCGCCGCGCTGGCGGTGATGGAGCCCGGTCCGCTGTTCAACCCGTTTGCCCTCTCGACCACGGCCCGCCAGGCCGGCGGGGGCTATGTCCTTGACGGCGTCAAGGCGCTGGTCCCCCGGGCCTCCGACGGCGAGCTGTTCGTGATCGCCGCCGAGCTGCCCGGCCAGGGCCCCTCCCTGTTCATCGTCGAGTCGGGCACCGCCGGGGTCTCGGTCGAGCCCGATCCGGCCATGGGGATTCGCGCCGCGGCCACCGGACGGCTGGTCCTCGAGCAGGTCCAGCTGCCGGCCACCGCCCTGCTCGGCGGGGCGAGCGCTCCGTCTACGCCGAGTGCATCGCGCTCGCGCGCCTGGGCTGGTGCGCGCTGGCGGTCGGCACCGGCCAGGCCACGCTCGAGTACGTGAGCGACTACGTCAAGGAGCGCAAGGCGTTCGGCGAGCCGATCTCCAACCGCCAGGCCGTGGCCTTCACCGTGGCCAACATGGCCATCGAGCTCGACGGCCTGCGCCTGGCCACCTACCGCGCCGCCGGACGCGTGGACCAGGGGCGGGAGTTCTCCCGCGAGGTCGCGCTGGCCCGCCGCCTGTGCGCGGACCGCGGCATGGCGATCGGCTCCGACGGCGTTCAGATGCTCGGTGGCCACGGCTTCGTCAAGGAGCACCCGGTCGAGCGCTGGTACCGCGATCTGCGCGCCGCCGGGCTGATGGAGGGGGCGCTGCTCGTCTGATGATCAACCTCGAGATCCCCAAGAAATTCAGCGGCCTGGTCGCTCAGTCCCACCAGGTGGCGACAGAGATCTTCCGCCCCAACTCCCGCAAGTACGACACCGCCGAGCACGAGTACCCCAAGGAGCTCGACATGCTCGCCGCGGTGATCGACGGCATGAACGAGTCAGGCGCGCTGGGCGGGGCCGGCGCGGGCACGGTCGGCGGCGGCCAACGGCTCCGGCCCCCAAGGAGGACGGGAAACCGCAACGGCTCCAACATGGCCTCCCTGCTCGGGTTGATCGAGCTCTGCTGGGGCGATGTCGGCCTGCTGCTGGCCATGCCCCGCCAGGGCCTCGGACAGGCGGCGATCGCCGCCGTGGCCAACGAGGAGCAGCTGAAGCGGTTCGGCGGCAAATGGGCCGCCATGGCCATCACCGAGCCCGAGGCCGGCTCTGACTCCGCCGCCATCCGCACCACCGCTCGGCTGGACGAGGAGACCGGCGAGTACGTGCTCAACGGCGAGAAGATCTACGTGACCAGCGGTGATCGCGCCGAGCTGATCGTCGTCTGGGCCTCGCTTGACCGGAGTCAGGGCCGGGCGGCGATCAAGTCCTTCGTGGTCGAGCGCGACAATCCCGGTCTGAAGCTTGACCGGCTCGAGCACAAGCTGGGCATCCGGGCCTCGGACACGGCCAACTTCTTCCTCGAGGACTGCCGGGTGCCCAAGGAGAACCTGCTCGGCGACGCGGAGATCGCCCCCAAGGGCGGCTTCTCCGGGGTCATGCAGACCTTCGACAACACGCGGCCCCTGGTGGCGGGGATGGCCGTCGGCGTGGCCCGGGCCTGTCTCGAGCTGACCCGCGAGCACCTGGAGTCGGCCGGGATCGAGATCGACTACGACCTCCCCCCGCTGCTTCAGAGCGCGGCCGCCGCGGAGTTCATCGCCATGGAGGCCGACTGGGAGGCCGCCCGCCTCTTGACCCTGCAGGCCGCCTGGATGGCCGATAACCGCAAGCCCAACTCGCTGCAGGCCTCGATGGCCAAGGCCAAGGCGGGGCGGATGGGCACCGACGTCGCCCTGCGCTGCGTGGCCCTGTGCGGAGCCACCGGCTACGCCGAGGGCGAGCTGCTCGAGAAGTGGGCCCGGGACGCCAAGATCCTCGACCTGTTCGAGGGCACCCAGCAGATCCAGCTGCTGATCGTCGCCCGCCAGCTGCTGGGCAAGACCTCGGCCGAGCTCAAGTAGTCAGCGTTTCTCAGGTCGGCGAGGATCCGGCCGGGCTCGAGCTCGAAGCGCAGCTCGGTGATGCGGACCGGACGGATCCCGAGCAGCAGCAGCTGCGTGTCCTTGTAGCGGTCCCGCTCCATGTCCTTTACGGCGGTGTGGTAGTTGCGGCCGTCGAGCTCGACCGCGAGCTTGTGCTCGGGCCAGTAACAGTCAAGCTCCCAGCCATTCGATGTGGACATTGCGCTGGGGCTCGGGGATCCCGGTGTCCTTGATGAGCTCATCGAAGGCCCGCTCGAGGCCCGACTTGCGGCCCGGGCCCGGCCGGTAGTCCCGCAGGGCCCGCTTCAGCTTGGCTAGCCCGGGCCGGCGCGCGCTTCTGTGCAGCGCGTCCTCCAGGGCAGGGAAGTCGAGCAGTCGTTTGCGCACCGCCTCGGTGATCAGCCGCTCGAGCTCGCGCTGGGACTCTGTCGGGGCTGACTCGATCAGCATCCGGGGGACCGAGCTGACCCGCAGTCCGTTGTAGGTGGTCATATCCGCATCGTCGGGCCGCGCTGACTGGTGGATCACGATCCCGGTCCTGGCTCCGAGACGCTTCCCGGGGACCGTGACCTCGATCCGGCGGGTGTTCACCGGCCGGAGCCCACGCACGGCCGCGGCCGTGCGATGGCTCAGGAAGGAGGAACCACCGCACGTGAGCAGCGCCGCGATCAGGCGCGCGTGAGCCACGACGCTTCGATGGCCGACGGCATACACCCCCGGATACAGGGGATAGAGAATTCCGCGTCTGACCAGCCCCTGGATCTCCTTCGGACTGAACCCCAGGCCGAGCAGCTGTACGGCCGAAATCACTCCGAGCTGGCGCGCCGCGAACTCACTCGAAGAGAATCCGCGACCTCTCCGGTCGTCATTTCTCTTTGAGTGAGGCATCCACCCACCCTGTCACCGGTCGCGACACACGTGGGTGACAGCAGTGTCAAATTAGTGTGGCGGCCTCCCGGCGCAGTACCGACCAACACATCGAGACATCCTCGATGCCGGTGTTCATCTGTCCCACGGCCAAACGCAACACGTACCGGCCGCGCAGCACCGCGTGCGAGAGGAACACCAAGCCGGTGGCGTTCACCCGGGTCAGCAATGCGGCGTTCACCTCGTCGGGGGCGTTCAAGCGGAAGCAGACCACCGAGAACGGCCGCGGGGCGCACAGCTCCCAGCCCGGGTCGGCGGCGACCCACGACTCGAAGGACTCAGCCAGCGCGACCCCGCGGCGGACGTGCGCCATCAGCCCGGCCCGGCCGAAGCAGCGCAGGACCGCCCACAGCTTCAGGGCCCGGAAGCGCCGCCCCAGGGCGGGGCCGTACTCGCTCAGCGACAGGGCATCCTCGGCATCCGGGGTCCGCAGGTACTCGGGGATCAGGCTGAAGGCGGCCCGCAGCGCGTCTGGCCGAGCTGAGAAGAACAGCGAGCAGTCCATTGGGGTGAGCATCCACTTGTGGGCGTTGACCACCACCGAGTCGGCCCGCGAGACGCCGTCGAAGGCCCACCGGAACTCCGGGCAGACCATCGCCGTGCCCGCGTAGGCGGCGTCGACGTGAAGCCACGCCCCGGCCGCCGCGCACGCGTCGGCCACCGCGCCCACCGGATCGACCGAGGTGGTCGCAGTGGTGCCCACCGTGGCCACCACCGCCGCAGCCTGGCGCAGGTCGGGCAGGCGCTCGGCCCGCAAACGAAAACGAGAATCAGACTCAATCTCATTTAGGCGGAGCCCGAGCATCCGGGCGGCCTTGGCCACCGAGGAGTGCGCCTGATCCGAGCACACGACGAGGTCGCGTCCCGTGGCCTCGCGGGCGGCGATCAGGGCGGCCAACGTGGAGGTCGAGGCGCTGTCCTCGATGTGCCCGTGCCACTCGGTGGGCAGCCCGAGCAGCTCGGCCACCCACCTGAGCACCACGGCCTCGAGCTCGGTCGCCGCCGGAGCTGTCCGCCACAGGATGGCCACCGAGTTGAGCGTGGCGGCCACCAGCTCGGCCAGGATGGCCGGCTCCGCGGCACTGGTGGCGAAGTAGGCGAAATAGCGGGGGTGCTGCCAGTGGGTGATGCCGGGCAGGAGGATCTCGTCCAGGTCACGGAGGACCGCGGAGAACGGCTCACCCTCCTCCGGCGCCGACGCCGGCAGAGCCGCGGCGATGGCGCCCGGCTCCACGTCGGCCAGCACCGGCAGGTCGCGGACGTGCTCCAGGTAGGACGCCGCCCACTCCAGGGCCGCCGCCCCATCCCGGCGCAGATCGGTCAAGTCGCCGTGCGCCGACGGATCGACTCCGAGTAGGCGGCGGGCCGGAAGGCGAGCACCGGGTCCTCGGAGCACTCGATCCCGTCGGTGACCCGCGAGGGGTCGAACACGAGCACGTCACCGCCCTGGTCACGCTCGTGGTCGGGCCCGGTCACCGAAAGGGTCCCGACGGTGACCCGGCGGCGGCTGCGCGGCCACGCGGCGCTCGGGTCATCGACCGGATCACCGAGCTCCGCCACCCGCACCTCGACCGAGAACATCACCGGGCCATCCGACAGCCGCTCGAGGATCCCGGTCTGCAGGTAGTCGCGCGGTCGCCGCCGGGCGGCCCACGGCGTCAGCCGCGTCACCCCGGCCGCCGGACGGAGCTCGTAGCGGACAAAGCGTGAGCCGCCGCCGGCGTCTGACCACTTGAAGGCGTGCAGGCCGTAGTAGGCGATCGTGTCGTAGCCGGCCGGCGGAGCCAGCGACGGCATCACCCGCGGCAGGACGCGAAGCGCTTCGGGATTCCGGCGCAGGAACAGTGGGAACTTCCAGGCCGCGGCCGGGCCGGCCGCCTGGGCCCTGATCAGCTCGATGAATCCCTCCGGGGTACGGGTCGGAAACAGTGGGGAGGAGACGGCCACGATGTCGGTCCGGGAGCCGTCGGGGAGATAGAACTTGACCGCCAGCCCGCGCGGATCGGGCGCCCAGTCAGGATGCTCGGGATTGCCGGCGCCGTTGGAGAACCGCACGGTCACCGGGACCTCGGGCCCGGCCAGGTGGGCGGCCCGGGACAGCGCTGCGGCCTCCGTGGTGGCGGTGAATGTGCCCCGGCAGATCACCCCGCGGGCGTGCAGCGCGCGGTACCCCGGGTGGCGGCCAAAAGCCTCGTTCGCGGTGTCGATCGCCTCGCCCGGGGTCAGGGTCACGGTTACTCCACGCGCTCGAAGCTGATCCCGGCGGCGCTGAGGCGGTCGATCAGGGTCTGGCCGAAGGCCACCGCCGGCGTCACCTGCCCGGCCGTCGGCGGCAGATCGTCGCGGGCCAGGGACAGCGCGGCCTCGGCGAGCATCTTCGAGGTCTCGCCGTAGCCGGGATCGCCGCCCGCGACCTCACAGACAACCCGTGTGCTACCGGCCTCGCCCAAGAACCGGACCTTGAACCAGGCCTTCTCCCGCTGCTCGGGGGTCGGCCCCTCGCCCGGGTCCTTGAGCTTCAGCAGCAGGTTGCGGGTCGGCGGCAGCTGGGCCAGGGCGACGAGCGTGCCGACGCCTCCGATCAGCCCGGCGGCGGCGGGCAGCCGCTTGACCACCACGTAGTGGCCGTAGCGGAAATCGGGTCCGTAGCGCTCCAGCGCGGCAGCCGAGCGGAGCACGACCTGCGGGTCGATGGTCGGCATGGGCAGGGCCCAGCCACCGGCCGCTTCGACCCGGCGGGGTGGTCCGACGATCCCCCCGACGTGACGCCCGGACGGACGCGGCTCGGCCCGTTTGCGTTCATTCGCCGCCTGGCGGCTCTGACGCAGGCGGGACATGGCGTTCACCGCCGAGTGGTAGGTGCCGCCGGAGAACGTGCCCCCGGCCCGCACGAAGCCCTCGACCCGCAGCGGGACGCCCTCGGGCAGCTGCCCGACTGTGAACAGCGCGCCCAGGTCGTGGGGGATCGAGTCAAACCCGCAGGAGTGCACGAGCCGGGCCCCCGTCCGCTCGGCCTCGGCGTGATGCGCCAGCCACATGCGATCGACGAACTCGGGCTCGCCGGTCAAATCCACATAGTCGGTTCCGGCCGCGGCGCAGGCGGCGACCAGCGGCTCGCCGTAGCTCAGGTAGGGCCCGACGGTGGTGATGACCACCTGGGTCGAGTCGGCCAGAGCGCGCAATGACGCCGGATCAGACGCGTCGGCGCTGATCACCGGAAGCGTGGACAGCGTGGAGTCGATCGCGGCCAGGCGCTCCCGGGTGGCTTCGAGCTTGCTCGGGTTGCGTCCGGCCAGGGCCCAGCGCAGTCCGGGGGCGTGGCGCGCCAGGTACTCGGCGGTCAGCCCGCCGGTGAATCCGCTCGCCCCGTAGACGACGATCTCGTGCTCCCGGCTACCCGCCTCAGGCATCGGCGCCCACCTCCTGGGCCAGGCGCATGGCCTCGCCTAGGCCCACGCCGGCCCGAGCGGAGAGCCAGCAGGCCACCGGCGCGGCGATCCGCTCCGAGGCGTGGGCAGCGACTCCGGCCAGGGCCAGGACGGCATCGAGCTCGTCCTCGGTCGGGGCTGGAACCCCGAGGCGGTCGGCGTAGGCGGCAAGCCATTCTGGCGCGTCCATCATGAGGCACCCTACCGGCATTGGCAGAATGGCCACCGGCGCGACCCGACCATCCGGGACGGGGCCGCCAGCGGCCGGGATGGCCCGCGCCGGAAAACGAAACCACTGACAGAAGGCGGTAGGCAACATGGGAATTCTCGACGACAAGGTGGCGATCGTCACCGGATCGGCCCGCGGCATCGGCCGGGCCACGGCGGAGCTGCTCTCCGCGCACGGGGCCAAGGTGCTGATCAACGACCTCGACGGCGACGTGGCCGAGCAGACGGCCAAGGAGATCGACGGCGACACGCTGGTCTTCGCGGGCGATCTGACCCAGCCCGGGGTCCCCGACGAGCTCGTCAAGAAGGTGATCGACGAGTGGGGCCAGGTCGACATCCTGGTCAACAACGCCGGCTACACGCTCGACGCGCCGATCCACAAAATGAGCGATGAGTGGTTCCAGCGCATGCTCGACATCCACACCGTGGTCCCGTTCCGGATGTGCCGCGCCGTGGCGCCCCACATGCGCGAGCCCGCCAAGCAGGAGCGAGACGCCGGCCGCGAGGTGTTCCGCAAGGTCGTCAACGTGTCCTCGACCTCGGGCACGATGGGCAACGCGGGCCAGGCCAACTACTCGGCCGGCAAGTCCGCCGTGGTGGGCCTGACCAAGACCCTGGCCAAGGAGTGGGGCCAGTTCAAGATCAACGTGAACGCGGTGGCCTTCGGCTTCATCGAGACCCGTCTTACTGCGTCCAAGGAGGACACGAACAAGATGGAGATCGGCGGTGAGCAGGTTCAGCTGGGCATCCCCGAGCAGCTGCGGGGCATGGCCGCGATGCTGATCCCGCTCGGGCGGCCGGGGACCACCGAGGAGGCCGCGGGTGGAGTGTTCTTCCTCTGCACCCCATGGTCAAACTACGTCCACGGCCAGGTGCTCAGCATCACCGGCGGTCAGTTCACTGGCATGACGAGCTAGGGCGGAGCTGATGGCAGCCGAGCCGGCGGCCCACCGGCCGCTCGTCGTCGCCCATCGCGGTGCCTGGGGCGAGTTCCCGCAGAACTCGCTCCCGGCGCTCGAGGCGGCGATCAGTGTCGGCTGCGAGATGTGCGAGCTGGACGTGCGCCGCACCCGCGACGCCCGGCTGGTCGCCGTGCACGATGCCCGGGTCGGGGGGCTGCCGGTGTCGACCCTTGACCATGCCGAGCTGAAGCAGCTCCTGCAACCGGGCCAGGCGCCCCGGCTCGAGGAGCTTCTCGAGCTGGCCGCGGGCCGGATCGGCCTCGACATCGAGCTCAAGGAGGATGGGTACGTGCAGAGCGTGCTCCCCCTGCTCAAGGGATTGGATCCCGACCGGTACGTGATCACCTCGTTCCTGGACGAGGCGCTGGCCGCGGTGCGGGGGATCACCCCGGCGGCCCGCACCGGCCTGCTCGTCGGGCCTGGGCGAGCGCGGCGCCTGGAGGCTCGCCTCAGCGCCTGCGGCGCGAGCCTCCTGGCCCCCCAGGCCGGCCTGGCCCGCGCCGGGCTCCTGGCCTGGGCCGCCCACCGAGATCTCGAGTGCTACGTCTGGACGGTCAACGACCGTCGGGCGCTGCGCGCGTCGCTGGGCGACGCGCGCGTGGCGGCCGTGATCACCGACCGTCCGGCGACGGCGATCGAGATCCGTTCAGCACTTCAGCGATAGAGCTTGTGCGCGCTCTCGTTGAGGCAGCGGACGGGCGATTCCTTCACTGCTGGGGCGACCCCGGGTTTCTCGGGCTCCGAGCCCTCGGCACTCACCGATGCTTCAACTTCCGACTCACGTCGGCGGGAGGTGAGCAACAAAGTCAACTGGTGCACGACCACTCCTTGATCGATGTTTCCCCCGTTGCAGCGTCCTGTTCCCCCTACGCTTGGTTAATAATCGCTAACTATTTGCCTGGGCTCGGGCGGCCTGGAGCGTGTTGTGCAGCAACATGGCGATCGTCATCGGCCCGACGCCTCCCGGCACCGGCGTGATGAAGCCGGCCACCTCGGCCGCGGGCCCGAATTCGACGTCGCCGCGCAGGCCCGCGTCGGTCCGGTTCATGCCCACGTCGATAACCGCCGCACCGGGCTTGATCCAGCTGCCCTTGATCATCTCGGCCCGGCCCACGGCGGCGACCAGGACATCGGCCCGCCGGCAGACTGCGTCGAGGTCGCGGGTCCGGGAATGACACGTTGTCACGGTGGCGTTCTCGGCCAGGAGCAGCGCCCCCATCGGCTTGCCGACCAGGTCAGAGCGCCCCACCACCACGGCCTCGGCCCCTTCGAGGCTCACGGCGTGACGGCGGAGAAGCTCCATCACCCCAACCGGGGTGCAGGGCCGCAGCCCAGTCCGTCCCTTGGCCAGCAGGCCCGCGGAAATGGGGGTCAGACCGTCGACGTCCTTGCCCGGCTCGATCAGCGTTGAGAGAAACGAGCCGTCGATGTGGTCGGGGGTGGGCAGCTGCAGGAGGATTCCCGACACGCGGGGATCGGCGTTCAGCTCGCGCAGCAGCGCTTCGATCTCGTCCTGGGTCGCGTCGCCGGCGGGCTCGAAGCCGAAGCTCTCGATCCCCACCTCCTCGGAGGCCCGCTGCTTGCCGGCCACGTAGATGGCCGAGGCGGCGTCATCGCCAACCAGCACCGTGGCCAGGCCGGGACGCTGGCCCCCGCCGGCCACCCACTGCTCCACCTCGGCCTTGACCTCGGCCCGCACCGCCGCGGCCACCGCCTTGCCATCGATCACGGTCGCGCTCATTTCAGTGGGATTCGTAGCACGGAGCGCCACCGTACAGTCACCGCATGCTGATCCGCCACGCCGACCCGGCCAGCGACGGCGGTCCCTGCGCGGCGGTCTACGCGCCGTCGGTCACGAGCGGCGTCGCCTCGTTCGAGGAGCACACCCCTGACGGGAACGAGATGTCCGCCCGCATCGCCCGGATCGCTCCCCGCTACCCGTGGCTGATCGCCGAGGACGGCGCTGAAGTGCTCGGCTACGCGTACGCGACCCAGCACCGGGAGCGCGCTGCCTACCGCTGGGCCGCCGACACGACTGTCTATGTCTCCTCCGACCATCAGCGCCGCGGGATCGGCCGGGCGCTGTACGGCGCGCTGCTCCCCCTCCTGCGCCGCCAGGGGCTGTACGTCGCGGTGGCCGGCATCACGCTGCCCAATGAGGCCAGCGTCGCTCTGCACGAGGCCGTGGGCTTCGAACTCGTCGGTCATTACCGCGACATCGGCTTCAAGCACGGGACGTGGCACACCGTGGGCTGGTGGCAAGCCCGGCTGCGCGACCCCGAGGCCGGCCAGACGCCGGGCGAGCCCGGGCCGCCCGCCCGGCTGCCCTACACGAACGCCGGCTAACGCCAGCTAGTGCGGGCTAAGGCCGGCGGCCGTCCTCGTCGAGGAGCAGGGCCAGCGTCGGACACGCGTCGGCGGCCCGTCGGGCCAGGCCGAGCAGCTCGGGGGGGACGTCGGTCTCCTCGAGGATCGGGTAGCCCCAGTCGTCGAGGCGGATCAGCTCGGGCAGGAGCTCCGCGCACAGGCCGTGGGCCTCGCACATGATCGGGTTGACCCGGAGCCGGGCGCTCACTGAGCCATCCTCCTGAGGGCGGCGGGCGAGGGGGCGGCGGCCGCGCTAACCGGCTCGCCGAGCGGCAGCCCGGCGGACCGAGCGGTGCAGCGCTGGCGCCGGTGCCGATCGAGCTCGTGGCCGAACACCTTGAGAGCGCTCTCGACGAACCGCGCGGCCCCGTCGGGATGGTGGCAGGCGCCGCGCCCGCGGACCTCCCCGGTCCAGCGCAGCAGCCGCTGCAGCTCGTGCTCGTGGGCCTCGCCGTCGGCCAGCGCGCAGACCGAGTCGGCGATCGCGGCCAGGCCGTGGACGCACGGCCCGCATTGCCCGGCCGACTGGTTGGCCAGGTAGTCGATCACCCGCGCGCTCTCGTGCAGGCCGCAGGAGCTCTCCCCGAGCGCGATGATCACCCCGGACCCGAGTGAGCAGCCGACCGAGCGCAGATCCTCGCGGGACAGCCTGAGCCCCATCGCATGGTCGGCCTCGACCCAGGTCCCGAAGTAGCCCCCCACGAGCAGGGCCTGCAGGGGCTCCGCGGGGCCACCGGCCGCGGCCAGGAGATCGGTCATCGGGGTGCCGAAGGCCAGCTCATAGACCCCCGGCGCGCGGACCGCCCCGGAGATCGTGACCAGCGCCGAGCCCGGATCAGCGTGTGAGCCCAGCTCCCGGAACCACTCGGCTCCGAACCGGGCGACGAGCGCGATCTGAGCCAGCGTCTCGGCGATTCTGGATCAGGGTCGGGCGGCCCCGTCAGCCCCTTCTCGAACGGTCGTGGCGGGGTGAACACCGGCTTCGCTACCCCGCGGGTCAGCCACTGGATGACGGCCGTCTCCTCGCCGGTCACATAGCCCTCGGGCCCCGTGATCACCTCGAAGCTGAACCGCTCCTCGCGGACCGCGACGGCGCCCTCGAGCGAGCGCTGGACCGACGGGGTTCCGTCGCCGATCTTGATCAGGATCTCGCTGGCCCCGATCGCCGCCGCGGCCAGCACGGCGCCGTCGATGACCAGATGGGGAAGCCGGGCCAGGAGCATCCGGTCCTTGGCGCTGGCCGGCTCGGTCTCGGATCCGTTGACGATCACCGTGCTCGCCCCGCGCCGCTCGGCCAGGGTGCGCAGCTTGGCCGCGGTGGGGAAGTCGGCTCCGCCGCGACCGCGCAGGCCGCTGCGGTGAACCAGCTCGATCAGCTCGACCGGCGCCAGGTCGGGCAGCGGCCCGTGCACCGCTTTGTGGTCGGCCAGAGTCATGGTCTCCCCGTCGGAGGCCATTCCCTCGAGCAGGCGCGGCAGGCCCCGCGGACCCTCCGCCACGGTGGCGCTCACTGGCCAGCTCCGGTGGACGCCAGCAGGGAGCCGGTGACCGAGCCCGACTGGGAGTCGATGTTAAGCCGGGCATGGAGGTTCAGCACACCTGTGACGCCGCGGACGCGGGCGATGAATTCCGTGCCCTGGAGCGAGGAGATCTGCCCGGCCATGACCCCCGTGGCGCGGGTGAGCAGGTCGACCTGGCTCCCGGTCATCGAGAGCCCGCCGCCATCGGCCGGCTGACCGGCCAGACGGACCCGCAGCCGCCCGCTGGCCCCCCCTCGGAAGAGCATGTCGAGGTCGACCACGGCGCCCCCGGGAGCTCGCGACTGGCGCGCCGTCCCGCTGAGCTCGGCGCTGAATGATCGGGGCGCCGCGCCGGTCGATGCCGCGCCCGGGGGCGATCCTCCACGCTGGACGGCGACCGGGACGCCGCTGGCCGGGTGCGCGAGGAGCTTGGTCGGCGTGCCCGCCCGCGCGGCCCAGCCGTGGGCCAACGGTCCGGCCAGGGTGAAGATGGCCAGCGCGAGCGGCGTGATGACGCTGAGGGCCAGCGCCGGCCCGCGCAGCCCGGGAGGGGGATCAGCCGCCCGGGCGATCCGCACGCACGTGGCCGCGACCACCGCGCCCACGCAGCCGGCGGTCAGGGCCAGCATCCACCAGAGCTTGGTGTCCGACCCCGTCCCGAGTCCGTGGAGCACGGCCACCGGAAAGCTCGCGTAGGCCAGCCAGTGCACGACGCGCCAGCGCTGGTAGCCGAGCCGGCGCCGGACCAGGCTGGTGATGACCAGGGCGAGCAGGATGTCGAAGGCCACGGCTCCCAGTCCGAGCCACAGCGGACGGTAACTCGAGATGAACGGGATCACCGCCGCGGTCAGCGAGATGGAGACGAACGAGTCCAGCACGCTGGTGACGATGTGGATCACGAGCAACGCGATGACCAGTAGCGACAGGTCCCGGTGCACGGTGTCGATCGCGAACCGGGGCCAGCGTCCGCCGGCGACCCGCAACGGCCCGAGGATTCCGAGCACGACCACCGCGCTGAGCAGGACCAGCGTCACCGCCCCCGTGCCGCGGGCCAGGTACCAGTAGACGCTCGGGCCGACGACCGCCGAGACGACAGTCATGCCACAGGCTCGCGATCGGCGATCGGGGCCAGGTCATCGCCCTCGGCGCTCCAGCCGGCCAGATGGACCACGCGGCCCTCGTCTGAGACCAGCCGGCTGGGCAGGCCGAGCGACTCGAGCCACGGCCTGGCCCGGCGGCCGCGGATGATCGCGGCCGTCGCGGCGATGTTGGCGTCAAGGCACGTGGCCGCGGCGACACTGGCCGTCCGCCAGCCGCCGCCCGCGGGCCGTCGGGTGCTGGGGTCGAGGAGATGATGGACCTCCTCACCCGCCACGCGCCAGCGGCGCACGGTGGTGCTCGAGGTGGCCAGGGCGCCGGAGCTGATCATCACCCACTGTCCCGGGGCGTCGGTTCCGGCGCGGTGGTCGTCGGTGACCCGGACTTGCCAGCCCTCGGCGGGAGCCGGTCCCGCGGTGGCCAGGTCGCCACCCAGGCTGACCAGGACTCCGGCGCCACGGCCGGCGCCCGCGGCGCCCGCGGCGGCAGCGGCGGCCGCGGCGTGGTCGGCGGCCAGCGCCTTCGCCGTGGCCCCGAGATCGAGGCTCACACCGGCCGGAACTGTCACGGTGCCGGCCCGGTCATCAACGCGGATCGCGCGCCAGCCGGCCACCGAGGCAAAGTGAACCGCGCCGCCCGGAGCGCCAGCTGCGCGGAGCTGCTCGAAGTCACGGTCATACCCGAGTGCGACCAGCGCCGAGCCGAGCGTCGGATCCACGTCGCCATCGGTCAGCTCGGCGGCCCGCAACCCGGCTTGCAGCGCTTCGCGAAACAGCGGCGAGGCCGGCACGGCATGGCCGGCCGCGCGGCTGACGACGGTCAGCTCGGAGTCCTCGCGAAAGCGCGAGCAGGCCCGGTCGAAGTCCGCCACGGTGGCGCGCACCGCATCGACTGCCACGGCGAGCGCGTCTGCATCGGACACCACCACGACCGCTGCGCTCCCCCACACCGGAAAGCTGGCACTGTCGATTAGGAGCCTCCGGAGACCGCCGGCGAGCTCTGCTGGCTCGGCGCCGGAGCGGAGGACTGCGGCGTCGGCGTGGCTGGGGCCGGCTGGGGCGCAGCCGGAGCCGATTGGGGCGCGGCCGGAGCCGATTGGGGCGCGCCGGCCGGACCCTGGAGCCCGAGCTGCCGCGGGCTGGCCAGCGCCGGCAGGTGGGTCGGCAACGCCGGCGCGCTCGGCTGCGTCCTCTGAACGATCCGGGTCCGCGGGTGGGTCTTGGCGGCCCCCAGCGTATGGCCCGGCGCGATCGCACTGACCACGGCGGCCACTGCGGCCGTGAGCGCACCGGCACCGAGCACGCTGGCGCCGCGCACGCGCCGCAGGCGCGCGAACGCCGCATCCCGCTTGTTCTGCGCGGCAACCCGGTCGGGCCGCGCAGGGTGATAGGGACCTGGGGTCATGCTGTCAGCCTGACCTGAGTCGATCAGCTTTGACTAAGAAGAGCATGAGAATTCAGCCAACCCCCGCTAGGGGCAGTCTTACCGTGAATGTAGAGCCCTCGACCTCGATCCGTCCCCGATGGCGCTCGACAATCGCCGCCACGATCGACAGGCCGAGCCCGGAGCCCGGCCGCCCCGCCGCGTCGGAAGCGCGCCAGAAGCGCTCGAACAGGCGCTCCCGGCTGGCGGGATCCGGACCGGGGCCGGCGTCGGAGACATCGATGCGCGCCCAGGCTCCATCCGCGCGCAGGCTGACCCTCACCGCCCCCGCGGCCGGACCATGCACGAGGCCGTTCTCGATCAGGTTCCCGATCGCTCGCCGCAGGGCCTCCTCGTCGCCGTTCACCTCGACCGGCTCCAGTCCGCCGAGGACCACCCGGTCGTCCCCCGCCGCCAGCTCCCGGACCATCTCGTCCAGCGCCACCGGGATGGCCGTCGGCTCGGTGGCCGCGGCCCGCTCCAGGGCCAGCAGGGCCTCGACCAGCCGCGCCAGGCGCCCGGCGTCGTGGCGCAGCTCCTCGAGCACCACGGCGTCGGCGCCGTGACGAGCGGCGTATTCGACGTTGCCCAGTAGCGCGGTGACCGGCGTGCGCAGCTCGTGTGAAGCGTCGGCAAGCAAGCGCCGCTCACCCTCGCGGGCCGACTGAAGCGAGGCCAGCATCCGGTTCAGGACGCCGGTGAGCTGGCCGAGCTCATCGAGGCTCTGGGTCTCGGGCAGCCGCTGCGCGGGGTCGGCGGTCCGCTCGATCTCCCCGGCGGCGGTGGCCAGCCTGCGCAGTGGGGCCAGGCCCCGGCGCGTGAGCAGCGCCGCGGCGATCGCGGCCAGCAGGATCACCCCGATCCCGCTCAGGGCGACGACCACACCCAGATTGCTCAGCGTGTGGGCGATGTCCGCCGTGTTGGCGGCGACCAGGACGGCCCCGCCGGCCGCCTGACCTCCCGCGTCGGCGATCGGGGCCACGAACATGCGCAATGGAGCCCCGTCCAGGCGGATGCCCTCGATTCCCGTCCGGCCCCGGGCCACGGCCGCGCGGACCAGCGCGTCCTGGGGCAGGAGACGGGCCCCGAGGGTGAGCGAGCGAGCCAGTATCCGCCGGTGGGCGTCGATCACCTCGACGGCCAGCTGGCGGCCCGAGGCCGGCGCTTCCAGGGCGCCCGGATCCTGGAGCACCGACGGCGCCGAGACGGCCAGCTGGGCCACATCCTCGGCGCGCTGACGCAGGGCGGTGTCAAGCGAACCGCGCAGTTCGTGGCCCACGACCACCACCGTGATCAGCGCAAACACGACCACCGCAGCCAGGATCGAGGCGGCGGTCGCCATGGCCAGACGCGCGCGCAGGGTTCGGAGCGCCCTCACGCCTTGGCCCCGGGAGATGGTAAAGCCATCAAAGTTGTGTTTTCATCATCAAAGGGCGTCATAGTTACCCACCAGTTCGGCCCAGGATCAGACAACACGGAGAGTTGCCGATGTCCCAGGACGAGCGCTCGGGCGCCACCCCGACCCGAGTGCTGTTGGCCCAGCAGGATCCAAGGACGGCGATGCTGATCGGCGAGATGCTCCGCGCCGTGTGGACGCGCGGCCTGATCATCACCCACGCGGGCCACGTCCCCGAGGCCGCCCAGGAGCTTCGCGACCACGGAGCCACCTGCGTGCTGCTGGAAGTTTCGGGCGAGGGCCCCGACCCCCTCGCCGCCTTGGAGCAGCTGGCCACGGCCTGCCCCGACGTCCCGATCATCGTGCTCTCCGAGCGGGCCGGCGAGGAGTTCGGGCTGACGGCGGTCAAGGCCGGCGCCCAGGACTTCCTGCGGAGCTCGGAGCTCGACCCGGCCATGCTCGGTCGCTCGCTCCGCTACGCGGTGGAGCGCAAGCGCTCCGAGGTCGAGCTGGCTCACCAGGCGCTGCACGACCCGCTGACCGGGCTGCCCAACCGGGCCCTGTTCAGCGATCGCCTCAGCGTGGCGCTGGACCGCTCCCGGCGCACCGGCGCCCCGGTCGCGGTCCTGTTCCTGGATGTGGACACCTTCAAGCAGATCAACGACTCCCTGGGTCACGCCGCGGGCGACCGCCTGCTCATCCTGCTCGCCGATCGCTTTCGCGAGATGCTCAGACCGATGGACACGGTGGCCCGCTTCGGCGGGGACGAGTTCACCTTTCTGTTCGAGGAGCTCGAGTCCGAACGCGAGGCGGTCCTGATCGCCGAGCGCATCAGCCGCTCGGCCGGCGCCCCCCTGATGCTCGACGGCGAGAGCGAGATGACGGTGGCGGTGAGCATCGGCATCGCGATCGTGACCGATCCCTCGGTCGCCCCCGACACCGTCCTGCACGACGCCGACGTGGCCATGTACCGGGCCAAGGAGCTCGGGGGGGACCGTTTCGAGCTCTACGACGAGACCGCCCGGGTCCGCGCCTCGCGCCGGCTCGAGCTCGAGGACGCCCTGCGGCTGGCCGTGGAGCGCTCCGAGCTGCGGGTTCACTACCAGCCTCGGGTGTCCCTGAACGGCGATACCGGCCTGATCGGCTTTGAGGCCCTGGTCCGCTGGGAGCATCCCGAGCGCGGCCTGATCGCCGCCGAGGAGTTCGTGGCCCTGGCCGAGGACACCGGGCTGATCGTCCCGATCGGAGAGTGGGTGCTCGAACAGGCCCTGGGGGAGGTCGGCCGCTGGCGCCGGGCGCGCCCGGGGGTGACCATCTCGGTCAACGTGTCCACCCGCCAGCTCGAGAACCCGGGGCTGGCGGCGCATCTCAACGCTGCGGTGCAGGCCAGCGGCGCTGAGCCGGGCGTGCTCTGCCTCGAGGTGACAGAGGACGCGATCGAGCACAACCCCGACCTGGCCGCCCGCAGCCTGGCCGCGCTCCGCGAGATTGGGGTGAAGCTGGCCCTGGATGACTTCGGCGCCGGTCACTCGTCGGTCACCGGCCTGCGCGAGCTGCCCCTGGATCAGGTCAACATCGATCGCTCGTTCGTCGCCACGCTGACCAGCGACCCGGCCGACTCCGCGGTCCTCGGCGCACTGGTCGAGCTCGGTCACGCCTTGGGGCTGAGCGTGATCGCCGCCGGAGTGGAGACCGACATCCAGCTGGCCGGCCTGCGCGAGCTGGGCTGCGACGGCGCCCAGGGCTACCTGTTCAGCCGGCCCCTGCCCGTGGACGGTGTGCACGCGCTGCTCGGTCCGAGCTGAGGACCTGATTCAGGCCCGGAGGACGAAGCCCGTACCGCGCAGCGTGCGGATGAGCGGGGGATCGCCGAGCTTGCGCCGCAGGCGGGTCACGTAACGGTCGACCACGTTGTCCTCGGCCGCCCCGCCCCAGATCTCGTCGATCGCCCGCCGGCGCGTGACCGTGCGCCCGGGCTCGCGGAGCAGCAGCTCGAGCAGGGCGGTCTCCCGACCGGTGAGAGAGATCGCTCGCCCGCCCCGGCTGGCCGTGCGGTCATCGAGCAGCAGGGTCAGATCGGCGTAGGACAGGCGGGACTTCGGTGACTGGCCGCGGCGGGTCAGGGCCCGGAGCCGGGCGATCAGCTCCTGGATCGCGAACGGCTTGACCAGGTAATCATCCGCGCCGGCTTCGAGGCCGGCCACCCGGTCGGCGACCTGGTCCCGGGCGGTGAGCATGAGGATCGGCGTGGGCAGCCCGCGCCCACGCAGCCGGCGGCAGACCGAAAGGCCGTCGATGGCCGGCATGGCTACGTCGAGCACGATCAAGTCGGGAGCGGCGCGCTCGGCCGCGAGCAGGGCCTCCGCGCCGTCGGTCGCCACCGTGACCTCGAATCCCTCGGCGCTCAGCGAGCGGTGGAGCATCCGCCGCAGGGGTGGGTCGTCGTCGACGACGAGGACGCTCAGCGCGGCTCGCGGCGGAGAGCCGGGGTCATCCACCGGCCACGTCGCGGCGGATGAAGACCAGGAAGGCGGCCAGCAGCGACGGCACGCCGTACATCGCGCACACCCAGGCGGCGCGGATGATCGGCGACCAGTCGATCGGGGTGCGCAGGAGCCCCTGCCAGGCGTTGAACTGGGTTGAGAGCAGGTAGGGCTGCAGGCCGGTCAGCCCGGGAAGGATGCCGACCAGCTGAAAGAGCAGCGAGACCATCAGAGTCCCCACCACCGCGGCCGCGCTGTTGCGGGTGATGGCCGACAGGAGCAGTCCGATGCAGACGATGCAGGCGATCGGGATCAGGTATACGAGCAGGCTGACGTAGACCAGCTCGAGCCCCTTGGGGGCCGAGACGATCGTCCCCGACAGGCTCTGCAGGGAGTTGAAGCCCGACTGGATGCTGCCGGCGATCACCCCCACGGTGCCGCTGAGCAGGATGGCCAGCACGGCATAGCTGGCCGCGGCCAGCGCCTTGCCGGCGAAGATCTGCCAGCGCTCCAATGACCGGGTGAAGATCGTCTTCAGGGTCCCGTTGTGGTCCTCGGAGGCGAAGATGTCGCCCGCCACCAGGGCGGTGATGAGGGGGAACATCCAGACCGCGCCGAACAGCAGCAGGACCAGCGGCACAGCCAGTCCACTGCGGTCCAGGTAGGAGGAGAAGGCGAAGTCCCCGCCGTGCTGGGTGTGGTGGCGCAGGTGGATCGCGACCACGAACAGGATCGGGACGATGACCGCCGCGCCGAGGCCCAGGTAGGTGCGCTTCTGACGGCGCAGCTTGAACAGCTCCCAGCGGTAGACGGTGGCCACGCCGGGACGCCGTCCCGACCGGGCCGACTCGCGTCCGGCGCCGCGCGTGCCCGCGGCCTGCGCGGTGGCGGCCATCAGCGGACTCCCTCGGGGGTGGCTTGCGCCGGTTCGGGCTCGAGCTGGGGTTGATCGCCGTCACCCTCGGTGTAGGAGAAGAACAGGTCCTCGAGCGTGACAGTCTGGGGGGCCAGAGCCCGGATCAGGGCCCCGGCCTCGATCAGGGCCACCGAGAGCCCCTCCACGGCCGACTCATCGGCGGTGAACACGATCTGGCTGCGCTCGACGCGCACGTCGTTGATCCCGGGCTGGGCCTGGCACACCCCCAGGGCGCGCTCCTCGTCGGTCGTCTCCAGGCGATACGCGGTGCCGGCGCCGCGCTTCAGCTCGGCGATGTTGCCCTCATAGACGATCCGGCCGCTGCGGACGATGGCCACCCGATTGCACACGTCCTCCACCTCGGTCAGCAGGTGGCTGGACAGGAGCACCGTCATCCCCTGCTCGGCCAGCCGGCGAATGAGCAGGCGCATGTCGCGCATACCGGCGGGATCCAGGCCGGTGGCCGGCTCGTCGAGCAACAGCAGCTTGGGGTCGCGCAGGAGCGCGGCGGCGATGCCGAGCCGCTGGCGCATGCCGTGTGAGTAGCCACCGACACGATCCTTGGCCCGGTCGCTCAGCTCGACGGTGTCGAGCGCGGCGTCGATCCGTCCCGACGCGCCGTCGCCGTCAAACGCGGCCAGCAGCTCGAGGTTCCGCCGCGCGCTGAGGTACGGGTAGAAGGTGGGCGCCTCGACGAACCCGGCCACGCGCTCGAGCGCCGACACGCTGACCAGCGGGTCGCGGCCGAACACCCTGACGCTGCCTGCGGTCGGCTTGATCAGACCGAGCATCATCCGCAGCGAGGTCGTCTTCCCGGCTCCGTTGGGGCCCAGGTAGCCGTACACGTCGCCGGTGTGGACGGTGATGTCCACGCCGGCCACAGCGGTCAGCTCCCCGTAGCGCTTGACCAGCCCGCGGACCTCGAGCGGCGCCGGCCCGGCCGCTCCGTCCGGCGCCGGCGGTGCCGGAGCCGTCCCGGGAGGGCTGTCGCTCACAGTGTGCGGGCGGCCTTCTCGGCCGCCACGGGCGGAACCGAGCCGACCACGATGTAGCTCACCCCGCCGCGGCTGAAGCGGAGCACGGTCCCGAGCGCGGTATCGAGCTCGGTTCCGGTGGCTCCGTTGATCGACACCGTGGGCAGGCTGAACCCGGGCTGGCCGCCCGAGCCGCTCGGCGCGCTCGCGGTCTTGGCCGACTTGGCCGCCGCAGCCTGCTCGATCACCGCGATGCCGCCGAGGCCCTTGCCGTAGGTGACGAGCGCCGCGGACTTACCGCCCCAGTCGAGCAGCTTGACCGACTGGCGCGGGAGCGCGATCAGCGCGCGGGGCGCGACGAGCCCGAAGGGCAGCTTCGCCGCCACCGCCCGGGCGCCGCTCACCGCGGCGCGGCGGCCGTGTTTGGTGCTCGCCGGGGAGGCAGACGCGCCGGAGATCTTCACGATCTTGGCGCCGGCCGGGGGCGCGACGTTGAAGTCGGAGGCGGGAACCCGGCCGTAGGAGATGTCGGTGGCCTTCAGCTCGAGCACCGGAGTCGGGTTGCCCTTGGCGTACACGGCCAGCTGGAGCGGCACGCCACGGACGGCGTCCCAGGCCACCTGGGCGGCGCCGAGCAGGCCACCGTCGTGCTTGGGGCTGAACCGAACCGTGTAGGCGGCGTGGCCGGCGATATCGCCGGGGATCGCTCCGGAGACGTTCACATGCGCCATCAGCTTGTTCAGGTCGGACTGGATCGTGGCGATCGTCGGCACGCCCTCGTGCTTGGCCTTTGCCTTGTGGCTCGAGGAGCCGAACATGTTCGCGGGCAGGGTGCCCTCGTAGACCACGTGCTGGGCCGGATCGGAGATCCAGAACGAGGTGCGGTCCACGACGATCTGGGCATCCCCGTTGGAGGACTGCAGCTCGAGGCGGAGGCGATGATCGCCCAGCCACAGGCGGCCGCTGGCCCCCTGCAGCAGCGGGTCACTGCCCTGGAAGTTCGAGGCGTCGACCAGGTTGTTGGTGAACTGGATATTGGCCGAGATGCCGTTCACGGCCGGGTCGGCGAGGGCGTTGTGGACCGCGGAGGCCAGCGAGCGGCGCTTGGGGACCGGGCCCGACCCCGAGGCGGCGACGGCGATCGCGCTCCCGCCACCGATCAGGACGACCAGCGCGGCCAGAACAGCCACCAAACGACCTGTAGATGCTGTACGCAGGAATTTCACCACGACACCGCCTTTGCTGAGAACGTGACCCTCACGTTGGCAGACCAGCTTGAAATAACTCTGACAGATGAGATCGGCGGCCCCGCCGGGTAGCGTGTGCCCGCATGTGTCGCCTGTTCGGAATGTCCGGTGGTCGCGAGCCCGTCCGCGCCACGTTCTGGCTGCTCGAGGCGCCCGACTCGCTGTCTGACCAGAGCCGCCGGGAGCCCGACGGGACCGGGATCGGCAGCTATCGCGACGATCGGCCGGTGGTCGAGAAGCAGGTTCTGGCCGCCTACGAGGACCAGTCGTTCGGACGCGAGGCCCGCGAGCTGGTTTCCCGGACCTTCGTGGCCCACGTCCGCTACGCGTCCAACGGTGGCCTCGCGCTGAAGAACACCCATCCGTTCGAGCAGTCCGGGCGGCTGTTTGCCCACAACGGGGTGCTCGGCGACCTGGGCGCGCTGGAGCGCGAGCTCGGCCCGGCCATGAACTCGGTCCACGGGGATACGGACTCCGAGCGCTGGTTCGCCCTGATCACCCGCGAGATCGAGCGTGCCGGTGACGTCGCCGCCGGGATCGCCGCCGCGGCCGGCTGGGTGGCGGCTCACCTTCCGGTGCTGTCACTCAACTTCGTCCTCATCGATGCGCACGACGTATGGGCGCTGCGCTATCCCGACACCCATGAGCTCCACGTCCTCGAGCGCGACGCCGGCGGCCACGCCGGGAGCGGGGCGCTCGAGCACTCGAGCCGCCGCGGTCGCGGGCGGATCCACGTCGGCTCCGAGGAACTCGGCCAGCGCCCGGCGGTGATCGTGGCCACCGAGCCGATGGACGCCGATCCCGGCTGGCGCGAGCTCGGTTCGGGCGAGCTGCTCCACGTCGATCAAGACCTCGGCGCCAACATTAAGCGCGTGGTTCAGTCGCCCCCGGCGCAGCTGCTGACCCTGGCCGACCTGGACCCGAAGGCCGCGGCCTCCCAGCAGCCCTCCACCCGTTAGTGGACGACCACTAGCGAGAAGCCGGGCGCTCGGCTGTGACAGCATCGGGGCCGATGTCGAGCACCCCGCTCAGCGCCCCCCTCCCCCCGGCCCGCGGCTCCCGCGGATCCTCCAGACCGCCGGCTTCCTGCTCGGCGGCGCGCGCTTCCTCGAGGCCTGCCGGCGCCGCTACGGCAACGTCGTGCTGCTGGGGACGCTGTTTGACGAGCGCTTCGTGATGATCTTCGATCCCGAGCTGGTCCGCACCGTGTTCCAGGGCTCGAATGCCCAGCTGCACGCCGGTGAGGCCAACGCGCTGCTCGGACCGATCCTCGGTGAGCGCTCCGTGCTGCTGCTCGACGGCGCCGAGCACCTGCGCCACCGCAAGCTGATGCTCCCCGCCTTCCATGGCCGCCAGATGCTGGCCCACGCCGAGACGATGCGCGACTGCACCGACCGGGAGATCGACTCCTGGCCGGTGGGCGAGCCGTTCACCCTGCTCTCCAGCATGCAGTCGCTCACCCTCCGGGTCATCCTGCAGGCCGTGTTCGGCTACTCCCCGGGGCCGGCCGAGGCGGAGCTCCGCCGCCGCTTGCGGGCCATGGTCGAGCCGCTGGCCCGTCCCCGCGGGCTGCTGATGGTCTCCGCGGTGATGCGCGGCCGGGGTGACCGCAAGGCGGCCCGGGAGTTCGAGGCCCGCAAGCAGGCGGTGGACGAAATCATCTACGCGGAGATCGCCGACCGCCGCCTCCAGCCCGACCTGGCCGAGCGCGATGACGTGTTCTCGGCGCTGCTCCTGGCCCGGGACGAGGACTCGGGTGCGCTCTCAGACCGCGAGGTCCGCGACGAGCTCATCACGTTGCTGCTCGCCGGCCACGAGACCACGGCCACCGGGCTGGCCTGGACCTTTGACCTGCTCCTGCACGACCGCCGCGTGCTGGCCCGGGCCCGCCAGGGCGAGCCGGCCTACCTCGACGCGCTGGTCAAGGAGGCCCTGCGGATCCGGCCGGTGATCCCGGGCATCGGACGCGTGGTCCGGGAGGCGCCGTTCCGCCTCGGCGGCTATGAGGTGCCCGTGGGCGTGGAGATCAACCCGTCGATCCGGACGATCCACCGCCGGGCCGATCTCTACCCGCAGCCGAGCCAGTTCCGCCCCGAGCGCTTCCTGGGCGCGGACGCCCCGGACACCTACACCTGGGTTCCCTTCGGCGGCGGTACCCGCCGTTGCCTGGGCGCGAGCTTCGCCCTGATGGAGATGCGGACCGTGCTCGAGCGGGTGCTCGAGCGGACTGAGCTCGAGCCGGTGAACGCCAAGCGGGCCAAGTCGCAGTTCCGGGCCATCACCCTGTCGCCCAAGGGCGGGGTGCGCGTCCGTCTAAGCGCCCCGCCGCGTCCAGCCGCAGCGCCGGCGTCTCAGCGCGCGCCGGTGGCGTAGCCTCAGCGCGCGCCCGTCGCGTAGCGGATGATTGACAAGTCAGTCAGCCACTCGACCGGGGCCAGGTCATCGGTGTAGACCGTGCCGCCGCGGAGTGCCGGTCCCAGGCGTCCGGCCACGGCAGCCACCGCGCCCTCGAGCTCCGGCGGCAGGTGAACCGCCGCGGCGAGCACGGCCGTCGATGACAGCGGGCCCCGGCTGGCCATGACCAGCGAGTTGTCGGCGCTGAAATGGTCGCGGATGACGTAGGGGAAGACTGCGCGCAGGGTGGCGGTGACCACACGCTCGAGCGCATCCGAGCCGGGCAGGTGGCCGACGTTGACGATCAACGATCCCGCCGGGTTCAGGTGGGCGCGCACGTTGAGGAAGAACTCCTTCGTGAGCAGGTAGAACGGGATGTAGGGCTGGCGGTAGGCGTCGAGGAAGATCGAGTCGTAGCGGGCGTGGCTGGCCGCGAGCCACGGACGAGCATCGGCCGTGTAGGTGTGGAGGTCAGGGCCGCCGAGGGCGAAGTAGCGCCGACCGATGGTCGTCAGCTCGCCGTCGAGCTCGACCGCGTCCACGCGCGTGTGCGGGAAGTAGTGGCCGTAGGCCCGGGCCACCGTCCCGGCCGCGTCACCGAGGATGGCGATCCGCCGCGGCGCTCCGGCCCCCGAGGCGAAGGGCAGACCGAGGAAGTCGTCCCAGTAGCCGCCGGTCAGGAAGGTCCCCGGGCGGTAGAGCGAGTGCACGGCCACCCCCTCGTTGAGCTGCAGCCAGCGCACACCGTCGGCGAACTGGATCACTCGGGCGTACTGGTAGGGGGTCTCGGTCTCGTAGATGACACGGCCGCCACGCACATCGGCACCGATCGCCGCCGGCGGGATGGCCAGCGACGCGGCCACCGCCACGGGGATGATCAGCGCCCGCCAGGAGCCCAGGCCGATCGTCGCCACCAGGGCCAGGGCCAGCGCGAAGCAGATGAATGTGCGATGGGTGCCAATCAGCGGGATCAGCAGCAGCGCGGCCAGGAAGGTGCCGACCAGCGATCCCACGGTCGAGATCGCGTACAGGCCGCCCGTCGTCTTGCCGGTGTCGGCCAGGCTGTCCACGCTCAGCCGGTTGGCGTAGGGCGCGACTGTGCCCAGCAGCATGACCGGCACAGCCACCAGGACGAGGACCGCGGCCAGCGAGCCCAGGAACGCCCCGACCGAGAGCGAGCCCAGCGCACTCACCGACAGGCGCAGGAATGGGCCCGAGACAAAGGGCACGATGGCCAGGAGCACCGCGGCCAGCAGGACCACGACGCACAGCCCGCGGATGTCGGCCCGCCGGTCGGCCAGGCGCCCGCCGAGCGCGTAGCCGGCGGACAGCGCGATCAGCACGGTGGCGATCGTGTTGGCCCAGATGATCGTCGAGGCGCCGAAATACGGGGCCAGGAGCCGCGCCGCCGAGATCTCCGCGCCCAGGCTGGCCGCCCCGACGACGAACACCACGGCTCGCAGCAGCCACGGCCGGCGCAGGGTGTTCTGCGTCGACTCGGCCGGCCCGGCCGGCTCCCGCATATCCAGGGCCACCGAGCCCAGGGTAGGGGACGAGGTTCCCCGCCGGGGTGGCAGAGCCGCGACAGCGCTGGTACGGTTTGCCACAAGCTCAAGGAGGCAGTCATGCGGGGCAAGCTCATTCTCATCCTGCTCATGTCGGGCCTGGTGTTCACCTCTGTGGCGCTGGCGGCGACCAGCGCGCCCGTCGGCAACGGCCGCTACACGGGCCGCGACAACTCGAGGTCGTTCCTCAAGTCCAGCCGCAGCGTCACGCTGATCGTGACCAAGAACAAGCGGGAATTCGCCTACGGGCGGCTCAACTTCTGGCTGAATGGCCAGCTCGGCCTGGGTTCCTGTGCGGGGCCGGCCTATGTTTCGCTCATCCCGAGCTCTCAGCGGCAGATCAGCCCGGCGGGGAAGTTCGACCTGCACGGTCATTTCTCGTTCAAGGTCGCAACCCCCTATGGGCCACAGGCCTACCAGGTGGTGGCCAGGATCGAGGGGGCCTTCGGGAACAGGGGCCGGAAGGTGGCCGGCACGCTGACCGAGACGGCCAGCCACAAGGGATTCAGCTGCCACAGCGGCACGGTGCGGTTCAGCGCCGGGCTGGTCAAGTAACCCCTGGGCCAGAAGCAGCCGCGCGCCTCACCTGGCTAAGCTGGCCGGTCGATGCGTGAAGCGCTGATCTGCGAGCCGCTCCGCACCCCGGTCGGGCGGTTCGGCGGCATGTTCCGCGACGTGTCGGTGACCGACCTGGCCACCACGGTGATCCGAGCCGTCATCGAGCGCACCATGCTGCCGCTCGACGCCGTCGACGACGTGCTGCTCGGGCAGGCCTACGCCAACGGCGAGGCTCCCGCCCTGGGCCGGGTGGCGGCGCTCGATGCCGGGCTGCCCGTGGACGTGCCCGGACTCCAGGTCGACCGTCGCTGCGGGTCGGGCCTTCAGGCGGTGATCGACGCCGCGATGCGCGTTCAGACGGGCGCGGCCGACCTGGTGCTGGCCGGCGGGGCCGAGAGCATGAGCCAGACCGAGCTCTACTCGACCGCCCTGCGCTGGGGCGCCCGCTCGGGAGGGGCGATGCTCGAGGACCGGCTCGTCCGCGGCCGGGTCACCGCGGGCGGGACCAACTACCCGGTGCCCGGCGGCATGATCGAGACGGCTGAGAACCTGCGCCGCGAATACGCGATTCCCCGCATCGAGCAGGACGAGCTGGCCCTACGCTCCCATCAGCGAGCCGTCGCCGCGCACCAGCGCGGGGCGTTCGCGCAGGAGATCGTTCCCGTCGAGGTGCGCGACCGCAAGACCGGCGCCCGGCTGATCGACCGCGATGAGCATCCCCGGGCCGACGCCAGCCTCGACAGCCTGGCCACGCTGCGGCCGATCATGGGCCGCAAGGATCCCGAGGCCACGGTCACGGCCGGCAACGCCAGCGGCCAGAACGACGGGGCCGCGGTGTGCATTGTCACCACCGCCGATCGCGCGGCCGAGCTCGGATTGCGTCCTCTGGCCCGCCTCGTGGGCTGGGCGGTGGCCGGGGTGCCGCCGCGGACGATGGGCATCGGGCCGGTCCCCGCGGTGGCTCGCGCCCTCGAGCGGGCGGGGCTGCAAATGGAGCAGATGGATCTGATCGAGCTCAACGAGGCCTTCGCCGCCCAGGCCCTCGCCGTGCTGCGCGAATGGGACCTGCCCGACGGGCTCGAGCGCGTCAACGTCAACGGCTCGGGAATCTCCCTGGGACATCCCATCGGCGCCACCGGTGCCCGGATCCTGGCCACCCTGTTGCGCGAGCTGGACCGCCGGGGCGGGCGCTACGGGCTCGAGACGATGTGCATCGGCGGCGGCCAGGGGCTGGCGGCGGTGTTCGAGAACGCTGCCGCCGCGTGAGCAGCGCCACCGAGGGCGAGGGCACGCTGCGCGAGGTCATCGCGCAGCTGGCTCCGATCGAGCGGCGGGCCGGAGCGCCCGGTGAGCAGCAGGCCGCCGACTGGATCGCCGAACGGCTCCGGACCGCGGGAGCGCGGGCGACGGTCGAGGAGGCCACGTTCCGCGACGGCTACGCCAAGGTGATCCGGAACCTGGCCGGAATCGGTGCCACGGCTGGGCTCGGCGCGCTGGCGCACCGGCGGCTGCGCCGCGTGAGTGGTGCGGCCGCGGGCGCCGTCGCGCTGGCCATCGCCGACGACATCTCCAACGGCCCCCGCATCTTCCGGCGTCTGAGCGGACCGCCCCGGAGAACCTGGAACGTGGTCGCCGAGCACGGGGACCCGGCGGCCGAGCGGACCCTCGTCCTGCTCGCCCATCACGACGCCGCGCCGACCGGCTGGATCTTCGACGACCGCGTTCAGGCCTGGCTGGGCGAGCACTTCCCGGGGGTGCTCGAGCGGATCGACACCTCGCTGCCCTTGTGGTGGGCGATCCTGGCCGCTCCGGCCCTGATCGCCCTCGGCGCCGCCCGCGACCGGCCCGGTTTGGTCGCCGCGGGGACGGTGGGCTCAGCGGCCGGCGTGGCCGTGTTCGAGGACATCGCCCGGAGCCCGATCGTGCCCGGAGCCAATGACAACCTGACCGCGGTGGCGGTGCTCGTCGCGATCGCCGAGCGGCTGCGCGCCGAGCCCTTGTCGGGCCTGCGCGTGCTGCTCGTCTCCTGCGGGGCCGAAGAGGTCATCCAGGGCGGGATCTACAGCTTCGCCGAACGCCACTTCCCCAGCCTGGACCGCGAGCGGACCTGGTTCATCAACCTGGAGACGCTCGGCTCGCCGAAGCTGATCCTGGCCGAGGGCGAGGGGCCGGTGATCATGGAGGACTATCACGACCGGAGCTTCCGCGACCTGATCGCTCGGGTGGCCGAGCAGGCCGGTGCCCCGGTGCGGCGCGGCATGCGGGCGCGCAACTCAACCGACGCAGTCATCCCGAGCCGCGCCGGTTACCCCACGGCCACGCTCTGCTCGATGGACCGCAACAAGACGCTGTCCAACTACCACCAGATGAGCGACACCCCGGACAACGTCGACTACCGCACGGTCCGCCACGCGCTGCTCCTCACCGAGGCAGTGGCCCGCGAGCTGGCCGTCAATCCGTGGCTCTGAGCGCGTCGCTCCGGCCCTCGAGCGCTCCCCCGGGCGGCGGATAGACCGCTGCGGGCATGGGACTGCTAGCTTCTGCGCGGCTTGCGTAGGGATTTGAGGGGCGACGGATCCCGACGCCGGCCGGCGCGCACGAAGTGACGGCCAATTCGAACCTAGGTGGGGCAAATGCCGGGATCTGACGCACTTCGATGACGGCTGTCGGATCGGATCATGCTCGGCCCGGGCGCCGCCTCCGCGTCGCGCTCCTGGTCTTCCTGACCGTCGCGGTGGTGCTGGCCTCCGGGGCTGGCCGGAGCGTCGCCGGGTTCGCGGCCCCGCGGAACCTCCAGAACCCGCTGCGGTATGAGGGGCACCTGTTCGCCTGCCCCGATCCCGACGTGTTCAAGCTGCCCGGCCAGGACAGGTGGATTGCCTCGTGCACGTCGGACTACGGGCAGCTCAATCCCCGCGTCGGCCACGCGGGCTACAGGAGCAGCGCCGGCGCGTTCCCGATCTACGAGACTGTCGGCAACAGCTTCAAGCGCTGGGAGTTCAGGAATTTCGTCTTCCCTCCCGGTCATCACCCACCGGGGGCCCTCCCACCCAGGGGCAAGTGGCCGGGCGGCCGCTACTGGGCTGACGAGATCCACAAGATCGGCCGGAACTGGGTGGTTTACTTCGGCGCCCAGACCGTGTCGTCGTCAGGCGCGGCCGTTGCACCGGGCACGTTTGCCCTCTACGTGGCCTGGACCAGGAACCTGTTCGGCGGAAGCTGGCGATCGCGCCTCCTCCACTACCGCGGTCAGTTCAACGCCGTGCCGGGCAACGCCCGGGAACTCAGCGGCGGGGTGATCGACCCCTCAGTGGCGAGAAACCCCCAGACCGGGGCCCTCGAGATCGTCTGGGCCAAGCAGGCGAACCAGATCATGGAGGGCCAGCTGACCCCGAACGGCCTGGCCCTCGAACCCACGGTGATCCGGGCTGTGGTGGCGAATCTCCCCTGGGAGTGCGAGCCGGGCCTGACCGGACGCCACTGTGTGGTCGAGGGGCCGGTGCTGTTCGCCGATCCCGTGCACCAGGGCCTGATGGACCTGTTCTTCAACGCGTCCAGCACGTGGGATGACAGCTACAAGACCGGGGTCGCGGTCAGTGCCGATCCCGACCACCAGCGGTGGTCGGTCTACTCGCAGCCGATTGATAAGAGCGCTCCCCTCTATGGCTTGCAGGGGCCCGGGATCGGAGCCCAACCCTTCGTGAGCCCCGATGGGAGCCTGCTGATGGCGGTCCATCTGGTGACCCGCCCGCTGCCAACCCACGCCTCCCAGGAGCGGTATCTCGGGTTCGTCCATGTCAACTACGCGGCCCGCCTGACCATGACGGTGTCAGCTGATCTCGCCCTCGACGCACGTCCCTTGAACGACCCCGATCAGGGTGCCGCCCCCTTGCTCCTCTCCCTGCCGACGATCAACCAGGGCGCCCCGACCCGCCTCGTGTCCTACCTGGCGGAGGCACACTGATCCCGTCACCGGGCAGGCCTGTCACCCCGGAATCCTGCGACCGCTTCGTTCCGGGGTCAGGCACATGCCCTATTACGCGCCCCCGCGCATGCGCCCGTCCCCCGACCTGGCCCCTCTTCGACGCTGCCGTTGGCTCCGGGCGGCTCACGTCAAGGGTTCAGGCCGCGGCAAGCCAGAGCGCGTCGTCGCCCAGCGGGCGGCGCTCGGCCTGACCCGCGGCCACGAGCTCGATCAGCGCGCGCTCGGCGGCCGGCCGGTCCGCCGCGTCGTTGCCGGCGGTCATCAGGGCCGCCACCTCCTGGGTGGTCAGGCCGCCGGGGAAGGCCTCGAGCAGCGGCGCCGGCGTCTCCGGCGGCTCCCGGCGGTCCAGGCCGGGATCCAGGTTGGCGATCAGCACGTCGTAGGCCTCCACGGGCTGGAACCCGCCGGCGGTCAGCGCGGTGCCGTTGCGACCGAACACGACCGACGGCGCAGTGAAGCGGACGGGCCCGTCACTGGCTGCCGTCTTGCCCTGGAACTCCGCGGGCGAACCCTCCGCGGTCCGGGCGGCGGCGCGGTCAGCGTCGTAGGCCTGACTGACCTCGGGCGAGTCGAGCGCCCCGATGACCGCGGCGGCGTCGACACCCGGCACCGCCTCGAGCACGTCTCGCAAACCGTCGTCGTCTTCGAGCACCAGATCGGTGGTGAAGTTGGCCAGTTGCAGCGCACGGAACACGTCCCACTCGCATCCAGGCTGGGCCAGGCGGGTGGCCACGACGGCGCGGCAGGCCCGGGCGGTGGCGCTGACCCGGGGCTTGGGGGCCGGCGCGAAGGGCATCCCGTAGCGGCGGAACGAGAGCTGGCCGAGGGCGCCGCGCAGCGGCGTGTAGCCCCGGGCCACGTACTGGGATGAGTCCTCGGTCAGCCCGATCAGCACGAGCTTCCACTCGAGCTGATCGCCGTAGCGCCATTCGAGAACCCGGAGCGCGGGGCTCTCGGAGTAGGCCCACGGGCAGGCCGGGTCGCTGTACAGGGTGGCGGAGATCAAGCGGGGATTAGTGGTTCCGGGCGGGGCCCACTAGGTTGATGCCTCAAGTATATGCGCCAGCTGTGCTCCTCCGTGTCCGTCTGCTGACCCGGCCCGGGCAACCTGGGCGGCATGAAAGCCCGCGGCCAGCAGCGCCCGCTCGGCCTGCTCGGCGCTGTCGAAGTGCAGGTAGACGCGCCCGCGCACGAAGGCTCCGAGCAGGACGCGGAAGGTCCGGATCACCGGCGTCACCGCGTCGCCGAGATGCAGATCGGAGACGTAGCATCCGCTGCTGAAGCGCCCGAGCGCGGTGGCGAAGCGCTCCCAGAGGGCGGTCATCTCCGGTGTCGAGAGGTAGCCGAGGAGGCCCTCAGTGACGATGATCAGGCCGGCGCCCGGGTCGAGTTCGGCGGTCAGCTCGGCCAGGCTGCCCGCGCCGTCGGGCTTGAGCGCATCGGCCTCGCGGACCTGGTGGTGCTCGCTGAGCGGGCCGATCCGCTCGAGCGCGCGCCGCTTGCGCCGCGCCATGGCCGGCAGATCGACCTCGACGTAGGTGATCTCCTCGCCGTAGCGCTGGGCGAAGCGCCAGCCCCGCGGCGAGAGCCCGGCCGCCACCTCGAGCACCTGGCTCGCCGCCCCGGATTCGATCGCCCGCTCCACCCGGGCATCGATGGCCCGGTGGCGGGCCATCAGGTAGGCCTCGAGCGAGGGGCCGCCGACCGACCGGCTGGCCAGCATCGCGGGCTGCAGCGAGGCAAACAGCAGCTCCCCCTCGCGCGTTGAGAGCGCGGGATGCGAGAGACCGTTGCGGGCCCACACGTAGCCCGTGTAGTGGGCGGTGGGGCTGATCGCATCCGATCCGCTCATGCGCCGAGCCGCTCCTCGAGGCGATCGATCAATGCCGCCTGGGCCGGATTGAGCTTGGCTCGCGCGATCGCCGGGTCAAACCACTGTGCCCGGTCGACCTCAGGGTACTCCTGCATACGGCCCGAGCGCGGGGGCCACTGCACCGCGAACGTGTTGCTGGTGATGGCCTCGGCGTCCAGGTCACCAGCCAGGGCCCAGGCCCGGATCCGCTTGCCGGACTTCAGCCGAACCTCACCCAGATCGACTGGCTCTCCGTCCGGCGGCGGCGACCCGAGCTCCTCGACGAATTCCCTGCGGGCGGCCTCAAGCGATCCCTCGCCGGGCTCGCACTCCCCCTTGGGGATCGACCACGCACCAGCGTCCCGGCGGGCCCAGAACGGGCCGCCGGGATGGACCAGCAGCACCTCCAGGCCCGGCCCGGATTTGCGGTAGAGCAGGATCCCGGCGCTGCGGGCTGATGATTTCGAGCCGGTAACACGGTCGGTCAAGACGACGGCATTCTGATGCTTTCATCCAATTGTCAGGCCGGATGTGTTCAATGGAGCGGCGCCCCGAGGGGAAGCAGGGGCGCGAGAGAAACGAGACCGGAGGATTTTCAAAGTGCGCACGCTTGCCACCTGGTGCTTTCGACACAAGGCCCTAACCATCGCCGCCTGGATCACGATGCTGGTCGCGCTGGTCGCGATCCACACATCGGCCGGAAGCGCCTATACGGACAACTTCAAGCTTCCCCACACGGGCAGCTTTGACGCCATCCGCCTGCTGCAGCGCTCGAGCCCGCGCGCCTCGGGCGAGACCGATCAGCTCGTGATCGCCGTCAAGCAGGGCAAGGTGACCGACCCGGCGGTCCGGACGCGGGCCGAGGCCGTGTTCCAGAAGGTCAGCGCACTGCCCGACATCGCCAGCGTCGCCTCGCCCTACGCGGCGGCCGCCAGCCGGCAGATCGCCCCCGGCGGCCAGGTCGCGTTCGCCAACGTCACCTTCACCAACGCGGCGAACCAGAACAAGATCACCGCCGCCCAAGCGCGCACGTTCGTGAGCACTGTCACCTCGGCCAGCGCCGGGAACGTCGAGTTCCAGGCCGAGGGCAACATCGCCGAGGCGGGCAACAAGACCAACCAGGGCGCCGGCCTCGAGTTCGGCTTCGTGGCCGCGGCGATCGTGCTGTTCATCGTGTTCGGCTCGTTCGTGGCCATGCTGCTGCCGCTGATCACGGCGGGCATGTCGCTCGGATCAGGCATCTCGGTCGTCGGGCTGCTCTCGCACGTGATCAACATCGCCACCTTCTCCAACGAACTGGCGCTGCTGATCGGGCTCGGTGTCGGGGTGGACTACGCCCTGTTCATCGTCACGCGCTACAAGCAGGCCCTGAACCGGGGGGAGTCGCGGGAGGACTCCGTGGTGGAGGCGATCGACACCTCAGGCCGGGCGGTCCTGTTCGCCGGCATGATCGTCGTCATCGCGATGCTGGGCATGTTCGCCCTCGGGGTCAGCTTCCTGTACGGCGTAGCGGTCGCGGCCGCGGTCACGGTGGCCTTCACCGTCCTGGCCTCGCTGACCCTGCTGCCCGCCCTGCTGAGCCTGCTCGGCGGCCTGGTTCCCCGCCGCCGGGAGCGGCGGGCCCTCAAGGCGGGGAAGTTCGACTCCAGGGTGGAATCGCCCCTCTGGGTCCGGTGGACCGACGCGGCCAGCCGGCGTCCAGCCGTGTTCGCCGGCGTGGCGGCGCTGGTCATGATCATCATCGCGATCCCGTTCTTCTCCATGCGCCTGGGATCGGCCGACGCCGGCACCGACCCCACCAGCACGACCACGCGCCAGGCCTATGACCTGCTGGCCAAGGGCTTCGGGCCGGGCTACAACGGCCCGCTCGAGCTGGTGGCCCAGATCAAGAGCCCGGCAGCGCTGGCCGCGTTTGACCGGACCAAGCGGGCGGTGGCGAGCACCCCGGGGGTGGTCGGCGCCACCGGCGTGTCGGTGCTGGCGGCCGGGCACGGCCGTCCCACCGTCGCGATCGCCAGCGTCTACCCGAAGGGCTCGCCCCAGGCGGCCTCGACGACCGACCTGCTGAACCACGTCCGCCAGTCGGTCATCCCCGCGGCCACCAAGGGCACCGGATTGACCGTGCTCGTCGGCGGCACCACGGCCGTGTTTGAGGACTTCAGCCACATCCTGTCCGCGAAGCTGCCGCTGTTCATCGGCATCGTCGTCCTGCTCAGCTTCATCCTGCTGATGATGGTGTTCCGGAGCCTGGTCATCCCGCTCACCGCGGCGATCATGAACATGCTCTCGGCCGGGGCCGCCTTCGGGATCATCACCGCCGTGTTCCAGAAGGGCTGGCTGGGCGGGACCACGGGACCGATCGAGACCTTCGTCCCGGTCCTCATGTTCCCGATCCTGTTCGGCCTCTCGATGGATTACGAGGTGTTCCTGATCAGCCGGATCTACGAGGAGTGGCACCGGCGGCGCGACAACACCGAGGCGGTCCGCCACGGCCTGTCGGCCACCGGCCGCACGATCACCGCCGCCGCGGCGATCATGGTGCTCGTGTTCGGCTCCTTCATCCTCGGCGGCGAGCGGATCATCGAGCTGTTCGGGGTCGGCCTGGCCAGCGCGGTGCTGCTCGACGCGCTGATCGTGCGCTCGGTGCTCGTGCCCTCGCTGATGATCATGCTCGGCGAGCGCAACTGGCAGGTGCCGGGTTGGCTTGACCGGATCCTTCCGCGTCTGAACGTGGAGGGCCGCTCGAGCCGGCCGCCGGTCCCCGAACCCGACCCGATCGGCGAGCCGCCTCGGGTCACCGCCGGGGCATAGGCGCGGCCGGGGTCCAACGATCGGAGGAGGTTTCGGTACATAAGTACCACCTGTTGGTACGCTTGTACCAATGTCTTCGCCCGCCCCCACCGCGCCTGAAGCCGCCCCGAAACGCCCCCGAGGCGCAGCTCGCCGTGAGGCGCTGCTCGACGCCGTGCTCCGGATCGTCGCCGAGCACGGCACCGACGCCGTCACCCATCGCCGGGTGGCCGAGGTAGCCGCGCTGCCCCTGGCCTCCACGACGTACTGGTTCAAGTCCAAGGAGCACCTGCTCACCGCCGCGCTCGAGCTGGCCGCCGAGCGCGACATCGCTCGCCTGCACGAGCACGTCGCCGCGGCCTCGGGTCAGACGGGAGCACTCGAGCTGGCCGTCAGCGCGATCGTCACCGTCGAGCCGACCCGCAGCTCGCTCATCACCACCTATGCGCTGCTACTCGAGGCTGCCCGCCGGCCGGCCCTGCGCGAGATCGCGCAGCGCTGGACCGTGGCCTATCTCGAGACGATCGGCGCCCTGCTCGAGCGGGCGGGATCGATGCACCCGCGCGAGGACGCCGAGCTGCTCCTAGCCGCCGCCGACGGGCTGGTCATCGAGCAGCTGGCCTCGGGGCGGGAGGCGGACCTGCGGCCCGCGCTCCGCCGCCTGGCCGCGGCCCTCGCGGAGCGAGCATGAGCCCGCGAGTCCTGACCCGGAGAACCCTCGGCGGCACCGTGGGCCTGATCCGGGTGCTGCTGCTGTTCGAGTCCGCGCTCTACGCCGCGGTCACGCCGGTGCTGCCCCATTACGCTCGTACCCTGCACGCGTCCAAGCCCGCCGTCGGCCTGCTCGCCGCCGCCTACACGCTCGGGCTGCTCCCCGGCTCGGTGCTGGGCGGCTGGGTGGCGAGCCGCTTCGGCGTCCGGCGCACGACGCTGGCCGGACTGACCGCGTTCGCGTTCGCGGTGGCCGGGTTCGGGTTCGGCGCCGACCTCGTCACGCTCGACCTGCTCCGAGTCGTGCAGGGCGTGGCCTGCGGGTTGATCTGGGGCGGCGCCCTGACCTGGGTCATCGCCGTGACTCCGATCGGCCGGCGCGGGGCGACGCTCGGCTCCGTGATCGGGGCGGCCACCCTCGGCACCCTGGTCGGGCCGCTGCTGGGCACGTTCGCCGTGGCCGCCGGAACCGAGCTGGTCTTCTCGGCCGTGGGCGCGGTGTCGCTGGCCCTGGCCGCTTGGGTGCGCACGCACCCGGATCCCGCGCCCCCGACGCCTGAGACGCCCCCCAGGCTCTCCGCGACCGGGCGTGCCGGCCGTCCGGTCCGGCCACGCCTCGGCAGCCCCGCCGCCCGCGGCCTCGTCCTGGGCGGCTGGATGATCATGCTCGAGGCCATGACCTTTGGTGCCGCCAACGTGCTGGTGCCGTTGCGCCTGGCTCATTTCGGGGCCTCCGGGGTGCTCATCGGAGCCGCCTTCCTGGGGGCTGCCGCGCTCAGCACCGCGCTCTCGCCGCTGATCGGCCGGCTCACCGACCGGCGCGGCCCACGCCGCCCGATCGCTGCCGGTCTGCTCCTCAGCGCAATCCTCATCCCGGCGCTCGCCCTGCCTCACTCGGCGGCGCTGCTGGCCGTCCTCTCCGTCCTGGCCCTGGGCGGACCGATGACCGGCTACATGATTCCGGCCGTCTCCACGATGACCGACTCGGCCGAGCGGCTGGGCATCGCCCTGGTCGTCGCCTCGACGCTGTTCAACCTGGCCTACGCCGCCGGGGAGACGATCGGCGCCCCAGCCGCGGCAGTGATCTCGCAGGCCACCAGCGACGCCGTCCCCCTGGTCGGCCTCGGCGTGCTCATGCTCCTGACCCTGATCCCCGCCCGCCGGCTGACCTCGGTGGCGGCCGACGCCGCGCCGGACGGGACCGAGGGCCTGGTCTTCACGCGCTAGTGCACGTGGCTAGACGGGGTCCTCGGTGACGTCGCGAGCCACCAGCGCCGCGTAATGGGCACCGCGATCGAGCAACTCCTCATGGGTGCCGCGCTCGACGATCTGCCCCTGGTCGAGCACGACGATCTGATCGGCGTCCCGGATCGTCGACAGACGGTGGGCGATGGTCAGCGTGGTCCGGCCTTCGGCCAGGCGCTCGAGCTCGGCCTGAACGGCGAACTCGGTCTGGGTGTCAAGTGAGCTCGTGGCCTCGTCGAGGACCAGCACGGGCGGATTGCGCAGGACTGTCCGGGCAATGGCCATCCGCTGCTTCTCGCCCCCCGAGAAGCGGTAGCCGCGCTCGCCGACGACCGTGTCGTAGCCCTCGGGCAGCGAGTCGATCAGCGTGTGGATGCGCGCCGTGCGGGCCGCCGCCTCGACCTCTGCGTCGGTCGCCTGGGGCCGGGCGAAGCGCAGGTTCTCCCGCACGCTGGCGTGGAACAGGTAGGTCTCCTGGGAGACGACCCCGACCGTAGCCGCCAGCGAAGCCAGCGAGGCGTCGCGGACATCCACTCCGTCGATCGTCACCCTCCCCTCCTGAGGCTCGTACAGACGGGCGACCAGGTAGCCGAGCGTTGTCTTGCCCGACCCCGTCTCGCCGACGATCGCCGTGCGGGTGCCGGCCGGGACCACGAGCTCGATCCCATGCAACGTCCATGGATCGCCCTCCGCCGTGCCGTACCGGAAGGACACCCCCTGCAGGCTCACTTCTCCGAGGACCTCGTCGGGGCGCAGCTCCACCGGGTGCTCGGCCTCGACGATGTCGACCGGCAGGTCGAGGTACTCGAAGATGCGGTCGAACAGGGCCATCGAGGCCTCGACGTCGGCCCCGACCCCGAGCAAGGACTGGATCGGGAACAGCAGGCGGGTCTGGAGCGTGGTGAACGCGACCACGGTGCCGATCGAGATCGAGTGGCCGAGGAAGCTCTGCCCGGCCAGCCAGTAGACGATCGCCGGCTGGATGGCGAAGGTCATCTGGATCGTCGACATGACCCAGCGCCCGGCCATCCGCGAGCGGACCTCCAGGTCGGCGATCCCCTTCGACTCGCCGGTGAAGCGGCTGGCCAGGTCCGTGCCCCGGCCCATCGTCTTGCCGAGCATGATCCCCGAGACCGACAGCGACTCGGAGACCAGTGCGCTCAGGTCAGCCAGCCGGCGTTGCTGCTCGGAGGTGATCTTGCGCCGCACCTTGCCGACCCTGCGGGTCAGCCACACGAACAGCGGGACGAAGACCAGCGAGATCGCGGCCAGGCGCCAATCCAGCAGGCACATGGCCACCAGCGTGGCGATCACCGTCGTCGCGTTCTGGGCGATCGAGGTTGCCGTCGTCGTGACCACGGTTTCGAGGCCGCCGATGTCGTTGGCGATCCGCGACTGGACCTCCCCCGTGCGCGTGCGCGTGAAGAAGGCCAGCGACATGCGCTGGAGGTGCTGGTAGACGGCGGCGCGCAGGTCGTGCATGACCTGCTGGCCGATCGAGTTCGACAAGAACGTCTGCCAGACGTTGAACACCGCTGTGGCGACCGCGATCCCGATCATGCCCAGCACGAGCTCGGTGAGCAGGGTCGTCTCGTGGTGGAAGATCCCCTTATCGAGCACCGCCTTGAGCAGGAAGGGCGAGATCATGCTCAGCCCGGCGCTGAACACGATCATGCCCAGCACGACGCCGAGGCGAATCCGGTAGGGGCCGAACAGGTGCAGGATCCGGTGCCGGTCGCGCTCGCGGGTCGGATCCATCAGCGGCGGCGGCTTCTTCTCGGCTCCGCCCGCCCGCCGCAGGGCGCGCCCTCCGCCGGGGCCGTGGGAAGCCTCGAATCCTCTCTCGCCTGAGCTCATGCTCAGCTCATGATGACGCACCGGCGGGCTCGCTTTCGGAAGGGGTGCGGCTCGGTTTCGGAAGGGGGTGCGGCAACGAAGCGTCGAAAAGCGACGCTCGATTACAGCACCCCCTCGATTGCCGCCGGCCGGGTCCGGTCCGGGCGAGGCGAGGCGAGGCGAGGCGAGGCCGGGCGAGGCCGGGCGAGGCGACACATGAATACAGACTCATGCGATGATGTGAGCATGAGTCATGGTGAAGAGCCCGACCTGGCCTTCCTCTCGGCCAACACCGCACATTCGGTGGCCGAGACGATGCAGGCGCTGGCCACCCCCAGCCGGGTGCGGATCCTCAGCCGGCTCGGGGCCGGCTCGTGCTCAGTCGGCGAGCTGGCCCGCGAGGTGGAGATGGAGCAGTCGGCCGTCTCCCAGCAGCTCCGCGTGCTCCGGCACCTGGGGCTCGTGGTGGGCGAGCGCGACGGGCGCCAGATCATCTACGCGCTGCACGACGAGCACGTTCGCGCGCTGCTCTCCGAGGCCGTGTCGCATACCGAGCACCTGCGGCTCGGCCTGGCTGCCCGACCGGCAGCACGAGCCAAGGCGGCATGACCAGCAACGGCCCGGCGTTGCTGGCCGCCGCCGCGGGCGTTGGCTTCGGTCATGCCATCCTGCCCGACCACTGGGTGCCGCTGGCCGTACTCGGCCGGACCCGCCGCTATCCCCTGTCCCGGGTCGCCCGCCTCTCGGGCCTGGCCGGCGTCGCGCACGTGCTCGTCTCGATCATCCTCGGCGCGGTGATCATCGTCATCGGGCTCCAGTTCCGCTCCACCATCCAGAGCGCCCAGGACACGATCATCGGGGTGATCCTGATCCTCACCGGCCTCGGCTTTGCCGGGCTCGAGCTGGCCGGGCGCGGCCACGGTCATGCCCACGACCATGGCCACGGCGACGCCCACGAGCACGACCACGCTCACGACCACGCTCACGACCACGCCGACCGCGACCACGCCCACGGCCCCGGCTCGAAGCGCGGGCTTCAGGGCCTGGCCGCGGTGATGGTCCCGTTCGGCGCCGCCGCCTCCCCCGACCTGACGATCCTGCCCGTGTTCCTGGCCGCGACGACGGCCGGAGTGGCCACCGCGCTCGGGTCGCTGGTCGTGTTCGCCGCCGTGACCATCGGCACGATCGTCGGGCTGACCTTGGCCGCGACGCGCGGCGGGTACGAGATTCGCGGGCAGTGGCTCGAGCGGTGGGGCAACGTGTTCACCGCCCTGGTGTTGGTCATCATTGGGCTGCTCGTCCTCACCGGCACACTCTGAAGCTCGGGCCCCCACCCCAGCCAGATCAGGGCCCGGAGTAGATTCGTCGTATGAGCTCAGGGTCGGCCGCGATGCGCCTCGAACTCCTTCCATGACCACGGCCGGCTCCGAGACGATCGCCTCCCGTCAGCACGACCGCCGATGGCTGATCCTGGCCGTGATCGGGCTGGCGCAGCTGATGGTCGTGCTCGACGCAACGATCGTCAACATCGCCCTGCCCTCCGCCCAGCGGGTGCTCCGCTTCACCAACGACGAGCGCCAGTGGATCGTGACCGCCTACTCATTGGCCTTCGGGTCGCTGCTGCTGCTCGGCGGACGGATCAGTGACCTGTTCGGGCGCAAGTGGACATTCATGGGCGGCCTCGCCGGCTTTGCCCTCGCCTCAGCCGTCGGGGGGGCGGCGCCGTCCTTCGGGGTGCTGGTCGCGGCGCGGGCGACGCAGGGCGCGTTTGGCGCGATGCTGGCCCCGGCTGCGCTTTCCCTGCTCACCACCACCTTCAGCCAGGGCCCGGAGCGCGGGAAGGCGTTCGGCATCTTCGGCGCGCTGGCCGGCGGCGGAGGCGCGGTCGGGCTGCTGCTCGGCGGCGTGTTGACCGAGTATCTGTCCTGGCGCTGGTGCCTGTACGTGAACCTGTTCTTCGCCGGCCTGGCCATCACGGGCGCGTCCGTGCTAATCCACAACCAGGGCGAACCGGACAAGCCCCGGCTCGATCTTCCCGGGACCGTGACCGCGTCCGCCGGCCTGTTCGCGCTCGTCTACGGGTTCTCCAATGCCGCCCGGACGAGCTGGACCGACACCGTGACCCTCGTCATGCTCGCCGTGGGCGTGGTGCTGCTGGCGGGATTCGTGTTGGTCGAGCGCCGCGTGGCCCATCCGCTGCTGCCGCTCCGGATCGTGCTCCATCGCGACCGTGGCGGCTCCTACCTCGCGGTGGTGCTCTCGGCGATCGCGATCTTTGCCGTGTTCCTGTTCATCACCTACTTCCTGCAGCAGAATCTCCACTTCTCGCCCGTGCAGGCGGGGTTTGCCTTCCTGCCCATGGTCGCGATGATCATGACCTCCTCGATCACCGCGAACGTCAAGCTGCTGGCCCGCACCGGCGCCCGGCCGCTGGTCCCCACCGGGATGCTGCTCGGCGCCGCCGGAATGCTCTACCTGACCGGCCTCGGCCCTCACTCGAGCTACCCCGCCCACGTCCTCCCGTCGCTGATCGTGATGGGCCTCGGCTTCGGGTTGATCTTCGCGCCGGCGATCCAGACCGCAACCCTCGGCGTCGCGCGCAACGAGAGCGGTATCGCCTCGGCGATGGTCAACACGAGCCAGCAGGTCGGCGGATCAATCGGCCTCGCGCTGCTCTCGACAATCGCGATCACGGCAACCCACCACGCCCTGGGCCCGCGGAGTCCCACCCCGAGCCTGATCGCGCGGGCCACGGTCCACGGCTACACCACCGCCTTCTACTGGTCGGCGGCGATCTTCGCCCTCGGCGCGGTCATCTGCGGCCTGCTGTTACGACCCAAGGCGCAGACCCGAGCACCGGCGTCCGATCTCGGACCCGCGGGCGGCGGCAATCCGGCGCTCGGAGAGGGAACCGCGCGGTAAGCCTCAGGGTTCAGCCGAGCAGCGGTATGTCGGCGGTCAGAACCTCGGGCGCGCCGTCGGTGATGAGAACGTTTTGCTCGAGGCGGATCCCGCCGAAGCCGATCATCGCCTCGGCCTGCTCCCAATCGACCGCCGGCCCCAACCGGCCGTGCGCTTCTGGGTCGCGAAGCAGGGCGGGGACGAAATACACCCCGGGCTCGACCGTGGTCACGTAACCGGTGAGCAGCGGCAGGTTGTTGCGCAGGCCCGGGGTTGCCGGGTCGGGCTCGTACCCGGGGGGCAGCTCACTGGCGTCGCGCGTGCCGAGGCCGACCAGATGGCCGGCGCCGTGCGGGAAGAACATGGCCACCGCGCCCTGAGCGACGAGGTCCTCGGGCGAGCCGTGCAGCAGGCCGAGTTCGATCAGGCCCTCGGCGATCACCGTCGCCGCAGTCACGTGAACCTCGCGGGACCCGGTGCCGGGCACGCAGCGCTCGACGCCGGCGGCCAGCGACCGGCGGACGAGGTCGTAGAGGAAGGCCTGCTCCGGGCTCAGGCGCCCCGACACGGCGAACGTCCGCGTGACGTCGCTCGCGTACCCCCGGTACTCGGCCCCGGCGTCGACCAGGACCAGCTCGCCGTCGGCAGCCCGGCGCCCGGTGGGCGGGAAGTGAAGCACGGCCGAGTTGGGACCCGAGGCGACGATCGTCTCAAAGGCCAGGGCGTCGCCGCCGCGGCGGTAGAACTCGGCCTCGAGCTCGATCTGGAGCTCGCGCTCACTCACGCCGGCGCCGAGCATCCCGGTCAGGCGGATGAACCCCGCTGCCGTCGCCGCCTCGGCCACCCGCATCCGGTCAAGTTCGACCGCGTCCTTGGGACGGCGGATCTGGTGCAGGCCGCGACGGAGGGCGGCACTCAGCTCCTCATCGGCGGCGACTCCGGCCACGGGCGACCCGAGCACAGCCACGCGGCGCCCGGCGCGCTCGGCCAGCCAGCCTGCGAGCTGGGCCACGGGACGGCCGGGGAGCTCACCGGGGGGCGCCCCCTCCCACAGCCGCTCGGCGTTCGAGATCGGCCGGACAAAGTCGATCCAGCCCTCAGCCGGATCGAAGGCGAGCGCCCCGCCCGACCGTTCACGGTCAGTGAGGTAGAAGTAGTCGGAGTGGGCGCGGAAGCGGTACGTCAAATCGTCGCGCCCGGGAATGTGAATCGGGTCGCCGGCGCCGATCAGCACCACCTCATCGCCCAGGTTCCAGTACTCCCCGACCGCCGCCCGGCGGTGCTCGAGCGCCGCGGCGATCGCCCCCGGGTCGTCGGCCTGGCTGCTCGTCTTCACCGGAACGCCCACGAGCCAGAGCCTAGCCCGGCCGGTCCGGGCTCGTACGGAAACAAGCTGCTCGTTGCGCCATCCGAATGAGCCTCGCAACCACGCACCTCATTCCCGTACGAACCCTTAGAGTCCCGGCCATGAACGACGACTGGCGCCTGCGCATCGAGCTCGCCGACGGCGGCCAGGCCGGCCAGCTGACCGAGGAGCTGAAGGCCCACACGCTGCCGGACGACCGCACCCGGTCGATCCACGACCGGATCGTCGTCTCCCACGACGGCGCCGAGGTGTTCTGTTACGCCGGCACACGTGAGCAGGCCCAGGCCACCCGGACAGCGATCGAGCAGCTTGTCGCCGAGCGCGGCTGGCCGGCCGCCTACGAGCTCAAGCATTGGCATCCGACCGCCGAGGAGTGGGAGGACCCCGATCTCCCCCTTCCCGCGACCGACGCCGAGCGGGCCGAGGAGGTGCAGCGCCGCGTCGCCCAGGAACGCGTCGATTCCGAGCAGCAGGGCTACCCCGAGTTCGAGGTCCGCGTCCAGTGCGCATCGCGGGGCGAGGCGGGCGAGCTGGCCGAGCGCCTGCGTGACGCGGGCATCCCCGTGGTTCACCGCTGGAGTGCCGTGTTGCTCGGCGCGGCCGATGAGGCCAGCGCCAACCAACTCGCCGAGCGCGTGCGCGGCCTGGCGCCTTCGGGCAGCGCGGTGAGCGTGGAGGGCAACTTGCGCGCGATCTACGACGAGCGCCCCTGGCGCCCGTTCTCGGTTCTGGGCGGTCTGGGCGGCTAGGGTCCCGTGGGCCGGTGGCGGCAATCCGCCGTGCCGCACTGGACTTTCAGCGCCGAGCAGAGATACTGCGCCTCTGCGCGAGGACGCCGCCAACGAGAAGCCGGATCGGACGCCGCCGGTGCCGGTGCGCAGCCTGCCCGCGCGCCAGCGCGAGACGGCGGCCCAGTTCAGCACCAGCACCTTTCCCCCGATCGCCGACTACGCGTTCCTGTCGGACTGCGAGACGGTGGCCCTGCTTGCCCCGAGCGGAGCGGTCGAGTGGCTCTGCCTGCCCCGGGTCGACTCGCCGTCGGTGTTCGGGGCGATGCTCGACCGCGACGCGGGCTGGTTCCGCCTCGGCCCCGACGGCATGTCGGTCCCGGCCGCGCGGCGCTACCTCCCGGGCACGATGGTGCTGGAGACCAGCTGGGGCACCGGCCAGGGCTGGATCATCGTCCGCGACGTGCTGCTGATCGGCGAATGGCATCACGCCCGGGACCGCTCCCACACCCACCGGCGAGCCCCGACCGACTACGACGCCGACCACGTCCTGCTCCGGACCGTGCGCTGCGTCAACGGCGAGGTGCAGCTGCTCCTGGACTGCGAGCCGAAGTTCGACTACGGCCGCGACCCGGCCCGCTGGCGCTACACCGGCGAGGGCTACAACGAGGGCGTGGCCACGAGTTCAGACGGCAAGGTCGAGCTCCGGCTGACCACCGATCTGCGCCTCGGCTTCGAGGGCTCCCGGGCCACCGCGCGGCACATGATGAAGGAGGGCGAGCTGGTCTACTGCGCCCTGTCGTGGTCAGAGCACGCGCCGCCGGCCGACATGAACGAGGCCTACGAGCGCCTGGTCTGGACCGCGCACCACTGGCAGCACTGGCTCGACCGCGGCAACTTCCCCGACCATCCCTGGCGGACGTTCTTGCAGCGCAGCGCCCTGACCTTGAAAGGGCTGACCTACGCGCCCAGCGGTGCGCTGCTGGCCGCCGCCACCACCTCGCTGCCCGAGACGCCCCAGGGCGAGCGCAACTGGGATTACCGCTACAGCTGGATTCGCGACTCGACCTTCATGCTCTGGGCCCTGCTCTCGCTTGGCTTCGACTGGGAGGCCAATGACTTCTTCTACTTCATCGCCGACGTGGCCGCGGGCGAGGATCAGCTGCAGGTCATGTACGGGCTCGACGGGGAGCGCAACCTCGATGAGCACGTGCTCGATCACCTCGAGGGCTATGAGAGCGCCCGGCCGGTGCGGGTCGGCAACGCCGCCTATGAGCAGGAGCAGCACGACGTGTGGGGCGCATTGCTCGACTCGGTCTACCTGCACACGCGCTCGCGCGACTCCCTGGATGACCGGGTCTGGAAGATCCTGTCTCGTCAGGTCGAGGAGGCGATCGAGCACTGGCGCGAGCCCGACCGCGGGATCTGGGAGGTGCGGGGCGAGCCCCAGCACTTCACCTCATCCAAGGTCTTCTGCTGGGTGGCCTGCGACCGGGGCTGGCGGCTGGCCGAGCTGCGCGAGGACGCAGAGCGGGCCAAGCGCTGGCGCGCGGCGGCGGATGAGATCCACGCCGACGTCTGCGAGCACGGCATCGATGACCGCGGCGTGTTCGTCCAGCACTACGGGACCAAGGCGCTCGACGCCGCGCTGCTGCTCTTGCCCCTGATGCGCTTCCTGCCCCCCGACGACGAGCGCATCCGGGCCACCGTGCTGGCCATCGCCGACGAGCTCACCGAGGGCGGCCTCGTGCTGCGCTACCGCACCGAGGAGACCGACGACGGGCTCTCGAGCCGCGAGGGCACATTCCTCATCTGCTCGTTCTGGCTCGTCTCGGCCCTGATTGAGATCGGGGAGACCGACCGGGCGCGGACCCTGTGTGAGCGCCTGCTCGGCTACGCCAGCCCGCTCGGCCTGTTCGCCGAGGAGATCGACCCTGACACCGGCCGGCACCTGGGCAACTTCCCCCAGGCCTTCACCCACCTGGCCCTGATCAACGCGGTCATGCACGTCATCCGGGCCGACGAGCAGGACGCCGAGCGTCAGTCCCCCTGGTCAGACTGGCGCAGCCTGTAGCTGAGCGGCCGTCCCGGCGGCCCGGGAGTCAATCTCAACTAATCCTCTAGAAGAGATTATGCGACCGCTGCGGGCACTTTTTCTCTTCGAGTGAGCCTGCGGGCGCTCAGCCGGAGGCGCGGGCCCGCGGGCCGAGCTTGACCGGGAGCGCCTTCAGCTGGTTGATGAAGCCGGACTCGACGTAGCTCATCGGTCCGGCGATCTCCATCTCCGGATAGCGGCGGAGCGTCTCCTCGAACATGATCCGGAGCTCCAGCCGGGCCAGGGCGGTGCCGAGGCAGAAATGCCGGCCGCCGGCCCCGAAGGCTTGGTGCTCGGGGTTGCGACGCACATCGAAGCGGTCGGGATCCTCGTAGCGGGTCTCGTCACGGCCCGAGGACACGTACCAGAGGACGACCTTCTCCCCCTCTTTGATCGGCTGGCCGGCCAGCTCGGTGTCCTCGTTGGCGGTGCGGCGGAAGTGCGCGAAGGCGGGGAACATGCGCAGCGCCTCCTCGACGGCGCTGGGGATCAGCTCGGGCTCCTCGAGCAGCGCCTGGCGCTCGACCGGGTTCTCGATCAGCGCCCGCATGCCGCTGCAGTAGGTGGCCTTGGTCGAGTCGTTCCCGGCTGCGACGAGCAGGAAGAAGCCCATCACGATCTCGTGCTCCTCGAGCTTCTGGCCGTCGATCTCGGCGTGGACGAGCACACTGGTCAGGTCATCCGTCGGCGTCTCGCGGCGCTCGGCGATCATCTTCTGGCAGCGCATGAAGATCTCGGGGATCTCCTTCTCGAGGATGCTCTCGATCCCGTCGGGATTGAGATCCGGATCGCCGGCGCCGAGCGAGGAGTTCATCAGCCGGGCCCAGATCGCGTCGTCCTCGGGCGGGATGCCCATGAAGCTGCCGATCACGCGGGAGACGATCGGCTGGGCTACGTCATTCACCAGCTCGCACTCCTCGCGCCCGTCGAGCCGGTCGAGCACGCCGGTGACGATCGCCCGGATGGCGTCCTCGTGGGCGGCGATCCGGCGCGGGGTGAACCCGGCCTGGAAGAGCATCTTGAGGCGGTCGTGCTTGGGCGGGTCCATGCCGATGAACATGGCCTGCATCAGTTCGAGCGGGAACACGTCGGTGATCGCGGTGATCCCGCCGCGCTCTGAGGAGTAGGTCCGCCAGTCCCGGCTCACAGTGTGGATGTCCTGGGCCCGGGTGACCGACCAGTAGCCCTCCTCGTTGGGATACTCGGTGACGCGCGAGGTCCAGTGCACGGGACATTCGCTGCGCAGCTGAGCGAACAGCTCGTGCGGCGGCCCGTCGATCCAGTTGGCCCGCTCGGTGACCAGCACGTGCTGAAGGTCGCTCCCGGTTTGAGTCACTGCTCCTCCTGACGCCGCCTGTCCGGCGCCGATCATACCCGCCTGGCTGGCTGGCCAGCCTGGACGCCCGCTCGGCTGTGAGCGGAGCGGATCGCGGCGCCCGCGCCCGCAATCGGCGATGTTCGGCTCGGCTGCGAGCGCTTCCGGGGGCGCCGACCGACGCAGCCGATTCCGGGCGGGGACCGCGACCCTCCCCCCGCCAGCCTCGGCTGCCAACGCCGGAGTGGGAGCGGGGGTGGTGCGGCGCGCCGGCCCGGCTCGCCACCGGCTGGCGCCCAAACGAGCGTTGGCACCAACGGGGCATCGCCGGGCCCGGCGCGAGCGCACCACCGATGGCTCCCCGCCGCGGAGCGAAGGAGGTCAGGCGGTGAGAGCGGGGCGGTGGGCCTCGGCCGGCTCGGGCTGGGCGGGCGCCTCCGACGGAGTCGGCTTGCCGCCGCGGAACCAGGAGGCGGCGGCGGCGATCAGGCAGGCGATGATCGCGAACGCGAACGCCTCGTGCAGGCCGGTCCGGAAGGGGCCGGAGATCAGCTGGGGGAAGAACGAGCGGCCGACCAGCAGCGCGTGGTTGTGGGCGCTCAGACCGGTCAGGGCACCGTGGCCGACCAGATGCTGGATCGGGTTGTAGCCCAGGAAGGCGGCGAACAGGATCGACACCGGCGGCTGGTGGGCGGCGGCGACCGCGCGGGCGGCGGGAACCCCGTGGGCCTCCAGGCCGGCGGCCATCGTGTGCGGGAGATTCGCGGCCAGCCCGAGGATCATCAGGGTGAAGAAGATCCCGATCGAGAGCACCTGGGCCGAGTTCTGGAAGGTCTGGTTCATGCCCCCGCCCGCGCCGCGATCCCCGGGGGGCAGGCTGTTCATCACCCCGGCCCGGTTGGGTGAGGCGAACATGCCCATCGAGATCCCGTTGAAGACCAGCACGAGCGCGAACAGCGGGTAGGGGAAGTCGATCGGCAGCAGGGTGAGGAGGATGAAGCTGAGCGCCGCGCCGAGCATCCCGCCGGTGGCAAACGGCCGCGAGCCGAACCGGTCAGACAGGAAGCCCGAGGTGGGGCCGGCCAGCAGCATGCCGATGGTCAGCGGCAGCATGTAGATGCCGGCCTACAGCGGCGTGTCGGCGAAGTCGTAGCCGTGCTGGGGCAGCCAGATCCCCTGCAGCCAGATGATCAGCATGAACATCAGCCCGCCGCGGGCCACCGCCGACAGGAACGTCGACAGCGTCCCGAACGTGAAGGCCCGGATCTTGAACAGGGGCAGACGGAACATCGGGTTCTCGACCCGACGTTCGATCAGCCCGAAGCCGAGCAGCGAGAGCAGCCCGGCGGCGAGCAGGACCAGCACCTTCGGGCTCCCCCACCCGGTGGCCGATCCGTCCGCGGGCCGGATCCCGTAGGTGACGGCGACCATGATCAGGATCAGCCCGAGCGCGAAGGTGACGTTGCCCGCCCAGTCGATCGGCGCCCGCCGAGGCTCCGATCGCTCCTCGAGCTTCAGGTAGGCCCACACGGTGCCCGAACAGGCCCACGGGCACGGAGATCAGGAAGACCAGCCGCCAGCTGATCGGCGCCAGCAGGCCGCCCAGGACCAGGCCGACGAACATGCCGCTGACGCCGACGATGTTGTTGATGCCCAGGGCCATCCCCCGCTGGTTGGAGGGGAAGGCGTCGGTGATGATCGCGGCGGAGTTGGCCAGCAGGCAGGCGGCGCCGACTCCCTGCACGATCCGGAACACGATCAGGAACATCGCCCCGGCACGCCCGGTCAGCCAGTCCACGGTCAGGATCAGCGAGGCGGCGGTGTAGATGACGAAGCCGAGGTTGTAGATCCGCACCCGGCCGAACATGTCGCCGAGCCGGCCGAGGCTGACGATCAGCACGCTGGAGACGACGAGGAAGCCGAGGATCATCCACAGCAGGTAGAAGCTGTTGGAGGACACCAGCGGGTCGAGCTTGATGCCGCGGAAGATGTCGGGCATGGCGATCAGCGTGATCGACGCATCGAGCGTGGCCAGCAGCACCCCGAGCGTGCAGTTGGAGAGCGCGATCCACTTGTAGCCGTCCCCGCGAGGATCCCCGTGCTCCGGCGGCTCGGAGATCGGGGCGGTCCGGCCGGCCCGCCGCGTGTCGCTGCTCCGGGACCTTGGGTCGCTGGCGTGCGGCAGTCGCACTAGACGGCTTCGTGGGCCAACTGGCGGTCGAGCTCGGGCTCGCGCCGCTCGTGACTCCGCCCGGGGACCAGCGTTCCGGCCAGCACAGCGATGACCAGAAACGCGGCCTCGAGGCCGAAGGAATCGGTGAAGCCGGTCACCGTCGGCAGCTTGTGGAACACGTTGTCGGCGATGAGGGTGGCCACGATCTGGCCCCCCAGCGCACCGCCGAGCGTCCGCATGACCGTGTTCATCCCAGTGGCCACGCCGGTCTGCTCGGGTGGGACGGCCTGCACGATCAGGTTGCCCAGCGCGGAGAAGGCCAGCCCGATGCCGATCCCGAGCAGCGCGGCGCTGATCAGCATGTCGTAGGGGTGGGCGTGGGCGACGGCCATCAGGCGAAGGCGACCGCGGTCACGGCCGCTGCCGACGATCAACGCCAGCTTGGAGCCGAACCGACGCGCGACACGGCCGGCGAACGTGCCCAGCAGGCTCATCAGCAGCGCCGCGGGCAGCAGGTAGAGGCCGGCCGTGACCACCGAGGCCCCGAAGCCGAAGCCGGTGCTCTTGGGCAGCTGGGCGAACTGCGGATAGATCAGGAACGACGCGTACATCCCGGCGCCGAGCAGGAAGGCGACCAGGTTGGTCGTCCAGACACCGCGGATGCGCATCATGGCCATGTCGATCAGCGGCTCGTCGCTGCGCACCTCGACCGCGACCCAGGCCGCGCAGCCCAGCAGTCCGACGGCCAGCAGGCCGAGGGTCCTGGCCGAGCCCCAGCCCCAGGTGTCGTCTCGGAGATGGCGATCAGCACGCAGCAGAACCCGACCGACATCAGCGCGGCGGCCAGCCAGTTGACCCGCCCGGGCACGCGGAGCGGCGACTCGGGCACGAACCGCCAGGTGCAGATCGCGGCGCCGACGATGACCACGAGCGGGATCCAGTACAGCCAGTGGTAGTTCAGGTGCTCGACGATCAGTCCCCCGATCACGATCCCGATGCCGCCGCCCACGCCGAGGATCGAGGACAGCGATGCCGATGCTGCCGGCCACGCGCTCACGCGGGAACTCGTCGCGGACGATCCCGAAGGCGAGCGGGAAGATGCCGCCGCCCGCGCCCTGGATGACCCGGCCGACGATCATCGGCAGCAGCGAGGTGGACAGGGCCGAGACCAGCGTGCCCGACCGCGAGCATGACCAGGGTGAGCAGCAGCAGTCGCTCCTTGCCGTACATGTCGCCGAGCCGGCCCAGGATCGACGTCCCGACCGAGGCCGACAGCAGATAGCCGGTCAGCAGCCAGGTCACCCCGGTCTCCGTCGGTGTGCAGGCTGTGCTGGATCGAGGTCAGCGCGGGGATGACCGCCGAGCTCAGCATCGCGTAGGCCAGCCCGGCCAGCGCGATGACCGCGAGGATCAGAGTCGGGTGCAGGCGCTCGTGCGGGTCTGGCCGTCCGTGGACACGCGCCGGCTACTCTAGCGGAATGATCATTCCGCCCCTGGGGACCGACGCCTCGAGCTGCCCGCGCGCCTGGCCTGGAGCGCCCTGCTCGCCGGAAGCCAAGTGCGAGCGGCTGCTCCTGCGCCGCCGGCCGAGGTGTTCTCCCGCGACGGCCTCGAGGCGCCGATGAGCGACGTGGCCGAGGCGGCGGGGGCGGGCGTGGCCAGCGTCTACCGCCAGTTCCCCTCCAAGCAGGAGCTGCTGGCCGCGCTGGTGGTCCGCCGCCTGGAGCAGATCGCCGCCGCGGCCACCGAGGCCGGCACTGCGCGAGGGCGATCGCTGGAGCGCGCTGACCGGACTGCTGCGACTGGGTGGTCGAGCGCCAGGCCGCCGACGACTTCATGGGCGAGGCTCGGGCGGTGGTCGGCGGCCCACCCCGACGTGGTCGCTGGCCACCGAGCGCGCCACCGCGGCCTGGGAGCGCCTGCTGGCCGACGGCCCGCGCCGAGGGCCGGCTGCGCGCGACGCGACCGACGCTCGACCTGCGGCTGCTGTTCGCCGCCACGCGGGCGCGCCAAGCGGGTCGAGCCCGACGCAGTGGCCGCGCATGCTCGAGCTGCTGATCGACGCGCTCGACTCCCGCATCCCGCTCCTGAGTGCGCGCCGTCGAGCTGCTCAGCCCCTAGACGCGTAGAGAGCAGCGCCGTGAAGATCCGGGCCGCCGTGCTCGAGGAGTTCGCCGCCCCGCTGAACGTCACCGAGGTCGAGCTGGCCGAGCCGCGGGCCGGCGAGGTGCTGGTCCGCCTCGAGGCCTGCGGCGTCTGCCACACCGACCTGTACACGCGCCTCCGGCGCCGACCCCTCGGGCTACGCGCCGACGGTGCTCGGGCACGAGGGCGCGGGCGTGGTCGAGCGGGTCGGCGACGGGCGTCGCGCAGCGTCGCCCCGGGCGACCGGGTGGTGACGCTGTTCTCGCCCCAGTGCCGGGAGTGCGTCCACTGCCGCAGCCCGCACACCAACCTGTGCCTGGCCATCCGCGAGCAGCAGAACCGCGGCTATCTGCCCGACGGGACCACCCGGCTCTCGCGCGACGGCGAGCCGATCCGCCACTTCATGGGCACGAGCACGTTCGCCGAGTACACGGTGATGCCGGAGATCGCGCTGGCCAAGGTCTCCCCCGAGGCCGAGCCCGACCACGCGTGCCTGTTCGCCTGCGGGCTCTCGACCGGCCTCGGCGCGGCGATGAACACGGCCAAGGTCACGGCCGGCTCGACCTGCGTGGTGTTCGGCGCCGGGATGGTCGGGCTCGGCGCGGTGGCCGGCTGCCGGCTGCAGGGCGCCGAGCGGATCATCTGCGTCGACATGTCGGCCGGAGCGGCTCGAGCTGGCCCGCGGCCAGGGCGCCACCGACACCTGGACCGGTGGCGCCCGAGGTCGTCGAGCGCGTGCTCGAGGAGACCGGCGGCTTCGGCGCCGACTACACCTTCGAGGCCACCGGGCTGGTCGCGGTCATGCGCCAGGCGGTCGAGGCGGCCCGCATGGGCTGGGGCCTGTGCACGGTGGCCGGCGTGGCCGGCAAGGGCGAGACGCTCGACATCATCCCCCGCCTGCTGATCACCGGCCGGCGGGTGTGCGGCTCCTCGTTCGGCGGGGTCAAGGGCCGCGACCAGGTGCCCGAGCTGGTCGCAGCTCTACCTCGACGGCCAGCTCGACGTCGATCCGTTCATCTCCCACCGGCATCACCCTCGACGAGGTCAACCGCGGCTTCGAGCTGATGGAGCGCCAGGACGGCATCCGCAGCGTGATCACCTTCTGAGCTCGGTGGCCCCGGCGCGGGGCCGGCGCCCGCGCGCCCGGCCGGCGCGGCAGGACCCCCGCCGCCCCGCGGTGCGTCACCCCCGTGCCCGGCCGGTCGATGGCGACCGGCCGAGCCTGCGGGTCTACATGCCGGGGCAGGGGTGGCTGCCGCCGGCGCCGGACCGGGGTACCGGTCCGTGATGGGCGGCGCCCGGCCCTGAGGGCCGGGCACTTGTCCCTGATCCCTGTGCGGTGCTGGTGGCCGGTGCCGACGCGGTGCCGGTCGTCGTAGTCGTACTCGACGAGCTGGCTGCGTTGGCGATTGCGGCTCCACCGCCGGTCACGGCGGCGGTCACGGCCAGCGCCGTGACCACGGAGCGGATGCGGTGATTCACGGGGTTCTCACCTCCTTTTGTCGTGTTCTGGGGCACACGACCATGCGCTCCGTTTCGGAGAAGTCCGTGAGAAAGAACGAAGAGTGGCGTCGATCCGCAGCGACGCGCCCGCGGCGGGAGGCCCCGGAGCGGGCGGCGGAGCGGGCCGTCGGCCCCGGTCCTCAGCGCCGCCGCGCGCCCGGCTCCAGCGCCGGATTCTCCCAGCCGCCGTCGGCCGGGCTGACGTTGACGCCCGGCGCGACGATCTCATCGATCCGGTCGAGCACGTCGTCGGAGAGCACGATGTCGGCCGACGGTCAGCTGGGACTCGAGCTGCTCCATCGTGCGCGGGCCGATGATCGCCGCGGTCACCGCGGGGTGGCGGATGACGAAGGCCAGCGCCATCTCGATCAGCGTCATCCCCGCCTCCTCGGCCAGCTGCGCGTAGCGCATCGGCCGCGTCGAGCTTGCGCTGGTTCTCGGGCGGCGCAGGTCATAGCGGTCGGGGATCCGCTCGGCGCGGGTCGAGCTGGGCGCGTCCTGGCCCTTGCGCCAGCGGCCCGACAGCCAGCCGCCGGCCAGCGGGCTCCACGGGATCACCCCCATGCCGTAGCGCTGGGCGGTCGGCAGCACGTCGCTTCTCGATCTCCCGGACGAGCAGCGAGTAGGGCGGCTGCTCGCAGACGAAGCGCTCGCGGCCGCGGCGCTCGGCCACCCACTGGGCCTCGACGATCTGCGAAGCCGGGAAGGTGGAGGAGCCGATGTAGCGGACCTTGCCCGCGCGGACGAGATCGGTCAGCGCGCCGAGGGTCTCGTCGATGTCGGTGTCGGCCTCGGGGCGGTGGATCTGGTAGAGGTCGATCCAGTCGGTCTTCAGCCGGCGCAGCGAGTTCTCGACCTCCTTGATGATCCAGCGGCGCGAGTTGCCGAACTGGTTGGGGTCGTCGCCCATCGTGCCGTGGACCTTGGTGGCCAGCACGACGTGCTCGCGCTTGCCGCCGGCCAGCGCCTGGCCGACGATCTCCTCGGACTCACCGCGCGAGTAGACGTCGGCGGTGTCGATGAAGTTGATCCCGGCGTCGAGCGCGCGGTGGATGATGCGGACGCTGTCCTCGTGGTCGGGGTTGCCCCAGGCGCCGAACATCATCGCGCCGAGACACAGCGGACTGACCTTCGTTCCTGTGGTGCCAAGCGTGCGGTAGTTCATCGCTTCAACCTAGTAGGTCGGTGTTTCGGGGAGGCGCACGCGTGCGGCCACCGGGTAGGTTGAGGCGATGACCTCAGCAGACACACACTTCGGCCTCACCGGCCTGGCCACGATGGGCGCCAACCTGGCTCGTAACGTCGCTCATCACGACATCCCCGTGGCCGTGCACAACCGGACCACCAGCCGGATGGAGCGGTTCATGGACGAGCACGGATCCGAGGGGCCGCTGTCGGGCTACGAGTCGACCGAGGAATGGGTCGGGGCCCTGGAACGGCCGCGCGTGCTGATGAGCATGGTCCAGGCCGGGCCGGCCACCGACGCGGTGATCGACGACATCGTGCCCCACCTCGATGAGGGCGACATCGTGATCGACGGCGGCAACGCCAACTTCCGCGACACCCAGCGCCGACATGCCGCGCTGGCCGAGCAGGGGATCCACTTCCTCGGCGTCGGCGTCTCCGGCGGCGAGGAGGGGGCGCTCAAGGGCCCGAGCATCATGCCCGGCGGCGACGCCGAGCCCTACGACGAGTCGGTCAAGCCAATCTTCGACGCGATCGCCGCCGACGTCGACGGAACGCCGTGCTGCACGTATGTCGGCCCGGACGGCGCCGGGCACTACGTGAAGATGGTCCACAACGGGATCGAGTACGCCGACATGCAGCTGATCGCCGAGAGCTACGACCTGCTGCGCCACGGCGCCGGGCTCGACGTCGAGCAGATCGCCGACCGGTTCCGCCAGTGGAACGACTCCGAGCTGGAGTCGTTCCTGATCGAGATCTCCGCCCGCGTGCTGGCCAAGACCGATGAGGCGACCGGCCAGCCGCTGGTCGACGTGATCCTCGACGCGGCCGAGCAGAAGGGCACCGGCCGCTGGACCGCGCAGAACGCGCTCGAGCTCGGCGTGCCGCTGACCGGGATCACCGAGGCGGTGTTCGCTCGTAGCCTGAGCGCGCTCAAGGATGAGCGCGTGCGCGCCGCCGAGGTACTCAAGGGCCCGAGCGGCCAGGGCAACGACAGCATCGCTGACCGACGACCTCGAGCACGCGCTCTACGCCTCGAAGATCGTCGCCTACGCCCAGGGGTTCGCCCAGATGGCCGCGGCCGCCGACGACGAGGGCTGGAAGATCGACCTCGGCGCGATGGCCACGATCTGGCGCGGCGGATGCATCATCCGCGCCCGCTTCCTGGACCGCATCCGCGAGGCCTACGACAACGAGCCCGAGCTGAGGAACCTGATGCTGGCCGACTTCTTCGCGCAGGCTCTGGCTGAGGCCCAGGATCCGTGGCGCCGGGTCGTCGCCCGGGCCGCCGAGCTGGGGATCCCCACCCCGGCCTTCTCATCCTCGCTGGCCTACTACGACGGCTACCGCCGCGCCCAGGGGCCGGCCAGCCTGATCCAGGGTCTGCGCGACCTGTTCGGCGCCCACACCTACCAGCGCGTCGACCGGGAGGGCACCTTCCACATCATGTGGGGCGCCGAGGGCAACGAGGTCGAGCAGTAGAGCGCGCGACGGACGGCCATGTCTCCGAAACGGAAACCCGGCCGCGAAGTTCCGGCTCAGCCGAGCAGCCCAATGCGCAGCGCCTGCTCGGGCGCCAGGTAGACACGCCACCGCTCACCGCAGTCGGGGCAGCGGCAGAGGACGGAGGGGTCATGCCCGTCGAGGGCGCCCTCCCATTGCACCTGCTCGCTGCCCAGACAGAGAGGGCAGGCCAGCGACGCCGTGACCAGCGCGACTGGATCGCTGGGTCGAAAGCGCGCTACGTCAGCAAGCCCGAGCATGTCCTCAGCATCCCGCGCGGTCGATCAATGGGCAACCGGGGACCGTCCACAACCCCCTGTTGGGGGGGAGCGGCGAACCTGAAGTTAGCCCGGGCCGCTGGCCAGCTCGTCGATCAGCGTCGCCAGGCGGACGAGCAGATCGGGGGCCAGCTCGCGCTCGCTGTCGGGCAAGCCGGCGTAGAACGCCCGCTGACGACCCCGCAGCCACGTGTCCTGAACGTCGAGGGCCTCGCGGCCGCGCTCGGTCAAGGCGACTGTGACCCCGCGGCGATCCTCGGACGACCGCGTGCGGCGGACGATCGCCCTCCGCTCCAGCGCATCAAGGATCCGGGTGGCCGTGGAGGGGGCGATGCCCGCCTCCTCGGCGAGATCGCGCATCCGGGCCGCCGGCCGGCCCGACAGCGCCTGCAGCAGCCCGTACTGCGACAGGGTCAGGCTGCCGTCACCGGCGGACTCCCCGCGGGCCCGGCGCACCGCCTGGGCGAGAGCGTCGAAGGCGACGAGGAAGGCCGCCGGGTCGGTGGTGGTTCCGGACTCGATCGGATCCGCGCTCACGCGGGTAGCGTAGCAACGCTTGCGATGCTAATCTTTGGCATGCTAATCAAATCTAGCGGGGTGAGCCATGTTCCACAACATCCTGGTCTGCGTTGACAGTTCGGTCCACGCCGAGCGCGCCCTCGAGGAAGCCATCGACCAGGCCACGGCCGGCCACGGCCGGCTGACCATCCTCACCGCGATCCCCCGGCCTCCCTACTGGGCCACCTCCCCGGTGACGATCCCGGCCGTCGAGCCGCTGGCCGCCGACCTGGCCCGGGAGGCCAAGTCGAACCTCCAGCGGCGGTCGATCGGGTGCCCGAGATCGATCCCGGTGACCACCGTGCTCGAGCGCCAAGCCGATCCGCGAGGCGATCAGCGACCGGCTGCGCAGCGGCGAGCATGACCTCCTGGTGATGGGCTCGCGGGGGCGCGGCGCGCTCACCGCCTCGGTGCTGGGCAGCGTCAGCCACTTGCCCTGAACCACAGCGCCGTGCCGGTGCTGATCGTTCATTCACACGACCAGCGGCGCCCGGACCCCGAGCCCGAACCCGAACCCGAGGTCGGCGCCCTGGCCTGAGCCCGGCTCTGGAGCATCGTGAGCCCGAGCAGGGCGGCGAAGATGACGGTCCCGAGCACGTTCAGCACCAGCTTGTAGTCCACGCGGACGGCTCCGAAGATGCCCGACCGCGTCGGCCGCGGCCCGGCTCGGCACCAGGTCCAGCAACTCCATGACCCCGGCGACCAGCAGCGCGCGCCAGGACCATGGTCACGAACATCAGCGCGAGGATCCGCAGCGCGAACGCCCCGCCGTAGTAGCTTGCGGTAGATGGCCAGGATCGGCAGCACGATCAGGTCCGCGAACAGGAACGCGAGCACCCCGGCAAAGCCGATCCCGCCCGACCACAGGACGGCGGCCAGCGGGCACGTTGCCGACCGAGCAGACGAAGCTCAGCACGGCGATCAGCGGTCCGACCACCGCGTTCTCGAGCGCCGGGAGCGGAGCGGGGGCGTGGGCGATGAACAGCGCCGCGGAAGAAGCCATCGGGCAACTGGGCCACGAACCCGGCCAGCAGGAAGCCGATGCGCGATCTCCCGCTAGAGCATCTGCCAGTCGCCGAGGAAGTTGCCGGCGACGTCAGACCACGCCGCTCGAGCTGGTCAGCCGCCGGCGCCATGCCGAGCTCGGTCGGAGGCGGCGTGATGCTGGTGCCCGGCGTCGGCGCGCTGGGCGATCTCCGCGGGCTCGTGCCTCGACCGCGGCGGCTCACGAACACGCGCAGCGCCGCGCCATCAGCGCGATCATCACGATCCCGCCCAGGTACTCGGCGACGGTGAACTGCCACCCGATCAGCACCCAGAGCACGAGCCCGAGCTCCCAGACCAGGTTGGTGGAGGCGAACTGGAAGGCCAGCGCGCTGGTCGCCGAGGCGCCCTTGGCAAACAGCGAGCGGCCGATCGCCACCGCGGCGTAGGAGCAGGACGAGGAGGCGGCGCCGAGCAGCGTGGCCCGGGCCGTCGCGCCCGCGCCGCCGCCGCCCGAGCTGCGCTGCACCCGCTCGCGGGGGACCCAGGCCTGGACGATGGCCGAGATGGCGAAGCCGAGGACCAGCGCCCACCACACCTCCCAGGCCATCAGCAGCGCGTCGCGCAGCCCGTGCCAGATCACCGCGAGGACGTCGAGGACCATCGTGCTCGACTATACCCCTAGGGGGTAGTGGTATCTGCTGGCGTGGCCTCCGCCATGACCCACCTGCACCTCCAGCCCCCACCCGCGGCTACACCGCCACCAAGGACCAGCTGCTCGGCCCGCCTGCGCCGGATCGAGGGCCAGATCCGCGGAATCGAGGGCATGGTCGCCGAGGACCGCTACTGCATCGACGTGCTGACCCAGATCTCCGCTGCCCGGGCCGCCCTGGACAAGGTGGCGCTCGGCCTGCTCGACGACCACGCCCACCATTGCGTGCTCGGGGCCGAGAGTGCGGCCGAGCGCGACGCCAAGACCGGCGAGCTGATGGACGCGGTCGGGCGCCTGATGCGCCGCGGCTCGATCACGGCGCACCAGGCGCGCGAACAGCCCGTCGAGGGTGGCCTCCGGGATCCTCGCTCAAGCCAGTGTGCACCTCGGAGGCCTGGACGATCGTGCTCGACGGCGCGGCCAGCCAGCCGAAACGCTCGACTGGCCGGCAGCGTGGCGACGGGCCCGCGGCCGGGTCGCCCTCGGCCACCCGGACCAGGCCCGCGAGGTGAGCGGTCACGGCGTCGAGGTCGAGGCTCGGGGCCAGCGCCCGCAGCCGCTCCCGATCGACCCCCACCCGCGCGCCCAGGAAGCCGCGCTGACGGCAGAACAGGACCACGCCCACGTTGAGCCGCTCGCCGCGCTCGACGCTCGGTACGAGGCGGAGGATCGTGTAGGTGAACGGGGTCACGCCACCCGCTCCCGGGCGCGCTCGGCCTCGAGCGCGAAGCCTCCGTCAGCCAGCCGGGCGCGCAGGTACTCCACGTAGACGTGCGGCGGACGGTGTCGGCCAGCCAGTCCGCGGGGACCAGCCCCACCGCCGCGGCGATCGCGCCCGGGTCAAGCCGGGCTCGGAGCCGCTCGCCCGCGTCGGCGATCTGGCCGGCGCGGGGCAGCAGGACATGGTCGGCGATCGGCGGGAACGGCCGCCCGGCATCGGCCTCGGGATCGAGCCCGCGGTGCTGGAGGTAGAGCGCTGCGCCGTGGTCGATCAGCCACAGGCGCTCGTGCCAGAGGAGCAGGTTCGGGTTCCGGGGCGTGCGGTCGACGTTGGTGGCCAGGGCATCCAGCCACACCACCTCCGCGGCCAGCTCCGGGTCGGGCTGCCAGGCTCCGGCCGGCGAGTAGGTGAGCGCCCCGGGGAGGAAGTCGACCCCCAGGTTCAGGCCGGCGCTGGCCGTGATCAGGTCCTGGATCTCGGGGTCGGGCTCGGCGGCACCGAGTCGCGGGTCGAGCTCGATCGTGACCAGATCGGGAACGGCTAGCCCGAGGCCGCGGGCCAGCTCGCCGACGATCACCTCGGCGGCCAGAGCCTTCGGTCCCTGCCCGGCGCCGCGGAACTTGAGCACGTAGAGGCCATCGTCGTCGGCCTCGACGAGCCCCGGCAGCGAGCCGCCCTCGCGCAGAGGGGTGACGTAGCGCGTGGCCCGGACGCTGCGCAGAGCTTCGGAGACGGGCATGGCGCCTTTCTAGCATTCGCGATGGTGCTCATCTCCGTCCTCGACCAGTCCCCGATCGCCGAAGGCTCCACCGGGGCCGACGCGCTGCGCAACACGATCGACCTGGCCCGTCTGACCGACGCGCTCGGCTATCACCGCTACTGGGTGGCCGAGCATCACGGTGGACCGATGCTGGCCGGACCGAGCCCCGAGGTCCTGATCGGTCCGATCGCCGCCGCCACCGACGGACTTCGCGTGGGCAGCGGCGGCGTGATGCTGCCGCACTACAGCCCGCTGAAGGTGGCCGAGTCGTTCACGATCCTGGCCGCGCTCTACCCGGGCCGGATCGACCTCGGCCTGGGTCGTGCCGCCGGCACCGACCCGCTGACCACGTTCGCCTTGCAGCGCGACCGCCGCCAGGCCGCGCCCGACGACTTCCCCGAGCAGCTCGCCGAGCTGCTGGCCTACTTCGAGGACAACCTGCCCGAGGATCATCCATTCCGTCATCTGGCTGCGACGCTGCCCGGCCGCCCCGAGCTCCCCCAGCCGTGGCTACTCGGCTCCTCGCCCCAGAGCGCGATCTGGGCCGGTCGAGCTCGGCCTGCGCTACGCCTTCGCCGACTTCATCAACCCGCAGGGCGCGGAGATCGCCGGCCTGTACCGCGACCGCTTCAGCGCGGTTCGCGATCTCCACGCGCCGCGCACCGCGGTGGCAGTCTGGGCGCTGTGCGCGCCAACCGAGGCGGAGGCCCAGGAGCTCGCCGCCTCGAGCCGCATGAGCATGACCCTGCTCCGCCGGGGTCAGCTGATCGCCGTGCCGCCGCCCGAGAAGGCGCTCGCCTTCCTGGCTCGCGAGGGCCAGCCGCCCACGGGCGGACCGCGCGGCCGGCGGGCGATCATCGGCACCCCCGAGAAGGTCCGCGCCGGCATCGAGAGCGCGGCCGAGGAGTACGGCGCCGAGGAGGTAATCGTGGTCACGATCACCCACGACCACGGGGCTCGCCGCCGTTCCTACGAGCTGCTGGCCGAAGCCATGGGTCTCGAGCCGCGGGCGCTCTCCGCCACCGCGGCCACCGCCTGACTGTTCAAACCCCGGCCACCGCCTGACTGTTCAGGCCGCGGCCACGCGGGTAGGCATCCGCTATGGCCTACCAGCTCGCAACCGATGAGGACGTGGTCAGCGGACTGCGGCGCTGCGCGCGCGAGCAGCTCGAGCAGGCCGTCGGCCGTCTCGACTCCAGCCCGGCAGACGATCCCGGGCGCGCCGTGCACGATGCCCGCAAGGCGCTCAAGAAGGAGCGCTCCCTGTTGCGCCTGGCCCGAGGAGGCATGACCGGCCGCCAGCGCCGGCGCGCGAACACCCACCTGCGCGCCACTGCCCGGCGGCTTGGCCGCGCCCGCGAGGCCGACGCGCTCATGGGCGCGCTGCAGGCCATCGACGAGCGCTACGCCGGCCAGCTGCCCGAGGCGATGATTCTCTCGGTCCGCCAGCGCCTCGGTCATGAGCGCGACCGTGCCCGCGCCGAGCTCCTCGAACTGGGCCTTCCCGCGCGCGCCACCGACGAGCTGCGCGCCGCCGTGGCCCGGATCGACGGCTGGAAGCTGCGCGATCGCGGCTGGGCCACGGTGGGCACCGGCCTGGAGCGCGAGTACCGCCGCGGACGCGCCGCGATGAAGCGAGCGGCACAGGCGCCGACGCCGGAGCGGATGCACGCCTGGCGCAAGCGAAGCAAGGACCTCTGGTACCACCTGCGCCTGCTCGAGCCCCTTTCCTCCGGGACCTTGCGCGGGCAGGCCAAGGATGCCCACCGGCTGGCCGACCAGCTCGGCGACCTGCATGATCTCGCGCTGCTCGAGGCAGCGGTGCGCCGGGTATCGCCTGACCTGCCGGCCGACAGCGCCGCGCTGCTGGCCCTGATCGAGCATCGTGGCCAGCAGCTGGCCACGGCCGCGCTCCAGCTCGGTGCCCGGGTCTACGCCGAGCCGCCGAAGGCGTTCCACCGGCGCCTGCACTCCTACTGGCGGGCCTGGCGGGCCGAGGCCGCGTTCGCCGCCGAGCAGCGCCCCGAGGTTCTAGCCGAGATCACCCGGCACGCCGCCACCGCCTGAGCGCCAGCGCCCGAGCGGCGCGCCGGCGCCGGGCGGGCGCGGCGGCCGGACCAGTCAGGTGGCCTCGCTCGCCGGCGGATCCAGACCCAGACGCGCGCGGATGCCGGCGATCGTTTCCGGCCCGACCTCGATCGCGGTGAGCGCCGCGCGGAGCCGTGTCTCCTCGTCGCGCAGACCGGCCGCAGTCTCATATTCCTGGGCGGCAGCCGCGGTCCGCTTGGCCCGGGTCGCGCGGTCGATCGCGCGGCCCAGCTCGGCCGCCGAGGGACCACCGGCCTCGCGCACCCGCGCCACCTCGGCGGCCAGCGCGTCGAGTTCCACCCCCACTGCCCGCAGCGCCTGCGCGGCCCGCGTGTCCGGCGCGCTGGCCAGCGCCAGCAGCAGGTCACCACTGTCGGGCAGCCGGCCCAGGTCCCGTTCGATGTCCGGCTGCAGACCCTGCAGGACATTGGCCAGACCACCCAGCCAGGAGCGCTCGACGAGCTCGCCGGCCGTCGCTCGGGCGCCGCCGCCCACCGCGACAGTGTGTGCTCCGCCAGGGCCGGAGAGCATGTGAATGACCGCATTGCGGATCTTCTCGGAATCGGCATCGAGGTCGAGCAGGATGCGGGCGGCCACGCCCTCGTGCTCGCACACCAGCCCGAGCAGGATGTGCTCGGTGCCGATGTAGTTGTGACCCAGACTGAGCGCCTCGCGCAGCGCCAGCTCGAGCACCTTCTTGGCCCGCGGCGTGAACGGGATCTGACCCGAGGTGACCTCCTCACCCGACCCGACGATGCGCACGACCTGCGCGCGGACCGCGTCCAGCGTGATGTCCAGCGACTCCAGAGCCCATGCGGCCAGCCCCTCCTCTTCGCGGAGCAGGCCGAGCAGGATGTGCTCGGTGCCGATGTAGTTGTGGCTGAGCATCCGGGCCTCCTCCTGGGCCAGGACGACAACCTGCCGGGCGCGCTCGGTGAATCTCTCGAACAGGGAGCAAGCATCCCACCGGCCTCGCGGATCGACAAGCTTCGGCCGGGTAGGATCGCCACTGATGGCACGGTGGGTCTACGATTTCGCCGACGGCTCGAAGGACATGCGCGAGCTGCTCGGGGGCAAGGGCGCCAATGTCGCCGAGATGACCCGAGTGCTGGGCCCCGACCGGGTCCCGGCCGGCTTCACGATCACCACCGAGGCCTGCGTCGAGTACATGCGGGCTGACCGGCATGAGCCCGACGGAATGGCCGAGCAGGTCGCCGAGGCACTGGAGCGCCTCGAGGAGCACGCCGAGAAGGCGCTCGGGGACCGCGAGGACCCGCTGCTGGTCTCCGTGCGCTCGGGGGCCAGGGAATCCATGCCGGGGATGCTCGACACGGTGCTGAATCTCGGGCTGGGCGATGAGTCCGTGCTTGGGCTGGCCCAGCAGACCGAGAACGAGCGCTTCGCCTGGGACTCCTACCGCCGCTTCATTCAAATGTTTGGCAACGTCTCCCGGGGGATCCGGGGCGAGCGCTTCGAGGACGCCATCAAGGCGCTGAAGTCCGACCGAGGCGTGCGCGAGGACACCGAGCTTGACGTGGACGCGCTGCGCGAGCTGACCCAGACCTTCAAGAACATCTACCGCGAGGACACCGGGGATGACTTTCCCCAGGATCCGCAGGAGCAGCTGCGCCTGGCCATCCGCGCGGTGTTCGACTCGTGGGTCGGCGAGCGGGCGGTGGCCTACCGGCGCATGAACCGGATCCCCGATGACTGGGGCACCGCGGTCAACGTCCAGCAGATGGTATTCGGCAACAAGGGCGATGACTCCGGCTCGGGCGTGGCCTTCTCCCGCGACGAGGTCACCGGCGCGCCCGAGCCGAGCGGCGACTTCCTGCCCAACGCGCAGGGCGAGGACGTCGTCTCAGGGGCGCGGACCCCCAAGGACATCGCCGAGATCAAGGAGTGGCTGCCCGAGGTCCACGCCGAGCTGATGGAGATCCTCCGCACGCTCGAGGGCCATTACGAGGACATGCAGGACACCGAGTTCACGGTCGAGGAGGGGCAGCTGTACATGCTCCAGACCCGCAACGCCAAGCGCCCGGCTCAGGCCGCGGTGCGCTTCGCCGTCGATGCGGTGAACGAGGGGTTGCTGAGCCGCGAACGCGCTCTGGCCACGATCGACCCGGGCTCGCTGGACGCCCTGCTTCACCCCACCTTCGACCCGTCAGCCGAGTTCGAGGTGCTGGCCTCCGGAGTTGCCGCCTCTCCGGGAGCGGCTCGCGGCGCGATCGTGTTCACCGCCGCCGACGCCGTGGCCGCCGCCGAGGAGGGCCGGGATGTGATCCTGGTCCGCCCGTTCACCGACGCCGAGGACGTGGCCGGCTTCCACGCCGCCAAGGGCATCTTGACCAGCGAGGGCGGCAAGGCCTCGCACGCCGCCCTGGTTGCCCGCGGCATGGGACGCCCCGCGGTGGTCGGAGCCGATCAGGTCGCCATCGACCTGGCCGCCAAGACGATGACGGTCAACGGCACGGAGCTGCACGAGGGCGATGCGATCGCCATCGACGGGACCCAGGGCTCTGTCACCACCGACGACGTGCCGCTGGTCGAGGCCCGGGTCGACGACAACTTCCAGCAGGTGCTGAGCTGGGCCGATGAGCTGCGCGACCTCGGGGTGCGGGCCAACGCCGACACGCCCGAGGATGCCCGCCGGGCCCGCGAGCTCGGCGCCGAGGGGATCGGCCTGTGCCGGACGGAGCACATGTTCATGGCCGAGGACCGCCAGCCCAAGATGCGAGCGATGATCATGGCCTCAGACCGCGAGGCGCGCCGGGACGCCCTGAGCGAGCTCTTGCCGCTGCAGCAACGGGACTTCGAGGGGCTGTTCGAGGCGATGGCCGGCCTGCCCGTCACCGTCCGTCTGCTCGACCCGCCGCTGCACGAGTTCCTGCCCAACCTTCCCGACCTGGCCGCTCAGGTCGAGCGGGCCCGGATCGAGGAGACCGATGATCTGGCCGAGCTCGAGCGGCTGCTCGAGCGCGTTGAGGACATCTCCGAGGAGAACCCGATGCTCGGCACGCGCGGCTGCCGGCTGGGGATCCTCTACCCCGAGATCTATGAGATGCAGGTCCACGCCATCTTCCGCGCCGCCAAGGCCGCGCCTAAGGCCCCCCATCCCGAGATCATGATTCCACTGGTCGACTACGAGCACGAGATCGAGCTGATGCGCGAACTGGTAGTGCGGGTCGGCTCCGAAGAGGGGCTCGAGGCGGGCAAGGACTACACCGTGGGGACGATGATCGAGCTGCCCCGGGCCTGCTTCGTGGCCGACCGTATCTCCCGGTTCGCCGATTTCTTCTCCTTCGGCACCAACGACCTGACCCAGACCGCGCTCGGCTTCTCCCGCGACGACGTCGAGTCCAAGTTCGTCCCGACCTACATGGAGCGCAAGATCATCGACCGCAGCCCGTTCGAGACGATCGACAAGCCCGGCGTGGGCTGGCTGGTCCGCCTGGCCGCCTGGGTCGGGCGCGAGGCCCGGCCCGACCTCAAGCTGGGCATCTGCGGCGAACACGGGGGCGACCCCGACTCCATCCGCTTCTTCCACGACGCGGGCCTGGACTACGTTTCCTGCTCCCCATTCCGGGTCCCGGTGGCCCGGATCGCCGCCGCCCAGGCGGCGATCGCCAGCCCGCGGGGCGGCTGGACCTAGCTCGGGGGGGGGATCCCCGGGGCGGGGTCGAGTGTGCGGTGGGCCCAGCTTAACCGGGGGCCTCGGCTCACCGGGCCCGCGGGCGAGGTCGAGTGCGCGATTGCGCCATATACGCATAAATGCGAACGCGGCCCCCCGGTTTCGGCGACCGCGCCGGGCGGGTACGGTCCGGGCAGCCATGCTGGCCGCCTACGCAAGCTCGATAAACGCCGACGACCCGCTCTCCGGCTTGGAGATCGGCCAGCGGCCCGACCCCGAGGCCGCCCCGGGCTGGACCACGGTCAGCGTCAAGGCGGCCTCGCTGAACCACCACGACCTGTGGTCGCTGCGCGGCGTCGGGCTGCCCAAGGATCGCCTGCCCATGATCCTCGGGTGTGACGCCGCCGGGGTGGATGAGGACGGCAATGAGGTCGTCGTCCATTCGGTGATCACCGACGACGGCTGGCGCGGCGACGAGACGCTCGATCCGCGCCGCTCCCTGCTCTCCGAGCGCCACCAGGGGTCGCTGGCCGAGAAGGTCGCCGTCCCCAAGCGCAATCTGATCCCCAAGCCTCCGGCCCTCAGCTTCGAGCACGCGGCCTGCCTGCCCACCGCCTGGCTGACCGCCTACCGGATGCTGTTCACCCGGGGGGAGGTCGTTCCGGGCATGACCGTGCTCGTCCAGGGCGCCGCCGGGGGCGTGGCCACCGCGCTCACAGTGCTGGGCAGCGCCGCCGGTGCGCGTATCTGGGTCACGAGCCGCTCTGAGCACAAGCGCGCGGAGGCGCTGAAGCTGGGTGCCGAGCAGGCCTTCGAGTCGGGCGCCCGCCTGCCCGAGCGGGTTGACGCGGTCATGGAGACGGTGGGCCAGGCGACCTGGAAGCACTCGATTCGCTCGCTGAAGCCCGGCGGCAAGCTGGTCGTCTCGGGCGCGACCTCGGGCGAGGCGCCGGCGGCTGAGCTGACCCGGGTGTTCTTCCTGCAGCTCTCCGTGATCGGCTCGACGATGGGCACCCGTGACGAGCTCGAGCGGCTGACCCGCTTCTGCCTGGAGCGCGACATCCGTCCGGCCATCGACGCCACGATGCCGCTGGCCGACGCTCGGGATGGCTTTCAGGCCATGCTCGAGGGCGACTTCGTCGGCAAGATCGTCTTCACGACGTAGGGCACCCCCGGCGCCGGGCGCGCTTCGGTGGCGGCTGGGCGGCGGCTGGCCGGCGGCTGGGCCGCTCAGAAGACGATCACGGCCCGCCCGCGCAACCCACCGGCGTCCATCACCCGCTGCGCCTCGGCGGCCTGCTCGGCCCCGTACTCCCCGGCCACCCGGAGCTTCAGCGTCGCGCCCGGGGCCGAGGCGAGCTCACGCAGGAGCTCCAGCCAATCCGTGCGCTCGAGCACGTCGCGGACCCAGATCGGCCTGACCTCGATCCCCCGCTCGGTCTCACCGTCGTCCCACCCCCGGACGACGGCGATCTGGCCGGCGTCGCGAATGGCCGGGAAGGCGCTGCGCCCGAGTAGCGCGGTGTCGAACAGCGCCGCCACCCCGTCGGGTGCGGTCTCGCGCACGGCGGCGGTCAGCCCGGATCCGCGCGGCACCACGACCTCCGCGCCGAAGCTCCGCACCAGCTCCTCCTCCTCGGGACGGGCGTCGGCGATCACCCGCAGCCCGTCGCGAGCGGCCAGCGGGATCACGTAGGAGGCCAGCAGACCGGCCCCTCCACTGACCAACAGCCACGCGCCCTCGGGCAGTCCGAGCAGCTCGAGCCCGCGCAGCGCGGTGAGCCCGTTCATGGGCAGCGTGGCCGCCTGCTCGAGGCTCGCGCCGTCGGGAACTCCGACGACCGAGGCGGCGGGCACGACCAGCAGCTCGGCCTGGGCCCCGCCCTCGGGCCGACGCGGGGCCACCGCCGCCATGACCTCCTGGCCGGCGCTCAGCCGCGTGACCCCGGGACCGAGTGACTCCACCCGGCCGGCGGCATCCATCCCTGGCGTCCAGGGCGGCGGGAGCTGGCCCCCGCCCATCCGGCGCAGACCGATGTCGGTCGGGTTGACCGCCGCGGCCCGCACCGCGATCCGGACCTCGTCGGGCCCCGGCTCGCGGACATCGCGGTCAATCACCGTGAGGACCTCTGGCCCTCCGGGCTCGTTGATGGCAACCGCACGCATGAACCGAGAAGCTAGCGCGGCCGCCTCCTGCTCGACATCGAGCTCGGTCCGCACCCCAAGCCGCTCCAGGGCGGCGTTGGCCTCGAGCAGCGAGCCCGCGTCGAACACGGCCCGGGCCAGGTCTCCGGCGGCGGTGTAGGCCAGGGTCACGTCCAGGTAGACGGTCAGCGCGGCGATCGGACTCAGCTCCAGCGTGCGCTCGCCACCGCGGATGGCCACCGGTCCGCTGGCGCCGCGGAAGGCGCGGACCGCCTGGGCGCTGGCCTCAGTCGGCACGTGCTCCATCGCTCCCTCGAGCCGCGCGGCCACCGGCTCGGTCAGACCCCGAACCCCGGCCAGGCCACCCGCGGCGGCGACCAGGGCGATCCGGTCGAGCACCTCCTGGTTGGTCAGCTCGGCATCGCAGCCGATCCCGAAGATCCCCAGCAGCACCGGGATGCCGGCGTCGGCCAGTTGGACGGCGTCGGCGAGGCGGGCGGCGGCGGCCAGCATCACCGCGTCGCACAGCGGGCTGCGCAGCCCGGGCTCGTCCCCGCGGGCCAGCACGTCCCCGCCCACGTCGACGAACAGCAGCAGGTCGCCGCCGAGATGCTTAGTCGCCGCGCTCAGGCCGGAGGCGATCGCCGCCGGCCCCTGGTCGATGGCCACCAGCACGGTGGGCTGGCCGAGAAGGCCGCCATCCGCGACTCGCCGAAGTACACCTCGCGGTCGCGTACGCGTGTGCGGGCGCCGGCCAGCAGCACCCCGGGGGCGATCAGCTCGCCGTCGACGATCTCCTGCACCGTACGGGGGCCGGGCACGGGATCGATCGGTCGCCGCTCCCAACTAAGGCCGCCGACGATCGGCTCGGCACCGTCGTAGATGCGGCTGAGCTCGGCGCTGGCCAGGGCGCCGACGACGTCGCCGCCGCCACCCATGCCGATCACCACCGGGCGCCGGGCGGCGCGGAGGATCGCCTCGGCGTCAGCCACGGCGCACGAGCATCGACGCGTGCAGCTCACCCTCGGGGCTGAGGATCCAGCGCCAGTCGCCCTCGCTGCGGCAGGCGCTGGGGTCCGGCCTGAGCCGGCGCGCGGTACTCGATCTCGGCGTCGATCTGCTCGGGATCGGGGTCGGGACCGGCCAGCAGCTCCTCCTCGAGCGGCTGCCAGTAGGCGGAGTTGTTGACGTGCGTCGGCGATGTCGCACTCCGTGCGGCGGAAGGTCCAGTCGGTCACCCCGGGGCCGTCGGGTCCTCCCGAGGGCAGCGGATGGCGGAGCCGGGCACTGACCCGGCGCTCGACTGCGGCGGGTCCGTAGGTGTCGATTTCCGCGCTGGTCAGGGGGACCGGGCGCCAGTTCTCGACATCCAGGTGGACCCAGAGCGAGACGGCCTCCAGCTCGGGGCGCCCGCCCTCCTCGCTGATCACGTCGGTCCGGCGCTCGGCCCACATCCGGCCAAGCCCGCTACAGAACGTGGTCACGCGAAAGCGCTCGCCGAAGCGGGGGAAGCGGTTGACGCGCATCCGCGTGCGCCGCACCACCCAGACCGCGGCCTCGGCCAGGCCGGCATCCTCGACGTCGGCGTAGGCGACGTCCTGCAGCCAGCAGGCCAGCGCGTCGAGCCGCATGCGACCCGACGGCGCGCAGTCGGCAAAGCCGGGGCGGCGGAGCTGGCTGAATGACCGGCCGCCTGGAGCCAAGGGGCGCAGCTGGTTGAACTCGAGCGACTCCACGAAGCCGCAGGGTAGAACGTCAGGCGCCCCGGCCGGCCGAGTCGATGGCCCGCCACACCGTCTCGCCGTTCACCGGCATGTCCAGATGACGGACGCCCGAGATGCGCCAGCGCGTCGATCACGGCGTTGTGGACCGCCGGCGTGGCTCCGATCGTGCCCGACTCGCCGATCCCCTTGGCCCCCAGCGGGTTGACCGGCGTCGGGGTCTCCATCCGCACGGTCTCGAACATGGGGAACTCGGTGGCGGCCGGGATGCAGTAGCTGACGAAGTTGCCGCACAGCGGGTTTCCGTCCTCGTCGAAGGCGACCTCCTCGTGCAGGGCCTGGGCGATTCCCGAGGCGACCCCGCCGTGGATCTGCCCGTCGGCGATCATCGGATTGATGATCCGCCCGGCGTCGTCGACGGCGATGTGGCGGCGCAGCCGCACCGCGCCCGTTTCGGAGTCGACCTCGACCACGGCCACGTGGGCGCCGAACGGGAAACGTGGGCAGCGGCGGCTCGAAGTCGACCTCGGCGCTGGAGCTCCTCGAGGCGCCCGGCCGACTCCAGCGCGCCGGCCAGCTGCGCTCCAGCCGAGCGCCGGCCGGGGCGCGCCGGTGACGTGGAATTCACCGGACTCGAGGTCCAGGACCATGTCATGCGGATCGGCCTCGAGCTGCTCGGCGGCCAGCTGCTTGGCCCGCTCGACCAGGGCGATCGAGGCCCCGCGAGCGGCCACGCCACCGATCTGGGTCGACTTCGATCCGTAGGTGCCGCTCCCGCGCGCGACCGCCTGGGTGTCGCCCTTGACCACGGTGATCCGCTCGACTGGGAGCCCGAGCTGCTCGGCGGCGATCTGGGCGAAGGTGGTCTCGTGACCTTGGCCGTGGGAGAAGGAGCCGGTTTTCAGCACCGCGTCGCCGCCCGCGGTGATCTCCACCGCCCCGAACTCTCCCTCGGGCCCTCCGTTGGTTATCTCGACGTAGGCCGCGATCCCGATCCCAAGCAGGGTCGGGTCCCCGAGACGCCGGCGCTCGGCCTGCTCGGCCCGGAGCTCCTCGTAGCCGGCCGTCTCGAGGGCCAGCTCCAGCGCGCGGCCGTAGTCGCCCGAGTCGTACTGCGCCCCCGCGGCGGTGGTGTAGGGAAAGGCGTCGGCGGGGATGAAGTTGCGCCGGCGCACCTCGGCCGGGTCGAGGCCGGCCTCGGCGGCGAAGGTATCCAGCGCGCGCTCGATGAGCTGCGCGGCCTCGGGCCGCCCGGCCCCCCGATAGGGACCGGTGGGTGTGGTGTTGGTCAGCACCGCGTCGATGACCACCTCGATCTTGGGGATCCGGTACACGCCGCTCGACATCAGCGCGGTCAGGGTGGGCAGCACGGCCCCGATCCCCGCGTAGGCGCCCGAGTCCTGCACGATGTGCAGCCGCAGCGCCTGGAGCCGACCCTCGCTGTCGCCACCGAGCTCGAACTCGACCGCCTGAGCGCGGCCGTGGCCCATCGCGACCATGTTCTCGCTCCGGGTCTCGGTCCAGCGCACCGTCTGGCCGGTCTCCCGGGCCACCCAGGCGACCAGGGTCTCCTCGAGCGGGCGGCCCTTGCCGCCGAAGCCCCCGCCCACGTCGGGAGCCATCACGTGGATCTGTTCGGCCTCGAGTCCAAGCGCCGCGGCCATGTCGGAGCGGTCCGAGTGTGGGGTCTGCGTGGACAGCCAGACGGTGAGCGTGCCGCCCGGCTCGGGCCGCACCGCGCAGGCCCGGGGCTCGATCGGGCAGACGGCCAGGCGCTGGCTGATCACCGTGCCGGCGGCGCGGACCGCGCAGCCGTCGAGCAGCTCGGGGTCGGCCTGCTCGGGCGCCTGATGAAAACAGACGTTGCTCCCGAAGTCCTCGAACAGCAGCACCTCACTTCCGAGGGCCTCACGGGCGTCGGTGAGCACGGGCAGCGGCTCGTAATCGACCTGGACGAGCTCGGCGGCGTCGACCACCCGCTCGCGTGAGTCGGCAATCACCACGGCGACGATCTCCCCCACGAAGCGCACCTTCTCGGCGGCCAGGTGAGGGCGCTCGACTCGCTCGTCGACCATCCCCGCGAACGGGGAGCTGGGGTTGGGCAGGGCGATCTCGGCCGCCGTGTACACCCGCGCTCCGGCCTCCCTCGCCGCGCCGGCGTCGATGCCGAGAATCCGGGCATGGGCCCAGTCGGAGCGCACGAAGGCCGCGTGCAGCGCGCCCGGTAGCTCCAGATCATCGACGTAGCGGCCCCGGCCGGTGATGAAGCGCGGATCCTCGCGCCGGCGGATCCGCTGGCCGATCACCGCTTCGCCGCCCCCAGCACCCAGGCGGCGAACACGGCTTGGAAGGGCAGCCGCGCCCACAGCGCCGGCGCCCCGCCGGGGACCTTCGGGTAGTCCTCGGCGTGCAGGGCCATGTGCAGGTTGGCCGGGAAGACACCGGCCAGGGTGCCGATCAGCCACCAGCCGGCCAGGCGGCGGTAGCGCGGGATCATCAGTCCGGCTCCGCCAGCGATCTCGGCCACGCCGCTGGCGTAGACCATCGCCTCGGGCGCCGGGACGTACGGCGGCATGATGCGCAGATACCACCGCGGCCGGGCGAAGTGCATGACTCCGCCGAAGACGAAGAAGGGGCCGGCCAGCCAGTGGATCGCGCGCCTCACGAGCGGGAAGCTAGCGGACGCAAGCCGGCCGGTGTCATCACCCGGAACGTTCCGACTGAAGCGACGGCCCCGCCCTGCCGATAAGCCACAGGACGACCTCCCGCCCAGGCGCGCTGAGACCCCCACAAATCACCCGCTTGTCCGCCGACACCCGCCTCCCCTCGCTTGCCCCGCCCGCGCGTGAGGACGCCGCGCGTGAGGATGCCGCGCGCTCGCTGGTCGCACTGCTCACCGAGCTGGGCGCATGCGAGACCGAGGCCGGGGCGCGGGAGGTTGCCCTGGACGCGGCCCGGAGGATCCTCCAGGCCGACTTCGCCGCGCTGATCGCCGACGGCGTCCTGGCCGCGGGCAGCGAGCTGACCGCGACGCCCCGCACGGAGGCGGTGCTGATCGACGCTGCCGTCCGCCGCCTCGATCACACCTCGCTGCCGGGCATCGGCCCAGTTGACGTCGTCGCCGCCGCGCTGGACGGAGGCCCGTCCGACTGGCTGATCGTGGCCCGGCGCCATCGCGCCGCCTTTGCTGCCGATGAGGCGTCCCTGCTGGCTGGGGTCGCGCGGTCCCTCGAGCTTCGGCTCCGGGCACTCCGGGCCGATAAGCCGGAGCCGGCCGAGCGGAGGCGGGTGCGCGAGCGGGCCGGCTACGCCCTGGAGCGGGCCCGGTCCGGCCGGGGCTTCGTGGGCGCCCTGTTCGTGGACGTCGATCACTTCAAGCCGGCCGATGATGCGCTGGACCACCGTCACGGCGACAGGCTGCTGGCGCTGGCCTCCCAGCGCCTGGCCAGCCTCCTGGCCCTGGAGGAGAACCGGCGCCGGGGCTGCACGTTGGCCCGGCCCTGTCGGCACGAGTTCATCATCCTGTGCGAGAACCTCGAGGCCGAGCGCGACGCGGTCGCCGTCGCGCGGCAGATTCATGACGTCCTCCGCGCACCGTTCTTCGTCGACGGTCAGGAGGTGTCTCTGAGCGCAAGCATCGGGATCGCCTGCACGTGCGGATCGGACGGCGGGGCGATGGGCGCCGATGAGCTGCTGCGCGATGCCGACGTCGCCCTCTCGCGGGCCAAGGAGCGGGGCCGTGACCGCTACGAGATCTTCGACGAGCCGATGCGCGCCCGGCTGCTCGAACGGGCCGCCCTGGAGAGCGAGCTACGGGCCGCGCTCGAGCGCGACGAGCTGCGTGCTGCTCTTCCAGCCCGTCGTCTCGGTGGCCGACGGCAACCTGGCCGCGGTCGAGGCGCTGGTCCGCTGGCAGCACCCCACCCGCGGGCTGCTCGCGCCGGGGGAGTTCATCCCGGCGGCCGAGGAGAGCGAGCTGATCGTCTCGATCGGGACGTGGGTGATTGAGGAGGCCTGCGTCCAGATCCGGCGCTGGCGCGAGGCTCATCCGGCCAGGCTCGGCGTTCCCGTCTCGGTCAACGTCTCCGCGCGGCAGCTCTCGCCCAGTCTGGTCGATGTGGTCGCGGCCGCGCTCGGCCGACAATGACGTCGAGCCCTCATCAGCTGGCGCTCGAGATCACCGAGAGCCTGCTCATCGAGCACACCGACTCCGCGCGCGAGGTGCTGGCCGCGCTGGAGGCTCTCGGCGTGCTCGTCGTGCTCGATGACTTCGGCACCGGCTACTCCTCGCTGCGGCTACCTGAACAGCTTCCGGGTCGGTCAGCTGAAGCTCGACCGGAGCTTCACCGCCGAACTGGCCCGTGAGCCTCGCAGCGCGAAGATCGTCGCGGCCACGATGGACATGGCCCGCGCGCTCGGGATGACCGTGGTCGCCGAGGGGGTCGAGAGCCGCGATCAGCTCGAGGTGCTCCAGCGGCTGGGCTGCGACTACGCCCAGGGCTTCCTGTTCGCCCGCCCCGAGGTCCCCGACGCGATCCTCGACCGCATGCGCGCGGCCTACGAGCGTGATCGCGCGATCACCGAGCGGCCGCCCAAGGCCGACAAGTTCGGCTCTGAGCCGCCACCTGCGCACCCAACGTCCCGAGGATCCCCATCGCCGCCAGCAGCTGGCCATCGGGCGGCTGGCCGGCTGGCTGTTCCTGGTCGGCAGCCTGGTGGCCCTGCCCTCGGACGTCATCTTGGGCATTCCCAGCGTTCCCAGGACCATCGCCTTGACCATGATGGGACTGCTCACCGGCGTTGGCTGCCTGATCCTGCCCTGGAACCGGCTGTCCGAGCGCTGGCTCAGCGGGATCGCCGTCGTAGGCACCGTCGAGATCACTGTCTCGGTCGTCGCCCTGGGCCGCCACGGGGCGGTGCTCCAGCCCATCTACCTGCTGATCGCCACCACGGCTGCCTACGCCTTCCATTCCCGACGGGTCATCGCCGGCCACCTGGTGCTGATCGCCGCCGCGATGACGATTCCCGCGTTGCGCGCGGACAGCACCAGCGGGCGGGAGGCCCTGACCCTGATCTCGATCTTCGTCCTGGTCGCCACCTGCGCTGTGATCGCCTACCTGCGCGAGCTGCTCGAGGGCTGCGCGGCCGAGCTCCGCGAGCTGGCCGACCGCGATCCGCTGACCGACGTCGGCAACTACCGGCTGCTGCACGAGCGCCTCGGATACGAGCTCATCCGCCACGGCCGCGACGAGGCACAGCTGGCCGTGCTGCTGATCGACCTCGACCGCTTCAAGCAGGTCAACGAGCGCCGCGGGCACGCCGCCGGCGACGACGTGCTGCGCCGGGTGGCCCTCACCCTGCGCGAGGCCGTGCGCGCCCAGGACACCGTCGCCCGCCAGGGCGGCGACGAGTTCGCCGTGCTGGCTCCGAGTACCGACGCCGAGGGCGCGGCGATGCTCGCCGCCGCGGATCCGCGACCGCCTGAGCCGAGTCCAGTTCGCCGGCGACAGCATCGGCGCCACGATCGGCTGTGCGGTCTATCCCGGCCGACGGCCGCACCCCGAGGGAGCTGCTGGCCCGGGCCGATGAGGAGCTGATGGCCCGAAAGCTCCATCCCCAGCGCGCGCACTCGAGCCGCCGTCCGTCACGATGACGGGCATGCAGGCCCGGGTGATCAAGGTGCTGGTGCTCGGCGCTCGCGGTTTGCGCTGCTGCGCCGATCCCGGCCGCGGCGGCGCCGCCCGTGCACGTCCGCGTCGACCGGGCCAAGGTGACCCTCGACCTCCGGGGCACGCGCGGTCATCGCCCGGCGTCGCTTCCGGCTGCAGGTCCTCCAGGGCGACGGGCGCCCGGCGCTCAGCGAGACCGCCAACCGCCTGCCCCCTCCTCTTCGTGTCGGCCCGCTGAGCGACCCGTTCGGCTCGGGCCTCGACCGGGCCACGGCGCCCGCGCGCTGACGCGCCGCTCAGCTTCATGGTCGGCACCGAGCGGCTGACCCAGTACCAGGGCGGCCTGTGGGGCGGGAACCTGCTCGCGGGACGCCGCTCGGCGTCGTCTACTCGGCCCGGCGCGTGTCTCCGCGTGCGCCGGCGTGCGCGGCGGCGTGCGGCTGATCGCTCTCGACCAACGACCCGAGCGGCCGGCGGCTGATGGTGACCGTCCGGGCGCTCGGCCCGGCGCGATCCGCGTCACGCGCCGTCGCCGCGCCCGCCCGCGGCGTGGTCGAGATGGGCGACTCGTTCGCCTCCGACCGCTGACCGAGGGCTTCTTCGGCTTCGGCGGCCGCCACAACGCCGTCGACCAGCACGGGCAGGGCTTCTCGAGCTTCGTCGCCGAGGAGAACCTCGACAACTACCGGGGCGCATCCCGGCCTGTACCCGAACGGCCCGCGGCCGCCTACGACCCGCAGGCCGAGTTCTTCTCCTCGCGTCCGTACGGCTTCCTGCTCGCCCAGCCGCAGCTGGCTCGCTTCAAGCTCGACGTGGGCGGGCGCCGGAGCTGGAACGTGACCGTGTCGGCGCCGGTCCTGGACTACGTCGTCGCTCCCGGGGCCGCGCACCCCGGGCGATCGCGCACGCTGACCGCGCTGAGCGGCCGCCAGCCGCGCGCCGCCGCCGTGGGCGCTCGGGCCGATGCTCGACCGCCTGGTCAAGAACGTCGGCGAGACGACGGCGGACTACGAGACCCAGGTGAACGTCCGACCTGGCCAACCTGGCCCGCTACCGGCTGCCGCTGACCGCCTACCGGCTCGAGGGCTGGGGCTTTCCGGACTCGAGCGCCAACGACGGGCTCTGCGCTGCACTCGTTCGTCGACCCCCGGCTTCCAGGCCAGCGTGCTCCGGACCCTGCGCGCGCGGGGCATCCATCCGCTGGTCTACCTGCGGCCCTGGCTCACGCCCGGGCTCGGCGCCGGTCCGCGCGGGGCTCGCGGTCCGGACCGCACCGGGCGCGCCCTACTACACGACCAGCACCACCGGCGTGAAGATCGCGCTGCTCGACTTCACCAACCCGGCCGCGGTCCGGTTCTGGCAGCGGCCTGGTGGCGCGCGCGCTCGACACTCGGCGCGGACGGCTTCATGCAGGACTTCGGCGAGGAGGTGCTGTTCGGACATGCACTTCCACGACGGCGCAGACCGGGGTGACGATGCACAACGAGTACCCGGTCCTCTACGCCCGGGCCACCCGCCAGGAGCTGACCCGCTACGCGCGCTCGCACCCCGGGCCGCGGCGGCTGTTCTTCTTCACCCGCGCCGGCTACAGCGGCCTGCCCGGCTCGGCCGCCTACGAGGGCGGCAACTTCCCCGGCGATGAGACGACCGACTTCTCCCACGCCTCGGGCCTGGCCTCGCTGACCAGCGACATGCTCGGCCGGGCCGTCGACGGCGCCTACGGCTACGGCACCGACATCGGCGGCTACTACGACCTGACCACGCCGCCGACCACCAAGGAGCTGTTCCTGCGCTGGGCCGAGTGGGCGGCGCTCTCCCCCGTCTTCCGCCTGCACGGCTCGGGGCTGCACGGCACCCACACGCCGTGGTCCTTCGACGCGCCAGACGGTGCGCCGTCTACAGCGCGCTGTCGCGCCTGCACCTGCGGGCGGTGCCGCTGATCGTGCGCCTGTGGCGCGCAGGCCGACCGCGACCGGGATGCCGGTCACGCGGCCGCTGTGGCTGGCCGATCCCGGCGACCGGCGGGCGCTGGCAGCCAGGATCAGGAGTGGCTGCTCGGGCCCGACCTGCTCGTGGCGCCGGTGGTGACGGCCGGCGCGCGGTCGCGCACGGTGTTCCTGCCCGCCGGGCTGCTGGCGCTCGGCGGCTTCGCGGGCCGCGCGTCCACGGGCCGCGCACCGTGACGGTGCAGCGCCGGGCTGACGTGCTGCCCTACTTCACCCGCTGCGGCACGCGCCCGTTCGCCGAGCCGCCACGCGATAGGCGATGAGCGCCAGCGTGGCCCTGACTACTTGAAGCTCACCTCGAGCTCGTGCGGGTCGGCGCCGCGCAGGACGGCGAGCTTCAGTGACCCGTCGGCGCTGCGCACGGCACGGTCGAGGTCGCCGATCGAGCGCACCGGACGCTCTCCCGGCGCCGGTGATCAGGTCGCCGCGGCCAGACTCCGGCCGCGCTCGGCCGGCCGAGTCCCGGGCCGACCCGGAGGACGAGCACCCCGGGACGTCGGGCAGGCCGACGGCGCGGCGCATCCGCTTGGCCACCGCGGCCCCGGCGACGGCCACGCCGAGCCGCGGCGCCGTCGCGCTCGTCGGGCTCGAAGAAGGCCAGCCAGCGCATGGAGCTGCTCGGCCAGAGCCGGCGCGGCTGCTCCTCGGGCAGGCCCTCGCCCAGTCGCGCCGCCCGCTCGGCGTAGGCGGGCCGCGCCGCCTTGACCAGCGCGCCGGCCCCGCTCGGTCAGCGTGACCGTCACGCTGCGGCGGTTCTCGGGGTCGGGCTCGCGCTCGATCATGCCGCGCGCGCTCGAGCCGGCCGAGCCGCACCGACAGCGTTCCCGAGGTGCGGCGCACCCGGCTGACCAGCTCGCGCTGCCCGAGTGTCCCGCCCTCGGCCCGGTCCAGCGCGTCGAGCACGAGGAAGCTCGCCCGGGTCAGCCGGTGCTCGGCCAGCGCCTCTTCGAGCTCTGCCTCGAGGTGGGCGGCCACGCTGATCGCCGTGTCGGCGACGACAGTCGGGATCGACATCTGTCAGTCATGCTGTGCTCCAAATGCTTGAGTCGAAACGTTCTGTGTGTACGATTATGACATGGATCCAGCAACGGCACCTTCGCCGCCCCCTCAGCCGCTCCAGCCCCCGCCCCGGCGCCCTCCGAGACCGCCCCGGCCACCTCCGAGACCGCCGCGTCCGAGAGCGCCGCGTCCGAAACCGCCGCGTCCGAGAGCGCGGCGCTCGACGCCTACTCCCGCACCGTGATCGCGGTGGCCGAGGCCCTCATGCCCGAGCGTGGCCAACCTCCAGGTCCGCCGGCGCACCCGCCGCGGCCCCGGCGTCGGCGCGGGCAGCGGCGTCGTCATCTCCCCCGACGGCTTCCTGGTCACCTCGGCCCACGTCGTCGAGGGCTCCCGACGCGGCGTGGCCAGCTTCGGCGACGGCCGGGAGGCCGAGGTCTCCCTGGTCGGGGCCGATCCACTGTCCGACCTGGCCGTGCTGCGCGCCGAGGAGGCTGACTTCATCCCCGCCACGCTCGGGCGACGCCGCCCAGCTGCGGGTCGGTCAGCTGGTGGTGGCGATCGGCAATCCCCAGGGCTTCGCCAGCTCGGTCACCGCCGGGGTGGTCAGCGGCCTGGGCCGCTCGCTGCCCGTTGGCGCCCGCGGCGGTCCGCGGCGGCTGGTCGAGAACGTGATCCAGACCGACGCGGCGCTCAACCCGGGCAACTCGGGCGGCGCGCTGTCCGACGGCTCCTCTCGGGTGGTCGGCATCAACACCGCCGTGGCCGGGATCGGACTCGGCCTGGCCGTGCCGATCAACGACGCCACCCGGGCGATCATCTCGGCCCTGATCCGCGACGGACGCGTGCGCCGCGCCCAGCTCGGCGCCGCCGTGGCGCCCCGCCCGCTGCCGCCGGCCGCGGCCCAGCGGCTGGGCCGGCCCGGCGGCGTGCAGATCCTGCAGGTGCTCGAGTCCAGCCCGGCCGAGCGCGCCGGGCTGCGCCGCGGTGACCTGCTGGTCGAGCTCGACGGCGAGCCGGTGGGCGACGCCAATGCCCTGCAGCGGCTGATGGTGGCCGAGCGGATCGGGCGCGAGGTCAGGGCGCGCGTGCTCCGCGACGGCTCCGAGCTGAGCGTCGGCCTGGTCCTGGACGAGCTCTCCGACTAGGTCTCGGCTCCGGCTCCGGCCCCGGCTCCGGCTCCGGCTCCGGCGCCGGCTGCAGCGCCTGCGGTCGCCGCGCTCCGGCCCCGGATCAGGTCGGCGGCGCGCTCGGCGATCATGATCGTGGGCGCGTTGGTGTTGCCGCGGACCAGCGTCGGCATCACCGACGCGTCGATCACCCGCAAGCCGTCGATCCCCAGCACCCGCAGCTCGGAGTCGACCACGCGGCCCATGCGCGCAGGTTCCCACCGGGTGGTACAGGGTGGTCGTGTTGCGCTCGATGAACGCGGTGATCGCGGCATCGCTGTCGTCCGCGGGGGCGCAGTAGGCACCGGTGCTGACCTCCCGCAGGGCCGGCTGGCCGGCGATCTCCAGGCACCGGCGCACCGCCTCGACCATCGTCGCCCGGTCCTCCTTGGTGACCAGGTAGTTGTGCAGGATGCGCGGCTTGGCGGTGGGGACCCGGGAGCGGAGCTTCACGAACCCGGCGCTGGTCGGGCGCAGCAGGCAGGGCGAGAACGCCCAGCCGTCGACCAGGATCTCCCCCGCCCCGGCCTCGGGGAACAGGATCGGGCATGGCGTGGATCTGGATGTCGGGCGCGTCGAGCCCCTCGTCGGTGCGGAAGAAGCCGCCCGACTCGGCGAAGTTGGAGGTCAGAGGGCCGCGGCCCTCGGTCTGGAGCAGCGCCAGGTTCTCCTCGGTCTCGGCGCTGAGCAGCGAGGCCTCCGAGGTGGTGTAGGTGAGCCAGGTCGCAGGGTGGTCCTGGAGCGCCCTGCCCGACGGGCAGCTCGTGCACGCGCGGCAGTCCGACCAGCTCCAGATCGGCGGCCGGCCCGATCCCGCTGAGCAGGAGGATCTGCGGGCTCTGGTAGGCGCCGGCGCTGAGGATCACCTCGCGCTCGGCGCGGATCTCCTCGAGCTCGCCAGTCGCGGTCGACCTCGACGCCCCGGGCGCTCAACCCGTCGAGCAGCAGCCGGGTTACGTGGGCCCCGATGACCAGGTCCAGGTTCGGCCGGCCGAGCACCGGGTGCAGGTAGGCGACCGCGGCCGAGCAGCGCATCCCGTTTCGCTGGGTGAGCTGGTACCAGCCGACGCCGTCCTGCTCGGGGCCGTTGAAGTCGTCGTTGCGCGCCAGTCCGGCCTGGGCCCCGGCCTCGATGAACGCCTCGCAGGTGCGGTAGCGCGAGCGGCCGTCGATCACGCTGAGCGGACCGCCGGCGCCGTGCAACTCGCTGGCCCCGCGCTCGTTGTCCTCGGCGCGCAGGAAGTAGGGCAGCACGTCGTCCCAGCCCCAGCCGTCATGGCCCATCTCCGCCCAGCCGTCGTAGTCGACCCGGTTGCCGCGGATGTAGATCATCGCGTTGGTCGACGAGGAGCCGCCCAGCGTCCGCCCCCGCGGCAGGTAGCGCTGGCGGCCGGCAAAGCCGGGCTCGGGGTCGGAGATGAAGGCCCAGTCGTACTTGCTCGTCGCCAGGGCCAGGCAGCCGGCGGGCAGGTGGATCTCGTCCACGGCGTCGGGCGGACCGGCCTCGACCAGGCAGACGCGCACATCCTCGTCCTCGGTCAGGCGGTTGGCCAGCACGCAGCCCGCCGAGCCCGCACCGACGATCACGTAGTCATAGGAACTCATGCGCCCTCCTCGCAGCCGCTGGTCGCGAGCCATTCTCCGTCCGCCCGGGGGCGGGCGTCAAGCCGCGACGCCCGTCGGGGGCAGCGCCCCTCGGGATCCTCCGGCGGCGGGAACGTCTCGGTAGCCCGTCGTCGTTGTGGTCGGTTGCTCATTTCCCGCCCGCGCGGGAGCCATTGTGACCGCCGACAGGCCGCGGCCGGCCGCGGAGGGCGCGCGCGCAATCTGCGGCACGCAGCCGGGCCCCGGGCGGTGCGGTCGCAGAATTGCCAAGTTTCCGCGTAATCCGGGGCACGCACCCGGCCGGAGCCCGGTGCGGCGCAGAATTACGCGGTTCCGGAGCCGGTGCGGTCGCAGGATTACGCGGTTCCGGAGCCCCCACCGCGCGTCAACCGGCTAGTACCAGTCCTCGACCCAGGCCGACCAGCGCGCCGTGTCCGAGCCGGGGGAGATCCGCAGGCGGAAGTCTCCCGGGCCGGTCGAGAACACCTGGGCCTGGCGGCCGCCGTCGCTGAGGTCGAAGGCGCCGGCGCTCGTCCCGCCGCCCAGGTTCTCGGCCTGCGCCGACGGGCCGGAGCAGAAGAAGATGAACGTGCAGTCGCCGACGTAGCTCATCGTGTAGACGACCCGCCAGCGGTTGCCGCGGATCCGGAAGGTGCTGCTGATGCGTCTGGCCGCTCCCGGTGAGTCCGGTGACCGGCTGCCAGCGCGGGGTCTCGGCGACGTTCAGGGTGACCGGCTGGACGGGACTGAGCAGGGTCCCCGGCGCCGGGGACTGGCTGTAGACCGTGCCGGCCGGGACCCGGGGGGCGATCGTGGTCACAGGCGGGCCCGCAGGCCGTCGGCCCGCAGCTGGCTCTGCGCCTGAGCGGCGGCCTCGCCACCCACGTCGGGCACGCTGACCGGGCGCGGGCCGGCGCTGAAGGTCACCCGGACCGTGGAGCCCTGGGCGATCCGCCGGCCGCCGGCCGGGGCCTGGGCGACGGCGAGGCCCGCCGGCACGGCCGCGTCGTAGCGCGTGCGGAAGGCTGGGCTCCAGCGCGAGTGCCGGGTCCGGGCCCTGACCTGGGCTCGCGTCAGGGCCGGAGCCGCGGCACCCGTGACGCTGCCCGCGCCGCCCAGGATCAGCGCGGCGACGATCATCGCCCCCGAGCAGCGCGAAGGCGGCCGCCAGCGCGGCGATGCTCCGCCGGCGGGCCGGCGGGTTGAGGTTGCGGCGCGGGTGGCGGGCGGGAGCCCGTCGGGTGGGGAGGGCCCTGGGCGGCCGGCGGGCGCCAGCCCGGGCGGTGCATGGGCGGCCAGTCTCGCGGCGGCCAGCGCGTCGGCGATCTCGGCCCCGCCGGCGTAGCGCCGACGGGGTCCTTGGCCAGCGCGCGGCTCGACCACTGCGGCCAGCGCCGGCGGCACGTCAGCCGGCAGCGGCGGCGGCTGGTCGCGCAGGTGGCAGCAGGGCGAGCTCGACGGCGGACCCGTCGTCGAACGGGGGCCGCCCGGCCAGCATCTCGTAGAGCACGATCCCGGCGCTGTACACGTCGGTGGCCGGGGTGACGCCGCGCCCGCGAGCCTGCTCGGGCGCCATGTAGCGCGGGGTGCCGACGATCGTGGCCGCCGCGCCGTCGCTGCAGCCCTCGGCCAGCCGGGCGACGCCGAAGTCCCCCACCTTGACCCGTCCGTCGGCGGAGATGAGGAGTTGGCCGGCTTGATGTCCCGGTGTACGACCTGGCGCGCGTGGGCACGCGCGAGCGCCCGGCAGAGCTGCTCGGCCACGGCCGCCGCTTCGGCCAGCGCTCAGCGGGCCCCGAGCCAGTCGGCTGGCCAGGCTCTCGCCGTCGACCAGCTCGGAGACGTAGTAGAGGCCCTCGTCGGCCTGGCCGACATCGAAGATCTGCACGATGCCCGGATCGCTGACCCGGGCCAGGAGCCGCGCCTCGCGCTCGAAGCTGCGCGCCCAGTCCGGATCCTCTGCCCACCACGGCTTGATCAGCTTGACGGCCACGGTCCGCTCGAGTCGCCGGTCGCGTCCGCGGTAGACCCGCCCGAAGGCGCCCTCGCCGATCACCGCGTGCGAGCTCGTAGCGGTCGTCCAGGGCGCAGCCGGAGAGGTCGGGGGCGTAGGGCATCGGTCGCGGGGATCGGTAAGCGGCGGGATCAGGGCGCGGCGGGAGCCGGCCCACCTACATGATGGCCGATGGCCGGATCAGACCGCCGCACTGCCCGCCGTGTCTGGGCGCGGACGTTCACGCCCGTACGCGCGCGCGTATATCTTGCCCCAAGCGGGCAGAATCCCTGCGTCCAAACCGGAGGTAGACATGCTTCTCATACTCGGGGTAATCCTGCTGATCATCTCGATCGGTGGTGGGGTGATCATTCACCCGATCCTGTTCGTGGTCGCCATCCTGGCCCTGGTCGCCTTCTTCTCCCACGGTCGACGCCGAGCCGTGCGGTAGGCGGCCCGTCGCCGGGCTCCGGCGCCGGCCCTCCGGCGGCGGCCCTCCGGCGCCGGCAGTCCTCAGGTCAGCGCGGCGGCCAGCCGGTGGTGACGGAGCTCGGTCGGCGGCGCGCCGTGCAGCAGCCAGCTGCGATCGGCCCGCCGGCTCACCGCCCCCGTCCGGGTGAGCTCGCCCATCGCGCTGGTCACCGCGGGCCGGTGCGCGCCGACCAGGTCGGCCAGCCGCTGATGGGACAGGGGCAGCGGGACGCTGATGCCCTCGGGCCCGACTCTCCCCCAGCGCTCGGCCAGATGCCACAGGGTGAGCAGGAGCCGATCGTCCACGCGCTGGTGATGGGCGATGGCCAGGCAGACGGCCAGCCCGTGCGCCCGGCGCGTCCCGCGGCTGAACAGCTCGAGCCCGAGCTGCGGCCACGGATTGATCCGCATGATCAGGCCATGATCGAGCACCGCCAGCTCACTGGGCTCGAGCACGACCCAGCCGACCTCGGCGTGGACGTGCGATCCGTCCTCATCCCAGCTCCAAGGCCGCAACACGTCCCCGGCGCCGATCAGCTCAACACAACGCCGGCCCAGCACGTCCACCTCGCGGCTGATCAGGCCGTCGATGACCATGAATCCGCGGTGGTAGCGGTCCGGCTCCATCGCCTCGGTCACCTTCCACTCGCCGACGCTCAGACGGCGCAGATGGGTGAGGGCCTCCCGGCGGGCACGCTCACGCTCGGGCGCAGCCAGCAGGTCGCCCAGCTCGGGGTCTGCGTCGATGATGCTGATTACCTCGGACATGCGTGGCTGTCCCTGTGGTTCGTTTCGTAAGTACGGCGACACCGAGAGTGGTCGCCGGCGGTTGCGTGGCGAGGACGCAGGAGTCGATGCGTGGCCCTGCCACGTGAGACTCCGAGGACGAAGCCAGGCGCCGCCGGAGGCCGCTCGAATGTCGTCGTATTTGCGGAACGGGCCACTTAGTGAACGATGATGACCACGACGAGAATGAGCAGCGCGACGATCATCCCGAGCCCGGCCAGCGGCCAGACCTGGCGCCAGTGCTCGGGCTTGGCCCGGTCGCGGGTGTAGCGGCCCTCCGGGGGCGTGCCGACCCAATCGTCCTCGTCATCCCACGGCGCCATCAGCTCAACCTCCCTCACCGCAGCAGGCCATCAGCTCAACCTCCTCCAACGGCCAGCCCGAACGGGCTGCCCTCCGTGTCGCGGCAGATCGCCCACCGCGAGCCGGGATGGATGATCTCCCCGCCCAGCTCGCGCACACGATCCATCCCGGCCTCGAGGTCCTCTACCTCGAAGTAGGGCAGGGAGAACGAGTCCCCCGGGCCCCGGCCGCGCTCGTGAACGCCCAGGCCGACTCCGGCACCGCCGCTGGCCGACTGCCATCCCGCGCCCTGGCCGGCCTCGCGCGGATCGAGCTCGCTGCCGAGCAGCGCTGACCAGAACACCCGGGCGCGTTCGGGATCATCGGCGGGAAACTCGATCAGGGCGGGCCGGAGCACCATGGCTTGACCATATCGGGGCTGCGCGTCGGTGCCGAGGGGAACCGCCGGCGGCTCAGGGGCCGAGGAGGAGGGCCACCGCTCGACCCTCCTCCCTCGGCCCGTCTCAGCGCCCCCCGGACTGGTCCTGACCACCCCGGCCGAACGCGGTCCACGTGGCCCTGACCCCGGCCCGATAGACGCCGGCGGCCCTCGCCCGGCGCTTGGTGGCCGTCCCTAGGCTTCCGAGCGTCACGGCCAGTCGCGCCCGCGTCTGGGCCTGGGCCTGGGCCTGGGAGGTGTGTGATCCCGACGTCTCGGCCTCAGACACCGGACGCCGGCGGGAACGCCGGGCCGGCGGCACGCTCCCCCGCCGGCTCAGGAACACGTACTCATCGCGGTTGAACTGCATGGTCGACCCTCCCTTCGGATCTCGGGTTTTGTGATTGGTGCAGCTGTGTACCCGTCGCGCGTGCGGCCAGGGACGACCGTCGGTGACACTCTGAGTGTCACTCCGGGGCGGCGGCGGTTATGTGCGAATTGCTTGTGGGGTTTGCCTGCGGTCTAGGGCTGGGTCATGACGGTTGTCACCTCTACGTTCACGGTTTGGGCACAAAAAAAGCGACCCCTTCGGGTCGCCCTCGCATCCGGTTATGCGCCATCCCTGTTCTCAGGGAGCGCTCCTGGAGGCGAGAGCGGATCGACCATCGGTGTTGCGCACGCCGAAATACGCGCGCGCACCCATGGCCAGCCGGCCGGTAGCCGGGGCGAGGGGGAAATTGATGTCGATCGCGGTAAGCATAAAAATTGACACTCCTTGACGCGGGGCATCCTAGACCGTACCTGTGACGATTTCAAGGCGAGGGGTGACAAATTTGTCACTCGATTGGAAATTGAGCGGATCAGACCGCCGCGAAGCGATGAAATCCGGCGGTGGCGACATGAGGGCCTGAGACAATCGCCACGTGCTGAGGATCCATCGCTCCGACCGCGCCGACGCTCTGGCCGACGCGCTCGCCCGCCTCCTGGCTGAGCCGCTGGCTGACCCGTTCGCCGCCGAGGTGGTCGCGGTGCCGACGCGCGGGATGGAGCGCTGGCTGACCCAGCGCGTCGCCGCGATCCTCGGGGCCTCAGCGGGCGCCGCCGACGGAGTCTGCGCGAATGTCGACTTCCCATTTCCGCAGCGACTGATCGGGGACGCGGTGGTCGCTGCGTCGGGGATCGGGGCCGACGCCGACCCCTGGAGCCCTGAGCGATCGGCTTGGACGCTGCTCGAGGTGATCGACCGCCACCTGGGGGACCCCTGGATGTCCACGCTGGCCGCCTACCTCGGCGCCGCCTCGACTCCGCCCGACCCGGTTCGCCAGGCCCGCCGGCTGGGTGTAGCGCGCCACCTCGGTCGGCTGTTCGATCGCTACGCGCTACACCGCCCGGGGATGCTCGAAGCCTGGGCCGAGGGTCGCGACCTCGACGCCGGACTGGCACCGTTGCCACCCGGAGCGCGCTGGCAGGCCGAGCTCTGGCGGCGCCTACGGGACCGGATCAGTCCTGCCCGGACCGGCCGAGCGCCGGCGGCGAGCCTGTGAACGGCTGGCCGAGGATCCCGGATTAGCCGACCTCCCGCCCCGCTTCTCGCTGTTCGGGCTCACCCGGCTGCCGTCCGGGCAGCTCGAGGTACTCCGCGCCCTCGCCCGAGGTCGCGAGGTGCACCTGTTCCTCCTCCACCCCTCTCCCGCGCTGTGGGCGGCGATCGCGGAGCGGTCGCCCGCGCCCGAGGGCGGCTCCCCCTTGCCGGAGGGCCGGTCCCCCGTGCCGGAGGGCCGGTCCCCCGTGCTGGAGGGCGGGTCCCCCATGCCGGAGCGCGGGGCCGGCCCACTCAGACGAGCCGATGACCCGACCGCAGCGCAGCCGGCCAGTCCGCTGCTGGCCTCCTGGGGCCGGGACGCCCGGGAGATGCAGCTGGTCCTGGCCTCCCATGAGGAGCAGGCCGATGCCGTTCACCCGGCGCCGCCGGCCGCGGGCGGCCTGCTCGGTCGCCTCCAGGATGACGTGCGGGAGGACCGAGCCGCGCCCGGCGTGCCGCAAGCGGGTGAGCTCGACTCGCGCCTGATCCTCGATCCCGGAGACCGCTCGGTCCAGGTCCACGCCTGCCACGGGCGCGCCCGTCAGGTCGAGGTGGTGCGGGACGCGATCCTCCATGCCCTGGCCGAGGACGAGAGCTCGAGCCGCGCGACGTGATCGTCATGTGCCCGGACATCGAGACCTTCGCCCCGCTCGTCCAGGCCACGTTCGGGGCCGGGGAGAGCTACGAAGAGGAGAGTGAGGACGCGACCCTCGCGCCCGAGCTCGCGACCCCGCAGCCGGTCGACCTGCGCGTCCGCCTGGCCGACCGCTCGCTGCGGCAGACCAACCCCGTGCTCGGCGTCGTGGCCCGCGCTGCTCGAGCTGGCCGAGCAGCGCGTGACTGCGTCCCAGGTGCTCGACCTGGCCGACCGCGGCCCCGTCCGCCGGCGCTTTCGCCTCGACGACGATCGATCTGGCCCGGCTGCAGGGCTGGATCGCCCAGGCCGGGATCCGCTGGGGGCTCGACGCCGCGCACCGCGAGCGCTTCAAGCTCGAGCGCGTGGTCAGCGGAACCTGGTAGGCCGGACTCGAGCGCCTGCTGCTCGGCGTGGCGATGACCGAGGACGGCCAGCGGCTGTTCGCCGACGTGCTTCCTCTCGACGATGTCGACAGCCGGGCGATCGACCTGGCCGGACGCCTGGCCGAGCTGGTCGAGCGGCTCGGTACCGCGCTGGATGCCCTCGGGCACCCCCAGCCACTGGCTGAGTGGGCGCAGGCGATCGGCGCAGGCCGCCGACGCGCTGACCGCCACGCCGATCCGCGAGCGCTGGCAGCGGGCCGAGCTCCAGCGCGTTCTCGACGAGATGGTGCAGGAGGCGGGCGAGCAGCCCGGGACCGAACTGGCCCCGGCCGAGATCCGCGCCTACCTGCTCGAGCGGCTGGCCGGCCGCCCCACCCGGGCCAACTTCCGCACCGGCATCTGACCGTGTGCACGCTGATGCCGATGCGCTCGGTGCCCCATCGGGTCGTCTGCCTGCTCGGGCTCGACGACGGGGCGTTCCCGCGCAAGACGCCGCGCGACGGCGACGATCTGATGCTGGCCGATCCGCTCACTCGGCGAGCGCGATCCGCCGCAGCGAGGACCGCCAGCTGCTGCTCGATGCCCTGATGGCGGCCACCGAGCGGCTGATCATCACCTACAGCGGCAACGACGAGCGGACCAACAGCCCGCGTCCGCCGGCGGTTCCGGTGGGCGAGCTGCTCGACGTGATCGACGCCACCGCAGTGCGCGGCGAGCCGGCCCCGCCGCGGGCCAGGTCCTGATCCGCCATCCGCTCCAGCCCTTCGATCCGCGCAACTTCGAGCCCGACACGCTTGGCCGGCCCGAAGCCCTGGAGCTTTGACCGCGTCACCCTGGACGGGGCGCGGGCCCTGGCCGCCCCGCGGCGGCCGACCCCACCCTTCCTGGCCGAGCCGCTGCGCGGTCGCCGGAGGGGCGGTGATCGAGCTCGAGGACCTGGTCCGCTTCGTCGAGCATCCGGTCCGGGCCTTCTTGCGCCAGCGCCTGGGCATCAGCCTGGGCTCTGCGGCCGAGGAGATCGCCGACGGGCTCCCGGTTGAGCTGGACGGCCTCGAGCGCTGGGGAGTCGGCCAGCGCCTGCTCGACGCGCTGCGGGATCGGGGTGGACGGCACCACGGCGATCAAGGCCGAGATCGCCCGCGGGACGCTCCCGCCCGGCCGGCTCGGCCGACCGGTCATCGACGCTCGTTTACCCCGTCGCCGAGGCGATCGCCAGCGAGGCCGAGCGGGCTCGCCGGCGCCGACCCGGCCACCGATCCGATCGACGTGCGGGTGGAGCTGGCCGATGAGCCGGCGGCTGAGCGGCACCGTGTCCGGAGTGAGCGGCGATGTGCTCCTGAGCGCCACCTACTCACGGGTGGCGGCCAAGCACCGGCTGGCCGCCTGGGTGCGGCTGCTGGCCCTGACCGCCAGCCGGCCCGAGCGCGAGTTCTCGGCCGCCACGGTCGGCCGGGCCGGCGGCCAGGACGACGTACGCGTCTGGCACGGGTGCAGGCGCTCGCCGGCACGGCGCCGGAGCAGCGACAGCCGCTGGCCCGCGCCCAGCTCGAAGCGCTGATCGACCTCTACGACCGGGGAATGCGCGAGCCGCTGCCGCTGTTCTGCGCCACCTCGGCCGCCTATGCCGGCCGCCGCCGCGACGGGCCAGGATCCCGTGGCCGCGGCCGAGCGCGAATGGACGACGGCCTGGAAGTTCGACCGCGAGGACCGCGAGGCCGAGCACCAGTACGTGCTGGGCGGCGTGCGCAGCTGGCCGAGCTGCTCGAGCTCGCCCCGCGTCCGGACGAGTCGGGGCCGACGGCTGGGCCGGGACGAGAGCTCGCGGCTCGGCCGGCTGGCCCTGCGGCTCTGGGCGGGCCTGCTCGATCGCGAGCAGGTGAGCGCGCGATGAACGAGTCCTTCGAGGCCCGGGAGTTCGATGTCTGCGGCCCGCTGCCCACCGGCGTGACCGTGCTCGAGGCCAGCGCCGGCACCGGCAAGACGTACACGATCGCCGCGCTGGCCGCCCGCTATGTCGCCGACGGGATGCCGCTCGAGCGCCTGCTCCTGGTCACCTTCACCCGGATCGCCACCGGCGAGCTGCGCGAGCGGGTCCGCGAGCGCCTGCTCAGCGCCGAGCGAGGGCTTGCCCGGGCCCTGGCCGGGGTCGCCGCCGGCGGGCGATCCGGTCGCTGACCCGCTCGCCTCCGGGCGACGCGAGGAGGTCGGCCTTCGCCGCCGGAGCGGCTGGCCCGCGCGGTGGCCGGGTTCGACGCCGCGACCATCGCCACCACCCACGGCTTCTGCCAGGAGGTGCTCGACGGACTGGGCATCGCCGGCGACCTCGAGCCCGACGTCAGCTTCGTCGAGGACCTCGGCGACCTGGCCGCCGAGGTGATCGACGACCTCTACGTCCGCCGCTTCCGGCCCGAGGGCGCGCCCGGCGTTCGGCCGCGGCCAGGCGGCGGCGATCGCCCGGGCGGCGATCGAGAACCCGAGCGCGACGATCGTCGGCCGCGGGACCCGGCGAGCTGGCGCCAGATGCGCGGCCGACTGGCCGCCGCCGTCCGGGCCGAGTTCGAGCGCCGCAAGCGCGGCCTGCGGGTCATGACCTACGACGACCTGGTCACCCGGCTGCAGCGCCGCCCTGTCGGGACCGGGGCGGCGCGGCCGCCGCAGCGGCTCGGCCGCGCGCTACGCCGTCGTGCTGGTCGACGAGTTCCAGGACACCGATCCCGGCCAGTGGGCGATCATGCGCCGCGCCTTCGGGGAGACGGGCGTCACGCTGGTGCTGATCGCCGACCCCAAGCAGGCCATCTACGCCTTCCGCGGCGCCGATGTCTACGCCTACCTGGAGGCGGCCCGGAGCGCATCCAGCCGGGCCACGCTGCGGGTCAACTGGCGCAGTGACCAGGGCCTGATCGACGCCCACGACGCGCTGCTCTCGGGCGTCAAGCTCGGTCACCCGGGCATCGTCTACCGCGAGGTGCGCGCCACCCGCGGCCCATCGCGCGCCGCGGCTGATCGGCGCGCCGGTGGCGCGCGCCGCTGCGCTTCCGGGTCCTGCTGCGCGAGCACCCCACGCTGTCTCTGTCCAACTGGGGCTACGCGCGCAACGCCAGCGCGCGGGAGCTGATCGCCGCCGATCTGGCGAGCGAGGTGGTCGCCCTGCTCGAGTCCGGCGCCCGGCTCGAGCAGCGCTCGCCGGACGGCGCAGACCGTGGGGCGCGAGGGCGTCTGTCCGGCCCATCTGGCCGTGCTCGTGCGGACCAACCGCCAGGCGGCGATGATCCGCGAGGCGCTGGGGGCGGCCGGCGTGCCCGGCGGTCATCAACGGCGCCGGGAGCGTGTTCGCCACCGAGCCGGCGCGGGACTGGCTGGCCCTGCTCGAGGCCCTGGAGCGGCCGGCCTCGATGTCCCGGGCTCACGCCGCCGTCATGACCCCGTTCCTGGGCTGGTCGGCCAGCCAGCTGGCCGCCGCCGACGACGACGGCTGGGCGTGGGAGGCGGTCCACCGCCGTCTGCACGACTGGGCGCGGGTCCTGCGCGGCCGTGGGGTGGCCTCGCTGCTTCGAGACGATCACCCTGGCCGAGGGCCTCCCGGCCCGGATGCTCGGCCTGCAGGAGGGTGAGCGCGCGCTGACCGATCTGCGCCACGTCGGCCAGCTGCTGCATGCCGCGGCGGCCGAGGAGCAGCTCGGTACGACCGCGCTGACCGCCTGGCTGCGCACGCCGGATCGCCGAGGCCGAGCAGGACACCAGCGATGAGGAGCGCAGCCGCCGCCTCGAGTCCGACGCCGAAGCGGTGCAGGTGCTGACCATCCATCGCAGCAAGGGGCTCGAGTTCCCGATCGTCTATCTGCCCTTCCTGTGGGAGCCCGGCTTCATGGCCCGCGAGCCGCCAGCCGGTGTTCTTCCACGATCCGGCCGGCGGACGATGCCCGCACGCCTCGACGTGGCCCTCGAGGGTCGGGACTACGAGCGCCACCGCGAGCAGTTCGTGCGCGAGCAGCGGGGCGAGGATCTCCGCCTGGCCTACGTCGCCCTGACCCGGGCCTGCCACCAGGCCGTCGTCTGGTGGGCGGGATCGTGGGACAGCCGCAACTCTCCCCTCGGCCGGCTGCTCTTCTCCCGCGACGATGACGGGGAGATGGCCCCGGGCGGCGCCTTCACCCCGACGATGCAGCCGCTCGCGGCCCGCTTGCGCAAGCTGGCCGAGCGCGCCCCGGGCCGGATCAGCGTCGAGCGCGTGACGGCCGTCCCCGGGCGCGGTCTGGCGGACACCCGGCAGCGCTCCGGCCGGGCTCCGAGGTCTCAGAGTTCGACCCGGGGGCTGGACCTGCGCTGGCGCCGGACCTCCTACACCGACATCACCGCCGCCAGCCACGAGGCCTGGGTGGCCAGCGAGCCCGAGGAGCCGCTGATCAGCGACGAGCCACCGGACCGCTGCCCGCAGTGAATCCCGATGACGCTGGAGATGGCGCGGGATGGGCCGGAGGTGGCGCCGGGACCGGACTGGGCGGGTGATGGCGCCGGGACCGCGGCCTGGACGCGAGCCGGGGCGGGCCCGGCGCTGCCACTGGCCGCCATGCCGGTCGGTGCCGAGGTCGGGACCTTCGTCCACCGGGTGCTCGAGGCGACCGACTTCGCCGCCGCCGAACTGGCGCGCGAGCTGGCGCGCGCGTGGCCGAGGTCCAGTCGCGCCGCGCCGTCGATATCGGCGACCCCGGCCGTCGTGGTGGCCGGGCTGCGAGCGCGCGCTACGGACCCCGCTCGGCCCCGTGCTGGGCGACCTGCGGCTGGCCGAGTCGGCCGCCCGGACCGCCTCGACGAGCTCGGCTTCGAGCTCCCGCTGGCCGGCGGCGATGAGCCCACGCGGTCGCTCGGACTCGCGCCAGATCGCCGCAGACTGCTGCGCGCCATCTGCCCGCTGGCGATCCGCTGCCTCGCTACGCCGAGCGGCTGGCCGACGCCGGGCTGCGCCAGAGCGTGCGCGGCTATCTGACCGGCAGCCTCGACCTGGTCGTGCGGCTGCCCGGCTCCGGAGGCCCCGCGGTTCGCCCTGCTCGACTACAAGACGAACTGGCTCGGGCCGCTCGATGCAGCCGCTGACCGCCCCCAGCACTACCGGCCCGGCGGCATCGCGCACGAGATGCAGCGCCACCACTACGTGCTGCAGGCGCTCCTCTACCTGGTCGCCCTGCACCGCTACCTGCGCTGGCGGCTGCCCGGCGATGATCCGGAGGCAAGCATCGCCGGGGTCGGCCTACCTGTTCCTGCGCGGGATGACCGGCCCCGAGGGCAGGTCCTCGGGCGGACGGGCATCCCGTGCGGGTGTTCACCTGGCGACCGGCGCCGGGCCTGGTCGGCCGCGCTGAGCGCCGCGCTGGACGGCCGCGAGGCGGTGGCGGCGTGACAGTCGCCCGAAGCGCGCGGCGACCATCGCCGGCCGACCCGTTCGAGGCTCGGTTGTGCCGAGCGCGCCTCTGGCCTGCTGCGGGGCTTCAACCGCGCCGGCGTGATCTCCGCCGCCGACGTGCACGTCGCCCGGCGGCTCGGGCCGCCTGAGCCGGAGAGAGCGACGAGACAGTGCTCCTGGCCGTGGCCCTGGCCGTGCGCGGGCCGCGCCTCGGCCACGTGCACGTCGACCTGCGCCGGATCCGCGAGACCGCCGCCGTGGACGCCGAGGAGCCGGTCGATCTGGACGCGCTGGCCTGGCCCGAGCCCGAGGGCTGGATCCGGGCGGTGGCGGCCAGCCCGCTGGTCGCCGCGGAGGAGCGCCGCCGCGCCGGAGCGCCCGTTGCGCCTGAACGGTGAGTGGCTCTACCTGGACCGCTACTGGGCCGAGGAGGTGCTTCGTGGCCCGAGCGCTTCAGGCCATGGCCGAGCGGATGCTCCGTGGAGTCGACCCCAGTGTGCTCGAACGCGGGTTGGAGCGCCTGTTCCCGGCCCGCACGACGGCGGCCAGCGTCAGGCGGCGGCCGCGGCCGCGGTGCGGTCGCTTCGCCGTCGTGGCCGGCGGCCCGGGCACGGGCAAGACGACGACCGTGGCCCGAATCGTCGCGCTGCTCGGCGAGCAGGCGCTAGCCCGCGGGAGGTGCTGCCCCTCGTCGCGCTGGCCGCTCCCACCGGCAAGGCGGCCGCCCGGCTCCAGGCCGCCGTCGCTGACGAGGCGGCTCGGCTCGACGTCCCGGCCGCCGTGCGCGAGCAGCTCCTGGCCCTGCCCGCCACCACCCTTCACCGCCTGCTTGGATGGCGGCCGGGAAGTAACAGCCGCTTTCGCCACAACCGCCACCGGCGGCTGCCCCACGACGTGGTGATCGTCGATGAGACCTCGATGGTCTCGCTGTCATTGATGGCCCGGCTGATCGAGGCGCTGCGGAGCGAGGCACGGCTGGTCCTGGTCGGCGACCCCGGTCAGCTGGCCTCGATCGAGGCCGGGGCGGTGCTGGGTGACATCGTCGGCCCGGTCGGGAACCCCGCGGGCCCGGTCGGGAGCGCCGCCGGCCCGGTCACGGCCGACGCGGGCCGGGCGGGACGGGCGGGGCTCGCTGCCGGGATCGTGGTCCTCGACCGCGGCCACCGCTTCGGCGCCGGGATCGGCGAGCTGGCCGCGGCCATCCGCGGCGGCGACGAGGACGCGCTCATGGAGCTGCTCCGCGACCCTCCGGAGGGGGTGTGCTGGATCGAGGCCGATGCGGCCGACGGCCCGACCTGCCCCCGGTGCGCGAGCTGATGGTGACGGCGGCCCGCGCGATGATCACCGCCGCGCGGGACGGCGAGGCCGAGTCGAGCCCTTCGGGCGCTCGGCGGCTTTCGCATCCTCTGCGCGCACCGGCGCGGGCCCTACGGCGTCTCGAGCTGGACGGCCCGAGCCGAAGGCTGGCTCGAGGCCGAGCTCCCCGGGCTGGCCACGGGCGAGCGCTGGTATCGCCGGGCGCCCGCTGCTGGTCACCGAGAACGACTACGAGCTCGGGCTGAACAACGGCGACACTGGCGTGGTCATCCAAGCATCCGATCGCGTGCTGGCCGTCTTTGAGCGCGGCGGCGGCGTGGTCCGCTACAGCCCGACCCGGCTGGCGGCCGTGGACACGGTCTACGCGATGACCATCCACAAGAGCCAGGGCTCCCAGTTCGACGCCGCCGCTGTGCTGCTCCCGAGCCCCGACTCGCGCATCCTCACCCGAGAGCTGCTCTACACCGCGGCCACCCGGGCCCGGCGGGAGCTGATCCTGGTCGGCACCGAGGCGGCGATCCGCGCCGCGGTCAGCCGCCCTGTGGCCCGCGCCTCCGGGCTGCGGCGCCGGCTGTGGCCGGACGACGCTGGCTAGCCGGCCCGGGCTCCGCATCGGCCGCGGCCGTGACCAGGAAGCGGCTCAGGGCGGCGTGGGTTTCCTTGGGCCGCTCCAGCTGGGGGACGTGGCCGCAGTCCAGTTCCAGGTGCTGGGCCTGGGGCAGCGTCTCGCGAACGTGACGCTCGAAGCGGATCGGCACGAGCGGGTCCTTACGCCCCCACACGAACAGGCTCTTGGGCTCGAGGTCCGGCCAGCCGGGTCCAGAGCCCGTCTCGGCCGTGAGGTTCCTCCAGGTAGATGTTGCGCGCGGCGGCGTAGAAGGCCGCCCGCCCGCGCGGGGTCAGATAGGAGCGCAGGAACTCGTCGATCCCGGCCGCGGTCCACTCCTCACGCGCGCCGGGGACGACCCGGCCGGACGATGCCTTGGACCACGACCCGCGGCGCGGGCTGGATCAGGCCGAGCTGGGGCTGGCACGAGGCGCAGCAGCGGCGCCCACGGGCGATCGCGCAGCCAGGCCAGCGACGGCGGCCAGCAGCCCGATCCGCTTCACCCGCTCCGGGGTGGCGCAGGCCAATCTCGAGCGCCACCCGGCCGCCCATGCTGTTGCCGACCAGGTGGGCGCGCTCCAGGCCGAGCGCAGTCCAGCAGGGCGACCATGGCCCGGGCGAAGTACTCCGGGTCATAGGCCGCGCGGAGCGGCTTGACCGAGTCGCCGAAGCCGGGCAGATCGACGGCGATCGTCCGGAAGCGACCCGGCCAGCGCGGCGACCGTGGGCAGGAAGGAGACCTTGGTGGCCCCCAGCCCGTGGATGCAGCAGCACCGGCTCGCCCGCTCCGGCCTCGGTGACTGAGAGCGGTCCCTCGTCGGTGTCGCACGTGGCGCAGGCGCAGACCGCGCCCTCCGCCGCCCGAGGTGGCGGCCAGGAAGCCGACCCCGAGATGCAGGTCCCGGCGCACGTGCAGGCGACCGGACTGGTAGGCGTCCATGCCGCCGCGCACGATCCTCGGCGATCTCGCGCCAGGTGGCGGCCTCGGCGCTGAGCACGGCGTCGGCCCGCTTTCGGCCCGCGGGCTCGAGCTTGGCCGTTCGCGCCGTCCAGGATCGACGTCGGAGGGCGTCGGCCCGGCGCCTTGCAGGCGAATCGCGCGCCGACGGGCGCCCGAGCTCGAACACGGTCGGGTCGTAGCGGCGGACCAGCTCTCGCAGGATCGCGGGGGGGAGCTCGGGCATCGGGGTACCGTCCTCGTCCGGTTGGCCCAGCAGCTAAACCTCGAGCGCCCGCGTCAGTTATCTGACCTGCTGCCGGCGTCCTGCCAACATCGGTGGTCTATGAGCGAACTCAAGATCACCGAATACACCGACCCTGGCTGCCCCTTTGCCTGGTCGGCCGAGCCGGCCCGGCGGCGTCTGCAGCTGGCTCTACGGCGAGCAGCTGCGCTGGGAGCTGTGCATGGTCGGGCTCTCGGAGCGGGCCAGCGACTACGAGGACAAGGGCTTCACTCCCGAGCGCCAGTCGACTTCCTTCCGCCGCCTGTCCGAGCGCCACCACATGCCGATGGACTTCTCGCTGCGTCCGCGGATGGCGGCCACGCTCCCCGCCTGCCGAGCCGTCGTGGCGGTGCGCCGCCATCTGCCCGAGCAGGAGGCGGCCATACTCCGGGCCGTGCGGGTGCTGCACTTCTCCGGCCAGCTGCTGGATACGCCCGAGACCCTGGCCGCCGCGGCCGAGCAGGCCGGCGTCGACGCGCGCGACCTGGAGGCGTGGATGGCCGAGCCGGAGACTGAGGACCTCCTGGCCGCCGACCTCGAGGCGGCGCGAGAGCCGACAGCGGGAGCACTGGCCCTGTCCACAAGCTCGCCCCGACCGGCGACGGCGGGCACCGCTACACCTGCCCGTCCTATGAGATCCAGCGCGCGGACGGAGTGAGCCTCTCGGTGCCCGGGTTTCAGCCGGTGGCGGCCTACGAGGTGGCGATCGCCAATCTTGCCCCCGAGGCCGAACGACGTGAGGACCCCTCCGACGTGGTGCCGTGCTGCGCTGGGCCGGCGCAGCCGCTGGCCACGGCCGAGGTGGCTGCGGTGTCGCGGATCGAGCCTCGAGGACGCCCGGGCTCAGCTCGGCGCGGTGGCCGAGGAGCAGCACATCGGGTTCGACGGGATCTGGCACCTGAACGGCGCGCCGGTCTGAGCCGGGCCGCGGGAGCCCCGGGCTCAGTTCGGGAGGACCGCCGTCAGGTCTGGCAGACCGGGCACCAGTAGGTCGTCCGGCCGCCGATCGTGGCCCGCTCGAGCGGGGCGTGACCGTCCCGCGGGCAGGCACCGTCCCGCTCTCGGGCCGGGATGAAGCGCCCGGTGTGCGCCCCGCCCTTGCGGATGGCCGAGCGGATCGCCGCCCGCAGCTCACGGCGCAGGCGGTCGAGCTCCTCGGTCGAGAGCTCCCCACCGTCGCCGGGGAGCGATCCGCGCCTGCCAGAGGGTCTCGTCGGCCAGCAGGTTGCCCACGCCGGAGATCCAGCTCTGATCGAGCAAGCGGGCCTTGATCGGGGCGCGGCCGGTCCCGATCCGGCGCCGGAACTCATCCCGGCCCACGTCGGCGGCATCGGGACCGACGTGGCTGAAGTCGGGGTTCAGCACCGCCCGGCCGAGCCGGCGCTTGTCGCGCAGGGCGAAGCGGCTGCCGTCCTCGAACTCGACCGCGAAACGGTCCCAACGCGGCACCTCGCCGGGCCCCTCGAGCACGATCCGACCGGCCATGCCCAGGTGCAGCCCGAGGGTCGGGCCGTCCTCGGTCTCCATCCAGAGGAACTTGCCCCGGCGGTGCGCGCTGACCAGCTCGTGGCCGATCAGCGGCGTCGGCGATCTCCCCGGCGCCGTGGGGACGGCAGACGTAGGCGTCGCGGTCATCGACGCGACGATGCGGCGGCCGAGCACCTGCTCGAGGGTCTGGCGGGCGCGCTCGGCTTCAGGCAGCTCGGGCATCTCAGGCCCAGCCTAGCCGCCTCGGCGGAGCCGCACCGGCCGAGGAGGCCGCCGAGTCGCGGCATGCAGTTGGGCTCGCGTCGGTCGAGCGGCGATGTGTGGCAAGGTTTCCCTGGTGACAGCGACGCTCCAGCGTCACGCGGTCGGCCTGACCTGGTTCGAGGACGACGTCATGGCCCGGGCCGCTCACGCCCTGCGGACCGACGCCGGGGTGTGGCTGGTCGATCCGTTCAGCGACGAGGCCGCCCTGGCGGCGGCCGCCGAGCTCGGGCCGCCGCTCGGGGTGATCCAGCTGCTCAGCCGGCATAACCGGGACTGCGCAGCGCTCGCCCAGGCCGGCTCGGCGTCCCGCACCACCGGCTCCCGGACGCGATGGCCCAGGGCCCGTTCACAGTCGTCTCGGTGGCCGACCGTCCGTGGTGGCAGGAGATCGCCCTGTGGTGGCCGCAGGAGCGGACCGCTGGTCGTGGCCGAGGCGATCGGAACCGGGCCGCTGTTCGCGCTCGGCCGGCCCGCCGGGGTACACCCGATGCTGCGGCTGATCCCGCCCCGCGCGGCGCTCGGCGGCCTGCAGCCCCGAGCGGCTGCTGGTCGGGCACGGGCCGGCGCTGGAGACCGGGGCGGACCGGGCGCTTCAAGCAGCTCTCGCCGCCTCGCGCTCGGACGTGCCCCGGCTGCTCCTCAAGGCTGCCCGGCGCGCTTCGTGGTGGGACGCCGCGGCCCGCGCGCGGCGCTACAGGTTGACCGAGGCCATCCCGGCCTCGTCGTAGCGGTCGCCGGACGCCGCGGGCAGCTCGGCCTCGATCCGGTCGAGGTCCTCGTCGGTCAGCTCGACGTCGACCGCGCCGGCGTTCTCCTCCAGGTACTCGCGGCGCTTGGTGCCCGGGATCGGGACCAGATCCTCGCCCTGGGCCAGGACCCAGGCCAGCGCCAGCTGGGCCGGGGTGACGCCCTTCTCCTCGGCGATCTCGGCCACCTTGTCGGCCAGCTTGCAGGTTGGCCTCGAGGTTCTCCCCGCGTGAACCGGGGACCGCTGCGGCGGAAGTCGTTCTCGTCCAGGTCCTCGGGGCGCTTGAAGCGGCCGGAGAGGAAGCCGCGGCCGAGCGGCGAGTAGGGCACGAAGCCGATCCCCAGCTCCCGACAGGTGGGAAGGATCTCGGCCTCCGGGTCGCGCGACCACAGCGAGTACTCGGTCTGCACGGCGGTGATCGGATGCACGGCATGGGCGCGGCGGATCGTCTCCGGCGCCGCCTCGCTGAGCCCGATGTGGCGGATCTTGCCCTGCTGCCACCAGCTCGGCCATGGCCCCCACGGTCTCCTCGATGGGGACGTTGGGATCGACGCGGTGCTGGTAGTAGAGGTCGACGTGAGTCGGTGCCGAGGCGCTTGAGGCTGCCCTCGATCGAGCTGCGCGACGTGCTCGGCCGAGCCGTCGAGCGGGCCCAGCGTGGAGAGGTCGCCCGGCCTGGGTCGACGGCTCGATCCGCCGGGCGAACTTGGTGGCGATCACGTACTCGTCGCGGTGGCCCTTGATCGCGCGGCCGACCAGCTCCTCGTTGGTCATCGGGCCGTAGAGCTGCGCGGTGTCCAGGAAGTTGATCCCCAGCTCGAGCGCCCGCTGGATCGTGGCCACCGCCTCGCCCTCGTCGGTCGAGCCGTAGAAGGCCGACATGCCCATGCAGCCGAGCCCGAGGGCCGAGACCTCGAGCGTTCCGAGCTTGCGCTTCTCCATGGTTTCTCCAATCGCTTGCTCAACGGGTCCGTCTCTCATCACCATAGGAGCGTCGCATGCGAGATGGCAAAGCCGGCCGAGCACGGCGAGGCGGTCGAGCTCGCCGTCGGTGAGCGCACCGTCCGGATCTCCAGCCCGGACCGGGTCTACTTCTCGGCTCGCGGCGAGACCAAGCTCGACCTGGCCCGCTACTACATGAGCGTCGGCGACGGGATCGTGCGCGCGCTGCGCGAGCGGCCGTGCATGCTGCACCGCTTCCCCCGCGGCAGTCGACGGCGAGAAGGTCCACCAGAAGCGCCTTCCCCCGGGGGCGCCCGGCTGGGTCGAGACCGTCCGCGTCCACTTCCCCCGCTATGGCCGCCACGCCGACGAGCTGTGCGTGACCGAGCTGGCCAGCGTGATCTGGGCCGTGCAGATGTCGACGGTCGAGTTCCACCCCTGGAACTCGCGCCGCGCCGACGTCGAGCGCCCCGACGAGTGGCGGATCGACATCGACCCGATGCCCGACTGCCCGCTTCGACCGGTCAAGCGGGTGGCCCACGTGGCCCACGAGGTGCTGGACGAGCTGGGCGCCATCGGCTGGCCCAAGACCTCGGGCGGCTCGGGCATCCACGTCTACGTCCGGATCGAGCCGCGCTGGGGGTTCGGCGAGGTGCGGCGGGCGGCGCTGGCCTTCGCCCGCGAGGTGGAGCGCCGGGCCCCCGCCGACGCGACCACGACCTGGTGGCGCAAGGACCGCGAGCCCGACAAGGCGTTCGTCGACTACAACCAGAACGCCCGCGACCACACGATCGCCAGCGCCTACTCGGTGCGCGGGGTCGAGCGAGGGCACGGTCTCGACCCCGATCGCCTGGGCGGAGATCGACGACGTCGAGCCGCGCGAGCTGACGCATCGCCACCGTCCCGGCGCGCTTCGCCCGGCTGGGTGACCTGCACGCCGGGATCGACGATCGCGCGTTCTCGCTCGAGCCGCTGCTCGAATGGGCCGAGCGCGACGAGCGCGACCAGCTCGCCGACCCCGGCGGCGAGGACGTCTAACCGGGGTGCACCTCGAGCACCTGCTTGCCCAGGTTCTCGCCCCGGAACAGACGGAGCAGGGTCTCGGGGAACTGCTCGATCCCGCCGGTGGCGATGTCTTCCACCGAGGTCAGCTGACCGGCGGCCAGCCACTCGCCCATCTCCTGGACACCCTCGCGGTAGCGGTCGACGAAGTCGAAGACCAGAAAGCCGGTCATGCTGGCCCGGTTGACCAACAGCGACATGTAGTTGGCCGGTCCGCGCATCCCCTCGGTGGCGTTGTATTGGGAAATAGCCCCGCAGATGACGACGCGGGCGCCCCGGGCCAGCTGAGCCAGGGCGACGTCGAGCGTCTCCCCGCCGACGTTGTCGAAGTACACGTCGACCCCGTCGGGGCAGTGCTGGCGCACCGACCGAGACAGGTCCTCGGACTTGTAGTCGATCGCGGCATCGAAGCCGAGCTCCTCGACCACGTGGCGGCACTTCTCGGCCCCGCCGGCGATCCCGACCGCTCGGCAACCCCGGAGCTTGGCGATCTGGCCCACCGCGCCGCCGACCGCACCCGCGGCACCGGAGACCAGCACCGTCTGCCCGGCCTGGGGGCGACCGATCTCGAGCAGGCCGAAATAGGCCGTCATCCCCGGCATGCCCAGGCTGTTCAGCCAGACCGGTGCCGGGGCCAGCCCGGTGTCGATCCGGGTCATCGTCTCGGCCCCGAGCACCGCGTACTCCTGCGCGCCGGTGATCCCGGTCACCTGATCGCCGACTGACAGCGACGGATCCTCAGAGGCCACGACCTCCCCCACGCCCCCGGCCCTCATCACCTCGCCGATCCCCACCGGGGGAATGTAGGAGCGGGCATCGTTCATCCACCCTCGCATGGCCGGGTCCAGCGACACATAGTCCACCCTGACCACGACCTCGCCCGCACCCGGTCCGTCCACCCGCTCCTCGGTGAACTCCCAGTCACTCGGCTTGGGCAGGCCCACGGGACGGGCGGCGAGACGCAGCTGGTGGTTGACGACAGGTTCCACGAGGACTTCCTCCACGGTTGGGCTTGGTCGGCGGCAGGCGCGAGCGTATCGTGGCGCCGATGCCGACCCCGGCCACCAGCTCGAGCTGGGATGCGATCGTCGTCGGCGCCGGCCACAACGGCCTGGTCGCCGCCACGCTACTGGCCCGGGGCGGCCTCAGGGTCCTGGTCCTCGAGCGCAACCCGGCCCCCGGTGGCGCCGCCGTATCCGCCTCCGTGTTTCCGGGACACGACGCGCGGCTGTCGCGGTACTCCTACCTGGTCAGCCTGTTCCCGAGCCCACTGCTCGACGAGCTCGGCCTCGAGCTCGAGCTGCGCCGCCGCCGCGTCTCCTCCTACACGCCCTCGGGCGACGGTGGAGTCCTGGTCAGCCAGGGGCGCTCGACCCTCGGAGACCAGGCCGAGGCCTTCGAAGGCTTCTACGCCATGACCACCGCGGTGGCCGGGCGGGTGTTCGCCTCGATGACCGAGCCACTGCGTTCACGCGATGAATTCCGCCGTCTGGTCGGCGACGCCGAGGCCTGGTCGGCCCTGTTCGAACGGCCGCTGTCAGACGTGCTCGAGGCGACCTTCAGCGATGACGTGGTCCGTGGCGTGGTGGCCACCGATGGGCTGATCGGGACCTTCGCCTCGCTCAGCGACACCCGGCTCCTGGCCAACCGCTGCTTCCTCTATCACGTGATCGGCAACGGCACCGGGAACTGGGACGTTCCCGTGGGGGGCATGGGCGCGCTGAGCACGGCGCTGGCCGCCGTCGCGCGCGCGGCGGGAGCCGAGCTCCGAACCTCCGCCCCGGTCCGCGCCGTCGACGGGGATGGCGACCGCGTGCGGGTGGGGACGGCCGACGGCCGGACCCACGTGGCCCGGGACCTGCTGGCCGGGGTGGCGCCCGCGACGCTGACGGGCCTGCTCGGCGACCCGCCGCCCACACCGCCGCCCGAGGGCTCGCAGCTGAAGCTCAACCTGCTGCTCGACCGGCTTCCGCGCCTGCGCGACCCGAGCGTCTCCCCGGAGGAGGCGTTCGCCGGCACGTTCCACGTCAACGAGAGCTACGCCCAGCTCGAGACCGCCTACGCCCAGGCCGCCGCCGGGGAGATCCCCTCGCCCGCGCCCTGCGAGGCCTACTGCCATTCCCTCACCGACCCGAGCATCCTCGGCCCCGAGCTGCGCGCCGCCGGAGCCCAGACGCTCACCGTGTTCGGGCTGCACATGCCCGCGCGGCTGTTCACCGGCGGGGACTCCGCGGTGTCCAGAGCCGGGGCCGAGGCCAAGGCGGTGGCCGAGGCCAAGGCCAGGGCGGTGGCGGCCACGCTCCGCTCCCTGAACTCGGTCCTGGCCGAGCCGATTGAGGACCGCTTGATGCGCGACCGCGCCGGGCGCCCCTGCCTCGAGGCCCGCACCCCGCGCGAGCTCGAAGCCGAGCTCGGACTGCCCGCCGGCCACATCTTCCACCGTGACCTGACCTGGCCGTTCGCCGAGTCAGAGCACGACGTCGGCCGCTGGGGGGTGGAGACCGAACGGGAGAACGTGTGGATCTGCGGCGCCGGGGCCCGCCGCGGCGGCGGGGTCAGCGGCATCCCCGGTCACAACGCCGCCCGCGCCGTCCTGGCCGCGCGGGATTAGGGGTCACGGCCGAGATGAGAATGAGAATAAGACTCATTCTCATCTACGCCGCCGGGCGGGTCCGGTTCAGCGATAGCTCGACAGCGAGATGTTGGCGCTCGCGCTGGCCGTGCCGTCGCTCAGCGTCACCTTGGCGGCGAGCTGGTTGCCCGCGGCTCGGGCCAGGAGTGCGCGGCCGGAGCCGGTCAGCCTGAAGCTCAGATACCCGGCCGAGTTCGCCCCGATCAGGTGCGAAGTGCTCGACGCCACGGTCTGGCCCCCGGCAGCGATCTTGACCGTGACCGGGCACGGAGCCGGGCCGCGGCAGGCGGCCAGGATCCCTCCGGTCGCGCCGCGGAGAACGAAGTCGCGCAGGCCGAGGACCATCAGCGTCCGGGCCGGGGCCGCGTTTCGCCTTGGCCCGGAGCCGATCGTCGTGAACGGGATCAGGTTCATCAGCGCCGATGCGCTGCGTCCCGAGACATCGCGGATCGCGATCCGGACGGGCAGGCGGCCGCTGGTCGTACGGGCTAGCAATTTCAGGCCGGCCGCGTTCAGCTTGAAGAACACCAGGCCGCCGCTGCTGTTTAGTCGCTCGCCCCCGGACCGGGCGAGCAGCGTTCTCCCCGAGGTGACGGTGATGCTGAGCTGACAGGCGGTGCCGGTGAAGCAGCCCGCGGGGACACCGGTCACCCCGGTGCGGGGGACGAACGCACTGCGCCCGTAGAGGACGACATGGGGCCGGGCGCCGACCGGGGCCGAGGTCCCGAGGACCTGACCGGCCGACCCCACGGCTTGGATCGCGTAGTAGGGGAAGGCGCTCCGCTCGGCGATCCGGGTGGCCGCACCCGTGACCCGGCTGTTGTCCACGGTGGCGAGTGCCGACGGGTTGCTCCCGCCCAGCGTCCGCCAGGTGGCGATCCCGGCGACTCCGGGCCAGCTGGCGACCAGATCGACGATCCCGTTGGGGCTCGGGGAGACCTGCAGCGATGGCGCCGCCGCCGGGGTTACCGTGCCACCGAAGGCCGTGCCGCCATCCAGGTAGTCGCTGTCGATGTTGATCGTCGCGCCACCGTAGGACTCGTTGTGGGCGCCGCGGTACTGATGCACGCGCTGGTGCGAGGGCCAGTCCGCGACGGACAGGTAAGGATCGCTGGTGCTGGCCGAGCCGTTCCAGTCGGCCACCCAGATGTTGTCGGGCTCTGGGTATGTGGTTCCGTAGCGGGAGACCAGGTCGGCGATTCCCGAGCTGCCGCTCGAGTAGACACCGGAGGCGTAGCCCTCGGCGTGCAGCTGGTTGGTCCAGGCGGCGAGGAAGTTCATTACCGCCGTGGTGTTGGCCTGCGTGTGGGAGTAGCCCTCCATGTCGTTGTAGATCGGGTTGCCGGCCCCGATGCCCACCGCCTGGGCCTGGGCCACGGCGTCCTGCGCGGCGGCCGAGCCCTGGCTTGTCGCCTGGCTGGGCGTGATCGCGGCGCATCCGCATGAGTTGCTGGGCGCCTGGAGACCGACGTAGATCGGGATCATGTGCCAGCCGGCCGCCCACTCCGTGTCCACCCAGCTCGTGTTCAGGTTGGGCTGCGCGCAGGCGCTGTTGGCCCCGCCGATGTAGATGCCCAGCGCGCGGTAGGGCGAGCTCCCCCAGGCGCTCATCGTGTTCTCGCTCGGGGTCGAGCAGGCGTCGAAGCCGCGCCCGGTGTACGTCGTTCCGGTGGCGTGGGACACCCGGCGCGCCTGAGGCTGAAGACGCGCGTTCGACAGCCCGCGGGTCGAGGTCGGCGGAGCCAGCGCACGGACGCGCAGGGATCGCAGGGCACGGACGCGCAGGGCTCGCTCGATGAGCTTCGGCGCGCGATTCCAGGTCGCCGTGACCGTGACGCCTCCCGTCGGATCGTTGAACTCGGTCTCACGTCCTCCGGGAGCGCCGGACAGCTGAGCCGGCTGGGCGGCGGCGCCGGTGCGAAAGCCGCTGTGGGTCACCCCGGCGCGGGGAGCGATGAGGATCGCCTCGGTCCGGCCCGCGGCATGCGCGGGGCAGCGCTGGGCGGCGCTCGGGGCGCCGAGGTACACGGCGTGGCGATTGAAGCGGACGCAGGTCGGCGAGCTCGGGCTCAGCCGGTAGACCGGCCAGGCGGCCGGGACCCGAACGCTGTAGCCCCGGTAGCGCACGGTCTTGAGGCCGGTCGCGGCGCGCCGCGCGTGAGGCGCACGCGTCCCCGCCGCACTGGGCGCGAGCGCGGCGCGCGCACTGGGCGCGAACGCGGAGATCAGGATCAGCAGGGCCAGGCCGGGTAGGCCAAGCGACCACAGAAAACCGCGGCTTAGCTGCTTGTTCCTGCCCCGAAGCACGCTCACCTCTCACCCTAACCCGTCTCGCGGCGCCGAGTCGCGTGCCATCGGCCTCTCTTACATTCGCTTTAGACAGCGCTCCGGGCCGCCCGCCGCGACGGGCTCTTACCCGACTCTTCTGCGGACCGGAACCGGAACTGAGCCCGATGCGCGACGATGTGAGTTCATGGGAGGCACAGACCTCGGCACCGAGCCCGGGGGCGATACGCGGAAGCGGCGGCGGCCAGGAGCCCGCGCGCTCCTCACCGCCTTGGTCGGGGTCCTGTCGGTCGGGCTGCTTCTGTGGGTGGCTCCGCCGGAGGAGGTGATCGATCAGATCGGTCGCATGAACCCGAGCTGGGTGCTGGCCGCGGTGGGCCTCGAGCTGGCCTCCTGTCTGAGCTATGTGGTCGTGTTCCGACGCTTCTTTCCCGAGCCCCCGCGAACGGTCAGCCAGCGGGTGGCCTGGATCGCGATGGGCGCGGGCGCGGTGCTTCCGGGTGGCAACATCTCCTCGGCCGCGGCCACCGGCCTGCTCCTGCGGCGCCACGGCGTGGGTTCCCGCCGGCTTCTGGAACGCTGCGCGGCGCTGCTCTGCCTGCTCACCGCGTTCGGCTTCTTCATCAACGGCCTGGCCGGCCTGCTGCTCCTGCTCGGCGTGCCGGGCGGCCCCCATGATCTCAGCCACACGGGGATCCCAATCCTGGTCTCCGTCGCGGTGCTGTCGGGCGCGGCACTGGTGATGCTGATCGGCCGCCGGCTCGGCGACCGCGGGCCCCTGGTCCTGCGCGGAGTGGCCTCCGGCCTCGAAGGAGGCTGGCGCTCGGTCGGCACTCCCCATTGGCGCCTGATCGGCGCGGCCGGGTTCCTCGGCCTGGACATGGCCGCCCTGTGGGCCGCCTGCGCGGCCACGGGCCACCCGCTCGGGATCGAGGCGCTGGTCATCGCCTACTGCATCGGCTACCTGGCCACCTCGATCCCGGTCCCGGCCGGCCTCGGCGTGCTCGACTCGGGCCTGGCCGCGTCGCTGGTCCTGTACGGCTTCTCGCCCGCCGCCTCAGTCGGCGCGGTGCTGGTCTACCACGCGATCGCCATCTGGGTCCCCGGGCTCGGCGGGCTGATCGCCTGGCTGCCGACCCGCCGTGGGCGCCTGACCGCGGGCGGCGCGCTCGCGGGGACGCCCGGGCTCGTGCCGGCACGGCTGGCCTGGGCCGCCGACGCCGAAGAGTGAGGTAGGCGCCGGCGGCGGCACTTCGGGAGGCGGGCCCGGCGGGAGCTCAGGCCGCAGCCGCAGCGCTGAGTGGGAAGCTCACGCCGGTCAGCTGCTCTGAGACCTCCCACAGGCGCCGAGCGACGTCCATGTCCTTAGCCGATCCGGTGCGGCCGACCAGCTTGGGCGCGCCGCGCTGCTCCATGAACCCGTCGGGACCGGCGAAGCTGCCCGGGGGCACCTCGGCCACGGCGGCGTACAGGGTCGGGAGGGCGCCAGCGTTCTCGTCCTGGGCCAGCAGCCGGTTGCCGATCATCATGAACATCTCCTGCAAGCGATTCTCGCTGTGGGACTGCAGATTCGTGGCCGCGTAGCCCGGGTGCGCGGCGGTCGAGAGGACGCTCGAGCCGACCTCATCCAGACGCCGCTGGAGCTCGGCGGTGAACAGCAGGTTGGCCAGCTTGGACTGACCGTAGGCCCGCCACGCCTTGTAGTCCTTGCGCTCCCACTGCAGATCGTCGAAGTCGATCTTGCCGGCACGATGAGCCCCCGAGGAGACCGTGACCACGCGGCCGGTGACGCGGTCGAGGAGCAGGTTGGTCAGGGCGAAGTGCCCGAGGTGATTGGTGCCGAACTGAAGCTCGAACCCGTCTGCAGTGCGCGAGAGCGGCGGGATCATCACCCCGGCGTTGTTGATCAGCAGATCGATCTCGCCCTCCCAGCCGGCGGCAAAATTCCTTACGGAAGCCAGGTCGGCGAGGTCGAGCGCGCGGACCTCGGTGTCACCGGACAGGGATGCCGCCGCGGCCTGACCCTTGGCCGTGTCCCGCACAGCCAGGACCACGCGGGCGCCCTTTGCGGCCAGCGCGCTGGCGGCGGCACGGCCGATGCCGCTGTTGGCGCCCGAGATGATCACGGTCCGGCCGGCCTGGTCGGGAATGTCTGAAGTGCTCCATGAAGTAGTCATGAGCAGAATGTAGGCCCTGGCTCGCCCAAGGGAGTTGGGAGATAGGGGCCGCCTGCCGGGTTCGCTTTAGACCTCGACCGCGGCGGCCCGCGAGTGCCCGGACGCACCGACGCTCGCCGCCACGACCAGGGCCATCCCCAGGATGGCCCGCGCGCTCAGACCCTGGCCGAGCACGACCAGGCCGGCCAGCGTGGCCATGGCCGGTTCAATGCTCATCAGCACCCCGAACACGTGCGCGGCGATCCGGCGCAGCGCCTCGAGCTCGAACGAGTACGGGATCGCCGAGGACAGCATCCCTACCGCGCTGCCGATGGCCAGCGAGCGCAGCCTGAGCAGATGGGCGCCCCCCGAGGCGAGGCCGAAGGGCAGGGCCACGACGGCGGCGAAGCACATGGCCAGGGCGAGCCCGGTGCCACGGGCGAAGCTCTGGCCGACCCGGGCGCTGATCAGGATGTAGCTGCCCCAGAAGGCTCCGGCGAGCAGGGCGAAGAAGATCCCCGTCCCGCTCAGGTGGCCGGTGCCGCCGTGGGTCAGGGCGAGGATCCCGGCGGCGGCCAGCAAAACCCAGAGCAGGTCGATCCGTCGGCGCGAACCGGAGACGGCGACGGCGAGCGGACCCACGAACTCGAGCGATACGGCGATGCCCAGCGGGATCCGGTGAAGCGCCGCATAGAAGCTCAGGTTCATGCCGGCCAGCGCGATCCCGAACGTGGCGATCAGTCCGAGGTCGGCCCGGGTGTGCCCGGTCAGCCCTGGCCGGGCCACCACCACCAGCACGATGCTGGCCGTGACCAGGCGCAGGAGCACCGCTCCTGAGGGCCCGACCGCCGCGAACAGATGCGTGGCCACAGCCGAGCCGAACTGGACCGACGCGATCCCGCCCAGAACCAGCACGCCGGACGGGACGCGTGTGAGCGGGCCCGCGTTCGCCGCCCGTGCGTCCAGATCAGCCACGGGCCTCGACTGTAGTGGCGACTAGGCCAGTGAGCCCAGCAGGCGCCGCAGCGCCGAACGCCTGAGCGCCTTGGCGGCGATACCGACCTGGTCGACCACCCCGCGCCTGACCTCGACGAGACCCCGGCGCTGACCGTTGCCGGTCACGTACCACGTGCCGGGGCCCGAGCGGATGCCGCGGCCGGCGTGCAGGCGGCGGGCGATGTGCGCCCACCGGGCCCCGGGGCGGATCCTCCCGAGCGCGTAGCGACGGTTCGCGGTCACGGCGGCGGCGGCGGCGGGCGTCCGGCCACGGTTGCCGTAGGCAACACGGATCGCCCCACCCTGCAGACAAAAGGTGTCGCTGGCCCGCCGCCGGCGATCGGTCCCGGGCACAAAGGCGCCGTTCACCTGCGGCCGGGTCATCCCGAGCCGGACCGGGCCGAGCATCTCGCCCCGCAGGCGCCCGGTCGCGGCCGGGCAGACCACGCCGGCGCCGCGGGGCTGCGTGGCCGGAGCGGCGGCCGGCCAAGCGCCGTCGGTGACGTGCACGACGTAGAAGCCCGTGCCGCCATCGGTGTACCAGATGTCGTGACGGGCCACGTCGAAGGCCGGCTGGGACATCGCGTAGTCGCTGTTCGTGTAGCCGGTCTCGGTGTTGGGCGTGGTCGGGGCGACGAAGTAGCCCACTTCGCGCGGGTGGACCAGGTCTGAGATGTTGAACAGCCGCAGGCCCGAGGCGATGAACGAGCACGCCACCAGTTGCGGGTTCACCCGCGTGGGCAGGTTGCAGTAATGGGCCGCGTAGCCCTGCGCGGGGCTGAGCGTGCCCGGGTCGTTGCCGGCGGCGTGGTGCGCAGCGGGCTGATCGACGGCCAGGCGCAGGTTCGAGACCACGAACGGAGCGGCCTCATTGCTGATGTCGATGATCCGTGCCGCGCCGACCGTGTCGCGGCTGCCCTCCGGGTTCAGCGTGCCGGCGGTGTACTCGTCGAACTCGAGCACGTAGGGATGGCCGTTTTCGGTGAACGGGATGGCGTTCTGGGGGATCGAGGCAGACTTCCAGGTCAGGCGGCTGACCTCCCGGACCTGGGGGTTGGGCTTGCGCTCCTGGATCTGGGAGGTGTCCAGGATCAGCATGTCCCCGCCGGTGGGGTCGGCCACGTAGGCCCGGTCGCCGTTGTCTGAGAGCGTCATCCCGTGGGCCATCAGGTTGCCCTGCCAGATGGCGTGCGGATGCTTGGGATCTGTCACGTCGATCGCCGTCACCGACGGCAACGCGGTGGCGGTGGCGTAGAACGTGCGGCCGTCGGCCGAGAACCCGCTCTCATGGCCGAAGCGAGCCACCAGCGAGGTCGAGTCGAGCGTCGGGTGCAGGCAGTCCTGGTGCACGTCGTAGATCGAGACCAGTCCCGGCTCGGTCGCCGGGTTGCCGTTGACGGCGGCGAGCAGACCGCGGGCCGGGTTTAGGTTCAGCGACTCGTGCGGGGTCATCATCGGCACCTGGGTGAGGGTGTCCGTCTGCACCGGGTGCGCCGGGTCGGCCATGTTCAGCACGGCAACGCCGAGTGACGCGCCGGCCGGATTGATGGCGTTGCTCGGGAAGAGCAACGCCGTGTCGTAGAACGCGCACACGTGTCCGTGGGTGTCGATGTAGCGGAAGGTCTTGAAGCCGCCCGAGGTCCCCTGGTGGGCGACCATGGTCATGTTGCACCACAGCCCGTGGTCACCCGACCCGGCGGGGACCCGGCCGTCCACCCCGGGCTCGGGCTTGGAGCCGGGGCCGCAGCTGGCCAGCGGGGTGGCGGTCAGAGGCGGCTCGGCCCGCTCGATGACCGGCGCTTTGGACGGTGTCTGACCAACGCCCTGCCCGAGCGCGCCGAGGTCGTTCAGGCCGTTGGTGCTGCCGCCGCCGATGATCGGGAGCGTGACCGCGCCGGCCGCGGACATCGCCGAGACGGCGCCGAGCACCAGCGCCACGGTGCAGAGGACCACGGTAAGACGACGTCGCCGACCCGCTGTGAACATCGCCACTCCCTCTCCGCACCGGAAAACGGACGGGACCCTACCACGGGGGGCAGCTCCGCAGCACGGCGTAGCGTCTTTCGCTACGTGTCGTCTTGGCCGTGGAGGCGGCGCAGGCGACCGTCGGTCAGGCCAACCGTGAGCGCGTAGGCGGCGTGGGTGCTCAGGCTGGTGGCCAGGAAGCCCGGGGGCCAGCGCCAGGGCGGCGGGGTCCGCCCCAGCACCGGGAACATGGTCAGGGTCATCGTCATCAGCGCCGCCCCGAATATCCCCGTCGCGGCCGGCTCACGCACGGAGCGCCGGAGCAGCCCGTGGGCTATGCCGAAGGCCGACCCGTAGCTCCAGCGCAGGCCGAGCCCGAGCTCGTCCTCCTCGCGCCCGGTCACGTGCCCGAGGTGGAGGATGCTGACCACGATCTGCCCCGGGACCAGGCTGTCGTCGTAGTCGAGCGGGCGCCGTGACCGGCCCCGGAGCCGGCGCTCCACCGGGTAGGCCAGAGTCAGGACCACGGTGCCGGCGACCCCGGCGAGGAGACTGCGCAGGGGCCAGGGTGCATTGCGAAGCATCACCGTGCTGCTACCCGGATTGGCCGGGCCCGGACTGAAAACGGCACGGAAATTGGCCGGACCGCGCGGAATTTGGCCGGACGACGCAGAAATTGACCGGCCGGCACGGAAATTGGTCCACTGGGGGACTGCGAGCCTCAGCTTTTGCCCGGCGCGGCCGAGAACTGCCCGGACATGTTCCGTGCTGCCCGGATAGCCCTGCTCGCCGCCCTGCTCTGCCTCGTCCCGGCCGGCGTGGCCGCGGCCGCCTCCCCGGGCACCAATCCGAGAGCCAACTACCCGGCGCCGCCGATGCCCGCCGCGTGCAGCGTGCCGACCTCGGCCGTCTGCATCCGGGCCGCGGTGGACGTGCTCGATCACGCTCGCGCGAGCCTCGGCCAGCCCCCCTATTCGCTGCCCTCAAACTTCACTGCCCTGACCCCGGCGGAGCAGGCCTTCGTCTTGGCCAATCTGGATCGGGTCCAGTACGGGCTCGCGCCCGTCACCGGCCTGAGCTTGGCCCTGAACGCCAATGCCCTGACCGGCGTGCGCCAGGACGCCGACCCGCAGCCCACCGCGACCGACTATCTGGCCTGGACGTCCAACTGGGCCGGCGGCTTCCCCAACATGCCCCTGGCCTATGAGGCCTGGATGTACGACGACGGGCCGGGCAGCGGCAACCTGGACTGCACCCGGAGCAACCCCGGAGGCTGCTGGGGGCACCGGCAGGACGTGCTCTACCGGTTCGATACCGCGGGAGCACTGGCCATGGGTGCCGCGCAGGGCACCGACAGCGGCCAGCGGCCCGGCTACGCGATGCTCCTGTTCGAGGGCGACGGCACCTTCCGGCCGACCTACACCTACACCTGGTCAGAGGCGCTCGCCGCCGGTGCCGGCGCCGGCGGCAGCACCAGCGGCCCCGGGGCGGGCGCTCAGGGCCCGGCCAGTGGCGCCCCGAGGACAGCCAGCCTGCCCATCACCCGGGTGCTGGTCCACGGCCGCCGGGTCACGGTCACCGTCTCCGCCCCGTGGAGCGCCACCGCCCAGTGCGCGTTGACGCCGCCGGCCAGGCACGGTTGGGCGCGTGATCGTTTCCGCTCCTGCCGGGCGGCGATCATCCTGGCCGGTCATCACGGGGAGCGCTACCGGCTGCGGGTGCGCGCCGGCGGCACGCTCCTCACCCGGTACGTCCGAGTCCCGTAGGCGCCACTAGGTTCGGGGCTCGCGAGCATCGTCCGGGCCGCCGACCCTCGCCGCCACCTGCTCGCGCAGGAAGGGGATCACGAGTTCGGCGACCCGACCCGGGTCTTCGAGAAACGGCCAGTGACCCAGGCCTTCGAGGAGCTCGACGCGCGCGGACGGGAATGACTCGCGCTGGCGCGCGGCCTGCGACCAGGGTATGTACGCGTCCGTAACCCCCCAGACCACCAGGGCGGGACGGTCGAGCGAGCGCAGCGGGTCCCGCAGCGCCCCCATCCTCGCGGCCGGAGTGGCCCGGTAGAGCTTCAGCACGGCGCGCTTGGTCGGCCATGGCTTCGACACCCGATACAGGCGCTCGAGTTCCGGCGGCGGCAGGCGGGGGTTCTCGCGCCCGACGAGCATCTCGAAGGCCGGCCGGCTGGCCGTGAGCTGGAACAGCTCACCCAGTCCGGGTGTGCGCCAGATCCGGGCGAACTTGTGCCAGTGGTAATCGAGCAGAACGCCCGTGTTGATCAGCGTCACGCTGGCGAACCGGTCCGGATGCTGGACCCCCCAGGTGAGCCCCCAGCCGCCGCCGAAGTCGTGGAGCACGAGATGCGCCCGAGTGATCCCGAGCTGATCGAGCACGCCGGCAAGATGGCGGGCGTAGCCGGCGTTGGTGTAATCGAACTCCTTGGGCTTGTCCGCGGCCCCGTAGCCGGGCATGTCCGGAGCCACCGCGCGGGTGAAGTCCCCGGTCCGCTCGAGCAGCAGACGCCAGTCCTCTGCCGGGCCGGGATTGCCGTGCACGAACACCACCGACTCGGTGGCCTCCGTTCACCCGACTGCAGGATCGGCGAGCGGACGCCGTCGACTGTCACCGTCGTGGTTCTCACAGCGCTCATGCCGCGGCCGCCTCGACGGGAACCTCGGTCTCACCGGCGTCGGGGTGCGCGCCGGCGGGCACATACTCGGGCCGGCGGTTCAGCCGCTGGCGGCGGACATCGGTGCTGACCAGCTGCCCCAGCTCGCGCAGGGTCTGCCGGCGATCGGCTCTCGGCCGGACGAGCAGGCTGGCGGTGGCCCCGAGGAGCCGCCCGGGCGTGAACACCTTGGAGGGCATCATTCGGTGCTGCATCACCTCACCGAGCTCTGCCAGCCGACCCCGCCGCTGCATTCGTCGCAGGATCTCCACTTGCACTCCGGGAGCCTGTCCGGGGGCGCCGAGGTCGGCCGCGAGCCAGTAGTGCTCGGCGCTGTCGCGGTCGCGCCAGCGGGCCCAGGCGGCGACAGCGCTGTCGAGCTCGGCGTCCGAGCGCCCGAGCCCACCGATGATGACCGGCGCCAGCGCCTCGACCTGGCGGAAGGCGTCGGAGATACCCTGGCCGGGCGCCGGATCCTTGAAGTGACCGGCGTCGCCGGCCAGCGCCCAGCCCGCCCCGGCCGACTCGCGCAGGAAACATTCGAACCTGATCATCCCGAGCAGCTTGTCCACGCGGCGGGCCCCGTCGATGATCTCCGCCACCGGCGCGCAGGCGCGGGCATGGGCCATGAAGGCGGCCTCGCGGTCCTGCCTGAACTCGGGCAGGAACCTCCGGTCCGGGAACACGACGACCTCGTAGAGGCCATTGTCCGCGGGCAGGGCGATCACGAACCTTGCCTCCCACCGGTGGTAGACCAACGCGGGCTCGGAGCCGGCGTTCGAGTCGGCGAAGAAGCCCCAGTAGCCAAACCGCTCTCCGGGCGTGACGTTGTACTTCCGCGCGCCGGTCAGCTCCGCCACGGTGGAGTTGCGTCCGTCGGCGCCGACCACGAGGCGCGCGGTCAACGTGCGCTCCTGGCCGCGGTGGCTGACCTTGACCCCGGCCACCCGACCCCCCGCCTCCGAGAGGCTGGTGACGTTGGTGGACATCATCACCTGGGCTCCGGCCCGCTCGGCCGCGCCGGCCAGGATCGGATCGAGCACGTGGCGGCGCACCGACGTGAACGAACCGATGTCCCCCGGCCGCTGGGCAACCTCGAGCGCGTAGAGGAGCTCCTCCTGGCGGCCGTCGATCCTGGTCAACGGGCGCGCCCCGGTGGCCAGCACCTCTTCCAGCACTCCGAGCCGACGCAGGAAATTGATCGCCGTGCGTGGACATGGTGTCCTTGGGGAACGTGGCCCGCTCGACCAGCGCCGTGTTCACTCCCTGGCGGGCCAGCAGCGTGGCCAGGGGCGACCCGGCGCACCGGGCGCCAACCACGATCACATCGAATTCGTCCGCCATCTGTCCTCCCGAAGGACTCGACCCCAGCCGGCCGTCTGCTGCACCCGACTGCTGGCGCGCAGCTTATCCCGAAACCTCGCTCCAGAAGGCGGTTTCGCTCAGGGCCCTGGCGCGCCGAAGGTCGAGCGCAGCGACCGCACGAGCTGGCGCGCGCGGTCGGTCCCGCGCCGCCCGGCCCACGGATGCGGGCCCATCGCCCACGGGTGCCAGCCGAGCGTCCCGTAGAGCTCGCGGATCTCCGCCTTCAGCTCGCCGCGGTGCTCGCCGCAGGCGTAGCGTTGGCGCCCGTACATGCCCCTCCCGTGCCAGGTCAGCCAGGGGGCGGGTGGGGAGAATCCGGCGTCGACGTACTCCCCGTGACGTAGATCGAGGAGCTGGCGCTCGAGCGCTGTCCGGGTCTCGGGGTCCGGCTCGGAGCCGCAGTACTCACAGCGGAAGATGATCCGCGCCGGCATGGGTTCACGGTAGCGCGTGAACTGGACCCTCCCGCCCTAGTGGGCCTAGCCGTTGGTGGCGCGCAGGTGAGCCGGCGGCGAAAGGGGGTGAGCGGCCAGAGAATCGAGATGCGCATCGACCGAGCCGTGCAGATGCCAATCCCCGGCGCTCCCGGTGACCAGGCCGGCCTCGGACAAGCGGCCGAGCGCGTGGGACACCGACGGCCGCTCGGCGGCCACGAGCTGGCCGAGCAGGCGGTGGGTGAGCGGGAGGATGAGCTTGATCCCGGCCGGCTCGACCCGGCCCCAGCGCGCCGCCAGGTGCCAGAAGAGAAGATCGAGGCGGACCTCGAGCCGCGGATGACAGGCGATCGCGCGCATCTCGTCGAGATCGGCGGTCCGCCGGCTGGCCCGGCGCAGCAGGGCCCGGACGACCTGCGGCCAGGGCCGGACGCGAGCAGCGAAGTCAGCGTCGAGCAGGCCCAGCTGGGTCGGCGCCAGCACCCGCCAGGCATCCCGGCGCTCGAGCATCGCCTCGGGGCGGTGGAGCGAGGGGACGAGTAGATCCCCGGCGCCGATCAGCTCCGTCGCGGTCCGATCCCCGACGCGCATCTCAAAGGCGATCAGCCCGTCCAGGATCAGCAGGCCGTAGCCCTGGTGCATCGCGGTCAGCGCCGGGGCGAGGTCACACTCGCCGAGCTCGGCGACCAGCACCCTGACCGTAGTACCGGGCCGCGCAGCGAGTCGGGTGCGGACGTCGAACTCGGTGGCCAGGTCATCATCGGCATCGAGCAGGTAGCGGTGAATCGCCGTCGGCACGGGCAGACGGCCGACGGCATTGGGACGGGGGCTGGGCCATCGACGAGCCATGGTTAGGACGCTTTTGATCCGATCTCCATCTCTCTCCTCACGAGCCGAGGTGGTCGCACCTCCACCGCCCAGTTAAAGGTCCTCGACCAGTTTACGGGTGCGACGCCGAGCCGGGGCCGGCGCGCACCGGTGCCGGGGCCTCCGGTAACCCAGATTACGTCGCGGCCCTTCCACGTAACCGCGGTTACGAGACGGGTCGACCAACCACCGGGGCGGTGTTAGAACCGGCGCCATGTGCTTGGCAATCCCGGGTCAGGTAGTGGAGGTCGTCGACGAGCTCAACCGGCTGGCCAAGGTGGAAGTGGCCGGGGTCCGCAGGACGGTCAACATCGGCCTGCTCGACGTCGAGGATGGCGGTGTAGGCCCGGGGGATTGGGTGCTGATCCACGTCGGCTTTGCCATCTCCAAGGTCGATGAGGAAGAGGCCAAAGCCACCCACGATCTACTGGTCAGAATGGGTGCCGACTACGAGCAGGAGCTCGAGGAGCTGAAGGCCAGCGTGATCGAGTGAAGCTGGTCGCCGATGCGTCCGCCTGGCCGACGCCCACGGAGGCGGAGGCCGTCGCCTGCGGCTCGCAGCACTGCATCACCTGCGGCGACGACGGCGTGCCCATGACCGTCGTGGCGGTGGACACGAACCGCGGGCTCGCCCTGTGCGACGGTGACGGTGACGGGGACGGGGGGCGCTGCAGCGTCGAGACCGCGCTCGTCGAACCGGTCGAGAACGGCGACCGGCTGCTGGTTCACGCCGGCACCGCGATCGCCCGTCTGGAGGCGAGATGAGATACGTCGACGAATTCCGCGACCCTGAGCTCGGCCGCGTCCTGGCCGCCGAGATCCTCTCGCTGGTGGAGCCCGGCCGTCACTACAAGGTGATGGAGGTGTGCGGCGGCCACACCCATTCGATCTACAAGTACGGCGTCGACGACCTGCTGCCGGCCAACGTCGAGCTGGTCCACGGGCCCGGCTGCCCGGTGTGCGTGATCCCGATGGGGCGGGTCGACGACGGGATCGCCGTGGCCCAGAACGAAGAGGTGATCTTCACCTGCTTCGGGGACATGATGCGGGTGCCGGGCTCGAACGGGAGCCTGCTCGAGGCCAAGGCGGCCGGCGCGGACATCCGCATGGTCTATTCACCCCTGGACGCGTTGCGGATCGCCAAGCAGAACCCCGACCGCGAGATCGTGTTCTTCGCCATCGGCTTTGAGACCACCGCCCCGTCCACGGCGCTGACGCTGAAGCGGGCCCGGGCTGAGGGCGTGGCCAACTTCTCGGTCATGTGCAGCCACGTGACGATCGTGCCACCGCTGCGCGCCCTGCTCGAGTCTCCCGATCTGCGCTTGGATGGCTTCATCGGCCCGGGTCACGTGGCCACCGTGGTCGGCGCCCGGCCGTTCGAGTTCATCCCCTCCGCCTACGGCAAGCCGGTGGTCATCGCCGGCTTCGAGCCGCTGGACATCCTGCAGTCGGTGGCGATGATCATGCGCCAGCTGCGCGACGGGCGCCAGGAGGTGGAGAACCAGTACAAGCGCGTGGTGCCCCACGAGGGCAACCTGCGCGCGCTCGAGGTCATGTCCGAGGTGTTCGAGCTGCGGCCGCACTTCGAATGGCGCGGGCTCGGGTTCATCTCCCACAGCGGACTCAGGTTGTCCGAGGCCTACGCCGAGCTCGACACCGAGCGGCGCTTCGCCGTCCCCGGAGTGCGCGTGGCCGACCCCAAGGCCTGCCAGTGCGGCGAGGTGCTCAAGGGCGTCATCAAGCCGTGGGAGTGCAAGGTGTTCGGCACCGCGTGCACGCCCGAGCGGCCGATCGGCACGTGCATGGTCTCCTCCGAGGGCGCCTGCGCGGCCTACTACAACTTCGGCCGTTTTGCCCGCGAGCGAGAGGTGGTCTAAGTGGACGGGGGCACTAAGTGACCGACCCGGCCGGCGGGGCCGTCTCCGACCGCGAGCAGAAGATCCTCGGGATCATCGAGACCGCGCGGGGCAAGCGGGCCAAGTTCCGCGACGGCCGGATCACCATGGCCCATGGCGCCGGCGGCAAGGCCACCCAGACCCTGATCGAGGGCCTGCTCGTCCCCGCCCTGGGCGGCGCGGCGCTCGAGGAGATGGGCGATGCGGGAATCGTCGCCATCGATGGGCTCGAGCTCGCCTTCACCACCGACTCCTACGTGGTCAAGCCGCTGCGCTTCCCCGGCGGATCAATCGGCGAGCTTGCCGTAAACGGCACGGTCAACGACCTCGCCGTGTCGGGGGCCGAGCCGCTGGCCCTGAGCCTGTCGCTGATCCTGGAGGAGGGCTTCGCGGCCGAGGATCTGCGCGCCGAGGTCGACGCGATCGCCGCCGCCGCGCAGGCGGCCGGGGTGTCAGTGGTGACCGGCGACACCAAGGTGGTTGAGCGCGGGCACGCCGACGGGATGTACATCTGCACGGCGGGCATCGGGCGCCGCGATCCGCGAGCCCGCCTGTCGCCGGGGGCGCTGGTTCCCGGGGACCGGATCCTCCTCTCCGGGTCGATCGGCGAGCACGGGACGGCGATCATGCTGGCCCGCAACGAGTTCGAGCTCGATGCCGAGATCTTCTCCGACACCCGGAGCGTGTGGCCCGCGGTCGACGCCCTGCTCGAGGAGGTCGGAGGCGAGCTGCGCTGCCTGCGCGACGCCACCCGCGGCGGCGTGGCCTCGGTCCTGAACGAGCTGGCCCGGGCCTCGGCGGTAGCGATGATCGTGCGCGAGGGGGAGATCCCCGTCGCTCCCGCGGTGGCCGGGGCCGCAGAGATCCTGGGCATCGACCCGATGTATGTGGCCAACGAGGGCAAGTTCGTCGCCTTCGTGGCCGCGGAGGCGGCTGACCGGGCGCTGGCCGTGTTGCGCAGCGCGCCGGGTGGCGAACAGGCGGCGGAGATCGGCGAGGTCCGGTCAGAGCCGAACGGAATGGTGTTGATCCAAACGAGTTTCGGAGGCAGGCGGGTCCTGGACCAGCTGGTCGGGGATCCGCTGCCGCGAATCTGTTGAGAGGAGCAGGCGTGAGCGCGACGGCAAGCCCATACTCAGAGCAGCAGAAGACGGAGGCCGTAACCGCCCACGTCCTGTGGATGACCACGGGCCTGAGCTGTGAGGGCGATTCAGTGGCCATGACCTCGGCCACCAACCCGAGCCTCGAGGACATCATCCTGCAGGCCATCCCGGGCATGCCCAAGGTGGTGGTCCACAACCAGGTCGTGGATTACGCGGTCGGTCAGGAGTACGCGCAGGCCTGGTTCGACGCCGAGGAGGGCAAGCTCGATCCGTTCGTGCTCGTGATCGAGGGCTCCCTGGGCAACGAGGAGATCAACGGCGACGGCCACTGGACCGGCTTTGCCGTCAATCCCGCCGACGGCCAGCCGATCACGATGAACGAGTGGATGGACCGCCTGGCGCCAAAGGCCGCCGCGGTGGTCGCCGTCGGGACGTGTGCCACCTATGGCGGGATCCCGGCGATGAAGAACAACGCCACCGGCGCGATGGGCGTGCCCGACTACCTGGGCTGGAACTGGAAGTCTAAGGCCGGGCTGCCCGTGGTCTGCATCCCTGGATGTCCCGCGCAGCCCGACAACATGACCGAGACGCTGCTCTATCTGGCCCTGCACTTGGCCGGGCTGGCCCCGGCGCCCGAGCTCGACGAGGCGCTCCGGCCCAAGTGGCTGTTCGGACGCACCGTGCGCGAGAGCTGCAACCGCGCGGGCTTCGCCGAGCAGGGCGACTTCGCGACCGAGTACGGCTCGGACCACCGCTGCCTGGTCAAGCTGGGCTGCAAGGGCCCGGTGGTCAAGTGCAACGTGCCCGTGCGTGGCTGGGTCAACGGGATCGGGGGCTGCCCGAACGTGGGCGGGATCTGCATGGCCTGCACGATGCCGGGGTTCCCGGACAAGTTCATGCCTTTCATGGACGAGGACAAGTGGGGCGGCATGGCCGGCAACGTCATGAAGTACAGCTACGGGCCGATCGTCCGCTTCTTCCGGCATCGCAACATCGCCACCAAGTACGACAAGGAGCCGGAGTGGCGGCGCAAGGGCCGGACCCTTACCACCGGCTACGCCAAGCGCTGGTAGTCACCGACCCGTCCCCAGCACCCGAGAGCTTTTCGAAAAGAGGTAAAGATGGCGACCGAAACGCCCCAGAAGGTCATGGTCAAGGAGATGTCGTGGGATCCGATCACCCGGATCGTCGGCAGTCTCGGCATTCACACCGAGATCGACTTCTCCAATCAGAAGGTCAACAAGTGCTACAGCACGTCGATGATCTTCCGCGGGTTCGACATCTTCATGAAGGGGATCGACCCGCGCGACGCCCACTTCATCACCAGCCGGATCTGCGGCATCTGCGGCGATAACCACTGCACCTGCTCGTGCCTGAACCAGAACATGGCCTACGGGGTCAAGCCGCCGCCGCTGGGCGACCTGGCCTTCAACCTGGCCGAGACGGCCGACTACATCTTCGACCACGCCATCTTCAACGACTGCATGGCCAACGTCGACTTCTGCGAGCAGATGGTCAAGGAGACCAACCCGTCGCTGTTGGCCAAGGCCGAGTCGACGGCGGCTCCCGGAAGCGACATCCACGGCTTCAAGACGATCGCCGACATCATGCGCTCGCTGAACCCGTTCACCGGGGAGTTCTATCTCGAGACCCTGCACGTGGCCCGCTATACACGCGAAATGTATTGCCTGTTCGGTGGGCGTCACACCCATCCGTCAACGATCATGCCCGGCGGCTGCAGCGCCGACATAACGCATCAGACCTGCACCGATTACTACGTGCGCCTGATGCGCTACTTCGACTACGTCAAGCGCAGCGTGCCGATGCACGACGACCTCTATGACTTCTTCCTCACCGAGCTGCCCGGCTACGACATGGTCGGCTACCGGGAGACGAATCTGGTCAACTGGGGCTCGTTCGACGACCCGGACTACGTCGACTACGACTACCGCCACATGACCGACTGGGGGCGCAAGCGCTACATCACCCCAGGCGTGGCCATCGGCGGCGAGCTGATCTCAACCGATCTCGTCGAGATCAACCTGATGATCCGCATCCTGCTCGGCTCCTCCTACTTCGATGGCTGGGAGAACGAGCCGACCTACGTCACCCATGACCCGCTGGGCAACCCGGTCGACAAGAACCATCCGTGGAACAAGGTCACCCTGCCACGGCCGCAGAAGCGCGACTTCACCGACAAGTACACCTGGGTCGTCTCGCCGCGGATCTACGACCAGCGGACTGACACCCATGTCTGCTGCGACACCGGCGGCGGCCCGTTCGCCCGCCAGTGGTGCACGGCCAAGGCCGGCTTGGTCGACTTCGGTTACGCCAAGGCGACTGGCCACTCGATTCAGATGGTGCTCCCGCGCTCGCCGAACCTGCCCGAGATGGAGCTCGAGTGGAACGTGCCCGAGAAGTCCAACGCGATTGAGCGTGACCGGGCCCGCACCTACCACCAGGCCTACAGCGCCCTGATCGCTCTGCATTGCCTGGAGCGGGCGATGAAGGAGGTTCAGGCCGGGCGGACCAAGAGCTGGAACAGCTTCAAGGTTCCGGAGAACGCGGTCAGCTGCGGGTTCCACGAGGCCGCTCGCGGCGTGCTCTCGCATCACATGGTCATCCAGGAGGGCAAGATCGCCAACTACCAGCCCTATCCCCCGACGCCCTGGAACGCGAGTCCGCGCGACAGCTTCGGTACCCCGGGCCCCTACGAGGACGCGGTGCAGAACACGCCGATCTTCGAGGAGAACGGACCGGAGAACTTCAAGGGGATCGACATCATGCGGGCGGTGCGCTCCTTCGACCCCTGCCTGCCCTGCGGCGTGCACATGTACACCGGTGGCGGCAGGGTGAAGAAGGTCATGCACACGCCGACGGCCATGTCCTAGGCGGTGGCAATGAGCGCCGTAGAGAGCGAGGCACCAGACCGGCTGTTCGAGCGCGTTCAGGAGCTGCAGGGCCGGCTCGACGCCACCGCTGATGAGGAGACGCGTCAGCTGGCTGGCGAGCTGGTCTCCGCGGTCGTGGAGATGTACGGAGCCGGGCTGGAGCGGATCTTCTCCAGCCCGGACGGGGAGCGGATGGCCGCCTCACTGAGCGAGGATCCGGTGATCGCCACGCTGCTCTTGATTCACGACCTGCATCCGGTCTCACTCGAGCAGCGGGTGCAGGAGGCGCTGGACACCGTCCGGCCCTACATGGAGTCCCACGGCGGGAATGTCGAGCTGCTCTCGGTGGACGATGGAGTGGCGCGGATCCACCTACGGGGGAGCTGCTCGGACTGCTCGGCCTCGTCGGTGACGCTCGAGCTGGCTGTCAAGCGCGCGCTCGAGGAGGCCGCGCCGGATCTGGCCGGCCTCGAGGTGGAGGGCGTGGCGCCACAGATGACCGGCCTGGCCCTGCCGATGTCCGAGGGGCCGGCCGGGGACGAGCTGCCGATGGTCATGTCCGGCGGTCCGGGCGCAGCAGAGCTTCCCACCGTGCCCGCTGTGGCCGCCGCCGCCGCGGCGACGGCGCCGCCCGCGGTGGCGTCCTGGATCGAGCTTGACTCCCTCGCCGCGCTCGGCCTGGGCACGCTGACCGGAGTCCAGGTCGGCGGCGGAGAGTTGGTGGTGGCCAACGTCGAGGGCACGCTGCTGGCCTACCGCGACCGCTGCACCGGGTGTGGGTCCGCGCTTCACGACGGACTGCTCACCGAGGGGGCGCTGGCCTGCCCGAGCTGCCACCGCTCCTTCTTCCTGCCCCGGGCCGGGCGCTCGCTCGACGATGAGCAGCTCCAACTCGAACCGGTGCCGCTGCTGCGTGAGCAGGATCACGTCAAGGTGGCGCTGGCGGCGCCATGAGAGGCCGGGCCCAGGTCGTTACCGGGCTTCGGGGCCTGACCGGACCCGGGCCCGGACGCGCCACGCCTCCGCCAAACGGACGCGCCACGCCTCCGTTTCCCGTGCGCGCGCGCAAGGGCGGCCTCGGGGTCGAGACCCAGGGCGGCTCCCTGGCGGGCACCTCCGAGGGAGCGGCCGTCCCCGAGGGCACTGAGTTCTGCGATCTCTGCGGCGTGTCCATCGCCGAGGAGCACCGCCATCTGCTCGCCCTGGTCGAGCGCCGCATCGTCTGCTCGTGCGAGGCGTGCTGGGCCATGCGGGCCGGGGAGGGCGACTACCGCCCGGTGGGCAACCGGACCGTTTGGCTGCCCGACCTCGACATGCCCGACGAGTTGTGGGCCGGCTTCCAGATCCCCATCGGACTGGCCTTCTTCATGCACTCGACCGTCACCGACTGCGTGGTGGCCATGTACCCCTCGCCGGCTGGAGCGACCGAGTCCGAGCTGCACTTCGAGTCCTGGGCCCGGGTGTTGGAGCGCAACCCGGTGCTGGCCGACCTCGAGTCGGACATCGAGGGCCTGATCGTCAACCGCCTGACCGACCCGCCGGTCTACGCGATCGCCCCCATCGACCGCTGCTACGCCCTGACCGGGGCCATCAAGGCCACCTGGGAGGGGATCTCCGGCGGCACTGGCGTCGACCACGCAGTCACCCGGTTCTTCGATGAGCTCCGCGACAAGGCGGGGGCGGCGTGAGCCTCGAGGTCACGCCCATCTGCGACGCGCCCTGGGCCGGTCCGGAGCCCGAGTTCGCGGTGCTGAGCGCGCGGCCGGTGCGCTACGCCGCCGCGCCGATGCTGAGCCTCGATCTCCAGGTCAGTGAGCCCAGCGGCCGTCAGGTCTACATGATCGCCCTGACCATTCAGCTGATGATCGAGCCGGCCCGCCGGGCCTACGACGACGGGACCCGGGCCAAGCTGCTCGAGCTGTTCGGCGAGCCTGAGCGCTGGGCGGTGACCACGCGCAGCCTGGTCTGGAGCAAGCTCGACGTGCTCGTCCCCGCCTTCACCGGTCAGACCACGGTGGCCGTGCCCGTGAACTGCAGCTATGACCTCGAGCTCGCCGCGGCCAAGTACCTGCACTCCCTGCCCGACGGGATGGCCCCGCTGGCCCTGCACTTCAACGGCACGATCTACTACCGCGATGACGCCGGCGGCCTGCAGATGGTGCTGGTGCCGTGGAACAAGTCGATCGACTTCCGGATGCCGGTCTCGGTGTGGCGCGAGACGGTCGAGCACTACTACCCGAACACGGGCTGGGCAGCGCTCGGGGCCGACACGCTGCAGGCGCTCCAGCGAGCCAAGCTCGACCGCGGGCTGGCCACCCTCGACGCCACGGTCAGCGCGCTGCTGCGCGAGGCGGGCGCGTGAGCGACCACCTGGAAGCGCTCGTCGAGTCGCTCCTGTGGGAGGGCTATGCGCTCTACCCCTACACGCCGAGCGCGACCAAGAACGCCACCCCGACCCCGTTTGGGATCGCCTATCCGCCGGCCTACGCCGAGCAGCTGACCAGTACTTATGACCATCTCGAGCTGCGTGTGGCCCTGACCGCGCCCGCCGATGCGGCGCTGAGCGCCGAGGTGCGGTTCCTGGCCCCCGTCGGCGAGGGCCACCAGGCCAAGCCGGAGCGCCTGAGCCTGCCCGGGGCGATGGTCGGCGCGCTGGTCCACGATGCGGCGTGCAAGCGGATCTCGGTTTGCGGGGCTCCGGACACACCCAGCCTCGAGGTCGCGCTGAGCCTGGCCGCGATCCGGTCCGCGCCCGGGGAGTACGAGGTCACCTTCCGGGTGGAGAACCTGACTGTCGCCTCCTCGGGGTTGAACCGCGGTGGCGCGCTGGCGCGCTCCCTGCTCTCGGTCCATCCCATCCTGAAGGTGGCCGGCGGCCGCTTCATCTCCGCGCTCGAGCGGCCCTGCGGCTCGGTCAACACGTTCCCGGTGCTGGGGGCCGATGACGACAGCGCGATGGTCGGGGCGGCGATCGTCCTGCCCGATCATCCCCAGATCGCGCCCGAGAGCCGGGGCGGATTGTTTGACTCCACCGAGATTGAAGAGGCGCTGCTGCTCCACCTCCAGGTCCTCTCTGACGGCGAGCGCGCCGAGCTCGAGCAGCAGGATCCCGCCGTCCGCGAGATGCTGGCCCGGGCCGCACAGGCCACGCCCGAGGACATCCGCGCCCTGCACGGCCGGGTCACCATCCGCGATCCCGCGCCCGCCGCCCCGGCCCGCGACCCGTTCACATCCGAGCCCCCGTCCGAGCCCCCTGGTCTGGTCGATCCTCGCGCCGGGGATGACGTGGCCGAGGTCGACGGGATGCGCCTGGAGCGCGGCGGGAAGGTGCTGATCCGCCCCGCCCCGGACGCCGACATCCAGGCCCGGATGCTCGACGGGCGCACGGCCACGCTCGAGCGGATCTTCACCGACTACGACGGTCGGCTCCATCTCGGGGTGACGATCGATGATGATCCCGGTCAGGAGCTGATGCGGGAGACCGGCCGCTATCTGTACTTCTTCGCCCAGGAGGTTGAGGTGATCTCGGCATGAGTGCCAGTGAGGAGTTGCGATCGATTCTGATCGCCGGCGTCGGCAACGCGTGGCTGCGCGATGACGGATTCGGGAGCGAGGTCGCCCGGCGTCTGAATGCGCGTGAGCTGCCCGGAGACGTGTCCGTGATGGACGCCGGGACCGGTGGGCTCGATCTCGCCTACGAGGTGATGCGGGGCTACGACGCGCTGGTCATCGTCGACGTCTCCCAGCAGGGCGGGCGCCCCGGCACCCTGTACGTGATGGAGGCCGACGAGGAGTCTGTCCCCGGCGCGATCGAGGATGGCGACACGATCAATCCGCACGGCATGGACCCCCAGACCGTGCTCCGCTTCCTGAAGGCGGCCGGAGCGTGGCCGGGCCGGGTCGTCGTGGTGGCCTGCGAGCCCGCGGAGATCGAGGAGATGGGCTGGGGCCTGTCCGACACGGTGAGCGCGGCGGTCGACCGCGCGGTCGACGTGGTCCTCGAGACTGTGGCCGAGCTGCGGGCGGGTGCGTTCGTGCCCTCGGCTGCGGAGGCCTGACTCGGTGCATGAGCTGTCGTTGTCCAGCGCGATCGTCAACACGGTGGCCAAGCACGCCGCCGGCCGGCGCGTGTCGGTGGTCAACCTGCGGGTGGGCAAGCTCCGCCAGGTCATCCCCGACACGCTCGAGTTCTACTTCGAGTTCGTGGCCCGCGACAGCGTCTGTGAGGGAGCCAGGCTCGAGCAGGAGGTGATCGACGCCCGGCTGCGCTGCCGGCCCTGCGCGCTGGAGTGGGCGATCGAGATCCCGGCCTTCCGCTGCCCCAGCTGTGGTGGCAGCGAGGTTGAGATCGCCGCTGGAGACGAGTTCGAGGTCGAGTCAATCGAGATTGAGGAGATCGCATGCATCGCACCAAGGTGACCGTCGTCGAAGAGGCGCTGGATGCCAACAACACGATCGCGACCGCCAACCGCGCGGACTTCGAGCGCCACGGCGTCACGGTGGTCAACTTCATGAGCGCGCCCGGCGCGGGCAAGACGACGTTGCTCGAGCAGGTCGGCCCGACGCTCCAGGACGTGCGGATCGGGGTGCTGGAAGGCGACGTCCAGGGGGCGATGGACTCAGACCGGCTGGCCCACCTGCACATCCCGGTGATCCAGCTGAACACCGACTCCGGCTTCGGTGGCGAGTGCCATCTCGACGCCAACATGGTCCGCTCGGCGATTCCCGCCCTGCCCCTGCACGACATCGACCTGTTGATCGTCGAGAACGTCGGCAATCTGGTCTGCCCCGCGGAGTTCAAGATCGGCGAGGACGCCCGGGTGATGGTCTGCTCAGTGACCGAGGGTGAGGACAAGCCGCTGAAGTACCCGCTGATGTTCCGGGCCTGCGAGCTGGTGGTGGTCAACAAGATCGATCTCCTCCCCCATCTCGACTTCGACCTCGAGAAGCTGCTCTACAACATCGACCAGGTCCACCCCGACGTCGAACGCATCGTCCTGAGCGCGCGGACCGGGGAGGGCGTCGAGGCGTGGCGGGACTGGCTGGTCCGCGTGGCGGCTCGCCAGCCGGTCACGGCCTGACCATGGCCCAGGGCGCCGTCGCCGCCGAGGAGATTGGAGCGCTGCTCGACGAGCGCACTCGGGCCAACCGGGACTTCTTCACCGCCGAGGCCCCACGGCTGGCCGGGGTCTGCCACCTGATGGCCGAGCGCTTTGCCCGCGGCGGTCGCCTGGTCGCCTTCGGGCGCTCACCAGCGGCGCGCTCCGATGCCCGGCATGTCGCGGTCGAGTTCGTGCATCCGGTGATCGTGGGCAAGCGCGCGCTGCCGGCGCTGGGGCTGGCTGGTGAGGGCGGTCAGCTCGATCGGCAGGTTGGGCTCCTGAGCCGCCCCGATGACATCGCGATCGGGTTCGACGCCGACGATCCCGAGGTCGTCTCCGCGCTCGCGGTCGCCCGCGCGCGGGGCTGCCTCACGCTGGCCTTTGCCGGACAGGCGGAGGGCGTGGCCGAGCACGTGTTCACGCCCCCGTCGCAGGATCCCGCCGTCCGCCAGGAGCTGGTGGAGACCCTCTATCACGTGCTCTGGGAGCTCGTCCACGTGTTCTTCGATCACCGCGGGCTGCTGAGCGGGCGCGATGTGCGGGAGACCCACGACGCCGGGGCGAGCAGCTTCCTCTACCCGTTCCTGGACGAGCGCGAGGACAAGCTCGAGCCGGTGCTCGAGGACGTGGCCCGTTCGGTGGTGATGAAATCCGAGGAGATCGGCGCGCTGCGCGCTCAGACCCTCGGTGAGAACGCGTCGGTGCTGCGCGACGCCGCCACAGCTCTGCGGGGGTGCTTTGCCGGCGGTGGTCAGTTGCTCGCCCTCGGCAATGGCGGCTCGGCCACCGACGCGATGGACGTCGTGGCGGACTTCCGCTCCGATCGGGAGGGATGGCGACCGCGTCCGGCGATCGATTTGACCGAGGATCCGGGGATCATCACCGCGATCGCCAATGACATCGGGGTTGAGGCGGTGTTCATGCGCCAGGTGATCGCCTACGGGCGGGCCGGGGACGCGCTCCTGGCCCTGTCGACCTCGGGCAACTCGGGCAACGTGATCGCCGCGTTGGCCGAGGCCCGCAAGCGCGGCCTGGTCACCGTGGCCATGGTCGGCTACGACGGGGGGCGGACCGCGGCCGAACGTCTCGCCGACCACGTGATCGTGACCCGCTCCGAGCACATCCCGCGCATCCAGGAGGCGCAGGCCAGCGCCTACCACGCCTTGCGGGAGCTGGTGGCATGAGCTCGGCCTCGGTCTCGGCTTCGGTCGGCGCGCGCCGGGCGCGGATTCGTGTTACCGGCGTCGTGCAGGGGGTGGGTTTCCGGCCCTACGTGTACCGGCTGGCCGGCGAGCTCGGGCTGAGCGGGTTCGTGCTCAACGACTCTCAGGGGGTGCTCCTGGAGGTGGAGGGCGAATCGCCCGTGGTGGATGTCTTCGTGGCCCGGCTGGGCGCGGAGGCGCCGCCGCTGGCGGTGCTCGATTCGGTCGAGTGCTCAGACTGCCCGCCGGTGGGCGCTCCGGGCGGCCCGGCTGCGGGCCGGCGGGCGGGCGGCCGCGGATCCGGGTTCGAGATCCGGGAGAGCCCGTCGGGCGGGGTGGCCGACGCGCCGGTCACCGCGGACAGCGCCACCTGCGAGGACTGCCGGCGCGAGCTGTTCGATCCTGCCGACCGCCGCTACCGCTACCCGTTCACCAACTGCACCAACTGCGGCCCGCGGTTCACGATCGTCCGCGGTGTCCCCTACGACCGGCCGCTGACCTCGATGGCCGCCTTCGTCATGTGCCCGGACTGCCAGGCCGAGTACGAGGATCCCGGCGACCGGCGCTTCCATGCCCAGCCCAACGCCTGCCCGGTCTGCGGCCCCCGCGTGTCCCTGAGCCCCGATCTCGTCATCGACGGGCCCTCCTCCGAGGATCCCGACCCGATCGCCCGGGCCGCGGCCGCGCTGCGCGACGGGGAGATCCTGGCCATCAAGGGGATCGGCGGCTATCACCTGGCCTGCCGGACCGATGATGAGGCGGTGGTGGCCAGGCTGCGGGCGCGTAAGCATCGTGAGGACAAGCCGTTCGCGCTGATGGTCGAGACCGCTGCGGCGGCCTCCGCGCTGATCGCCCTCGGGCCGGCTGAGCAGGGCCTGCTCACGTCCGCCGCCCGGCCGATCGTGCTCGCCCGCCGGCGGTCGGGCGCCGGGGTCGCGCCGTCGGTGGCTCCGGGCGCAGCCGAGCTCGGGGTGATGCTCCCCTACTCCCCGCTTCACCACCTGCTGCTGCACGACCTGACCGCGCTGGGGGTCGATGCTCTGGTCCTGACCAGCGGCAATGTCTCCGACGAGCCGATCGCCTTCGACGATGCCGACGCGCGGGAGCGGCTCGGGAAGATCGCCGACCGCTTCCTGACCCACGACCGGCCGATCGTGACCCGCACCGATGACTCGGTGGTCCGGGTCGTCGCGCCGCGGGCCCCTGGCCCCGGACGCTCAGGTCCCCTGGCCGCCCCGCACGACCGGCCGCTGGTGATCCGCCGTTCCCGCGGCTACGTCCCGGCCGCCCTGCCGCTGCCCGGCGGCGCGCCGCGGCCGCTGCTCGGCTGCGGGGCCGAGCTCAAGCACGCCTTCTGCCTGGCCAAGGGCGAGCGGGCCTGGGTCAGCCACCACATCGGCGATCTGCAGAACTACGAGACGCTGTGCTCCTTCCGCGAGGGAGTCAGCCACTTCGAGCGGCTGTTCGCGGTCACGCCCGAGGTCGTCGCCCACGACCTGCATCCCGATTATTTATCTACCCGCTACGCACTCGCGCGGGAGGGAATCGAGCTGATCGGCGTGCAGCACCACCACGCCCACCTGGCCGCCTGCCTGGCCGAGCATGCCGAGACCGGACCCGCCGTCGGGGCGATCTTCGACGGCACCGGCTACGGGACCGACGGGACCGTCTGGGGCGGGGAATTCCTCTACGGGGACGCGGGCGGCTTCACCCGCGTGGGCAAGCTGCTCCCGGCGCGGCTGCCCGGCGGCGAACGGGCGATCCGGCAGCCCTGGCGGATGGCCTGTGCTTGGTTGAGCCTTCTTGCCGCCGGCGACTCCGGAGCTTCCATCCACCCTGGCCGGCGCCGTCGAGGAGCGGGCCTGGGCCTCGGTGCTCGGAGCTGGTGCGAACCGGCTTCAGCTCGCCGGTCACCACCTCGATGGGGCGGCTGTTCGACGCGTGGCCGCGCTGTGCGGCGTGCGGCCGACGGTCAATTACGAGGGCCAGGCGGCGATCGAGTTCGAAGCCGCCTGCTCGGCTGACGGCGAGTCCGGTGAGCCCGGGGACGGGTACTCCGTCCCCGTCACCTCGACGCCCGAAGGCTTCGTGCTCGACCCGCGGGCGGCGATGCGGGGCGTGGTCGACGATCTGGGCGACGGCGTGACGGTCGGGGTCATCGCCGGCCGCTTCCACGGCCGCGGTGGCCGAGGGGACAGTCAAAGCCTGCGCACGGGCCTGCTCCGAGGCCGGGGTCGAGACTGTGCTCCTGTCCGGGGGGGTGTTCCAGAACCGGCGCCTGCTCCAGGCGGTAGCCGGCGGCCTGGATGCCCTCGGGCTGCGGGTGCTGGTCCCCGAGCTGCTCCCGGTCGGCGACGGCGGTATCGCCTTCGGCCAGGTGGCGGTGGCGGCAGCGCGACTGCGGCCAGGCGGCCTGATGGACGCGCCCGGCGCCCAGGACCAGCTGGCCGAGATCCTGGCCACGACCGTGTTCGTCGACGGCGCCAACCGGCCCTTCGGCGAGCTGACCGTCGCCCAGACCCGCGGCCGCGCCGACGAGCTCCGCTCGGCGGTCGGCTTCGGTCCGACCGCGCGGGTGGCCCCGGTGGCCCGGGCGTGGCGAGAGCTGGCCATGGCCCTCGAGCAGTCGCGGCGCGGGGACGGTCGCCGAACTGGAGCCGACCAAGGTGATGCGAGCTGGCGCCGAAGCTGTGGGTGGTCCCGCCCGGAGGCTCGTTGCTGTGATCAGAGCGTGGTCCCCATGTCGGTGCTGAGCGCTCACCCCGGGCGCCGCCGCCCCGGGCTGCAGGACTTCTGGGCCTCACTCGACGCCGGGCAGCGCCGCACCCTCCTGATGATGGCCAGCGTCGTCGTCGGCCTCCACGTGCTCGGCTTCCTGATCCTGTTCGCGGCCGTCGCGCCCGGCCACTACGCGCTTGGCAAGACGGGCGTATTCACCGTCGGGATCGGCATGACCGCTTACACGCTCGGCCTGCGCCACGCCTTCGACGCCGATCACATCTCGGCCATCGACAACACCACGCGCAAGTTGATGCAGGAGGGCAAGCGCCCGCTGAGCGTCGGCTTCTGGTTCTCGCTCGGGCACTCGTCGATCGTCTTCGCCCTGGCTTTCCTGATCTCCGTCGGCGTCCGCTCGCTCGACGGGCCCGTGCGCAACGGCCACTCCGCGCTGCACCAGACCTTCGGCCTGGTCGGCACCGGAGTCTCCGGCGTGTTCCTGTACCTGATCGCCGCGATCAACCTCGTGATCCTGATGGGGATCATCCGCGTGTTCCGCGAGATGAAGAGCGGCCAGTTCGACGAGGCGGCCCTGGAGCGCCAGCTCGACAGCCGCGGCTTCATGAACCGCTTCTTCGGCCGGCTGACCCGCAGCGTGACCCGGCCCCAGCAGATGTACCCGATCGGGGCGCTGTTCGGCCTCGGCTTCGACACCGCGACCGAGGTAGCCCTGCTGGTCATCGCCGGCAGCGCCGGCGCGGCCGGCCTGCCCTGGTACGCGGTGCTGTGCCTGCCCATCCTGTTCGCGGCCGGCATGTCCCTGATGGACTCGATCGACGGCTCGTTCATGAACTTCGCCTACGGCTGGGCGTTCTCCAAGCCGGTGCGCAAGGTGTTCTACAACCTGACCATCACCGGCCTGTCGGTGGCCATTGCGCTGGTCATCGGCACGATCGAGGTCGGCGGCCTGCTGGCCGATCGCGCTCTCGCTGACCGGGCCGTTCTGGTCCTGGTTCGAAGGCATCGACCTGAACGTCCTCGGCTTCGTCATCGTCGGCATGTTCGTGGCCACCTGGCTGGTGGCGGTTTCGGTCTGGCGGCTCGGCCGGATCGAGGAGCGCTGGACCGCGCACCTGACCGACGGCAGCGCTGGCCCGCGGTGACGGCTACTTCGCCTGAGGCAATTCCTGGGCGACTCGCGCCGATCGCGCCCCCAAGCGCTAAGGCTTGATCATGTTCTGGAGCTCGTAGACAGTCGGGGGTTCAGGACCCATCGGAGGCTGATCTCCGGCGACGGCCTTGATCGCCGGCATCAGACGCTCGTTCCCGAACCGCTCCGCGGCCTCCTGCGACTCCCACACGTCGATGATCTGCAGTCCCCCATCGACCTCTCCGGCTGTATGGACGATCAGGCCGGCCGGAGGGTCCGTGGCGAAGCCCGCCTCCTCGTTGACGGCTTGATACATGGCGAAAGTCACGCCCTCGGGACGCTGGATTCGCACAATCGGCATTGCTGCCCCCTTTTGTTTAGTCCGTGGCCGGCGCGGACCGGGCCACCCCACGCGCGAACCTATCGCAGATATTGTTCCCCGTGGGAATCATGCTGCGACCCCCGATGAGCGAGCCCGGGTTTGGAGCCGGGCGCGTCATTCATCGTTTCCAGTCCATCCGGGTAGCCCGTAGGTGACCGGTAGCTAGGAGAGGACGGATATGGAGAACCGTACGTCGACAGCCGAGCGGCGCGCGAACGGCGGCCAAGACCCTGGGGCCTCCCAGGCCGAGCGTCATGCCAAGCAGGCCGAGCGAAAGGTCGCCCGGGGCCGCGCCGAGCAATCCGGAGTCTCGGGCTGGGTCTCCAATCGCGCGGGGGAGTGGTCGCTCGATGGTCCTGACTACGAGTTCATGGCTCGCCAGAAGTACGTCTGGAACCCGCTGATGGACTACTGGTTTCGCATGGAGATCGAGGGCTGGGAGCGTCTCCCGGAACCACCGGTGCTCCTCGTCGGCATCCACTCCGGCGCTCCGTTCGTGTGGGATGCCTGGACCATCGGCGCCCAATGGTGGCGGCACTTCGGTGACTCGCGCCGGCTGCACGGGACCGCGCACGATGCGCTCATGGCGCTGCCCGGAGTGGGCGCCTACTTCCGCCGCATGGGTGTGCTGCCGGCAGCTCCGGACAGCATCTCGGCGGCGCTGGCCGCCGGTCACGACGTGGCCCTGTGGCCCGGCGGTGAGCGTGACTCGCTGCGTAACTGGACCCAGCGCGATGAGGCCGTGCTGGCCGGGCGGACCGGCTTCATCAAGCTGGCCATCCGCAGCGGCGTACCAATCGTGCCGATCTCCACCGTCGGCGGCCCGGACTCGATGCCCGTGCTGACCTCAGGCCGGCGGCTGGCCAAGCTGCTCGCCCTGGACAAGGTCGCGCGGCTGAAGCTGTTCCCGATCGCCATCCAGGCGCCCTGGGGGGTCTCACCGGCGCTGCTGCCCGAGATCCCGCTGCCGACCAAGATCCGCACCGCGTTCCAGGAGCCGATCGATCCCGGCTCTGACCCCGAGCTGGCCGAGGACGACGACTACATCGACGCCCGCTACCAGGAGGTCGAGCAGAGCATCCAGCACGGGATGGACACGCTGGCCCGGCGCCGCCGGCTGCCGTTGTTCGGCTGACCATCGCATGTGGCGGGCAAGTGAGCCGCTCCGGTTCTCCTAGTCATTGCGCCTGATCACCTGGAACGTGGCGCGCCGGGTCTCCCGGCTGGTGGAGCAGGCGGCCGCGCTGGCCAGCCGGGAGCCGGACGTCGTCGCGCTCCAGGAGGTGACACGGCGGACCGAGCCGCTGTGGAACCGCGCCTTCGAGCTCCTCGGGCTCGTCCACGTCCGGTCGTCCGGCGGCAGGGGCACCGGGTCCGACCACACCGCCGCCGGCCGAGCGCCGATGTGGGTGATGATCGGATCTCGAACGCCGCTGGCTGATGCCGGGTGCGTCTTAGAGGTGCCGTGGCCCCAGTCGGCGGTGGCCGCGGCCGTACAAACGGATCTGGGACCGGTCGACGTGCACTGCGTTCATGTTCCCAACGCCGCCAACGGCTGGATCAAGGTGAGAACGCTGCAGGCGATCCGCAGCGGCCTCGCCACGGCGGACCCCAGGCCGCGAGTTCTGTGCGGCGATCTCAACATCCCGCGGCGCGAGCTGCCTTCGGGCGAGACGATCTCCTTCGCCCGGGACACCCGCGGACGCCTTCGGCCCGACCGAGGCGAAGAATGGGACGCGGCGGAGCTCGGCGTGGTCCCCGGGCTGCGTGACCACGGCTTCAGCGACGTCTATCGGATCCTTCATGGCTATGACTCGCGCGAGCCGAGCTGGACCTGGAAGCGGATCGCCGGTCACGGCGGCGGCTGGCGCCTGGACCACGTCTTCGCCTCCGCGCAGCTCACTCCGGTGGCCTGCCGTTACCACCATGAGTGGCGCGAGCAAGACCTAAGCGACCACTCCGCCCTCGAGGCCGACTTCGAGTAGTACGGGCCGTAGGTGGTTGCTTAACCGTCAGGGGGGAAGCCTTTAGAGCAGAGCTGGACCACTAAAGAGGGAGCAGGATGTCCACCGTCGCAATCATTGTCATTGTCGTAGTCGTTTTGCTGATCCTGGCCGTATTGGCGAGGATGCTGCCCGCGGCGCGCGAGCGGGCGCGGCTGAGGCGACGCGAGAGCGAGCTCGGGGAGCGCCGTGAGCAGGTCGTGGGAGAGAATCGAGCCGAGGCCGAAGCCCGCGAACGCCGAGCCGATCAAGCGGAACATCGTGCCCGCATCGCCGAGCAGGAGGCGCAGCGCGAGCGGGCCGAGGCCAATCTGCACGAGGAACGAGCCGAGCAACATGAGCGCGGCATGGCCGACCCCGATCTGATCGCGGATGACGAGCGCGAGAAGTTCAGCGGCACCTCTGCTGTCCCGGGGAGTGAAGCCGATGCGTCAACGGAGGGGCCGCCGCGCGAGGGCGAGCGGTAGGGCGCGATCAGACAGAGTTGACCCAATCGAGAATCGCTGTCGGGCGCTGCTCGGGCACCCAGTGCGCGACACCGTCCAGTACGTCGACCTCTAACTGCGGCTGGCCCTTGACCGGGCCGGCCGCTATGCCGCGGGTGACCAGGTCTCGCGCGCCCACCATCAGCGTGGTCGGCACCTTCAGTGTGTCGGCGGCGTAGCGTCCACGCGCGATCGGAAGCAGCTCGCGGACCAGGAACGTCCTGTACATCGCCACTGTTACCCGGCCCGGCACATGGGCGGCGAACAGCTCCACGTCAGCTCCGGAGAGCGGATCGTCTCCACGTCCGGCTTGAAGGATCGCCGGGATGATCCCTCTGGCCAGGCGGGCCCCGAGAACGGGAAGGCTGACGGGACCCTGGTAACCCAGGAGGGCGAGCTGCCGGGGATGCGGCGCCGTCCACAGGTGGGGAACGCAGAGGGCCAGCATCCGCTCAATTCGCTCGGGAGCGCGCAGCGCGGCCAGGAAACCGGCCCAAGCGCCCCAGTCATGGCCCACCCACGTGACTCGCCCGATCGCCAGCGTGTCCAAGAGGGCGATCAGGTCTACGGCCAGCTGCTCCTTCTCATATCCACCGGCGGGCGCTTCTGTCCAGCCGTGACCCCTCAGGTCGGGCACGATCACCCGGTGGCCCTCGGCCAGCGGTCCGATCACGTTCCGCCAGGCCCACCAGTGCTGCGGCCAGCCGTGGACGAGCATGACCGGCGGGGCATCCTCGGCCCCAGCCTGGGCCACGTGCATGCGCAGTCCGCCCGCATCCAAGTAGTCGTGCCTGACACCAGGCATCGCTGGCGGCGTGCTCATCCGGATGTCCTTGTCGCCGGTCAAAGCCCTACTCGGGCGGCGGGGGCAGCGGAATCCCCTCTGGGGCCCGGGGAGATGCTGCGTCAGACCGCAGAGACGTCTGACCCGGGCCACGAGCCGACTGGTTCGGGACATGGATCATGGCTTGAGCAGGATCTTGAACGCGTTGTCTTCCTTCTTCTGGAAGATCTCGTAGGCGTGCGGCGCATCCTCCAGCGGCACGTGGTGGGTGGCGAAGTTCTCCACGCCCAGAGGGTCTGCCTCGTCGGCGACCAGTGGCATGAGGTCATCGATCCATCGCTTGACGTTGGCCTGACCCATGCGGAGGTTGATCTGCTTGTCGAACATCTGGATCAGCGGCATCGGGCTGGCCGCGCCGCCATACACCCCGGATAGCGAAACCGTTCCGCCTCGCTGAACCAGGTCGATGGCCGAATGGACCGCGCTCAGACGATCGATCCCTGTGGTTTCGATCACCTTCTGGGCCGCCGCGTCGGGCAGGAGTCCGGCCAGGCGATGAGCCAGCTTGCCGAGCGGCGCGCCGTGCGCCTCCATGCCCACGGCGTCGATGACCGAGTCGGGCCCGCGGCCGTCGGTCTGGTCTCGAACCAAGCCGGCCAGGTCGTCGTGATCCTCGAGGTTGATCGCCTGCACGCCGTGCGCCTGCGCCCGTTCCAGGCGCTCGGGAACCAGGTCCACGGCGAGCACGCGCTCACAGCCCCGATGCTGGGCGATGCGGCAGGACATCTCTCCGATCGGTCCCAGGCCGAGGACGAGCACGCTGCCGCCATCGGGAATGTTCGCGTATTCAACCGCTTGCCAGGCGGTGGGAAGCACATCGGAGAGGTAGACGAAGCGGTCGTCCGCAGGACCCTCGGGCACCTTGATCGGCCCGAACTGAGCCTGCGGAACCCGCAGGAACTCCGCCTGCCCCCCCGGGACCTGGCCGTAAAGCTTCGTGTAGCCCAGGAAAGCGGCCCCCGTGCCGTACTCGTGGACCTGCGTTGTCTCGCACTGGGACATGAGCCCCTTGTCGCACATGAAGCAATGGCCACACGAGATGTTGAACGGGATCACGACCCGGTCGCCAACGGCGATATGGCTCACCTCGGATCCCACTTCCTCGACGATCCCCATCGGCTCGTGGCCGAGGATGTCGCCGGCATCGATGTAGGCGCCGAGCACCTCATAGAGGTGGAGGTCCGAGCCGCAGATCCCCGAGGACGTGACCCGGATGATCGCGTCGGTGGGCTGTTCGATCGTCGGATCGGGAACGGTGTCCACACGAACATCATGGTTCCCGTGCCAGGTAACCGCCTGCATGCTCAACCCTTTCGTTAGCCGAACCGTTCACGCCGCCCCAGGCTGATTCGGTTCGCTAGAAGCAGATCGCGACACCCTCGACGGCTGACCGTTCTCTACCCGGCCGCCAACGGCGTAACCGCGGGCGTGAAACCTCGTCCCGGGCCAGCCGTTGCTGATCTCCCCGGCGGAGTGGCGGCGCGGGCATACTCAAGGCGCGCGGGCATCGCCACCGAGGCGGATAGCCCCCTCTTTATGTCCACCGACCGTCCCCCCAAGATCGCCTTTGTCCTCGGCGGAGGCGGGGTCCTCGGAGCGCATGAGGCGGGGATGTTGCGCGCACTGGCCGAGCGCGCCATCGAGCCCGAACTGGTCCTGGGCACGTCGGTGGGCGCAATCAACGGGGCGTTCTTCGCCGCCGACCCCACCCCCGCGGGCGTCGAGCACCTGACTGAGCTGTGGTCGGAAACCAACCTGGCCGAGATGTCCGCGGGAACGCTGTTTCGCCGCGTGTCAACGCTCGCCCGGACCGGGACCCATCTCCAGTCGCTGACCGAGGTTCGCCAGCGTCTGGTCGAGGTTCTGCCGGTTGAGCGCGTCGAACAGCTCACCCTCCCCTTCCAGTGCGTCGCGGCGTCGATCGAGCGGGCGGCGGAGCACTGGTTTGACTCCGGGGTACTGGTCGACGTCGTGCTCGCATCATGTTCGGTACCGGGAATCCTGCCCCCGATCAGGATCGGCGATGAGCACTTCATCGACGGGGGGATCGTCAACTCGATTCCGGTCAGCCGGGCGGTGGCGCTCGGCGCGACTGAGATCTACGTCCTCCAGGTCGGCCGCCTGGAGCAGGCGCTCAAACCGCCGCGCTGGCCTTGGGAGGTCGGACTGGTGGCCTTCGAGGTGGCGCGCCGCCACCGCTTCGCTCACGACCTCACCTCGCTGCCCGGCGGCGTCGAGCTTCACGTGCTGCCCACCGGCGGCTCAACAGCACCGGCCTACAACGACATCTCGGGACAGCTCCGGGTCAGACGCGTCGCCCGCACGGTGCCCCAGCAGATCGCCTCGGCCTACGAAGCCTCGATGGAGTACCTGGAGGCGCAATGATCGACGCGCCGTGGATCCGGCGGCCCCTCACGGTCACCGCCTGGCTGCTCATGTCGGTGGCCTGCCTGGTCCTGTCACCGGCGCTGCTCCTGCTGGCCACGGTCGCCGGCGGGCTACTGAGACGCCCGCAGCTGCTGATCATGACCAAGCTGGTGATCGCCTACTTCGCCCGCGAGCTGGCCACGCTGATCGCCTGCGGCGGTCTGTGGGTGATCAGCGCGGGTGGACTACTGATGCGCACCGGGCCCCTGCAGCAGGCGCACTGGAGACTGCTGCGCTGGTTCGTCCGCGGGCTGGCCGCGCTGGCCCTGTCGCTGCTCGACATCGACGTGGCCTCGGAATCCTCGCCCGAGGCCACCGAGGCTCTGGGGGCCGAAAAGCCGCTGTTGATCTTCAGCCGCCACGCCGGCCCGGGCGACACGATCCTCCTCACCGATCAGCTGCTCTCGCGCTATGCCCGGCGGCCCAGCGTGGTCTTCAAGGAGACGCTGACCCTGGATCCCTGCGTTGACCTGATCGCCCACCGGCTCCCCCACGCGGTGCTGGACACCGAGAACCGGGAGGAGTGCGAAGCCCGGATCGAGCAGACCGCGGAGAAACTCGGAGCCCGGGGCGCGCTGCTGCTGTTTCCCGAGGGCGGCAACTTCACGCCCCAGCGTCGCCGCGACGCGCTGGTCAGCCTCCGCCGCCGGGGCCGTCCCCGGGCGGCGGACAAGGCGCAGCAGATGGCGCACGTGCTGCCCCCGCGCTCCCCGGGTGCGCTGGCCGCCCTGCGCGGGAACCTGGAAGCCGACGTGATCTTCGCTGCCCATACCGGGCTCGGTCTGGCCGCCTTCCCCCGTGAGCTCTGGCGCGATCTGCCCAGCGGAAGGACGCTGCGCACCCGGGCGTGGCTGGTCCGCGCCTCAGAGCGCCCGATCGACCCCGACGAGCAGGTGACCTGGCTGTTCGACTGGTGGAAGCGAATCGACCAGTGGATCGAAGCCCAGGGGACCGAACCCAGCCAAACGTCGTCTAGCCTGAAGCCAGGCGGGTAGGAGCCCGGATGAACCGCCCTCGCTGAGAAGGGCCAGAGAGAGGTATTCAGATGCAGACCATGAGCCCGCTGGACGCGTCGTTTCTCCATGTCGAGGACGCGGTGACCCACATGCACATCGGCTCGGTGGGGATCTTCGAGGGTCCGGCGCCGGGCCCCGGGGAGGTCAAGGCGGCGATCGCCGGCCGGCTGCCCCTGGTCCCCCGCTACCGCCAGAAGGTCCGCTTCGTGCCGCTGGCCCTGGGACGTCCGGCCTGGGTGGACGACCCCCATTTCAACCTCGACTACCACGTCCGGCGTACGGCGCTGCCATCGCCGGGAGGCGACGCGGAGTTGCAGAACCTGGTTGGGCGGGTGATGTCGCAGCAGCTCGATCGGGCCAAGCCGCTATGGGAGCTGTGGGTCGCCGAGGGCCTCGACGACGGGCGCTGGGCGCTGATCTCCAAGTCTCACCACTGCATGGTCGACGGCGTGTCGGCCACCGACCTGTTGAGCGTGATCCTCGGCACCGAGCGCGACGCTACCCCGGACGCGCCGGATGGCTGGAAGGCGGAGCCTGAGCCCAACCCGGCGGAGCTGGTGGCGCACTCAATCGCGCTGCGTGCCGCCAGCCCCTACGAGGGGGTTCGGACCGTGCTGGCTGCGGTCCGCGGCCCGCAGCGGGTAGCCCGCCAGGTCGTGGGCGTGACCCGGGGGTTGGCCAATCTGCGGCCGCTGCTCAGCCCGACACCATCGAGCTCGCTCAACGGTCCGATCGGCCCCCACCGCCGGTGGGACTGGGCCCGGGCCCGGCTCAAGGACGTAAAAGAGATCCGCCAGGCCCACGGCGGGACTGTCAACGACGTCGTCCTCGCGGCGATCACCAGCGGGTTCCGGCAGCTGCTCATCAGCCGCGGTGAGAGCGTCGAGGATCGCGTGATCCGGACGCTGGTGCCGGTCTCGGTGCGGGCTGAGGAGGAGCGCGGCACCTACAACAACAAGGTCTCGGCGATGTTCGCCGAGCTGCCGGTCTGCCTCGAGGACCCAGTCGAGCGGCTGGCTTCGCTCCACGACCAGATGCGCGAGCTCAAGCAATCCGGCCAGGCGGTGGCGGCCGAACGCCTGACCGCCCTGGGCGGCTTCGCGCCCGCGATGTTGCTGGCCCTGGCCGGAAGGGTGGGCAGCCGCCTGCCCCAGTCGAGCATCAACACCGTGACCACCAACGTTCCGGGACCCCAACAGCCGCTGTACCTCGCCGGACGCCGGATGCTCGAAGCGTTCCCCTTCGTGCCGCTCGGCGGCTCGGTGCGGATCGGGGTGGCCATCTTCTCCTACGACGGCGGCATCAACTTCGGCGTAACCGGCGACCGCGACAGCGCCCCCGACATCGGGGTGCTGTGCCACGGGATCGAGCAGGGCATGGCCGACATGCTCCCCGCGGGATCCCCGAAGTCACGACGTGTGGCCGCCGGCGATGCCCGGAAGGGCTCCGCGGCGCCGATCACCTCGGCGGGATGACCAGGATCCGCTGGCGCGTCAGGTAGCGGCCCAGATCATCCGGGCTGGCCGGCGCGGGACGGTAGACGTCGACGTGCCGGCCCTTGATCGCTCCCCCGGTGTCCTGAGCGGTGAACCAGCCTCCGCTGATATGGCGGTAGGCCGGGATAAAGACGCGACTGCCGAGGGGGACCAGGCGCGGGTCGACGGCGATGCTGCGGTAGTAGCGCAGCGGCAGGGACGGCTGCGGGGCGAAGGTGACTCCGCCGTAGGGCAGCGTGCGGCGGCCGCGTCCGTTTGACCAGGCGCCGGAGGCCAGCGGAAAGGTCACGCGGCCGCGGCGGTTGCGCCAGCCGCCGATGAGCCAGACCGGCGGCCCATCGGTCCACTTACCCAGGCACACCGGGAGGGTCGGGCGCCCGGCCGCGTTGACCCAGCCGGTCGAGCCGAGCTGGGCGATGTGGACACGGCGGCCGTGAAGGTCAACCCCGTCGCCCTCCATGGCCAGCCCGCGAGCCGAGTAGAGCCAGTCGGCGGCGTACCGGCCGGCCAGGCCGGGGGCTTTGATGCGGCGTCCGATGAACCAGCGCTCGGGCGCCGGGTAGTACTCGGTGACGGTCACGCCGTCCAGCCACCGGCGGTGAGTGATGGGCCGCTCAGGCACCGGTGGCGGCGCCTTGCCGCAGCGCGACACCCCCGGCTGCGCCGACTCGCTGGCCGTGACATCGACATGGAAGTGCCAGAAGGCGGCAGTTCGGGCGCGGGCCACTGCGTCTCGTGCGGCAGCGGCCGGGTGATGGCCTGGGCGCGGGGCGTCAACCCGCCGGCTCAGCTTCGGGGAGCTGCCCCCAGGAAGGGCAACCGCCACCACCGCCGTTCCGGCGGCCACGAGCACCAGCAGCCCCAGCAGCACGGACCTTCGGAGCATCAAGGTCAATATAGGCCGCGGAAGCCGAGGATCGTCTCAAGCCGCCTCGTGTTGACGATGTCAGCCGTGGTCGCGCCCCCGCGACGCGCCGTCGCCACGGCCAGGGCCATGTTGTCCAGACCGCGGACCGAGTGCGCGTCGGTCGAGCACACGATGGCTACGCCGCCGGCCAGCGCCCGGCGGACATGCTCGCCGCTCAGGTCCAGGCGGTCGGGCAGCCCGTTGACCTCGAGGGCCACGCCGTGGGTGCGGGCGAGCTCGAACACGACATCGAGGTCGAGCGCGTTCTCGGGCCGGCGGCCGATGAGCCGGCCGGTCGGGTGGCTGAGGCAGCACACCGACGGATGCTCGAGAGCGGCGCTCACCCGCTTGGTCAGCTCGCGGCGCGCCGTGCGCTGTCCGCCGTGGACACTGGCCTGGACCCAGTCGAGCCCGGCGAGGACATCGTCGGGTAGGTCGAGCCGGCCGTCGGGCAGGATGTCGCACTCGATGCCGCGCAGCACCCGGAACGGGGCCAGCGCTGCGTTGGCCTGGGCGATCTCCTCCCCCTGGCGGCGCAACTCGTCGGGGGTCAGGCCATGGACGGCGCCGACCGCCGGCGTGTGGTCGCAGATGGCCAGGTACTCGTAGCCGCGCTCCTGCGCCGCCCGACCCATCTCCTCGACGCTGGCCCGCCCGTCAGTCCACGTCGTGTGGGAGTGCAGGTCGCCGCGGATCTGGGCCAGTTCGAGCAGCCCCTGCGACGGCGGCGCGGCCGTTTCGGCCGTTTCGCGGAGCTCGGGCGGGCACCAGGGGATGTGCAGCTTGTCGTAGACCACGGCTTCGTCGGCGCCGTCGGGGAGCGGCTCGAGCGCGGCCACGTACTGCTCGGAACCGGTGGCCCGAATCAGCGCCGGGCCGAATCCCGCCGGAGGCGCCACGACCAGCTCCACCGGCACCCCCTCCACGGTGACCCCCAGGGCTCCACGGCGCTCGCGCTCGATGATCGCCACGATCTGGGGCAGGGCGGCGAAGCGATCGAGCACGGGATCGGGGTCCTGTTCTCCAACCACCACGGCCAGCCGCTCGCACGAGTCGCGCCAGCGCCGGGGGTCGCCGGCGGGGGCACCGCCCAGCGCGGCGGCGATCGCACCGACCAGATCCCGGGCCCGGTTCAGACGCAGCCCCGGCACCGAGCGTGACCCGGAAGGCTCGTGCAGGGCGGCGATGAGGCGCGCCTCGATCTTGGCCCCGATCCCCGGCACTGACTGCAGCCGTCCCGCGGCCGCCGCGTCGCGCAACTCCTGGGCGGTATGCACGTCCAGGGTGCGGGCGATCTGCATCGAGCGCGAGGCGCTGAGGCCCAGGTAACGACCGAGGCCGACCAGGTCGGGCGCCAGCTCGCGCTCCAGCTCGGCCAGCTCGGCGATCTCCCCGGTGCTGACCAGCTCGGTCAGCCGCGCAGCGATCCCGGGGCCGATCCCGCGCAGGGCCTGAATCCGGCCATCGGCGACGAGCTCGGCCACCGGCGCCGGCGTGGCCCGGATCGTCTCAGCGGCGCGACGGTAGGCGCGGATCGTGTACGGGTTGCTCTCGGCCAGCTCGAGCATCGTCGCGAAGGACTCGAGCCGATCGGCGATCTGCGCGTTGCCCATGGCCGACAGTTTCGGCCACAAGCGCCCCGTGCGTCACGGGCCCTCGGCCGACACTCCGCCGCCTGCGGGTTACGCCGGTTATGCCCGGGAGGGATCCTGCACAGCCCAGCCGTTGCCATCCGGGTCGCTGAAGAAGACGAATGAGCCCCCGGGAAGCGTTTGGACATCGCTGACATCCAGCCCGCGCTCAACCAGCTCGGCACGTGCGGCTTCGATGTCTCCGACGACAAGTTGCAGCCCCTGTGCCGAGCCCGGGGGCGTATCGACGATCCCGGTTCCGATGACGATCGAGCACGCCGACCCCGGCGGGGTCAGCTGGACGAAACGCAACGCTTCGCTGATCTTGTGGTCGTGGTCAGCGTGGAAGCCGGCTTTCTCGGTGTAAAAGGACTTCGCTCGGTCGACGTCGGACACGGGCACTGCCACCAGTTCAAGCTTGAAGTCCATGAAGGCAACCTTACACACGACTGCGACCGCGCCGGCTGCGCGGACGCACCGGCGAGTCCAACCTCAGCCCATCCCGATTTCGCGGAGATCTACGCCGCAGCGCCGCCGGCGCCGCCAGCGCTCTCGGCGTCAGTGCGTCGGATGCACCGCGAGCGCACTCCCGCCCCCGAGGCGGACGGGCTCGGCGATCGCCTGCGCCCGGCCGCGACCGAGGATCTGGAGCGCCGTGGCATCGCCGGGATAGCTGTCCAGGGGCAGGATGGGTCCGGTGGCCAGCTTGAACTGCTCACCGAACGTGCTCTGGAGCTGGGTGCGAAGCGGGCTGTCGTAGAAGTCCGGCTCAGCCTCCGACGTCGGCGAGTTGGTCTGGCTCACCCGAGCCGCGGCCAGCGCGGCCGGCAGCGACATCCCGAAGTCGACGTGGTTGATCAGCGTCTGGACGACGGTCTCGATGATCGTCGAGCCGCCCGCGGCGCCGATCGCGAACGCCGGCCGGCCGTGGCGCAGCGCGATGACCGGACCCATGCTCGAGCGGGGCTGCTTGCCCCCGGCGGGCAGGTTTGGGTCATAGGCCCCGGGCTTGGAGGGCACGAAATCGAAGTCGGTCATCTCGTCGTTGAGCAGGAAGCCGTAGCCGGGGACGACCTGGCCGCTGCCGCCGAAGAAGTTGATCGTGTTCGTGTAGGCGACGATGTCGCCGTAGCGGTCGACCGTGACGATGTTGTTGGTGTGGTGAGCTTCGGGTGAGGCCATCGCCGTCGCGGCCGGGGAGCTCGCCCCGCTGCATCCCTTGTAGGGCGCGAACGGGCTGCCCGGAGCCACGGGCGAGGTGAGCGCGGTGTTCTGGATCAGGCAGCGCCGCGTCGCCGCGAAGGCGGGGGCGAGCAGCCCGGAGAGCGGCACGTGGACGTAAGCCGGATCCCCGACGTACTGGTTGCGGTCGGCGTAGGCCAGACGCGAGGCCTCGAGATAATGGAACAGCGCGGTGGCCCGGGTCTCGGAGCCGAGCTTCCAGCCGTTCAGGATGTTTAGGATCTCGCCCTCGGTGGAGCCGCCGCTGGATGGCGGGGCCATCCCGTAGACCTGAAGGCCCCGGTAGCTCACGCGCGTAGGGGCGAGCGAGCGGACGCGATAGGCGCGCAGGTCGCGCGTGGTCATGATGCCGGGGAGATTGACCATCGTCGTGCCCGGCGTGGTCACGGGGTGATCATCGGCGTTGACGATCGCCCGGCCGAGCGGCCCGTTGTACAGGTAGCCCGGGCCGCGGTCGGCCAGCTCGGTATAAGTGCGGGCTAGGTCCGGGTTGCGCAGCAGATGCCCGACGGGCAGCGGATTGCCCGCCTTGGTCAGGAGGAGCGCCCGGCTGGCCGGGTACTCGCGCAGCAACGGCAGCCCGGACTCGGTCAGCTGCTGGAAGTCGAAGTTCGTGCGGAAGCCGCGCCGGGCCACCGCGATCGCCGGCTGCAGATCGAATTTCAGGCTCCGGCGCCCGTAGCGCCGGATCGCGGCGTCCCAGAGCGCCACCATCGACGGTACGCCGGTCGACAGAGGCTGATCGGAGGCGTAGGTGTAGTCGAGCGGCTGGCCCGTCTTCGGATCGACGAACGTCGTCGGGCGGCACGCGGCCGGACACGCCTCCCGCCCATCGAGCGTCGTCACCTTGTGGGTCCTCGCGTTGTAGATGACCATGAAGCCACCGCCGCCGGGCCCGGCCACGAACGGGTTCGTGACCCCGAGCGCGCTGGCCGTGGCCACCGCCGCATCGACGGCGTTGCCCCCGTGCTTGAGGACATCGATCCCGGCCTGGCTGGCGTGCACGTCCATCGAGGCGACCGCGCCTCCGGTGCCGGTGGCCACCGGCACCCGCCGAGCCGGGGCTGCGCCGGCTGAGGCTGACCCCAGGGCAACCGCACACGCGGCGAGCAGGACCATCAGGGCAAATCGAGATCCGCGGCGACGCATCGGCGCACTCCTCTCCTTGGCGCGAGTGAATCTGCTCCGCGTTTACCCACGAGCGCTGGTCGGAAACCCGGAGTGTCATGCTCGTACCGGCATGGGCCACCTTCGCTTGCCACCATCGGGGGCTATGAACCGCGACGAGCTGCGTGATCTATGCCTCACCTTCCGCGGCTCCGAGGAGACGTTCCCGTTCGGCTTCGAGACCTCGGTCTTCAAGGTGGCCGGAAAGATGTTCGCGCTCTCCCGGCTCGGCGGAGCGCCACTGCGCATCAGTCTCAAATGCGACCCGGCCCTGGCCGAGGAGCTCCGCACCGTCCACCCGGCAATCACCGCCGGCTATCACCTCAACAAGCGGCACTGGAACACGATCACCCTCGACGACTCGCTTCCCGAGACGATGGTCGCCGAGATGATCGAGGACTCCTACGACCTCGTCGTCAGCCAGCTGCCCGCGGTACGGCGACGGGCGCTGGGGTGGCGGTTGGAGTGATCAAGCGTCGGTCTTCATGCCGATCTGGATACCGGCGACGTCGGCCTGGCGGCCAGGCGGGCCAACGTCCCGGCGATGTCGGCCTCGGTCGTGCGAGGGTTGATGGTGCAGAGGCGTAAGGCGGGCGTTCCGCGCAGGTTAGTGCTGGTCACGGTGGCGTAGCCTTCAGCACTCAGCGCGCTGACTCGTGCGGAATGCTCGGCAGCGCTCCAGCCGACATGGGTGAAGGTGACGATGCCGAGCTGAGCCGGGGTAACGCACTGCCAATGGGGATCTGAGCCGATCAGCGCCTGGGCTCGCTCGGCCAGTGTGATGCCGCGCTCGATCCCGGCCCGGATCGCATCCAACCCGTAGGTGCAAAAGATCAGCCACAGCTTGAGCGCACGACTCCGGCGCGTCAGCTCCGGGCCCCGGCTCCCGAAGTCGACCTGACCACTGTTCGCCCTCACGTCGGCGAGATACTCGGGCTGCATGCCGAAGGCCCGCTCCAGGACACCGGGACGGCGGACGAGGAGAACGCCGGCGTCGTAGGGGGCGAACAGCCATTTGTGGGGATCGAGGACCAGCGAGTCGGCCTGGTCGAGCCCGGTCAGCACCGCGCGACCGGCGTCGCACAGTGCGGCCGGGGCTCCGTAGGCACCATCGACGTGAAACCAGAGGTTCTCTGCGGCACAGAGGGCGGCGAGAGCCTCGAGCTCATCCACTGCGCCGGTGTTGGTCGTGCCGGCGCTGGCGATCACGAACCGCGGTGTTCCTCCCTGAGCCCGGTCGGCTTTGACCGCCTCGGCGACGGTGTCCGCGGTCAACCGGAAACAGTCATCACTGGGCAGGATCCGGATCTCGCTATCGATGAAGCCGAGGGTCCGGAGCCCCCGCAGCAGGGAGGAGTGGCCCTGGTCGGACAGGTAGGCTGCGCCCGGGCCGACCGCCGTCCGTGCGGCGGCCAGCGCAGCCAGGTTCGACAGTGAGCCGCCGCTAAGGATCACCCCCTCGCTACCGGCCGGCAGCCCGAGCAGTTCTCGCAGCCAGTCGAGCACGACCAGCTCCACCGTAGCCGGACCCGAGCCACCGCCCCAGCTGCTGGCGATGGCATTGAAGCCCGTGCCGAGCCAGTCCCCCAGCACGCCGGCGAAGGACGACGGGCCGGGCACGCGGGCAAAGTAGCGGGGGTGATCGCCGTGCTGCATGTTCGACAACCCCACCTCGGCGAGCGTCCGCAGGGCAGCTTGGGGATCGCCGGGTTCGCGTGGCACCGGCCCCCCGATGATCGAGCGAAGCTCATCCGGATCACCGGTTTGGATGACCGGGCCGTCGGCCCCGCCCTCGAAGTGCTCGACGACCCGATCAACCACCCAATAGCCGAGCTCGCGCATCGCTTCGGTGCGCATTCCCAGCGCGTCGGTCGCCTCATGGGTGGGTCTGTCTGGCAACGGGGTCACCGTGCGCGGACAGTCAGGGTGCGACGACGAGGCGAATCGGGGCGCCGTCCTTGGTGGCGAGCCGGTCCACCCCGCGGACGACGTCGTCCAACGGCATGACGTCGGAGATCGAGCCCGAGACGTCGAGCCGTCCGTTGGCCACCAGGCTGACGAGCTCGTCGAGATGGTGCTTGTCGTAGCCAAGATGTCCGAGCAGCGAGTGGGAGGCCACGCCAAAGAGCACGTTTGGCCCCAGCGAGATGGGCTCGGCCGACAGACCGATGATCAGCAGCCGCCCGTGGCGTCCCAGGCACGCGTCGGCTTGTACGAGCACCCGGTTGGCGCCGTAGACGTCCGCCGCGACGTCGAGCCCGAGGCCGCGAGTGAGCGCCCACACGTGCTGCTCAACCCCCTCGACAGTCGGATCGAGCGCATGATCGGCGCCCCGGTCAAGCGCGCGCTGTCGCGCATGCTCGCTCGGATCAAGCGCGATGATCGGTGAGGCACCGACCAGGCGGGCGATCATCACGGCGTGGACGCCCAGTCCGCCGATTCCCCACAGCCCGACTGACTCTCCCTGGCGCAGCCCGGCGCGCTCGGTCAGCCCGGCATACGGGGTCGAGACCGCGTCAGCCAGGATCGCCGCCTGCTCGATCGGGATATGGTCGGGCACGGCCGTGAGCGCCTGCCACGGAACGACCACGTACTCGGCCCAGGCACCGTCGAAGCCGAAGCCCATGATGAGCGGCCCCAGGCAAGCCCCGCCCGGAAAGCCCCGCAGGCAGTTCACGCACCGGCCGCACGGCTTGCCCGCCGCCATCAGGACGCGCGTGCCGACGCTCCAGTGCTCCGGGACCCCCTCCCCGAGCCGCTCGACCACGCCCGCGGGCTCGTGGCCCGGGGTGACACGCTCCAGCGGCGTCGGCAGCGTCCCGTCGATCAGGTGCACATCGGAGAGGCAGATCCCACACGCTTGCACGCGCACCCGAACCTCACCCGGGCCGGGTTCGGGGTCGGGCAGTTCCCGAACATCAAGCCGCCGGGTGGCGGAGTCGAACACGGCCGCGCGCACGGCCGCACCCTACCGCTTCGGATTGAAAGGCTGGCCCGGCGGGGCAGAGCCGTCGCCGGCTCCCAGCTGGACCCGCTGATGATCCCGCCAGACCAGCCTGCGCGTCCGCATCGAGAGCCTCCTGATCATGACTGCGGTAACGGCGTGCCCAGTCGCAGCCAGACCGCCTCGAGTGTGGCCAGCGCGAGGTCGCGGTCCCCCTGCGGCCGGCGCCCGAACTCAGCCAGCAGGTACGCCTCGTTCATCAGCGTCATCGCCCGGGCCAGCGCGCGGGCGTCGGGAACGTGGAGCTTGCCCTCGCGGACCATCCGCTCCATCGTTCGGCCGGTCAACTCGATCAGCGACTCGGTCGAGGCCCGGTAGGCGTTCTCGATCTCCGCGTCGGTCGAGGCGGCTTCGGCGATCCCTCGCATCAGCGGCCCGTGCCGGACGTAGAAGTCAACGACGCCGGCCAGTCCCTCGCGCCCCGGCGCCGGGTACCGGGCGCCGGCGCTCGCCGCCCAGCGCTCAGCGACTCCGCGCAGCTCCCGGCTGACGTCGCCGAACAGCCGCAGCACGATGTCGGTGACGTCGTCGAAGTGGCGGTAGAACGCCGTCCGCGTCAGTCCGGTCTGGGCCATCACGGCTTCGACGGTCAGCTCGCGGTGAGGACGCTCGCGCAGGAGCTCGTCGGCCGCGTTCAGGATCTGCTGCCGGGTCGTCTCGCGGTGCTCGCGGTGACGGACGCGCTGCGCCTGCGTGCTCACGGCCGGGACCATACCAATTCTCGTGACGCGCTGTTTGACAGCATGTCACAAGAGCGTTATAAGTGCTCGCGATGCCATCGCTCAACGTGCTCCGCGGACTCCTCCCCAGGCTGGCCGCGGCCGCCGTCTCGGTCACCGTCGCGATCGTGGGACTCGCCGCGCCCGGGACCGCGGAGGCGAGCATCGGGCTCGCGCGGACCACGGCTCCCCTGACCATCTCCCCGGAGCCGGGGACCCCCGATGCGTCCCCCGGCACGCAGATCAGCATCCTCGGGGCGCCGCCGCGACAGATCCGGTCGGTCGGGGTCAGGGGCTCGCTCAGCGGCGCCCACCCCGGCAGGCTTCGTGCCTACAGCGGCAACCGCGGCGCGAGCTTCGTGCTGGCCAAGCCGCTCACCCAGGGCGAGCGGGTCGCGGTCCAGATCCGAGTCGCGGGCCACAGGCCGATCAGGTTCTCGTTCACCGTCGCCCGGCTCGCGCCCACCCCGCCGATCATCGACATCCCAAGGACACAGCCGGACAAGCTCCGCCACTTCGTCACCCAACCGCAGCTGCTCCCGCCCGGGATCAGCGTCGCGCACGCCGGCTCGACCGTGGCCGGGGACCTGTTCCTGACGCCCTTGCCGTCCCCGATCGTGCATCCGGGGAGCAGCACCGCGATCTCGATCACCCCGGTCGGTCCCGGCGGCCCGATGATCATCGACTCGCGCGGCCGGCTGGTCTGGTTTCACCAGCTCAGAGCACCGCTCGTGGCGACCAACTTCAGGCCGCAGCTGTTCGCTGGCAAAAGGGTTCTGACGTGGTGGCAGGGCGCGGTGACGATCGCGGCCTACGGACTCGGCGAGGGGATGATCTACGACACGTCGTACCGGCCGGTCAGGGTCGTCCAGGCGGGAAACGGCTACTCCGCCGACCTGCACGAGTTCGTGCTGACGCCATCGGGCGACGCGCTCATCACGGTCCAGTCGCTGATCTTGCGCCATCGCGCCGGGACCGCGCCGGGGGCGCTCTCGCCCTTCCTCGACTCGATCGTCCAGGAGGTCGACGTTCGCACCGGGCTGGTCGTGTGGGAGTGGCACGCGCTCGGCCACATCCCCGTTGCCGACTCATACGCCACGGCGGCCAACAGCCCGTATTTCGACGCGTATCACATCAATTCGATCGAACAAGTTCCAGATGGCCGGGTGCTGATCTCCGCTCGGGACACCTCGGCGATCTACGAGATCGACAGGGCCACCGGTCGGCTGGTGTGGACGCTGGGAGGCAAGGTGAGCAGCTTTCGGATGGAGCCGGGAACCCGGTTCTACTTCCAGCACGACGCCGGGCTCCTCCCCGGTCACCGGGTGAGCCTGTTCGACGACGAGGGAGGCCCGCCGTTCGAGGCGCACTCCTCGCGCGGGTTGATCCTCGGGCTCGATCTGCACCGCCACACTGCAGCCCTCGTCCGCCAGTACCACCGGCCCGGGGGCGACACGCTGGCCGACAGCGAAGGCAGCCTGCAGACGCTTGCCGGCGGAGACACGCTGGTCGGATTCGGCTCGGAGCGGTACTTCTCTGAGTTCGGTCCGCGGGGCCGGCTGCTGCTCGACGCGAGCCTGCCCGTCGATGACGGCAGCTACCGCGTCTTCGGTGCTCGGTGGACGGCGACGCCGGACACCCGCCCGTCGGTGAGCGTGAAACGGATCTCGGCAACGCGCGTGTCCGTGTACGCCAGCTGGAACGGCGCGAGCGCCGTCGCGCGCTGGCAGGTTCTGGCCGGAGCGAGCCCAGCGAGGCTGAGGCCGGTCGGGTCGGCTCGGGATCGCGCGTTTGAGACCGCGATCGGCGTCGGGTGCGCCACCACGTTTGCCGTGCGGGCGATCAGCGCGCGCGGCCGCGTCCTTGCCCGATCCGAGCCGGTGTCGGCGTCATGAGATCGGGCGGCGCGGTTCGCGTGCTGCTGGCCGCGGTCGCTGCGATCGCCGCGCTGCTCGCGGTCCCGGGCGCGAGCGCCGTCGCTGCGCCTCACGGGATCCACAAGATCAAGCACATCGTGATCATCATGCAGGAGAACCGCTCGTTCGACTCCTACTTCGGCACCTATCCGGGCGCGGACGGGATCCCGGGGCTGGCCGGCCATCCCGGCCGCCTGCCTTGCCTTCCGGACCCACTGAGGCACCGGTGCGTGCGCCCATATCACGATCGCCAGCTGGTCAACGACGGCGGCCCGCACGAGCAGAATGCCTACATCACCGACTACGACGCCGGCCGCATGGACGGCTTCGTTCGCGCCCGGGAGTCGTGCCGGAACCCGCTCGATCCCCGGGACTGCATCGCGCGGTTATCGGTCGACATGATGGGCTACCACACCGGACGGGAGATCCCGAACTACTGGTCCTACGCGCACACCTTCGTGCTCCAGGACCACATGTTCGAGCCGAACGCATCCTGGAGCCTGCCCGCTCATCTGTTCCTGGTCTCCGAGTGGTCGGCCTTTTGCTCGACCCCGGGCGATCCCTTCAGCTGTACGAGCAACATCGAGGACCCGGGACTGCCGACCGACATCGGGGCGCCGCATCCGGCGCCCGACTACGCCTGGACCGACCTCACCGTACCTGTTCTACCGCCACGGCGTGAGCTGGGGCTATTACCTCAAGAAGGGACCCGAGCCCGATTGCGAGGACGCGCAGATGTTCTGCACCTACAAGCCCCAGTCCGCGCGGACTCCCGGGATCTGGAACCCGCTGCCGAGCTTCGACACCGTCCGCCAGGACCACCAACTGGGCAACATCCGCGACACGAGCAGGTTCTACGCCGCCGTGCGCAGCGGGCATCTGCCGCAGGTCTCATGGGTGATCCCGAACGGGATCGTCAGTGAGCACCCGACGTCGTCAATCGCCGCCGGGCAGGCCTACGTGACGAGCCTGATCAACGCCGTCGGTCGCAGCCGAGAGTGGAAGAGCACCGCCATCTTCCTCACCTGGGATGACTGGGGAGGCTTCTACGACCATGTGCGCCCGCCGGTCATCGACCTCAACGGCTACGGCTTCCGGGTCCCGGGCCTGGTCATCAGCCCGTACGCGCGGCGCGGCTACATCGACCACCAACAGCTGAGCTTCGACGCGTTCGCGAAGTTCATCGAGGACGACTTCCTCGGCGGCCAGCGGTTGAACCCTCGGACCGACGGTCGGCCCGACCCCCGGCCCGACGTGCGGGAGAACGCACCCGGCCTGGGCGACCTTCGCCACGACTTCAACTTCAACCAGAATCCGCGTCCGCCGCAGATCCTGGCGCTCCACCCCGGCCGGCATCGGTAAGGCGCCCATGAGCATCGAGCCAACCGAGGCCCAGCTGGCGCGCCTCGCCGCCGCGGCCGAGTTGGGCGACGAAGCGCTGATCATGGTCAACCTGCTGCGCTTCAAGGAGCGCGCGGATGGGATCGACGCCGCCGACGGGATCAGCGGCGCCGAGGCGTATGCGCGGTACGCGGCCGGGGTGCAGAAGTTCCTCGATCGCGGCGGCGGCCGCGTCGTGCTGGCCCTCGAGGTGAGCGAGTCGGTGATCGGCCCCCACGACGGCGAGTGGGACATGGTCCTGGCGGTCGAGTATCCCTCCCGCCGCGCGTTCCTCGAGATGATCAGCGACCCCGGTTATCTCGCGGTCCACGCCCACCGCACGGCGGCGCTTGCGGACTCCCGACTGATCGGCTCGGTGCCAGTCGGCGGATCAGCCAGGGCACCGCTCGTCGATCGTCCAGTATTTGCGGTAATTCTCGCGGATCTCGCCCCAAGGGCCGATCATGTGTGGCGGTGCCGTCTCAAGAACCGGGTTGCGTCCTTGGCGGCGGCGATGAGGACCCCAGAATGGGTCGCTCCGGCGTAGACGTGGTAAGTCACCGAATCGCCCGCCTTGGCCAGCGACTGAGACAGTGCCTGGTCACGAGCCGCAGGCACCGTCGCGTCGGCCGAACCCTGCTCGAGCAGAATCGGAGCCCTGATCCTGAGCTTGTCCGGGTCGTTGGCCGCGATGGCGCTGACGGTGGGAGCCAGGTTCGCCGACGGCCTGACCAGTTGATCGAGTGGCAGTCCGCCAAACGAGCTCGACACCGAGAGCTGATCCAAACACTTGGTCAGCGTCTGGGGATAGAGCTTTGCCCCGGTATCGGTCAGCAAGGAGCGCTCGTGAAGCGACGGATGCACGACGTCGATGCCCCGAAGAATCATGGCCGCAACCGGGGTCAGACCGGCGCTCGGCACGACCTTGAGCAGGCCTGCCTCGGTCGCGGTGTGGGACTGCGGGGCGAACGCCACCGTTCCCAGAAGGCGTAGCTCAGGCATGTACTTAGGGGCTAACGAAGCCGCCCATAACGCCGCCTGGCCGCCCTGCGAGTGTCCGGAGATGATGAGCCGGCGGCCCACGGCCGGGTCGAGCTGGCAGGCCGCGCGGACGATATCGAGCACGCCACGGCCCTCGGAGCGGCCGATCAGGAACGGATGTACGCCAGGTGTGCCCAAACCCTCATAGTCGGTGCGGAGGACAGCGAACCCGGCCTTGATCCAGCCGTCAAGCAACCGGGCGTACCCCAGGTCAGATCGTCCGACACCGCTCTTTGGACGTGTCGCACGCGATGGCGCGCATATGTCGGCGATCCCCGTTGTCCCATGGGCGAAGCTCGCGACCGGCCAGCCGCCCTTCGGCGCTCTGCCGTTTGGGATCGAGACGAGGCCCGAGACGGACACCAGCTTGCCCTTGATCCCGACCTGCTTGTAGAGCACGAGGTAGTTCTTCGCGTAGGCCAGGGCGGCCAGGCCGTGGTACGGGCGCTCCCAGATGAGCGTGCCATGACCGCCGGGCGGGAGCGTGCGGGGCGGCTGGTAGAACCGCAGGCCGGCCGGCCCCCGCCTCGGGGCCTGGGTAGCCATGGCAACACCGCCAGCGCCAACGGCGAGCACGCCGATGACCAGCGCCAGCACCCCAACTCGACAGCCGCTCGGGCTCCGTTTCATGACCCAGCTCCCCCACTCAGTTGTGAATGCGAGCATGGCACACGGCTGGGGTCTGACGCGCACGCCCGAGGTCACTCACCTCGACGAGGGCCGGGAGAACCCGACAGACGTCAGCAATCCGACGATCGGTCCGCAGGCTACCTCCACGTTCGGGTGTACCTTGCCGCCGGTCAGCAGATCGGCGGCGCCGGCCCCAACAACGAGCACGTGTTCGACGTCAGCCTCGGTCAGGCCTACGCATTGCGTACAGAGGGAGCGACTGGATGGGGTCGAGCCGCCGGGGCCGCGTACACGGCGCTGGTGGGAGAGTTCCACTCGAGCGATCCTGCGGTGTGGCGTGAGCCGCGCGCGATGTTCTCGGAGTCCGCGCTCGGAGCCGAGCAGCCGCCTCCGATGCCCTTCTTCGATCGCGGCACGTTCGAGCAGGTGGTCGAGCTCGCACCGTGAGTCGACCGGCTGCGTTCTGCAGCTTTCTACACGGGGCTTTCCTCGTCCGCACCGCCCGCTGGGGTCAAGCCCTGGCGCTGGAGCCACAGCTCAAACAGGGGGTCCGTCAACCGCGGCTTGCCGGCATCCTCGATGACATCGGCGTTTGCTACGAGGCTTTCGAGCGCCGCGCCGATGCTCGAGCGCTTGATGCCAACCGCCGACGCGGTCTCCTCACTGTGGAGTGGAGTGCTCACTACCGCCAGCGCCCGCGCGACCCGGCGCTCGTTGTTGGTCAGGGCCCGCCAGATCGCCCTCATCAGCGGAGCGGAATCAATCGCAGCCTGATCGATGGCCGATACCCACGTTCCCTCATCCGCGATCCCGCCGCGAGGCGAGCGCTCCCAAAGGTAGTGAGCGAGCATCATGCTTCGCTGGGGATGGCCGCGAGTGAACTCCAGCAACGGCGCCAGCGCGCGTCCCACGTCCCGCCCGGTCGCCCGGAAGCGACGGGCCGCGTAGTCGCCGACGTCGTTCAGGGGCAGAGGGGCGAGACTCCTCGGGACCGCCTGGTCGAGCAGCGGCCGCTTTGGGTCGGCAAACAGCTGCTGCATCACACCTGGAGCAGAGCCGGCGAAGGCATAGGTCGCGGCATCCGCCTGGTGCTGGATCACGCTCCGAATCTTGCCGTCCGCGCCGCGCACGGCAAGGACGTCCTGGATCTCGTCGAACACGACGAGGCTGGTCGTCCCGTTGCGTTCGAACAGGGAAGCCGGCAACTCCAGCAGGCGCAGCAGTACCGACTCGGCATCCACGTTCGGATTTCTCTGAAGCGTCGCCGTAAAGCCCCCGCCGCCTAGGGACAAGCCGATGTTCCAGCTCCGTAACACGTTCTCGACGTGTCGCCGGATCGGACCTTTGAGGCGTTGGTAGCCGCGTTCGATCCGCACCACGATTTCGGCGATGGAAAGGACGTCTTGAAGGTCCACCAGGACCGTCGCCATGCCCTCGTGTTCCGCGCTGTCTAGAACCCTCCGCAACAGGGTTGTCTTGCCGTATCGGCGAGGCCCGACCAGGCGGAACGAGTGACCGCCATCAGCGAGGGCGAGAAGATCGTCCGACTCGGAATCTCGATCGATCATTTCCTCCGGCGGCAGAGGTCCGGAGAAGCGAAACGGATTGATATCCCTCCTGCGATCCACAAGCGTAGGATAGCGGTCTGCATAGTCGTAGTATGCGAAGTCGCTGAGTTACGAGCTGCAGTATCGCCTACTCGAACTATGCGTGGTTTGACAGCCATGGTTGATGCGCGCCTCCTCGCGGCGGGCTGCGGTGCCGTCGTGCATCGGGATCGCCCGCGCCAGCTCGACCGGCAACCGGCTGGCCGTGCAGCGGCTCGCGTATCTTGCTATTGACGATGGTGAGCGGACATCCCGACGCCGGGCAGCTGCTGGGGGCATCGTTACCGCATCTGGTCCCCGAACGAGTCGTCGAGGCCGGGTCTTTGCAAGCGGGCTGCCCGGTCGCCGCGTACGTGTTAGATGTCGAAGGGTCCTTCGCTCTGCGCTTGGCCGGCGACGTGGAGCGGTTTCCCGCGCGGATCCCGGCGCCGGTCGGCGTGGGACCGGAGATCATTCCCGAGGCTCTGCCGCAGTTGCGGGGGCTGGTGAGCGATCGCGTTGGACCGAGCACTCTGTGGCCGTTGGTGGTGCGCGATCGCGTCATGGGCTTTCTGCTTGCTCGCGACCGGCCGGCGGTTGATCTGGAGGCATTTGCGGGCCAGGCCGCCTTGGCGCTGGAGCTGGCGTCCGGCTACACCGACGCAGTGCATGCCGTCCGTCGGCGCAAGGACACTCAACCTGCTGCCGAGATTCAGCAGAATCTGCTGCCGCCGCGGCTTGCCCGCGTAAACGCTGCCGACGTCGCCGGGGGCGTACTGCCCGGATATGACGTCGGCGGCGACTTCTTTGACTACGCCGGCAACGCGGACGGCCTGTGGCTGGTCGTCGCTGACGCGACCGGCAAGGGCAACTCGGCCGCGGCCCTGTCCTCGTTGGCGATCGGGGCGCTGCGCGCCGCCCGCCGTGCCGGCGCTGGCCTCCAGGAAGCCGCCCGGCTGGCCGACGAGGCGATCCTGACGCTCGATATGCAGCTGTACTTGACCGCAGTGCTGGGATCCTGGGATCCCAATGCGCATCGGCTGCGCTGGATCAACTGCGGCCATCCCACCCCGTTGGTCCTGCGCGCGGATGGGAGTATCGACGAGCTCGACGGCGAGCGTACCTATCCGCTCGGCATCCGCTTCCCCGAGCGCGCATTCCCGGTCCTCAGCGCTCAGGTTGGCCCCGGGGACCGCCTCTTGCTGTACTCCGATGGGGTCAGCGAGCGTCGCACCGCCGACGGGAGCCGCATCGGCGAGAATGGCCTTCGCGCCATCTGCGCCGAACTGGGTCCCCGCTCGGCGGCGACAACGGTGCGCGGCTTACAAGACGCGGTGATAAACGCCTCCCCTGAGGCGCTGCGCGACGACGCCACCTTGCTGGTTGTCGCGCCCCACGACTGACGACCCCGCCGGTCACACCCCAATGCGATCCGGCTAGCCGTTCGGCATCGAGGGTACCCTCCGGCGGTGCGCGAGGAGACACCCGAGCCGAGAATAACGGTACGCGACGATGTCGCGATCATCACGGTTAGCGGCGAGCTCGATTTCGCGCTCTGCATCAAGCTCGCCCCCGAGCTGAATGCCGCGGTCCGCTCCGCAGCGCGAGCAGTCGTCATCGACCTCGAGGACGTCTCCCTGGTGGACTCCTCGGGAATCGCGCTGCTGCTAAATGCCTTCCGCCGCCTGGACCACGCCGGGCGCCAGCTCGCCATCGCCTGCCCGATGGGATCGCCGCGCCGCGCGTTCGAGCTGACTGCCCTCGACCGCCAGCTGCCGATGCACGAGACCCGCCGTGACGCGCTCGCTGCAGTCGGCGCCAGCTGACCGCCATCGCCCAACCCAGGGCCGTTATCCGCGCGGACCGAACGGCGTTGCGAAGAACCGCTCCGGCTGCGGAGACCTAGTACGTATCTGCAGGCTTGAGCGCTTCGACCGAGTCCAGACCCGAGTCGAGAACGAAGATCTCGATCAGCCGGTCAGGGTCAAACAGGATTTGACTGTGGTAGCTCACGATCTTGCGCCCGAGGACGTCCTCAACGCGCCGAATGAGTTCGGGTGCGATCACGGCTTGGAAGCGAAGGCGGTACGCGCGGACGGCTTCGTGCTCTCCCCCGCGGACCATCGTCTCCTCATCACGGGTCATACCGCCGCTCATCGTGCAGAACACGTATTCGTCGCAGAAGTAGGTCTTGGCGTGGGTCGGGCCGCGCCCGTAGAGGTCCTTCATCGTGCGCACGACAACCTGTGAGACGCGCGCTTGCAGCGAGGGTGCGTCGGCGGAGCTTCCCTCCGAGAGTTCGGTAGCCGTCATCCACGGGCACAGTAGCTCAGTCCGAGGGCCCAACGGCACTGGGGCCGAGCCGGGGATTTGAGCGAACGCATGTTTGGGCCAAGCGCCGGTGGGTAGGATTCGATCTGAGCGAGCCGACGGCAGCTTGCGCCGCTCCTGCAGCACCAGACGGGAACGATCCCAACGGGCGAAACGCCGGTTGGAGCGATCGGTCCGGTCGTCAGCCTCAATTCACCCCAGGAGTGTTCGCATGAGTGTCACCACCCCCGCTAAGGGACGCGATTTCGACCGTGCCGACCGGGAGCGCCCGGCCGCTGGATATTCGCCTTCGCGCCTGTCGACCGAGACGAAGGCCGCATTCAAGACGACCGAGTTCATCGCGTACCTCGCGGTACTGGCCGGAATCCTGATCGCTGGAGCCGTGGCGAAGGCCGGCCACTACGCCGGTGCCCACGACCCCCTCCGGGCCGACCGCGTCTGGCTGTACGCGACGATTCTGACGGTCGGCTACATGATCAGCCGCGGGCTCGCCAAGGCCGGCAGCCGCGAGCGCTACGACGACCGGTCGTAGGCCTTCCCATCCCATCCCGTTGGACCCGGGCGACACCCACGTCGGGTGCCGTTCGGGTCCGCCGGGACTACTCGCAGCGGCTCGTGGGCCGATTGCCTCCCCCATCAATGAAAGAGAATGACAAGTTGACCGATCAAGAGAATTCCCAACGGACCACCGGCGGGCTGGTGGGCCAGATCGCCGGCAAGGCAAAGGAAGCCGCCGGATCCGTCCTGGGCCGCGACGACCTGGCCCGCGAGGGTCGTCTGCAGCAGGCCCAAGTTGACGCCGAGGCCGAGACCGCCCGCGCGGCGGCCGAGGCGAACCGCCAAGAGACGGAGGCGTCCCTCCAAGCGGAGAAGACCGAGACCCAGCTTGAGCATGACCGCCTCCAGAATGAGGTCGTGGCGCGCGAGCGCGAGCAGCGGATCGAGCGTGAGCGTCACGAAGCCGAGCGTCAGGCCGAGTCCGAGGCCCGACAGCAGCAGGCGGCAGCCGAAAGCCAGCGCGACGCGCAGGAATCGGCGGTCGAGAGCGCTGAGGAGCGGGCCGAGCGTGAGCGCGTGGCGGCGGCCGAAGAGACCATCCGGTTGGAGCAGCAGGCCCGCCAGGCCGAGGCCGAGGCGGCAACTATCGATCCCCAGGAGAACCGATGAACATTCGTGACACCCCCGGAACCGCGGTTGACACCTATCTACGCCTCTTGCGCCTGCCGCTCGATGCAGCTATCGACCGTCTCCCTGGAAACGGCAGCGGCGTCCGTCCCGTCGCGAGGTTGATGGTTGATCGCGCGGACGCCTCGACGCGGGCAATGTTCGCCGCGATCCTCAGCGATTCGTCGCTGCGCGAGGATGCCGAGCTGCGACAGGCGGCCGTGGAGAAGCGGGAGCGCGCTGCGCGCTTGCGGGACGAGGCTGCGCACAAGGCCGAGCAGGCGGACGCTCGTCTGGAGGAACGCAACGCGCAGACGGAGCGTCAGCGCACCCAGGCCAAGCAGCGCGCCGAGGGGACGCGCAAGCAGGCCGCTGAGCAGCGCGATAAGAAGGCTGCTCGCGCCGCTGAAGCCGAGAAAAAGCGCCTCGAGGCAACCCGCAAGGCCAAAGGTCGTGTTGATGCGGTGATCGACGAGCGCGCACCGAAGGAGCGGCTGAAGACGCTTGACGCCAAGGCCAGCGCGCTGGCCCAGAAGGAGCAGGCCCTGACGGCCAGCGACGAAGCTCACCGCCTGAACGACGCCGCCAGCCGGGCGAAGACCGAACGCAAGAACGGGAGCGGCTGAGCAGATGCGGTTTGCCCTGTTTGGATTCCTCATCGCCGTCGCGATCTTCGCGATCTCAGGCGGCCACGTGCTCTTCCTGCCGTTGTTCTTTCTCCTCCCACTCGGCGGCTTGATGGGGCACCGGCGCCGGTACCGCCGCGGGGTCCGGCGATGAGGTTGCGTCGAACGGGACGGCTGACCATCGCCGCAACGCTGGGCCAAGCGGCTTGGGCAACCCGGTGCCAGTGGCAGGCGTTACCTGCGGATCGCCGCGAGCGCCTGCCGGTCTTGCTGCGCCAGGCGGCCAAGGGGCCGGCGAATCTCTCCCCCGCGGAGCGCCAGGAGCTCCGCGGGCTCGCCGGCGAGCTCAACCTCGGCGGAGTGCTGCGCGACAGTGCGATGAACATATCCCGCCGGGGCTCTCGGCGACGCTACTGAGGTCCCTGGGTGCTGGCCGGCGGTGACCCCTGCTCAGGTCTGCCTTCGCCGATCGTCCACCGTTTTCGGTAATGCTCGCGGATCTCGCCCCAAAAGCCGATGATGTGTGTGGGCCGCCCGTCGATTTCTTGCTCCCTGCTCCCTCGCGAGTGGCCACCACTGCAACGGCAAGGGAGCGCGAGAGGAGCTGGCCATGGCCACGGCTACAGACGCACGGAGCCGATCGGCAGTCAAGGCGGCGGAGACGGTACGGCGCCACCAAGCCGAGCGGCGGGCCGACAGTCTTGATCAGATTCGTCAGCAGACCGCGGCCGGAACGCTGGTTGTGCGCCAGATGACTGTCGCCGAGCACAAAGCCGCCCTCCAAGCCGTTCGCCGGGTACAAGCGCGCAACGGATCGGGCGGCCAGCCCGCGCGACGCCCCTAGGTCTGCCCCTCCGATGGCAGGTCTGATGACCATCGCCACGACACGGGCGGTGGTAGCGTCGGCCGATGCTGAAGTCGCGAAGGGTCGCGTCGGCTGCGCCTCCGACAGTCGGAGCGGCTTCTCGCTGGAGCAAGGATCGGCGCCTCACGACGCGGATCCATGAACTGGCTCGCGCGCTGCTGGACGGCTTTGAACAGCATGACCTCCTGACCTATGCGAGCGCGATCTCATTTCAGATCCTGACGGCGATCATCCCGTTCCTGCTGTTCGTCCTCGGCGTGGCCGGCCTCCTTGATCTAGACAGCGTTTGGCGAGACCACCTGGAACCGCAGATCCGGGCGAACGTCTCGGGCCCCGTGTTCACGGTGATCCAGAACGCCGTGCAGACCGTCTTCGCCAGCCGGCGGGTGCTGTGGGCGACTGTCGGCGGGGGCCTGGCGCTGTGGCAGGTGTCAGGTGCGGTGCGGGCGGTGATGGGCGCGCTCGTGCGAATCTACGGGGCGTCGGTCCAGCGGTCGTTCCTCAGGCGCTACACCGTCTCGTTCGCGCTGTCGATCGAGGTCGGCGCGTGCTTCATCCTGGCGGCGCTGTGCGCGTTGTTCGCGCCGTTCTTGGCGGCGGCTCATTCCGGCATTGCCTGGGCCACGCTCGGGTTCCTGGTCCGCTGGGCGCTTGTCGCAGGGCTCCTGCTACTGGCCGTCGGCTTGCTGGTCCGACATGCTCCGGCAACGCCACAGACGCTGCCGTGGGTCAGTCTCGGCGCCACCATCGTGATCACGACCTGGGTGATCGTGTCAGTCGTTTTCTACCTCTACCTGGCCGACGTCGCGTCGTATGAGTCGGTGTTCGGGAGCCTCGCTTCGGTGATCGTCGCCATGGCCTATCTCTACATCTCGGCGATCGTCTTCCTCTTCGGCGCCCAGCTCGACGCGATCATCCGAGCTCAGGCCACCGGCACTCTCTCGGGCGCCGCCCCAGTACCCCCGCCGGAGAGGCCACCTCCACCTCCGAGCTGACACCCGTTCCGCCCGAGTGGCTGGTGCCCCGGCGTTCGCTGGGCCTCCGCGATCAGGCGGCGGGATGCTCGCGCTGGAGCCGCTCGAGCACCGCGGCCGACTTCGGGTCGCGCGAGAGCACGAGCTCTCGCATCATGCCTGTATCCAGCCGGGCTGGCTCGGTTTCGGCAAAGAAGCCCTCAACGGTCTGCGCGAACCGAACCGGCTCATCGAGATGGGGAAAATGCCCCGCGTCGTCAAACAGCTCGAGGCGGCTGCCGGGCATGCCCTCATGCGTAGGCTGCGCGTGCTCGACCGGGATGATGCGATCGCGAGCACCCCACACGATCAATGACGGCATCTTCGCCGCCAGGTAAAGCCGGTCGGCTGCGTTGATTCGCTGGCCGGTGGGGTCGATCACGCTGCGCAGCGTGTGAATGAACGCATTTCGCGCTTCCGGATTGGAGAGTGACTGATAACCCCGCGCCATCTCGGCCAGATCGGGACGCGCCCGCCACCCCATGCGTCCGAGCGCCCGGGGAAGCAGCGAAACGAACTCCAGCACGCGCGGATGGGCGAGCAGCGGCAAGACGATCTCCGAACCCGGCAGCGTCGCCGCCCGCAGCAGCAGGTGAACGTCCCCACCCAGGCCCCCACTCGAGACGAGCACGAGCCGCTCGCAGCGCTCGGGGAACTGATAGGCGAACTGCAGCGCGATCCCGCCGCCGAGCGAGTGCCCGACGATGCTCGCGCGCGGGAAGTTGAGGCCCACCAGCAGGTCGCGGATGCCCGAAGCGTGCGCCCCGAGCGAGTAATCACCGCGGGGCTTGGCCGATTCGCCGTGCCCGAGCAGATCGGGCGCGATGACCGTATGGCTGCCGGCCAGCAGCTGAGCGACCTGGTCCCACTGAGCGGCGCGGCCGGCGACGCCATGGATCAGCACGACCGGTGGCCCCTGGCCCGCGATGCTGAAGTTCACCCGCTGGCCGTGCAGGGAGACCTCAACCCGTTCAACCCGCGGTACCGCCCTGACGGGCTTCTCGCGCCCGGCGGTGGCTGACGCCGACCGCGGACGATCCGAAATCGACGCCACTCCCTCACCGTACCGGTTTGCCCCGGCCGAGCCCGCGACCTCGGTTTTGAGCACCAGGAGGACGACGGTCTGAACCGAGGCTTCTCGGGGGCCAGGTGCGCTAGCGTCAAAGCGTGGATCGGGGGCGATCTGGACGGGGCGATATTCGGCCGTCCCGCATCGAATCGACCCCACCAGCGCTTGAGCCCACGATCCTCCAGCCCTGATCGCGTCCTCACCCGGCGCGCGCTGCTAGGTGCTGGGGCGCTCGGGGGCGCGGCACTCGCGGTCGGCACTCCGGCCGCACGGGCGCTGACGGGCCGGCAGCACAAGCCGTTGCCGCGCGTCGCTGCCGCCGATCACCGAGACCTATGACTTCAATCAGGGCTGGCGCTTCGGCGGCGTCTATCAGCCCGGATCGCAGGATCCGAGCTACCGCGACACCGCCTTCAGCCCGGTGAACCTCCCCCACACGGTCGTGCCGCTGTCCTGGGGCGAGTGGAATCCGTCGAGCTGGGAGCAGGTGTGGATCTATCGCAAGCGGTTCTCGATCGAGCCGCTCAGCGACGCCCGCGTGTTTCTCGACTTCGATGGGGTGATGACCAACGCCACCGTGTACCTGAACGGCATCGAGCTCGCCCAGCACGTGGGTGGGTTCCTGCCCTTCTCCGTCGAGCTGACTGAGCTGCTGATCCCCGGGGAGAACGATCTTGGTGTCGTCGTCGACGGCCGGCTGCTCAACATTCCCCCGCTGGGCAACCTCAAGGGGGCGAGCGCCGTCGACTTCCTCATGCCGGCCGGGATCTACCGTGACGTGAGCCTACGCGTCGTCCCAGCGACGTACATCGCCGACGTGTTCGCCAAGCCGGTCGACGTTCTGGCCTCGCGCCCGGGTCTGGACCTGACCGTCACCATCGAGTCCCCCGCGACGGTCCGAAACCCGATGCGGATGACCGTCGAGCTGCTCGATGGCAAGACCAGGCTGGCCACGCAGACGTCCACGCACAAGGTCGTCCGGGGCACCAACGTGGTTTCCGTCACGCTGCCGGATCTGCGCGTCGCCTTGTGGTCGCCGAGCGCGCCCAAGCTCTATACCGTTCGCGTCACGCTGAGCGGCAGCGCCGTCCCCTCGCACACCGTCGCGGTGCGCACGGGCTTTCGGCATGCCACCTTCGAGCTGGACGGGTTCTACCTCAACGGCCAGCGACTGCAGATCTTCGGGCTCAGCCGCCACCAGTTGTTCCCCTACACCGGGATGGCGGCGTCGAGCCGCCTTCAGGCCCGGGACGCGCAGCTGCTCAAGGACGAGCTGAACTGCAACATGGTCCGCTGCTCGCACTACCCGCCCTCACCGCATTTCCTCGACGCCTGCGACGAGCTCGGCCTGATGGTGTGGGAGGAGCCGCCGGGCTGGGATTACATCGGTGATGAGAACTTCAAGGCCATCTTCCTCCAGAACGTGCACGACATGGTCCTCCGGGATCGCAACCGGCCCTCGGTGACCGTATGGGCCACGCGGCTGAACGAGACCCAGAGCTACCCCACGCTCTACGCCGAAGCCCGCCAGCTCGCCGACACGCTCGATGGCACGCGAGCGACCAGCGGAGCGATGATGACCCGCTCGGAGACCGGATGGGCCGAGGACGTGTTCGCCTACAACGACTACGGATCCACCGCCCGCGGCTCGGCGAGCGCCGACGCGGTGATCTCGCCGCCGCTGCCCGGGGTCCCCTATCTGATCAGCGAGGCGGTGGGAGCGCTCACCGGATCACCGCAGTACCGGTGGATCGATCCCTCGTCAACCCTCCAGGCCCAGGCCAAGCTCCACGCCGAGGTCAATCAGCAGGCCCGGGCCAATCCGGCCTACGCGGGCGTGCTCGCCTGGGCCGGTGTCGACTACTCCTCCCTCGTCGGCGGTAACCGCAACTGGGAGAACCTGCGCTCACCCGGGGTGATGGACACCTTCCGCGTCGCCAAGCCCGGCGCATCGTTCTACCGCTCCCAGATGAGCCCGCTCATCGACCCGGTGATCCTGCCTGCCTTCTTCTGGGACTTCGGCCCGGGCTCGCCCCAGACCGGCCCCGGACCGAACTCGATTCTGGCCACCAATTGCGATCAGCTCGACGTGTACGTCGACGGCCAGCTGCTGACCGTGGCGACGCCCGACACCAGCGACTTCGGCAACCTGGCCTACCCGCCGGTTCTGGTCGACCTGACGGTCGACGGCTCGACCTTGCCCACGCTGACCGTCACCGGCTACTACCAAGGCCGCCACGTTGCCACTTTGCAGATGTCGTCCAACCCGGCGAGCGACCGCCTCGGTCTTGACCTGGAGGACGCGCAGATCATCGCCGACGGCTCCGACACGACGCGCCTGGGCTTCCGCGCCCTGGACGTCTTCGGCAACCAGCGCCCGTACGTCTCGGGCGATGTGACGGTCTCGCTGCGCGGGCCGGCGGCGATCGTCGGGCAGAACCCGTTCGCGTTCGCCGAGTACGGCGGCGTCGGCGCGGTGTTCATTCGCTCAGAGGTCCGGCGCACGGGCACAGTCCACCTCGTGGCTCGCCACCCGACGCTCGGCGCGGCAACGGCCACCCTGACCGTCGCCAAGGCGACCGGCAGGTACCTCTGATCCCGCGTAGTGGCTAGCTCCGCCGCGTGTGGCGAGGCTTCTTCTTCGGCTTGGGCCGCTTGCTCGGCTTGGGCCGCTTTTTCGGCTTGGGCGGGTGGGTGAAGGTGCGTGACCGCACCGTGCGCAGCGACCCGGTCCCGGCAGCAAAGCTCGCTGTGGCGGTCACGGTCACCCGCGTGGTCGCGCTGCGGAACAGGCGCACCCCGGCGGGGGTCAGCCGCAGGGTCAGCGCCGCGGTGCCGGGGGTGCTGAATCCATGACTCGAGGAGGCGACCGTCACCGGGGTGCGGGGCACTCTGCCCGGCACCGTCCATGCGAGCGCGATCCGCGCGGCGATCGGGCTGGTGAGGACGAACCGCTCGGCTCGCGTCTTGTCCAGGGCCGCGATCGTCGGCAGGTGGCGCGATGAGAGCAGCTCGGTGCTGAGCAGGGCTGTGATCGCGTGGGTGGTCAGGCCCGCGGCGACATCACCCTGGTCATCGCCGGCCAGGCACATCGAGGCTGACGGACAGGCGACCGTGTTGATCGCCCCGAGGCTGCTCAGCGACCAGGTCGATCCCGTCGCGGCGGGGTTGTAGGACCCGAGCAAGCCGGAAAGACCGCCCTGTGTTTGGGCGGACGTGAGGCACAGCGAGGGTGACTGGCACCAGATTCCGTACAGTGCGTCGGGCAGCGCGCGCGCACGTTGCGCGGTGGGCAGCGCCGGGTTGAAGGTGATCGCACGGCCCGCGGTCCCGTCCACCGTGGCACAGAAACCGGCGACCGGGCACGAGATCCCCCACAGCGAGCTGAGCTGACTACTGTCGGTCGGCGCGCTGCTCCACGTGGCCGCCCCCGTCGGATTCTGGGTCGTCAGGATGTTGCCGGAGAAGTCGACCGCTGCGCACAGCGCGACCGACGGGCACGAGACCCCGACGAGCGGCGGCTGGCAGGTCAGCCCCGCGCCGCTACAGCCAAAGCTGCGGTCGGTGTCGGCCTGCGTGATCGTCCAGGCCGCGGCGCCGCCGGCGGGATCGGTCGAGGCCAGGGCATTGCCGGCCCCGTCGACCGCCACGCACAGGCCGGTGGACGGGCAGGAGACGCCACGCAGCAGGACCGAGCCGGTGGTGTCGGTATTGGCCTGCACCTGAGTGGTATCGATCTTGACCACCGTCCACGCCGCCTGCCCGCCGGTCGGATCCGGCGAGGTGATGACGTTGCCCGCGGCGTCGACGGCAACGCACAGGCCGGCCGATGGGCACGCGATCCCGGTCAGCTCATTGCCTCCGTCGACCTTGGCGGCCCGCCACGCGCCCGGGCCGCCGGCCGGATTTGTCGACCAGAGGACATTGCCGGACCGGTCAACCGCCACGCACAGGCGTGCCGTCGGGCAGGCCATCGCATCGATCGGGTTGATGTCGATCGCGCCCGGCGCCGTCCACAACAGCGGACCCGCGCTGTTGGGAGCCGCGGCTCGCGCGGCCGGCGTAGTGAAGCCGGCGATAAGGGCGACCGCCGCGATGAACGTGACCGCGGCGATGAGGGGGCGGGTGAGACGGGGCATCGTGGGCGGGTGGAGCGGGCGGCGCGCTCCCGAGGCGCGCTCCCGACGAGACCAGGACGGCGCTGCCGGCGAACTGCCCCCGAGGCAGGCTAGCGGTCCTGAGCGCCGACAGTCGCCACTCGCGCCGCTCGCGCCGCTCGCGCCCCGGTCATCAGCCCCCGGGCCTCGGGCGCGAAGATGAGCGCGCATCCGGCCAGCAGGCAAAGCAGTGCCCAGTCCATGCCAGCCGGCACAAAGCTGAAGCTGACGCTATGCGAGCCCGCCGGCACCGTGACAGCCTGGAACACCCCGTCGACGTGGCGGATCGGCGCCGGATGACCGTCGAGCTGCCCGCTCCAGCCGGCAAACCAGGTCTCACGGCGAATCAGGGTCGCCGGTCGTGGGCACAGGACCCGGGCACTGTCGCGCTGTGCGGACACCACCTGGCAGCCCGCGGCGCCGAAGTACGGCGCGGCTCGGGTCAGCTGGTAGATCCAGGTGGTCGGGCTGCGGAACACGAGCCGGAACGCGCCGCGAGTCGTTGGGAGCGCCTCCCCCGCCGGGGTGAGCACATAGCCCACGGCGGCGGAGCGGTAGCCGCCTACGTGGCGCAGCAACTCAGACTCCGGCGATAGCCGGCCCACCCGCGAAAAGCCGATGAACCCGGCGGCGGGATCCAGCCGGGAGTGGATGTAGCTGGCGTAGCTCTTCGGCGGGAAGTCGTCGACAGCGAGCGAGGCGAGACCGAAGTAGGAGCCGTAGTCGGGCTGGATCGGACCGAGGGTGAAGAACCGCGACTCGCCGAGGTGGCGGCGCAAGTAGGTCACCGGGGTGAGATCGACCCGCGTCGCGCGTGGGGCTGAAAACTCGGGCACGGCGAACAGCACCACCGCATCGATGACGATGATGAGAGCCAGCAGGGCGGCGCGCAGGCGGGCGGCGCGCACGAGCGCCATGGCCCCCACTGCCGCCGCGCTCAGCACCCCCCAGGCGATCGACACCTGGAAGAAGGCGGCGCCGTGGCGGACCGTGGCCGACAACGAGTCAACGACAGGCCGGGCGACGATCGCCGCGCCGGCGACCGCCGCACTAGCCACCAGCGCGCCGGCGATGACTCGCCGCCGATGCGCCCGCCCCCGCGTCAGACCGTCGAGCCCGAGGGCGGCGAGCACGATCACCGGCAGCTCGAACGCGGGCGTGGCGTAGCGGTAGAACTGGAGCCTCGCGATATCGGGCAGGACGCCGAGGACGTGGCCGACCAGTGGCGGCTGGCCGTACATGCGAGCGAACACGAGCAACCCCCAAGCGACCAGGACGAGCTTGAGCCCGCGGCGGCCCGGGGTGATGAGGCCGAGCGCGGCAAACAACAGCAGGACCGTCGACAGATATCCCCCCACCATGATCCAGATCGATGCGTGCGGAGCGCCGTTGACCGGGCCGTAGATGTACGGCATCAGGAGTTGGGGGAATTCGCTCAGGGACAGGTGCCGAGCCCCCAGCTGCGTGCCGGCATGGACGGCCAGATCGGCATGGCCCAGGTAGTCGAACATGGCCAGCAGCATCGGGGCCGCGAGCAGTGCCCCGGTCACGCCTCCCAGGCCGAGCTTGATCAGGAACCGGCCGAGTTCTCGGCGCTCGAGGCAGCCACAGCGCCAGCCGGCCCAAACCACGGCCAGCAATGCGTCGATGTAGGCGACCTCGGGAAAGCCCGCGTAGGCCGACAGAGCACCGGCAAGCGCGATCAGGCGCCAGCCCGCCCGGCGGCGTGCTTTGGTCGCGTCAAACGCCCGCTCGATCCCCAGCAGCAACATGGGGAGAAACGGCAGCGGGTTCACTCCGGCGTCGGCGAACCAGGCGAACTTGCCGTTCAACGCAAACGCCACCGCCCCGGCGATTGCCGCCGGGCGGGTGACGCCGATCCGCCTGAGCAGGCGGTACGTGCAGATCCCGGCGATCAGTTCGAGCAGCACGTGCTCGTAGAGCTGACCGTTGGCGAATGCGGTCAGCAGCGTGGGCGGGAACAGGGCGGCGGACTGCGTCTCGCCGAGCAGCGGCATCCCGGTGGCCTCGTACGGGTTCCACCACGGGAGATGGAGATGCAGAAGGTCGAGCGCGGCCAGGTGCCCGATCGCCTGCGAGGTGAAGCCATTACTCGGGTCGATCGTCGGCCTGCCGGTCAGCAGGCCGTGCGTGATCGCTTGGGTCAGCCCGCTGCGGAAGTCAAGCGGGTTCGGGTCGAAGAACCCGAGCAGCGAAGGCAGATTGGCGACGAGGACGGCGACTGCGATGGCCAGCAGCGCCGCGGTGTCCGGGGAGTGACGGACACGATCTGCCACGCCACGCGAGTGGCGGACGCGATCGGCGACACCACGCAACTCACCGCTCGCGACCACGCAGGCGGCGACGGTGGCCGGTGATCTGCCACGGACCCGGGGTCAGGTCGAGGATCATGTTCACCACCCAGACAATCAGCGTGGCCGCGACCAGAGTGCCGAAGCCATGGAGCTGGAAGCCGCTCACGATGTCTCTCGTGATCACCAGCATCAGCATCGAGACGAAGAACCAGGCGAGCCCCAGGGTCAGGATGGCCAGTGGGAAGGTGATGAAGCGAAGGAACGGCTTCAGCACGGTGTTGAGGACCCCGAACACCGCCGCCGCAGCCAACAGGGACCCCAGATCGCGGACGTGGACCGCACTCAGGAGGCCAGCCACTACGGCCAGGACGATGGCGTTGGTCAGCCAAGAGATACCGAGCCGCACGGCCAACGCGGGCTGGCGCGCTGGAGACATACGACGGGAGTGTAGGGGCGTCTGCTGCCGGTGATGTTCGTCCAGACGAGCCTTGCTCGGGTCTGCGCATGAGCATCTCGAAGCTTGATCTGAAGCTCGGGGGCGATGTTTGCTACGCGGCGGCTCGTCCCAGCGCGAGAGCCGGCCGGGGGGATCCGACCGGCTCCGCTCTCGTAGAGCTGGCCTAGATGCTCAGGCCGGCTGATGAGTTGTCGAGAGGAACTGCTCCACCCATTCGCCGGTCGGCTGCCTCGTGGTGGCGTTGATTCGGTTCCAGGCGTTGATTGCCGCGATCTCGATCACGAGCGCCCCGAGCTGCTCCTCCGTGTAGTGGCGCGCGGCCTCCTCCCAGACCTCGTCGGAGACCGGATCGGGACGATCCGCGAGCCGAGTCGCGGCCTCGGTCAGTGCCAGCGCGGCACGTTCGGCGTCGGTGAAGTACGGCGCTTCGCGCCACGCGGCCACCATGGAGATCCGCTCGCTGGACTCGCCAAGCTGTTGCAGCTCGCGCGAGTGCATGTCCAGACACACGCCGCAGCCGTTGATCTGGCTGGCGCGCACTTCGATCAGCTTGCGGGTGCTTTCTGGGATCCCGGCGTCGCCGATCGACGCACTGAGCCTGGTCAGCGCCGCCATCGCGCCGGGGAAGGTCATCGTCGGGTTGTTGATCCTTGCCTCCATCGTCGGCTGTCCTCCAGTGTCGTAATGCCGGTTGCCAACCCGTTCGAGCTTACGCCCGTCACACGGGTCGCTGCTCGCGGGTCAATATGTGAGACACGCGCCGAGCGAAAGATGTGACACACCGCGCTCGTCTCCGGGAGCTGAATCTGCCCTCATCGACCTGAGGACAGCGAAGCCAGGCGCGGCCGCAGGCGCGCGTAGGCCAGGGTCCCGCCGAGGGTGGGGATCCAGAACGCGACCGCGTGGTAGACGAGCACGGCCGCCGCGGCGTGCAGCGGCGGCAGCCCGTAGAGCGCGAGGGCGCCGACCAGGCCGGCGTCGAGCACGCCGATGCCCCCGGGAATCGGCACCACGTTGACCAGGTAGCCGACCAGGTAGGCGACCACGAGCGCCGCCACCGGGGGCACCGGCCCGACCGCGGCCAGGGTCGTCCACAGGACGGCGATGTCGAACAGCAGGTAGCCGAGCGCGCCGCAGCAGGCGCCAGCTCGGCCGCAGCAGCGCCTCGCGCGCGGCGGGAATACCCGCGCCGATGTCATCCAGCCACGCGGCGCCGGGGCGCCGGCGGGCGAGGTGGCGGGTGAGCGCCGGCAGCCCGAGCACCGCGACGATGGCCGCGACGGCTGCGATCGCGGGAAGCCCCGCGCGCAGCACGTCGTCGGGACCGCCGCCGATCCCCAGCAGCAGGAGCAGGCCACCGGCCCCGAGCATGATCACGTTGATCGCGCTGGTCAGGAAGAACAGGCCGCTCGAGCGGCGGAGGATCTGACCGCGTGGGCATGCCGGCCAGGTGGAGCAGCCAGCCGCCGGCGGCGAGCGAGCCGACGCCGCCGCCGGGCAGCAGCGCGCCGGACCCCATCTGCGACCACGCCATCTCCCGCGCCGCAGCACTCGGGACGGGGGCGAAGAACAGTCGGAAGATGACCACGAAGCTCAGGCACGAGGCCAGCTCGAGGACGACTGCGACGGCCACGAGCGCCGGATTCATCGCGGTGATCTCCCGGACGACCGGGCGCAGGTCGGGGACCGCCAGCAACGCCGTCGCCGCGCAGACGGCCGAGCACCAGCACGGTGAGCATCCGGCGGCGCAGGTCGTGGCGTTCGAGCTGCTCCACCGGTGCGGATTGCACCGGTGGCTGGCGTCGCGGCGCTCCCGGCGCGAGCACCGGAACGTCGGCGGCGGCTGGCACCGGGGGGCGTCCGGGAGACGCGGTGGCGGACACGGGAGCGACCTGGCGAGCCCGGCGCGCGGCCGGGACTCAGGCGACCATCGGGGGCCCGGCGGTGGCGCGGGCGATGAGCTCGGCCACCGACCACCGGCGCAGGATCCGGGCTTCGCCGGCCGGAGCTAGGGAGCTCCCTGACTGGCGGTGCGTCCGGGGCGGCGGTTGGCGTCGGCGTGGGCTCTGACCCGGCGGCCGGCCGGCGGTGGGCGGTGGCCCGGCGGGCGGCGCGCTCGGAGATGAGGTCGCCGCGCGGAGAACGGAGTGTGGCGGGTGTGGATGTTCATGAGGTCTCCAGGCTGAACTTGAGGTCACTGCTGGCTTGGTCCTGGGCGGCGCGGGCGCGGGCGGCGCCGTCCCTGGGGAGGACGAAAGTCGCGACCAACAGCCCGGCGGCGAACAGACCGGCGGCCCATACGAAGGCCGTCGTGTAGCCGTGGATCGAGGCCGCGGTGGCCAGCCCGGCGGTCCGGGCGTGGGTGGAGGCGAAGCTGGCGGCCGCGCTGGCGAAGATCGTGCTCAGCAGGGCGGTGCCGACCGAGCCGCCGACCTGCTGGGAGGTGTTGACCATCGCCGAGGCGATCCCGGCGTCGCTGCTCTTGACGCCGAGGGTCGCCGTCGAGAAGGCGGGAGCGAACACGCACCCCATCCCGACGCCGGTCAGCAGCAGCGCCGGGCAGGACGTGCGTGACGTAGGCGCCGCTGGGGGTCAGCTGGGTGAACATGAGCATCGCGATGATCCCGAGCGTCATCCCGCCCATCACCAGCGGCCGCGCGCCGGTGCGATGCAGGACCCGCGTCTGCACGGTGGTGGAGGTGAGGACGATCATCGCGGTCATCGGCAGGAAGGCCAGCCCCGTCTTCAGGGGCGAGTAGCCGAGGTTCTGCTGCAGGTAGTAGGTGAGGAACAGGAAGACCGCGAACACGGCCGAGCCGGCCAGGGCGATCGTCGCGTACGCGCCTCCGCGGGCCCGGTCCCAGACGATGTGCAGAGGCAGCAGCGGATGGGCGACACGCCGCTCCAGGGCCACGAAGGCGCTCAGCAGCACGACGCTGGCCGCCAGCGCCACGATCGTGATCGAGGTCAGACCACGAGTGCGTCTCGGCGTTGGAGAAGCCGTAGACGAGCGCGAACAGGCCGCCCGAGGCCAGCAGGGTGCCCGGCAGATCGAGCCGCGGGCGAGCGGGCTGGCGCTCGTTGGTCAGCAGCCGGAAGGCCAGGATCGCGGTCGGGACGGCGATCAGCAGGTTGACGTACAGGCACCAGCGCCAGGAGATGGTCTGGGTGAGCACGCCGCCGAGCAGCAGGCCGACCGACGCGCCGCCGGCGGCGATCGCGCTGAAGATCCCGAACGCCTTGGGGCGGTCCGGGGAGCCCTGGAAGGTCACGGTGAGCAGGCCGAGCGCCGACGGGGCGAGAATCGCGCCGAAGGCTCCCTGCAGCGCGCGGGCGCCCGACGAGCATCCCGAACGACTGGGCGAGCCCGCCGATGGCCGAGGCGATGGCGAAACCCGGTCAGGCCGCCGATCAGCGTCCACTTGCGCCCGAACAGGTCGCCGAGCTTGCCGCCGAGCAGCAGCAGGCTGCCGAAGGCCAGCGCGTAGGCGGTGATGACCCACTGCCGGTTGTCGTTGGAGAAATGGAGCGTCCGCTGCGCCGACGGCAGCGCGATGTTCACGATCGTCGCGTCGAGCACGACCATCAGCTGGGCGATTCCGAGCAGGGCGAGGACTGCCCACCGGTTGGGGCGGCGCGTGGCCGGGCTTGTGGTGCTCATCTGGATTCCTTCTGGTTGCATTGATGAGTAGCCTAGCACGGATGATCCCTGTCGCAAGAATCAATTACAGACTGGTTACGATTCAGATGTTGCCCACTGATGCCTGAAATTGCGCTATAATCTCGACGCGTTATGGGATCCACTGAAAAGACGCGGTTGTCCCGCCAGCACGATGTTCTTGCTGCCGCGGCTCGTCCAAGCAGGTGATGCGGCGCAGCAGCCCCGAGCAGCTGGGGCTCGACCTGCGTCTGGTCATGGCGCTGAGCTACCTCGGCGACCACGACGACACCCCCCAGCAGGAACTCGTCGACGCGCTGTGCATGGACGCCAAGAACGTCGTCCTGCTCCTCAACGAGCTCGAGGACCGCGGCTATCTCATCCGCCGCCGCGACTCCGAGGACCGCCGCCGCCACCGCGTCCACATCACCCCCGCCGGCCGCGAGGCACTGCAACGGGCGGGACAGCGCAATGGAAGAGGTCGAGGACCAGGTCCTCCAGGCGCTGGACGCCGAAGAGCGCGCCACGCTCTGGAGGCTGCTCGCCCGCGCCCTGCACGATCTCGACGGTGCCGACGATCTCCACGGTGCTGGCGCCGGCACCGAGCCGGGCGCCCCGGCGCTCACTCCTACCGCGCCGTAACCGGCTCCCGCCGGTGGTTGTGCCGCGGTCTCCGTCACTCAGGGCGCCAGCACCGTGCAGGCCAGGCCCGGAGCGTCCGCGATGCCGCCGCTGCCCGCCGGCGCCTCCGAGGGATAGCGCGACACGCGCCCGGCGCGGCGCGAAACGCGCGGGAGCAGCTGATCGATGAGCGGGCGCGGTGGCTGCTGGACCTCACCGCAGCGAAGGCGTAAGCCCCAGGAGCGGTCTCAAGGCGCTCAGTGCCCCAGCTCACCCCGCCCGAGGCGCGGAGTCGTCGCCGCGACGCTGGCCGAGGCGCCAAGCGGATCGGGCGGCGGCCCGGTCAGGCGGTCCTGCCGGGGTCGTGCGGTTCGCGTCCATCGCCGGGAGCCAGAGCCAGAGTGCACTCGAGCGCACACCACTGACCTTCAACTCCGTCCGGCCGCTCCGGATCGTCAGCGTCACGTTGTGCAAACGTGCGGAGCAGCGACGGCTTGACGGCGAACACCGCGTCGGAGTCGAGATATTCGCTCTCGCGGTCGAAAATGTGTGTGACCAGCGTCCGGTAGCCCTCCGCCCTGACGATGATATGGATATGCGCCGGCCGCCATGGATGGCGCCCCGTAGCGCCGAGCATCTGCCCGACAGGACCGTCATCAGGGATTGGATAGGCGGCGGGCCGGACGGCAAGGAACGCGTATGAACCGTCCTCCCGCGCCCGGAAACGCCCGCGGAGATGTTCCTCTGGTGCGTTCGGGTCCTGAACCGCATACAGACGGTTGTCACCGTTCTGCCACACATCGACCTCCGCGCCGGCCAGCGGCTCACCGGTCAGAGCGTCGACCACGCGGCCGTGCACCCATGCGGGCGTCCCGCTGGCCTGCTCGGCGATGTTCGCACCGTAGTCGCGAACCGGTGCGCCCGGGACGTAGAACGGGCCGAGCACGGTCGACTCGGTCGCACCCGGAGAGAACTGATGCCCGAGCGCATCCACGAGCATCGACAGCCCCAGCACGTCGGACCAGAGGATGAACTCCTGCCGGCGCTCGTCGGTGATCTGGCCGGTCGCGGTGAGCGCCGTTATCCCCGCTTGCCACTCTTCCTGTCTCAAGCTGACCTCGGCCGCGAAGCCGTGCAGGTGACGCACGAGGCTCTGCATTATCTCGCGTGCGCGAGGGCTCCGCGCGTCGCTGAAACTCGCGACGGCCTTGGCCGTGATGTCCTCCGGCGCGACTGGGACTATATGTTTCTGCACTGCGCGCATCATCCCAGATGACGCCACATGGCCCCCGTCCTTCCAGCGCGATCACGGAGGCTGACCCACGAGCTCGTGATCAGGCGATCGCTGTGACCGTTTCCGCGGTGGACGTCTTGATCGCCGGAGGTGGGCCCTTCGGGCTGATGCTCGCCAACGAGCTGGGCCGAAGAGGTGTGACGGCCGCGCTCGTCGATCCCAAGCCCTCAACCGCCTTTAACCCCCAAGCAAACGCAACGCAAGCGCGGACGATGGAGTACTACCGGCGGCTCGGGTTTGCGGATGAGGTGCGAAGTCTGGGTTTGCCGGATGACTTCCCTACCGACATTGCGTACTTCACGCGCTTTGCCACCCACGAGCTCGCGAGGTTCCGTCTCCATCGGCGCGTGAGGCGCGCGAGCGCGTCAAACGGCTGTCCGGATCATGGAGCGCGGCGGAACTGCCGCATCGCGTATCGCAGAAGTATGTCGAGAAGGTCTTGCGTAGCCACGCCGAGGCGTTGCCCGGAATTTCGATCAACTACGGTTGGCGGCTGACCGACTTCGTCGAAGGAGACGGGGGTGTCAAGGCACGTATCGCCCGAGTCGAGGGGGAGGAGACGCGCCACGTCATGGCTCGGTACCTCGTCGGCGCCGACGGCGCGCACAGCTACATCCGCCGACGGCTGGGCATCGGCTGGACGGGCGAGACAGCCGTGGTCCGTGACTTCTTCGGCGGTCGTATGCATGCGATCTACCTGTCGGCATCCCAGTTCTACGAGCGGGTCCCGCATCGTCCGGCGTGGATGAACGTCACCTTCAACCGTGATCGGCGAGCGTTCATGGCCGCGGTGGATGGGAGAGGTGAGTTCGCGTTCCACACGCAGCTGCGCGACGACGAGGACGAGAAGCGCATCAGCGAGGCAGACGCGCTGGCGATGTTCAGATCCGCTGTCGGCAGCGACATAGGCGCCACGATCCTGTCCCGGGGCACGTGGACAGCAGGTCACGCGCTCGTCGCCCAAAGCTTCCAGCGCGGTCGGATCTTCCTCGGCGGCGATGCGGCGCATCTGTTCACCCCAGCCGGCGGCCTCGGCTACAACACCGCGGTCGAAGATGCGGTCAACCTTGGCTGGAAGCTCGCCGACGCGATCAAAGGTCGCGCTGGCCCACTGCTCCTCGACAGCTATCAGCTCGAGCGCCGGCCCGTCGCCGTCCGGAACACAGGCCACGCCCGATCCTTCGCCGAGTCGCTCGGACGCTTGCTGCCTGAGCCAAGGCTCGAGGATGAGGGACCGGTCGGGGAGCAGCTCCGCCGCAAGGCCGGCGAATACCTGGAAAGACACGGCCGCGCCGAGTTCGACATCCCCGGCATCACGTTCGGCACCCGCTACACAGGCTCGCCCATCGTTGTACCCGACGGGTCCCAAGCACCCCCAGATGCCCCGAACAGCTACGAACCGAGCGCGACGCCGGGCGGACGCGCACCACACGTCTGGCTCGACGACGATCGATCGCTCTACGACACGTTTGGCGTCGATTGGACGCTGCTGCGGCTCGGGCCAACGCCGCGCTCAGCGGATGGTCTCCTACGCGCCGCCCGCCGGCTGCGGATCGATCTCGCGATCGTCGACGTGCCACGCAACGAGGCGCGTGACCTGTATGAGGCTCCGCTCGCTCTGATCAGGCCGGATCAGATGGTCGCGTGGCGAGGCTTCAGCGACGCGCACGCAGAGACCGTGCTCGCGGTGGCCACAGGCCACTCAGCGAACGGCACCTGACGTCGGCACAGCACCATAGTCCGATCGAGAACCCCGTCTCGCTCGTTGGTCTCGAGCCGGACGTGGTTGCCCTACCGGCGCAGCGATCGTCCGTCGCTTCCTCACCACGGCAGCGGCACGGGCTCCGCGTCGCGCTGCTCAGCGATGTACAGCGAGGGTAGGAAGCGCGACAGGTAGAAGAACTCGCTGTAGGCGTGCTTCATCAGTCCCAGTCCGATCTCATCGGGCAACTGCGCGCGCAGCTCCTCCGCCGGCGCGCCGAGGCCCTGGCCGAGCCAGAAATGGCTGCGCAGCACGCAGCCGTACGGGGTATCGCGGGCGACGTGTGTCATCCGCCCGCCACGCGGCCGCCCCACCTCGTCGCGCGGCGGGTCGTCCCCCATCCCGATGCGCGCGCAGACGGCAGTCGAGACGTACCCGGACGCTAGCGCCGCCTTGTAGGACTCGGCGGAGAAGGTCTCAGTCGGGTCATGGAAGGCGATCCACAGCCGCAGGATCTCGTCGCCGCCTATCCGTTCCTCCACCTCGTGGGTGGACCCGATGTGCGTCTGGGGGCTGGTCTCCCACCACTTCGAGGAGACGTGGTCGCCCGGATGCCACCACGAGTACTGCTCGTCGTCCGGAGCAAAGCGAAACCACCATTCGAACATCCGTCCCTTGCAGTCGCGCATGTCGGTGCGCGCGGCGACATGCAGCACGCCGCTCTCGAGTCTTCAATCCCCATCTCGAGAGGCATCGGGTCTGGGTTCAGGATTCGGTCCACGTCGGCGAACTCCATGGTCACTCCTCTCTGCTGGAAGATCCCTAGCGTCCCGGGAGCCCGAGGCGCTCCTCGGTCTCCCCCACATCGGCCGGCTCGCGCTCAATCGCCCGGGCCACGCCGACGAGTCGCTCTACGAGCTCGGCATTGGAGCTCACCGGAACTCCGCGCCGCAGGGTCAGGGTGTCCTCCATGCCGGTGCGGGCGTTGCCACCCAGGGCGAGCCCGATCGCCGTCAGCTCCAGGTTCGCGCGCCCGACCGCGATCACCTGCCAGATGGCCCCTTCGGGCAGCCGCGAGATCATGGCGAGAAGGTTTTCCGTGGTCGCGGCGGCGCCGCCGCGCACGCCGAGCACGAACGAGAACTGCAGTGGCTCAGCCAGCAGCCCCTCGCCGTGCAAGGCCAGCGCCACCTCCAGGTGACCGGTGTCGTAGACCTCGAGCTCGGGCTTGACGTCGAGTTCGCGCATGCGCGCGGCGAGACGGCGCACGCCGTCGGGAGGATTGCGGAACTCTCCGGGCCCAAAGCTCATCGAGCAGACGTTGAGCGTCGCCATCCGCGGCCGCGCCTCGACCAGCCGCTCGCGCTCTTCGTACGGGACGTCGAGGCCGACCCCCGTTGAGAGCTGGATCAGCGCCGGGCACGCCTCCTCAATCAACCCCACGGTGCGGCGGGCGATCTCCAGGTCCGCCGTGGGGGCGCCCCGCTCGTCACGCACGTGGACATGGACCACCGCGGCCCCGCTGGCGTGCGCGCCCGACGCAGCAGCGGCGATCTCCTCCGGAGTCGTCGGCAGGTTCGGGTTATCGGACTTGGTCGCGATGGGCCCGGTCAGGGCGGCGGTGATGACGGCCGAGCTCATGCTACGGCGGCTCCCCGAGCCTCCCCCACGTACAGTGCCAGTAGGCGCGGATCGCTGCGTACCTGCTTTGGTGTGCCACTGAGCGCGATCCGCCCCTTCTCGAGGACGTACACCCGGTCGGCCAGCTTCAGCCCCCGTCCCACGTTCTGCTCGACGATCAGCATCGCCACGTCGCGATGGTTGATCTCGGCCAGGGCCCCATAGACGTGGTCGACGATCACCGGCGCCAACCCGAGTGAGATCTCATCCAGCAGCATGAGCCGCGGCGCGGCCATCAGCGCGCGCCCGACGGCGAGCTGCTGCTGCTGGCCTCCGGAGAGCTCATTGCCCGGCTGATTGCGCTTCTCCTTGAGGACCTCGAACAGCTCGTAGACCTCGTTGAGGCGCCGCCGGCGCTCGTTCGGGTCGGGGGCGGTGCGACCTCCGACAAGGAGGTTCTCCTCCACCGAAAGCTCGCCGAAGATCCGCCGGCCCTCCATGCAGTGGGCGATGCCCGCGGCCACGAACTCGTGGCTGGGCCGCCCGTCGAGTCGCTTGCCCGCGAACTCTATATCCCCGCTCACCGGCGCGATCATCCCAGAAAGGACGCGAGCCGTCGTCGTCTTGCCGGCGCCGTTGGAACCAAGCAGGCCGACAATCTCGCCCTCGCCGATCTCGATTGTCACGTCGGTGAGAGCGCGCGAATGGCCGTAGGCCGCGGTCAGCCCGCGCGCCTGCAGCAGCGGCTGGCGCTGACGCTGACGCTCGGATCGGATCGACGTCGGCTCGGTGTCCGCGTCGATGCGTCCACCCGTTCCCAGGTACACCGCTGCCACCTGCGGGTCGGCCATGACCACCGACACCTCTCCCTCGATCAGCTTCTGGCCCTGATCGAGCACCACAACTCGGTCGGCGCAATCGTGGATCACATCGAGGACGTGCTCGACGACGATCATCGACTCGACCTCCGAACGCAGGCGCTTGATCAGCGCCACCAATTCCTGGACCTCGGTCTCGACCAGACCCGCGGCGATCTCATCCAGCAGCAGCAGGCGTGGACGCAGCGCCAGGGCGCGCGCCAGCTCCAGTCGCTTCAGGCGGAGCAGGCCGAGGTCTTCGGCCCGGGTGTCGGAGAACTCGGCCAATCCCGTCACCTCGAGGATCGACCGCGCTTCTCGCCGCGCCTCGCCGCGGCGGCGCCGTCCCCCGCCGTGCAGGCAGGCCACCTCGAGGTTCTCGAGCACCGTCATCCGGGCGAACGGCGCGGGCACCTGGTGCGTCCGGCCGATGCCCAGCCTCGCTCGCACCTCGGGCCGTAGTCCCTCGACCTGCCTACCGGCGATCACCATACGCCCGCTCGTCGGCGTCAGCGCGCCGCTGAGCAGCCCGATCAGCGTGCTCTTGCCGGCCCCGTTGGGCCCGATGATCCCCAGGATTTCGCCCGGCGCGACGTGAAAGCTGACATCCCGGACGGCATGAACGCCGCCGAAGCTCTTGCTCATCCGCTCGACCTCGAGCAGACGCTCAGCCGGCGTTCCCTCGATCTGCCGGCCCTCGTAGCTGCCCGGGTCGGAGACCACGTCCGCCTCCGGGCGTAGGTCGCTCCACCGACCCTGAAGGAAACCGACCAGCGACCCCCAGATCCCCCTCGGCGCGAAGCGGATCACGAGGATCAGGAGCAGCCCGGTCATGGCAACGTGCAGCTCCGGATAGTTGGCGAGCTTGATCCCGAACTCGACGATGAAGAGCGCGCCGATGATCGGCCCGAGCACGGTGCCCAAACCCCCGATGATCGCGGCGTTGACGATATCGATCGTCCACTGCAGCGAGAACGCTCCAGAGGGGTCGATGTGACCCAGCTTGTCCGCCTGCAGGCCGCCGACGATCGCCATGAGCATGCCCGAGAGGACGAACGCCCACAGCTTGGCGCGGAAGGTGGGGACGCCGACCTCACGGGCCACCTCCTCGTTATCGCGGATGGCGAGCAGCGCCGAGCCGAGTCGCAGCCGTCTCACGAGCACCAGCGTCACCGTGGCCAGCACCGTGAGCGCCAATGTCAGCTGGTAGAGCTGCCCGTCGGTGGGGGCGTTGTTGGTCAAGGTCAGGCCGGCGTTGCCGCCGAGCCCGTTGAAGTTGATCATGAACTGGAGTAGCGCCTCGCCGAGGACGAGCGTGCCGATCGCGAAATACAGGCCGCGGAAGCGGAACATCGGAACGCTCATGAGCGCCGCGAAAAGCGCTCCGAGACAGCCGCCGATCAGCATGGCCGGGATCAGCGGCGTGCCGGCATGGATGATCATCCAGGTCGTCATGTATTCGCCTATGCCGACGAACGCAGCCGACGCTAGGGAAACCAGGCCGCCGTACCCGGCCAGGAGGTTGAAGGCCTGAGCCAGGGCCGCAAGCTGCAGCACCTCGTAGCCCACGACGGTGTCGTAGTCGCTGGCGTAATTGGGGAGGAACGCGAGCACGACGGCCAGGGCGACCAGGAACAGTCCGCCCACCACTCGCCGGCTCGGCCGTCGCGCCTGCCATCGCGGGGAATCCTCCGCTCGCCGCGCGGGGCCGGCTGAGTGGTTCATGCCGTCCGCGCCCGCCCGAAGAGCCCCTGAGGCCTGACGCTCAGGATGATCAGAAAGGCCATGAAACCGATGAAATCCCGATATCCATCGCCGAAGAACGCGGCCCCGACGCTCTCGACCAGCCCCAGGAGCAGCCCTCCGTAGAAGGTGCCCTTGATGCTGCCCAGACCGCCCAGGACCACGACTGCGAAGCCGGTCAGCAGATACGTGGTGCCAGACGTGGGGTCAAACGAGAAGGTGAGACCCACGAGCACGCCCCCGACCGCCGCGCAGGCCGCCGCAACCCCGTAGATCCACGCGTACACGCGGCGGATGTCGATTCCCATCACCTCTGCCGCCTCGGCGTCCTCGGCGCTGGCCCGCACGGCACGGCCGGTGGCGGTGCGCCGAAGCACGAGATGGGCTCCCCCGCACATGAGCACCGCGAAGCCGAACGAGATCAGGTACATCGTCGGGATCTGGATCCCAACCACCGTCACCGACGAGGTGGCGTACGAGGCATTGAGCGACCGCGTGTCGCCACTGAAGATCAGCAGGAACACGTTCTGGGCGATGATCGAGAGACCGAACGTGGTCAGCAGGGCCGGCTCGGCTCCCTTGCGCATCACCGGTGTGAGCAGGATTCGCTGCACCGGATAGCCAAGCAGCAGCACCGCCGGTACCACGACGATCAGAGTGATCAACGGGTCGACCGAGGCGTGCGTCGAGAGCTCGAAGGCGAGGTAGGCGCCGAGGATCACAAGCTCGCCGTGCACGAGGTTGATCAGGCGCATGACTCCGAACACGAGCGAGAGCCCAAGTGCCGTCGCGGCAAACAGCCCGCCGAGCAGAAGACCGGTCACGAGCGCGGTGGCGAACTCGTGACCGGTCGGAACCGTGACGGCTAGGAGAAACGGCATCCCGGACATCTACGAACCTCGCTTCCCGCAGGCTCCCTAACCCGGCAGCGGGAACAGGAACTTGCCGTCGGGCTTGATGTTGGGGAAGGCCGAGAAGACGACCTTCGACTGGCCGTTCTGCCACTGGTCCTCCACCAGCGGCAGCTTCGATGTGTGATCGGTACCGAAGTGCACTGGGCCCACCACGTAGGTCTTATTGGTCTGCGCGATCGCCGCGTTGACCTTCGCCTTGTCGGTGCTGCCCGCCCGGTTGATGGCATCCAGCAGTACCTGCGCCGCCGCGTCGCTGTCGGCGATGTGCTGTGACCATGTCTGACCTGTCTGCCGCTCAAACTCTTGGCGCAGCGCCGAGGCCCCCGGATACGGGAACGTCGGGTCCCAGTAGCCACCGACCATCACGCCGTTGGCCAGGGGACCGAGCGCCTGCGCGAACTGCAGCGGCTCGCCGCCCTTCTCAATCACGAGCACCTTGGGCTTAAAGCCGGCTGCGGCCATCTGCTTGCGGATCGAGACCGCCTGGGGAGTGACCGAGTCGACGAACACGATGTCGGCTCCCGACGCCTTGGCCTGGTTGATCACCGCTGAGAAGTCCGTGGCCTCGGTCGTGTACTGCGCGTTCATCACCGTCGTGTAGCCGTTCGCCTTGGCGACCAGCGGCCAGGCGTGTCCGAGTCCCTGGCCATCCGGGCCGTTGTCGTGCAGGATCGCGATCTTGTGATTGGTGGCCGCGTGCCAGTACTTGAGCGTGCCAAAGGGTGCTGCGGCCAGATCCGGCTCGGCAAAGAAAATGTCCCACACGTAGTTCCACTTCTTCACGGACTTGAAGGCCAGGAGCGGATCGCATCCGGTGACCATCGGCACACGCTGGCGGTCGGCCACGATCGCCCCCGCGTTGACGAGCACGGGCGTGCAGGAGCCGAGCAGCGCGTCGACGTGATCGCCGGTGATCAGCTGCTGGACGTTGTTGGAGGTGGTGTTGGGATCGGTCTTGTCGTCGAGCAGGATCAGGTTGACCTTGCGCTTGCGTCCGCCGACGTCAAGGCCCCCGGCCGCGTTTACCTGGTTGACAGCGTGCTGATAGCCCCATTTCACGAACGCTCCGAAGCCCGCCAGTGGCCCGGTGATGGGAATCGAGGCCCCGATCACGATGGGCCCAGAGGTCGAGCCCGAGCCCGACGAACCCGAGCTGCCACAGGCCGCCAGAGCGACACTGATCGCCCCCGTCACCAGCAGCGCGGCGAGCCCCTTAAGCCATTTCTTGGTGGTCCTCATTCGACTCCTCCTGGTGAGCGTCCTACAGGAACTGGTTGACGTAGTTGTTGATTGCCATCTGAAAGTCGGTCCGCGGCGCCCCACACGCGCGTTACGCGCTCCCCTGCCGGGTGACCCGGACGAGATATGCGCGCAGCGCGCGGCGGAGCTCCTCGGCGCGTTCCGCTGGCCAATCGAGGAAGCCGCCTCCCGTCTTCATCCCCAGCCGCCCCTCCTGAACCCGCCGGCGCAGGCCCTCGGAGGCCGGCGAAGGCGGATCAAGCCGCGGCAGGATGTACTCGTGGATGTCCAGCGTGAGGTCGAGCCCGATCAGGTCGGCGTTCTCCATCGGACCGAGGATCGGCAACCGCAGGCCGAAACCGGATTTCACCACCGTGTCGACCGTCTCGGGCGCGCACACCCCAGACTCGACAAGGTTGAAGGCCTCCCGCCACAGCGCGTGCTGCAGGCGGTTGCCGACGAATCCGGGTACGTCTCGCTGGACGTGCACCGGAGTCTTGCCGACCGCCGACAGGAACGCGAGCGTCCGCGCCACCACGTCGGGATCGGTTTCCTGAGTCTGAACGACTTCGACCAGTGGGATGAGGAACGGTGGATTCCACCAGTGCGTGCCGATGATCCTCCGTTTCACACGCGCGCGCGCGGCGATCTCGGTCACGGACATCACCGACGTGTTCGTCGCCAGGACCACATCCGGCGCCGTCGCGTCGTCGAGCTGGGCGAACAATTCCTGCTTGAGCTCGAGCTTCTCGGGAGCAGCCTCGAACACCCACTCGGCATCAGCCACCGCGTCTTCGAGTGTCGGAGCGAGAACGATCCGGTTGAGTGCCGCCGTGTCCTGGTCCAGGGCGCGGAGGTTCTCGGCCACCCGGGCCGGGACGGCCTCCAGCACATCCGGGACCGGGTCGTGGACGGCGACGTCCATGCCGCTCTGCGCCAGCACCTGGGTAATGCCGTGGCCCATCAGGCCCGCCCCGAGAACGGCAGCCCGGCCGCTCACGTGGGGAGCGCTGCCTGTCTCAACCTGCTGTGTAGCCGCCATCGACATAGATGATCTGGCCCGTCACGAAGGCCGAGGCCGGCGAAGCGAGGAACACGAGGGGGCCGATGAAGTCGTCCGGCTCCCCCAGCCTGCCGAGCGGTATGCGGCTGAGCATCTGTTCTCGCACGGTCTGTCCCGGCCCTTCGTCGGTATACATCCACGCCGTAAGATTGGACCGGAACACGGTGGGGGCGATCGCGTTGACCGTGATGCCGGCTGGACCCCACTCGCAGGCCAGCGTTTTCGTCAGACCGTCGATTGCCGCCTTCGAGGGACAGTAGGCCGAATAACCCGCTGGATGACCGAGCTTTCCCCGGGTCGAGGAGACGAGCACGACGCGGCCACCCTCGCCCTGATCGAGCATCCGCCTGCCCACCGCCCGGCAGGCGAGCCAGCTGGCCCGGACGTTTCCATCCATCACCGCGTCCCAATCCTCCTCGGGAAAGTCGACGATTGGTGCGGTCTTGTTGAGCCCGGCGGCGGTCAGGAGGATGTCGATCCGACCATGGGCCCGGATCGCCGCCTCGGCGATCGCCTCGGCACCCTCGGGCGAATTCGGGCGCCTTGCGACCAGTTCGACCTCCGCCCCCGATTCGCGTAGCTCCGATCCGAGCTCCTCCAGGGCCTGGCTCCCGCCCGCGGCGAGCGTCAGCCGTGCGCCCGCGGCGGCCAGCCCGCGGGCGGCGGCCCCTCCCAGCGCGCCTGTTGCGCCGGTGATCAACGCCACCCGGCCGGAGAGATCGAACAGCCCGACCGGAGAAAGGACGCTCCGCGGCGCGCTCATCGTGCACCTTCCGGATAGGGCATCACGACCAGCATCGAGGCGGGACGGTTCGTCCGGTTGAGGATGCTGCGCGCCTCCCCGGGGGCGAGGCGGCAGGAATCCAGCGGACCTAAGGTGATGTCTCCGGCCTCGGTTGTCACCGTCACTTCGCCCTTGACGATCACGTAGACCTTCTCGAGCGGGGTGGCGTCCATCTCGGCGCCGCCTCCGGGGAGAAAGTGCGAGAGGCCGACCCAGAAGTTTTCGGCTCCGCTCGCGTCGAATCCCTGCAGGCGAAGGCCGCGCATGTCGAAGTGCTTCGGCGCCTCGTAGGGCTGGGCCTCGCCCAGACGCATGACCTCCATCACTGGGCCTCGCCCGTATCCATGCGGAACTCTCCAGAGGGGTCGAGCATCGCCACCAGACGGACGATGCAGCCGTCTCCCTGCGTCCAGCGCCACGGGAAGGCCGCGAATGTCACCCGCTTGCCGGTCACCGCGTCGATCTGCCCCCCGACGTTCTCAAAGCCGACGATGCCGTTCCCGAGCAGCGCCCTGTGGCACGGCTCCCAGTGCGGGAAATCCTCCGTGATGCTCCGCCCGCCCGTGTACTCGGCGTACTCCTCGGCGATGCCGTGGATGAGCGGTCCGTTCGGCTGCATGCCGATCGCCGTCCCCAGCGGGTGATCAAGGGCCTGGCAGTCGATGCCAAAGCCCTTGACTCCCCGGTCACGCATCCATTCGCCGGCCTCCTTGTAGGTGCCGGGAGACTCCACAAAGTACTTGCGGGTGTCGCCCCAGTACCGGTGCCAGCCGGTGTTGACGATGACGATGTCGCCCGCGCGAATCTCGGGCGTCGCGCTTTCGAGATCCTCGGCGGTGATGACCTCCCACTTCTCCTTGGGAATCGAGACGACCACCCCGGTGCCGAAATACGACGAGAGGGGGACCTCGTCGATGTATGGAGTCCCTTCGATCACGTGAGCGGGAGCATCCGTGTGGGTCGTGCAATGCATGAAGGTCGTGATCTGTTGCGAGAGCACGCCGGATTTGGCGTGGTAGTGAAAGCGCTCGATCTTCACGTCGGGGAAATACGGCCAAAGCGGGGCGTTGTGACCCCAGGGGTTCGAAAGGTCGAAGAACTGCACGCCCGTCCGCGGATCGGTCGCCGACGGCGCGCTTTCGGCGGTGGCAACGGTGGCATTCACGGAAAATTCCTTTGGTCACGTACCGCGAAGGCGACGCGGTACTGCGTCGGCCCCAACTATGAGGGTCCTCGCAGCCGCTCGTCAATGCGATCGACCCCCGACACACCCACCTGACCCAGGTCCGCGGCGATAGGCCGGGGCCGGAAGCGCGATGAGCCCGGACGGCTAGACCGCGATGATGCCCTGGCGGCGAGCCGTCTGGACGGCGTGGGTCCGGTTTCTGGCGCCGAGTTTGCGATACAGCGCGCTGGTGTGCTGTTTGACCGTGTCCCGCGATAGATAGAGGCGGACGGCGATCTCGCCGTTGGTGGCGCCGTCGGCGATCAGCTGGAGGATCTCCTGCTGGCGGGCCGAGAGGTTCGACTGGGCCGGGGGCCGGCACGGCGCAACCGCAAGACCGGCGCTCGCCCGACGGATCGCCCGGAGCAGATCCCGTGCCGCCCAGCTCCGGGAGACGAAGCCACTCGCTCCCAGGGCACGGATCGTGCTGGGTGCGATCGCTTCGGCGTGGGTGAGGAGGAGGATCTTCGCCTGTGCGCAGGCGCGCGTCAGCTCGCGGCAGAACTCCTCCGGAGCGCCGTCCAAACTGCCCGTGTCGATCAGCGCGACGTGCGGCTCGAACCGCCACGCGAGCGCGAGCGCGCTCTCCGCGTCGCGTGCCGGGAGGCAGCGCTCAGCCCATGGCTGATTGGCGAGGAGCAGACGAAACCCCCAGTGGACAATCTCCTCGTCGTCGAGCAGCAATACGCGGACTCGGCACCGCCCGGAGGGGATCGGATTTGCGCTCGGCGGGGCCACCGCAGATACAGACATACGTCCCACTCTCTCCTCACTACCGTCCCACTATGCAAGACGAGTTGTCTTGCATCGCGGTATCCTAGAGACGACCGTCACCAGCTGTCAAGGGGGCGATGATGTGCTCATGTGCCTTGCCTCGGCAGCCAAGGGCGGCCGCCCTGGTTCCCCTGGGATGGGTCACAGCTCAGGCGCGGCGCTGACGCAGTACGTCGCTCATCTCAGCGACGGCGCTCACCAGCGAGCGGGCGAGTGAGGACTCGTTGCCGGTGAAGCGCTGGGTCGGAACGGGAACGCTGACCGCCGCCACGGGCCCGGACCCGTCGCTGATCACCGCTCCGACGGCGGAGATGCCTGGCGTGAGTTCCTCACGGTCTTCGGCGTATCCGCGGCGGCGCACGCTGTCGAGCTGCTCGATCAGCAGCTCTCGATCAGTGATCGTGTTCGGGGTCGCCGCCTCGAGCTTCTCCGGCAGGAGCTTGCGGAGCGTCTCGTCGCCATGCGCCGCCAGCAGGGCCTTTCCGTTTGCCGTGCAGTGGGCGGGGAAGCTCGCGCCCACCCCTGAGACGGCGCGTAGACGGTGTGGCGCCGCGATCTGATCGACGAACGAGACATGGTCGTGGATCAGCACCGACAGGTCGACTGTCTCGTTGACCTCAGCGGAGAGCCAGCGCAGCAGTGGACGCACCTCGGTTCGCAGCTCGGCGTCCTGACCGGACGCCAGCCGCAGGACCTCCGGCCCCAGCCTGTAGCGTCCATTCGGCGGAACTGCCACCGCCAGACCCTCGCTTTCCAGGGCACCGATGATCCGGTGGACGGTTGACTTCGGCAGCTCCACCCGCTGCGCGACCTCGGACAGGCTGAGACCATCCCGCGTCGCCGCCAAGGTGCGCAGGATCTGCCCAGCGCGGGCGATGACCTGGATTCCGCCCACGTGGTTTTCCCGAACGCTCGCGCTCATGCTTGCCGCCACCTGAGACCCACGTCGACCAGTCAATGACGTGGAGCGTGCGGACGCAATCCCGCGGGGGACAAACTGAGCCGTTTGGGTGTGCGCGCGGCCCTCAGTCCCCATCTGGGTGTATCGCGGCGCATGCCCTTGACGTGACCGGTCTCCGCGCTCAAAGTCCGTGCAGCCAAACCTGCGACGGGGAGCAAGGAAGAGATGCGCCTGATCACGCTGGAGGAGCACTTCCGTGCTCCCATGCTCATGGAGACCGCCGCGGGACAGGCTTTTGCTCAGAGGATGGGTGCGCCCGGATCGCCAATGGCGCAACGGATGGCAAAGCTCGACGAGCTCGGTGAACAGCGGCTTGCCGATATGGACGCCGGCGGCATCGACCTGCAGGTCCTATCCCACAACGTGCCCGGAGCGGAGCGCTTCGCACCTGACGAGGGCATACCGCTGGCCCGAGCCGTCAATGACTTCATCGCCGAAACCGTCTCCAAGCACCCGGAGCGCTTCGCGGCCTTTGCCATGCTGCCCATGCAGGCGCCACTCGAGGCAGCCGACGAGCTTGAGCGGGCAGTCACCGAGCTCGGCTTCAAAGGCGCGATGCTCTATGGCCAAACCGAAGGCCGTTTCCTCGACGACCGCAGCCTGTGGCCGGTGCTCGAGCGCGCGCAGCAGCTCGCGGTGCCGATCTACCTGCATCCGAGCGAGCCGCCGGACGCCGTGCGTGAGGCCTACTATGCCGGCGGGCTCGCGCCGCGGGTCGGCCAAGCGCTTGCTACCTCCGGCTGGGGCTGGCATGTGGAAACGGGAATGCACGTGCTGCGCATGGTGCTTGGGGGCGTTTTCGACGAGTACCCGCGGTTCCAGCTGATCGTCGGGCACATGGGCGAGGCGCTGCCGTTTCTGCTGGCACGCGCCTCCCGCAGCCTGACCCGTGCGGCAGGGCTCAAAAAGCCGCTCGAGGACTACGTGCGAGAGCATGTTCACTTCACGACCAGCGGGCTCTTCACGTACCCGCCGCTGCTGTGCCTGCTGATGGTTGTGGGCGCAGACCGCGTGCTGCTATCGGTCGACTATCCCTTCAGCGACAACGAGCAGGGACGTGACTTCATTCTCGCGGCGCCGATCAGCCCCGAGGACAAGGAAAGGATCGCCCACGGCAACGCGGAGCGACTGCTCGGCCTCGACTGAGGCCGGTAACGACCGGACTAGCGCGCCTCTCTGGCGACGGGATCACCCGGTGCGCTCGCCCCGAGGAAGATCTCGCGCATATCGGGCTTCTCCAGGACCTCCTGGGCGTCGGCCGACATGACGACCTCGCCGCGAACGAGCATGTAGGCCCAGTCAGCGATGCCGAGTGCCGCCACCGCCTTCTGCTCGACCAGCAGCACCCCCTTCCCGAGGTCCCCCAGCGCCCTCACCTGCTCCTCCAGCACCGTCCGTGAGAGCTCGGGCGAGAGACTGGCGGTCGGCTCATCGAGGATCAGGACCGAAGGGTCGAGCATGAGAACGCGTGCGATCGCGGTCATCTTGCGCTCGCCGCCGCTGAGGGTCTCAACGAACCGGTTCATTCTCGGCTTGAGCTGCGGGAACAGCTCCAGCACGCGCTCGAGGCGCTCGGCCTTCTGACGGCGGTTGGCCAGGTATGCCCCCATGTCCAGGTTCTCACGTACGCGCAGACCCTCGAACACGTCGTCGAGCTGGGGGACGTAGCCGACCCCCAGGCGGGCCAGGTTCTCAAGCGGCATTCCGGTGACGTCCCGGCCGTTCAACTCGATACGTCCCTCGTGCACGCGCGCGACGCCCAGGACGGCCTTCAGCAGGGTGCTCTTCCCGGCGCCGTTTGGTCCCACCACGGCCACCACCTTGCCGTAGCCGACCTGCATGTCGATCCCGCTGACGATGGGCGGCCCCCCATAGCCCGCGGTGAGACCATGAATTGTCAGCGCCTCAGCTGACGAAGCGTCACCCGATGACATAGGCGTCCTGGACTTCCCGGTTGAGGCGCAGCTCGGACATGCGCCCCTCGGATAGGACCTTTCCCTGCGCCATGACTACAACCTTGCCGCACAGCCGGTCGACCGTGTCGAGCTCGTGCTCGACGAGTAACAGCGTCAGGCCGGACTCGGCGAGACCGAGCAGGATGTCCTCAAGCTGGCGTGAGAGGCTCGGACTGAGGCCGGCCATCGGCTCGTCGAGCAGGAGCAGCTTGGGCTTCATCATCAGTACACGCATGATCTCCACGGCGCGCTTCTGTCCGCCGCTGAGGTTGCGGGCCGGCTCATCGGCCTTGTCCCCCATCCCGAACATCTCGAGCATCGACAGCCCGGCCTGCACGAGCTCACGTTCCTGGCTTTTCCAATAGCGCCGGCCGAGGATGATCCCCGCCGCCCGCTCTCCCCGCTGGTCGGGAGCCGACACCAGGACATTCTCAAGCGTGGTCAGGTGGCCGAACACGCGCGCCATCTGAAATGTGCGAACCAGACCGTGCCGCGCGCGCACATGCATCGGCTGGCGTGTGATATCGACGCCCTCAAAGCGAATGCGCCCGGCGGTCGGCGCCACGAACCCCCCGATCACCGCCAGCGCTGTTGACTTGCCTGCGCCGTTGGGTCCGATCAGGCCGGTGATGCTGCCCGCCTCCACGGTGAACGAGACCTCGTCCATCGCTCGCACGCCGCCGTAGATCTTCTGGAGGTTCTCGACCTCGAGCAGAGGAATGCTGCCGCTGTTCACCGGCTGATCACTCCGTCGAGGAGGGCCGCCGGCCGCGTAGGTACCGCGGCCGCCGCTCAGGCAGCACACCCTGCGGGCGCAACCAGATGAAGATGATCGTAGCCCCGGCCAGGATCATCCACCCGAAGTCCTCACTCAAGCCTGGGGAAGATGGAATCTGGGGCAGGAACTGCACGCCCTGCAGAAGCAGCACCGCAATCATGAGCGTGCCCAGGCCGACACCCCAGTCGCTTCCCCGCCCGCCCACGATGACGCAGCTGAGGAAGGCCAGGGTCTCGACGTAGGCCCAGGCCGACGGAGACCAGCCTCCGATGAAGCCGGCCAGCAGTGCTCCGCTCAAGCCGCCGAAGCCCCCACCCACGGCCTGGACCAGGAGCCGTAGCCGAACCACGTCCTTGCCGATGGCCGACGCCGCGGTGTCGTCGTCCCGCATCGCCCGGAGCGAGCGGCCAATCGGCCCGGTGGTGAAGCGCCGCAGCACGAACAGCCCGATGAGCGCACAGACCGCCACCAGGCCGACATACTCCCAGCGAGCCGCCTGAGGACTCGAGTTCTTGAACGCGCTGGGGATCAGCGCCAGCCCGGTGGTGCCGTTGAACAGCCCTAGGTCGGCGCCGACCAGCGTCACGATCATCAGCGAAACGACGAGCATCGTCACGGCCTGGTAGTCCTGCCGCAGACGTTTGAGACCGGTTATCCCGATCAGGGTCCCCACCACGGCCCCGGCCGCGATGCCGGCCAGCAGGGCTACGGGAAACGGAAGCGTGAAGCCACCGATGTAGGTCTGAAAGCCGCCGAGGCTCGATGATGGCCCCAGGGTGCAGATGGCGTAGGTATAGGCCCCCGCCGCCACCACGACGATGTAGGCGAGGTTGGCGATGCCCGCGACGCCGAACTCGAGGTTCAGGCCCCACACCGCAAGCAGGTCGGTGCCGAGGTACACCAGCAGGACCGCTACGTAGTACTCCCACGCCATCCCCTAGCCCTCCAACAAGCGACGGGTTCCGGTACCGAACAGACCCCGAGGGCGGATCAGCAGCACGGCAATGAGAATTGCGAAAGCGATGATGTCCTTGTAGTTCGGGTTCCCCTCCGCCGCGAACACTTCACTCGAAATGCCGACGATCAGGCCTCCGAGCATCGCCCCGTAGGGCTGCCCGACGCCGCCGAGCACCGCCGCGGCGATCATCGGAATCAGGAACAGGCTGCCCAGTGTGAAGTCAAAGCTCACGGTTGTGATGGCCAGCGCCACCCCGGCGGCACCGCACAGGGCACCCGAGATGAGCCACGCGATGTCGGTGACCCGAGCGGTGAAGATCCCACAGCTGCGGGCGAGCGTGCGGTTCGAGGATGTCGCACGCATCGCCTTTCCCAGCGTGGTCCGGGTCAGCAGCAGATGCAGGCCGAGCATCAGGAGTGCGGCAAGCGCGATGATCACCACCTGCCCCTCGGACAGGATGAACCCGAGAAAGTGCAGCGTCTGCCCGCTCTGCCGGCCGTAGCTGAAGGACGCGGGGCCGGCAATGGCCACGATCGCGTATTGCAGGATCGTCCCGGCCGAGACGGTCACGATGACCATTGCCACAGCCGGGGTCCCGCGGGCCACCAGGGGATTCAGAAGCAACCGGCTATAGATGACCGAGACGACGCCGACCACCACGGCACCGACGACAAGCGCGATCCAGGCGCTCACGCCGCGGTTGGTCAGCAGCAATCCGATGTACGCAGCAAGCGTCATCAGCGCGCCGTAGCCGATGTTGAGGATGTTGCTGATGCCGAATTGCACCGAGAAGCCAACCGCTCCCAGGGCAATCACGGCACCGGCAGCAATCCCGAAGCCGATCGACTCAACGAACAGGTGCATGCCTCAGATCCTTCACACCCGTATGACGCCTCACAGCAAGCCGAGCACCCTTCTGCCCGAGATCTGGCCGATGGGGCTGGCTGAGCCGTTAGCCGCGAACACGTTGGCGGCGAACGTGCCCGCCGAGTTGTGGTACTGGTCGAACTGCACGGGCCCGAGCACGCCAACGTATTGGATCTTCTTACCCGCCGCGAGCGCCTGCTTTCCGGCGGCGAAACTGTCGACGACTACGGCCCCGGGCTTGGGGGCGACTATCTGCGCGATGAGCTTGTTGTAGTCGCTGCCCACCGTGCTCTTGGCTTTGATCATCGCCAGCGCGAGGATGTTCATCCCGTCGTAGACCGACGCAGGCGGCCCCACCGCACTCAGAACGTTGGCGATGCCGGACGTCTTCGGGTCGGAGCTCAGGGCACCCTTGTAGGTGTGGAATGCCGGAGTGCTCTGGCTGAAGGATGAACCGACGAGGTACACGTGGTGGGTTACGTAGTTGACCCCGACCACCTTTTTCAGGGCATTGAAGAAGTCGGGCGTGAGCGAGTCGGTGGCGGTGATCATGGCCGGCAGCTGGCCGTTGTTGAGCTGCTTGTACTCGGACATGAACGTGGCCGTGGTCTGTGGGTCAGCCGACCAGATCAGCGCACCCGGCTTTGCCGCGATGACCTTGGCCACCTCGCTGGAGTAGCTGGAGGAGTCGGACGGGATCGTGAGTTGCAGTCCCAGCTTTCCACCCAGCTTCGGCATGGCCGAGGTGACCCCGGGGAGGTTCCCTTGCGAGCCGATGCCGTTCTGGAATATGACGGCGACGTTCTTGTAGCCCTTCGTCACCGCCCAGTCAGCGAACGCTGCGCCATTCGCGTCGTCCGACGGCGTCAGGCGCCAGTAGTACTGGTAGCTGTTCTTCGTGAACGCGGTGAGGCCGTTGGTCGTGACAAACGGGATCTTGGCGTTGTTCACGATCGGGACCGTGGTCGCCGCCGTATTGCTCTCTAGGCCAATCGCCATATCGAGGTTCGAGGTCGTTGCGATCGAGCGGGTCACGTTGGGTACCGCGTCGGCGGCATCTCCCGTGTCATCGATCGACGTGCAGTGCATCTGGTGACCGAGCACGCCGCCGGCCTTGTTGATCAGATCGGTTGCTGCGTAGCAGGGAGAGCCGAGGAGCTTGCCGAACTCGGCTGCCGGACCGGTGAAAGGCGCGATCACGCCGACGCTAATCGCCCCTGCTCTGCGCTCCCCACCGCTGCTGCTTGAGCCGCCACATGCGCTCAGCACAACGGTGCTGAGCGCCATGAGTGCAACGACGCGCCAAAACTTCCGGGAGCCCATCGCGGAACCTCCTGATCACGGGTCAGCCGTCCGAGCGGATGGCCAGGCGAAGGGCACGCTACCGCACGCAGAAGGAGAAATTTACGCCCTTCCCCCAATCGGGCTAGCCGTCCGGCGGACGCCGTGAGAGGGCGGTAGTCTGCACGACCGGCCGGGTGTGAGGAGCCACGTTTGATGAGCGAGGATGCCTATGTGATGAAGTTCCTCCCCGGCGTGCCACCGCAGGAGGGCGGATGCCCGCCACCCAACCCGCGAGTGGTGTCTGTAGACGGGATGACCGTCGAGTACGACGCGCGCGTGCCGTTGCGCGACGGCATCGAGATCTACGCCGACATCTTTCGTCCTTGCGGTTCCGAGGCGCGTTCCGGCGATCGTGGCCTGGGGCCCGTACGGCAAGCACGCTCCGGTCACGTACGACATCTTCCCCAACCACGGCATCGAGCCCGGCTGGGTCTCCCGTCATGCCGGCTTCGAGGCTCCCGACCCCGTCTACTGGACCCAGCACGGCTACGCGGTGATCAACGTCGACCCGCGCGGCATGTGGAACTCGCCCGGGGACGCCACCTTCTACTCCGATCAGGAGGCCGAGGATGCCTACGACCTGATCGAGTGGACGGCCGCACAGCCGTGGTGCAGCGGGAAGGTCGGGATGTCTGGCGTCTCCTACCTGGCGATCGTTCAGTGGCGGGTGGCGGCCGACCCCCCGCCGCACCTCGCGGCCATCAACCCGTGGGAGGGAGTCAGCGACCGCTACCGGGAGATGGCCTACCACGGCGGGATTCCCGAAGACCGTTTCGGCCCCATGTGGCGGGCGCGGCGCGTCCCATATTCGACCGGCCGGGTCGAGGACACCGTGACCATGTATGCCGAGCACCCGCTGTTCGACGCGTATTGGGAGAGCAAGACCCCCGATCTACCTCGCATCACCGTCCCCGCCTTCGTGGTCGCGAGTTGGTCAGACCAGGGCCTGCATACGCGCGGCACCTTGGAGGGCTTCAGGCGCATCGGCTCCGAGCAGAAGTGGCTGCTCGTCCACGGCCGCAAGAAGTGGGGGTTCTACTACCAGCCAGAGAACGTTGAGCTCCTGCGCGAGTTCTTTGACCACTTCCTCCGCGGCGAGCGGACGGGCGTCCTCGAGTGGCCGCGGGTGCGCCTCGAGGTGCGCGAGCGGTTCAACGTCGGCGAGCAGCGTGAAGCGGACGAGTGGCCGCTACCCAACACCGAGTACGTCCCGCTTCATCTGGACCCGCGCAGCGGGCAGCTGACCGAGCACACCGCCGATTACGAGGGCGAGGTGGCGTATGCCGCCGAGGGGACCGAGCAGGCTCAATTCAGGCACACGTTCGCCACCGACTCCGATCTCATCGGCCCGATGGCGCTCCGCCTCTGGGTGCAGGCCGACGGCTCTGACGATATGGACCTGTTCGTCGCGGTGCAGAAGCTCGACCAGCGGGGTGAGGTGGTGCCGTTCTCGTACTTCAATGCGCTTGAGGACGGTCCGGTTGCCCTCGGCTGGCTGCGCGTCTCGCACCGCGAGCTCGATCTGGAGCGATCTACGCCAGGTCAGCCCTGGCATCCTCACCGGCGCGAGGAGCGGCTCGCGCCCGGACAGGTTGCCGCGGTCGACATCGAGATCTGGCCGTCAGCCACGTACTTTGCCGCCGGTCAGGCGCTCCGCCTGATCATCCAGGGCAGCGATATCTACACCTATCCGCCTCAGGTGGTGGTCGCCGGCCACTCTCAGACACGCAATGCCGGCCGTCACATCATTTACGCCGGCGGAGGCTACGATTCGCACCTCCTGGTCCCGGTGGTCAGTTCCTGACATGGGGTCCGAGCCTCACCCGAAGGTCCTGTTGCTGATCGCCCACCCCCCGGCGATCCGCGAGCACTACCGCAGCCGGCTGGCGGCAGCGTTCCCGGCGGCGTCGGTCAACCTCGTCGAACATCACAGCAAGGTCGATCCGTGGATCGCTGACGCCGACATCCTCATCACCTTCGGCGCCCACATGGACGACCACGTGCTGGAGAAGGGGGTCAATCTCAAGTGGATCCAGGCCCTGGGGACCGGGGTCGACGGGATCGTCGATCGCCCGCCGTTTCGCCCCGGCACCATCGTGACCAGCCTTCACGGTCATCACGGACCCGCCGTCTCGGAAGCCGTGCTCGCCGCGATGCTGGCGCTGTCCCGTGACCTACGGCGCTCGCTTGAGAACCAGAGTCAGCACCGGTGGCAGCGCTTCCCCGCCACCCTCCTGGCGGGAAAGACGGTCGGGATCGTCGGCGTCGGCGCGATCGCCGAGGCGCTCGCGCCGCGCTGCGCCGCGCTGGAGATGCAGGTTCTCGGCATCTCCTCCACGCCGCGGCCGGTGCCGCACTTCGCCCATGTCCACGGCCGCGATGCGCTTCAGCGCGTGGCCGGTGAGGTCGATTTCCTGGTTCTCCTCACCCCGTACACCGCCGAGACGAAGGGGCTGATCGATCGCGCCGTCATCGCCGCCATGAAGCCGAGCAGCTACCTGATCAACGTCGCGCGGGGTGGCGTGCTGGACGAGGCCGCCCTCGTCGAAGCCCTCGAGCAGCACCGGATCGCCGGCGCGGCACTGGACGTGTTCACCCAGGAGCCGCTTCCGGGGGACCATCCGCTCTGGCGCCTGGACAATGTCCTGCTGACCTCGCACAGCGCCGGCTTTCACGTAGGTTACGCCGACGAGGCTCTGCCGATCATCGAGAAGAACCTGCGGCGCTTTCTGGCCGGAGATGTCGACGGCATGACCAACATCGTCGCCCGCTGAGCACTGATGTCAGTCTCGGCCGAACGCATCAACTACCCGATTCCGACCCGGGAACTCGAGCGCCGCTGGACGGCCATCCGGGCGGCCATGGAGGACCAGAGCATCGACGTCCTGATCGCCCAGGCCAACAACGACTTCGTCGGGGGCTACGTCAAGTACCTGACCGACCTGCCCGCCACCAACGGCTATGTCACGACTGTCGTTTTTCCTCGTGAGGAGCCGATGACGATGGTCAGCCAGGGCCCGTTTGGGCTCGACCGCCAACTCGGCCCCGAGGGGGACGGATTGCGCCGCGGAGTCGGCCGGGTCCTGGCCACACCGAGTTACGCCTCGGCGCACTACACGGCGGCCTACGACGCCGAACTGGCGTGCAGTGCCCTGATGCCATATGCGACGGGGACGATTGGACTGCTCGGCACGGCCGCCATCTCCTTCGCTCTGGTTGACGCGTTGCGGCGGGGCCCGCTTGAGCGCGCCCAGCTGGTCGACGCCTCCGAGCTCGTGGACCGGGTCAAGGCGGTCAAGAGCCCGGACGAGCTGGAGCTCGTGCGCTTGACCGCCGCTGCGCAGGACGAAGCCATGGAGGCGGCGCTCGCGGCGGTCGCGCCGGGGATGCGCGAGCTCGACGTGGCCGCCGTCGCCGAGCAGGTAGGGCACCGCTTCGGCAGCGAGCAGGGGCTGTTCCTGGCCTACTCGGGCCCGGCCGGGCAGCCGGGTCAAATCGTCAACCGCCACCAGCAACATCGCGTGCTCCAGGAGGGGGATCAGTTCAACCTGCTGATCGAGAACAACGGGCCCGGCGGCTACTACTGCGAGATCGGTCGAAGCGTGGTCCTCGGCAAACCGACATCCGAGATGAAGGAGGAGCATGAGTTCGTGCTCGAGGCCCAGCGCTTCTGCGTCGCTCGACTGCGGCCCGGCGCGATCTGCGCAGAAATCTGGGAGGCCTACAACGACTTCATGCAGTCGCATGGACGCCCGCCGGAGAGGCGCCTTCACTTCCACGGCCAGGGCTACGACATGGTCGAGCGACCACTGATCCGCTTCGATGAGACGATGACGCTCGCCGGGAACACGTACTTCGCCCTGCACCCCACGTTCAGCACGAACCACGGCTACAGCTGGATCTGCGACAACTTCCTCCTGCACGAGGACGGCGCCGTCGAGCGCTTGCACAGTTGTTCCCAGGAACTGTTCGAGCTCGGCTGACCCCGCGCCGTCGCCTCACTCCAGACGCAGCAGCCGCCGCGCGTTCCGGCTGGCGATCTTCTCCCGATCACCCTCGCTGACCGGGACGCTGTCGAGCCACCGCGCTCCATCGGCGAGCTCCTCGAAGGGATAGTCCGCCGCGAACATCAGGCGGTCGGCGCCGAGCTCAAGCAGGATCCCGATGAGCGACGCGGTGTGGTAGTTGCCGCTGGTCGTCAGATAGAAGTTCTCGCGCAGATACTCCGACGCGGGGCGCGCCAGCGAGACGTTCGGGAGTCGCGACAGGCGCTGCTCGAGGCGCCGGATCGCGAACGGCAGCAGTTCGCCGAGATGCCCGAGCACCACGATCAGCTCCGGAAACCGATCAAACACGCCTCCGATGAGCATCCGTAAAGCGTGGACCGCTGTTTCGGCTCCGAACGCCCATGTGGGACCGAGCAGGTGCTCACGCCCCTCGTAGATTCGGCGCTGATCAGGCAGCGGGTTGCGAGGGTGCAGGTAGAACGGCACCCCTAGTGCGGTGAAGCGCTCCCACAGCGGGTCGTACTCAGCTCCGTCGTAATACCGCCCGCGCTCAAGGCTGCCATCGCTGGAGTAGCCGTTGACCAGTGCGCCCTTGAACCCCAGGGTGTCCACGCAGCGGTCGAGCTCGGTCGCCGCCGCCTCGACATCGATCATCGGCAGGGCGGCTAGCCCGGCATAGCGATCGGGATGCTCCGCCACGACCTGGGCCAGAGCGTCATTGACCTCTCTCGCCACCGCGACCGAACGGGCGGGCTCAAGGATGTCCTGGAGGCCGTTAGATCCCAGCGAGAGCACCGCCATCGAAATGCCCGCCTCGTCCATCGCCTCGAGACGCTGCTCGGTGTCAGTCAGCAGATCGAGTGTGCGCTGCCACTGCGCCGGCGCCCACCCCGGGTTAGTGATGAGCTCAGTGAGCTCGGCGGGGACGAAATGCTCCTCGAGCGCGATCTTTTTGATCATCTGCCTGTCCTTAAACCCTGGATGTCGCCGCCGCGCGGGCGTATCGGCTCGCGCGGAGAGGTTGAATGATCGACACTGTTTCAGCTTTGGCAATTCACGCGCAACCCGGAGAGGAATCATGTCGACCACGACAACGCGGCTCCCGCAGGTACCTCGGGAGGAGGTCACCGACGAGCAGCTGCTGGCGGCGCTCGAGCGGGCAGAGCACCTATCGACCCCCAAGCCGGCTTGGTATTTGACCCTCGCACACGCACCCGAGATGGCCAATGCGTATGCCGCCTATTGGGATACCACCCATCGGGGCGGACAGGTCGAGCACACGACGAAGGAGCTGATGCGGATCGCGATCGCGCAGCTGCTGGGGTGTGATTTCTGCGCCGAGCAGCGCTCTGTGGTGGCGCTGGAGGAGGGCCTCGACGAGGACCAGGCACAGAGCTGCGCGCTGCCTGATTTCAACCATCCCGACCCCCGCGTCGGCGCGGCGCTCCGCTACGCCCGGGCCCTCACGCTCGATTCGCCCGCCGCCGACGGCAGCGCGTTCGACCCGATCTATGAGGAGTTGCGGTCGGTCTTCACAGATGCCGAGATCGTCGAGCTCGGCTGCTTCGCCGCCATCGCTATCGGTGGCGTGAAGCTGTCTCGCAGCCTGCGAATCGATCCTTGAGACACTGGGGTGAGGGCCTTCCCGTCCCACCCTACCCTGATGGGCACGTTAGGTTGCCAGGCCGCCAGCCGGTGTGCGAGGGTCGACGGGTGACCAACCTCACCGGACAGCGCGTGCGGCGGCGTGAGGACCCCCGGTTCCTCACCGGTGGCGGTTGCTTCGTCGACGACTTGCGGGTCCCCGATGCACTCTGGGTGACCTTTGTCCGCTCCGACGTCGCCCATGGCAGACTGACCGGCATTGACAGCTCAGGGGCCGCCGCGCTACCGGGTGTCCGGGTATTCACGGCCGCGGACCTGGGCCTGGGCAACTTCCCGGTGCCTCCGGTCTGGGGGATCGATCCCGAGATGCACCGTCCACTGATCGCCGCGGACACGGTCCGCTTCGCTGGTGAGGTGATCGCGGCAGTGGTGAGTGAGACGCGGGAGGGAGCGGTGGACGCCGCGGAACTCGTGCTTGCAGAGATCGACCCGCTGCCCGCCGTGACTGACGCGGTAGGGGCGTTGCGGGACGAGGTGCTTCTGTTCCCCGGCACCGGCACGAATACCTGCGTGCACCGGCCTGCGCAGAATGCGGACGAGCCCCTCTTCAACGACTGCGAGATTGTCACGTCAGGCGTCTTTCACAGTCAGCGGCTGGCGGCCTGCCCGCTTGAGCCCCGCTCGACGCTGGCCCGGATCCGTGACGACGGGGGGCTGTCGGTCTGGCTATCCACGCAGACTCCGCACCGAGACCGTGACGGGATCGCGATGGTCCTCGGACTTGTGGCGGATCAGGTTCGGGTCATTGCCCCGGACGTCGGCGGCGGCTTCGGCGGCAAGGGGCTCGACGTGGAGGATGTGCTCGTCGCTGCGCTTGCGCGGGCCACCGGCCGGCCGGTGCGCTGGACCGAGACGCGCACCGAGCACCTCGTCGCGATGCACCACGGCCGGGCACAACGCCTCGAGTTCACGATCGGTGGCAGCCGCGAGGGCCGGGTGGAGGCGCTTCGCTTGAGCATCCTTCAGGACCTGGGTGCCTATCCAGGTCTGGGCGTCTTCCTGCCCACGTTCACGGCGATGATGTCGAGCGGGGTCTACGGGATCCCGAGGATCGAGGTGGAGATCCGCGCGGTGGTGACGAACACGACCCAGATCGCCGCTGTACGCGGCGCCGGACGACCCGAGGCCACGCAGGTTCTCGAGCGGGCGATGGACCTGTTCGCCGCGGCAGCCGACCTCGATCCGGCGCACGTGCGCCGCCGCAACCTGATCCCGGCCGACGCCTTTCCCTACACCACAGCCTCCGGGGCGACCTATGACTCCGGCGACTACACGGCCGCGCTCGACCGGGCGCTCGACCGAGCCGGATACGACGAGCTGCGGGCTGAGCAGGCACGCCGCCGGAGAGGCGGCGAAGGCCGCCAGCTTGGTATCGGCGTCAGCACCTACGTCGAGGTGACCAACGGGGTCCGTGAGAGCGAATTTGGTGCCGTCGAGGTCACGGCCGAGGGCGGGGCGATCCTCCGGACTGGATCGTTCTCGCACGGCCAGGGACACGAGACTACCTTCGCGCAGATCGTCGCCGGCCGGCTCGGCCTGCCCTTCGAGAAGGTCATGGTGCTGAAGGGCGACACCGACACCGTGATGCGAGGGTCGGGCACGTACGGGTCGAAGTCGACACAGATCGGAGGAGCGGCCGCCCAGCAGGCCTCGGATGAGGTCGTCGAACAGGCTCGGCGCCTGGTCGCTGACGAGCTTGAGGCGAGCTCTCAGGACATCGTCCTCGACCGCGACGGGGGGCGGTTCCACGTCGCCGGCGCTCCGCACGTTGCCATCACGTGGGGGGAACTGGCGGCGCGGCTCGAGTCCAGGGGGGAGCTTTCCGCCCTCAGCGCCGAGTCGGACTTCGACCCTGGCCAGCCCACGTTCCCCTTCGGCGCCCACGTGGCGCTGGTCGAGGTCGATATCGAGACTGGCGCGGTGGAGCTCTTGCGCCTCGTGGCGGTCGACGACGCCGGGCGGATCATCAACCCGCTGGTGGCCGAGGGGCAGGTGCATGGCGGGCTGGCCGCCGGGATCGCCCAGGCCCTCTATGAGGAGATCACCTACGACGAGATCGGCAACCCAGTGAACGCCAACCTCGTCACCTACGGCTTTCCCGGTCCCGTCGAGTTCCCGCTGTTCGAAACTGTCGAGATGGAGACGCCGACTCCGGTCAACCCGCTCGGGGCCAAGGGAATCGGTGAGTCCGGCACGATCGGAGCGACGCCCGCCGTACAAAGTGCGGTTATCGACGCCGTCTCGCACCTCGGCGTCCGGCACATCGATATGCCGGTCAACGGCGAGCGGGTGTGGCAGGCCGTGCAGGAGGCACGTGCGAAGGCGTCGCCTGCAGAAGAGGTCGAGGCAGCGCAGCAGTCGTGAAGTTCCGAGCCTGGCTGCGGGGCGAGCCGGGCTTCGAGGAGGCCTGCTGCGCCACCGTTGCCAATGCGCGGCGCCCCGCCGCACGTCCGGACTGCGTTGTCGCGGCTGCGTCGATCGACGACGTCGTGGCTGCGGTACGGCTGGCGGGCGAGCGAGATTGGCGTATCGCTGTGTGCTCAGGAGGCCACAGCTGGTCCGGTGCGCACCTGCGTGGCGACGGCATGCTGCTTGATGTCTCCGCGCTCCAGGACCTCCGGATTGACCCCGAACAGGGTGTGGCCCAGGCTGGCCCGGGCGTCCGCAGCTCGGATCTCCAGAGAGCTCTGGCCGCTGAGGGCCTCTTCTTCCCTACCGGTCACTGCACCGGTCCTTGTCTCGGCGGCTACCTGCTGCAGGGCGGTTTTGGCTGGCATTCTCGCAAGCTTGGTCCTGGGTGCATGAGCGTCCTGGCGGTAGATGTCGTGACCGCCGGGGGCGAGCTCGTTCACGCGGGCGCCTCCGAGCTCTCTGACTTGTACTGGGCCGCGCGTGGCGCGGGTTCCGGGTTCTTCGGGGTGGTGGTCGGCTTCCACCTCCAGCTCCACCCCCGGCCGCCCGCCATGGTGGCCAGCAGCCAGCTGTATCCGATCGCGTTGCTCGATGACGTCATGCGCTGGGCGCACGAGGTCTCACCGCACGTGCCCGATTCGATCGAGCTGCTGGTGTTCATGCGCCGCGGGCTGATGGGACATGCCGAGCCGGCGCTCCAGGTCCTAGCGCCGGCGCTAACCGATTCCAATGAGCAGGCGCGGGCGGATCTGGCCTTTCTCGACGAGTCGCCGCTGCTCCCGCACGCCTTATCCGCGGAGGCAGCCGCCGCCACCGACGTGATCGATCTCGTGCGAAACAGCGACGACTTCTACCCGCGCGGCTACCGGTACGCGGCCGACAACATGTGGACGCGCGCGCCGGTCGAGGAGCTGCTCGACGGCTACCGCCGGGTCTCCGACACGCTGCCGACGAGCCCGTCGCACATGATGTGGATGAACTGGCGACCGCCGGCAGATCGCCCTGACATGGCCTTCTCGCTGGAGGACAACATTTACGTGGCGCTCTACGCGATCTGGTCGGACGAGCGCGACGACGCCCGCTTCGCCGACTGGCCGACCCAGCTGATGCACGATTTCGCGCCGCTCTCGAGCGGGATTCAGTTGGCAGACGAGAACCTGGCCCGGCGACCGGCCAAGTTCATGGAAGAGGAGAAGCTCCAACGCCTCGAAGCGCTGCGGGCGAAGTTCGACCCCGCGGGTCGTTTCCACGGCTGGCCGGGACTTTCTCAGTAGCGGGGGCGGGATTCGAACCCGCGACCTTCGGGTTATGAGCCCGATTTGAGCCGTTCGGGTGGTACGGGATGGTGACAACGAATGCCCGTGAATACAGGGGATTCGGCGCGTTGGACGCCTTGCCGTGATGGCTCGGAATCGGCCCGTTCGGCGCGGTTCGTTTGACAAATGTTTGACACGGGGCTTGATCGAGCTCGGCGGCGAGTTGGTCGGCGATCGGGATCTCGTTGGTTTCCTCACGGCTCGGCGCCCCGTGTCGGTGAGCATCCAGGGAAGGATCCAATCCTGTGCCAATGCTTGCTCCCGAACGGGAGATCAAAGACTTCCTGGCGGAAGACGGGCCCGGATGGGCCGTCTTTCGACAGGAAGTACCCCCGCGGAGCGGACGTTGGAAGCACGCACGCGCCTCGCGAGCAACCGCAGCCTTCGTCCTGGACAGCCGGCCGGACGAGCCTCTTGGTCAGGACGTCGGAGGTGAGCTCCCGCTTCAACGGTGAGTCGAGTCGACGGCTGGGGTGACTCACACACACATTTACGCTACGCGTCCACTGCGGTCAGGCGTCGTCGAACTCGCTGAACGCGCGGGCAAGGCGAAGCTCACCGCCGACAAGATGGATCGGCGGCGGCAACGTGTTGGTCGCGAACGCCTCGGGGCGCTTCGGGCACAGTGCAGCGAAGTCGCATGCTTCGCACTTCGACCGTTCGGGACGCATGGGGAAGTCGGGGCCAGGATGCGATCGACGGCCCATTCGACGTTGCCGACTGCCGCGTTCACGGCCGCTTCATCGACCGGAACCTCGATGCGCTGGCCATCTTTGAGGAGATGGACAGCTCCCGTGCGCGCGTGCTCACCGTGAACCTCCGCGGCGCCGAGCGCATACAGCTGTACCTGAAGTACTAGCTCGGTCCAGTCCAGCTCGCGTTCTCCTCCGGCGCGTCGCCGCCTTCCATCGTCTTGAAATCGATGACACCAGCCTCGACGAGGTTCCCCGTGTCGTCGTAGTGGAGCAAGAGGTCGATTGAACCCGAGATGACTCCCTGCGCGATAGGGACCTCGAAGCGCAGTTCCACCTGGCGTCGGTGGCTGAAGTCGTCGCCGTAGTCGGTCGCGTAGTTGCGAGGATTCCCCCGGCGCTGTCCCGCGCACGTTCGTACGGACCGGGCCGCTCTGGGTCGCGACTCTGCGGCACGTGCTTGAGATGAAAGAGGCCCTCTCCGAGCGATCGCGCCTCATCTGCGGTGGGCGGTGCGTCCGGGAACTGCTCGTGGAGCTTCCCGACCGCCGGCATGCACGCGTCATGCCGAAGCCGAACATCTCGGTGATCGGCGGGCTGAAGCCGTAACACTTGCGGAAGCGGTAATCCGCCGGGCACCGCAGGTAGTAGCGGATCTCTGAATAGGTCGTCGGCATCATTGTTTCGTCGATCCTGGGCTGCGGGGTAGCGGCCTCGAGGCCCGCAGGCAATGGACGCGGGTCGTCGACCAGACTCGGGATGAGCCAGCTGACCGGCGAACTGCGATGCGCGTCTTCGGGTTCGTCGCCGCTGGTAATTGCGCACATCCGGAGACGAAGAGGTAGCGCTCGGCGCGGGTGAGCGCCGTGTAGAAGAGGCGCGCTTCTTCCGCGCGCGTGCTTTGGTATGCGCCGCGAGCCAGTGCGAGCTGCGATAACGGCAGCAGGCAACCATCCGTCGTACCGACGCCGATTCCGCGGGAACCGTTGATGTTCAACGTCCACCACGAACACGACCGGAAATTCGAGTCCCTTCATCTTGTGAACCGTTGAGACCGTGATCAGGTCCGGTCGACGCAGCACATCTTCAGTTGCCGTGTCGTAGCCCGAATCCGCCACGTTCTGCAAGAAGTTGAGAATCGCAGCAAAACGATCGCGGCTATCAATGCTCAGAACACCGCCTCGACGTCCTGCATGATCTGGCTAAACAAGCCAAGGGCGCGCATCACGCCGTCGTCAAGCGGTGTTTCGGCAAGATCGAACGCCTGAGGTAGATCGTGGACTAATTGCTGTGGAAAAACTCGGCGCCGCGCTCCGACAACGGGCGCGTGTATCTCGCGACCCCACTCAGCCATCACTTGGGTGAATTGAGTGAATCCGCCCGCGGAAACGAGCGGCTGCACGCTGTTCGTAAAGTGTGCTTGCGCGACGTTCCGGTTCGGCGTGCCGTCTCGGAGCAGTAGAAACGAGTCGCGCAGCGACGCGACCTGCGCGCGATCGAAAATGCCGCCGCCCGCTTCGAGGCTGTACCGGAGACCACAGGCTTCGAGCGCCCGCGTGAACGCGGCGTGCCGCGGCGAGCCGTCCTGCTCGTCCATCCGGGTCGACCGCATCATGATCGCGAAATCACCGAGTGTCAGGCCTCGGACCGTCCCATCTCGCTCGCGATATGCGGTACCGAGGAGTGCCTCTATCCGGCCAGCGACCCAGTCCGCCTCGGAAGCCCGATCGTCAAACCACAAGACGCGCAGATCGCGCGGTCCGTCGGGGGTGTCAGCTGTCGGGTTCTTGACAATGCGGGTTGCACCAAGCTCCGCGGCGGCGAACTGGTCGGCGACTGTCACGATCGCGGGAGTGCTGCGAAAGTTGTGCGACAGCGTGTGCTCGGCTGCTACCGGATAGCGCTGGCGGAACGTCAAGATGTTGTTCACATCGGCGCCACGCCACGAATAGATCGCCTGATCGTCATCGCCCGTCACGACCAACGAGCAGCCACGAGCACGCAGCCGCTCGATCAAGGCCTCCTGAGCTGGGTTCACATCCTGATACTCATCGACGAGCAGGTGGCGCAGCGCCTCAATGGCGCGCGTCGCTCCGGGATCGTCGGCCGCAAGCGCATCGGCCACAAGCCGCACCATGAGCGAGAAATCGATGAACTCGTCTTCGTCCAGCTGAGTCCCGAGTTGCGTCAGAGTGTTCCCCATCACGGCGTCATGTGCCGCGACAGTGGCGATGTCGGCCATCTCGTCGTTGAGCGTGGTCCACGCCGTTGCCACCTTGTCCACGGTCCGGAAGTAACCCGCACGCATCCCCTGCGCATTGGGATGAGCATCCCGCACCAGGTTGAGACCGAGCGTCGGATATCGCGAGATCAAATAGAGCTTCAGCCGGTTGTCGTCGAGGACGTCGAACTGGCGATAGCGAGCATCCATCTCGCCCAAAACCATCTGGCAATACGAGTGGATCGTCCCGACATACATCGCACCGATGACGTTGGGGTCGGCCCCGATCGCAACGAGTGCTTGTGCGACTCGCTGCTTGATCGACTCCGCAGCCTTCTCGGTGAATGTGAACGCAACGATCGATGCTGGATCCTCGTTCTCTCCCACGATCCTCGCGATCCGGTAGGCAAGCGTCTTGGACTTGCCCGAACCCGCGCATGCGAGCGTCAGGACCTCGTCAGAACGCTCGGTTGCAGCGTCGTATTGCTGCTCTGTGAGAGCGGCGCGGAGAACTTCGTCGAGCGTCATGCCGCCCTCCTCATCGCGTCGCGCGGCTCACCAGCATTGCCCGGACCTCAGCGGCGTGGTGCTGAACGAGGTCCGGGGGCAGCGCATTGCCGATCATCTCGGCGGCGCGGTACTTGCCTCGATCGAGTCTGAAGCGATAGCCCGGCGGAAAGCCTTGGAGGAGCGCCGCCTCGCGAAGTGTGATTGCCCGGTCCTCCGACGGATGCAGGAATCGCCCCTTCGATGGATTGATGCAGCCGCTGGTAATGGTCGGGGCAACCTTGTCCCAGTGCATTCGACCGTAGACGTCGTGAAAGCCGTTGAATTCGGCATGGCAAGCGAGCTGGTCGCTACCGAGATCAGCTCGACTTCCCCATCCGTCGGCACCACCTTGATGCGCTCGAGCACAGCCGTGCTCCGCCGCTCGATGAGATCGTGCAACGGGTCGCCGGTATTGCCGGGCGAGGGCAGCTCCGAAATCATGTCGCGGACCGTACGCCGGGACGCGGACGCGGACGGAAACGCGATCGCCGCACGCCGACCGGCGAGGAGAATAAGCCGCTTTCTCCGCTGCGGTACGCCAAAGTCCGCCGCGTTTCGGGTGCGGTGCCCAACGACAAAGCCGAACTCTCGAAGTCTCTCGCAGAGGTCAAGAAACCGCTGATCTGACGCCAGTCCCGGAACGTTCTCAAGCATGATCGCTTTCGGCCGCAGCCCCCGAGCGAGACGAACGAACTCAAGAACAAGATCATTACGGTCATCCGCAACCGGCTTCCCACTATTTCGGGTGCGGATGATGGAGAAGCCTTGGCACGGCGGACAGCCCGCAAGAAGATCGAGCATCCCGGGTCGCAGATCCAGCCGACGCAGGATCTCGGCGACCGATAGATCGCGAATATCCCGCTCCCAGAGCTGAACCCGTGGATGGTTGTCGCGGTATGTCGCGGCGGCGAGGGGGTCAATTTCGACACCGGCGAGTACGCGAAACCGTGCTCGCTTTAGGCCCAAGGTCAAGCCTCCTGCACCGCAGAAAAGGTCGATCGCGGTAGGCCAGCGTCGGCGCAGCCGTCCCGTGGGCGCGGATGTCCTCACGCTGCGTGATCCTCCCAGGCGGGCCGGTCGGCACGCAAGCAGAAGGCACAATAATCCGATGCGCGGCGGAAACGATCGACCAGCGCCCACGAGCCCCGCAACGACCGCGAGTATGCGCGCCAACAGGCGCGCCGGCACCACGCCGGAGCTGCGCGTACGGTCCGCGCTTCATCAGCTTGGCCTCCGATTTCGCGCGGACTACGGGGTCAACGCGGACGGGTTCCGCGTCCGACCCGATGTCGTGTTCACGGCGCGACGCGTTGCCGTCTTTATCGACGGCTGCTTCTGGCACGGCTGTCCCGAACACGGATCGACGCCGAAGGCCAACGCCGACTATTGGACGCCGAAGCTTGAACGAAACGTGGAGCGCGATAAGGAGGTCGACGCCCGCCTTCACGCCGCAGGATGGGCCGTCGTGCGTATCTGGGAACACGAGGATCCGCGCGACGCTGCCGACCGGGTTCATCGCATCTATTCCCACCGCGCTCCGTTGCGGTCCGACCCGGTTACGTAGCGGCTGTGTACCGGAACCGCTTGCGAGCAGCGTCCTGGGTGGCGCGGAACGGATCATGGTCGTTTCGGCGGAATTCAGCGGCGGTTTTGCGCGATCACTGCGGGCTCGGGAAGGTGAACCTGTCCAGGGTCCGGCTCCATGACCTCCGGCACACGCACGCGACGCTGGCGCTCAACGCCCGGCGTTCACGTCACGGTGATCAGCGCGGACCCGGCGAGCCTGCTCTCGCCAGCGTGTTGGTGGTTGACCACGGCTTCGATGCCGTCGCGCGGCCCCACCGCGGTGCCGTTGATCGCCTGACAAGAGAATTCAATCCTGTTCCAGTGGTTGGCCCCGAACTGGAGATCAAAGACTTCTAGGCGGAAGACGGGCTTGGATGGGCCGTCTTTCGACAGGAAGTACCCGCCGGAGGCAACGCTGGACCGCGAGTCCGTCTCGCGAGCCGGCGCAACCATCGGCCTGGTAGACCGGCCGGACGAGGCCCTCGACAGGGTCCTCGGAGACGAAGGCCGCCTGGTCTGACCGGCTCAGGAAACGCCGGGGCGCAGCGGCCACATCATCGCGCTCGGTCAACTCCTCGTCCGAAGCCACCGACCGGCACGCGCCGATCTGCAGCAGCCGGGTCCTCGTCCGCGACCCGCCGTCGACCGCAATCGCGATCATCGGCTGACCGAGTCGCCGCCGAGGCTCGCGACCTGGAACGCGAATCCCGGTCCGCCACGCGATCGTCCGACCGTCCATCTGCATCACATGCGATCGGGCTAAAGGTTTCGGCTGCGGTGTCGATAACAACATGCGCAAGCGTGTAATCGATGACACAAACACGTCGGAACATGGACCCTCGGTCCGAAGCATGGAACCGGCTCGCCGATGCCCGAGTCCGTTGAGCAGCTGAGCGTCCGGATCGGCGAGCTCGCCGGCCGGCTCACGCTACTGGCGGCCGATCCGACCGCCGACCCCACCTCCGCGCGCGAGCTGCTCGACGCGCTCGGCAAGGCCGAGCGCGACCGCCGCCGCCTGCTCCAGCGCGGCGTTGCCCGTGGCCGCTCGAACGAGTTGCCAGCGGCGACTCCCGCCAGGGGGGCCACGAACGGAAGCGGGCCGCAGTCGAGCTCCGGGACCGACTCGGTGATGACGGTGCGCGAACGCGTGCTTGCCGGGCTGGAACTGCTCGGCGTGCCCTCGCGGGCCGGGCTCGTGTCAATCGCGTCAGTCGCGCGCACCGGGTTGACGGTCGAATCGCGGCAGCTCGCGAGCCTCAGACGCTCCGAGCTCGCCTCCTGGCGCTCGGCCCCCGACCGCCGCCCTGCCTACGTCGTTCCGGCGCTTCACGATCGTCGCTTCGAGCCGCTCCGCGGAACGATCGTGTCCTCCGCCTGGGAGCCATGGCGTCGACTCGTCGGGCCGCTGTCCCTTCGCGCGGACCACCTTCGCGCGGCGATCCGGGTCGCCGAGCACAGCAGCTGGGCACGACAGCACTCCGACGACGTCGGCGCCCGGCTCGAGCGGCTGCTGTGGCGGCTCGCCCGGTCGGTCCCAGGCGCCCTCGACGCGTCCGTGTTCGACGTCGAGCGGGTGATCGCTGCTGCCCGCGCCGAGCTCGCGATCGTCGATCGGGAGGACCGCGAGCACCGCGAGGCGGCCGCGCTGCGGCTCGGCGGGCTATCGGCCGAGCAGCAGCTGTTCGGCGCCGGGTTAAGGCTCATCGAGGGGGAGGCGAGCCGGGGGTGAGCGGCGACCATCGGGGCAACCGGGTCCAGGCGGCCCTCGGTGAGCTGCGCGGCAACATGCCGCCGAAGGCGCCGAACGCGCGCGCGCTTGCGGCGATCCGCGAGAACCCGGCGTGCAACGCCCGCCGCGTCCTCGACGCCGCCGGAATCGACAAGGGCTGCGATCGCGGCGCGCCTCGAGCGCTCGATGCCCGAGGGCCAGTCGGTGTTCGCGATGCAGCGAGGCAACCGCTTCGAGCGGCTCGTCAAGGAGGACGGCTACGCCGAGCTGATCAGGCTCCTGCGCGAGTTCGGCTACCCCGTCGAGGCGGTCCGCGTGCTGCCGCTGCGCGACATGTATCCGATCGACCCCCGGCGTCCCGATGTCGCGCTCGCGAAGCGCGCCGCCGAGACACGGACGGCGATCGTCGCGATGGCCCGCGGCGACAAGGACGCGTACAACCTGATCGACGGTGGTGCGCTGCAGTGGGACTTCGGCGGCGCGATTGCCCGCCTCGAGACCGACGGCGTCGCATGGCGGATCGGCGAGCTGATCCGGGTGATCGAGATCAAGAGCTTTCCGATCGTCGACGGCCGCGCCGACTCCGAGAAGGTCGGCGCCGCCGCCTGGCAGTCCGCGGTGTACGTCGCCGCGCTCGTCGATCTCGTCGAGGGCGCCGGCCTCGATCCGAGCACCGTCTCGACCGAGATCCTGCTGATCGCCGCCAAGAACACCTCGCTCGTGCCGACGATGGTCAAGGTCGACGTGTCGCGGCACGTCCGCGCGCTGCGCCGCATGCTCGCCCGTCGCGCCACGATCCCGATGATCCTCGAGGCGCTGCCCGACGGGGTCAGTCTCGACACCGACGGGATGTCCGACGAGGACGCCGCGACGCACATCACCGAGGTGCTCGAGCAGCTCGGCACGAGCTACATGCCCTCCTGCCTGCGCGGCTGCCCGCTCGCTTTCCACTGCCGGGCGAATGCACGGGCGGCCGCCGACCCGGCATGCCTGGGTACCGACGCTCGGGCGAGTCTCGGCCCGGTGGCGAGCCTGGATCGGGCGCTCGAGCTGGCAGACGGCGCGCCCGCCGACGGCTCCGAGGAGGAGACGGCCGCACAGCTGATCCGCGCCCGGCGACTGCTGACCGACGCCTCCCTCCCGACATCCCCACCGACCGGACGGCGAGCCGCGTGAACCCGGTCGATCTGATCATCGCCGCCACGGCCGCCCGCGACGGACGCGCGCAGATGCGGCGCGAGCGCCGACACGTCCATCTTGAGCAGCGTCCGATCGCGATCGCTGCGATGCAGATGTCGATCGAGTCGCACGCGATCTGGGGCGCGCTCGTCGGCAACTCGGCGAACAACCCGGAGCTGATCGTCGCGCCGGAGCCGCGGACGCCGTCGATCGCGTTCGGGGCGATGGCGCGGCTTGCGAGAATCGTCTGCGACGGCGTCGACAGCGCTGCGAATGGCCCGCGGGTCGAGATTCCACGGCGCAATCTGCCGCCGCGAACGCGTTGCTCGACGGCGCCACAGCTGCTGGTCGCGAACGAGGCCGTGGTCGGGTTGCTGGACCGTCTCGGCCGGCGGATGCGCCCGGCGGGCTACGGCGGTCACATCGAGGTGCCGCCCGAGGTGAACACGGCCGGCGCCCACCTCGGCTTCTACGCCGAGATGGCAGCGCGTGCCGGCTCGGCGCTCACCATCGTCGCGACGCGAGAGCTCACCCAGCACTTCACGACCGGACAGTCGAGCTTCGAGAACGCCCACCTCGGGGCGTTGCTCGCGTGGTTCGACCCGCACCATCTCACGCTGCTCGTGCCCGAGATCGCCGCCGGACACGACCTCGATGCGATGCACGGCGCCGACGCGGCGAGTCTGGTCGAAACGACGCCGATGAGCGTTCTGACCGATCCCGAGACGGACAATGGACCCCTGCTCGACGCGGTCACACGGTTCAACCAGGCGCGCGACGGATCGACCGATCCGGCCCGCGTGCAGCGCCTCGGCCGCGACGTCCGCCGGTTGCTGCGGGTCGCGCTCGAGCCGACCTGGCGGGCGCTGTGGCTGTCGCACGAGATCCTCGGCGCGCTGCCCGAGGCGCCGTCGTGCGAGCGGCGTTGGCACGAGGACCTCGACGCGTTCACCGGTCACGCCGACTACATCGCCGGCGGCGGCCGCCGCGCGTCCGTCGACTCCGTCCGCCGGGCCGCACTCGTGCTCGCGGACTGGGAGGCCGCCCAGGCTCGATACGAGCGCGATCAGGCCCTCGAGGACGGCTACGGGCTCCTCGGCGCGATCGCCGCCGGCCAGGCGATCGACGGTGAGGTGCTCTCCGTCGACGCGAGCAACACCGAGCTCGGGCCGTCAGGAAGCCGGCGGGTGAGACGACCACTGGTGAAGATGTCGATCTCCGGAGAGTGCCCGTTCCCCGCCGGCACCCACCTGTGGTGGACCGAGCGGCTCCGACTACGCGTGCTCGTCGAGTCCGCGCTCGCCGACCATCGGGGCGCGGTCACCGTCCTTCTGAAGGTCGACTCCGGCATGAACGGGCTGCTGCCGCAGGTCGGACAGCGGGCGTGTTTGAGCATCTACAACGAGAACTGGTCGCCCACGCCACCGCTGCCGAAGCAGACACCTTGGACGCACACGCCGTCCGTCGACGGGCCCGGCGACGGCCGTGGCGAACTCGACGACGGACCGGCACTCGACGGGCTGCTCGGCCTCGACGCGGCCGCCGGAGCGGCGCAGTGACCCCCGCCGTCGCCCTGTCCGGCGCCGACGCCGCAGCCGCCGCCGACGCGGTCGTCGACGATCTGATCGCGGCCGCGCTCGCTGGCGGCGATCGCGGGCGGCTGACGAAGGCGCCGGCCGGCGCCGGCAAGACGGGCGCGGTCACGCGGCTCGTCGACGCGCTCGCCGACCGCGGTGCTCAGGTCGGCGTGATCTCCCAGACGAACGCGCAGGCGTTTGACCTCGTCGATCGGATCGCCAAACGCGCGCCCGGCCGCGACGTCGCGTTCCTGCCGGCGAGCACCATCTCGCTGCCACCGGCGATCGCAGCGCTCGACAACGTGAGGACGGTCGAATCCAAGGCGCTCGGCTCGGTCCCGGTCATCGTCGCGACCGCGGACAAGTGGGGCTACGCGGCGCCGAGCGTGCCGAGCGGCCGGTTCGACGCGGGCGTGATCGACGAGGGCTACCAGATGCCGTCCTCGAAGCTGCTGCGAATCGCCGACGTGTTCCCCTCGCTGGACTTTCTCGGCGATCCGGGGCAGCTCGACCCGTTCTCGACCGTCGACGATGCCCGCTGGCGCGGGCTCGCGGTCAACCCGGTGTTGAACGCGATCGACGCGATGCTCGCCAACCACGGCGACGCGATCCCCGTCCGGGCGCTGCCGATCACGCGACGGCTGCCGCCGTCGGCCGCCGCCGTGATCCGCGAGATCTTCTATCCGGATCTTGAGTTCGGCCCCTCAAGCCAGGCCGGCGACCGCGAGCTACAGCTGCGCACCGGGAGCATCACCGGATCGGCCCTGGCACGCGAGACGTGGCGACTCGCCGCCAGCAGCGGCTGGGCGTACGTCGAGCTCCCCAGCCGGGTCGTCGTCCAGCCCGACCGGGAGATCGTCGAGACGATCGGCGACCTGGTCGAGCAGCTGTTCGCCTGCGCGCCGACGGTCCGCGACGAACGCCACGGCGATCGGACGCCGACGCTGACCGCGGATCGCGTCGCGGTCGGGGTCGCGCACCGCAACCAGCGCGCCGCGGTCACGATCGAGCTCCAGCGGCGCGGACTAGTGGACGTGGTCGTCGACACCGCGAACAGGCTGCAGGGCCGCGAGTTCGACGTCGTCGTGGTCTGGCATCCGCTCGCCGGTCGGCTCGACGCGACCGAATTCCACCTCGATGCCGGTCGCGCGGCGGTGCTGACGACCCGCCATCGCCACGCATGTGTCGTCGTCGGCCGCGCCGGCGCCCGCCAGCTCCTCGACGACTACCCACCGCCGGCGGAGTACGAGCTTGGCGTGCCCCACCAGATCCAGTTCGACGGCTGGGAGGCGCAGGCCCGGCTGCTGGACCACCTCGAATCCGTGCGCGTAGCACGATGACCCCGACCCGACCGGAAGGCCGCTAGCCCGTGTCGAAACTCTCCGCCGGATACGACTTCCTCGGCAAGCTCGGCAACGACCTGCGCGACCTCACCGGTCTCGACACGCTGTTGTTCGAGCTCGTCCAGAACGCGGACGACGCCAGCGCCGCCACCTCGATGACGTTCGACGTCACCGACGCCGCGTTGATCGTGTGGAACGACGGCTCGTTCAGCGACTGCGGACGACAGGAGGACGAAGAGGACGACGACGAGTGCGCGGGCGTTCCGGACGACGACGGGGACCTGGTCAGATGCGATTTCCACAGCATCCGCCGGATCTCGGGCCACGCCAAACGTGAGAAGACGGGCACCACCGGCGCGTTCGGGATCGGGTTCACGTCCGTGTTCCAAGTCACCGACTACCCGGAGCTGATCTCGAGCGGTCGCCACTGGGCCCTGCGGTACGACGAACACGAGCTCGAACGGATCGACGTCTGCGACGGCTGCGAGCGCGACCACGACGCGCCCGGCACCACCTTCATCCTGCCGTGGGCCACGGACCCCAACTCGCCGGTCAGGAAGGGCCTTCACTTCGGGCCCGTCGAGCCAGGTGTCCAGACGGAGTTCATCGCCGCGGCGGCCGACGCGATCGCACCGGCGATCGTGTTCCTGCGCCGCCTGCGTCGTATCGACGTGACCCGTGACGGCGCACCGCGGACCTTCGTCGAGCGGACCGACGAGGGCCGACTGCGCGAGCTCGACACGTGCGCCGAGCATCAAGAGCTGCTGGTGCTCGACGGCGAGTTCGAGGAGGCCGCGCAGGAGCTGCGCGAACGCCATCCGACCGTGCTCGGCGTCGACAGGCGCGAAGCCGAGGTGAGCATCGCGATACCCCTCGACGAGCCCTCCGACCGCCTCGCCCTGCACGCGGTTCTCCCGACGCGTGAGACCACGCAGCTCGGCTTGCGACTCAGCTCGTCGTTCTACCCCTACCAGGACCGAAAGCGACTCAAGTTCGGGCCCGAAGGCGACGCCGAATCGGACTGGAACCGAGCCGCCGTGAGAGCCGGCGCGACGAAGCTGGCGGCAGCGATCGACCACCTGCCCGCCGAGCTGGAGGCGGAACGGCTGTGGTCGCTGCTGCACTCGCTGCACGACGTCGCGGGCAACGTCGACGACGCACCCGACGCCGCGTTCGCAAGCTTCTGGGAGGAACTGTCCGAACGGTTGCCCGACGCGGAGGTGGTGTGGACCGCGCAGGAGCAGTGGGCCACGCCCGAGCACGTGTTCCTGATCGAGCCGCAATGGCGGCCGGCGCTCGATGCCCTTCACGCCCTCGGCCTCGAGATCGTCCACCCGCTGATCCACGATCACGTGGCCGCCGTGGCCGCCGACATCGGCATCGGCTACCTCGGCCCCGAGGATCTGGCGGGCGCGTTCAAGCAGGCCGGGCTGACCTCCAAGCGACGGCGCGAAGAGCTGCCAGAAAGTCTCGGAACCCCAGCCGGCCTCGACAGCCTGCTGCATGTCGCCGGCGACCTGGTCGGCAGGCTCCCGTACTCCGCCGAGCCGCTGCGGGTGTTCGACGGGTGCGCGCTGATCCCGTGTCTCGACGACACGGTCGCGCCGCCGAACAAGATCTCGCTCGAGGGCGAGAGCACCGTCTCGCTGTTCCACGAACTGCCGGCCATCACGTTCGTCGACTCCGATGCCGTGAACCGCATCGACCCTCGACTCGAACGCCTGCTCTGGAAACTGGCCGGTTGGGAGGTGGTCGACGCGCTGGCCGAGGCTCGGCAGGACGGCACCCTCGCCGCCAAGCTCGACGACCGCAACATCCCGCATGTCCTCCGGTGGCTCGCCGATCACCGCGACTCGCTCGAGCCGGAACACATCGACGAGCTGCGGAGCACCCCGATCTTCCCGTCCGCACGCGGACTTGTCCCGTTGACCGAGCTCGAGCTGCCGGGACCGTTCGACTCCGACCCACTCGACATCACCGACACGGTCGACCTTCGTGGGATCGACGACCTGCGCGACTTCCTCGACGAGCGATGCCTGGGCGCACGAACGCTCGACCTCGACGTCTACATCCACGACCGTCTGGTGCCGGCGTTCGAAGCCTCTCGCGAATTCGCGGACGCCCAGCTCGACGCCCTCATCGCAGTCCTCGCCGACAAGCTCGACGATCTGGCCGAGGACGAGGACGCCATCGACGCCCTCGGCGGCCTGGCGGTGATCCCCACACGCGGCGCAGGTCGTCTGCCCGCGCGCGAGTCCTACTTCGATGCCGAAATCGTCCAGTCCGTCCTTGGCCAGAGCGCGATCGTCACGTTCCGCGACCGGAAGCTACGCAAGCTGAAGCCGTTACTCGAGTCACTCGGCGTCCAGGACGAGCCGCGTGCCGAGGACGTGGTCGGAGCCGTCGCCGCGATCGTCGCCGAGCCCAAGAGCGAGGACCGCGTCGACAAGGTCCGGGCCATCGTCGAGTACCTCGGACCGAAGTTCAAGTTCGGCACCGACGAGGAGAAGCGATCGCGAGAGGCGGAGCTCGATGAAGGCTTCGGCGAGCTCAAGACGCTCCCATGGCTCCCCGCGTCGAAGGGAGGCTGGGCCACTCCAGCGGAGCTGCACCGAACGGACTGGCGCAGAGCGTTCGAGACCACGGGCAACTTCATCCAGCTGGTGGAGAAGACGGTCCAGCAGCCCAACGCCGACTTCCTCGAGCTGCTCGCGGTCGCATTGCGTCCGCGCCCCGAGCTCGTGATCGCGCACCTGCTCGACGCGGTCGAGAAGAACGTGCCGGTCCGGAAGCGAGTCTACGAGGCGCTCGACGGCGCATCCGCGGCGTCGCTGGCGCCCGTGCTCGACCGTCCTTGCATCCTCGTGTCCGAGACGCCCGTGACGTATGCACGTCCAAGCGAGGTCGTGCGCGATCCAGGCCCGTTGCGTCCTTACCTGTACGCACTCCCGTCGGGACTTTCCGGCTTCCACGACCTCGCGACGGCGCTCGGGATCGCCGACGCCCCGACCGAGGAGAGCGCGGCGCTGGTGATCAAGCGCATCGCGGCCGACGCGCCCGCCGGCGCGAACAGCGGTCAGGTCGCGGCCCTCCACCACTGCTGGCGGATCCTCGACGAGGAGCTCGAGCGGCTGGCCGAGGAGGACCAGGAAGAGCACGACCAGCTGGAGGAGTGGATCGCGGACGAACTCGGGGGCGAGCGTTGCTGGCCGGACCGCTCCCGCATCCTCAGCGTCCCCGCGGCCCTGTTCGTCGACGATCTGCCGGCGCTGCGACGGTTCGTCCCCGACGACGTCGTCGCGCTGCTGATCGACCGCCCGCCCGTTGGTGTCCTCGCGCTGCGGGCAGCGGGCCTGCGATTCCTCTCGCACGCGCTGACCGAAGAGGTCGTCCACGTCCCGCACCAGCGCCCCGACGATGAGCTCGAGGCGCTTGTGCGAACCAGGCACGACGCGCTCGCCCGCGTCGTGTCCGCCGCGGAGCTCCCGGCCGACGGGCTCGCGCGACTGCTGGCGCTCGAGTTCATCCGCACCGATTCGATCACGCTGCACCGCTGGATCGAGGAGCCCGAGCTCGACCTCGGAGAACAGTCCGTCGCGGCTCACCTGAACGAGCCGGAGGGCCGGCTGTTCGTGACCCAGGCGGTCGATTCGTCACCGACGCAGCTGGCGGTCGAGATCGCGCGGCTCCTGTGCACCGAGCAGTTCTCACCCGGGGTCGCGTCCAACATCGAAAAGGTGCTGACGGCCGGCTCCTCGCACGCGGCCCACGACGCCCTCGACCTGCTGCAGATCGCCCGGCTCGGAACCGAGGTCGCCGACGACGAGTCACGTGAGCCGGAGACCGAGACCCTGTTCCAAGACGACGACGTCGACGACGACTACCCCGAGGACGTCGAAAGCGAGCCGTCGGACCCCGAGTCCGACGATGCGGCGCCACCCGACGACGACGTCGAGCCGACCGAGGCCGGTGGGATCGAGCCCACGGGATCGTTCGACGCGACTCCGCAGGAGAATGGCGCCAGCTCGGAGGGTGGGGAGCCAGCCGTCGACGATCAGCCGGCCAACGAAACCGAGCTCGAGCCCGACGACCCTGCTCCGCTCGCCGACCATCCTGCTCTCGATGGCCGAGCGGGCGGCAACAGCGGCCCCGATCGCGGTGGCCCTCGACACGGACCCGGCGCACCGCGCCGCCAAGGCCAGGGCTCGAGCGGGAACGGCGACCACGGCCGGTCTCCCGATCCGGCCGACCACCGGTCCGGTACCGATCCGACCCCGTCCGAGGCACCGTGGCGCATCTGGGTGAGTGGTGGACGAGGCGCGAAGCAGGACCGCGTCGTCGAGAGCGACGCGACGAAGCAATTCAGGAATGAGGTCGCGACACGCGGCGTCGAGCGCGTCCTGCAATACGAGCGCGACCACGGCCGCGACGCTAACGAGATGCGAACGAACAACGAGGGCTACGACGTCGAATCCCGCAGTGGACCGAACCGGCCGGTCATGCGGCGGATCGAGGTCAAGTCTCTCGGCGGGACATGGGAGGCCGAGTGGGGGACCGCCGGCAGTCCTCCCCAGATGACCGGACCCCAGCTCCGGATGTCGTTCGACGACGGACGGCACTGGTTGTATGTGGTCGAGCGCGCGCTCGACGACGACGCCTGGTGCGTGTATCCGATCCAGGCTGTCGGCAAACGGGCCAACCGCTACCTGATCGACCACGGCTGGAAGGAGGCCGCCGACCGTCCGGCTGGGCCGGGCCTCGCGCCGCGTCCGGAACAGCCCGTGGCCGCAACCCCTCTGCCCGACCCGACCACGATGCTGTTCGGACGCGACGAGCGCGACGACGGAGACGTGCCGTTCCTGGATTGGGACGCGCTCGCGCGCGTCGGGACCGATGAGTCCGTGGAGGAGGCGGAGAGCTGGTTCACCTCGCCGACTGACGCGGTCCCCGGCGACTTCGCCGTCCAGCAGCGCGACGCGGCGATGGGCCTCACGCTGCCGCGCGGCTCGATCGCCGTATTCCGACCACTCACCGGCCGCGTGGCCGACGACATCGTGGTTATCGCGAACGTCGGCCCGGACGACGCTGAGCGGCGATACGAGATCCGACGCGCGCGCATCCTGCTCGACGATCGCGGCGAGGTCGAGCGCCTGCTGCTGAACGTCGACGTGCCGGGGACCGCGGCCGAATACGAGTTTGCGGGCACCGAGGCGCCCACTCGCGTGGTCGCGGTGCTCGTGGGGCAGCAGCGCATATGACCGCGCCACGGGAGCCTTCGCACAGCGACCCACCAGGGCGGCCGGCTAGGCTGAACTGACCCTAGGTTCTCCGCTGGAACGGCGAAACCCTACCCGGGCCTGCAGTTCCCAGACTCACGCCACTCTCGCCGACGACCGCGACGCACGTTGAGCGGCAACCGGGCGTTTCACTAGGCTACGTTCGTGCCCAATGTCTTCGCCGGGGGCGACCCCATCTTCGACGCCAATCCACGAGCGATCTCGTGGTTTATGACGAACATCGAGGACAAGACGGTGGCACTCCCGGACTTTCAACGAGACTTCGTCTGGGACCCCAAGGACGTCAGGGATCTCCTCGTCTCGATCATCTGCCGGTTCCCGGCCGGAGCGTTACTCACGTTGGCCACTGGAAACCAACATCTCTTCAAGCCACGTGCCGTTGCCGGGGCTACTGAGATCACGGAGGACGACCACCCGGCCTACCTGGTCTTGGACGGTCAGCAGCGGCTGACCTCCCTGTATCAAGCTCATCGCGGAGTCGGCGACGCACGGTATTTGATCCATCTGCACGACCTCGTTGACGGGACCGACGAAATGAACCCAGACCAGCTCGACTTCGACCGCATCGTGACGTTCGAGACGGTGAAGCCGGGGAAACCAATTCAATCCGACGACACGAACTGGCAGTACGCGAACTGGACCTTCCCAGTCCACCGGTTCCTGACGGAGAGCTTCGACCATTGGCTCAACGGCGCAGTCGCGCATCACGGCGGCGATGCCGAGCTTCAGCTTCGCCGCCGTCTCCGCCTCGGTGACGTTAGGCAGGTGCTGCTCAACCCACTCGGCAGCTACAGCTTCCCGGTCGTCGAGTTGAACGAGCGCACGACCCTTGTCGCGGTCTGCAAGATCTTCGAGACGCTCAACCTCAAGGGCGTCAAGCTCAGCGTGTTTGAGCTGCTGACCGCGCGGGTGTGGGCGTTTGGCCAGGACCTCCGTCAGCTATGGGCAGACGCTCAGCAGCAGCATCCGATCCTGGTCGAGTTCAGCATCGACCCGTACAACGTGCTTCAGGCGATCGCGCTCAGAAGCCTGTCATCGGCGCAGCGGTCACGCGTGCTCGAGCTCACCGCGACACAAATCAACACACACTGGAACTCGGTGGTCGAAGCATACGCGGCAGTCTTGGAGCTGGTCCGCGATCAGTGCTGGATTCAGACCGAGAAATGGCTGCCGTACACGACCGTCCTGATCCCCATGGCGGCCGTTTGGGACCGATTGGACGCGCTTCACGGACCTGAGCTCGGGCCAGCAAAGGAGCGTCTGAAGCAGTATTTCTGGGCGAGCGTGTTCGCCACGAATTTCGATCAAGGCGGTAACAGCCAGGCGCAAGCCGATTTCGGCCGGCTCAGGGACTGGCTTCAGGATCCGGCGCGGCCCGCGCCGGAGGCGGTTGCGGACTTCTCGTTCACGACAACTCAGCTGGCGAGCTCCCGGCGCAACCGACGGGCCTTGTACCGCGGGGTCATGGCTCTTGTCATGCAGAGCGGTGCGCTGGATTTCCACACCAAGGAGCGGATCACTGCAGCGAAGATCGCAGCCCAGGAGATCGACGCACACCACCTCTTTCCGGCCAACTGGCTCAAGGAGAATTACGAATCTGATGGCGGCGAGCTAAGCGCCGACCTGATCCTCAACTTCGCGTTGATCGGTTCGGCCACCAACGGCGTCATCAGTGACCACGCTCCATCCGTCTATCTCGACGAGATGGAGAACACCCAGCCCGGGCCAGATCGCGACCGGATCCTCCGAAGCCACGCTGTCGGTGACAAGGCACTCACCGCCATGCTCGACGACGATTACGAGGCCTTCATCGCGGCCCGCGCACAGGACGTCGCAGACGAGATCGAGCGGGTCACTAGCCTCAAGGTTAGTCGCGATCTCGACGCTGCCGGGCAGCCTTAGCAATCGGCGGCGGCCCCGTCCTTGAGTCGACTGTCTAGGGTCTCGTCCTGCCGGTTTACCAGGCCGACGGCTGCGGTAGCTCGCAAGACGCGCGGGTACTTCAAGCGTTGCCTCCGGCGGGTACTTCCTGTCGGAAGACGGCCCATCCGGGCCCGTCTTCCGACAGGAACTCTTTTATCTCCCGTTCGGGACGAAGCATTGAAACAGGATGGGGTCCTTCTCTCTCAAGGATTCATCGACGCAGCGGCGAGCATCGTGCGGCACCGTCGACGCCCTTTTCACCGAGCACACGCCGACGAGGCCGCGTTCGACCAGCCTCGATCATCTGAGCTGCCCATTGCTCGATCTCGCGTCGCGACCAGAGCTTCGGACGCCCGCGTCCTAGGTCGATGACGGGCCGCGGCATGTCCGCGTAGCGGCGCTGATAGGTGCTGACCGTTTGGCTCATCGAGAGTCCGAGGATCTGCGCGACGCCGTGGGCGTCGACCAGGTCTTCGGTGACGACTCGCGGCGACATTCACGGTCAGGCTACTCGCAGGATCGGATCCGTCCGACCCGCATTCTAGACTTAACCTCAAGTCTTATCGAATAGGCGGCCCCGGCGGTGGTGGAACACCCCGGGGCCCGGCCGAGACCCCAAGGAGGTCCCGACATGCAGCAGGCTACGCCGTTCTCCCTCGATCAACTCGCCGGCAAGGCGACGATCACGATCGAACAAGCCGCACAGGTCCTCGGCCTCGGACGCACGGCCGCATACGACGCGGCGCGCCGCGGAGAGCTCCCGACCCGGAGACTCGGGCGGCGGCTCCTCGTACCGGTGCCCGCGCTCCTCGCGTGGTTGGGAGCGAACTGATGCAGGGCCACATCCACAAACGCGTACGAGCGGACAGGACCGGCAAGGACCGCACGCTTTGGTACGTCGTCGTCGATATCGGCATCGGCCAGAATGGACGCCGCCGGCAGAAGTGGCATGGCAGCTTCCGCACCCGCCGGGAGGCAGAGGTCGCCCGCGCAAAACTAGTCGACGACCTCCACAGCGGCGGCTATGTGACGCCCGGTCGAACGACGCTGGCGGAGTGGGTGATCGAGAGCTGGCTACCGATGACCGCGACCCGGGTCAAACCGACGACGCTGCACTCCTATCGGAGAAATCTTGAGATCCATGTGCTGCCTGTCCTTGGAACGAAGCCGCTCCAGCATCTGACGCCGACGATGCTCAACGCCCTGTACGCGACGCTGGCGTCGACCGGCTCGGCGAGCGGGGGGCTCAGCGCTAAGACGATCAGCTACATCCACACGATCGTGCACAAGGCGCTGGCCGACGCGGTCGACGCCGACCTGCTCGCAAGGAACGTCGCAGACCGGGCGAAGCCACCGCGGCCCAACCGGCAATCAACGGGCGGGATCCAGTCGTGGGGGTCCGACGAGCTCTACAGCTTCTTGGAGTACGTCGCGGGATCGCGGCTCGATGCGGTCTGGCGGCTCGCAGCGATGACCGGCATGCGCCGCGGCGAGGTGCTCGGGCTCCGCTGGAGCGATGTCGACCTCGACGCCGCGAGGCTGAGCGTCCGCCAAGCGCTCGTGGCCGTTGGCTACGACATAATCGAGTCCACGCCAAAGAGCCACAACGCCCGAGTGATCGATCTCGACGCCGAGACCGTCAAGAAGCTGCGTGAACACCGTCGCCGTCAGCAGGAAGAGCGCGACGAGTGGGGCACCAACTACCAGGACAGCGACCTGGTAGTCGCGAAGGAGAACGGCGAGCCGATCCACCCGCACACGTTCAGCCAGTCGTTTGAGCGCACCATCCGGCGCGCCGGGCTGAGGACCATTCGGCTGCATGACTTGCGCCACACGCACGCCAGCCTCGCGCTCAAGGCCGGCGTGCCCGTGAAGGTCGTCAGCGAGAGACTTGGGCACGAGTCGCCGGCGTTCACGCTGAAGCAGTACGCGCACGTGATCCCTGGAATGCAGGCCGAGGCAGCAGCCCAGGTCGCCGAGCTCGTGCGCGCGAGCGGCGCCGGGGCGGTTCCGTAGCCCAAGCCGCTATCTCGGCGGCGATGCCCGTCCACGCCGTGTGAAAGGCTCCCGGCGTGGATGGCCCCGAGATCATCCGGCGGTCGATCAGTGCCGCTCGGATCCCCGACCGCTACGGCAACGTCTGGCAGTACCACTCACGTTCGGATCGCCATTCGAAGGTCGCGTGCTGGGTCATCGCGTTCGACCTCATGCAAAGGTGCCAGCTGTTGCGCGACCACGTACGGAGCGGCAAAGTCGTCCTTGGCGTCAATCACACCCTCCGCGACTTTCAGACTCAGCGCAAGAAGGATCTCGATCTCGTCATCGCTGAACCTGCCGAGGCGGTACCTGATCCGCCAAAGCGGACTTTCGCAGGCCTGGCTCAGCACTACGGCGTCGTCCTCAGCAAGTCCGAACGGGCCGAGCTGGAGGCGCTTCCGGACGCCCCGGAGGCGCCTGTGGGCTCGGTTCTCGCGGCCTTGGAGGCCAAGGCGTGCATGACCGCGCACGTGCGAGCGCTGCCGAGACTTCACGACGAGCTCGACTCGAGCCACCAGACCACGCATGGAAACTCGGAGCGGGCGCTGGCGGTCGGCTTCGTCATGGTCAACGCAGCGGACACGTTTCGCAGCCCGGACATGAACAAATTTGACCTCAGCAAGATCCCGCCGCACGTCAACCACCACAAGCAGCCCGGCGACGCCATTCGCGTGATCGACAAGGTCAAGGAGATCCGGCGTCGCTCGGGCGGCAGCGCGTCCGGCTTCGACGCGATCGGCGTCATGGTTGTAGGTCTAACGAATGACGGCTCCCCGATGAAGCTCCTGAACGCACCGGATCCAGGATTCCCATATGCGGAGATGGTGCAGCGGGTAGCCCATGAATACGCGGCGACGTTCGCGAAGCTCTGAATCACTCTCGATTGCAGCGCAGCTGGCGAGCGACACGCTCGGCAGCGTCATCGGCGTCCTCGTGCTCCCAGACGCGAACAACGGTCCAGCCCGCCTCCGTTAAGCGGCGGTCGGTGTCACGGTCGCGGAGCCGATTCGTCTCGATCTTCTCTCGCCAGAACTCGGCGTTGTTCGTGGGCCAGGTCGCGTGTTCGGGGCATCCGTGCCAGAAGCAGCCGTCGACGAACACGACAAGGCGCGCTGGTCCGAAGATGATGTCGGGACGGCGCCGCACACCAGCGAGAACAGGGCGGTCGACGCGGTACCTGAACCCGCGCGCATGGAGAGCCCGGCGCAGCTCGAGCTCCGGCTTGGTGTCGCGTCGGCCCGTCCCAGCCATCCGCGTGCTTGTCTTGGGCGACGAGGCGAGGCGACCATCGAACGTCGGCCCGCGGAACGTCAGGCCGCCAGCGGGAGCTTCGGAACCATCGTCTCGAGGTGTGCTTCGACTTCGCAGATCAGATCCTCCGGAATCCTCAGCGTACCCCGGCGTGTCCGACTCAGAAAGCCCTGGGTCGCCCTCACGGACAGGGGGTTCGGCTCGTATTCGAGAAACTCGTGAAGGTGAGGCCGCGCCACCGCGATTGGCCACATCGAGACATTAACTGACCGCCGGCGGCCAGCCGAGCCCCAAGCTGCGCGAGGCCACCTTGCGCCCGACGGCAGCTCCGCGTCCCTCGACGTGTAGCGCTCTGACGTGGTCAGGCGTTCGCCGACCCACCGGGCCACGGGAACGCTCACGGCGTTACCGACGAGCTTCCACCGATCGGTCCGACGACGACCCGAGACGACGTCGGCCGGCGCAGTCCAATCCACCGGGAATCCCTGCAGCCGCTCGCCATCGCGAAGCTGAGGCGTCGTGATGCGACCCGTCCCGGGTCGCCACATCGCGGGAGGCGAGGGGATCCCGATCGTCGAGCCTCCCTTCAGCGTGGGGATCGCGTCGACAGCCCAGCCGAGTCCGCGGATGCCCTCGGTCCAGTAGAAGCCGCACGAGAGGCCACTGCGATCGGGGATCTCGACCTCTCCGTGATCCTCGTTGAGGAGCACGGGCCGAGGATCCTCCGACCGCGAAGCCAAGAGCAACACCCGCTGCCGGCGCTGTGGAAGCCCGAAAGCGCGCGTGTCGACGACTCGGTAGGCCCACGAATAGCGACGCGCCTCAAGCTGATCCGTCAACCAGCTCATAGCGCGACCGCGATCGAGCTGCAGCATGAACGACACGTTCTCCAGGAGAAGCCAGGTAGGGCCAGCATCTGCTCCGTCAAGCAGACGGAAGACATGTTCGACGAAGCCCGATTTGCTGCCAGTGATGCCCGCAGTCCGACCTGCCTGGCTAAGGTCCTGGCAAGGAAATCCCGCGGTTACGAGGTCAACGGCTGGCAGCTCCTCGACGTCCGCAACGTCGCCGACGAGCTCTACATCGACGAACCGCGCCGCGAGAACGCGCTGGGCAGCAGCGTCCCACTCGCACAGCAGCTCGGAGTGATGGCCGGCCTCGTCGAGGCCGAGCTCGATGCCACCGATTCCGGCGAACAGGCCGGCGACACGGAGGGAGCTACTCATGGAAACGAAGTGAGCTACTCATGGACACGAAGTGAGTCAACCATTCGACTCGGACGGACACACGAACACTTGTTCCCGTAGGCTCCGAACCATACGAGGCGCCCGTCACGCGCCGTGGGAGCGACCTTTAGCGCGCGGGACCGCTCGCAACGGCTCGTGCAGTGGGCAGGACTCTCCCGCTTGATCGCAAACCAGAGGCGGACATGCCCGAGACCGACGAAATCGAGCCGCCAGAGTCAGCCGTGATGTACGTCGGTCCCTTCGAACACCACGACGTGGTTGTTGACGGTCGGGAAGTCCCGTATCTCAGAGCTACACCGGTCGACGGTGGTCTGGTGGATCTGACTCTCGATCGCCGCTTTGGACTGATGCTGTCCGCGGCCGAGGCGGAACGGTTCGTCCCGTTCCTCGCTCACGCCATTGCCGTCGCGTCCGGCTACACGGCCCATCCAGAAGCCGAAAGGGACGGCCCGAATAGGCGCCATCCCTTCCCGCGCGTTTCGCCCCTCCTAGTCGACGGCTTCTAGCGCTTCCAGCTACAGACGCGGAGGTTGTCGAGGTTGTTGTCCGTCACCGCGTCCGCAGCCGAGCGGATTGTCTTGACCGTGCAACCCGAGTACCGGCAATCATCTGCGCGCACATCGGCCGTCTTGCCGGTCGACGGGCTCACGGTGTAGAACCGGTCGCCGTTCGCGAGGGCGCGACGAACCTCAGTCACCGTCCACCGCGTGTCCGCAACGGCACGGTCGGCTCCGGTACCGACGTGGGTGATATGCCGATGGGGATGCTCCGTCTCGACACAAACGATCTGGTAGGCAGACAAGCTGCCCTCCTTTCTGCTCGTTCCCCTTCTGCTCGTCGCCCGGCAAGGTGTCGAGGCCTGAGGGGGTTGAGCCGCACCATACGGTTCGTGGCGGACGACACGTTCTTCTCAGACACGCTCGGTCCGACGCTGCCAGTAGGGTGCCCGTCGCTGCTCAGATTGGGCCGCTCCCTCGCCCGGCAAAGCTTCAGGGAGCGGCCCACCATCTTGCCCGCCAAACCTGCGTGAAACGATGCCGGAGTTGGCGGCGCCCTAACCCCGGATTCCTTTGACACGTGTTTGACACGGCCCTAAACACCGAGGCCCCCGATCTCTCGGAGGCCTCGATTTCCAGCGAATTCTTGATAGCGGCGGCGGGATTCGAACCCGCGAACTTCGGGTTATGAGAAGTCTGATGCTCGAGCCGGGTAGAGAGCGACGGACCAGCGAGCGCCGCGACGTTAGGTGAGGTGAACTATCTCCAGGGACGGCTCGATCTCCTGCATACGCTCGGCGACAAGCCGGCGATGGCACTGCTCTGGTGTCGGCTCAGAGCAAAGCAACGCCACCGTTTCGCCACTGCTGCGGGTCACAAGCTCCGCCATTGCCTCGTTGGCTTCCGCGGATGCGAGGACGCGTTCATCGAATTCACGCACGTACGCCGCCCAATCCTTATCACGACGGTAGCGATCGAGCAGATCGTCCGGCGGCGCAAGTTCTGGGCGGTGTTCATAACCGATGCTTGCTGCACATGTCAGCACGAACGGCAAATCTCGCTGGCGGGCGTATCCGGAAAGCGGCGAATCAGGACGCCGACGAGTATCGACGACAGTGACTACACCAGCCTCGCGAAGGAGCTCGACGAATCGCTCGGCGCCCTTCTTGCCGAACCCGATGGTGGTGATCCTCCGGCTCATGCGAACAGTGTCGGATAAGCGGCCAGGCTGCCGTTCGGGAGTATGTGCTCCACGGTCACGCCGCGGCGCTCCAGTTCGGGTTCGAGCATTCGAGTGCGGTGGCACTGCTCAGGGCGTGATTCGCTACAGAGAAGGGCGAGCGTACGCGTGGCCGCGCATTCAGCGACGCGATCGAGCGCAGCCGCGGTAGCAGGCTCGCCAACCATGCGCTCGTAGTCCGGAGCCCCGCCTGGGGTGAGCAGATGCCTCGGAGGTCGGCCTCCGAGAGCTTTTCCGACCCATGCGTAGTCGATGCCAGCGCTGGTGAGGGCGTCAGTGAGCGTGTCGCGGCAGAACTGAGGCGCCCGCGACGACACTGGGTGCGAGCGAACATCGACCACGAGATCGACGTTATGCCCCGTTAGCTTGCCGATGAGAGCGTCGACCGGCTGAACACCATGGCCGATGGTGTAGATCGTTCCCATACAGCTGCAGCCTATCGAGGCCATCGGTCGCTAACGCTGAAGAGCAACCACGCCCGCGACGAGCTTCCAATGCTCGTCGTTGTAGGGCTCGCCAAGGCTAATGACGAGAAAAACCTGTTCCGTGTCGACGTGGTCGTACTCGCCTTCCTCATCGCCAACGAACTCGGAGCACCACGCGAGATCCGTGACTGGGAGGTCGTGTCTCGCGCCCGCATGCGTGAACCTCGCTCGGATCTTCGTTCCCTCCGGCCAAACTCGTTTCGTCCAGCTGAGATGCTCGGCACGGATGACGGCAAGCGATGAGTCGATGCCATCGGTATGGGCCTTCTCCACCGAGATCGAGCGTTCGTTGGTGCCAAAGACCGGGGTTTCGACCGCGAGATCTTCGAGGAGTTCTCGCGCAGCAGCATCGTCGAGATGGTCGCGGAGCACCCATCGCCCGGAAGCGAGATCCCAGTTTTCCGGTTGGGCGGGGTCTGGCGTAGGGGCCCTCAGTGCCACCTCGATGACGTCAAGCAGTTCGGGCTGGCTGCCGTCGTCAAGCGTCTGCTCTGCCAAAGTAACCGCACCATGCGCTCCGGTACCGAGTGGCCGGATCCATTCACGCGAGTCCTGTTCAACGCCGGCAACGCAGTACGCGTTGTACTTGCGCGAGTTCGCGAGACAGACGATCGCTTTCTGAACCGCCATCCACGCGACGGTACCACCGCCCTGCGGATACGCCCGTTGCGACCGCCGTCTCGTTTGACATACGTTTGACACGCGCCCGTAATGACAAGAGCCCCGAACTCGGGGACTTTTGTCATTACCCGGGATTTGCAGGGCTTCTGTAAGTAGCGGGGGCGGGATTCGAACCCGCGACCTTCGGGTTATGAGCCCGAACCTGAAGAGGATGGAGCCGGTCGTTCCTGAACGTTCGGGTCCGTGCCAGCGGCGGACAGAGCGCGCCGCACTTGCACTCATGGATCACTGTTCGGGGAGATGCTGGAGGTCGTCGAGGTCTCGTGGGCGGCCGGCGGCAGTCTTCATCGCGCGAAGATGCTGGAGGCTGCAATAGCGGACAGTGATCTCATCAAGGCGGAAGCTGAGCGCCTGGCCGTCGAGTTCCCGGTACAGATCAATGGCACTCATCCCCGAGACCCACTGCATGATGTCCAAGGCGCCGAGATCCGTTTCAAGCCGGAAGTTCCCGCCTAATGCGAGGTCCTCGACGCGGGTGGAGTCGGCCGGGAGCTCGTCGAGATCGAAATCGCCGAGGTCGGCGGGACGCGCGTTGAGCGCTCTCAGCGCATGCGTCAGGCGGGTCAGGTTGGCCGGCGAGGGGTCCGGGACAATATCCAGATCCTGCGATGGCCGACGGTAACCGTGGGCGGCGACTGCGACGCCGCCAATCAAGATGTGGTCGACACCCTGCTCGTGCAGGAAGCGGAGGAGCGGCTCAGGGTCGAGCGCTTCCATCGCGTCGCGCCGATTCGGCAGCGTCTGCCACGCGATTTGCAAATCTCGCCAGCGCGGCGGCGGCCCGCACATTCGTGGCCGGGTCTGCCTCACGATCGTGGGCGAGCCGAGCGTGAGTCGCGGCAGCATCACGAGCAGCTTCCTCCGAGGTCCACTTCCCGTTCATGCGGGATGGCTTACGCATCGAGCACATGGTACGGCCAGCCACAGAAGGACTGGACCCAAAACGCCGAAATGAGCTTCACGCCGCCGATCAGGTTTGGGAGTGCTCCAGAGCAATCCGTAGCGCCTGGGCCGCGGACGGAGTCGGTTCCCACACACCCGGAGTGTCAAAGACCTCGAGGAGTGCGCATCGGGTCGAGATCGCGTGGTAGCGGTTCCCCCCGCAATAGCGATAGGCGGAGCCATCGGCCTCGAGGTGAAGATAACGACGCGTCATGCGGTGCTTGTAGGCCTTGAGCATCATCCCGTTGACGAGGATGACATCGAACATCCACATGAAGTGGTCGCACAAGTCGTCTGACTGAAGAAAGCGCTCGAGCGGGAGCCAGTCCGGACTCTCGTGAGAGCTCATCGTGCCGCTGATCGAACTGGACATCCCCGCACGATGGCGCGCATCACTGTGACAGATCAAGACACAGATGTGCCAGTTTGCTGCGCCCAGCGGGACGCTGCGACGGGGTCCCTGGACGCTACGGTCAGTCCGCGCGTCAGGGACCCACGATCACGACCTGAAGCGGATCTCGACCGCTCCCCCAGTCTCAGACGTCGTCTAACGACCTCGACCAAAACGAAAAAGGGTTGGGCGTCAACGCGTGCGCACTGCAAAGGCGCTGCACTACGAGCAGGACTTCACCATCCCGACGCCGTGGGCGAGCTCGAGCGCCAGCTGATCGCGATCCACGACCGGTACCGCAAGCCGATCTGGATCACCGAGATCGGCGCCCTGGACATCCGCAAGTCGAACGAGCCGATGCTGCGCCCGCCCACGGAGGCCCTGGCCAGCGTGTAGATGCGCAAACTGCTCCCCATGCTCGACAGCCTCCCGTTCGTCCAGCGATATGCGCGGTTCACCGATCGTTGCTCGGCGAAGGGGGTCTGCGGCTACGACTCGCTGGTCGGCCCGAGTGGGCAGCTCACTCCGGCCGGCCGAGCCTTCGAGACCGCGCGGTGAACCGCGCGGACGCTGTCGTCCGCCCGTCAGCCCCCACGGACCGCAGCGTCGTAGGCCGGGAGTGCCGTCGCGCGCGGCCGAGCTCCGCGAGGACAGATTCCGGAGGCTCGCTACCGCTCGCTACGAAAGCGAGGTAATGCTCGAGCCCGTCCTCGGCGGCGAGCGCCGCAGCGACGGAGATCTGGGACGACGCCATCGGCCAATGTCAGGGGAAGCTCGGGATCTTCCGACAGGCTCTCGTAGAAGACCGCCGCTCGTCCGGCGCTGAGCAGCATCCCGAGCCGCTGCCCCGGGCGACATCGCGGCCAGCGGTCCGGGGACCGCGTGCACCCACGGCCGATGTTCGAAGATCGCCCGCCGCGCCACGTCTTCCGCCGACCAGCCACCGAGCTCGGCGAATGACGCCGTCGGTGCGCCGTCGAGCAGGGCGAACGACGTCGGATCGGTCGCGCGGCATTCGATCGCCCGCAGACGCGACCACCGGAATCGCTGCCCGGCCGGATGAGGAGACCGTCGGCGACGAGGGTCGGGTACGGCCTACGGGTCACCGCGGCGGCCGCGCGCAAGGTGGCGGCCTCGAGCCGGGCTCCGTCCACGCCCACGAAGGTGTCGTCACGGACCAGCGGCGGGACGATGCCGCGCTCGCCGGCCAGGCCGATGAACTCGGTTGTCCGCTCGACATCGGCGACGTCGTGGTGGGTCAACACCGTGCCGACCGTGCCGCAGAGCATCTCGAGCACGACTGCCCGAGGCTCCTCGCCCGGGTAGGCGTCGTCCGGAAGCACATCCACCAGGTCCGCCACCAGCTCGCTCAACATCGAGCCTGTTCCGAGCAGCCCAGCACGAAGCGGACAACGTGCTCATCAGGCGGCGCAGGTCCCATTACGGGTTAGAGGCGGAAGCGCCCAGCGTTTCACCCCCGGCGGCCGCGCGGCCGCTACCGGCTCGGAAGGCGTCCGTGTCAAACGGGATCAAACCGACGAGACCAAAAACAAAAGGCCCCCGATCTCTCGGAGGCCTCGATTCCAGCGACTTCTTAGTAGCGGGGGCGGGATTCGAACCCGCGACCTTCGGGTTATGAGCCCGACGAGCTACCAGACTGCTCCACCCCGCGGCGGACATTTAGTGATAGCACACGTGTGCGGGTGTTGGCCACCTATAGCGGCATCGCGAATACCTCAGCGCGGTACCGCAACCTCTTGCCGTAGGGTGTGTTCCGCATCAGCAGAGCCGAGTCTCCGGACCGCCGATCCGGAGAGCGGGGAACCCGAGTAGTCGGGGCGAGTCCCACGGTGATCCGTGGGAGGCGCGAGAGCGCTAGCCCGTCAGCTAACCCCGCAGGCACACGGCAACCATTACCGCTCTCCCTAGCCGCCGAGGATCGTCGCGTGTCCAAACCGCATACCGCAGTACCTGCATCGTGTCCTCGAACGACCAACCGGTCGGGTTCCGAGCTGGCCGTCCCGGCAGCGCAACCCCAGCCCCGCCGCGGCCGCAGGGCGAGCCTCGCCACGCCCTGGCCGAAGGTGCTGCTTGCCTCAATCGCGCTCGGGCTGTGCCTGGCCGCGACCGCCTCCGCCGCCTCGCCGTTTCATCGCGTGCTCCGCGTCGGCTCGCGCGGGGGCGACGTCCGCACCCTGCAGCGGTGGCTCACCGATGTCGGGATCCCGACGGGCGTTGACGGTGACTTCGGAGCCGGAACGCAGAGCTCGGTCGCTCGCTTTCAACGCGCCGCGGAACTGACGCCGCCCACCGGCACGGTCGGCGAGCACACGGCGAGCACCCTGGCCGAGTGGGTCGCCACCCACCGCGTCGTCGGCCGCCGCCGCTCGTCTCGCTCCGCCTCGAGCGCCACGGGTCTGCGTCGGGTGCTCCGGGAGGGCATGCAGGGCGCCGACGTGCGCACGCTTCAGCAATGGCTCACCCAGGTCGGGATCAACACCACCGCCGATGGGAGTTTTGGCCCCGGGACCCGCGCGTCGGTCATCCGCTTCCAGCAGGCGGCGGGGCTCTCGCCGGCCAGCGGCACGGTCGGCCACCAGACCGCGGCCACGCTCCAGAGCTGGGTCCAGACCGGCCGCCGCGCCTCCCGAAGCCCACGCACGACCGTCCCCACCAGCCCGTCCCCCTCGGGCTGGGTTTTCCCCCTGCAGCCGAAGTCGCGCGTGCTCGGCCCGTCACACTGGACACTGGATCAGGGCATCGACATCGGGACGGTGAACAACCAGTGCGGCTCGCGGGTGACCGAGGTCGCCGTGACCTCGGGCACGATCGTCAAGGAGGGGATCGACGGCTTCGGTCCCTACGCGCCGGTGATCAAGGTCGCCTCGGGCCAGTACGCCGGGCGCTACATCTACTACGGGCACGCCGCGCCCGCGCTGGTCTCGGTCGGCGACCACGTCACAACCGGCGAGCCGATCGCCGAGGTCGGCTGCGGCGACGTCGGGATGTCCAGCGCTCCGCACCTCGAGATCGGGATCAGCGCTCCGGGTGGGCCGCCGTGCTGCCCGGGCGACGGGCAGACCTCACAGGCGATGCTCGATCTGATCCGCCCGCTGTGGTGAGCACCCGGGCCTGACGCAGCCCGGCACGGCAGCACGCCGGTCCCGCCGGTCCGCCCCGCCGGCACAGACTCTTTACAGAGACGGCCGGCAATTGTCACGTCTGTGTCTTGTTCCGTCACGCGGGTCGGGGCGACCATGTCCGCATGGCATCACTGGCTCAAAAAATCGAGTGCGAGCAGCGGATGCGCAAGCTGCTGCGCGACAGCGGGCTGCCCGAGCCCGACGCCGTCGAGTACGGCTACACGTGCGTGCGGTTCTTCTTCGAGGAGTCGAAGGCCTGCGTGGTCGTCGACATCGACAACCCCGACGATGACGCGACGCTGGAAGACCTAGCCCTGGCCGAGGAGGCCGCCGGCACCAGGGACTACGACTTCGGGTACCCGGAGGCGTTCGGTGATCCGCTCTCAGATGAGTCATCCCGGAACTGAGAGCGGCCCACCGGACCGGGCGCGCCGCCGCAGGGTCTCGGCAGCGGCGCGCCCCTGTCCGGGGCTAGCGGATCTGCACGCCCGAGATCGCCCGGGAGATGACCAGGCGCTGGATCTCCGAGGTGCCCTCGAAGATGGTGTAGATCTTGGCGTCGCGGTGCATGCGCTCGACCGGGAACTCGCGCGTGTAGCCGTTTCCGCCCAGGATCTGAATCGCCCGCTCGGTGGCCCAGACTGCCACCTCGCCCGCCTTGAGCTTGCTCATCGAGCCCTCGGCGTTCTCGAAGTCGTGCCCGTTGCGGCCCATCCAGGCGGCGCGCCAGACGAGCAGCCGGGCCGCGTCGATCTCCATCTTCATGTCGGCCAGGGTGAAGGCGATGGCCTGGTTCTCGATGATCGCCCGGCCGAACTGCGAGCGCTCCTTGGCGTAGCCGAGCGCGTACTCGTATGCTGCCCGAGCGATGCCGAGCGCCTGGGCGCCGACGGTGGGCCGGCTGACCTCGAAGGTGCGCATCGCCGCCTGGCCCCGGGAGCTCTTTCCTTCACGGGCGCGCGCGAGGCGCTGCGTCGAGCTTCTCCTTGCCGCCCAGCAGGCAGGCACCGGGGATCCGCACGTCATCCAGGAACACGTCGGCCGTGTGGGACGCGCGCAGCCCGTGCTTCTTGACCTTCGTCCCCATCTCGAGACCCTTAGTGTCGGGCGGGATCACGAACGAGGCGTGGCCGCGGGACTTGAGCTCCGGGTCGATCTGGGCGACCACGACGTGGACGTTGGCGATGCCGCCGTTGGTGGCCCACGCCTTCTGGCCATTCAGGACCCACTCGTCTTTGGCCTCGTCGTACTTGGCCCGGGTGCGCAACGAGGAAACATCCGAGCCGGCGTCGGGCTCGGAGACGCAGAATGCGGCCACCTTCGGCTCGTCCTCGGTGCCAAAGCATTGGGGAATCCACTCGCCCCACTGCTCGGGCGTGCCGTTGGCCTGAATCGCGGCCACCCCGAGCGTGGTGCCCATGATCGCCATGCCGATTCCGGCGTCGCCCCAGAAGAGCTCCTCGTTGACGATCGGGAACATGATCCCGCTCTGGTCAAACCAGAACTGGGCGATCCCCTCGAGGCCGTAGAGGCCGATCTTGGCTGCCTCTTGGATGATCGGCCAAGGCGTCTCCTCACGCTCGTCCCACTCGGAGGCGGCCGGACGGACCGTCTGCTCGGCAAAGCCGTGCACCCAGTCGCGGATGTCCTTCTGGTCCTGGCTCAGCTCGAGCGAGAAGGGCGGCTTCTCCGCCTCGTCGTTGGTGGCCGCCGCTGCCTGTTCCGGTGTCGCTGCTTCCATCGTGCTTCCTTTCGCTCTGCCGCCAGCCCGTATGGTGACGCTGGTTCGCTACCCGTGAGTAGCAAACCCTATCGGCAGCCCGCGCCGAGACGCGGGCAGGGTCGGGGTCGCGGTCGGGGTCGCGGTCGGGGCCGGGGTCGGGGTCGCGGCGTGGGCCAGGCCCGCACCGCCGCGCGAGGCACCGCAGCTCACCGCGGCGTGACGTGGGCCTCGGAGGCGCCCGACTACTACTACACGCTGCGCGAGGACCAGAGGATGGCCGAGAGCACGACGCTCACGATCGCCACCACCAGCCCGATGACCCAGCCCTGGCTCTTGCTCGAGACCATGATCGCGCCGATGGCCACTCCGATGCCGACGATCCCGCAGGTGGCGATCAGGCGCACCAACAGGCGCTCGGCCCCCAAGCGGCGCCGCTCGCGGCCCGGGAGCATGTTGGGCGTTCCGCGGCGGCGGCGAGCCGATCGCGTCTCGCCTTCAGCCGCGGCCGGGTCCGTCCCCGTGGGTTCTGAGCGCTCGACCGCGCCCGCGGCGGAGGGGTTCCCCTCGCGGGCGCGGCGATCAAGCTCCTCGCCGGAGGGGGCGGAGCTCGGAAAATCTTCCTCGGCGCTCATTCATCCTGTGTATCACCCGGATAGCGCAGGCCCAAACGGCGGTCCCAGCCCTGCATGGGGCGACCTGGAGCGCGGAAGGAGGTCGAGCCGAGTCAGCTCACGCGCTCGGGCACGCCGAACTCCGAGAGCCAGGGAACCTCGGGGAAGCGAGTGATCGAGGCGATCCCGTCCCCCGCCAGTCCGATCACGAACAGACCTCTGCGCACGTACTCCGATTCGCCCGAGGCGCGCAGGTAGTAGGCAAACGCGGGCTGTCCGTTGGCCCGGGTCTCGACAAAGCGCCAGTCATCGAAGCGGTGGGCCGACCGGTCACGTAGGAACGCCCCGATGTCCTCGTGGCCCTGGCGCCAGAGCGGGTCCGGCGGCATGGAGACCACGGCGTCGTCGGTCAACAGGGCCAGGACCCCTTCGATGTCGTCAGACAGGAAGGCGTCGGCGAACCGGGCCACGAGTTCGCGCTCGGATCCGCCGGCGGGCATGGAGAGCGAATCCCGGCGCGAGGCGAGGGCACCCCGGCGCTCGAGCGAATCCCGCGCCCGCTGCAGGGCGCTCGTCACCGAGGCGGGAGAGGATCCGAGCATCTCGGCCACCTCGTCGGCGTGGAAGCCGAGCACGTCGCGCAGGACCAGCACCGCCCGCTGGCGCGGCGGGAGGTGCTGGAGTCCCGAGACGAAGGCCAGGGCCACCGCCTCCTTGGCCTCGTAGCGAGCCTCTGGTCCCGGTTCGAGATCCGCGACCGACTCGAGCAGCCGGTCCGGATACGGCTCGAGCCAAGAGATCTCGGAGAAGTTCTCCGCCGCGGCCGCCCCGGGGCCGGCGGCCACGGGCTGCGGGCGGCGCCGACCGTCCCGGAGCCAGTTCAGGCAGCGGTTGGTGGCGATCGTGTAGAGCCAGGAGCGCAGCGAGGAGCTGCCCTCAAAGCGCTCGAGGCCGCGCCAGGCGGCGAGCAGGGTCTCCTGCAACAGGTCCTCGGCGTCCTGAAACGAGCCCAGGATCCGGTAGCAGTGCAACTGGAGCTCATGCCGGTAGGGAGCGGTCAGCTCCTCGAAGGCGTCCTCGTCCCCACGCTGGGCGCGGGCCAGCCGGTTGAACTCGCTCGAAGCCATCCCACCGCAAAGGACACCACACGGGCCAAGAATTCATCGCTCAATCGCGTTCCCCCCGCGGTGTCTCAACCGGCACCAACCACCACTCCCCGGGAGGAACGCGTGCCACGACAAGAAACCTCAAACCACAAAGAGCTCTGGGTGCTCATCCTGACCTCGGTGGCCTCGCTGATGGTCGCCCTCGACGTGCTAGTCGTCTCGACCGCGCTGAGCACGATCCGGGAGCACCTGCACGCCTCGATAGGGCAGCTCGAATGGACGCTCAACGCCTATAGCCTGAGCTTCGCCGTACTGCTGATCTCGGGCGCCGCGCTCGGCGACCGGATCGGACGCCGGAAGACGTTCGCGGTCGGCCTCGGCCTGTTCGTGGCCGCCTCGGCGGCCTGCGCGCTGGCGCCGAACATCGGCCTGCTCATCGCCGCCCGGGCCATCCAGGGCTGCGCGGCGGCGATCATCGCTCCGCTGGCCCTGTCACTGCTCTCGGCGGCGATTCCGGCCGAGCGGCGGGGCAAGGCGCTCGGGATCTACAGCAGCATCACGGGGCTGGCCGTGCTCGGCGGCCCTGTGCTCGGCGGGGCGGTCACGCAGGGCCTAGCCTGGCAGTGGGTGTTCTGGCTGAACGTGCCAATCGGTCTGGCGGCGATCCCGCTCGTGCTGCGCAAGCTGGATGAGAGCTTCGGACCCCGGCAGCGCTTCGACACCCGTGGGCTGGTCGTGATCACCGCCGCCGCGTTCGGGATCGTCTGGGGCCTGGTGCGCGGCAACCGGATCGGGTGGGGCAGCGCCGAGACGCTGATCGCCCTGGTCGGCGGTGTGGTGCTGACGGCGGGGTTCGTGCTGGCCGAGGTGCGCACCGTGCAGCCGATGCTGCCGATGCGCCTGTTCCGAAGCCGGTCGTTCTCGGCCGGTAGCGGGGCGATGTTCCTGCTCTCCTGCTGCCTGTTCGGGGCGGTCTTCTTCATGGCCCAGTTCCTCCAGGTCGTCCTGCACCAGGGTCCGCTGGCCTCGGGGCTGAAGCTGCTGCCGTGGACGGCGACGCTTTTCGTCGTAGCTCCAATCGCCGGCGCGCTGACCGACAAGATCGGCGAGCGCCCGCTGGTCGGCGCCGGCCTCACGCTGCAGGCAGCCGGGATGGCCTGGATCGCGCTGATCGCCCGGACCGGTCTCCCCTACGCCGAGCTGATCGCTCCGCTGATCATCGCCGGGGCGGGCATCTCGATGGCCATGCCGGCGGCGCAGAACGCGGTCGTGTCCGTCAAGGCCTCGGATCTCGGGGCGGCCTCGGGAGCGTTCACGATGATGCGCCAGATGGGGGGCGTGCTCGGCCTGGCCGTTGTCGTGGCCGTGTTCTCCGGCCCGGGGAGTTACCTCAGCCCGGCCAGCTTCGCCGACGGGTTCGCCCCGGCGATCGGCGTCGCGGCCGCGTTCTCGCTCGCCGGGGCGCTGTGCGCGCTGGCCCTGCCGGGCCGGCCCCGCAGCTCGAGCCGGATCGCCACCACGCTGGCCGACGATGCGGTCGCAACCGCGCCGGAGCCGGTCGGAACCGAGGCGGAGCCGATCGCAGCCTAAGGACGGGCAGGCAAGCACTGACGGGCGCCGCGGGCAGGAGCTACCCGCGGCGCCCCCTCACGTCAGTGCAGGACCTGGAGCGAGTTGCTGGCCGCCCCGCTTCCGGCGTCGTTGACGAAGTACAACCCGCGATCGTTAGGCATCAGGGCGAGCCCGAACAGGTCCCCGGCGCCGTTCGCGACCAGCGTGCGCGCGGCCACGAAGCCGCCGCCGGGGGCGGTCTCGGACGATCCGGCCGTCGGCGCCGTTGGCCGTCACGATGTCCCCGCCGGGCGCGATCAGCAATCCCAGTGGATCGTTCAGGTGACCGCCCCGGGCGACCGTGAGCCCACCGCCGCCCAGCGCCCGCGAGCGCGTCAGGGCGTGTGGCACCGCAGCGATTCGGTTGCCCGCCGAGTCGGCCACATATAGGGTTCCGCCGCGGCCGAGGCCGACCCCGGTCGGTCCGACGACCAGTGCGTTCGGATCGGTGTGCTCGGCAAAGCCACGCGCGATAACCCGGTTGGACAAGACCCGCGGAGCCCCGTGCCGGGGCACGGCGAGAACGATCCGCACCACGGTGCCGCGGTGAACCACGGCGCCGCCGGCGGCCACTGTCCCGTTCAGCACGTTGGTCACGAACAGGACCGCCCGGCGGCCGGCATCAACCGCGGTCATGTCCCAGGGCCCGTTGATGTCCGGGGCGGTGATCGTGCGCACGACCTGGCCGCGCGAGCCGAGGATCGTCAGCGCGCCGGCCGTGGCCGCGCTCGAGCTCCCGCCTGGGGCGGGCAGGCTGCCCACGACCACGAAGCCGCGCTGGAGCTCGACCAGGGCGGTGGTCAGCCCAACGGCCGGGGTCGCCGTCGGCGGCTGGATCACGGCGAACACGCGGCTGGACCCGCTCCGGGGAGATCTGGACGATGCTCGAACCCGGTGCCCTGCTGGTTGGCCGCGTTGTTGAAGTTGCTGACCAGCACGTCGCCCTTGACCAGGCGGCCGGTGCTGCGGCGGACCACAGCGACGCCGTAGGGGTTGCCGTCGCCGGCGGCCGGGCCGTGTGCGGGAACCGCCGAGGCTACGGTGCTGACCGCGGCCGGGCGCAGGATGAACGGCCGGGCGGACGCTGTGGCCGCCCCGGCTCCCGTGGCGGCCACGGCCAGGACTGACATCGCAGCGACCAGCTTCGCGAGCGCGGCCCCCGATCCGGGTAAGACCACGCGGGCGCGCCCGCACCAGACGACCCGGACGCGCCCGCGCCAGACGACCCGGGCGCGCTCCAGCCAGAGACCAAGCATGAAATTGCCTCCTAGGTTGCACGGCAGTGCCGTATGCCCGGCACCCTTGACAGCCCAGACGCCACACCACCCGATTTCTTCCCGGCCGGGCTGAGGATCGGCGAGACTGCCGGGACCATGACCGCCGTTCCGGTCTCCGCTTCGATCGCCGCGCTGATGGGCGAGCTGGCCAGCCCGGCCGGGCAGGCCGATCCGTATCCGGTCTACGACCGGCTGCGCGCGCTCGGCGACGTGCCTGACCGGACCGGACGACTCGCTGATCGTCACCGGCTACCGGCACTGCTCGGCCCTGCTGCGCGAGCCGCGGCTGCGCAAGAACCCGGGACGCCTGCTGGCCGCCTCGGGCTTCCCCGACTGGCGGGAGCGCCCCGCGCTGCGGCTCGATGTTCACGAGCATCCTGATGATCAACCCGCCCGATCACACCCGCCTGCGGGGCCTGGTCGCCCGGGTGTTCACCCCCGCCGCGTCGCCGCGCTGCGCCCCGCGGTGGAGGCGATCGCCGACCGGCTGCTCGACGAGCTCGAGGGCCGCGACGACTTCGTCGACACGGTCGGCTTCCCGTTCCCGGTCACGGTGATCGGCGAGCTGCTCGGCGTGCCGGCCGCGGACCGGCTCGCAGTTCAGGGAGCTGGTCGACGAGTGGAGCGCGGTGCTCGAGATCCTCAATCCGCCCACCGTCGACCAGGCCGATCACGCCGCCAGCGAGATCATCGACTACTTCCACGACCTGATCGCCGAGCGTCGCGCCCACCCGGCCGATGATCTGATCTCGGCCATGGTCGGCCGCCGCCGACAGCGCCGAGCAGGCGATCACGCGACGAGGAGCTCATCCGGCTGGCCGCGCTGATCCTGGCCGCCGGCTTTGAGACCACCACCGGGCTGCTGGCCAACGGTCTCGTCGCCCTGCTCGAGCATCCCGGCTCAGGCCGCAGCGCTGGCGAGCCGAGCCCGAGCTCGACCGGGCCGCGGTCGAGGAGCTGCTCCGCTACGACTCGCCCGTGCAGATGATCTACGGCCGCACGCGCGGTCGAGGACATCGCAGGTCGGCGAGACGCGACTGCGGGCCGGCCAGCGCGTGATCACCCTGCTCGGCGCCGGCCAACCGGGACCCGAGCGTGTTCAGCCGACCCCCAGCGCTGCTCGCTCGACCGCGACGAGGGGATCCCGCTGTCCTTCGGGGCCGGGATCCACCACTGCCTGGGGGCGGCCCTGGCCCGGCTCGAGGGCCAGGTCATGTTCCCGAAGCTGCTGCAGGCGCTTCCCGGAGCTGCGCCTGGACGGCGAGCCCGAGCACCGGCCCGGCCTGGCCATCCACAGCTACGCAGGCTGCCCGTTGTTTTCCTGAGCCGAGCCCGATCTCACGAACCAGGCCGGCCCCGGCGCGTTGTACGAAGAGCATCGAACACCCTTGCTAGTATGTACGACGATCATCGTACGAAGGGACTGCGCCGCATGACCGACACCGCCGACACCCAGCGCCAACAACCGCCACCTGACCGCCACGCTGCTGCTGGCCTGCCTGGCGCAGTTCATGGTCATCCTCGACGTCTCGGTGGTCAACGTGGCGCTGCCGGCGATCCGCGGCGGCCTGCACTTCACCGAGGTCGACCTGCAGTGGGTGGTCAACGCCTACACGGTCACCTTCGCCGGCTTCCTGCTGCTCGGCGGCCGCGCCGCCGACCTGCTCGGCCGCCGGCGGGTGTTCGTCGTCCGGCCTGATCCTGTTCGCGCTGGCCTCGCTGGCCGGCGGCCTGGCCGACAGCCAGGCGGTGCTGATCGCCGCCCGCGCGCGTCCAGGGCCTGGGCGGCGCGGTGATCGCCCCCGCCTCGCTGTCGATCCTCACCACCACCTTCACCGAGGGCCCGGCCCGCAACCGCGCGGTCGGCATCTGGGGCGCGATGGGCGGCGCCGGCGGCGCGGCCGGCGTGCTGCTCGGCGGCGTCCTCACCGACCTGCTCGGCTGGCGCTGGATCCTGTTCATCAACGTGCCGATCGGCCTGATCGCCGCCCTCCTCGCCCAGCGGCTGATCGCCGAGAGCCGCAACCCCGACGCCGGGCGCGGAACTTCGATCTGCGGGGCGCGCTCAGCGCCACCGTCGGGCTGTCGCTGCTCGTGCTCGGGCATCGTCCGCACCGATCAGACCGGCTGGGGCGACGCCGGCACGCTCGGCGCTGATCGCCGGCCGGGGTGGTGCTGCTGGTCGGCTTCGTGCTGATCGAGGGCCGCTTCGCCACGGCACCCGCTGATGCCGCTGCGGATCTATCGCCTCGCGCGCGCTGAGCGCGGCCAACGTGGTCGTGCTGCTGGTCGGCGGCGCGACGTTCGGGATGTGGTTCTTCGTCTCCCTGTACCTGCAGCAGGTGCTCGGCTACTCGCCGATCAAGGCCGGCCTGGCCTTCCTGCCCATGACCCTGTGCATCGTGGTCGGCTCGACGCGTGGCCTCGCGCATCGTCGCCCGGGTGGGCACCAAGCCGCTGCTGGTCACCGGCATGACCCTCCAGACCGTCGGGCTGCTGCTGTTCGCGCAGGTGGCAGTCCACGGCAGCTACCTCGGCGACATGCTGATCGCCTCGCTGCTCGTGGCGATCGGGATCGGCCTCTCCTTCGTCCCGGCCACGATCTCCGCCGTGGCCGGCGTCGCCCCGGCCGAGGCCGGGCTGGCCTCCGGCCTGGTCAACACCTCGCGGATGTTCGGCGGCGCGCTCGGCCTGGCCGTCCTGGCCGCGATCGCCACCTCGCGGACCAACAGTCGACCTGCACGCCGGCGCCAGCTCAGCCGTCCGCGCTGACCAGCGGCTTCCAGCTGGCCTTCGTGGTCGCGGCGGCGTTCGCCCTGGCCGGCGGCCTGGTGGCGCTGTTCGGGCTGCCCCGGATGCGCCCACGGACGCGAGCGCCGAGCCCGAGCCGGCGGCACGCCGTCGAGCTTCAGGCCGCGACGCCGGCCGAGCCCAGCCCGGCCGTCGGCAAGCGACAATGGCCGGCGATGGCCCGCTGCTTCGTCACCCGCGAGCTGCCCGGCCCGGCGCTGGACCGGCTGCGGGCCGAGCACGAGGTCGACGTGTGGCCCGAGCGGCTGCCGCCCGAGCCGCGAGGAGCTGGCCCGGCGCGCGGCGGCCGGCGCCGAGGGGCTGCTGACGCCTGCTCACCGACCGGATCGACGCCGAGCTGATCGCCGCCTGCCCCGAGCTGCGGGCGATCGCCAACTACGCCGTCGGCTACGACAACATCGACCTGGCCGGCGGCGCGGCGCGCGGCATCCCGGTCGGCAACACCCCCGACGTGCTCACCGACGCCACCGCCGACCTGGCCTTCGCGCTGCTGCTGGCGGCCGCGCGCGCGCCTGCCGGCGGCGGCCGCAGTCGGTGCCGCGAGGGCGACTGGCTGACCTGGGAGCCGGCCGGCTTCCTCGGCCACGACGTGCACGGGGCCACGCTGGGGATCATCGGGATGGGCCGGATCGGCCGCGCGGTGGCCCAGCGGGCCAGCGGCTTCGAGATGACGGTCATTCACACCGGCCGCCAGGACGGCGTCGCGCTGCCCGAGCTGCTCGCGCGCTCCGACTTCGTCAGCCTGCACTGCCCGCTCACCCCCGAGACCCGCCACCTGATCGACGCCGCCGCGCTGGCCGCGATGAAGCCGACGCGCGATCCTCATCAACACCGCCCGCGGCCCGATCGTCGACCAGGCCGCCCTGGCCATGGCGCTGCAGCGAGAGGACGATCGCCGGCGCCGCGCTCGACGTCACCGATCCCGAGCCGCTCGCCGCCGATGACCCGCTGCTGAGCGCGCCCAACCTGATCGTCGTGCCCCACATCGGCTCGGCCACCCACACCGCCCGCGAGCGGATGGCCGACATGGCGGTGGACAACCTGCTGGCCGCGCTCGGCCGGCGAGCCCATGCCCCACGCGGTGAGCCGGTGAGCCAGCGTGCGCATGGCGGTCGTCGACATCGGCTCGAACTCGACCCGGCTGCTGATCGCCGACGTCGAGGCCGAGCGGGTGACCGACGAGCTCGAGCGCGCACAGCACCGTCACCCGGCTCGGCGCCGGCGTCGACGCCGACGGCCGCCTGCGCGAGGACGCCCATCGAGCGGGTGTTCGACGACGCTGGACGAGTACCAGGAGCAGATCGAGCGCCACGGCTGCGACCGGCGCCTGGCCGTCCTGACCAGCGCGGTGCGCGACTCGGCCAACGGCGAGGAGTTCGCCGGCTGCGGTCGAGCAGCGCTACGGCCTCGAGCCCCACGTCCTGACCGGCGACGAGGAGGCGCGGCTGACCTTCCTGGGCGCGACCAGCGAGCGCGACCCGGATGACTCGGACGCCCACGCTGGTGTTCGACATCGGCGGCGGCTCGACCGAGATGGTGATCGGCGACCGGGACCGAGGTCAGCTTCCACGTCTCGACCCAGGCCGGCGTGGTGCGCCAGACCGAGCGCCACCTGCACGACGACCCGCCCCCCGAGGCCGAGCGCGACGAGCTGGCCGAGGACGTCCGGCAGATCCTCGGCCGGCGCCGTGCCCGAGGAGCGCCGGCGCAGCCGGTCGAGCGCGGCGATCGCCGTGGCCGGGACCGCCACCTCGCTGGCGGCGATCGCCCAGGAGCTCGACCCCTACGACCCGGCCCGGGTCCACGGCTACCGGCTGAGCGTGCCGAGGCAGAGCCGAGATCCTCGCCCGGCTGGCCGCGCTGCCGCTGGAGGAGCGCCGCGAGGTGCGCGGGGCTGCACCCCGACCGCGCGCCGACGATCATCGCCGGCGGTGCTCATCTTCACCGAGGTGGTCGCGCCTGTTCGGCCTGGAGCGAGGTGGAGATCTCCGAGCACGACATCCTGCGCGGCGCGGCGCTCGGCCTGGCCCGCTGAGGACCGCGCCAGCCCCGGGCGGCGGCGAGTTACCCGGTTCGGAGAGAAAGATGCGCCGACTGGACGAATGTTCGATTGCCGCTCCGTGCGGTCCAGGTGGAAGATGTCTCGTCGGGGCATGAGAATCGTTCCGGCGACTCTTACCCACACATAGGTTCGGGCGATAGCCGCAGACATCGGCGCCTCCCGCCGTCCGGACCACTAAAACGGCCCTGTCAGGCACGTACCCCTGCCCGTCCCGATTGGGCCAAACCTGGATCGGAAACCGCCCGCTCGCGCGGGCGGTTTTCGTTCAGGGCGAAGGCCCGGCGCGCACCGACGTGCCGCGCCGAGACGGCTAGGCCAGGTTGGCCCGGCGCGGGTAGGCGACGCTCGGGTCGGTGAGCACGTTGACCAGCGCCGGCGCCGACGGCGGCAAAGGCCCGCTCCAGGGCCGGGCGCAGCTCGTCGGGCGCGCGGACCAGCTCGCCGTGGGCGCCCAGCGCCTGCGACCATCTGGTCATAGCGGGTCTCGGGCCGCAGCTCGGCGGCCACCGAGTAGCCGTAGAGGAACTCCATCGGGTGCTTCTCGAGCGCCCAGATGCCGTTGTTGCCGATCACCCCGACCACGTGCACGCCGTGGCGGGCCAGGGTGTCGAACTCCATCCCGGAGAAGCCGAACGCGCCGTCGCCGAGCAGCAGCACGACCTGGCGCTCGGGGTGGGCGAGCTTGGCCGCCAGCGCGTAGCCCGGTCCGGTGCCGAGGCAGCCGAACGGCCCGGGATCGAGCCAGCAGCCCGGCCGGTAGGAGTCGACCACGCGGCCGGCGTAGGAGACGAAGTCGCCGCCGTCGCCGATCACGATCGCGTCGCGGTCGAGCATCCCGGCCAGCTCGCCGTAGATCCGCATCGGGTGAAGCGGAGCGCGCGGGTCGGCCAGCTCGGCGGCCTCGGCGGCCCGCTTCTCGGTCTCGACCGCGCGCAGCGACGCCACCCAGGCGTCGCGCTCGGGGGCCGAGGATCCGTCCGCGGCCGCGCTCGGCCAGGGCGTCGAGCGTGGCCGGCAGCGCGCCGTAGAGGCGCTCGGCCACCGGCGCGCTGGCGCCTCGCGGGCGGGCTCGGCGACGTCGATCATGATCACCTGCGTGCTCTCGCCGAACGCGCCGCCGAAGCCGAGCCGGAAGTCCAGCGGCACGCCGATCACCAGCGCCACGTCGGCGCCGCTCGAGCCCGTCCGCGCGCGCGCGGGAGAAGAACAGCTCGTGGTCGGCGGGCAGGCAGCCGCGGCCCAGGCCGTTGAGGAACACGGGGATCCGCAGCGCCTCGGCCAGAGCCCGCAGCTGCCTCCTCGCCCCGGCCCCAGTAGAGCCCGGTGCCGGCCATGATCACCGGCCGCTCGGCGTCGCGCAGCAGGGCTCGCGGCCCGCTCGATGGCCGCCGCGTCGGCCGCCGGGCCGCTCCCACGGCTGCGGCAGCGGCTCGAAGTCCGGGCCCACCGGCGCCTCGCTGAACACGTGGTCGAGGCGGGAAGTCGAGGAACGCGGGACCGGAGTGCGGGGTGAGCGCGCTCGCGCATCGCCCGGTCGAGCAGCTCGGGGATCTCGGCCGTCGAATCCGGGGTGGCGGCGAATTTGACCAGCGGCGCGACGAACGGCACGTGGTCCATCTCCTGCAGCGAGCCCTGGCCCCAGCGCAAGGCGGGCGCGCGGCCGCCCAGGACCAGCACCGGCGAGTGGTTCTCGCTGGCCGAGGCGATCGCGCTCATGCCGTTGGTCACCCCCGGCCCGGCGGTCAGCGCGCACACGCCGAGCTCGCGGGTGACCTTGGCCCAGCCCTCGGCGGCGAAGGCGGCGGTCTGCTCGTGGCGGACGTCGACGATGTCGATCCCCTCCGCGCGGCAGCCGTCGTAGATCGAGAACAGGTGGCCGCCGGACAGGGTGAACAGCTTGGTCACCCCCTGGGCGCGGAGCGCGCGGGCGATCAGCCGCCCGCCGTGGAGCTGGGTGTCGGTCTCGGTGGCCACGCTGGGCGGACGCTAACAGCGAGCCGTCCGTGGGGCCTCAGCGCAGGCGCAGGCGTTGATGATCGCGCCGCCGAGGATGATCAGGGCCAGCACGTAGAACCAGCCGAGCATGATCAGCACGAACACGATCGTGGTCCCGAAGCGGGCGATCGTCGAGATGCTCGACAGGTAGAGCGGGAAACGCGTAGTCGATGATCACGATCGCCAGCGTGGCCCCCAGCGCCCCCGGCCACACCGCCCGCCAGGGCACCCGGCGGTTGGGCACGCGCAGGTAGATGACGGCCAGGCAGCCGAACAGCAGGACCACGCCGAGCGCCAGCGAGCCGGCGTACACGACCACGGCCACGTGGGCGAGGTCGAAGGGCAGCGCGTCGACCCCGGCGCGGAGGATGCTCTGCGCGGTCGGCACGATCACCGTGGCGACCATGAACACCAGCACGACTACCGAGCATGCGCCAGGGCGAAGCGCTTCTGCTCGAGCCAGCGCCGCGACGGGCAGCCGTAGATGCGGGCGAAGGCGGTGTCGAGCGCGCCCCAGAACGAGGAGCCGAGCCACAGGCTGGCCAGCAGGGCCAGCACCCCGGTGCTGGTGGTGGAGTTGGTGATCTGGTCGAGCAGCGAGTCGAGCGTGTGCTCGGCCGTGCCCGGGAACACCTCGCGCAGGTCGTTGATCACGCTGTGCTGGACGCTGGCGCTGGAGAGCACCTGGCCGGCGATGAACAGGCCGAGCAGGGCGATCGGGACGATCCGCCAGCAGCATGTTGTAGGCGAGCATCGCCGACTGGCCGGTGATGTTGGCGTCCCAGGCGATGCGCCAGAAGCGGCGGAGCTGTCGCACGGCGCCCGCCGCCGCCGACCGGCGTCGTCGGCCAGCTCATCGTGCGAATGAGTCTGTGCTCATCATCTCAGCGCCGGCGACGGCGGCCACAGGCGGGGTCTCCGAGGTCAATCGGACACCATGGTCCGGCCGCTGCGGGCCGCGGCACCCGGACTGCGGGCCCCGGCACCCGGGCCGCGGGCCCCGGCACCCGGGCCGCGGGCCACGCGCAGCGGTTCGGAGCAGCCGCCGGCGCCCACAGATCGACCTCCTGCTTGCGCCCGGCCAGCTCGACGCCGGGGCGCCGCTCGAAGGTGAACGCGCCGTCCGGCAGCACCGCGCTGGTGGCGTCGGTGATCAGCACGTCGTCGCCGGTCTCGCGCGTGGCCGCCTCCACGCGGGCGGCCATGTTGACCGCGTCGCCGATGACGGTGAACTCGACCCGGCCGCCGCCGCCCACCGTGCCGGCGACGACCGGGCCGGTGTTGACGCCGATCCCGACGCCGATCTCCCCGGCGTAGTGCTCGCGGACCACGGCGGCGATCTCGAGCGCCGCCCGCACCGCGCACGTCGGCGTGGTCGGGCTGGTGCTCGGGCGCGCCGAACACGGCCAGCAGCCCGTCGCCGATGAACTTGTTGGCGTGGCCGCCGTGACGCAGCAGACGGGCACGACCAGCGCCCAGAGGTCGTTGAGCAGCGCCACGACCTCGCTCGGCTCCGAGCGCTCGGCGATCGCGGTGAAGTCGCGGATGTCCAGGAACAGCACCGTCACCTCGAGCTCCTCGCCGGCCAGGTCGGCGCCCTCCCGGAGCACCCGCTCGGCCACGTCGGGATCGACGTAGGCGCCGAACGCGGTGCGCAGCCGCTCGCGCTCGTCGAGGCCCTCGACCATCATGTTGAACGACCGGGCCAGCGCGCCCGTCTCGTCGGTGGCCACCACCGGGACCCGGGCGCTGAAGTCGCCCGCGCGGACCTGCTCGGTGGCCGCGCGCAGATCGCGCAGCGGGCTGGCCAGCGAGCGGACGACCAGGAGGACCAGCTCGAGCGAGATCGTGAACGAGACGGCCACGGCGATCAGCCACGACACGCCCAGGTCGTCCAGCGTCGCGTGGTGGCCGTGGGCGGAGAGCCCGGCCACGACCACGCCGGTGATCACGTTGATCGATCGGGGCCACGGCCAGCAGGCGCCAGCGCAGCGGCAGCCCGCGCGCGCCTCGATGTCGAACTCCCCGGGCAGCTCGCGCGGCCACCTCCTCGAGCACCGGGCGCGCCACGACCTCCATCGTGAAGTAGCGGACGATCAGGCCGTAGGCCAGGACCACCGTCCCGGCCGCGGCCAGGATCGAAGAACGAGTACCAGTGCAGGCCCAGCTCCCAGGTGGTGAAGGCGATGAACGGCAGGTAGGAGAAGATCAGCGGGTACTTGCGCATGCGGCGCAGGTACTCGAGCGGCAGGGTGGCCAGCGCCCGCCAGGCCTCGGCCGTGGAGGCCTCGATCCCGGGCCCCGGCCTCCCAAGCCGTGACCGGCGCCCACATCCTGCGCGTGACCTTGATCGAGATCAGGTTGTCGATCAGCACCAGCCCCTGTGAGACCGCGGTCAGGACGAGGAAGTGGGTCAGGCTGATGGGCTGATAGAGGCTGAGCAGGCCCGAGGCCGCCCAGCATGACCACGTGGGCGATCCCGAACTGGGCCAAGACCAGCGCGAATCGAGTTACGCCGCGCGATCGCCCGGACGGCCCGGTCCAGCGGATCGATCATGGCCACAGTCTGCCAGCGAGACCGCGCGCCGGGGCCGCAGAAGAGCTACGCGTCACGGCGCGTAGTTCGACGCCGGCGAGAGGCGGCCTTCAGCCGACCGGGGCCAGCGGACGCCCGGCGGAGCGCGCGCGGCCGAGACCGCCGGCGGCGGCCAGGAGCCCGGAGCTCGCCCTGGAACCAGCGGCGGCCGACCCGGAACGCGGGAAGCTCGCGGACGCCCCGCAGTCGCAGGGCGCGAGCGGTGGCCTCGAGCGGAGCGTCCCGGGAGGCGTCGGCGGCCGCGTGCAGGCAGGTGGCCAGCGGGACCGCGGCGGCCGCCGCGGCCTCGGCCAGCGTCTCGGGATCTCGAGGTCAAAGCCGCCGCAGAAGGCCAGCCGGCTGGCGGCGAGCGCGAACTGCGGCCCGGCGCCGATGGCCGACTGCGTAGGCGGCGGCGCGCAGCGCGCGCGGGGACGGCCGGGCAAGCGCTCGGGCCAGACCAGCGGCAGGCGCAGCGCGCGGGCCTGAGCCTCGGCGTCGTCCCGGAGCGCGTCGATGTCGACCTGCGATCGCGGCCCCTGCTCGCACACCTCAGTCGCCGAGGCGGGGACTCCACTCGACCTTGCCCAGGTCGCGCTCGACGCGCTCGGCGCTCAGATAGGACAACGGGCAGCCGAGGTCGAAGAAGAAGGCCGGAGCCGCGTCGGCCCGGGCCCGGAGACGGTCGGCGCGCCACTCGTCGAGGTTGATGATCTCGCCCATCGCCGATCTGTAACGACACGGCGACGAAGAACTGGCGCAAAATCAGCTGAGAATGGACATTCATCCGTTATCCTGAAAGTCGGTAGGAAGGAAGCGTCACAAGTCAGAGGGGACCGTCCAATCTCACACGTACCACCCCCAAAGCGTCATCCATACGACCAGTGGTCGCCGGATGCCCGCGCCCTGGACCTGGTCGGCGACAAGTGGACCCTGCTGATCGTTCGTGATCTGGTCTCCGGTCCGCGCCGCTTCGTCGAGCTCCAGCGCGTGCTCCCGGGCATCTCCACCGAGCAGCTGCGCTCGCGCCTGAACCGCATGGTGGCCGACGGGATGCTGACCCGGAAGCGCTACCGCGAGGTCCCGCCGCGGGTCGACTACGAGCTGACCGAGCGCGCCCGCGAGCTCGGCGCCGGTCCTCGGCGAGCTGGCCCGCTGGGGCTATGAGTGGGCCTGGGGCCCGCCGCGGAGCGCCGAGAGCGATCGACCTCGGAGCGATCTTCCGCCTGATCCCCGGCCTGATGCGGACCGACGGCACCCTGACCGGGAGCGTCGAGCTGATCGTGACCGACGGCCGCGGCGAGCGAGCCGATGACCTACCGTGGTCAGCCTGGCCGGTGGCGGCGCCACGCTCAGCGAGAGCGACGCCGGCCACGCCGACGCGTCGCTGACGCGGCAGCATCGAGGCCTGGATCAGCGCCTTGTCGCCGCTCGGCGACCGCGGCGCGCTGCGCCGCGGCGGTAATCGCGGGCTGGCCGACGCGCTGCTCGACGTGATCGTCCCGGGCGCCGGGCACTCGGCTCAGACCGAGTCCGAGGCCGCCGCCGCAACGGCCTGAGCACCGTCGCGACGGCCTGAGCGCCGCCGCCAGGGCCTGCACCGAGCCCCGCCGGGCCACCAACTCTCGGCGCGGGCGCAGCCGACCCGGTCTCCGCGGCGGCGGCCGGGCTACTTGTTCGAGTAGGTCGCGGCCTTGACCTGCGGGAAGCGGCTCGGGTTGTTCTGCCCGAGCAGGCTGCGAGAGCGGCGGCGCCACCCAGCAGGCCTGCTGAGCCCTGGGTGAACATCGGTCGGGGTGCCCGAGGCTGCCCTTCTCGGCCGCCGGCGTTGGTGCAGTCCCAGGACGGGAAGGCGAAGCTGCCCGGGTAGTTGCCGCCAGCCGTGAAGGCTCGCGGATCGGCCAGCCACAGCGGCGGCGGGTAGGTGTTGCCGCGGTTGTCGGCGTCGCGGTTGGTGGCGAAGGACAGCGTCTCGGCGCCGACCGGGCCGAACTGGCGCAGGTAGTGGCCCGGGCTGCCGCTGCCGGCCGAGCGCGGTCGTCTTGGCGGCCAGGCCGCCGGCGCCGTTGGAGATGAAGTCGGAGATCAGCTGCTGGTGCAGCGAGAGCCAGGTGAGGATCGGGTTGAGCTGCTCGAGGAACGGGCCCAGCGAGCCGAGCAGCGGCGTGGCGCCGTTGAGCACGTCGCGGATCGCCGGCAGGCCGGTCTTGGACGACCGTGATCAGCGGCCCGAGGTTGGTGAAGCAGCGAGCGCAGGTAGGGCGACAGGGTGCGCACCGACGGCCAGCGTCGGCTTGAGGTTGGCTGGCCACCGGCTCGAGCTCCTTGATCAGCGGGTCGGTGTTGGGGGAGAAGCTCTGCAGCTGGCGTCATGGTCAGCTTGGTCTCGTTCAGGAAGGTCGGGAAGACGTGGAAGGTGGCGGCGATCGCGTTGTTGTTGACCGCGGTGGTGTGGAAGGTCGTCTCGCCGGTGGTGATCAGGTTGCGCAGCGCCGACTGGCTCTTGGTCGAGCGCGGCGAACACGGTGCCGCCGTTGCGGACCAGGTTGACCACCGCGGTGTGCTGGACGTCGAGGACCTGGAGCAGGTCGGTGGCGTCGGCGGCGAACGCGCGGCAGGTTGCCGAGCACGTTGTTGAGGTTCTGGTCGTTGCCCTTGACCGGACTTGGCCAGCTGCTGCTGCCATGCTGGAAGGCCGCGCCGGGTCGGTCGGGTTCAGCGCGTTGAAGATCTGGTCGAGCTGGACCGCCGGCTCGCACGTTGCTGCGCGGCAGCAGCGCCGCCGTCGGGCAGGTCGGGCGTGCCCGGGGTGCCCGGGGTGAGCTGCGACGTAGGTCTCGCCGAGGATCGTCTTCTGGCGCAGGATCGCGCTGGGCGTCCTTGTGGATCGGCGCGAACTGGTTGTTCATCTGGATCGTGGCGATCGTCCGGTTGCCCTTCGGGATCGAGCGACTTGCCGATCACCTTGCCCACCGAGACGCCGGCGATCCGGACGTCGGCCTGGTCGGCGAGCTGGCTGGCGTCGGGGAAGGCGACCTGGAACCGGTAGCCCTGCGGGTTGAACGGGATCGTGCCGCCGAAGGACAGCCACAGGAACAGCAGCAGGCCCGACGCACGAGAGCGCGAACAGCGACCATCGTGACGATCTTGGCTGAGTGAGGGGCTGCCGGTTTCCATCTAGGGCTTGCTTGGTCGGTGCAGCTCGGAGGCTGGGACGTGCTCGGCGCCTGGTGCGTGGACCAGCGGCGGTCGAGCGCGCGGCGAGCGGCCGGCGAGCGTGGTGCCGCGCAGCGCCGGCTCGATGCCGTGGCGGCGCCGAGCCGGCCCGTTGGTCGGCCGCTTGCTGGCGGGCAGCAGCTGGCCGGTCCGGAGCGCCGATGATCGGCGTCAGGTTGAGCAGCAGCGAGGAGCCGGTGATGCCGCTCGGCGATCTGGTTCAGCGCGGCGCAGCTGGCCTGCAGGAACAGGGGGCGGAAGACGCCGTTGGCGTCCTGGATCGAGAACAGCGTGCGGGCGTTGTGGTCGAGCCAGGCCAGCCACCACAGGTAGCCGTGCTGGTCGGTGCCGGTCGGGTTGTAGCCGAGCATGTTGAACAGGTGGTTGAGCACCTCGAAGGTGCTTGGTCAGGCTCGGCGTGGCCTTGGCCAGGTTGATCGCGGCCGGCTTGAGCTGGCGGACCAGCGGCCGCGCGGCGACCACGAACGGCCGGATCTGGTTCTTGACGATCGGCGTGCTCGGCTTGGCCAGCGCGGCCAGCGCGGCGTTGGCGGCCGGGAGCGAGCGCGCGGCGGGCAGCAGGTTGGTCGACGTCGGGCCGAGCAGCTGGGCGAAGGCTGGCACCTTCTGCAGCGTCGCGGTGGTCTGCGCAGAGCGTGCCCGGCAGGTCGACCGAGGGCCCGGCTGATGTTGCCGTCCTCGGAGGCGAAGGCGTGGAAGACCTTGGCGCTCGAGTCGACCAGCTGGACGATCTGGCCCTGCTTGGTGGCCAGCGCCGTGTTCAGGCGCTGCAGCGAGTTGACCAGCTGGCGCAGGTCGTGGCCGCGGACGGCGACCGCCTTGTTGAGCCGGGCCAGGTCGCGGTGGGTGGGCTCGAAGCGCTCGAACACCTGGGCCAGCTCGACGCCGCCCTGGCCCTTCAGACCCTGCCCGGCGCCGTTGACCAGCAGCTGCAGGTACTGGCGGGTGTCGCCGTCGAGGCTCGCGAGGATCTCGTCCACGTCGATGTCGGGATTGGTGTTGGCGACCGGGATCGTGCAGCCGGGCTTGGCCACCGGGGCTGACTTCGAGCCCGGGTCGATCTCGATGAACATGTCCTTCAGCCCGGTCTTGGGCCGCAGCAGCGCGGTGGCGTCGGTGTGGATCAGATGCTTGTACTGGTCATCGATCTGCATCTGCACGTCGGCCATGCCGTTCTTCAGCGTGACCCCGCCGATCTCGCCGATCTGCACGCCGGAGACGCGCACCGACTGGCCCTGGCCGGGCGTCACCGCCTGGGCGGTGGAGAACTCGGCGTTCATGGTGAACGGCGTCGACTGGATGAACGGGAAGCGCAGGCGCTCCTTGCTTGAGGATGTAGCCGGCGACGACGACCGAGCAGCACCAGCAGCACGATGATGGCGGCGAAGTCCCCGGCGTGGTCTTGATCGCGCGTTTCACGGCTTCCTGGCTCACCATTCGTGACCTTCAGCCCCTGGGCGGCGGCGTCGCGCTTGACCAGGGCCATGGTCTGCTGGGCCTCCTTGTGCAGCAGCGGTAGGGGTACGCCCCCGGTCGGGTTGGCGACCGTCGAGCCGCTGCTGTTGAGCGGAGCCGCCGGTGGGCGTGTCCAGGGTCGTGATCGCCTGCTGGGTCTCGCAGGGCACGTTCTCCTCGTACGGCGGGCGCTTGCCGCCGGGCGGCAGCGCGGGCTGGACCGCCTCGAGCGGGGCCAGCGACTGGCCGAACAGGCCGGGCTGCAGCGAGTAGGTGAGCGTGCCGCCGATGCCCAGGACGCGGATGTACGGGCCGTTGGCGTCGAAGTCGCGCGACTCGCCGGCCAGGCCGGGGAGGAAGTCGACCGCCTCGACGTAGACCTGGCGGAGCGGGAAGCCGTTGGAGGCGTTGAAGTGCGCGTCGTTGATGGTCAGCTGCGACCACGGGTGGATCACGTTGGCCACGCAGCTCGAGGCCGGCCGGACCTCGTTCTTCATGAACGGGATCGTCTCCTCGGTCAGCTTGGCCAGCGCGGGCACGGTCGGGCGCAGGTCGTGCGGTCAGGCCGCGCAGCTCGGAGGGCTGGACGAGCAGGCGCAGCTGGGTGATGAAGGGCAGGCTGGCGTCGACCGTCGGGGCGGTCGACTTGACGCCGGGGAGCAGGGCGCGGGCCAGCGCGCGCAGCGGCGGGAAGGCGGCGTTCAGGGCGTTGAAGGCCGGGGATCGCCGCGGACAGCGTGCGCGGGAGCTGGACGACCGTGTTGCGCAGCGCGACGTTCTCGCGGGCGAACGCGTTGGCGGTGGTGTTGAAGTCGGTGACCAGGCTCTTGAGGTTCTGCGGGATGGGCGTCGAGCGCGCCGGCCACCGTGCCCTGGGCGGCGATGTAGCTGGAGAGGTCGTGGGGCTGGATGCCGAGCGAGTCGTGGGCGACGAGCGCCGAGTACTCGTAGGCGGGCAGCCAGTACTGGATCGAGCGGTTGTAGGCCGGCGCCGCCCTCGTCGACCGCCTTGCCGTACTGCTGGAGCAGGATCTGCAGGTTCTGGCGCGTGTTGGCCTGCAGGCCGGTCAGCACCTGGTCGAGCTGCACCGGCTCGACGCCCTGCTGGATCGGGAACGTGTGCCCGGTCTTGGCCACCGGCGCCGTCGGGCGTGCCCGGGCTAGATGTCGACGAAGAAGTTGCCCTCGAGGAAGATGCGGGGCCGGATCGCGAAGGTGGCGTCGTCGTGGATCGGCAGGCCCTGGTTCTGGATCGACATCGTCACCTCGGCCGCGTTGCAGGCCGTGGGGTCCTTGCTCGCCGAGTGGCAGCCCGGGCTCGGTGCCGACGCCGGTCACCGTGCCCACGTTGACGCCGGCGATCCGGACCAGCGAGCCCTTCTGGAGCCCGTTGGCGTTGGCGAACACGGCGTGGATCGTGTACTGGTTCGCGAACGGGTTGGCGAACTTGGTGTAGGCCGCCGTAGGAGAACAGGACGATCAGGACGATCCCGATCGCCCCGGCGGCGAACTTGCTCACCGGCTTGCGGCGCCGCGCTTGCGTCTGCGAAGTCTCATGGGTTCGCCGGGATGCTCGGGAGTTGGGGACCGGTGGTCGGCGCGCGGCTGAACGTCTCGCCCTTGGGAACGTGGGCTGCGCCCGGCGAAGGTCGGGCCCTGATCACCCGGGGTGTGGGCGTCGGTGCCGAGGTCGCGGCTCTGGGGGTCGAAGTAGTTGAGCTTCAGCGGGATAGCCGCGCTGGCCGGTCTCGCAGTCGGCGTTGCCGGCGGTGTCGACCGCGGCGCCGTAGGTCTGGCCGTGCGCGAACTCGTTGCCGCCGCCGATCAGTGAAGTCGCTGCCGCCGCCGTTGACCGGCGCGGTGGCGCCCTGCTGGCCGACGTTGTTGGGCTGGGCCGAGTTGCCGACGTTGAGCAGCGCGCGCTGGGCGAAGCCGAAGCTGGTCTGCTCGGAGAACACGTCTGACAGATAGGTCCAGAAGTAGTTCCAGTAGTCGCACACCGTCTGATACGGCCCCAGGTACCGGATCATCGGGTTCGAGCATCGGAGACCGTGCTGGTCGAGCGCGTTGATCGCCGATGTTCGTGCCCGGCGCCCGCGCCAGATTCTTGAGCGCGTTCATCACCTGCTGCAGGTTGGCGTTCAAGCGACGGCGTCCGCGCCAGCGTCTTGCGTCCCCACCTCGATCGCCGGGTTGATGTCGGGCAAGCGCCGCCTGCAGCTCCGCCGTGGCCGGCGTCAAGTTGCGTGCCCAGATTGGCCAGATCGACCAGGAACGGCTGCTGCACCTTGAGCGAGCTGAGTCGAGCACCGTCTCGGTCGACGGCGACTGCGCGGATCGTCGTGCTCGAGATCGCTCGGGCTGCGCGAGATCGCCTCGAACGTCGTCGCCATATCGGTGAACAGCCGCGCGTTGGTCTGGGCCACCGGCGCGACCGCGCCCATGAAGCCCTCGAGCGAATTGAAGAACCGGGTCAACTCCGTCTTGGGGTCTGACAGGTACGCGGCCACCGGGCGCAGGTGCAGCGAACAGCCGCGGCAGGCTGGCGAACGTGTCGTTCAGCGCCGAGCCGCGCGCCGGCCAGCGCGTCCCCGAAGCCGACCAGGTTCTTGTCGATCGCCTTGCGCGTCTTGGCGCGTTGAACGCCGTGATAGATGTCCTCGAACTGGACCGGAACGCTGGTCTGCGTGATCGGCATCGTGCCGCCGTCGCTGAGACGCCTGCGAGGCGGTTCCCTTGTGCAGGTCGACGTACTTGAGGCCCAGCACCGACCGGGGACGGATCGCCGCGGTCGAGTCGACCGGCACCCTGCCCTCGGCCTGGTTCAGCTGCAAGGGTCAGCTGCGGCGCCGATCTGGCCGGTGGGCAGCTTGATCGGCTTCAGCGCCGAGATCAGGCCGATCCGGAAGCCGCCCTCGCGCACCTCGTTGCCGGGCACCAGGTCCGAGCCGCTGGCGATGTCGACCTTGAGCTCGCGGGTGGGCACGAACGGCAGGCCCTCGTTGGCGTTGTAGGCCAGGAACACGGCGACCAGGACACGAGCACGGTCATCGCCCCGACCAGCACCGGGTTGGCGAGCGCGGATTGCTGGCGGCTGCGCGATGGGGGGGCCATCAGGGAGCGAGGAGGTAGTTGAGGAGGGCCTGGGCCTGGCTGGCGGTCGGGCGTCGAGCTGGCGGAGCTCGCGGCTCGAGCTGGCCGCCTGTGCGATGCACCGTGCCGGTGCCGCGTGACGATCTGGCCGACCGTCGCCGCTGGGACTTGGTCGCGGTGGCGGCCGGCGTCGCGGTGCCCGACGCGGTGGTCCCCGAGGCGGGTGCTGCCCGTCTGGGCCGCCTTGTCGTGGGCCAGGACCATCGGCGCGCGGTCAGCCTGGTGGCGCTGGTGGCCAGAGCCCTTCTGCCCGGGAGGGGCGCCGCCCGGATCGGGGACGGCCGCGCTCGGGTCGCTCGGGTCGGTCGTGGTGACCCCGGGCTGGTTCGGGCCCAGCAAGGAGTAGCAGTGGCGGTAGGCGGCGCCGTACTGCTTGAGCGCCATGGCGATGCGAGGCCGGCGTCTGCGTAGGGCGAGCACATCTTGCTGAAGAAGGCGTCGACGGCCAGCACGTGGCCGATAGGGGCCGAAGGTGTTGATGCGCCAGCGCCTGGTTGAAGACGTAGCCGAGGAGCGCCTGCAGGCCGCTGAAGCCCTTGCCGCCCGGGCTGCGCGGGTCGGGCTCGACGGCCCGGCTCTGGGTGTCCAGATCGTGCAGGACGATGGCCAGGTTCTGGGCCAGCTCCGGGGTGGGCTTGGCGAAGCTGGTTCAGGTCGGTGACCGTCGGCCTGGCCGCGATGACCGCCTTCGGCCGGTCACCGAGGCCTGGCCCAGGGACTTGATGCGCCGGCCGCGCGGAGTGCGAGAAGCCGGGCAGGTCGGTGAACAGCCGGTTGAGCTGGCCGGCCGAGGCGTTCAGGTTGTTGCAGCACCGGCGTGTTCGTGGTCACGGTCGTGGCCCAGCTTGGCCATCGCCGGGCGCAGCTGCTCGAGCATGCCGGGCAGGTTCTGCGAAGGTGAGCCTGCAGGTTGTTGTCCTGGGTGGCGGTGGCGGTCGCGGTGCGGTTGGCCTCGTCGATGAACCGCTCGACCTGGCGTTGTTGTTGGCCAGCGCGGTGATGACCGTGTTGGAGTCCCGGGTCAGGTTCTGCAGCGTGGTGGAGTCGTTGGCCAGCAGGTTGAGCAGGTTGTCGGTCTCGTCGAGGGCCGGGACGGCGCGGTGCAGCGCGGCCTGGAGGTCGCCCGAGCGGGCCGCGGCGGCGGCGCCGAGCTCGTTGATGATCAGCGTGAAGCGCTGCGCGGTAGGGCAGCCGCATGACGTTCTGGACCAGGTCGGCCGGGATCGTCGACTGGGTGTGGGTGACCGGGATCGTGCTCGCCGGGCTTGAGCACCGGGCCCGAGGTGCCGGGGTTGCAGTCGACGAAGTACTCGCCGATCAGCGACTGGGGCCGCGACTCGCAGGTGGCGTCCTGGTGGAACTGGCCGAAGCCGGCCTTGGTTGACCGTGCACCGTGACCACGGCGTGCAGCGTCTTCTGGTTGAGGTTGATGGCCGAGATCGTCCCGGCCGGGACGCCGGCGACCTTGAAGTCGGCGCCGGTGACCAGCCCGAAGGCGTTGTCGAACTCGATCTTGTAGGTGCCGGCCGCGCTGCCGTTCGAGGCGCCGGTGGCGAACGACGACGAACGCGGCCGCGGCGAGCAGGATGCGCGGCGCTGAGGAGGATCCGCTTCATTTGCCGGTCGGGACCTCGCTCGGGTTACACGGGTAGCCGCTCTCGGGGTAGTAGACCGCGCCGCGCTCCATCGAGCCCGGGCAGCGGTCGCCCTGGCCGGTGGTGAGCGACGCCCTGACGCCGCTTGGTGCCGAAGGCGAGACACGCTGGCGCAGCGGGAGCAGCGGCGGGATTGGCGAGCAGGCCGCCGCTGTCGCAGGAGGTTGAGCGCGCCGTTGGAGATCGAGCCGACGCCGACGATCGGGGCGACCCGGCTGGAGCCGCCGTTGGCGTCGTCGCCGCCCGGGTGGGTGAAGCCCTCGAACCAGCCGGTCAGGTCGACCGCGTAGGGGCGGGCGGTGGCCAGCTCGGGGTGGACTCGTTGAGCGCCGTGATCGACTCCGGGAAGGCGCCCGGGCGCGAGCTTGCCGTCGGCGTTGATGTTGCGCACCGTGGCGTCGGCCAGCGGGCACGCCGAGCCGGGTCAGGTCGGTCAGGTCGTTGTTGGCCCCGGGCTTGCTGATGATGTTGCGACAGGTCGCGGACGGTGGGGACCGAGTCCTGCGGCCAGCGGGCGCAGCTGGACGAGCAGCTTCTGGAGCTTGGGCGCCACCGGCTTGGAGGCGTTGACCAGCGGGGTCAGGTCGTCGAGCGCGCTGCGCAGGTTGACGAACGTCGTGTTGGCCAGGCGCATGAAGCCGGGCAGCTCGCTGCAGCGACGGAGCCGAGCGGCGACGCGCTGGGCGGCCAGGGCCTCGGTGGTCGTGGACAGGTGCTGGATCAGGCCGCTCAGGTCGCTCGAGCGCTGGGCGAGGTCGGTGACCAGGTTGCCGGTCTTGACGATGAAGTTGGTGAACTGGCCCGGTGTTGCGGTTGATCTCGTTGAACAGCGTGCTCGAGGCGGCGATCGCCGGGTTCAGGTACGGGAACGCCTTCTGGGCCACTGGCGCCGGCGTCCTTGTACTGCGCGGCCGAGCCCAGGAACACGTCCTGCAGGCCCTTGCGGGTGGGGCCGTTGAGCGTGTTGAAGATCTGGTCGAGGTCGACCTCGCTGGTCGTGTTGCTGGTCGGCGATGACCCCGCGCCGGGCGATCTTGGCGCCGTTGGGCGGCCCGAGCGTGCAGGTCGACGTAGCGGTTGGCGATGCCCGACAGCGACGCCTCGCGGATCGTGGCCTGCGTGCCCTGGCGCAGCGGGGTGTAGGCCTCGTTGTTGATGTTCAGGGTCAGCTCGGCCTGGCCCTGCGGGGTCAGCGCGAGCTTGCGACACCGTGCCGACGGGTTGCCGGCCACCTCGACCAGGTCGCCCTGGACGATCTGGCTGGCGTTCTGGAACACCGCCCGGACCTGGTAGGTCGATCCCGCCGGAGAGCAGGATCACCGCCACCGCGACGAGGGCCATCGCGAGCGCCGCGACCGCGGCGACCCGGCCGATCACACTTGAGTTCCGCACCGCGGCGACCTACCCAATCGATCTCCTCCCGCGCCGGGCCCAGGGTCCGCCCGGCGCGAATCTGGAGCGCGAAGCTAGCAGCGCGCTCGATGCCACTGTCAATTGGGAACCGAACCGCCGCAGAACGGCCGCTCGACGCAGCCGGTGCTCGGGGCTTGGCCGTCCGACTCGCTGAATCGCTAGCGTCCTGGCCCGCTCGCCCGGGTGGTGGAATTTGGTCAGACACGGTCGCCTTAAGAGCGACTGCCCTTTGTGGCGTGAGGGTTCGAGTCCCTCCCCGGGTACTCGCCTCGACCGGACGGCGCGCCGGACCGCGCGCGAGCGCGTCTGGGCACCGGCGAGCCTGGCTCCGATGAGCTGCGGGCAGGCGATCTCGACCTCACGAGCCGTCAATCCTTACGTACGGGCGCAACTTTTGCGCTGCTACGGTGTCCCAGGGTCGGATCAGGGAGTCTGCACCACGCGCCGGATGGAAGTCTCAGCACTCAAATACTCCGGGGGAATCGGCCTGCACGGGCGCTCTCCCCTGCTGCGGCTGCAGTCCGACGAGCGCCTGATCGCCTACATGCGCCAGGGCAACACCGCCGCCTTCGAGGTGCTGGTCTCCCGCTACGAGACGCGGCTGCTGGCCTTCTGCCGCCACCTGCTCGGCTCACGCGAGGACGCCGAGGACGTGCTGCAGGAGGTCATGACCGCCGCCTTCAACGCGATCCTGGCCGACGAGCGGCCGATCAACGTCCGCCCGTGGCTGTACCGGATCGCCCGCAACCGCAGCCTCAACCACCTGCGCCGGGCCCAGGCCATCGGGGTGGACTCGATGGACACCCACTTCTCCGACCACGGTGCCAGCACGGCGGACAAGGTCCACGAGCGCGAGGAGTTCCGCCTCCTGGTCGGCGACATCCACGAGCTGCCCGAGACGCAGAAGACGGCGCTGGTCCTGCGCGAGATGGACGCGCTCTCCTACGAGCAGATCGCCGAGGCGATGGAGACCACGCGTGCCCAGCGTCAAGTCGCTGCTCGTGCGCGCGCGGGTATCGCTGGCCGAGGCGGCCGAGGCCCGCCTGCTGTCCTGCGACGAGGTGCGGATCGAGCTCGGCGAGGTGGCCGAGGGGCTGAAGCGCCGCCCCAGCCCGCTGGTCCGCCGCCACCTGCGCAACTGCAAGCGCTGCACGATGTTCCGCGCGCAGCTCAAGCAGACCAACAAGGCGCTGGCCGCGCTGATGCCGATCGGGCCGCTCGTGGTCCTCAAGAAGCTGGCCATCTTCCATCTCGGCCACTCGGCGGCCAGCGGCGCGGGCTCGAGCGCGACCGCGGCCGGTTCGGGCGGCGGGCGCCGCCGGGGCCGGCAGCGCGCGGGGCCGGCGCGGAGTGGGCGCGGCGCAGCCGCGGGCGGCAGCGCCCTGGCCGGAGCGACCTTCGCCGCGGGCTCGGGAGGCTTCATCTCCGCCGGCCTGGGCGCGATCGCCACCAAGGCGGCGGCCGGCCTGGCCGCGGCCGCCCTGGTCACCGCGGGCGCGGTGGAGGCCGACCACAGCGCCCCGGCGCAGTCACCACCCGCGCGACGCCGTGGCCGCGGTCGCCGCGTCGACCGGCCCGGCCGATCAGGCCACCGTCGCCCCGCGTGGCCACCCACGCGGAGCCGCGGAGCTCGGCGGCGAGCGCGCCGCGGCGGACGCACCGGTCCGAGCCAATCGCGGCCCAGGACGCCGCCAACGCCAAGACGACCTCCACCGCCGGCCAAGACGCACCACGACGGCACGACGCCGGCACCGGCCACCGCGATCAAGACGCCGGTGCAGCAGCAAGACCGCCGCCCGGCCGCACCCAGACCCAGACCGATCCGACCGTGCTCCAGCCGACTGCGAGCACCCGGCCAGTCCGGAGCGGCACCACGCTGCACCGACGCCGACGGGTACGGTCCCGGGCGGTAGCTCGACCCCGCCCGGCTCGGGCGCGCCGCCGTCGGGAACTCCTGCGGGCACGAGCACCACCCCGACGTCCGGCACGACGTCAACGCCCACCCCCACGCCGTCGCCGCCCGGACCGGCCGCCACCCCCCGGTGACAGGCCGCCACCGCCCAGCAGCAGTCCGCCACCGCCCCAGTGACGGGCCGCCCCGGCGGCCCGTATGATCAGCGTCGAGCTGCCGGCACAGCTCACCCGGGGCCGTCCGCCGCCGCGGCGGCCTGAGCCGGCCACGCCCCCGGTGATCGACTTCGCAGCAGTTCAGGCCGTCGACATGCGCGTCGGCCGGGTGCTGGCCGTGGATGAGTTCCCCGAGGCGCGCAAGCCGGCCTGGAAGCTGACGATCGACTTCGGTCCCGAGATCGGCCTCAAGCGCTCCTCGGCCCAGATCACCCACTACGCGCGCGAGGAGCTCGAGGACACGCTGGTCGTCGGCGGTGGTCAACTTCCCGCCCCGCCAGATCGGGCCGTTCATGTCCGAGGTGCTGGTGCTGGGCGCGCTGGACGAGGAGCGCGGCGTGGTCCTGCTCCGGCCCGACCGCGGGAGCCGAGCCGGGCGCGCGGATCGGCTGAGCCGGGCGGGCTACGGCCCGGGGGCGACCCCGACGATCAACCGGCCCCGGGGATGGCCGTCGACCTCGATCACATAGGTGCCGTTGTGGAGTCCGGTGATCAGCACGTGGCCGGGATGGCCGGGGGCCACGGTCAGCTGCTGCCCCTGGGGGGTGCCGAGCGCCACGCGGTAGCGGCCGGTGCGCGCGGTGACCGTGACCAGGATCGGCGGTATGGCCCGGCGCGGAGACCTGGGCCGGGCTGAGCCCGCCGCCGGGACCGAGCGTGTAGCTCGCGGGCAGCTCGGGGCCGGCCGGTCGGCCCGGCCGGGAGCTCGCCCTTGGCCGCGGCGTTGCTGTCGGTGTCGTGGTGGTGGTCTTCGTCTTGGCCCGGACAGACGTCGCCGCCGATCCCGCTGCCGAGCTCGACGTGCTCGACGTGCTGGTATGGGTCGGCTTGGCCGCGCCGCAGGCGCCCAGCACGAACGCGGCCACGACGGCGGTCAGCGGAGCGGCGGCTCTCATGACCCCGCGTAGATTGCCATCAGCCGGTCGTAGTAGGCCGTCTCGCCGAACTCCTGGCGCGCCCGGACCAGGCCTCTCTCGCCGGCTTGCCGGCGCGCCTCGGGATCCTCCCAGAGCCGCGCGAGCGCGGCCGCCCAGGCCTCGGGCCGGTCGGCCGGCAGCGTGGCCTCCGGGCCGGCCAGCTCGGCCAGGCCGCCCCGGTCGCCGGCCAGCACGGGCACGCCGTCGGCCAGCGCCTCGAGCGCCGCGTAGGGGCACGGTTCCTCCCAGCGCGAGGGGACCAGCACGACGGCGGCACGGCGGCGCAGCTCGGCCAGCGCGGCGCGCTCGAGGCGTCCGGTGAAGGTCACCCGCCCCCCCGCGGCCAGGCCGCGTAGCCGAGCCTCGTCGGGGCCCTCCCCGGCGACGACCAGCGGCACGCCGGCTGCACGGGCGGCGGCGATCGCGGTGTCGAAGCCCTTCTCGGCCACCAGGCGCCCGCTGACCAGAGCGTGCTCCCCCGCGACGGCGCGACTCTCGGCGGCGAACTCGTCCGCGGGGATGAAGTTGTGCAGGACAGTCGTCCGTCCGGCGGGCAGCCCGAGCTCGACCAGCCGCAGGGCCGTGGCCTCGGAGACGGCGATGAACTGCTCGGCGTGCTCGAACAGATGCGGCTGCTGGCGATGCAGGCCGACCGCGTAGACCGCCGCCTCGTCGAGCGAGCCCCGGCAGCGCAGCCGCAGCCCCGGCAGCGTGTCCGCGCCGCGGCAGCGAAAGCAGGGCGCTCCGTCCCGGTAGCCGACTGCCGATCGCGCAGAACAGGCGGAAGTTGTGCAGGTGGAGCACGGTGCGGGCGCCGGCCTCCCGGGCCGCGGCCAGCGCCCGCCAGCCGAGCAGCGGGTGCAGGTTGTGGGCGTGAACGACGTCGGCCCGAGCTCACGCACCGCTGCCGTCACCTCCTGCGGATCGACCCGCCCGGTGAGCAGGCCCCGGGCCGCGCTCATGCGGGCTGGCCTGCTCGCTGGAGCGCTCGAGCGCGGCCACGGTGTGGCCGCGGCCGCGGAGCAGGCGCGCGAGGTCGGCCACCGCGCGCTCCTCACCGCCCTCGGCGCGGTAGCGGTTGTGCAGCAGCAGGACGCGCATCGCGAGCCGTGGATTCTGGCAGCGGGCGCCGGGGTACCGGGCCCGCCATCATCTCGCCGCATGTCGGTCGCGCTGCTCACCAACGACCTGCGTCCCCTACCGGGTCGCCGCTCTACGAGCGGCTGGCCGCCGGTCACGGCGTCGAGGTCCTGTGCTGGGGCGGCGAGCGCTACCTCCCGCCGTGGTTCGCCGACCTCGACGCCCAGCTGGCCGCGGCGCCCGTTCCCCGCCCGGCGCCTGCACGGCTGGCCGCGAGGCGCTGCGGGTCGGCCGCGATACGAGGCGGTGATCGCCTCCTACGCCGGCGGCGCCGATCCTGCCGGCCGCCTATGCCGGGGCGCGGCTCCACCGCCGCGGCTTCGTGCTCTGGGCCTCGGTGTGGGCCCAGCCGCGCTCGCTTCGCCATGACCTGGCGCTGCCGGCCACGACCCGGATCTACCGCCACGCCGACGCCGTGGTGGCCTACGGCGAGCACGCGCGCCGCTTCGCCGCCGGCATCCGGGGCCGCGACGAGGACATGTTCGTCGCCCCTCAGCCGTCGAGCCCGAGCTGTTCGGCGCCGGGTGGCGGCGGCCGAGGTGGCAGCCTTCCGGCCGCGCCACGGTCTCGGCGACGGACCGCTCGTCCTCTACGTCGGGCCGGCTGGTGGCCGAGAAGGGCGTCGAGGTCCTGGCCGAGGCCTGGCCGCGGGTGCGCGCGGCCGGCCACCTGGTGGTGGTCGGCGACGGGCCGTCTGCGGGCGCGGCTCGCCGGCGCTCCCCGGACGTGGTCGCTGGATCCGCTGGCCCGCGCGAGAGCTGCCAGTCGCCTACCGGGCGGCGGCCATGACCGTGCTGCCCTCGGTCCCCACGCCGCTGTTTCGCGAGCCGTGGGGGCTGGTGGTCAACGAGGCGATGCACCAGGGCCGGCCGGTGATCGCCACCACCGCCGTCGGCGCGGTCGCCGGCGGCCTGGTCCGCGACGGCGAGACGGGCGTGGTGGTCGCCCCCCGGGACAGCCGCCGCGCTGGCCGGCGCGATCGATCGCCTGCTGGCCGACGCCGCGCTGGGCCAGCGGCTGGGCGAGGCGGGCCCGCGCAGCCGCTGTCCGGCGTACACCTACGACGCGATGGCGGCGGCGTTCGCGGCGCGCTCGGGTCGCGCTCACGCGGGGCCGGGGTCACTGACCGACCGAGAACAGCGCCTCCAGGTCGTGGCGGGAGTAGACCTCGAAGGCGACCATCGTCTGGGTGCGCCGGACCCCGGCCAGCTGGGAGAGCTGGCCGGTCACCACCTGGGCCAGCTGATCCTGCTCGCGCAGGCGCAGGATGGCCACGAAGTCCCAGTCGCCGGTCACCGAGTAGGCCTCGGCCACGCCCTCGATGTCGGCCAGCTCGCCGCCCAGGGTGGCCAGGGCCGCGCCCTCGGCCTGGATGAGGACGATCGCGTGGGTCATGCCGAGTGGGTCTCCCCCGGCTCGAGGACGACGACCTGCGAGCTCGGTCTGGCTGACTCGACCTCGGACTTGAACGCCTCGGCGTCGGTCTCGATCGGCGGGAAGGTGTTGTAGTGGCAGGGGATGACCGTCTTGGCGCCGACCAGGCCGGCGGCGTCGACGGCGTCGTGGCGGTCCATCGTGTAGTGGCCGCCGATGCACATCAGCGCGACGTCGATCGGATGGCGCTTGCCGACCAGCTGCAGGTCGGAGAACAGGCAGGTGTCGCCCAGGTGGTAGACGACCGTGCCGCCGAAGTTGATCAGCAGGCCGGCCGGGGGCTGAGACGGTGCCCTTGGGGGTGGTCGAGGTGTGCAGGCCGGGCACCAGCTTGACCCAGCCCCAGTCGAAGCTGGCCGTGCCGCCCAGGTTGCAGTCGACCGCCTCCAGGCCCTCCTCGCCCAGCTCGTTGGCGATCTCGGTGATCGCCACCACCGGGCGCCCCGGCTGCGCTTGGCGATGGCCACCGTGTCGCCGTAGTGGTCGCCGTGGCCGTGGGTGAGCAGGATCGTGGTCGGATGTGACGTCGTCCGGCCGATGGCCGCCTTGGGGTTGCCGGTCAGGAAGGGGTCGATGAGCAGCGTCGTGTCGCCGTCGGACTGAGGGTGAAGGCGGCGTGGCCGAGAAAGCGAATGTCCATGTTGGTCCTGGTCCTCCTGGGTTTTCGGTTATCCGGGGTTGGGTTCCTCCAGCGCGCGCGAGAGCTCGAAGCCGACCGCCACCCCGACCAGCATGCCCAGCCGGGTCTCCTCGGCCAGCAGCGTCCTGACCATGCGCAGCGCGCTCTCGGGGTCGGCTTCGGCGGCGGCCTCGCGCAGCGCCTGCTCGTGGCCGAGTCGAACCAGCCGCCCTCCGGCGATCGCCGCGGCCAGCACGCGCTGCAGCGAGGGCGCGGCCCGCATGACGACGTCCTGGGCCTCGCTGCAGCCGGTCCGGGTCGGTGATCGGCGTCGATCGCCGCGTCGAGCTCCTCGTCGGTGTAGGCGCGCTCCGGCACTCGCTCGAGGATCATACGGAGATGGCCGTGGCGCTCACCTCGCTCTCCCACGGCGCCGGCTGCGGCTGCAAGCTGCCCGCGGCGGCGATCGCGCCCGCTGCTCGCCGGGCTGCCCTCGGTGCCCGACCCCAACGTGCTGGTCGGCTACGGAACCGCCGACGACGCCGGCGTCTACCGGCTGAGCGACGAGCTGGCCATCGTCCAGACGGCCGACTTCTTCACCCCGATCGTCGACGACCCGCGCGACTTCGGCCGGATCGCCGCCTGCAACGCCCTGTCCGACGTCTACGCGATGGGCGGGCGCGCCGGTCTCGGCGCTCAACCTGGTCGCCTTCTCGATCGAGACGCTCGGCGCCGAGGTCCTGGCCGAGATCCTGCCGCGGCGGGGCCGAGCTGGCCGCCGAGGCCGGGGTGGCGATCGTGGGCGGCCATTCGATCGACGACGCCGAGCCCAAGTACGGGATGGCGGTCACCGGCGTCGTCCACCCCGACCGGCTGCTGACCAACTCCGGCGGCCGGGCCGGGCGACGCCCTGGTGCTGACCAAGCCGCTCGGGGCGGGCGCGGTGTCGACCGCGGTCAAGCGCGGCCTGGAGGCGCCGCTCGCGGCCGCGGTGCAGGTCATGACCACCCTGAACCGCGAGGCCTCGGAGGCGGCGCTGGCGCGCCGGCGCCCACGGCATGACCGACGTGACCGGCTTCGGGCTGCTCGGCCACCTGCACGAGCTGGCCGCTGGCCAGCGGCCTGGCCGCCGAGGTGGAGGCGGCGGCGGTCCCGGCCATCGACGGCGTGCTCGAGCTGCTGGCCCGCGACGACGAGGCCGCGGTGGCCGGCGGCACCCGGCGCAACCGCGCCCACGCCGAGGCCGAGTTCGCGGTCTTCGCGGACGGGGTGCCCGAGGCGCGGCGCTGGCTGGCCTGCGACGCCATGACCTCGGGCGGGCTGCTGGTCGCGGTCGGCCCGAGCGCGGCCGCTGAGGTGCCCGGGGTCGGTGATCGGGCGGCTGCTCGACGGCGACGCCGGGCACGATCCGGGTCCGGCCTGAGCGCGGCGACCGGGGTCGGCTGTCCCCGGACGCAGCTGCCGGATCCTGCCGACGTTCGGCGGCAGGAAGGCTCGCACGGAGCCGCAGCGACGGCGGCGGCTCAGCGCACGGCGAGCCGGGCCAGCGGCAGCCCGACGACCAGCCCGACGGCCACCCCCACCCCGTCGGCGACCCAGCTGGCGCCGGTGACGGCCAGCGGCATCAGGACGAGCACGGCGAACGATCGCCGCCACGCCGAGCAGGTCGCCGTCGACGTCCTCGCCGGACCGCAGGGCGAGCAGGTCGGGCAGCGCCCAGGCGCACGAGCAGGGCCAGCGCGCCGCCGCTCGGCGCCCAGCGCGAAGGGCACCGGGTAGACCGCCGTGGTCGCGGCCAGGCCGCCGACGCCGCCGACCAGGAACAGCCCGAGCACGGCCAGCGGGCCGTGGCGGCGCTCGAGCAGCCAGCCGAACAGGCCGATCGCCGCCGAGGGCGACGAAGGCGTAGCCGGTGTTGTCGTAGGTGAACAGCGGCGGTGAACAGCCGCCACCAGTGCGAGCCGGGCTTGCCGAGACGATCTCAGGTCGTTGCCGGTGTCGCCCAGGCTGGTCCGCCACAGGAGCGGTGCCGACCAGGCCGGCCACGACCAGGGCGATCGTGGCGTAGGGCCGGGTGTCGGCGCGGATCCCGGGGATCTCGTCGCGGCGCAGGCGGGTGAGCAGCGGCGGGCGGGCTGCGGCGCGGCGCGGCGCGGCGGCCGGCCCTCGCGGTCGAGCTTGGGGGCCCGCTTGCGCAGCCGGTTGCCGCAGTACGGGCACTCGGTGATGTAGGGGCTGACCTCGGATCCGCAGCTCTTGCAGACCACGAACAGCTCTTGTCCGCCGGTGCTCACGAACCGATTGTAGAACCGCGCCGGGGCGCCGGCCGCCGAGGCGGTCGGTCGATCCGCCTGGCGACTACGGGCACGCGTGGCGGCGACGATCTCGGCCATGACCTCGCGCAGGTCGTGGTTGGCCTCGTAGACGACCACCTGGCGGGCGGCGCCGTTGCCCCGGGCGAGCAGGTCCTCGACCGCCTCGAGCTCGGCCTCCGAGCCCAGGTCCTGGCAGTGCTCGCGCATCCGGTCGATCAGCCGGCGGGCCAGCGCCCGGGTGGCGACCCGGTCGGAGCTGGGCAGGTCGACCAGCTCGCCCTCCAGCCCGTGGCGGGCGGCCAGCCACTTGTTCTCGTCGAGCATCTCGAACGGATAGCGGGACAGGCGCTGGCCGGACTCGAAGTGCTCGGCCAGCTCGCGGACCAGGGCCTGGACCAGCGCGGCCAGGCCCAGGGAGTGCTCGACGTGGGTCTGGGAGTCCATCACCCGGACCTCGACGGTGCCGAACATGGGGTGCGGGCGGACGTCGTGCCACAGGTAGGTGTAGTCCTCGATCACCCCGGCGTTGATCATGAACTCGATCCGGCGCTCGTAGTCCTCCCAGTCCTCGTAGGTGGGCGGGATCCCCACCCGGGGGAAGGCGCGGAAGATCGGGGTGCGGGTCGAGGCCATCCCGGTGGCGTCGGCGCGCCAGAACGGGGAGTTGGCCGACAGGCCGAGCAGCACCGGCATGTGGACGCGCATCCCGTTGGCGACGTGGATCGCCTTGTCGGGGTCGTCGACGCCGACGTGCACGTGCATGCCGAAGATCAGCTCCTGGCGGGCGACGAAGCGCAGCGCGGAGATCAGGTCGCGGTAGCGGGGCCGGGCGACGATCCGCTGGTCCTCCCACATCGCGAACGGATGGGTGCCCGGCCGAGCCGATGGCCATGTCCTTGGCGGCCGCGGTCTGGGCCACCTGGGCGCGCAGCGCGCGCAGCTGGTCGCCGGCCTCGCGTGATGTTGGCGCACGGGTCGGTGGAGATCTCGAGCACCGACTCCATCAGCTCGGGCTTGATCTCCCCCAGCGGCGCGGGCTCGAGCATCGCCTCGATCGCGTTGACGAGCTCGAGGGTGCTGGCGTCGAGGATCATCAGCTCCTCCTCGATGCCGAGCGTGTAGGCGTGTCCGGCGAAGCGATGCTCCACGGGCCGGCCAGAGCCTACGGGTTCACCCGGACGGCGAGAGCCGCGCCGGGCGCGGGTAATACGGCCCTAGACTCCGCAGGAACATCGACCACAAGATCACGAAGGACGGTGCCATGAGCCTCGGCTACGACGGCAAGCTGTACATCCTCGCGTTCGACCATCGCGGGTCGTTCCAGAAGAAGATGTTCGGGATCGAGGGCGATCCCACGCCCGGAGCAGACGGAGACGATCTCCGACGCCAAGCGGCTGATCTTCGAGGGCATGCTGGAGGCGGTACGCGCGGGGCGCCGAGGCCGAGCACACCGGCGTGCTGGTCGACGAGCAGTTCGGCTCCGACGTCCCCGAGCGAGCCCGGGAGAGCGATCTCAAGCTGGCCATGCCGGTCGAGAAGTCAGGCCAGAACGAGTTCGACTTCCAGTACGGCGAGGACTTCGGCGCCCACATCGAGAAGCTTCGACCCCGACTTCTCCAAGGTCCTGGTCCGCTACAACCCCGACGACCCGGACACCGAGATGAACAAGCGCCAGCTGGACCGGCTCAAGACGCTGTCCGACTGGCTGCACGCCAACGACCGGAAGTTCCTGTTCGAGCTCCTGGTCCCGGCCACCGACGAGCAGCTCGAAGACGGTCGGCGGCGACACCGACCGCTACGACGCCGAGCTGCGCCCCGAGCTGATGCGCCGCGCGCATCGAGGAGATCCAGGACCACGGGATCGAGGTCGACATCTGGAAGATCGAGGGCGTCGACGAGCGCGAGGACGCCGGCATGCTGGCCGAGCAGGCCCGCCGGGGCGAGGGCCGCGAGGGCGTCACCTGCGTCGTGCTGGGCCGCGGCGCCTCGACCGAGAAGGTCGAGCAGTGGCTCGAGGCGGCCGCCACCGTCGAGGGCTTCATCGGCTTCGCCATCGGCCGCTCGATCTGGTGGGACGCGCTCAAGGGCTTCCTGGCCGACGAGCTCGAGCCGCGAGGAGGCGGCCGCCCAGATCGCCGAGAACTACCTGCACTTCGTGCGGGTCTACGAGCGCCAGCAGGTCCGCTGAGCTCGCAGATCCGGGCGACACCGGGCCGGGCGCGATGGCACCGGCCCTGGTCAGCTAGCAATTGGTAGGCTCGCCGCGGCGATGGCGATGAAGATGCGCCAGAGCCTCGCGCAGCTCGAACAGGAGTTCCGGCACGAGGCGGAGCTGGACCGGGACCGGAGCGAAGCGCTCCGGCGCCATGCCGTGCGCCGCTCCCGCAAGCGGACCGTCGTGCGAGCGCCGGCGCAAGCGCAGCTCGATGCGCTACTGGGTGCTCGTCCTCTCGCTGATCGCCACCGCGGTGATCGTCACCGCGGCGATGTTCGAGACGCTGTACTTGCTGCTCAGCTAGACGCCGTGCCGCCCGCGCGGCAGTGGGCCGGCGCGCGCGACCGCTCAGGCTACTCGGGAGCTGCTCCTCGCCCAGCCCGCGCAGCGCGGCGTCGACCTCCTCGCGGGCGTCCTTGGCCTCCTCGGAGCGCTCCTCCTTGATCTCCAGGTAGACCTCCTTGCGGAACACCGGAACGTCCCGCGGAGCCTGGATCCCGATCCGCACCTTCTCCCCCATGATGGCCAGCACCGAGACCTCGATGTCGTCGCCGATCATGATGCTCTGGTTGGATTTGCGAGTCAGGACCAGCATGAGTCTGCCTCCCTGCTTGGCTGCTGTGCGATTGACGGACAGCGGCGCACGAAAGCACCCATGCCACCCCGGAGGCCGAGCATAGCGTGAACGCCTAGGCGGTGAACAGCAGTGCAGCGTTTCGTCACGGTTCCGCTCCCGGCGGCAGCGTACCCGGCCGTCACCTGTACTAGTCTGAGGCCGCGTCTATGGCTCGCAAATCACTTCGACCAGAGCTGAATCGCATCCGCGCCTGGGTCCGTCAGGGACGGACCGACGCCTGGATCGCCCATCAGCTCGAGGTGACCGTTCAGCAGATCCAGACCTTCAAGCGCGAGCAGCAGCTCGAGCCCGGCGACGAGCACGACGGCGCCGGCGCCGGAGCCGACTTCGACGACGAGATCGACCTGCGCGCCGAGGACGACGCCCTGATCGCCGCCGAGCTCGACGCCGCCGCGCAGGCCGAGCGCGAGGACGAGGCGAGCGACGAGGACGAGGAGGACTAGGCGAGGCCAAGCCGGTCCGCCGGCGCCGCGGACGCCGCGGCGGCCGAGGCGGCCGCGGCGCTCGCCGCGGCTCCGACGCTCTCGAGGCGACCTTCGACCACGGCGAGGAGGGCTACGGACTGTGGCTCGACCCCGCCGTCCAGGACGATCCGGTCTACGCCGAGTACTGGGCCGGGCACCGCCCGGTCGAGGTGGCGATCGAGGAGGACCAGATCGTCATCCGCCGCGCCGGTGGCGACGGACGCCGAGGACGAGCGACGACAGCTAGGCGCCTCGCTCGGGCGGTCGAGTCTCACCCGGCCCGCCGCGCCCGACCATGTAGTCGCCCGCCTCGCGGGCGTAGCGGGCAAAGGCGGCGCCGGCCACCGTGGTCAGATCCCAGGCGGCCGGGTTGGTGGGCGCCACCCGGGTGGCGATGGCAAAGCACCAGTCGGTGCCCTGCTCGAGGTAGAGATCGGGCCAGCTCCTGGACGCTGAACGGACCGCCGAGCCGGTGGCGCAGCTCGCCCGATCATGGCCTCGACCACCCGCTCCAGCGCCGCGCGGTCGCCGGCTCGGCCTCGCGCAGCCGGCGCTCGCCCTCCTGCCAGAGGCCGATCAGGTCCTCGAAGCGCAGCGCGGCGCTGCTCACGCCTTCCCGTCGCTGTCGCTGTCGCGGCCGCGCCGAGGGCCGGACTAGTGGCCGGCGTGGCCGATGATCACGTAGGGCCGCTCGCCGGGCCGGACCATGCCCAGCGCGCGAGCGTCGCGCACGATCGTGGCCGGCTGGCTGAGCGACTGCTGCTCGGCGGCCAGCTGGCGCGTTCTGGCTGGGTCAGCTGGTCGACGATCGCCTGCTGCTGATCGGCCTGGCGAGCTGATCGACAGATAGGACAGCGTGTGCTGCACGTAGAGGCCGACCACCACGCTCAGCACGACCAGCAGCCCGACGCGGCCGGCGCGGTCCCAGCGGACGCGCAGCAGCGGGGGAGCGGAGCGCGACGCCGCGGGGCCGCGACGGGGCAGGGCGCGCGCTGGCGGCGGGGCGCGGCGGTGGCAGGACGGGCGGACGGCATCGCCTGACGCCCTTCGTTCGACGTCCCCAGCCTCCTTCCTGCTGCACGACGCCCTGCAGGCGCCACGTCGGCGCGCCACATCGGCCTCAGGCGCGGAACGCCGAGCGGCCGGGGTAGCTGGCGTCGGGGCCGAGCGCCTCCTCGATCCGCAGCAGCTGGTTGTACTTGGCCACGCGATCGGTGCGCGACGGCGCGCCGGTCTTGATCTGGCCGCAGCCGGTGGCCACGGCCAGGTCGGCGATCGTGACGTCCTCGGTCTCCCCGGAGCGGTGCGACATGACCACCGCATACCCGGCCTCGCGGGCCATCCGCACGGCGGCCAGCGTCTCGGTCAGGGTGCCGATCTGGTTGACCTTGATCAGGATCGCGTTGGCCACGCCGGCTTCGATCCCGCGCTGCAGGCGCTCGGTGTTGGTGACGAACAGGTCGTCGCCGACCAGCTGGATCCGGTCGCCGAGCTGCTCGGTGAGCGCCGACCAGCCGTCCCAGTCCTCCTCGTCCATCCCGTCCTCGATCGAGATGATCGGGTAGCGCTCGGCCAGCTCCGCCCAGTAGGCGGCCAGCTCCTCGGCACTCGAGCGTGCGGCCCTCGTGCTCGAGCACGTAGCGGCCGTCCTCGTAGAGCTCGGACACGGCCGGGTCGAGCGCGATCGCCACCTGGTCGCCGGGCACGAAGCCGGCCGCCCGGATGCCGCTCATCAGCGCCTCGAGCGCCTGCTCGTTGGACTCGAGGTCGGGCGCGAAGCCGCCCTCGTCGCCGACGGCGGTGGAATGGCCCTGCTCGTGCAGGGTGGCCTTGAGGTGGTGGAAGACCTCGGCGCCCATCCGCAGCGCCTCGGAGAAGGAGCGCGCGCCGACGGGGACGATCATGAACTCCTGGAAGTCGACCGCGTTGTCGGCGTGGGCGCCGCCGTTGAGCACGTTCATCATCGGGACCGGCAGCACGTGGGCGGTCTCGCCGCCCAGGTAGCGCCACAGCGGCAGGCGCTCCTCGGCCGCCGAGGCGTGGGCGGCGGCCAGGGACACGGCCAGGAGCGCGTTGGCGCCCAGGCGGGACTTGTTCGGCGTGCCGTCGAGCGTGATCAGCATCCGGTCCAGCGCGGCCTGGCTGGCGGCGTCCTGGCCGCGGACGGCGGTGGCGATCTCGCCGTTGACGTTGTCGACCGCCTGGCTCACCCCCTTGCCCATCCAGTCCGAGCCGCCGTCGCGCAGCTCGGTGGCCTCGAACTCGCCCGTCGAGGCGCCGGAGGGCACCGCCGCCCGGCCCCACGCCCCGGACTGCAGGCTGAGCTCGACCTCGACGGTCGGATTGCCGCGGCTGTCGAGGATCTGGCGGGCATGCACGTGCTCGATCTGGCTCATGTCGGTGGCGAGTCTCCTTCGCGTCAGCCGCGCGCGGGCGTAGTAGGTGAGCTGCTGCTCAGGCGGGAGATCGTCCCAACTTCCGCCCTCCGATGTCGCCAGCTCGGCCGCGGCCAGCACCCGGCCGCGGAACCGCTCCGAGGCCGCGCGCAGGGCGAGCTCGGGATCGACGCTTCAGCTTGCGGGCGACGTTGACCGCCGCGAACAGCACATCGCCGAGCTCGTCGAAAGCGCTGCTCCGCGTCCGCGGCGGCCTCGAGCTCGGCCAGCTCATCGCGCACCGACTGCAGCGGCCCCTCGACGCCCGGGAAGTCAAACCCGGTCGAGGCGGCCCGGCGCTGCACCTTGCGGGCGTGCAGCAGGCCGGGGAGGTTCTCGGGCACCTCGCCGAAGATCCCGGACTCGCGGCCGGGCTCAGTCGCGCTTGATCGCGTCCCAGTTGCGCAGCACCTCCTCCGGCCGGTCTCGGCCTCGATCTCGCCGAACACGTGCGGGATGGCGGCGGATCAGCTTCTGGGTCACGTGCTCGGCGACCTCGGCCAGCGTCGCCGGCCCCGCGCTCCTCGAGCAGCAGGGACAGGAAGTGGACCTGGAAGAGGACGTCGCCGAGCTCGTCGAGCAGCTTGGCGTCATCGCGCCGGTGGGCGGCGTCGGCCAGCTCGTAGGCCTCCTCGACCGTGTGGGGGACGATCGAGCGCTCGTCCTGCTCGCGGTCCCACGGGCACTCGCGGCGCAGGCGGCGGGTGATCGCGTCCAGGCGGGCGATCGGCGTCGGCGGCCCGCTGCTCGGCGGTTCCGCCCTCGGCGGCCGCCCCGCTCGGCGGCCCCGCCCTCGGCGGCCGGGTCCGGCGCCACGCTAAGGCGTAGCGCTGCCGGCCGCGCCCGACGCTGCCCGCGGCGCCGGTGGCGCTCGCCTTGGGCGCCTTGTAGCCGCTGCAGTCGGCCATCGCGTACGACGGCCAGGCACTGGGTCTTGCTCAGCCAGTGCTTCTTGGCGGCGTTGTTGACCGCGTTCTGGGCGCGCGGTCTGCAGCTGGCTGGTCAGCGTCTGCTTGATCGCGCCGTGGACTGGGCCAGGCTGCGCTGCGTGGCCGGGGTGATCTTGGTCACCTCGACCACGTAGTAGCCGAACTGGCCCTTGATCGGACCGAGCAGCTTGCCGACCTTGGCCGAGGGGCCGAAGGCGGCGCTTGCTGAGAGCGGCGTCCTGCTGGCCGGGGGCGACGCCGGTGAGCACGCCGCCCTTGTTCTTGGTGGTCGGGTCGATCGAGTACTTCTTGGCCACCATGGTCCAGCTCTGCCCGTGAGTCAAGCGCCTTCTTGGCCGCCTCGGCCTGAGCGGCCGACTTGGTCAGCACGATCCGCAGGTTGCGCGTCTCCGGCGTGCCGAACTGGGACTTGTGGCGCGTCGTAGTAGGCTGGCGATCTGCGCGCTGGTGACCGTCGTCGGAGTGCTGGGCCAGCAGCTTCGGTGTAGATCTGCTGGATCGTGATCCGGTAGGTGACGTCGGCCAGCGTCTGGCCGCTCGAGGTCAGGAAGCTCTGGAACTGGGCGGCGGTCGAGAACTGGCCCTTCTTGGCCGTGGCCAGCGCCTGTCTGCACCTGGGCGGGGTGAGTTGATGTGCGAGCTGGTGGGCCTCGGCCTGGTACCAGTAGGCTTGATCAGGAAGTCCATGACCTGGCTCGAGAGCGAGGTGAAGAGCTGCTTGCAGTCGGCCTTGATCTGCTTGTCCGTGGTGTTCTTCAGCGACGGGATCTGAGCCCGGACCTGGGCCACGCACTTGGTGAAGTTGGGCGGATCGTTGGGCACGATCACCGGCTGGCCGGGGGACTGGCGAGGCCTGCTGCTTGGCGGCCACGTACATCCAGTGGTTGAACGCCTGGGTGCTGATCGGGTTGCCGGCCACGACGTGCCACCGCGCTGCTCGGGCACGCCGCCACCGCAGGCCGAGACGGCCAGGGCGATGAGCACAAAAAAGGCGCCAAGCGCCGGGATGGACCTCCGAGTCTTCATACGACTCGGCCGATGGTAGCGAGCAGAGCCCTCGAGGCACGGGATCGCCCTCCCGGCAGCTCTATACGCAGACGGTCCTCAAGCGACGCCGGCACGCCGCTAGCTCAGGCCGGTCCTCAGGCGGCAGCCGGCTCCTGCTCGCGCTCCTCGGCCTCGCGGGTCACGGCCAGCAGCACGTCGGCCGCCCGGACGAGGGCCGGGAAGCGCTGCTGGGGATCCTTGGGCACCCGCACCGACAGCTGCGACTTGCCCGACTCGTACAGCGCCTCGGGGATCTCGGCCCGGATCCGCTTGGCCCGCACGGAGTCGAGCTCGATCGGGGTCATGGCCAGCCGGTCGCCGCGGAAGGTCACGGCCTGCGCCCCGGCCTGGCCGAGCTTGATCCGGGCCTGCTGGAGCAGGATCAGGTTGCCCAGCGGCATCGGGCAGCTCGCCGAAGCGGTCCTCGAGCTCCTCGCGCAGCACGGCCAGGTCGGCCACCTCGCGGGCGGCGGCGATCCGGCGGTGCACGTCGACCTTGGCCTGCTCGTAGGGGATGTAGTCGGCGGGGACGTAGGCGTCGACGTTGACGTCGAGCCGGACCGGCTCCCACTCCTCGCCGGTATCCGCGGCCTCGGCCTCCGACTGCCGCCACCGCCTCGTCGAGCATCTGCATGTAGAGCTCGAACCCGAGCGCCGCCACGTGCCCGGACTGCTCGTCGCCGAGCAGGTTGCCGGCGCCGCGCAGCTCGAGGTCGCGCATCGCCACCTTGAAGCCCGGCGCCGAGCTCGGTGTAGTCGGACAGGGCGCTCAGAGCCGGTTGGCCGCCTCGGGGGTCAGCGCCGCCGCGCTCGGATACAGCAGGTAGGCGTAGGCGCGCTCCCGGGAGCGGCCCACCCGACCGCGGATCTGGTAGAGCTGCGAGAGGCCGAAGATGTCGGCGCGCTCGACGATCAGCGTGTTGGCCTGAGGGATGTCGATCCCGGACTCGATGATGCTCGTGCAGACGAGCACGTCGGCGTCGCCGCGCAGGAAGGAGAGCATCCGCTTCTCGAGCGTGGCCTCGTCCATCTGGCCGTGGGCGACCTCGAAGCGCATCCCCGGGCACAGCCCGCGCAGCCGGACCGCCGTCTCCTCGATCGTCTCGACCCGGTTGTGGAGGAAGAAGGCCTGGCCGTGGCGCTCCTTCTCGCGCAGCAGGGCGCGGCGGACGAGCTCCTCGTCGTACTCGCCGACGTAGGTCTTGACCGGCCGGCGGCCCTCGGGCGGGGTCTCGATCACGCTGATGTCGCGCACCCCGGCCAGCGACATCTGCAGCGTGCGCGGGATCGGCGTGGCGCTCATGGCGATCACGTCGACCCTGAGCTTGAGCTGGCGCAGGAGCTCCTTCTGCTTGACGCCGAAGCGCTGCTCCTCGTCGACGATCAGCAGCCCGAGGTCCTTGGCCCGCACGTCGCGGGAGAGCAGGCGGTGGGTGCCGATCAGGATGTCGACCTCGCCCGGCCGAAGCGGGCCAGCGCCTCCTTCTGCTCGGCCGCGGGGCGGAACCGGGAGACGTGCTCGATCGTCACCGGGTAGTCCTTGAGCCGCTCGGAGAAGGTGCCGTAGTGCTGCTGGGCGAGGATCGTGGTCGGCACCAGCAGCATCACCTGCTTGCCGTCCTGGACCGACTTGAAGGCCGCCCGCAGCGCGACCTCGGTCTTGCCGTAGCCGACGTCGCCGCAGATCAGCCGGTCCATCGGCCGCGGCGGACTCCATGTCGGCCTTGACGAACTCGATCGCGTCGCGCTGGTCGGGGGTCTCGGTGAACGGGAAGGCGTCCTCGAACTCGCGCTGCCAGTCGCTGTCGGGCGGGAAGGCGTGGCCCTCGCGCCGGCGCTTGCGCTCGGCGTACAGGTTGAGCAGCTCGCCGGCCAGCTCCTGGGCGGCGCGCCGGGCCCGGGCCTTGAGCTGCTCCCAGCGCGAGCCGCCGAGCTTGGAGAGCGGCGGGTGGGCGCCGCCGGCGCCGACGTAGCGGCTGATCTTGGCCAGCTGGTCGACGGGCACGAACACCCGGTCAGAGCCCGCGTACTCGAGGTACAGGTAGTCGCGCGTGACCCCGGCCACCGTCTTGGTGTCAAAGCCGGCGAAGCGGGCGATCCCGTGGTCCTCGTGGACGACGATGTCGCCGGTGCGCAGGTCGGCGAAGCTCCGCAGCACCCCGCGGCGGCGCTGCGCGGGTGCCGTCGGACTGGCCGCCGGTCCGCCGGCGGCGGTGGAACAGCCGGTGGTCGGGGATCACCGCCAGGTGGAACTGGGGCGCGATGAACCCGGCCTGGAGCCGCGCCCGGGCGAAGGTCAGCGTCCCGGCGGCGGCCGGCGCGCGCCGTCCTCGCCCAGCCAGCGGACCTTGAGCCGGCCGAGGTTGTAGGCGAAGCGCTCGCCCTCCCCCCGGCTGGCGAAGGTGACCACCGGGCGGTAGCCGGAGCGGGCCAGCTTCTCGAGCTCGGGCTCGGCCTCCTTGAGCCCGCGGGCGGCGATGTCGGCCGCCTGGGCGCGGAAGGCGAACGGCTGGTCCTGGTCGATGCTCGACAGGCGGATCTGCCACTCGCTCCTCGAGCGCGGCGAGGATCTCCTCCGGGTCGACGTAGAGGTGATCGGCGTCCTCGGAGTCGTGGAAGGCCGCGGTGACGTCCTGCCAGTGGTCGGCCAGCGCCGGCCCGAGATCCTCCTCGCCGGCGATCAGGAGCACCGGGCGCCGTCGGCGACCAGCTCCAGGAACGGATGGAAGTCCTCCACGGGCAGCAGCTCGGTGATGTCGGGCCGGTCGTCGGCGTCCTCCAGGGCGGCGATCTCGGCCAGCTCCCGGTGCTCGGGGGCGAGCTCGGCCGCCGGGGCGACCTCGACCACCTCGGCGTCGCCCAGCGAGCGCTGGGTGAAGGTCGAGAAGTAGCGCAGCGCACTCGATCTCATCGCCGAACAGGTCGACCCGCACGGCGCGGTCCTCGGTGGCCGGGAACAGGTCGAGCAGGCCGCCGCGGATCGCGAACTGGCCGCGGTCCTCGACCTGGTCCACGCGCTCGTAGCCGGCCGCGACGAGGTCGAGCGCCGTCTCGTCGAGGTCGATCAGCTCGCCGACCCGGAGCTCGAAGCCGTGCGGGCGCATGCTCGGGTCGGGGACCTTCTCCGACAGCGCGACGGCGCTGACCACGACGACCGGCGCGGCCGGTCGCCGACTCGGTCAGCGCGTCGAGGGCGGCGATCCGCAGGCCGGTGAGGTGGGGCGGCGGGGTCAGATGGGACTCGTAGGTGACCCCGCGGCTCGGGTAGTAGCGCACCGTGCGCGGCTCGAGCCAGGTCTTCAGCCCGGCGGCCAGGTCGCGGGCGGCCCGGTCATCCCCGGCCACGACGATGGCCGGCTGGTCCGGGTCGCGGTCGAGCAGCGCCGCGAGCAGGTAGGGCCGCAGCGACTGGGAGACGAACGCCGGCCGCCGTCGCGGGCCAGGGCGGCGGTCTGCGGATCGTCGTCGGCGTAAGCGAGGAGGGAGCGGAGCATCGTGGGGCCTAGCGTTTTCAGTCTAGGCACGCTCCGGCGCGCCGCTCACGGGCGCGGCGGAGTCCCGTCCTCGACGATCCGCTCGGCGGCGTCGGCAGCCTCGTCGATCAGCTCTCGACCTCGGCCGGCCGGCTCCCGGAAGCGGCCGAGCACGTAGGCGGCGACGCGGTCGGGATCGGTGGTCGGGGGCCGCCCCACCCCGACCCGGACGCGGGCGAAGTCGGGCGAGCCGAGGCCCTGGCTTGATCGACTTCAGCCCGTTGTGCCCGGCCAGGCCCCCGCCCACCCGGGCCCGGATCTCCCCGAACGGGCAGATCGATCTCGTCGTGCAGGACGAGCACGTGGTCAAGCGGTGTCTTCAGCGCTCCGCGCGCCGGACTGACCGACTGGCCGGCGTCGTTCATGTAGGTCTGGGGCAGGAGGATGGCGACGCGCGGCCCGCCGGGACCGGTGCGGCCCTCGGCTGATCAGGCCCCGGTAGCGCGACTTCGGCTTGGGCAGCGGCCAGCGGTCGATCAGCTCGCGGGCGATCTCGAAGCCGATGTTGTGACGCGTGCGCTCGTATTCGGAGCCCGGGTTGCCGAGCCCGACCAGCAGCCAGTCGGCGGGCGCGCCACGCCGGGCGGGCCGGATCGGCATGGCGGAGCGCCTACTCGGCGTCGGAGCCGCCGTCTCGCCGCCGTCCGAGCGACTCCTCGCCCTCGGCCGCGGCGGCCTCCTCGCCTTCCTCGCCCTCGCCGACCACCTCGGTCTCGGCCTCGATCTCCTCCTCGTCCTCGAGCTGGAGACGCGGCGGGGTCAGGGTGGCGATCACGGTCTCGGGGTCGTCGAGCAGCTCGACCCCGCCGGCGCGCCGGAGCGCGTCCAGCGTAGGGTGTCGCCGATCACCATGTCCGACACGTCGTGCTGGATGGAGTCGGGGATGTCGTTGGGCAGCGCCTCGATGTTCAGCTCGCGCGTGACATGCTCGAGGACGCCGCTCTCCTTGACGCCCGGCGCGTCGTCGACCCCGGTCAGCTCGAGGAACACCGTCGACTGGATCTTCACGTCCAGACGGACCCGCAGGAGGTCGACGTGCACGGTCTCGCCGGTCACCGGATGGCGGTCGAGCTCCTTGACCACGACCGGCGTGCTGCTCGCGCCGCCCAGGGCCAGGTCCATCACCGCGCCGGCGTGGGCCAGGGCAAGACGCAGCTCGCGCGCGTCGACCGAGAAGGCGACCGGGTCCTCGCCGCCGCCGTAGACGACGCCGGGCACGTCGCCCTGCGCGGCGCAGGCGGCGGGCGTCGCGCGAGCCGCCGGGCTCGCGGGGGGCGACCTTCAGGGATGTCGACTCGGTGCTGGGCCATGGCGGCGTTCGATGGTAGCGAGGCAGATCGGCGAAAGCGCCGGCGCGGCCACCGGTAACCGACCGCACCGGCACGGGGAAAACGGTCGGCGCCCGACGCTAACCGTGCGCTAACCTTGATCGATGACGGGCGACGCGCAGCTGATGCTCTGGATTGCTGGGTCCACCTGGTTGGTCTGGTGTGTGTGGCCGTGCTGCTGCTGCCGGCGCTGCGCGAGAACCCGAGGTCGCTCCGCGACGGCGCTCCGACGGCGAGGGCGACGACGGCTGGGGGCGCGGCCCCAAGGTCCCGCCGACGCCGCCGGCACCGCCCGCGCGGCGGCATCCCGCTGCCCGACGCCGAGCCGGCCCGTGTCCGCCTGCGCGAGGCGGGCCGCCTGGCCGAGAGCTGCCGCCCCGCGAGCGCCGCCCGGTCCGCGAGCCCGACCGCCGGCCCGTGCGGGCTCCGAGCCGCACCGGGCGGGCAGCCATCGCCCGCCACCGCCGCCGCTGAGCGGCCCGGCGCCAACCCTGGCGCCGCCGGGATCCCCCGGGTCCCGGGCCGGCGCCAACCCTGGCGCCGCCGGATCCCCGGGGTCCGGGCCGGCGCCAACCCCGGCGCCGCCGGGATCCCCCCGGGTCCTCTCGCTCCGAACGCTGGCCGAGAAAACGAACCATATGGACGCTTTCTTGACCAGCGCCCCGCCCCGGCAGCGGGGTGCGACCGGGGGCTCAGTAGTGAACCGGGCAGTCGGCGTTGGTCCGGATGCGAGCGCTGACCTCGAGCAGCTCCACCGGTAGCCCGAGAGCACGTTGCCGGCGCGGCGCACCCGGACGCACTGGACGCGGGGCAGCGAGCCTCCGGCCAGCCAGGCCACGCGGGCCGTGCCCAGCGTCGAGCCGAGCGAGAAGCCGGCCGAAGGCTGTTGATCTGGACGATCTGGACCGCTCCGGCGTCGCTTCAGGGCGGTCGCGTTCGCCGCGGCTCGGACCCGGCACGCGGCGCGTCTGGCGGCAGCCGTTGATCACGGCCACCACCGCCGGCCTGATCGCCCCGGGCCTCGCCCGGACCAAGTGCGGTGATCGCGCTGTCCTCGGCGCCCGCCGACGCTGAGCGCCCGGGCCAGCAGCGCGCTGATGACCAGGAACACCACGACTCCGGCGAGGATCAGCGCGATCACGCAGGCGCGGCGCATGGCCGCGGCACGGTAGCCGCGCTTCGGCGGGAGCGCAGTCGGCTTCAGCCGTCGCTGAGCTCGAGGAAGCGCTGCACCGACGCCTCCTGGTGCTCGAGGCGCTCGGCCAGCGCGAGCGCGTGCTCGGCGGCCATGCTCGAGGAAGTCCTCCACGCAGCGCTCGGGATCGTCGGCCAGCGGATAGACCCGGCTCAGGTCCTGCTGGATGCAGGCGATCCCCATCGGCGGGCGGCCGTCGGCCAGCGTCCGGGCGCTGCACACCGGCGTGACGACGAGCTGGGACTCGGTGGCCACCAGCGCGGTGGGCAGCAGCCGGTGGGCGGGCAGGCGCACCGAGAGCTCGACCGAGTGGTCGACGGCCACGCCGCTCCCGGCCAGCTCTCCCAGCGGCTCGCGCCACACGCTCGAGCACCGTGTCGGCGCCGACCAGCGCGTCGCGCAGCGCGGTGGCCTGCTCGACGTAGAGGCTGCTCGGCCTCCTCGCGGTCCTCGGCGTCGGCCAGATCGAGGTCGCAGGGGACGCGCAGCAGCTCGCTCGGCCGAGACGGTGCGCCCGGCGCCCGCGGCTGCCCCAGGTCACGTAGGTCTGGAGCGTGCCGAGGTCGCGGCGGCCGTGGAAGATGACGGTCACCGCCTCGCTGAGCGGCAGCCCCTCGACCCGCAGCGAGACCGCAACCGCCGAGTCGTCGTCGAGCAGCGCCCGCCGCAGCAGTTCCTCTGCGCCACTGCAGTCCGCCTGGCTGTGAGTCCTCCTCGAGCATGTCCTCGCTCCTCCTCAGATCGGCGCTCAGTGCTGACCCATTTAGCCAGTCGCGCCGGTCGTCCACCATCGACATCTGGATGGTCGTCGCGGGCGCCGGTTGGCCATCGGGCGCAACCGGCGGTTTGGCGCTTCGCCCACCGGATAGGCTCCGGGCCATGAAGCTGCTCTACAAGCCGTTCGCGATCATCGCCGGGCTGATCGCCAGCCGCCTGGGACGCTCGCGTGTTCCAGAGCCTGTGGACGCGGATCGACAACGAGCCGCCTCCCGCTGCCGGGCACCGGCGAGGCCAGCCTCGGCAAGGTGGTCGGCGCCCAGGCCCTGCAGGCCGGCGTGATGGCGCGGTCACGGCCGCGGTCAACCGCACCTTCGCGCGCGTCCTTCCACCACCTGCTCGGCGCCTGGCCGGAGAAGCCGCCCAAGCCCGAAGACGAGGACTGAGCGCTCGCCGACTCGGCCGGGCTGCGGTCAGCCGGCCGCGGCGGCGGCCGATCCCAGCTCGGGGAGCAGCCAGCGCTCAAGCCCGATCCGGGCCCAGTCGGGGATCGGCGTCTTGCTCGAGCGTCCCCGCCTCGACGAACACGTGGCGCAGCGCGGCGCCTCGAGCAGCAGCTCGCCGTCGCGCAGGAACCGGTAGTGGGTGCGCAGGCTGGTCGTGCCCAGATGGGTGACCGCGGCCTCGATCTCGATCTCCTCGTCGAAGCGGGCCGCGCCGAGGAAGCGCAGGTGCGCCTCGGCGACCACGATGTCGACGCCGCGGTCGAGCATCACCTGGTAGCTGCCGAAAGCGGCTCGCCACATGGCGGTGATCGTGTCATCGACGTAGGCCAGGTAATGGGCGTTGAAGACCACGCCCTGGGCGTCGCACTCGGCGTAGCGGACGCGCATAGCGGTGGACGAAGGGCTCAGCCATCGCGCGATCGCCTCCCTCCCCCGCGCGCGGAGCACGAACCCGTCTGCGGCGAACTCGGCCAGCGCATCCTCGAAGGCGGTGAAGTCCCGGCCGAGTGAGGGCAGTCGACCGGCTTTCCGGCCGGGCCGCCGACCCGGACCCAGCGGCGGAGCACGGAGGCGTCGGCACTCTGCGAGCGCCTCGTCGAGCATGGTCAGCAGGATCGGCAGCTCCGGCCGGTGCTCGAGCTGGCCGGAGAGCAGCGTCAGCGGGTCGGCGTCGAGCGTCCGGCAGAGCTCATCCTCGCTCAGGCCGAGGATCTCCATCAGCCGAGCGGCCCGTCGGGAGTCATCGCCCGTGCTCATCGACGGCATTCTGTCGCCGATCGCGTCGCGGCGCCCGAGGGGGTGATGCATCCGGGTGGCGGAAACCGCAACTCAGATACAGCACGTCCGGGTCGCGGCCGAAAGGCCGCAGCGTCTAGAAGAGCTGGTTCTCGCCGCCGAACACGTCGCTCACCGAGCCGTCGGTGAAGATCTGGCGGATCGAGTTGGTGAGCAGGTCCGCGCACGAGAGCACGCGGACGTTGTCGGGCGCGCCGGGCGGCAGCGGGATCGTGTCGGTGACGACCACCTGCTCGAACTCGGCCGCGGCCAGGTTCTCCCAGGCCGTTGCCGGAGAAGTTGCCGTGGGTGGCGGCGGCGTAGATGCGCCGGGCGCCGGCGTCGCGGACGGCCTGGGCGGCGGCGACCAGCGTGCCGGCGGTGCCGATCATGTCGTCGACCAGCAGCGCGGTCTTGTCGGCCACGTCACCGATCACGTAGCCGATCTCCGCCACCTGCTGGGCCGGGCCGCTCCTTGTTGAGGATGGCCAGGTCGGCGCCGATCTTGGCCGCGAACTGCTTGTTCAGCTTCACCCGGCCGGCGTCAGGGGCGACCACGACCAGGTCCTCGAGGCCGAGGTCGTCGAAGTACTGGGTGAGCATGAACAGCGCCGTCATGTGGTCGCACGGCTTCTGGAAGAAGCCCTGGATCTGGCCCGAGTGCAGGTCCATGGTCAGGATGCCGGTCGATGCCCGCCGCCTCGAGCATCCGCGCCACCAGCCGGGCGCTGATCGGCTCCCGCGGGGCGGACTTCTTGTCCTGGCGCGAGTAGCCGTACCAGGGGGTGACGGCGATCACCCGGTGGGCCGAGCCGCCCACCGCCGCGTCGACCATGGCCAGCAGCTCGATCAGCGTGTCGTTGGTGGTCATGCCCAGCGCGCTCGTTGGTGCAGGTCGGCTGGACGATGAACACGTCGGCGCCGCGCACCGACTCGTCGTAGCGGCAGTAGACCTCGCCGTTGGCGAACGTCTTCAGGTCACGCCGCCCAGCTCGACCCCCAGCTTGGCCGCGATCCGCGCCCCGAGCTCGCGGATTGCCGCGCCCCGAGAACAGCATCAGCCGCTTGTCGTAGCCGAGCCGCATTTCGGTCGGCGACGGTGCGGGTCTCGACGACTCCCACGGTGTCCGCGAGTCTACGCCCGCGGCGCCGACGGCTCGAGGCGGTCACGGCCGGTCCGCGTCCGGTGCTCGCGTCTCTGGCGAGCCTCCTCGCCGCCTCGCGCTGGCGGCGCCGCTCGGCGTAGCCCTCGATGTTGCGCTGCCGGGCCCGGGCGATGCCCGAGCGCCCCCGGCCGGGACGTCCTCGCCGATCACCGAGCCGGCGCCGGTGTAGGCGTCGTCGCCGACGATGACCGGGGCGATGAAGCGTGGTGTCGACGCTCGTCTTGACCCGGTCGCCGATCGTCGTGCGGTGCTTGCGGTAGCCGTCGTAGTTGGCGGTGATCGTGCTCGCGCCGAGGTTGGTGCCCTCGCCGATGTCGGCGTCGCCGATGTAGCTCAGGTGCGGAACCTTGCTCCCCGCGCCGACGTCGGAGTTCTTGATCTCCACGAACGTCCCCGCCTTGGAGCCCTCGCGCAGGACCGTGCCCGGGCCGCAGGTAGGCGAACGGGCCGACGCTGACCCGGTCGCCGATCTGCGCCCCGTTGACGTAGGCGTGCAGGATCTTGGCGCTGATCGCCGACCTCGCGTCGATCAGGGTCGAGCTCGGGCCGATGGCGCAGCCCGCGCCGATCCCCGTGGCGCCGTGCAGGCTGGTGAACGGCGCGATCACGCGTGTCCTGCCCGATCTCGACGCCGGCGTCGATCACCGTGGCCGCCGGGTTGACGATCGTCACGCCGGCCAGCTGATGGCGCTCGTGGATCAGTGCCTGGGCGACCGCGGTGACCTCGGCCAGCTGGCGGCGGTCGTTGATCTGGAGGATCTCTCGTGGGTCGGCCAGCTCGTAGGCCTGGACCGAGCGCTCGTGCGCGCGCAGGATCGGCAGCACGTCGGGCAGGTAGTGCTCGCCCTGGGCGTTGTCGGGCTCGCACCTCGGCCAGCGCCGCGCGCCAGCGCCGCGCCGTCGAAGGCGAACATGCCCGTGTTGACCTCGCGGATGTGGAGCTCGAAGCTCGCTGGCGTCGCCGGGCGCCTTGGTCTCGGCGACCCGCTCGACGCTCCCGTCGGGCGCGCGGACGACCCGCCCGTAGCCGCGCGGGGTCATCGAGCGTCATCGTGGCGATCGTCGCCGCGGCGCCGCTGCGCTCGTGGGCTGCGACCAGCGCGCTGATCGTCTCCGGGCGTGAGCAGCGGCACATCGCCGTTGAGCACGACGCACGGTCTGCCGTCGCTCGCCTCCACCGCAGCCATCGCCGCCCGGACGGCGTCCGCGGTGCCGAGCGGCTCGCTCCTGGACGGCGAGCACGACGTCCGTCGCCGACCAGCACCGGCTCGAGCCGCCGCTCGGGCGAGTCGACGACGACGATCTTGCCCGCCCCGGCCGCCCGCGCGGCGGCGATCGGCCACGCCGATGAGCGGCCGCCCGCACAGCGGATGCAGCAGCTTCGGCACCGACGAGCGCATGCGCGTGCCCTGGCCAGCGGCGAGGATGACGACGACGGGCGCGGCCACGGCGTGATCGTAGGCCATCACCGGCATACCGGTCAGCCGGGTCAGGCCGCCCGTCTTCCCGCTCGTTGCGGACTCGCGCCTGGGCCTCGATAGGCCAGCGCAGCCACTTGCGCACCGCGTTGTCGGAGACCCCGTACTTGCGCCCGACGGCGCTGAAGCCCAGCGCCCTGGTCTCGACGAGAAGCACCTCGTAGGCTGGACGCTTGGCCTTGCGCGTCTCGGGCCGTGGGGCGCGATGACGGTTTCCGATGGCGGGTGCCGCAAGCGCGCGAGCAATGGCGCTGCCCGGGACGTTGCGGAATGAACTCCCCCACAGACTGCGCACGTCCTCGGCGCGACCGGGATGCGCTTCTTCCGCCCGCAGTGCGTCTCGAACGTCGCCGCGCAATTCGGGCAGACAATGCGGAGATTCTCGAGCCGGTTGTCGTCCGGAACGCCGTTGATGTGGTCGATGATCAGCGCCATGCGAAGCCCACGCCAGATCTCGCCCTGTCCACATAGCTCACACCGCGGTTGCTTCAGACCCTCGGCAGTACAGCCACCGCTTGATGCGGCTGCGCGAGTAGGTGGAATGCTCGACGAGAACAGCGGCACAGCGGAGTTGGCTCGTGGTTCAAGCCGCGCTGCTGCGCAATGCCCGGGTCGAAATGCTCGGTCGGGATCTGCCACACCTCGTCCACCCAATGGCGAAAGACCCGGTGGTTCCCACCGCACGGCCGCAGGCCGAGCATGCGCAGCGCCTCGGCGTGCGAACTAGAAACCGCAACCGCCTCACTGGGCCTCGCTCTCGGTGTACGCCGGCACGAACATATGTTCGCTTAGGGTCGGACGGAATGCCGCGCTCGGACCGGTCTGCATTGGTAGATTCCGGTGAGCTCTCTGGGGGGTCGTCCAATGGCAGGACGCCGGGTTTTGGTCCCGGAAATCGGGGTCCGAGTCCCCGCCCCCCAGTCGACGAGGATGCTCGGCTCAGCCGCCCAACAGCGTCCCGGAGCTCTGGGTCGAGCAGCGGGTCGGCCAGCGCCGCCGCGATGTCGGCCGGGCTGCGCAGGCCGCGCTCGGCCTGGAGCAGACCGGTCTCGATACCGGCGCGCGCGGCCGCGGTGAATGCCGTGGACAGGGCGTCGGGGCTCAGCCAGGCCTCGAGCGGGAGCTCGAACAGCCCGGGAACGGGCGGGCCAAGGCGAGCAGGTAGAGGCCGCTGTCGAACACCGGACCGATGGCCAGATCGCAGCCATCGGCCAGGTCGGCGAGGGCCGCGTCCAGGTGCGCGGAACGCCAGCGGGGCAGCTCGGGCCAGAGCATCAGCAGCGGGCTGGCGCCGTCCGACCGCCGGCCAGTACCCGCGGCGGCCGCCGCGGCGATCGTCGCGGGCGCTTCGGGCCGGGCGAGCCCGCGCGCTGAACTGGATCGCCCCAGGCGCCACTGCCTCGGCAGCGGCCAGCGCTCGGTCGTGGAGCAGCGCCGACCAGTCGCGGCCCGCGCCGCGCCCAGCGCGCTCGGCCATGGCCTCAGTGCCAGGCCAGGGAGCCATGACGAGGACCGTGGGCGAGCCCGCCAAGCCGGCGTCAGCCCTGCTCGAAGCGGTACATCGTGCCCGCCGGCCGTGCCGCCTCGCGCGCCAGCCGCGGGACGCCCCGGTCAAGACGTCGGCGAACACGGCCGGGCTGGCGCCGATCAGCTCGATCAGCTCGGCCACCGGGGTCGGCTGCGCCGGGGATGCACCTCGTTGGCGTAGTCGGTGACGAAGCCGATCAGCGCGAAGGGCAGCTCGAGCTCGCCGCACAGCACGGTCTCCGGGCCGCCGGTCTGGCTGACCGCGACCACGCCGCATCCGGCCAGCTGGGCGATCTCCGTCGGGGTGTTGAAGCGCGGACCGTCGACGTGGCCGTAGGCGCCGCCGTCGCGGGCGTCGTGCCCGGCCTCGGCGGCCGCGGCCAGCAGAGCTGAGCGGACGCCGTCCGAGAACGGGCCGCCGTGGAGGATCCAGTGGCCGCGTCCCGGGTCCCCGGGCTCTACGAAGAACGTGCACAGCGACCCGTCGGGTAGACGATTGACGGGGAAGTGCAGGTCGTCGAACACGACCAGCGAGCCGAGCGCGAGCGACGGGTCGACGGCGCCACAGGCGGTGCAGCCGATCACCGCGTCGGCGCCGAGCTCGTGCAGCGCCCAGAGGTTGGCGCGGTGGTTGACCTGGTTGGAGAGCCGCACGTGCCCGGAGCCGTGGCGGGAGACGTGGAGCAGCTCGGCGCCGGCAAAGCGTCCGCGGAAGACATCGGCGACTCCGAACGGAGTCTCGACGGCCTGGGCTTCACCGGCCTCGAAGCCGGGTAGCGCGTGGGTACCCGAGCCGGTGATGACGGCAATCGGCACCGCGCAATCGTAGTCACGACCATGAGCCCCCGCCCCGCCCCATGGACCGTCCTCTATGACCAGGACTGCGGCTTCTGCCGCTGGTCGCTCGGGGTCGTGCTGCGGGCCGACCGCCGCCTCCGGCTGCGACCGGTGGCCCTGCAAACCGCCGAGGCGGACGCGCTCCTGGCCGATATTCCGTCAGAGCAGCGGCTGGCCTCCTGGCACCTCATCTCTCCCGCGGGCGCCCGCGAGTCGGCCGGCGCGGCGCTGCCGGTGCTGGTCGGCCTGCTGCCCGGGGGGAGCCTGCCCGCCGCGGGCCTGGCCCGGGTCCCGGACCTCGACGAGCGGGGCTACCGCTGGGTGGCCGGGCACCGCACCTGGTTCGGGCGGCTCATCCCGGAGAAGGCCAAGCGGCGCGCCGATGAGCTGATCGCCCGCCGGCAAGCGCATATGACGTAATCGGTATATGCGCAGCGCGTGGGCGATGCCCCCTTGACGGTCCGGGCGGGGCGGCGGCCACGGGATTTGACTCAGGGCGCTAGGACACCGGGACGGCCGGGCGCGGCCCGGTGACGAGCTCGGGGCGATGCTCGGCCAGCCAGGCGTCGAGGGCAGTCGCCTTCTCAGTGTCCTCGTAGACCTCGTAGTCGGTCACCCGACCCCAGCGCAGGTGGCCCCAGATGACGTATCGGTTCTCGTAGACCAGTTCGCCGTCGGGGCCGAGGAGATGGTCGCGGCCGCGAATGCACACCGTGCCGCGCCACGGCCAACCCGTGGCCACCACCTCGTCGGGGAAGGCCTGTAGCCCGGTGGCGGCGAACCGCTGCAGCCAGGCGCGAACTGCCGCCTTGCCGTGGAACTCCCCTCCCCACGAGTTCGCGCCCGGAAAGCGGAAGCGCACATCGGGCCTGTCGAGCCGCAGCGTCGGCGCGATGTCGCCCTCCCGGGTACGGGCCATGTTGTACGAGATCGCCTTGCGGGCCAGCCAGGAAAGCATCCGAAAACCTCCACTAGATTGATCGCTCTAGCTTGTACAGTACATCAGAGCCCGCCGGGGCGTAGCCCCCAAGCGCCCCCGAGCGCGGAGCCCCCCTCAACCCGGAACCGAGATGCACGCCACCCGTCAGCGAATCGTCGAAACCAGCGCCGAGCTTCTGCGCCGACAGGGCTACGGCGCCACGGGCATCAAGCAGATCGTCACCCAGGCGCGAGCGCCGTTCGCGTCCGTCTACCACTTCTTCCCCGGGGGCAAGGAGGAGCTCGGTGCGGAGGCGATCCGCGTCTCCGGCGCGGTCTATGAGCAGTTGATCCCGGCCGTGTTCGACCCGGCGCCCGACCTGCCCAGCGCCGTGCGGGCCTTCTTCGCCGGCGCGGCGCAGCACGTCGAGGAGACCGACTACGCCGACGCCTGCCCGATCGCCACCGTGGCGCTCGAGGTCTCGAGCTCGAGCGAGCCGATGCGCCTGGCCTGTGCCGAGGTGTTCGAGCGCTGGCTGGCCGCCGGCGGCCAGCGGTTCGCGGCCGCGGGGATCCGGGCTGAAACCGCGCGGGAGCTCGCCATCAGCATGTTCGCCGCGCTCGAGGGGGCGTTCGTCCTCGTCCGAGCCGCCCGGAGCACCGAGGCGCTGAAGGTGGCCGGCGAGCTGACCGCGACGGCGGTCGAGCGCGCGCTGTAGTGCCGCGGTTGCGATGGCCACTCAAAGAGAAAAAGTGCCCTCAGGGGTCGCGGTTTCTCTTTGAGTGGGCTGGCGGCGGAGCAGTTCGGGGCCGCTCTCCGCGGCAAGCCGTTTAGCGGGGGACCCGGCCGCCGGCCGCGCCCGGCTCGCTGGCCGGGCCGTGCGGCGCGGCGACGCCCAGCACGCGCATCGCCTTCAGACCCAGGGACAGCTTCTCGCGACCGTCGGTGGAGGACACGTCGAGGCCGGTCAGCTCGCGCACGCGCTCAAACCGGTAGCGGATCGTGTGGCGGTGGGTTATGAGCCGCGAGGCGGTGGCGTTTACGTTGGCGTCGCAGTCGAGGAACGTGGCCAGCGTGCCGAGCAGATCGGTCTCGTACTGCTCGTCGTAGGCGACCAGCGGCCGCACGGTCTCCCGGTAGAAGCGCCCGAGCTCGGTGGGGTCGCTCATGTAGGGCAGGAGGAGCTGGTAGGTGCCGGTCTCCTCGTAGGCCAGCTCGATTCGTTCGCTGTCGCCCTCGGCCACATTCAGGGCCAGCAGAGCCTCGTTGTAGGCCCGCTGAAGGTCGAGTGGATCCTCGACCCGGCGGCTGCGGCCGAGCGCGAACGCGAACCCGGGCAGTCCGGACTCGAGCTCGCGCAGCAGCGCGGTGCAGACACGCCGGCGGGTCTCGCCCTCGGCGATCGGGGATCAGGATCACCGCCTCATCGGCGTCGACGTCGGCGGGGGCGGCGATCGAACCCGGCGCGACCGAGCGGGCGCCGCGGCCGGCCACGGCCAGCAGGCGCCGGCGCCAGTCGTCCTCGGTGGGGGTGCGGGCGTGAGCGCGGACGACGGCCACGCTGGCCCCCTTGGACAAATCTGTGCCGAGTTCCTTGCCGCGGGCGATGAGGTCATCGCGATCCTGGATCCGGCCGCTGAGGACCGCGCGCTGGAAGCTCGCCGCCGCCTCCTCGGAGGCACGTTCCGGGGCCCGGACGCGCTCCACCTCGGAGGCGATCAGCGTGGTCACAAGCCTGAGCAGGGCGCCGTCCGGAGTCCCCTCGCGACCGCGCATGCGCAGCTGCCCGACCGACGCGTCGGCCACCTTGAACTCGACCGTGACCACGTCCTCGGCGTCGCGCATCAGCGAGCGCTCATCGGCCGGGGAGCGCGCGGCCACGGCCAGGATGGTGGCCGAGCGATCGATCAGGATCAGGCTGGCGTCAAGCGCCCGGGCGGAGGCGCGCAGGATCTCGGGCAGTCCCGCACCGGCCTCCACCGCGTCGGTGATGGCCGCGAAGGCGCCGAGATCCGGGGCCCGGCGGGGAGCGCCCAGGCCCACTAGAAGAGGCGCGGCCACTCGAGGATGACCACGGCGCCGAGCAGGACGCCGAGGCCCACCAGCGCAGCGAGGACGTACAGGGAGAGGAACACCGCGGCGACCCGCTCGAGCGGGCGCCGGTAGGCGGTGACGGCCGGGGCCAGCACCAGCGTGCAGAAGGCCGCGAGGCCGAGCACGCCCAGGCACGCGCCGACGAGGTAGGTGACGGACTGGTTGCTCACGAGCGGCCTCCCAATTGTTGCGAAACCCGCAGCGGACCGAAAGCCCGCGCCGGGGACGCCCGGAAATTGCGGACAACGCTCACGGGTTCGCCACCGCCGTGGCAACCCCTCTGCGCACGGGCCGCGCGGCCACGGCGCCGGGGAAGCGGTCCGCCAGCGCGGTGGCTGCGACATGAGCCCGGGCGTGTCCCTCGGTCCCCCAGTAGAGGCCGATCACCGTCGGGCCCGCGCCGCACACGATCGCTCGCTCGGCCCCGGCGGAGCGGGCCGCGGTCAGGGCGCCGGAGATCTCGGGGCGCAGGGTCAGCGCGGCGGCCTGCAGCTCGTTGACGACCAGTGCGGGGGGCATCGTCCAGCCCGGGCCGACGAGCGAGGTCTCGATGGCCACGTCCATGGCCAGGAGCTCGGTGCGGTTGCGGATCCGGCCGCGGTCATCGGCCGCCCGGTAGACCTCGGCCGTCGAGAGCCCGCGGGGCTGGGGCAGGACGAGCAGCGGCGTGCTCGGCGCCGTCGGGCAGCGGCCGGACGAGCTCGCCGGCGCCGGTGCCCACGGATGCTCCGGGCTCGAGCTGGCTGGGCACGTCGGAGCCGAGCGCGGCGGCCAGCGGCGGCGACGGCGCCGGTGTCAACCGGCGCCAGCGCCGGGGCGTGGCGCAGCAATGCCGCCGCGTCGGCCGAGCCGCCGCCCATGCCGGCGGCAACCGGGATCCGCTTGTCGATCTCGATCCGCAGCGACGGCGCCTGCCAGCCCAGCTCGCGCAGGCCGGCCAGGGCCGAGGCGACGAGGTTCGGGCCGGGGACCCGGGGGCAAACGACCTCGTCGGATCCGGTCGCCGACTCGGACAGGGTGAGCTCGTCGGCCAGGTCGACGGACTCGAATACGGTCACGAGCTCATGGCGGCCGTCCTCGCGCCGCTCGCCGAGGAACAGGCACAGGTTGACCTTGGCGCAGGCGGCAATCCGGCTGGGCAGGCTCACGCGGCGAGCCTCGCGGCCAGGGCCCGGAACTCCTCGGGTTCGAGGCGCTCGGCGCGCTCGTCGGCCGGGTGGCCGAGCTCGACCAGCGCGGCCCGGGCGCGCTCGCGGACATCGTCGCCGAGGCCAGGGCTCAGGGCGAGCGAGCCGGCCAGCGCCTTGCGGCGGTGGGCGAAGGCGGCGTGCACGAGCGCGTTCAGGGCCGGATCCGCGGCCGGGCCCAGTCGCGTCAGCCCGAGCAGGACCGAGTCGACATTGGGCACGGGTCTGAACACGGTGCGCGAGACTGCGCGCAGGACCCGGACCTCGCAGGCCAGCCGGGCCAGCACCGAGGGCACCCCGTAGGCGGAATCGCCGGCCCGGGCGGCGAAGCGCTCACCCACCTCGCGCTGGACCATGACCACCCAGTCGTGCAGCTCGGGGAGCGCCTCGATGCTCCGCAGGACGAGCGTGGCGGCGATGCCGTAGGGCAGGTTGGCCACCATCTTGGTCGGCGCGGGTTGCAGGCGGCTCAGGTCGAGGGACAGGGCGTCGCCCATGTGCAGCGAGGCGTTGGGGTGCGCGCTGAGCAGCTCGCGCAGCCCCGGCTCGAGGCGCCGGTCGAGCTCGATCACGTGCAGGTGCCCGGCGCGCGCGGCCAGGCGCGTCGACAGCGTGCCAGGTCCGCCGCCGACCTCGAGCACGACGTCGTCGGCTGAGGGTGAGGCCAGCCGCTCGATCACGTCAAGGATGTTCGGGTCGATGAGGAAGTTCTGGCCCAGCTCGCGCTGCCGGGCCGAGCGCCCGCCTACCACCCGAAGACCGCGGCGGCGCTGCGGGCGACGGCGGACTCGAAGTCGGCGTAGGAGACGCGCCGCTCGACGGCCAGCGCCTGGGCGGTGTGGACGACGTTGGCGGGCTGGTTGGGCTGGCCGCGCACGACCTGGGGAGACAGATAGGGCGCGTCGGTCTCGACCAGCAGCCGCTCGGCCGGCACCCGGAGCATGGCCTCGCGCAGGTCGGCCGACTTCGGGTAGGTCGAGTTGCCGGCGAACGAGAACCACCACTGCTCGTGGTCGAGGCACTCGCGTACCCGGGAGGCCATCGAGAAGCAGTGGAGGATCACCTTGAGAGAACCGGCCTGCTCGTCGAGCACGGCGAGCGTGTCGTCATCGGCTGAGCGGGTGTGGATGACCAGCGGCTTGCCGACGCGGCGGGCCAGCTCGATCTGGGCCTCGAAGGCGCGGCGCTGGTCCGCGCGGGGGGCGTGGTCGCGGTAGTAGTCGAGACCAGTCTCGCCGATGGCCACGCATTTCTCGTGGCTGGCCAGGGCTTCGAGCTCGGCCAGGTCGGCGTCGTCGAACCCGGTAGCCTCGCTCGGGTGGCGCCCGACGGCCGCGAACACCTGCGGGAAGTCATCGGCGGCGGCCAGGGCGGCGCGGCACGAGGCGCCGTTGGTGCCCACGGTGACCATGCGGGTCACGCCCGCCTCGGCGGCGGCGGCGACCAGCTCCGTGTTGGGCGGCCGGCAGGAATCGAGGTGGGTGTGGCTGTCGATCACTTCTCGCGCTTGGACGGGTCCTTGGGGAACAGCGGCTCGAGCGCGGCCACCGTCCGCCCGCCTCCGCGGGCGCGCAAAGTGGGTTTGGGTGAAGTCCGTGCCCGGCGCGTCGAGCGCGGTCAGCAGCCGCTCGGCGCTGACCGGGATGAACGGGGTGAGGAGAACGCTGAGCACGCGGACGGCCTCGGCCAGGGAGGCCAGGGTCGCGTCCAGCTCGGCGGCCGCCCCGGGGTCCTTGGCCAGCTGCCAGGGCGCGCGCTCCTCCACGTAGCGGTTGCAGCGCCGCACCCGCACCCAGATCTCCTCGAGGGCGAGCGTGATCTCCGCGCGGTCGAGCAGCGCGCAGACCCGCTCGGGAAGGGCTTCGAACTCGGCGGCCAGCGCCGGGTCGACGTCGACATCGGGCACGACCCCGTCGCGGTAGCGGCGGATCATGGCCAACGAGCGACTGGCCAGGTTGCCGTACTCATTGGCCAGCTCGGCTTCGTAGCGTGAATGGACAGCGTCCATGCCCACGGCGCCGTCGCCACCGAAGGCGACGTCGCGCATCAGGTAGAAGCGCAGCGCGTCGGTGCCGTACTGGTCGATGACCGCGAACGGATCGAGCACGTTGCCCAGCGACTTGCTCATCTTGCGGCCGTCGGCGCCGAGTAGAAAGCCGTGGACGAACACGTGCTCGGGCAGCGGCAGGTCGGCGGCCATCAGCAGGGCGGGCCAGAACACGGTGTGGAACTTGAGGATGTCCTTGCCGATCACGTGGTAGGTGGCGGGCCAGAACTCCTCAGTCAAATCGTGCCCGGGCCGGGCGTAGCCGAGCGCCGTGTAGTAGTTGAGCAGCGCGTCGAACCACACGTAGAACACGTGCCCGGGATCCCAGGGCACGGTCACCCCCCACTTCAGCCGGGCGCGGGAAAGGGAGACGTCCTGGAGCCCCGAGGTGATGAACGAGTGGGCCTCGTTGTAGTGGCGCGGGGGCATGACGAAGTCGGTCTGGCCGGCGTAGAGCCGCTCGAGCGGCTCCTGAAACGAGGAAAGGCGGAAGAACCAGTTCTCCTCCGAGTGACGCTCGAGCGGGATCTCGTGGATCGGGCAGCGGTTGCCCTCGGCGATCTCGTTCTCGACCTTGAAGTCGGCGCAGCGCGGGCAGTACCAGCCCTCGTAGAGCCCCTTGTAGGTGTGGCCGTTGTCGTGCACCCGCTGGAGCACCTCCTGCACGCGGCGCTCGTGCTCCTCGTCGGTGGTGCGGATGAAGAAGTCGTTGGAGGCATCGAGCTGCGGAGCCAGCGCCTTGAAGCGCTCGGCGTTCTGGTCGGCCAGCTCCTGGGGGGTGACGCCCAGCGCCTTGGCGGCGTCGGCCACCGGCTCGCCGTGCTCATCGGTGCCGGTGAGGAAGAACACATCCTCTCCGCGCTGGCGCTGATGGCGGGCCAGGACGTCGCAGGCGATCGTCGTGTACGCGTGGCCGAGGTGAGGCTGCGCGTTGACGTAGTAGATCGGGGTGGTGATGTAGAAGGACATGGGCGGGTTCGACCAAGGCTATCCTGCGCTCTGTGGAGGAAAGCGGTGTGGCGACGCGCGCAGAGGCCCGGCAGCTGGAGAACTACATCGGCGGTCGCTGGACCGCCGCCCGGGACGCGGCTGAGCTGCTCGATGTGACCAACCCGGCCACGGGAGACGTGTTGGCCCGGGTCCCTCTGTCGGGCGCGTCCGACCTCGACGCCGCCGTGGGCGCCGCGCGCGCCGCCCTGCCGGAGTGGCGCGGGGTCTCGGTGATCGCCCGGGCCCGCAAGCTGTTCGAGCTGCGCGAGCGGCTCGCCGCCCGGCACGAGGAGCTGGCCCAATCAGTCACGGCGGAGATGGGCAAGACGATCGGCGACGCCCGGGCCGAGGTGGCGCGGATGATCGAGATGGTCGAGTGCGCCTGCGCGGTCCCGACCACGATGCAGGGACGGATCATCGAGGACGTGGCCCGGGGCGTGGACGCCGAGACGGTGCGCCAGCCGGTGGGTGTGTGCGCGGCGATCGTCCCGTTCAACTTCCCGGCCATGGTGCCGTTCTGGTTCCTGCCCTTCGCGATCGCCTGCGGCAACACGTTCGTGCTCAAGCCCTCCGAGCAGGTGCCGCTGACCCAGCAGATCGCCTTCGAGGAGCTTGACCGGTTGGGGCTCCCCGCGGGCGTGGTCAACCTGGTCAACGGCGGGCGCGAGGTCGTGGAGGGGATCCTCGATCACCCGGGCATCGACGCGGTCTCATTCGTCGGTTCGGCGCCGGTGGCCCGGCTGGTCTATGGGCGGGCGGCCCGGGCGGGCAAGCGGGTGCAGGCGCTGGGCGGGGCCAAGAACCACATGGTCGTCATGCCCGACGCGGTGATCGCTGAGACCGTGAATGGGATCATCGGCTCGGCCTTCGGTGCCGCCGGGCAGCGCTGCATGGCCGGCTCGGTGGTGGTCACGGTCGGGGATGCCCACGGACAGCTCATGGAGCCGTTGATCGCCGCCGCACGAGGTCTGCACGTGGGCGACGGCCGGGAGGAATCGACCGACATCGGTCCGGTGATTTCCTCGTCCGCGTGCGCGCGGATCGGCGACTGGATCGAACGCGGTGAGCGGGCCGGCGCGCGCGTGGCCCTGGACGGCCGGGGGCTGGACGGGGCCTTCGTGGGACCGACGATCCTCGATCAGGTCAGCGCCGAGATGGACGTGGCCCGGGAGGAGATCTTCGGGCCGGTCTTGTCCGTGATCCGCGCGCACTCGCTGGACGAGGCGATCGCCGTCGTGAACGCCAGCCGGTTCGGCAACGGAACCTCGATCTTCACCGAGTCCGGCGCCGCGGTCCGGCGCTACCGCCATGAGGTGCAGGCGGGCATGATCGGGGTCAACATCGGCGTCGCCGCGCCGGTGGCCTTCTTCCCGTTCAGCGGCTGGAAGGACAGCTTCCTGGGCGACCTGCACGCCCACGGTCCCGACGCGGTCGAGTTCTACACGCGCAAGAAGACCGTGACCAGCCGGTTCTTCTCCGACGGGCAGGGGAGCGGCAGCTACTTCGTCGAGCGCTGATCGGTCAGCGCGCGGTAGAGCCGGTTGGCGCTGACGCCGGTGAGCTCGGAGACGACGGCGGCTGCGGGGCGCGGCTTGGCCCCGGCCGCGACCAAGCGCTCGAGTGCGCCGACCGCCGTGCCGATCTCGCCCTCCGGGCGGGCCGGGGCCGGAGCGATGACCAGCACGATCTCCCCGCGGGGGGCGTGCGCCCGGTAGCGCTCGGCCAGCTCGGACGCGGGGGCCCGGACGACCTCCTCGTGGAGCTTGGTCAGCTCGCGGCAGACGGCGACCGGGCGCGCCGGGTCGCGGGCGGCGAGCACGGCCAGCGTGGCGGCCAGCCGGCGCGGGGACTCGAAGGCGACCACCGTCTCGGTCGACTCGAACACCTGCTCGAGCTCCTTCGGCTTGCGGGGCAGGAAGCCGACGAAGCGCCAGCGGTCGGCGGGCAGGGCGCTGGCCACCAGGGCGCTGAGCGCGGCCGAAGGGCCGGGCAGCACCTCGACGCCGAGGCCGGCGGCCACGCAGCCCTGCACGAGCACGAAGCCGGGGTCGGAGACCAGCGGCATCCCGGCGTCCGAGACCAGGGCGACCACGGCCCCGGCCTGCATGCGCCTGACCAGCTCCGCGGCTCGGGCGCGCTCATTGTGCTCGTGGTAGCTGACCAGCTCACCGGACACGCCGTAGCGGTCGAGCAGGATGCGTGTCCGGCGCGTGTCCTCACAGGCCACGAGGTCGGCCTCGCGCAGCGCGGCGAGGACGCGCAGGGTGACGTCCTCGAGGTTGCCGATCGGGGTCGGGCAGACGACCAGCCGGCCGCCCCGCCCCGCTTCGGGGCTCACCGCGGGGCCCTTCCGGCCAGGCCGTCGAAGGCCAGCGCGGCGGCCCCGACCATTCCCGCCTCGACCCCGAATCGGGCCGGGACGATCCTGACCAGATCCCGGGAGGGGGGCAGCGCGCGGCGGGCCACCTCGGCCCGCGCCGGGGCCAGGAGCAGCTCGCCGGCGGCGATCACCCCGCCGCCGATCACCACCACCTCGGGGTTGAAGATGTTGACCAGGCTGGTGATGGCGATGCCCAACCGAGCCCCGATCAGCTCGATCGCCTCGATCGCTGCCGCGTCGCCGTCGTGGGCCAGCTCGGTGATCAGAGGCCCGACCAGCGCGCGGCCGTCGGCCACGGCCACGGCCAGGCGGGAATCCGGGCGCTCGGATGCGATCCGGAGCGCCTCGCGGGCCAGCGCCGTCCCCGAGGCGAAGGCCTCGACGCACCCGTAGCCCGGGCAGTTGCCCTGGCAGTGGGGACCGTGGAAGTCGATCACCACATGGCCGAGCTCGCCCCCAGCCCCGATCGCCCCGCGATAGGGCTCCCCGCGGAGGATCAGGCCGCCACCGATGCCGGTGCCGATCGTCATCACCACAGCCTCGCTCGCCCCCCGGGCCGCCCCGGCGCGATGCTCGGCCAGCGCGGCCATGTTGCCGTCGTTGTCGACGAACACCGGGAGATCGAGGCGCTCGGCCATCAGATCGGCGAACGCGACGTCGACTAGGGGCAGGTTCACCGCGACCACGGCGATCCCGGTCCGCTGGTCGATCAGGCTGGGGATCCCGAAGCCGACGGCCTCCACGGTCGGGCCGGCCGCGTCCCGCACCTCCTGCACAGCACTCACGACATCGTCGAGCAGGGTACGCTGGTCGAGGCCCGAAACAGTCCGCTGAGCCCGGTGGTGCACACCGAGATCCGGGTCAACGGCGCCGGCCAGCAGCTTCGTCCCACCCAGGTCGACGCCGATCGTGCGCCGCTCCGGCATGCGATCACTATATGCAGTGCGCAGCCCACGACGATGGCCAAGGAACCCCGCAACCCCGCACCGAGCCAGGACCCGCCGTACCGCGTCTACCGCGGTGATTCGGGCGCTCGCGGCGGGGGCTCCGCCGGCACCGGCCCCCCACCGCCCTACAAGGTCTACCGCTCGGGACCGCGGGGACTGCGCTCGCGTCTGCGCGGTGAGGACGACGTCGCGGTGCCCGGCAGCGGGGGCGGCCGGGGCGGCAACGGCCGGGCGACGGGCCGGCGCCCGAGCTCCGGCCCGGAGCGGATCACCCCGCGCCGAGTGCTCAAATGGGTCGTCCTGCTGATCGTGGCCTGGGTGCTGCTCTCGGCCGTCCTGTTCTTCATCAGCGATGAGCAGCAGAGCGGCAGCCTTCCCGCCTCGGCCCAGAATGCCCTGGCCTCGGGGGGGAACATGCTCACCTCGACCGACACGGTGCTCGTGCTCGGCACCGACCAGCGCCCCAAGGGGTCGAAGGAGCCCGGCGCCAACACCAGTGACAAGGGCAGCCGCTCGGACACGATCATGCTCTGGCGGATCGGCGGCGGGACCTCGCGACGGCTCTCGATCCCCCGCGACACGATGGCCCAGATCCCGGGCTACGGCGTGACCAAGATCAACGCGGCCTACGCCTACGGCGGGCCAGCCCTGGCCATTCGCACGATCGAGAATTTCACCGGCTTGAAGATCAATCACCTGATCGTGGTCAACCTGGCCGCGTTCCCGCAGTTCATCGATGCCATCGGCGGCGTCGACGTGACCACCGGCCGGATCTGCTCGAACATCAGCGGCGGGGTCAAGAACGGCGGCTTCACGCTGAATCTGCGCCCCGGGACCCATCACCTCGATGGCCGCGACGCGCTGACCCTGGCCCGCACCCGGGAGAACGCCTGCAACGCGTCCTCCAACGACCTGACCCGCGAGGGCTACCAGCAGAAGATCCTCAACGCGATCAAGTCCAAGCTGCTCTCGCCGACCACGTTCTTCCACCTGCCCTGGGCCTCGTGGTCGGCGCCCAAGACGCTGCGGACCGACATGGGCCCGCTCACGCTCCTGAGCCTGTTCGTGGCCTCCGAGATCGGGGGCTCGGCCCCGGCCCGGATCCTCGGTCAGAACAACCTGCCGCTCTCAGATCCGCAGTCTCCGGCCGGCCAGGCCACGATCCGCCGGGCGGTCAACCGGCTGATGAACGGCTGAGGGCCGCCCTCACCGTGACCGGGCGAGCCGGCGCGCGCCCCATCGTCACCGGGCGAGCCGGCGCGGGAGGAGCTGCGCCCGGCTAGGAGGTCTTGCTCTCCGGCTTCTTCTTTGCGGCGCTGTCGGACTTGGCGCCGTTGTTGTTGGCCGAGCCCGAATCGGACTTCGAGTTGCTCGAGGAGGAGTCCTTGCTGGTCTCCTTGGCCCCCTCGCTCTTGGCGTCGTTCTTGGCCGCTTCCTTCTCGCGAGAGCGGTTGCGCGTGCCGTAGTCGGTGTTGTAGAAGCCCGAGCCCTTGAAGTGGACCGCGATGGGATGAAACACCCGCTGCACGGGGGCGCCACACACCTCGCACGTGGTCACCGGATCGTCCGAGAAGCTCTGCCGGACGTCGAAGACATGCCCCTTTTTGCACCGGTATTCATAGATCGGCATGGCGGCAGAGACTATAGCCCAGGGGGTTGGCACTCTCTGGCCCTGAGTGCCAGGAGAATGCGGCCAGATGCCGGCGCCGCCGCGATCTGCGCCGGTGCCCGTCCCGGCCAGCGCGGCGGCTACCATCGGCCGCGCACGATGGCCACCGACACCGTCACCATGGACAAGATCGTCTCGCTGTGCAAGCGGCGTGGCTTCGTCTTCCAGAGCAGCGAGATCTACGGCGGGATCAGCTCGAGCTACGACTACGGGCACTACGGAGTGCTGCTCAAGCACAACGTCAAGAACCAGTGGTGGCGCTCAATGCTCCAGGAGCGCGACGACGTGGTCGCACTTGACTCGGCGATCATCCAGCACCCCCGGACCTGGGAGGCCAGCGGCCACCTGGCCGGGTTCACCGACCCGCTGGTCGACTGCCGGACCTGCAAGCTGCGCTTCCGGGCCGACCACCTCGAGGTCTCGGCCTGCGGGCGCAAGCCCTCCAAGCACCCGGGTGAGACGCCCGACTGCGACTTGACCGAGGCGCGCGACTTCAACCTCATGTTCGAGACCACCATGGGCCCGGTGCGCGAGGAGGGCTCGACCGTCTACCTGCGTCCCGAGACCGCGCAGGGCATCTTCCTCAACTTCAAGAACTACCTGCAGTTCTCGCGCAAGCGGCCGCCGTTCGGGATCGCCCAGATCGGCAAGAGCTTCCGCAACGAGATCACCCCGGGCAACTTCATCTTCCGCACCCGGGAGTTCGAGCAGATGGAGATGGAGTTCTTCGTGCCCCCGGCCGAGGCGGAGCGTTGGTACGAGCACTGGCTGAGCGAGCGGCTCGGCTGGTACACACGCCTGGGCATCCGGGAGGACCACCTGCGGTTGCGGGCTCACGAGACCGATGAGCTGAGTCACTACTCCAGCGCGACCAGCGACGTCGAGTACCGCTATCCGATCGGCTGGCAGGAGCTCGAGGGGATCGCCAACCGGGGGGATTTCGACCTGACACAGCACGCCGAGCACTCGGGCCAGAAGCTCGAATACGTGGACAGCGCCAACGGGGAGCGCTACGTCCCCCACGTGATCGAACCCGCGGCCGGCGCCGACCGGGCGATGCTGGCCTTCCTCGTCGACGCCTACGACGAGGACGAGATCGAGGGTGAGACGCGGACAGTCCTGCGTCTGCATCCGGCGCTGTCCCCGGTCAAGGTCGCCGTTCTCCCGCTGGTCCGCAAGGACGGCCAGCCCGAACTGGCCCGCGAGATCCACCACGAGCTGCGCGAGCTGATGCAGGCCGAGTACGACGAGGGCGGCGCGATCGGCCGGCGTTACCGCCGCCAGGACGAGATCGGCACCCCATGGGCGGTGACCGTGGACCACCAGACCCTGGAGGACCGGACTGTCACCCTGCGCGACCGCGACAGCCTGACCCAGGACCGGATCGCCATCGCCGAGCTGCCGGCCGAGCTCGAGCGGCGCCTGCGGGCGCCCTGGAGCACGCCCAAGGCCTGAGACCGGTGGGGTTGCTCAGCGGCGGCGCAGACGGGCGCTCCGGCCGTCGCGCCGGCGCGGACTCACGGCCCGGACTCCCCGCTCGTGGCGGCGGCGGCCGACCAGGACGCTGACCCCGCAGACCACGAGCAGGATCAGGACCAGGATGGCGGCGACCGCCACCCCGGGCTCGAGGATCAGGACCAGGACGACTATGACCACGGCCACGACGCCGTCGATCAGCAGCGGATTGCGCGTCACAGGGGCAACCTCCGGAACACGGCACGGGGCAGATGGCGCAGGACCGCGAACACCCAGCGCAGCCGCCCCGGCACCCAGACGGTGTGGGCGCCTGAGGCCAGCCCGGCCGCGGTGGCCTCGGCGACCGCCTCGGGCGTGGTGGACATGGGAGCCGCCTTCAGGCCCGCGGTCATCCGGGTGGTGACGAAGCCCGGACGGACGACGAGCACGCGCACGCCGCTCGCGGCCACGCTGTCGCCGAGTCCCTGAGCGAGCGAGTCAAGGCCCGCCTTGGCCGCGCCGTAGATCGCGTTGCTGGCCCGGGGGCGCTCGGCGGCCACGCTGGAGAGAACGAGCAGCGTGCCCCGGCCCTGGTCACGCAGGCGGCGCAGGCTGCTCAGGATCAGGCTGCCCAGGCCGACGAAGTTGACCCGGAGGATCTCGAGCGCCTCGGCGCGGTCGGTGTCAAGGCCGGCCTGGCCACCGAGCTTGCCCACGGCGGCGATGACGATGTCCACCCCCGACTCATGCGCGAACGCGGCGCTCACCGCGCGCTCGTGGTCGCCCGTGTCATCGGCATCAACGAGCACGACGTCGACCCGGATCACGCCGGAGCGCTCGAGCTCCCCGGCCGCGGCCTTCATCCGCTCGCTGTCGCGTCCGAGGAGGACGGCGCTGAGCGGCTGATCGGCGGCCAGGCGCCGGAGGATGGCCAGGCCGATCTCGGAGCTGCCGCCGAGCAGGAGCACCCGGGTGGGAAGCACCGTCTTCACAGCGTCACCAGGCCGGTGCGCAATCCGAGGTCAGAGCGCCATCGCCGCTCCGGGTCAGCCCGGTCGCGGACCTCGCGCCACTCGGCCAGACGCGGGTACATGGCGCTCATCACGTCGGGACGCAGCCGCCAGTCCTTGGCCAGATAGACCCGGCCGCCGGCTCCGGCGACCAGCTCGTCGAAGTCGCGCAGCAGCCGCTCGAGTCCGGGCGCCGACCGCGGCATGTCCAGGGTCAGTGTCCAGCCGGCCAGCGGGAAGGAAAGCGGGGCGTGGTTCTGAGGCCCGAAGTCTTTGAGCACGGCCAGGTAGCAGGGCACCGGCGAGCGCCGCAGCCGGCCGATCACGTCCTCGAGTGTCCGCTCCTGGCCGCGCGGGACCACGAGCTGGTACTGGACGAACCCCGAAGGTCCGTAGAGACGCGGCCAGGCGTCGAGCACATCGAGCGGGAACATGTGCTGGCCAAAGCTCTCGACGTGACCGAGCTGACGGCGGGGCGTGCGCCGGAAGCGAAGCTCGTTGAAGGCCCGGACCAGGGGGGTGCGGAGCAGTCCCCCGGGCCACCGCGCCGGGATGGCCAGCCGGGCCGCCACGGTCGTCTCCGGGGCCTGGGCCCGGGACCGGGACCGGGCCCGGGACCGATCGGGCGGATCCTCCACCAGCTGCTCGGCCCGCGTGACCACGCCGCGGACCGGGGGCCGTCCGAGCAGGTCCAGCCAGGCCACCCGGTGCGGGCCGCCGGGCGAGTCGAGCAGGGCCAGGATGTCGTCGAGGCGCTCGGCCCGATCGGTGTCGACGGCAACCGCCGCGCTGCGCAGCGGGCGAAGCTTGACCCGGGCCCAGAGGATGATCCCGGTCAGGCCCATGCCGCCGATGGTCGCCGCCATCAGCTCGCCGCCCTGTTCGGGCGTGAGCTCGAGCACTTCGCCGGCCGCGGTGAGCAGGCCGAGGGCGAGGACGTGGGTGCCGAAGGTCCCGGCGGTCCCGTGGTTCTTGCCGTGGATGTCAGCCGCGATCGCCCCGCCCAGCGTGACGTGCTGGGTCCCGGGCACCACGGGCAGGACCCAGCCGGCCGGCTGCACGGCGCTCAGCAGCCGGGCCAGCGTGGCCCCGGCCTGGGCGGTGAGCACCCCGGCCGCGGCGTCGAGCTGGTATGCGGTCAGGGCGGTGGTGTCGAGGACGCGGCCATCGCGGCGCTGGGCCGCGTCGCCGTAGCTGCGACCCATCCCGCGGGCGATGGTGCCGGCGGGAGCGGGCTCCACGGCCAGCGCCTGGAGGGCTTCGAGGGTCTCGGGCCGCAGCACCGTGGCCGGGACGTGGGGCCCGCCGCCCCAGCCCGACAGCAGCTGGTCGTGCGCAGGGGCAGCAGCCGACGGGACGGGTCGCTCGACGATCAGATCAGCTGCCGGCATGCACGCTCAGGGCGAAGAGCACCAGCCAGGCCAGGCCACCGAGGACCAGGACCCGGTCGCCGAGGATCATCTCCTCGGGCGCCTCACCTCCGCCGGCGCGGATGCGCCCGGCGTAGCGCAACAGGCAGACCGTGAACGGAATCGCGGTCAGCGGACGCCAGGGCACCCCGTCGACATCGGGGACGCCAAAGGCCCAGACCCAGTAGGCGAACACGGCCACGGCGGCGCTGCCGGCCAGGAGGAGGCGCAGCCCGCGCTCGCTGTAGCCGCGCATGACCCGCCGGCCCGAGCTCAGGGCGGCGCCCGCCGGGCCGCGCCGCTTGATCCGCAGGAGCTCGGCGTGTCGCTTGCCCGCGGCGATGAACAGGGCGGCGGCCGTGACCACGAGCACGAACCAGCGCGACAGGGTGACCGGAGCGGCCACCCCGCCGGCCAGGGCGCGCAGAACGAACCCGGCGGCCACGACCAGCACGTCGACGAGCATGATGTGACGCCAGACCATCGTGTAGCTGAGCGTGAGCGCGACGTAGCCGAGACCGACGACGCCGAGCAGCGGCCGGATCGCGAAGCAGGTGATCAGGCCGGCCAGGAGCCAGAACGCGCCCAGGCCGACCGCGTCCCGGACCGAGAGCTCACCCGCGGCGATCGGGCGCCGGCGCTTGCGCGGATGCAGCCGGTCCTCATCCACATCCCGGGCGTCATTGAGGGCGTAGATCCCGGCGGAGATGAGGCAGAAGGCGACGCAGGCCAGGGCAACGCGGACCGGGACGTCATCACGGCCGAGGGCGCCGGCGGCTCCGGGGGCCGCCACCACCAGGGCATTCTTGATCCACTGACGGGGCCGGGCCGTGACCAGGGCGGCAAGCAGCGCGCCGCGTCGCGGCCGGGACTCGATTGGCGCCATGCGGTTGTAGCCCGAGGCTGCCGCCGCGGGCAACGGTGAATCAGGCCGCGGCCAGGAGCTGGCCGGGCTGCGTCGTGTCGTACTCATCGCCGGAGACCGTAGGTGGAGTTCATCAACGCTTGCCTTACCCTTTGTGAGGGTGTTCTCAGCTTGTCAGCTTTGGCGTTCATGAGGGACCTCTCAGATGCCCTTAAGCCAAAGGCCCGACAGCGATTGGCACGATCGCTAGATGCTGGCTCCGACCAGAAGCCCCCGCACGGAGACATTTCCCCAGGTCGGTACCCGTCCCCCGGCCGGCGGCGGAACGCCGTCGCGTGGCACCGGACGGCGCCTGCGCCGGGTGGCGCTGTTGACCGCGCTCCTGCTGGCGATACCCGCCGTCGTCTCCTACGCCAGCATGCTCACCCAGCACTCGGACTCGAGCCTCTCGATCCGCACGGTCGAGTGGCTGCGCGACAACGGCGCCCGCGGACTGGTCAACCGGGTGGAGAACTTCTACTACTCCCTGAACGCACCGGCCAAGGGCGGCCCGGCGCTGAAGGCGCTGCCGGGTCAGCCCGGGGCGGGATCGGCGGTGGCCGGAGCATCCAAGCGGACGCATCACTACCGCCCGCCGGACATCCACCCGGTGATCCACCCGGCGCTGCCCGGCGAAGGTGTGTGGCACTCCACCTACGCCTACGGTGGCAGCCGGCCGCCGGTTCTGGTGACGAGCTTCCGTCCCGATCCCAACTACCCGCAGAACGTGGCCGGCGTGGCCTGGATCGATCACACGCGGACGACCACCTGGCTGTATCCCGGGGCGCAGGAGCCGAGCGTGACGATGGCCTCACGGGGGCCCGAGCAGATCCCGCTCGACCTGCGCCCGCGGCTGGTGGCCACCTTCAACAGCGGGTTCAAGCTGGTCGACTCGGGCGGCGGCTTCGCCAGCGGCGGTCGCACCTACGCGCCGCTCAAGACCGGCCTGGCCACGATCATCCGCTACCGCGACGGGGCGATGGACATCCGCGCCTGGACGGGTGGTTCCGACGCGCCGGCCAACGTGATCTACGCTCGCCAGAACCTGCCCCTGATCGTCATGGGGGGCCATCTGAACCCCAATCTGTCCGACGGTCCCGAATGGGGCGCGACGCTCGGCAACGCGATCCAGGTGTGGCGCTCGGGCGTGGGCATCGACCGCCACGGCAACCTGATCTACGCCGCGGCCAACTACATGACCGTCGGCTCGCTGGCCCAGGTGCTGAGGCACGCGGGCGCCGTGCGGGCGATGGAGCTGGACATCAACACCTACTGGACGAGCTTCATCCACTACCGGTATCCGGGGGCCCGCGGAGCGGCCAACCTGCTGGCCAGCATGGACCGCTCGAACCAGCGCTACCTGACGCCCGATGACCGCGACTTCTTCGGCGTCTACCTCCGCTGAGCGTCGGCGTCCCGCTGCACTCATCGGGCTGCTCGCCGTCCTGGCGCTGAGCGGCTGCTCCGCTGCCGCGCCCGCCACCATCGCCCCCGGCCTGGCCGCCCGCCACGCGACCCACCAGGCGGTCGGCGACGCGGCGCGCGCCCCCCTCTACAGGGTGGGCGAGCGCACGTATGACTTCGTCGACCCCACGCGAACGATCAGGTACCCGGGGCACGCGCGGCAGGCCCGTCCGGTCGTGACCGTCGTCCGCTACCCCGAGCGGGTTCGGGGCCCGGTTCCGCTGATCGTCTTCGGTCACGGGTTCGCGGTCACGCCGGCCTACTACTGGCGGCTGCTGCGCTCCTGGGCGCAGGCCGGCTACGTGGTCGCGGCCCCGGTCTTCCCCCTGGAGAACCAGCACGCCCCGGGAGGCCCGAATGAGTCTGACCTGGTCAACCAGCCCCGCGACATGAGCTTCGTCATCACCCGGATGCTGGCGCTGAGCGCGGGACGGAGCGGGCCGCTAGCCGGGCTGATCGCCCCCCGCGAGATCGGCGTCAGCGGACAGTCGGACGGCGGTGAGACAGCCCTTGCCGTGGCCTACGACAGCGCTTTCCTCGATCACCGGATCAGGGCCGCGGCCATCCTCTCCGGGGCTGAGCTGCCCGGCGCGGGGCGGTTCTACTTCCCCCGGGCAAGTCCTCCCCTGCTGGCCACGCAGGGCACCGCGGACACGGTCAACCACCCCGTCTTCACCTACCAGTTCTGGGGCGCCGCCCCGCGGCCCAAGTACCTGCTCAAGCTGCTCGGCGCCCCGCATCTCCCCCCCTACACGTACGAGCAGCCCCAGCTCTCAATCGTCGGCCGGGTCACGACGGCGTTCTTCGACCGCTACCTGAAGGGTCAGCGCAGCGGCGTCGCCCGGATGATCTCCGCCGGCGACGTGGGCGGGAAGGCGAGCCTGCTGGCGCGGCCCTAGCGCTCCCCTAGTGCGGCCCCCGCTCGGCCCCCGCTCGGCCCTAGCGCGGCCCCGCGGCGTGCGGGGTCAGCGGAGGTGACCGGTGGCCCGGACCGAGAACCCGGTGGCCGTCGGTGAGGCCTCCAGGGTGCGGACGCGCAGGTGCGGGTCGGAGAACACGCGGATCGTGGCCAGGGCGCCGAGGGGCACGTCGGGTGCGACGAGCAGCGCACCGTTCTGCACCCGGACGGTGGCGTCCACGCTGGCGGTGAACCCGAACAGGGTGGCCGTCCCACGGAGGACAAGCTGTCCCCCGGACGTGGCCACCGGGGTGACCGAATCAAGCACGGGAACCGCGGTGCGCAGATCGGCCTCGGCCACGTTCGCCGATCCGGTCAGCACCGCCCCCCGCTTGCGCAGCACGGCATCGCGGAGCGTGAGCAGTCCGGTGTCGAGCTCCGATGCGGTGGCGGTGAGCCGGTCGACGTCGGCCGTCTGGTCGAGCAGCCGGGCCAGGCCCGCCGAACTCGCGCGGTAGCGACCCAGTCGCACGGTGACGCTGTCGGCCTGGTGCCAGAGCAGCTCGACGGCGGGAAAGGCCGACACCTCGACCGACACCACCTGGCCCGAGGCCGACAGCCGGTCGCGCAGGCGCTGGGCGGCGATACCCGGCAGGACGAGCTGGGCCACGATGAGCACCGCCAGTACCAGCAGCAAGACGCCGAGCCCGGCGAGCCGGCGCATCAGCGGGGCGAGGCGGGGCTCACGCGAGCAGCGCGCGGGCCGCCACGACGGCCTGGTCCATCAGGCGGCGAACGTCGAGCGCGGGCTCGCTCATGCGCCGGATCATGACCCCGTCGGCCAGGACGAGCAGGAAGCCGGCCACGTCGTCGGGCTCGGCTCGGAGCTCGAACACGCCGGCCGCGCTACCGCGGGCCAGGGCCTGGGTCAGCTGCAGGCGCAGGGTGCGGGAGAGCTCCTCGAGCTCGGTGGCGATTTCTTCATTGCGCTGGGCCAGGGTGAGCAGCTCGTAGAACATGACCACGCCACTGGAGCCGTCGGCGAGCAGGTCCTCGAAGCTCCGGACCAGCGCGTCGATGAGCTCATCCCCGCTTCGGGCGCCGGCCACGGCCTGGTGCAGGAGCTCGCCGCGAACCTGCGACTCACGCCGGACGACCTCGACCAGCAGGCGCTCCTTGGTCTGGAAGTAGTAGTGCAACAGGCCCCGGGAGACGCCGGCCTCACGTGCCACGTGATCGAAGGTGGAGCCGGCGATGCCACGGGCGGCCACGCTGGTCCGCATGGCCTCGACGATCCGGGCGGCCCGGTCTCCCGGCAGCTCGCTGGCCGGAGCGCCCGCGCGTAGAGCTGCCGCCTCCATGACGGCGATTCTAGTGGCCGCCCCCGCAAATACGCTCGCATTCGAGTGGCCTCCGGCGACCCCTCTCGGTGCAACCGCATTTACGGGGACGACCACTAGTCTCGGGGCACTGCGGTCGAGCCCATGACGAACGATTAAACGACGAAGGCGCCCCCCGATCAGGGAGCGCCTTCATGGTTCGAGACGGATCTCCGCGGCGGCGTCTATGCCGCCGTGACCGGGGTGGCTGGTGGGCTCGCCGGAGTGGTGGCGGGCGGTGTGTACTGGAACTCCTCCTCGGCGCCGAACAGTGTGTCCAGGACCTTGGAGCGCAGGGACTCGCTGAGGGCCAGCGCCGCTCCGGCGCCGACCACGAGCACGAGCAGCCTGCGACCGAAGCCGCCCGTCTTGCGCTTGACCGCGGCCTTTTTGGGCGATTCGGTGAAGCTCAGGGTGGCCTCACGCCCGGCCTCCGCGGCCTGACGGACGTCGGCCTGGAACTTCTTGTCCTCGAGCACGGTGCGATATGGCGTCTTACCGTTGGTCAGGCGCTCATAGGCACTCTTGGCCGAGTCAATCGCCGTGCGGATGTTGTCACGTAGGTCGGAGTCCTCGATCAGCCGCTGGATGTACGGATTTGCCTTGGTGATGTTCTGCAGGTCAGCGGCGGAGAACGGAACAGCCGCCTTGGCCTTATTGGCCTGCTTGCGGGCCTTCTTGGCCTGCTTGCTGGCCTTCTTGGGCACGGATGGCATTGGTCTCCCTCGGTGCTTTTGATGGGCGGATGAGAGGGAGGATACCCCGATCTGCCAGACCGGAGCGCAGGAAAACCGGCGTGCCCCGGCGGATCTGATGCGCTAGGGCGCTGGAGATCCCGAGGCGGCGTTCCCGGCCGCTGCCGGGACCCCCAGGGGACCGGCGGCGGTAGCCCGAACCGGGGCCTCCTCGCCGGTGAGGTCGTAGACGTCACCCTCCTGGGCCAGCTCGACCGGACCGCCGTAGCTCTTGACCGCCTCGGCCTGTGCCCACCTCTGATCCATCTCATCGGAGTAGTGGGTGAGAATCAGCCGCCGGGCGCCGGCATGGCGGCCGTGCTCGCCCGCCTCCCCGGGGGTCAGATGGCCACGGATCCCCGTCCGCTCGGGCCGGGGCAGCGTGGCCTCGATGAGCAGCAGCTGCGTGTCCTGGGCGAAGTCGACCAGATCCTGGTTGGGGCTGCAGTCGGCGCTAAAGGTGAAGCGCGAGTCGTGGCTGGTCAGCTCCACCGCGAATGTGGTGGTGAAGTGAGGGACCTCGCAGAAGCGCACCGCGAACGGCCCCACGGACAGTTCCTCCAGCGCCTCGTACTCGGTCAGCGCAAACGCCTTCTCGATCAGATCCTCCTGGCCCCAGCAGCCGACGATCCGGCGGAAGACATCTCGGGAACCGGGCGGGACGTGGAGCGCCGGGCGGGCCGGATGATCGGTGCCCGGCCAGCCGCCGACCGGCACCGGCTGCTGGCGCGGGGCGTAGCTCAGTGCGTAGCTGAACGGCACCAGATCGAGGAAGTGATCGGCGTGCAGATGGGTGATGAGCACCGCGTCGACGTCGACGTAGTCACACACGTGCCGCAGCTTGGAGAACACACCGTTGCCGCAGTCCAGCAGCAGGCGGAACCCGTCCTGCTCGACGAGGTACCCGCTGCACGCCCCCTCCACATCCTGCCAGGACGGTGACTTGCCCAGCACGGTTATGCGCACTTCGCTCCTCTCTCGCGGCTCGCCCGGAGCCGTGGGGATCACGGCGGAGCGACCCAGGCTTGACACTCTAATGGTCGTGCGCGCTCTGCATCCGCAAATTCCGCTGATCCTGACCGCAGCGTCGGGGCCGTTTGACTCAACGGTGCTCGCCGTGGGCGGGCTGCTCGTCCTAGGTGCGCTGATCTCGGGACTAGCCCGCCGAAGCTTCATCACGCTCACGGCGGTCTTCGTGCTGGCCGGGTTCGTCCTCGGCGACGGAGTCACCGGGGCGCTGCACTTCGAGGCCCGCGGCGCGTTCGTCTCAGAACTGGCCACCGTGGCCCTGATCGTGATCCTGTTCCGGGACGGGCTCGAGGTGGAGGGCGAGATGCTCCAGACCCACTGGCGGCTGCCGCTGCGCAAGCTGGTTCTAGCCATGCCCCTCACCGCGGGCATCGTGACGCTGGCCGCGCGCCTGGCCACCGGGCTGTCCTGGACGCAGAGCCTGCTGCTGGGCGCGCTCCTCTCCCCCACCGATCCGGTGCTCTCCTCCTCGGTGGTCACCAATCCGCGGGTGCCCCGGATCGTGCGCCACTCCCTGAACCTCGAATCGGGACTGAACGACGGGCTCGCGCTGCCCGCGGTGCTCGTCCTGGCCGCGGCCCTCGGTGCCGGGCACTTCGTGTGGTGGCAGTTCCTGCTCGAGAACGTGGGGCTGGGGCTGCTCGTGGGCCTCGCGATCGGCGCGCTGGCCGCACTGATCATGCCCCGGGAGGCGGGACTGGCCACGGGCATCCCGCCCCACCAGAAGTCGCTCTACGCACTGGGCACGGCCTGCGCGGCCTACGGCGTCGCCGTCCTAACCCCCCACGGCAACGGCCTGATCGCGGTCTACGTATGCGCGATCACGCTGGGCATCCGCCGCCCCGATCTGCGCCTGCACTTCGAACGCCAGGCCGCCGACCTGGTCGAGCTGGTCAAGCTGGGGATCTTTCTCGTGTTCGGCGCCCTGCTGACCTTCTCAGGCTTGTTCGGCTCGGGCTGGGGGGCGCTCGCCGTGGTGGCGGTCACGCTCCTTCTCGCGCGGCCGGTAGCGGTGTTCACCGCGCTGGCGGGCACCGACACCGACATGGCCACGCGAGCCTTCATGTCCTGGTTCGGGCCCAAGGGCGTGGCCACGATGACCTTCTCCCTGCTCGTGCTCAGCGATCAGATCCCCGGCGGCGAGACGATCTTCAACCTGGCCGCGCTGACCGTGTTCTGCTCGGTCCTCGCGCACGGCGCCACTGACACCGCGGGGGCGTCGTGGATCGGGCACCGAGCGGAGCTGGCGGACGCGGCGGAGAGCGAGGCGCGCGCCGAGCCGGCGCTCGAGCGGAGCGGCTAGTGCGAGTGGTGGTCGCGATCCACGTCGCCGCGCCGGCTCGGGTCCATGATCCAGCCCAGGATCAGGGCCATGAGGACGAAGGCGATGAATCCGCCGAACAGCGGCCAGTACATGCCGCACAACATATACGAGCCGTCCCCGGACCGGGCGCAGGGCGCCGGGGGGCGCTACGCGTGGAGCGCGACCTGCTCGCTCGGGGTGGGGAAGGCCCACGCGACCTGGAGACGGCGCTCCTGGCGGAAGACGAAGCTGAGCTGACCCGGAGGCCTCAGCCCGCCGGGATGAGCGGGGCGAAAGGTCGGGCACGGCCCCTCGGAGACCGGGATCGCACAGAGCAAGTTGGCATGGAAATAGCAGTTCTCGCAGCTGGCCTTAGCCGCCGCGCCCCGACCATTCGGCATTGACGTACCTACACCCCGTTGAAGTTGGACCCTGCGTGTCCAGCCCAGCCATCAAAGCGGACACCCAGGGTCCCCGCAATGACGATTTCCGGAAAACGCAACAACTTTGCGAAATCGCAAAAGCGGCCAAATTGCAGGATATTCCGGGTCACTAAAGGAAGCTGCCGCAGTTTCCGTAGCTTTTGTTGTCCTGATGCCGAACCCGAGCGACGCGTCCCTGATCTCACTGGCCGATTACGAGCGAGCGGCGGCCGAGCAGCTGCCGGCCGGCGCCCTCAGCTACCTCGCCGGCGGGGCCACCGACGAGCTCACGCTGCGCGACAACCTCGCGGCGTGGCGGCGGCTGGCCCTGCGCCCGCGGATGCTCGTCGGAGTCGGTCAGCGCGACCCATCGGTAGAGCTGCTGGGACGCCGGCGGCCGCATCCCGTCCTGATCGCGCCGACGGCCTTCCAACAGCTTGCCCATCCGGATGGCGAGCCGGCCACGGCCCGCGGCGCGGCGGCAACTGAGACCGTAATGTGCCTCTCGACGCTGGCCACGAGCTCGCCCGAGGCGGTGGCCGCGGCGGCTCCCGAGGCCACCCGGTGGTTCCAGCTCTACGTGTTCAAGGACCGCGGGGTCAGCCGCGATCTCGTCGAGCGCGCCAGCGTCTGCGGGTATGAGGCGCTCGTGGTTACGGTCGACCTGCCGCTGTTCGGGATCCGGGAGCGCGAGCTCCGCTCCCGGGTGCGCTCCTCGGCCGCCGAGCGGGTGGCCAGCGCGGCGGCGGCCGGAGCATCGGGCGAAATGACCCCGGAGGACTTCGGCCGCCTGGTCGATCCGGACCTCAAGTGGGAGGACATCGAACGCTTCGCGGCCGAGAGCCCGCTGCCGGTGCTGGTCAAGGGAATCCTCACCGGCGAGGACGCGCGGCGCGCGGCGGAACACGGCGCCGCGGGCGTGATCGTTTCAAACCACGGCGGTCGCCAGCTCGACAGCGTCGTCTCCGGCGCCGATGCGCTGCCCGGTGTCGTGGAGGCCGTCGGCGAACAGCTCGACGTGCTGGTCGACGGTGGCATCCGCCGCGGCACCGACGTGGTCAAGGCGCTCGCCCTGGGCGCCCGCGCGGTGATGGTTGGACGCCCGGTGGTCAGCGGACTGGCCGTGGGCGGCGCCGAGGGCGTCCAGCGCGTCCTCGAGATCCTGCTGGGCGAGCTGGACAACGCGCTCGGGCTGCTCGGCGTTCCGCGGGCCCGGGAGCTTGAGCCCGGAGTTCGTCACTCCGGCGCCGTGGGCGGGACCGTGAAGGTCCTCGTGACCGGGATCGTCCGGGTACATCGGCGGGGCGTTGGCTCCGCGCCTGCAGCGCGACGGGTCACGAGGTGATCGGCTTCGCCCGTGATCGCGCGCCGGGTCGGGCTCGAGCTTCCAATCGTCGAGGGCGACGTGCTCTCCGGAGTCGGCCTGGAGGAGGCGCTCGCCGGCGTGCGAGGTGGCCTACTACCTGATCCATGCCATGGAGCCCAGCAGCGACGGTCCGTTCGCCGAGCGCGAGCGGACCGGCGGCCGAGCGCTTTGCCAGCGCCGCCCGGAGGCCGGGGTCAGGCGGATCGTCTACCTCGGCGGCCCGGTTCCCAACCCGGGGACGGCCTCGGCCCACCTGAGCAGCCGCTCGCCGTCGAGCGGATCCTGCTCGAAGCCGTGCCTGACTCGGTCGCCCTGCGCGCCTCGATCGTGATCGGCGCCCGCTCGCGCTCGTTTCGCTTCCTGGTCCGCCTGGTCGAGCGCCTTCCCGTGCTGGCCGTCCCGGCCTGGCACCGCAACCGCACCGCGCCGATCGACGAGCGCGACATGTCCTGGCGCTGCTGGCCGGCGCGGCCAGCAACGAGGCGGTGGGCGGCCGCTCGCTCGACATCGCCGGGCCGGACGTCGTCAGCTACGGCGAGCTGATCAACCGGATCCGCGATCTGATGCTGCTCGGCCGCCCGACGGTGAACTTCCGCCGCCTGACCGTGACGCCGATCGCCAGCCGGGTGGCGGCGCTGATCGCCGGCGAGGCAGCCGGAACTGATCGGCCCGCTGATGGAGAGCCTGAGCACAGACCTGCTCCCCCGCGATGACCGAACGCCGCGGGCTGCTGGGCGTGCGGCTGCACAACGCTCGACGCCGCGATCGAGCACGCGCTGGCCGAGTGGGAGCGCACCGAGCCGCTGGCCGCTCGTTAGTGCCCGACCTAGCGGACGGGGGCACTTCTCCCCACGCGGCCCTTGACGCCGTTACAGTCCGCCTCGCCGATGAGCACGGTCAAGGCCGAGATCACAGATCGCCGCCCCGATCGAGAAGGTCTGGGAGACGGTCATGGACCCCGACCGGCTGGGTGACTGGGTGACAATCCACAAAGCACTCGCAGGACTCGTCGCGACCGCCGTTGCGCAAGGGCGCCACGATGGACCAGTCATGGCTGTTCGCGGAGCTCACCTTTCGTGTGCACTGGACACTGGTCGACGATCGAGGCCCCCCGGCTGGCCGAATGGGAGGGCGTCGGCCCAGCGCAGTCGCAGGGCCCGGATCGCATACACCCTGCAGCCGACGGCGACAATGGCACCGTTTTTCAGTACACAAATGAGTTTCACCCACCCGGCGGACGACTGGGCAACGTGGCCGGACGGATGATCGTCGGCGCGACCTCCGAGCGCGAGGCCAAGAAGTCACTCTCCGAGCTGAAGGCCTTGCTGGAGAAAGACAACTGAGAAGCCCGCAACGCCGGTGTACACACTTACCCGGGTGTATGGTGGTAGTGTAAATATCCAGTTAACCGGAGGTACACCGTTGACAGAGTTCGTAGACAGCACGGTCAAGGACATCGACAGTCGTCTGGCCGAGCTCAAGCAGGAGGTGACCAAGCTCGAGGCGGCCCGCTCCGCCCTCGTCGGTGGCCGGCGCGGCCCGGGCCGGCCGAGCAGTAACGGTACGCGCCGCACGCGCCGGGCGCCGGCCGGCCGGCCCCGCGGCCGGCGCGGCGGTAACACCCGCGCCAATCAGGCGCTGGAACTGGTGCGCACTCAGCCCGGGATCACGATCCCGCAGATCGCCGAGTCGCTCAAGATCGAGCCGAATTATCTGTACCGCGTGATGCCCAAGCTGGTCGAGGACGGCCAGGTCAAGCGCGACGGCCAGGGCTGGCATCCGGCCCCGGCGGCCTAGTGGACCGTTAGTCAGCGCTCCATGGCGGCAGGCTGCGACGCCGCCGCGATCATCGTCGGGTCCGATCGCGGCGGCGCCTGGCTGAGCGCGGCGGCGTCGGGCCGACCTGGCGCAGACCCGGCACAGACCCGGCACCGACCCGGCACCGACCCGGCACCGACCCGGCACCGACCCGGTATCTCAGATCAGCCCGAGCTGATCGACGGCGGAGCGCTCCTCGCCGAGCTCGTTGACCGTGGCGTCGATCCGCGAACGGGAGAAGTCATCGAGCTCGAGACCCTCGACGACCTTGTACTCCCCGCCCGAGCAGGTGCACGGGGACCCGGAGAAGATGCCCTCCTCGATCCCGTAGCAGCCGTCGCTGGGGATGGCCATCGAAACCCAGTCACCCTCAGGCGTGCCGAGCACCCAGTCGTGTACGTGATCGACGGCGGCGTTGGCGGCCGAGGCGGCGCTGGAGGCACCGCGGGCCTCGATGATCGCCGCGCCGCGCTTCTGCACGGTGGGGATGAAGTCATCCTCGATCCAGCTCTGGTCGCCGATCGCCTCGGCCGCGCTCGCGCCTTTGACCTTGGCGTGGAACACGTCCGGATACTGGGTGGCCGAGTGGTTGCCCCAGATCGTCATGTTGGTGACCTCGCTGATCTGGGCACCGGTCTTGCTTGGCGACCTGGGCGATGGCCCGGTTGTGGTCAAGGCGCATCATCGCCGTGAAGCGCTCGCGCGGGATGTCGGGGGCGTTGCTGGCCGCGATCAGGCAGTTGGTGTTGGCCGGGTTGCCGACGACGAGGACCTTGACGTCGGAGGCGGCACCATCGTTGAGCGCCTGCGCCCTGGGGCTTGAAGATGCCGCCGTTGGCCTCCAGCAGGTCACTGCGCTCCATGCCCTTGCTGCGCGGCCGCGCGCCCGACCAGCAGCGCGATGTTGACGCCGTCGAAGGCCTGCTTGGGGTCGTCGTAGATGTCGACCCCGGCTGAGCAGCGGGAAGGCGCAGTCGTCGAGTTCCATCGCCGTGCCCTCGGCCGCCTTGACCGCCTGCGGGAATCTCGAGCAGCGAGAGATGGACCGGCGTGTCGGGACCGAGCAGCTGACCGCTGGCGATCCGGAACAGGATCGCGTAGCCGATCTGGCCGGCGGCGCCGGTGACTGCCACTTTTACAGGGGCCACTGAAGACGTACTCAATTTCCCATTCCTTCCTTGACGGATCCGGGGACGGAGCTTCCGGCGATGCTATAGCGGGCGGTCGTGCGGGATGCCCCCGCCCCGTGGCCGCCCGTGCCCCCGCCCACGGCGGCCACGCCGCCTCACGCCTCGAGGTCGAGTCCGTAGACGTCGCCCAGCTTGTGCTTGAGGTAGCGCACGAACGGGCTGCACCGTGATCGGGCCGCCGACCGCCCGCTCGAGCAGCTCGGTGGTGGTGAACTTGGAGCCGTGGCGATGGACGTGCTCGCTCAGCCAGTCGCGCAGCGGCGCGAGCTCGCCGGCGGCGATGCGCTCGTCGAGGTCGGGCACGTCGACGATGAACCCGCTCCCAGAGCTGGCCGGCGATCAGGTTGCCCAAGCGCATAGGTGGGGAAGTAGCCGATCAGCCCAGCCGACCAGTGCACGTCCTGGAGCACGCCGTCGGCGTCGTCGGTGACCTCGATGCCAAAGAACTCCTCGAAGCGGGCGTTCCAGGCCTCGGGCAGATCGGCCACGGCCAGGCGTACCCTCGATCAGCTGCTGCTCGAGCTCGAAGCGCAGCACGATGTGCAGCGCGTAGGTGACCTCGTCGGACTCGACCCGGATGAAGGAGGGCTTGACCCGGTTGACCGCCCTGTACAGCGTGTCCGCGTCCAGATCGGAGAGCGCCCCGAAATGGGCGGCCACCCGCGGGGCCAGCACCGCGCAGAACGGGCGCCCGCGTCCGACCATGTTCTCCCACAGGCGGCTCTGGGACTCGTGCATCCCCAGCGACTCGCCGGACCCGAGCGGGCTGCGCGCGAACGCGGCCGGGATCCCGGCCTCGTAGAGGCCGTGGCCGCACTCGTGCATGGCGCCGTACAGAGCGGCGGGGAAGTAGCTCTCGTCCCAGCGGGTGGTGATCCGCACGTCGCCGCGGCCGATCCGGATCGCGAACGGATGGACGGTGTCGTCCATCCGCCATCCGGCGGGATCAAAGCCCATCATGCCGACCGCCTCGTCGACCAGCGGGCGCTGGCGGGCCGACCGGAAACTCCCCGTGGAGCATGCTGTCGTCGACCCGGCCGGCCTCGCTGGTCAGCCGGGCGATGACCGGCACCAGCTCGGAGCGAAGCTCGGCGAACAGGGCCGCCACCGTACGCGTGCTTCATCTCCGGCTCGTAGTCGTCGAGCAGCACGTCGTAGGCGCATTCATAGCCGTCGTGCCCGGAGTGACAGTCGACGTAGCGGCGAGCCAGTTCGAAGTTGCGCTCCAGGTAGGGGGCGAAGGCCTGAAAGTCAGACGCCTCGCGCGCCGCCACCCAGGCCTCCTGGCCCGTCGACGCCGCGCGGGCGAGCTCGGCGGCCAGCTCGGTGGGGACGCGACGGGCCTTGTCCCACTGACGGCGGACGAGCCGGACCAGGCAGGCGTCGTCGGAGTCGCGGTCGGATCGGCCGTCTCCAGCTCGGCTGCACCTCGAGCAGGCGGCCGGTCTCGATCGTCGATGAACATCTCGTGGCTGATGCGCTGCAGCGTGGCCAGCGATTCGGCCCGGCCCTCGGCGCCAAGCGGGGGCATCTTCGTCTGCTGATCCCAATGGGCCAGAGCCGAGACCGAACGCAGGTCGGACAGCTGCCCCATGCGCTCGCGCAGCGCCTCCAGCGACGGGCTCACGCTCCCCTCCCCGGCAGGAGTCACGCTCCCCTCCTCGGCAGGGGTCACGCTCCCCTCCCCGCTCGCGGGGTTGGCCGGGGACAGCTATGCGACCATTGCCCGTGGCATGCGCTCACCTTCGATCAAGCTGATGGACCTGTTCGGGTTCCGGATCGGTGTCGATGCCAGCTGGTTCGTCATCCTCTTCCTGCTCATCTTCCTGCTCTCGGGGCCGTTCCGCGCCACCCTGCACAGCTCCGACGCGGTGGCGTACCTGACGACTGTGGTCAGCGTGCTGCTGCTGTTCGCCTCACTCATAGTGCACGAACTGGGCCACGCCCTGGTGGCCCGCCGGCTCGGCATCGAGGTCAAGCGCATTGATCTGTTCCTGTTCGGCGGTCTGACCCAGATGAGCCGCGATGCCGCCACACCCGGCGAGGACTTCAAGATCGCCGTCGCCGGTCCCCTGGCGACGCTCGGCGTGATCCTAGTCGGTCTGGGCATCGATATGGCCATGGTCGGCTCCCACCGGCTGACCCACGCGATCGCGCTCGACCGCGACATCACGATCACGCCGGTGCTGCTGTGCCTGAGCTGGCTGGTGCCGATGAACGTGCTGCTGCTGGTGTTCAACCTCGTGCCCGCCTTTCCGCTGGACGGAGGGCGGATGGCCCGCTCCTTGGTCTGGCGGGTGACCGGCGAGAAGGCCCGGGGCACACGCGCGGCGGCCAAGCTCGGTGAGGGCTTTGCCATCCTGCTGGCCGGGGTCGGCCTGTGGGGCCTGCTGTCTCTGCGGACCCTCAGCGGTCTCTGGCTGCTCGCCCTGGCCTACCTGCTCTGGCAATCGGCCCGGGGAGCGATCCTCCAGTCGAGCTTCAACGAGCGGATCGAGGGGGTGCGCGTGGCCGACATCATGGACGCCCATCCGGTGGCGATTCCCGACAGCACCGCCATCGGCCAGGCGCTCGAGGAGTATTTCCTGCGCTATGGCTGGGAATGGTTCCCGGTCACCGCCGACACAGGCCGGTTTCTCGGCATCGTCCGCCGTGACCGCGCGCAGGCCTCAGCCGACGGGGGCGAGGGGTGGCTGACCATCGGGGCGGTACTCGACCCCGAGGAGCCGGGGGGCTGGCGCGTGGACGCCGACCGCCCGATCACCGAGCTCCTGGCCTCCGACACCCTCGGCCGCCTCGGCGCCCTGATGGCCGTGGACGGTGACGGCGTGCTGCAGGGCGTGGTCACAGTCGATCAGGTGCGCCGGGCGCTGCAGTCGGCCTTCGCGACGACGCCGGCCGGATAATCGATCCGGCGACCCCTGGCCGGTCGGTCCCGTCCGGCGACCTGGGCCGAGCCGGCGACCCGGGCCGGGTCCGGGAACCCGGCTCATTTATATTTCGGGACGTGCCCTCTCACGACGTCCTCATCATCGGCGCTGGCCTGGCCGGTCAGCGGGCGGCGCTGGCCGCAGCCCAGACCGGTGCCACGGTCGGAATCGTCTCCAAGGTCCACCCCGTGCGCTCCCACTCGGTGGCCGCGGCCGGGGGGATCAACGCCGCCCTGAATCCCGAGGACACCTGGGAGTCCCACGCCTTCGACACGATCAAGGGCTCGGACTACCTCGGTGACCAAGACGCGATCGAAATCATGTGCCGCGAGGCGCCGAACGAGATCCTGTGGCTCGAGCACGCCGGGGTCACCTTCCATCGCAATGAGACCGGCCACCTGGGTACGCGGGCCTTCGGCGGCGCCTCCGCCGCCCGGACCTACTACGTGGCCGACATCACCGGCCACGCCATCCTGCACGTGCTCTACGAGCAGCTGATGAAGTTCTCCGAGCAGATCGACCGCTTCGAGGAATGGTTCACCACCGACCTGCTCCAGGACGACGAGGGCCGGTGCGTCGGCGCCGTGTGCCGCAATCTGCGCGACGGGGAACTGCAGCTGTTCAACGCCAAGACCGTGATCCTGGCCTCGGGCGGAGCCGGCCAGGCCTACCGGCCGACCACCAACGGCCTGATCGTGACCGGCGACGGCATCGCCCAGGCCTATCGGATCGGCGCCCGCCTGATGGACATGGAGATGATCCAGTACCACCCGACCACGCTGGCCGGAAACGGCCTCTTGATCACCGAGGGCGCCCGCGGCGAAGGGGCCTAGCTGTTCAACGCCGAGGGCGACCGGTTCATGGAGCGCTACGCCCCCAACAAGCTCGAGCTGGCCTCGCGCGACGTTGTCTCCCGCGCCGAGCAGACCGAGATCAACGAGGGCCGCGGCTTCCCCGACGGCACCGTGGCCCTCGACATAACCAAGGTGCCGCGGCGCCGCACGCTCGAGGCCCTGCGCGAGATCGTCAACATCGGCCGCGACTTCGCCGGGGTGGACATCACGAGAGAGCCGATCCACATCCACCCGGGGCAGCACTACATCATGGGCGGGGTCAAGACCAACGTCGACGGACAGACCACGATCCCCGGCCTGTACGCCGCCGGTGAGGTGGCCTGCGTCTCGGTGCACGGCGGCAACCGTCTGGGGGCCAATTCCCTCCTCGACACGCTGATCTTCGGCCGCCGTTCCGGGGAGCACGCGGCCAAGCAGGCCATGGGCCGCCCGATGCCGAGCGCGCCGATCAGCCACGTGAGCGACACGCAGGCCAACATCCAGGCGATCATCGACCGTCCCGCGGGGGGGCGCCGCGTGGCCGCGATCAAGGACGAGCTCGGGGACACGATGAACCGCTACGTGGCCGTATTTCGCGATCAGGACGGCCTTCAGCAGGCCCACGAGGTGATTCGCCGCCTCAAGGAGGAAGCCCCGAAGGCGAGCATCGACGATCGCGGCGCGGTGTTCAACCAGGACGTGATCGGCGCCATCGAACTCGGCTACATGCTCGACGTGGCGGAAGCCATCGTCGTCGGGGCGCTGGAGCGCAAGGAGTCGCGCGGAGCCCAATTCCGGACCGACTTCCCGGAGCGCCTGGACGAGGAGTGGCTCAAGCACATCGACATCTCGGTCAATGGCGAGGACGTGCCCAAGGTCAGCTATTCCCCGGTGACGATCACCAAGTGGGAGCCCGAGGAAAGGACCTACTAGCGATGCCCGAGTACACGCTGAAGATCCGCCGCTTTGATCCGGAGTCGGGCGAGGCCGCCTACTGGGACGAGCACCAGGTCGAGCTCGAGGAGAGCAAGTCGGTCCTCGACGCGATCCTCAAGGTCCGCGACGAGGTCGACGGATCGGTGGGCATCCGCTGCTCCTGCCAGCAGGCCATCTGCGGCTCCTGCGGCGTGCGCATGAACGGCAAGCCCGGGCTGGCCTGCAACACCCATCTGGACGAGGCGGCCGCCCGGACCCACGGCGTGGGCTGGAATCCCGAGGACGAGGGGAACGGTGACCTGACCCCCCCGAACGTGATCACCGTCGAGCCGATGGGCAACATGCCGGTGATCCGCGACCTGATCGTCGACATGGACGCGGTGCACTGGAAGAAGATCCAGCGTGTCACCCCGTTCCTGATCAACCAGGAGCCGGTGCCCGAGCGCGAGTACATCGTCCCCCACGACAACATGGTCGACGTCACCCAGACGATGGCCTGCATCCAGTGCGGCGCCTGCGTTTCGGACTGCCTGTCGATGGAGATCGACCCCCTGTTCATCGGCCCCGCCGCCCTGGCCAAGGCCTACCGCTTCGTCGGCGACCCCCGCGACGCCGAGCACTATCAGCGCCTCAACGACCTCTCCCAGGACGAGCACGGGATCTACGACTGCACGCACTGCTTTAACTGCATCGACGCCTGCCCGAAGGGTGTCGAGCCGATGGGTCAGATCATGCGCCTGCGCCGCAAGGCGGGCTCGGACCACCAGATCGTCGACGGCAACAACGGCCACCGCCATGAGGACGCGTTTGTCGGGCTGGTGCGTGACTACGGCCTGCTCAACGAAGCCGAGCTGCTTCCCCGCAGCTACGGCGGCAACTCCTGGTTCGGCAAATTCCACCCGGCCGCGGGCAAGGAGCTCCTGTCCTCGCTGTCCACGGTTCTCACCGGAGTGCTGCGGGGCAAGGTCAGCCCGAAGATCGCCCTGCTCGGCCACAAGCTGGGCAAAGGCGACCTGGCCTCGCTGAAGCGGATCTACACCACGGTCGAGGGCCGCGAGCAGCGCGATGAGCTGAACCTGTACGTGAGCGGCGTGGAGGACGAGCCCACGGAGACGCCCGCCGAGGAGAAGCCGCCGGCGGTCACGCGGAGCGCCGAGCCCGATACCGCACCGCCGGGCGAGCCTGAGCCCGGCCCGGCCGACAAGTCACCGACCTTCCCGGGACCCGAGGAACAGGGAGAACCCGGTCCGAGCGAAAGTGAGAACTAGATGAAGGTTGCCTACTGGCCCGGATGCGTCAGCCGCGGGTTCACGCCGGAGCTGCACGGGTCCATGGCCAAGGTCGCCCCGCTGCTCGACATCGAGCTGATCGAGCTCGACCGCGCGGCGTGCTGCGGCGCCGGCGTGATCGCCGAGCACAACCAGGAGCTGGCCGACACCCTGAACGCGCGCACCTTCGCCCTGGCCCAGCGGACCGACGGCGAGCTGATGATGAACATCTGCTCGACCTGCCAGGGCGCCCAGTCAGAGTGCCAGCAGCGACTCGATGCCAACAGCGAGTACCGCGAGCGGATCAACGCCAATCTCACTGACGACGGCCTGTCCTACGAAAAAGGCCTGACCAACAAGAACTTCCTCTGGTACTTGGTCGAGGAGCTCGGCCTGGATGAGCTGAAGTCCCGGGTCCGCCGGCCGCTGACCGACCTGAAGGTCGGGCCGTTCTACGGCTGCTACATCGTGCGCCCGGTGGACCGTCTCGGCGTCGATGAGGAGCACCCGCGCGACCGCTACATGCACATGGTCATCGAGGCCCTGGGGGGCACGGTGATCGACTACGCGGGCGTCTACAAGTGCTGCGGGTTCCCGATCATCACCATGAACAAGGACGCCTCGCTGAAGATGGCCGGCCGCCACCTGGGGGACGCGATCGACGCCGACGCCGACTGCCTGGTCGTGCCGTGCCCGCTCTGCCATCTGAACCTCGACCTCCAGCAGCCCTTGGCCTCCCGCGCGGTGGGGCGTGAGCTCGGCCTGCCGATCCTCCATCTCCCCCAGATGGTCGGTCTGGCCCTTGGGCTCGAGCCCAAGGAGCTCGGGATGAGCAAGCACGTGGTCAGGCCGACCTCGGTCATCGACTGGTCGAGCTCGGTGGTCGCGGGGACCGCCTGACCGCGGGCGGGCGGCCTCGCTGGTCGGCTTGGAGTCATCTCGTGTTCGTGACGAACGGCGATTGACTCCAAGCGCGCGCCGGGCGACCGCGGCCGGGACGGCCCTGCCGGATTACCAGCGCGCGCCGTAGCGCTCGGCGAAGGTGAACTCGCTGACCGGGTTGCGCGACAGGCGCCTCGGCCACGGGTCCTCCCGATAGCCGACGGCGATGTGCCCGGCGATGGCCACGCCCTCGGGAATGGCCAGCAGCTCGCAGACCTGCGCCTCGGCGGGCACGAGCAGGGTGGTGAACGATGCGCCCAGCCCTTCCTCGCGCAGGCCGAGGAGGATGTTCTGCACGAACGGGTAGACCGAGGCGCCGCCCACGATGCTCGGACGATCGAGCTCGGCGTCGGTGATGGCCAGCGCCTCGAGCTCGACGCAGATGACCAGGTGCACGGGCACCTCGTCGAAGTGATGGGCGTAGTCGTCGGCCGCCCGCAGCGAGCGCAGGCGAGCCGGTGACAGCCCGCTCTCTGTGCCCGCCTCGAGCGCGGCCCGGCCGCCGGTCTGGACCATGTAGCGGTCCCAGGGCTCGGCGTAGAGCTCACGCAGCCGCCGCCGGATGTCGCCGTCGTTGATGACGATCACCCGCCAGCCCTGGCGATTGCCGCCGCTGGGGGCAAACCGGGCGTTGTCGAGCACGCGCTCCAGAACCTCCCGAGGAACCGCGTCGGAGCGGAAGCGGCGCGTCGACGGCGCGCAGCGCATGACGGGGTAGAGCCCGTCAGACAAGGGGAGAGCTCACCAGGAGCTCGGCGATCTGGACCGCGTTGGTGGCTGCGCCCTTGCGCAGGTTGTCGGACACGACCCACATGGAGAGCGCGCGCGGGTGGGACTCATCGCGGCGGATGCGCCCCACGAAGACCTCGTCGCGGCCCTCGGCGCGGAGCGGGCTGGGCACGTCGTCGAGCATCACCCCCGGGGCCCTGGCGAGCAGCTCCCGCACCTCGTCGGGGCTGATCGGCTCCCGGGTCTGCAGGTTCACGGACTCCGAGTGCGAGACGCGAACCGGAACCCGGACGCAGGTGACGGCGATCCCGATCGACTCGTCCTCGAGGATCTTGCGGGTCTCGAACATCATCTTGCGCTCCTCGTCGGTGTGGTCATCACCGTCGGGAAAGGAGCCGGCCGCACCGATCACGTTGAACGCGATGTGGTCGGCGTAGACCTGCGGGTCGGGAAGCGGGTCACCGCTGAGCCAGGCACGAGTCTGCGTGTCGAGCTCGGCCAGCGCCTTCTGGCCCGTGCCCGACACCGACTGGTAGGTGGAGACGATCAGCCGCTCGATCCCCACCGCGCGGTGAATCGGCGCGAGGGCGACCATCAGCTGCATGGTCGAGCAGTTCGGGTTGGCGATGAGCCCGTGGTGGCCGGTCAGCGCGTGTGGGTTGACCTCGGAGACGACCAGCGGCACCTCTGGGTCACGCCGGAAGGCCGAGGAGTTGTCGATCACGGTCGCGCCGGCGGCCACGAACCGCGGCGCCCACTCCAGGGATGTGCCAGCGCCGGCCGAGAGCAGCGCGATGTCGATGCCATCGAGGTCGGCATCGGGGCGGAGCGCCTCCACGGTGTGGGCGTCGATCACGCGCCCGGCCGAGCGCTCGGTGGCAAACAGCCGCACTTCCTCGTTCCAGAGACCCCGCTCGCGCAGGCACTGGATCATCACCGAACCGACGGCACCCGTCGCGCCGACCACCGCAATCCCGTTCATCGAGGACCCCCGTCGGGCTCGATCCCGCCTTCGCCGAGCTCGAACGCAGTGTGCAGCGCGCGAACCGCCGCGGAGACCGCGTCCGAGCGGATGATGCACGAGATCTTGATCGGGGAGGTGGAGATCATCTCGATGTTGATGTCCTTCTCGGCCAGGGTCGAGAACACCTTCGCGGCAACCCCGGGGTGCGAGCGCATGCCGGCACCGACGATCGAGACCTTGCCGATCTGACGGTCGGCCCCCATCGTGATCCCCAGGTCGCCGATCACGGGTGCCAGCGCGGTCTCAGCCGCCCGCAGGTCCTCAGTCGGGATCGTGAACGACACCTCGGCGTTGCGGCCCTCGGTCTTGGGCTCGTTCTGGATGATCGTGTCGACATTGCATCCGGCATCGGCCAGCGCGGTGAAGATCGACGCCGCCGCGCCGGGGCGGTCGGGCACCCCGATCAGGGTGATCCGCGCCTCGTCGGTGGAGTGGGTCACGGCGGTGATGAGGGGGTGTTCCATGGTCTCGTCTTCTCCGAGGACAAAGGTACCGGGGCCGGGATCGAAGCTCGAACGGCAGTGGATGCGCACGCCGTGGGTTCGCGCGTACTCGACCGAGCGCAGCTGGAGCACCTTGGCGCCGGAGGCGGCCATCTCGAGCATCTCCTCGAAGCTGACCTGGGGCAGCTTGCGGGCCTCGGGCACGATCCTCGGGTCGGCGCTGAACACTCCGGCCACGTCGGTGTAGATCTCGCAGACCTCTGCGTTCAGCGCGGCGGCCACCGCGACCGCGGTGGTGTCCGAGCCGCCCCGGCCCAGAGTGGTCACGTCGCGACTGGTCGAGACGCCCTGAAAGCCCGCCACCAGGACGATCCGGTCCTCGTCGAGTGCCTCGGCGATGCGGTTGGCCCGGACATCGAGGATCCTCGCCTTGGTGTGCGAGGTGTCGGTGACGATCCCGGCCTGGGAGCCGGTCAGCGAGATCGCCCGGTGACCGAGGTCGTTGATGGCCATCGCGCACAGCGCGCAGGAGATCCGCTCGCCGGTCGAGAGCAACATGTCCATCTCCCGCCGGTCGGGATCGGGCGAGACCTCCTCGGCCATGGCGATCAGCTCGTCGGTGGTCTTGCCCCGGGCCGAGAGCACGGCCACGACGCGCTTGCCGGACTCGCGCTGGGCGACGATCCGGCGGGCCGCGCCCTTGATGCGCTCGGCGTCGGCGACCGAGGTGCCGCCGAACTTCATCACGACTGTCTCGGCCACGGCGCCTAGGTTATGAGGTCGGGCTGCGGCGGGCCGGTCGCCGGGTCGCGCGGTCAGACGGCGCGACGGCCGGCCAGGGCCCGGCCCAGGGTCAGCTCGTCGGCGTACTCGAGGTCGGCGCCCACCGGGAGTCCGCTGGCCAGGCGCGTGACCGACAGCTCGGGCAGACGCTCGCGCAGGCCGTCGGCGATGTGCAGGGCAGTCGCCTCGCCGGTGGTGGTCGGATTGGTGGCGATGACCACCTCGCGGACGTGGTCGGCCTCGACCCGCGTGTAGAGCTCGGCGATCTTGAGATCCTCGGGATCGACGCCATCGATCGGCGAGAGCGCCCCGCCGAGCACGTGGTAGCGCCCGCGAAACTCATGCGTGCGCTCGATCGAGATCACGTCCGAGGGCTCCTCGACCACGCAGATCAGCTCCGGGTCCCGCCGCTCATCAGTGCAGATCCGGCAGCGGGGGGCGTCGGCCAGGTTGAAGCACGTCTCGCAGAGCCCGATCCGGCTCTTCATCTCGATGATCGCGTCGGCCAGCGCCCCGGCCTCCTCCTCGCTGGCCCGGAGCAGGTGGAAGGTGAGCCGCTGCGCGGTCCGGCCCCCGACGCCGGGCAGCTTGGACAGCTCGGTGATCAGCCGCTGGACGGGAGGGGCGTACATAGGGCCGGGGTCCTGAGTCCGGGCAAGTGTCTAGAGGCCGGGCAGGCCGAGCCCACCGAGGCCACCGGCGCCGCCCAGTCCCCCAGCGATCCCGCCCATCTTGGCCGCGGCCAGCTCCTGAGCCGAGCGCAGGCCCTCGTTGACCGCCGCTAGGACCATGTCCTGGAGGAGCTCGACGTCGTCGGGATCAACCGCCTGGGGATCGATCTTGATCGACTTGATCACCTGGTCGCCGGTCACCTGCACGGTGACCATGCCGCCGCCGGCCGAGGCGTCGACGACCTCGTCCTTGAGTGACTCCTGGGCGGCCATCATGTCCTCCTGCATCTTCTGAGCCTGCTTGAGCAGTTGCTGCATGTTGGGCTGGGGCATGACTAAGCCTCTTCCTGGTTTGGGTCGTCTTCCAGCACTTCCTCGGCGTCGAACTCGGCTACCAATCGTTGCACCAGATCGTCGTGTGAGAGGACCGCCGAGCGGTCGGAACTGAGCTCGGTCTCATCGCGCACCTCGTAGCGGAGGGCGACGCTGGTTCCGAGCACTGTGCGGAGAGCCTCGACGGTGGCCCGGCGGCTGTCGTCCTGCTCAGCCTTGCGCTTGTAGAACTCGCGGCCGGTGGGAAAGGCGAGCGTCAGCCCCTGGTCGGTCAGCGACACCGGACGCGCGGCGGCCAGCGAGGACGCCAGCAGCTTGTTGTCCTGACTCAGGAGCTCAATCACCGCCGGCCACGATGAGACCAGCGTGTCGAGCTCAGCCACCGGAGCGGGCGGCGGCACGGCCGGCTGGGCGACGGCTTGGGGCTGCGCGCGGGCGGCCTGGGTGGCCGGCGCGGTGCGGGTCACGACGGGCTCGGGGCGCTCACGCCGCTCGGGGCGCTCATCGGTCTCGGCGGGGGCCGACCGGGGTTGCGGGGGCCCGGCGGGCCGCAGCCGGGGACGCCGAGCGCAGGGCATCCTCCAAGCGCTCGATCCGGGCCAGCAACGCGGCCGTCGAGGGGTCGACCTCGGGCGACGCGGCCTTGATCAGCACCAGCTCCAGCTGGATCCGGGACTGCGCACCGTTGGCGGTGGCTTCGAGCGCTGCGGCGACCAGATCGAGCAGCCGGACCACGTCGGTCCCGGCCAGCGCGTCCGCCTGGGCGAGCAGGCGAGCGTCGCGCTCGGGGGTGATGCGCAGCTCCTCGGGAACCTCCTCGAGCACCTGCACGGCCAGCAGCTCGCGCGCGTGGACCTCGAGGTCACGCAGGATCTGTCCCGGGTCCCTCCCAGTGCTGGTCAGCAGTGCGGCGGAGCGCAGTGCCTGTGCCGGGTCGCGGGCCTGGACCGCATCCACGGCCTCGAAGAGCTGCTCGGCGTCGGCCACGCCGAGGACGGCCAGCACGTCGCCGGCGCGGATCGGCTCATCCCCGGCGTAGGTGACGAGCTGCTCGAGCGTGCCCAGCGCGTCGCGGAAGCTTCCCGTCGCGTGGCGGGCAATCAGGGCCACGGCGCCAGGCTCGATGTCGATCTGCTCTTTGGCCGCCACGCGCGCGAGCACCTGGGCCACCTGCTCGACGGTCGGGCGCCCGAAGTCGAAGCGATGACAGCGGTCGACGACCGTGGGCAGGACCTTCTGCGCCTCGGTGGTGGCCAGTACGAAGATGGTGCGCGGCGGAGGCTCCTCGAGCGTCTTGAGAAACGCGTTCCAGGCCTGCGAGGAGAGCATGTGCGCCTCGTCGAGGATGTACACCTTGTGGCCCCCGGAGATCGGCGAGTAGGCCACCTTCTCCCGCAGGTCGCGGACGTCGTCGACCGAGTTGTTGGACGCCGCGTCCATCTCGATCACGTCCAGTGAGGTGGCGCTGGCGATCGAGACGCAGGCGTCGCAGGTGCCGCAGGGCTCGATCGTCGGGGAGGTGGGGCCCCCGTGCAGTTCAGGCAGGCGGCGAGGATCTTGGCCGTGCTCGTCTTGCCCGTCCCCCGGGAACCCACGAACAGATAGGCGTGATGCACCTTGTTGCGGGTGACGGCATTGGACAGCGTGCGCACGATCTGCTCCTGGCCGACGACGTCGGCGAAGGTGCGCGGGCGGTGGCGGCGATAGAGCGAGGGACCGGTGGACACGACCCTCGAGTCTAGAGTGGCACCCCCGGGAAATCGGGCTGGGCCGTCGGGACGGCCGCCGGGCGAGCGCCCTCGGTGGTGGCACGGGCCTGCCTCGCTCGCGGGGCGGACGGCCCGCCGGCCGTCCGGGGCGGAAAGTGACCGTGCACCCTCTGTCGAAACACGTATTCGAGGCGCGGCCGCCGTATGGGGGCTCCGGTCCGGCACTCCCGCAGCGCCTGAAGCTGACCGCTTAAGGCTGCTTCCTTCCGGACCTGACCTGGTTCACGGGGCTTCACCGCTGTAGGACCTAACCATCACCGCCCCCCACGGGGCGCAGACCTCGAACCGACGCCCCTCGAGAGGGAATTCAGCCCCGCTAGAGCGGATTGCGGGTACAGGGCACCGCTAGCACCCCACCTAGCACGGTCGCCGCCAATCCTAGTCGGTCTGAGTGCCCTGCACCGTGTGTATGTTTAGCCGCTCAATGTCCGTTGGAGTGATCGGCCTCGGGTACGTGGGCCTCCCGCTGGCGGTCGCCTTCGCCGAGGCGGGCGAGTCGGTGATCGCGGTCGACATCGACTCCGCCAAGGTCAGCGCGATCGCCGCCGGGCAGTCCTACATCGAGGACGTCCCCTCAGAGCGGCTGGCCGCCGTGAACGGGCTGATCGAGGCGAGCACCGAGATGAGCGCCCTGGCCGGCGCTGACGCGGTGCTCATCTGCGTGCCTACACCGCTGACGGCCAACCGCGAGCCCGACCTGGCTCCGCTGCTGAGCGCGGCGCGGGCGCTGGCCGAGGTCGTCCGCTCCGGGCAGCTGGTGGTGCTCGAGTCGACCAGTTATCCAGGCACGACCCGCGAGCAGCTGGTTCCGCTGCTCGAAGCGCGCGGACTCCGGGTCGGCCACGACCTGAACGTCGCCTTCTCGCCGGAGCGGGTCGATCCGGGCCGCACCGACTACACGCTGCGCAACACGCCCAAGCTCGTGGGCGGGATGACGGAGCAGTGCACCGAGCGCGCGGCCCAGCTCTACGCCGCGGTCTGCGACGAGGTCGTGCGGGTCTCGAAGCCCGAGGTGGCGGAGATGGCCAAGCTGCTCGAGAACATCTTCCGCTCGGTCAACATCGCACTGGTCAACGAGCTGACGATCCTGGCCGGCCGCATGGACCTCGACATCTGGGAGGTGATCGACTCGGCCGCGACCAAGCCCTACGGCTTCATGCGCTTTGAGCCCGGGCCCGGCATGGGCGGCCACTGCCTTCCCGTCGATCCCTTTTATCTGGCCTGGCGAGCCCGGGAATTCCACATGTCGACCGAGTTCATCGAGCTGGCCGGAAAGGTCAACCAGCAGATGCCCTACTACTGCGTGGAGCGGATCGAGCGCGCGCTCAACGATGTCGAGAAGCCGGTCCGCGGGTCGCGCATCGCCTTGCTCGGCGTGAGTTACAAGGGCGGCGTCGGCGACACGCGCGAGTCCCCGGCGCTGCGGATCATCGAGATGCTGGCCGAGCGCGGGGCGATCCTCTCCTACCACGACCCGTACGTGGACGTCCTGCCCGAGTTCGGGTTGCGAAGCTCCCCCCTGGACGAGACCCGCGACGCCGACGCGGTGGTGCTTGTCACGGCTCACCCGGAGACCGATTACGGCGCCGTGGCCGAGTCGGCCCAGCTGTTTGTGGACCTGCGCGGGAAGACCAGAGGCCTGAACCTGGCCGACCTGGTCAGGCTCTGACCGGCCGCGTACCGTCCGGTTCAGCCGCCGCCAGATGGCGCCGAACGGCGATCATGCAGGCGGAGTCACCGGCGTACAATCAGCCGCCGCAGGGCGCGTAGCTCAGTGGGAGAGCGCTCGCTTCACACGCGAGAGGTCGCTGGTTCGAGCCCAGCCGTGCCCATCAAAAAAGTCCTGGTAATCAGGACGTTTTCTCTGTTCTCGGCGACTGCTCCGCAGTGTCGAAAGCATCAAATTGGGCCGCGGCGTTAATCACGGCGTTAAACCCCTCGGCTCAGTCGGCAGCAACGTCGTCGTCGCGGCCGTCGGTCAGCCGCTCGACCGCCTGATCGAACCCGCGGTCTTCGACGCTCGACGAGCCGCGGGGGGCCTGGCGCTCAAGGCGCGTGATCTGACGGCTGGGAATGCGCTCCGTGGGCTCGTCGGCGAACCGCATCAACGTCCACACCGCTTGCTCGTCGATGTAGCGACGGGTCGCCACCTGCTGGTAGACCGAGAACGTGAACGACGGGCTGACGTGCCCGATCTGCGCCGCAATCCATTTCGGGTCACGGCCGATCATTGCCCCGAAAGTCGCCCACGTGCGCCGAAGGGAGTGCGGCGTGATCTCGGGCAGCGGCGCCAGGCCGCTCTGCGCGCGGTTTGCGTTCGCGCGCTCGACCGAGCGGGTGAGAATGCGATCGCGGAACCGGTTCGGGTCCCGGCGCTTGCCGGTCGCTGTGCCAAAGAAGTGATCAGACGGGCCGAACGGCAGCCCCCGCGCCCGGCGGTCCATCGCGTGCTCGAGCAGCTCGTCGCGCAGGTAGAGCGTGATCTCGACCTCTCGCACTCCGGCCTCGGTCTTCGCGTCGACCAGCTTGAACCGGCTGCGAGCCAGGTCGACCTGAGCGACCCGGAGATCGATCATCTCGCTGATCCGAAGGCCCGCCAGCCCGAGCGTCGCGACCATCGCGCGGCGGCCGAGCCCCTTGAAGTCTGTACGCGCCTCAGCCTCGAGCTCGCCGGCGGCATCCAGCAGCGCCTGGAACTCGTCGACCTCGAGGAACGTTCGGTTCGGGCGCACTCGCTTGAGGAACCGGGCCGAGCGCCCGCCGACGCGGACCGCGTTGCGATCGATCAGCTCGTAGTCGAGGGCCTGCTGCAGGATCTGCCCGAGCAGCGTGATCATCGCGTTGATCGACGTGTTCGAGAGCGGTCGGCGCCTGCGCTCGTAGGTTCGGCCCCGCTTATCGGTCACGGTCTCCATGAGCGGACGTCGCCCCTTCTCCGTGCGGGCCCGCTCCTGAGCCTGGCGAATCGTCTCCGCCTGCTCATGAAGCTCATCCCGGAAGCGGTCGACCAGCCGCGGCGTGATCTCGCGAAGCCGGTAGCGCCCAAAGAAACGCTCCAGGTAGCCGAGCCGCCACTCATAGTCATTGATGGTGTCTTGGTCGAGACCAAGCTGCTTGGAGCGCCACCAGCGCTTCGCAAAGACACGGAAGCTCTCGTCGACATGCACGCCGAGCGTCGCCATCGCGTCCTCGAGACGGTCCTCGCGCGGCTCGAGCCGCGGCGGAACCCAGGTTCCCCGGTCGATCTGCTGCGCGATCCTCTCGGTCTCCAGCTCGGCGCGGGTCCGGTTCCAGCCCTGCTTGTTGGTGCCGAACGTGACCTTCTCGTAGCGACCGTAGGCGCGCACCTGTGCGCCGTAGCTGACCGTCTCGCCGTCCGCCCACGGGCGCTCGAAGACGTACCCAATCGTCGGCCGGGCCATCAGGCGACCTTGCTCAAATTCTGAAGCTGCATAGGGGACGACGGCGGGGTGCCGCCCGGGCCGGTCAACCACGGCGGGGGGCCTCACTCGACCGTCTCATCGTCGCACACCTCTTCGGTTAGTTCCGGAACGATCCAGCACTGTGCGAATCGTTTCGTTGGTCGCGCTGCCTCGCGGCAGGCGCTCTTCGGGTCGACTGACGGGGCGTTACCGCCGTCGCCTTCCATTCGGCAGGCGCGTTCGGGCCTCGAGGGACTGTCGTGCGCGCTCGAGATCGAACCGGATTCGCGCCTTCGGCCCCGAGCCCAGGCGCATGGCCCCCAGCTCTGCCGCGTGGGCGTACACGTAGTCGAGCGAGACGCCAAGGCCTTCCGCTAGCTCGCGGGCGCCGACCAGTCCGAAGGTGGTGGGTGGAGCGGCGATGATCTCCAGAAGCTTCTGGGCGGTCGCCTCCGCGATTGCCTCTACGTCCCCCGGGGCAAGGACCGCATCTCCCTGCGACCGTAGCCGCACACCAGCTGAGGACCGGCCAGCTTTGGCTGGCTCGAGCGCTCTACTGGCGTCCGCCTTGCTCATCGCGTGCTCACTGCGGGTGTCGGGCACGGTGAATGCTGCGCTGCGCCTGATCCTGTTCTCGTTCTCGGCATCACGGCTCTGAGTTACAGGTATCGCGTTGCCGGCTCGAAGTCCCGCTCCGTGAGACGCTGACCACGGAGGAACCTCACGGACAGCGAACCAGGGCGGTGCATGTCGCGTCTACCCGCACGGATGCGCGTCACGTGGTGAGGTATGTCAAGGCGGTCGTTTGCTCCCTACTCGACGGCCGTCGTCCTCGGTTCCTCCGCTGCCGCGGCGAGCGCCGCCGCCCACGTGCCGAAGATCTCGCCGACGACGCTCGCCGAGGGCCAATCACCGTCGTTGAGTAGCTCCAGCGGCCTCCGGCCGCGGCGACGGGCGTGCGTGCGCGACCAGTCGTACGAGGACGGCAGCCTGCCGTACCGACGGCGCCAGTCGACCATCGCCTCGAGCACGCGCTCCGGCGTCCAGCGGCGCTCGATCGCGCCGGGGTGGCAAGCCTTGCAGTACACGTAAGCGTCGCCCTTGCCGTTGCGCGGCTGTGTGTACGCGCCGCAGCCGCGGCACACGCCTTGGTAGCGGGCCTTGACCGCCCGCGCCTTCTCGCCGGTCGGATCGTAGAAGTACGCCTTGATGGTCGCCGGCGTACGCCCGAGCCGATCCGCGATCTCTCGGATCGAGAGTCCCTCACCCTCGCGGAAGTGGCGCGCCAGAGCGACCGCCCGGCGACGCTCGAGAACCCGATCCTCGCCGGCGGTTCGCGCGTTGCTCGTCACGCCAGGTCACGCTACCTCGGCAGCTTGGCGTTTTCGCCAAGGTCGGCCCGCAAGCGTGTGCGCACCGGTTGGACCTACTTCCCGCGCATTGCAGGGCGGACATCGGGGAACGGTTGCGTCTCTTTGCTGCTGTAAATTCGCCGCGGGCTAGGTTCCCGTGGTTGAGTCTAGGCTGCGGCGATCTCCTCGTCGAGGGTGTTGGGGTCGGCTTGCTGGTATTTGATTCGGTAGAGGTGTTGGCGGTCAACGTCGGTGAACGTGGCGCCGTTGCTGGCGTGGCTGAAGAACAGGTCGAGCACTGCCCAGACGAGTGACAGGCAGCTGGTCTCGCCGGGGAAGCGGCCCATCACCTTCGTGCGCCGGCGGACTTCTCCGAGTGAGCGTTCGAGCAGGTTGGTTGACCGCCACCGTTCGCGGTGTCTGAGCGGATAGCGCAGGTGCACGACCAAGGCGTCGAGATCGTCGGCGAGACAGCGCGCAGCGGCGTCATAGCCGGCGTGCTCGAGTTCACTGATGAGGACCTGGACACGGAGCTTGCCGTCCTTGACTGAGGTCGCGTCGGTGAGTGCTGACCAGTAGTTGAAACGGATCCGGTCCTGCTCTGACTTGGGGAGCTTGGCCAGGAGGTTGCGCAAGCGGTGAACGGCACAGTGCTGGCGATCGGCGCGCGGCCAGATCTCCTCGACTGCCGAGGGCAGGCCGGCCGCGCCGTCGGCGACGATCAACCGTGGCGCGGGGAGTCCGCGGCTGATGAGGTCGCGGCCGAGCTCGAGCCAGTCCTCCTTGGTCTCGCGCATCCCCAACCGCACCGAAACCAGCGCCCTGTCGCCGTTCTCGGTGATTCCCCAGGCGCAGATCACGCCCTCCTTCGGGCCGCTGGGACGGACCGGCAGATAGATCGCGTCGAGAAACAGGACGACCAGGTTCACGTCATAGAGCGAGCGGCGACAGAACGCCTCAAAGCGCTCGTGCAGCTCAGCGCAGATCCTCGCGACCGTGGAGCGCGAGGTCTTCCCCAGCCCGGCCTCCTCACACAGAGACTCGATGTCGCGCATCGACAGGCCACGAACGAACCCGCCAATCACCAGCGCCTTGAGCGGATCGGTCCGCAACAGCCGCTTGCAGTGCCACTTCGGGAACAGCTTGGAAACGAACGGCGCAGCCGCCTCACGTGCCTGCGGAAGCTCGATCCGCAGCTCACCCTCAGCCGTCTGCACATGCCGAGGCCGGAAACCGTTACGCATCCCCGACTCGTAGTTGCGCAAGCCGCGCTGACGCTCGGGCCGGCGCTCATAGCGAGCGCGGCCCAACCAGGTGTCGAACTCCTCCTCGACAGCCCGCTGGATGATCAACCGGGCGCCGAGCCTGCCGAGCTCGGACAGCATCTTCTGCGGGTCATCGACCATCCCCTTCGACAACAGCTTGTCGATGCTCGCTTGTATCTCCGCTGATGGCGGTACGGTGCGTCTCACGGCGTAGGCCTCCTTCATCGTCTGTCAGGACTTGAGGGAACCTACGCCGTCGCTCTGACAGCACCCAGCTCAACTATTTACAGCAGTTCTGAGACGCGACCCGGGGAACGCCAAGGTGCTCGTTGCGCTGCGAAAGCAGGTGCCGGCAGGTCAAAGCGTCACCGTGCTGGCCAGCCTGGGAGATAAGCGCCGACGCCTGCGCGTTCGCCCGGCAAAGGAGCCGTCAGCGGCCGGTCTGGGCCCGGTGAGGTGCTTCGTCCTAATCGACAATCGCTATTCGCGCCGTGCAGACGCCCGCGTGTGGCGGTGCGGCAGTCAGCGTCAAGCGGGATGACGTCAGGTCGGACTGCTGGACCGCCTGTCGAAGCAAAGCTCGGGATCTGATGCTCGAAACGGTCGCTGGGCCCGTGCTCGCGCCTATTCGATAGGCTGTCATTTGCCAGATGGAGCTCTGGCGGGTGTCCGGCAGCGGATGCCTGAACCGCCCTTTGTAGGGCTGATGGCTCCTTTCGCGCCAACCCATGTACACGCGAGAGGAGTGAGTCAAGGCTGTGCCGACGCTTCCTGACTGGGCGGTCCAGGTTCTTCAGGTCGTGACGATCCTGGCGCTGGCGCCTTTGGTGGGGGGGATCATCGCGCGGGCTGAGGCGATCATCCAGCAGCGTCGGGGTCCACGGGTGCTGCAGCCCTACTACGACCTTCTGAAGCTGGTGCGTAAGGAGACGGTGCTGCCGGCGCCGGCGGGCCCGGTGTTTCGCGCGGCGCCGTACGTCAGCTTCGCCGCGTACGCGACGATTCCCCTGCTGATCCCGGCGCTGACCAACTTCCCGTTGCCGCTGGGCTACATCGGGGATTTCTTCGCCGTCGGGTTGATCCTCGGTCTGGCGAGCTTCGCGGTGTCGATCGCGGCGGTGGACAGCGGCAGTCCGTATGCGCAGCTGGGGTCGAGCCGTTTGCGGTCGTTTGGAGCGTTGAACGAGCCGACGGTGATCTTCGTCACGTTTGTGCTGGCGTTGACGACTCATACCGATCTGCCGTACGCGTTCGGGGCGACGCTGCGCTCATCGGCGGTTCAGGTGCTGCGGCCTAGTCATCTGTTGATGATCGCGGCGTTCTTCATGCTGGTTTTAGTCGAGACCGGACGGATCCCGGTCGAGAATCACGGCTCGACACTCGAGTTCGGCCAGATCGAGGAGGCGCGCGTGGTTGAGCACTCGGGGCCCGGTCTGGCGTTCTTGCGCTGGGGCTCATACGTAAAGCAGCTGTTGCTCTTCACGATCTTTGCCAACGTGCTCGTGGTCCCGTGGGGCATGGCGAGCACCGGCCGGCTGGATCGGGTGCTGCTGGCGATCGGGCTGCTGTTCGTCAAGGCGTCTGGGGGTGGGGACGGTGGTGGTGGTGATCGAGTCGAGCTTCGCGAAGCTGCGGCTGTACAAGATCCCCGAGTTCACCGTCGCGAGCTTCATGCTCGCCGTGCTGGCGGTGGTCATCTTCCTGTTTGAGCCGAGCTTCGGCGACGGTCGGCTGACCGTGTTCGGCGCGGTCGCGACGATCACCGCGGTGCTGGTGCTGCTGTTGGAGTTCGGGTTGCTGCGCTCTCAGGATGTGTGGGAGCAGCTGCGCCTCTACGCGCTCGGGTCGCTGGTGGTGGCGGCGCTGGCGTTCGCGACCGCTGCGGCGGGACACGGCGGCAGCTCGCTGTATGTGCTGGCCGCGGTTACGATCGGCCTGAAGGCGCTGGTGTTTCCCCAGGGCATCCGGTTCGTGCTGCGAAATCTCGAGATCGAGCCGCGCGTCCCGTCGGTGCTCGGGGTCCCGAGCGGGATCTTGATCGCGGTTGGGCTTGTCGTCGCTGGCGTTCGTGGTGCTTCGCCCGGTGCACATCGGCGCGGAGGCGGCACTGCCGCTCTCGGGCTTGCCGGTGGCGGTCGCCGGCGTGCTGGTCGCGTTCCTGCTGATGGTTCTGCGCCCATATGCGCCGTCGCAGCTGCTGGGCTTTCTGGTGCTCGAGAACGCGGTGTCGGTGGCGAGCCTGGTGATCGCGCCTGGTCTGCCGATCATCCTCGCGTTGCTGCTGCTGTTCGACGTGCTGGTCGGCGTCCTGGTGTTCGTCGTGCTCGTCCAGTACCTGGCCGTCGAGCGGACGGCCGTGCGGACCGATGTCCTGAACCGGTTGACCGGATGAGCTGGACCCTGTACACGATCCTCGGTGTGCCGCTGGCTGCGGTGCTGCTCGCCCTGTTCGGAGGCTGGCGGCTGGCCCGCGCCGCCACCGTGCTCGCCGGCGCCATGTCGCTTGGCTTCGCGGTGGCCGATCGCGATCGCGGTCGAGCACGGACGGGTTCTGGCCACGGCCGGTGGTTGGATCCGCCTTGACTCCCTCGGCGCGGTGTTCCTGCTCGCGACGGGCTTGCTGTACGCGATGGCCGCAGTGTTCTCGGTCGGCTATCTCGGCGTCGATCAGACTCATGCGGATTTTCCCCGGTTCGCCCGGCGCTATTTCGCGCTGCTGAACTTGTTTGGCTGGTCGATGCTGCTGGTGCCGCTGGTCGCTGACTTCGGCACCCTGTGGGTCGCGCTCGAGCTGACGACGATCATCTCGGCGCTGCTGGTGGCGATCGACCGGACCGACGCGGCGCTGGAGGCGTCGTGGAAGTACGTCCTGATCGCGTCGAGCGGTCTCGGGATCGCGCTGTTGTCGATCATCGTGCTCTACGCGACCGGCACCCACGTGCTCGGGAGCGCGTACGTGCCCCGGTTCGTGCGCTTTACCGCCCACGCTCACGGCCTCTCGCGCGACGCGGTGCGGCTGTCGTTCGTGCTGGCGGTGGTGGGGTTCGGGACGAAGGTCGGGTTCGTGCCGATGCACACGTGGCTTCCCGACGCTCACAGCGAGGCGCCGGCACCCGTCTCAGCGCTGCTGTCGGGCTCGCTGTTGTCCGGGGCGTTCTACGCGATCCTGCGCTTCTTCCAGGTGAGTGTGGCGAGTGGGCAGCGGGGCTTTGCCGAGCACGTGCTGATCGTGTTCGGGGTGATCTCGCTGGTGGCGGCGAGCTTCTTCGTGCTGCGCCAGGGCAGCTACAAGCGGCTGCTGGCGTATTCCTCGATCGAGCACATGGGGATCATCGCCCTCGGGATCGGCTTCGGCGCGCCGCTGGCGATCGCCGGTGCGCTGCTGCACGTGATCACGCACGCGTCGGCGAAGGGCCTGGCGTTCTTCGGGTCCGGCTCGTTGCTGCGCGGCTATGACACCAAGGAGGTCGAGGGGGTGACCGGAGCCGGGAGCGCGATGCCGTGGACAGGGCCGATGTTCCTCGCCGCGGCGCTGGCGCTGTCCGGACTGCCGCTCTCGGGCGTGTTTCGCAGCGAGTTTGAGATCGTCGTGGGCGGCTTCGCGCGACCGCAGTATGTCGGGGTGAGCCTGCTGTTGGTGTTCGTCAACCTCGCGTTCTTCGGGGTCATCTGGCACGCCGGCCGGATGGTCCTCAGCCCCCAGGCCGCGCCGGGTCATGGGCGACCGGTGGGTGAGCGCAGCGCCTGGATGATCGCCGGGATGCTCGGCTGTCTAGCTGGTCAGCGTCGCGCTGGGCGTTCACCTTCCCGGGGACCTGGCGGCGCTGCTGAGCAACGCCGGTCATCGGCTGGGGGCGGCGGGCGGATGAGCGTCGCTGAGGAGCCGATCGGCTTGCCCGATTATCTTCCCGAGGCGCTCGAGGTCGAGTGCGAACGGGCGGGCGACGATGAGCTATGGCTCAGGGTCGCAGCCGATGGGTTCGACAAGGCGGCCCGGACGATCAGCGATGCGGGGGCGCGTTTCGTGACCGTGTTCTTGCGCGGGCTGGCCCGAGCGGGCGCTGATGGCCGTGTTTGCGCTGCGTGGCGATCTGCTCGTGTTGCGCGCCCCGCTGGAAGCGGGTGAAGCGCCGCCGCTGCCGTCGCTGGGCGCGTGGCTGCCCGCCGCTCGCTGGGCTGAGCGAGAGCTGCTCGAGCGGTCTTACCCCGGGAGCGTGGGGCACACCGGTCGATGGCTGACCCGGCCGGATGCATCTCAGCTCGACGGCCGGGTGATCCGGGCTTGACGTGTTCTCGCTGCCCTTCGGTCCGGTGCGCTCGGGCGTTTTCGAGGCGATCCAGTTCTTGATCGAGACCGGCGGGGAGGACGTCCCCCGGATCCAGACGCGCCCGTTCTTCAAGCACCGCGGGCTGGAGGCGCGCCTGGTCGGTCTGGCTCCGGACCGGGCCGTTCACGTCGTCGAGCGGATCGCCGGGATCGCCAGTGTCGCGTACGCGTCAGCGTTCTCGCAGGCGGTCGAGCGGGCGCTGGATGTCGAGCCTCCGGCGCGGGCGCAGCGCTGGCGGGCGGTGCACGCCGAGCTCGAGCGGATCGCGTGTCATCTGGATGTGATCGCCAAGGAGGCCGAGACGACCGCGCTCTACGTCGGACAGGCGCGCTTTCAGATCCTCAAGGAGCAGACGATGCGGATCCGCGCGGCGCTCACCGGCAGCCGCTTCGGGCGTGGCGTCGTGGTGCCGGGCGGGCGTGCGCTTTGACGGGCGGATGGGGCTCGATGATCTGCTGGGCGAGCTGGACCGGCTCGAGCGAGACCTGCGCCGCGATCGCCGGCTGTTCGTGGGGACGGCTTCGATGACCGACCGTCTGATCGGCGCTGGCCATCTCGGGCGCGAGCTCGTGGAGCGCTACGGCGCGGTCGGGCCGGTCGCGCGCGGCTCAGGGGTCTCGACCGACGCTCGCCACGAGCGACCGTACGGCGATTACCGCCGTCTCGGGCTGCGGGTGTCGACCGCGCGGGACGGGGATGCGATGGCGCGGATCAACGTGCGCTTTGCGGAGCTGGGCGAATCGCTGCGGATCCTGCGCCAGTCCGTCGATCACCTGCGCCGCCGCGACGGACAGCTGAGCGTTCCGTATTCACCGGACGGGTCGGGGGCGGCGTTTGGGTGGAGCGAAGCTCCCCAGGGTGAGCTGGTGATCTGGGTCGAGGTTCGCGACGGGCTGATTGCGCGCGCGCACGTCGCCTCGCCGTCGTTGCGCAACTGGGCGCTGTTCGATCACGCGTTTCCCAAGGATGTGCTCACCGACTTCGCGTTCATCGAGCACAGCTTCGGACTTACGCCGGCGGGAGCCGATCGCTGATGCTCGAGTGGATCCTCCGCGGGCTCGCCAAGGGCCGGATCACCACCCGCTATCCCCGCGCGCCGGAGCGGCCGGCTCCCGGCTTCGTCGGCCAGCTCGAGCTGCTCGATCCCGACGGCGCCTCCCCCGAGCTCGCGGCGGTCTGCCCGACCGGCGCGATTTCGATCGAGGACGGCCGGGTGACGGTCGACCGCGGGCGGTGCATCCTGTGCGGTGAGTGCGTGCGCGCGGCACCGGACCGGTTCGCGTTCACCGAACGCTACGAGAGCGCCGGTCGGTCGCGCGGCGGGCTCGTCCTCGGCGCCGAATCGGACCGCGGCGGCGCTCGGCCGGTGCTCGGCGAGCAGATCCGGATGCTGCGCCGCTCGGTTCACGTTCGCCATATCGACTGCGGATCGGACGGGTCAGAGGAATGGGAGATCCAGGCGCTGTGGAATCCCTACTACGACATTCAGCGACTCGGGTTCTTTCTCACCGCCGCCCCCCGCCACGCCGACATCCTGCTGGTCACCGGCGGCGTCACCACGGCGATGCGCGATCCGCTTGAGCGCACGTGGGAGGTGATGCCCGAGCCCAAGGCGCTGGTCGCGGTCGGCACCGACGCCTGCTCGGGCGGACTCGCCGCGGCCGGAGACGAGGTCGCCGGCGGCGTCGATCAGGTCCTGCCGGTCGACGTCTACGTTCCCGGGTCCCCGCCAGCCCCGATCGCGATCCTCGACGGGCTGCTGCAGGCCGTCGGCGTGGTCAACCCGCAAGGAGTGGTGGCGTGACGCTGGTGTTCGCGATCGCGATGTCGGCGCTCGCGGCGGCGCCTCTGGTGGCGATCCGGCTCGGCCGCGTCGCGGCGCTGCTCTCGGCCGCCGGGTGTGCGCTGCTCGTGCTGGTCGGACTGACCGCCGCGCTCGGTGGCGCTCAGCCGGTGCTCGAGCTCGGCGGCTGGTTGGGGTTCGGGAGCTCTGCGCTGCGCGCCAACGGGCTGGCGGGAATCTTCCTGGCTCTTGCCGGGGTGACCGGCGCCGCGGTGTCGCTCGCCTACGCCGAGTTGCCCGCGGGACGCTGGCTGACCGGGCTGAGCAGCGTTCTGCTGCTCGCGGTCGCGGTCACGATCGGCTCCGATAACGCGTTCCTGTTCTTCCTGGCGTGGGAGCTGCTCACCGTCTGCATCTACCTGATCGCCAGCGCCGATCGCGAGCATCCCGGCGAGCTGCTGGCCGGTTACCTCACCGGCGGGCTGGCGAAGATCGGCGGGGCGGCTCTGCTTGCTGCGTTCGCGCTGCTCTACGCCCACACCCACAGCTTCTCCCTGGCCGCGTGGACGCACGCGTCGCTCTCGGCCGGTACGCGCGGGTTGCTGTTCGCGTTGTTCTTGACCTCGTTCGCGACCAAGGTCGGTGTGATCCCGCTGCAGGGTGGACTGCCCGCCGGCTACGGGGCAGCGCCGCGGCTCGGGGCGGCATCTCTGTCGGTGGCGCTGTGTGCCGGCTTCTACGGGCTGTGGCGGTTTGAGTTTCAGATCCTCGGGCCGCTGCCGATCTGGTGCGGTGACGCACTGCTGATCCTCGGCGCGCTGACCGCGATGCTCGGCATCCTCTACGCCCTCACCCAGGACGATCTGCGGCGCTTTCTCGGCTACTCGACCGTCGAGCACACCGGGTATCGCGACCGTCGGACTGGGTGTCGCGCTGCTCGGTCACGCCGCGCACCAGCCGAAACTCGCCGCCGTGGGACTGCTCGCCGCGACGCTCCACGTGTGCGCGCACAACCTCGCCAAGAGCCTGGCGCTGATCGGCGATCGACCGCGTGGAGCAGGCCACCGGCCAGCGGCGGATCGATCCCCTCGGCGGGCTCTCCCGCCTGCTGCCCGCCACCGCGCTCGGTCTTGGCGTCGCGTCGTTGACGCTCGCCGCGATCCCTCCCCTGGGCGGTTTCGTCAGCGAGTGGTTCACCTTCGAAGCGCTCCTGCAGGGCTTCCGGATGCCGACCCTGCTCTCGCGGCTGCTGTGCGCCCTGGCCGCCGCCGCGCTCGCGCTGACCGCCGGCATCGGACTGCTCGCGTTCGCGAAGTACTACAGCTTCACCTTCCTCGGCCGCGCCCGCGACAAGCTCACCATCGCGCGCGAGCCGTCACGCCGACCGATCGGTCTCGCCCTGCTCGGGATCGTGATCCTGTTCCTCGGTACGGTCGCACCGTGGGAGATCCACGCGCTCGGCAGCGGCCTGCAGGGCCTGCTGGGCTTCGACGCGGCCACGAGCACGATCAGCCACCCGCTGGTCCTCGGCCCGGTGTTTGCGAACTTCTCGGTGCTCGCGCCGACCTGGCTGAGCATCGCGCTGCCCGCCTACGCGCTCGCGGCGATCGCCCTCTCTCGAGTCGGCGGGCGCGGCCGGGCCCGTCGTGCCCCTGTCTGGGTGACCGGAAGCGGCGCTGAGCTCGCCGCCGTGCAATATCGACCCTCGGCCTACTCCAACCCGATGCGCGTGATCCTGCGCGGCCCGCTGGGCTACCGCAGCCGCCTCACCCCGGCGTCCAGGCGATGGCGAAGCCGGCACCTTCACGCTCGACACCCGGGTCGTGCTGGCGGTCGATCGCTTCCTCTACGCGCCGCTCACGGACCTCGCGCTGCGGCTCGCTGGGTGCGTGCGTGCGTTTCAGTCCGGGCGGCTGTCGCTCTACCTGCTCTACATGCTGATCGCCTTGCTGGCCGCCCTGGCCCTGATCCCCATCCTGCGCTGATGTTCCAACGAATCCTGCTTGCCTGGGACGGCTCCGAGGTCGCGCTGAGGGCGTTTGACCTCGCGATCGACCTGACCCGCCGCTACGACGGCGAGCTTCAGGTCGTGTCGGTCGCCTACTCCCCGACACACGCCGAGACAACCGGCGACCGCGCCGAATCCGAAGATGCCGCCCACCGCTACCTGCAGAGCAGCTTTGACGAGGTCAAAGACCGTGCTGAGCGCGCCGGCGTCGAGGTCGAGCACCAGATCCTCCAAGGCGACGCGCCGGCGCGAACCCTGCTCGCCCACGCTCACGAGCACGGGTTCGACCTGATCGTCTGCGGACAGCATTCCGCCCGGCGCGCCGGCCGGCTGCTGCTGCGGGGCGTCGCCCAGGACCTGATCGCCGACGCGGCCACACCCGTGCTGGTCGTCGGCCAGGACTCGATGCGATGACCCGCGACCCACAGAGGGTGCAGCAGATCGAGGTTGCCACCGGCATCGGTGGCCTGATCCTCGGCACGATCTCTCGGTTTGGCGGGCACACCCTGCACGATCTGGGGTTGATCGGCTTCGGCTGGGCGGCCGGATGCGCGTTTCATCTCGGCCAGATGTCGCTCGTCAGATACCTCAACCGAGGAAAGCCATCGCTCGTGACCAGCTACCTGCCGCGCCTGGACGTTCGTGAGCTCGCATCGATCTTCGTCGGCGGCGCCGCCGGCGCCGCGCTGCGGGTCGAGCTGACCAACCAGTACCCGAGCACCGCGACGAGCTGGCCGTGGGCGGTGTTCGCGATCAACGTCTCGGGCGCCCTCTTGCTCGGCTACCTCGTCACCCGCCTCCAGGACCGCCTCCCGCTCTCCACCTACCGCCGGCCGCTGGTCGGCACCGGATTCTGCGGCGCCTATACGACATTCTCAACCATGCAGCTGGAGCTGCTGAAGATGCTCGACCACCGCCACTACGTGCTCGCGGCCGGGTACGCGTTTGGCAGCATCACCGCTGGCTATCTGGCGATCTTCGGCTCCACCGTGCTCACCCGGCGGATCCGGTTGCGCTCATGAGCGCGCTGACCTGGCTCGCGGTCCTGGCGCTCGGCGGTGTCGGCGCGCTCGCCCGGTTCGTGATCGACGCGATCATCGCCACCGCCTTCGGACGCGAGTTCCCGCTGGGAACGCTGGTCATCAACATCACCGGCGCGTTCGCGCTCGGGCTCGTCACGGGTCTGGCGCTGAGCGGCGATGCCGTCGTGCTCGCCGGGACCGCGACGCTCGGCTCCTACACCACGTTCTCGACCTGGATGCTGGAAACCCACCGGTTGCGCGAAGAAGGCGAGTTCCTGCGCGCGCTGGCCAACACGCTCATCAGCCTCGCGTTCGGGATCGGCGCCGTCGCGCTCGGCCGCACGATCGGCGCCCACACATGAACGAGGACTGCCTCAAGCTCACGACCTACTTCGGCGAACGCGACCGCACCGAGCATCACCTGCTCGCCGACGAGCTGCTGGACCTCTACGGCCGCCACGAGGTGCAGACCAGCATCCTGCTGCGCGGGATCGAAGGCTTCGGGCTCAAGCACCAAGTCCACACCGACATGCTGCTCAGCCTCTCCGAGGACCTCCCGGTCGTCTCCGTCGCCGTGGACACCAGACCCCGCATCGAAGCGCTCCTCGACGACGTGGTCAAGATCAAACGCAAAGGCCTGCTCACGCTGGAGCGCGCCCGCATGCTCTCCGGCGAGATCACCGCCGTCCAGCTCCCCGAGGAGCTGCACGAGGCGACCAAGCTGACCGTCTACGTCGGCCGCCAGGAACGCGTCTACCGCGAGGCCGCGTTCGCCGCCGTCTGCGACCTGCTGTACCGCCGCGGGATCGCCGGCGCAACCGCGTTTCTCGGCGTCGACGGCACCAGCCATGGAGTGCGCGCCCGCGCGAAGTTCTTCGGCCGCAACGCCGACGTGCCGATGATGATCATCGCGGTCGGCGCCGGAGAGCAGATCGCCAGCGTCCTGCCGGAGCTCGGAGCGCTCCTGCGGCGACCGATGCTCACGCTCGAGCGGGTCCGCGTCTGCAAGCGCGACGGCCAGCTGCTGGACACGCCCCCATCGCTGCCAGGCACCGACGAGCATGGACTGGCGATGTGGCAGAAGCTGATGATCTACAGCTCAGAAAGCGCCCAACACAACGGCCGGCCGCTGCACCGAGCGCTCGTCCGCGCGCTCAGAGAGCACACCGACACACGAGGCGCGACCAGCTTGCGTGGTATCTGGGGCTTCCACGGCGACCACGCTCCGCACGGCGACAGGCTCCTGCAGCTCCGCCGGCACGTGCCCGTCGTCACGATCGTCATCGACACACCCGAACGGATCGCCACGGCGTTCGAGCTCGTCGACGAGCTCACCGCAGAGACCGGCCTCGTGACCAGCGAGATGGTCCCCGCCGCCGCCGCCATCCACGAGCACGAACGCCACGGTGGACTACGCCTCGCCCGCCGCAGGCCCTGAGCTGCATCCTCGCTGTCACGGCCGTAGGGTCGCCGTCAGCCCCCGAGGCTCGACGAGTAGATCAAGCGCCTCATCGATCGATAAGGCGCTGACCTCAGCCGCGTTCAGCGCAGCGCCGTGGAGCCCCTCGGGTCCGAGCACGGCAATCCCAACCGCCGCCGCGCCCAGCATCGCCGCGTCGTTGCGTCCGTTCCCCACCGCCACACACTGCTCGGCACCGAGCGCAACGACATAGTCCCGCTTGTCCTCGCCGGTGGCGACCTGCCGGTATGTGGCGCCCAGCGATGCAGCCAGCTCGCCGGCCGTCCCGAACGTGTCGGCCGAGAGGAGGTGAAGCGTCAGACGATCGCTCAGCTTCTCGAGCGTGGTGATTGCGGAAACAATCGGCTCGCCGTGATGCGTGAGCGTTCCGTTCACGTCAAGCACCAGGTGCTCGACCGTCAAATCGTCACCGCCGGGGATCGGGATCTGGATGCTCACCGCCCGACCTCCAGGCTCGACAACGCCACACCCATCGCGCTGTCACGGGCGAATCCAAAAGGCTCCATCGCAAACCTCCACGAAACATCGATAGTCGAATGTCGTAGAGGCCATCAGCGGCACAGCGCCGCGGTTAAGAGCGAGCCTCATCGCTCTGAGGCAACGATACCGGTCCACCGCGCCAAACCGAAGCTCAACTGTCCTCATGAGGCGACCGGGGCTCCCCCGCTGCGCCAGGTCGACTAAATGGAGGCGATCCGCTCGATCAGCAGCCCGAGCCCGAGCGCGATCAGCACGAGCCCTGCCAGGCGCTCCGCTCCCTCGCGAACATCGGAACCCACCCGTGCCCCGAGTCGCAGCCCGAGTTGGGAGAGCACGAACGCCTGCACGCCGATCAGCACGACCACAAGCAGCGTCGGGAGGCGCAGCAGCCCGAGCGTGAACCCGACCGCGAGCTCATCGAGACTGACGCTCAAGCCGAGCACCAGCGCGCTCCAGCCCGTCACCCTCCCAAGCTCCCGCAGCTGCTCAACCTCACCGTCGCCACGATCGACCAGCGTGTAGACACCGAAGGCCCATAACACGACGATCGCGACGTAATCGGCCGCGGCACCGACAACGTGCCCGACCGGCACGCCGAGAGCAAGCCCGACAAGCGGCATGCCCGCCTCGAAGATCGCCATCAGCACCGATAGCCGCAGACGCCGCCCGGTGCTCAGACCGCCGACGCCGATCGCGGCGGAGACCGCGAACGTATCCAGCCCGAGCGGCAGAACCAGCGCGATCAGCTTGATAGCCGTCGTCACGCGGCCTCGGCCCACGCCTGTCGCGCCTCTCGCAGCGCGTAAACCAAGATGACGAGCGCCGACAGCGGATCCGCCCACCACCAGCCCGCCGCCGCGTTCAGAGCCACGCCAACCAACACCGCCGCCGCGAGCGCCGCGTCGATCATGGTGACGCGCGCCTCCGCACGCAGGACCGCATTGCCGAGCCGCTCACCCGTGTCGCGCTTGCCCGACGCCAGCGCCAGCATGACCACCATGGTGACCGCGAGCCACACGATCCCAAGAATCGAATGGCCCGGGTGAGTACGCGAACCAAGCGTCACTCCCGCCTGAATCGCGATGTACACGGCCAGCAGTGCAAACGCCACCGAGATGATCCGCAACGCGCGCCGCTCGCGCCGTGCGCCGACGCCGCCGCGAAGCTGCCAGACCACTACCGTCGATGCGACGATCTCGATCAACGAATCCACCCCAAAACCAGCCAGCGCCACCGAGCCAGCCATCAGCGCCGCGATAGCCAGAACGACCGTGCCGACGACGTTCCACGCGAGCGTTACGTACTCAAGGGCGAAGCCCCGGCGCAGCAACATTCGGTTGGCGGGGGATGACGACACCACGCCCCGACCGTAGCGACCGGGGGGGTGCGCGTAAATCTCAAGTTTTGCTTGCAGAGTGGGACGGTTGAGGCGAGCGAACGCGCGACGACCGTTCAGCAGCTGCTCCAGTTCTGCGGCGACTGCACATGCAGATCGATCGACGACTGCCGTCTCCTGGAGGAGCGCGCCAGGCTCCTCGACGATCGCGCCCTCGGCACCCCCCCCGCTGAGCGGGCTGCGCCTTCGCGGCCTTACGCGGCCGCGGGGGCCAGGCTGACGACGTGCCCTGGGAATGGCCCGCCGGCGCGCTCTGCGCGTTCCTGCTCGCGCTGATCACGACACCGGCTGGGGTGTCCGGCGCCGTGCTGCTCCTACCGATCCAGCTCAGCATCCTGAACGTCCCGAGCCCCGCTGTCACCCCGACCAACCTGCTGTTCAACGTCGCCGGCGTCCCCGGCGGACTGCTGCGCTTCTGGCACGAACGCCGGCTGCTCAACCACCTGACCTGGCTGCTCGTCGCCGGAACACTGCCCGGCGTCATCGCCGGCGCGATCATCCGCGTCGAGCTGCTCTCAGGCGGCCGCGCATTCGAACTGGTCGTCGCCGGCGTTCTGCTCCCCCTCGGACTATGGCTCGCGCTCGCAAGCCAACGCCTCCCGCCCATCCGGCCAAAACCCACCCGTCGAGGACGCTCCGGGATCTGGGCGCTATCGGTGCTGGTCGGAACCGTCGGCGGGATCTACGGAATCGGCGGCGGGTCGATCCTCGCCCCGATCCTGCTCGCCGTCGGCTACTCGGCCTACGAGGTCGCACCCGCGACACTGGCTGCCACCTTCCTAACCTCGATCGGCGGGATCGTCACCTACCAAGTCCTTCAAGCGACCCACGGCGGCGCGATCGCCCCGGATTGGGCGCTCGGAGCCTTTCTCGGCGCCGGCGGATTCGCCGGCAGCTACCTCGGCGCCCGTCTGCAACGTCACCTTCCCGAACGATCACTACGACGGCTGCTCGGAGTTATCGCCTGCCTCGTCGCCGCCCGCTACATCCAAACCGGGATCCAGCAACCACCCACCACCCGGCCCACCCACGCCACGACTCACTGACGACGAACAATCTTCGATGACATGTCGCCACTCGCGGCGGCAAACAAACCGCCAGCGGGCCACGCACGCCACTCCACTACCGCTGAAGCGGGCCACCAGGCGCTCCGCCCTCAGACGGCTGGCGTCGGACACATGCGGTTACGAAGCCCCCGCTTCCCATGCTCGCGCGAGCGCGAATGCGGGTCTCGACCCGTGCGTCGCGACGCACCTGCTCATCGCCAACTGCGGGGCACACGGGCTCTCAGAGCGGCGCCGCTTGCGCGGAGTCAGCGTCGGTCATCGCTCTCGAATTCCAGAAGCTCGACGGTCGGCACAGCATGCAGCTTCGTTGTCGGACGGCGGCGCCGGGTGCGCGCCTCCGGCGGCAGCGTGTGCACGCTCGCCCACAGTCGCGCACAACTGCCGGATCGAACCTCAAGCGCGGTCGTGGTCCAGCCCCGAGGCGGATCGCCCCGAGATCGTCGGCGTGCGCGTAGCTGAAACGAACGCCGACCGCATAATGCGCCGCCAGGCGTCTGGCCGTCCACAGCTCGCCGGGGTCGTCGTAGTCGTCAATACGACGCCCCGCTGGCTGTCCAGGCTGATTTCACAGCGATCCGCATCCCACGTCTTGGGGTGCGCCTCAAACGCCGCGACCGGGACAGCGCAGATGCGCTCCAGCCGCTGCGCTCCTGCGCGGGTGAAGCCGACCTGTCGATCCGGCTCATGAGCGCACCCTACCCTTGCCTCCGTCGAGCCCAGAGAATTGCAGCGGGCCGGCGGCACCCTCCACCCTCGCGTCCACGCAGCCACGATCGAGGCGATGCGGAGCGAGGCCGCCGTGCTCCGCGAACAGCTCGACGCTTGGTAATCCACAGCTAGTGCGACGCCGCCTCGGACTCCGGCGGGGCGCCGACGCCGGCAGATGACGAACCGGCGCCAACCGCCACGCCGAGGTCAAGATGCTCGGCCTGCTTGAACTCCCCGACACGGAGTTGCACCGCGCGTCGGAGTTGTCTTTCAGAGACCTCATCCGCCACAAGGCTCCCGAACGGATCGCGGATGGCTCTGACGTACGGCGCTGCGTGTGGCAGATCGGACCTCAGGTTCCCGACGAGGTACAGCCAAAACGAACCACGAACGCTGCTGGCGCTCGCCGTCTTCCACTCATTCCAGCTCATCACTTGGACGCGGGCATCGACGCCGGACGACTTCAGCTCGATGAGGCGCTCGGGCTTTCCGTTGGCGATTGTGAGGATGTCGAAGCCCGGGTAGAGCTGGCTGATACCGATGGCCTCCAAGTCGAGCATGACGCCGTTGACGACGACGTTCGCGTCGACTGCCGACCGGATCGCGGCCGGGCTGTGCACATCGACTACGAGAGCTTGAGCGTCATTCTCCAGCTCGTCCGTGGCGTCGAGATGGCCTGAGCGACGCAGCCGTCGGAGCTCGTACGACATTGCGATGCGCATACCGAGGGCATCCAGCTCGTTGAGGTCCGTCCCGGGCGCGGCTCGCTTCGGCCGGATCGACAAATCGCTCTGACCGGTGTGCTTTCGGCCGTTGTCCTGCTCCTCGTTCTCCCGGCGGGTGCCGACCACAAGCACCGGTTCGCCATCGATTGTGAGGTCCTCGAACCGAAGTAGTGGTATCCGTGGAGCTGCTGCCGGCGGCGGCTGGGGTGAGTCGGCAGGCTGCTCGGTTCCTGCTTCGTCCGGGCTGGCAGTTGGCTCTGGGTCAGGGGCGACCTCGGCGTTGGCTAGCGCGGGAGCGCCTATCAACTCATCCTCGATCTCGGCGAGCAGGCCCGCTCCGCCGGCGATGTCAAGAAGACGGCGGCGCTGGTTCGTGTCGCTTTGGATAAACGCGAGGAACGTCTCGACGAGGTTGATGCCAAGAGCATCCGCAAGTGCCATGGCGAGTCCCTGTGCCGCCTCCGGCGTTGGTGGCCATCCGTCAGCTGCGTCCCAGACAACGAATGCCTGCAGCGGCTCAGCACCTTTCCCGACCTGCACGAAGTACGGACGGGCGGCGAGCCCAACGACCGACTGACCATCCAGCGCGCAACTGAGCGTCAGCGATTCCACTGGCTCGACGCGTTCGACGAACTCCAGCAATACACGCAGGTCGGTGTTGTTGTTGCGCTCCGTTCGGATGCGAGCCAGGAGCGAGGGGACGAGCACCTTCAGTCCGTCTCGCATGACCGTCAACGCGTTCTCGTCGAGTGCGCATTCCCCGGGGCTCGGATGCCATTCAAGTGCGTCCTCGAGAACACGCATGCCGAACAAGCTCCTCAACGGCGCGGCAGCCGGCGCTTCGGCCTCAAGTACAAAGGTCTTCAACGCCGCCGCAACACCGCTGCGCTCGCGAATCCCCGGGGTCGATGCGTAGAGCATCTCGTTCGCGGGCAGGAAACGCAGGCCCTCGGGTGTGTTGGCGAGGAGCGGCGTTCCACTCAACGGGTGCTGGGAATCGACGGCCCCTGCATGACCGCTGAGGAGTTCGAACACCTGGCGGTAAACCGGCTTGACGACTTCGCGCAGATCACTCGGTTCGATCGTTCCCGGGAACAGGCGCTCTAGCTGCGCGCAAAGTTGGTGAGCGTCCTCGCTCGTAAAGGTCGAGGGCGAAGGCTCAGCCCGGACCCCGAGCCGCTCGGACAGTCCCCGGACGGCTACGTTCGAGACCCCCTGGGGCATGTCGAGGACGGGAAGCAGCGCAGCGGACGACCGGCCGCGGCGGCCAAATCTGCGCTCGAGCTCGGCGGTCTGCCGCCACGTGAGAGCGGGAGCACGCGGGCCTAGCCGGGTGGGGCACACACTCCGCGAGTTCAGTCGCTGTACCCAGAGGTTGTCGCCGCCGGATGCGAGCTCTTCGGTGAGGGCTCGTTGAGGCTTTGATCGCTGCCCCGGCCACTTGCCACGCTCGACAAGCGCCACCTGGCAGTCGGCGAACGAAGCGAGCCACGACCAGTGCCTAGCGAGGTGTTCGAAGAACGTCCGGGCGACGTGCGATGTCGCATCGGCACTCGCAGCGGCGACGATGGCGACAATCTGGTCGAGATCGTGCGCCTCGTACAGGTACGGCGTGACGACTGTCAGATCGCGCTGGGCTTCTAGTCTCGTTCGCAGCGACGCCGCGAACCCATCCCAGGTCTCGCCGAGTGACTGAAACGCACGGCCGTTCGGTCGGGAAAGGTCCTTGGTCGTCAGCCACCCAGTGCCATCGTCCTCGACATCGTGGAAATGCACCGGACGGAGACATCGGTTGACTCCAATCCATGAGAGGAACGCGATCCAGCGATCTCGCTCGTTGGATTCGATCGCCTGGTCGGCGTCTTCGTCGACGTCGACCTCGTCGTCAACGTCTTCTTCCGTCGCGTCATCCGCGGCGGGCTGTGTGTAGTCACCGAGGAGCCCGAGGAACTCCTCGGGGGCATCCAAATAGTCGAATGTCGCCTTGGTGTCTGGTGGCAACGCCCTGTGGACTCGCTCGACTGAGTCGTCGGCGATCCAGTCCTCACCGAAGTAGACGCGGTACGCCGGGAGCCACCGCTGCTGACCATCGGTCGAGCGACACGGGACGGGCAATCGACTCAGAGGCACGAGCGCACGGTCGCTCTGAAGTCGTTGATAACGCAGCGGCCGATCTGGCTTCACGAAGCGGCCGGCGAGCTGGCAGATGGTCGCGAGAGCCTTCCGGTTGCGGAGAGCATCGTGCCGCTGGCGCGCTTCCTCATCTGGTCTGAGGACCAACCCAGGGAGCACCGCCGCCTGAACGACCGTCTCGAACCGGAACTCGCGAACTCCGAACAGGGACGCCCATGCGTTCATCCGGTCGTCCAGCATGTCCGCTCGCTCCGTCTTGTTGAGTGCGCCCCAGCACAGCGCGTGGGACATGAATCGCAGGTCGGGGAGTGCGATCTCCGTGCGGGCAGACTGGGGCGGGAAGAACGCCGGTGTATCTCCGAGCCGGACTCGCTCCAAAGTCCTGTCGTCGCGTCGGTGCACTGGAAACAACGGCTCGTGACGTGCTCGGCGTTCTAGCTCCTCCCTGTCTCCGATCGTCGCGCGTGTCCAGAGTGCCATCGCCAACTCGAGGAGCGGGTCGAGTTCGAATCCGGCGGACTCATCGTCGATGGAGACTGAGCGCGCCAGATCGTGGCAGTGGGCGAGCACGCTGAGCGTGTCGGGCGGCGACAGTTCGGTCGCACCGTGATCGGCCGCGATTCTTGCCCAGCGTCCTGCGCAGAACCGAGCAACCGGAAAGCGCTGATCGTTCCATGTCGCGTCGCTCCGCAGAACAGCGCGAAAGGCTTCGCCGTCATCCTCGAGCAGTGCGGTCGGAAGCACCGCCTCGACGAGGGTCAGATCAGCGCCGTCCTCCGTCGGGATCAGCGGTATCGCCGCGAGCTCTTCAGCGATCGCCTCGTGCAGCAGACCGGCGGCGCTCTGGTTCTCGCTGACCACATCGCCACGATCGAGCACGCGGAGAACTGCCTCGACTCCCGCCGGCCGCAGCAGCGGGACCAGCCGGGAGCAGACTAGATGCGCAGCGTGGCGCACGAGGTGGGCGTTGTAATCGTCGGCATCTCCGGAGACGCGAACGTGCCGCCGTGAGAGGTCGGTCGCAAACGCGCCGTTGACCAGAATCGGATACGGGCACACCTCAGCAGTCGGCAGGAATACGTGGAAGTGACGCCACTCGCGGGGCATCGTCGCGGTGGCGGGCTCAAGCGCCGCGACAGACACTTCGGTGAGCTCGACTCCCTCCCATCCCTGCCCAGTTAGCCCCGCGCGGCGGTTGGCGATTGCGACATCGTCGTCGTGGGCGACAAGGAACGCCGCGCTCTGCTCGCCATCGGCGACGGTTACGCGGTAGGTGCCAGAACCGCCGAAGCCGGGCGCCTCGGACCACGAGCCGCTGACCTCGTCGAACCGCTCTCGACGGACCTTCCAAATCCGCTGGGCATCGCGCGCTTGTTGCTCCACACGGACAACGATCTCGTCGAGGTGCTTGAGGAACAGAACGGTTGTGAGCGGCAATCCGAGCAAGAGATCCGCAACCGCCGTTCGGTGCTCGTCGTCGATCGAGTCCTTGAATGGAAACCGGAAGGCCGTGTTAAAGCCCTCTGCCTGGTAGGTCGACCACTGCGACGATGCCTCCGACACTCGCGCGGGGAACCGCATCGCCGGGACGGCGCGGGGCTCCGCGAGCGATAGCTCACGCCAGAGGTTGCGCACAAGCGGTCGGGCATAGCCGGCCCCTAGCGTGAACGACGTCGTACGGGAGAAGACGGACGGCTCGTCGGTGACCTCGAGGACGGACTTGAAACCGAGGCCCTTGTGCCCGATCGAGGCTCGGCGGTTGCCAGCCGCGTCGATCTTGGAGCTCGCCCCTAGTCCGCAGAGGCCGAGCACGTCGCTATCCGTCAGGGGCCTGCCGGTGTTCGCGATCCACAGCTCGTGGTCGGTTACGAGGAACGACACGCTGTCACCCATCGTCGATTCGTCAGCCATAGCGTCGTCCGCGTTCTGTAGAAGCTCGTAGACGAGCCGTCCGCGATAGTCACTGGCGACCTGTGACTCCTGGCTGACATCCTCTTGGAGCCTGGAGGGCATCGCTCTGTACGCGCCGAGATTCTGCTCGACGATGCGCTCTATGACGTCTGGTTGAACCATCTGCTCGGCACCCTAACCGCGTCGCCATCGTGGCATGCGCGACCGCTGTCTTGCACGGGCAGCTCTGACCAAACGCCCACCACGATGGGCCTGGCTACGATCCCGTCGCCGCAGAACCTTGGAGTCGTCGTCGCAGGACATCAGTGCTCGGTCTTGCGCCGACATTTCACGCGGCCGGGAGCTGCGTCGCGAGTCCGCGTGCGATCGCCTCGATCTCGCTCGGCTGGAGCGAGCCGTCGGCGTTGAGCCGCGTCGCCAACGCCTTGCGGTAGAGCAGGAGGTGACCGCGCATTCGCAGCGCGCGCAAGAGTGGTAGGTCAGCGTTCGTGAAGCAGAGCACCCCCTGGATCGGGACGTCGACATGCCCGGCTCGGTCAAGCGCGTCGCGTACAGCGGCCACCTGCCGATCGAGGCCTTCGATCAGCTCTGTGCGATCTCGGCCCGCGATTCGCAACTTGGTCGACCCGAGCAGCGGCCTGTCGATCTGGACCTTCCCCGAGTGCGCCTTGGCGTCGATCACAAACACGCCTGCGGGCGCGATCGCGACGTGATCGATGTTCCCGCGAGCCCGCGGCATGCGCCGATCGTGAAGGATGATCGCCCGGCCTTCAGCCGTCCGCCGGTCGAGCGATTCACCGACTGCGACCTCACCGACTTCGCCGGTACTGAACGCGGTCTCGTGTTGTGGCGCGTCCTGAAGCCAGAGCAGGAGTCCGCCGATGTGGCGGTGCGCGCCACGGACGCTTGCCTCGCGGCTGGTCCTGCGCCGCTCGTACTCACGCCGAGCGCTTGCGCCTGCGTGCCCCCGCTCGAGCAGTTGGGGCTCCTGCGAGTTCTGGGGTTGACTCGTACGCCAGTGGCACGAGAGACAGGTGACCGTCTTGATGCCGGCGTCCCACCAGGCCTCGGTGTGCGCATCGATGTTGGTGCCGCACAAGACGCAGACATCCGCTCGGCGCAGCTTGAGGATCCGCGATGCCATACGGAAAGGTCTACCGAACGCCGCCGACGTCGCTGAGGACCGGGGCCAGCCGTCGAACCCTGATCGGCGGGAGGCGTTACGGCGCGATAGCGGGCACCCCCGTGGTAATAATTCGGCGACGCCGCGCACTCACAGCCGTCCGAGCAGCTCGGCCTTCTTGGCCTCGAACTCCGCGTCCGTCAGGACCCCGGCTTTCCGTAGGTCGCCGAGCTTCCGCAGCTGCTCCAGGACATCTGGATTCGGCGGTGGGGCGCCCGGAGCTGAGGCAGGCGGCGCCGGCAGCAACGGAGGCGGGACCGCCATCCGCCCCACGACGCGAGCGACCTCATCGAGGCGGAACTCGTCGACGACCGACCCGCGCCCGTTGGCGACAAACACGATCCGCTCGGCGGTCCTGATCGCGGTCACGCCCTTGGCGATCGCGTCGCGCACCTCCGGTTTGGCTCGCAGGCCGAGCTCCGCCTGCCGGGCCAACCGCTGGTCTGAGAACAGGGTGACGTAGACGACGAACCGCTCCCCCTGCAGGCCGATGTCGCCGTCGATCGGCGCCCCACCGAGCTGGGCGCCAGTGTTGCGGGCGATCTCCTTGAGCCCGAGGTCCGCGAGTGCAACCGCCACCTCGTCTAGCCATGGATCTCGGGGGCCCGGCTTGTGCGCCCCCTCCTTGCGCTGCGTCTTGGCCTTGCTGATCGCTGCGATCGCGACGATCGCAACGATCGGGAGTGCGACGTACCAGTATTGGATCGTGAGGCCGAGCAGCAGTATCACGGCGAGCGCGGTGCCGCAGCCGCTCAGACAGCCGCCCTTCTTCTCGACGACGACGCGGATCTGCTGCTGCTGGCTCATGTTGACGATCGGACGGCCAATTCCCTGATGCTGCGCGCCATGTAACGACGGTCGCGCGCACGGGCGCCCGCCTGACGCCCAGCACAGCTCCACCCACCGACCCGTGTCATCGCGGCCGTGATCCGGCCGACGGGCAGTCAGGAAGCAGCCAGGTGCGACGACTCCTCGGATGTGGAGCTCATCAGTCCGTCACCCGCGACTTGCGATGTCCGCGACCTGCGAGACGGCAGCGCTGTCGATCAGGTGCTGCTTGTTCGCGAGCGCGAGATCCGTTGCACCCGGGCCGGAGCGAAGTACCTGCGGCTTGCGCTCGCCGACCGGACCGGCATCGTCGCCGCGGTCGTGTGGGACGACATCGATGAGGCTGCCGCAGCGGCCGCAACCGGCGAGCCCGTGAGGGTGATCGGGAGCTTTGCCGAGCACCCGCGCTACGGGCGGCAGATCACCGTTCATAGCCTTCTGGTTCCCTTCCAGATCAACTGGGATCGTCTGCTCGACGCTCCCGCAGCTCCGGTCGCGGAGCTGGAACGCAGGCTCGACCAGCACCTCGCCGAGCTCGGTGATCCTCACCTCGAAGCTCTGATGGCGCGGCTGCTGGGTGTCGAGTCGAACAGTGGCCGCGCATTTCGCCGGGCGTTTGCAGCCCAGTACAACCACCATGCGTACCGCTGCGGTCTGCTCGAGCACTCGCTGCAGGTGGCCGACGCATCCGTCGCCGCTGCAGACGCGTTCGCTGGCATCGACCGCGAGCTCGCGCTCTGCGGGGCGCTGCTTCACGACATCGGCAAGCTCGACGCCTACTCGGGCGACAGCTGCGGCGTGAGCCTGAACGACGCGGGCAAGCTGATCGGCGAGATCCCGAGCGGCTACTACACCGTGCGGCGCGCGATCGAGGAGATCCCAGGGTTCCCCCCAAACCTCGCTGAGGCACTGCTCCACATCATCCTGTCGCATCACGGCTGCTTCGAGCACGGCAGCCCGGTGCTCCCATCAACACGGGAGGCGCTCGTGGTGCACGCGATGGACAAGCTGAGCGGCGATCTCGGCAGCTTTGACCGGCTCGAACGGGAGGCTTCTGAAGATGCCACGTGGTCCCGTTTTGATCGCGCGCTCGGTCGGGCCGTCTTGCTCGCCGAGCGCGGCTCATCTCATCAACCCAAGCAGTTCATCCAGGAGGAGTAGATGGCGCGTCGTCGCACCCTAACCAGCACGCTCTATCGGGCGGCCCGGATCTCGGCGACGGGACGGGCTGTCCGTACCGGCCACGCCGGCCGTCGCGCGAAGAACATCGTTGTTGGTCGCGCGCTCGGGCGCTCGGGGTTCTGGCGCTGGCTCTGGAAGTAGTCAGCTGACGTCGGATTCGCTGATCTGCTTGGGCCTCTCGAACAGCGCGACGGCGAATTAGGCTGCGAAGCCGATCGGGCGCCGGGTCAGCGCGCGCGGTTCCTCTCCGCGGGCTACCGCGTAGAGCTCGGCCAGCGTAAGCGCGCTGGCAACTCGCCGGGGGCATCCGTAGCCCGTGAGCCACCTGTTGGATTCGTCTGCTGAAAGTGGCCCGAACTCGATCTCGGCGAGGCAGCGCCCAGGGCGAGTGACCGCCGGATGCAGTGTGCCAAGCGGCTCGTTGGTCGTGATCAGGAACAGGAGCTCGAGACCTTGACCGAGCATTCCATCCGTGAGGTTGAGGACGCGCGACAGGCCTTGACCGGCCTCGGCTCGCGCCGTTGTGCTCATCAGCTCGCCGGCGTCCTCGAGCACGATCAGCTTTGTCGGTGCGACTTTGCCGCGCGGCACGACCTCACGAGCTGTGACCACCTCTAAGAGGTAGCTCGCGACGTCGTTTAGCAACTTCTCGGGATCGCTTACATAGTGCGTCGAGCACCAGGGCGCCCAGGCGCGGGCGAGCGCTCTGAGAGCGTGCGTCTTGCCGGTACCGGGCGGTCCGTGCCAGAGAATCAGCCGCGCGTCGGGGCAGCTCTCGAGCGCGAGAAGTCGTCCCATTCCCATGCGCGCGCAGACGGCGTAGTTGTCGTCGATCGATGCCCAATCGGCAGCGGTGATGTCGCGAGTGATCGATCTCGGAGGCGCACAGTCCGCCTTGGACCAGAACGTCACCCGGGTGAGCTGTTCATCGGGCTCGGGGGCCAGCAGAAGCTCGCGGAGCTGCTCGGCGACCTCGACGACCTGCTCCGACGTGGCCCCGGCCACCCGAATCCAGGCGGCACCGTCGAGGAGTTCGACGATCGACACGAGCCTCGCGTCGTGCTCAAGCAAGAACGTCGCGCGCGCGCCGTCGAATAGGTCCGACGCGGTGACGACCGCCGTGAAATCGCCGAGATCCGACAGCAGCGTTGCGCCGCTCGGCACTCGGCGACGGGCGGTGTGGCGAAGATCCCGCTGGGTCATCAGCTCGTGGAACAACTCCTCGACGACGGCCGCGCGCGGCTCCAGGCGGTAGAGAGTCGCGGCGCGAGTGGGCGACCCAACGGCCGCTGCGCCGGCTGAGGTCGAGCTCAGTTCCATGGCTCATCCCATAGTGCGCGAGCCGGGAGGCGATCGAGCGCCTGCCGAGCGGATGCCACCTCGTCCGTGGCGGCGTCGACTTCTGTTAGGACGCGAACGTAGGCACGTCGTGCCTCGGGCTGATCCCCGCGCGCCTCGCAGGCTCGGCCGAGGGCAAGCCAGCCAAGCGCATCATCTGGAGTGAACCCGAGGTGCGTCCGGATGTGGACATATGCATCGACTGGTCGCGCGGCAGCTAGAAACAGGCCGCCGAGCAGGAGATGACCGGCCTCGTGACCGGCTGCGAGGCTCCACGACGCCGCTTCGATCGCACCGTCGAGATCGCCCGATGCCGCCAGCGCTCGGGCGACCCTGCTGAACACCACATCTGGCGTGCCATGATCGGCGAAGCGGGCGTACGCGAGCCTCAGTATCTCGGCGATCGGCGCCGATCCGCACACCAGAGCTGGCACTCGGAACCGGAGCCGGTGATGCCCGGATTCGGAATCCGTGAACTCCTCGACGGCATCCAGCGATGGCGCCCGAAACCCGGTCACAACCGTGCGATCGACGAGGAGCTCGATCGCGCCGTCCGTGATCGTCACGAGACCCTGGATAGGACGGCCGAGCGGAGCTGCAGAGCATGTGCCGAGCACCGGATCCAGCGTTACGGTGAGGGCATCGTTCGTCGCCACCATCGCCGAGCCGACGTTTGCGTGTGACGCGACGGGACTGACCGGATCGTTCTGCACATCTGACTACGTCGCGCAAGCAGCCTGCCCAGTGACGCCGTCAGCAACCTGCGTCGACCGACGACTAACCCAGTGTGGCCGGAGAACGTCTTCACAGGGACCGCCAGGAATTGCTCGACAAGGTCATCGCCGGTCGCGACTCCCACGATCCCGCGCTGCGCGAAGCAGCTCGACTCGCCTGGCGTCGTCTGGTCGCGCTCGAGCACGATCGCGTCAGGGCAATGGTGGCGCTATTCCGCTTCCCGGCCAGCCCCGGGGTGCGAATCCCACGCGAGCACATCGATGATGTCAGCCAGGAGGTGTTTGCCAGGATCCTCGGAATGCTGGACGGCTTTCGGGGCATGACGCCGCAGCAGCTGAGCGCCGCAATCGCCACCGCAACGCGGTTCACGTGCATGGACTGGTGTCGGCGGGAACTGGGTCGAGAACGCCGCGAGGTCGGCTCGCTCGACTCGACTCCTGAGGGCCCCGGGGGGCTGGGTCCGTCGGGGATCGAGATCGCCCGGCGATCGAGCCTCGAGCATCATGATCAGCTCGTTGCCCGCGAGGAGCTTGAGTCGCTTGCCACCGCACTCCGAGACCTTCCCAGCGACCAGCAGCGCGAGGTCGTGCGGCTGACGGCCGTCGGTTACGACAGCGGGGAGATCGCGAGGCTCCTAGGCCTATCTCGTGTGAACGTCAACCAGCTGCGCTCCCGTGCGCTGCGCCGGATCAGGGAGCACCGCGATGACTGATGCGCAAGCACTGCTCAGGGCCTTCAGACAGGAGTGGGAAGCCGGTCTGCGTCCCGACGTCGAGGCGTTCCTAGCGGCGACCCCCGCTAACCAGCAGAGCGAGCTCGCGGAGGCAATTGTGGCGTTCCTACGCGACGCGTCGCTGCCACGCTACGACGACGAGACACTTGAAGAGCTTGAGTCGAGCCAAGCCGTGCGCGAGGCGGCACGCGCGATCGACGGGCGAGCCGGTACGTGGCCGCTGCTGCTCCCGGCACTTCGCCGGCAGCGCCGCCTCAGACGTGCGGACGTTGCTCAACGTCTCGCGAAGGAGCTCGGGTTCTCAGGCGCCCACGAACGGGTCCATCAGCACCTGCACAGCATGGAGTACGGGACGGCCGATGCACTCCGCGTCTCAAGCCGAGTCCTCGTGGGGCTCGCCCGCGTCCTCGGGACCACCGCCGCGCGCCTCGAGCGGGCCGGCCGAGTGCCCACGCTCGGAGGGCCGACCACCGGGCTGGTGCCGACCCGACGCGGGCTTCCGGACGCGCCTCCGTTCAGCGAAGTGCCAAGCGGCTACCGCCTACCCGACACACGCCATCCGCCAGAGTGGGCTGCACTCGACTGCCTGTTCCTCGGAGACGACCGATGACCGCCGCCGGCCGCCGAGCGGAGCGCGCCGAAGCGCTGGCGAGTCGGGAGCTCGCGGCGGTCCCGTCGTGGCTCTGGGACGGGGAGTCGCTCCCCGTACCGATCGAGTCCATCGCCGAGAACCACTACGGCATGCTCGTCGAGGATCGTCACTCGCTGGACGAGTACGCGACCGAGGGAGATGCGCATGTCAGCGGTGTGCTGCTTCGGGCACGCGGGCGCATCCTCGTCGACGCGCTCGAAGCGGCCCGCGCCCCGGGGCGCAAGCGCTTTACGATCGCACACGAACTAGGTCACCTCGTGCTCGATGATGAGGACATGGGGCCGCGAGTCGGACGGCTGGAGTCGACTGAATCTCCGATTCCGCGCCGAGTTGTCGTCGGGCACCCGCACCCAGCAGCACTCGCATACCCGCCCGGGGAGCTTGAGGCGAATCAGTTCGCAGCCGCCCTGCTAATGCCAGCCCGCCACCTGCGGGCGACCGGGATCGACCGCCCGAACGAGCTGGCTGAGCTATACGGCGTATCGGTGGCCGCAGCCGAAAAGCGGCTCGAATACCTGTCCTGGTTGGGGGGACGAGGACGAGGGAGCGCCAGATCCGACCCGTCCCTCTTCGCTGGTACCTCTCACCTGATCCACGGACACGCCGCCGGCTCGACGTTCTGAAGATCCTCGAAGCTCAGCCAGCCGAGTCGTCGGGAGAGACCGACGCAGGTCGCGGGATCGAGGTGCGGCAGGTCGCGGGCGAGCGCGGCCGGATCGGTCGTGTAGGCGCACAGCAGATGTCCGTACAGCCGACTCGTCCAGTTGCGGCGAAACAGCTCCGGGGTCAGCAGCACCAGGAAGCTGCGCTCGGGTCGGCGCTGCGCCAGGATCACTGCGCTCTCACCTGCGGGGGCGGCCATGCAGTCGATGTTCCGCGCGAGCTGGTTGCGGAGCGCATCGTGCTTCGTCTTCGTGTCGATGTCCGAGAGGACCTTGGCCTCGAAATGGACGGCGAAACCGGTCGCGGGATTGAGCAGCATCGCGTCGAGGTGCGTGCGGCCCTCGAGCCCGCGTGGCGACGCGGCCGAGGCGGCGCGTTGGGCGGCGAGCGGATGGCGGTGGTCTAGGTGCTTGCGGAGCCAGGCGCTGTAGGCCCGCGGGGACGGTAGGCCGACCTCGAAGAACAAGCGCATCCGATCTCCGAGCAGGTCATCCCAGCCGAGCGGCTCGTCGGTCGGCGGAGTCTCTCCCAACACCTGGCTGAGTAGTCGCCGCCAGCGATCGCGAGCATCGGGATGGCGATGGATGGCTAGCAGCGCGCCGGCGGTCCACAGGGTCTCGTCGCGGTCCAGGAACGCCGGGTCGCTCTCGCGTCTGAGATCGGCGGCGGCGATCCTGGCCCGCCAGGCAGTCAGGTGGCGCAACGGATCGTCGCTGCGCTGGCCCGTATCGACGAAGTGCTCGAGGAGCTCCTCGGCCGGGAACGGGAGGAAGACGTCGTGTAGCAGAGCCCCCGCCTCAGGCACCGCCGCCGACCGATCCCTCGTCCTCGCCGGTCACGACGAGCGCGACGAACTCCTCGCCGTCGCCCTTCCGCAGCCGCACCTCGGCCCCCGCTTTGCAGTAGACAAACACGACCTCGCGCACCTTCAGTCCGGTCGCGGTCGTCAGGCCTTGGAGCGTAGACCTCGCCCTGTCCGGCGTGTTTAGCTGAGCGCGTACTTCTTGGCGGTCTCCTCGGTGACGTCCTTGTCGGTCTTGTAGTCGACGACGACGAGCTCGTCACCGTCTCGGAAGACCATGTCGACGCGGCCGTTGGTGAGCCGGCCACGCTCAGCGGCTTTCCCACCGGAGGGGTGGCTGACGACAAACGGGACCTCGCGCCACCAGCTGCCCAGCTGGAGCGCGCGGTTGACGCTGGGGGAGTCGAGGCAGGCGCGGCACATCGAGATCACGTCAGGCAGGTCGTGGGCGATGTCGCCCTCGAGGCAGACGTCCTCCGCAACCTGCTCGAGGTTGTCCGCGTCGGGGAGGCTGACCCGTTCCATGACCATGTGGACGGCGTCGCCGATCGGGATCGGCGGGCCTTGGCCGATCACGAGAGCGGCGTCGAACGTTGCGACCTCGGCCGCCAGCGGCCCGTACGCGCGCTCGCGGCTTGAGGCGGTCTCGATCTCCCGCTCCGTCGATGCGATGCGCTTGAGCTTCGCGCGCCGTTCGATCCACGTCGACCGCTCATCGACCGCGCCATAGACACCTCTTCCTCGCTTAACCTCGCGCGCGTCGGGACCCTCCACCGCCGGCGCCATCACCGTCGGCGGCGTCGATCACATCGACCAGCTCCGGATCGTCCGGCAGGGCGCGGACGAGCACACCAAGGAGCTCCTTGGCGGCGAGCTTGCCCACCACGCAGGGGATCAGCAGGTGCTCCCGGGTCCGGGTGGCGGCGACGTACAGGAGCCGCAGGCGCTCGGCGTCGATGTGCGCCTTCTCGTCGTCCCACACGTCGTCATAGTCGGGGGTGGTGAAGTGGCCGTGGCGCCCGGCGGTGTCGGCGCCGACCCGGAAGTGCAGGAAGGAGTCCTGCTCTCGCGGGCACGGGCTCGCGTGGGCTGTGGCGCTGGGAGCCGAGGTTGGCCAGCGCGACGATCGGATATTCGAGTCCTTTGGCGCCGTGCGTGGTCATGATCCGCACGACGTCGTCGGTCTCCTCGGCGACAGTGGCTTCGATCTCGATCGCCTCGGCCTCCATCGAGTCGCGCAGGTGGCGGATGAACGGGCGCAGCCCGCCGCCGCCGGCGGCCGCGAACAGCCGCGCCTCGTCGACGATCGCCAGCAGGTTGGCGGCGCCCTGCTCGCCGTCGGGGCGAGTGAGCGCGAGCTCGACCAGGCGGGTGCGCTCGACGACGCGGCGGACGAGCTCGGCCAGCGAGACGCTGCGGCGCAGCCGATGGAGGTCGCGCAGCTCGGCCATCGCCGCGTTGACTGATGCCCTGGATCCCTCGGCTGGCGAGCGGTAGGAGAGCGCGCCGGTCTCGGCGGCGTGGATCACGAGCTCCTCGTCGGAGATCGCGAACGCTCCGGAGCGGAGCGCGCCGACGAGCGCGATCCGGTCGGTAGGGTCGTCGGCGGCGGACAGCACCCAGACCAGGTCGCGCACCTCGTCGCGCTGGAAGAAGTCGCGCGAGCCCTCGTGTCGGTAGGGGATCCCGGCGGCCGCGAGTGCCTGCTCGTAGTGCTCGATCCCGGTGCGGGCGGGCATCAGGATCGCCATGTCGCCCCAACGGCAGGCGCGCCAATGATCCTCGTCGCGGCGGTCGCGGATCTCCCACTGCTGCTCGTGCGCGGCGTAAAGCAGGCCGCTGATGACGCGCGCCTCCTCCTTGCGCACCCCCTCGGCGTCGTCCACCACCGATCCCTCGGCGATCAACACCGGTGGCCGCCGCACGGTCGGCGCCTTCGGCGGTGGCTGTAGCTCGACGTTGGCCGGCTGCACCCCTGGCTCGACCGTGAAGATCGCGTTGAACGCCTGGTTGAGAGCCCGCAGCAGCTGCTCGTTGGAGCGGAAGTTGGTGACGATCTGCTCGGTTGAGCCGGCCAGCGAGCGGGTCTTGACCTGGTCGTATACGGCGATGTCGGCGCGGCGGAAGCGGTAGATCGACTGCTTGGGGTCGCCGACGACGGTCAATCGAGCCGGGCCCGGCCGGAGTTCGCCCCAGTCCTCGCTCGGATCCTGGTCGCTGGTCAAGAGCAGCGCGAGCTCGGCCTGGACCGGGTCGGTGTCCTGGAACTCGTCGATCAGCACCGTGCGGAACCGCCGGCGGAAGTAACGGCGCGCTGGCTCTGAGTCGCGCAAGCAGGTCGCGGGCCCAGAACAGGAGGTCGTCGAAGTCGGCTTTGCCGCGCCGCTTGCGGTCCTGCGCGTATTCGCGGACGAACTGCTCGATGCGGGGCAGCAGGCCGAGCAGCGCGTCCGTGCGCAGCGACAGCTTGGCGGTGTCGAGCGTTTCGTTGTAGCGGTCCTGGAGGTCCTTGACGCGCTGCTTCTGCCCGCCCCAGTTCGCGTCCGAGCCGACCCCCTTGTTCGTCTTCGCCCGCGAGCCGGAGACGAGCAGCCGTTCGAGCTCGTCGCCGTCGAGGGCGTCGAGCCCGTCGACCCACGCGACGATCCGCTCGACCACGTCGACCAGCTTGTCGGCGGGGCTGTACGTGCGCATCAGCTCCCGCAACTCCGTGGCGATTTCGCGCAGGCTCGTGGAGCGTCTGATCGAGACTGCCGACGGATGAGCCGGGGTGCGCGAGCGGGAGCAGGTAGCGGTGCGCGTGCAGGTGCTCGCACGCTTCGCGCAGCTCCTGGAGACCGAACTCGCGGCGCAGCGCCCGCTCCAGGTCAGGGTCGTCGCTGGCGAGCAGCTCGTCCTGGAACCGCTCGTAGGCCTCGTCGAAGTCGAGGCCGGCGGCGAGCCCCTCGAGCACCTCGAACAGCGGATCGATCTCCGCCTCGACTGGGCGTTCGCGCAGCAGCGCGGTCGCGAAGCTGTGGATCGTCTCGATGTGCGCCCGGTACAGGTCGCGCGCCGCGTCCAGCAGTCGGCGTCGTTGCTCCTCGTCGTCGACCTCGTTGGCCCGCCGCTCCAGCTCGTCGCGTACCCGGGTCGACAGCTCGGCCGCTGCCTTCTCGGTGAACGTGATCACCACGAGCTGATCGACGGTCACGACGCCGGCGGCGAGCAGGCTCGCGACCCGCCGGACGAGCACGGTGGTCTTCCCGGTGCCGGCGGCGGCCTCGACGCACAGGTTCGCGCCGAGCTCCCCGGCGATCCGCGAGCGCGCGAGCGCGTCGACCAACACGCCACTGGTCATTGGACGCCTCGGATGCGCTCGGCGAACGTCGCCAGCCGCGGGTCGGCGCCGCGGCGTTCCATGTAGGACTCTGGACCGCGCGGGCAGATTGGCTTGAAGTCGCAGTAGGTGCAGGCGCTCGACTCCTTCCACGGCGCGATCATGAAGTCGCCGCGTGCGATCCCGTCCACGATTGCGGCCAGCAGGTCGATCACGTCGCCGTGGCGCTCGGCGAGCTGGGCGGCCTCCCACCCGATCGTGCGAAAGCCGCCGCGGCGGGTCGGGTACACGTACGCCGCCTCGCCGGCGCCCGCGTCGATCCCGAGCAGCTCGGCGCCGGCGAGCACGTACAGCGGCAGCTGCAGCATCCTCCCGCCCTGCAGTTGGGCGGGCTTCTCGTCGCGGACCTTGCCGGTCTTGTAGTCGACGACGCGGAATCGGGTCGGCCTCTCGGCGTCCCAGTTCAGCCGGTCGATCCGCCCGGACACGAGCAATTTCCGCTCGCCGAGCTCGATCTCGATCGGCCGATCCCGCGAGAGCTCGTCATCCGCCTCCCCCGGGTGGCGGCGACCGAACCTGGCCTCGCACTTCACCAGCGGCAGCTCCCGCGTGAGCGGATCCTGGCGCTCGACCTCGAGCCATCGCACGCAGTCCTCGATCACCTCGAGACGGTCCGCCCGCCACATCGCCGGATAGCCGGTCTCGCCCCGCTCCTCGGCGCGGTCGCACTCCTCCCGCGCGATCGCGCGCATCCGCTCCTCGGCGTCCGCAGCGAGCGCCGCCGGACCCTCGCCGTCCGGGTCGCCCTCAAACCGCTGGAGGATCCGGTGGAACAGGCTCCCGCGGCGCATGTTGTCGATCCGCACCGTCCGCTCCGGCTCCTCCACAGACCTGACCCGCAGCACGTCGCCCATCAGGAACCGCTGCGGGCAGGCGGCGTAGTTCTCGAGCGCCGTCGGCGACAGGACCCGATCGGGCGGCACGAGCGACGCGACCGCGGCAAGCGCTTCAGGCCCGAGCGCCCCGTCCCACTCGGAGTAGCGGTTCGAGCGCCGCGCCTGCTCGGCCCTGAGCGCACGCCCGAACGCGGGCGCGGCCTGCTCGAAGGTGGCGATCGCGACCGGCTGGGTGACCGCAGCCTGCAGGTAGGTCCGGTCGCGGTCGGCCTCGGAGATCGCCAGCTGGGCGGCCGCGCTGACCGTCTCGGCGCTCTCGGCGTAGCGGCCGCCGGGGATCGGCACCCCGATCGCGTCGCCCCCGATCCGCTGCACGTCGGGGCGGTGCAGCAGCGGCGCTTCTTCGGCCGACACGCGCTCGCCTACCAACTTCGATGCGATCTCCCTGAAGAACACCGAGGGCAGCCTCGGTCGGCTCTCGCCGGTTGCGCGCCGGGCGTAGGAGACGACCAGGCGCTCACCCGCCGCCTCGCACGCGAGCGCGAATACGAGCTCCTCCTCGCTCCCGCGGTCAGCACGCGCCGCCAGACGCGCGCCGGCCCGCTTGGAGATCTCCGCACGCTCCTCGTCGAGCAGGATCGGGTCCTGCCTGGCCGGCGGCGGGAATGACCGCTCGGTCGCGCCCAGGATCCATAGGCGGCGGAACTCGATCCCGGACAGCGAGTTGACGGCGACGACGTTCACACCGAGCCGCGCGAACAGCCCGGCACGCCCCTCGAGCACGTCCTCCGACCGCAGGGTGTCGAGCGCGCGACGCACGACGTCGAGGAACCGGTCGAACTCGACCTCAGCCTCGAGTGCGGTGAACCGCTCGAGCCCGCGCAGCGCGACCACGATCTCCTCGCTGCGGCTCACGTACGCAGCCAGGAGGTCACGGAGGTAGCTCAGGTGTGCGGCCCACGGCGCCCGGCCAGGGTGAGCACGAAGCCGGCGGTCGAGCTCCGCGATGAACCGTTCGAGCTGCTCGGCGTCGGCGATCCGGTCGCGTACCCAGTCCGGTTGGTCCTCCTGCGCGTCCTCGCCGGCTAGGTCCCGCTGCAGGGCGGCGAGCCGCTGGCCCCACTGCTCCGCGCCGCCGACGATCCCCGCCTGGCGCGAGACCGAGTCCCAGCGGGCGGCCGGCACGCTGCCGCCGTACCGCTCACGGAGCTCGTCCGGGAACCACGCGTCGGTGAGGAAGTCCATCACCGACTGGCGTGACAGGTCACTCTCGTAGAGGTCGAGCAGCGCCAGCGTCTGGCGCCCGAGCGGACGCTCGGACAGCGGCGAGCCCTCGTGCAGGTAGAGCGGGATGCCCGACTCGATGAACACCGCCTCGACCAGCGGCCGATACGCCTCGCCATGCCGATACGCGACCGCCATCTCCCAGAACTCGACCCCCTCCGCAGCCCACTCCAAGCACGCGCGCGCAGCCGCCCGCACCTCCCGCGCCGGGTCGGGTGCGGACACGAGCTGCACCGTCCCGTCCGGCTCGATGCCGGGTCCCGTCGGCGGCGTGAACAGTGCCACGTGGAGCCGGTCGAGCGCCGTCTGTGGCTCCGCCGATCCGCGCGCGGCGAGCACGACGGCACCTTGCTCCACCAGGCGCAGACGGAGAGCGGCGACGGGCGCCTGCTCGGCGGCGGGCGCATCGGGCAGGTAGACAGCGACCGGCATCCGCTCGGCGACGCCGATGATCAGCCGCTCGAGCGCCGGCGGCATATCAAGCAGTCCCCACACGAGCAGGCCGAGTCCATCGAGCCTGCCCGGATCGGCGGCGACCAGCGCGTCGTCGGGGCCGTAGAAGCCAGCGCGCCGCTGCTCGAACGAGGCCAGGATCTCGGCCAGCGAGCCAGCCTTTTCCGACGCGTCGGTCGCGCCTTCCAGCAGCGGTCCGAGGTCGGCGAGGTCGTAGCCCGCCCCGCGCAGCTCCCGCACCAGGCGGAACAGCGCCTCGCCAAACCCTGGGGTCTCCGCCACCGGCGCGAAGTACCCCGCGTGCGCGCGGGCGACGTCGGCGAGCAGGATCCTGTCAGCGAGCGGCGGCAGCGCCCTGCGCCCGTCAGCGACGAGCGGCGGTGCGCCTAGCAGCAGCGCGAGGTCGCCCGGCATCAGGATCCGCACATTCGCGTGGGCGCCAAGCCTCGCGGCCAGCCATCGCTGAAGAAAGGGACGCTGCAGCGACGCGCCGACGAGCACGTTGATCGGCGCCAGCGGATCCTCGGCGCGCAGCGAGGCGACGCGCTCTGCGAGCGCCTCTCTCAGGCCGGCCGGCCTGCCGGTGATCACCTTCAACCCATTCACCCCTTACGAAGCCTCCCTCAATCTTCTCCTCACGGCAACTTCCTGCGACCCCTCGAAGCATGATGTCGCGCACGGCCCCGAAGACCTGACGCTAACGGTTCTTCGGCGACCGCCACCGCCAGTAGGCGAGCGCCCGAACGGTCTGGTGGGGCGTTCGGTCGGCCGCTAGGTCCCGCGTTGGTTGCCCGCTCCGATCGCGTTACCCCTCGCGACCGGCAATCGGCAAAGCTCACCTCGTGCGGCTGGCGAGCATTGCGTCGACCTTGAAGGACCTGCGGTGTCATCGGGCTGGGTCCCTCGACCACTCTGGATGGACCCCACTCGGAGGATCGTCGTCACCGCGCTCTGAACCCTGGCGCACGACGCACGTGCCGCCTGTAGTTTGCGCCGGCATGGAGCATGAGGCCTCAAAACCGCCGGACCGAACGGCGATCCTTGGCGAACGCTTCGAGGATGCGCTGGTGTTCGCCGCGCGAACGCACCGAACCCAGCTGCGCAAGGGCAGCGGCATCCCCTATGTCGGGCATCTGCTCGGCGTGTGCTCGCTGGTCATTGAGGACGGGGGCGGCGAGGACGAGGCGATCGCCGCGCTGCTTCACGATGCGGCCGAGGACCGAGGCGGTCAGCGGATGCTCACGGAGATCCGGACGCGCTTCGGTGACAACGTCGCTGACATTGTGGCCGCATGCAGCGACACGTTCGAGACGCCGAAGCCCCCGTGGCAGGAGCGCAAGCAGACCTACATCGACCACCTCGGCGGCCAGCCCCAGGCTGTCCTCCGCGTTTCGCTCGCCGACAAGCTGTTCAACGCCCGCGCGATCCTGCGCGACTACCTCCTCGTCGGCGATGAGGTATGGAATCGGTTCAGGGCTGGGCGCGACGGTCAGCTGTGGTACTACCGAGAGCTGGCGGACCTTTTCAGGCGGCTTCTGCCCGGTCGGATGGCCGCCGAGTTGACCGAGGTGGTAGGCGAGCTCGAGCGGGTCGCCGTCGCGCCGTGACGGTTCGGTTCCTCGGCGTCGACCTCGCGTGGGGCGAGGGCAGCGAGCAACGGCCCGCCAATCGCAGCGGCGTCGTCGCGCTGGAGCCCGACGGGACGATCAGCGACGCGGGTTGGACGATCGGGCTCCCCGACACGCTCGATTGGATCGAGCGTGTTGCTGGCAGTGAGGACGTGCTGTTGTTCGTCGACGCACCTCTGGTCATCGCTAACGAAACCGGTCAGCGGTTATGCGAGCGCAACGTCGGCCAGCGCTACGGCAGCTTCTGGGTCTCGGCGAACTCCACCAATCGCGGCTCAACGCGGCAAGCCGGGGTCGCGCTTAGGCTGGGGCTCGAGGCCAGCGGCTGGCGCTACGACGACGGCCTCGCTGGTCCCGGAGAGGGGCCGCGCGTGGTCAGCGAGTGTTATCCGTACACGACGATCGTCGGCGCCAAGGAGCTCGGCTACGATCAGCGGCGGCCACCGTACAAGCGACAGCCCCGGGGCATCACGGCTAAGGACGCTTGGCGGATTCGAACCGCCGCGTGCGACGAGCTGATCGGGCGTGTCGCGGGTCTCGTCGACTTCGACCCGCCGCTTGACCTGCGGTCGCACCCCGAGACTCGCAAGCTCGTCGAGAGCCCCTCGCCGGCGCAAGCAGCCAGCTACAAACAGCGCGAGGATCTGCTGGACGCCTGCCTGTGCGCGTGGACCGCCGCACTCTGGCACCGCCACGGGTCCGTGCGCTGCCAACTGCTCGGCGCGGAGGACCCGCTCAGAGATCACGGCGGCCGGCTGGCAACGATCATCGCGCCAGCAAGAGACGCACAAAGACCATCGTGACCGTACTTCGGCGTAGGCTGCGCCAATGGCGCGGCGCCGTGGCTTCCACCTGGACGAGGGTTATCGGCCCGATGCCTCTCGTTGGACGGTGACGCAATGAACGCCCATGTCACGAGCTCGGGAGTCGTTATCCCCTCCGGTGACGGCCGTGTGTACGTCCGCAAGGTCACTGGCGGCTACGGCGGGTACAAGTGGTCGTTCGCCAAGGGCAGGATCGAGCCCGGCCTCACCCTCGAGGAGAACGCGCTAAAAGAGCTTCGGGAGGAGATGGGGCTCGAGGCGCGGATCGTCGACGTGCTCGGCGATTACGGCGGCGACACCGGGACGACGCGTTTCTTCATCGGGGAAGCGACTGGCGGCGACACCAAGGACACCGGGCCCGAGACCGAGGAGGTCCGGCTGGTGGCCTACGAGGAGGCGAGCCAGCTTCTCAATCGCAAGCGCGATCGCGACGTCCTGGACGACCTGTACAGCCGGCTTCCCGAGCTGCTCCCGTCAGAGGGGGACTCGCCATCTGGCTGATAACCCCCCGGGGCTTCTACTCAGCCGTCGCCAAACCGGACGATGGAACCGACTACGTGACGGTGCGTGCCCGCACCGAGCGCGACATCCGGAACCTCGCCGATCTCATCGACGCGGAGCCGCAGCGCTCGGATCACACCGACTACCGATGGCGGATCCACTACCGCAAGGAGGAGTGGGCGCAGGCGCTCGCCACGATGGCGCGGGAGGTCGACTACGACAACTTCAAGAGCCGCATCGGCCGGGAGGACCCCGACCGAGCCCATCTGCTTGGCGACGTGTGGAGCGTGCTCTACGAGCTCCAGCGACGCGACCCTTAACCCGCGTCAACGACGATGCGCGCGATCTCCCGCACCGGGTACCGCACGCCGGCGAACCTTGGCGTCAGCGGTTGCCGCCTCGGCGCGCCCGACCGGCGTCCACTGGGGGAGGTCCGAGCCGCACAGCGAGCACGCGACCGGGAACGTGTCGGAGCGGCGTACGTTTGTTCCAGAACCACCCGCTGCGACCATCGATGAAGCGCTGTCCGCAGCCGGTGCACCGAGTCCGCACTATGCCGCCGGCGGAGGGCTCGAGCTCGACGACCTCGCCGTCGAACCAGACGCGCTGGTAGCCGGTGTTACGCGCCCATTCGCACAACGCGCGGCGGTGCGCCTCGCCACCCCCGGCGTGGAACTGCACGATCGCCTCGACGGCGAGGCCTGACTCATCGCGCACTACCTGTACGTCGGCGATCGCAACCCGAGCGCGCTCGCGGGCGGCGAGCAGTGTGTACGCCGGGCCGGACGACTGCAGCCATGGCCCCCAGTACACGAGCCTGACCGTGCCGGCGGACTGCACGGTGACGCGGAAGTCGGGGTCATCCGGGTACTCGGTCGGCTCATCGTCGAGTTCGAACAGCTCGTCGTCGGTGGGATCGAAGTCCATGACCATGAAGTCGCGCGCAGCCGGCTGCTCCTGACGTCGCGCCTCGCCACGTAAGACGCACGACGCGAAGGTCGATCGTGCTGACCTCAGGAACGTGAGAGCCGACGTGCGGCCCTGCGAGCGTTCCTCGTGACGGGGGTCGTCGGCCGCTGCCCGTACTGCGTCCCGGAGATCAACTGTACGACCTCTGGGGGGAGGTGCTCCCGCGTTACAGGGGAACTTCGGATTAGACCCCTGACTCAGTTACTCGGTCGCGAACATCTCCCAGCGCCAGGGCCCGTCCTTCCACTCGTCGAACCGGGCCGACACCTCACGGTGCATGGCGGCCAGCTCCTCACGCTCGATCAGGAGCCCGTCACGTTCGGCGCGGGCGAGGTTTCGCAGCTCGGCGGTTGCCGTCGGCGTGTCGACTAGGAGCACCCGCACGTCGTAGCCGAATGCGTCGAAGATCTCCAGCGCTGCCGCGAACTGTCGCTCTCCCGAGGCGCCGACACCGTCGATGATCAGATCGCGCCGGAGCCGGACCGCCTCGGCGGTCAGCTGACGCGCGACATCGCAGCACTCCTCGTACACGCGCTCGGCGGCGTCCGGCTCGCGCGCGCCGTATATCTGGGCCCACTCGGGCAACTGCTCCCGGATCAGCTTCGGATCGACCAACACGCCGTCCGTCGGGATCAGCTCGTGGCTCTCGGCGGCGAGCGATTCGAGCACCGTCGTCTTCCCCGACAGCGGGCCGCCGGCGAGAAACAGCGCGACCGGCTGGCGCGGCTCGTCTTCGGGCGGATCGAAGCCGAGCAGCAGGCCGTTGAGATACCGGGCGCTGTCGAATACGGTCTCCCTCACCACAGCGGTGACTGACTCGCTCCCGGGTGGGTAGGCGTGCCCCGGCATCAGGTGCAGATCCCAGAGTGTCTGGTCATCGTCGGTGGGCTCTATCCACCCCTTCAGGGAGGCGTCCCGGTCGAGGAAGATCAGGCCGAAACCGTCCGCGGTCAAGAGACTGTCGATCGCCTCTGGCACGGCAATGCCGCTTGACTCCTCGAGCTCCACACCGATCGCCTTGGCCACTCGCCCCGCCTGTTCGCGGTCGTCGTACCGAAGCTCGTAGCGAGCGGCCTCCAGGTTGAGAGCGAGTTCGCACCCTATCGCCGCCTCGATCGCGCACGTCAGGCAGCCGACGGGATCGTCGTGCTCACAGGAGCTGAGCACCAGGCCGGGGAGCAGGCCCAGACCCAGGGCGCCTCGCGCAGCGTTGATCACGGTGAGGACCTCGTCGCCCTTCATCAGTGCGCCGATCCTAGCCGGGCGTCGCGAACCGCTCGCCTACCTCGGACGGCGGCGAGAGGGACGGCGGACATGGCCGGCTCGCGCTGGGCCGTCGCTCCGTGGCTCGTCCGCAAACGCGGTCAGCGTGACGAGCTCGCCTTCGCAGATCAGGCCGGTGCCGGCGAGCCCGCCGAACGCGAATCGCAAGCCCTCGCCGAGCCCGACCGCCCGCCCCGGCGTACACGGGGCGGCGAGCAGCAGCTCGATGAACTCTCGAGCGTCTTCGATCGATGGCGGCGTCGCCTCGGGCACCTCGACCGCGTCGAGCGCGTAGCCCTGAACGAGCGGGCCGTGCAGTGAGGCAAACGCCTCGACCTCACTGATGTGGTCGAGCACGACGAACCGCCCGCCGATCGCTGCGAGCATCCCGACCTTGCTGCAGCACATCTGCACCTGATTCGCGACGGCGTCGAGCTGTTCGCGGCGGCGCTCGAACACGTCGTGCATCGCGCCCGTGCGGGAGTTGACGCCGTGACGACCCGCCGTGTCAGCCACCTCTCGCCAGACCTCGCCTTGCACCGCACGCGCCTCCATTCCCGCCGCCAGGCTCTCGCGCGCCTGCGTGTTCTTCATCCGGCGCAGGCGCGGGTTCGCCGTCTGAGGCGCGGGAACGAACGACTCGTCGTGGCGCGCCCCGTCCCACCGCCCCGCCTCCACGCAGCTGACCGGCACCTGTAGCGCGGAGCGCGCCGCCACGAGTGCTGACGCGTCGAATGTTCGGTTCTGCTGAGCGCCGAGCACCTCCTCGCCCTCGTAGAGCAGGACGTGAACGTCGAGCGGGTTGTGGACGACCAGGTCGTTCACGCTGGCGTCGCTGCCCAGTTCCTTCACGGTTGCGCCCTGCTGGATGGCCTCGGCAAACGAGATGTAGCGCACCGACGGCTCGCGGTCAGCGATCAACGGAAACACCGCGAGCGACCCGACAACGGTCGGGGCGGCTACGGTCATCTCCACGGCTAGGTGGGGCGAAAGTGTCGGCATCACGGTCTCCTTCTCGGCGTTCTCTCGTCCGTTAGTCGCGGCGAGGGGTCGAGACCTGACAGCGCGTCCCGGACGCGCTGGCGTCGGAGTCGGGCGCTACCGTGCGTCAGCTTGCCCCAGCCTCACCGACTCACGTTCTGGGCCTCGCTCCGTGACCTTCAAACCGCTCCCCGACCACGAACTCCAGCAGCTCTCAGACGAGGAGCTGATCGCCTATATCCGCGCCGCGCGCGCCGAGGGCCAGCTGGCGCACGGACGTCGCGGCCTCGCGATCCTCGTCTACGGCTACGAGCGTGACGTCAAGCGACGCCTATCGATCCGCGTTCCCAAATACGTCGTCGACGACCTCGCTCACGATGCGCTCGTGAAGGCGATCGCCGCCGCGTTCGACGGCACTTCCGTCGGCGAGTTTCGCAGCTGGCTGAACACGATCGTCGACCGCACGGCCGCGGACCACTTCCGGCGCGCGGGGCGCCGCCCGAAGGAGACGATCCTGCCAAGCGAGCACGCCGGCGAGGACGACGTCTGGGGCGCCGAGCCGCAGGTCGAGAGTGAGGCGGGCGCCGTCGAGCTGCGCATGATCGTTGACGAGGTGCTCGACACGTTCAACGAGAAGCACCGGCTGGTGGTCGACCTCCACGTGTTCTCTGGACTCACCGCCGGCGAGGTTTGCGACAGGATCGACGGAATGAGCGAGGACAACGTCGCCCAGATCGCCTCTCGCTTCCGCGCCAAGCTCCGCGCCCGGCTCGATCCGGGAGGTAACGCATGAGCGACGTCGATCGGCTCCTCGCCGACTACATTGCCGAGCACCGCGCCGGTGGCGAGGCCGACCCCGGCGCGTACCTCTCGCGCGCCTCATCCGACCAGCGAGCTGAGCTCGCCGCGCTGATCGACGCCTACTTGGCGCGAGCGCCGCGACAGCCCTTCGATCAAGCTCGCTTCGGCGGCTCGACGGCTGAGCGCACCGTCGACGAGCTCGAACGGGCGATCGCCGGGCAGGCCGGGCTCTGGCCCGCCGTGCTGCCCAGGCTGCGTGACCGTGCCGGGCTCAAGCGCAGCGCGCTCGTCGATCGGCTCGCGGCGGCGCTAGGCGTCGAGGACAGGCGCGAGAAGGTCGCCCGCTACTACCACGCGATGGAGCAGGGCCTGCTGCCCGCCGCGGGCGTGTCTGACCGTGTGCTCGAGGCGCTCGGGCGGATCGTTGGCGAGACCGCACAGGCACTCAGAGACGCTGGGCGAGCGCTTACGCCCTCCGGCGAGGGCCCCCCCATGCCGGCGGCGGCATTCGCCCGCCGCGCCTACGCCGAACCAGCGGGCGCCCCATCTCCGGGCACCCAGCCGTCGCCCGTCGGCGAATGGGACGAGGTCGACGAGTTGTTCCGCGGCGCCTGACGTCAGGTTCTGGCCGCGGGTCCGACCTTCCCCAGGATCGACCATGCCAGACGCCCACGACCCAGCGGCGCTCGTGCGCCATGCCGTCCCGGCGGGCGACTGGCGGCTCGTCGAACTGATCGCGCGCATGATGAGCGGACAACCGAGAGGCCTGACGCCGGGGGCCCGACGTGCGTATTGCACGCTTGTTGCGATGCTCGGTCTGGCGGACCCAGCCAATTACCATCGCGGCTGATGGAGGAGATCGAGCAGCTCGCGGAGGCGTTCCTCGCCCGAGTCCCCGGCTACCTCTGGGACGGCGTGACGCTACCCGTCCCGATCGAAGAGATCGCCGACACCCACGTCGGGCTGCTCGTGCGTGACGTCGAGGATCTCGGGAAGGCACCGGGCGCCCCGAGACTGGGCCACGGACAAGCGCTCTCAGGCCTCCTGCTCCCGGCGGTGGGGGAGATCTGGGTAAACGCCGAGGAGGCCCGACAATGGCCCACGCGACGCCGGTTCACGATCGCCCATGAGCTCGGACACTGGCGACTTCACCGGGATGCCGAGCGTGGCGTGTTCTGCCGCTCAGGATCAATCGAACCCGACGCGCCGGACAAGCGACCGCCGCTCCCTCCCGACGAGGAGCAGGCAAATGTGTTCGCTGCAGCCTTGCTGATGCCGGCCCGGCTCGTTCGCGCGCAGTATGTTCGCTGCGACCGTGACTTCTTCATGCTGTGCGAGACGTTCGGCGCCTCAGGGGCAGCCATGGGTCGTCGGCTGCATGCGGTGATCAAACCCGGAGCTCAGTAGCCCGGCGGCTGACAACTCGAGCATCTGGCCTCCCGCTTTACAAACATCATGAGCCGTCGTCCCCAGCGCCTTGCACGTGGGTTGTAGTGCTGCGACCACTCCGAAAGCCCCGTGTGGGCGAAGCCGTTGTCACGCGGCGCTGCGAGGCGTGTCGGAGTCACAAGCCAGAATGCTCGGGGGCGAGGTTGATCTGCAACGCGTCAAGCCACGCGGTAGGAATCTCCTGCGGCGCTTCGTCCGATGGCATCTCGTCGGAGTCGAACTCCGGTCGTTCGCCTAGGAGACAACGGAACTGTTGGCGCCGCGACATCACACGAGAAAAGACGAAGGCATCGTAGGTTCCGGGAACATATGGCATGCGCACCTCGATCGGCGCGTCCTCGCCGCGAGCCAACCGCCGCTCGCTCAGGCTTCCCCGCCGCTCGACGCGACCGGTCCGTTGCTCAAGGCGAGCAGGATTCCACGGCAAGTCGTGGTGAGTCACTCGCCGACATTGCCGATGCAGATCGATGCCTTCCGCGAAGACGTCAGTGGCGATCAGAACGTCCGGGTACATCGGAGTGTTGAATCCAGCGATCGCCCGCAGATGTGTACCGAGATCGCCTGCGCGCACAAACTGAGTCCGCTCCCGGCTGACCAGGCCGTCAAGCAGCGTCTGAACCCGCAGGGTCCCGGCACCTAGCTCGTCCTCGTCGCCACCTGTGCGGACTGCTTTGAGGAGCTCGTGCACGAGCGATTCGAACCGCTCGGGCCACTGGCTGTCGGGGTTGGCGACGATGAGTTCGACCGCTGTCAGGACGTCCTCCGCGCGCGACTCGTAGTCCACTCGAATGAGCTCGACGCGGAGGTGCGACAGCCCTATGGCTCGTGCGACACGGTCGACGAAGCGTGCGCGGATGACTGGCTCGACCTCAGCCAACTGCGATGCATAGGGTGCCCAGGGTGACTGATATCTGAGGTATGCGGCCGCGAACTCGGATTGCGGCCCGCGAGGCGAGCCTTCGGTGATTGGCTCAGGCCGTGGCAATCCGGTGTCCTCGTGCTCGAGGTCGAGGCCGTTGAGCGGGTAGCGCTCGTCGGCGATGCGCCTTACGGCGTCGGCGATCTCCGCTGGCGCCTCACCCAACAGCTTGTTCTCGTGGAGCGCGGTGCGAACGTAAACATGCTCCCAATAGCGCTTCTCGGATGAATAGTCCCGTGGCTTCGCAGAGCCTGTGTCGATGCGGTGGAATAAGTCGCCGTACCGCGCGGCGAGCTCGTCTCGGCGCCCTAGATCAATGGGCTGCCCGAATGCGATCGGATAGATCGTGTGTAGATAGTTCTCCCGCAGGGCGGGCCAGCCGAGGCGGGTTCGGTCTTGTAGAAGTAGCCGTCCGCGCTCCCGTTCACTCGCGGTTCCCTCCGTGTCGGCGAGATGGTCGGTCAGGCGTTGCAGGATCTCCAACCCCGTCTGTTGCCGTTCCACAAAGATCAGCGTTTTTTCTCCGCGCTCGAGCGCATTGAGGGCGCCCGTCACGGTTGCTTCGACTTTCGGGTGGCGACCAAGTGCATGACGCTCGTCGAGCACGCGAAGCTGCGTTCGGGTCGCTGTCCCTTCCTTGCGATCATCTCTCATCACCGCGCTCGTCATGAGGGCCGGCCAAGACGAGCATGCGCTGATCAATGCAGACGCGACAAACGTCGACCTCCCCGCGGCGAAGATCTCCGTCAGCAGCCGATCTGTCAGCGCGAGCGGAATCCGACTAGACGCAGGGATCACCCCTGGCGAAGGAAGCCCTGACAGTTCATGGCGGCGATGAGCTTCAACTGACCTGACCAGGAATGGGCGCAGCGCACTCTCCACGTGCTGCTTGGTTTCGAGACAGCGCGTGTACTGCTTCGCGAGGGTGACCGCGCTCGGTCGATGTTCACCGGCCTCGTGATGCCTGTCGACCAGGTCGCGCGCCTCGGCGGCCGCTTCGGCGTCGAGGTCACACCATGCTCGCCAGAAGGCATCTAGCTCCGTGATGTGAGTCCGCATGCCGTCGACCATCTCCCGTACGCGGCGCTCGAAGCTTGGGTCGACCACGCGTGCCGCTGAACGGGAGAACGCAAGCACGAGCTCGAGTTCCTCGGGATCAAGTTGGAAAGGTGTAGCCGTGAGGAACAGAAGCGCATCAAACTTCTGCCTGAGCACCTCGGAGATCGTCGTATACCGCCGAGACCCCGGGTTTCTCAGGTTGTGGGCCTCGTCGATAATCACAACTGATGAGCGAGGAAGGCGTGCACGAGCGAAGCCGAGACGGACTTGCCACACGGCATGCCGCACGTCCGAGTGGCTGATGCGCTTGTGCGCATCGTAAGCCGCGAAGATCCCATCGAGCGGTGCGAGCAACGCTGGTCTGCGTCGAAACAGCTCCGGATCCGCCCAGTAGGACCAGTACCCCTCCGCGGCCTCGCCCGTGATCCCGCATGCCCGCAACCATGGCGCGTAGCGCTTGCGTGCACGGCCTGATCGGAGCTCGAGGTAGGCTCGTAGCGCCACCCCGATGTCGTGATTCGAAAGCTTCCCCATGAACGCGTCGTGGCGTCCGATCACGATGCTCGCCTTCCCCACGGCTGGAAGGCTGCGGTCGAACTCGACAACTCGGTCGAGCAGTCCCTGGGCGAACGCGGTGTCCTTGACGCAGGCTTTGACGTAGAGCTCGAAAGCCGCCTTCCACTTCGACGCGAGCGGCGACTTTGGGACGAGCACGATCACACCCTTGTCGGGGTCGCGGGCGATTGCTTCCACCACCAGCGCCAGAGCCACATACGTCTTGCCGGTTCCTACCTCGTCGCCAAGAATCGCGCAGCCGTATTTCTCAAGCCGCTCAGCGAGCGCTGCCGCGGTCATAAGCTGCTTGCGAATGACCGCAGGGTTGATCTCGGCGTCTGCGGCCCCGTGGTCTACCACGGCTTCAAGCCGCCCTAAGGGGTCGTTACGGCTCATCGGTCCAACTCCTCGCGGAGCACCTCCAGCTGCACTCGAAGTGCTCCTGACGCCGCGACTCGCTCGCGGGCGAATAGCTGAGCGAGCCGATCGTCGTGCTCTTTCAGTGCTGATCGAGACTCATGCGCGTCGGCGGGCATCTCGGCTAGTGCGGCTTGGAGGCGTCGTCGCGCCTCGTGAGCCAAGAACGCGTGATCGGCTGGCTCAAACCCCTTAAGTTCGGCGAGACACACTTCAAGGCGCGCCAATCCGAGAGGCCCGTCCAGAAGCCGGCGCACCTCAGCAGGGAAGGCAGAGGCGCCCACAAGATCGCGTTCCAGGCCGTCGAGCGCACGCAGGATTCGTCTCCAATTGATCGCTCCACCCGCGAGCATCGTGATCTCCCGCGCTGCGCCGGGCGCGCGCACATGATTCTCCTCGTCGGGCGCGACCAGCTCCCGCCGGCCAGCCAGCACGTCGAGAAGTTCGTCAAGAGATATTTCACCAAGGGCCACGCCACGGGGGATCAGATACTCGATTCCTTCGATGGCGAACGGCACTAGACTCGGCAGGAGTCCAGGAGCCGAGACCGAGATCTCCAGTTCGCGGCCGAGCAGGAGAGCGCAGTCGACTGGCTCCTGAACGCAGCGAACCAGTTCATCGCGCTCGTAGCCAATTGTGAGCGGCGGACAGTTCTCCTTTGGTGCGATCCGCAGCATCTGCGACCGAGCCGAGTACACCGCCGATTCCACCCAGTCGCCGGCCACGGCGACCTCCTCGCCCTCCGCGTCGGGGGCCGTGACCCGAACCTCGGCTAGCAGTACCTCGTCAGATTGCGGAAGCAGCCGATCAGCATCACGCGACGAGAGGGTAAATAGACCACACAGCTCGGCGTTGCCTCCGGTGGTTGGTGACGAGAGCAGGGCTGCTCGTGTGACGTTCGCCGACCCGACGAGTGCAGTCGCCTGCCGAGCCGCGCGCAGAATCAGGAGCTTGCCATGGAGGTGCCGGGGAGGTGGGTCTCCCACGTCACCGTCCCACTGTCGCCTCACGCGAAAGACCGACCATCGACCGCTTGAGAGCAACCGGGTCAACTTCTCTTCCGGACCACGGATCACGACATGGCCGTCGTCATCCTGTGCACGGACGAAGAGCCTCCCGCGCAGCTTTGGGAATGCCTCCTCGAGCCTGTCGAATACCCCGGGGCCACCCTCGTCCTCGAAGAACGGCGACACGACGTCCACATCCGTCACATCTCCGGCGTCGGCTAGGACTCGCGGCAGCAGAGGGCCGTCAAAGGAGGAGACCAAGGTCGTCGCACCCTCCTCCGACGTGCCGGAAGGCGCACCTTCCAGCAGGGATGTCCAACTGAGCAGGGTCGAGGTCGCAGGTATCCCGTGTGGAAGGCGTTCTCTGATGGCGTTCAGGAATCGCTGGAGGGGGCTGCACCACCCGTGTGACACGCCGAGCGCAATGTCCTCGTAGCAGAAGAGCTCCAGCGACGTCGTGTATGCCTCGCGAGTTAGGTTTGCCGAGGACACGATGACGCGCACGCGTGCGCCATAGTCGAGCAGCAGCAACTTGGGATGAAACGCACCGCGCAACCGCACCTGCGCAACGTCATATGGGAGCTCGCGTCCGGGCTCGCAGTGGTCGTAAAGCACGAGTGTCGGTGAGCGCTGCAGAGCCGCCTGACCCGCAGCAAGATACGCCAGCGGAGATGACCCGGCGCGGGACACCGTCATCTCCTCGAATATGGCGGGCAGAATCTCCTTCTCAAAGAAGACTGGATCGAACCCATAGGTGCAGGCAAGAACCCGGCGAGGCGGGGCCCCGTCGAGGCAGTCGTACAGGCGCGCCAGCTGGCTCACGCCACCTTCGGCATGTCGTCGAGGATGGACTGCAGGCTTGCGACCGTAAACCCGTGGAAGCGGTCGGACCACGCAAAGTTGCCGTGACGCCCTAGACGTAGCCGATCTCCAGTGAGCGTGATCCAGGGCGCGCGATGCTCCGCATGCCACAACAGAAGGCTGCGAACGACTTCCTCGTCGCGCTGCGAGTCGACAAGTCTCCGCGCGAGCGACACGATGCCGTCCTGTCCATCAGGAACCTGCAGAGCCAAGAGTCCTTCAGCCTGTCGCGACGTCTCTGTGACGGCGGACCATGTCGCCGTGTCGAGCTCGGCCAACCGCATTTCTCCGTGGGGGCCCAGTGCCTCGCCGATGCGCCCGAACGACTCCAGCGCTGCCCGTCTCAGGCGATCGAATGCGAGCGCAAATCGTGCAGCGACGGCGAGTTCGGGGTCGTCGCTCACCGCGACGAGCTTGAGTATCTCCTCCGGAGATACGCCTGCGGTTCGCTTCGGCATGAGCGCCCGGAAGCGCCCAAGAGCGCGCGTGCGTGACCCAAAGAGCTGGGCTGAGACGAGACTCACCTCTTCCCGGCTGAGCGTCCTGAGGTCCAGCTGCTCACCGACTCGACTGATCTTCGACCAGGTTGGCCGAGGAGTCGAGATAAGGTTGCTCGCCATCCGCTCCGAGCCATCAAGAAACCGCGCGGCTAGGGCTCGGCCTGGCTCCAGGAGCTGAAGCGTCGCCCCATCGACAAACCCGTAGGTTCGCAGTGTGATCAGGTACGCGCCCAGCCCGCCCTGCGCACTCTGACCCTTCAGCAACCGATAGGACGTCGGACTGACGCGCGAGTCGCCCTTCGCACACTGTTCGCGCCAGTATGCGAGGACATTGTCCACACCTTTCAGCCCACGGTACTCATACTTCAATCGCCGCTGAGGTCCATCGATGACCTCCTTCAGCTCACCGCCAGCGGCGACGCACACGGCAAATGCCCACGCGCGCTCGAACGGCAGGAACGCCTCGCGCCGTAACGCGGCGATGCGACCACTCGTGTTACGCGCGGGAGCGGTGAGCGCCAACCCTGCGCATACCATCGACAGGTAGCGAACGCGATCGGTACGTCCTGTGATGCCGGGTAGCAGCACGTTGCCGAGTCGCTCGGCGAACATGTCAAAAGCGAGCGGATCGACCGGGCGCGTGTCGCCCTCTGGCGCCTGATACGCAGTCCAGTACGCGAGTCCGGGACGGGGGCGCGGGACGACGTCCGTCATCGGATGGTCGAAAGGGCTGTGGCCACGATCCCCCGCCCTCTTGGGCCTGCCGCGGCCGATTCGATCAGGCGTGGTGTGGGAACCAAGCTTTTCGTTAGCGTCGCTGCTGAGCCGCCCATGTGGGCCAGCTCGCGAGGACGTCGTGCAGATCCTTCCCGAGGAGCAGGCGGCGCCATGCCGTAAGACTCGCGCATCTCGGAGCCAGTCTGCAGTATTCGCCGCGGCGGACCATGGACTGCTCAGCTAAGGCGACGGGCACCAGCAACTCGCCTACCCAGCGTGCTGGATCGACTAATCGAACAAAAAAGGGGGGCTTCACTTCGGACCGCTGGCCCGCCCTCCCGTCGGGGCTTTGATGCTCTGACGGAAGGACGGGGATGCGGGCTGGCGCTCAGGACTAGGCGGCGTCGGTCGTCTGCTCGTCGTCGAGCGCGAGCTCGTTGAGGTCTGAAGAAGCTCGGTGGCCCTGGAGGTCGACCGCCGTCTCGACGCCGCTGTCGACGACGAACGCGTCGCGGTTCAGCGACGCCAGCGCGGGCGAGAGCATCGGTCGGATGAACTCCCAAACGGCGGTGCGCAGCGCGCCTTCGCCGCCAGGGAGGCCGTCGCGGAGCTTGCGAGCCATGGCGTCTGTGCCGAGCGCCTTTGTGCGCGTGGCGCCGGCCGAGTCCAACACGAACGCAGCCGCCCAGCGGGCTGTGAGCTGGGCGATGCCTCGGAGCGGGTCGGGGTCGGCGAGCGCGCGGTCCAGCTCGGCCTCGACGATCGCGTCGAGTTGGCGTGGTTCGTGGCGGCCGGTGTCGCCGACCGGCTGCTGGCGCTCTGGGTCGGTCCAGCCGGCTCCGTAGGCGATCAGCTCGCGGTAGTGGCGGACGAGTAGCAGGCAGACGATCTGAGTGAGAGCCCGGAGCTGTGCGTCCGTGGGGTCGATCAGACCCGCGCGGATGTCGTGCCCGAGGCCGAGGTTGCTGCGGGTGGCGTCGGCGTGGCGCGCTCGCGCTTGCGCTCTGCGCTGCTCGTCCTCGGCGGCCGCGTGACGGAGCTCGTCGTCGTCGACGCGGGCACCCGCGAAGTAGGCATCCTCGCGGGCCGGGGTCGTGTCGCCTTCGCCGATGTGTTCGTGGACGAGGTCGACGATGAATGCTGGGTCGACGACCCAGATCCCGGCGGCGAAGTCCTGCCCGCGGTCGTGGACGTAGGCGTAGCGGCCGTTGCGGGCTCGGTCGCGCACGTCGCCGGTGATGCGGATCTTCAGCGCCCTCGCCTTTGCGCGAGCAGCGAGGGTGTCGAGCTCTGCGTCGAGCCGCTCGAGCGTGCAGCCGAGGATGGTCGCGATCTGGCGCTGACCGTCGGTGTCGAGGTGCTCGCGGGCGTGCGCGATCTGTTCTGCCGCGTCAAGCATGGCGCCGTCGTCGATCCGGACCGCGTAGGCGTGCTCGTCCTCCACGAGGGTGCGGTGTACGAACGCGCCGAGGTCCTGGAGCGCCTTGTCATGGAGGTTCGTGCTGGTGATCCGCTTCGCGACGGCGTCGGTGAGTTGCGGCGCGATGTCGTGCATGTCGGCGAGGCGGCCGGCCATCGTGACTGAGATCTGCTCGCCGGTCGGGCGCTCGGCGACGCGGGCGCGGATCGGGTCCGGTAGCGCGAGCTGGCGGCGGAGGTTGTGGGCGCGCTTGGGCGAGATCCCAAGGTCGGCGCAGACCGCAGCGATTCGGTCGGGCTCGGGTAGCCCGGCGCGGGTCTCCCAGCAGTCGCGAAGCTGCTCCTGTTGGTCGACAAGCGACAGGCTCTCGCGCTGGTTGGCTTGCGCTTGGATCCGCCGGATTTCGTCCGCGCCCGGCTCGTGGTCGAGCAGCAGGACGATCAGGCTCTGTACGGGCGTCAGGTCTTCGTAGCCCTCCGTGCCGGCGAGCTGCACGCTCGCCTGCGCGGCGAGCAGCCGGCGCTGCCCGTCGTAGATCACGGTTCGGGGTTGGCTCGGGTCGGGTCGGTGGCCGATGCACGGCACGAGTTGGCCGGTTCGCATCAGCATGCCGGCGAGTCGCTCGATTCCCTCGCGGGAGATCTCGCGGCGCGCGTTCGTGGCGAGCTCGAGCAGGCTGAGCTCGATCCGGTCGATCCGGCCCTCGACGGGAGCCTTGGCGACGGTCGTGACGTCGAACAGGGCGGGACAGGGTTGCAGGGCAGGGTTCGGGGTCTGCATCAGGTTGCTTCCTTTCGGATGAGGGTTGGGTCAGCCGCCGCGCGGTCGGCGGTGCCGGGCGGCGAGCGCGGCGACGGTGTCGCCGGCGATCTGGTCGAGCGCCTGTGCGGGATCAGTGATTACGGTGATGCGCTCGCACTCGACTGACAGCGGCGCGATCCCGATGCTGAGGTGGATCGTCGGCACGCCGAGCTCGGACAGGTGGCGGATCCGCTCGACGCCCGCTCGCGTGTCCGCCCAGCCGCCGTCTGAGAGGACGTAGACGAACCGCGGGCGGCGCGGGTTAGTCATCTCGAGCTGGTCGGAGACGAGCTCGATCGCGTCGCCGGCGAACGCGGTGCCGCCGCCGGTCCGGATGCCCGGAACGAGCGGAAGCGGCCGCGTGCCGTCGGACAGCAGCGCAGCGCTGTTCCCGAACAGCGCTGCGGCGCAGCGCCCGCCGATCTGGCGCAGCCCGTCGGTGAGGATCCAGGCGATCGGCCCGAGCGCGTACTCGTAGCCGCCCATCGAGCCGGAGATGTCAATGACCAGCCCCACGTGCGGCTGCTGGATCGGCGCCGACACCTGGCGGGTCACGCGCCACGGGTGGCTGCTGACCGGCCGTCCGGCGGCCTGCTCGGCGCGGCCGCGTGCGTAGGCGCGACCGTCGAAGCGCCCGCCCGGGGTGCGCTTGTCGATCTGCCGGGTCCCAGCGGTGATCGCCTGGCGCAGGCGGTTGGCGTAGCGGCGGGCATGCTGCACCTCGTCGGGGAACGGGGGCCGGTCGACCCCCCGGTCGGGCAGCCGGCCGGTCGGTAGCCCTGTCCCGATGCCGCGTCCGAGCTTGCCCCCCGGCTCGCTGCGGGAGGGGGCGCCGTCGAGCACCTGCTGGAGGTCGACGTCCTCGTCGAGCTGCTCGAGCTGGCCGGCGCGAGCCGTAGCGATCGCCTGCTCGAGCGCGTCGGCGAGAGACGCCGCTGCCGTACTGCCGCCAGAGTCCGAGCCGTCCCCTTCGCCGGAGTCGGCATCTCCCCCACCTTCATCGGATCCTCCGGGTTCGCCGGCGCCGCCCGCCCCGTCGGCGCTCGGTGCCGGGTCGGGCTCGCCGACGATCCGGCGGTACGCGCGGGCCGCCTCATCGAGGCGGTCGAGCTCGCCGTCGGGGATCCAGATGACGTTGGCGTAGAGGTCGTCGAGCGCCGCGAGGTCGCGCTCGCCGAGCACGGCCAGCCATACGACGCGGAGCGCGTCGAGCGTGGCCGGCTCGACGATCCCGTAGTGGGTGCGGGCCTGCAGGTAGACGCTCGCGCGAGCGGCGAGATCGCGCGTCACTGGCACCCCGGCGACCGCGGCGGTCGGGATCTGCTCGGCGAACGCGGGCAGGATCACGTCGGTCACGGCTGCCTGGAGGGCCCGGCGGACGAACCGGCCGCGGAGCGAGTCGGGCAGGAAGTCGCGGACACCGTGCGCCTCCATCCGCGGTTCTTCGAGCAGCCGCCGGTCGACCGCGAGCTGCCGGTCGGCCGGGTCGTCGGATTCCGACAGCGCGATGTCGTGCTCGATCGCCCAGCGCTTGGTGTGCTTGGCGTGGAGCGTCTCGTGCAGCGCGACCCCGAACGTGCGGAGGATCGCCCGCTGCTCGAGCTGACCCGCGGCGATCGACTGACGGGATCCGAGCAGCGCCTCGGAGTCGAGGTAGACGGTGCGGGAGTGGATCTCGATGTGCCCTGGGTCGGACAGGCCGGGTCCGACCAGCGCCCACACCGGGTACAGCCGCTGCAGGACCATGGTCCAGTGGTCGGAGAGGTCCTGGTAGACGGGGTCGAGCCGCCCGCGCTGAGCGGCTGCGCGGTGCAGCTGCTGCACAAACACCGCCGGCCGCGCGGAGGACGTCCTAGTAGCGGGCGTCATGAGGTCACCGCCCGCGGGTAGCCGTGCAGGTTCGGCAGACCACTTGAGGCCGAGACCCGCAGCCGGCCGTAGCCGGCCTGGTCGAGCATCCGGCACGCCGCCGCGGCCTCGGCATCCTGGATCTTCCCAGCGCTGACCTGCTCGTGGAGGTTGGAGGCAAAGAACGCGAGCGCCGCCCGTTCGCCGACCCGCTCGCTCATCCGCCACAGCGATTCGATGTCGCGGAACTGCGGGGTCCAGGTGAGCCCGTCCTCCCCTGCGATCCGCTGGCGGTCGAGGCGCATCGCCTCGGCGACCAGTGACTGCGGCGCGCCGAGCTCGGCGAGCGCCGCCCAGTTGCTCGTGACCTCGAGCGTCGCGGGGAACCGCGAGTGCCAGGCGTCGGGGATGTCGGTCGCGCCGATGAGACCCGGGTTGTACGCCAGCAGGACCGCAAACCCGGGCCGGGCGACAACGGTCTCGCCGGTCGCTGCCAGATACAGCGTCAGGCGCCCGTCGAGGGTGGCGTTGATCGAGAGCAGCGCGACGTCGCGGGCGGTGTTGACCTCGTCGATCATCACCACCCACCCCTCCCGCATCGCCTGCACGAACGCCGAGTCGACGAGCGCCACCTGGCCACCGGCGCCAGCGACCGGAACGTAGTCGTAGCGGAAGAAGAACTCGTCCGAGGACGGGCCGGGTTGCAGCTCGACGAACCCGTAGAACGGAGCTCCGTGCCGGTCGGCGACCTCCCGGCCCCGGCCGGTCCAGAGGCGGTAGGCGATTGCGCGGGCGATCTGGCTTTTGCCGGCGCCGGGCGGGCCGATCAGCCGCAGGAACGTCGACTTCGCCGGGTCGTGCATGTCGAGCAGTGCGAGAGCGAGCTCGTCGATCGGCTGGCCGTGCAGGCACGGCGGGTAGATCCGTTTGCCGTCGGGCAGCAGGATCGGCTCGCCTGGGGTGGCGAGCTCGAGCGCTGCGGCTGGTTCGGGCACGAGGTCTCCCTCGGCGGCCACCCCGTCGATCTGCGACAGGGCGGCGGTGATTGCGCTCATGCGCTTCTCCTTCTCAGAGGTTGGGCAGACGCACGAGCGCCCGCCGTACGGCGGGCGCTCGCGTCATGTGGTGCTACTAGTGGTTGTGTGCGGGGCGCTGCTAGGTGCGCATTCCGCGCGGCGGCACGGGCGCGGCGAGGATCCGCTCGGGGCCTTCGATCGGCTGAACCCCGGCGAAGCCGTCACCGGAACCGAACACGCATACGCACAAGCCGGCTGGCCGTGCGCTGGAGCGGAACAGGACGCCGTCGAAACCGTCGGCTGCAAGCAGCGCGCCGGCTTCCTGGAACGCGGGCCACTGCGACCGCTCGGGCTTGATGTCCGGCAGGCCGAGGGCTCTCAGCGCCGCGCGCCGAGACAGGTCGGCGACCCGGGGCAGGTTCAGTGAGAAGCGCCAAAGGTCGCGCGGGAGCCACCGGTCCGGCGGCTCGCCGAGCTCGGCAAGCGCGCGATACCACTCCGCCCACACCGTGTCGGGGTCCTGCGCCACATACAGAGCGGCGAGCTGCTCGCCGCGCTGCCAGCGCCCGTCCGGCGCCGGGTGGCCGGGCATCGGCGGCGCACCGGCGCGCACGTGCCGGTACCAGACCCCGGTCGTCGAGACCGCCGGGATGTTCGCTGGCATCTCGCTAGCCGAAAGTCGGCGACTCGAGTTCGGCGACCACGCGCGAGACCTGCTCGTAGCCGCCCATGGCGATCACGTCCAGCGGTTTGCGATGCTCGAGCGCTGGGATCGGCTTGTTCAGCCAGACCGGCACCCGCTCGGGGCCGAGCACGGCGGAAAGCCGGTCGACGATCGCTGAGAGCTCGACGAGCCGCTCAGCGCGCCGCCCGCGGGGCGCGCGCTCGCGCCGCAGCCACGCGGACACGGTGCTCACGCCCGAGCCGGTCGCGCGCGCGATGTCCCGGTCGCTCAGCGCCGCGACCTCGCGAAGATGGATCGCCTCGTCGGCGTACGCAAGCGACATACGCCTCAGTGTAAACGAAAACGAGCGTAATGCGAGCATGTAGTGAGCCTCCGTTTATGCGTGGTTGTCAATGCTGCGTCAGCTGCCGAACACGCTGGCCGCGACCCTCAGCCTTGCGGCGGTGGCCGCGTACCCGGCGTCGTCCTTGCTGTTCGCGACCTGGCCGGTGATCTCGCCGAGCTGGGTCGCGACGGTGCTCTCGTCGGCACGGACGCCTTCGAAGCTGTCAAGGATCTGGTGGTGCTCGGCGCCGCGAGCGGCGAGCACGGACACGACGTGCTCGATCCCCCCGCGCCGGATGTAGGGGATGTAGGTCTGCACGTGCCCGCGGGCGGCGCCGGGCCTAGCTGCCCGGCCAACGCGCTGCTCGAGGCCGCTGGGCAGCCAGGGCAGGTCGAGGTGGCAGAGCACCGATGCGTTCTGGAGGTTGTTGGGTAGGCGGGGTCACGACCGGCTGTCAGGCCGGTACGTGCCTCCGCCCCCCACCGAACCCGGCGTGACGGTTTCCCATCACCGGGCTCTCCACTTCAACTGCTCTCTTCAATCGCGCTGGTCGTGATGCCGTGGTGTGCGCGGTGGCACGTATCGCAGAGCACGACCGTGTTGCGGATTCGGGCGGACCGACGGCGTTGGATGGCCGTCAGGTCCTTGGTGTCCCGCATCGCGTGGATGTGGTGGATGGTCAGGTTCTGGGTCGCCCCGCACTGCTCGCAGTGCTCGGCGCCGAGGCGCTGGACCATCCCGACGCGATCGCCCGCGTATGCCTGCCAGTTGGAGGGCACGCGGTCGATCCGCCAGTCGTTGATCGGTCTTGTCTTGAAGTCCGACCAGTCCCACATCTTGATGCGGCGCGTCTTTCCCGTCTGGGTGCGGTAGGCCGCCGAGTTGCCATTGCTCTTCAGCCGTCGTGCTTGCGCGGCGACTGTTGAGCGGTGGCGATGCGACAGAGTTCTCAGGAGGCTGGTCTGCCAGAGGTGGACCAGCCGGTTGAGATCGTTGCCGGACGCGCCGCGGGCGAGCTGGTAGTAGCCCAGCAACCCACGGATCTCGGCGTTGTAGAGCGAGATGATCTCCGCGTCCTCGATCGACGTCAGGCCGGACCGCGACGACGCATGAAGCGTGTCGAGGCTGCCGTAGCCGTGCGAGTCCGCGAACCCGCGGAGCCGCTCGAACGGGGCCGCGAGAGTGATCTGGCGGCTGGCCATTCGCTTGGTCACGGTCCGGTTGTGGACCGTGACGCGCGTCATCCGCTTGGGGTTATCGACCCGGACCTCATAGCCCAGGAAGATGACCCCCTTCTCGCTCTTGACCACGCGCGTCTTCTCGGGCGCGATCGCGAGATCGAGTTCGGTGATGAACTCGGTGATCGCGGTCTTGAGCCCGAGGGCTTCCTCCTTCGTTCCGACCGTGCCGAGCAGAAAGTCGTCGGCGTAGCGCGCGTACCAGGCGCGCCGGTAGTTCGGATCGAAGGCGTCCTTGGACGGCAGCGAGCGCGTCTGCCGGGCGAGATCGGCGATCTTCGCGTCGGCGTCGGCGATCGCTCCCGGGTCGGCGTCCGAGCCGAGACGGTCGCGCTGGTCGCGCGCCGTCCGGAGCCGGTTCGCCAGCCGGGTGTACTCGGGGTTCGCGGCGCGTTTGGTGCCGCGCGAGTAGTCCTGGACGAGCCGCTCCATGAACTCGTCGAGTTCGTGGAGGTAGACGTTAGCGAGGAGGGGTGAGATCACACCGCCCTGGGGCGTGCCGCTGAAGGTCCGGTAGTACTGCCAGTCCTCCAAGTAGCCCGCCTTGAGCATCCCGCCGATCAGGCGCAGGAAGTTGTCGTCCTGCACCCGTTGGGCGAGCAGCGCAAGCAGGCGCGAGTGATTGAAGCTGCCGAAGCAGTCCCGAAGGTCTGCCTCGATCAGCCACACCGCGCCGTTCCAGGTCTGCTTGATCTCGCTGAGCGCCGTGAGACACGACCGGCCCGGGCGAAAGCCGAAGCTGCGGTCGCTGAACACGGGCTCATAGATCCGCTCCAGGATCAGCCGGCAGGCAGCCTGGACCAACTTGTCATCCGCAGTCGGGATGCCGAGTGGCCGCTTGCCGCCGTTGGGCTTGGGAATGTAAACGCGTCGCGCCGGGGAGAAGCGGTAGGTCCCGGTCATGACCTGGTCGATGATCGACTGGATGCGATCGGGCGTCAGCGCCTCGATCGTCAACCCGTCCACGCCCGGAGTAAACGCACCCTTGTTGGTGCGGATGCTGCCGTACGCCATCTCCCAGACCACAGGGCTGGCCAACAGGCGGAACAGCCCATTGACCGGCTTGTCCTCGGTCGCGATGGTTGAGAGTGCTTCCAACCGTCTATGCACAGCATCGGGTTGCATCAGCAAACCCCCTGTCTTCGTTGTTGGAACCTGTTGAAGCTGGCTCCCTTCCCCTCGACCTGCGCCGTTTCGCGGACCCTCACGGGCCGCTTATCGGCCGGGCCGATCCCGGACCGCCGCTGTTCCACGACGAGCCGGGCTGTCCCGCCCATTACGGCGGGCATTCGGGTACTACGGAGCCTCCGTCGCCATGCAGGACCGAGCGACACTCGTCGCCCGGCCTGGTTAGGCGATCCCGCATTTACGAACTGAGTGAGATACGACGTAGGTAGGTGCCCCGTTCGTTCCTTGACCCCCGTACAGGGGCAAGCCGGACGAATCGAGTTGGGCGGCAGGTCACACAGACCGCCCAATCGCCCGGGATGGCGCGTCAGCCGAGGCTGCGCCACCGTCCACGACGAAACCAACGGAACTGGGGTTCGGGCAATCCAGCTCTCACCATGTACGTCTTGCGCTGACGGGCAGCAGCTACCTTGGCTTCGCCGCCTTCCGCCTTTTCCCGGCATGCGATGGTCCCCCGCTCCTTTCGGAGTGACAGCCCGTCTCCGGGCCGGGGTAAGCCGGGTGCGCACAGGGCCTCTCGACAGCCCCGGATCAGGACCTTGCGGTCTTCACGCTCAACTCAGCCGCCGATGCGGCGCACGTGGCCCTCGTGCCCGATCCTGGACAGGCACAGCACCGGGAAGTCGCCGGCGGTGAACCGCCGCTTGAGCGCCTCGAACTCGGATGTGGTGATGCTGCCGTCGGCGACGTTGGCCTCGACGCCGTGGCGTTCGTGCAGCGCGCGGGCGAGCTGGCGCAGGCACCAGACGCGCTCGCCGAACACGATCACCTGCTCCTCGGCCGCGACGCCGGCCAGCGTCTGAGCGGTCACGCCCCGCAGCAGCGGCAGCCCATCGCCACCGCCCCGGATCGCCTCGGCGACGAGGCCTTGCCGGACGAGCGCGGTCGCGAGCGCGGCCTTCGAGTGGGTCAGCGTCTCGGGGTCGACGCTCGCATCGACGAAGACGCCCACGTTGCCGAGCACGACGCCCTGGGCGCGGGCGAGCTCGGCGAGCGCCCCCTTGTACATCGCGCTTCCGGCCTCGATCGACTTCAGTTCTCGCAGCACCGAAAGCAGCCGCCGATAGGCCTCCTGGCCGCCACGGCGGATCGCCTCGAGCAGCTCCGCCAACGCCGGGTCGGGGTCGAGCGCAAGCGGCTGCGCCGGGCGGACCTCGGGCATCCAGGACTGCATGTCGGCCCGGGTGACCCGAACGAGGTGCGGGCCGTAGTTGACCCGCAGCCGGTGGGCGTTGATCTCGTCCATCAGGTCGCCCGCCTCGCGCGTGTTGAGCCGCTCGGCGATCATCGCCTCATCGCCGACCGCGAGCCCGACGAGCACGTCGAGGTGCTCCGCGCTCTTCCCGCGCGGGGTGGCGGTCAGGAGCCAGCAGTCGGCGACCGATCCGAACCGGAGCTGGGCGAGCGCGTGGTGCGCTTCGGTCGCGGGGTTGGCATAACGGAGCGCCTCGTCGGCGATCAGCAGGTGCCACGGGATCGCCTGCAGGTCCGCCGGGTAGCGGTCGAGCACGCTGTTTGCCACGAGCGCGACGCCGGGCCGGTCTCCGAGCTCGCGGTCAAAGCGCCGGATCTGCCCGGCGATCTGCCGATCGTCGGAGACCACGAGCAGCTCGACGTTGGGCGCAAGCGGTGGCAGTCCGCGCCCGGGAGCGCCTCTGGTGAGCTCCTCGCGCCACTGGCCGAGCAGCCGACCCTCGGCGACGACGAGCCCGCGGAACCGAGGCTGCGTGGTGGCTCGGTGTGCGAGCGCCCGGCCGGAGCTGATCGTCTTGCCGGTGCCAACCGCGGACGCGTCGACACCGGATCCGACGACCTTCAGCGCTGCCATCTCGCGCTGGCGGCCGAGCAGCACCGGATCGTCGGCCAACGGTCGCGCGAGCGTCATCCGCGCCACCTGGCGCGCCCCGGCCGAGAGCGTGACGTTGGCTCCGGCGCGCTTGAGCGCACGGAGTTCGGCGATCGACTGCTCGGCGACCACTCGCCGGGTTGTCGCGGAGACGCCGTCGGAGGTCGTGATCGTGAGCATTCCGGGACGTCCCTTCATCCGCCCGATGCGGACGGTGTCCCTCAGCTCGCCGGAGGCCTCCGTCGAGAGCAGCAGCGGTAGCCCGGCGTCGACGGCCGTCTGGACTGCCTCGCCGAGATCCATCACGGCGCTCGGGTGTCCGTAGTGCTCCTCGCGCGGCGCCGAGCCGAGCCGCCGCTGGGTGAACCCTCTGCCCGGGAACGTGAGGACGCGGAGCTCGAGCTCGGCGGTGCTTGTGCCACCGGGGCCCTTGTAGGAGCGTCGGTGGACGGCGAGCCGCCCCCACCGGTCACGCTTGTCGCGCGGCACACCCGGACTGATCGGTACACGGAGCTCGCGCGAGAGCTCTTGCGCGAGCTGCCCCGCCGAGTCGAGGCACTCCCTCGGCCCGGCATGCAAGGTGTGCACGTTGATCCGCTCGAGCAGTGCCTCGCGGCTGGCGATCGGCAGCACCGCAGAGCGCAGATCGCGCTCGAGCCTGCCGCCGAGCTCGGCGATCAACCGGATCGTGTCGAGCGCGAGCACCGGCGTGAGCTGCCACCCGTCGCTCGATCCGAGCGCCGGCACGACGAACACGCCGACCGGCCGCTCGACCTTGCCGACCGCCCCGAGCCGCTCGCCGGCGAGTGAGAGCCAGGTGGCCGAGCCGATCCGCCAGCAGCGCAGGTCGCGGGCGTCGAACTGGCTGGGGTTGGCGAGCAGCCACCGCGACAGGTCGTCCGCTCGATGGTCGTCGAGCCCCAGCGGTCGGGCGAGCACGCGCCGTTGATCGAGCTGATACGCCCAGACGCGTGGATCGTCGAGGTCGACGGGCAGCGTGGCGTGGGCGCGCTCCAGCCGCTCGTCGAGCGCGCTCGCTGGCGTGATGACGGCGCTCCAGTCGAGCCCGGCGTCGCGGTCGGCTGCCGCCTGGCCGTCGATCAGAGCCGTGATCGCCACCGAAGTCAGGCGGGTGGCACTGAGCTTCCCCTTGCCGTGGCGATGAAGGACCCCTTGGGCGTGCGCGTCGCGGCTGCGCCACCCGTCCGAGTCGTTGGGGTCGACCGGCTCGTTGGCGCCGAGCCGCTCGAGTGTCCGGAAGGTCAGCTGCTCAAGGGCGCGGGTCCAGCCTGGGAAGCAGCGCAACAGCTGCAACGTTGCGTCTGTTCCCTTTGCCCGAGACTCGAGGCGCTCGCGTTCGAGCGTGCGCTGGTCGGGCTGGGTGGACCAGCCGCCCACTGTTTCCCAGCGCGGATATGGATCCGCCGCCGGGGTGCCGGCGGCGGGAGTTGCGTTAGTCATGCAGGTCTCCTCGTGAGACGGTTTTCGATGAAGCGCGCCTGCGCGCGTTCGAGGGCGCAGGCGCGTGTACGCGGCGCGACCTCATCGCGGACGCGAGCGCCGCCGGCTCAAGTTGGCGGCGCTGGTGCTCTGAGGTCGGATGTCAGAACGGCAAGTCGTCGGCGCTCGCCGAGCCCGCTTCGCTCGGCGAGCCGACGCCCGCCGGCTCGCGGTCGCCGCTGATCGCCGGCTCGGGGTCGGCTCCGTTCTGCTCGCCAGCGTCGGCGGCGCTGACGGCTGACGTGGGCCGCCCGCCCTCGAACAGCACCTGGCGCGCGCGGAATGTCACCGCCTCGCGCTTGTGGTCCTGCTGGTCGGTCCATTCGCGCCAGTCGAGCTCGGCGTCGACGAACACTCTCGAGCCCTTGCGCAGGTACTGCGCGCAGTTGCGCGCCTGGGCGCCGTACGCCTCGACGGTGAAGTAGTTGGTCTTGTCGACCCACTCTTCGCCGGCGCGTCGTCGGGTGGTGGTGGCGACCCTGAGCCGGGCGACGTCGGTGCCCGAGGGAAGCGCCTTGAGTTCGACGTCCCGGGTCAGGTTTCCCGACAGTGTCGCGGTGGCGATGTCACGCATGATCTTCTCCTTCAGAGATGTTTTCGTTGTTCGTCGGCTGAGGGCGGGCCGGCTCGCGCACCGGCTCGCGCGCGGTTCGGCGCCGGCGGCGGCGGCGGCCCGTTCGGGCGCGGCGGCCGGGCTGATGTCCGGGTGCCGCCGGCATGATCGGCCGCGGCACGCCAAGGTCGCCGAGGATGCGGGCGAGGCCGCGCGCCGCGGGGGTCGGGCCGAGGATCCACATGCAGCTCGATGCGGACACCCATCCCTTTGTGCGGGGATGAAGGATCAGCCCGAAGAACGCGCCGTCCGCGAGGAGCCACAGCGGCAACATCGTCTCGCCCCTGAACAGGAGTCTGGGTCGGGCATTCAGCCCGTCGATCCTCAGCTCGAGCCGGATCACGGTCGGCCACGGTTCCCAGCCGGTGATCGCGGTCCACGTGACGGTGTAGTCGACGTTCTCGAGCGGGGCGGCGCCGGCGCTCACCGCACTGAGGTGTTCGTCGAACGCCCGCATGAATCCGCGCTCGTGCTCGACGAGCACGAGCGTTCCCTCCTCGTCCGCCATCACACCCCGGACTGGGATCGTCCCGGCGGTGAACTCCTGGTAGCCGGCTGGACCCACGTCCACGAGTTTTGGTTGGCGAGGCAGGCTTGACAGTCGCATGTGACCTCCGATCGGTGGTAGTTCTCATAGGACGGCGCGTTCTCGTCGGCCGACCTACCCGTCAGGTATTGCTTGCCCGGCCTGCGATCCCCGAGGGAGCGCGCCGTGTTCGCGCGCTCCCGGCGGGACACATCTCCTGTTCCGAGCGCCGCCCGTCTACACCCCAGCCCCGCCAGGACAGCTCCCCCATGCCTCGCAGTAGCGGACGCTGCACTTCCAGCCGCCCGGATCGGCAAACCCCCAAGGCTCGTCGGGACCAAACCGCTCGTAGTTCGCGACGATCTGGCGAGCGACTTGCGCGATGCGGACGAGCGCGCCGCGCAGTTGTCCCGTCGATCTGCTCGTGGTCATGAGCGACGCGCCCATCTCCTTTCTCCGGGCGCCCGGCTTGGCGATCTGGGCGAAGCAGAACTGCCCGGCGGGATCGCCTTCCAGCCAGCGCCCGGCGAGGTACACGGCGGGCTGAAAGTCGTGGTCGGCCTTGTACTGGCTCAGCGGCGTGGTCTTGACCTTGTAATCGACCACAGCCGCCAGGAGCCCGCCGGCGTCGGGCCGCCGGGTCTCGAGATCGAGGTAGCACAGGACGCTCCACTCGAGCCCGGGCGCGAGCATGTACTCGAGCTTCCGTTGCACGGCGACGGGCTCGCCGAGGTGCGGGATCAGCCGGCTGAACGTGAGCTCGACCGCGTCGAGGCCGAGCCTGAACGCGCTGTCCTCGCGCAGGTCGGTCTCCCAGGCGATCCCGAGTTGCTCGCGCTCGGCCTCCGCCGCAGCGTTCCAGCCGTCCCAGAATGCGTCCTTGAGCTGGTCGACGGAGAGGCGCTCGCCGTGGTCGAGGATGTGTCGGTAGTAGAGCGTGATCGCGTCGTCGACCTGGCGGCCGAGGAACATCGAGCCGGTGGGCGCCGTCTTCTCGCCGAGCATGTACCGCCGGCGCCAGTCTTCTGGGCACAGGACGAAGCGGCTGTAGCTCGAGTGCGAGAGGTGCTGGAGCGGCTGGCCGTCATACCGCAGCGGCAACCGTCGCGGGATCTGGATCCGGGCCGCGAGCTGCGCCGCGCTCGGGATCGCCACGGCGGTTGCGCCGGCGCCCGCCGGTGCGGGGGTGAGCTGTTGGGAGCTCATCACGCGGCCGCCGGTCCGAGGTCGCCGAAGTCGACGGTGACGACCTCCCCGTGCCCGTTCGTCGCCGGACTGGCTGGCTCGACGGCGGGCGCCTCGGGGGTGGGCTGGGCGGCTTGGTCGGCGACCTCGCCCTGACCGATCCCGTTCTCGGGCTCGCCGTGCGCGAGGATCTCGCCAAGGTCGCGACGGACCGCCTCGGTGCTCATCCGGGTCTGGTAGCCGTGGCGTAGCCACTGCTCGGTCTCCGGCGAGAGCACGAGCAGGTCGCTCTTGCCCTGGCGGCGGATCGCCTGCACCTGCTTCGCGTGCGGGCCGATCGGCAGCACGACCGCCTCCAGCGAGGTGTAGAGGTAGGCGCCGATCCCGGCGGCGACGGCGGCGCGCTTGCGCGCGTCTGAGTACAGCGCCTTCAGCCCGGCGAATGAGCCGGAGTCCATCTCGCCGAGGTCCTCGTAGACGGCGTCGACCTCGGGGCCGCCCTCCTCGACCGGGAGGGTCACGATCAGCCGGCAGGCGAGATAGACGCGGCGTGTTCCGGCGGGGACGAACTCGGCTGGGATCGATTGGAACTGCTGGCGCCAGCGGCCGGGCACGACCGCGTTCAGGCGCTGGATCACCGACTGGGCGCCGAGGTAGGCGGCGACCTGCGCGCCGGCGTAGGGCTGGCCGTTGTAGGGCACCTTGGTCATCGCGCGGAAGCCGATCGCGCCGGGCGCAAACGGGCGGCGGAACAGGGCGGCCGCCTCAGCGTGTGTGCGGGCGGGCGGGTTCGCCGGGGTGTGCGAGTGGTTGGACATGAGTCTCCTTTTGAGAGTTGGTGTGCAGCGGGCCGGTCGCGGACGCGCACTGGTGAGGCGCGCCGACCGGCGGTGTGGTCTGACCGCTTCAGGCGGCCAGTGAGCTCGGCATCTGCTGCAGCCCGGCTTCGGTGAGGAACCGGGAGGGGCCGCCGGTCGGGCGCCGGCCGCGCTCGGCGACGTGGGTGATCAGCAGCCGGTCCTTGGCGCGGGTGGCGGCGACGTAGAACAGCCGGCGCTCCTCCGCCAGCCGCTCCGGGTCCGGTGAGGAGATCGACCGCCACGAGGGGAGTAGCTCCTCCTCACAGCCGAGCAAGGCCACCGCCTGCGCCTCCGTGCCCTTGGCGCGATGGATCGTCGACACGGTGATCCTCCGGTCGCTGGCGGCGTCGACCTCCTGGGCGTGAAGGCCAGCCGCCTGCTCAAGGAACCCGGTGAGCGTCGCGTCCTCGTCGTGCTCGTCGTGAGCCTGCGCGGCGCGGCACAGCGAGCGGAGGTCCTCGAGCACCCGTTCGGCGTCGCGGCGGCGGTCGGGGTCCGGGGTGTGGTCGCGCTCATGCTGGTAGTGGCGGACCAGCCCGCCCGGCATGGTCACGGTCGCGATCACGACATGGCCGGTCGATCGTCCGGCGGCAAGCTCGGTGCGGACCTGCTCGAGCGCCGCGCCGAACTCGACCATCCGCATGCGCGTGGCTTGGGTGCGGATGCCGTCGTGCTCGCCGGCGCGGGCGCTAGCAGCGATCAGGTCTCCGCGGTGATACTCGCGCGCCCAGGCGACGAGCTTCGTGACGGTCGCGGCACCGATCCCGCGCCGAGGCGAGCCGATCGCGCGGCGGTACGCCTGCGCGTCGAGCGGGTTCTGGATCAGCGTCAGGTACGCGAGCGCGTCGCGGACCTCCGTGCGCTCGTACAGCCCAAGTGACCCGAGCACGCGGTGCGGGATCCCGGCGTGCGCGAGCGCCCGCTGCAGCGGCTCCGTCGCGTACCCGGTCCGCGCGAGCGCGAGGATCTCGGCCGGCGGCGTGCCGCCGGCGAGCGCGTCCGCGATCTGGGCGGCGACCCAGTTCGCCTCGGCGTACTCGTTCGCGAACGCCCTGACCCGAACCTGGCCCCCGGAGCCGCGCATCGCGATCAGCGCCTTCCCGGCGCGGCGCTCGTTGTGGCTCACGCAGCGGACGGCCGCCTCGAGGATCTCCGCGCGCGAGCGGAAGTTCCGCCCGAGCACGATCTGCGCCCGGCTCGGATGCCGTTCGTGAAAGCACAGAATGTGCCGTGGGTCGGCGTGGCGCCAGCCATGGATCAGCTGGTCGTCATCGCCGCACACGCACAAGTTCCCGTCCGGGCCGGCGAGCAGGTCAACGAGCGTCGCCTGCGCGTGGCTGGTGTCCTGGAACTCGTCGGCCAGCAACCATCGCCACCGCTGCCGCAGCCACGCGAGCCGGTGCGGATGCTCTGAAAGCAGCCTGACCGCGTACGCGAGGAGGTCGTCGAACTCGAACGCGTTGCAGCGCCGCAGCTCGGTCTCGCTTTCGCGCCACACCGCGGCGATCAGCGGCGCGCCCGGATGTGAGGTGGAGCGCTCGTATGCATCCGGGGACAGGAGCGCGTTCTTGGCGCGGGAGATCTCGGCGAGCACCTCGGCGCTCGCGGGCTGCCCGTAGTCGGCACGCGCCCGTTGAATGTCCCCGCGCTCGGCGTCTGAGAGCAGCCAGTCGATCACGTGGCGCATGTCCCCCTGGTCGTAGATCGTGTAGCGCTCGGTGCGTCCGAACACGCTCGCGTGCTCGCGTAGCAGCCGAGCGCACACCGAATGGAACGTCGCCGCCATCACTGCACGCGCGACGGTCTCGCCGAGCAGGTCGGCGAGCCGCAGCCGCAGCTCAGAGGCGGCGCGAACGCTGAACGTGACCGCGAGGATCTCCCACGGCTGCGCGCGGCCGCTCGCGAGCAGATACGCCGCGCGGTGGGTCAGCGTCCTGGTCTTGCCGGCGCCCGGCCCGGCCAGCAACAGCAGCGGGCCGGAGCCGAACGTGACGGCTTGCGCCTGTTCGGGGGTCAGTCCCGCGAGCAGGCGCTCGGTCCCGGGCGGCGCGTGATCGCGCACGCCCGGGTCGGCCTGAGTCATACATGCCTCCTTCAGTGAGAAGTTCGTGATGACCGCGCCCAGCCAACAGCTGTGAGCGCGGCGGGGCGGCTGAGCTCTGAGCTCAGCCGCCGGCAGCGGGCTCGGCGCCGTTGGGCGCGGGCGTGAGCGTGACCGTCCGCTGGCCGCCCGCGATCGGGCAGGTCCAGCGCGGCTCGCTGGCATTCGGTGCTTCGTTGCGGCCGAGCAGTAGCCGCACCAGGTTCAGAGCGTCATCGCGTGCTTGCGGCGGGCTCTGGTAGCTGGCGTCTCCGCGGCCGGCGAGGGTTGGGTTGATCGCGTCCCTGACGTGGACGACAACGAGTTCGGCGACCGGCGCGACGCCGGACCCGTTGCCATTCGGGGTTCTCGTCATGACGCGGGCCTCAGCGCTTCGACGACGAGCCCGTTCTGAGCGCGGCTCTTGCGCCAGATCCCGAGCACCTCGCGGGCCTTGACGCGCCGGTAGGTGACGCGCCGGTCGATCGGGTCGACCTCGAGCTCGCGCTCGTGGCGCTCGACGACGATCGCGTAGAACACGCGGCCCATCCGGTCGCAGAGCACGATGTCGCCGCTTTTCACTCCGCTGAGCGTCATCGC
>CAVRRJ010000004.1:0-424601 GCA_963723585.1 uncultured Solirubrobacterales bacterium
AAATCGGGGCGCCCGGATTTGAACCGGGGACCTCACCGACCCGAACGGTGCGCGCTACCAGGCTGCGCCACGCCCCGATGAGCCCAGTATCCCACAGGGCCGCGCCGATCCGTGTCCCAGAGCCGCGCCGACGTCCCAGCGCCGCGCCGATGTCCCTAGCGCCGGGACGATGTCCCAGCGCCGGGCCGATCCGTGTCCAGCTCTCCCCACCCCAGCCCGCTGGGGCTCAGCGCAGGGCGCCGGTCAGCCGCTGGAGCGTGCTGTTCACGGTTGACCCGAGCGCGTTCCCGCCCCCCGGCCAAGCCGTGCCGCCGCGTCCGCCGAGGACGGGAAGATTGGGAAGGGCCTCAGCGACCTTGTTCAGCACCGGGTTCTGACCCAGGCTGCCCACGGCATTGGTCGCACTCTGGAGGAGCTGGTTAGCCGGCGGGGGGCCGGAACGGGTCACCGACCCGACCGCATTGCCCGGTGAGCCGGTACCGGTCGGCGAGGCCAGCGGGGGCTGGCCGGCGGGCGCGCCAGACGCGCCGGGGCTCGAGGATGAAGATGAGGCAGACCTGTGCGATCCCGCCCCCGACCGGCCCTTGCCCGCCCCGAAGGATGCGATCCGGCTCAGGGGGCGCGTACGCCTGGTCACAGTTGCACTGGGGAGCGCAGGCGACCCGGCCGGGAGGCTGGGCTCGAGACTGGCCGCGGCCGGCGCCGAGGGCCTCGCGGCCGTGCCCAGCGTCTCTCTGGCCCGCACCGGGCGGGCCACGTGACGCGGGGGCGCGCCAGCCACGCCGGAGCCGGCGATGGCCAGCGCAGCGACGGCGGCCGCGGCACCGGTCAGCATGCTCGAGGCGCTGGGCTCGGCGGCCGACCCGGCGGCAGACAGGGCGGGATGGGAGCTGGTGCGGACGGCCGCGCGAGCCACCCGGCCGAACGGCCACCAGCGCCAGATCGGGAACGGCAGCAGTCCGGCGATCTTGGCCGCGATCCCGGGGCGCGCGAAGGCATCGTCGGCGCCGGCCAGGCGGGCCTTGACCCGGCACGGCTGGCAGTGGGCGAGGTGACGGGCCAGCTGGCGGCGCTCGCGCGCCCCCAGCGACCTCCGCGAGGTCAGCTTGCCCGCCTCGATGGCGGTCTGGACCTGCTGGCAGCGCCGGCCGCTGGCCAACTCCTCGTACTCGGCACCGAGCTTGCGGCGGGCCCGGAACAGGGCACTCTCGACCATCTGGCGCGACATACCCGTATGCCGACTGATCTCATCGTAGGAACGCCCCTCGAACTCGCGCATGACCAGCAGCTGGTGATGGCTGTCGGACAGGCCGCCGAAAGCACCGCGAAGATCATCCAGCTGTTGCTTGCTCTCCACGGCCGCGGGTGGAGTAGGCGCGACCGACCTCAGAGTGCCGAGATCACCGGTCAGCTCGGCGCTGCCCTCGAGGGAGACCTCGCGGTTGCGCTGAGCGCGGCGGTGCTCGTCGATGCAGGCGTTCTTGGCGATTTCATAGATCCACGGCTTGAAGGCGATCGTCTGCTCACTGTTGCGCAGGCGGCGCAGCGCGGCGATGAACACCTCCTGGGCGATGTCCTCGGCTCGGCCGTGGTCCCGGATCCGGCCGTGGATGAACAGCGCGATCCGCTGGCCGAAGCGGGCGTAGAGCTCTTCGAACGCACGGTCGTCCCCGTCGCGCGCGGCCGCGATCAGCTCCTCCTCGGTGCAGGCCGGAGCCGCGGAGGTGGAGCCAAGCATCAGTGCCATTCAGGCCTCACGTCGATCGACAAGTCTGCTCCCTACCAGAGCTTAAGTGAACTCTAGCGTTTATTAGACAGTTCTCCTAACGCTGTCTACCCGCTCAGGGCCGCGAAAACGCAGGCTCGGTGGATGAATTCTGTTTGCCCGCGTCCGGCCGACCCGGCATACTGAGGCTGACCCTGTGAACGGCAAAGGAGCAGAGCAGCCATGGCCAATCACCTGACGCCCACCGAGCTCGCGCGCGAAGCCGGCCTGGAACGGCGCGACGTGATCGTCAAGTGCATCGAACTGGGCGTCCCGATCTTCAACGGTCGAATCGACAAGACCCTCTTCCTCTCCAGCCTCCGCGAAGCGCCGATTTCGACGGTGGCCCAGCCACAGGCCGCCGGCGCTTAGCGCCGCGGCCGCATCGCCGCGCCCAGCACACCCATCCGGCGCGGCCAGTTCATTCCGGTTCGCCTCTCGGCCCGACACGACGCCTCACCCGGGCACGAACGCCCTCACCCGGGCACGAACCCCTACCCGGGTCCGAACGCCTTATCCCGGCACGAACGCCCTACCCGGGCACGAGCCCCTACTGCTGGGCTGACTGGCGCAACAGCGTTGAGGTCGTCTGCTCGAGGATCTTCCGCCATGCGCGGGTGGATTCCCGCTCGGCCTCGAAGTGCCGCACGACCTTCCGGACGCGGGTGGCGGAGATCTCGATCCCGTGGCGAGCACAGATCCGCTTGAAGCGCGGGTAGTCCTGGGCCAGCTTCAGCGTCACCGACTGGAAGCCGTGCCGGGCGATCTCCACCCGGGAGGTGAAGTTCATCACGCTGGTCTGGAACATGAGCTCGTCGCTCGCCTCGGGTTCGATCAGCACTATGTCCACGCCCGGATAGCGGTCCTCCCAGCGCTTGGCCACCTCATGCAGGCGCTGGTGGGCCAGCAGCTTGAACGCCTGGTAGCCGATCTGGGGAAAGCCCATGTCCGAGACCCGCCGTATCCGGGAGCCGGTCAGCGTCGGGATCCGCTTATCGAAGTTGTTCACGTAGGGCACCAGGGGATTGACCACGACGATGAACTTGGCCCCGGCCTCCACCGCGATGTCGAGGTTGGTGGTCGAGACGATGCCCCCGTCGACCAGCTCGCGGTCACGGACCTTGACCGGCTTGTAGATCATGGGCAGCGCGCTCGAGGCGCTGACCGCCCGCGAGATCGGGATGTCATCCCATTCCGGGGAGCCGAGGACGATGCGCTCGCACGTATCGAGATCGGTAGCCGTCAGGTAGAGCTCACGGTGAAGCTCGCGAAAATCATCGGTCCGGTCGGGATCAGCCAGGATCCGGCGCACGTAATGCTCGACGCCCTCACCCGAGTACAGGCCTGAGGGCAGGATCTCGGCCAGGCCGACGACGATGTCCACGGCCGATACCTGGCTCAGATCCCCAGCCAGACCCCTCAGCAATTGAGCCAGCCGCACGGGGAAGGTGAGGCCCCGGCTCAGGAACTCCCGGTAGTTCGGCCTGAGCAGTGACCCGATGCGGGCATCGGGAAACGGGGTGGGCACCTGCTGGACGATGACCCGCATCATCTCCTCGGGCGTGACTCCGTTGGCCACCGCGGCGGCCACGAACGCCCCGGCGCTGGTCCCGACGTAGACATCGAACTCATTCACGGTCCGGTTGACCGAGAGCAGATCGAGCGCGCGCAGGGCGCCCATCTCATAAACCCCCCCGGTGAAGCCCCCGCCGCCCAGGACCAACGCCGTCTTGGAGCGCTTTCGCCGTCGTGCCGAAGCGACGGCGGAGGAAGGCTTGCGACCCCCGGCCGGGGCCTCGAGCTTGACGACCTTTCCCATGGCCATTGGAGTCTACGGCCCCCACCCCCCGGCCAAACACGCTTGCGCCCCGACCGAAGCTTTCTCCGTCCTGAGCGGTTACATGTTCACGATGGGACGGCTCACCACCGCGCTCGCCGCGGCGCTGATCCTGATCGGCGTGCCCGCCGGGCGGGCGGCGGCTGCCGCCCCGCGCTCCGAGACGGCCGCGCGTCGCTCGCTGGAGGCCACGCTCGGTTCCGGCATGCACTTGGTCGGGAGGGCCAGCGGTGCCTACGTCGAGGACCTGAGCACGGGCGCGACGCTGTACTCGGATGACGCCCAGGTCGGCCGGCTGCCCGCGTCGGTGCAGAAGCTCTACACGACCTCGACCGCCCTGCTCCGCTTCGGCCCAACGGCGATACTCCGAACCAGGGTGCTGGCCACCGGGTCGCTTCAGGGCAGCACCTTCGTCGGCACGCTCTACCTGCGCGGCGCCGGCGATCCGACGTTCGGCTCGCCGGGCTTCGTGCGGACCAATTACGGCACCGGTGCGACAGTTCAGGAGCTCGTGGCCAACCTGGTCCGGGCCACGGGCATGCGCGCCTTCCGGGGAAGCGTGGTCGCCGACGAATCTCGGTTCGACTCGCTGCGCGGCACACCGGCGACCGGCTACGGACCCTCGATCGACGTCGAAGGGGAGCTGAGCGCGCTGGCCTTCAACCGCGGCTGGGCCGACTCCTCGGGGTACGCGTATTACAGGCACCCTGCGGTCGAGGCCGGCCAGCAGCTCGTGGCCGCCATGAAGGGGGCCGGGGTTCACGTGCCCGCGACGACCCATATTCGCGCCGGGGTCACGCCCCCGAGCGCGATGCCGCTGGCCTCCGTGGCCTCACCGCCGATGGCCAGGCTCATCTCCCTGACCAACGCCCCGTCGGACAACTTCTTCGCCGAGACGTTGCTCAAGGCTCTCGGCGCCGGGTACGGGACGACGGGTAGCACCGCCGCCGGAGCCGAGGTGGTGCGGACGACGATCGCGGCGAGCTTCGGGCTTCACCCCCGCTTCGATGACGGTTCTGGTCTTTCCCGTTTCGACCGCACGACGCCGTTCGATGTCGTCTCCCTGCTGGGCCAGCAGGCCACCGACACCCAGTTTGTGGACTCTCTGGCCGTGGTCGGGCGGACGGGCACGCTGAAGGATGAGATGCGCGGGACCTTTGCCCAGGGCCGCTGCCGGGGCAAGACCGGCACGCTCAGCGACGCCTCGAACCTGGTCGGCTACTGCCAGGCCCGCGACGGGCACACCCTGGCCTTCGCCTTCCTGATGAACAACGTCAACCCCGCCTACGCCCACCCGATCCAGAACCGGATGGTCGTGGCCGTGTCCCGCTACAGCGGCTAGCGCGTCTCCGACCCGGGGTCGACCAGGCCCTTCAGGCCATCCTCGTCGAGCACCGGGACGCCGAACCGCTCGGCCTGGGCGAGCTTTGAGCCAGGGCTGTCCCCGGCCACGAGATAGTCGGTCTTGCGCGATACCGAGCCGGTCACCCGGCCGCCGGCGCCGAGGATCATCTCGGTGGCCTCCTCCCGGGTCAGCTCGGGCAGGGTGCCGGTGAGCACGATCGTCTTGCCGGCCAGGGGTCCCTCGCCGGGCGGCGGCCCCTCCTGCTCGAGGGTCAGTCCCTGCTCGCGCAGATCGGCGATCAGCTCTTCCATGATCGGATCGTGCAGTTGCTCGTGAATTGTGCGGGCCATCTTCGGGCCGACCCCGGGAGTGCGCTCGATGGCCTCGACGTCGGCGGCCAGCAGAGCCTCGACGCTGCGGAACTGGGCCGCCAGGTTGCGCCCGGTGACCCCCCCAACCTCCTCGATGCCGAGCGCGAACAGGACCCTGCCGAAAGGCTGGCGTTTTGACGCGTTCACGGCGGCGACGAGCTTCTGGGCCGACACGGGGCCGAATCCGCTCTGCTCGGCGATCCGCTCGCTGTCCAGTCGGTAGAAGTCCGCCGCCGTGTGCACCCAGCCCAGATCCATGAACAGGCTGACCTGCTTCTCGCCCAGGCCATCGATGTCCATGGCCGCGACAAAGTGCTTGAGCAGCTGCCAGCGCCGGCCGGCGCAGTCACGATTCGGGCAGCGGGTGAACACCGACCCTTCCGGCTTCACGGTGGGCGTGTCGCACACCGGACAGCGTTCCGGGGGACGGGGGGGCGGCGGCCGCTCGGGGCGCTCGGCGACATGGGGAGCGGGCGAGAGAACCTGGGGGATCACGTCTCCGGCCCGGAGCACGATCACCTCCTCGCCCTCCCGGATGTCCTTGCGGGCCAGGTCCTCCTCGTTGTGAAGCGTGGCCAGCTTGATCGTCACCCCGGCGACGTGCACGGGCTCGAGCATCGCGTACGGATGCAGGTCACCGAATTTCCCGGGGTTCCAGCCGATGCCGTTCAGCGTGGTCACCGCGGTGGTGGGGGGGAACTTCCAGGCGATCGCCCAGCGCGGGTCCCGGCCGACGACGCCCAGGCGGCGCTGCTGCTCATATTGATTGACCTTCACCACGACGCCGTCGATCTCGAACTCCAGCGATCCGCGGCGCTTCTCCCAGGACCGGCACTGGTCCACGACCTCGTCCTCGGTGTGAAGCTTCTTGATGTCCGGATGGACCGGGAAGCGGTGCTCGCGCAGCCACTCGAGCGCCTCCCAGTGCGAGGTGAGGGCCAGCCCCTCGGTGACCCCGATCTGGTAGCACCACAGCGAGAGCGGCCGGTCAGCGGCCAGCTTGGGATCGAGCTGGCGGATCGTCCCGGCAGCCGAGTTGCGCGGATTCATGAAGGTCGACAGGCCGGCGGCGGCGCGGCGTTCGTTCAGGGCGGCGAAGTCGGGCAGCGACATGTACACCTCCCCCCGCACCTCGAGCAACGCGGGCGGCGCCTTCAGATCCAGGCGCAGGGGAACCTGACCGATCGTGCGCAGGTTGTGGGTCACGTCCTCGCCCACCTCCCCATTTCCGCGCGTGGCCCCCCGTTCGAACACCCCGTTCCGGTAGAGCAGGGAGATGGCCAGCCCATCGATCTTGGGCTCGGCCACGAACTCGAATTCGGGCGACTCGATGCCCTCGCGGGCCAGGTGGTTGCGCATCCGCTGGATCCAGGCCCGAAGCTCCTCGGCTGAGCGCGCATTGGCCAGCGAGAGCATCGGCTCGGGATGGCGCACCTTGACCAGATCTGAGACGGGCTCGCCTCCGACCCGCTGCGTCGGCGAATCCGGCGTGACAAGTTCGGGGTGCGCGGCCTCGATCGCCCGCAGCTCGTCGAGCAGGGCGTCGTACTCCTCATCGCCGATCTCCGGGTCATCGAGCACGTAGTAGCGATAGCCGTGGTGCTCGAGCTGGCGCCGCAGCTCCTCGGCACGCCGCTTGGGATCGGGGCCGCCAGCCCTGCCCGCCCCGCCCGACCCGGCCCCGGGCCGCGGGGTCACGGCCCGGTCACCTCATCGGCCGCCGGGGCGATGAGCCGCGCCAGGTCATGACGCTCGAGCGCATCCAGACCGTCCCGGTCGGTCAGATCGAAGTGGATCGGCGTGACGGCAATCAGACCGGCGGCCACGGCGGCGAGATCGGTCCCCTGCTCATCGCGCTCGAAGCTGGCGTCGCCGTAGATCCGGTAGAGCTTGCGCCCCTGGCCGCCCTCGTCGACCAGGGCCAGCTCGTCGCTGTAGATTCGCTTGCCGAGACGAGCGACGGAGACGCCTTCGGGTGGAGCGCCAGGGACGTTGATGTTGAGCAGCGTGCCCGCGGGCAGCGGCACGCTCTCGAGCTCCGCCACGAGCCGGGCGGTGAAGTCGGCCGCGACCCCGAAGTCAAATCCCGAACCGGCGCGGAAATCGAGCTCCAGCGAGCTCGACTGCTGGGAGACGGCGATGCCCGGAAGGCCGAGGACGATCGCCTCGAGAGCGGCCGCCACCGTGCCCGAGTAGGTGATGTCGTCGCCCAGGTTCGAGCCGTGGTTGATGCCCGAGACGACCAGCTCGGCCTGGAAGCCCTCGATCAGGCCCAGATTGGCCAGGCGCACGCAGTCGACCGGCGTGCCGTCGGTGGCGAAGCCCACGGTGCCGTCGTCGAAGTCGACCTCCTGGACCCACAGAGGACGCCGCGTGGTGATCGACCGCGCCATGGCCGAGCGGTTTCCGTCCGGGGCGATGACCGCCAACTCGACCGAGGGAAGACCGACCAGCGCCCGGCGCAGGGCCTGCAGTCCCTCGGCCTGGATTCCGTCGTCGTTGGTGAGCAGGACCCGCACGCCATGCATGCTATGCGGCTCACAGGCGCCGCGGGACTGCGGCTCGAGCGGCCTAAAACTGGCACCGCCCGAGCCGCGTCCACCCCCAAAACGCGCTGCGCCCCTTGCGTGCGGAATGCTACGTTCTTGGGGGCAATTAGCAAGTCGTACATGCGTTTAGAGCCCCGTCCATCCCGGCCCTGGACGCGGTGCAGGGCATCCGGAGAGGACGCGCTCCCCGGCATACCCCACGCCGGCCAGGAACAGCCCATGGGCCGGCGCCGTCGGGCCGGCCGCGCTCCGCGACTGTCCGCCGAGGAGCTCGCGGAAGTTCTCGTGCGAGCGTCTGCCTCTCGCCACCTCGAGCATCGTGCCGACCAGGACTCGGTTCATGTGGCGCAGGAAGGCGTCGGCCTCGATCCAGAATTCGAGCCGCTCCCCCTCCGAGTCGGAGAGCCAATAAGCGCTGGTGACGTCGCGGCTGAAGCGCACGTGGTCGGTCTCGGTGGGGGTGAAGGCGGTGAAGTCGTGGGTGCCGACCAGCAGCTCGGCACAGGTCCGCAGCGCTCCCCGGTCCAGCGGGCCGGGCAGATGCAGCGCGCGCCCCCGTTCATGCGCGCTGCGGGCGGCACGTACCAGCAGCCGGTAACAGTAGGCGCGGCTGGTGGCGTCGCGGCGGGCGTCGAAGCCGGGCGCGGCAGCCACGCTCTCCAGCACCGATACGTCGTCGGGAAGCAGCGCATTCAGCGAGCTCACGCGGGCCGGGGTCCCCGCGTAGCTGGCCACCTGGCCCCAGGCATGCACCCCGGCGTCGGTCCGGCCGGCCACGGTCAGGGCCACCGTCTCCCGGCGCAGCGCGACGGTCAGCGCGCGCTCGAGCTCGGCCTGGACGGTGCGCTGCCCGTCCTGCCGCGCCCAGCCGGTGAAAGCTGTCCCGTCGTACTCGATGAGCAGCCGGGTCCTCGGGCCGAGGCTAGTCACCGGTGATCGGAGCGCCCAGAGCATCAGGCTCGGCCCAGGTGTCCTGCCTTGGAGTCATCTTCCGTTCGCTGAGAACGGCGATTGACTCCAAGTGCTCCTCGCCGCCCCGGGCGAGACGGCGGTTCCGGCCTCGTTGTGTGCGCGCCGGGCGCGCCTCAGCGAGGCTCAAACGAGTTCGAGCAGGACCATCTCGGTGGAGTCCGACCGGCGCGGGCCGAGCTTGAGGATCCGGGTGTATCCGCCCGGACGCTCGGCGTAACGGGGGGCGATCTCCTCGAACAGCTTGTAGACCACGAACTTGTCCTGACCGAGGGCGGAAAGCGCCTGGCGGCGCGCGTGAAGGTCGCCGCGCTTGGCCAGCGTGATCAGCTTCTCCAGCTCGGGCTTGACCGCCTTGGCCTTGGCCTCGGTGGTCTGGATGCGCTCGTGGTCGATGACCTCTTTGGACAAGTTGATCAGGAGCGCCTTGCGGTGCGAGGCACTCCGGCTCAGTTGGTAGCGCTGACGCTGATGGCGCATGGGCTAGATCCTAGTCCTCGCGGAGGTCCAGGCCACGACCGTGCAGGGTCTCGATCACCTCGTCGATCGACTTCTTGCCGAAGTTGGGGATCGCGTTCAGCTCGCCCTCGGTCTTGGAGACCAGATCGCCGACGGTCTGGATGCCGGCGCGCTTGAGGCAGTTGTAGGACCGCACGCCGAGCTCGAGCTCCTCGATGAGGATGTCGTCCATGGCGTTGGGCGGGCGGGAATTGTTGCCCGCCTGGCCCGCCCCGACCAGTCCGGCGTCCAGGGCGCCGGGAGCGCCGACGTCACGCAGCTCGACCACGCGATCGGCATCGGTGAAGATGGCCAGCTGGGAGATCAGGATCTCCGCCGCCTCGCGCAGCGCCGCGTGCGGATCGATCGAACCGTCGGTCTCGATATCCAGCGTGAGCTTGTCGAAGTCGGTCTTCTGGCCGACACGAGCCTGCTCCACGTTGTAGGCCACCCGGCGCACCGGCGAGAAGATCGAGTCGATCGGAATCACCCCGATGGGCTGATCGGGAGACTTGTTCTCCTCCGCCGGGCGGTAGCCGCGGCCGCGCCCGATGGTCAGATAGACCTCGAGCTTGGTCTTCTTCTCCAGCGTGGCGATGTGGGCATCGGGGTTCAGGATCTCGACGCCGGAGGGGAGATCGATGTCCTTGGCGGTGATGTCACCCGGTCCGGTGACCACGAGCGGAGCCTCAATCTCGGTCGCATCTGAGTGCATGCGACACACGACGCCCTTGAGGTTCAGGACGATGTCGGTGACATCCTCCTTGACCCCACGGATGGTGGAGAACTCATGCGCGACTCCCTCGATCCGGACGCTGGTCACCGCCGCGCCGGCCAGCGAGGAGAGCAGCACCCGCCGTAGAGAATTGCCGAAGGTGTAGCCGAAGCCCCGATCCAGCGGCTCGATCGTGAACGATCCGCGGGTGTCATCAACTGACTCGCTGGAGATTCGGGGGACTTGGAAGTCAAGCATTTCGAGTCCTAACATCGTGGGTTCCTGGCCGTCCTTGATGGCGGCGGGTTCATGGGCCGCGGGGCAGTTCGCCCGCGCAGCCGTGGTACTTCTACTTCGAGTACAGCTCGACGATCAGCTGTTCCTGCACCGGGGCCGCGATCTCGCGGCGCTCCGGCTTGCGCAGCACCTTCGCCGTCAGCGAATCGTGGTCGGCCTGCAGCCAGGCGGGAACCTGGCCGGTGAGCTCCGTCGCGTCCCGGATCACCTGGCCGGCGCTGGAGCGCTGGTGGATGGCGATCACGTCGTCATCCCGCAGCTGGTAGCTGGGAATGTTCACGCGCCGCCCGTTTACGGTCCAATGCCCGTGCAGGATGAGCTGCCGGGCCTGACGGCGGGAGGCGGCGAAGCCGAGCCGCACGAGCACGTTGTCGAAGCGGCATTCGAGCATCCGCAGGAGGTTCTCGCCGGTCACGCCCTGCTGGCGCGAGGCCTTCTCGTAGTAGATGCGGAACTGCTTCTCGAGGACGCCGTAGTAGCGCCGCGCCTTCTGCTTCTCGCGCAGCTGCACGCGGTACTCGCTCTGCTTCTGGCGCCCGCGGCCATGCTCGCCGGGCGGATAGGAGCGCCGCTCGACGCCGCACTTGTCGGTCAGGCAGCGCTCACCCTTGAGGAACAGCTTCTGCCCCTCGCGGCGGCACTGCTTGCACTGTGGGCCTGTGTCGCGTGCCATCCCTAAACCCTCCTGCGCTTCCGCGGCCGGCAGCCGTTGTGGGCCTGGGGCGTGACGTCCTTGACGCCTGACACCTCGAGGCCGGCGGCCTGGAGCGAGCGGATCGCCGTCTCGCGGCCCGAGCCCGGGCCCTTGACGAACACCTCGACCTTCTGCAGGCCGTGCTCGATCCCCTTGCGCGCCGCGGCGTCAGCTGTGACCTGGGCCGCGAACGGGGTGGACTTGCGCGAGCCCTTGAAGCCCGCGCCGCCCGCCGACTCCCAGGCGATGACGTTGCCCTCACGGTCGGTCAGCGACACGATCGTGTTGTTGAACGAAGTCTTGATGTGAGCCTGCCCGACGGGGATGTTCTTGCGGACCCGGCGCCGGCCACGCTGGGGCCTACGGGGAGCCGGACTCATTTCTTGGCCGCCTTCTTCTTGCCCGCGACCTGCATCCGCTTCGGACCCTTGCGGGTGCGCGCGTTGGTCTTGGTGTTCTGCCCGCGCACCGGCAGGCCGCGCCGGTGGCGCAGGCCGCGGTAGCAGCCGATCTCCTGCAGGCGCTTGATGTTCTGGGAGCGCTCGCGGCGCAGGTCTCCCTCGACGGTCAGATCAGAGTCGATCAGGTCGCGGAGCTGGACGACCTCGTCCTCTGTCAGGTCGCGGACCTTGCGGTCCGGCTCGATGCCGATCTTGGCCAGCAGCTCATTGGAGGTCGAGCGCCCGATGCCGTAGATGTAGGTGAGCCCGACCTCGACCCGCTTGTTGAGGGGGATGTTGACCCCGGAGATGCGTGCCATACGCCTAGCCTTGCCGTTGCTTGTGACGGGGATTCGAGCAGATCACAAGCACCCGGCCGTTGCGCCGGATGATCTTGCATTTCTCGCACATCGGCTTGACCGACGGTCGTACTTTCACGCTCGCTTCGCTCTCGTCTCGGGAATTAATTCCATTGGTCCTTCGGTGAGGCTCTGGCGACCGGTACGGTCGCCGCTACCACGCCGAGGAGCACACGCAGCGCGAAATGTCCGCGCTGCAGGCGCACCGGGGGATGTTAGCACCGACTGGCTCGCCGCCCGGGGCAGCCCGAACGGCCTCAAACGAGCTTAGCTCAGGCCGCTGCCCGGCCGCCCGAGGCCTCGTGCCAGGGGGTCAGGATCCGCGGTCCTGCGGCCGTGATGGCGATCGTGAACTCGAAGTGAGCGGCCAGGCTTCCGTCCTGGCTGAAGATCGACCAGTGGTCCTCGCCGACCCGAACGCCATGACGCCCGGCGGTGACCATCGGCTCGACGGCCAGGACCATCCCCTCCTCCAGCTGGACCCCCGTCCCCGGTGGCCCGTAGTTGGGGATCTGCGGGTCCTCGTGCATGTCGCGGCCGATTCCGTGACCGACCAGCGAGCGGACGACCGACAGCCCGGCCGCCTCGACATGCTGCTGGACCGCGTGGGAGATGTCCCCGAGACGGTTGCCGGCGCGGCACTGCGGGACCGCCGCCAAGAGCGACTCCTCGGTGACCTTGAGCAGCTTGTGGGCCACGGGCGTGACCGGCCCGACGGCAAAGGTGCGGGCGGCATCGGCCACCCAGCCGTCGAGCACGACGCCGATATCCAGAGACAAAATGTCCCCCCGGCCGAGCTTGTAGGGACCCGGGATCCCGTGCACGATCATCGAGTTCGGGGAGGCGCAGATCGAGCCGGGGAACCCGCGGTAGCCCTTGAAGGCGGGCTCGGCCCCCTGGGAGCGGATGAACCGCTCCGCCGCGTCGTCGAGCTCCTTGGTGCTCACTCCAGGCCGGATCTTCCCGGCCAGGAGGTTCATCGTGCGGACCAGGACGGCGCCGGCGCTGGCCATCCGCTCGATCTCCTCAGCGCTCTTCTTGATGATCATCGAGCTGTCCCTGCGCCTTCCTAGACGTTCTCCTCCAAGCGCAGCGTGGCGATCACCGCGCGGATGTGATCGTGAACCTCGGTCGCGGGCCGGGTTCCGTCGATGTGGCGCAGGAGACCCTGCCCGTCGTAGTGGTCGACCAGCGGCTCGGTCTGCTCGTGGTACACGCGAAGGCGGTTCTCGATCACCTCGGGCTTGTCGTCATCGCGCTGGATCAGTCGCGAGCCGTCCTGGTCACACACCCCCTCGTGCTTGGGGGGATCGAACTCGACGTGGTAGTTGTGGCCGGACTTCACGCATACCCGGCGGCCCGAGAGCCGGCGGACGACCTCTTCGTCGGGCACGTCGATCAAGAGCGCCGCGGTCACGCGCCGGCCAAGGTCACTTAGCTGGCGCTCCAGCGCGTCGGCCTGCTCGAGATTGCGGGGAAACCCGTCGAGGATGAATCCATCCTGTGCGTCATCCTCCTGCAGGCGCTCCGCGGCCATGGCCACGATCAGCTCGTCGGGCACCAGATCGCCGGCATCCATGTAGCGCTGGGCCTGCTGTCCGAGCTCGGTCTCCTCCTTCACGCTTGTCCGCAGCATGTCGCCCGTGGAGATGAACGGCAGCTGGAAGTCACGCTGCAGACGGTCGGCCTGCGTGCCCTTCCCCGCGCCGGGCGGGCCGAACAGGATCAGGTTGAGCTCGGGCACTACTTCAAGAAGCCCTCGTAGTTGCGCATCATCAGCTGGGCCTCGAGCTGCTTCATCGTGTCCAGGGCGACCCCGATCACGATCAGGATCGAGGTGCCGCCGAAGAAGAAGTTGGCTCCGGTCTGGCTGATGAGGATGGTCGGCAACGCGGCGATCGCGGCCAGGAACAGAGCTCCCGGGAAGGTCAGGCGGGCCAGGATGCGGTCGAGGAACTCGGCCGTGGGCCTACCTGGTCGCACCCCGGGGATGAAGCCCGCCGTACTTCTTCAGGTTGTCGGCCTGGTCGACCGGGTTGAAGGTCACCGCCGTGTAGAAGTAGGTGAACAGGATGATGAAGATCGGCCTCGCCGAGCACGTAGTGCCAGCTCTGGGGCTGAAGAAGCTGGCCACATGGGTGGCGAAGTCATTGCGGTTCTGGCCGATCAGCTGGCCGACGGTGGGCGGGATGGCCATCACGCTGGCGGCGAAGATGACCGGGATGACGCCGGCCATGTTCACGCGCAGGGGCAGGTAGGTCTGGCCGCCCTGGGTCATGCGTCTGCCGATCACCCGCTTGGCGTACTGGATCGGGATCCGGCGCTGGCCCTCCTGCACGAACACGATCGCGGCCACGACGCCGATGGCGATGAACGGCATCGTCACCTTGAAGACCTGGTTGGGGTTGTTCCACCAGGACTGCACGCCGCTGGGGATCCGGGACACGATGCTGGCGAAGATGAGCAGCGAGATCCCGTTGCCGATCCCGCGCTGGGTGATCAGCTCGCCCATCCACATGAGCAGCACGGTCCCGGCGGTCAGCGAGATCACGATCAGCAGCACCTTGAACGAGCGTGAAGTCGGGGATCAGCGTCGGCCCCGGCCTGACTTCTGGAAGCTGCGGAACAGGAACACGTAGCCGATCGACTGGGCGAAGGCCAGGCCGACGGTCAGATACCGCGTGTACTGGGTGATCCGCGCCTGCCCGACCTCGCCCTCCTTGGAGAGCTTCTCCAGCGAGGGGACGACCACCTGCAGCAGCTGCAGGATGATCGAGGCGGTGATGTAGGGCATGATCCCCAGCGCGAACAGGGCGATCCGGCCCAGCCCGCCGCCCGAGAACAGGTTCAGCAGGCCGAGGATGTTGTTGCCGCTGAGGCTGTTCTGAATCTGCTTGACCGCCGGACTGGCTGATGCCCGGCGCGGGGATGTGCGTGCCCAGCCGGTAGAGGGCCAGGATCAGCGGCCGTGAACAGGATCTTCTTGCGGATCTCGCCGACCCTGAACGCTCCGAGGATCGTCGCGATCATCGGCCCGCTCAGCTCTCCTTGGCCGGCGGGCGCCGATGGGTCGGCCGGCAGCCTCGATCACCTGGCAGGTTCCGCCGGCGGCCTCGATCTGCTCGCGCGCCGCCCGGCTGAAGCCGTGGGCGTGGACGGTCAGCGCCTTGGAGATCGCAGCCCTTGGCCAGGATCTTCACCGGGATGTCCTTGCGCGTGGCCAGACCCTGGGCCTGCAGGGCCTCCGAGCGTGACCGCCGCGCCCTTCTCGAAGCGCGCCTCGAGATCGGCCAGGTTGACCGGCTGGGTGTGGGTCCGGAACGGCTCGAAGGGCATCGACTTCTTCATGTGGGGGCCGCGCAGCTTGCGCATCCGCATGTGGATCGGCATCTGGCCGCCCTCGAAGCGGGCCCGCTTCTTGGCGCCCGAGCGCGAGCCGTAGCCCTTCTGCCCGCGGCCGGAGGTCTTGCCGGTGCCCGAGCCCTCGCCGCGACCGACCCGCTTGCGCGGGCGGCGGGAGCCCGGGGCGGGCTACAGGTTGTGCAGGCCGATCCGCTCGGCGTCCGGATCGGTGGCGCTCATGAGTCGTGCACCTCGACCAGGTGGCGGACCTTGTGGATCATCCCGCGAATCTGGGGCGAGTCCGAGACCTCGACGGTGTGGCCGATCCGGCGCAGCCCGAGCGAGCGAAGCGTGGCCAGCTGGCGCTTGTCGGCGCCGTTGCGCGACTTGCGCTGGGTGACGCGGACGGTGCTCATGACGCGGCTTCCGCGCCGGCCTCGGCAGGCTCGGCGGAGGCCGCCGACGTCGCGGCCGTCGCCGTCGCCTCGGCGCTGTCGGCCGAGCCGTCGGCCTGCTCACCGGTGAGGCCGAGGACCTGGTTGACGGAGAGGCCGCGCAGCTCGGCCACCTCGTCGGGGGTGCGCAGCGACTCGAGCCCGGCCATCGTCGCCTTGACGAGGTTGATCGGGTTCTGGGAGCCGAGGCTCTTGGACAGGATGTCGTGGATCCCGGCCAGCTCCAGCACCGCGCGTACGCCGCCGCCGGCGATCACCCCGGTACCGGGGGAGGCCGGCTTCAGGAACACCCGGCCGGCGCCGAAGATGCCGGTCGTCTGGTGGGTGATGGTCGAGCCGTGCTTGGGCACGCGGTAGAGGTTCTTCTTGGCCCGCTCGACGCCCTTCTGGATGGCCACCGGCACCTCGTTGGCCTTGCCGTAGCCGATCCCGACCACGTCGCGTTCATCGCCGACCACGACCAGCGCCGTGAACGAGAAGCGCCGGCCGCCCTTGACGACCTTGGCCACGCGGTTGATCTCGACCACGCGCTCCTGGAGGTCGAGGCCGGCGGCGGTAACTGTTCTATCTCGAGCCATGAAAAGTGAGGGTAGCGGGGTTAGAAGTTGAGGCCGGCCTCGCGGGCGCCTTCGGCCAGAGCCTTGACGCGTCCGTGGTACTGGTAGCCGCCGCGGTCGAAGACGGCCGTCTGCACGCCGGCGGCCTGCGCGCGCTCGGCCAGCAGCGTGCCCGACCTCGCGGGCCTGGTCGGCGCCGCTCAGCTTGCTTCAAGTCGGCCTCGGTCCAGTTGACGGCGGCCAGCGTACGGCCCGGTTCGTCGTCGATCAGCTGGGCGAAGATGCCGCGGTTGGAGCGGAACACGGAGATCCGGGGACGCTCGGCGGTGCCCTGCACCTTGGCGCGCACGCGGCGGCGCCGGGCCAGCCGGCGGTCGGGCTTGGTCCGCACGGTCATGCCCGCTTACCGACCTTCCGGGGGACGTACTCGCCCTCGTAGCGGATGCCCTTGCCCTTGTACGGCTCGGGCTTGCGCTGCTTGCGGATGAACGCGGCCACCTCGCCGACCTGCTGCTTGGAGGCGCCACGGACGACGATCCGGGTGGGCATGGGAACCTCGAACTCGATCCCTTCCGGCGCCTTGACCGGCACCGAATGCGAGTAGCCGAGGGCCAGCTCGAGGTCGCGGCCGCGCAGCTGCGCGCGATAACCCACGCCCTGGATCTCCAGGCGCTTCTCGAAGCCGTCGGTGACGCCCTGGACCATGTTGGCGACCAGGGTGCGGGTGAGCCCGTGCAGGGCGCGATGCTCACCGCGGTCGGTGGGCCGGGTGACCAGGACCTCGTCCTGAACCTGCTCGACCGTCATGTCGCGGTGGACGCGCTCGGAGAGCTCGCCCTTGGGGCCGTTGACGGTCACGCGGCTCAGGCTCGATCGCCACCGTGACGCCGGCGGGAACGGGAATGGGTTGTCTGCCGATTCGGGACATCGCTGAGCTCGAGCCTAGGGGTTACCAGACCCGGGCCACGACCTCGCCGCCGACGCCCTGCTGGCGGGCCTCGTGGCCGGTCATGACCCCCTTGGAGGTGGAGATGATCGCCGTGCCCATGCCGCCCTGGATGCGGGGGATGCGGGTGTGATCGACGTAGGTGCGCTGACCCGGGCGCGACACGCGCTGGATGCCGGAGATGATCGGCTTGCGGTCAGGCGTGTACTTGAGCGTGACGGTGATCTGCTCCCCGGGTTGCCCGGGCGCCGGCGGATCGATCTGGTAGGCCTCGATGTAGCCCTGCTCCTTGAGGATCCGCGCCAGCTCGCGCTTCAGCTTCGAGGCCGGGATGGCCACATCGTGATGCTGCGCCTTGGCCGCGTTGCGCAGGCGGGTGAGGAAGTCGGCTACGGGGTCGGTCATCGCCATGGGGTCACCAGCTCGACTTGGTCATGCCGGGGACATAGCCGTTGTGCGCGAGCTCGCGCAGGCAGATCCGGCACACGCCGAACTTGCGGTACACGGAGCGCGCCCGGCCGCAGCGGCGGCAGCGGGTGTAGCCCCGGGTCTTGTACTTGGGTGTCCGCTGCTGGCGGACTCGCTGGGAAAGCTTGGCCATGGGCTCCTTCTAATTCTGGTTGCGGCCGCGGCGGGGCGGCCCTCCTTGGAAAACGGCATCCCGAGGGCCTCCAGCAGGGCGAAGGCCTCCTCGTTGCGTGGCGGCCGAGGTGGTGATCGTGATGTCCAGCCCGCGCACCTGGTCGATCTCGTCGTAGTCGACCTCCGGGAAGATGATCTGCTCGCGGACGCCGAGCGAGTAGTTGCCGCGGCCGTCGAACGAGCGCGGACTCAGGCCGCGGAAGTCGCGGATCCGGGGGATGGCGATCGACATCAGGCGGTCGAGGAACTCGTAGGAGCGCTCGCCGCGCAGGGTCACGGCGACGCCCGACAGGCATGCCCTCGCGCACCTTGAACTGGGCGATCGACTTGCGCGCCCGGCGCACGTTGGGCTTCTGGCCGGTGATCGTGGCCAGCTGCTCGGTGGCCGCGTCGAGCATCTTCGAGTCCTGCTTGGCGTCGCCGCAGCCCATGTTGACCGTGACCTTCTCGATCCGGGGCGCCTGCATCACGGTCGAGTAGCCGAAGCGCTCGATCAGCGACGGGGCGGATCTCCTCCAGGTATCGGGTTTTGAGTCTTGCCGTGGCCATCTGTCGGTCTCGTCGTTCCTTCTAATCCAGCCGCGCCCGCTGCGCTTGGCGACGCGCAGACGCTTGCCGTCCTCGATCTTGATTCCCACCCGCGTCGGCTTGCCGTCCTTGGGGTCGATCAGCATCACGTTGGAGACGTGAATCGGGCCCTCGCGCTCGATCACGCCGCCGGCCTGCTGACCGCCGGCGGTCTGGGTCGGACGCTGGTGGCGCTTGACGATGTTAAGACCTTCGACGTAGACGCGATCCTTCTTGGGCTCGACGCGCAGGACCTTGCCGCGCTTGCCGCGGTCCTTGCCGCTGATCACGAGCACCTCGTCGTCGGTCTTGATGCGGGCGGGCATGGTCTAGAGCACCTCCGGGGCCAGGGAGACGATCCGCATGAAGTTGCGCTCGCGCAGCTCGCGGGCCACCGGCCCGAAGATGCGGGTGCCGCGCGGGGTACCGCCCTGGGCGTCGATCAGCACGGCGGCGTTCTCGTCGAAGGCGATGTAGGTCCCGTCCTCCCGGCCGTAGGACTTCTTGGTGCGCACCACGACCGCGGTCACCACCTCGCCCTTCTTGACCGAGCCCTGCGGGCTGGCGGTCTTGACGGTGGCGGTGATCGTGTCGCCGACGCCGGCGTAGCGCCGGCGCGAGCCACCACGCACGCGGATGACCAGGATCTCCCGGGCCCCGGTGTTGTCGGCCACGCGCAGACGGGTCTCATTCTGGATCACTTGGGCGCGCTCCACGACCTGATCAGGCGCCAGCGCTTGGTCCGCGACAGGGGCCGCGCCTCGCGCACGATCACCGTGTCACCCAGATTGGCGTCGTTGCGCTCGTCATGGGCGTGCAGCGTGCTCGAGGTGCGAACGATCTTCTGGTAGCGCCGGTGGCGCCGGGCGATGTCGATGCGCACGGTGATCGTCTTGTCGGCCTTGTCGGAGACGACGATGCCCTGGCGCACCTTCTGCACGCCGGGCACGCGCTCGCGCGGCGGGCGTCGGCTCGCGCCGCTGTGCTCGGCCTTGGCCCGCGCCTTGACGCGTCCGGTGCGGCGCTGCGCGGCCTTCTGACGGCGCTCCGCGATGCGCTCCTGCGTGGCGCTCCTCGGCGCGTGCGCGCACCGCGCGGCTCGGCCTTGGCCGCCTTGGCGCTCGCGGGCGCGTGCTCGGCGCTCCTTGGGCGCTAGGACCTCCTGCGGCTCTGGCCGGACGGCGCAGCGGCGGGCGGCAGCGGCGCTCGCGGCTCGGCCGCCGCGGGCAGCCTCAGCGACCTCGGGGAGTCTGCGGGCGTCTCTTCAGTGTTCTCTTGGGGGTCTCTTCAGCCATTGTTCTGTGCCTGGGCAGTCGTGCGGAATCGATTTCGCGCTGGCGCGCAACGGTCAGCGCACGGGCCACCTCGCGCTTGGCGCGCTTGAGGCCGGCGGTGTTGTCAAGCTCGCCGGTGGCGTGCTGGAAGCGCAGCCCGAACAACTCGCGCCGGGCCGTGCGCAGTGTGCTCGGTCAGCTCGCCTTCGAGTCAGGTCGCGCAGCTCGGAGGAACGCATCTAGGCCTCCTCTCGCTGGACGAACTTGGTCCGCACGGGCAGCTTGTGTCCGGCCAGGCGCATGGCCTCGCGAGCCAGGTCCTCGGGCACGCCGGCCAACTCGAACATCACTCGTCCCGGCTTGACCACCGCCACCCAGCCCTCGGGCGAGCCCTTGCCGGAGCCCATGCGGGTCTCGGCGGGCTTCTTGGTGAACGGCTTATCGGGATAGACGTTGATCCACACCTTGCCGCCGCGCTTGATCTTGCGGGTCATGGCGATACGAGCCGCCTCGATCTGGCGGTTGGTGAGCCAGCCGGCGTCCAGGGTCTTGAGGCCGTACTCGCCGAACTGCACGCGGACCTGGCCGCGTGAGAGGCCGGCACGCCGCCCGCGGTGCTGCTTGCGGTGCTTTACGCGCTTGGGGGCGAGCATCAGCGGCCTCCTCCGGGAGCGCCGCCGCCGCCGCGCGGACCACGGCCGCCACCACCGCCACCACCGGAGCCGCCACGACCACCGCCACCGCCACCGGAGCCGCCACGGCCACCGCCACCGCCACCGGAGCCGCCACGGCCGCCGCCGCCACCGCCGCCGGATCCACCACGACCGCCGCCACCACCGCCACCGCCGGATCCACCACGACCGCCGCCACCGAAGCCGCCGCGACCGCCGCCCGGACCGCCGCCACGAGAACCGGACCGCCCGCCCCGCCGGGACCGCCACCGCGGCCACCCTGACCCCCACCGCGAGAACCGCGGCCGTCGCCGCGACCGCCACGGCCGTCGCGGCCGCCACGATCAGGCGCCTGGGGCGCGGGCTCGTCCATGATGGTCAGGTCGGCGCCGGTGTAGCCCTCGGGCATGATCTCGCCCTTGTTGATCCAGCACTTGACGCCGATCCGCCCGAATGTCGTGCGGGCCTCGTGGAAGCCGTAGTCGATGTCCGCACGCAGCGTGTGCAGGGGCACGCGACCGTCGGAGTAGCCCTCGGTACGGGCCATCTCGGCACCGCCGAGGCGGCCGGAGACCTGGACCTTGACGCCCTTGGCCCCGGAGCGCATCGCGCTGGTCAGCGCGCGCTTCATGGCCCGGCGGAAGGCGACCCGGTTCTGAAGCTGCTCGGCGATCGACTGGGCGACCAGGCGCGCGTCCAGCTCGGGCCGCTTGATCTCGAGGATGTTGACCTTGACCTGCTTGCCGGTGATCCGGTGCAGATCGCGCCTCAGCGCATCGACCTCGGAGCCCGACTTGCCGATCACGATGCCCGGCCGCGCCGTGTGGATGTTGATCTCCACCTCGGTGGCGTTCTTGCGGATCGTGATGTCCGACAGCCCGGCGTGGGAGAGGCGTCCCACGATATGCCCGCGGATCAGCGTGTCCTCATGCAGGTAGTCGGAGAAGTTGCGCTCGTTGAACCAGTTCGACTTCCAGTCGTGGATGTAACCCACGCGGATTGACTCGGGATGAACTTTTTGTCCCATTACGGTTGACCCATTGGTAAGCGTTTAGTCCTTTGGCGTGAGCAGGATCGTCAGATGGCTGGTGCGCTTCCGGATCCGCGTGGCGCGACCCATCGCGCGCGGGCGGAACCGCTTGATCGTCGGACCTTCGTCGGCGTGTACCGCCTTGACGAGCAGGTCCTCGCCCACGAGCTCGTGATTGTGCTCGGCGTTGGCCACCGCAGACTCGAGCAGCTTGCTCCAATCTCGCGCGATCGCCCGGGGCGTGACAGCGAGGATAGCTCGCGCCTCATCCACCGACTTGCCGCGGATGTGGTCGCAGACCAGACGCGCCTTGCGCGCCGAGGAGCGGACGTACTTGGCCTGCGCCCGTACGACCGGGGCGGGCTCGCCCGGCTCCCGACGCGACCGTCGCCGGGTCGGCGCCGGCTTGGCCGGCTTCTCGGGCGCCGCGGACGTAGGGGCCTCGGGCTCAGCCGCCTTGCGCCGCGCGCGGGTCCGCCGCGGTCGCTTGGGCGCCTCGGTCGTCTCGACCTCCGCCTCGGCCGCAGCCGTCTCAGCACCCGTTTCGGGCGCCTCGGCAGCATCGGCGAGCTCGTCTCCGGCCGGCGTCGAGGACGGATCCGCGTCCGAAGCTGCTCGCGTCGGCTTGCGCCTCCGTGCCCGCTTGGGTTTGGCCGAGCCCGCAGCTTCGGACGCGGGAGCGTCCTTGGCGGCAGCCTTGGGCGCGGGAGCGTCCTCGGCGGCAGCCTCCGACGCCGGAGCGTCCTCGGCGGGGGTCTCGGGCTCCTGGTTCTCAGGTCTCATCGCCGCTTACCGGTCCCCGCGTGACCGCGGTACAAGCGCGTCGGCGCAAATTCTCCGAGCTTGTGTCCGACCATCGACTCCGAGACGAACACGGGCACATGCTTGCGCCCGTCGTGCACGGCGATCGTGTGACCCACCATCTCGGGGAAGATCGTCGACGTCCGCGACCAGGTGCGGATCATGCGCTTCTCGCCCGAGGAGTTCATGGCCTCGACGCGGCCCATCAGCCGCTCCTCCACGAACGGGCCCTTCTTGCTGGAACGGCTCATCGCTTCTTACCCCTTCTCCGACCACGCACGATGTACTGGTCGGACTTCTTGCCCTTCTTGCGGGTGCGGTAGCCCAGGGTCGGCACGCCCCAGGGAGTCACGGGATGCCGGCCGGCCGTGGTCGAGCCCTCGCCGCCGCCGTGAGGATGGTCGACCGGATTCATCGCGGTGCCGCGCGTCTGCGGCCGCACGCCCATATGGCGCTTGCGGCCGGCCTTGCCGATCTTGATGTTCTGGTGGTCTGAGTTGCCGATCGTCCCCACCGTTGCCCGGCACTCGGCCCGGACCATCCTCATCTCGCCTGAGGGAAGGCGCAGCGTGACGTAATCGCCCTCCTTGGCCAGCAGCTGGATGCCGGCGCCGGCCGAGCGGGCCATCTGGCCGCCGCGGCCGGGGGTCAGCTCGACGTTGTGCACCAGCGTGCCGGGTGGCATGTTGGCCAGCGGCAGGCTGTTGCCGACGCGGATGTCGGCCCCGACTCCGGACTGGACCGTCGCTCCGACCCGCAGCCGCTGGGGCGCCAGGATGTAGGCCTTCTCGCCGTCGGCGTAGTGCAGCAGCGCGATGTAGGCGGAGCGGTTGGGGTCGTACTCGATGTGCGCGACCTTGGCCGGGATCCCGTCCTTACGGCGCTTGAAGTCGATCTTGCGGTACAGCCGCTTGGCTCCGCCGCCGCGATGGCGCGAGGTCTTGCGGCCGTTCGCGTTGCGTCCGCCGGACTTCTTCAGACCCTCGACGAGGGACTTCTCGGGCCGCGAGCGCGTGACCTCGGCGAAGTCGGGATAGGAGACGAAGCGCCGTCCCGGGGAGGTGGGCTTGGGTTTGCGGATCGGCATCGTTTACTCGGTCCCCCCCTCGAAGCTCGAGAAGATGGGGATCGTGTCGCCCTCGCGCACTTGCACGATGGCCTTCTTCCACTGGCGCGTGCGACCCGAGGTCTGACCGCGGCGCTTGGGCTTCGACTTGACCGAAGCGGTGCGGACGGCGACCACCTTGACCTCGAACAACTCCTCGACGGCCTGGCGGATCTGTGTCTTGTGGGCCTTGTCGTGGACGCGGAAGGTGTACTTGCCCGCCTCGGCGAGCACGAACGTCTTCTCGGAGACGATCGGGCGGATGATGACCTGGCCCACGTCCATCAGGCGTCCTCGGCGGATCCGGCGGCGCGGGCCACGAGGTCGGGCAGCGCCGCCTCGGAGACGAGCAGCGAGGCGGCTCCGATTACGTCGGCCACGCCGGCATCAGCCACCGGCATCACGGCCACCCGTTCCAGGTTGCGAAATGACTTCCCCGCCGCGGCCTCGCTCTCGGAGAGCAGCACCAGGGTGGGGCTAGGTGCCGACCAGTCGATCAGCAGCTCGGCGGCCTGCTTGGTCGCGGGGGCATCGAAGCTCGAGCCGTCCAGGACTGCCAGTGAGCCGCGCTCCGCGTGCACCGAGAGCGCACTGCGCAGCGCCGCCCGCCGGGCCTTCTTGTTCACCTTTGACGTGAAATGACGGGGGTGGGGGCCGAATACCGTGCCGCCGCCCGTCCACACGGGGGAGCGCGAGGACCCGGCGCGAGCGCGACCGGTCCCCTTCTGGCGCCAGGGCTTGGCGCCGCCGCCGGACACCTCGCCGCGGGTCTTGGTCGACGCGGTCCCCTGCCGGCGGGCGTTCAGCTCCGCGCGCACGGTCTCATGGACCAGCGGCATGTTGAAGCCGGCCTCGAAGGCGACCGCGTCCAGTTTCTGGGTGCCGCCGCCGAGCTTGGGAGCGCGCCGGCCTTCGGCCCGCTTGGCATCCGGCCTCGCCTGATCGGGCCGGTCCGGCGTCATCCGGCTAGGCATCGCTGCGCACCTCGACCGTGCCGCCCTTCGGTCCGGGCACCGCGCCGCGGACGAGCAGCAGGTTGCGGCTGGGCATGACTTCGACCACGGTCAGGCCACGCTGGGTGATGCGGCCGCCGCCCATCCGGCCGGGGCCGCGGATGCCCTTGAACACGCGCGACGGCGTGGCCGAGGCGCCCACTGAGCCGGGCGCGCGAACGTTGTGGGAGCCATGCGACTTGGGACCGCTGGAGAAGTTGTGGCGCTTGATCGTGCCCTGGAAGCCCTTGCCCTTCGATTTGCCCGAGATCTTGAGCTTCTCGCCGACCTCGAACGCCTCGACTGTCACCTTCTCTCCCACCAGCAGCTCGCCGGCCTCGTCGCGGAACTCGACCACGTGGCGGTGAGCTGAAGCATCGGCCTTTTTCAGATGACCGAGCTCGGCCCGCGTAAGCGATTTTTCCTTGCAGGCGCCGAAGGCCAGCTGCACGGCCTCGTAGCCGTCGCGCTCCATGGTGCGAACGGCGGTCACCGGACACGGGCCGGCCTCGAGCACGGTCACGCGCTCGACGCGGCCGTCATCGAGAAACCGCTGGGTCATCCCGAGCTTCTTGGCGAGGATCGCGGTCATCGCGACACGATCAGGAGGCCAGCCTGATCTCGATGTCCACCCCGGCCGGGAGGTGATCGAGTCGCTGGAGCGAGTCGACCGTCTTCGGCGTCGGCTGATGGATGTCGATCAGGCGCTTGTGGGTGCGGATCTCGAAGTGCTCGCGGGAGTCCTTGTCCTTGAACGGCGAGCGGATCACGCAGTACACGTTCTTCTCCGTCGGCAGCGGCACGGGGCCGGAAACGGTCGCGCCGGTGCGCGTGGCAGTCTCGACGATCTCCTTGGCCGCTGTCTCGATCGCCCTGTGGTCATAGGACTTCAGGCGAATGCGGATCTTGTTTTGGGCGATGGTTGCCACTGGTTTACGTAACTCGCTCTGGCTTTTTGCAGTGTTGAGGGCGGGTCCGAGTCCTGGCGGACTGGGGACCCGCCCCTTGAAGGTCGTATCGGTTTTGAAAAACGGGCGGCGGGTGGTCTCCCACCACGGCGCCCGCGGACTACTGAATGACTTCGGTGACGACTCCCGAGCCGACCGTACGGCCGCCCTCGCGAATCGCGAACCGCAGACCCTGATCCATGGCGATCGGCTGGATCAGCTCGATCTCCATCTGGACGTTGTCGCCCGGCATGACCATCTCCGTGCCCTCGGGCAGGTTGGCCACTCCGGTGACGTCGGTCGTGCGGAAGTAGAACTGCGGCCGGTAACCGGTGAAGAACGGCGTGTGACGGCCACCCTCCTCCTTCTTCAGGACGTAGACCTCGGCCTTGAACTTGGTGTGCGGCGTGATCGAGCCCGGCTTGCACAGCACCTGGCCGCGCTCGATGTCCTCGCGCTTGGTGCCGCGCAGCAGACAACCGACGTTGTCGCCCGCCTGGCCCTGGTCGAGGATCTTCTTGAACATCTCGACCCCGGTGACGACGGTCGTGGTCGTGTCCTTGATGCCCACGATCTCGACGGTCTCACCGGTCTTGATGATTCCCTGCTCGACGCGTCCGGTGGCCACCGTTCCGCGGCCGGTGATCGAGAACACGTCCTCGACCGGCATCAGGAACGGCTTGTCCAGGTCGCGAACGGGCTCGGGGATGTAGGTGTCGAGCGCTTCGGCGAGCTCGAGGATCTTGCCCTCGTACTCCTCGTCGCCCTCGAGCGCCTTCAGCGCCGAGCCGATGACGAAGGGAATGTCGTCGCCGGGGAACTCGTACTCGGAGAGCAGCTCGCGGATCTCGACCTCGACGAGCTCGAGGAGCTCCGGGTCGTCGACCATGTCCGCCTTGTTGAGGAACACGACGATGTACGGGACGCCGACCTGACGGGCGAGCAGGATGTGCTCACGAGTCTGAGGCATGGCGCCATCGGCGGCCGAGACGACGAGGATCGCCCCGTCCATCTGGGCGGCGCCGGTGATCATGTTCTTCACGTAGTCGGCGTGACCCGGGCAGTCGACATGGGCATAGTGCCGGTTGGCGGTCTCGTACTCGACATGGGAGGTCGCGATCGTGATGCCGCGAGCCTTCTCCTCGGGTGCGTTGTCGATCGAGTCGAAGGACCGCACTTCTCCCGAGCCGAACTTCTCGTGGAGCACCTTGGTGATGGCCGCGGTCAGCGTCGTCTTGCCATGGTCGATGTGACCGATGGTCCCGACGTTGACATGGGGCTTATCGCGCTCAAACTTGGCCTTCGCCACTTTGGTGTCGCTCCTTCGTCTGAATCAGATTTGTTCGCCCTGAGGACGAACCTGTACAGGGTATAAGTTTTCCGTCCACCGTAGCTGCTAGCGCAGCCACGGTGTTCGAGGTTAGCTCTGGACGAGCTCCTTCTCGCCCCCGACCACCTTTTCGGCGATGTTGGGGGGCACCTCCTCGTACCGATCGAACTGCATCGTGTACGTGGCCCGTCCCTGGGTGTTGGAGCGCACGTCGGTGGCGTAGCCGAACATCTCGGCCAGCGGGACATGTGCGGTGATGACCTGGGCGTTGCCCCGCTGCTCCATACCGTTGATCTGCCCGCGCCGGCGATTCAGGTCGCCGATCACGTCGCCCATGAACTCCTCGGGTGTGACCACCTCGACGGAGAACACCGGCTCGAGCAGCACGGGCTTGGCCCGCTGCACCGCCGCCTTCAGGGCCAGGGAACCCGCAACCCGGAAGGCGATCTCGGAGGAGTCGGTGTCGTGGTACTTGCCGTCGGTCAGCGTCACCCGGACGTCGACCAGCGGATAGCCGGCGCGCGGGCCGTTGTCCAGCGCATCCTCGACGCCCTTCTCGACCGCGGGGATGAATTCAGTCGGCACCGAGCCGCCCTTGACCTTGTTGACGAAGTCGAAGCCCTCGCCGGGGGCGGGCTCGATGTCGATGTAGACGATTCCGTACTGGCCGGAGCCACCGGTCTGGCGCACGAACCGGCCTTCGACCTTCTGGGCGGTGCCGCGGATCGTCTCCCGATAGGAGACCTGGGGCCGCCCAACGTTGGCGTCGACCTTGAACTCGCGCAGCATGCGGTCGACCAGCACCTCGAGGTGAAGTTCGCCCATGCCCGAGATCTCGGTCTGCCCGGTCTCGTCGTTGGTCTGGACCCGGAAGGTGGGATCCTCCTCGGCCAGGCGGCCCAGGGCGACCGACATCTTCTCCTGGTCAGCCTTGGTCCGGGGCTCGATCGCCACCTTGATAACCGGCTCGGGGAAGATGATCGTCTCGAGCTTGATCGGCTTGTCGGGCGCGGCCAGCGTGTCGCCGGTCACAACCTGCTTGATCCCCACCGCTGCGGCGATGTCGCCGGCGTAGACCTCTTGGAGCTCCTCGCGCTCGTTGGCGTGCATCATCAGGATCCGCCCGACGCGCTCGGTGCGGCCGGTGGTCACGTTGAGCACGCGTGAGCCGGCGGCGAGCTTGCCCGAGTAGACACGGAAGTAGGTCAGCTTGCCGACGTAGGGGTCGGCCATGATCTTGTGCACCAGCGCGGCGAAGGGCTCATCATCGGAGGCCTGGCGATGCGCCACTCGCTCGCCGGTCTCCGATGACTTGTCGGGCTCGAGACCCTCGATCGGGGGCACGTCGAGCGGACTGGGCAGATAGTCGATGACAGCGTCGAGCAGCGGCTGCACGCCCTTGTTCTTGAAGCTCGAACCGCACAGGACCGGGGTGATCCGGTTGGCCAGCGTGGCGGTCCGGATCGCCTGCTTGAGCACGGCGACCGGGATCTCCCGCTCCTCAAGGATCATCTCCATCAGCTCGTCGTCGTCGCGGGACACCTCGTCGAGCAGGTGCTCACGCGCCGCGGCGGCGCCGTCGGCGAGGTCAGCCGGGATCTCGATTACGTCCTGCTCCTTGCCGAGGTCGTCCTTGTAGACGATGGCCTTGTACTCGACCAGATCGACGATGCCGAGAAAATCCGCCTCGGACCCGATCGGCATCTGGATCGGCACGGGGTGCGCCCCCAGACGGTCGATCATCGTCTGCACGCCGCGGTCGAAGTCGGCCCCGATGCGGTCCATCTTGTTGATGTAGGCGATCCGCGGGACGCGATACTTGTCGGCCTGGCGCCAGACGGTCTCGGACTGCGGCTCCACGCCGGCCACGGAGTCGAACAGCGCGATCGCGCCGTCGAGCACCCGCAGCGAGCGCTCGACCTCGACGGTGAAGTCGACGTGGCCCGGGGTGTCGATGATGTTGATCCGGTTGCCGTTCCACTCGCACGTGGTGGCCGCCGAGGTGATCGTGATGCCGCGCTCCTGCTCCTGCTCCATCCAGTCCATCACGGCCGCGCCCTCGTGAACCTCCCCCATCTTGTAGGTCCGCCCTGTGTAATAGAGGATGCGCTCAGTCGTCGTCGTCTTACCGGCGTCGATGTGCGCCATGATTCCGATATTGCGGGTCTTCTCGAGAGTGAACGTACGTGGCATGAGTCTTGAAGTGTCTTGGCGGAAGGGGGGGCGGGTTCGCTCGGTGTCCGGCTGCGGTCATAAAAAAGGGCCCAATGGGCCCGGTAACGACGCAGCTGTCGGCGACGGGCGGGTGTTTAGTAGGTCGGCGTCTCCATCACGAAACTCCGCGCCCGGGAGAATGCGCACGTGAGCGCATCCCAACCCGAGGCGAGGTCCGAATATAGCAGAGGCTCGGGGGCTTTCCGGGGCTCTGGAGCACCCTCGGGCCCAGTCGCCGTCGGGGTTCTGGCGGCCGGCCTGGCCGGCGCGATTCTCCTGCTCGTGGCCGAGTTCACCCCCCTCCTCCAGGTGCACTCCTCGCTGCAGCGCGCGCCGGTCGCCACCGTCGGAACCGGTTCTCATGATTCCTACGCCTTGATCCCGATCGGCCTGTTGGCCGCCTTCTTCAGTCTCGTGGTGTGGCGCACGAGAAGCCGGCTGGCACTGCTGGGCATAGGGGTTGTCGGCCTGGTGGCGATCCTGATCGCCCTGCTCGGCGATCTACCCGACGCGCAATCCACTGGCGTGGTGCTGCACCCGTTCGTGCTGGCCAACGCCACCCCCAGCACGGGCTTCTACCTGGAGACGCTGGGGGCGATGGTGCTGATGCTCACCGCGTTCGCCGGTCTGCTCCTCCTGGCCGGGCCCGATCGCCGGCCCGCGCGCCCTCCCCAGCCCACGCCCTCGGTCAGAGAGGAGATGTGAACCTCCTTAGGAGCGTCCGCTCTCTGACGTTTTCCGCCGGTCATCGGTTTACCGACCGCGCGCGCGTTACATTTACCTCACGCGAGGGTTGTCCTGCCGCAGCCCCCGGTCCCGTGCGGTAGGCAGCCCTCGCGTTTCTTCTTCGCCCGCGCGGCCCCGCCCGGGCTTCGCCCGCGTGGCCCCGCCCGGGACCGGTAATGCCAATCCGGAGGCGTTGTCCATGAGAAGGGTGCTGCTGGCAGTCGCTCTGGCCGCGGCCGCGGTTCCCGCGGCGGCCGCCTTTCCAGCGCTCGCGGCGGCGTCATCGCAGCCGGGGCTCGTCCCGCCCACAGGCAAGGTCGCCGGCCATAGCTACGGCCAGTGGCTGGGCCTGGCCTGGAGGTCGATCTTCGAACACCAGGCGAGTGCACCGGCGTGCGAGACGACCCACGGAGTGACCCTGCTGCTCGGCGCGCCCGGGCCGGACGCCAGGTACACATGCCACGTGAAGGCCCATCGGCCCCTGTACGCGCTCGGCCTGTCGAACGAGTGCTCGACCGTCGAGCAGCCGCCCAGCTACGCCAAGACCCGCGCCGGGCTACGGAGCTGCGCGCGCCGCGGCCTGAGGGGGAGCTCGGGGGTGCGGCTCTCGATCGACGGCCATGCCATCCACGACCCGAAGCGCTACGTCGCGGCCTCGCCCGTGTTCTCTTTCAGCCTGCCGGCCAACAACATCCTCGGCGTCACGGCCCGGGGCGGCCGGTTAGCCGCCTACGGATACGGTTTTCTGATCCGGGGCCTGGCCAAGGGGCGCCACACGATCACCGGTGCGGGCACGGTCGGCCGGCAGCACTTCAAGGGCAGTTTCACGATCATCGCCCGCTGAGGCTGGGTGACTGTGGGCGCGAGTAGGGACCGCAGGCGCGGGCGCGCGATCTGCGGCACGCAGTCAGAACCTCATCGGTGCGGTCGCAGAATTACGCGGTTTCGCACGCAGTCAGAACCTCATCGGTGCGGTCGCAGAATTACGCGGTTTCCGCGTAATTCCTGGCACGCACCCGGCCTGAGCCCGGTGCGGTCGCAGAATTATGCGGCTGAGTGCTCGTCCCGGGGCAGCCGGGGGCGGCTACCAGCGATAGTGGGCGAAGGCCTTGTTGGCCTGCGCCATGCGGTAGATGTCGTCCTTGCGCTTGAACGCGTTGCCCTGCTGCTGCTGGGCGTCGAGGAGCTCGTTGGCCAACCGCTGGGCCATCGTCTTCTCACGGCGCCCGCGGGCGAACCCGACCAGCCAGCGCACGGCGAGCGTGCGAGCCCGGCGGGCCGGAACCTCGACCGGCACCTGGTAGGTGGCGCCGCCGACCCGGCGGGAACGGACCTCGAGAACGGGGGTGAGCGCCTTGATCCCGGCCTCGAGCTGCTCGACGGCGTTCTTGCCGGAGCGCTCGCCGAGGATGGCCATGGCGTCATAGACGATCTTCTCGGCGGTGGACTTCTTGCCGTCGAGCATCACCTTGTTGATGACCTGCTGGACGAGACGATTTCGGTAGACCGCATCGGCATCGATGGGACGGACTGCGGCGGCCGCGCGACGGGGCATTCAGGAACTCCTACTTGGCCTTCACGCCGTACTGCGAGCGAGCCTTCTTGCGGTCTGAGACGCCGGCGGCGTCGAGCGTTCCCCGGATGACCTTGTAGCGGAACCCGGGAAGGTCCTTGACCCGGCCCCCGCGTACGAGCACGACCGAGTGCTCCTGGAGGTTGTGCCCCTCGCCGGGAATGTAGGCGCCGACCTCCATGCCGTTGGTCAGCCGGACACGAGCCACCTTGCGCAGGGCCGAGTTCGGCTTCTTCGGCGTGGTCGTGTAGACGCGCGTGCAGACCCCGCGCCGCTGCGGGGCGGCGACCTTCTTCTTGCGCCCCTTGCCCGACTTGAGGCCCGGCGTGGCGAGCTTCTTCTTCGGGGCGGTCCGGCCTTTGCGGATCAGCTGGCTGGTGGTCGGCATGCGGTCGCAGAGCGTAGCAGGGGGCGCTCGCCGTCCAGCGCCGCTAGGCCGGCACCCCGGCCAGGGCCTCGTCGACGTCCAGGTGGGGCACGCCGACGGCATCGGCAACGGGAGCGTAGGTGACCCCGCCCCCGGCCACGTTGACCCCCAGCTTGAGGCCCGGGTTCTCAGCCACCGCCCCGTGGACCCCGGCGCCGGCCAGGTCCAGGACGTAGGGCATCGTGGCATTGGTCAGGGCATAGGTCGAGGTCACGGGGACCGCGCCGGGCATGTTGGTCACGCAGTAGTGGGTGATGCCGTCGACCTCGTAGGTCGGGTCGGTGTGGGTGGTCGGGCGCGAGGTCTCGAAGCAGCCGCCCTGGTCGATGGAGACGTCGACCAGCACCGCGTGGCGCTTCATCACCCCGAGCTGAGCGCGCGTCACGACATGTGGCGCGCGCGCCCCGTGGACCAGCACCGCGCCGATCACCAGGTCCATCTCGGGCAAGCGCTCCTCGATCGAGAGCGTGGAGGCGAAGCAGGTGTCGGCCCGGCCGCCGAAGGCGATGTCCAGCTCGCGCAGGCGGTCGATGTTGCGGTCATAGACGAACACCGTGGCCTCCATGCCCAGGGCGATGAAGGCCGCGTTCATGCCCACCACACCGCCGCCGATGACCATCACGTTGGCCGCCGCCACTCCGGGCACGCCGCCGAGCAGGATCCCCCGCCCGCCGAGCGGCTTCTCGAGCATGAAGGCGCCGGCTTGGGTGGCGATCTTGCCCGCCACCTCGGACATCGGAGCCAGCAGGGGCAGGCGACCGCGCGCGTCCTCGACCGTCTCGTAAGCGATGCAGGTCGCGCCGGACTCCATCAGGCCGTGGGTCAGCTCGGGGTCGGCGGCCAGATGCAGGTAGGTGAACAGCGTGTGCCGGGCCTCGAGCCGGGAGACCTCCTCGGGCTGGGGCTCCTTGACCTTGACGATCAGGGTCGCTTCGCCGAACACGGCGTCGGCGTCGGGCACGATGCTCGCGCCCTGGGCCGTGTAGAGCTCGTCGGTGATGGCCGAGCCCTCACCCGCGCCGCTCTGGATGTAGACCTCGTGGCCGGCATCGACCAGCTCGCGCACGCCCGCGGGCGTGAGCGCGACCCGGTACTCATCGACCTTGACCTCGGTGGGGACGCCGACCTTCATGCCACCAACTCCCTTCCACGTAGAGCAAGCCAGAACTCGATTCGATCCCGCGCGCTGTGCAGGTTGCGTCCGGTGAGCTCCTCCACCCGCTTGATCCGGTAACGCAGCGTGTGCCGGTGACAGTAGAGCCGCCGGGCGGCCCGCTCCCACTGACCGTTCTCCTCTATGAACGCCTCGAGCGAGCGCATCAGTTCACCTCCGTAGTGTCCCTCACTGGCCTCTATCGGACCAAGGATCGAGTCGCAGAACAGCTTCAGGGCCTCGTCGTCCTGCAGCGAGAGCAGGAGCTGGAACGAGCCGAGATCCTTGTAGGTGGCCACGGGGACGGCACCCGCCGCGACCCCGCCCGAGTGGCCGTTCCCGTTCGCGCCCGGTTCGGCCACCCCGAGGGCCAGCGCCTCAACGGCGCAACGGGCCTCATGGAAGCTCCGCCGGGCCTCTCCCCCGCCGACCGGCCGGCCGACGCCGAAGCGCAGCTCGGGGCCGAGCGCCCGGGAGACGCGCCCGGCGAGACGTCCGGCCAGCGAGAACTGCTCCGCCTCGGGCATCCCGGGAATCAGGGCGCAGGTGTAGGTCCCGGCCGAGGCGACGAGCCCGAGCGCGGCTTCCTCGCGCAAGGCTGTGCTCAGGGCATCCTCGACCGGGCCGGCCGCGGTCCGGGAGCTCGCCGGGCGCTGGACGACGATCGCGGCCACGCGCTCGGCCAGGCCGAACGGCTCGAGCCTCCGGGTCAGCTCGCTCCCGCTCAATTCTCCATCGACGATCGCGGCCAGCACGTCCCCGGCCAGGCGGCGTTCGGTGTCTCCGGCCACGCGGCCCCGCAGCAGCTCGAGAGCGACGATGGTCACAGCCTGATGCAGGGTCAGGCGATCGAAGTCGCTCAGCGGGCCACTGTCCTTGATGGCCACCAGCCAGGCCTCGGGGACGCGCTCGATCCCGCCCAGCGATCCGGACCCACCGCCCCCGCCGCCCCCGCCAGCGCCCCCGTCCGCGGCCACGGGCAGGGCCATCGCCCGCTCGGCGGCATCGCCCAGGCTGGGCAGGAAGGCCCGGGCCTCGCGGCGCTGGGCCCGCTCGCAGATCTCGTCGCGCAGGGAGCCGACGGTTTCGGGCTCGAGCGCGCGGCGGAAGGCCCGCTGCACGAGCGGCTCACCGCGGGCGTCGTGAACCAGCACCGCGGCCCCGATCAGGGTCGAGAGGGTCGCGGCCAGCGCCTCCAGCCCGCGCTCTGAGAGCACGATCCGCTCGAGCCGCTCGTGCGCGGCGATGGCGCGGCGCAGAACGGCGTATTGCTCGTTGACCAGCTTGGTGAAGGCCGCCTCGGTGACGGCGATGAACGGAACCTCGTAGGGGACTGAGAACACCGGGAACTCGCGCTCGGCCGCGGCCGCGAGCAGCGCCGCGGGCACCTCCGGGTGCCGGAAGCCGACCCCGAAGCCAAGTCCGCTGAGTTGATGGTCGGCCAGCCGGTTGACGAACGCGCGATGCTGCTCGTCGGTCTCCAGGAGCATCCCGGTGCAGAGCAGCAGCTCTCCGCCGGAGAGCCACTGGGTGGGGTCCTCGAGCTCGGAGATGTGCACCCAGCGAACCGGGAGGTCGAGCGCCGCCTCCCCGGTGTGGAGGCGGACGTCAAGACCGCTCAGCAGCTCCCTGACGGTGAGCATCTAGCGCTTTACCGTCGCGGCGCGCGGGCTGGACTGGATCTCAACCCGCGTGAGCGTGCATCCGCTCGCCGGCCTCGATCAGCACCGGACGGAGGATCGCCTCGATCTCCTCGAACTGCTTGGGACCGGCGATCAACGGCGGCGAGAGCTGGATGACCGGGTCGCCACGATCGTCGGCCCGGCAGATCAGACCGCGGCGGTAGAGCTCGCCGGACAAAAAGCCGCGCAGCAGCGTCTCGGACTCCTCGTCTGAGAACTGCTCGTCGGTGTTCTGGTCCTTGACCAGCTCGATCGCGTTGAAGTAGCCGGCCCCGCGCACATCGCCGACGATCGGGATGTCCCGCAGCGAGTCGAGCATCTCTCGGAACGGCGCCTCGTTGTTGCGCACGTTCTCGACGATGCCCTCCCGCTCCATGGCGTCGATGTTGGCCAGCGCGATCGCCGCGCAGACGGGGTGACCGGCGAAGGTGAAGCCATGGGCGAAGCTCTCGGTCCCGTGCATGAACGGCTCGGCCACGCGATCGGAGACGATCACCGCCCCCATGGGCGCGTAGGCGCTGGTCAGCCCCTTGGCCGTGGTGATGATGTCGGGCTGGTAGTCGTAGCGCTGAGCGCCGAACCACTCGCCGAGCCGGCCCCAGGCGCAGATGACCTCATCGGAGATCATCAGCACGTTGTACTCGTCGCAGATCTCCCGGACGCGCTGGAAATAGCCCTCGGGCGGCGTGAAGCAGCCGCCGGCGTTCTGGACCGGCTCCATGATGACCGCGCCGACCGTCTCCGGGCCCTCGAACTCGATCCGCGTGGCCACGGCCTCGGCCAGGTCGTCGGCGCTCATCCCGTGAGCCAGGCGGAACACGTTCGTGTTGGGCACATGGCAGCCCCCGGGGGTGAGCGGCTCGAACGGCTCGCGCAGAGCCGTGATGCCGGTGGCTGAGAGCGCGCCGAGGCTGGTGCCGTGGTAGGCGATGTCGCGGGCGATCACCTTGGTCTTGTTCGGGTGCCCTGTGACCTTGTGGTACTGGCGGGCCAGCTTGAGCGCCGATTCGACCGCCTCCGAGCCCCCGCTGGTGAAGAAGATGCGATTCAGGTCTCCGGGGGCCAGGTTGGCGATCCGGGCGGCGAGCTCGATCGCCCGCGGGTGGGCGTAGGACCAGTTGGTGAAGAAGCCGAGCTCCTTGGCCTGGTCGGCCCCGGCCTGGGCGATGTCGGCCCGACCGTGGCCGATGTTCACGCAGAACAGCGCCGAGAGGCCGTCCAGATAGCGGTTGCCGTGCTCGTCATAGACGTAACACCCCTCGCCGCGCGTGATGATCGGGATCTCGTGATCCTGGAAGGCCGACATGCGCGTGAAGTGCATCCACAGATGGCGGCGTCCGAGCTCCTGGAGAGAGCTGCGCTCCGTCCGTACCGCTTCCTCGATGCTGGCCATGGTCCACTCCTAAACGCTCGTGTGCCGGTTTGTACAAAACTACCGGGCAACGGGGCGCCCTTCAATTGTCCGCACCGGCCAGGCATCAGCACGCCCTTGTACGCCATGTACAGGCATCGGCGGTCGCGAACGGCGCCTCGGGCTGATCAGGGCCCGGTGGCCACGGGCCGCGCCGGATCGGTGATCCATTCACTCCACGATCCGGGATACAGCGCCGCGTGGTGCCCGGCCAGCTCCAGCGCCAGGACCTGATGGGCGGCGGTCACGCCCGAGCCGCAGTAGGCCCCCACCGCCGTGCCGTCATGCACCCCGAGGCGGGCGAACTCGTCCCGGAGGCGGTTCGGATCGAGGAAGCGCCCCGACGGATCGAGGTTCTCCGTCGTCGGGCGGTTGCGAGCGCCGGGGATGTGACCGGCCACCGCGTCCACCGGTTCCTCCTCCCCGCGGAAGCGCTCGGGCGCGCGGGCGTCGAGCAGGATGCCACGCTCGGTCAGCGCCGCCGCTCCGGCGGCCGTGAGCACGGGCATCGCGCCCGGACGGACCGTGAAGTCGCCCGGATCGAGGTGGCCGCCGGGGCCGGTCTGCAAGGGGCCGCCGGGGCCGGTCTGCAGGGGGCCGCCCGAGACGGCCCAGCCCGCCAGACCACCGTCCAGGACCGAGACGGCCGGATGGCCGAAGTAGCGCAGCAGCCACCAGGCGCGGGCGGCAGCGGTCCCGGGCCCGTCGTCGTAGACCACCACGGGCCGCCCGGAGCTGACTCCGGCGCCCCGCATCGCGGCCTGGAACCGGCCTGGCTCCGGCAGCGGATGGCGGCCGGCGCGTCCGGCCGGGGCGGCCAGATCAGCGCTCAGGTCGACGAACACGGCGCCGGGCATGTGCCCGGCCTCGAACCGGTCCCGGCGAGCGCCCCGGAGGAGGTCCCAGCGAACGTCGAGCACCGTCGGCGGGTGCGGTTCTCCCAGCAGTGCGATCAGTCGATCGACTCCCAGCAGGGGAGAGCTCATCCCCGCTTTCTAGCGCGGCGGGCCTACCCTGCGGGCGCGGCGGGCCTAGGCGGCGGGCTCGGCGGGGCTCGGCTGCGGTCGCGGCGGGGCTAGGCTGCGGGCGCGGCGGAGAGGCCGGTGATGCCCGCGGCCGGCTTGGCCGCCCGCAGGGGGCCGGGGTCAGCCAGGCGGCGACCAGGACGAGCGCGAACGCGCCCAGCTCGATGGCCAGGGTCAGGGGATGGCCCGAGAGCGGGTCCCCGAAGACGAGGATCCCGCCGACGATCCCGGACACGTTGGCCGCCGTACCGGTCACGGCGATGACCGGCACCGCGTCCCCGTCCTGCAGGCCCTTGGCCGAGCTGTAGAAGGCGGCCACCGAGGCGGCCACGGTGACCGCGGTCCAGGGGCTCAGGAGACCCGTCAGCCCGTGGGCCCCGACCATCCCCGAGATGGCCTTGATGGCCACGTCGGAGACTCCGAACAGGATCCCCGACGCCGCCCCGAGCATGAAACCGTGGTGCTGGGCGGGAGCGCCGATGCGGGGGCCCATGATGAGCAGGGTGCCGGCGACCAGCAGCACCGCCTCGAAGGCGATCATGCCGGGCAGCGAGAAGCGCGAGTGGGCGCCGTGCACGGCCGGGAGGCTGAGGCCGAGAAGGAGCAGGCCGACGGCGGTCAGGCCGATCCCCAGCCACTGGCGGCGTGAGATCTCGAGCCCGAACGTGCGCTCGGCCATGATGGCCAGCAGCACGACGCCTCCGGCCAGCACGGCTTGGACGAGCGAGAGGGGGGCGAAGGACAAGGCCAGGACGTGGAATACCCAGGCGCCAGCGGCGATCAGCATGCCGATCGCGAACAGGCGAGAGGCGAATAGCGCCTTGGCCGAGCGCAGCGGATGGCGCATGTCGACCTGGGGCGCGGCGCGGGCTCCCCGGTGCTTGAACAGGAAGCCCACGTTGGTGGTCAGAGCGCAGACGAGCGCGAAAAGGATGCCGATGATCGGGGTCATAAAGCCGGGGTGACGCGAGGTCGGGGAAGATCCAGCGTCTCCCTCTCTATCTCGGCATCAGCCAAGAGGCCTTGAGCACTTCAGCCTTTATGTCCAGTCCGGGGTGGACCGAAACGGGAAGCCTGGCCTCCCCAAGCAACACCCTGCCGAACCCACATAAATTCCAGGTATGCGCCCGGAGCGGAATCAGCAGGACCCTCCCCTGCTGCTGGTCGACATCGATGGGGTGCTGTCGCTGTTCGGCTTTGACCCCGCGCGGCCCCCGCACGGACGCTTCATCACCGTGGACGGGATCATCCATTTCCTGTCCCTGCCCGTCGGCCAGCGGCTGCGCGAACTGGCCGCCCAGTTCGAGCTGGTCTGGTGCAGCGGCTGGGAGGAGAAGGCCGACGAGCACCTGCCCTTCGCGCTCGGCCTACCGGCGGGCCTGCCTCATCTGAGCTTCGAGCGCGACGGAGAGGGCTCCGGGCGGCACTGGAAGCTGGCTGCCATCGACCGCTTCGCCGGCCGCGATCGCCCGCTGGCCTGGGTCGACGACGATCATGACGACAGCTGCCGGGCCTGGGCGGCGGCCCGGCCGGCTCCCACCCTGCTCGTCGGCACGGAGCCCGCCACTGGCCTTACCTCGGCTGATGCCGCGCGGCTCTCGGCCTGGGCGGCGGCGCTGGCCGGCGCCCAGTGGCCGCCCCGCTAGCCGAAGTCTCCGTGACGTCCGGCGCCGGCCCGGAAGCGCTCCAGGCCGGCCTGCGCCTCGGTCAGGGAGCGAAGCCCGTGCTCGAGCTCGGCGGCCAGCGCTGCCGACTCGGTCAGACCCTGCTGCTCGAGCACCGAGAGACGGTCCTCCCGCAGGCAGCGCTGGGGAAAGACGGCCAGAGACTCGGCCAGTCGAATCGCCGCGGGAAGGCTCTGCCCGATTTCCACCACCCGGTTGACCAGCCCGATCCGCTCGGCCTCCTCGGCGCCCACCGGCCTCCCCGTGAGGATCAGATCCAGCGCGCGGCTGGTCCCGATCAGGCGGGGGAGCCGCACCGTGCCGCCATCGATCAACGGCACCCCCCAGCGCCGGCAGAAGACTCCGAGCACGGCGTCGGCCTCGGCCACGCGGAGATCGCACCACAGCGCCAGCTCGAGCCCGCCGGCCACGGCATGGCCGGCGATGGCGGCGATGACCGGTTTGGCGAGCCGCATCCGGGTGGGTCCCATCGGGCCGTCGCCGCCTGACTGGACCCGGTTGCCCTCGGGAGTGCCGACCGCTTTCAGATCGGCCCCGGCGCAGAACACGCCGCCCTGTCCGTGGAGGACGGCAACGCTGGCGCCGTCCTCGGCCTCGAAGGCGCGGAAGGCGTCGGCCAGGGCCCGGGCCGTGGGACCGTCCACGGCGTTGCGCCGCTCGGGGCGGTTCAGCTGCACGATCCACACGGGCCCCTGGTGGCGAACTGTCACCGCCGCGTCGCTCATCCCGCGCTCATCTCGCCCCCACCGCGCGGCGCACGAAGATCCGCAGCGCGGACACCACCTCGGCCCCCCGCGGGCCCCGGCCGCCAAGCGGCGAGAGCGGCCCGACCAGTGCCTCCCCGCAGCCGCCGACCAGCGCCGCGGCGGTCAACGCGACGTTCTGCTCGGGCAGCTCCCCGGCCTCGATCCCCTCGCGCAGCGTCTTGCCGATCAAGGCGGCATAGCGCTCCCGGTAGGCCAGCCGCTCGGCGTCGACCCGCGGGTCTACGGGCTCGGCGAGCAGCGCCCAGGCCAGGCGGGGATTGCGCAGGGCACGCTGGGCGAAGGTGCTGAGCACGACCTCCAGCCGGCCGACCGCGGTCTCCCCCTCGGGCAGGCGGTCGGCCGCCTCGCCCATGGCCCGCTCCTCCCGCGTGCAGACCGAGCGGAACACCTCGACGAACAGCTCCTCCTTGGAGGCGAAGTGGCGGTAGAGGGTGCCGGCAGCCACCCCGGCTCGCTCGGCGATGGCGATCACCGAGGCCGGGCCGTAGCCCCCCTCCTCGATCAGCGCCTGAGCGGCGGCGAGGAGCCGCTCGCGGGTCCCCGTGCTCGTGGCCGACATCAGCCTTCGCCGAAGGGCTCGTCGCGGGCCCGCACGGCGGCGCGAAAGCCCTCGCGCGCCGCCTGGGCGGCGAACGCGTAACCCTCCGCGGTATGGCGAGCGGCGCCGTCGAGCAGGGTGCCGAGCACCTGGACGCTCGGCAGGCCCTGGGCCATCAGCGGCTGATTGGCCAGCAGCTTCATCATCTGGAGCTGGTTCAGCGGCATCGTGGCGATCCGGGCGACCAGCGCCTCGGCGCGCGCGTCGAGCTGAGCGGCCGGCGGGGCCTCGATGGCCAGCCCCCACTCGAGCGCCTCGGCCCCGGACAGGCTGTCGCCAGTGAACAGCAGGCGCTTGGCCCGCTGGGGACCAAGGCGATGAGTCCACAGTGAGGTCGTGGGCGAGCCCCAGACCCGGGCCGGGGGATAGCCGATCCTGGCGTCAGCGGCGATCAGCAGCAGATCGGAGCACAGCGCGAGATCGGTGCCGCCGGCCACGCAGAACCCGTGCACCTTGCAGACCACCGGCTTGCTGCAGTGGAACAGGCTCATGAACGCGCGGACGTTGCGGCTCATCATGGCGTAGTCGACCATCGGGTCCCAGGGCCGCCCGGGATCGTGGTTTGCCGCCATGACCGCGGGATCCAGGGGCGAGCCGGGCGCGGCCTGTCCGGCCGGGTCCACGGCATCCCCGGCGCCGCGTCCTTCGGCACTGTCGACGAGGTCGTACCCCCCGCAGAAGCCTTTGCCACGACCGGCGAGCAGGAGCACCCGGACATCGGGGTCGAGGTCGGCCCGCTCCACGCAGCGCTCGAGCTCATCGATCAGCCGACGGGTGAGACCGTTGCCCCGCGCCGGGCGGTTCAAGGTCAGCCGGGCGACGCGGTCGCCGGTGGCGTACTCGACATCGCTCACGCGCGCCTCATCCGGCGAGCGGAAGCGCCCGGTCCACGATCGCCTCCGCGTCGATCCCGGGGGGCAGCGTTCCGTAGACCCGGCCGCCGTCTCCATCGAGCCGGGCGGCACAGAAGGCGTCGGCCACGGCCGGCGCCGAGTGGCGGACGAGCAGCGAAGCCTGGAGGGCGAGCGCGAGCTCCTCGACCACCCGCCGGGCCTCGAACTGGCTGTCGTGAAGCCGCTGCTCCGGGCTGGCCCCCTCAACCCCCGCGAACACCGACTGGATCCGGTCGCGGGTCCGGGCCAGGTGCGCGTCGAGGCGCCGGTCGCCTCCGGCCGCCGCCTCGCACTCCCCCAGAAAGGCGGGCAGGCCCTCGGGCTCGCGGACGACGGCCCGCAGCACGTCCAGGGCGGCCACGTTGCCCGACCCCTCCCAGATCGAGTTCAGCGGCGCATCGCGGTACAGGAGCGGCAGGCCCGACTCCTCCACGAAGCCGTTGCCCCCCAGGCACTCGAGCGCCTCGGCGGCGTGGCCCGCGGCCCGCTTGGAGACCCAGTACTTCATCACCGCGGTGGCAAAGCGCCGGAACGCGCCATCACCGGGCTCGTCATAGCTGCGCGCCACCCGCAACGTCGCGGCTGTCGCGGCCTCGGACTCGATCGCCAGGTCGGCGAGCACATTGAGCATCGCGGGCTGCTCGACCAGCGGGGCGCCGAACGCCGACCGGTGCCGGGCGTGGTGGATGGCCTCGAGCGCGCCGCGCCGCATCCCCGTCGTCGAGCCGATCAGGCAGTCCAGGCGCGTGTGGTTGACCATGCGGATGATGGCGGGAACCCCGCGACCCTCCTCGCTGACCAGCCGGCCCTCGATCCCCCGGAACTCGACCTCGGAGGAAGGCAGCGAGCGGGTGCCCAGCTTGTCCTTGAGACGCTGGAACTCCATTCCGGGTCCGCGCTCGACGAGGAAGCAGGACAGCCCGCGCGGGGCCTGGGCCAGGACCAGGAACACGTCGCAGGGGGGATAGGAGCAGAACCACTTGTGGCCGTAGATCTCATACGCCCCGTCGCCGGCCGGCTCGGCCCTGGTTATGTTGGCCCGCACGTCGGAGCCCCCCTGGCGCTCGGTCATGGCCATGCCGGCCAGTGCACCGTGCTCGTAGTCGGGGCTGGTCAGCCGGGGCTCCCACTCGGCGGCCAGCGCGGGCGCCCCCTCGCGCAGCGCGGGCACGGCGGCGTAGGTCATGGAGACCGGGCACATGACCCCGGCGTTGGCGTTTGACCACAGCGTGAACGCCGCCGCCCGGACGACGTGCGCCCCGGGCCGTTCCTCCCGCCAGGGCAGCGAGTGGATAGAGCGCTCTATTGCGCCCCGCAGCAGCCAGTGCCACGACGGATCGAGGTCGACCTGATCGACCCGGTGGCCGTAGCGGTCGTGGGTGATCAGCCGCGGCTCGTTGCGCTCCGCCCGGCGCCCGTGCTCGAGCGCCGCCGTGCTCCCGGCCACCCGGCCGGCCTCGCGAACCGCCTCCATCCCCCACCCGCCACCCTCGCGCTCGAGGCCCTCGCGCAGGGCGAGATCGGCCTCCAGGAGATCGATCGGCTGGAGCGGCGGGGGCTGGTTGAGCACCTCGCGGGCCGGGTTTTCCGTCTCTGCGTGAATCACGATTCACAGAGTGAATCACGATTCACCGCCCGCGACAAGAGGGGGTGGTCGATCCTCGTAACGCATGGCGATACGTAGATCGACCACCTCCGCCGGCGGACCCCGGTGGTGGGGCTAGGCAACCCCGGCGAGCGTGCGCTCGGCCACCCGGTCAGTGGCATCGTGGGTTCCGCCCAGGAGCCGGCGGGAGAGCTGGGCGCGGCGGAAGTAGAGCGGCGCATCGTGCTCCCAGGTGGCCCCGATGCCGCCGTGGACGTTGATCATCGCCCGAGCCGCGAAGTCCAGCGCACTGCCCGCCGCCGCCCGCGCGGCGCTGGCCGCCAGGGGGAACTCCTCCGGGGCCGAGGCCCGGGCCCAGCCGGCGTAGTACTGAAGTCCCCGCGCGTTCTCCATCCGGCGCAGGACCTCGGTCAGCTCATGCTTGATCGCCTGGTAGGAGCCGATCGCCCGCCCAAAGGTGAACCGCTCCTTGGCGTAGGCCACGCTGGTGTCCAGGCACGTCTGCACCGCCCCGATCGACTCGCCGGCGATCAGCGCCTGAGCCAGGTACCAGGCGTCGGCCAGGGCTTCCGGGCCGACGTCGAGACGACGGCCCCGGGCCCCCTCGAACGTGACGTGACCGAGCGACCGGGTGGCGTCGTAGCGCATCACCGGCTCGACGGTGACCCCGTCGGCGTCCCCGGCAACCGCCGCGGCCACGGGCTGACCCTCACCGTCGACTCCGACGACGACGAGCAGGCCCGCGCCGGGGGCGTCGGGCACGAAGGCAACGGTCCCCTCCAAGGTGACCTGGTCGCCGTGGACCTCGGCCTGGGGCGCACTCGCGCGGTGAAGGCCGCTGTGAGGCTCGACCGTCCATCGCGGCTCCCGGTCCCCCGGCGGACGGGCGGGTACGTAGGCCGGGCGCAGCTCCCCCGCGGACACGGCCTCGAGCGACTCGTCGCCGGCGCCGTCGAGCAGCGCCGAGGCGGGGAGCGCTCCCAGCAACGGCACCGAGGCCAGCACACGGCCGCACTCCTCGAGAACCAGAAGAGCGTCAAAGGCACCCAGGCCGGCCCCGCCGCGATCCTCGGCGATCAGCAGCCCGGGCCAGCCCGCCTCGATGGCCATCGGAAACAGATCGGGAAGGGCCTGCGGATCTTCCAAGGCTGCCCGGGCCGCCTCGACAGTCTTGAAGCGGTGCAGCGACCCGCGCGCCGCCTCGCGGAGCAGGACCTGCTCGTCGGAGAGAGCGAAGTTCATCGCGCCACCGCCGAGCGCTCGATCGAGCGCAGCTCGCTGAACGGCACTCCCTTGTCGAGCCTCGGCTCCGGCGGCAATCCCAGCACCCGCTCGCCGATCGTGTTGCGCAGGATCGACTCCGTCCCGCCGGCCGACTTCAACCCGGGCAGGAAGGAGATCAGGTAGCTCCAGTCGCTGTCGGCCGCGAGCGCATCGGGCCCGAGCACGTCGGCGCCGAGGTCGCTGGCGGCGATGCCCGCGTTGACCATCGTCACCTTGGCCAGTCCGGCTTCGGGGCCGGGGATCTGCCCCTGGGCCAGCGCAGTCAGGGCGCGGTAGCCGTTGAAGCGGACGGCGAGCATCTCGGTGATCAGCTCGCCCAGGCGGTGGCGGACGTCGGTGTCGGTGCGGGCCGTCTCATCGGCGGCCACGGTCTCGGCCAGGCGGGTCGGGGAGCCGAAGGACTCCGAGCCGAACCCGATCGTCAGGCGCTCGTACATCAAGACCGTGAGCGCGGTCCCCCAGCCGTTGCCAGCGCCACCGACCACGGCGTCGGCCTCGAGACGCACGTCATCGAAGAAGACCTCGTTGAACTCGGCCTCCCCGGAGATCTGCCGCAGACCGCGCACCGTCACCCCGTCGGCGTCCATCGGCACGACGAACATGGTCAGGCCCTTGTGCTTGGGCACGTCGGCGTCGGTGCGGGCCAAGAGCAGCCCGTAGGCGGCAAACTGGGCGTTGGTCGTCCACACCTTCTGGCCGTTGAGGGTCCAGGTGCCGTCGTCGTTCTCGCGCGCGCGGGTCTGCACGGCGGCCAGATCAGACCCCGCGCCGGGCTCGGAGAACATCTGGCACCAGACCTCGTCGCCGTGCAGCATCGGCCCGAGGTAGCGGCTCTTCTGCTCGGCCGAGCCGTGGGCGATGAGGCAGGGACCGAGCATCCCGATCCCGATCACGTCGAGGATCCCGGGGACCTGCGCCCGGGAGATCTCCTGGTTGACCGTGACCTGCTCAATCGGCCCGAGACCCCGCCCACCGACGTCGGCCGGCCAGGTCACGGCGGCCAGGCCGGCCTCGGCCAGCTGGCGCTGCCAGGCCCGCCGTGCGTCCACGTAGTCGGAGTTCTCGTAGGAGCCCGAGCGCGGCGGAGCCTGCGCCTTGTGCTCCTGGAGCCAGGTCCGCGCCTCAGCGCGGTACGCGGCCTGCTCGGGCGTGTCGTTCAGGTCCAAGGTCGTCTCCCGGGTCGCGGCTGTGAATCCAGATTCACGATGGTACTGATGAATCGCGCCCGGCCTGGTCCGTCAGGCCTCGGCCACCCTGCTTGGGCGGCGGCAAACCGCGACCTCGGCCACCCGCCTGGGCGGCGGCAAACCCGCGACGAGAAGAGAAAAAGTGCCCGCGGGGAGCACTTTTTCTCTTCGAGTCAGTGGACCGCGAACGGCCGGATTCGGGCGAGGGGGCGCCTCGTCGGCCAGCGGCGGTTACTCCTCGCGACCGCCGCCGGCGCCGTTGCCGTCCCCGTCGCCCGAGGGAACGTCCAGGTCGGCCAGTTCCTCGGCGAAGCCGAGCGAGGAGCCCCGGCCCGAGATGTTCTCGAGGTCGGAGATGTCGGCCTCGATACCACCCCCGAATCCGGTCAGGCTCTCGCCGTCGGTCAGCCCGAGCTCGGCGGCCAGATCGTCGTGGTCGAGCAGGCCGACCTCGTCGATTCCCCGGGGCAGCGGCTCCGAGGGCTCGATCTCGATCCGGCGGTAGCGCTTCAGCCCGGTGGCCGCCGGGATCAGCTTGCCGATGATGACGTTCTCCTTGAGGCCGTTGAGCCGGTCGATCTTGCCCTCGAGGGCAGCGTCGGTCAGCACCTTGGTGGTCTCCTGGAAGGAGGCCGCGGACAGGAAGGAGTCCGTGTTCAGCGAGGCCTTGGTGATCCCGAGGATGATCTCCTCGGCCTGGGCGGCCTCACCGCCTGAGTCGAGCACCGCCTGGTTGATCTTGGCGTACTCGTTGCGGTCCACGAACTGACCCGGGAGCAGCTCGGTGTCGCCCTTCTGGTCGACCCGGACCTTTTTCATCATCTGGCGGACGATCAGCTCGATGTGCTTGTCGTTGATGTCCACGCCCTGGGACTTGTAGACCTCCTGGACCTCGCGTACGAGGTACAGCTCGGTGCTGGTCCGGCGCGCCTGAGCGGTCTTGCCGCCGAAGGCGAGCAGGTCGTGGGGGTAGAGCGAGCCCTCGTTGAGCTGCTGGCCGACTGTCACCTTCTGGCCGTCCTCGACGTAGAGCAGGGTCCGCCGCGGGAACGTCTCGCGGTGCTCGTCCCCACCGTCGTCGGTGATGACCACGGTGATCGCCTTGTCGGAGTCCTCGATGGCCACCTTGCCATCGACCGGAGCCATCTTGGCCAGGCCCTTGGGACGCCGGGCCTCGAACAGCTCCACCACGCGCGGCAGACCGTGCGTGATGTCGGCGCCGGCGACGCCGCCGGTGTGGAAGGTCCGCATGGTCAGCTGGGTCCCGGGCTCGCCGATCGACTGGGCGGCGATGATGCCGACCGCGTCGCCGATCTGGGCCAGGTTGCCGGTGGCCATCGAGCGGCCGTAGCACGCCTGGCAGACCCCGGTCGGCGCCTCGCACTTCAGCACCGAGCGGACCTGAACCGTGATCACGTTGCCCTTCTCGGAGTCCTCGCGCCAGGCCTCGACCAGATCGGCCAATTCGGCCCGGTCGATCTCCTGGCCCTTCTCGACGATGACCCGTCCGCGCTTGGTCTTCAGATCAAGCGCGGCGATCCGACCGACCAGGTCGGTGTTGATGTCATCCGTCGGGCGCAGCCGGCGGGTCTCGGGATCGACCTCGAGCTGAAACACCGGACTCTCGATGTACTCCTCGGTACCGCAGTCCTCGCCGCGGATGATCACGTCCTGGGAGACGTCGACCAGGCGGCGGGTCAGGTAACCGGAGTCCGCGGTGCGCAGCGCGGTGTCGGCCAATCCCTTGCGGGCCCCGTGGGTCGAGATGAAGTACTCGAGCACGGTCAGGCCCTCCATGAAGTTGGCCTTGATCGGACGCTCGATGATTTCGCCCTTCGGGTTGGCCATCAGGCCGCGCATCCCGGCGAGCTGGCGGATCTGCGAGAACGAGCCACGGGCACCGGAGTTGGCCATCATGAAGATGGGGTTCATCTCCTCCAGGTGCGCGTAGAGCGCCTCGCCGACCTCGTTGGTGGCCCGGTCCCAGAGACCGGTGACCGCCTCGTGACGCTCCTCCTCGGTGATCTCGCCATCCTCGTACTGGGCCTCGATGACGGTCAGCTCCTGCTCGTAACGGGCCAGGATCTCGGCCTTGGACGGCGGCGTCTGGACGTCGTTCTTGGAGATCGTCACCCCAGCCCGGGTCGCGTACTCGAAGCCCACGTCCTTGAACGCGTCGAGCACCTGCGAGATCGACGGCGCGCCGTAGCGCTGCACGAGGTCGTCGACCAGCTTCGTCGTGTCCTTCTTCTTCATCGAGCGGTTGATGAACTCATACGTGCTCGGGTCGAACTGCTCGCCCAGAGCCTCCTCGAGCGCGCGCTCGATCTTGTCGTTGTAGATGATCCGGCCGACCGTGGTCAGCAGGTGGCCGAACTCGCGCCCCAGGGGCCGGTACTCGGCCAGGTCGTGCAGGCCGACGATCCGGTGCTCGTAGGACCACTCCGCCTCCTGGGCGGTGCGGAACACGTGCGGCCGCGGCTTCTGGGCCGACGGATCGATACTCGAGATGGCCTCACCCTCCGGCCCGTAGGTCAGGTAGTAGGCGCCGAGGACCATGTCCTGCGAGGGCGTGGCCAGCGGCGCGCCGTGAGCCGGCGAGAGGATGTTGTTGGCCGACAGCATGAGGATCCGGGCCTCGGCCTGGGCCTCCGCCGACAGGGGCAGGTGGACCGCCATCTGGTCGCCGTCGAAGTCGGCGTTGAAGGCGTGGCAGACCAGGGGATGAACCTGGATCGCCTTGCCCTCGACCAGCACCGGCTCGAAGGCCTGGATGCCCAGGCGATGGAGCGTCGGCGCGCGGTTGAGCAGCACGGGGTGCTCGTGGATGACCTCCTCGAGCACGTCCCACACCTCGGGGATCATCGAGTCGACCATCTTCTTGGCCGCCTTGATGTTCTGAGCCGATTTGCGCTCGACCAGCCGGGCCATGATGAACGGCTTGAACAGCTCGAGGGCCATCAGCTTGGGCAGACCGCACTGGTGCAGGCGCAGCGACGGACCGGACACGATGACCGAACGGCCCGAGTAGTCAACGCGCTTGCCGAGCAGGTTCTGGCGGAAGCGGCCCTGCTTGCCCTTGAGCATGTCGCTCAGGGACTTGAGCGGCCGGTTGCCGGGGCCCGTGACCGGGCGCCCGCGACGGCCGTTGTCGAACAGCGCGTCGACCGACTCCTGGAGCATGCGCTTCTCGTTGTTGACGATGATCTCCGGCGCGCCAAGGTCGAGCAGCCGCTTGAGGCGGTTGTTGCGGTTGATGACGCGGCGGTAGAGGTCGTTGAGGTCCGAGGTGGCGAAGCGGCCACCGTCGAGCTGGACCATCGGCCGCAGCTCGGGCGGGATCACCGGGACGGCCTCGAGCACCATCATCTCCGGCTTGTTGCCGGACTGCAGGAACGCGGAGACGACCTTCAGGCGCTTGACCGCGCGGGCCTGCTTCTGGCCCTTGGCCGTCTTGACCTGGTCCTGCAGGTCCTCGGCCTCGGTCTCGAGGTTGACCTGCTGGAGCAGGTCGCGGACCGCCTCGGCACCCATCCCGCCGCGGAAGTATTCACCAAAGCCGTAGGGCGAGCCGAACCGGTCGCGGAGCTCGCGGAAGGTGGTCTCATCGTTGATGACGTCCTTGGACTTCATCGTCTTGAACAGCTCCCAGACCTGGCGCATGCGCTCGGCCGCGTCCTCGATGTAGGCCTCGGTGTCGTCGATGTCAGCCCCGAAGCTCTTGCGCAGCTCCTTGAGCATCTTCTCGCGCTCTTCGTCGGACAACTTGGCCACGTTGACGTCCAGCGTCTCGGCCCACAGGTGGTCCTCGTCGGAGAAGTCGCGGCCGGTCTTGGCGCTGTTCAGATACTCCTCGCGCCGGGCCAGGGACTCCTTGAGCTCCAGCACGCGCTCTTCCTTCTCGGCCGCGTAGGCGTCGAGGACCTTGTTGACCTCGCCCTCCAGCGACTCCACGTCGCGGTCGCGGGCCTCCTCATCGACCCAGGTGACCATCGAGGCGGCGAAGTAGAGAACCTTCTCGAGCTCCTTGGGCGCCATGTCGAGCAGGTAGCCGATCCGGCTGGGCACGCCCTTGAAGAACCAGATGTGACTGACCGGAGCGGCCAGGTCGATGTGGCCCATGCGCTCGCGGCGAACCTTGGAGCGCGTGACCTCGACTCCGCAGCGCTCGCAGACGATGCCCTTGTAGCGGACGCGCTTGTACTTGCCGCAGTAGCACTCCCAGTCCTTGGTCGGGCCGAAGATGCGCTCGCAGAACAGGCCATCCTTCTCGGGCTTCAGCGTCCGGTAGTTGATCGTCTCCGGCTTGGTGACCTCGCCGGAGCTCCAGGAGCGGATCTGCTTGGAGGAAGCGAGGCCGATCTCGATTGCGTCGAAATTATTGATGTCGATCAATGTGAGTCCTTACTTGCTTGAAAATTCGTGTCGGGTCGAGAGTCGCTGCCGACTTACCTCTCCGGCCTGCGAAACGGAAACGAGCAGGCCTGAGAGGTAAGCCGGCCCCGCCTCTCACGCCTCGTCTTCCTCCAGCACGCCGTCAGCCTCGCCAGCGGGTACTTCGGCTTCCAACATCGGGTCCTCGCTTGAGCTGAGGTCCTCGGCGGCGACGTCCTCGCCCGACTCGAGGTTGGGATCCTCGGATTCGGTCTCCGCCTCCGAGGCCTCGGCGGTCTCGCCCTCGTGCTCGGTGTCCTCGTCGGAGGCGCCGCCGTTGGCGGCCCGCACGCCACTGAGGTCGATGCCGAGCTCCTCGGCCGCCCGCAGGAGGTCGTCGTCCTCCTCGCGCATCTCGGCGCGCTCGCCCTCCTCGGAGACCACGTTGACGTCGAGCGCCAGCGACTGCATCTCCTTGAGCAGGACCTTGAACGACTCGGGGATCGACGGCTCGGCGATGTTCTCGCCCTTGACGATCGCCTCATAGGCCTTCACGCGACCGACTGTGTCGTCGGACTTGATGGTCAGCATCTCCTGCAGGGTGTAGGCGGCGCCATAGGCCTCGAGCGCCCAGACCTCCATTTCCCCAAAGCGCTGGCCGCCGAACTGCGCCTTGCCGCCCAGCGGCTGCTGGGTGACCAGCGAGTACGGGCCGGTCGAGCGGGCGTGGATCTTGTCGTCGACCAGGTGCAGCAGCTTGAGGATGTACATGTAACCCACGGTGACCTGCTCCTCGAACGGCTCGCCACTGCGGCCGTTGAACAGCGTGGTCTTGCCGGAGGCCTGCTCGCCCTCGCGCCGCGACTTGTCGACGTCCATCCGGATCAGCCCATCGGAGCGCTGGTGCTCATCCTGCCAGCGGACCAGGGCCTCGTCGACGTCGGCCACGGTGGCCCCGTCGAACACCGGCGTGGCCACGTAGACCTTGCCGTTCCGGTTCTTGGCCCCGCCGGACCGCGAGCCGCCGTTGGTGGCGTGCTTGCGGGCCTCGGAGCCGTCGTCGTACCAGCCGTTGGCGGCCACCCAGCCCAGGTGGGTCTCGAGGATCTGACCGACGTTCATGCGGCTCGGCACGCCGAGCGGGTTGAGGATTACGTCGACCGGAGTCCCGTCCTCCAGGAACGGCATGTCCTGCTGATCGACGATCTTCGAGATGACGCCCTTGTTGCCGTGGCGCCCGGCCAGCTTGTCGCCCTCCGAGATCTTGCGCTTCTTGGCGACGAACACTCGCACCAGGTCATTGACGCCGGGCGGCAGGTCGTCGCCCTCGTCGCGGCTGAAGGTCTTGACGTCGATGACGACGCCGCCCTCACCGTGGGGAACCTTGAGCGAGGTGTCCCGAACTTCCCTGGCCTTCTCCTTGAAGATGGCCCGGATCAGCTTCTCCTCGGCGGTCAGCTCGGTCTCGCCCTTGGGCGTGACCTTGCCGACGAGCAGATCGCCGGACTGAACCTCGGCGCCGATGCGGACGATGCCGCGGTCGTCGAGGTTGCGCAGCGACTCCTCGGAGCGGTTGGGGATATCGCGGGTGATCTCCTCGTCGCCCAGCTTCGTGGTGCGGGCATCGATCTCGTACTCCTCGATGTGGATCGAGGTGAGCTCGTCGTCCTGGACCAGGCGCTTACTCAAAATGATCGCGTCCTCGAAGTTGTAGCCCTCCCAGGACATGAAGGCGACGAGCAGGTTCTTGCCCAGCGCCATCTCCCCCATGTCGCTGGCCGAACCGTCGGCCAGCACGTCGCCGGCGGTCACGTTCGTGCCCACCTCGACGATCGGCTTCTGGTGGATCAGCGTGCCCTGGTTGGAGCGCATGAACTTCTGCAGCGGATACTCCTGGGCGCCGTCCTTGCCGTCGACGACGATCTGCTCGGCGTCGACGTAGGACACCGTGCCACCGTGCTGGGCCAGGGCCACGTCACCGGTGTCGATCGCCGCGCGGCGCTCCATGCCGGTCCCGACCAACGGGGCATCGGTGACCAGCAGCGGCACTGCCTGGCGCTGCATGTTGGAGCCCATCAACGCGCGGTTGGCGTCGTCATGCTCCAGGAACGGGATCATGGCCGTGGCCACGGACCAGATCTGCTCGGGGGAGACGTCGATCAGGTCGACCTCCTCGGCCGCCACGGTCACGTACTGACCCGCCTGCGTACGGCAGATGATCTCCTCGCCGACCAGCTTGCCCGTCTTGTCCACTGGCTGGTTGGCCTGGGCGATGATCCGCTCCTCCTCCTGCGTGGCGTCGATGCGGACGATCTCGTCGGTGACCTTGCCCTTCTTGACCACCCGGTAGGGGGTGGTGACGAAACCGTGCTCGGAGATCTCGGCGTAGGAGGACAGCGAGCCGATGAGGCCGATGTTCGGCCCCTCGGGGGTCTCGATCGGGCACATGCGGCCGTAGTGGGTGGGGTGGACGTCCCGGACCTCGATCGGTGCCCGCTCGCGGGTCAGGCCGCCGGCGCCCAGGGCGCTCAGGCGGCGCCGGTGGGTCAGACCGGACAGCGAGTTGGTCTGGTCCATGAACTGGGAGAGCTGGCTCGAGCCGAAGAACTCCTTCAGCGCCGCCACCACGGGCCGGATGTTGACGATCGTCTGCGGCGTGATCGTGTCGGCATCCTCGGTGGTCAACCGCTCGCGCACGACGCGCTCCATCCGGTACAGGCCGATGCGGAAGGCCTCCTGGATGAGCTCGCCGACTGTGCGCAGGCGGCGGTTGCCGAAGTGCTCGTACTCGTCCAGGTGGTCCTGGATCGGCTCGCGCGGCATCGACGCCGCCTCGGCGGCGTAGTCGGCCTTGGGATCCTCGGGGAGCTCCTCGGGCATCCCGAGGATGCGCGGCAGCGAGACGAGCTCCTTGACCAGGGCGATGATGTCATCGTGGGTCAGGGTGCGCGTGTCCAGGTCGATATCCAGGTTCAGGCGCGAGTTGAGCTTGTAGCGACCGACCCGCGTGAGGTCGTAGCGCTTGGGATCGAAGAACAGCTGGTTCAGCAGCGAGCGCGCGGCGTCGATCGACGGCGGCTCGCCGGGGCGCTGCTTCTTGAACAGCTCGATCAGCGCACCCTCCTCGGTCCGCGTGACCTCGGGGTCGGCGTCGACCGTGTTGCGGATGTACAGGCTCGAGTCGAACAGGTTGAGGATCTCCTCGTCCGACGCGTAGCCCATCGCGCGCAGCAGGACCGTGACCGGAAGCTTGCGCTTGCGGTCGATGCGGACGTACACGCGGCCCTTCTTGTCGATCTCGAGCTCGAGCCACGAGCCGCGGGCCGGCATCAGGTTGGCGATGAAGACCTGCTTCTCGCGGTCCTTGGGCTCCATCACATACGCGCCCGGGGAGCGGACCAGCTGCGTGACGACCACGCGCTCGGTGCCGTTGATGATGAACGTGCCGCGCTCGGTCATCCACGGGAAGTCGCCCATGAACACCGACTGCTCGCGAATTTCGCCCGTCTCTCGGTTGATGAAGGCGACCGTGACGGTCAGCGGACGCGCGTAGGTCAGATCCTTCTCACGGCACTGCTCGAGGCTGGCCACGGGCTCGTCGAAGGTGAATTCGCCGAACTGGACGGCGAGGTTGCCGGTGTAATCCTCGATCGGCGAGATGTCGTCGATCGTCTCGCGCAGGCCACCCCCGTCGGGGTCGGTCAGCCAGCTGAACGACTTGCGCTGGATATCGATGAGGTTGGGGACTTCAAGGACCTTGTTCAGACGCGCGAAGCTACGGCGCGTCCGGGGGGCGTGAGCGGTGGCCAAGACGGCGACTCCTCGAGGCGGTCGAGAGTGAGCGAGCTGGCGCTGAGGCAGGTGTTCAGGCCTGAGAAAGCGCGACCAGCGAAGATAGCACACGGCGTCGACGCCCTGTGCAGGACCGCTCAGCTCTCACGGACCCCGCCCTCGGCGGCCGCGTATGTGGCGCGGCGCTGACTTGGTGGGCGGCTACGACTATTGGCTGACCTCGCGGAGTGTAGGGGGAAATCGCCAGGGGGGCAACCCTCGGGCGTCGGCCGAGGGGCGCGGGCGCTCGCGCGACTCGGAGTCATCTGCTGTCTCCCAGAGCACCAAATGACTCCGAGTGAGCCGCCGGGGGCGATCACCTGCCGGCTGCGAGCGCCCCGGGGGCGCGCACGGGCAGCGGAAAACGGCGGAGTACCGGGGCTGTCTTGACGGCGGGCTTGACCGCGGGCTCGACCTCGACGAAGCGCATGGCCACGCTGCCGAGCCGGACCACGTCCCCGTCGAACAGGGACGACGAGATGGTCACCGCTCGGCCGTTGACGAACGTGCCGTTGTGGCTGCGGTCGTCCAGGACGCGCGTCCCGTCGGGGCCACCGTTTGCGTCCACCACGATGATCGCGTGGCGGCGGGAGACATGCGAGTCCTCGATCCGGACGTCGGCGCTCAGGCCTCGGCCGATACGGGTGATCGGACGATCGAGCGGGATCAGCCTCACCTCATCCCCGTGCTCGATCGAGAGATAGCGGCCGGGGGGCGCGGTGCCGAGACTGACGGTCCGGCTCCGGGTCCGGTGGTCGAGAAAGGCGTACGCATCTGTATGGGTGGGGTGACCGCCGGGCTGCATCCCGTGCGTGGCATGGCCGCCGCGGGGCGAGCCGGAGGGCGAGGTCGGGCGCTGGGCTTGAATCGTCATGGGCACATCTCAGCGCCCGATCCGAACCGAAAGCTCAGACAGATCGAAGAAGGAACGAAGGAAGCCGACGCGGAGCAGAGCCTCCGTCCCGAAGTTGCCGATATGGCAGCTAAGGGACGGAGGTTCCCGGCCGGGTGCGGAGCGCGCGCGGAATCGCGACGGGCTACGGGACCGGCTACTTCAGCTCGACGGAGGCGCCGGCCTCCTCGAGGTCGGCCTTCAGCTTGTCCGCCTCGGCCTTCTCGACGCCCTCCTTGACGGGCTTGGGAGCCTCGTCAACCAGCGCCTTGGCCTCCTTGAGGCCGAGACCGGTGGCCGCGCGGACCACCTTGATGACCTGGATCTTCTTCTCGCCTGCGCCGGTCAGGACGACGTCGAAGCTCGACTGCTCCTCGGCCGGCTCGCCGCCGCCGTCGGCCGCACCGCCGCCGGCCGGAGCCGCTGCGGCAACTGCGGTCGCCGAGACGCCGAAGGCCTCCTCGAGCGCCTTGATCCGCTCGGAGAGCTCAAGGACGGAGATCGTCTTGAGCTCGTCGATCCATTCCTGGGTGCTGGTGGCCATGCTTCCTCCTTATGCGTCGGACGCGTCGGCGTCCGCGCTGTCTTGAGTTTCATCAGATTCGTTGCTCGCCGCCTCGGGCTCAGCCGTCGGCTCGGGCTCGGGCTCGGGCTCGGACGCGGCCGGCTCCGGCTCGGACTCGGCCGCCGGGGGCTCGGGCTGGGCCGCCGCCGGGGCCTGACCGGGGGCGAGGACGGGCGGGTCCATATCGACGATCGCCTTCAGCTGGATGGCGATCCCGGCGATGAGGGCATTCAGGCCTCGGGCCAGGCCGGTCAGCGGCGCGGCGATCATGCCGACCAGCTGACCGTGGAGCACGTCGCGGGCGGGCAGGCGGGCGATCGAGCGCACTTCATCGGCGCTCAGCAGCTCGCCACCCAGCAGGCCACCCTTGAAGTCGAGCAGGTTCAGTTGCCGAGCGACGTCGTTCAGCGCCTTGGCGGCCAGGGCCGCGTCCCCCCGGACCAGGGCCAGTGCCGTCGGACCGGTCAGCATCGGCTTGAGGGTCTCCGCCCCCGCCTTGTCGGCCGCGCGCTCGGAGAGGGAGTTCTTGACCACGCGGAACCGGGCGTCGGCTTCGCGCAGCCGGGTCCGGAGGTCGGCCACCTGGGACACGGTGATGCCCCGGTAATCGACGGCGAAGATCGCGTCGGCCTCGCCGATCTGCGCGGCGATCTCATCGATGACGGCGGCTTTCTGGTCTCTGTTCATGGTCGGCTCTCTCTCACGAAAAACGCCCCCCTTGAGCTCAAGGCGGGCGTCGGTCACGCGGAGGCTTGAGCTCGATGAGCCAGCCGGTGCGCTTGCGAGGCTCCACCTACTCCGGGCTTACGCGCTCTGGCGGCCGGAGGTCTGGGGCGTGTCTCTGGTCTGGGGGATGATTCTAGGCGGCGACGGGCTCCTCGACGATGTCGCGAGTCCGCGACGGATCGATCTTGATTCCGGGCCCCATCGTGGAGGCCACGGTGACCGAGCGGAGGTAGCGGCCCTTGGCCGCTGAGGGCTTGGCCCGGATCAGCTCGTCGATCACCGCGGCGTAGTTCTCGAGCAGCAGCCGCTCCTCGAAGTCGCTCTTGCCGATGATCAGGTGGACGATCGCGGTGCGGTCGGTGCGGTACTCGACCTTGCCGGCCTTCGACTCGTTCACGGCCTTGGCCACGTCCATCGTGACCGTGCCGACCTTCGGATTGGGCATCTTGCCGGACGGGCCGAGGATGCGTCCCAGGCGCCCGACCACCGGCATCATGTCCGGGGTGGCGATGGCCACGTCGAAGTCATCGAAGCCGTCCTGGATGCGCTGAGCGAGATCTTCCGCGCCGACCACGTCGGCCCCGGCCTCCTCGGCTTCGCGGGCCTTCTCGCCCTGGGCGAACACGGCGATCTTGACCTCCTTGCCCAGGCCATGGGGAAGCGCGATCGTCCCGCGCAGCTGCTCATCGGCGTGACGGACGTTCAGGCCGGTGCGGATGTGGACCTCGACCGACTCGTTGAACTTCGCGCTGCCCAGCTGCTTGATCAGCGAGATCGCCTCGGCGGGCTGATACTCGCGTGAGCGGTCGAACTTCTGCTTGGCGTCGAGGTAGGCCTTGCCGTGCCTGGCCATCAGGTGTGCCTCCGGAAACTCATCGTTAGACCACGTCGACGCCCATTGAGCGGGCGGTGCCGGCGATGATGTTCGCCGCCGCCTCCACGTCATTGGCGTTGAGGTCGTTCATCTTCTTCTCGGCGATCTCCCGGAGCTGAGCCCGGCTGATCCGGGCCACCTTGTCGCGGTGGGGCTCGGCCGAGCCCTTCTCGAGCGAGAGAGCCTGCTTGATCAGCACCGCGGCCGGCGGGCTCTTGGTCACGAACGTGAACGAGCGGTCCTCGTAGACCGTGATGACCACGGGAATGACGGTGCCGGCGTCGGATTGCGTCTGGGCGTTGAACGCCTTGACGAACTCCATGATGTTCACGCCGTGCTGGCCCAGGGCCGGGCCGACCGGCGGCGCGGGGCTGGCCTGGCCGCCGACGGCCTGCAGCTTGATCTCGGTGAGGACTTTCTTGGCCATGGGAAATCTGAGCTTAGCCCCGAACTGCGGCTAGAGCTTCTTGACCTGGTCGAAGGCGACCTCGACCGGGGTCTCGCGACCGAAGATCGACACGAGCACCTTGAGGCGCTGGGCGTCCTCGTTGACCTCGGAGATCTCCCCCGAGAAGTCCGACAGCGGGCCGGAGATGACCTTGACCGATTCACCGATCGAGAACTGGGCGCGACTGCGGGGGCGCTCGGCGGGCTCCTGGTGCAGGAGACGGTCTACCTCGGCCTGGGTCAGCGGCACGGGCTCGTTGGAGGCGCCGACGAAGCCTGTCACCCCGGGGGTGCCCTTGACCAGCGACCAGGAGTCCTCGTTGAGGTCCATCTGCACCAGCACGTAGCCCGGCATGGTCCGCTTCTCGACCGTCACCTTCTGGTTGTCCTTCATCTCGGACACGGACTCGGTCGGCACCACGATCTGCCGTACCGCGCGCTTCTGGTTCAGCGACACGACACGATGTTCGAGGTTGTGCTTGACCTTGTTCTCGTGACCGGAATAGGTGTTGACGACGTACCAGCGGAACATGTTCTCTCTCAGCCTAAAGACGATTATTGGAGGATCAGGTTGACCAGCTTGCTGGCCACCGTGTCGGCGAGGCCGAGGTACAGCCCGGCCACGATGACGAACCCGATCACGACCCCGGTGGCCTGCATCACCTGGCGGCGATCGGGCCACTGTACCCGCTGAAGCTCGCGCCAGCTTCCCTGCAGGAAGGTGATCAGCCGGCCGGCCGAGCCTCGGCGCGAGGCCGCCGTCCCCCTCGCCGCGGGGGCGAGCTCTTGGGACCCGGCTTCCCCGGATCCCGCGGCTTCCTCCGCCTCCGCAGCTTCCTCGGCTTCCTCGGCGTCCCCGGCGTCGGCCAGCGCGGGACGACCTAGAGCCATCTGCGCGTCGGCCAACTCCACGTCCGGCGTGGCGTGCTCGATCGATCCGGGCGCCTCGTCGTAGTCCTCGGTCGAGAGCTCGGGATCACGCTCGATCCGCTCAGTGCCCGGGGACTCGCGGTCAGCGCGATCAGCGCGTGCGGTAGCCACTCCGGGCCGGGAGCCCGGCCCGGCGCCCGGGCGGCGAGCCCGGCGATCCTTGGCGCGTTTGCGGTTGCGAGCCACGGCGGGACCGGTCCCGGCCTATCGCGTCTCGCGGTGCGCGGTGTGGCGCCGGCACCAGCGGCAGTACTTGCGCAGCTGCAGCCGCTCCGGGTTGTTCCGCTTGCTCTTATTCGTCTGGTAGTTCCGGCGCTTGCACTCTTCGCAGGCAAGAGTGGCGGCGATCCGGACGTCTCCACGGGCCATTGGGCGTTCCGAAAGATCGAGTCGGTCAGGGTGTCGGCGCCCGAGCCGCGGGCGTGAAGACAAACGCCGCCCGGCGCCGGTGAAAAGTGTAGCGGCCCACATCGGCACGGTGCGGGGGCGCCCCGCTCGGCAACAATTGGGGCCGATGCTCCGCCTGATCGGCCTGGTTATCTCGATTGGGATCGCGGATTCCCTGAATCCGACGACGATCGCTCCTGCCCTGTACCTGGCCAGCGCTCCTAACTCCCGAGCCAAGGTGATCCGCTTCACCGCGGCCGTGTTCGCCGTGTACCTGGTCGGGGGACTGATCATCGCCCTCGGCCCCGGACAGCTACTGCTCTCGCTCATCCCCCACCCCGGACGCCATCTGAGCTACGTGCTCGAGCTGGTGGCCGGCGTGGCCATGCTCACCGCAGCCGCCTTCCTGTGGGGCCACCGCGACCGGCTGGGCCAGCGCGAGATCCAGACCGACGTGCGCTTCGAGCGACGCTCGAGCGCGTTGCTCGGAGCCACCATCACTGCGGTGGAACTGCCCACGGCGTTTCCGTATTTCGCCGCCATCGCGGCCATCGTCGGCTCGGACTTCGGCATCTTGCGCCAGATCGTGCTGCTGGTGCTGTTCAACGTCTGCTTTATCGCTCCGCTGCTGGGGATAATCGCCACGCTGACCTTCGCCGGGCCGAACGCCCAACGGCTGCTGACCGCGGGACGGGAGAAGCTCGAAGCCAACTGGCCGGCGGTGCTGGCCCTGCTCGCCCTGCTGGCCGGCCTGTTCGTCACCTTCCTGGGAATCACGGGGCTTGGCAGCCTGCGCCGGGATCACCTGGGCAGCTTCGCCCGCCGGCTCCGCCACATCCTGCACCCCTGAGTCTGGGAATGGAGCCAGAACTCGACCTGAGCCGTCTGAAGGATCTGGAGACACAGCTCGGCGCCGAGCTGCCGGCGATCGTCGCCACGCTGCTCGCCGAGCTCACGCGGGCCATCGTGGAAGTCGAGGCCGCAATGTCGCGGGATGACCTAAGCGCTGTGGCGACGGCCGCGCATGCCGCGCGCAACAGCGGGCTGATGCTCGACGCGCGCCCCCTGCTGACCGCGCTCGGGAAGATCGAGGCCGGAGCTCGGGAGGAGAAACCAGCGGCCGTGGCGGACGGAGTCAATCTCCTACGGAGCGTCTGGCCGGCCCTGCGCCGGCGCCTCGAAGCTGAGGCCGGCTGAGGCCCGGGTTGTCATATTGCGGAAAACTACTCACGCCGTGGTAGGTAGTCGGCCCAGAGTCTGCAGGAAATCGCCTCCAGGTCCCGCGATGGCCGGCTGGACACGAGACTGCGGCGCGTGTCCGTACCGCTCGTGCTCCTGGCCGGCCTGGCCGCGTCGGCGCTGGTCAGCCTCAGCCTGCTGGTCCGGCTGCTGACCCGGACCGAGCAGCTGCGTCGCGCCAACCGCGCCCTGAGCGAACGCAATCAGGCCCTCGAGGCGGCGGGGCAGGCCCGGACGCGCTTCGTGGCCAGCCTCTCGCACGAGCTCCGCAATCCGCTCAGTGCGGTAATCGGCTACTCGGAGCTGATGGCCGGCGGTCGCTGCGGAGCGCTGGACGAGCGCCAGCAGGAGCCGGTGGAGATCATCCACGAGAGCGCCCAGCACATGCTCAGCCTGATCGACGAACTACTCGACATGTCCCGCATCGAGGCCGGCCACCTGCGGCTGGAGAGCGCGCCGGTCGACCCGGCAGCGATCCTGCGGGGCTGCGCGGGCACCCTGAGGGCAGCCGCGGAGCGCCGCCGCGTACGGGTCGTGCTCGACGCTCCCGGCTCGGAGCTCGCGCTGCTCGATCCCACACGCCTGCGCCAGGTGGTGCTGAACTTCCTCTCCAACGCAATCAAGTTCAGCCCCGAAGGCGGGGGCGTGCGGCTGGGACTGAGGCGTGAAGGCGGCGGCATCCGAGTCGAAGTCGCCGACGCCGGGCCCGGTCTCTCCCTGACCGACCAGACGCGCGTGTTCGACGCCTTCTACCAGGTGGCCGGCACTGAGCGAACCGGGACCGGGCTCGGCCTGGCGGTGACCAGGCTCATCGTCGAAGCCCAGGGGGGTCAGGTCGGGCTCCGCAGCCGGCCCGGGAAGGGCAGCACCTTCCTCGCCTGGATTCCGGTCGCCGACGCCGGCGACTACGTGGGCGTCGAGATCGACGCACCACCGCTGGGCATTCTCGAACCGGCCGCCTAGGGCGACGGCGGCGGGTCCGGCGCCTGGGCCCGAGCCTGGCGGACGATCCGGCGCATCCCGTTCAGCCACCGCTCGGGCTGGGCGCCCTTGAGGGCGAGGTGGTGGGCGACGTCCTCGTGGGGCAGGATCAGGAAGCGCTCGTCGGCAAGCCCGCGGACCACCGTCTCGGCCACGGTCTCGGGCTCGAGCAGGCCCCCGGCGAGAAGTGGTGCCGCTCCGATCGGGTCCTCGAGGGCCAGGTCGAGCATCGGCGTCCGCACGGCCTGCGGGCAGAGGCACGAGACCTTGATGCCGGCGTCCGCGTAAGCAATGGCCAGCCACTCGGCCACCGCGACGGCGGCGTGCTTGGTGATCGAGTAGGCCAGCGCCGAGACCTGGGTCAACAGGCCCGCTGCGGAGGCGGTCGAGAGCAGGTAGCCCTCCCCCCGCTCGACCATCTCGGGCAGGAGCGCCCGCGCGGCCCACACGTGGGCCATGACATTGATCTCCCAGGTGGCCTGGAGCTCGGCGTCGGGCGCTTCGGGGCCGCCGGCCGGCCCCGGGACGCCGGCGTTTGAGAAGAACAGATCGATCGGGCCGCCCGCTGCCTTCGCCTGCTCGACCAGGGCCACGATCTCGGCCTCCTGCCCGACGTTCGTCTCGACCGCCAGCCCGTCGATCTGGGCGGCGGTGGCCTGGGCGGCCTCGAAGTTGAGGTCGGCCACGACCACGCGTGCGCCCTCGGCGGCGAAGCGGATCGCGCAGGCTCGGCCGATCCCGCTGCCCGCCCCCGTCACCACAACGTGCTTTGAGCGCAGATCCATCAGGCGCTGCCGAGACCGACGCCGGCGGCCACGATCAGCACGCCGCCCAGCGCCACCTGGAGCAGGCTGGTCCGGAGCGAGACGGAGAGAAACCGCTTACGGATCAGGGAGATCGCGATCAGCTCGATGGCGACCACGATCCCGGCCACGACCAGGGCTGTGTGCACCTCGCTGATCAGGAAGGGAAGCGAGTGAAAGACGCCGCCGAACGCGGTCATGATCCCGGTGACGATGCCGCGGGCCAGCGCCGATCCGCGACCAGTCTGGGTCCCGTCGTCAGACAGGGCCTCGGAGAAGCCCATGCTGATCCCGGCGCCGACCGCGGTGGCCAGGCCGACGAACAGCGCCGCGTGGGAACCCGAGAGCAGCGCCGCGGCGAAGATCGGCGCCAGGGTCGACAGGGTCCCGTCGATCAGCCCGACCAAGCCAGGCTGGATGTAGCGCAGGACGAACGCGTGCTCGTCGATGTCTCGAAGCGCGGAGATTGATCGGCCCTCCATCGTTGGAGCTACTATAGCAACTGTGTTAGAATTAGGGCGCCCTTAGGAACGGAAGCCAAGGGGGACCGCGATGCCAGCCAAAGGAACCGCGATGCCGATCGCCGAACCCACCCAAACCAGCGCTTCGCCGGATCTGACCCAGCTGCTGCACGACCGCGGCCGGCGAGCCACCCCGCAGCGCTACGTGATTCTCCGCGAGCTGCGCCGGCGTGGGCACCACGCCACTGCTGATGAGATCCGCCGCTCAGTCCGGCACGAGCTGCCCGGTACCTCTACCCCGACCGTCTACGCGACGCTCGAGCTGCTGGTTGAGCTCGGCCTGGCCCGCCGGATCGGCACCGGTCTCGGCGCCGCGCTCTACGACGCTCGCACCGAGCCCCATCAGCACATGGTCTGCCGCCGGTGCGGCCGCGTGGACGATCTCGACGGCGAGCTCGACACCACCGGGCTGCTGGACGCGGCCGGCGTGGCCGGGTTCCACCCCGAGGGGGCGGAGCTGGTCATCTCGGGGCTGTGCCGCGACTGCGCCGACATGGTGTCCTAGCCCACCCGCAGCGCTCCAGGCCGGCAGTTCAGGCCAGCTCGCCCCGGCCTCCAGTTCAGGCCTCGGGCGGTGGCACGGCACCGTTGGCGCTCGGGTGCTCGGTAGTCGTGGCCTCGGCCTCCTGCGGCGCCGCGCTGGCCGGGCCGGAGGCGGCCACGGGCAGGCCCTGCTCGCGCGCGCTCGTGGTCACGTGCAGAGCCCGCTCGAGACGCTGACCAAGACCCGGCCGCGCCGTCGGAGCGGGCGCCTTGCCGAGCGGAAGCCGCGAGCGCCGCTCCGCCACCGGCGCCGGCGGCAGACGGAGAATGGACTGGGCGACGGCCGCGTCGAGCTCGGCGTTCCAGAGGGCTACTCGAAGCTCGTCGATGGTGTCCTGGGCGGTCAGGGCCAAGCTCTTGCGGATCCCGATCATGGTCGCGGCCAGCGCGCCGAGGGCGGCGATGACCGTGGCAATGCCGGTCTGGTCGACGATCGTCCACAGCAGCAGCGCCACCGAGAGGACAAGCGCAGCCAGGGCGGGGAGGTAGGCGCCGGTCAGGCCACGAATCAGCGTGCCGAGCCGGCTGGCGTGGCGCACCGAGGCAGCCACGACTGTGTCGGGGTCGAGCATCTCCCGGGCGTGCTTCTCGCCGCAGAGCAGCGCCCGCCACAGCGCGCGCTGCCGGGCCAGGGCGCCGCGGACGCCGTCCAGGTCCTCGCGGGCGCGGGCATCGGTGCTCCAGGCGCGCCACTGCTCGAGCGTGGCCGCCACCGGGGCGGCTGAGTGGGGGGGCAGCATCGAGCTCAGGTCAGCCAGGGCCGCCTCGATGGCCAACAGGCGATCTGGCTCGAGGCGATCCAGCAGTGTGGTCAGATTCACCGGGTCCCGCGAGGTCTCAGCCAGGGAGCGCCCGAGGTCATAGGCGCGCGCCAGCGTGCCATCGCGCGCCTCGAGCGCCGTGATCAGCTCCACGTGGAGCGCATGGATGGTGCGCCGCCAGACCTCCGGTTCCCCGCCGGCGACGTCCCTCAGCGCCAGCACCCCGGGCCGGCCCTCCCCGGACCGGGGGCCGAGCGCCCGATCGGTGAGGGCGGCGAGCCTGGCGCTGGCCACTCGGATTCGCTCGGGGGCGCTCAGCTCCGTGACGGCGGGCAGATGGTCCGGATCATGCCCGGCGGCCATGACGATCCGGGGCGGGGCGTAGAGCTCGGCCATCTCCCAGCCCAGGGCGAGCGCGGCCAGCACTGAAGGCTCCCCGCCCGCCGCGGGGCCTTCGACCGACCTGCCGGCTTCGGTTGACATCAAGGCCAAGCTACAGCAGTCGCCGGCGCTGCTCGCCACCCGGGCCGAGCTGGTCGCGCGGCGCTCGGCCAGGCTCAGCCACGATCCCGGGCCAGGTCGAGCAGCCGCCCGAGGATGCGGGCCCCGTCAGCCCGCAACCCGTTGTGGTCGTACTCGCTGGTCAGCCAGGTGCGCATGCCACCGACTCGCGCCGCTGTCTCCTCTGAGAAGACACGCTCGACATACATGTCATCGGCGTAGATCACCGCGGCCACCGGGACCGTGTTCCCGGCCAGCGCGGCGAGGTCGTACAGGCGGGGCCATTCCCTCGCCGCCAGCAACTCGGCCGCCTCGCCCAGCGGCGCCAGAGCCGGGTAGTCCGCGAACATCCACGGGAACACGTGCTCACCGGTGAGGAGGATCGAGTCCTCATAGACGTCCGGCAGCATGCGCTGCGCGGACCAGTCGGTGACACCACCGTCGGCGTAACACGCCTCGTGCAGGACCGCGTAGATCGGATTGCGCGAGAACGAGTCGGCCGAGGCGATGTCATACCCGAACGGAGCCGATGCCGAATCCAGCTCGATGATGTGGTGCAGGCGGTCGGCGCCGTCGCTCATGCCGAGCATCGCCCCGAGCTGGCGAAACCGGCGCCAGCTCAGCTCCTCCCCGGTCGGCAGGCGCAGTCCGGGCTTCCCCTCCAGGCGGGCCCTGAGCTCGGTCAGGCGCGCTTCGTCACCGGGATAGCGAGCCAGATAACGGCGGTTGCGATCCCCGACCCGGTCGTAGGTATGCGCGTAGACCTCGTCGATCTCCCGTCCGAGGGGTGGGACCCCTCCGGTGACGAGCGCCTCACGGAGCCCGTCCGGGGCCAGCGACAGATAGGCGAAGACGCAGAATCCGCCGAAGCTCTGACCGAGCACCGACCAGCGCTCCACCCCGAGGGCGTCACGGATGAACTCGGCATCGCCGACGATCGAGTCGGCGCGGAAGCAGGCCAGGTAATCCGCCTGCTCAGCGGCGGAGCGGCCGGGAAGGGTGCCCACCGGCGAGGAGCGGCCGGTCCCGCGCTGGTCGAGAAGCAGGACGCGGAAATCGGCCAGCGCGCGGTCGAGCCAGCCCGGCGCGCGCGGCCCGGTCGACGGGCGGGTGGCCTCGAAGCCGGGGCCGCCCTGGAAGAAGACCAGCAGCGGCCGCTCGCGCCCGTCGGGGTCGGCCAGCTCACGCGCGAACACGCTGAGCTGCTCGCCGCCGGGCTGATCGTGGCGGAGCGGGACGGTGAACGTGTGCTCTATCGACACCAGCCCCGGCAGGCGGACCTCCTCGTGCATGCGGGCAATCATGACGACGTGGGAACCTGATCGCCATGACGCCGGCTTGGCCCCAGACCCCACCCTCGGCCGAGGATCGCTTCGCCTATGCGGACGCCCGCCCGCGCAGCTTCTGGCTCGAGGACCTCGCGCCGCGGGAATCCCATCCCGGGCTGGACGGCGGCGGCGAGACCGAGCTGTGCATCGTCGGCGGCGGCTACACCGGCCTGTGGGCGGCGCTGCACGCCAAGCGCGATGACCCGGACCGGGACGTCGTGGTCCTCGAAGCCGATCGGTGTGGCGCCGGCGCCAGCGGGCGCAACGGGGGCTTCGTCCAGGCCTCGCTGACGCATGGGCTCAGCAACGGCGAGGCCCGCTTTGCCGATGAGCTGGCCGTGCTCGAGCGCCTGGGCCGGGAGAACCTCCAGGCGCTCGCCGCCGATCTGGACCGGCACGGGATCGAGGCTGATTTCGAGACCCCCGGGGATGTCGTGGTCGCGCTCGAGCCCCACGAGCTGTCCTGGCTCGAGGAGGAGGCGGTGCTGGCCCGCCGCTTCGGGTATGAGGTGGAGCTCTGGGACGCCGCCCAGACCCGGGCGGCGATCAATTCCCCAACCTATCTGGGCGGCCTCTGGACCCGGAGCGGCTCGGCCCTGGTCCACCCCGGCAAGCTGGCCGACGGACTCCGGAGGGCGGCCGAGCGAGCCGGCGTGCGGATCTTCGAATCGACCCCCGTGCGGGCGATCGAACCCGCCGGGTCAGGCCTGAGCGTGCGCACCCCGGGCGGGGCGCTCGCGGCCCGGCGCGCCCTGGTCGCGACCAGCGCCTATCCGTCACCGGTTCGCTCGATCCGCCGCTACGTCGCCCCGGTCTACGACTACGTGTTGATGTCCGAACCCCTCAGCCCCGAGCAGCGCGAGGCGGTCGGCTGGCATGACCGGCAGGGGCTGAGCGAGCTCCAGAACCAGTTTCACTATTACCGCCTCAGTGCCGATGGCCGGATCCTGTGGGGCGGCTATGACGCGGTCTACCGCTACGGCGGCCCGGTCGACGCGGGGCTGGACATTCACGACCCCACCTTCGCGCGGCTCGCGCAGCACTTCTTCATCACCTTCCCCCAGCTGCGCGGCCTGCGCTTCACCCACCGCTGGGGCGGAGCGATCGACACCTGCAGCCGCTTCTCGGTCTTCTTCGGCACCGCACTCGAGGGCCGGGTCGGCTACGCCACGGGCTACACCGGTCTCGGGGTGGCCGCCTCGCGGTTCGGCGCCCGGGTCGCCCTGGACCTGCTCGCCGGAACCGAGAACGAGGTCACCCGGCTGAGCTACGTGCGCCGCCGACCTCTGCCCTTCCCGCCCGAGCCGCTGCGCTCCGCGGTGATCCAGCTGACCCGCAATCGCCTGGCCGCCGCCGACCGGCGCCAGGGCCGCCGCGGACTGTGGCTGGGGCTGCTCGACCGGCTCGGGCTGGGTTTCGACAGCTGAGCTGAGCGTTAGCCTGGGCTGGTGGCTCACGAGGGGCACACGCATGGCGTCTCGGCGGAAGCCGACATGGGCAAGCTGGCCATCGCCCTCGGGCTGATCATCGGCTTCATGGCCGTCGAGGTGACGGCCGGGATCCTGGCCGGCTCCCTGGCCTTGCTCTCAGATGCCGCGCACATGCTGACCGACGCGACCGCGATCGCGCTGTCGCTGCTCGCGATCCGGCTGGCCGGACGGCCGGCCCGGGGTGCGCTGACCTTCGGCCTCAAGCGCACCGAGATCCTCTCGGCCCAGTTCAACGGCGCGACGCTGCTGGTTCTCGGGCTGCTGATCGTGTATGAGGGGGTCGTCCGCCTGATCACGCCCCCCAGCGTGGCCGGCGCACCGGTCCTGATCGTTGCCGTCGTGGGAATCGGAGTCAATCTGGTCGCCACCTGGACGCTGTCGAGCGCCAACCGCGAATCGCTGAACGTCGCGGGCGCCTACCAGCACATGCTCACCGACCTGATCGCCTTCGTCGTCACGGCGATCGCCGGCGCGGTGATCCTGATCAGCGGCTTCCGGCGCGCCGACGGGATCGCCTCACTGGTCGTGGCCGCGGTCATGCTGCGAGCGGCCTACCAGCTGCTCAAAGCCTCGGGACGCGTGTTCCTCGAAGCCGCTCCCCGGGGGTCCGACCCGGACGCCATCGGCCGCGCCCTGGTCGCCGAGCCCGGCGTGATCGAGGTGCACGACCTGCACGTGTGGGAGATCACCTCCGGCTTTCCCGCCCTGTCCGCGCACGTTCTGGTCGGCACCGAGAGCAACTGCCATGCGGCGCGCCGCCGGCTCGAGGCGGTGCTGCACGACCGGTTCGAGATCGAGCACACGACGCTCCAGGTCGACCACGAAGCCGGAGACCTGCTCGACATCGAACTGCCCGACCAGCACGAACGCGGAGACGACGCGCCGGTCGCTCATCTTCAGCACCGCAGTGAGTGAGGTCGCTGCCTCGGTTCGCGGCCTGTCCGGATGCCCCGGCGGCCTCAACTCGAGGCCAGCCGGGCGCCCGCGGCTCCGCGATCGGCGGCCGCCGGCACGCGGTCGGGGGCGGCGCCCGGCAGGCGGGCGGACATCACCCGGCACGCCTCCGCGCTGTCGTCGACGAGGACGTAACGACGCCCTGCCTGGGCGGCGACGGCGCCCAGGGTCCCGCTCCCGGCGAAGCAATCGAGGCACCAGTCACCCGGTTTGGTCGAGGCCAGGATCATGCGCCGGACGATGCCCTCGGGCTTCTGGGTCGGATAGCCGGTCTTCTCGTGGCCGCCCGTCGGGACGATCGTGTGCCACCAGACATCGGTCGGGAGCTTGCCCCGCGCCGCCTTCTCGGCCGCCACCAGTCCGGGAGCCATGTACGGCTCCCGATCGACGCTCTCGGAATCGAAGTAGTAGTCCCGGGCGTTCTTCACGTAGACGAGAATCGTGTCGTGCTTCGCGGGCCAGCGTCTCTTTGACCGGGCGCCGTAGTCGTAGGCCCAGATGATCTCGTTGAGAAAGCTCTCGCGGCCGAAGACCTCATCGAGTAGCAGCTTGCAGTAGTGGGCCTCCCGGTAGTCGATGTGGAAGTAGAGCGTCCCGGTTTCGTGAAGCAGCCGGCGCACCTGCTCGAGGCGGGGGGCGAGAAAGCCGAGGTAGTCCTCGAAGGCATCCCGGTAGGAGGAGGAAGCGAGCACCCGGGTGGCGTAGCGCCGCCCGGCAAATCCAGTGCGGTCCCCGGCCGGATCGGCCTCAGTGGCCAGGGTGCGCCGAGTCTGAGCCCGGCCGGTGTTGAACGGCGGATCGATGTAGACGAGCTGGAAGCAGCCGTCATCGAACCGGGCGAGCGCCTCGAGGTTGTCGGCGTGGATGATCTCGTCGGCGACCGGCTGCACGCTGCAGAACGGTAACGGCGGTCCAGGCGGCCGGCCCGCGGTCAGGCGCTCCGCCGCGACGTCCCGCGGTTGAGGAAGCCGGCGATCGAGCGGATCGTCGCGTCGCCCTCGTCCAGGTGCGGGCTGTGGCCGCCGGGGAGGACCAGTCGGTCCACCGGGCCGCGCACGCGGGCCTCGATGCGGTCGAGCTGGGCAAGCGACCCGTACGGGTCGGCGTCTCCCTGGATCAGCAGCGTGGGCGCGGCGACGCGGGCGGCCTCGTCCTCGATGCTCCAGCTGCGGAACTCCGGGTCGAGCCAGACGCGGCACCAGCCCCAGAAGGCTGCGTCGGGATCGTCGTGGTGACGGGCCATCCGCTCCTCCAGCTCCCCGTTCAGGTAGGCCTCACGGGTCTCGCGAATCGCCGCGACTGTGACCTCCTCGACGAACACGTGCGGAGCGAGCAGGATCAGCGCGCTGACCGGGTGGTGAGCGGCATGGATGAGAGCGATCGAGGCACCGTCGCTGTGGCCCACGAGCACGGGATCCTCGGCCCCCGCCTCGGCCAGGAGCGCCGGCAGGACCTCGAGCGCCTCCTGATGGAAGAAGGCGGGTGTGCGCGGCTCGCGCGGTGGCTCCGAGCCTCCGTGCCCGTAGCGCGAGAAGGCGATCACCCGCCGGCCGGTCGCCTCGCCGAGCTCGCCGGGGAACCCGCGCCACAGTCCCACTGAGCCCAGCCCCTCGTGTAGAAGGACGAGCGGGGGCCGATCAGCCGCGCCGGGCAGGTCGAGTAGCTCCAGAGCGGGTGCGCTCGGGCCGACGGCGACCTTGGCCAGGGGGTTCACCGCGATGCCGGGACCCGCGGGCGCACCGCGATCGTCACATCGACGAGCGCGGACAGCCGCCCCTGCGAGTCGCGGAACTCGTGGTTCCAGAACCACTCGCGCTCATCGTGGTGTCGGCGCCGGGCCAGGACATCGACCACGCCGCCTGACACCGGTCGCAGGAAACTGGCCGCGTTGCTGAGCCCGGATCCGGTGAAGCCGTCCGCCCACACGGCCCTGACCGTGGCCACCGAGGCTACGGTTTCGGCCACCGCTGAATAGATTCCCCCGTGCAGGATCCCGAGCGGCTGCTTGAGGTCCTCGCGGACCGCGAAGCGCACGCGGGCCTGAATCGCGTTGAGCTCGAGCCATTCCAGCCCCAGGAAGCCCTCAAAGGTGCGCTCGATCGGGATCAGCGGCTCGGGGAGCCCTGCGTCTTCCCACGGGCGCGCGCTCATCGCCGCATCCTATGGCCGAGTCGGTCCGCGGGCTCGGGGTTCACCGACACCGTCACTGACCGCTGCTGAGAACCACCGACTTCGTCTCGGTGTAGAAGTCGAAGGCCTCCTGTCCGTGCTCCTTGCCGTAGCCGCTTGACTTCCACCCGCCGAAGGGCAGCTCGTCATAGACCTTCGTGCGGGAGTTGATCCACGTATAGCCGGCCTCGATCCGCTCCGCTGCCTGGCGAGCCCGGTGAAGGTCACGGGTCCAGATCGAGGAGCCGAGGCCGAACTGAGAGGCGTTGGCGCGCTCAATCGCCTCGTCGAGGTCATTGACCCGCCAGATCGGCAGCGCCGGTCCGAACACCTCCTCGGTGGCCATCGGCGCGTCGTGTGGGGGGTCGACGAGCACCGTGGGCAGGTAGAAGAATCCGTCGGCCAGCTCGGGGTCATCGGGGGCCGACCCACCGGTGGCCAGGGTGCCGCCCATGGCCAGCGTGCGCTCGAGTTGACCGGCGAGCTCGTCCCGTCCGGCCGCCGTGTGCAGCGGACCCATCTGCGAACCCTTGACGTCCCCGCGTCCGACCTTCAGCCGCGCCGCCTTGGCGGTCACCTGCTCAATCACCTGATCGGCGACCGACGCGAACACGTACACGCGCTTGACGGCCAGGCAGGCCTGGCCGCAGTTGTAGAAGCGGCCCATCGAGGCCGCGCTGGCCGCGGCGTCCAGGTTCGCGTCATCGCAGATGATCATCGGATCAGAGCCGCCCAGCTCGAGCGTCACCCGCTTGGTGCCGCGGGCGGCGAGGGCCATGATCTGCTCGCCGACCGGCGTCGACCCGGTGAAGGCGATCTTGCGCACGAGCGGATGCGTGACCAGCGCCGTGCCAGTGACGGGCCCGCTCCCTGTGACCACGTTGAACACGCCGGGTGGGAGGCCTCCCTCGGCCAGCAGCTCGGCGAAGCGCAAGGTGGTCAGGGGCGTCGTCCCGGCCGGCTTGGCCACCACGGTGTTGCCGGCCACAAGCGCGGGGGCGAGCTTGTTGGCCAGCAGCGTGGTCGGGAAGTTCCAGGGCACGATCGCCCCGACCACGCCGAGCGGGCGGCGGAGCACGAGTCCGTCCACGCCGGGATCGAGGTTCGGGGCGTGTGCGCCGCGCAGGGCCTTGGCCAGTCCGACGTAGTGCATCAGCGTGTCGATGGCCTTGGTGACCTCGATCCGCGAGTCACGCAGGGTCTTGCCCTGCTCACGCGTCAGGAGCGGGATCAGTTCCTCGGCGTGCTCCTCGACGTGATGTGCGGCGCGTCCGAGCAGCTCGCCGCGCTTGCTGACGGCGAGCGCGGACCACTCTGCGAAGGCACCACGCGCAACCCGCACGGCGCGGTCGATGTCAGCCTCGCTGCCCCCCGGGACCTCGGCGAACACCTGCCCGGTGCCCGGGTTGGTCACCGGCAGCGGGGGACCCTGGTTGGGGTGCTCCCGGCCGGCGATGAACGCGCCGGGGTAGGTGGTGATCGTCTCGGTGCTCATGCGCCGGCGAACTCCGGCGTGCGCTTCTCGACGAACGCGCTCAGGCCCTCGGCCGCGTCGCGTGATCCGAACAGCTGCTCGACCAGCTCCGCCTCGAGCGCCAGGCCGTCGCTCAGCGAAAGCTGAGCCCCCTCGTGCACGCAGCGCTTGATCGCGGTGGTGGCCAGCACCGGGCCGGCGGCGAAGCTCGCCGCGTAGGCCGTGACCTGCTCCTCGGCGACCTCGGGCTCATACAGCGCGGCCAGCAATCCCCATTCGAAGGCCTCGGCCGGGCTGAACGTGCGCCCGGTCAGGAGCAGGTCCATGGCCCGCGAAGGGCCGAGCAGGCGGGTCAGCCGCTGCGTGCCGCCGTTGCCGGGCAGCAGGCCGAGCGTGACCTCGGGCGTCCCGAGCTTGTAGGCACCGGCGGTGGCCAGGCGGATGTCGCAGGCCAGCGCGAGCTCGAGACCGCCGCCCAGAGCATGCCCATTGATGTGAGCGATGAAGATCGGCTGGGCCGCGGCCATGCGCCTGAACGCGGCCTGGCTGGTGCGGATCATCTCCATGTTCGCGGCCACGTCCCCGTCGAGGAACTTCTTGACGTCCGCGCCCGCGGAGAAGAACTTCGCCGACGCGCTGCGCACGATCACCGCGCGCACCCCCGACTCGATCGCCGCCTCCACCGCGCGGGCGAACTCGGTCATCACCGCCAGGTCGTAGGAGTTGGCCGGCGGATTGTCGAGCGTGATCGTCCCGACGCCACCGGCGCTCTCGTAGCCGACCGGCATCAGGCCAGCCCTCCGACGACGACCGACTTGGTCTCCACGTAGGAATCAAGGGCCTCGAGGCCGTGCTCCTTGCCCACCCCGGAGTCCTTCACGCCGCCGAAGGGGAGCTCGTCATAGCCGTAGTGGATCTGGTTGACCCAGGTCATGCCGGCGTCGATCTCCTGGGCCGCGCGATGGATGAGCCGGACGTCGTGGGTCCAGATCGAGGAGCCGAGGCCGTAGGGCGTGTCGTTGGCGCGGCTGATCGCGTCGTCGAAGTCCCGGAAGCGGAACACGGGCAGCACCGGTCCGAAGACCTCCTCGCGCATCACCCGGGAACCCGCGGCCGGTTCGGCGATGACTGCCGGCTCGAGGAAATATCCCTTCTCGCCGGCGCCGGTCCCCCCGCCGATCATCAGCTCCCCGCCCGAGGCGACGGCATCCTCGATCTGCTCGAGCAGCTCGTCTCGGCCGGTCCGGGTGTGGATCGGCCCCATCCGCAGGCGAGGCTTCTCGGCCTTCACCGTGCCGTCGCCGGGCTCGTAACGGGCAACCCGGTCGACGAGCAGCGCGACAAACTCCTCGTATACGTCCTCGTGAACGAATACGCGCTTGCAGCCCAGGCAGGCCTGGCCGGCATTCCAGTAGCGGCCGATGATCACCGCCTTGACGGCGGCCTCGACGTCCGCGTCCGCGCACACGAGCACGGGATCCGAGCCGCCCAGCTCGAGGGAGAGCCGCTTGAGCGCGGGCGCGGCCAGGGCGGCGACGTGGCGACCCACCTCGGTCGAGCCGGTGAAGGCCACGCGCCGCACGTCAGGATGACCGACCAGCGCGTCGCCGATCTGCGCCCCGCGCCCGGTGACGACGTTCAGGACGCCGTCGGGCACGCCGGCCTCGGAGAACAGCCGCGCCACCTCGAGCGTGGCCAGCGGGGTGGTGGCGGCCGGCTTGGCCACCACGGTGTTGCCCGCGGCGAGCGCCGGGGCCACCTTGGTCCCGAGCAGGGTGAGGGGAAAGTTGTACGGGGTGATCGCCGCGCAGACCCCCATCGGGCGGCGGATGACCATGCCGTAGGCGGGCCCGAGCGCGGTTGGCAGGTCCTGATAGGCGCCCCTGACCTTGGTGGCCGCCTCGGCGTAGTAGCGCACGCCATGGGCGAGATGATTGACCTCCCCGATCGCCTCGGCCACCGGCTTGCCCTGCTCGGCGGTGAGCCGGGCAGCCAGCTCCTTGGCGTGCTCGTGGATCAGCTCGGCCGCCCGCATGAGAATGGCCGCGCGCTTTTCCACGTCGGTCCGTGCCCAGTCCGGAAACGCCCGCTTGGCCGTGGCGACAGCGAGCTGGACGTCGTCGGGCCCGGCGGCCGGGACCGTGTCGACGGTCTCCTCGGTGGCCGGATTGATCACTTCAACCTGCTCCTGGTCGGTGGCCTTGCGCCACTCGCCTCCGATCAGCATCTCGGGCACGCGGATCTCCTCGTTCTCAGGTCGGTGCGGGCGCCGAGAGGGCGCCCGCCGATGTCGCTTGGATGTAGCGCTTGCGGTACTCCTGATACTCCTGGGCCGCGCTCTCAGTCCACCGCGCCGCCGAACCCGAGAGCGCCTTCTTCTCCCGGGCGGGCACGCCGGCGGCCATGACTCCGGGGGCGATCTCCACGCGCTCGGACACGACTGAGCCCGCGGCCACCAGCGCGCCGGCGCCGACCCGGGCATGCTGGAGCACGACTGCGCCCATGCCGATCAGGGCGCCATCCTCGATCACGCAGCCTTCGAGCAGGGCGCCGTGACCGACAGTCACCCCAGCCCCGACGCGAGTCGGAAGTCCCTTGGCGCAGTGGATGACCGCGTTGTCCTGCACGGAGGTCGCCGCCCCGATCTCGATCGTCGAGGAGTCACCGCGCAGCACTGCGCCGAACCAGATGCTGGCCCGATCACCGACGCGCACGTCTCCCACCAGCACGGCGTTGGGAGCGAGGAACACATCCGCGCCGAGGCGCGGGGCGACCCCGTCGAGCTCGAGCAGCAGGGCCATCAGCTAATGCCCACTTGACCTCATCGATGAGAGACTATACGCTGGCGACCGTAAGTCAAGTGTCATATGAGGCGAAAGGGTCACGTGGCCGCTGCACCCCTTGAAGAGCTGGCGCCGCTGAGCGAGGAGCAGGTTCGGGAGCACCTGGCCGCCGGCCGGCTGGTCGAGGGTCTGCAACACATGTCGCCGGCCTACCTCGAGGGCATACGGCGCATCCTCACGGTCTCGGCCGACACCGAGTTCGTCAGCGCGCCCAGCTATCTCCGGGCCGCCCAGCACGCCCCGGCGCTGAACAACTTCGGCTCGGCCATGTCGATCATCCAGGACGAGCTGGCTCACGCCCACATCGGATACCGGCTCCTCGCCGACCTCGGCGTGGACACGGACTGGCTCGTCTATGAGCGTCCCGCCGAGCAGTTCAAGTATCCCTACGCGTTTGACATCCCGCTGAACTCCTGGGTTGAGCTGGTGTGCGCCAACGCCCTCTACGACCAGGCCGGGTTCGTCCTGCTCTCCGACGTGTATCAGTCGAGCACCTTCGGTCCCTGGAAGCGGGCCCTGGCCAAGGTCGACAAGGAGGAGACCTTCCACCTGCGCCACGGGCGGACCTGGTGCAAGAAGCTGGCCCGAGAGCCCGCGGGCCGCGCGCAGGTCCAGGCCGCGATCGACTGGATGTTCATCCTCACGCTCGAGTGGTTCGGGTTGCCCGACACGCGCAAGCAGCACTCCGAGCAGCTCGACTACGGCTTCAAGGGCAAGAGCAACGACGAGCTCCGCCAGGCCTGGATGAGCGAGGTCGTGCCGTTCATGCAGGAGATCGGCATCCGCGTCCCGGCGCACTTCGAGCCCGATCCGGACCGCTACGTGATCGACTGCCCGTTCCCGGCCCGGTTCGATGAGGAGCGCCGCGCGTGGCTGCTGGATGACGGGCCCATCGAGTGGGACGAGGTCGTGCTCCGCTGGCGCGCCCGCGGGCCCATGAATCGCGATTACGTGCGCACCCTGCAGCGCGGCTACCAGACCACGTCCCTGCGCAGGGCGGCGTGAGCGCGACCGCGCCGACGCCGACCCAGCAGGTGGAGACCCGCCTGTGGGAGGCGCTGCGCCGGGTCGAGGACCCGGAGATCCCCGTCTCGGTCGTGGGGATGGGGCTGATCGTCTCCGTGGCCTACCGGCCCGAGCTGCGCCGGGCTGAGCTGGAGATCACCTTCACGGCGATGGGCTGCCCGGCCATGGACTTCATCGAGGAGGACATCCGGACCGCCCTGCTCGAGGACCCCGAAGTCGACCGGGTCGAGATCGAGGTCGTGTGGGATCCCATCTGGACCAAGCACCGGTTGCGCGCGGAGGCGCGCCAGACCATGCGCCGGCTCGGAATCGCCGTATGACTGCTCCCGGGCGAGTGTGGGAGGTGTTCGCTCGCCAGGCCTACGTCGAGCCGCTGCACCACGTGGGCACGATCACCGAGGACGACGAGGACCTCGCGCTGGTCTCGGCGCGGGCGATCTACGATGAGCAGCCCTGGATTCACATGATCCTGGTGCCCCGAAGCGAGATCCGCGAGGCGATCCACGCGTGAGTCGCGCTCCGGACACTGTCGCCGCGGGGACCGCGACGATGATCTCGCTGATCGGCTCGCTGGCCGACAACAAGGGCGCGCTCGGGCGCCGCTACGGCGAATGGGCGGTCAGCGCGCCAACCATCGAGTCCGCCGTCGCGGCCGCGGCGATGGCCCAGGACGAGCTGGGCCACGCTCGCTCCACCTACCCCGTGCTGGCCAAGCTCGGAGTCCACCGCGAAGACGACGGCCTCGACGCGGGGAACCCGATGCCGGTGCTGGCGCGGGAGTTGCCGGACTGGGCCTCGTTCATCGCCGCCAACCTGATCGTCGACGGCATCCTGACCACGTTCGTGGCCAGCGCCCGCGATAGCTCGATCGAGCCGCTGGCCCAGCGGGCCCGCAAGATCCTCCAGGAGGAAGGCGCCCACCGTGTCCACGCCGAGGCCTGGCTGAGGCGCTTCGCCCGGGCCGGCGGCGAGGACTTCGGGCTGCTCCGCCGCCGCATCAGGGAGATGTGGGCCCAGGCGGCGCGGTGGCCGGGACCTGACGCCCACCCCGGCTATCAGGAGGCGATCGCGGAGGGCATGGTCAGCGAGGGTCCCGCGGCAGTGCGCGCCCGTGTGCGCGACTGGCTGGCCACGCTGCTCCCCGATCTCGTCGGAGGCGGGCTGGAGCTCGAGGAGCCGACGGACTGGACCGGCTGGGATGAGGAGCGGCGCCAGTGAGCCCGGGCGCGAAGGCGAGTCCAGGGCGCCGGGCGCATCCCCGTTGCCCGTTCTGCGGCTCGCCCGACGTGGAGCTCGTATCGCCCTGGGGCGGCCAGCTGATCACCACCCAGCTTCAGTGCCGCGCCTGCCGGACCCATTTCGAGGCGCTGCGTGAGGACTTCGACGGCCCCACAGCGGGCCGAGACGACGCTCCGCTCAGAGCGACTCCCTGAGCCGGGGTGCCAATGGACGAGCAGCTGAGACGACGGTCGGTTGGCGCTCCCGCTGCCCGGTCGCTGCTGCTCACGGTCCTCGGCGAGCACGTGCTGCCCCGCTCAGGAAGTGTCTGGCAGGAAAGCCTGGTCGCCGCGCTGGTCGGCCTCGGCTACAGCCAGCAGGCCGCCCGGCAGGCGCTGTCGCGGAGCACCCGCGAGGGCTGGCTCGAGACCGAGCGCCATGGCCGCCGCACCCGGCTGTCGCTCAGCGCCGGCACCGCCGAGCTGCTGCGCTCCGGGGCCGAGCGGATCTACTCCTTCGGGGAGCCGTGGCAATGGGACGGACGCTGGCTGATCGTCGTGCTCCGAGTACCCGAGGAGCGCCGTGAGGTCCGCCACCAGCTCCGCTCGCGCCTGGCCTGGGCGGGCCTGGGCTCACTTGGCGGCGGGGTCTGGGTCACGCCGCATGTCGAGCGCGAGCGCGAGCTGGCCGCCGCGATCCGGGATGAGCCGGCGGCGGAGGCGAACTCGTTCCGGGCCGAATTGGGCAGCCTCGGGGATCCCCGGCAGCTCGTGGCCGGCGCGTGGAACCTGCAACGCGTCTCCGAGCGCTATGACGCCCTGATCGAAGACTTCGGCCCTGCGCGTGCCACCAATCCCGCGGCGAGCTTTCGCCAGCAGACGCTGCTCGTCCACGCGTGGCGCAAGTTCCCCTTTCTCGACCCCGACCTGCCGCGGGAACTGCTGCCCGCGCGCTGGCCCCGGGCGCGCGCCCATCGTCTGTTCGACGAGCGCCACGCGCGTTGGGAGGCGGGCGCGCGCAGCTACTTCGAGCAGCTGGAAGCCGCTGTCGTGTCCGGGCTGGCCACGATCACGCCCGGGTCGGGCGGATCGGAGAACAGGCGCTCGACGTCGGCCGCCCGCCGGGTGAGAACCGCCCGCTGATTGATGTAGCCCTTGTCGGTGATCTCCCCGGCGTCGATGTCCGGCGGCTCGGCCAGGAGCACGAGACGCTCGATGCGCATCGCCGATCCACCGCCCTGGCCCAGCCGCTCGAGCACCTCGATGAGGTACGCGCTCAGCCGTGGATCATCTGGGTCTGGGGCGCCCGCGCCGCCCAGCAGGCGCTCCGCCTCGGCCGAGTTCAGCCAGCCCAGGGCGCCGACGTAGTCACGGTCCTGGCCGCAGATGACGGCGTCGGTGAGCAGGCGAGCTTCGGAGACCAGCGCGGCGCGCAGGCGCCCGACCCGCACCCAGGTGCCCGTGGTCAGCTTGAAGTCCTCAGCCAGACGTCCGTCGAACATCAGCCCCTGGTTGGGATCGTCCGGATCGACCAGTGCACGGCGTCGCCGGTGCGCAGAAAGCCCTCCTCGTCGAACGCGGCGGCCGTCGCGCCGGGGTCGGCCAGGTAGCCGGGGGTCACGTTGGCGCCGGCCACGCGGAGCTCCTGCTTCTCGCCGACGGGCGCCAGCTTGAGCGTCACGCCCGGCAGGGGCACGCCGATGCAGCCGCAGCGGGCGGTGGCGAAATGGGCGGTCGTGGCCCCCGGGGCGGTCTCGGTCATGCCCCATGAGGCGGTCAGCGGCACGGGATGGTCGGCCACCGTGTCGGCCACGGCGCGCAGCCGTCGCCAGAGCGTCTCGGGCAACGCCGCCGCGGCATAGAACATGAACCGCAGTCGAGAGAAGAACCGCTCGGCGAAGGCTGGGTCGGCCTCGAGCCGCGGCGCGAGCAGGGCATAGCCGGCCGGGACGTTGTAGTAGAGCGGTCGGCGGTGCGTGACGCAGTGCCTGCACCGTGCGCTCGAACAGGGCCGGAGCCGGGCGCCCGTCATCGATGTACAGCGTGCCTCCGTAGGCCAGCACCTGGCCCAGATTGTGATTGCCGCCGAAGGTATGGCTCCAGGGCAGCCAGTCGACCAGAATCGGGGGCTCCGAGCGCAGGAACGGCCACACCTCCCCAAGCGCCTGCTGGTTGGAGCAGAGCATCCGGTGGGTGTTGATCACCCCCCTGGGGTTGCCGGTCGAACCCGAGGTGAAGAGGAGCTTCGCGACTGTGTCGCCGTGGATGCGGGCGAGGAGCGCCGACACCGACGGAGGGCTCGCTCCGGCGGTGAACACCGAGTAGCTGAGCTGCCCGGGGTTGGCGGCCCGAGCGACGAGCTGGTCGCCGACCAGCGGGCGCAAGCTCTTCAGGGCCGGGGCGTAGGCCGCGCCGTCGTCGGCGAAGACCAGGCCCGGAGAGCTGCGCTCGGCGATCCCGCGAATCCGGTCGTGGTCGCGGCTGAGCAGTGAATAGGCGGTGCTGACGGGCAGGATCGGGACACCGGCCGCGAACGCGCCGAGCATCATGATCAGATGCTCGGCGCTGTTGCCCGAGAGCACCATCAGCGGCCGGTCCTGGCTGAGCCCCAGCTCGAGCAGTGCGCCGGCGACGGCGGCGGCCGATCGGGCCGCTTCCCCCCAGCGCACCTCCGACCACCCGTCGTCCCGGCGCTGGGCGGCGAGGACCCGCTCGGGATGCGCGGCAGCCCGCTCGAAGAACAGGTGGGCCATGCTCGGCGCGTAGCTTCCGAGCGGGATCCGCGAGCTCAGGCGCAGCGTCCCGTCCGGCCGGCGCGCCAGGGCGGTGTCTGGGCTCGCGAACAGCTCGAGCTGGGTCGGGGTCAAGCCGCTCCTCCGTAGGGGCTTTCGAGGAGACTACTTCGTGACGAGCGTAAGTCAAACGTTATATCTGCGTGGGTTGGCAGCGCTTGACTGGCCGAGGCCAGCGACTAGTGTTTTCGCTTAGCGAGGGTGCGTGCGGGCATGCGCGCGCCCGGGCCCGTTGAGAGGAGGGAGCAGTGGCAAGGACCGTCGGGACAGCCGAGCATCTCAATGCCGGGACCCTGGTCGACCGTCAGGTGGAGGCCGGGCGCGGTGAGACGCTCGCGGTGGTGGCCGCTGACGCCGCTCTGACCTACGACCAGCTGCGTCGTCAGATCAATCGCGCCGGGAGCCTGCTCCGCGAGCTGGGCGTCCGGCGCGAGCAGCGCGTGCTGCTGGTCCTCGACGACACGACGATGTTCCCGACCGTGTTCCTCGGCGCGCTGCGCATCGGCGCCGTGCCCGTGCCGGTCAGCCCGCTGGACAAGGCCGACAACTTCCGCCACTTCGTCGAGGACTCCTACGCCGAGCTGGTGGTCACCGACGCGCAGCACCTGCCGCGCCTGACCGAGGCCCTGGCCGGTCATCAGATCCGCTGGCTGGCCCGGGACGGTTCGGGTCCGGGCGTAACCGAGCTGGACGGCGCGCCTCGCCGCGCAGCCGGACGAGCTCGAGGCGCTGGCCACCCATCGCGACGACATGGCGTTCTGGCTCTACAGCTCGGGCTCAACCGGCAAGCCGAAGGGCGTCGTCCATCTGCACCACGACATCGAGGTCACCTGCCGCAACTACGCCGAGGGGATGCTGGAACCTGCGGCCCGAGGACGTGACCTTCTCGACCACCAAGCTGTTCCATGCCTACGGGCTCGGCAACGGCCTCTCGTTCCCGTTCTGGGCCGGAGCCACGGCCGTGCTGATGGCCGGGGCGACCAAGCCCGAGTCCGATCATCGCGACGTTGCGCCGCCACCGGCCGAGCGTGTTCTTCTCCGTGCCCGCGCTGTTCAGCGTCCTGGCCGGCGACGGCGCCGCCGACGGAGCGCTGGACTCGGTGCGCTTCTGCGTCTCGGCCGCCGAGGCCCTGCGCGCCGGACACGATCGTCCGGTGGCGCGAGCGCTTCGGCCTGGACATCGTGGACGGCATCGGGTCGACCGAGATGCTTCACATCTACTGCTCCAACCGGCCCGGGGACGTCGAGCCGGGCACGACCGGCGCCCCGTGCCCGGCTACGAGCTGCGCCTCGTCGACGGCGACGGCGTCCTCGTCGAGGGGGCGGCGCACGGGCGCGCTGCAGGTCAGGGGCGACTCGTGCGCGGCGTACTACTGGCATCAGCACGAGAAGACCAAGAACTCGATGCTCGGCGATTGGTTCGCCACCGGCGACCGGTATGCGCGGCGGGTTGACGGCGCCTACAGCTACGTGGGCCGCGTCGACGACATGCTCAAGGTCGGAGGTCTGTGGGTGTCGCCCGTGGACATGGAACATGCGCTGATCGAGCATCCGCGAGTCGCCGGGATCGGCGTAGTCGGTGTGAACATCGACGGCGCCACGCGCATCGCCGCCTACGTCGAGTGCGGCGGGGAACCGGGTGACGACTCCCTGGCCGACGAGCTGCGTACCTGGTGCAAGGCGCGCATGCGCCGCTACGAGTACCCGCACGTGGTCACGTTCGTGGATGAGCTGCCCCGGACGCTGACCGGAAAGGTGCAGCGCTTCCGGCTGCGCGAATGGGCGGCGGAGACGCTTCGCCGCAGCCCGGGGCCGCTCGCGAGCAGCCCGCTCCGGGCCCCGGACTCGTGGGTTCACCCTGAGCCACCGAGCCGCCCCGGCCCGCAGCCGTACCGGGGCGGACAACGGAGACGGCGTACGCACGTACGTATCGCCTGCGACTACGAGAATGCGCCCCGCTCTCCCCCGGGGTCGCGGCGGAATTTTTTCTAGGCGGCTACGAACCGTGTGAAGGTGCCGCTTTGGATGAGAGCCACCGTGGCGGCGACGTCCTGATCGAGGCAGCGGTCGCCGTCGAGCGACGGCACGCTTTCGCGCACCAGCTCGAACGCCTCGCGGATGCGCGGGCTGCACCGCTCGGTGCCGCGCAACTCGAGTGCCTGGCAGCAGGCGATCACATGGATGGCGGCGATGTTCTGCGCCAGCTCGACGATCGTCCGAGCATCGCGGGCGGCGATCGCGCCCATCGAGACCTTGTCCTGGTTGTGGCACTCGGTCGAGCGGGAGTGGATCGTGGCCGGGTTGCACAGCTTCATCGCCTCGGCGGTCATCGCCGAGCAGCAGAGCTGCATGCCCTTGAATCCGTGGTGCAGGCCAGCCTCGGGGTGATCGGCCTCGAAGCGCGGGATCAGGTTGGGCGTGAGCCCCGCGTTGAACTTCTCATCGACCACGAGCTCGAGCTGGCGGTCGAGCAGGTCGCACAGGTTGGCCAGCGCGAGCTTCAGCGAGTCCATCGCCTGGCCCATGTGGCCGCCGTAGAAGTTCCCCCCGCTCTCGACCCGGTGACCGGCAACGTTGAACAGGGGATTGTCGTCGGAGGAGTTGATCTCGACCGTGACCCACTCCTCGACCCAGGCGAGCACGTCGCGCAGCACACCGGTCACGTGCGGCGCGCAACGAATCGAGTACTTGTCCTGGACCTGGCGCTCCAGCTCGAGGAAATCGGCGCCGTCGAGCGCGGCCGGAGCGATGTCGTCGCTGTCCAGCGCAAGCCGAGAGTCGGCCAGCAGCGTCCGAATGTTGCGCGCGCTCTGCACCATTCCCGGGTGGGGCTTGGCCTGGTCGAACAGGAAGGCGTTGAAGTGCCCGCGATTGCCGAGCAGCGCCTCGGAGGCCATTGCCGTGGTCAGGTCGGCAAGCTCGGCGAGATCGCGGACGGCGCCGACGGCCAGGCACGCGAATGCCGTCATGAAGGACGTGCCGTTGGTCAGCGCGAGACCCTCCTTGGCTTGGAGCTCGACCGGCTCGAGCCCGACCCGGCGGAGCGCCTCGGCGGCCTCGAGCGTCTCGCCGCCGACGGACACGCGCGCCTCGGCCTCGCCGACCAGCGCCCGCCCCACGTAGGACAGGGGGATCAGATCGCCGCTGGCCCCGCACGAACCCCGCTCGGGGATCTGGGGCAGGACGTCTCGATTGAGCAGCTCGAGCAACTGCTCGACCAGCTCGACCCGCACGCCCGAGTTGCCCTTGGCCAGGCAGTTGGCTCGGAGCAGCATCGTCGCCCGCACCACCTCCGGCGGCGTGAGCGGTCCGGTGCCGCAACCCAGCATCCGCAACAGATTCTGCTGGAGACCGGCCGTCTTGGCCGGCGAAATCTGGCGGTGCGCGCTGTCGCCGAACCCCGTCGTCACGCCGTAGATCGGTATCTCCTCGGCGATCAGTGCCCGCTTGAGCGCGCACGAGGCGCGGACCTGGGCCGCAGCCCCGGGGGCGAGCCTCACCTCGCGGCCCTGCCGGGACACCGCGAGGGCATCCTCGACCCGCAGCGTGGCGCCGTCCACCTCGAGCACCGCCCGGTGCAGCCGCCCGTCGGAAACGGTGGTGGCGCTCATGCTCACGACCGTTCCACCGTGGTACGGTCGACGCAACCGATACGCACTGGAGAGGCCGTACCGTGCAGCTGAGCCGACCTCTGGACGGCGTAGATCGCAACATTCTTGCGCTACTGCGCAACAACGCGAAGCTGACGTTCAATGAAATCGGAGCCGAGGTCGGCCTCTCCTCAACCGCGGTGAAGCGACGCGTTGATCGGTTGCAACGCGATCAGGTGATCGTCGGCTACGGGGCCCGGATCGATCCCCGAGCACTCGGCGAGGGCATCGAGGCCCTGATCGAGGTGTACTGCGCCGACCGAACCGCCCCGGCTGACGTGGGCCGCTCGCTCGTCGGGCTGACCCAGGTCGTCTCCGCGTTCACCGTGTCCGGCGAGGCCGACGCCGTGGTTCGCGCCCGCGTTGAGAGCATCGCCGACCTCGAGGGCTTCGTCGAGCGGCTCCGGCGGGATCCGAACGTGGTCCGCACGAAGACTCTGATCGTCCTCTCGACGCTGATCGACCGGTCGGTCTGAGCGCTGCTCACCTCGTCGGCGAGCCCCGATGACGCTCGACCGCAGCCCGGAACGCTGCCGCCACCGCCTCGGGGGCAAAGCGGGCGCGGATCGTGCTCGCGCGGAGCTCCGCGGATCGGGCGGCCTCTCGGGGATCCTGCGCCACCTGCGCGAGCAGAGCGGCGCCGTGATCGATGTCAGGCTCGGCCCAGCGCTGGTCGGGGGCGAAGCTCGGGAACCCCACCGGGTCCTCAACCGCAACGAGCTCGTAGTTCACGAGCAGCGGGGATCCGGACAGGAACTCGAGCTGTCCGCCGAACCCGGTCATCACCACCGGGTTGCCATGCGCCGCCGCGTCGAAGGCCCCCAGCCCCCAGCCCTCGCCGCGAGACAGCGACACGTAGCAGTCACCCCGGCGATGCAGCTCGCCGATCTCGGCGTTGGTGAGCGACCGGGTGACGAGCTGGACCCGCGCCGGGTTGGGGTGGCGAGCCAGGAGCCGGGCCACCTCCCACGCCGTGCTCCCCTCACCGGCCCGGCTGCGCACGGGTAGCCAATCGCGAGTGGCCCGAGTCTTGACGATCAGGAGGACGCGGTCGTCGGCGCTGAAGGCCCGCAAGTAGGCCTCGACCGTTCGGGCGACGGCCTTACGCTCCGTCCATTCGCCGATCGTGTAGACGACGAGCACGTCGTCGGGAACTTCTGGCCACGCTGCCCGTCCACCCGGCTCGCCCCGTCCGCCCGGTTCGCCCCGGACCCGGGGAGCGACGTGGCCGACAACCTCGACCGGTGTCCGCACCGGCGAATCGGCGATCGCCGCCGCGCTGAACTGCGACGGGACGACGATCAGGTCGGCCTCGTCCAAGCAGTTGGTCCAGTGCCGGGGAATCCGGTCGGTCTCCCACACTGTGTGGGCGACCAGGAACGCGTCTGGGAGATGACGGCGGATCTCCTCGAGGTACTCCGGGACGAGATGGGCGATGACCACGGAGGCTTCGCGGTCGGGCGCGTCGAGCCCCCCGCTGACCAGCGGCGCGGGCTGATAGGTGCGATGCCATGCCGACCCGGTGACGAACGGGAACCATTCGATCTCCACGCCGGCATCCTCGAGCGCAGCGATGCAGCGATCCGCGGCGGTCCCGTAGCCGCTGTCGTCATCCGGGGAGAGGTAGCGCCAGGGCTCGGCCGCTGGGCGGGGCCCGGGCGCTGGCGGGGGCCCGGGCGACGGGCGGGGCCCGGGAGCGGGCCGGGATCCGGTCACCGGGAGCCGCGCCGCCTCCACCGTGTCGGTCAGGTATGGACGGACCAGGTCGGCCAGGGTGCTCGGCGCGTGTCGAAGCAGTGGCGGTGTCGCCCATCCCGCGTGCGTGTAGCTGAAGTCGCGCCGGCCGCGCTCCCACCAGAGATGGGCCCACAGGTGCACGCTGAGCGCACCGGCCGGCCAGTCCACCCGCTCTAGGAGCAGCCGGGCCAGAGCGGCTTGATCCCATCCGAAGGGGAAGAACGTCTCCTGTGGCTCGACGCGAACTGAGCTCGGCATGCGCCGGCTGAGCTCCTCGGCTAGGAAGCCGGAGTGGTTGCTCCAGGAGCCATCGAGCGCGCCGGGCATCTCCTCGCGCCAGACCTGCGCGAAGTCCGCCCCCGGCTCGGCCATCAACACCGCGTTGCACAGCGAGGGACGGCGCTGGCCGGTGTGCTCGTCCTCGACGGCCGCCTCGCGACCGATCACGAACGGCGCCGTGAACAGGTTCTCCGGGAACTCCCGCACGAAGATGGTGTCGATGTCGGCGTATACGCCGCCGTGCTCGATCAACGCCTCGAGCCGGATGAAGTCGGCGTGATGGGCGTAGCGGTACTCGGGCGGCACCCGCTCGGGCGCGTAGTCGGCGCTCAGCACCGGCTCCACCGGCCGGACCGGAGCCAGCGTGAGATGTGGGCGGATGCGCTCCCACCACGGACCCCACGGCAGATGGTGGTGGTGGAAGAAGATCCGCTCGGGGGCCAGGACCCGCCGGCACGACTCGATCGAGACGTAGTGCAGGAAGTGAAACGGCTCGTCTTGCTCGCGCAGCCCGAACACGAAGTGCGCCGTGCGTGGGATCACATCGGTATCGACTTGCTAGCGTGCGGAGCCGGCGTGGCGAAGTCCCGGACATGAGCGTTGGGTTGCCCCGGAAGGTCGAGGAGCTGGAGGTCAACGAGGCCGAGGACGGGCTGGTCATCTACGACCCCGCGCACGATGTCGTGCACCATCTCAATCCGACGGCGTCGCTCATCTTCGACCTCTGCGACGGCACCCGCGACGCAACGACGATCGCTGATGTGCTCGGCGAGACCTTCGGTCTCGACCCGCCCCCCGGCGAGGAAGCCCGCGCAGCGCTGAACGATCTGGCCGATCGCGCATTGATCCTCTGGCCGGCCCGAGGCGGGCCCGCCGAGGACCCGGGGCGTGGCTCCGACACCGCTCATGACGACCTCGGCTGAGTCCGGCTGGCTGTCCGCATGAAGAAATCGCGGATCGACGATGTCACCGCGGCGATGCTGTAGCTCTCCTCCAGCAGCCGCCCAGCGTCGGCAGCGAGCCCGCTGGCCAGCGCGGGCTCGCCGAGGACTCGGCAGATCGCCGCGGCGGCAGCAGCCGGATCGTCGGCGAGAAGCAGATGGCGGCCATCCTCGACCGCCAACCCGGCCGCCGCCGTGCGGGACGCGACGACCGGCAGACCGTAGGCGAACGCCTCCAGGACCTTGATCCGCGTCCCCCCGCCTCGCCGCACAGGGACGACGGCGCAGTCGGCGCTCTCATAAACCGGCGCGAGGTCCTCCACAAATCCGGTCACGTCGACCGATGGGCCGCGGAGCCGGGCTACCTCAGCTCCGTGCCGGCCGACCAGTCGCGCGCGGAGCGATCCGCCCAGCCGCGCCTGCGCCCGCGGCAGGATCCTCTCAACGAGCTCACGTGCAGCCTCCACGTTGGGACCGTAGGTGAGATTTCCCACGAACAGCAGCACGACCTCGGGCTTGGCGCCAGGGCCGGAGCGTGCGGCGCGCCTTCCGGCGCCGGGCGGCCGCGGTTCCCGGTTCACGAGCTCCACGCCGTTGGGCATGGCCTCGACGTGCAGGCCGGTACGGCGGGAGATCGCGGAGGCCTCGACCGGCGAGGCGGCGGCAATTCCGTCGAAGGCCGAGCCGAAGACCGACAGTAGCCGCTCGTAGGCTTCCGCCGATTCCAGGTCACCCGTTGATCGCGAGAGAGCGGCGTCGTCGTCGTCCAAGTCGAGGGTCGTCCAGACCGGGCCGAGCCGGTCGGCCACGGCCAGTCCCAACGGCGCGAGGTAGGCCCGCATCACGTGGAGCGCCACGGGCCGCTGCTGATTCCCGGCGCCCCTGCCGTGGCTGCCTTGACCGGCGCCGGCGGTGGCAGCCACGGCTGCGGCGACGGCATCGGCCAACCCCGGCGAGGCGACACGGGCCGCCATCGGCAGTGGCTCTGCCCGCCGTAGCCGCTCCCGCCAGACCGGATCGCCGAACAGGGAGAGGACGCCCGCCCTCGCGCGGGCCGGGTCGATCGGCACCACGGTCACGCGCGGAACCACGTGCCGAGCAGGCGCGGCTCCCGCGTCCGACACCGGCACGACGACGGTGTCAACCTCGAGCCCAGCGGGCGCCGAGCGGCGAAACAGGTCTGTGCGCATGGCCAGCCCGTTCCCGGTCGGGGAGGGCCGAATCGGGGCGAGCAGGATCAGCCGCGTGGCACGCGCCCCCGGGCGGCCACCGCTTTGCTCCGATAGGCGAGGTTCTCGGGGTCGAGCGCCGCTGCCGACTCGAACGCCGCCGTTGCTTCCGCGTAGCGCCCGAGCCGGAAGAGGCACGCGCCACGCCCCTCGTGCGCGAGCTCGCCGAAGATCCGCTCGTCGTAGGCCGGCTCGTGCGCAGGAATGACCGAGAGGTCGATCAGGAGCAGGCGATCGAACAGAGCCAGAGCCTCCTCGTAGCGGTGCTCGGCCTGCCAAACGGACGCCTGCACCCACCACAGCAGCTTGTTGCTCGGGTACCGGCGTCGAGCCTCGGTGAGGAGCGCGCCAATATCCTCTCCGCGTTCCCGCCGCATGCGGACGAGATCGGTGAACAAGAGGACTCCGAGCGGGTTACCGGGTTGGGCTCGGGCCGCGGCGACGGCGTCGGTCAGAACCGTCTCCGCCTCCTCCGCCTGGCCGAGGCCCTGCAACACGCGCGCGAGGTGATGGCGGTTGAAGAGATTGTCCGGGTCGCGATCCAGCTCGGCTCGCAGCAGGGGAAGGTTGCGTCGATGCTTGTGCGTCTGGTCCCCGTCGTATCCGACATGTTCGAGTAGCAAATCGCAGTCGGAGATCGGGCGCCGGTCGATCGTTGCGATGGCCGAGATCGCCGGCGTGACCTTCTCGTGGATCTGACCGACGAATCGGATTCTCGGATCCTGCCGCCAGAGCCGGTACTCCCGATACGGAGTCGAGCGTGAGTCCGGACGCAGAAGCAGCCGAAAGGCCACCTCACGAGCCCCTGCGAGCATGCGCTCGACGTCGGCCCGGCCGCGGTGATGCAGACGCTCGTCGGCATCGATGTAGAGGATCCAATCTCCCTGCGCGGCATCTAGCGCAAGATTGCGCGCCAGCGCAAAATCATCCCGCCACTCGTGATCGATCACCCGCGCCCGGTGGCGGCGCGCGATCTCCCGCGTATCGTCCACCGAGCCGGTGTCAACGATCACGATCTCGTCGACGACATCGCGAACGGAGACGAGGCATTCCTCGAGCACCAGCGACTCGTCACGGACGATCAGAGCCGCGCTGAGCAGCATCTGACGAACTCACCTAGCGGAGTGCCGAGGGCTCCGAGCCCGGCCCGGCTCTACGTGATCGTGCAGGCGCAGCCGGCCTCAGCCTCGGCTTGCTGTGCGAGCTGGACGACGGTCGTGGCGTAGATATTGGCCGGCAGGCGGTTAGCGGCGACGATGATCTGCGAGATCAGCGAGCAGACTCTGAGAGCTGGGGCGCTGGCGCCGTCTCGTCCCTGCGAGTGTCCGTTCTGAGACGCAAGCGAAAGGGCAGCCTGTAGGGCGTTCTCCAGGATGGGGCTGCCCGCACCCACAGGGATGTCCCCGATGGCCATCCCCTCGGTCAGGTACACGCTGATTAGGCTGAGGAGATACTCCGCGCCAAGGCCGGGGATGCTCTGGTTTCCGAAGATCTGGTTCGGATAGCACTGGTTGGGATAGAGCTGGGTGAGGGCGTGGTTGTTGAGGCCCGGCAGCAGCGGCCTCCGGGCGCTCGCCTCGGCGACTCCGTCCAGCCCGAACGACACCACCACCGGCGCGACGAAACCCGCCACCGCGGCCTTCTTCAGAAATCCCCGGCGCGGGATCCCCAACTCAAGCAGACGCTCGTTACCCATGTCGATCCTCCGGCACTGCGTTGTCCGTCCCCGAGCGCGTATCTCCTTCCGCGCCCCTTATGCGCAGGATAACCGATTCGGAGGGCACCTCGTCAAACCTGTCCATATGCGCATCGCACCCCCGCGGAGCGCGCGCGGCCCGGCGCGCACGCGCCCGCCCGGCGCGCGCGTCTAGGGACTGACCGGAGGGCGCCTCATAAGCAGGAAGACGGCCACGAGCAGCTGCACGAACGTGAACGCGACCAGGATCACCGCGGCAGTGGCCGGCCTCAGCGAGAAGAAATCCGCATTGAAGCCCAATGCGCTTCCGTAGTCGACACCCGACAACCGGGCGCCGACGTGCGCGGCGGAGGCAAGCCCGGCATATGACCACCGCGCGTAGACGACGTTGGCCAACGCCGCGACGGCCTTCGGCATCTGCGCGAGCGGGATCAACCCACCGGCGAGCAGCAACTGAGGCATCAGGAGCAGGGGCACGGCGCCGGCGGCCTGATCGATGCTGCGCGCCGCGCATGAGACGGCGAGCCCCATGGACGTGCTGGCCCAAGCGGTGAGAACGGCGATCCCGAACATCTCGGCCACCGCGCCGGGCCCGATGCCGAGCGGCTGGAGCCCGACGATCACCATCGTGAGCCACAGGACCTGCACGAAGTTCAGCGCAAACAGGACAAGTGCCTTGGCGATCACATACACGTCGAGGCGCACGCCGACATCGAACTCGCGCTCCACGAGGCCGCGCTCCTTGACCACCTCCCGGCTCGCCGAGGTAACGCCGAGCCAGATCGACCCCGTCATGAGCAGGAAGACGACCTCGATCGCGTCGACCGGCGACGCGCCCGCGGAGTTCAGACTGCCCGGGTGGAAGACGACCGCGATCAACAACCCGATGAGCGGGGCCTGAATGAGGAGCAACGCGAGCGTTCGGCGGTCCCGCGTGAGGATGCGCAGATAGCGGCTGGTCAGGATGCGGAGCTCCAGCGCGAAGGACCGGGTCTGCACCAGCGCCGAGTGCGCCTCAGCGCCGACATCAGAGACGTCCAGTCTCGTGACCGGGTCCTCCGACGCCACCGGGTCCTCGGACGTGCGCCGGACGGCGTTGGCCACCGCCCCGAGATGGGTCCGAGCCTCCGATGGCCCACTACGAAATGCCGGCTCCCCGGGTTCGAGCACCACCACCTCGTCGCAGAGGTCAAGGCTCGCGGTGGAATGAGTCGCCACCAGCACCGCCCGACCACGGTCGGCAATCCGCCGGAACAGCTGCATCAGACGGCGCTCGAGAACCGCGTCGAGTCCACTGGTGGGCTCGTCGAGCAGGAGGACCGGGGGATCTCCGACCAGCTCGAGGCCGCACGCGGCCCGGCGCCGCTCGCCACCGGACAGATTTCGGATCAGCGTCTCCGCCCGGGAGACGAGGTCGAGCTCGTCGAGCACGAGCGCAACTCGATCATCGATCTGCGCACTCTTGTCCAGGCGCAATGAGGCGGCGTAGCGCAACGCCTCGCGCGTGGTCAACCGATCGTGGACGCTCTCGCGCTGGGGCACGTAACCCAGCGCCTGGACCGCCGAGACGGTCGGGACGGAATCCCAGGTAGCTGAACCGGAGCTCGGCTCGGCGATCCCGGCGAGCACGCGCAGAAGCGTGGACTTCCCCGATCCGCTGGCGCCCATCAGGGCGACGAGCGATCCGGGCGCGACCTCCAGGGAGACGGGCGTCAGGATCACGGTGTCGCCTCGCAGCCGCACCTCGACGTCACGCGCGGCGAGCACAGTGTGAGGCTATCGAGACCGGGAGGCGACCCGGCTGACGCTTACCACCACCCGCGTGGGTCGGGCTGGCACCGCCAGCGAGAGGAAGTCCCGGGCCGGCGCCGGGTGGCGGCAGAACGGACATACGAGCAGATCTGTCAGCCGCCGCGGTTCGCCGCCGGTGGTGACCGGCACATCGCAGTGCGGGCAGGCCAGAGTCCCATCACAGAGCCGGACGGTGGTGATCGCACGCCGCTCCTGAACCTCGGCTCCGGCGGCGCCGGCGTCGAGACCCATTCCCGCTCCGAACGAGTGGCCTGGGCCGCGAAGGAAACTCACGCGCTAAAGCTTAGGGTCCCGGGCGCGCGGTGGCAGATGGGGACCCCCGCCGACGCCCACGGAGAGCGACACGCCGGCTCGGGACGAACATGGGCGGACGGGCTTGTTCGCAAGCTCTAATCGGTGTGCCCCAAAGAAGAGGGTCTGGAGATGGCGCTGCCTGGTCCGCAGCGCCATCTCCAGAGGAGCAGCAAACGGGTTAGAGGCTGCCCGAAGTCGAGCCGAACAGACTCGAGATACTTCCGCCCAGGACGATTGCTGCGACAACGACAACCAGCGCGATCACGGCGATCAGGATCCCGTACTCGGCCATCGTCTGTCCCGCTTCACCCCGGAGGTGTGCTTGTAGGTGGCGCAATAGCGCTGAAACGTTCTTCATGCGCGTGTGATCGGCGCGCGCATCCAGGGGGGAGAAGCAGGAGAGACATGGGGGACATATGTACGAGGCCCAGCTGGGAGACGACCGGCACCGACGAACGTCCTGCGTCCGTGGCGATCCGCGCCGACGCTCACGGTCTCGGGCCCTTGCGGGTCTGATTATTCGTCACCGAGCGCGATTGCCCAGACTCCGGCGGTGGCGGTGATCGGCGACTTTCGCGCGCCCGACGTGATCCGCGTCGGCTGTCGCCGTTGCGCACCACCTTCGCCGACGTCCTCGCTGGCGTGGGAGCCCTCAGGGCGCTGGTGCTCAAAGCGAGCCTTGACTTTGCCCGACAAAGTCCGCTAGGGTTTGTCCTACAAACTTTAGTTGGGAGACAGGCTATGACTACTCACATCGGACCGTCATCCGGAACCCCCGAGGAGGGCAGGATGGAACCCCACGAGGCGGCGCGCCTGCTGACACAGACGCAGGCGGACGCTCGGCGCACGCTGGATTTCCGGGCGCCGTGGGTGTCGCTGGTGGCGGCGGTGGTGGCGCTGGCCGGCTTCGGGCTCGTGTGGCTAAACGTCCGCAATCAGCACCCCTTCACCGGCCCAGGCGCCGCGTCGCTGGTGTTCTTCTACGGGCTGATCGCACTCCGGATCGCCACCGTCATCTACGCCTACGCACGAGCGCGGACCGGCATCAGCGGCCACTCCGTGAAGGTCCAGCGCGACGAGGCCGTGGTGATGAGCGGGGTCCTGCTTGTCTGCTACCTGGCGCTGATCGGGATTGCGAACAGCGGCTCACACCACGGTGCAGGCTTCTACTGGTCGCTTTTCCTGAACGGAACCCTGATCGCGCTCGCCTCCGTCTGGGCCGGGCGCTGCGCGATCCACAAGCGCTGGCACGAAGTCGCGCTCACCGTTCCGGTAGCGCTGATCGCTGCCCTCGCCGCAATTGCCGGCCCTCGAGGCATGTGGCTCGTCAACGGTGTGGGGCTCTGCGTGCTGCTGCTGGCGAACGCGGCGATCGGCACGTGGCAGCGGCGCGCGACTCGAACCCACACGGTGCGGACGGGCGCATGACCGCCGAGGCGCTCGACCCGCTGATTCACGTCCCGGCGCGACTCCAGATCATGGCGGCGCTGGCCACCCTGCCCGACGGCGACCAGCTGTCGTTCAAACGCCTCCAGGACATGATCGAGCTAACGCCGGGCAACCTGATCACGCACCTCCGCAAGCTCGAAGAGGCCGGCTACCTCGCAACCAGCAAAACCGGCAGCGGACCCGCCTCCCGCACCTCGGTCGCGCTGACCCACGACGGGCGCCACGCCCTCGAGATCTACGCCACGACACTGCGGGGACTGCTGAACGGAGTGTCAGCCGGCCCCGCAGCCTCGGGCTCGCATCTCGGCACCGTCCAACCGCGCGCAGCCGGGCGAGCCTGAGCCAACCGAGACGCAGCCCCGAGTCCCGCTTTCGCCTCCCGACGTGCCTTGTCACACCGACGCTAGTGAACCCGCCATGCGCGGCGAGCAGGTCGGTCGCGGGTTCGATCGCACACCAATACTTCGACCGGCTGCTGACGCGATCGTCGGTCGCTCGCGTGGTCGAGGAAGCCCGCCCCTACCGCGAGCTGTTCCCGCTGCCCTGGCCCGAACACGTGAGCTGAGCGCCAGCGCGTAGGAGGTCAGGGCCACCGTCGTGGCAGCGTGGCCACGCAGCACAGCCGCGGCCCTGCTTTCGGTCGACGCCGCGCATCTGACCGCGACGCCCCTGCTTGTCCAGCCCTCCTTTGCCGACTGCACAGGCATTGTTCAGACCAAGCGGTCGCTGCCGGATCGTGCGGAGAGCAGCAGCCTCGCCGAGAGTGCCGCCTCGGCGACTTTGCGGAAGCCTCGCCGCAGCCACGAGAGTGCCGAGATCGTCCAAGGGGCACTGCAGCGACGTGCTTGGGCGAGTCCACGGTGGCGCTCTCCGGAACCGGACCCGCAACTTCCGACCCGTGCGCGCGTTGGCAGGATGTGGGACCGTCACGATCGGAGGGGAGAACATGAAGCGGTGCGTGATCGGTGCGTTGTCCGGGGTCGTGATCGCATGCGCGTTCAGCTCTGCGGCGATGGCGGATTCGGGTCTGACGCTGTCGGCGTCGTTTGACCAGAGCACAGCCACGATCGGCAGCACGGACCCGTTGACGTTCACGATCACCGTGCCTTCCGGGGGCACCGGCGTGGCTGATCTCGGGTTGTCGGCCTCATTTCCCGCAGGTCTGAACGTCGCTGCCGGGACGAGCTCAGCGTGCGGCGGCACTGTGACCACGACGCCCGCACCCCCGCCCCCCGTACCCGTGCCTGGAGACAGCACCATGCCTGAGATTCAGCTCGCCGGGGCATCCGTTGGCGCAGGAGGGACCTGTAGCTTCTCCGTGCCCGTGCTCGTCCAGAGCGCCGGGACGCTGATCGTGAACGCCGAACCGCCGACGACCGGGGCGTACACAGAGGTGGGCAACGGGACGAACGCGTCGGTGACGGTGCCGGCGACCGCCTCGCCGGCGACCGTCACTAGCTCCTTCTCGCCCGCCACGATCGACGCGAACGGCACGACGGCCTGGACGGTGTCGATCACCAACCCGAACACGTCCACCACCCTGACCGATGTACGGTTCTACACGTCGCTCATCCTCACCCCCAGCTACGTCTTCCTGTGGCCGGAGGCGATCACGGGCGACAACTGCGCAGGAAACGGCAACATTGCCCCCGGCCATATCACCGAGCTCATCCCGAACGTCAACTACGGTGGCGGGACGCTGGCGCCGGGCGCGACGTGCACGATCACGGTCACCATGACCCCCGGCGACACCGCGTTCGACGATCTCCCGGTTCCGGTTACGGTCATGTCGAACGAGGGCGGGGCCAGCGCGGTCTCCACTGCAACGTTCACCTCGCTCGCACCGCCAACGCCTGTCCCCTCCCCGGTGCCGCCGTCTAACGCGTTCACCCACGGCAAGCCGAAGGTGGCAGCAAACGGCGTTATCACCGAGGTGCTGCGACTCCCCGGCAAGGGCACAGTCGGACTCCGCGAGAGCTGGCACGGCAAGCTCATCGCCCACATCCAGAAATCCGTCATGACGGGCAAGAAGCTGACGATCAAGCTCGTGCCGAGCGGAGCGATCCGCCGCTCCCTTAAGTCTCACCACGGCACGAAACTGAAGCTATCGATGGTCTATACGCCGGCCGGCGGCACGCCCCGCAGCGTCACGCTCACCGCGCGCACCCCGCGTTGACCCACCGCACACCGCGCCACGGCCTCGCCGCGGACGATCGCGTGCATCGGCGCAACATCGTGGACTAGAGGATCGTGTCGGCGACCCTTCCTCACTTCCGTCGCTCGCGATAAACGCTTCACCCGGGGAACGCTCCCGCTGGATGGTGCCGGCGCGCTCGACGTTCAGCGTGTCCCTTCGGACGATCATGAAGTCATCGTGCTCGCGCCTGCTCGGTCGGCTGAGCGGCCACCCGCTTTGAGCAGATCGGGCCGCCCGAGTCGCGTCTCGCTCACTTCCGCAATCATGTCTGAAGGGTCCGAGAGGATGACCGATGAGTTTCTGACCGTGTTTGAGGTTGCAAAGCAGCTGAAGGTCAACCAACAAACAGTGCACAACTGGATCGATCGCGGTGAACTCATCGGCGTTCGCCTGAGTTCGCGCTGAGTGCGGGTGCTCCGCAGCGAATTGGACCGTTTCATTCGCGATAGCTCGACGGCAAACGTTCCCGCCGCGAGTCTCATCGGGTTCATCGGACATACTTTGAGCTTATCTGAGACCATCGTGGGTTCCGTCTGGCGGGCCAACTCACACTGGATGGTGCAGTTCTGGCTGCGGGCTTCTCGACAGCCGTCGTCACTCGTCAGTCGTCCGTCGCTTGGCCGCGATCACCGCGTAGCTCGCTGCGAACTTCCTCGAGTGGTCGGCTCGCCGCAGCGTGGTGCTGTGACTGCTGGTTGAGGTCTTGTCTGAGCGCTTCGGCGCGCTCGGAGCCTAGAACGGCCGTTTTGCGGGAGTTTACAGAGCCCTCTGTCGGACTCGAACCGACGACCCCTTCCTTACCATGGAAGTGCTCTACCAGCTGAGCTAAGAGGGCGTTCGCGCAGCGTAGCGGCTCGGCCGCCCTGGCGGCCCTCGGTCTCCGCCCGGGTCGGGGCCTCCGCCGGCGCCCGGATGGCGGAGGTCAGCCGCCGTAGGCGGCGTGGAGCAGAGCGGCCATGGCCGGAGCGCTGGACGGGCCGATCGGAGCGCCGCTCGAGTCGGCGAACCCGATCTCGAGGTGTGGTCCGGTCGAGATGCCGACGTCCCCGTAACCGACCTCGGAGATGACCTGGCCCCGGCTCACATGGGCGCCGACGGGGGTCCAGTTCCCGGGCCCGGCATGCCCGTAGTAGACGTAGTCATAGCCCGACAGGGAGCTGTCGCAGTGGATCACTGGAGCAGATGGGCCGAAGCCCCCGATTCCGTGCTGGACGATCGTTCCGGAGCAGACGGCATATTCGGCGGTGCCGCCCGGCGCCGAGATGTCAACCCCGTCGTCGAGTGACCAGGTGCTCGGGGGCGAGGCCGCGCTGGTGGGAAGCGGGAAGGTGAAGCCGCCACCACTCGACGGCGCGGGAGCGGGCGCGCTCCCTGCCGAGCCGCCCGATGACCCGGAGCTCGCGGCCGGGGCGGAGGAATGTACCGCAGCGGCCCGCGCCGCGCGGGCCGCCGCAGCTACCTGGGCCGCCTCGAGGTGAACGAGCTCCGCGTGCAGACCGGCGACGGACTGGCGCGCCAAGGCGAGCCTACCGGCCCTTCCGTTACGGACCCGCGTAGCCGATAGCTCCTCGGAGACGAGCGTCAGGCGCGTGCGGTCCACGCTGTTGCGCTCGTAGAGCACCGCGGTGGTGAGCTGCTGCTGGCGCTCTGAAAACGCCCCCAGGCGAGTTGCCTGGGCCGCCACCGCGCGACGGGCGGCCTTCACCTGACCGACGATCCGGGTGTCCTGGTTGCCCACCCTTTCAGCGAAGGCCAGCTGCTCGAGCAGGTTCCTGAACCCGGTGGCCTCGAGCACGACGCTGACCAGGTCTGGGCGGTCGGCCTCGTAGCTACCGATTAGCTGCTGGGAGAGCACCGCCTCGGTCGTGAGTCTGGGCGGCCTCTAGGCGGACGAGCCGCGCCCGGGCGGTGCTCAGCTGAGCTTGCAGCCTCAGGAGCTGAGCCCGCTTGACGTTCAAATCGGCCTGGAGCCGATCGACCTGCCGCTGGAGCGAGGAGACGCTCTGGCCAAGGCGCGCGACGTTGCGGCTCGCTGCGCCGACCCCTCCGGCCAACGCTGAGACGCGGCCCTGACCAGCGGCGATCCGCTGCCGCAGTTTCCCGGTGGTGGCCGCCCTGGCCCGCGGCGGCCCGGCCGCGAGCGGCACCGCGACGAGCAGGGCCACCAAGCCGAGCAGGAGTAGGGCGGCCGCACGGTTCAGTGGCGTCTTGGCGAGGAGCATCGGTGATCTGCTCGAACCGTGTGCGCCGGGCAGCCGCGAGGCGCGGGCCGCGCAGCCGCGGGGCTCGGACCGCGGTGACGCTAACAGTGGGGCCGGTTTCGGGGGACGTAGCCGGAGCATCTGCAAGGAAACCTGCAAGAGAAGGGAAATGGTCCTCCTCTGCTCATGGGCGCGAGATCGATACCACCGTGAGGTCGCGCGGGGCCCCCTCGGCGCGCAGGCGCTTGGCCCGGCCGGCCTGCAGGTCGCCGAGCTCGAGGCGGGCGAGGAGCGGGTCGGAGACCAGGACCTGGTCGGCCTTGGCCGCCGCGCCAACCCGGGCGGCGACGTTCACGTCGACCCCGAGATAGTCCCCGCCGAGCTTGCGCGGAGAGCCCCAGTGGATCCCCGCGCGCATCCGCGGAGTATGACCATCGAGGTCGATACCGGCGATCGCGTCCTGGGCGTCGAGGGCAGCGTCCACGGCCGGCCGGGGGGCCAGGAAGGTGGCCATGATCCCGTCGCCCAGGCGTTTGACGATCCGCCCGTCTCGCCCGGCCACCGCCGCCTCGAGCGCCGTGCCGACCCGGCGCAGGAGCTCCAGCGTGGCCGCGTCGCCGGCCCGCAGAGCCCAGCTCGAGAACCCGACCAGGTCGGTGAACAGGATGGCCAGCTCCTGATCCCCGCGTCCGCGTCCAGTGGCCTCCGACAGCGACTGCCAGACCTGGAGACCGGCCAGGCCGAGCTCCTGGCTCACGCTGCGGCGGTCGGGCTGCAGGGCGGATACCCCGCGGGCCACGATCTCGGCCGGGTGGGTTCCGGCGGTCGACAGCGCGTCGCCGAAGCGCTCATCGCCGGGAAGGCTGCGCCGCAGCCGCTCGGCCGCGGTCAGCAGCCTGGGCTGGGTGTCGACCCCGACCGCGAAGCGCCGCAGCCGGCGTCGGCGGCCGTCCCGCTGATCTGATTCGGGCGGCGGATCAGGGCGATCGAGTTCGCCGGGGGGCTCGGGTTCGCCGGCTGTCATGAGTGGGGTCACGGGTCATTCCAGACCCGGAATGGCGGGACCAGGATTCGAACCTGGGAAGGCAGAGCCAACGGGTTTACAGCCCGTCCCTTTTGACCGCTCAGGAATCCCGCCGAGCGCCGCCGAGTCTAGCGAGGCGACCCAGGCCGGCAGCGGTTGCCCGGGGTCGATTTCGTACTCCGCGTACTTGGGACCGCCGACGTCCAGGCGGGTCCCTCCGTCGACCGCAGCGGCAGGTATGAACCAGCGCCGGCCGTCGCCGACGAGGACGAACAGCTGGTCATATCGGGTCGGGTCCAGCCGCTTGACCACCCCGCTCCAGCTGCGGTTGCCCCCGCGCGTGCAGACAGCGACCGACCATCTGCCTTTGATGAACTGCGTCGTCGTCTTGACCTGGACGCGAACCAGTCCGTCGCCAAAGTCGGTGACCAGGTCGACGTCCGGGCTGTGCCCGATGGGCAGGAAGACCGGCCAGCCGAGCGCCATCAGCCAGACGATGGCCGACCGTTCGCCCAGGTCCCCCTGCCCCCTTGGATCCCGCTTGAAAGTGGTCATGGGCCGACCGTAGAGAGCGGCCCGGCGTTCGTTACAAAGCGTTCGCCCCGGGCTGCGCGACTACGAAGCGTCGCGCAGGCGCTGGGCTTCGGGCAGCGCCTCGAGCTTCTTCAGCGTGTGGTTCTCGATCTGGCGGATCCGCTCACGGGTGACGTTGAAGGCGCGGCCGACCTCCTCGAGCGTGTAGGGCCGCTCGCCAGTCAGGCCGAAGCGCATCTGGATCACCTCGCGCTCGCGCTCGGGGAGCGCCGCCAGGGCGCGCAGGAGATTCTCCCGGCGCAGGTGCTCGGAAGCCAGCTCGAAGGGCGACTCGGCGCTCTGGTCCTCGACGAAGTCCCCCAGCGCGGAGTCGTCCTCCTCACCGACCGGCTTCTCTAAAGAAATGGGCTGCTGGGCCATGCGCAGGATGTCGCGGACCTCGCGCACCGTGGTCTCGAGCTCGGCGGCGATCTCCTGCGGCGTCGGCTCGCGTCCCAGCTGCTGGACGAGCTGGCGCTCGACGTGGACGACCTTGTTCAGCTTCTCGACCATGTGGACGGGAATGCGGATCGTGCGGCCCTTGTCGGCGATCGCGCGCGTAACCGCCTGGCGGATCCACCAGGTGGCGTAGGTGGAGAACTTGTAGCCGCGGCGATAGTCGAATTTCTCCACCGCCCGGATGAGCCCCATCGAGCCCTCCTGGATCAGGTCCAAAAACGTGAGGCCGCGGCCCAGGTAGGACTTGGCGATCGAGACGACGAGGCGCAGGTTGGCCTCGATCATCTGCTGCTTGGCCAGCATGTCGCCGCGCTCAATGCGCCGGGCCAGGAGGACCTCCTGCTCGGCGGTGAGCAGGTTCACGCGCCCGATGGAGCGCAGGTAGAGGCGCAGCGAATCGAGACTCGGCTCCACGGTCAGATCGAGTTCCACCTTCTTGCGTTGCTCCGGGTCGGGAGCCGCCGCCCGCTGAGCCCCGGCCTCCACACTGCCGGCCTCGGAGCGTGACGGACGACCGTCGGACTCGACGACGTCGATCCCGTGCTCGTCGAGATAGGCGTGCAACTCCTGCACCTGCTCCTTGGTGACCTCGGCCTCCTCCAGACAACCCTCGATCTGGGTAAAGGTGAGGAAGCCTCGCTCCTGCCCTTCGGCGATCAGTCCGCGCAGTTCGTCCGTCTCGGCGATCGGCGCGTCATCGCTCAACAGAACGATCTCATCAACGCTCACAGCCCCTGAGCTCCTCCGCTTGCGGATCTAGAGCACCCCCGATATCCATCGGGAGCCTCCCTCGTGACTCCTGATACGACCGTGAGGATTGATACCACAATCCGGGGCGGGCGCGAAACGCGCCTATGCAGGCCAACCGAGTGACCGCTCTACTCTTTGTCGCGAGCCGGCTGCACTCAGTGGCCGCAGACGTGGACCCGAAGGCGGAGTGAGATGACCGACAGCCCCCCATCCCCGAGCACGCTGATCGACGTGCAGGCGCGAACCCCGGCGCTGGCCCTGAGCCTGTCCCGCGTCGGCGTCACCGGTGTCGAGAAGGTCATTCGCCTGCGCCAGAACGGGGCCACCGCCACACCGACGAGTGGCGATCCGTCGGGAGGTCAGCAGCTGTTCTCGGCCCGTTCGAGTGCGTGGTCGAGCTCGGGTCCGAACCAGAAGGGCGCCCACATGTCGCGCTTCGAGGAGGTGGTCAACGAGGCGATCGGCGAGGTGGTGCTCGGCGACTCCACCTTCAAGGTGGAAACGCTGGCCGAGCACATCGCCCAGCTGGTCCGCGACCGCCAGGGCGCGCGACGCGCCGAGGTCAGCGTCGAGGCTCGCTTCCCCGAGCACAAGCCCGCGCCGGTGTCGGGGGTCATCACCCAGGAGATGTACACGCTCCACGGGTGCGCGGTGGCCACCGAGCTCGGCACTCGGCGCCTCGTCGGCGTCACCGCTCAGGGGATCACGGCCTGCCCGTGCGCCCAGGAGCTGGTCGCCGGCTCAGGCCCGGGAGCGGCTGCTGGAGGAGGGCTTTACCGGCGATGAGATCGAGCGGATCCTCGAGGCCGTCCCGGTGGCTACCCACAACCAGCGCGGTCTCGGCACGCTGCACGTCGGTTGCCCCGAGGACTGTGACGACGAGATCGACGCCGCCCTGCTCCTGGAGATCGTCGAGCAGTCGATGTCCTCGGAGATCTACGAGCTGATGAAGCGCACCGACGAGGCCCACGTGGTGGAGAAGGCCCACCGCCGCCCTCGCTTTGTCGAGGACTGCGTGCGCGAGATGGTTCGTGGGGTCATCGAGCGGCTGCCCCAGCTCGACGACCGGGCCTTCGTCTCCGCGCGCCAGGTCAACCTGGAGACGATCCACCAGCACAACGTCGTCGCCGAGCGCTTCGGCACTTTGAAGGAGATTCGCGAGGAGCTTCGCAGCGCTACGCCGACTCCGGTTCACACCGGCCGCAGCGCCTGGCTTCACGCCACCGACTAGTGGGCGGCCACTAGCCCCCGCTCGTATTGCGAGCCCCCCGGGGCACCTGACGCGCGCTCAGGGCTCGGCGCGCGGCGGCGCGGGCTGGGCGCCCGCGCGTTCGGTCGCCGGCTCGGCCAGGCGCCGGCGCAGCCCGAAGAAGTAATCCAGCCCCGAAACGACTGTCACCACCACGGTCAGGTAGACGAGCGACCGTCATCCATACCGGTCGCTCGTCGAAGGCGATCAGGGCCATGACCATCGAGCACCTGGGTGGCCGTCTTGAGCTTGCCGAACGAGCTGGCCGGGATGACCAGGCCCTGCTGCGCCCCGGCGGCCGCCCGGAGCACGGTCACGGCGAACTCGCGGGCGATGATCACCATCGCCACCCAGGCCTCGAGCCGGCCCAGCGACACCAGCGCGACCAGCGCGGCGACGATCAGCAGCTTGTCGGCGATCGGGTCCATGAGCTTGCCGAACGTGGTCACAGCCCCCTGCGAACGCGCCAGCTGCCCGTCCACCGCGTCGGTCACCGAGGCCACGGCGAACACGATCGCGGCCAGCAGATCCCCGTCCGCGGTATTCGCCAGCAGCGCGACGACCAGTACCGGCACGAGCAGGATCCGCATGACGGTGAGGACATTGGGGACGTTGAGCGGAACCATCTGGTCCCCCGAACGCTAACGGGTCTCCGCAGCGCCGCCGGCACGAGCGGTCATCATTGACCCAATGCGCGCTGCCGTCCTCGAGCACCCGCAGCAGCCGCTGCGAATCCTCAAGCGGGCAGATCCACAGCCCGGACCCGGACAGCTGCTGCTCCGCGTCCGGGCCTGCGCGGTCTGCCGGACCGACCTGCACCTGCGCGACGCCGAAATCGAGGCCCCCAAGCTACCGGTCATCCTCGGGCATCAGATCGTCGCCGAGACCGAGGACGGGCGTCGGGTGGGCGTTCCCTGGCTCGGCTGGACCGACGGCGACTGCCGCTACTGCCGCAGCGGTCGGGAGAATCTCTGCCTCCACGCCCGGTTCACCGGCCGGGACATCGACGGCGGCTTCGCCGAGCTGACCGTGGCCGACGAGCGCTTCTGCCTGCCGATCCCGGAAGCGCTCTCCGACGAGCAGGCCGCGCCGCTGCTCTGCGGCGGGCTGATCGGCTACCGGGCCCTGCGCATGACCGAGGCCGTCGAGGGCTCTCGCCTCGGGCTCTACGGGTTCGGCTCGGCCGCCCACATGATCTGCCAGGTCGCCGTCCACCAGGGCCGGACGGTGTACGCGTTCACCCGCGCCGGCGATGAGCGCGGCCAGAGCTTCGCGCGCTCGCTGGGCGCCGCGTGGGCCGGCGGCAGTGACGAGCGTCCGCCCGAGGAGCTCGACGCGGCGATCATCTTCGCCTCCGCCGGCGCGCTCGTGCCCGCGGCGCTCGACGCGCTGGCCCCGGGCGGCAGCGTGATCTGCGCGGGGATCCACATGTCGGACATCCCCTCGTTCCCCTACGAGGACCTCTGGCACGAGCGGAGGATCCGCTCGGTGGCCAACCTGACCCGTGAGGACGGCCACGAGTTCCTGCGTCTCGCGCCCCAGGTGCCGGTGCGCACGACTGTGACCGCCTACCCGCTCGAGGAGGCCGAGCAGGCCCTGAGCGACCTGCGCGCCGGACGCTTCACCGGCACTGCGGTGATCGTGCCCTGACTGCTGTATCAGCGCGCCGCCAGTTAGGGGCCGCAGGCACGCCGGGCTGCATGTTCTAGGGTGAGGGCATGCCCCTGGTCCCGATGGTCATCGAGCGGACGGCGCGCGGTGAGCGCGAGTTCGACATCTACAGCCGGCTGCTCAACGAGCGGATCGTCTTCCTGGGTACGCCGATCGATGACCAGGTGGCCAACCTGATCGTCGCCCAGCTGCTGCATCTCGAGTCTTCGGACCCGGACAAGGACATCTCGATCTACATCAACTGCCCGGGCGGATCGATCTACTCGGGTCTGGCCATCTACGACACGATGCAGTTCATCAAGCCGCAGATCCAGACGATCTGCGTGGGCATCGCGATGTCGATGGGCTCGCTGCTGTTGACCGGGGGGGCCAAGGGCAAGCGCTTTTCGCTGCCCAACAGCCGGATCCTCATCCATCAGCCGTCAGCCGGCTTCGAGGGCCAGTCCAGCGACATCGAGATCCACGCGCGGGAGATCCTCAACATCCGCAAGCGGACCGATGAGATCTATGCCCATCACACCGGCCAGACCTTTGAGCAGGTGCACACAGACATGGAGCGCGACCGCTTCTTCAAGGCCGACCAAGCGGTCGAGTACGGGCTGATCGATCGCGTGATCGAACACCACTGACAAATGCGGAGGTAGTGGCTATGGCGATGGCAGAACGATCGGCGACGACGGTCTGGACGGGCAATCTTCCCAAGGGCAAGGGCACGCTCAACGGGGCCAGCGGAGCCCTCTCTGACCTAGGCGTCACCTGGGCCTCGCGGACCGAGCGATCAAACGGGCAGACCAGCCCGGAGGAGCTGATCGCCGCCGCCCATTCCTCGTGCTTCTCGATGGCCCTGTCCAATGAGCTCTCCCAGGCCGGCAACGATCCCGAGCAGCTCGAGGTGACGGCCAAGGTCACGCTTGACGAGCGCGACGGCGCGCCCACCGTCACCACCTCCGAGCTGACCGTCACCGGCCAGGTCCCGGGGATCGATCAGTCGGCCTTTGCGCAAGCCGCCGAGACCGCCGGCCGGAACTGCCCGATTTCGCGCGCTCTCGCCGGCGTCGAGATCAGCGTCAGCGCCACGCTCCAGTCCTAGCCACGATCTGCCCTAGGTGGCGGGCGCGCGACGGATCCGGCCCGAGCCCTGGCCACGGGTCTCCGGCGGCTCGGGCATGGTTGGGCGCGACAGCGCCCAGAAGACCATCAGGGCGCCGAACACGAGCATGCCGATGCCAGTCCACAGGTCGACGTTGATTCCCGCCGCCTTGTTCTTGACCTCGTGTGAGCCGGCCAGCCCGAGCACGGTCAGGATCACCCCGTAGAGCAGGAACAGGCCGCCGATCAGGCGGCGGATGTCAAACCGGTTGGCCGCCTTGGCCGCCCGGATCTCCTCCTCGTCGGTGGCGCCGGTCGACGGGAGTGGACCCGGATCGTCAGGCCGGTCGTGGCCCCCGAACGGACGTTGATGTTCCTCAGCCATGTCGGCTACCCCCTAGATGAAGATGATGTTCAGGACGATGACCAGGACCATGATCACGCTGCCGAGCAGGATCGGCGAGCGCCACCACAGCTTGTCGCGCGGATCGGCTTCGGCCTCGGCTCCTCCTTGCGCGTGCCTACCCCAGACCAGGCCGCCCAGCTCCTCCACGGACTTGGGCTTGGTGACCAGGGAGACCACCACCATCACCGCCGCGTCGACGAGGAAGGCGATGATCGCCTGCCAGAAGCTGGCGCTCAGCGGCGAGCCGAAGTGGAAGATGGTCGAATAGGCGTTCAGACGGTTGACGGCGTAGGCCGCTGCGGTCCCCGCCACGAGGCTGAAGAACCCGCCCCACGCGGTGGCCCGCTTCCAGAACATGGCGATGATGAAGGTGGCGAACAGGGGCGCGTTGAAGATCGAGAACAACGTCTGGATGTAGTTCATGATGTTCGAGTAGCCCTTGGCGATCAGCGCCGTGAGCACCGAGATCAGGATCCCGGCGATGGTGACCATCCGGCCCGAGCGCAGGTAGAAGGCCGGATCGCGGTCCTTGGCGAAGTAGGACTGGATCAGGTCGTAGGTGACCACGGTGTTGAACGCGGTCACGTTGGCCGCCACCCCGGCCATGAAGGCCGCGACCAGACCGGTCACCGCCAGCCCCAGCATCCCCTCGGGCAGGTAGTTGCCGATCAGATGGGGGATCGCCGTGTTGTACTGGATCCCGAGGCCTTTGCCGATGCCCAGGCCCTTGACCGTGACCACGGCGATCAGCCCGGGGAGGATGATGATCGCGGGCAGGAAGATCTTCGGGAAGGCCCCGATCAGCGGCGTGCGCCGCGAGGCCGACATGTTGCGGGCCGACAGCGCGCGCTGGACCTCGGCGAAGTTGGTCGTCCAGTAGCCGAAGCCGAGCACGAAGCCGAGGCCGAAGACCACCCCGACCCAGTCGGACTTGAGCGGGTTGGTCACGTGATGGATGGCCAGGCCCTTGCCAGGCGTGCAGACCCGCGTTGCCCAACGGCTTGAAGGCCTTGATCTTGTTCTCGAGGCCCGACACCCCGCCCACCGCATGCAGCGCGACCAGGGTCAGCGGCAGCAGCGCGGCGACGATGATGAAGAACTGCAGGACCTCGTTGTAGATCGCCGAGGTCAGGCCGCCCAGGGTGATGTAGACGAGCACCATCGCGGCGGCGACGAGGATGGCCAGGATGATCGACCAGCCGAGCATCAGATGGATGATCAGGGCCAGGGCATACAGGTTGACCCCCGAGATGAGCACCGTGGCGATCGCGAACGTGACGGCGTTGAAGGCATGCGTGGGCTCGTTGAAGCGCAGCCGCAGGTACTCGGGCACGGAGCGCACCTTGGCCCCGTAGTAGAAGGGCATCATCACGATGCCCAGGAAGACCATGGCCGGGACGGCGCCGAGCCAGTAGTAGTGGACCGCGGGCACGCCGTACTGGGCGCCGTTGGCCGCCTGCCCGAGGATCTCCAGCGCGCCCAGGTTGGCGGCGATGAAGGCCAGCCCGGTGATCCAGGCCGGCAGCGAGCGTCCGGAGAGGAAGAAGTCCAGGTCGGTCTTGATCGACAGCCGGGCCACGAAACCGATACCCAGGACGACGACGAAGTAGATCGCCAGGATCACGTAGTCGACGGTGCTCGGATGGAGCCTCAGCATCCCTTCCTCCTCCTCTCGGCGAGCCCGCGCCTACCCGACACCGCACGTCGAGGCCAGCGCAAGCTCATTCGACCGCAGTGCTCGATTTCGCCCAGGCCTTCGATCGCGATCCTCACCGAATCCCCGGATTTCAAAAACCGCGGCGGATCGAAGGCCTGTCCGACCCCGCTCGGGGTTCCGGTCAGGATCAGATCCCCGGGCTGCAGGGCGCAAGTCTGGGCGATGAAGTCGACCAGCGTCTGGCAGTCGAAGACGAGGTCAGAGGTGCGGCTGTCCTGGCGCAGCTCGCCGTTGACCCACGTGCGCAGCCGCTAGGTCATCGCCGTTTGGGACCTCTTCGGCGGTCGTCACCCAGGGTCCGAAGGGGCAGAACGTGTCAGCGCCCTTGGCCCGCGTCCACTGCGGCTCCCGGCCCTGGAGGTCGCGGGCGGTGACATCGTCGGCGATGCAGTAGCCGCCGATCCGGCCCGCGTCCCCGATGACGATCACCAGCTCGCCCTCGTAGTCCAGGCGCCGCACGACCTCGGGACAGCGGATCGGGCCGCCGGGCGGGGCCACCGAGCCCCGGACCTTGACGAACACGATCGGCGTCTCCGGTGGCGTCGCCCCGGTCTCCTCGACGTGGGCGGCGTAGTTGAGCCCGATGGCGTAGATCGTCCCGGGCTCGGGGATCGGCGCCAGTAATTTCACCTGGTCCAGCGCCCACGACGCTCCGCTGCGCTCGGGTCTGACCCCGCTCAGGATCTCAGCGACACCCAGATCATCCGCGAAGGCATGGACATGACCATCGCTCACCTCGCCGGCCCGGGGGCGGTCCTGATCGTGGGCAAGGAAGGTGGCCAGCCTCATCGTCAGGGTGCGGTATACCCCGACGGCTCAGGTCCAAGCCACCCCACTCCGGGTCCCGCTCAGTGAACCCCGAGCGGCTGCTGGGCGCCGGCCGCCTCGACGTGGGTGACGGGCAGGCCGAGTCCTCGGGTCTTGGAGACCAGATCGAGCTTCAGCCAGCGCGAGAGCCGCGGCGGAAGGGTCGAGATGATGATCTCGTCAAATGAGCCCAGGTTGACCGCGTCCTGGATCGCCGACAGGGGTTCGGCATCGCCGATGTCCCCGGTCACTGTCGTCCCTGTCGCCTCGCTCAGCTTCGGGAGTGCCCCTGCGAGGGCGCGAGTGGCCTCGTCCTCCCCGGCATCCTGGGGATCGACGACCTTGTGCATGCCGTGGGCCTGACGCGGCACGACGAGATGGAACGTCGCGGGCCCCTGGCGTGAGCGCTCGCGGACGGCGCCCAGGAGAGCGGGGGTCGCGGCCGTCTGGTGCGCGACGACGAGAACATGGGCCGGCTCTGACACAGTCATCACCTCCGGCGGGTGAAGCGGAATGTGGGTCAGTCGAGTATCCCACCGGTTCCCCGGCGCGACAACCTCGGCACTCGGGCTCGCCCGCCAGGGTCAGCCGGACCGCGAGGCTAGGTCAGGCGAGCGGCCAGTCCCCGGGCACTCATGTGGGCGATGGCCTGGATCGAGATCTGCGGGTTGACCCCAGACGCGGTCGGGAACGACGAGCCGTCGAGCACGTAGAGGTCCCGGACCTCCCAGGTCTGAGCGGCCGGATCACAGGCTGAGGTGCCGGGAGAGCCGCCCATGCGGGCCGAGCCCATGATGTGGAACGAGTTCAGGCTCACCTGACCGGCGCCGTAGCCAGCCGCATCGGCGTCGGCCATGAACTGCGTGCGGGAGCCCGAGCGCCCGGGGTCGTAGCAAACCAACTTGCTGTGCGAGGAGAAGATGCGCCGTGCGCCGGCGGCCTCCAGCATCTGCGCGGCGCCGTCCATGCCGGTGCGCAGGTGTCCGGCGTCGAAGTCCGAGAGCCGGTAGCGGACGACCGGCTCCCCATCGCGCCCGACCCGCACCTCTCCCCCGTCGCGGTCGCGAAGCAGGACGCCGATCGGCACCGTGTTGGCCAGGCCCTCCATGAGGGCAAAGTTCTCGCGCGAACCGCGCCACGGGCTGAACGGGATCAGCAGGTGCGGGTGGGAGGCGGCGGTCTCGAACTTCAGGCCATAGCCGTCGTCGAGGTCGCGGAACTGGTCGGAGTAGAGAGCCTGCATGACGCCCTCCCACGGCTTCAGCTCCTCGTCGAACACGCCGAACACGACGCCGGCCGGGTGCAGGCGCAGATGCTGGCCGATGTTCTCGTTCTCGAGACCCGAGCGGCGCAGCAAGGCCGGCGTGTGGATCGCCCCGCAGCTGGCGATCACGGCGCGGGCCTTGACGGTCAGCCGATGGCCGTCCGCCGGTGCGGCCGACCACCCCCCGGGCCCGGCCGCCCTCCACCATCACCCGGTCGATCTTGGTGTCGACGATCAGCTTCGTGCCCTGCGCATGGGCGTCGGGCAGCCACGTCTTGACGCACCGACTGCTTGGCGCCAACCCGGCAGCCCAGACCGCAATAACCGCACTCGCGGCCCTGAGCGCAGTTACGTACTCCGCGGGGCATGGCGTCGACGTGCCAGCCCAGCTTGACGCAGCCCTCCTGGAGCTTCTGCTCGCGGGTCGAGGGCTGGTTGTACTCCTGGCCCACGCCCAGCCGCTCGCAGACGGCGTCGAGGCTGGTCGTGTAGTCCTCGGAGGCGAACGCGGGCACCCCGAGCCCGGCCCATTGCGCGCGGACGTCATCCGGGGTGCGAAACGAGGTCGAGTAGTTGACCACGGTGCCCCCACCCAGGCACGAGCCGGCGATCAGGCCGACGCTCTGGTCATGGGTCGCCGTGGGCGCGCCCATGTAGAAGTTGCTGATCGCCTTGTACTCGGCGCCGTCGAAGTCCTCGTCGTCGTAGTAGCGGCCGGACTCGATCACGATCACCTCGAGACCCGCTGCCGGCCAGCACCCCGGCGGCCGCGCCGCCGCCGGCGCCCGAGCCGACGATGACCACATCGCAGTCCAGCGTCGTGTCAGCACCGATGCGGGTCACGCCCAGCGGCTTGGCCGGCGCGTCGGGCAGCGACCCCAGGGGGCCGTCGTAGCCGATCACGTCCCAGGCCGGATTGCGGCCCCCGTCCCGGCTCGGGACGATGTAGTAGAAGAGCAGCGCGGCCTTGCGCAGCGCCTGGAACACCGCCCGCCGCTCCGGGATCCGCGAGTCCGCCCAGGACAGGAGGACCTGCTCGCGCTGCTCGCGGGTCATGGCGCTGAAGCGGCTCCAGTCCAGCCCCACCCAGCGCTCCCATGACCGGCGTGTCCCACAGGGCCAGCAGCGCCGACAGCTGCAGCTGCTCGGCCGGCCGCGTGGCGTCGACGGCGGCCAGGACGGCGTCCACGGCGCCGAGCTCAGCCGGGGCTGGGCAGACCGTCGCCACCGGGGCAGAAGGTGGCGCAGATCTCCTCCAGGGCGTGGCGCGGCGCGGGGGAGACTCGCATTCGCCGAGACCCTAACGGCTGCCGGCGCTGTCACTCGACGCGGTACTCGCCCCGAGCCACGATCACCGCGTTGCCGCCGACCCCCACCCGCTCGATCCGCTCGGCCGACCCCTCGACCACCGCCTCGAGCCGCGACGGCCGTCCGATCTCCTCGCCCTGGCGGATCTCGATCCGCTGCGCCGAAGCCGATCCGGCCGTGGCGGGCCAGGTGCACGGCCAGCGGCCCGGCCGCCGAGCCGGTGGCCGGATCCTCGGCCACCCCCAGCGCGGGGCCGAACATCCGCGTCTTGACCCGAGCCTCCGGCACGACCGCGAAGCAGCTCACCCCGACCTCCCCCACCGCGGCCAGCGCGCCCAGGTCGGGGCGGACCGCGGCCACCGCGGCCTCGTCGTCCAGCGCCACGAACGCGTGCCGCGGGCCCGTTGTCGTAGACCTCGACCGGGAGCTCGGAGCGCTCCAGCTCCGAGCGCGGCCAGCAGCTCCGCCGCCGGCCCGAACGGCTCCCAGGTCGGGATCGGCTGCTCCATCTCGCCGTGGCGGACCCGGCCGCCCTCGCGCTCGAGTGTCACGCCTGACCAGCCCCGAGCCGGTCACGAGCCCGATCTCCTCGCCGCCGTCGCGCTCGCCGAGCACGAATGCGGTGCCCAGCACCGGGTGCCCGGCGAACGGGCAGCTCGGTCGCCGGGGTGAAGATCCGAGCGCGGGTGGCGCCGCCGTCTTCCTCGCTGGGCAGGACGAACACCGTCTCTGACAGGTTGAGCTCCCGGGCGGCCCGCTGCATCAGCTCCCCGCTCAGGCCCGCGCCGTCGGTGAACACCGCCACCGGGTTGCCCTCCAGCGGCGTGTCGGTGAACACGTCGGCGATCACGTATGGCGCGCACGTCGAGCCACCCGTCATCTCGGCCAGCACGCCGACCGTGGTCCAGTTGCGCGCCGTCGCGGTCACGCCGAGGCTGCCGCCGGCCAGCTTGTTCCACAGCTTGGAGCGCGCCACGCCCGCGGGGTGCCAGGCGTAGATCTCGCGACCGTCGACGACCAGCGCCTCGGGGCCAGCCACCAGCCCCTGCAGCCGCTCGGCCACCGCCGGCGCGAGCGGGGCGGACAGGAAGCTGACCTGGTAGCGCTTGGGCTCGGTGGCCACGTCGCCGAGCGGATTGCGCGCCACCACCGCGGCCAGCTCCTGGCGCGGTGCGCACGATGACCGGCACCTCGAAGCCGAAGCGCTCGGCGATGAGCTTGGCGCCGTCGCGCTCGAGCTCGGCTGGGACGCAGCTCGCTGTCCAGCACCACGTTGCCGCTCTGCACGTAGGTCCCCACGTCCCCGTATCCGGCGTCGCGCGAGCAGCGCGCGCAGCTCGGCCATCGGGACCCGCCGGTTCGGCCCGAGGTTGATCCCGCGCAGCAGCACGGCCTGGCGCACGGCGGCTAGAAGGCCTCGGGTAGAACAGCGGCTCCTGGCCGGGCACGCCACCTGGCCTCGCCGTGCCGGCCGCGCGGCGTCTGCTGGCCCAGCGCGACGGCCAGGTCGTGGGCGATCGCCGCCCTCCGAGCGGGAGGCGATCAGCGGCTCCTCGATTCCCTCGACGTGGACCAGCGTGCGGCGGCCGTCGCCGCGGTCGGGGCCCTCCAGCGGGACCAGCGCGTAGACCCGGTCGGCCCGCACGAACTTGCCGTAGCCGAGGGCGACCAGCGGCATGATCCGCGCCATGACGCCGGATCGTAATCGCGGCGGGTCACGTCGAGGATCAGGCCGAGGCGGCGCTCGAGCGCGTCGCCCAGCGACCTCGCGCACCGGACCGGCCTCGAAGCGCTCGACCAGCGCGGCCAGGAAGCCCTCGATGACCAGCCGCTTGGCCGCCGGCTCGGGCAGGCCGTGCGAGCGCAGGTAGAAGAGCTGCTCGGGGTCGACCTGGGCGACGGCCGCGCGTGGGTGCAGCGCACGTCGTTGGCCTGGATCTCGAGCCCGGGGATCGCGTCGGCGTGGGCGCGCTTGGAGAGCAGCAGGTTGCGCGACTCCTGGAAGGCGTCGGTCTTCTGGGCGCCGGGGTCGACGATGATGTTGCCCTTCCAGACCGCGCTCGAGCGGCCCTGGAGCACGCCGCGGAAGGCCAGGTCGGAGGTCGTGTTGGGAGCGGCGTGCTCCTGGGTGGTGTCGAAGTCGATGTGCTGGCGGCCGTGGGTGGCGTAGGCGCCGGTGACCCGGGCGTCGGCGCCCTCGCCGCCCAGCCGGGTCTCCATCCGCACGTGGCCGCGGGCCGAGCCGAAGCCGAGCGCCACCCAGTCCAGGCGCCCGTCGCGGCCGACCTCGGCGCGCTGGGCGCCGAAGATCCAGCTGCGCTCGGACAGGTCCTGGCCGCAGACGTAGCGCAGGCGGGCGTCGTCGCCGACGACCAGCTCGGCGACGACGTTGAACACGCCGTCGAGCTCTCGGAGCGCCGGACAGGTACTGCTCCCAGACCTCGGCCTCGGCGCCCTCCTCGAGCACGATCAGCGTGCGGCGGTGAAGCTCGGTCCTGCGCCTGCGACTGGACCTGGGTGAGCAGGATCGGCGGCTCGACGACGACGCCGCGCGGGACGTAGACGAACGCGCCGCCGCGTAAAGCCGGCGTCGTTGCGGGCCACGAACACGTCCTCTGCGCCGATACGACGCTGCCCAGGTGGCGCTCGACCAGCTCGGGATGCTCGGCCGCGGCCGACTCCAGCGTGCTGACGATCACGCCCGTCGGGCAGCCCCTGGCCGTGGGCCGGAGCGTCGAGCCCGTCGCCACTGCTCGAGCCAGCGCGCCGTATCGGCGGGGGCGATCCCGAACGGAGCGGCACCATCTGGCGCTCGCCGCAGGCTGATCGTCGGCGGGCCGGTAGTCGGCCAGCTCGAGCGCCGCTCAGATCGGTGAACTCCCAGCCCGGGCGGCCCTTGAACTGGGGCAGCTCGAGCGTGCTCGGCGCGGCGCGCTCGCCCGCTCGGCGACCGCTCGGCTGAGCGCGCTAGCCAATCGAGCCCTCCATCTGGAGCTCGATCAGCCGGTTCATCTCGACCGCGTACTCCATCGGGAGCTCCTTGGTGATCGGCTCGATGAACCCGTTGACGATCAGCTTGGAGGCCTCCTCCTCGGAGATGCCGTGGGACATCAGGTAGAAGAGCTGGTCGTCGCCGACCTTGGAGACGGTGGCCTCGTGGCCGACGTTGACGTCGTCCTCGGAGATCCGGATCGTCGGGTAGGTGTCAGAGCGCGACTCCTCGTCGAGCAGCAGCGCGTCGCAGACCACCTTGGAGCGGGCGCCGTGGGCGCCCTTGGCGATCTCCAGCAGACCGCGGTAGGAGCCGCGGCCGCCGTCCTTGGAGATCGACTTGGCGAAGATGTTCGAGGTCGTGTTGGGCGCGGCGTGGATGATCTTGCCGCCCGCGTCCTGGTGCTGGCCCTTGCCGGCGAAGGCGATCGAGAGGATCTCCCCGTGGGCCCGCTCGCCCATCAGGTAGACGCTCGGGTACTTCATGGTCAGCTTGGAGCCCAGGTTGCAGTCGACCCACTCGACGGTGGCGTCGGTCTCGGCGACGGCGCGCTTGGTGACCAGGTTGAACACGTTGGTCGACCAGTTCTGGACCGTCGTGTAGCGGATCCGGGCGCCCGGCTTGGCGATCAGCTCGACCACCGCCGAGTGCAGGCTCGAGCGACGAGTAGGTCGGCGCGGTGCAGCCCTCGACGTAGTGCACGTAGGAGCCCTCGTCGGCGATGATCAGCGTGCGCTCGAACTGGCCCATCGACTCGGTGTTGATCCGGAAGTAGGCCTGCAGCGGCATCTCGACGTGCACGCCCGGCGGCACGTAGACGAACGAGCCGCCCGACCACACGGCGCTGTTGAGCGCGGCCAGCTTGTTGTCGTTGGGCGGGATGATCGTGGCGAAGTACTCGCGGACCAGGTCCTCGTGCTCGCGCAGCGCGGTGTCCATGTCCATGAAGATCACGCCCTGCTTCTCGAGCTCGTCGTTGACCTGGTGGTAGACGACCTCGGACTCGTACTGGGCGCCGACGCCGGAGAGGAACTTGCGCTCGGCCTCGGGGATGCCGAGCCGGTCGAAGGTCTTCTTGACGTCCTCGGGCACGTCGTCCCAGGAGCGCTCGGCGCGCTCGGAGGCGCGCACGAAGTAGTGGATGTCGTCGAAGTCGACCTCGGCCAGCATCGGCGAGCCCCAGGTCGGCATCGGCCGGGCCAGGAAGTGGTCGAGCGCCTTGAGCCGGAAGTCGCGCATCCACTGCGGCTCGGACTTGAACTCGGAGATCTTGGCCACCAGCTCGGGGGTCAGGCCCTTGGGCGCCTTGTAGAGGTAGTTCTCGGCGTCGTGGAAGCCGTAGCGCTCGGTGTAGTCGGCGTTGATGCCGCGCAGCCGCTCGTTCTCGGTCAGCGGCGCGCTCGGCGTGTCGGTGGTCACGGTGTCGGGAGTAGCCATTAGCTACTCCACCTCCAGCTTGATCGTGTCGCCCTCGATGATCACCGGGAAGGTGTCCACCGGGACATAGGCGGGCAGGGTCTTGGGCTTGCCGGTCGCCAGGTCGAACAGCGAGCCGTGCCGAGGGCACTCGACCGTGCACGCCTCCTCGTCGAACTCGCCCTCGGCCAGCGGGCCGTCGTCGTGCGAGCAGCGGTCCTCGATCGCGTACAGGGTGCCGGCGCAGTTGAACACGCCGATCTCCAGATCCTCCCATTCGACCAGGCGTCGCTCGCCGGGCGGGAGCTCGTTCACGGGACAGACTTCGATGACGGTGGGCACGATGTCGAGAATACCTAGCGTGGGGATCGGATTTCCTAGCGAAGTCTAGCGGGCCGAGGCGTGGCGAACCGGGCGGCGTCGGCCCGGAGCCGCCCCGGACCGGCTACGGCGCCGCGCCGTCTCCGGCGTCTCGGGCTCCCAGGCCACGGCGTCGCCCAGCGAGGCGCTCTTGAGCACCTTGAGCGAGAGCAGCGCGCACTTCATCCGCTGCGCCGAGATGTCGATGCCCAGCAGGTCGAGCACGAACGAGCGGTCGAGCTTGAGCAGCTCGGCCACCGGCATCCCCTTGACCTCGTCGGAGGCCATCGAGGCGGCGGCCTGGGAGATCGCGCAGCCGTGGCCCTCGAAGCGGACATCCTCGATCCGCCCGTCGTCGTCCACGGCCAGCTTGACCGTCAGCTCGTCCCCGCACAGCGGGTTGAGGTCGTGGAACTGCAGGTCGACGCGCTCGAGCTCGGGCTCGGGCGGGCTCCAGTTGTGGGGCCGCTTGTAGTGCTCGAGGATGTTCTCGCGATACAGGTCGTCCATGTCGACTTGCGAGGCTAGTTCGCTCAGAGCTGGAGCACCCGGGCCACCGTGCCCAGGCCCTCGATCAGCCGGTCGGTGTCCGCCGTGCTGTTGTGGGCGGCGAACGAGGCGCGCGTGGTGGCGGTCGCGCCGAGGCGGCGCATCAGCGGCTGGGTGCAGTGGTGGCCGGTCCGCACGCAGACGCCCTCGCGGCCCAGGATCTCGCCCACGTCGTGGGGGTGGGCGCCGTCGAGCACGAAGGAGACCAGCGCGCCGCGGTCGCCGGCCTCGCGCCGGGCCGTGGATGCGGAGCCCGGGGATCTCGGCCAGCCGGCTCAGCGCGTCGGCGACCAGCGCCGCCTCGTGGGCCCGGATCCGCTCGATGCCCGAGCGCGCGGATCCAGTCGACCGCGGCGCCGAGCCCGATCGCCTCGGCGATCTGCGAGGTCCCGGCCTCGAACTTGTGGGGCAGATCGGTCCAGGTCGACTCGGTCGTCGCCGACCGTGCGGATCATGTGGCCGCCGCCGATGAACGGCGGCATCCGCTCGAGCAGCTCCCGCCGGCCGTGGAGCACGCCGATTCCCGGTCGGCCCGTAGGCCTTGTGGCCGGTCCAGGCGTAGAAGTCGGCGTCGATCGCGCGCAGGTCGACCGGGAGCTGGGGCACCGCCTGGCTGCCGTCGATGAGCACGGTGGCGCCGGCCTCGTGGGCGCGCGCGGCGATCGACTGCACGTCGTTGATCGTGCCGAGCACGTTGGAGACGTGGGCGACGGCGACGCAGCTTCGGGCTCCGCGGCGCAGCAGCGCCTCGAGGCTGCTCGGGGTCGAGCCGGCCGTCGTCGAGCAGGCCCGACGTAGGCGAGCTCGGCGCCCTTCTCCTGGGCCAGCAGCTGCCAGGGGACGATGTTGGAGTGGTGCTCCATCTCGGTCAGCACGATCAGGTCGCCCGGCGCCGACGTTCTGCCGGCCCCAGGTGTAGGCGACGAGGTTGATGGCCATCGTGGCGTTGGCGGTGAAGATCGTCTCCGGCACCGTGCTGTGCAGCCAGCGCGGCGATCCGCTCCCGGGCGCCCTCGTACAGGTCGGTGGCCTCGACGGCCAGCGGGTAGACCCCGCGGTGGATCGAGGCCCGCGACTCGGTGTAGTAGGCGGTCATCGCGTCGATGACCGGCTGCGGGGTCTGTGAGGTGGCGGCCGAGTCCAGGTAGCAGACCGGCCGGCCGTCGAACTCCCGGCGCAGGACCGGGAAATCGGCGCTGACGTCGGGCAGTGTGCTCTCGAGCGTGCTCACCGGAACCTCAACGGCGGCGCTCAGGCCGCGTCCTGCACGAGCTCGTCGGTGATCCAGCCGTAGCCCTTGGCCTCGAGCTCGGCGACCAGCTCCGGGCCGCCCTCGCGGACGATCCGGCCCTGGTACATGACGTGCACATGGCTGGGCTGCACGAGGTGCAGGATCCGCTGGTAGTGGGTGATGATGAGCACGCCGAGATCGGGGCCGGCCACCGAGTTGACCCCGTCGGCGACCACGCGCAGGGCGTCGATGTCGAGCCCGGAGTCGGTCTCGTCGAGCACGGCCAGCTCGGCTTCTGCAGGGCCAGCTGGAGGATCTCCATGCGCTTCTTCTCGCCGCCCGAGAAGCCCTCGTTGAGGTAGCGGCTGGAGAACTCGCGGGGCACGCTGACCAGCTTCATCGCCGCCTCCACCGTCTCGCGGAACTCCTTGAGCGGGATCGGCTCCTCGCCGCGGGCGTCGCGGTGGGCGTTGAGCACGGTGCGCAGGTACTTGGTCACCGTCACGCCGGGAACCGAGACCGGGTACTGAAAGGCCATGAACAGGCCCATGCGGGCGCGCTCGTCGGTAGTGGCCTCGGTGATGTCCTCGCCGCCCAAGATGATCTGGCCCTCGGTGACCTCGAGCCCGGGGTGGCCCATGACGGCGTTGGCCAGGGTCGATTTGCCGGAGCCGTTGGGGCCCATCAGGGCATGGATCTCACCCGCGCCGACGGTCAGGTCGAGACCGCGCAGGATCTCCTTATCACCGGCGCGGACGTGAAGGTTTCGGATCTCGAGATCAGGCATGCTTGTTCTTCCTTAGGGTCTCTAGGCGGCCGGCACGGGGATCACGTCCACCGTGGGCGCAGCAGTCTCGGGTTCGGGTTCGCGGCCGCCGGAGAACTCCACCAGCTCGGCCAGGGTGGTCGTCTGCAGCGAGCGGATGATGCCGCCCTGGACGCGGGTCCACAGCAGCTTGGTCGCGCAGCCGCGCCCGGCGTCGGGCTGGTGGGAGCACAGCACCCGCTCGGTGTGGTCGTGCACGAAGCACTCCATCGGGGCGATCGAGCCCTCCAGGGCCTGGACGACCTCGTCCATGGCGATCTCCTCCGCCGGACGGGCGAGCCAGTAGCCGCCGTGAGCGCCGCGGGCGCTCATGACCAGGCCGGCCCTGCGCAGCCGGGCGACCACCTGCTCGAGGTAGGCCAGCGGGAGCCCCTCGGCGTCGGCGATCGCCTTGAGGCTGGTCGGGTGCTCGGGCGACTGCCGTCCGAGCTCGATCATCAGCCGGACGCCGTACTCGGCCTTGGAGGAGAAGATCACAGGCTAAATCCTACCAGGGCGGTCGGTTTAGGCTGGGCGGCTCACAGTCCGAGACGGTAGGGTCCGCCCATGGATGATGGGGGCCTGGCCACCGCACCTGAGGTGCTCGAGGCCGCGCGCGCCGCGCGCGCCGCAGGGCGGCTCGGAATCGACACCGAATTCATGTCCGAGGGCCGCTACCGGGCGCTGCTCTGCCTGGTCCAGGTGGCGGTCGAGAACCCCGAGCCCGGCAGCGACCCGCTCATCTATCTGATCGACGGACTGAGCGAAGTCGACGTCCGCCCCCTGGCCGAGCTCCTGGCCGATCCCGAGGTGGAGATCGTCCTCCATGCCGGGCGCCAGGACGTGGCCATCCTGCGCCGCGCCTGGCACACCGAGCTGAACAACATCTTCGACACCCAGATCGCCGCCGGCTTCAGCGGCGGCGGAGCCCAGACCGGGTACGGGAATCTGATCGGTGCGATGCTCGGCCGCCGGGTGGGCAAGACGGCCAGCTATACCCGGTGGGACGTCCGCCCGCTGACCGCGGAGCAGCTGGGCTATGCGGCCGAGGACGTGGCCCACCTGCTCGAGCTGGCCGATGAGATCCAGCGGCGGTTGAGCGAGAGCGGGCGCCTCGATTGGGCGCGGGAGGAGTGCCGCCGGCTGGAGCTGGCCACCGACGAGCGGGATCCGGAAACCGCCTGGGAGCGTCTGCCCCGCCTCGGACAGCTCGATCCTCGCGCCCGCGCCGTCGCACGCGAGCTGGCCGCATGGCGCGAGCGCACCGCGGCATCGCTGGACAGGCCCGTGGGCTCGATCCTGGCCGACCCGCCGCTGGTCGAACTGGCCAAGCGCCATCCCTCCACGCTGGGGGGCCTCGAGCAGATCCGCGGGCTGCATCCGCCGACCATCAAGCGCCGCGGCCAGGCGATCCTCGACGCCATCGGCCGCGGGCGCCAAGCCGAGCCGATCGCGCGCGATGAGGCCCGCGCCCGCTCGGAGTCCGGCGACGCCCCCCTGATCTCCCTGGCCGAGGCCCTGCTCCGGGCCCGGGCCCTGGAGGCCGGCCTGGCCTACGAGCTGATCGCCTCGCGGGCCGAGCTCGAGCTGATCGTCGGCGCCGCTCGCCGGGGCGAGCCCGAGCCCGAGCTGCGGACGCTCAGCGGCTGGCGCCGCGCGCTGGTGGGCAGTGACCTGCGCGATCTGCTCGCCGGCGACAGCTGCCTCGGCGTGGCCGAGGATCGCCGGTTGCACCTGCGCTCCCACACCTGATCCGGCGGCCCCGCGCCCCGAACCTAGGCCGAACCCGACTCCAGCATCACCGACAGCGCCGACTGGCGGGCGATCATGGTTTGGGAGAGGACCCGGGCGATCATCCGCGAACGCTTGACCCAGCCGAGGTCCACGTCCTTGAGATCGAGCGCGGCGGTGGCGAACACGATGTGAAAGCGGTGACCCGGTGACTCGGCGGCGTGCTCATCCCCGGTCTCGGCGTTGACCAGGCCCCAGCCGAGTGCCTGCAGGTGCTGGCGCTCGCTTTTCAGCAACTCGTCCGAGCTGCCGTAGCGCCCCACCACCACCAGCTGCACCGCGCAGTACTGGTTGGCCCCCGGGTCACAGCGGGTCACGTGGGCGAGGATCCGGGCCCGCGCGGTCAGGGGCACCGCGGCCAACGAGGGGGTGCGGCTCTGGGCCGAGGACCCGCATCCGGCCACCACGAGCGTGAGCGCCACCGGCACAGCCCGTATCAAGGCACGCACGCGCATCGTCTTCCCGAGTGAGAATCTACCCGGCGTCGAAGGCCGAGAGCGCGGCGGCGATCCCGTCGCGGTCAAGGCCCGAGCCCAGGCAGCAGAGCAGGGCCATGCGCGCGGCCGGGGCGGAGAGGAAGGGCACGCACACTGCGCCGCAGTCGCGCAGGTCGGGCTCGGCGCCGTCGAAGCCGTAGGTGGCGAACAGCATCGACGCCCGCTCCGGGCGGCAGGTGATGAGCACCGGCTCCTCGCTCACCACGCGGCGAAGCGCGCGGAGCATCCCGGGGGGAAGATGCCCGGCGCCGAACGCGACGACGACGATCCCGTCGGCGCGCTCCGCGGCCTCGGCCAGCCCCACCCCGTCATCGCCCAGGCTGGCGGTGAGGATCTCGACGCGGTAGTCCAGGCTCTCTGGATCAAGCGGAGCGGTGACCGCGGCCGGCCGGGCGTGCAGCCAGATTCGCCCCTCCACCACCCGTCCGATCGGCCCCGCCCCGGGTGAGCCGAAGGCGGCCGGCCCGGTGCTGTCGATCTTGCGCACGCTGGTGGCAGCGTGGATCTCTCCCCCGAACACGACCGTCGTTCCCAGTCCGCCGGCCCGCTCGGCTCCAGCCACGGCGACCGCGTCGAGCAGGTTGGCCGGGCCGTCGGCGCCCGGGCGGCTGGCCGGCCGGTTGGCGCCGGTGAGGACGATCGGCGTCCCGGAATCGTGGAGCAATGCCGTGAGGACGGCCAGCTCCTCCAGGGTGTCGGTTCCGGTGGTGATGACCACGCCCTCCCCGCCCCGCGCGGCCTCGCGCGCGCGGCGAGCCAGGACCAGCGCGTCCTCGAGGCCGATCTGGGGTCCGGGCAGCGCCAGCACGTTCTCGGCCTGGAGGTTCCCGACGGCGCCCAGCTCCGGCAACGCGGCCACCAGCTGGCCGGCGTCGAGCGCCGGCACCGCACGCTCTCCGCTCATGGCGATCGTGCCCCCGGCGGCGAGCAGGCGGACGGGGCGGGTCAGGGCGGCGAACGGGTTCGGCATGGCGTCCGGGCAGGCTAATGTCTCCGGGGCCGTTTATGTCCAGCGCGACCGAACTTCTCTCCGATCCCGAACTGCTCGAGACCGAGTGGGACCTGGCTCCGCTGGTCGATGGTCATGCCGCGACGGGCGCCGAGCAGCTCCTGGCCGAAGCGCTCTCCCGCGCCGAGCGCTTCGCGGAGCGGTTCGCCGGGCGCCTGGGCGAGCTCGACGTCGCGGCCCTGGCCGAGGCCATGCGCGAGCTGGCCGCGGTCCACGAGCTGGTCGGCCGCGCCGGGTCCTACGCCGCCCTGCGCTTCGCCACCGACACGGCCGACCATGAGCGCGGCGCGCTGCTCCAGCTGGTCCAGGAGCGGGCCACCGAGATCGAGACCAAGCTGCTCTTCTTCGAGCTCGAGTGGGCAACCCTGCCCGAGGAGCGGGTGCGGGAATTGCTCGGCGACCCGGATGACCCAGACTCCGGCCAGTCCGGGGCACTTGACTTCTGCGCGCACTACCTGCGCACCGCCCGGCGCTACCGACCGCATCTGCTCTCAGAGCCCGAGGAGAAGATCCTGGCCGAGAAGGCGATCGCCAGTCAGAGCGCCTGGAGTCGTCTGTTCGGCGAGCAGGTGGCGGCGATCCGGGTGGCCGTTGAGGGGGAGGACGAGCTCCCGCTCGACGTCGCGCTGAGCCGCCTGCAGTCGGCCGACCGCGAGGTCCGCCGCACGGTGGCCGAGGCCGTCTCCGAAGCGCTGGCGCCGGGGCTGCGCACCCGCGCGTTCATCTTCAACACCCTGCTGCACGAGAAGGCCGTGGAGGACCGGCTGCGGTCCTATCCGCACTGGCTGGCTAGCCGCAACCTGGCCAACGAGGCCTCCGACGAGTCGGTGATGGCCCTGATCGAAGCCGTCCGGGGCCGCTTCGACATCCCCCAGCGCTGGTACGCGCTCAAGGCGCGGCTGCTCGGCGTGGAACGGATCGCCGATTACGACCGCGCCGCCCCGGTTCTCCCCCACGACGTCACCTTCTCCTTCGGCGAAGCTCGCGACATGGTGCTCGACACCTACGCGGACTTTTCCGCCGACGCCGGCCAGATCACCCGGCGGTTCTTCGCCGAGCGCTGGATCGACGCGCCGGTCAGGCCCCACAAGCGCGGCGGTGCCTTCTGCTCCTACACCGTGCCCAGCGTGCATCCCTACGTGATGCTCAACTTCACCGCCCGGCGCCGCGACGTGTTGACCATGGCCCACGAGCTCGGACACGGCCTGCACGCTGCGCTGGCCCAGCCTCAGGGCGTATTCCACCACTCGACGCCGCTGACGCTGGCCGAGACGGCGTCGGTGTTCGGCGAGTCACTGGTCTTCGGGCGGCTCCTCGACGCAACCACGGATGAGGAGGACCGACTCGGTCTGCTGGCCGAGCGGCTCGACGGCGCCGTGGCCACCGTGTTTCGCCAGATGGCCATGAACCGCTTCGAGCATCTCGTCCATACCCGGCGCCGCGCCGAGGGTGAGCTGTCGGTGGAGCGCTTCAACGAGTCCTGGGTCGAGTCCCAGGCCGAGCTGTTCGGCGACTCGGTGCAGATCACCGACGGCTACCACACCTGGTGGTCCTACATCCCGCACTTCATCAACACCCCGGGCTACGTCTACGCCTACGCCTACGGGCTGCTGCTGGCCACCTCGGTCTACCGCCGGTACGTGGAGGAGGGTCCTTCGTTCGCGCCGCGCTATCTGGAGCTGCTCGCCGCCGGGGGGTCGCGGAGCCCGGAGGCGCTGGCCGGGATGGTGGGGATCGATCTGGCCGACCCCGGCTTCTGGGACTCCGGCCTCGGCTTGATCGACGACCTGCTGAGCCAGGCCGAGACGCTGGCCGCAGCGCGCCGCTAGTCCGCTCAGTGACGGGCGCGCCGGGTGCGCGTGCGCTCCTGCTGGCGCGCCACCACGTTGGCGATCAGCTTCAGCACCTGCTCAATCCCGGTCGCCTTGGCCTCGCCCTTGGCGAAGGCCGCCTCCCAGTCGGCGATGTGGCCCTTGGTGGCCAGCTCGTTGAACTGAGCGCGCTGCACCTCGAGGCGAACCTTGGCGTCGGAGGGGATGTCCTTGGTCACCCTCGGTCCGGGCAGCTCCACCCGGTAGTGCTGGATGTCGCCGCGGCCCCGGAGCTCCAGCGCCGCGACCAGCTTCAGCGGCTGGAGCGCCGGCACCTCTTCGAGGAACCGGTTGACCGCGGTCTCGATCAGGCTCCTGGTATCGCCGGGCGTGGTCACGCCGCGCCTAGATCTTGTGGCGCTCGAGCAGCTTGCGGCCGATGACCATGCGCTGGATCTCGCTCGTTCCCTCGCCAATCAACAGCAGCGGCGCGTCGCGGTAAAGGCGCTCGATCTCATACTCCTTCGAGTAGCCGTAGCCGCCATGGATGCGCAGGCACTCCTCGACGCAGAAGCGGCCCGCCTCGGAAGCGAACAGCTTGGCCATGCCCGCCTCGATGTCGCTGCGCTCGCCTGCGTCCTTCAGGCGGGCTGCTCTTTGCGTGAGGAGTCGGGCGGCGTCCACCTGCGTGGCCATGTCGGCGAGCTTGAACTGGATCGCCTGGTGCTGGGCGATCGGCTTGCCGAACGTCTTTCGCTCCTGGCTGTACTTCAGCGCCAGCTCGAGCGCCCGCTGCGCGATCCCCACCCCGCGGGCGGCCACGTTGACCCGGCCGAGCTCGAGCGCGTCCATCATCTGCGGAAAGCCCTTGTTCAGCCCGGCCTCCTCGCCGCCGAGGATGCTCTCGGCCGGGGTCTTGTAGCCATCGAAGACCAGCTCGGTCGACTCGACGCCTTTGTAACCCATCTTCTTGATCTGGGGCGGGACCGTCAGCCCGGCGTAGTCGCCCGTGTTCTCGCTCGCGCCCGGCTCCTTCTCGGCGATGAAGCAGGTCAGCCCGCGATGCTTGGGCTCGGCGCTGGGATCGGTTCTCACGAGCACGAACACGAGTCCGGCCCGCAGCCCGTTGGTGACCCACATCTTGCTGCCGTTGATCTCGTAGGCGCCGTCCTCCTGCTTGCGCGCGGCGGTCTTGATCGCCGCCACGTCGGAGCCGAGCTCGGGCTCGGACAGGGAGAAGGCGGCCCTGATCTCCCCGGTGGCCATCTTGGGCAGGTAGCGCTGCTTCTGCTCGTCAGTGCCGAACTTCATCAGCAGATAGGAGCCGATGAAGTGGGTGTTGACGATGCCGGAGATGGAGATCCAGCCCCGCGACAATTCCTCGACGATCATCGCGTAGGTGCTCAGGTCAAGGCCCATGCCCCCGTACTCCTCGGGGATCGTCACCCCGAACAGCCCCAGCTCTTTCATCTGCTCGACGATCGGTTCGGGGAACTCATCCTCGTGGTCGTAGTGCTCGGCCTTGGGCAGGATCTGCTCATCGGCGAACTGGCGGACCATCTCGCAGATCGCCTTCTGCTCGTCGGTGATTTCGTTGTGCGGGCTCGCTACGGCCATCGGGGCTCCTGTCTGTCTCTCGTCGGCGCGGCCGAGTGTGTCAGAACTCTGTGCCGGTTTGCCCAGCCGGGACGTTCCGGTGGGACCCTCCGTCGATCCGATGCCATATTGGCAACAGATAGACGGAGCCTCCTGCGAAACGGCCCTGGTTGCCCTGGCCCGCCGGCAGCATGGCAACGTAACCCGCGAACAGCTGCTGGGCCTCGGCCTCGGGAAGGCGGCCATCGCCTATCGGTGCCGGCACGGACGCCTGTTTCGGGCTCACCTCGGCGTCTATTCCCTGGGCCGCCCGCCCTCGCTGCCCCTCGAACGCGCGGCCGCAGCCGTCCTGGCATGCGGGCCTGGGGCTGTCCTCAGCCACCAGTCGGCCTTCTCCCTCTGGGGTTTCGCGAGCGAATGGCGCTTCCCGCTGCACGTCACGGCCCCGGGCCGGCGCAAGCGCCCGGGCATCATCACCCACGAGGCGCCCGGCCTCGCCCGCGCGGACATCCGCACCCAGCTCGGCATCCGCGCCACGAGCCCGGCCCGGACGCTGCTCGACTGCGCGCCGGACCTCGGAGAGCGCCGGCTTCACCGCACCGCGGCTGACGGCCGCCGGGCGGGGCTGATCCATCCCGCCGGGCTGATCGACGTCGCCGAGCGCTTCCGCTACCACCCGGGAGCCCCCCTCCTGCGCGCGATCCTGGCCGATCTGCATAACCCCACCCGCTCGGAGTTCGAGGACGCCTTCCTGGTCTTCTGCGCCCGCAATGGCCTGCCCACACCGCTGGTCAACACCCGCGTGGCCGGCCACGAGGTCGACGCCCTGTTTCCCGAACACGGCCTGATCGTCGAGCTCGACGGCTGGGAGTTCCATCGCGACCGGCACGCGTTCGAAAATGACCGTGACCGGGACGCCGACGCGCTCGTTCTCGGCCTGCCCACCGTGCGCGTCACCTGGGGGCGCATGACCGGCCGTTCCCAGCGCGAAGCCGAGCGCCTGCGCAGGATCCTGGCTGGTACTAGCCGCGGGTGTGCGCCGGGGCCGCGTTCTGGGCCTCCGACTTGACCCCGCGGCTCCAGGGTGACTCGGGGCGTTCCTGGGGCTCACCGTCGAGCTCGAGGTCCACCTTCTCGTTGAAGAAGCAGACCAGGCCCTTGATCCGCCCCACCTCGGGCAGCGGGTCCTCATAGAACCAGACGAGGTCCTCCCCGCCGACCGCGTGGTAGCTCGCGGTGCCCTTGTACGGGCAGCGGGTGACGGTGTCGGAGGGCTCGAGCTCGGCCTGGACGTCCTCGCGCGGGATGTACCAGCGGGGCGGGAGGTTGGACTCGAACAGGGCCAGGGCCCGGGAGCTCTCGGCCAGCAGCTCGCCGCCCAGCGACACGCGCACCACCCGGTCGGTCGCCACCACGTCGATGCGGTGGTAGGGGTCGCGGGGATGAACCCCGATCTCCTCGCCCTCCTCGAGCCAGCGCCCCATGCGGTTGAAGTAGAAGGCGATCAGGCCCCGGAGCGCCGGGGGTGCGCCCGGGAGCACCTCGGGGTAATACCAGGCGCCCGCCTCGACCGTCTCGCCTCCGGCGCGGATCGTGTGGTAGGAGGCATCGCCCTTCTTCGGGCAGTGGGTGTGGCGATCTGAGGGCTCGAGGAACTCGGCGCGCACATCCTCGGGCGGGAAGTAGTAGATCGGCTGCTGGCCCGACTCGTGCAGCAGCATCGCCCGGCGGCTGTCGGCGATGACTTCTCCCCCGACCTCGACCCGGATCCGCTTCGGTGTCGGCTCTAGGTAGAGCGCCCGCCCCGGCTCCGGCGGCTCGAAGTTGAACCGGCCCGCGGGCTGGCGCCCGAGCGGTCCGGTGCCGGTCATCAGGCCCATGCTCCACAGGGTACGCCCTGGCACACTGCGGACCGTGAACTTCGCCCGTGATGTCGTAGATGCCGCGCCGGCGCAGCGCCGCGCCCTGGTCGAGCTCCCCCGCGACGGCGCCCGGCGCGAGTGGAGTTTCGGGGAGGTCGCCGACCGCGCCGCGCGGCTGGCCGGCACCCTGAAACGGCACGGCGTCGAGCGCGGGGATGTCGTCATGACCCTGATCGGCAACCGGCCCGAGTGGGTGCTGAGCATGGTGGCCTGCTTTCGCATCGGCGCCGTCGCGCTGCCGTGTAACGAGCAGCTCAGGGCCAAGGACCTGCGCCGGCGTCTGGACGCCGCCCGGCCCAAGCTGATCGTGGCCGACGAGCGCAACGCAACCGAGCTGAGCTCCGCGAAGCCAGAGTGCGAAGTGCTGTTGATTCCTGATAGAGCGATCTATCTAGAGCCACCCGTGGCCGCCGTCGAGCTGGCCGCCACCGACCCCGCGCTGATCACCTTCACCAGCGGGACGACGGGCGAGGCCAAGGGGGTCGTCCACGGCCAGCGCTACCTGCCCGGCCAGCGTCTCCAGGCGGCGCACTGGCTCGACGCCCGCGCGGGCGACCTGGTCTGGTGCACGGCGGCCAGCGGCTGGTCCAAGTCGGCCCGCAACGTGTTCATCGCACCCTGGCTGAACGGCGCCGCTGCCCTCCTGCACGATGCGCGCTTCGATCCCGCCCAGCGCCTGGAGATCCTGGCCACCGAGCAGGTCGACGTCCTGTGCATGGCCCCGACCGAGTACCGGGTGATCGCCAAGCGGGCCACGCTCGGGCCCCTCCCCGCCCTGCGCGGGCTGGTGGCCGCCGGCGAGGCGCTCAACCCCGAGGTCCTGCGCGCGTTCCGGGAGGCCACCGGCCTGGAGATCCGCGATGGCTACGGCCAGACCGAGACCGGCCAGCTGACCGGGGCCCCCGCCGGAGAGGAGGTGAGGCCCGGCTCGATGGGCCGCCCCCTGCCCGGGATCGCCCTGGAGATCCGCGATGGCGAGCTGACCCTGGACCCGAGCACCGATCCCACCTTCTTCGTGTCCTACCTGGACGGCACGCCCGCCCCGGAGTCAGAGACGTGGGCCACGGGGGACCGGGTCAGACAGGACGACGACGGCTACCTGTACTTCGAGGGGCGCACCGATGACGTGATCATCTCGGCGGGCTACCGGATCGGACCGTTCGAGGTCGAGTCCGCGCTCGTGTCCCATCCCGCCGTGGCCGAGGCCGCGGTCGTGGCCGCCCCCGACGAGGAGCGCGGCGCCGTCGTCCGCGCGGTGGTAGTCCTGCGCGACGGCGTCAGCCCCAGCGACGAGCTGGCCGGCGAGCTCCAGGACCACGTGAAGGCCGAGACCGCTCCCTACAAGTACCCCCGCATCGTCGACTTCGCCGAGGAGCTGCCCAAGACGACCAGCGGCAAGGTGCAGCGGGCTCTGCTCAGAGCGCAGAGCTAGCCTGAGAGCCATGACCGACTCGAGGCCCGCGATCGGCATCACCGTGTCCCGCACCGAGGCCACCTGGGGGGTGTGGAGCCAGGCTGCCGCCGTCCTGCCCTTCGCCTACGTGACCGCCGTCCAGCGCGCCGGCGCCACGGCGGTGCTGATCCCGCCCGACGCCGCCCTGGCCGAGGAGCCGGACGCGATCCTCGAGCGCATCGACGCCCTGATCCTGTCCGGCGGCCACGACATCGATCCGCCGGTCTACGGTGCCGAGACTCATCCGGCCACCCACGGAACCGTGCCCGAGCGCGACCAGACCGAGATCGCCCTGGCCCGCCGCGCGGTCGAGCTGGACATGCCGGTGCTGGGGATCTGCCGCGGGATGCAGCTGCTCAACGTGGCCTTCGGGGGCACCCTCCATCAGCATCTTCCCGACCTCTACGGGCATGAGGAGCATCGCCGCGTGCCGGGCAGCTTTGACGGCTCAGACCACGACGTGAACCTGGACCCCGGGTCCCTGGCTGCCGACGCGGCCGGCGAGGAGGTCCACGGGACCAAGTCCCACCACCACCAGGGCGTCGACACGATCGGCGAGGGCCTCGCGGTAAGCGGTCATTCGGCGCTCGATGAGCTCGTGGAGGCGATCGAGAACCCCGAGTGCCGGTTCGTGCTCGGCGTCCAGTGGCACCCCGAGGCCGACGAGTCGAGCCCGCTGATCGCGGCTCTGGTGCAGGAGGCCCGGGACTACCGCACGGTCCGCGGCTCGGCGTAACCCGCGCCGCGCACGGCCCGGGTGACCAGCTCGGCGTGCTCGGGCCCCCGCGTCTCCAGCACGAGCTGGACCGCAGTTTCGCGCACGTGGAGATCGAACCCCTCGCGGATGTGCTCGACGTCGAGCAGGTTCGCCCCGTGACGGCCGACCAGCTCGAGCAGCAGGGCCAGCGAGCCCGGGCGGTCGGGCAGCCGGGCCAGGAGGACGAGGCGCCGCCCGGCCTGGCTCTCGTGCCGGCGGGCGATCTGGGCGAGCAGCCCGGCGTCGACGTTGCCGCCGGACAGGACCGCCACGGTGGTCCCGGGACCGGCCTGTACCGCGCCGGAGAGCAGCGCGGCCACGCCGACGGCGCCCGCGCCCTCGACGACCAGCTTGGCCCGCTCGAGCAGGAATACCATCGCCTCGGCCACCTCGTCCTCCCCCACCAGCACCATGCGGTCGACGTGGCGGGCGATCAGGCCGAGGGTCAGCCGGCCCGGGCGCTTGACGGCGATGCCGTCGGCGATGGTCAGCGCCGAGTCGACGGCGACCGGCTCGCCGGCCTCGAGCGAGGCTGGGAATGGGGCGCAGTTCGCGACCTGGACGCCGATCACCTCGACCTCGGGCCGGGCGGCCTTGATGGCGATCGCCGTGCCGCTGATCAGTCCTCCGCCGCCGACCGGCACGACGACCCGGGCCATCTCCGGGGCCTGACCCAGGAGCTCGAGGCCGAGGCCGCCCTGGCCCGCGACCACGTCCGGATCGTCGAAGGGATGGATGAAGGCCAGCCCGCCGGCCGTGGCCCGCTCCCGGGCGGCGGCCAGGCTCTCATCGACGCTGGATCCGACCAGGCGGACCTGCGCGCCGAGCGAGATCGCGCCTTCGACCTTGGCGATCGAGGCCGACTCGGGCATGAACACCTCGCAGGGCACGCTGCGGGCCCGCGCGGCGTAGGCCACCGCCTGGGCGTGATTGCCGGCGCTTCCGGCGACCACACCGCGCTCACAGGCCCGGTCGCCGAGCGCGGCGATCTTGGCCAGCGCCCCCCGGATCTTGAATGACCCCGTCCGCTGCAGGTTCTCGGCCTTGAGGGCGACGGTGCCCCCCACGCGCTCGGCCAGGGTCTGCGAGCTGAGCACCGGGGTCTCGCGGATCACCCCGGCGCCGGCCGCCGCGGCCCGCCGCACGTCGTCGATGATGACGTCGCGGTCAGCCAGCGCACCGGAGCTCCCGGCGGGTTTCCGGTCAGCCAAGCGCGACCACCGCGTCCATCTCGACCTGAGCGCCCTTGGGCAGCGCGGCGACCCCGACGGCGACCCGAGCCGGCGGGTCTGACTCGAAGAACGAAGCGTAGACCTCGTTCACCGTCGTGAAGGCCGACATGTCGGTCAGGTAGATGGTCATCTTGACCGCGTCACCGAGGCTGGCCCCGGCCGCCTGGCAGACGGCAGCGAGGTTCTCCAGGCAGCGGCCGGCCTGATCGGCGGCGGAGCTTCCCACGAGCTCGCCCGTGCGCGGGTCGAGCGGGATCTGGCCCGAGCAGAACAGCAGGCTGCCCGCGCGCACGGCGTGCACGTACGGACCGACAGCCTCCGGCGCACCCGCCGCGTTCACCGCTTCACGATGATCTGACAAATCAGCTCCTTCTCAACGGGGTCCGATGCCGGGAAGCCTATTGCCAGCCTGCGCCCGAGGCGAGCCCCTCGCCGGCCCGGCCCCGGGGCTCCTCCCAATCCTCCTGGCGCCCGAGGGCGGTCATGTCGAGGTAGTAGTGCGTGCCGCCGACCTGCTCGGTGCCGCGCGCGTAGGTCGAGTAGGTGTGGAACACGCGATCCCCGTCGCGCAGGAACGCGCTCGTCCCGTGCAGCTCACCGGGCAGCTCGGCGAGCCCCCGCTCCGCCCACTCCTCGGCGGAGCGGTAGTTGTACTCCACCGGCGTCACCGCCTCGTCCAGGGTCACGTGGAAGTCGTAGTTGAACTCGCTGCCATAGGACGAGTACCAGGGAAACGTCCAGCCCTTGCGCGCCTTGAAGCGCTCGATCTTCTCGAGCGGGGCTCGGGAGACGACGGCCATGGTCGTCTCCTTGGCGTGCAGGTAGTCGAGGTTGCCGTACTGCTCGACGCGCCCGGTGCAGCTCGAGCAGCCGTCCTCCCACTCGGGGTCGAACATGAAGTGGTCGACGATCAGCTGCCGGCGCCCCTCGAACAGGTCGAGCAGGCTGGCGGGGCCGTCCGGCCCGGCGAACACGTAGGGCTTGTCGATCTCGACCATGGGCAGCCGGCGCCGCTGGGCGCTGAGCTCGTCCCGGGCCTGAGTCAGGCGCTTCTCCTCGATCAGCAGCGCTCGGCGGGCGGCCAGCCACTCCTCACGGGTCACGACTTCAGGCAGGCTCATTCTGCTCCTTTCACAGGGTCTCTACGGTAGAGAGCATGCCCAACCGCCTGGCCGCCGAGACCTCCCCCTACCTGCTCCAGCACCAGGACAACCCGGTGGACTGGTACGCCTGGGGGGAGGAGGCGCTGGCTCGGGCGCGCCGGGAGCAGCGTCCGCTGCTGGTCTCGATCGGCTACTCCGCCTGCCACTGGTGTCACGTGATGGAGCGCGAGTCCTTCGAGGATCCGGAGATCGCCGCGCTGATGAACCAGACGTTCGTGTGCATCAAGGTCGACCGCGAGGAACGCCCCGACGTCGACGCGGTGTGCATGGAGGCCTGCCAGGCGATGACCGGCCAGGGCGGCTGGCCGCTGAACGCGTTCTTGACCCCCGAGCAGGCGCCGTTCTACACCGGCACGTATTTCCCGCCCGAGTCCCGCCACGGGCTGCCCAGCTGGCGCACCGTGCTCGAGGCGGTGGCGGCGGCGTGGGCCGAGCGCCGCCAGGACGTAGAGGCCTCGGGACGCCAGGTGCTGCAGGCGATCGGCGCGGCGACCCGCGTGCAGGCCAGTGGCGAGCCGATCACCGAGCGGATCCTGCATGACGCCGTGGCGGGCGTGCGGGGCGCCTACGACTCCCGCCAGGGCGGCTTCTCCGGCGCGCCGAAGTTCCCCATGGCCTCGGTGATCGAGTTCCTGCTCGGACGCGGTGAGCGCGAGATGGCGCTGCATACGCTCAGGTCAATGGCCGCGGGCGGCATCTATGACCAGGTCGGTGGGGGCTTCTCGCGCTACTCGGTCGATCCGACCTGGACCGTGCCCCACTTCGAGAAGATGCTCTACGACAACGCGCTCCTGGCTCGCGCCTACCTCCACGGGTGGCAGGTGTCAGGCGAGCCGATCCTGCGCCGGGTGTGTGAGGAGACGCTCGACTGGGCGCTGCGCGAGATGCGGGGCAGCCGGATGACTCCAGCGCGATCCAATCAGGCGCGGCCGGATGCCGAGCGGGCCGCGCTGGAGGGCGGCTTCTGCTCGGCGCTCGACGCCGACTCCGAGGGGGTAGAGGGCAAGTTCTACGTCTGGACCGACGCCGAGCTCCGCGATGAGTTGGGCGACCTGTACGGGGAGGCCATGGCCTACTTCCGGCCCCGGGAGTTCGAGCATGGCCTGATCCTCGAGGCCCGAGGTCCCGAGCCGGCGGCTCGGGACGAGATCCGCCACCGACTGTACGACGCCCGCGCGCAGCGGGTGCGCCCGGGCCTTGACGACAAGCGCCTGACCACCTGGAACGCGCTCATGATCTCCGCCCTGGCCGAGGCGGGCGGCGCGCTCGAGCGCCCTGACTACCTGGACGCGGCAACCAGTTGCGCCGAGTTCCTGCTCCGCGAGCGGCGCGACTCCGACGGGCGACTGCTCCGGACCCCGGCGATCCCGGCCTACCTGGACGATCACGCCCACCTGCTCCAGGGGCTGACCGCGCTGTATGAGGCCAGCTTCGATCCCCGCTGGTACGCCGAGGCGATAGCCATCGCCGAGACGATCATCACCCGTTTTGCCGACCGCGAGCGCGGCGGCTTCTTCACCACCGCCGGTGACGCCTCGGGCTGGGCGCGGCGCAAGGACTTCGAAGATTCACCCGTGCCCTCGGGCGGCTCGGCCGCGACCTACGGCCTCCTGCGCCTGGCCCGGCTCTCGGGCCGGGACGATTTCGAGGACCAGGCCATGGCCGGGCTGCGCCTGCTCGCCCCGCTGGCCGGGCGCCATCCGCTGGCCTTCGGCCACGCCCTGCAGGCGTTCGACTTCTCCCTGGCCAGGGTGCGCGAGGTGGCCATCGTCGGCGAGGACGCCGGCGCGCTCGTGCGCGCGGTCCGAGGGGCGTACCGGCCCCACCTCGTCCTGGCCGGGGGGGCCCGGGGTCGCGTACCGCTGCTCGAGGGCCGCTTCCCGGTCGACGGCCGCGCCGCCGCCTACGTGTGTGAGCACTTCGCCTGCCAGGCGCCGGTCACCGAGCCGGAGGAGCTGGCCGCCCTGCTCTGATCCAGGTGGCCGGATGCGGCCCGGCCTACAACACCGGCAGGTAGCGCTCGAGCTCCCAGGGCGTGACCTGGACCCGGTAGTCGTCCCACTCCTGGCGCTTGATCTCGATGTAGCGGTTGAACATGTGCTCGCCCAGCGTGCGCAGGACGAGCTCGGACTGCGCGGTCAGCTCGATCGCCTCACCCAGCGTCTCGGGCAGCTGGTCGATGCCGAGCCGGCGGCGCTCCTCCGGGGACAGGTGGTAGAGGTTCTTCTCCATCGGGTCGGGCAGCTCGTAGCCGTGCTCGATCCCCTCGAGCCCCGCCTGCAGCAGCACGGCGAACGTCAGATATGGGTTGCACGCCGGGTCGGGGCAGCGCAGCTCCATGCGCGTGGTCCGCTCGCGGCCGGGGTGATACAGCGGCACCCGGACCAGCGCCGAGCGGTTGCGCCGCGACCAGGCCACGTACACCGGCGCCTCGTAGCCGGGCACCAGGCGCTTGTAGGAGTTGACCCACTGGGCGAAGATCGAGCACATCTCCCGGGCGTGCCGGAGCTGGCCGGCGATGAACGCCTTCCCCACCGGGGAGAGGAAGTACGGGTCCTCGGCGTCGTAGAACGCGTTCTCCTCGCCGCGGAACAGCGACTGGTGGGTGTGCATCCCGGAGCCGTTCTCGCCGAACAGCGGCTTGGGCATGAAGGTGGCGTGCAGCCCGTACTTCATCGCGTACTCCTTGACCGTGATGCGGTAGGTCATGCAGTCATCGGCCATCTTCATGGCGTCGGCGTAGCGCATGTCGATCTCGTGCTGGCTGGGACCGACCTCGTGGTGGGTGTATTCGGTGTGGATGCCGAGCTGCTCGAGGGCGAGCACGGTCTCACGGCGCAGGTCAGAGCCGGCGTCAAGCGTGGTCAGGTCGAAGTAGCCACCCTCGTCGAGCACCTCGGTCGACTTGGAGTCGCGGAAGTAGAAGTACTCGAGCTCGGGCCCGACGTAGAAGTGGTCAAAGCCCATCCGCTCGGCCCGCTCCACCGCGCGGCGCAGAACGTGGCGCGGGTCGCCCTCATACGGCGTGCGCTCCGGCGTCTGGATGTCGCAGAACATTCGCGCCACCCCGGCCTCGCCGGGACGCCAGGGCAGAGACCGGAAGGTGGTGGGATCGGGCATGGCGATCATGTCCGATTCCTCGATCGCGTTGAAGCCGGTGATCGAGGACCCGTCGAAGCCCATCCCGCCCTCGAAGGCGTCGCCCAGCTCGGTCACGTTGATCGAGAAGGCCTTGAGCTGGCCGAGGACATCGGTGAACCAGAGACGGATGAAGCGGATGTCCCGCTCGGCGACGAGCGAGATCACGTCCTCGGCGGTCAGCGGCGGCTCGGGCATGGCTGCGGAACGTTACTTGCCCGGGCGCCCGCGAGTGGACGGGCGGCGCTACCGTTGCCGCGTGACTCGGGCCGTCCTGCTCCTGATCACTGTGGGCGCGCTGGCCGCGTGCGGATCCTCGGCCGCCTCGTCGACGGTGAGCTCCTCAGCCGCTCGGCCCCCCGCGCAAGCCGCCGACTGCGGGCCACCGGGCGCGCGCACGCTGGCTCGGGGCCAGCGGATACGCGTTTACGTCATGCGCGGAACGGTCTACGGATGCCTGCGCGGGTCACGGCGCGCCCGGGCTCTGGGGGTCACCGGAACCTGCCAGCGGGCCGCCCGCGTGGACGCCGTCGCGGTGGGCGGACCGTTCCTGGCCGCCGGCCTGACGCGCTGCGGGGTCGACACCGGCTCGAGCACGGTCACGGTGATGCGCTTCCCGGGCGGCCGGCCGGTGTTCAGCCATGCGGCCGTCCCGGCTCCGGGGCCCGAGTCCTTCTCGACCGTGACGGCGATCGTCGTCTCTTCGGGCGGCGCGGTGGCCTGGATCGCGTCATCGCGGTCGATCGTCGGCCATCGTTCCGTGGTCCAGGTCGTGGCCGGTGATCGGCGGGGGACGCGGGTGCTCGATTCTGGCGCCCGGATCGCGCTGGGCTCGCTGCGCCTGTCCGGCGCGACGGTTCGTTGGCGCGACGCCGGAGCCGAGCGGACCGCACGGCTGAGCTGAGCCGCGTCGAGTGGACGTGCGGCATCTGAGTTGCGGAAACCGCTACTCAGATGCATCACCCCCTGGCGGTCAGTGCGCTGCGGGCTTCTCGCCGAGCCAGCGTCGGGCCCAGGTCTGGAGCTCGGCCAGCGCGGGCTCGAGCTCGTGGCCCATCACTGAGAGCTCGTAGCGGACTCGCAGAGGCGGCCCGGGTATCACGGTCCGCTGTACGATCCCCCGCGATTCTAGCTCCTTCATCCGTTCGGACAGGAGCCGATCAGACAGCTCGGGGATCGCCGCGGCGATCTCCGAGAACCGCAGCGAGCCGTCCATCAGCACGCGCAGGATGGCTCCGGTCCAGCGCCGGCCGACCAGCTCCACCGCCTCGTGGTACAGGGGGCAGCAATTGGCCCGGGCTCCATCCTCCGTCCTGGTCTGCTCACGCGCGGCCATGACACTGTTCAGCTTAACGGACCCCGGGGCCCGTCCCGGAACAAGTTGCTGCTCGTGGGGGAATCCTCAGGCCGCCTCGAGGGCGCGGGAGGCCTCATTCGAGCCGTCGACGGGCACCTCGCCGGCTACGTTGACCATGGCCGTGAAGCCTTCCAGGGTCAGCGCGGCGATGGCCTCGAGGATCTGCTCGTCCTCCCAACCCATCTCACGCGCCTCCTCGTGCAGGTGCATGGGGGCGTGACCGCGATCCACCAGCAGCGCGTTCAGGTAGCGCAGCAGGGCCGCCTCGCGCTCGTCCTTGGAGCTGAACTGGCGGGCCAGGGCCACCTCGTCGAGAGCCAGCCCCACACCCCGGGCCGCCCGCGAGTGGATGGCGATCCCCGGCGCCGAGCCGTAGTACTCGGCCACGCCCAGGGCGATCCGCTCGAGCGTGGGCAAGGTCAGCCGGCCGTGCCGGAGCTCGGAGCGAAAGCGCGCGTAGGCGCGCAGGGCGGCCGGGGAGCCGGCCAGGACGCCGAGGAAGTTGGGCAGCTGGCCCCCGGCGGACAACGCGCCCCGGAGCACCGTGGCCGATCCCTCCGGGGCGGTCAGGTCGTCGTGAATTTGGAAGCGGCTCATCGGAGTCTTCATGGTTGACCCCCACGTGGTCTCGGGCCTTGGCAGCGGTGCGCTGCCCTTTAGTTTTCACATCTGCTTACGTGAGATAAGTGTACCCGGATCACCCGGGTTCTCACAAACGCTCAGCGGGGTGTTCATCCCTTATACGACGGGGGATGAACGCGGGATCACCCGGCGCGCAGAAGTACCTGATCGAGGGTCGTCAGTGGCGGCTAGTGGACGGCGAGCACGTGATGCGCGATAACCGCCGCGTGGGCGCTCGCCGCCGCGGCGAGGACCATCAGCACGCCCAGCAGCACGGCCCACATGGCCACCCGGTCGGGCTGAAAGCCAGCCCGCTCATGGCGCGGCAGCTGGCGATGGCGCTCGGCCAAGGAGGGACGCGTGCCGTTCCGCGTCGCAGAGCCCTCGGCGCCGTAACCGGTGATGGTCACGGTCCGGCGGCCGGGGGCCACCGGTCCCTTGGACCGGGGTCCTTCGAGCTCCTGCGCGGTCTCCCGGGCCCAGCTGTGCAGCAGCTCGCGATACGGGTCACCCGCGCCTCCGGCCTCGGCGGGCCGTGCCTCGGCGCTGCGTTCGGAGCCGGTGGTGAGCTCGCGGGCGCTGGTGCGCTCGGCGGCGCCGGTGCGCTCGCCGCCGGTGCGCTCGCCGGCGCCGGTCGCCTCGCCGCTGAAGCGCCGAGTACGGCGGGCCTGCCGAGCCTCGAACTGAGACCGGCGGGATGCGGTTCGCTTCCAGTAGCGCTCGACCTCCACCCGGTAGCTGTCCGAGGTCGGCTCCTCGGTGCCGAAGCGCTCGAAGGCGGCTCCCCCGCCGCCGTAGCGCTGACCCGGCCTGTCGTCGTGACGAACCCTCTCGCCCTGGGGCACTGATACGCCTGATCGCGGCATCTCACGTCCTCTTTCTCGGTGCTTGCGGGGTTAGCTGACGGGCTCGCATCGAAAGAGCGACGCTACGCGTGAAACGCGATTAGCCCCAACAACTCGGGTCCCCCGCTTCCCTCCCACATAAGTGGCGGCGGTGGGTGTGTCTGGGAATTCAGCTGTGCGAGTGCGCGACTCTACCAACGGTCCCGGATGACCGCAGGCTCGTCCCGGGACGGCCGTCGAACCTGCAGCGGGGGTACCTCAGAACCCGCAGGGGGGTGCCTCTGCGAGGCGCCTCCAGGGGCGCGGCCGGGCTACTCCTTGCCGGCGACGCGGGCCACGAAGTTGGCCACGTTCTGAGCGTCTCGCCCCTGGACGATCGCGGCCGGCATGACCCCCTGGCCGAGGCACTGCTCGCTCGAGTTGGCCCCCGACGCGTTGGGCAGGCAGCCGTTGGTGATCGTGTTCAGGACCAGGGAGGAGGGCGGCTTGAGCATGTCCAGGTTGGGCCCCACCTTGCCGACCGCGTTGGCGGCGGACAGCGTGTGGCAGACCGCGCAGTGCTCTCCGAATAGCTCACGGCCGACCTTCTCGCCGGAAGTCAGCTTCATCCCGGCCACCTGCCCGCTGGCGTTGGCGTGGTTGCCGACCAGCAGGCCCAGGGGGAGGGCAATGCCAAAGCCGACCAGGACGACGGTGAAGCCCAAGCCGGCCAGGCGGCTGGCGCCGCGGGACTGGTGTTGCAGCGTGGCCCGGGCGCCGCCCAGACCGCCACGGGCGGCGATGAAGAACAGCCCGAACCCGAGCACGACCCAGAAAGCGATGAAGAGGCCAACACCAAGCAATGCGAGCGGCACCTTATCGTGCCCGCCCGGTGGATGGTCCGCGCTGGGGCCGGGATGGCGGTGGATGCTCCCGCGCGCCGGCCGGGCCGCGGCGCTGCCCGGGCGCGCCGCCCCGGAGGCGGCTACCGGCGGCGGCCGGAGGCGAAGCTCATGACCGGAGGGGCGACGGCCCGGAAGTCCTCGGCCTGCTCGGCCCGGCCACGCCTGACCTGCTCGTCGAGCATCGAGAAGTCCTTGACCTCGGCCAGGATCCGGTCGGGGGCGTCGATCGGTCCCACTCGGTCGACGAGCACGTTGATGGCCCCTCCGGCAGCGGCAAAGCGCTCGAGCTTGCCCTCGACCAGGATCAGGGGCTCGGTCCGCACGGTGAGCCGGTGTCGCTCATAGACCCTGGGCGGCACGATCAGGTTGATCGTCCCGTATTCGTCCTCGAGCAGGATGAAGACGACACCACCGGCGGTCCCCGGTCGCTGCCGCGCCACGACGAGGCCGCCCACCCTGACCCGGCCTCCGTGCTCGAGGGAGCCGAGCTCGTGGCTCGTCGCCGCGCCGGCCAGGCGCCCGCGCAGCAGGGCCAGGGGATGGGTAGCGGTGGTCAGGCCGGTGGAGCTGTAATCGGCCAGCATGGCCTCCCATTCACTCAGGGCGCGCAGCTCGGGAGGTGCAGGCAGATCGAGCGGCAGGGCGAGCTGGGTGCCCCCGGGCACCCGCCGGCCCGGGGACATCACCCCCAGCTGCCAGAGGGCGATTCGCCGGGCCGAGCCGACCATCCGGCTCTCCCCGGCGGCCAGCTCGTCACAGGCACCCGACCAGGCCAGCAGCTCCAGGGCCGACGCGCTCGATCCCGCCCGCGAGGCCAGATCGGAGAGGTTGCGAAAGCGCCCGCCCCGCTCCCGGCCTGCCACCAAGGCCTGTACCTCCTCGCCCCGGATCCCCCGGACATAGCCCAGCCCGACGCGCACGCGCAGGCCCCGGCGACCCGCTTGCCCGTCATCCGGCTGGGGAGCCCCGGCCAACCGGGCCTGCGGGCCGGCCAGCTCGATGTCGCACTCGACTCCGCTGTGGTTCACGTCCGGGGCGAGGACCTCGATGCCCCGCCGCTGGGCCTCGTGGACCAGGGCGTCCGGAGGGTAGAAGCCCATCGGTTGCTCGTTCAGCAGCGAGCAGAGCAGCTCCGGGGTGTAGTGGACACGCAGCCAGGTCGATTGGTAGGCCAGCAGCCCGAACGCGGCTCCGTGGGCCTTGGGAAAGCCGAAGCCGGAGAAGCCCTTGACCATCGCGAACACGCGCTCGGCCGTCTCGGCGTCGACGCCGTGCTTGGCCTGGGCGCCCTGCACGAAACGCTCGTGGTAGGCCTGGATGGCCGTATCCGAGCGCTTGCGGCTCATCGCCCGGCGCAGCCCCTCGGCCTCTCCGGGGCTGAAGCCGGCAAAGGCGATCGACACCTCGAGCACCTGATCCTGGAAGATGATCGTGCCCAGCGTCTCCCCGAGCACGGCCTCGAGCGAAGGATGCTCGTAGGGCACCTGGTAGTCGGGCTCGGCCCGCAGCCGCTGGCGGCGCTCGATGTAGGGATTGACCGCCCCACCCTGAATGGGGCCGGGCCGGACGATGGCCACCTGGATGGTGATGTCCTTGAGCGTCTCGGGCCGGGTGCGGCGCAGGGAAGCCATCTGGGCCCGGCTCTCGATCTGGAAGACCCCGGTCGTGTCGGCGTTCTGGATGCACTCGTAGGTCGCCGGGTCGTCGTAAGGGATGCGGCTCAGATCGATGCGCTCGCTCCGCGTGCGCGCGACCAGCTCCACGCAGCGCTCCACGGCCGAGAGCATCCCCAGCCCGAGCAGGTCGATCTTCAGAAAGCCGGCGTCGGCGCAGGAGTCCTTGTCCCATTGGGCTATCTGCCGCCCAGCCATCGCGGCCGGAACGATTGGGCAGCATTCGATCAGGGGCCGGGTGGCGATGATCATCCCGCCCGAGTGCTGGCTTAGATGTCGGGGCAAGCCGTGGGCTTCTGCCGCGAGCTCGGCCAGCCACTCCCAGCGCCCGCTGAGGCCCCGGCCCGTGCTCTGGATGTCCTTTCCCACCTCCCGCGAATCCCAGCCTTCGCTGCCGCGGGCCACGCGCTCGATCTCCCCGGGGGGCAGGCCCAGCACCTTGCCCAGCTCGCGGATCGCCCCGCGCGCCCGGTAGGTGGGGAAGGCGGCGACCAGCGCTGAGCGCTCCCGGCCGTAGCGCTCGTGCACGCGGGGGATGAGCTTCTCGCGGATGTCGCGGGGGAAGTCGAGGTCGATGTCGGGCAGCGAGGTCAGCTCCTCGTTGAGGAAGCGGCCGATCAGCAGCTCATTGGCGATTGGATCGACGTGCGAGAGGCCGGTCAGGTAACAGACGATCGAGGAGACGCTCGAGCCCCGTCCCCGCCCCGGGGGCAGCAGCGCCCGGGCGCTGTCGGGTCCGCGCACCTCGACGGCGACCTCCCGCGCGAGCTCGAGCATGTCGTGGTGCAGCAGGAAGAAGCCGGCCAGGCCGAGTGAGTCGATGATCCGCAGCTCCTGCACCAGGCGATCCTGCGCGCGGGCCAGAGCCGCCTTTCCGCCGGCGTGGTAGCGATCCTTGATCCGCACGGCACAGAGCTCGGTCAGCTTGCGCATGGCCGCCTCGTCCTCGGCGCCCGGATAGCGGTAGCCGAGATCACTGCGCAGGTCGAAGCGCAGGCCGTCGGCCAACCGGGCGGTCTCGGCCACGGCCTCGGGATGTTCGGCAAACCGCGCCTCCATGTCCTGCGGCGAGACCAGCACGTGGCTGAAGTTCCCCCGTCGCTGGGGCTCTGAGCCGTCCAGGGTGGAGTGCAGTCGCACGGCCACGAAGGCATCCTGAAGCGGCGCCCGGGCACGGGCATGGGCATGCACGTCACCGGTGGCCACGCAGGTCACCTCCAAGCGCCGGGCCAGAGCCTCGAGGCGCCGGTTCCGGGCCCGGTCATCGCGCAGGAACGGGCGCTGGAGCTCGACCCGCAGCCGCTCGGTGCCGAAGGCCTCACGCAGCCGGCGCAGCGTGGGCTCGTCCTGCACGCCGTGCCGAGCACAGCCGCTCAGGCAGACCAAGCCCTCGGCGTGCTCGAGCACGGTCTCGATCGCCGTCCGGGCATCAGCAGCCGGTCCGCCCGGGCGCCCGTCCCGCGTGTGCGCGTGCGCGCGGGTCAAGATGCGACAGAGATTTGACCATCCCCGGGCATCGGCCACGAGCAGGCCGATGTGGCGCCCGTCGTCCAGGTCAAGCTCAGCGCCGTGAATGGGACGTAGGCCGAGCGCCCGGGCCGAGACCGCGAATTCCATCGACCCGGAAACCGTGTTGTGATCGGTCAGAGCCAGCGTCCGATGACCGACCTCGAGCGCCGTCGCCACCAGCTCGTAGGGCAGGGAGACCCCGTCCAGGAATGAGAACGCCGAATGGCAGTGGAGCTCCGTATACATAGCGAACATATGTTCGCACCTGGCCAGGACGGTTCGGCTTTGCGGCGATCCGGCTTGACAAATTATTAGTAACTGCTAACTTCTTCGTTTAGTTAGCAGTCACTAATCTACTGGAGGACAGCATGACCGTTTCTCGCCGGCGGGGTTGGACCCTCGTCATCGTCTCTGTGGGCCTGTTCATGGTTGTGCTCGACAACCTCGTTGTCAGCGTTGCGCTTCCGAGCATCCACCGCGACCTCGGCGCCTCGATCCAGGCGCTCGAATGGACCGTCAATGCCTACACCCTGGCCTACGCCGTGCTCCTGCTGACCGGCGCCGCCGTCGGCGACCGCTGGGGACGCCGGCGCATGTTCATGATCGGGATCGCCCTGTTCACGCTCTCCTCGGCGGCCGCCGCGCTGGCCCCGAGCACCGGCCTGCTGATCGTCGCCCGGGCCCTACAGGGGGTTGGCGCCGCGATCGCCACCCCGCTCACCCTGACCTTGCTGGCCGACGCCTTCCCTCCCGCTCAGCGCGGCTTCGCCATCGGAGTCTGGTCGGGCATCAGCGGCGTCGCCGTCGCGCTCGGCCCGCTGGTCGGCGGGGCCGTCGTCCAGGCCGCCTCCTGGCATTGGATCTTCTGGATCAATGTCCCCATCGGCGCGGTCCTGGTGCCCCTGGCCGGGGCCCGCCTGAGTGAGAGTCACGGTAGGAATTCCTCGCTCGACCTAGGCGGACTGGCGCTCGGCTCGAGCGGTTTGTTCGGGGTCGTGTTCGGCCTCGTCCGCTCGCAGTCGCTCGGCTGGACGGCGCCCGAGGTCCTGATCGCACTGGCCGCCGGGGCGCTGCTGATCCTCGCCTTCGTCCGCTACGAACTCCACACCGCCGAGCCGATGCTGCCCATGGGCTTCTTCGCCCATCGCGCCTTCGCGGTCACCAACGTGGTGTCCCTGACCATGTACTTCGGGATGTTCGGCTCGATCTTCTTCCTGAGCCAGTTCCTCCAGAACGTGCTCGGCAACACGCCGCTGCAGGCCGGGGTCAAGCTGCTCGTCTGGACCGGGGCGACGATGCTCGTCGCGCCTCTGGCCGGTTACTTCTCCGAGCGGTACGGCAGCCGCCCGTTCCTGATCGCTGGGCTGGCCCTGCAGGCCGTGGCGCTCGGCTGGCTGGCCGCGCTGAGTGGGGTGAGCGAGAGCTACACGAGCCTCATCGGACCGTTCATCCTCGGTGGCTCGGGCATGGCGCTGGTGTTCGCGCCCTCGGCCAACGCCGTGCTGTCCTCCGTGCGGACCGACCAGGCCGGCCAGGCTTCGGGCGCGACCAACGCGATCCGCGAGCTCGGCGGCGTGCTCGGCGTGTCAGTGCTGGCCACGGTGTTCACCAGCCACGGCGGCTACAGCTCCCCGCAGGCGTTCGTCAGCGGCCTGACTCCAGCCCTGTGGGTCGGCGGGGCCGTGCTGGCGGCCGGCGCTCTGGTGGCGACCGTGCTGCCGTTCAGCACCCGGGACGCCGCCCGGGCTCAGGCCGAGGCCGAGGCCCAGACCCGGGCACCAGCCCTGGCCGAACTGGTCCCCGCGTCATGACGGCGCGTTTGGAGGAAATACACCTCACGGGTGCAAAATCTCCAAACGCCCCGCGTGTGGCCACGGGGCGAGGGCTAGCATCCCCCGGCACCGCCATGGCCAGCGACTCGAGCATCGTTCAGCCGGTTTCACGCCAGCGCGTGCCCGCCGCCGAGCGACGGGACGCGCTGATCGAGGCCGCGGTCCACGAGTTCGCCCAGGGTGGGTTCCACGGCACTCCGGTCGACCGGGTGGCGCGGCGCGTGGGCGTGGCCCAGCCCTACGTGTTCAGCCTGTTCGGGAGCAAGCGGGAGCTGTTCCTGGCCGCCGTGGAGCGCGGCTTTGAGCTGGTCAGCGAGAGTCTGACCGCCGCGGCGGCGGCGTTTGACCCGGCCACCGCACCACCCGACACCGACGTCCTGAAGGCGATGGGCGACGGGTACGTCGAGCTACTCAAGTCAGATCGGGACTACCTGATGCTCCAGCTGCACTCTTACGCGGCCTGCAACGACGATGTGATCCGTGACCGGGTGCGCGGCCAGTACGCGCGACTGGTGGCCCAGGTCCAGCAGATCTCCGGCGCCGACCAGGAGCAGATCGACAACTTCTTCCGCTACGGCATGTGGCTGAACGTCGCCGCCGCGATGGGGGTCGAGGACCTGTCTGTGGGCTGCGAGTGGGTGCAGGCCGAGCTCGGGGCGTCGGTGTCGGGGTCGGCGTCGGGGTCGGCCTCGGCCTCGGCCGGAGCGGCGACCCCGCGGCCGGCGTGATCAGCCCGGGTCAGGCGGCGGCCGAGCGAGACTCGGGGTAGCGCGGGAGGCCGTCGTCGGGGATCGGCTCCCAGGCCGCCGCGTAGGCGACGTATTGCCGGTAGCTCGGCCGGATGCCCGGATCGGCGTCGAGCGAGCCGAGCCGGACCCCGACCTGCCCGAAGTCCCGGCCGGGCGCGCTGAACAGGGCCGAGCCGCAGTCGGCGCAGAAGTACTTATGCATGCCGGTCTCGGGCTGCCAGGCCCGCAACCGGTCCTCGCCCTGGAGGATCCGGAACGTGCCCGGCGCGGTGCGGCCGTTGGGCGCTGCCGCCGTCCCGGTCCGGCGTTGGCAGCGGGTGCAGTGGCAATAGCTGGCGGACTCGAGCGGGCCGCTGATCTCGAACCGGACCGCGCCGCAGTTGCAACCGCCGGTGAGCGGCAAGCTCATGCCGCGACCCGCTGGGCGAGGTCGCGACCCGGCTCGATCTCCCAGCGCCGGGCTACGGCCGCAAGGCGCTCGTCAACGCCCCAGCGATCGGGTTGCTCATCGCCGCCGTGGGTCGGATTGGCGCCCTTGAGGGCCATGCAGCCGGTGTTCTCACCGATGGCCCGGATCTCGGCCACCTCAGCGGCGGAGAGCCTCGCCTGCTCGGGCAGCGCAGCCAGCTCGGCCCGCTTGTCCTCGACCGGGCGCGCGTGTGGTCCGACCTCCTGGATCAAGGTCGGGGCCACGCAGCTCACCGGCGCCTGGGCCAGATTCCACTGGCAGGCCAGCTGGATCATGGTCAGCCCGGCGCGGGCGGCGATCGGCCGCATCGCCTCAAGGCGCTCACGGCCGGCCTCGATCCAGCCCGCCGGACGAAAGCTCCGGTGATCGCGCGGAGCCAGCTCCTGCCCGGGGTGGAGATCATCGAAGAACAGCCCGCCGTAGTCGACCACCCGGGTGATGAGCCGGACGTCGTGGCGGGCCGCGGCGGGCAGCACGAGCTCGCCGGGCCACGGCTCAAGCGGGTTGAGGATGATCATCGCCCAGTCGATCTCGGAGCCGAAGCGCTCCAGGCAGTCGATCATGTCCAGGGTGAAGCCGTTGGCGGGACCGGGGGCGAGGCCGATCATCCGGGTCAGGCCGGCGTCGCGCAGCGCGGCCATCCCCCGCCAGACCGCCTCGCTGGTGTAGCCGGTCCGGTCGGGGTTGTGCAGCAGGAGCAGGTCGAAACGGTCCACGCCGCAGCGCTCGAGACTGCGCTCAGTGGCCATGCGGAGGTAGCCGGCGTAGTCCTCGGGCCCGCGCAGGGCGGGATCGGTGAAACGGGGAAATCCCTTGGGACCGTTGCGCTCGCCGGTGTAGAAATCATGGCCGACCGCCCCGACGACGCAGATCTGCTCGCGCTCGGACCCGGTGATCGCCCGGCCGAGCATCGCGTCGGCCTCGCCGGCTCCGTACACGTCGGCGGTGATCACCGTGCGGATGGCATCGTCGGGCCGGATCAGGGCCAGAAAGCGCTCGTCGTCCAGCGCGGCGCCGAAGTGCATGAAGCGACCGCCGCCCCAGGTTCCGATGGCAGCGGGGCCGGGATCGATGGGGGCCGGAGGGCTGGTCATCCGGGACCGAGTTTAGTGCTGGCGTGAGTACGGCCAGGCTTGGCGGCGGGAAGCCTTCGTGTCAGCGCTGGCGCCACCAGGTTCCCCTGAGGAGATCCCGGAACAGGACCTCGTTGCGCCCGCAGGTGGTGACGATCTCCCAATAGTGGCGCCGCAACGGCTTCTCCGTCCACCAGCGGTCCTCGATCAGCCAGGATTCCCGCACAGCGTCGACCGACCGCCCGTCGACGAGCAGCGGTCGTCCGCCGGGGTTGGCCTCGACGGTGATACGCCGCGGGACGGCCAGGCGTCGAGGGCCGCTCATCCTTCGTAGGGGGCCAGCACGGCTCGCCGCTCGGGAAAGCGGGAGTCTGGATCAACAGTGAGCACGCGCAGTGCGGCCTCGGGACCAGCCGCTACCCGGGCCTGACGGATCGCCTCGCGCAGCCGAGCGGCGCGCGCCGCCCCCGGCGCCTCGAGCAGCGCGCGCTGGTCGCTGGCCGGTGGCCCGAAGCGCGCGACGGCCAGCCTGAGCGTCTCCGCCGGAGCGGGCAGCAGGGCGAGCCGGGGGACCAGGGCCAGACGCATGCGGAGGGAATCCGACAGGGCCTCGCGGAACACGACCTGCTCGCGCCAGGTTCCCCCCTGCTCGACCAGGACGGCGGAGAGGACCACCGCACGCAGCGTCCGCCCCCTCCGCTCGTGCCGGGCCAGCAGACGATCGATGAGCAGGCCGAGTCCGCGTTCCAGCTGCACCCCCGATCCCGCTTCGGGAAGCTCGAGGATCTCGCGGAGAAATTCCCCGGGCGGCCGCGGGCTGAGCGCGCTGTCTCCTCCGCTGGCCAGCTTATGGGCCAGCAGACCGGCCTGCCCGAAGCGATCGGCCAGCGTTGCGGCGGGGAGGGCGGCGAGCTCGCCGAGGGTTCCCACGCCCAGGCGCTCGAGCGCCTCGGGCAGCTCGGTCAGCGCGGGGCGGGCACGCAGAAGAGCGACGGGCAACGGGGCTAGGTAGGCCCGGGCCAGCGCCCGGCCATCCAACCGCCGTCCGAGTCCCGCCCGCCTCAAAACGATCTCGGGTCGCCGGGATCGGGCGCGAGTGGCGGCGGCCACGGCGGCGAAGCGCGACGGGGCCACCCCGAAGCGAGCCGGTATGCGCAGGGCGCGCCGGGCCGCTGCCAGCACTCCGGCCAGCTGCTCGCTCTCATCCCCCGCCGGCGTCCTCCCGCCGTGTAGGCGCAGCAGCCCCCCGGTGTCGAAGCAGGCCAGGCCCGGGCGCTCAGGCTCCACCGCCGCCCCCATCGATTCCAGCCTGACCAGCAGCCGCTCCCACCGATCCGCAACCCCTGCGGGATCGGGGGGCACGAGAGTCAGTTCCGGACAGCGCGCCAGGGACTCTCCGAGCCGGAGCCCGGGCCGAACTCCGAACGCCTCGGCGGCCGGCGAGACCTCCCCAACCTGCTGGGCCCCGCCCGGCTCGGGCGCGAGCGCCGACGGCGCCTGAAGCAGCTCGCTACGGTCGCCGATGGCGGTGGTGAGGGCAAAGCGGGGAAGCAGGACGCAGGCGATCATGACGAACGTATGTCCTTACTCGATTTGAGTGGATATGTCCGGGTGCAGGGATAACGTGGCCGGACGATGGAAGTCCCTGAGTGCCCGGTCCCTGAGCACGCGGGTTCGAAGGTGGTTCGGGGTGGCTGGTATGGCAAGGCGCCCCATCGGCGTCAGCGGTGGGTGTGTCGGCCGGTCAACGGGGATGTCAAGCATCGGTTCACGCCGGTCCTGACGCGTCAGGGGGAGCCGCACCCGTTCTGCGTTGAGTGCTCGACGGGGTTGGAGCCGTGGGAGGGCCAGGCGGGCGCGCGGGAGTATCGATTCGCGGCCCGTGAGGTCGGCGATGCGTTGGTCTCGGCCGCGCATGGGACGAGCTATCGAGCGGCGGCGGAGATCGCGCGCCAGAAGGCGAGGCGAGTCCCGCCGCCTAGACCGCGACGGCGTCGCTCGGCCGCCAACGAGGGGCAGCTGGTCGCTAACTGGATCGATGTGTGCAGCGAGCTGGTGTGCGCGGGGGAGCTGCCTGACCGGTGGCCCGAGACGCTGCTGATCGACAGCCAGAACTTCCGGGTCAAAAGCGGCCCAAACGCTGGGCGTGGCTTTCATGTTTTCGCGGCGGTCGGGCGCGATCCAGGCCAGCCGGGTCGATGGGCGTCGACCCCGCGGGTGTGGCGTGTTGCGCCCTATGCGCACCGCGATCAGGCGGCCTGGGAGGCGTTCCTCGGCGCGCTTGACGGGGCTCCCAGAGTGATCGTGACCGACGCCGACCACGCCCTGGCCCTGGCGGTCAAAAGCGTGTTCGCCGAGGCCACCGTCGAGCATCGCCTGTGCGAATGGCACCTGGGACGCAAGCTGCGATACCACCTCCCTGAGGAGCTGCTCGCTGACGTCGGGCATCCGGTCACACGCGCGCTGCCGGACGCGTTTCGCAGCCCACAAGCTTGGAGCGCGCTGGACTACGCAATCCGAGAAGAGCACACCTCCGGTGTGCACGGGCCGCTGGCGCTCGCGGTCAAGTGGCTGGAGACCTACGGCCAGACCGCCAAGGCCCAGACGATCACCCGCAACCCGTTCGGGATCAACTCGACCGGCCCAGTCGAGCAGGTCCTGCGCGAGATCGACCGCCGGATCGGCGACCGCGTCGGCTCGTTCACCAACCGCACCCGCCTGGCCAAGCTGCTTGACCTCATGACCCTCGACATGCACGGCAAAGCCGACGGGCGCGAGTGGGCCGACCGCCTGCGCGAACGCCTCTACCTCGCCGGCGGGCGCCCCGCCAACCAGCGACCACACGACGACCGCAAAGGCGTCCACTCGCTGTTTGTCTGAGGGCGAAAACGTATCCATCCGAATCGAGTAGGAACGTATGTTCGCATACGGTGCGGACGGCCTGCCTCCCGGGGAGCGCGAATGTTTCGTCCGGAGCGTCGGGCACGATGCTCGCCCCGTGCCACCTCTCCGTCCCCCCACCAACCGCTCCGGCCTGCGCGAATGGCAGCGTCGCGCGATGATGGCGATGGCCGCCTGGCGCGAGGGCCCGTTCCTGCTCTCAGCCGCGCCCGGGTCCGGCAAGACCCGACCCGCGCTCGAGTTCGCCCGTGAACAGCTGAGGAGCGGCGCGGCCAGCGCCGTCGTCGTGGCCTGTCCGACGGCGCCGCTCACTCGCCAGTGGGCCCGGGCGGCCGACGGGATCGGCCTCGACCTCGCCCCCGATACCGGCACGCCGCGCGCACCGAGCGGCTTCCACGGGGTCGCGGTCACCTACGCGCGGATCGCCAAAGCGCCGCTGCGCTGGGCCGAGGCGCTACCTCGCCGCGTCCTGGTCATCGCCGACGAGGCCCACCATCTCGGTGAGGATCTGAGCTGGGGGGTGGGATTCACCCGGGCCTTCGGCTCGGACGCCCGCTGGCTGCTGCTGTCCGGTACCCCGTTTCGCTCCGACGCGACCCCGATCCCGGGCGTCCGCTACGACAGGGAGGGCCTGGCCGAGCCCGACGTGACCTACAACTACGCCGAAGCTGTGGCCGACCGGATCTGCCGTCCGGTGTGCTTCGTGGCCTACGACGGGACGCTGTCCTGGCGCAGCGGCGAGGACGTGATCGAATCGAGCTTCGAGACCGTGCTCAGCACGCGTGAGGCCAGCCGCCGCTACCGCACGGCCATCTCCACCGAACTGCCCGATGGGCTGCTCCGCATTCTGCGCGAAGCCGACGCCCGGCTCCGGACGCTTCGCGGGCAGGGCCACCGCGATGCCGGGGGGCTGGTCATAGCCGCCGACTCCGAGCACGCCCGCCGGATCGCCCAGCTGCTCAAGCAGGTGACCGGACGGGTACCCCTGGTCGTCCTGCACGCGGAGCCACGGGCGGCGGCCAAGCTCGCTGCGTTCACCCGCTCCACCGATCCCTGGATCGTGGCCGTGAACATGGTCTCCGAAGGGGTGGACATCCCCCGACTTCGAGTCGGGGTCTACGCCACGGCGGCCAAGACGCCACTCATCTTCCGCCAGATCGTGGGCCGCTTCGTGCGGACGACGCCGGATCAACCGCCCGGTCCGGTCGAGCCGAGCTGGCTCTACGTACCCGCTGACCCGGTGCTGCGTGACCATGCCGCCACGATCGAGCAGGAGGTGCGGCGCGCCCTACGCGCCCCGGGCGAACCGACTGAGGCGCCGGAGCTGGAGCGCGCTGCCCGCCGCGAGTCCGAGCGCGGGGCCGAGATCGAGTTCGTCCCCCTGGCCGCCGACGTGGCACCCCAGTTGTCGCTGTTCGGAGCGCCGTCCCCAGGTCCGCGGCCGGTAGGGGTCGCGCCCTGGGCCCGGGCCCCGCTCGGTGCCACGGGCGCCAGGGGGGCAAGGGGCGCACCGGTCGATCCGGAGTCCAGCTCTCCGGCGCGCGGGCGCGAGGAGCGCGAGATTCCGGCGTTTGAGCGGCGAGCGCGGCTGCGCGACGAGCGACACCGGCTCGTCTCCGAGGTGCGCCGGCGTGACGGAACCAGTCATCGGGAGATCAACGCCTGGCTGAATCGCAAGTTGGGCATCACGAGCGTCGAGCAGGCCACCCTGGCCGAGCTCGAGCGTTCGGTCGAGCTGTTGGTACGCAAGCTGACCGCCCGGCGCTGAGTCCGGCCGAGCCGCTGAGGAGACCCTCGTCGGAACCCGGGCGACAGGGTGGCTTGGAGTCAGATGAGACCCGTGGCGGACACGAAATGACTCCGAGTCGGCAGGATGCTCGCCGCGGCAGGCTCGCCGCGAGAGCGTCCGCCGCGGAAGCGCCGGCCGTGGACGCCCACGTGGCCGAGCTATATGCTCGCCCCAGGTGTTCCGTCCCGCCCGCGCGATCAAGCGTGTCCGGGCAGATTCCTGAGCCATGCCTCCCGACCTGAGCGATCTGCCCGATCTGACCGACCTCGCGGTCGGCTCGCTGCGCACGCTGCGGGCCTTCGGCCAGCGCATCCCTCAGGCCGGAGGCCTGCTGGCCGGCTCACTGTCTCGGAGTGTCGGGGGCCGGACGGTGATGATCACCGGCGCCTCGTCGGGTATCGGCGAGGCCACCGCGCGGGAGGTGGGAAAGGCCGGCGGGGTCGTGCTCCTGGTGGCGCGCACCCAGGAGAAGCTCGAGGCACTGGCCGATGACGTGCGCGAGGCCGGCGGCGAGGCCCACGCCCATCCTTGCGACCTGACCGATCCCGACGACGTGGACCGAATGGCCAATGAGGTGCTGCGCGAGTACGGGCAGGTGGACGTGCTGGTCAACAATGCCGGCAAGTCCATCCGCCGCTCGGTCAACCGGTCCTACGACCGCTTCCACGACTACCAGCGCACGATGCAGCTGAACTACTTCGCGCCGGTGAAGCTGATCCTCGATCTCCTGCCGGTCATGCGCCGCCAGGGCTCAGGACACATCATCAACGTCTCGACGATCGGCCTCCAGATCAACACGCCGCGGTTCGCCGCCTACCTCGCCTCGAAGGCTGCCCTGGATGCGTTCGCGCGCTCCATCGGACCGGAGATCATCGGCGACGGTGTACACGTGACCACCGTCTACATGCCCCTGGTGCGAACGCCGATGATCGCTCCGACCAAGATCTACGACCGCCTCCCCACGCTCAGCCCGGAACAGGCCGCGCAGATGATCTGCGAGGCGATCCGCAAGCGGCCCAAGAAGGTGGCCACAGCGCTCGGGAACCTCGGCCAGCTGACGTACGCGATCGCGCCCGGCGCTCAGGACCTGGTGGTCAACCGGGCCTACCAGCTGTTCCCCGAGGGTGGGGAGAGCCAGGATCGGGTGAGGCAGGCCGAACAGCGCGCCTTCGCCCAGGCCACCCGCGGCGTGCACTGGTAGGGCCCCGGCCCGAGCCGGCCGGTCAGGCCATGAGCGCGGCGAACGCGGCGGCCCCGATGTTGGCCCCGGAGAGGACCACGCCGACCGAGGCGCCGCCCACCGTCACCGTGCCCGCCAGCAGCGCCGCCAGGGCGCAGGCGCCGCTCGGCTCGGTGACCAGCTTCGCCCGCTCGAACAGCAGCCGCATCGCGTCGACGATCTGAGCGTCGGAGACCGTCACCACCTCGTCGACCAGCCGCTGGATGACCGGCCAGGTGAGCTCCCCCGGGGAGGCGGTCTGCTGACCGTCGGCGATCGTCGGGCCCACGTTCACCCGCTCGCGCTGGCCACTGGCCAGTGAGCGGGCCACGTCGTCTGAGGCCTGGGGCTCGACGCCGATCACGCGAGTACGCGGGGAAAGCGACCCCAGAACCGTGGCCATGCCGGCGATCAGCCCGCCGCCGCCGACGGGCACGACGACGGCGTCGAGACCGGCCGGAACCTGCTCGAGCAGCTCCAGGGCCACCGTCCCCTGTCCGGCCATGACCCGCAGGTCGTCGAACGGGTGGATCAGCTCGAGGCCGCGCTCAGTGGCCAGTGTGCGCACGAGCTGCTCGCGATCATCGCGGTAGCGGTCGAACTCGATCACCTCGGCCCCGTAGCCCTCAGTGGCGGCCCGCTTGAGTTCGGGTGCGTCGGCGGGCATCAGGATCACCGCGCGGGTCCCACACAACCGGGAGGCCAGGGCGACGGCTTGGGCGTGGTTGCCCGAGGACACGGCGCAGACACCACGCCGGAGCGCGCCGGGGTCCAGGCTCGAGATCGCGTTGTACGCGCCGCGGAACTTGAACGCACCGCCGCGCTGGAAGCCCTCGACCTTGAGCGCGAGCTCCGCGCCGCAAGCCGCGTCGAGCGCACGGGAGCGGAGCACCGGGGTGCGGTGGGCCACGCCATCGAGACGGAGCGCGGCGGCGCGAATGTCGCTCGGCGTCGGAGTCGGCGTCGGGGTCGGGGTCGGGGTCAGTGTGTCGGGGTCGACGTCAGGGGCCGGAGTCGGGGGCGCGCCGGGCAGATCCGGCGGCCGGCGGGCGAATTTGTCCGGCCGGCGCTGTGCACCTGCGCCGCGATGGGCTATTCAGCGCTGGCCGCGTCGCGCATCAGCCGGCCGACTGACACCGCGGACAAATGATGATTGCGCAACCCGGCGAGCAGCTTGACGAGCAGTGGCTGGAGCAGCACCGGGTTGGCCACGGTCACCTCGATGACCTCGCCGGGGCGCAGCCGGCCCAGGGAGTCATCGCGATCCTGCAGGCGGACCGCTCCCGCGACGAGACGTCCGCCGGCGCCGTGGGCGAACAGCCATTGACCGAGGCTGGGCCCGTTCGAGGCGTAGATGAAGGTGCGGCCATGTCCCATCGGGCCGATCAGCTTGTGCAACTCCCCCCGGGTGCCGAGCCAGCGGACCAGACCCCCGCCCGGCAGTCGCGGGACGGCCTGGTCGCCGTAGTCGATCACGGTCGTGTCGACGGGGGAGGAGGCGCGGCGGACGGTGAACGAGGCGTGGATGCCGTAGCTCGAGAGCAGGCCGGCGAGTGCGGGCACCTGCCCGCCGGGGGCGTCGATGAGCACCCCGACCTCGGGGTGATCGGTCTCCACGGCGGTCACCGGCCGGATGTGGGCGAAATGCGAGACGAGTGAGTAGCTGGCCCCGGTGGTCAGGGTCCAGCCGGCCACGAGCACGGCGGCAGCGGTGGCGATCGCGGCCCGGGCGGTGCGCACCCGCCAGACCGGCAACGAGCGGGCCCGGCGCTCATCGGCCAGGATCAGCGACGCCGTGGGCGGACGGCGGGCAAAGCGGGGGTCGGGCTCGGTGCGCAGCTCGAGCGCGCGGCCGATCTTCGGTCCGAGCTCGCCCGGGCCGCGGGCCACCTGGGCGAGCTGGAAGCGCTCGAGCGCCGTGTTCGAAGCCCTGACGTGGCCGACCCCGAAGCCGTAGGACACGACCGGGCAGCCACGGATGATCGCCTCGAGAACAGTAAGACCGGCACTGGAGTGGACCAGCACGTCGGCCGCGGCGAGCACGTCCCCCATCCGGTCGGTGAAGCCCATGATGCGCAGGCGCGGCTCGCCGGCGAAGCGCCGGGCGACCTTGGCCCGCAGCTTGTCGTTGCGTCCGCAGAGGCAGAGCACGGTGGCGTCCTCGAACTCGAGCGCGGCCCGGGTGGCCCCGGCCAGGTCCCCCACGCCCCAGCCCCCGCCGGAGACGGCGATGACTCGGCCGGTGGCGGGCAGGGCCAGGGCGCGCCGGGCCTCGGCCCGCGAGCGGGTGGCCAGGAACGCGGGGGCGGTGGGCGGCTTGGCCCACCGCACGCTGCCGGGCCCGGCGATCTTCTCGACCTCGTCGGCCGACTCGGGGTGGGTGATGAAATGCAAATCGATGCCGGGGTGGGCCCAGAACTGGAGCCCGGCCAGGTCAGTGATCGACGAGTAGCAGGGCACCTTGAGCTTGCCGGTGCGGCGCAGCTCGCCGAGGATCGCCGTGACCCCCGGGTATGTGGAGACGATCTGATCGGGGTCGTGGGCCCGGATCAGCCGCATCAGCCCGCGCCGGCCGAAGAAGGTCAGGAGCTTGCGCGACAGCCAGCGGGTGGGGGCGAAGTACATGAACAGCCAGTACTGGAAGTCGAACAGCCACGGCAGGTACTGGAACATGAAGGCCGAGTTCTCGCGCAGGACCTTGGTCAAGATCGGGCCCATGGCCGGCAGCCCGTTGACGATCGAGATGTTGGCGTCGGGGTCCTCGTCGCGGAACTCGCGGGCTACTGCCCGCGCGGGGAGATCGTGGCCCTCGCCGATGTCGGCCGAGATGATCAGCACCTCGCGCGGCTTGGCCTCGGCGTCGGGCTCGCCGGCGGGGATGACCGCGGCCTCCTTCGCCTCCGCCTTGGCCCGGGCCTGGTCGTGGCGCCAGTCGATGTAGCGCCGGACGCCCTCGGCAAACGGGGTGGCCGCGGTCCAGCCGAGCTCGCGCTCGGCGCGGGCCGAGGAGACGATCTTGCCCCCGAAGTCGCCGGGCCGGGCCGGCGTGTGGACGATCTCGACCTCCCCCATCAGCTCTTTGATGGTCTCGGCGATCTGCTTGATCGTGACCGTCTCGTCGCTGGCCAGGTTGTAGACCCGGTTCACGGCCACGTCGTCAAGTCCGCGGGCCACGCCGTCGGCGAGGTCCTCCACGTAGACGAACTTGCGCGACTGCGAGCCGTCACCGGCCAACGTCAGAGGCTCCCCGGCCAGCGCCTTGTTGACGAACGCGGGGACCACGGCGGCCTCGCGGGCTCGCGGGCCGTAGGGGATGCCGAAGCGCAGGATCGTGTAGTCGATCCCGTAGAGCTCCTGGTAGGCCTTGCAGTAGAGCTCCCCGGCCAGCTTGGTGCTCGTGTAGAGGTGGCTGGGCGGGGGCAGCAGGGTGTCCTCGTCGACCTCCTCGGGCTCGCAATCCGAGTAGACCCAGATCGTCGACGCGTAGACGATTCGCTTGACTCCGGCGCGCCGGGCGGCTTCGAGCACGGCCACCGTGCCGCGGGCGTTTACCCGCTCGGCGTCCTCGGGCTCGGCATGGACGTCATTGACGTCGGCCACCGCGGCGAGGTGGGCGACGGCGTCGCAGCTGTGCAGCGCGCGCTCCAGCGCCTCGCGGTCGGTGATCGACCCGAGCACGGTGTCGACCCGATCTCCGCCCGGGAGATCCGAGTGCCAGGGCGAGGGCCGCAGGTCATAGATGACCGGCTCGTGCCCGCGCGCGCGGAGCTTGTCCACGACGTGGCTGCCGATGAACCCGGATCCACCGGTGACGAGAACCCTCATGACCGGGGGCTGAGGGTCGGAGCGGGAGGCACGCCGCGGTGCGGGGTCGGCCGGACGGTCAAGGTGGGGCTGGGCATCACTGGCTCTCTGGCCGGTAATAGAGCGGCACGCAGGAATGGTTACGCGCGACCCAGTCCGAATTGGGCAGCTCGACCGTGTGGCCCATGATCCGATGGCACGGCTCGTCGTAGACCCGCCCGGTGGATCGCTCCAGCCAATCGAACACGATGTACTTGTAGAGACCGGACTCCATGCCCTTGGGCAGCTCGAGCCGGCTCGGGTACTGGGCGTCGAGCTCGGTGCGGGCCAGACGGTTCTTCCAGGCCACGATCTCCGGCAGCCGCTCGATCTGGACGAGACCGAGCGCGGCGGTGAACTCGCTCATCCGGAAGTTGAGCCCGGCCACCTCGTGCCCCGGCTTGCCGTAGTTACGGAAGTCCCGGGCATGGGCCACGACCTCGGGACGCCGGGAGACGAGCACGCCGCCCTCGCCGGTCGAGATCGTCTTGGTGGCGTACATCGAATAGACGCCGGCATCGCCGTAGGAGCCGGGCTTCCGTCCGTTCCATTCAGCACCGTGGGCGTGGGCGCAGTCCTCGATCAGGAAGATGCCGTGCTCGCGGCAGTAGGCGGCGATGCGCCCGGAGTCGAAGGCGATGTGACCCCCGATGTGGACCAGGAACGCGGCCCGGGGCTTGTGCTGCTCGGCGGCGCGCTCGAAGTCGGCGAAGGACAGACACAAGTCCTCGCGATTGCAGTCCACGAACTGGACCTCGGCCCCGGCGCGGATCGCCGCCAGCGGGGTGGCCATGAAGGTGTTGGACGGGCACAGCACGGTCTCGCCCTGAACGCCGGCGAAGTGCAGGGCGGCCAGGGCACCTCCGGCCCAGCTCGAGAGAGCCACCGCGGGAAGCTCGTTCCAGGCCTCCCAGCCCGCCTCGAAGCGGGCGGTCATGCCGGCTTCCGACCAGCGCTCTGAATCCAGCACCTCGTCGATCAGGTCATGCAGACGGGCGCGGTCGCGCTGGTCGAACCCGATCGCGAACCGGGTGTAGTCAGGGGCGCTCGACGAAGAAGCGGAAGCGGATGCTGTGGTCATGTTCGGTTGGGCGCCCGGGGCGTGCTGCCTGGCACCGATGCCCGGCCGGCCGGCGGCGTCAGGCTCGCCCGTGTCGCCAATCCTGCCAGTGAGTGTGCGCTCAGGCAAGGCTGTCAGACAGGTAAGACGGTACCGACTTTCCGCTCCTTGAGCTCGCCGGCGATCAGTCCGAGGGCGGCGGCCGTCCTGCGGTGCGAGCCGCGGGCACTGTAGAAGTCGGCGTCGTGCAGCAGGATCACATCTCCCGGCAACACACCGGGAAGCACCCGGGCAGCGATCCGCGCCGGCGTGGTGAACTTCCGCCAATCCTTGCCCCAGCGCGACCAGAGCAGCGGCCGCAGCCCCGCAGAACGCGCCGCGAGAAGGCCAGACGGGCTGTAGATGCCGTAGGGCGGGCGGTGCCAGACCGGGCCGTGACCGAGCGCGTCCTCGATCGCCGCGCTGCCCCGGCGGAGATCGTCGCGCAGGGCGGCGGCGCCCAGGCGCAGCTGCAGCCGATGCCGGTCCCCGTGCAGGCCGACCAGATGACCCGCGGCGGCGATCTCGGCCACCAGCGCCGGACGCCGGCGCACCTGCTCGCCGACCACGAAGAACGTGGCCAGCGCGCCTGCGCGCGCGAGCACCTCCAGGATCGCCGGTGTGCCCTCGGGGTGGGGCCCGTCGTCGAAAGTCAGGGCCACCCCGCCGGCGCCGGGCAGCGTGCGAGGCAGGCCCAGCCGGTGAGCGGCGCTCGGTGCCACCGGAGCCAGGGCGTGCGCGATCACCGGGCAAATGATCCCCGACCCGGGCCTCGGGTAGAACTGGCCCAGTGAGACCCGACCTCGACGCCTGGGTGTCCGATGGTGGCCTGCGAGTGGATTATGCGCGGGAAACGAAGGCCTCGCCCGAGCGCCTCTGGCGCGCCGCGCGCGGGCTCTCCCTGGCTGACACCGGTCTCCTCGGTCGCCTGGTCCGCTGGCGGATCCCGGGCCTGCCCGCACAGACGACGATCGATGAACTGTTCCGCGATCCGCCGTTCCTGGTCCTGGCCGAGGAGGAGCGCTCCCTGGTCTCCGGGCTGGTGGGTCGGATCTGGACGCTGCGACGCGACTACCCCCGCCTGCGGAGCCCCGATGAGTTTCGCGACTGGGATCGTCGGGGAACGGCGCGCGTGGTCTTTGCCCACTGGGTCGAGCCCACCGGGCGAGGCGCGCGGCTGAGCACCGAGGTCCGCGTGCAGCCGCTGGGCAACCGGGGGCGCGTCGGACTGGCCGCGGTCAGACCGATCATCCGCCGCTTCGGGCCCTTGGTCGGGAGTGAGGGACTCGCCGCCGCCGTGCGCGCCGCCGAACGTGACACCTGACGCGGCGGGCCCTTTGTGACCGGGGTGTCACGCTTCCCGACGGCCGGTGCGGCGCGACTCTAACGTCAGCACCACGATGGGGACGAGGTTCGACGCCGAGGTCACGGTGCACCGGGTGCGCTTCGCCAATCCGGACTCCGGCTGGGCGGTCCTCGACGCCGCGGCTCGGAACGGCACCCCGGTAACGCTGGTCGGTCCCCTGGTCCACCTGGAAGAACGCGAGCGGGCCCGGGTCACCGGGGAGTGGGTCACCGACAGCCGCTACGGGCCGCAGGTCAAGGTCGCCCAGGCCCGTCCGCTCCCGCCGGATGACCCGCAGGCCCTGATCGGCTACCTCAAGCGGATCCGCCACGTCGGCGCCAAGCGGGCGGCGCAGCTGGTCGATCGGCATGGGGCGGCCGGGGTGCTCGAGGCGATCGACGCCGACCCGCCCGGCGCCTTTGCCGGCGTCGGCCTGCGGCACGAGCGCAGCGCACAAGCCGCGGAGTCCTGGCGCGAGCTGCGCATCACCCGGCGCCTGCACCTCCTGCTCGCCCCGCACGGCCTGGCCTACCTGGCCACCCGGATCCACGAGCACTACGGGAGCTCCGCCCACGAGACGCTCGAGCAGAACCCGTACGAGCTGACCAACGTGTTCGGGGTCGGCTTCACCATCGCCGACCGGATCGCCCACGCCGTCGGGATGACCCGGGACGGCGCCGAGCGCGAGCGGGCCGCGGTCATGCATGTCCTGGCCGAGGCGGAGCGCAGCGGCAGCACCTGCCTGCCCGAAGCCGAGCTGGACGCGGCCGCCCGCGAGCTGCTCGGACGGGAGCCGCAGGCCGGTGTGCTCGCAGGGCTGACCGCCGCGAACCTGGTGGTGCGCGAGGGTGTGTTCGTCTACCGCGCGGCCACGGCCGAGCTCGAGGCTGAGCTGGCCGAGCGCGTGGGCGCACTAACCCGAGCCGAGCCGATGGAGCGCCGGCGGGAACCGGAGCCGGACGCACCGGCCGCGGCCGAGCTGACCGCCGAGCAGCGGAGCGCGCTCGAAGCTGCCTTCCATCACCGCCTGTCCGTGATCACCGGGGGCCCGGGCACGGGCAAGACCGCCTCGATCAAATCGATCGCGGCGGTGGCCGCCGGCCAGGGACTCCGGGTCATGCTGGTCGCGCCGACCGGGCGGGCCGCGGTACGCATGACCGAGGCCAGCGGCCTGCGGGCCCGGACTGTCCACTCGGCCCTGGGCTGGGTTCCCGGTGAGGGCCCTGCCCACGACGAGCAGGACCCGCTCCACTGCGAGCTGCTGATCGTGGACGAGACCTCGATGGCCAACCTCGAGCTGCTGGTCACCCTGATGCGCGCGGTGGGCCAGGCGACGCACGTGGTCCTGGTCGGAGACGCCGACCAGCTCGCACCCGTCGGAGCGGGGAAGCCGTTCGCCGAGCTGGTCGACTCCGAGCAGGTGCCGAGTGTCAGGCTCACGCACATCTTCCGCCAGGCCGCGGGCAGCATGATCGTCCAGGCGGCTCACGCCATCCGACAGGGGCGGTCGCCCAGCTTCCGGTCGGGCCCTGAGATGCGGCGCGACCTGTTCCTGATCGAGCCCGCCTCGCCGGCCGCGGCTCGCGAGGAGATCGTCTCGCTGGTCTCCGAGCGGCTCCCCGCCCACTACGACGTCGATCCGATCCGCGACGTCCAGGTGTTCGCGCCGGTGTACCGAGGTGAACTCGGCATCGATGCGCTCAACCAGGCGCTGCGCTCAGCGCTGAACCCGGACGGCCGCCCCGTCCGCGGCGGACGGCTGCGCATCGGCGACAAGCTGATGATGACGGGACGGAACCTGCACGAGCTCGGGTTGATGAACGGCACCCTGCTGCGCCTGCTCGACGAGGTCCAGGGCGGCCCGGCCGATGAGGGCGATGAACCCGCAGCGCTGATCCTGGGGGCGGACGACGCCGTCTTCCGGCTTCCCCCCGAGGACGCCGATCGCCTCCGACTGGCCTACGCCTGTTCGGTGCATCGCGGCCAGGGAATCGAGCTCCCGGTGGCCATCATCGTGGCCCACCCGGCGGCGGGGGCGTTCTTCCTGCGCCGGGAGATGCTCTACACGGCGATCACGCGAGCGCGTCTGGCCACGATCGTGGTCGGCACCGCCGGGGTCATCAGCCGCGCGGTGGCCACGCCGGACACGGCGCGGCGCCACGGCCGGTTGGCCGAGCGGCTCCGCCGGGGCGTCGAGGGCCCGCTCAGCCCGTCCGCTCGTACATGACCGTGGCACCGTCGCCGTGGGCCGCGGCGAAGCCGGGCATCCGGGCCATCAACGCTTGGGTCTGGCTGCCGCGAGCAACGAGCGCGACCTTGACCGCGGGGACGACGGCGCTCGCGCCCGAGCCCGAGCCGGCCAGCCAGTCCAGGTAGGCGGCCTGCACGCGAGCCGAGAAGGCGTCGATCGGGTTGCCGGCCCAGATCCGGCCGCCAGCCATGGCGATCTGCTCGTCAACCGTTCCGTCGGCCAGCACCGGTGAGCCGTGGGCCGCCGCGATCGCCTGGCTGAGCAGCGACCGGCTGGCTCCGGTCGGCACCGGACCCCGGGCCACCCCGAACAGCACGAGCCCCGCCGCGGCCACCCCGGCCAGTGGGGCCAGCATCCGGAGTGACCGGGTGGGGGCGAGCCGGCGGGCGGCGGGCACGGCGAGGAAGAACAGGAGCCAGACTCCGTCGCGGTCGGCCTTCACGGTGAGGAGAATCAGAACGGCGGCCATCACCGCCTCCCAGAGAGGCGGACGCGCCCGCCACACCCGGTAGGCCAGCAGCACGCCGGCCAGGAGCATGATCACGTCGAACGGGGAGCTCAGTGAGAGCGGCCCCCACATGCCCTGACCGCGCTGCGCGGCCTGGTTGGTGAGCACGCCCGCGTAGTAGGCCACCGTACGGACGCCGGCCGGCGTCGCGCAGAGCGCGGCCAGCCCGGCCAGGGCGACCCCAAGGGCTTCCCAGCGCCGCGCCGGCTCCCCCCGTCCACGCTCGAGCGTCAGGTAGACGAGCAGCATTCCGGCCCCGAGCAGCGCAGCTCCGTGCAGATTCGACCACAGCGCCAGCAGGGGGACGGCCAGCCAGATCCGCCGTGTCGGGGCGCGCGTCTCGGCGCGGAGCAGCGCGGCCAGGAGCGGGAAGAGCACGAGGGAGAACAGCTGGACCCGGGCGATGGCCAGGCTGGACAGCGAGCCCACGGCGGCGAGCAGGATCGCGCCCGCGGCGCCGATCGGCTCGGCTCCGCCGCGCTCGGCGTCACGCGCGAGGATGACCAGCGCCGCGCCCACGGCGATCAGCTGGGCGAGCATCAGCCCGCGGTCGCCGAGCGTGTGCTCCAGGCCGGCGAAGATGAGCTCGGCCAGGACGAGCGCGTTCGGCCAGTGGCCGGTGGGAGCGAGGGCGAACGGCACGCCGGCCGGGACCGCGTGCCTGACCGCGATCACGTGCCCGAGCGCGGCCAGCCATCCCGCGTCGGCGCCGACCCGGCCGAGGAGGGCCGTGGCGCCGAGTACCAGCGCGAGGCAAGCGGCCAGGACGAGCGGCGGGCGCAGACCGGGAACGGGTGTGGCGGTTCGCGACACTTTGTGACATATCGCCCCGTCGGGTAAGGCCTGGCCTAGACGTTGGTGCAGGTTGACCTACCGGTTAGTCGCATGCCGTATCGGCGCCTCACCGACGATCCATGAGCCATGTCGTCATTGGCATTTCCGCGCGAGGCTGCCCCGGGACGCAGTTGGGGGCGCGCCCTCTCCGGTCTGATCGCCGACCACGGCTACGAGATCGTCCTGGCGACGCCGATCGCGGTGCTGGCGGCGGTGCTGCTCATCGAGCTGCCGCAGAACTTCAGCGTCGACAGTTGGTTGGCCCTCGTCACCGGCCGAACGGTCTGGCAGTCGGGCCTCCCCCACCACGAGACGCTAACCCTGCTCGCGCATGGGGCCAACTGGATCGACCAGCAATGGCTCTCGCAGCTGACCAGCTACGGCCTCTACGCCGCCGGGGGCATCGCGCTGCTCGGTCTCGTCAATGTCCTGCTGCTGGCTGGGGGGGCCGGGTTTGCCGCCTTTGCCTCCCGGCGACTCGGCGCCCCCTTCCTGTCGACGCTGCTCGCGCTGCCGCTCTGCCTGACCATGATCACCCCGTCGCGCGAGGTCCGCACGCAGCAGTTCGTCGTCCCCCTGTTCATGGCCGTTGTCTACCTCCTGGCGCGGGATTCCCGGGCGCCCTCGCGGCGCGTGTTCTGGTGCCTGCCGATCCTCGTCCTGTGGGCCAATCTGCACGGCACGGTCACGATGGGCGCCGGACTAGTCGCCCTGCGCGGCCTGGTCCTGCTCGGCGAGCGCCGGGGCGCGCTCCGACACGAGCCCCGAGCCTGGCTGCGTCCGCTGGCGCTGATGGTCGGCGCGGCTGTGGCGATCCTCCTCACGCCGTACGGGCTGAGCATGATCGACTATTACCGCGAGACGATGGTCTCGAGCACGCTGCGCCAGACGGTGACCGAGTGGCGACCGGTGTTCAGCGAGCCGATCATCGCGATCGGCACGTTCGGCGCGCTGGGTCTGGCCGTGTGGTCGACCTGGCGCCATCGTGAGCGGACCTCGACCTGGGAGAAGCTGGCCTTCCTCGTGCTCGCCGTGGGCGCCATCTCGGTGGTGCGCAACGCGCTGTTCTTCGGGCTGTTTGCGCTGATGGTCCTGCCGGTCGCGCTGGGCTGGGGCTCGGCCGCTTCGGTCAGGTCCGCCGCTCAGGCCGGAAAGGCCGCCCGTGCGCTGACCGGCCTCGCGGGCCGCGCCGGCCTCGCGGGCCGCGCCGGCCGCGCCAGGCGCGATCGCCGGGTGCTGCTCAACGGGATCATCTGCGCGATCGGGCTGGGGACCCTCGGCCTCGGCCTGGGTGTAGCCGTGGCTCGGCCCGACTCGCAGGTCGAGTATGCCTTCCAGCGTCCCGGCGTCCTGACCGCCGTCGAGCGGGCTGTGGCCGCTAACCCCTCCCTGCGCATCATGCCCGATGAGCGCTTCACCGACTGGCTGCTCTGGCGCGACCCCGCGCTGGCCGGGCGGGTCGCCTACGACGTGCGCTTCGAGATCTATCAGCCGCGTCAGCTCTTCGCGCTGACCTCCCTGTTCAGCCACCACGGTCACGACTGGAAGGCGGCCGCGCGCGGCTACCGCCTGCTCGTGCTGAGCCGGCACGACGATCCGGCGGCCTTCACCGCCTTCCGGGCCGAGCCCGGCGCGCGGGTGCTCTACGACGACGGCGAGCGGATGGTCCTGCTGCGCAGCGCCGCGGAGGCGGCTCGCTGATGCCGGCCCCGATCCAGATGTTCAAGGCGGTTCGAGGTCGACTCCGGGCCGCAGTGGGTGAGGAACGGGGCACGGTGCTGGCCGTGGTCGCCGTGTCGATGGTCGCGCTGCTCGGCATGGCCGCGCTGGCCATCGACCTGAGCTCGTTCGACCAGGCCCAGCGCCAGGCCCAGTCGGCGGCCGACGCCGGCGCGCTGGCCGGGGCCCAGGACCTTCCCGGCACCGCCGTGGCCACTCAGGCGGCGAGCAAATACGCCGTCACCAACGATCCGGGCGCGTCGGTCAACGCCACAGCGTCCTCGAGCCAGGTGACGGTCAGCGTCACCACGACCAACCCGACCTTCTTCGGCAAGCTGTTCGGCTACCCCAGCGCGACGGTCAGCGCCCGCGCGGTGGCTGGCGGGACTGGTGACCAGACCCTGGCCGCCGTGTTCGCGATGGACACGAGCTGCGGCGGCCTGGGCATCGAGTTCTCCGGCAAGGGCAACACCATTGACGGCGCGGTCCACAGCAACGGGAGCCTGAGCGTCCAGGGTGGTCCGAGCACCTACGGCCCGACCGGCTCCGGAGGGCCGAACAGCTGCACGCCCACGTGGAGCACCGGCAAGGGAATCACGTTCAACGGCGCGTCCAGTCCGAGCACCGATTCGGTCGCCCGGGGCTGGCCGGCTCCGTACACCTCGGTGCTGGACAGCCACACCGGTGTGTGCGCCGTGGGTGGCGCCGGCGTCCAGACCGCCCCCTACTTCGATTTCACCGCCCAGAGCCCGCCCGTCAGCAACACCGTGTACTGCGCCACCGGCCAGGACTCGCACGGCTACGGGATCTACTTCAACGGATCGGGACTGAGCGCCACCAACGTGACCTTCATCGCCGAGGGCACGGGCAACGTCTACGCCAGCGGCAGCGGCATGTCGTTCACCCCGAACCCGAACGCGGGTGGGCTGCTCGTCTACCAGGCCAGCGCGACGACGTTCCAGGTCAATGGCCAGGGCTTCCTTTCCGGCGGGACCATCTTCGCGCCCAACGCAGAGATCGACATCAGCGGCGCGGGGAGCGTCCACACTTACGGCTTCATCGAGGCCAAGGACGTGTTCTTCAACGGCGGCAGCGTGGATCTGACCGGCACCGGTCCCCCCGTCACCGGCGGGCTGAACTCGTCCCTGCTGCAATGACGAGCCCAGCCTCTAGGCGCCATCAAGGGGGGCCGGCCCTGGCCGGCGCGAGGCGCGTGCGCGTGCGCGCCCGGCTGAGGGCGCGCGGCTCCGAGGAGAGCGGCGTCGTGATGGTGATCGTCGCCGGGCTGCTGGTGGCGATCCTCGGGATGGCCGCCCTGGCCATCGACCTGAGCTCGTTCTACCAGGCCCAGCGCCAGGCCCAGTCGGCCGCCGACGCCGGTGCTCTGGCTGGTGCGGCCGCGCTGGCCGCCGGCAGCACCACCGCCGCGAGCGCGGCCTCCAGCACGGCCACGAGCTACGCGCACACCAACTACCCGGGCTCGTCCCCCGCCGTAACTGTCAACTCGGCCGCGACCCAGGTCACGGTCAACGTCAACGCGAGTGCGCCCTCGTTCTTCGGCCAGCTGTTCGGATTGACCAACGGGCAGGTCGGGGCCAAGGCGGTGGCCGGACTGCCCACGCTCACGCCGTGCACGAACCCCGGCAACAACTGCTACGCGATCTTCGCGATGGACAGCACCAGCGGTAGCAACGGCGTGATCTTCAACGGGGCCGGTGACGTGATCCACGGGGGCGTCCACAGCAACTGCGGCATCTACCTGGACGGCGGCACCCAGACGCTCGGTCCCACCACCTATGGCAGCGGGTGCGCGGTCACGCAGGGCGGCGGAGGCGACACGTTCAGCTGGGGCCCGGACGCAGAGGCGGCGGTCACCTCATGGCCGGATGACTACTCGACGATCCTGGGCGCGTGCGGGGGCGCGGGGCAGGTGGCCTGCACCGGCCCGGGCGGAACACCGGCCTACTGCACGCAGGCCGCGAGGCATTACACGTTCGGGCGCGGTGCGGACGCCCTGAACACGCAGAACGTGTACTGCGCCTACGGCACCGGCAACGTCACCGATCCGGCGACCTGGAACGGGCTGATCGAGTTCCAGTCCGGGAGCCTCGGCTCCAGCTCGGCCCCGATACAGGGAACCTGGATCGCCGGCACGATTGACGTCGACCACCAGTCCTACCTCTCGACGCAGACCACGACGCCGTCCTACCCCCTGTTCTACGCGGTCGGTAGCGGCACCTGCAGCTCGGCCACCGTCGGCGGAGTCTGCATGACCGCGGCCGACAATCAGCTCACCGGCGCGATCTACGCCCCCAACGGCACCGTTCAGTTCAACGGCGCCGGCTCGACGGCCAACTTTCTCGAGGGCAAGGACGTCGACCTGATCGGTGGGACGTTCAACGGCAGCGGTCCCTCTGGCGGCGGAGGCGGCGGCTGGTCGGACGGGATCACGCTCCAGCAATGACCGACCTGGCGAGATGGATCAGCCGGATGACCTGGAGGGCGTTCACCCTCGGCATCCTGCTGCTGTCCGGTCCGTTCCTGCTCTACGCCGATTTTGAGCACGTCGGCAAGAACCTGTTCTACGACTTCAAGGGTGGGCTCTACAACGCCGGCGTGGCCATCCTCCACGGTCACAGCCCGTATCGAGCCCAGTTCCTCGCCCATCAGGCCGCGCTCATGCACGCGGGGCACGTCGCCCTGGGAGAGACGGCGGGCAAGCCGTTCTCAATCCCGGTCTATCCGGCGCTGGCCAATGTCCTGGTTACGCCGCTGAGCGGTCTGCCGTTCTGGACCGCCGGCCTCATCTACACCGTCCTATCGGCGGCGGCGATGCTGGCCGGGATCTGGCTTCTCGGGGTGCGCGACCGCCGCTGCTTCGCCGTCGTGCTGCTCTCCTGGCCGTTCCTGTTTGGCATGTTCCTCGGCGCGATCGGACCATTCCTGGTTCTGGGCGCGGGCGTGGCCTGGCGCTGGCGCGAGCGGATCTGGCCGCCGGCCGTTGGGCTGGCCACGATCATCGCGGTGAAGATCTTCCCCTGGACGCTGGCCGTCTGGCTCCTGATCACGCGCCGCTACCGCGCGCTGGCCGCGACGGTGGTGGCCGGCATCGTGCTCACCTTCGGCGCCTGGGCGCTGATCGGCTTCCACGGCCTGCTCCAGTATCCGCAGATGCTCTCGAACATGTCGTTCATCCAGGAGGACCGGGCGGTGTCGATCGTCGGGGTGCTGGTCATCGCCGGCGTTCCGTCGGGCATCGCCACCGCGCTGGCGATCGCCGCCGGCGGCGGGATCCTCCTCTACGCGTGGCGGCTCGCGCAGGGGCCGGGCGGTGACCGACGCGCCTTCGGGCTGGCCGTGCTGGCGGCGCTCAGCGCCACGCCGATCGTCTGGGAGCACTACATGGTGCTCCTGTTCATCCCCATCGCGATGGCGTCGCCGGGGTTCTCCCGGGCCTGGCTGATCCCGCTGTGCACGCCGATCATCGAGGCGGTGTCGTTCATCATCCCCGGCGGCGGGATCAACCAGCCGTTCTCCCCCAATCTGCTCCGGAGCGCCGGCCCCTGGCTCGTGCTCGAGCTCCTGACCGGCGTCGTGCTGTGCACGACGGCCGAGCAGAGGCGAGCTGCGCTTGCCCGACTGCGGCGCGGCCGCCTGCCCCAGCCTCGGACCGCAGAGCCACTGGCCGCGGCCGAGCCCGCCTGACACGCCGCCCCCTGCCTCAGGCTCTACCCTGGCCCGCATGGAGCCCGAGACGCTGCTGGCCCGTGGCCGGCTGCCGGCCCTCGACCGGGCGACGATCGCCCCGTATGACGACGCCGTGCCCCCGGAGGTCTACTACCAGCGGGTCGCCCACCCGGTGGGTCTCGAGGCCGAGCAGCTGCTGGGCGAGCTCGAGGGCGGCGACGCGCTCCTGTTCCCATCCGGCATGGGCGCCATCACCGCCCTGCTCCTGGCCGTGCTCGAACCGGGGGCCAGCGTGGCGGTGGCTGAGGGGGGCTACTGGGGGACCGAGGGCTTGCTGCGCGGAGAGCTGGCCCGCTGGGGCCTACGCCTGATCAGCTTCGATCAGACCGGGCCTCCCCCACCGGCTGACCTGGTCTGGCTCGAGCCGTGCTCGAACCCGATGCTCACCTTCCCCGACCTCGACCAATCGATCGCGGCAGCCCACGCCGCCGGCGCACGGGTGGTGGTGGACAACACCGTGCTCAGCCCACTGCTGCTCAGACCGCTCGGTCACGGTGCGGACTTCGTCGTGCACAGTGCCACCAAGATCCTCGCCGGGCACCACGACGCCCTGCTCGGCGTCGTGGCCTGCGCGAAGCCCGAGGATGCGCAGCGACTCCGGAGCTTCCGGGGCGCCACGGGCATCGTCGCCGCTCCTGACCCGACGTGGCTGTTGTTGCGCGGCCTGAAGACGCTGGCCCTGCGCGTCGCGCGGCAGTCCGAGACGGCGCTGGCCCTGGCCCGGCGTCTGGCCGGGCACCCCGCGGTTGAGCGCGTGCGCTACCCCGGCCTGGAGGATCCTGTCGCGGCCCGCTACGTGGACGCCTTCGGCCCGCTCCTGTCCTTCGAGGTGGCCGACGGCGAGCGCGCCCAGCAGGTGGAGCGCTCACTGCGCCTGATCGAGAACGCCACCAGCCTCGGCGGCGTCGCCTCGACGCTCGAGGCGCGAGCCCGCTGGGAGGGTGAGCGCTGCCCGGCGGGACTGCTTCGGCTCAGCGTGGGGCTCGAGGCTCCGGCCGACCTGTGGGCCGACCTGGCCCAGGCCCTGGAGGCGACCTAACCCCCGCCGACGCCGGATGCAATCTACCTCCGGCCCACAGCCCGACGGGCCCTAGCCTCCACCTACGCCCGACAGGTTGTGGATCACCGAGTACCCGGCGGGATACATCAGCACGATCATCAGCGCCGGGAAGATGAGGAACATCAGCGGGAAGATCATCTTGATCGGCGCCTTCTGCATCTTCTCCCGGGCGGCCTGACGGCGCCGGCGGCGCTCATCGGCTGAGAGCTCGCGGAGGACCGGGCCGACGGACACGCCAAGGGTCTCCCCGCGGGACGCGGTGCGGACAAAGGCCCGAACCGAGGCGCAGTCGGCGCGCTCGACCATGTCGTCGAGGGCCTTCTGGATCGAGATACCGAGGCTCTGCTGCTTCATGGTCAGGCGCAGCTCATCGCCCAGCGCGCCGGTCATCTTCTCCGAGACCAGGCCGAGCGAGGCGGAGAAGCCCATGCCCGCCTCCACTGTGGCGATGAGCAGATCGATCAGCTCCGGCAGCTGACGCTCGATGTCGTCGAGACGCGCGCTGCCGCGCTTGCGGATCACGAACGCGGGCAGCTGCCAGCCGGCCAGAGCGGACATGAAGACCAGCAGCATCTCCAGACCGCTGATCTTGCGCCGCAGACAGGATCAGGAGCAGGAAGCCGATGGGCAGGCCGATGGCGGCCATGACGCGGTAGCCGTGCACCGCCTCTGGGGTGATGTCGTAAAAGCCGGCGGCGCTCAGGTCCGAGCGAGTGAGCCCGGGCATGGTGGGGAACCGGGTCATCAGGCCGCCACCGATCCGCTCGGCCGTCCGGCGCAGGCTGCGCTTGAAGCGCTCTCCGGTGGTCATGTCCTGCTCGACGTAGACCGGCTCGAAGCCGTAATCGCGAATCTCGCGCAGGTGGGCCTTGAGCTCCAGCCGGGAGGCGACCGCGGCCCGGGCCAGCAGGCGCCCGCTGACGCCGACCAGGCCGACACCGACTGCGAACAGTAAGTAGATCATGGCGTTCTAGACCCTCACGTTGGTGATCTTCTGCATGACCTTCCAACCGGCGAAGACCATGCAGGCTCCGACGCCCAGAAGGACGATGCCGAGCGTGGTGTGGAACAGGGGGTGGGCATACAAGGGAGAAATCAGCATCAGGCCGACCAGCAGCACCCCGGGCAAGGAGGTGAGGACGATGCTCGACATCTTGGCCTGCGCGGTCAGCGCCTTGACCTCGCGCTTGAGATCAGCCCGCTCACGCGCCCCTTCCGCAACCCGGTCAAGCGCCTCAGCCACGTTGGAGCCCGAGCGACGGTTCAAAGCCGCGATCAGCGCGATCTGACCGAGGTCCGGGGCGTCCATACGCTCGGCCACGGCCTCCAGCGCCTCGTCGACCGGCCGGCCGAGGGCCTCGTCGGTGACGACGCGCTCGAGCTCTGACTTGGTCGGCTCCTCGGCATCGCCGGCGACCACGGTCATGGAGCCGATGAAGCTCCGGCCGACCCGCATCGCGCTGGCCAGATCCTGGAGATAGCCGGGCAGCGTCTCACGGAACTTCTCGCGCTGCTTGCCGGCCTTGCGCTTCATGACCGAGCGCAGGGCGAAGGGCCAGCCCAACAGGGGGACGAAGGCCAACAGGGACGAGCCGCTGGCCACGACGATCACCACGGCCAGGACCACAGCGATGAGCGCCGCGCGCTTGACCAGGTAGGCCGCACTGCGCGGGCTGTGACAGATCTCGACGTCGAGGACGAACGGCGGCCACCAGCGCGTGCGCTCGAGCATCCCCTGCTTCGGCGCGGCGACGCTCAACAGGGGGTCTTCCGGGGTGTCCGAGCCGACGGGACTGAAGCTCCCCACCCGCACCCGGACATTGCGCTTCGAGGGCTTATAGAGGAGCGGAGCCAGGGCCAGGGCCAGGAGCAGGCCGACCAGCCCGGCGATCGCCGGCGTGGCCGCCGACGAAGACCAGAACGAAGTCGGAGCAGCTGGGGCAACCGGCGGCGCCGTGCTCGGCACCGTACCGATCGACGGGGGAGCGAAGCTCGGGGTCGCGGACAGACGACCGACGGGGTGCGAGTTGGCTGCGGCGTGGGCCCGGGCGGGATGGGGCCGGGGGCGGCCTGACGAGGCGCCAGCGGAGCGGTAGCTGGTGTTCAGGACACCCGGGGTGCCGTCGATCCGGGCGCCCACGTCGACGGTCTGCCCGGGGTGGGCAGACGAGCGCCAGCGCACCACGTAGCCGCGAGTGACCCGGCTGTCGATCGAAGCGAGCACGCCGGAGAGGTCCTGGGGCGGGGTCTGCACGAACTGACCCGGCACGAGCTTGGCCACCGCGGCCAGCGAGGCCGCGGTCGCCGCCTTGTCCTTGAGGCCGACGGTGACGATCGGGACCGACGCCGAGGCGGCCTCGCTCTGGACCGTCGCCGCCGCGGCCTGGCTCTGGATCGAGCCGGCGCCGGCGCCGCCGGTGAGCTCGCCAACACCATCGGAGACGACGACGATCGCCCCGAGGGCGACGCGCGCCTCGCGCAGCTTGTCCAGGGCGAGCTGCATCGCCGCCGGAGCGTTGGCCCCGCTCCCGGTGGCCGCGACTCCGGACAGAGCCTGGTCGACCGAGGCGGTATCGGTGCTGAGCGGCGCCAGGACGTTGGCCTGGCGGTTGAAGGTGATCACGCCGAGCTGCTGCTGGGCGGCGCGCAGGCCCGCGAGGGCGCGCGTACCCGAGAGCGCCGCGCGCAGGGCAGCGCCATTCATGCTCGAGCTCTGGTCGAGGACGACTTCGAGCCCGAAGTCGCCGGGGCCCGCGTGGGTGCTCGGCGTGACGGTGATCCCGTGGGCCGGCTTGCCGTTCTCGGTCACGTGGACCGTCGAGGCGGTCACATTCGCTCCCGAGGGGGGAAGCAGTACGAGCGCGCGCTCGGGGAAGCTCGCGCCGGAGCCGAGCCAGCCGGTCAGCGAGCTCGAGCCGGCCGCGGCCGCCCCCACGCCGGGCAGGGCGAGGAACGCGGCCAGACCGGCGGCCAGAGCCGCCTTTCGGCGCCGCCCGGAGAATCGGATCTGATCAGGCACGGCCGTTACCGGCCAGCGACATCGACGGGCGCCCGGCGAGATCGCGCGGAAGCTCGATCCCGCGATGGTGGAACTTCTCCAGGAAACCGGGGCGCAGACCGGTCGGCTTCAGAGAGCCGACGATGTGGTTGGTCTGCCCGATGGCGTCGATCTGGAAGGTGTAGAGGTCCTGCAGGGTGATCACGTCGGCCTCCATGCGCTGCACCTCGGTGATCGCGACCACGCGACGGGTGCCGTCGCTCATGCGCTCGATCTGGATCATCAGGTCGACAGCGGAGGCGATCTGCTCGCGGATAGCCCGCAGGGGCAGGTCGTAGCCCGCCATCAGAACCATCGTCTCGAGGCGGGCCAGGGCGTCCCGCGGGGTGTTGGCATGCAGCGTCGAGAGCGAGCCGTCATGGCCGGTGTTCATGGCCTGGAGCATGTCCAGGGCCTCGGCGCCACGACACTCCCCGATCACGATGCGGTCAGGCCGCATACGGAGGGAGTTCTTGACCAGATCGCGAATCGCGATTTCTCCCTCGCCCTCGATGTTCTTGGGCCGGGACTCCAGGCGAAGCACGTGACGCTGGTTGAGGTTGAGCTCGGCCGCGTCCTCGATGGTGATGATCCGTTCCGAGTCGGGGATGAACGACGACAGGGCGTTGAGCATCGTCGTCTTACCGGAGCCGGTGCCGCCGGAGATGAGGATGTTGAGGCGAGCCAGCACGCACTTGGACAACAGGTCGGCCGTCTCGGTGCTGAGCGCGCCCTTGGTGATCAGGCCGTCCATGTTCAGCTTGTGCTTGCCGAATTTACGAATCGTGAGCAGCGGACCGGTCAGCGACAGGGGCGGGATGGTTGCGTTCACGCGGCTGCCGTCGGGCAGACGCGCGTCGACCATCGGCGAGGACTCGTCGATGCGGCGGCCGACCTGGGCGACCATCTTCGAGATGATCCGCATCAGGTGCCCGTCGTCGGCGAAGCGCACCGGCGTCTTGTGCAGACGGCCCGCGCGCTCCACCCAGATGTCGTAGGGGCCGTTGCACATGATTTCCGAGACCGTGTCGTCCTCGAGCAGGCGTTCCAGCGGGCCATGCCCGAGGATGTCGGCGGTGAGCTCAACGGCGATCCGCTGACGGTCCTCCCGGGAGATCCCCGGCTCCTGGGCCAGCCGGTCCTGCAGCTCCTCCTGGACCCGCTGACGCAGGGTGGCCTGATCGAGCGTGGTATTGAACAGCTGACGTCCCAGATCCTCGATCAGGGTCAGGTGGATCCGGGTCTTCATCTCGGAGAAGGGAACCGCGAAGCGATTCTGCTTCTCCTCCTCCACCTGGCCGTGGGAGATGCGCTCGTGGAGTTGCATCAGGCAGTCCGCTTACGACGGAAGATGGACTGACGGCTTTGGGGCACCGCCGACTCAGCGCCGGCCGTGGGCAGCTCGATGACCGAGGCCATGCCCTCACCGGCCGCGCGCTGCGCCGCCTCCTCGATGTACAGGTCGGCCAGTGCCCGGTAGGCCTTGGCCGCCTCCGTCCCGCGCTGCAGCGCGATCGGCGAGCCCTGGTTCACCGATTTCGTTATGTCGCGGTTGCTGGGGACGAGGATGTCGACGTCCCGGCCGAGGATGGCCAGCACGTCCTCACGCTCGATGCCCACGTTGGTGTTGGCCCGGTTGAGGAGGATCCTGACCCGGCGGCGGTCGTACTCCATCCGCTCCAGGGTCTCCAGTCCGAGCTTGGTGTTCTTGAGCGACAGGGTGTCGCGCATGGCCACCACGCACACGTCGGTGGAGGAGTCGATCAGGCTGATCACCTCGGGACCGAAGCTGGGGGCGGTGTCGATGATCACGAACTCGAACATCTCGCTGAGCAGCCGCTGGACCTCAGTCAGGAACGGGACGGTGATCATGGCCGCCTGGTCAGGACGAACCGGGGCGAGCAGAGCGCGGGCGCCGGACGGATGCTCCATGAGGAAGTCCTCGAGCTTGTCGGCATCCAGCGATCCACCCGAACGGACGAGGTCGTAGATCGTCCGCATCGGGGTCAGGCCCATGGTCAGGGCCACGTCCCCGAACTGCAGGTCGAGATCGAGGATGGCCACGCTGTGACCGGCGTCGGCCAGGGACACGGCCAGGTTGACCGAGGTCAGCGTCTTGCCGCTGCCGCCCTTCAGACCGAGCACGCAGATGATGTTGCGTACGGTCTCGGTCTTGGCGGCCACGGTCCCGGTCTTGCGGATGACCGCCTTCTCGAGCGCGAAGGCCAGCTGCTGCGAGAGCGCCGGGTCCACGGAGAACCCGGGATCGGTGGGCAGGGCGACGATGTCGTCGACGCCGTTGGAGAACACCTCGTGCAGATAGCCGCCGCTGCCACTCGGGCAGAGCAGGACGATGGGCCGGTTGCCGTGCTGGCGATGAGCCTTGACCACGAAGTCGCGGGCCTCCGCGGTGTAGTCGGCCACGGCGACGATCAGAGCGTCACCGGGGCCCAGGCCACTGGCCGTCGGCCCATCGAGCTCGAGGTAGTCGAGCACGTTGATGTTGGGGTCGCGGGCAACGAGGGTCTCGACCAGACCGCGGTCAACCTCCCCGTCGAGGGCCACCAGAACCTGCATTTCACTACTCATCAGTGACCTCCGTTGAGGGTCGGGTTGGACGTGGCCAGGGCATCGGCAAGGACTGAGGCCCCGTTTGTGATGGAGCGAGCCGAACCGCTGGCGTTGGTCGGCCGCAGGGTCAGGTAGAGGGTGGCGTTCTCCGCCGCCCAGACGAAGTCCGACGCCTGCTTGTCGGTGACCGCCAGGACCAGCGACGCGCCACTGGCGCTCGCGCCGCTGGCCGCGGCCGGGGCACCTCCACCCGGGGCACTCCCGGCGCTGGTCGAGGTCGTCGCGCTGGTCGATGTCCCGCCGCTGGTCGACGTCCCGCCGCTGCTCGAGCCGGTCGTGCTGCCGCCCGGAGCCGGCGTGGCCGTGCCGCCGGTCGAGACCGTGCCGCCCGCCTGCTTGATGACCTGGATGTTCTGGGCCATGAGGACCAGGTTCTTCTTGAACGTCGCGTAGACGTCGACGCGATCCCCGGGCTGAAGCACATCGGTGGCGCCGGGGGACTCGGCGATCGTCATCGCGACCGCCCGCTGGTTCGGCGTGAGCAGGCCGGACACGCCGGTCACGCCGGCGAAGTCGGCCACGGTCAGCTGCTGACCGGGGAGGATGTCGGCCGAAGCAACCTTGCCGGTCAGCTCCGAGGCGTCGGTGATCGCTCCCGGGACCAGCTGGGTGGCGATGACCGGAGTCGACTTGTAGAGCCCTCGCGCGGCGATCACGTCGCCGGAGGTGCCCTTGGTGATCTGGCCGGTGGCGACCAGCGCGGTCGCCTGCACGGTCGGGGGCGTCTTCAGCCCCGTCCGGTATTGGCCGAGGGCGAACATGAGGATGCCGGCCGCACAGGCCGCGCAGACCAGGGCCAGAACCAGCGCGCCCTGTCGTGTGGCCAGCATCCCGCCGAGGCTGGGCCGGGCCATCCTTCTTTGGGACATTTTCACGGGAGGACTCCTTGAGGGGTTACGAGGTCGGACAGTTGGTGGACGACGGTGGCAGTGATGCCCCGCCCGGATTTCCGGCGGTGTAAGGCAACGTCGAGCCGTTTGTCTGCTCGATACGCATCGTGGCCGCCTGGGCCATGGTGGCCGCCGGCGAGCCAATCGGAGAAGGGAAGGTCACAGTCGAGACGACACAGACGCGCACCGGCTGTCCGGTGGCATAGGTCGCACTGCCGGGCTGATAGATCCACACCTGGGCCTGGGTCACGTCCGAGCTGCCGTTCTGCAGCTCGGGCTGAGCCTGGGAGCGGATGTAGCTCTGGAGCGTGCCAGTCGCTGGCGTGTAGTTGACCGCGACCTGACGCACGCCCGCTTCGGCCAGCTGAGTCTCCTGGTTGTTGTAGTCCTCGTAGCGCCCGAAGTACAGGATCCCGAGGATGATCAGGACCAGGACCGGAAGCACCATGGCGAACTCGACCAGTGACTGGCCTCGTTCCTGACGGAGACGGTCGCCGAGCTTCCGCGCAGTGTTCCTTAAGTGAGTGCATATCGACATTGGTGGTCCTGGCTTGCAGAGCAGCATTCGCTGCCTGGTCTCGTATCGATACGCCAGGTAGGGCTCTGGACTGCGAGAACCGCTAGTTGGGCCTAGACCAAGGTCTAGTGGTGGGGGCGATACGGTTTCGCTACTGCGCGCGGGGGTAAGAACCCGCGGCGACGAGGTCACGGTGACGCCGGCGGTTGAGGAGCTGCCGGGTCGGCGCCGGAAGGCGGTTTAACGACAAAGCGCTCGTCCGAGGCCTGATGGTTCAGGCTTCGTGACGAGCGCCAGTCGGTACTCACAGCAGTTGCTCCTTAGAGCTTGCCGGAAGTGCTGCCGAAGAGGCTGGAGATGCTTGACCCCAGAACGATCGCGGCGATAACAACCACCAGCGCGATGACCGCGATGAGGATGCCGTACTCCGCCATCGTCTGACCATCCTCACGACGCAGACGCATCGTGAAAATCGAGACGAGGTCGAAAAGGCTGTTCAACATATCTATTCACCCCCTCCCCTTCTCTCAGGCCGGTTGCCCGGATTGACATGTAGATGGCGGACAGTGGGCCACCGGCACTGACCGGTGTCGATTGAGGAGTTGTCCGCCATGGCAGCAAGATCGGAACGCGGCGGCCATTCTCACCAGAGACCAACAGCTAGTTAGCACCTAGACGAAAGTCGCAGCCCCAGCTAGAGGCGCCACTGACACGACCAAGCGGTAGCGCCAATTAGACGTTGGTGGCATCGCGCGCCCTCGCGCAGACGGCGACATATTCCCCATGCGCGAGAACGAGCTGACCGGCAAGCGCCGGGTCCTCCTGGTCGCCGACGATCGTCGCTTCCGCGCCCTGGCCGGAACGCTGCTCACCCGCCGCGGATATGCGGTCACGGTGTGCGCCCGCGGCGAGGACCTGATCAGCGCGGCTGTCCGCGAGGCCGCTGATGTCGTGGTCATCGACGCCAGCTCCTCGCTGACCGCGGCGGCGCGTGAAGCCGCTCGCCTGGGGGCGCTGAGCCGGCCGGTGGCCATCGTCGCCGTGAGCGCCAACCCCGCCTGCAGTCTGGCCGCCCTGCCGGTGATCCCGAAATGGAGCCCGTTCGAGGACCTGTTCACAGCCATCGAGCGGGCCTGCGGCCCCTTCGCCGAGAACGAGGTGACCGGTGCGGCGCTCTGAGCTCGACACGCCGGCCGGACGCCTGCCGGCACTCAGCCTGACCCTCGAGCGCTTCGACTACGCGCGCGTGGGAGACCAGGTGGCAGTCGTGCAGGTGCTGGCCGCGCTCGCCCCCAGCGCCGGGCCTCCGCCCGCCGCCGAGCTGGTCATCTACACCGGCGCCGAGGCGCCGCTCGTGGTCCCCGTGCGCGCCTGCCGCTGCGAGCTACGGCTGCTGCCCGGCGGCTCGCGCGAGCTGCTGTGGCGGGGCCTGTTCACCGCGCCGCTGTCGACGGTCGAGCGCGGTGGGGTCCTGTTCGAGCTGCGCTCGCGCACCGGCGCCGAGACCCTCACTCTCCCTGTCCCGGCCAGACGCCATCCCGGGCCGGCTGTCCTGCAGCTCGTTCCCAGCGCTTCTCTGACCCGCGCGGCTCAGCGACCCCTTCGCCAGGCGGCGGCGATGGCCACCGCCGTCGCCGTGACGGCCAGCTCCACCCCGGGTCTGGCCCTCGCGGCTTCCGGAGGCTCGGCAAACGGGCCCGCATCGCGTCCCGCCGCAGTCAGCCATCACGTGAGCAGGCGGCCGGCCGGCCGGGCCGGAGCGTCACGGCCGGGCAAGCACCCACGGGGTCTGACCCGCAGGCGCGCTGACCCGGTGGCCGTGGCCGAACCGGTCTGTCCCCCGGGCGAATCCTCGGGTATCTCGGGTGCCGCGCCGGCGACGGCGGCCAGTCCATCCTCCACCTGCACCCTGGCCCGGCGCCATCCCGCCCGGGCCCACCACCCCCATGGCCAAGAGGGCCTCGGGCAACGGCGGAGCGCTCCGGCGCCGAGCCCGGCACCGCGGCCCGGACCGGGGGGGGCTCCGAGCCGCGCTCCAGCCCCCGCGTCGGGCCCCGGCAGCGTGGCCGGCCCCTCCGGGGGAGTCGCTCCCGGAGGCGGCACCAGCGCTACGCCTCCCCCGGCTACGCAATCCGGCACTACGCAACCTGGCGCGACCCGGCCGCCGTCGGCCCAGCCGCCGTCCACGCACCCCGGAACCCGGGCCAAGCCGCCCGCTCCGAGCCGGTCGCACACCGAGCCCACCTCGCGCGCGAAGGCACCGGTGAGCCCCCGGCGCACCATCCCTGGCGGCGCCTCGCTCGGCGGCCTGTCCGAGCGCCCGCCCCGCAAGCTGGACGGGAGCCCCACCGCGACCGGCGGCGCCCCCACGCTCAGCGCCACCCCGCCCGGCTATCTCGGGCCGAAGTCCTGGACCGGCACCGTCACCGAAGATCCAGCTCTGATCGGAGCGCTGGGCAACCTGTCGAACCTGCTGGCCAACGGCGATAATCCACCCGCGTTCCTGATCCCGGTCTACATGGAGGCCGGCAAGCGCTATCACGTGCCCTGGGAGGTACTGGCCGCCATCAACGCGGTGGAGAGTGATTACGGGCGCAACCTGAACACCTCTTCCGCCGGGGCGATCGGCTGGATGCAGTTCGAGCCGTCCACCTGGCGTCAGTACGGCATGGCCGTCGATGGTCACAGCGTGCCCAACCCGTATGACCCCCGCGACGCAATCTTCTCCGCCGCCCGTTACCTGGCCGCCGCCGGAGCGGCCACGGACATCTGGGGCGCGGTCTACGCCTATAACCACGCGAGCTGGTACGTGAACATGGTCCTGACCCGGGCGCGGGCGATCGTCGCCAATGTCCAGCCCGAACGCCAGACCGTGCGCCGGGGCATGGTCTCGGTCTTCTTCTCAACCGACCAGCGCCGCCATCCGACGATCCGCTTCCGGGGCGGCCTGCTCTCGCACTACGTCCGGCTGGTCGCTTCGGCCAACATGGTCAGCGCGGCCAACTTCCCCTACGTATGGGGCGGCGGACACGAGCAGCCGGCCCGGTTTGCCCCCTTCGACTGCTCGGGGTCGGTCTCCTACGTCATGCAGCAGGCGGGCTACAAGGTGCCGACCTCGGTCTCGGGGAACATCGGCCGCTGGGGCTTCCCGTCGGGACCGGGCCGGGTGACGATCTTCTACAACCCGACCCACACGTTCATGCGCATCGGCAGCCGCTACTTCGGGACCAGCGGCTTCGCCCGTCCCGGAGGGGGTGCCGGCTGGTTCAGCGCCAACCGGCTGCCGGCCAGCTACCTGGCGCAGTTCTCCGAGGTCCACGTTCCCGCGCTCGGAGCCAACTCATTTGCCCGGCATCGACGAGTGCGCCTGAACAACGGGCATCATCGTCTGTTTCAGCTCAGCTCGACGCTGCCCGGCGGGCTCTCGCAGCTGACGCCGTTCCCCCCCTTCGCCCACACCTTCAAGCTCTCGGTGTAACCGGAATCGGATTCGGCCTCCGCGTTCGCGCGCCGCCTCCCCGGGCCCCCGCTCGCCCAACCGCGCGGCAAGCAGGGCAGAATGACCACCATGGCCAGCATCTCCAGCTCGGGCGCGGTCGAGCCCAAGGAACTCGAGCGGGCGCTCGACAGCGTCGACGCCGCCGCGGCCGGAACCAGCCTGCCCGGCCCGGGGCGACGCTCGGCCCGGGCGCGGGCCGGAGTCCTGTTCGCCTCAGCGGGCGGCGGCGCCGAGGCGCTGCCGATCACGCAGCTCGGCTACGCGGGGGAGCTGCTGTCCCTGATCGCGGTCGATCTCGCCGCCGATCCGGGCGAGGCCAAGCGATTGATCGGGCGCCTGGAAGACCGCGCCGGGGTTCGGCGCGCCCTCCTGGGTCGCGAGATGCTGCAGAGCGGGCGGCTGCTGGGACTGCCGATGGGCGTGGCGATCGAGGTACGCCTGGCCCTCCTGGTGGCCTTCACCGAGAGCGAGTCGGTCACCCTGTGGACGCTGCCTGCAACCGAGCCCGAACTGATCGCCCGCGCCGGTGGGCCCGTCGCCGAGGACGAAGCCGCTCGCGAGCTCGCCCACCTGCTGCTGGCCGGCGGCCGACCCTCCGGCCCGGCCCGGGAGCGGACGGCCGGGGTCGCGCTCGAGCAGCTGCGCCCGCCGCGGGCGGCCGTCGTTGTCCAGGGCATGGAGGCGGACCCGGACCAGGGCGAGTTGCTCCTGTCGGCGGCCGCCCCCGCTCTGTCGGCGTTGCTCGACCGTCAGGCACTGATGATTCGGGAGGGGCCCAGCCAGGAGTCCGTGCTCGGATCGGTGGAGCGACGCCTGGCCCGGCTGCGCTTCGATCTTCATGACGGCCCGCAGCAGGACATCCACCTGCTGGCTCAGGACCTGGCCCTGTTCCGCGAGCAGCTGCGCCCGATGATCAACTCCGATCCCAACGCCGAGCGGCTGCTCGGTCGCCTGGACGATCTCGAGGCCCAGCTGGTCGCCCTCGACGGCGATCTGCGCCGGCTGTCAAGCGCTGTCCAGTCGCCGCTGCTGGTTCCGGGCTCACTGCCCGAGGCGCTGCGCGCCGTGACCGACGCCTTCGCCACCCGCACCGCCGTCGTCCCCGAGGTGCGCTGCGAAGGATCGCTGGCCGAGTTGAGCGACTCCCAGCAGATCGCCCTGCTCTCGCTGGTCCGCGAGGCGCTCAGCAACATCCGCAAGCACAGCGACGCGGGTCAGGTGCAGATCTTCATCTCCGCCGACGCGGCAGGGCTGCGGGTCGAGATCCACGACGACGGGCAGGGCTTCGACCCGGAGGAGGCGCTGCTCCGAGCGGCCCGGGCAGGGCGCCTCGGACTGGTCGGGATGCACGAACGCGTGCGCATGCTCGGCGGGGTCACTCACATCGACAGCCGCCCCGGAGGGCCGACCGTCATCTCGGCCACGCTGCCTCCGTGGCCCGGCGATCAGACGATCCCGTTCTCCAGCGCGTAGCGGACCGCTCCGGCGCGGTTGACGACGCCGAGCTTGCGGTAGATGTTGGTCAGGTGAAACTTGATCGTGTGCTCGCTGATCCACAGGTCACGGCTGATGGCCGAGGTGGTCATGCCCGAGGCGACAGCCGAGAGAATCGAGCGCTCGCGATCGGTGAGCACGGGCAGAGCGGGCGTCTGCGGGGTACCGGAGCGCGAAGGAGCCGAGGCCGGCGCATGGAACACCGCGCCGCTGGAGGCCTGGCGCAGGACGGAGGCGATATCCACCGTGTGGGCGCTCTTGAGCACGTAGGCGCTGGCTCCGGCGTGGAGCGCGGCATCGATGACCGGCCGGTCATCGCAGGCCGAGAGCACGACCACCTTGACCTCCGGCCAGCTGACCCGGATCCGCTCAATCATCTCGACGCCGTGAACGCCGGGCATCTTGAAGTCCATCAGCACCAGATCGGGGCGGCGGCGCTCCACCAACTGCAGCAGCTCCTCGCCCGAACGAGCCTCACCCACAACCTCCATGTCGTCGACATGATCGATCGTGCGGCGGATGCCGGCGATGATCAGAGGATGGTCGTCGGCCAGCAGGATCTTGATCCCTGCGGGTGCGGCGATCCCGTCGCTCATCGCGTCATCGAGTAGGGCTTGCATGCGTTGGTCTCCTTCAGAAGGTCCAGCGAAGGCGATCGCATCCGCCTGGACAACCCTGGTTTCGGCCGCAGAGCCGAGATCCTTTAGCCCTGAGAAGCGACCGAGGTGGCGCTGAGGGTGCCGGACAGGTTCGTGATCCAGCAGCACGACGCCACGACGCTGCACTACGACCTCCGCCTCGAGGTCGACGGCGTGCTGAAGTCCTGGGCCGTGCCCAGGGGCCCCTCGGACGATCCGGGGGACAAGCGACTCGCCGTCGAGGTCGGAGATCACGAGCTCAGCTACGCCGACTTCGAGGGCGTCGCCGGGGGTGGAGGCGGCACCGGCGCGGTGATCATCTGGGACACCGGCCAGTACCGCAATCTCGACCCCGAGCGGTCGATGGCCGAGAGCATCGCCGCCGGCCATGTGAAGGTGTGGCTGGATGGAGAACGTCTTCGGGGCGGCTGGACGCTGCAGCGCACCGACGGGGCGCGCCGCCCGCAGTGGCTGCTGATCAAGCGCCGCGATGACCCGCCCGCCGGGGCGCCGGGGCACCGGAGATCGCGCCGGCGCCGGGCGCAGGGCGACCAGCGTTCGGTGCGGAGCGGGCGTACGCTCGCGGAGGTGGCCGGTCCCGAGCACAACAACGTCATCCGGGTGGGCCGTCGCGCCGTGTCGGTTTCGCATCCAGAGAAGGCCCTGTTCGCCGACCCCGAGGTGACCAAGCTCGACCTGGCCCGCTACTACGAGACCGTGGCCGGCACGATGCTCCCCCATCTCCGCGGGCGCCCGCTCGCTCTGCAGGCCTTCCCCGATGGCATCGACGCGGCGGGCTTCTTCCTCAAGTCGGTCCCGCGACACTTTCCGGACTGGATCACCACCGCCGAGGTGCCCAAGCGAGGGGGCACGCTGACCCAGGTGCTGGCCGGCGAGCCGGCGACGCTGGTCTATCTGGCCGGACAGAACGTCATCACGCCCCACATCTGGCTCTCCCGCGCGGACGAGCCGCTGCGCCCGGATCGCCTCATCCTCGACTTCGATCCCTCGCCGGGGGCGCGCTTCGCCGATGTGCGCGCGGCCGCGCGTGAGGCCGGCGCCCGCCTGCGCGACGCCGGCCTGGCCACCTACGCCATGCTCACGGGCTCGCGCGGAGTCCATGTCGTCTGTCCGCTGCGCCGCGGTCCCGACTTCACCGCCGTGCACCGGTTCAGCCGCTTGGTGGCCGAAGGCATGGTGGCCGACGACCCGCGCCACCTGACCCTGGAGTGGCGCCGGGCCGATCGCGGGGAGCGGATCTACGTCGATGTCAACCGCAACGCGTACGCCCAGCACGTCGTCGCGCCGTACGGGGTCCGCCCCCGCCCGCGCGCCCCGGTGGCCATGCCGATCGCCTGGGACGAGCTCTCCGAGTCCCGCCTGAAGCCCGACCGCTACACCGTCCGTGACGCTGCCGCCCGGCTGGCCGACCGGGGGGACGCCTGGCGGAGCATCAACCGGCACGCCCGGAACCTGCCCTCGCCGCGGGCAGGGTCAGGCGGTTGACCGGACAATAACTTTCTCATCCGGCGGTGAAAGGACGTTTAGCCTCCGGGTCAAAACTGCCAGCATGGGATCCGCCCCCTCATCAGTCCAGGGTGAGGGCCGCTCGGCCGATCGCGAGCTTCGCGGGCGGGTAGACGTGGGCCGGAGCGGGCGCTGGCTGCGCGGAGGCCCGGACGGCAATGAGCAGCTTACGGCGATCACCGGCGCGATGCTGCTCGTCCTGCTCGCGGCCCTCGGGGTGACCATCCTGCGCATCGGGCAACTGATCTCCGAGCACCTGTTCATCGGCCTGCTGCTGCTCGGGCCGGTGGGGTTGAAGATGGCCAGCACCGGCTACCGCTTCGTGCGCTACTACACCCGCCGGGTCGAGTACGTCCGCCGCGGGCCGCCGGAGATGTGGCTGCGCGTGCTCGCCCCCGCCGTGGTGCTGTCCACGCTGGCCGTGTTCGCCACCGGCGTGGTGCTGATGTTCGTGGGTCCGGCCCACCGCGACCCCTGGCTGCTGCTGCACAAGGTGACGTTCTTCGTGTGGCTGGGAGCGACCGGCCTCCACGTGCTCGGGCACCTGGCCGAGATGCCCCGCGCGCTGCGCGCCGAGGCGCTCGACGGCACGCTTGGTGAGAGGCAGGCCGGAAGGGCGGGCAGGCTGCTGGCCCTGTCCGGGGCGGTGGTGGCCGGGGTCGTGCTGGCCATCGCGCTGATCCCCGACTTCTCGAGCTGGACGACGGGCATCGCCTTCCTGCACCACCACCACCACTGACCGCGCCGCGGCCGGGGGAAGGGCGGACTGGATGAGGTGATCCATCTACGTATCGTCTCGCGTTACGAGGATGGATCACCCCACCGGATCAGCGCACCACGGCGGTGAAGAAGTCCCGGCTGTAGGGGGTCAGGAACTGGCCGGCGGCCCGGCTGGCCCGGGACGATGGGCACCGGGACCGGCTGTGGGTGATGATGAGCGTGGCCGTAGAGGTAGGCGGCCGTTGGCGGTGATGCCGAGCGCCGAGGGCGCGGGGGACGCGGTCCCGCCCAGCGTCGCCCCCAACAGAGCAGGCAGCTCGGGTTGCCGCGGGCCGGCCGCCGGAGATCAGCAGCTGGAGGTTCTGGCGCACCGAGGCGACGGGCTGACCGGCGCGGGGCACCCCCTGCCGCCAGGCTCCGATGTCCGTGTAGCCGTTTGCGTAGGTGACGATCGGCTCAGCCACGCCGGCTGACCCGGCGCCCCGGCCGCGAGCGCACATGCAGGCGCCGGCGGCGAACGCGCGGCACCACCACCGACGCGAGCAGGATCCCGGCCATGGGTATCTCGAGCAGGGCGATTACCCCCAGCCCAGCGGTCAGGCTGACCAGGGTCAGCGTGAGGAGCAGGGCGAGGCCGACGTCCTCGAGCAGGTCGCGTCGGCGCCGGGCGAAGTGACGTTCGCGGCGGCGCTGCTCGGTGCTCCGCCGCGAGCGCGGGCGCGGGCTGGACGCGCGGCCGGGCGGGCGCGGGCTGGACGCGCGGCCGGCGTCGCGGGTCTCGAACTGGTGGGCTTGGGTGGCAGCCACTAACCGAGGCTGAAGGTCACGAGCCAGCCCAGGCCGGCCAGTTGCATGAAGCGATCAGACAGCATGATCTCCTCGGGCGCGCCGCCCCGGCCACCCGTGACGAGCAGGCCGTAGCGGAGCAGGGCGAGCGTGAAGGGGATGATCGTCGCCTCCCGCCAGGCCCCCGCGGCCGCATGCCAGGGCCCGAACGCCCACATGCAGTAAGCCCCAAGGGCCACGGCGCTCGAGGCGCCGATGACCAGGCGCAGGAAGTCGGCGTTGTAATCGGCCAGGACCCTTCGCGAGCCACGCGACGCCGGATCGAGGAAGTCGGCGTAGCGCTTGCCCGCGGCCACGAACAGCGCGGCGAACGAGATCACGACGAAGAACCAGCGGGAGATGGGGACTCCCGTGGCCACGCCACCGGCAGCGGCGCGGAGCATGAAGGCGCCCGCGATAACGGCGATATCGGCCACGGCAACGCGCCGCAGCCAGGTCGTGTAGGCGAAGTTGAGCCCGGTGTAGCCGGCCGCCACGGCGAGGGTGACAGGGCCGAGGGCGGCGGCCAGGCCCAGCCCGGCGGCCAGCGCAAGCGCGGCGGCGAGGAGAGCCCGGCCCGGAGCGATGGCCCGGGAGGCGATCGGGCGGTGGCGCTTGACGGGATGGCGGCGGTCCTCGGCAGCGTCGTGGAGGTCGTTGAGCAGATACGTACCGCTCGAGAGCAGGCAGAAAGCCGCTGCGGCCAATCCCGCCCGCACCAGCACGCCTGACTGGCTGAGCGCCCCGGCGGCGGCGGGAGCGCCGAAGACGAGCAGGTTCTTGGGCCACTGGCGCACCCGTACGGCCCGCACCCAGGCCAGCCCCGACCCGGGCGGGGGCGGCATCGGAGTCACCGGGCCGCGCGGCGGCTGCGCGCGCGACCGCGGCCGGGAAGCGGCGGGGATCTCCGGCGCGGGAGCCCGCAGGCGGGTTGCGGCGTTCGCGTTGCTCACGTGGCCACGTTTCTCCGGCGCGCGCGGTTCGCCTGCCGCGGGAAATGAGACTTCTCTTCACGGATCGGCGCGCGGGAGGACGTGAGCGGCGCCCCCCGAAAGGCCCGGTAGGTCTCCGGCATGTCCGTCCACGCCCACACCCGAATTCCCCGTTCCCGCAGCCAACGGCGACCCCCGCTGCCGGCACGGCTGCGTCCGGCGGGGCGCGCGCAGCGAGTCCTCGCCCTGATGCTGGTGATGTGCACCGTGCCGGTGCTGTTCTCGTTCCTGACCACGGTCGCCGGACCGTCGAATTCGAGCTTCACGATCAACACGGTCGAGTGGCTGCGCGATCACGGCGCGGCGGGGTTTGCCTCCTCGGTGGAGAGCGTCTACTACAGCTTGAGCGCCCCGTCGACCGGCGGCCCGGCCCTCAGGCGTCTGCGACTCCACAGCCACGCCGTGGCCGCGGTGCATCCCCCGGACATTGCCCCGCTGATCCATCCCGTGCTGCCGGGCGAGGGGGTCTGGACTCCCACCGAGACCTGGACCGGAGCCGACCCACCGGTCCAGATCACCCAGTTCCGCAGTGATCCCAACTACCCCCAGATGGTCGCCGGAGTGGCCTGGATCGATCCGCGGCGAACCTCGATCGTTCTCTACCCGGGGCGCCTGGAACCCTCGGTCAACCTGCCCCGGGGTCCGATGGAGGTGCCCCCATCACTGCGCTCGCGCCTGCTGGCCACCTTCAACAGCGGTTTCAAGCTCGAGGACTCTCACGGTGGCGTTGCCCTCGGCGGGAGCGCATACGCGCCGCTCCGCAACGGCCTGGGGACATTCGTGCACTACAGCGACGGGCGAGTCGACGTCCAAAGCTGGAGCGGCGGCGCGCGGGTGCCCACCGGGGTCGACTACGCGCGGCAGAACCTTCCCCTGATCGTGATCGGCGGGCGGCCCAATCCCAACCTCAACGACAGCCCACAGTGGGGCGCCACCCTGGGTAACGCTGTCCGGGTCTGGCGCTCGGGCATCGGCATCGACGCCGAGGGGAATCTGGTCTACGCCGCGGCCAATGACCAAACGGTCGAGTCCCTGGCCGAGATCCTGATCCGCGCCGGTGCGCTGCGGGCCATGCAGCTGGACATCAACTCCTACTGGGTGACCTTCAACTCCTACGCCCGACCCGGTGCCGGCAGCCCCAGTGCCCTGCTGTCCAGCATGACCCGGCCCCTGACGCGCTATCTGTCCCCCGACGATCGCGATTTCTTCGCCGTCTACGCGCGCTGACCGGCTCCGGGTGGGCTCTCGTCCGGGCCCGGGTGGGCTCTCGTCCGGGCCCGGGTGGGCTCTCGTCCGGGCCCGGGTGGGCTCTCATCCGACTCGGACCTGGAGGCCGCCTAAGGTGAGCGGCGGAGATGCTCATCGCGGTCACCGATCACGCGGCAGCGCGCTTTCGTCAGCGCGTTCAGGGGACGCTCGACCCCAAGCAGGAGGTGGCTGCCCGGGTCGCCCGCGCCCGCGCGGCCGGACGCAGCGAACGCGGGGAGCGCGGAGCCGTGCTGGTCCGGGACCTCGAGCGCCGCAACCTGGTCTACGTCTGCCGGCCCGTGGGCGACGAGCTCGTCGTCATCACGGTCTATGAGATCGGCGACGACGCCGCGGTGCCCAAGCGCTTCACCGACGTGCTGCGCCGGGACGACCACCGCGTCTGAGCTCGCGCGCCGGGCAGGTTGCGCCACGCCGACTCGAAGAGAATCCGCGCCCTCTCGGGGCACTTTTTCTCTTTGAGTCGCTGCCCCGGTCTCCGAACCGGGGCCGGCCGGGGCCGCCCGGGGCCGCCCGGGGCCGCCCGGGGCCGGCCGGGGCCGGCCGGGGCCGCCCGGGGCCGCCGTGGGCGGCCCGTAAGCTCAGGAGGGCTGGGGAACGATCCGGATGTACGGCTTGGGCGACTCCCAGCCGTCGGGGTAGATCTCCTTGGCCTGCTCGTCTGACACCGAGCCGGCAATGATTACGTCTTCGCCCTGCTGCCACTGAGCCGGAGTCGAGACCTGATGGCCGGCGGTCAGCTGGAGCGCGTCGATCACGCGGATGACCTCGTCGAAGTTCCGCCCGGTGGACATCGGATAGACCAGGATCAGCTTGATCTTCTTGTCTGGGCCGATGACGAACACGTTGCGCACGGTCTGGTTGTCGGCCGGGGTGCGGCCGTGGGGATCGCCGCTGACATCCTCGTCGAGCATGCCGTAGAGCTTTGAGACCTGGAAGTCGCTGTCGCCGATCATCGGGTAGTTGGGAGCCGTTCCCTGGGTCTCGGCGATGTCCTGGGCCCACTTCTCGTGATCGGAGACGGGATCGACTGAGACGGCGATGATCTTCGCTCCGCGACGATCGAACTCCGGCTTGATCTTGGCCATGTAGCCGAGCTCGGTGGTGCACACCGGCGTGAAGTCCTTGGGATGGGAGAACAGAACCGCCCACGAATCGCCGATCCAGTCGTGGAACTTGATCCTGCCTTCGGTGGTCTCGGCCTCGAAGTCCGGGGCCGTCGATCCAATCTTGAGGCTCATATCTTCTTCTCCTTCGTCTGATCTGGGGCCTGAGACGCACCTCGCCGGCACACCCCGATGGCACAACGACAACGTTCGCCCTCAACATAAGCACGCCGGCACGCTTCCCGGGAGATCTTATCCTCACTGGATTAGTGGTGTTTGGGTCGGGACGTCCCGCCGGTCAGCCGGCCCGGGCGGCCACGACGGCGGCGAACCGGCTCGCCGCCGGAGCGCAGACGCCCAGGAACAGAAACGGCTCGATCAGCTCGGCTTCCATCAGCAGCGGCCCGGCGTCGCCCTGTACGAGGTCCACTCGCGCGTAGATCGGTGAGCCCGGCAGCGCGGCCAGAACCGCGCCGGCGATGGCAAGCTCCTCGGGGCGGGCCTCGTGGCTGAGCACGGTGCCGCCGTACTGCTCCTGGACCCGGTAGTCACCGGCGGCCGGCACCTTACGCACGGCGTGGCTGAACACGCCGTCGAATAAGACGAGCGATACCTCGCCCCGCTCGGCCACCGAGGCGACCAAGGGCTGGACGAGGGCGTCCCCGTCACGGGCGAGATCGTCAAGGTGCCCGGCCAGCCCCGGGTCATCCGCCTGTCCCCGGCGCGCGCCGATGGCGCTGACGCTGACCGCGGGCTTGACCACGAGTCGAGCCGCGCCGGCCAGCGCCGCCGCGCGCTCCGGGGCCGATGCTCCGCGCCTCACGAGCCGGGTCGGGACGACGGGAACCCCGGCCGCTGCCAGCTCGACCAGATAGGACTTGTGCGAGTTCCAGCGCACTAGCGAGGCGGCGTTCTCAAACCTCGTGCGGCCGGCGACGTCGTCCATCCAGCGCAGAAACTCACCGCGATGCTCGAAGTAGTCCCACGGGGTGCGACAGAGCACCAGCGCAGGCTCCTCCCAGGCATGGGGCTCGCGCCACACCCAAACCTCGGCCCGGAGCCCGAGACGAGCCAGCTCGGCCACCAGCAGCGGTGACTCCGTGTCCGGCGCCGGCATGTCCGCTCCGGTGACCAGGGCCACGTCGGGCCGGATCATCGGCTGACCCGGTCGGATAGGGAGAAGATCCGCGCGAGGACCCGGGCCACCCCATCCTCATCGTTGCCGGGCGCCACCTCGTCGGCGGCGCGCAGCACATCGGGATGCGCGCCGGCCACGGCGACGCCGTGCCCGGCCCAGCGCAGCATGTCGAGATCGTTGGGCATGTCGCCGAAGGCGATCACCCCCTCGGCGCCAATCCCCCGCTCGGCGCACAGCCGGGCCAGCCCGGTGGCCTTGCTCACTCCCGGTGCGCTGATCTCGAGCAGGTCGCCGGCGGAGTTCGAATGAGTCACCTCGGCGCGTCCCGCGGCGGCGAGCCGGGCCGGGCCGAGCATCTGATCGGCGGTGTAGCCGACGTGGCGGAACATGAGCTTGACGGCGGGCTGGCCGAGCAGAGCCGGCACGCGATCGATGACGGTTCCCGGCGGCGGGGGCCAGTGGGGCCGGTAGCCCGGCTCGTGCGCGAAGCCATCGACTCGCTCGACCGCCCAGGCGCCACCGGGAAGCGCGCCGCCGACCGCGGCCACGATGGCTGCCGCCCCCGCGGGTCCGAGCACCTGCGCGGCGAGGAGATGGTCGGCGCCCAGGTCCCAGAGGACCGCGCCGTTGTCACAGGCGGCCAGCGGCCGGCCGCCGATCTGCACCCCGAGCGGCCGTATCCACCGCAGCGGACGCGCGGTGCAGAGGACGAGCAACGCGCCGGCGCGCTGGCAGGCGGTCAACGCGTCCAGCGTGTCGGCGCCGAGCGTGCCGTCGCTGCGCAGCAGGGTGCCGTCCAGATCGGTGGCGATGACCTCGGGCGGCACAGCGGCGGATGCTCGCAGACCGTGCGGGCCGCCCGGAGCGCGAGCGAGCGGCCCGGTAGCCTGAGCCGCCGATGAGCACCACCACCCCTCGTCGCCCCATGCCCTGGCTGCTGAAGGCTCCGGAGATCCCGGACGTTCACCCCCGGGCTGGTTTCACCGCCTACCGATCTGGTTGAGCACGGGCGGGATCCTGGCCATCCTCGTGGCCGTTTCCGCCCTGGTGCGCTCCCGCTACGTCAGCGGGCAGCTGTGGGGTGATGAGGCTGTCGCGGTGGGCATCGCCTCCCACCCGCTGAGCGCGATCCCGGGCATTCTGCGCCAGGACGGATCCGCGCCGCTCTATTACCTGGTGCTGCACATCTGGATTAGCTTCTTCGGCTCCGGAGAAGTTGCCGTCCATCTCCTGTCCCTCATCATCGGCCTGCTCACCATCCCGGTGGCGATGTGGACCGGCTGGAGCCTGTTCGGGCGACGCGCGGGGATGGCGGCCGCGGTCCTGTTCGCCTTCAGCCCGTTCCTGACCCAATACGCGGAGGAGGGTCAGCCCTATGAGCTCCTGGCCCTGCTCGGCCTGATCGCCACCGCAGCGCTCCTGCATGCGTTCGTGCGGCGCCGGCGGGGATTCTTGGTCCCGCTGAGCGTCGCCCTGGCCCTGATGCTCTACACGAGCTTCTGGGCGATCTTCTTCTGGGCCGGCGCCGCGATGGCCCTGCTGGTCCTGCACCGCTCGAGGTCGGGGCGCCCGGGGCTGCTGCGCGACGGCGCAATCAGCTTCGGCGTCGCCCTGCTTCTGTTCGTGCCCTGGATCCCCAACCTCGCCTACCAGATGGCCAATACGACCAGTCCCTGGGGCTACGGCGATCGCGCGGGCTTCGGCTTTCCGAGCTCGCTGCTCGGCAGCGACCGTGTGACCGTGAGCCTGGCCGTGGCGACGGCGGTGGCGGTGATGCCCATGATCACCCGCGAGCGCCGGGGGAGCGCGACGGCCCGGATGGTCTGGGCGCTGCTGACGCTGGCTCTGACCGCGGCATTCCTGGCCCGGATCGTCTCGGTCGTCTCTCCGGTGTGGGAGACGCGCTACCTGGCCTCGATCCTGGCCGCGTTGCTGCTCGTCGCCGCCCTGGCCTGTGCCCGCTCGGGAATCATCGGCCTGGTCGCGCTGGTCCTCACCCTGGCCTTCGCCGCCAACGCCGCGTCCTTCGCTCCGCAGTACAAGAGCGACCTGCGTGACGTGGCCGGCGAGCTCACCCCGTATATGCGCCCCGGCGACCTCGTGCTGGTCGGGCAGCCCGAGCAGTCCGCGCTGGCCTACTACTACTTGCCGGCCGGCCTGCGGTTCGCCAGTCCAATGGGCCCGATCGCCCGTCCCAGCTACATGAACTGGGTCAACGCCTACAGCCGCTTGCTGGGCACCGACCCGCGCCGCACGGTGACCAGCCTGGTCGGCTCACTACATCCCGGACAACGGCTGCTCTACACCCGTCCCCTGACCGAGGGCGCGCTGGCCTGGAATCAGGCCTGGGCGAGCCTCGTCCGCCGGCGCGCCGCCCAGGTCGGCGGGCTGCTGGCCACCGATCCACAGCTGCGGGCGATCCCCGGCACGGTCGCGCCCCACAACTACCGCGGCGCCTGCTGCGTCGCCGACAGCGCGATCGTCTACACGAAGCTGCCGTAGACAGCCTGGCCGGCGGGGTCCGGCCGGCCTAACCCCGGCCCAGAGCGACCCCGCCTACGCTCGCGCCGGTCGGTCGCGCCGGGGCCACCGGACCCAGCGGCGGAGATCCTCGGCGGGGGTCATCGACCGCTCGGCCACGGCCGCCCGGGCCGGCGCCACCAGGCTCTCCTGAAGCCGGCGCACCGCATCGAGGTGATCGCCGGTCCAGATCACCCGGACCCCGGTCGCCGTCTCGTGCCCGCCGGAGCGGCACAGGTCCTCGCCGACCGCCGCGATCAGCCGTCCGTCGGCCACGCGATCGGGGGCCAGAGGGTCGGGAACCGGCTCGCGCAGCGTGAGGCTGGCGGCGAAGTGGCCGTACCAGCTGCTCATGTACTCGGCAGCGCTGAGCAGCTCCCGCCGGGCCGCCGAGCGTTGGCCATCGGGAGCGCTGTCGCCGTCCCAGAGGTCGAGCACGGCGTCGGCGGCCAGCCGCACTCCGGCCACTCCGGTGACCAGGCCGGTCACCTCGGCCAGCGGGATCGGCTTCGAGCCGCGCTCGGACAAGTAGCCGCGAAAGACATCATCAAGGCGGCGGGAGGCTGCCGCGGCCTGCATCGCCTCCGCCTCGGGGGCTGGTGAGGGCGGGGCCGAACCGTCGCCCCGGCTGGCCCCGAAGGCCACGGCCTGGGCCAGATAGCGCGAGCTGGTGACGTAAGCCTCGCCCAGGGCGCGACCCAGGGCGGCGCCGGCTCCGCGCGGCCAGAACACCAGCCCGACGACCAGGCTGACCGCCCCGCCGAGGGCGATGTCCTCCACCCTGACCAAGCCGATTCGCCATCCGGCGGGAGCCAGGATGTTGAACAGGATCAGCAGCGTCAGGGTGAACGCGGCCTGGCCGGCGGCGAAGGAGATCATGGCCGGGGCCAGTCCGGCCAGCAGCACGACGATCGGGAGCAGCACCCAGAGCACGGTCGTGTTGGTGCCGATCAGGTAGACGATGACTCCGCCGATGATGAATCCGGCCGTGGTCCCGACCAGTGCGCGCAACGAGCTCTGACCGGTGCTGAGGGCGTTCGAGCGCAGCACCGACAGGGTTGCGAAGGCGACCCAGAACCCGTGCTGGACGCTGCTGAGATCCGCCACCAGGACGGCCAGGCCCAGCGCCGCGGCGCCCCGGATGCTGTTGTGAAGCCAGAGCGAATGGCGCTCGACCCGCGAGCCGGCCCGCTCCTGAACCGCCGAGAGCCGGCCCGGCAGGCCCGGGGGCTGGCGACCCAGGAGCCGATCGATCCAGGTCCGGCACTCGGCGGCGGCGGCGAAGTAGGAGTTGGTGGCGATCTGGCCGACCACGAAGCTGAGCTCCTGGGCTCGGAAGCTCGGATCGAGCGAGGTGACCACCTGGCGCGCCTCCTGCTCGCCGGGCAGCCCCGGCGCGCTGTCGGCCTGCGCCGGCAGGACCGTGGTCGTGGCCCGCTCCAGCGCCTCGAGCGCGGAGCGCATCGTCTCGAGCGCCGCGCGCAACTCGGTGCGACCCCGCCGCGGCGTATCCAGCAGTTCAGCCGAGCGCTCGAGGGCATCGGCGGCGGCGGTCCTGACATCGCAGACAGAGTGGTTGGGCCGGGCCGGATGCTGCTTGAGGGCCGCGCGCAAAACGATCGCGTTCAGCCAACGCAGCTCATCGACCAGGCGAACCACGGCGCGCGCTTCCGTGGTCAGCCCGGTGGGCCGGTACGGCGCGGCGAAGAACACGGTGTGGAGCTGATCGACGGCAGCATCGGCGCGGGCCACCGCGGCGCGTCGTATCTCCTTGGCCTCCGGGGAGCCGCTGCCCATCATGTAGCTGACTTCGGCCCGGAGCCGATCGGCCAGCGCGCGACAGGCGGCGATCGCCGCCGCCCGCACAGGGTTGCGCACCGGCGCGGGCCAGAGCAGGGCGATGGCCAGCACGGACGCCGCCGCGGCCAGGCTCCAGCCGGCCACGCGATCGGGGATCGAAGCGACGGGTCCGGGAAGCGAGACCGGCAGGATGAAGGCCAGCAGCAGGGATGTGGTCGCCGCGGCGAGCACACTGCTGACCACGCCTGAGAACACGACCACGAAGGCGATCACCGCCATCCCCATCACTGCCAGCCAGGTGTGCTGCGCGGCCAGGGTGCCCAGACAGATGAGCACCGCGCAGCTCACGCCGAGCGCCGCCTGGGCCAGGACCCGGTCGCGGATCGTGCCCGAGTAGTCGACCAGGAGCAACATCGCGAACGACCCAAAGGCGGCGAACGTGGCCAGCACCGGGTTGCCGATGACGGCATCGCCGAGGGCGAACATCGAGGGCATGATCAGGGCCGCCCGCAGCGCCCGGCGCAGGGCGCTGTAGCCGGGATCGTGCGCGCGCAGCCACTCCGTCGCCGCCTCGCGTGGGCGGACGTGTTGTGCTGGTGCGTTCAACGGTCCCCTTCCATGACTCCCGGATTCCCATGCGGATCTTCTCAGCGCTGTCCACCCGGTCGGGCTCCGGAACCGCGTAATTCTGCGACCACACCGGGCTCCGGCCGGGTGCGTGCCATGGATTACGCGGAAACCTGGCAATCCTGCGACCGCGCCGCCCGGGCCCGGACTGCGTGCCGCAGATTGCGCGCGCCCGGCGCGTCAGCCCCCGACTGTCGGGTGGCGCCAACAGTCCCTCGCTGCTGAGGTGCTCGCGACAGCGCTCAACCCTACGGGTTGAGGACCGCGATGCCGTGCGGATCGCCACCCAGCACGCGCGCGCCGGGTAGCGAGGCCAGGCGCCGGGTGAGCGCCGGGTTGTACTTCGCGCTGCCCAGGAGGATCTGGTAGCCGCGCGTCGTCGCCGGCCACCCCGGTCCCGAACCGGTCTGGTAGACGATCCAGCCGTCGAGCTCACGCGTCGTATAGCGCTCCAGGCGGGCGTCATAGGCCACGCGGCCGGCGAGCTGCGGCTCGTGCCAGAGCAGGGCCGAGGCCGCGGCGTTGTCGCCGAGGATGTGGGCCGCGGGATGATCGTCGGCATCGCGCGCGGCGGCCGAGATCGCCGTCAGTGGCGTGTAGCGCTCATAGCCGCCTCCGGCCGGAGCGAGCAGCAATGCGACCCCGAGCACCGCGATCGCCGCCGATGCGCCAGCCAAGCCGATGAGAAAGCCCCGGGTGGGTGCCTTGGTGGGGACCCAGGCCTGGGTGCTCGAGGCCAGCAGCACGGCCACGGTCATCCCGAACCAGACCACGTTGCGGCTCGCGTAGACCGTGGCCGCCGCGGTGATCACGGCGGCGCCGAGAAGCGGTGGGGACACGCGTACCCCGCGTACCGCCCCGGCGGTCACGGTCACGAAGCCGAGGACCAGGGGCAGGAGGAACAGGATCGTCTGCGGGTCCGAAAGGCTCGGCGGCCGGTTCTCGGGCGCGCTCGCCGCCACTCCGGGGTTGCCGATCAGCTCCCGGTAGTAGCTCAGGATGTGGATCCCGTAGGGGGTGAGGAGCGGCGTGAGGACGGCCAGTCCGGCCAGCACCCAGTAGCGCCGGGCGGCCCCTCGCGCCCCGCGCGAGGCCATCACGCAGCCCCGGTAGACCAGGAACAGGAAGACCAGGCCCGCGCCAAGCAGCACGGAGCCGTGGAGGTTGGCCCACAGAACCAGCACGGGCAGGACGAGAACGATCCGCCAAGCCGGCGCCGGCAGGGGCACCGCCATCGGCACCGGCGCCTCGGCGTCGCGGAGACACAGCCCGAGCACGATGACGAACAGCGGGAGGGCCAGGTCCTGGGCCCGGATGAACATTCCCGGCAGGGCCATCGCCGCGGCCAGGATGCAGCAGGCCACGGCCACCGCCACCCCGGCGCCGCGCCGCACGACGATCCCGGCCAGGCCGGCGAAGGCGCCAGCGATGACCACGCCGTTGAGCAGGCCGAGCGCGCCATACCCGCCACTGCGCCACGCCTCGTAGTCGATCAGCTCGGCGAGCCACTGCTGGTCGACCCAGGGCCGGCCCGCCGCCCCGAGCGTGAAAACCTCGTGGTGGGGTATCCCGTGCGCGGCGATGAAGCGCCCCGCGTAGAGCGTCATGTAGCTGTCGGAGAGCAGCGCGCTGACCACGTGCCACGCGGGCAGGCAGAGCGCCAGCGCGCCGACGAAGGCGACAGTCGCCCATCTCCCCCGGTCGGTCCCGGCACGAGCGATCACCTCCGATCGCTCCCAGGCCCCTAGCGTTGTCGCCGACACAAGTTGCCTATCGGCCGACGGCTGGCGCCCACTTACTCGACCAACGTCTAGTGCCCGGCCGGACGAGGTAGTTGGCCGCCGCGCGGACGCCTGAGGCGGCGGGGTGTGAGACTCCGCGTCTCCCTACGTCTAATCGAGAGGCACCAAACATGAGCGATCTGAGCGGACGCACCCTGTTCATCTCCGGCGCCAGCCGGGGGATCGGCCTGGCCATCGCGCTGCGCGCAGCCCGGGACGGCGCGAACGTGGCCCTGATCGCCAAGACGGCCGAGCCGCATCCGAAGCTCGAGGGCACGGTCTACACCGCGGCGCAGGAGATCGAGGCCGCGGGCGGACAGGCGCTCCCAATCGTCGGGGACATCCGCGACGAGAGCTCCGTCGCGGCGGCCGTGACCGCCGCCGTGGAGCGTTTCGGCGGGATCGACATCTGCGTCAACAACGCCAGCGCCATCAATCTGCAGGGCATCGAGGCGCTCGAGATGAAGCGCTACGACCTCATGCAGGACATCAATACGCGCGGGGCGTTCGTCGTGTCCCAAGCCTGCGTACCGCACTTGAAGAAGGCCGAGAACCCGCACATCCTCACGCTGTCACCCCCGATCTCGCTCGAGCCACGCTGGCTGGCGCCTCACACCGCCTACACGATCGCCAAGTACGGCATGACCCTGGTCGCCCTCGGCCTGGCCGAGGAGCTCCGCGGTGCGGGCGTGGCCTCGAATGCGCTCTGGCCCCGCACGCTCGTCGCGACGGCCGCGGTACAGAACCTGCTGGGTGGCGAGGCGGCGATGAAGCGCGCCCGCACGCCGGCGATCTACGCCGACGCCGCGTACGTGGTCCTGACCCGCCCAAGCGCCGAGTGCACCGGCAACGCGTTCCTGTGCGAGGACGTGCTGGTCGAGTCGGGCGTGACCGACCTGACCGCCTACAGCGCGGCGGGCGCCGACGCCGAACTCGCCGTCGACCTGTTCGTCGACGCCGTCAACCCCCCGGTCTCCGCTTAGCGCCGCCGGCGCCGCCGGTGCCGCGCGTGATGCGGGTGGCGCGCATGATGCTTCTTCTTCTTGGCCTTGGCTCGTATGGTGACCGTCCGGTTGGCGAACGGCTGGTAGGCGCGACACGGCTCGCCCCTCAGGCCGGGACAGGGCGGCAGGCCGGTCGGGACGCTCACCCCGGGCACGACGGGAAGGAGGAGCCGTGAGGGCATGCTCTTCGAGTACGCGATCTGGACCGTGGTCTGCCCCGTGGGGCTCGTCTGGCCGTAGGACCAGATCGGCTGGTCGCCGTTGGGGGCGCTGATCATCACGCGGATGCGCGAGCCCGCTCGGTAGGCATGTCCCTCGTAGTAGAGCGGGATCGTGACCGGGACGAAGCGGTTACGCGGCAGCGGGGAGACGGCCGACTGCCTGAGGCTGAGCACCGGCTCGAGCAGGGTGCTCTTGCTGGGGTCGAGCTTGCGCTCGTTGGCGCGTAGCCAGCCGCCCTGCACGAAGGTCTCCTTGCCGTCCGGGCGCACCTCGCTGATCGTGGCCTGGAGGTCCACGTTCGGCTTGGAGGCACGGATCCAGACGTGGACGGCGCCCGCCCCGATCACGGTCGTGCTGGACTTCAGCGGAGCCGACAGGTAGGAGACGGCCGTGCCCGGGGGGGCCTGGACCCACTTGTAGGGGGGCGTCGCAGTCCAGATGCCGCCGGAGCTCCCGTCCTGAGGGCCGGTGAAGTCGGTCAGGGGCACGGCGTGGGCGTTCCAGGTGAACGAGTTGGTGCTCTGGCGCGCCGGAGCCTGACCGGCGAGCGCGCTGCCGGAAGCGAAATACCACGAGCGGGCCACCGTGCCCGGGATCGGGAAGCGGGAGAACGATTGCTCGAAGCCCGGGTAGGGATAGCCGGCCTGGCCGCTGCCGCCGCCGGCGCCGTTGTCAAACAGAACCCGGACCTGAGGGAGCGCCTCGAAGGCCGCCAGCGCGCCGGAATAGGTGGGCTGCTCCTGAACCGGGTCGGCCGGCAGCGTCACCCCGTTGATGCCCATGGCCGACTGGTAGATCACCGGCGCGGCGGCATGGATGACCGCCGAGTCGACGATCGGCGCCTGGTGGGCCACGAATAACTCGAGGAAGTCGTACCAGCGGTTGAAGGTCTGCGGATCGAGGGAGTCGACATGGGTGCCGTTGGTGAAGGTGAACCACTTCCGGGTGGTTCCGGTGAAGTGCTCGGCCAGGTCGGGGCAGTGGCCGCCGGTCTGCTCATCGGTGAACTGGCAGGCCATGTAGGTCGGAACGTGGATCTTGTTCACGAACGTGATCGGCGACAGCGGATCGGCGACGGCGGGCTTGTAGTGGCTGTTGGCGCGGATCTTGTCCAGCAGGTTGACCGCCTCGCCGTGGAGGACCTGGTCCTGCTTGCAGGTCTGATCGCCCTGCTGGATGCGCTGATAGGCCCACGGCTGGCCGCCGGTCGGTGAGGCCGGCAGGGCATCGTGGATTCGCTCCTTGGCCCACGCGACCGCGAACCCGGTGTTCAGGATCCCCCCGGGGTACAGCGTGGTCTGGGTGTTGTCGATCGTTGAGAGCGGGGAGATCGCCTCAAGGCTCGGCGGGTTGGTCTGGGCGGTGAACAGCTGGCTGATGGCGCCATAGGAGATGCCCATCATCCCCACCTTGTGCCCGAGGACCCAGGGCTGGCGCGCGATCGTCTCGATCACGTCGTAGCCGTCGAGGTTCTGCAGCGGCTCGAAGAAGTCATACGCGCCCCCGGAGCATCCCGTCCCGCGCATGTTGACGTCGACCACAGTGAAGCCCATCAGGTTGGCCAGCACCGCGATCCCGTTCTGGGGCCCGCTCGGGTCGGCGTAGCCGTAACCGGAGTACTCGATCAGGGTCGGGTAGGGCGGTCCGCTGGCCACGCTGGACGGCGGCCCGACCTGTCCGAGCCCCGGGAGCGAAGGGGCTCCGGGCAGCGTCGGCAGGGCGATCGTCGGCGGCAGCCCCGGCTCGCCGGCCGGAGCCTGGGGCGGGTGGACATCGATGGCCAGCTTGGTCCCGTCGCGCGTGGTCAGGTAGCTGTACCCACTGGACGGGATCGACTGGTTGTAGATGCTGGTGCTGGGCGGCGCCGGACGCGTCGAGAGGACGGTCAGCGGACCCGACTCGGCTCCGTGCGGGAACTGGCGGACGCGATAGCCCGACCCGGGCCTCACGTTGCGAAACAGCAGCCCGCCCAGCGAGTCGGCGGGCTGGGTCGCGACTTTGTGACCGGCAGGGTTTAGGAGTGACATCCGCTCCCCCGACAGGAGCCCGGTGACGTATACCTGCTCGGCGCTCCCATGGGCGCTGAACGGCACCCCGGCGGCACGCCCCCGGCTCGCGCCCAGCGCCGCGCCCGCGGTCAGGAGCAGGGCGGCCAGTGCGACGGCCAGCACGATCGAGCCACACCACCTCCGGGGAACCGCGCCTCTCCTCCGCACGTCGATCAGTAAACCAGGTAATCGCGGTCCGCGTCGCAGGCGGGCAGGATCTCCCCGCTCACCTCGCCGAGCGCAACGTCCCCGGCCCGTCCCCGCAGAACGACCCGGTCGCCGTCGGCCAGGAAGACGCAGGACTGGCCCGAGATCGAGAGCGGGCGCCGTCCGTTGCCGGTCAGCTCGATCAGGCTTCCCTCACTGCCCGGCCGGGTGCCCGAGATCGTGCCCGAGGCGAACAGGTCGCCGGGCCGGATGATCGCTCCGTTCGAAGCCGCGTGGGTGAGCAGCTGGGGAGCGCTCCAGTAGAGCCCCGAGGCGTTCGTCGTCGAGATCACCTGGCCGCCCAGCTCGATCTCCAGGTCGATGTCGAGCGCCCACGTGGGCCCCGTGCGCAGGTAGCCCAGCGGCGGCGGCACCTGCTCCCGCGGGGCAACCCGAGCCGGCTCGAGCGCGGCCAGCGGAACCACCCAGGCCGAGATCGAGGTGGCGAACGACTTGCCCAGGAACGGGCCCAGGGGCACGTACTCCCAGCGTTGGACGTCCCGGGCGCTCCAATCGTTCAGGAGCACGATGCCGAAGATCCTCCGCTCCGCCTCGGCCATCCCGAGCGCATCGCCGAGCCGGTTGGGCGTGCCGCCGGTCAGGAAGGCGAGCTCGAGCTCGATATCGAGGCTCTCCGTGGGGCCGAATACCGGCCCTGCGTCGACCAAGCGTTGACCCTGGGGACGCCGGATCGGCGTGCCGCTGACCACCACCGTGCTCGCTCGGCCGTGGTAGCCGATCGGCACATGGCGCCAGTTGGGCGCCAGGGCCTCGGCATCGGGCCGGAACATCCGCCCGAGGTTGCTCGCATGCTCCAGGGAGGCGTAGAAGTCGACGTAGTCGTTGACTGTGAACGGGAGGCGGGTGATCGACCGGTCAAGCGGAATCCTGGCCGCCGGCGGGACGGCGCCGGCTAGGCACCGCTGCAGCTCTCGGCGCAGCGCCGCCCAGCGATCGGGGTCGGCGGCGAGCAGGCGGTCCAGGTTCGGTGCCGCCACCAGCTCCCGCTCCACCCCGAGCTCGGCGTCGAGCGCGGCGAGCTCGATCGCGTCGTCGCCGAGCCGCACGCACAGGCAGGGCTCGGCGCCGGCATCGCGCTGAACCGACCCATAGGGCAGATTGGCGATCCCGAAGCCGTCACCCATGTAGCGGGCCGAGCTCCGCGAGCCTGTCCTCGTTCCACGAGAACGCGTACTGCGGATCGTCGGCGGCGCGCCAGTGGGTGGTCAGCCGCAGCGGCTTGAAGGTGTCCCACATCACGGCCAGCTCATCGGTGTGCGTCGCGCCCAGGGCCCGCTCGGCGGTTCCCGGCTGGGGCCCGTGCGGCAGGCCGCTCGGATGCAGGGTGAGGCAGCCCACGTCGACGCCCTTGCGGGCGGCGTAGTTACCGGCGGCGTAGAACATCACTTCCTCGGACTGGATGTTCGAGTGGTGGTAGGGCAGCGGGACCGCGCTCTCATCCCAGTCGAGCATCCGCGGCGCGAAGGTGCAGATCACGAAGCCCGAGCCCTGGAAGGTCTGGTGAGCCGGGGGGGGCAGGTGAAAGCGCCCGGTCCGGGGCTCGAAGTCATCGGCGTTGAAGGTGTACGGGTACACGAAGCCGTCCCAGCCGACGACGTCGAACGGGTGACGATCGAGGCCGTATTCCTGCAGTCCATCGCGGACCCGTACCTGCAGCCGGAAGGAACCGGCCTCGTCGTAGGTCTCGAGCTCGCGCGGAGGATGGAAGTCGCGGTGTGAATACGGCGCGTGCTCGAGCAGCTGGCCGTAGCGGTTGCGGTAGCGCGCCGGGGTCTCGATCTCCCCGGGCGTGTGGAAGCAGATCCAGAACTGCTCGCGCTCCTCGTCGAGCTCAAACGTGTGCGTGGTGCCGCGGGGGATCATCAGATAGTCGCGCTCGCGGAACGGCACGCGGCCGAACATCGAGCGCAGCACCCCGCCGCCGCGATGGATGTAGATGAGCTCGTCGCCTTCGCCGTTGCGGTAGAAGCCCTCGAGGGCTTGCGCCGGCTTGGCCACGGAGACCTCGATCTCATGGTTGAACATGAGCAGCCGCCGGCCGCTGACGGGATCCCCACCCGGGGCCACGGGACGGATGTCGGCCAGCCGATGGACGTGGGCGGGCGGCACCCACTCCTCACGCCGGTTGTCCGTGAACGGACCGACGGCGTCGAGCCGGCAGGGCGAGTGCAGGTGATAGAGCAGCGCCTCGTTGCCCGAGAAGCCCTCGTACCCGAGCAGCTCCTCGACCAGCAGTCGCCGGGAGCCGTTCTGGCGCCAGACCTGCGAGTGGCGCTTGGCCGGAACCTCGCCAAGGGTGTGGTAGCGCATCAGGCGCCCCGCACCTAAAGATTTCCGCGACGGTCCTGCTCGCGCTCCAGCGCCTCGAACAGGGCCTTGAAGTTCCCGTCCCCGAAGCCCCGGGCACCGTGGCGCTCGATCACCTCGAAGAACACCGTCGGCCGGTCCCCGATCGGCTTGGTGAAGATCTGCAGCAGGTATCCGTCGTCGTCACGGTCGACCAGGATGCCCTGCTCGCGCAAGTTGTCCAGCTGGGGAGCGACCTCGGGCACGCGGCCCGGGACCTCGTCGTAGTAGGCCGCCGGAATCGAGAGGAATTCCACCCCCCGTCGGCGCAGCTCCGCCACCGTTCCGGTGATGTCGCGCGTGGCCAGGGCGAGGTGCTGGGCGCCCGGCCCCTCGTAGAACTCGAGGTACTCCTCGATCTGCGACTTGCGCTTGCCCTCCGCGGGCTCGTTGATGGGGAACTTCACCGAGCCGCTGCCGTTGGTCACGACCTTCGACATCAGGGCGGAGTACTCGGTGGCGATGTCGTTGTCGGAGAAGTGGATCATCTCGCGCATCCCGAACACGTCCTCGTAGAACTTCACCCACGGGTTCATGTCCTCGACGTTGCCCACGATGTGGTCGATCCCCAGCAGCATCCCAGACTGCTCGCCGAGCGTCCGGGCTTCGTAGCCGGGAAGGAACGGGCCATCGTAAGCGCCGCGCTCGACGAAGGTGTGGATCGTCTCCCCGTAGGCCCGGATCGAGGCCAGCCTGACCGTACCGTGCTCATCGGTGCGCTCGTGCGGAGCGGTGACCGAGATGGCGCCGCGGCGGGTCGCCTCCCGGTAGGCCGCCTCGGCGTCGGGGACGCCCAGGGCGATGACCTTGATCCCGTCGCCGTGCTTGTGCTGATGGGCGGCGATCTCCGAGTCCGAGTGAAGCGCACCGGTGATGACCAGGCGGATCCGGCCCGACTGGAGCACGTGCGAGACGCGGTCGCGGGAGCCGGTCTCGAGGCCCTGGTAGGCCACCTCCTGAAACCCGTAGGCGTGGATGTAGAAGTAGGCCGCCTGGGCGGCGTTGCCGGCATAGATCTCGACGTGATCGATGCCGTGCAGCGGCATGAAATCCGCGTTGGCGGTCTCGGCCGGGGCGGCGGGGGACATGGAAGTGGTCATGCCGGCAATGCTCACACAGCGGGTGGGTTCACGCAATAGCTGTCTGTTGCTTGGTTCGTGTTACGTTTCGCCGCCCTGAGGGCGCTCGACCCTCGAATCGTTACGCAGCTCCGGGCAAACGCAAGCAAGTCGTTCCAGTGCGCGCTCGGCCGGCGGGTGGCGTTGAGGGCAGCGGCGGTGAAACGCCGGCGCTAGGGTGGCCCCGATGGCGCTGTGACGGGTGAGCGGACGCAGGTGGCGATCGTCGGCGCGGGTCCTGCCGGGCTGCTGCTGGGGGCGCTGCTGCACCGCCACGGCATCGAGTCGGTCCTGCTCGAGTCCCGCAGCCGGGAATACGTGGAGGGTCGCATCCGGGCCGGGGTGCTCGAGCAGGGCACCACCGATGTGCTGCGGGAGGCCGGCATCGGGGACCGGCTGGGCCGCGAGGGCCTGGTTCACGGCGGCATCTACCTGCGCTACGCCGGCGTCCGCCACCACATCCCGATGAGCGAGTTGACCGGCGGGCGCGCGGTCACCATCTACGGGCAGACCGAGGTCGTCAAGGACCTGATCGCCGCCCGGCTCGACACCGGGGCTCCGCTCCGCTTCGACTGCAGCGAGGTGTCGGTGCACGAGCTCGAGACTCCCGCGCCGCGCGTGCGTTACGTCCAGGATGGGGTGCAGCACGAGTTGCGATGCGAGATCGTGGCCGGCTGTGACGGCTCTCACGGCGTGTGCCGCCAGGCGTTCCCCCACGGGGTGCTGACCACGTGGGAGCGCGAGTATCCGTTCGCCTGGTTGGGCATCCTGGCCGACGTGCCCCCGTCGACTGACAAGCTGATCTACGCCCAGGATGGCCAGGGCTTCGCGCTCCACAGCATGCGCTCGCCGACGCTGAGCCGGCTGTACATCCAGGTCACCCCCGACGCCGACATCGCGGACTGGCCCGATGACCGGATCTGGGAGCAGCTCCACGTCCGGCTGGCCAGCGACGGCTGGAGCCTCACCGAGGGGCCGGTGCTCGAGAAGTCGATCACCCCGATGCGTAGCTTCGTCGCCGCGCCGATGCGGTTCGGCTCGCTGCTGCTGGCCGGCGATGCCGCCCACATCGTCCCCCCGACCGGCGCCAAGGGCCTGAACCTGGCCATCGCCGATGTGACAGTGCTCGCCGAGGCGCTCGTGGAGCGCTTCCGGTCCGGATCGGAGACAGGTCTCGACGCTTACTCCGAGCGCTGTCTCGGCCGCGTGTGGCGAGCCCAGCACTTCTCCTGGTGGATGACGACGATGCTGCACGCCGACCCCGGCGATGATGAGTATGGCCGGCGCCTGCAACGCTCACAGCTGGAGTACGTGTGTCACTCAGAAGCCGCCGCGCGGTCGCTGGCCGAGAATTACGTCGGGCTCCCGCTCGACTCGCCCGCCGCCGTCGCGTCGATGACCGAGCTGGCGGGGCGCTGATGCGTCGATGACCGATACCGAGTGCAGGAGGCCGCGATGAGCGATCAGCACGCCGAGCCGCAGATGCCCCAGCAACCCGTCAGCGACACCCCGGCCGGCTACGCGCCCGACGCCGCCGGCGTGCATCCGCCGCTCGACTACCCGCCGTACAAGTCGACGGCGCTTCGCCACCCGCGCCAACCGCTGGTCCACCTGCCCCACACCATCACCGAGATCACCGGGCCCCGGCTGCCGGCCGTCCACCCCGGGGTCGATGACGACGCCAATCTCCTCACCGGGAATGGAGGTGAGCCGATTGGCGAGCGGATCACGGTCAGCGGGCGCGTGTTCGACACCGAGGGCAAGCCGCTGCGCGACACGCTGGTGGAGATCTGGCAGGCCAACGCCGCCGGGCGCTACCGCCACCGCGCGGACCGGTGGCCGGCGCCACTTGACCCGAACTTCTCCGGCGCGGGCCGTTGCGCGACCGACGAGCACGGGCGCTTTCGGTTCTTGACCATCAAGCCCGGGCCCTACCCGTGGGGCAATCACTACAACGCCTGGCGTCCCGCCCACATCCACTTCTCACTCCAGGGCCGGGCCTTCGTCCAGCGCCTGGTCACCCAGATGTACTTCCCCGGCGACCCATTCTTCCCCTACGACCCGATCTTCAACTCGGTGTCCGACGAGCGCGCGCGCGAGCGGCTGATCTCGCGCTTCTCGATCCACGCCACCGAGCCCAACTGGGCCGTGGCCTACGAGTTCGACATCTACCTCCGCGGACCGTCGGCGACCCCGATCGAGGTGGCGGCGTGAGCTTCGGCACGACCCCCTCCCAGACCGCCGGCCCGTACTTCGCGATCGGGTTGCCCTGGCCCGAGGGCCCGCACGTCATTCCGGTCGGGACACCGGGCGCGATCACCATCGCCGGCACCGTGTACGACGGAGCCGGCACGCCCGTGCCCGATCACATGATCGAGACCTGGCAGGCCGACCCGGAGGGGCGCTTCGCCGATCTGCACGGCCACGGCGGTCCCTCGGAGCTAGACGGCTTTCGGGGCTTTGGCCGCTGCGGCGCCGAGGACGGGGACGGGACGTTTCAGATCCTGACCGTCAAGCCCGGCCCGGTGCCGGCCCGGGACGGGTCGGCATCGCTCCAGGCCCCGCACATCGACGTGTCAGTGTTCGCCCGCGGCATGCTCCACCGCTGCGTGACCCGGATCTACTTTGCCGATGAGGCGCAGGCCAACGAGTCAGATCCCGTCCTCGGCCAGGTGCCCGCGGGCCGGCGCGACACGCTGATCGCCCAGCCCGACGGCGATGGCTATCGCTTCGACATCCGGCTCCAGGGTCCCGGGGAAACGGTCTTCTTCGCCGTGTGAGCCCGGTGCCAGTGCCGATGCCTGACGTGCGGTCGCGGAGGCCAGCGCTCGCAGCCGGGTCCTTCGTGTCGTCCAGAGGCGATCGGCGAGCGCCCAGCCGGCGTAGGCCAGCGCGCCCAGCGTGCCGGTTGCGGTCAGGAGCACCCCGGCGGCGCTGACGCCGGCTACCCCGTTGGCCCCGAGGATCAAGACCATCGCCCCCGCGCCGACGCCGGGCCCACCGGCAGCACGCCGAGCACGGCGACGGCGATCAGCACGGCGGTCGCGTCGAACACCGACGCGTGGACGCCGCTGGCGTGCAACATCAGCCAGTTGCGCGCGATCTGCGCGCTGACGGCGAGCACGACGAACAACGCCACCCTTGTCCGCGCGCGGGCCTCGCTCAGCGCGGCGAGTCCCTGCCACCATCCGCTCGGGTGGCGCCGCGCCAGCCGGGCGAGACCGGCGACCGCGGCGAGAATCGCGGCAAACGCGGCGATCGGTGTCCACCAGGACAAACCCAGGGGGGAGACGAGCGTGAACGAGAACAGCGTTGCGAGCGTGACCTCCGTCAGCACGATCGGTATCTCGGTAGCGGCGATGACTACTGTCTTGGGAGTCGAGTCCGGCGCTGCGCGTCGCAGCGATGCGACGCGCATAGCGAACCCGAGCTCGCCGTTGACGATATTGCCGAGGTAACCGACCCCGGCCGCCCGGTAGAGCCGCCGGCGGCCGACTGTGCCTCCTGCGGCATGCACGCACACGTTCCACGACTCGCTGCGCGCGAGCAGCGACGCCGTCTGGAGCGCCGCGGCGCCCGACAGGGCCCACCACGGCGCGCCCGCCGCCGCACTTGCGAACTGTCCCCATCGGCCGGCCAGCACGAGCACGAGCACCCCGAATGCGAGCAGCGTCCCAGCCACGGTCAGCGAACCGCGCCGCCGGCTGGCCCGTGTCCCGAGACGATGCGCGACCCTGACCGCGCAGTGGGTCGACTCGCTCCGCGACGCCGGCCGCTCGGATCTCCGCGACGGCAGCGGCGCGGCTCTCCGCCACGCCAGCGGCCCGGCCCGGGACTTGAGCGCCATGCGAACCTCCTTGGGTCGCCGGATCGCCCGTCGGGGCGCGGGACACGATCGTCGGGAAGCGGTTCTCTAAAGCTCGGGACGCAGCTGTCCGTGAGGCGCCGTGGGCGGCTGGCCGGCGGGGACCATGCGCGAAGCGGATTCGCAGAAGCGGCGAGTGACCTTGTCGGGCTCAGTCTACGCCGCGAGGATGCGGATACAAGGCGGATTGCCAGGATCCGCACATGGGGTAGAGTCAGCCCTAGGAGCGCTCGCTCGCAACGGGCCTGGAAACCCAATGGCAGCCACAGATGCATCGCAGGCTCCCGCGTCAAGGGGAGCTGGCTTTCTGCGCCGCCACGGGCGCGCGCTCACGGTGGTGGTCGGTGTCGCGGCGATCGGCGGGTTCATCCAGTTCGTCGTCCCGCAGCTGAACTCGCTCGGTCCGACACTTCACCGGCTCCGTACCGCTGACCCGAAATGGCTTGGGTTCGGGGTCGTCCTCGAGGCGCTGTCACTGGGCGGCTACATCGCGCTGTTCCGCACCGTCTTCTCCTGCCACGGGGTGCGGATCGGGTGGAAGGCGAGCTACCAGATAACGCTGGCCGGCGTCGTGGCGACGAAGTTGTTCGCGGCCGCCGGCGCCGGTGGGGTTGCGCTGACCGTCTGGGCGCTGCGCGCCGCGGGACTCAGCGCACGCAGCGTCGCGCGACGCGTGCTGGCCTTCGAGTTCTTCCTCTACGGGGTTTACACGGGGACGCTGGTCGTGGTCGGTATCGGTTTGCGCAGTGGGCTGTTCGCCGGGCGCGCGCCGTGGACGCTGACTGTCGCTCCCGCGGTCCTGGGCACTGCCGGCATCCTCGCCTTGCTCTCCATGCGCGCGCTGCCCGCCGACTTCGAGCGCCGCATGAAGCCGCTTGCCGGCGCGCGGCGCGGACGCCGGCTGCTGGCCCGGCTGGCCAGCGCGCCCTGGGCAGTTCACGATGCCCTCGGGATCGCCTTTTCGCTGATCAGGGAGCGCAAGCCCTGGCTGATCGGCGCGATCGCCTACTGGGGCTTCGACATCGCCACGCTGTGGACGTGCTTCCACGCTTTCGGCTCGCCCCCGACCGTCGCGGTGCTGGTGATGGCCTATTTCGTCGGGGCGCTCGCCAACACGCTGCCCCTCCCGGGTGGCCTCGGCGGCGTCGAGGCGGGCATGATCGGCGCCTTCCTCGCGTTCGGCACGCACGGCAGCCTCGCCATCCTTGCCGTCCTGTCCTACCGCCTGATCTCTTTCTGGCTCCCGACTGCCCCCGGCGCAGCTGCGTATCTCCAACTGCGCCGCACGGTGCTCACCTGGAGGACCGAGACGAAACCGCCCGAGCCGGCAACCAGCCCGGCTGCCTCCCAGTAGCCGCTCGGCCGTCCCCGCCGGCGTTACAGTTGCGGCATGAGCGCCGTGGCTGTCGCGGACTCCTCGCGTGAGGGGTTGACGAGTGTGCGATCGCCCGGCCGTCGGGTGACGCGGGCGATGTTGATCGTAGTCGGGTTGACGGTCCTGGCCGCCGTGCTCCGGTTCGCGCGGCTCGGCCACCAGAGCCTTTGGTATGACGAGTCGTTCACCGCCGTCCTGGTCCGCCACCCGCTGGGTCAGATGCTCGGCTTGTTGCCGCGGACGGAACTGACACCGCCGCTCTACTACCTCGTCGCCTGGGTGTGGGTGCGCATCTTCGGCTACGGGGCCGTGGGCCTCCGTTCGTTGTCCGCGCTGGCCGGAGTGGCGACGGTTCCGGCGGTGTACGCCGCGGGAAGATGCCTGATCTCGCGGCGGGCCGGACTGGTCGCTGCCGCGCTCGCCTGCTGCAATCCATTCCTGATCTGGTACTCGCAGGAGGCCCGGTCCTATTCGCTGTTGACGCTGTTGGCCACCCTGTCGCTGGTGGGATTCGCCTACGTGCGCCTCCCGCACCCGTCCGGGCGGCAGATCGTCGCCTGGGCGGTGGCGGCGAGTCTCGCGCTTGCGACCCACTACTACGCGGTGCTGATCGTGGTGCCGGAGGCGGTCTGGCTGCTGTGGGTGCATCGGCGTGATCGCCGGGTGCTGCTGGCCATCGCGGCGGTGGCCGCCTTCGGCGTTGCCCTGTTGCCGATCGCCATCAGTCAGCGGCCCCAGGCATCGTGGATCGCGCAGTGGCCGCTGGATCAGCGGCTCAGCCAGATCGCTCCGCAGTTCCTTCTCGGCACCGGAACGCCGGCGCGAACGTGGCTGAAGCTCGCTGGTGCCGTCGCCGTGCTGGTCGCCGCCGTGCTGCTGGTGTGGAAAGCGGACGGCCGGGAACGCCGCGGAGCGCTGACCGCGGCCGCCCTGGGGGTCTTGGGGTTCCTCCTCAGCCTGGGGCTGATCGTGGCCGGGGTCGATGAGCTCATCACCCGCAACGTGATCCTCGTCCTGATCCCGCTGCTCGTGCTCATCGCCGGCGGGCTTGGCGCCCGTCGCGCCGGAGCGCTCGGCCTGCTCGGCGCGGCGACCCTGTGCACGATCGGGCTGATCGCGGCGGTCGCCGTCGCCGCGGACTGGAGACTCCAGCGCCCCGACTGGCAAGCCGTGGCCAGCGCGATCGGGGCCCGTGGGCCCACGCCCGCCGGCGGGCGCGCGATCATCACCCAGAACTACACGCGCCTGGTTCCGCTCGCGCTGTACGTCCCCCGGCTGCGCTTCATGGTCCATCGCGGCGAGCGGGTCAGTGAGTTCGACGTGATCGCCACCACCCATCCCCCGGGTGACGGCGGCTATTTCTGCTGGTGGGGGTCGGTATGCAATCTGCGCGGATCGAACCTCAACCCGTCGCTCCACATCAGCGGGTTCCACCGCGCCGGACCCGTGATCAGCATCGGTGACTTCAGGATCCTGCGCCTGCGCTCGGCGACGCCGATCCGCTTGACCCCGGGGAAGGTGAGGCGGGCCCTTGTCGGCATATCCCCGATCCCCGATTTCCACCTCTTGATCCAGCCCTCGGGCCGCAGCCGACGACTCCCGGCTCTGTGAGCAGTCTCAAGGCATCCGCTCCAGCGGTCCCCACGATCGGCAGGACCCCCACGGCGAGCGAGAGCGCCCCGCGGCGGTCCCGGGCCGGTTCGCTCGGGCCGATTCCGTGGGTGATCGTCGCCCTGGCCGTGGTGCTCATCTCATCGCTGTTCGTGGTGCTGGCCGGGATCCGGCCAGAGTTCGACGCCTATGGCTGGCTCGTCTGGGGCCATCAGGGGCTGCACGGAAACCTCGACACCAACGCCGCCCCGTCGTGGAAGCCACTGACCTTTCTGTTCACGTTCGTCTATGCCCTGGCGGGCTCCGGAGAGCTGTGGCTGTGGATGGTGACCGCCGTCGCCGTGTCTCTGGCCGGGGCGATCTTCGCGGGACGGATCGCCTACCGGCTGGCCGGGCCGGCCCCCGGACGCGGGTACGCGCGAATCGTGGCCGCGGCGTTCGCCGGCCTCGGGGTGCTGGGACTTGTCGGCTACGGGCATCTGATCTTGATCGCGGCCTCGGATCCGATGGACGTGACCCTGTTCCTGGCCGCGATCGACTGCCACCTGTCTGGACGGCCCAGAGCCGCATGGGTGCTGCTCGTGCTGCTGGCCCTGGGGCGCCCGGAGGCGGGGGTGGTGGCGATTCTCTACGCGGGGTGGGCGTGGCGCGCGGCTCCGGCGATGCGGGCCCAGCTCGTCGCCGGCGTGCTCGTCCTGCCGCTCCTGTGGTTCGGGATTGCCGCCCTGACATCGCGCAGCTGGTTCATCGCCAGCGACATCGCGATCCAGTCGACGAAGACGATGGCCGGCACGCCGCTATCGAGGATCCCGCACAACTTCCTCAGCCTCTACGAGGTGCCGATGAAGCTGGCCGTGCTATTCGCGCTGACGCTCGCCGTCGTGCGCCGCGAGCGCACCTGGCTGCTGCTCGCCGGCGCCGCACTCGTTTGGCTGGCCACCTGGGTGGCGTTCGCACTCCACGGATGGAACCCCTCGCCGCGCTACCTGTTCGAGGCGGCGGCGGTGCTGATCGTGCTGGTCGGGGCCGCGGTGGGATGGGTGCTGGCCAATGCGCCGCGTCACACGGTCTGGCGATGGGCAGCGGTGGCCGGCGTGATCGCCCTCGTCGTGGCGCTCGCCGCCCCGGCCCAGAACCGCGTCCGGCTGGCGCACAACGGGATCGTCTACGGACAGCGGTGGGCCCGCCAGCTTGCGAGCCTGAACACGGTGATCGACAAGGCCGGGGCCAAGCGCATCCTGGCCTGCGGCCAGCCTGCCTCCTACATCGGGTTCCAGACCATCCTGGCCTGGGACCTCGATCGGAACGTCGCGGACATCGGCTACCTGCCCGGGGCGGCCACCCAGCCCGGGCCGCCGGTCGTGCTGTTCAAGCCCAAAGGCGTCGGCTGGAAGCTCGTGCCGCTCCGGGTCAGCGGCCGCGGGTGCCGGGGACTGGCCCGGACCGCGTCAAGTTAGGCCGCGGGCGTGCCGCTTCACACCTTCACGCTGATCCTCGACCAGGACGCCACGCCGTTCCTGGATCAGCTGCAGGAATCTGGTTGCCGGGACGCGATCTTCCGGGTCGAGGACGGCGTCCCGGTCGCGCATTTCTTTCGTCAGGCGCCGACGCTCCAGCGGGCGATGGCCACGGCGGCCCGGGAGATCTGCTCGACCGAGCTCGACGTCGTCGGCGTCGCGAATGTGGCCAACCCGACGAATCACGGCCGCTAGAGCGCGTCGAGCTCAATCGTGCCGGTCCGGGACGTAGCCTCTGGCTGTCGACGATGTTGGATCGTCCCGATTTGGAGGCTTCTACATGGATTCACCTGTCAAGGCTCGCGAGCAGCTGCCGCGTGTCGTGCGCTTCAACCCGAAGGAGATCAGGAAGGCGATCGGCGAGGTCGAGGGCTTCAACGCCAAGGTCGCGCTGGCCATCACCCGCAGCGTCGGAACGATGGCCTGCGCCTACGTGTTCGGGGTGATCGCGCTGATCAGCCTCCCGGCCGCGATCAGCTCCGGACAGGTGATCATCATCGTGGCCTGGATCGCGCAGACATTCCTGCAACTGGTGCTCCTGTCGATCATCATGGTCGGGCAAACAGTCCAGTCCGCCGCTTCGGATGCGCGCGCCGCGAAGGAGTTTGCCGACACGGAGACAATCCTCGACCGCCTCGACATCAAGACCGCGGGCGGCATCAAAGAAGTGCTTGACGCGATCCACGCGCTGGGCGGACCGTCAGGAGCGCCGCAACCACCCCCGACCGCGCCTCGACCGGCAAGCTGACCCGGCCGCGTTTTAGCTCCTTGCGCCCGACTCCGTGCCGGCGTAAGGTGGGCTGACTATGCGGGCCTGGATGCCCCTCTGGTTGTTTCCGATGGGGTTACTCGGGACCGTTGTGCTGGTGTCGCTGGGCTCCCCGTGGAGTTACCTCCTCGCCCTGGTCTGGGGCTTCGTTCTGGTTCCTCACCTCGGGAAGAGCATTCTCGAGCGCTCTCGCCGTGGCACGGCTGACCAGGATCGGAACGACTTCCCCGACGTCAGCACGCACTACTGGCGGATCACCCTCTGACCCGCGATTCGCCAGCCTCGCGCGGCGGCGTGCCGCGGTCGAGGCCGTGCGCCGTCGGCGGGCGCCGATTCTGCGCGCATGGCCTCCCGGGGTTCGTTCACCGAACACCGCGCTACCGGCTTGCCTGCTCTCTGCCCGCCACCGGGCCGCGGAGGAGCCCGGGCCGCGGACAAGGACAATCCAGGCGTGGCGGTTTACGAGACAAACTCCGCTCAGGCCGATGACGACGGCTTCATAACCGCCAGCCTGGAGCATCTGGTGCCCGGAAATCGTGGACGCTTGCTAGATGCGCGCCGCACCCCGGTGACAGTCCTCGCCAGCGAGCCCGACCGCGGGTCGTTCGTCGTCCAGATCGAGGCGTTTGAAGATCGGGGAGCCCGGTGGGAGCTGGGGCTCGAGCAGATCGCAGGGTTTCAGTTCTCTCAGGACGCTCGGATGGCCTCGGCCCAAGCGGTGGCCGATCTGCACGCGGCGCGCCAGCGCTTTGATCGCGAGCTGGTGATCGCGGCGGATCCGGCGGTCCGCCAGACGACGGTTGCGAAGATCGCCGACGAGCAACGGCGAGCCGCGGCGGCGATCGCAGCGCGTCGGCCGCCGGGCGCTGTCGACCTCGACGCGCAAGTCCGCAGCCGGCGCGGGAGCCGTGAACTGATGGCTCTCCGCGAAGGCTTCCTGGCCGAGCGCGACCTGCTCGAGCTCGACCGTGAGTTCGCCCGCGCGTTCGTGACCAACCCCGCGCCGGTGAGCTGGTCAAGGGGCACGCGATCGTCCTGGCTGAGCTTGGGCTCTGCGCCTACCGGGGCAGGATCCCCCGGAATCAGGACCTTCTCCACAGCCCGTGGCCGCGCGAACGCCGCGCGCAACATGTCATCGCGCGCCTGGCGTTCACCCGAGCGGTGGCCGGTGCCTTGAACCTTGAGGCCGTCACCCTCTACCGCGCCGCTGCCGCCGATGCGCCCCTCGGCCGCCCGGCTCCCCAGTCCTTCGTGTCCGCGACTTTCTCCTCGGCCGTCGCCGAGGCGCACTTCTCGGGCGGCCCAACCACCGTCGCCGCGGTCATGTGGCGCCAGCGCCTGCCCGTCGAGCGCCTCCTGATGACGTTTCTCGAAACGTCCGAGCTGAATGAGCGGTTCCTCGAGGCCGAAGCGATCCTGGTCGGCGGCGACCCGGCGAACCCGGCGTTCTAGGGCTGGATCAGAGTCGCGCTGGAGTCGGCCGCCGACACGTTTGCGGCGCTGGGCAACGTCGACGTCTACTACGCGCTCACGCACGAGCGCTGGTTCTCGCCTCATCAGGTCGAGCACTGGTGGCGCAAATCGCTGGGGGCCTGCTGGTGCGCTGACAATCCGTCAGACGACACCGACGTCAAGCATCCGTTGTCGCCGCGGAGGGTCGCCGCGGGACGGAGCGATGAGTTCGGCGTGGCGAGGCAGCTTAACCTATGGAGCGACGACCGACGACCGGCGACCGGCGACCGGCGGCCGACGACGACGACGACGACGACGACGACCAGGATTGCCGCGACGCCGACGCGACGAACACCAAGGAGGTAGCGATGCCCGACTACAAGACTGGGACCCGGGAGGATTGGCAAGCGGCTCGCAGTGAACTTGCCAAGCTCGAGGCAGAGCACGCCAAGCTCGGCCGGAGGGTGACCGAGCAGCGTCGTCAGCTTCCCTGGGTTCCCGTCGAGAAGGAGTACGAGTTCGACACTGAGGACGGGAAGAAGACGCTCGCCGAGCTCTTCGAAGGCCGCTCACAACTCCTTGCCTACAACATCATGTTCGGCCCTGATTACCAGCTCGGGGCCTGCCCCGGGTGCACCAGTCTGGGGGATGGACTCGACGGCGGGCTCGTCCACCTGAACCATCGCGACGTGACGCTGATCTGCTTCTCGCGGGCACCGATCGAGCGCCTGGTCGCCTACAAGCAGCGGATGGGCTGGCAGTTCCCCTACGTCTCCACCTACGAGACCGACTTCCCTTTCGACTTCGGCCTTGCCATGACCGAGGAGCAGGCACAGCGCGTCCCCGAGGTGAAGGCGATGATCGACAGCCCGCCGGGCTGGCTCGAGGACTGGTCGCACCAGATCGGCGCGGATCTCAAGGACGGTCTGCGGGAGGGGCCTGGCTGGATCGCGTTCGCGCGCGAGAACGGGACCGTCTACCACACCTACACGGTGATGGCGCCCGACCCCTTCGTCGCTCCGTACCACAACTTCCTACTCGAGCGCACGCCGAGGGCCCAGCCCGAGGAGCCTCGCGACTGGCGCAAGGACGAGTACCCGGACTGACCGCCGATGCCCCCCGGCGTCGCGACTACGGCTCACGGCGCACCTGCGATCGCGGGGGCAGCGGCCTAGCTCCGGCTACGTTGCAGCGCACGATAAGCGAGGAAGAAGTGCAGGGCTGCCGGGACCAGCACCAAGGCTCCCCACCAGTAGCCGTCGGCGCACAAAATGGCGGCGACGATGACGAGCCAGACACCGACAGTCACCCGAATGCGCGCCACGCGCCGAGGGTGCCGATACCCCATCGCGGGCACGAGCCTCATCCTCCCCGCCATGCTAGCCGAGCGCGTTGCGGTTAGTCCATCGCTGAACGTCCTAACTAGCAGCTGCTGACGATCACCTACTTCTCAGAGCCGGTGCCCGGATTCGCGTCGTCGAGGCGACTCACCCGCTCCCTGAATTCTGCTTGAAGCAGCACGCAGGTCGGGTGCAAGTCGGCCTCAAACACAGTTGATCTTCAAGGACGGTGCCTCGGCCGCCGATCCTCCGTGTCAGAGGAGACCTGCATGGCTCATCAGGGAGATCATCTAGACGCGAGAACCTTTTGTGGACGGAGGGGCTGTGTGGACGGCACGGCCCCCTTTCATAGTGCTCACGAGGCTGTCGATGGCCGAGGCTAACCGCGCGGTCGCTGCCTGTGTCCGGGCGTTCTTCGTACGTCGGCAGCTGCTGAGCCCGCCGCGGTCAGAAGCGAACCGGCCGGTGCCGGGGAGGCCGGTACGACTCAGTGACGGTCCGGCCTGGAGGCCGGTCTTCCCGGCGCAGCGGCTGCAGGAAAACGGGCACACGCTGGCCACTGCGGTGGCTTGCAACGGGCAGGACAGTCACCGGTTGAGCATGTCGGTCCGTCGGGCGGCACTGGGCGCTGTTGCCGGAGTGGCGCTCATCGGTCTTGATATCCACCTGCGCCTCTACGGACGCGGTCTGGGCGCAGGGATCGCCTTACTGCTGCTCCCGCTAGTCGCGGCCTCGTTCGCCCAGTGGGTAGACGGTGATGTCCTGTACTACCGCCGCTGGGGACGGCTGCACCACCGGGCCTTGAACGAGATCACGATGGTCGCGGCGGCCAACCCGCGACGGGGCCGTGGCGCGCTTCTGCTGTCAGCACCCGGCCTGGCCAAGCCACTCCGGATCGGGCTCCAGAGCCGCGGCTACGTGATGCCCACTGGAGCGCGGGAGCACCTTCGGGGCTGGCTGAGTGCACCGCATGTCCAATGGACCCCCGAGGCGGTGGCGCTGTTGGACGGCCACGCCACGTCGTCAGCGACAGGCACAAACGGCCGTCGCAGAGCGTTGCGGTGGATCCTCGCCGGTGCCCTGTCGCTGAGCCTTGCCGGTATCGGTCTCTTGTTCGTCGCCTCGCGCAACGGAGCGCTCGCGATTCCGGGAGCGCCCGGCTACAGCACCTTCACCGGGCCCCATGGAGACCCGCTGCCAGTCGGTCGTCCCTGGGGGCGACCTTGTCAGCCGATCCGCTTCATCGCCGCGACCGTCATCCCTGACTGGGTCTATGCCCAAATGGCCTCCGTCGTCGGCGAGGCACGTCGCGCCGGAATCGACATCGCCCTAGAAAACCGTCAGTTCCTCTGGGTGCCGCGCTCCTTGTACTACATCTACGGCCAGAGCCCAATCAGCACCGTGCCGGTAACGGTCCTCGCTGACAGCAAACCGGCCCCGCAGCTCTCCAACGGAAACCCAGAGGACATCAACCTCGGCTGGGACGCCCGGCTCGACCCCGACGGCCGTCACGAGGACCTGGCCTTTGCTCAGGGCGTCCTTTGGATGCGAACACTCAACTCCAATGCACAGACGGCGCGCCGCGCCATGCGCCAGCTGATCGCCATGACCCAAGGCATCATCAGCACTACCCGAGCGGACTCGGGAATCGGGAACGGAAGCGGCATCGACGATTTCACGCCAGCCGACGTCGCCGCGATGAAACGCATGAGCGGTTGCGGCTAGTGGCGACTGAAATGTCGCCATTCCAGCTCTCACGTTCAGCGCGCAGCCCGGCCCATCCCGGAACGAGCAGCAACAAGCGACGTTCGCGTCTCGGAGGGGCAGGACTGCCGGGCCGAACTAGGACTTCGCCGCGCCGCGCCAATCTCGGCTCCGAGAAAGCGAAGCCCTGGCTCTGCACCGTGGCAATTCTGCTCGCCTCCTCGCCAGCCCCACGCTCGGCGAATGGCGGGGCTGCGGGTCGGTAAGCGCTATGCCCGGCTTTGGCCTGCCGGATCACGTGCTTAGTCGTGATCCGGCCTAGTCGGCGCCGACGACCTTGAACTGTTGGTTGACGAAGATGTGATGCGGCCAGTTGACGTCGATGTTGTGGACCTCGTACGCGCCGTTGCTCAGCTTCACAACCCGGTCGACGATGCCGCCGCGGTAGGCGGCCAACGCGGCTTCAGTGGCCTGATTCGCGGGGGCCCCGGCGACGATCGTCCCTGACCCCTGACTGTAGTTGGCCGGGATCTGACCGATCTGCTTCGAGGTGGACTGGGCACCGCGCTTGAAGGCAACTACCCCGGCCGCCGAAGAAGCGGCAGATCCGCCGCTGTCATTCGGCTGCACGATCACCTGGCTGGCCGTGATCGTCGTTCCGCTGGTCGTCCCGAGTACGAGGACACTTTCACCATTGGTAATGGCGCTCGCCGAGCTCGAGCTCGAGTTCGAGCTCGTCCCCTTCTGATATCTCGTCGAGGACGTCTTGTCGACGGTCACCTTCTGACCCGATGACGTCGAGAGCGTGAACTTGGAGGCGGACATGCTGTCGACAGTTCCGGCTGCCCCACCCGCGGCCGTTCCAGACCGAGCATTCGTACCCCCTCTCGAGAATACGGGTTGCGTGACGAGCTTGTGCCTGCTCAAAATCGTGGGCTTGAGGATCATGACGTTACATCCCTTGTGTTGCGGTTTGGTGGTTGATCGCACCATGCAACGAGGCCGTGATTTATCTGTGTGATGAGCGACACGACAGCCTGTGAATGTCCTAAGCGAGGTTCTTACAAGTGGGGATCGGTGACAAGCCCGCGCGACGTCCTCGTCACGCCTCTTGCGGTGAGGAGAACGGCACGGTTAGGATCCCGGCGAGGCGACTCCGTATCGATCTATTGAGGAGGAGCAGTGAGACGAAGGGTGTTCACGGGCGCGGGATTGGCCGCCGGGATGGGTGCGGTGATCGTGATGGTCGGCGTCGGCGGCGCCATGGCGACGCCCGCCGCTAAGACGACCAAGGTTCATTGCACATCGAAGTCGTACAACGTGTCGTCTCCGAGCACTTCGGGGACCACGTTTGCCACGCTGAAGTGCTCGAAGCCTTTCGGCGCTGGCGTGCAGCAAGGGACTTTTGCTGAGTCGATTGCCGGGACGAAAATCAGCGTGACCGGGAAGTTTAAGAACTTCTATGACAGTGGCACCAATCATGGGAGCTACAAGCTGAGCGGCACGGTCGCCAGTGGGCCGATCACGGCCACCGGCTCGGTGAAGGTCACGGGCGGCACCGGCGCCTACAAGAACATGACGGGCACCGGGAAGTTGACGTGCACGACCACCGACGCCGGAAAGACCTACAACTGCACCACTAGCGGGACACTGAAGTCCTGAAGCGTCGAGGGGGCTTGCCGCCAAGTGCGGCAAGCCCCTTCGTTGGGGGCCGGTGACGATCTTCGGGACGGGCTGGCCTTTGGCAGGCCCTCCGGTAAAGGGCAAGTGATCGTGGCCCTGTCCCGGCGGCGGTCGAGCAACGACAGCAGTCCTATGAGCGCTCGTGCGACTCGGGTTTCTCTTCCACCGAGAGCGATCGTCAGCGGTGAGGCCGGCTTCGGCGCGGTGGGTGCGGCTTAGTCGATCTCGAGACAGGCCTTGTCGAGCCCCGTCTCGGCGGTGCGGGCGCGCACGGCGGCGAGCAGCGGCGGCGAGTACCAGGCCGGGGCCTCCTGGGCGAGGAACAGCTCGAGCCGCGGGGTCTCCGGGCGGGCTCCGCCGAGCAGGTAGATAGCCAATGGGACCGCAGCGCCGGCGATCGCCATGGCCAGGCCGATCCACAGGGCGATCGTCGTGCCGGTCTGCGGGTTGCCACCGACGGTGAGCGCGAGGTGCGCGAACACGGGCGCGATCATGAACGCGGCCACGGCGCGCAACAGCTCGACGATCGCAAACACGCGCTGCAGGTTGTTCGAGGGCAGCGAGAAGCCGGCGCAAAACAGCGCCGGCGCGACGGTTGCACCGAGCCCGATCCCGGTCAGGCCGGAGCCGACGAGCGTCGTCGTCTGTGTCGAGGGAACGTGGATGAGGAACACGGCGATTCCAGCGGCCAGGAAGGCCATCCCGACGAGCGGCAGAAGCTGCATCGCGCGGCGGCTGATGACGAGGCCGAGCAGCACCGCGGTCGCTACCGCCCCGCCGAGCTCGGGCAGATAGAGCAGGCCGATGTGGACGGGGCTGTAGCGGCCCGTGAGCAGGCTGGCGGTCAGCGCGGTGGCAGACACCGAGGCGGCGGCGGCGAACAGCGCCAGCGCGATCCCGGCGACCGGAATCGTGCTCGTGAGCATGGTGCGGATCGTCAAGAGCGGCCGCGGAGTCCGGTACTGGTGGACGATCAACACGATGATCAGCCCCAGCCCCACGGCGAGCAGGCCGCACGTCTGCAACTCGAGGAAGGGGTGGGTCAGGAGCTCCGAAGCGCCCCAGAACGCCGCTACCGGTCCGGCGGCGGCGAGCGCGATCGTGCCCGGCGCGCGCGGCGCGCTGCGGTCAAACGGCGGCGTGTCCTCAAAGGTCAGCAGGGAGAGCACAAACGCGGTGACCGAGATCGCCGCCACGACCCAGAACAGGGGCCGCCAGGCGTGCGCGCTCGCCTGCAGCCCGCCGGCGAGCGGGCCGAGCGCAACGGCACCGAAGATGCACATGCTCATGATCACCGCCGTCTCGCGCAGGCGCTCGAGCCCGAAGCCGAGCGCCAGCGGAGGCACGGCCGCGATGAGCAGAAGGCTCGTGCACAGCCCCTGGAGAATGTGGCCGGTAATGAACATGGCCGGGTCCGCGCCGTGGCCTGGAGCACCGAACCAACGACGAGCACCCCGACGTAGAGGACCATCATCCGCCGCTGGTGCAGAAGCTGGGCGAACTGCACCGCCAGCACCGTGCCGACCGCGTAGGCGGCGTTGCCCATCCCCGAGGCCAGGCTCATCTCCTGAAGGCTCATGTGCAGGCCGTGAGCGATGATCGGCGTGATCGGTCCGATCGCGGCCGACAGAGCGAGATACGGGATCAGCGCCGACATCACCATCGCCGCCGCGGCCGGATAGCGGCCAGCCAGGGGGCCGCGCAACCGCAGGTCGCCCTCGTGCGCAGCAGGGGTGGGGGTCGCCGGTCCCGACATGGTCACCCACAGATATAGCGGGAGCGCCGCCCGCCGCCCGCCGCCCGCCGCCCCGCGCGCCGGTCTGACCCCCACCGTCCTGGCAAGCTGTGTGCAGAGCGACTGCGCAGGCCTCGGCTAACCCCCGCGCCGACAGCTCGTCAGACCGCCAACAACTCCTCCTCGCGCCCCTCGACCGTTCTATCGAGCCGAACGAGCCTCGTCGCAGCCGACGCAGTCACAGGTCCAGAACGAGCGCGAGCGCTGACCTGCCGCTCGGAAACGGGCGAGAGGCGCACGCGGTGGGCCGGCGAGACGCGCCGTTGTCAGGCTAGCGCGCGCTCGAGCGCGGCCTTGTCTGTCAGGCCGCCGTGTGTTGCGAGGACAAGGTCGACCGGCAGCTGAAGCAGCGGACGCAACCCCTCCGCGACCTGCTCTCGTGCCACGCCCTGGGGCAACCACTCGACCGGTATCTCCAGGCCCTGGCCGAAGTCGACGAGCGTATCGCCGGCGATCACGGCACGACGGCTCGCGATCCACAGTACGAGGTCGTTGGGCAACCTTCCGGGGAATGCCTCGACTCCGACCGGCAGCGGATCACCGGCTGAGTACAGATGCGCATCGCTCCTGTCGGCGCCCAACAGCCACGCCACGTCGGGGCTGCCCTCATCTGGCATCGGCGTAACCACCGGGGCGCCAAGTCGCTCCGCGAGACTGCGCGTATCCGCTCGTGCCACGGACAGGTCAGCACGACCGTCGACTCGCGGGCGGCAGCGAGTTCCTCGATCTCCCGCGGGACGGCCAACGGGTCGAAGAGCAGTAGACGTTCGTCGTCGTCGACCGCGTAGGACGAGACCACCCCGCGTGCCGACTCGGTTAGCCTCCCGCACATCGCCTCAAGGCGCTGGCGAAGTGCCTCGCTCTCGGGCCCCGTCCAGTCCGGATGCGGCGCCTCCCAATGCCACACGCCTGTCACCACCTCGCGCACGAGGCGATCCTACAAGCGGAGCCTGGGTGGCCCGCGCATCCTCCTGTCAGGTCAATCAACCCGGCAAGCGTCGATCAGAAAATCTCTGGAAATCGGGCCAAAGCAGACGCCCGGAATCGAACCGGGGACCCCTTCATTACGAGGGAAAGCGCTAGCGATTCTGTCCGTTCTGGAATCGCGACAAACGTCCACGAATTCCCTGGAAATCGGGCGAAGCCTGAGTGTATGGTCGTGACGTTCCCAGATCGCGCGAGGTCAACCTGGTGGACGCTCAGTGGACGTCGCCGGACACCCAGTACATGAGTTCCGCACGTCGGGCTGCTCCGCCGTTCGAGCTCGGTGCAGGGAGCGGGTGCCCGAGTTGCGCTCCTGGTGCCGATGCTGGGGCCCAGAGGACCTGAGCTGAGCAGGCACCCCTTGATGGGACACGGCCGCTCTCGGCCGGAGCTGCCTGTCTCTCGCGCCGAGCCGAACCCCCGCCTGGTGACGAACTGCTCGGTGTCGTTCGTGAGCGATCGCGGTAACGACACGGGCTCGTCGCTCGTACCGGCGCACCGGCGAATCTCAGGACCGCGACCGCCGCCGCCGGTCGGTCCTGCTTCCTGATTAGGTGGTCGCTAGAACCGCTCCTGGTTATAGATATCGATGATCTCGGGAGGGGCTGCCTGGTTGACGCCGACATCCTCGATGATCGGTCCGAGATGTCGCCCAAATGCTTCGAACTGATCATTGGAGGCCCAGATCTCACTGACTTTCAGCTGTCGGTCTGATCCGAAGCAAACGTGATATTCGAGGCCGTCGGGCGGCCAATGCCCGGCCTCGTTGAGGCGACGCTTCACCTCGTCGTAGCGATCCCTTGTCATCGCCTCGGGCGAAAAGCGAACGAGCACGCTCATGGTGGACATCCTTTGGTCGGTAACGCTTTCAGCCGAGCTTATCTTCGCGACGTCGTCACGCACAGTCGGGCCGGACCGAGGCGTGCCACGGATCTGAGGGAACCAATTCGCTCTGTCGACGACTCGCCAGCATTCCTCGCCGCGCTAGGTATGGCCCGAACCCGGACCCGCCTCGATGTTTGGATGCGCCTATCGGCGCGCGTGGCGGCGGTCCCCTATGGGCGCGGGAGGCAGTCCCGCCGCGCCGCGACTCTGAGCCGGAACAGCTCAGGCTGCTTGCAGGGCCGGCGCCAGCTCGTCGGCGCTGGCCTCGACCGTCTCGGGGACGGTGACGACGAGTCGTCCGTCACGGTCGAGGACGTGCTTGGCGTTGATGATGGTCAGCCCGACGATCTGCTGGGTTCCAGGCGCGAACCGGAGCACATGGCCCTCGGGGGTCTCTTCCCCTTCTGCGGGTTGTGGTTCGCCGGCGTGGAGGTAGAGGACATCTCCATCCGGATCGTAGTCGGCATGATCGAACACGAGCGGTCCGATGTGGATGATTACGGCGTCCATTGCTTGGGATCCTTGCGGTTGGCCAGCGCAGTGATAATGCGCCCAGGCTGCTGCTCGTAGCTTACGACCGCCAGCAGCCATCGGCTCGGGCCCACGTCGCGACGGTAGAAGCGTGTTCTCGCCGCGATCACATCGGTCTCAGTGTGATCGGGATGCGCGACCGCGTCGAGGACTGATTCGAGGTGTCCGGCGAGTTCGGGGTGATCGCGGGTGATCTTCTGCTCCCAGATCCTGGCGAGCAACACGACCTGACGACCGTTGAGGTCCGTGAGCGCGCCCATGATGGCGTCGTCAGCGCCCATCTCCGGAGAGTGTCGAACCGTCCGGACGATCGTGCGAACTCATCCTCGCGGCATCTACGAGCCAGCCCGGTCGCGGCTTCTCGCGCCCCTCGTCATGAGCACAACGCAGTCATGCGCGTGCAGGGACCGCTTCGCGCGTTCATGAACGCACACGAAATGTGGACGCTAAGTGGACGTCGCAGTCCCGCACACACAACGGTGACGCGCTCAAATCGCCTGCAAATTCGATCAAAGCCGACGCCCGGATTCGAACCGGGGACCCCTTCATTACGAGTGAAGTGCTCTACCAGCTGAGCTACGTCGGCGACGCGCCGGCGCCAGTCTAGCTCCGCCGTTCCGGCTAGACACGAGCCCTGGCAACGTCCGATCCTGTCGGCGTCTGGGTCGCCCGACTCGGAACGGAGCTGCGGTCAGCCGGTGTCAGGTGTAGTTCGCGGCGCCGCGCAGGGTGCTTGAGATGCCACCACCGAGAAGCACAGCGGCCACGATCACGACCAGGCCGATCACGGCGATCAGCAGCGCGTACTCGGCCATCGTCTGGCCCCTGGCGCTCTGGAGTCGCCACAGCCATGTGTCGATTCTGGACATGCTCGGATGTTCGGCATTTTGGCGGTGGGGCTTTAGCGAAGTTCCCAGCTTGTCGTCGGGAATTCGATCGCTCAGACGCCCCTCACCCAGCGGGGTTGCCGTTCCGCGCCCTCCACTCCTCGGCCAGGATGGCCCACCGCTCGTGATCGCGCCAGCGACCCCCGATCTTCAGATAGCGCGGAGAGAAGCCCTCGCGCCGGAAACCGGCGCCCCGGGCCAGCGCGATCGAGTTGGCGTTGCTGGGCTGGATATTGGCCTCGACCCGGTGCAGCCGCAGGGTCGTGAAGGCGTGGCGCAGTACCAGCTCGAGCCCGTCGCGCATGTACCCCTGCTGGGCGTAGAGCTTGCCCACCGCGTAGCCGAGGTAGGCACTCTGAAAGCCTCGCCGGACGATCTGGGAAAGGTTGAAGAAGCCAACGATGGCCCCATCCTCCTCGCGGCACAGGAGCATCGCCTCGAAGTCGGCCCGGCGCGCGTCGGCCAGGTAGGCGGCGAAGCGCTCGTGGTCGGTGGGTGCGGTCGCCCACGGGCTGTGGAACGCGCGACTGTCCCGCATCAGGGCGATGAACTCCTCGCGGTCAGTCCGGGTCGGCGAGCGCAGGAAGACGCGCGGCGTCGGGGTCATGGGTCAAGCGTCAGCTCGAGTTGGTAGGCCAGCGCCTCGCAGGCCAGCTCCTCGGTCACGTTGAGCTGGAAACGTTGGCGCGTGTCCTCGACCAGCTCGATCGCGGCCCGCAGACGACTCGGGTCAGCGCCGCCGGGAGCCTGGGCGTCCTCGGCCAGCTCGGCGAGCCGGTCGCGGTGCCGGACGAGCTCCTCGGCGCCCCAGGCCAGGCTGGCCAGATCGGCGAACCACAGCGCCACGAGTTGCAGCTCGAGGTCCAGAGCCCCGGTTTGCACCCGGCGGCGCAGACGGCGGATGCGCTCTGACCACTCGTTCTCGACTCGCTTGCGCTCCGTGCGCGGTATGAGCTCGACCTCGGCCTCGGCCCGCGCCTCGAGCTCCGCCGCGGCGGCCTCGCCGCGCTTGCGGACCGCGGAGAGCAACGCGACCCAGGGACGGGCCTCGGCGGAGCGGCCGGCCAGCACGCTGCGTGCGTAGCCCTCGGCCGCGGCTCGCAGCGCCGTCCCCTCCTCTCCGGCCAGCTCGTGCGCGCGGTCGGCATCCTGAAGGCTCAGCTGGACGCAGGCCAGGGCGGTGTCAGCTCCGACACCCTCGGCCTCGAGACCCCGGGCGAGCTCCTCCGGGCTCGCGGCCTCGAAGCGCACGACCTGGCATCGCGAGCGAATCGTCGGCAGTACCTCCTGCATCCGGTCGGTGAGGAGGACCAGGTGCACGAAGCTTGGCGGCTCCTCCAGCGTCTTCAGCATGCGGTTGGCCGCCTCGTCCCCGAGTTCGTCGACGCGCTCGATCACGAACACCCGGCGGCTGGACTCGAACGGGGTGCGACTGGAGGCGGCGATGACCGGTCCGGCGACATCGCCGACCAGGATCTCGTGCGCGCCGCTGGGCACGATCCAGGTCAGGTCGGGATGGGCACCGCTGTGTACTCGCGCGCGAGCGCTGGCGGGATCGGAGGACCCTTCGGCCAGCAGCTCGGCGGCCAGGGCCCGGGCCGCCGCGCGCTTGCCCGAGCCCCCCGGACCGTGGAACAGGTAGGCGTGGGAGGGGCGGCCGCCGTCCAGGGCCGGGGCGAGCGCGGCCCGGGCGTGTGGGTGGCGTTCGAGCTCGGCGAGCATGGGTTGCGATCGTAGCCACCTGTAACGTCGCCGCCGAGGCGATGGCGCGCGGGAAGCTGATAACCATCGAGGGGCTCGACGGGGCGGGTAAGACCACGCTGGCGAGCGGACTCCGGGAGGCTCTCCGCACGCGCGGGGTGACGGCCGAGCTGCTGCGCGAACCGGGTGGCGTGAAGGCCGCCGAGGACATCCGCTCGCTGGTCAAGGATCCTGCGGCGCGTATCTCCGCCCGGGCCGAGGCGCTTCTCTATGCCGCTGCCCGGGCCCAGCTGGTCGAGGAGGCGCTCGAGCCGCTCCTCGAGCGGGGGGTCTGGGTGCTGCTGGATCGCTTCGTCGACTCCTCACTCGCCTACCAGGGCGGGGGACGCGAGCTCGGCATCGATCCGGTACGAGCGATCAACACGTTCGCCACGGGAGGACTCAGGCCCGACCTCACCCTGCTGCTCCGGATCGATCCCTCCCTGGGCCGGGCCCGCCTCCGCGGACGCGGAGAACCCGATCGGATCGAGCTCGAGGCCGGCGGCTTCTTCGCCCGCATCGCCCGGGCCTACGAGGCGCTGGCCCAGGCCGAGCCGGAGCGGATCGTCACGATCGACGCCGGTCGGTCCCGGGAACAGGTGCTGGCCGAGGCCACACGCGCGCTCGCGGCTCTAGTCTGAGTAACCGTCGGGGCGCGCCCGCATGAACTCCCAGGCGTCTGCGACCATCGTCTCCAGCTCGGGTTTCTCGGCTTTCCAGCCGAGCTGATCGCGGATCGGCCCGCTGGCCGCGACGAGCATCGGCGGGTCTCCGGGCCGTCGCGGCGCCTCGTGGACGAGGATCTCGGCTCCGGTGACCCGGCGCGCCGCATCGATCACCTCGCGGACCGAGAAGCCGGCGCCGTTACCGAGATTGAAGATCCGATGTTTTCCGGGCTGGATGCCCTCCAGCGCGAGCAGATGGGCGGCCGACAGGTCCTCGATGTGGATGTAGTCGCGGATCGCGGTGCCGTCGGGCGTGTCGTAATCGGTGCCGAACACCTCGACGTGCGGAGCCCGCCCGCTCGCCGCTCGCAGGATGTTGGGGATGAGGTGGGTCTCAGGATCGTGATCCTCGCCCGCGTCCCCGCTGGCCCCGGCAACGTTGAAGTAGCGCAGGCTGACCGCGCCCAGGCCGTGCGCGCGACAAAAGTCGCCGATCATCCCGTCCACGGCGAGCTTCGAGGCACCGTAGGCGTTGGCGGGTCGCGGCGGCGCGTCTTCACAGATCGGGACCTCGTCGGGCTGCCCGTACACCGCGCAGGTCGAGGAGAAGACCAACCGCAGCACATCGGCGGCGAGCATCGCCTCGAGCAGGTTGAGCGTCCCGACGATGTTCGTGCGGTAGTAGCGCTCGGGGTGGCTGACCGACTCGCCGACCAATGCGAAGGCGGCGAAGTGAAGCACTCCATCGAATCCCGCCTCGAGCGCGGGTCCGACCTGATCGGGGTCGCGCAGGTCGGCCACCACCAGCGAGGCGTCAGCGGGCACGGCTGAGCGGTGGCCCCGTTCGAGGCTGTCCAGCACGGTGACCTGATGCCCGGCGGCCAGCAGCTGACGAGCCACGATCGAGCCGATGTAGCCGGCGCCACCCGTGACCAGCAGCTTCATGAGACTCGAGCGGTCGTCGACATCCGAGCCGCACATCTAAACAGAGACCTACAATCGCCGGTTACGTGTCCGAGGCGTGGCCAGTCATCAAGATCAGGGAGTTCGAATACGCGGTCATCGCCCCGGGCAAGTCGATCGTGCGCGTCAACGGCCAGGGGCCCCGCCGACATGAACCCGGGCACCGTCCCGCGCTGGTGATCGACGACGGGATCAAGGAGCAGCGCTTCTCCCCGCAGTCCGCGCCTCCCGATCGCGGGCGCACCCTCCGGGCCGCCTACGCGGTGCCGTTGGCCATGGTCAAGAACGCCCGGGCCTTCTGGCTCGAGCACGAGAGCGGTGAACGGACCAATCTCCCGGTCCCCGAGGCCGGCTCGGCTCGCCGGGAACGCGGGGCCGAGACCGAGACCCCATCCGATCGCGAGCTCCCTGATGGCTACGACGAGGCCCGCCGGCTGGAGCAGCGCATCGTCGAGCTCGAGGAGGTGCACGCCCGCGATCTACGAGCGGCGCTCAGCAAGGCGGCCGAGGCCCAGGCCCGGGTCGCCTCGGCCGAGGAACGAGCGGCGTCCGCCGAGCATCGGGAGCGCCTGGCGCTTGACCAGCAGGCCGCGGTGGCCGGCCAGAACGACGCTCTCTCACGGCAGGTCGCCGAGCTCGAGCAGTCGACCCAGGCCCTGCGCACCGGCTTGACCTCGGCCGAGCGGGAGCTGGCCCAGGCCACCTCCACCCTCGAGCCGATGGAGCGTGAGCTGACCGAACTGCGGGCGACGCGCAAGAGCCTCGAGCGGGAGTTTGACCACGCCCGCGATCAACTTCGGGTGATGACCGGTGAGCGCGACGAGCTCAGCCGGCAGGCCAGCGCATTCGACAACATCGCGGTCAAAGCCCGCGAGCGGGCGGCGCAGGCCGAGTCGGCTCACCAGAAGTCCTCGGCGGCCCTCCAGGAGCTCGAGCTCTGGCGCGAGGAACTCGAGCGGCGCCTGGCCGCCACCACCACTGAGCTGGGGGACGCGCGCGCGGCGCGGGAGGCCGATGAGCGCGAGCTCGAACGGCTGAGGCAGGCGATCTCCGACGCTGAGAATCTGTATGCCGGGAGCTCCGAGAATGACCACGGAGTCCGCGTCGACAGCTCGGAGACGCTGGCCGCGCAGGCAGCGGAGATAGAGCGCCTGGCCGCCGAGCTGGCCTCGCTGCGCGCCCGCGGCGCAAGCGGCGACTGAGCCCGTTCACACCGCTATTTGGGCGGTCCGCGGGGCGAGATTGCGCCCGCAGCGCAGTAAAATAGAAGGCCTCCGGAGGCCACGTTTCGAGCCCCAGCCGCGCTGGCTGTTCCGTCCGGGGGCTGCGGAATCATCCGCTGTTCACCCCTCGGCCGGACAGAGCGTCGAGCGGGGGCACGAGATCGGTGGAATATCGAGAGGAGCAGGTAGGAATGGCGCAAGCACCGCACACGCAAATCAACCCCAGCAAGCAGGCTGGTGAGGGCCTCTCGATCCGGCGCTACCTGACCACCGCCGGCCAGCATCCGTTCGACGCGATCGAGTGGGAGATCCGCGATGCGCGCATCGGCCACGGGGACAAGGTCTCCTTCGAGCAGCGCGACGTCGAGTTCCCAAAGTCGTGGTCGCAGAACGCGACCAACATCGTCGCCCAGAAGTACTTCCGCGGACAGCTCGGCGCGGCTTCGCGTGAGCATTCGGTGCGCCAGATGATCGGCCGAGTGGCCGGCACGATCGCGGGCTGGGGACGCGACCGCGGCTACTTCGCCACCGCCGAGGACGCCGACATCTTCGAGGCCGAGCTGACCCACATCCTGCTCCACCAGCTGGCCGCCTTCAATTCCCCGGTCTGGTTCAACGTCGGCTTCGAGGAGACGCCGCAGTGCTCGGCCTGCTTCATCCTCTCGGTCGAGGACGAGATGGAATCGATCCTGGCCTGGAACACCAAGGAGGGCAAGATCTTCCGGGGCGGCTCGGGCTCCGGGATCAACTTGTCGAAGATCCGCGGGTCGAACGAGCCGTTGTCCAAGGGCGGCACGGCGTCCGGTCCGGTCAGCTTCATGCGCGGCGCCGATGCCTGGGCCGGCACGATCAAGTCGGGCGGCAAGACCCGGCGCGCGGCGAAGATGGTCGTGCTCGACGTCGACCACCCCGACATCCTGGATTTCATCCAGTGCAAGGCCAAGGAGGAGGAGAAGGCGGCGGCGCTGCGCGATGCCGGGTTCGACATGTCGATCGACGGTGAGGGCTTCTATTCGATCCAGTACCAGAACGCCAACAACTCGGTGCGGGTCAGCGACGCCTTCATGCACGCGGTGGAGGACGACGAGGACTGGCGGTTGATCGCCCGGGTGACCGGCGAGCCGGTCGGTGAGCCGATTCCCGCCCGCCAGCTGATGAAGGACATCGCCGAGGCGGCTTGGCGCTGCGCCGATCCCGGAGTCCAGTACGACACGATCATCAACGAATGGCACACCTGCCCGGTGTCCGGGCGGATCAACGCCTCGAATCCGTGCAGCGAGTACATGCACGTCGATGACTCGGCCTGCAACCTGGCCTCACTGAACCTGATGAAGTTCCGCCGCGCCGACGGCACCTTCGACGTGGATGCCTTCCAGCACGTCGTCGACATCATCTTCCTGGCGCAGGAGATCGTCGTCTCGCCGTCGAGCTATCCGACTGAGGAGATCGGCGCCAATGCGCGGGCCTTCCGTCAGCTCGGTCTGGGCTACGCCAACCTGGGCGCCTATCTGATGGCCGATGGCGTCCCCTATGACTCCGACGCCGGGCGGGGCACGGCGGCGGCTATCACCGCGCTGATGACCGGCCGCGGATATCTGGGCTCCGCCCGCATCGCCGCGGCCATGGACCCCTATGAGCGCTATCCGGAGAACCGCGAGGCCCACAACGCCGTGATGCGGATGCACCGCGACGCCTCCTATGTGATTCCGGACGAGGCCTGTCTTGACACCGGGCTGCTGGGCGCGGCGCGCGAGGCCTGGGACGCGGCCGTCCTGGCCGGAGAGCGGCACGGTTACCGCAACGCCCAGGCCACCGTGCTGGCCCCGACGGGCACGATCAGCTTCCTCATGGACTGCGATACGACCGGGGTCGAGCCCGACTTCTCGCTGGTCAAGTTCAAGGAGCTGGTCGGCGGTGGCCAGATGACGATCGTCAACCGGACCGTGCCCCTGGCGCTCGAGACCCTGGGCTACACCGACGAGGAGATCGAGCAGATCGTGGCCTACGTCAATGAGCACGGTACGATCATCGGCGCGCCGGGGCTGTCCGCCGATGACCTGCCCGTCTTCGACGTGGCCGTCGGCGAGCGGGCCATCTCGCACATGGGGCACATCAAGATGATGGGGGCGGTCCAGCCGTTTCTGAGCGGCGCGATCTCCAAGACGGTGAACATGCCGCAGACGGCGACGGTCGAGGACATCGCCGATGCCTACCTGCAGGCCTGGAGGCTCGGCGTCAAGGCGCTGGCCATCTATCGCGACGGCTCGAAGACGGCGCAGGCGCTACGCACCGACGCCCAGCAGGGTGCGCCCGCGGCCATTGACACTCAGGCCGAGATCGAGAACGCCGTGGCCGCCGCGCTGGCCGAGGCGCCTCCCAAGCGCAGACGGATGCCTCGCGAGCGCCAGTCGATCACGCACAAGTTCTCGATCGGCGGCCACGAGGGCTACATCACCGCCGGGATGTATGAGGACGGGTCGGTGGGAGAGATGTTCCTGACCGACATCGGCAAGGAGGGTTCGACCCTGCGCGGGATGATGAATTCATTCGCGACCGCGATCTCGATCTCGCTCCAGTACGGGGTACCGCTCGAGACGCTGGTGCGCAAGTTCAGCTACATGCGCTTCGAGCCCGAGGGGATGACCTCCAACCCGGAGATCCCGTTCGCCAAGTCGATGCCCGACTACATCATGCGGTGGCTCGCCTCCCGCTTTCTTGATGTCGATCTGCAGGAGGAGCTCGGCATCCTCACCAAGGAGGTCCGGGCGCGCAAGGCCGCGGAGGATGCCGCCAGCTCGCACGCCGGGGACACGGCGGGGCCGGCCCCGGTGGGGAGCGCGGAGACGTCGAGCGCAACCCGGCCCGCAGCGGCGGCCCTGACCGACGATCCGCCCGTCCTGCCCGCGGTGCGCCGCGGCCTGGACCTCGGACCGGCGTGCCAGCAGTGCGGAGGCATGATGCAGCGCACCGGCAGCTGCTACACGTGCTCGAGCTGCGGCTTCAACACCGGCTGCGGCTAGCTCGCGGGTCTGCCGTGCCCCGGCCGGGACGGTGTACTCCTCTTTGGGCTAGACCTGATCGTCGACGGCGACCTCCCAGGTCTCGCGCGGCTGCTCCGTACCGTCGCCGGCCTGCGCCAGGCCGGCTCGAGCCTGCCGACCCAGCTCATCGCTTGCCCGGACGGCGTCTTCGCTCTCCCAGAACGACACCCCGAAGAGCCTTCCGCTGTCGCGGCTGACCAGCAGCGTGAAGCCCTTGTAGCCGGCCTGGTCGCGGTACTTCGGCAGCTGCTCGTCCTTCCAGAACTTCACGGCATCGTCGATCTTGTCCGAGGACACTTCGATGACTGCGGAGCGCGCGTGCATTCCCTTCCCTCCGTCGCGGGTTGTGGAGGGGTCGGACCCTATCCGACGGACTCGGGCGCGGCCGGAGAGGGCCGCGCGTGTCTGGCGTGATCAGAGGCCCGGGGCCGGCCGCGCTAAGTCCGCGGCCGCCCCGCCGTAAGCGGCCGCCCCCGCGCCGTAAGCCGGCGGACGCCCGGCCGCACGACCGCACCCCGCGACCTGCGCCTACGATTTGCGCATGCCCCCCAAGACGATCGAGCAGCTTCTGTCCGCAGCCCGGGAGCGCCTGGAGCGCGTTGGGCCCGATGCCGCGCACGCGGAGCAGGCCGCCGGCGCACATCTGATCGACATCCGCGCGGAGAGCCAGATCGCCGCTGACGGGCTAATTCCCGGCGCGCTGGTCGTTCCCCGCAACGTGCTCGAGTGGCGGCTCGACCCGAGCAGCCCGCACCGCCACCCGCAGGCCCCGCAGGCCGACGCTCGCGTGATCGTGGTCTGTAACGAGGGCTACCAGTCCAGCCTCGTCGCGGCCACCCTTCAGGAGCTCGGCTTCGATCGGGCCACAGACCTCGACGGCGGGTTCCAGGCCTGGCGCGAGGCTGGCTTGCCGGTTGACCCGCCGGCGGGCAGGAGCTAGGCCTGCGTTTGGAGATTTTGCATCCGTGAGATGCAAAATCTCCAATCCCGCGGCGCTATCGCGGTGTTCTGTCCGCAGGCGTGTGAATCGCCGATTTCGGGCCTCGGTAGGCTGAAACCAGTCCGAGCAACAGAGAAGGGAGTCGTCCCGGATGGATCGCAAGTGGTGGACCCTGGTGGCGGTGTGCGTCGGCACATTCATGCTGCTGCTCGACGTCACGATCGTGAACGTCGCCCTGCCGGCGATCCAGACCTCCCTGAAATCGAGCTTCAGCGATCTGCAGTGGGTCGTCGACGCGTACTCGCTGATGCTGGCCGCCCTGCTCCTGACCACGGGCTCGCTGGCCGACCTGTTCGGTCGCCGGTTGGTCTTCGTGACCGGTCTGGTCATCTTCAGCGCCAGCTCCCTGGCCTCCGGACTGGCCTCGGACCCGCTGTGGCTCAATATTGCTCGAGGCGCTCAGGGCGTCGGCGGCGCGGCGATGTTCTCCACCTCGCTCGCGCTGCTCGGGACCGCCTTCCAAGGTCGTGAGCGCGGCACCGCGTTTGGGGTCTGGGGCGCCATCACCGGGCTGGCCGTGGCCATCGGCCCGGTGGTCGGCGGCGCGCTCACCACCGGACTGTCCTGGCGCTGGATCTTCCTGGTCAACGTGCCGATCGGCGTGGTGGCGATCGTGCTCTGCTTCCTCCGCGTCGAGGAATCGCGCCAGCGCGGCGCCCGCCGGCCTGATCCGATCGGCGTGGTGACCTTCAGCGGAGCGCTCGGCGCCCTGGTCTACGCGCTGATCAAGGGCAACATCTCCGGCTGGGGCTCGACCGTCATCGAAGCGTGCCTAATCGGAGCCGGCGTCCTGCTGATCCTGTTCCTGGTCGCCGAGATCGTTCAAGGCGAGAACGCGATGTTCGATCTCGGCCTGTTTCGCAAGCCCACCTTCACCGGCGGCTCGATCGCCGCGTTCTCCCTGTCGGCGGGGCTGTTCGCGATGCTCCTGTACCTGACCCTGTACCTGCAGGACGTGCTGCGCTTCTCGGCTCTGCAGACCGGCCTGAGGATGCTTGTCCTCTCCGGCGGAATCCTGCTCACCTCGACCCTGGCCGGCCGGCTCACCGCGCACGTACCGATTCGCTTCCTGATCGCGCCGGGCCTGCTTCTGGTCGGCGTGGGCCTGCTGCTGATGCGGGGACTGACCCCCGCGTCGATGTGGACCCACCTGATCCCGGGATTCATCGTCGCCGGCGCCGGAACCGGACTCATCAACCCGCCCCTGGCCTCAACGGCGATCGGCGTCGTTGGCCCCGAGCGTGCCGGCATGGCCTCGGGAATCAACTCCACCTTCCGTCAGGTCGGAATCGCCACCGGGATCGCCGGCCTGGGCTCGCTGTTCTCCCACAAGGTGCGCACGGAGATCGTCTCGCTCCTGGCTCACGCGCCGCACATCACCGCCCGTACGGCGCACCAGCTGGCCCAGGGAGTGGCCCAGGGCGGCGGAGCCGGGGCCGGCCTGCAGAAGCTCCCCGCCGCGGCGCGCCCCGCCGCCATTCACGCCGTGCGCTCGGGCTTCGTCGCCGGTCTGAACCAGATCTTCCTCATCGGCGCCGTGCTGACCCTGGTCGCCGCGTTGCTGACGCTGCTCCTGATCCGCAGCCGAGATTTCGAGGCGGGCGCAGCCCGCGGCGGGCCCAGTGCGGAGAAGCCGGAGCCGGTGGGGGCGGCTGGCGAGCCCGTGGCCGCGCACGCGGAGCCGGCGGCCGAGCAGCCCGCGCAGACGGTGCAGCCCGCGCAGGCGGTGCAGCCCGTGCAGGCGGTGCAGCCCGCGCAGGCGGTGCAGCCCACGCAGCCGGTGCGCCCCAGGCAACCCGAGCCGGGACCCGAACCCCTGCCAGAACTCGACCGGTCGCTCGAGGCGCCACCGCACGAGGGCGACCCGAGCGAGACCCTGGCCCTCGCCGCCGAGCAGGCGATGGCCGACTACTCGCGCCGGATCGACCAGCAGATCGAGCGCCAGCGGCGGGCTGAGAGTGCCGCCGCCGAGGAACAGGCGCGGCGGCTGCACGCCCGGGCGCTTGACCGGAGCGAGCGCTACGCCGCTCAGCTACGCCAGCGAGAGCTCGAGCTGCGCGGCCAGTCCGAGCGCCTCGTCGCCAAACTTCGCCGGCAGGCCCAGTCCGGCACCAGCGAAGACGGCGCCCCGGCCCGGATCCGCGCCGACCTCTATCGCGTCATCGGCGCGCTGGGGGGGCGGGAAACGGATCGTGACGGCGAGGGAAGCCAAAACGGCCACGGAGCCCCGGCCACGGTCGACGGCGCCGGGCGCCTCGGCGCGGCAGCCGACGCGCGCCTGAAGGACTCCTAACCGACTTCGCAAATTCCGTTTAGGATGGGTTGAGCGTGGCGATTCACCTTGCCTGGGGGCGTCATGGAAGCTGGGCATGCACATAACCGGCGCCGGGGCGGGCCACGACTCCGTCGGCGTCTCAGGGCGATGGCCGTGGCCACCTTGCTGGCGTTCGTCGTCGTGGCCGTCTCGGGGCTGGCGGGTCCCGCGGACTCCGACCAGCAACGCCTCCCCCGAGCGACGCTCACGCTGACGCCGGATGCGGCGGGGATTCCGATCCCCCGCTCCTACCTCGGCCTGTCCACGGAATACTGGGCCCTCCCCCTGTACGCGCGTCACCTGGCCATCTTCGAACGGGTGCTCAAGCTGATCCACGTGCCCGGCGACGGGTCGATGGTCCTCCGCTTCGGCGGGGATTCGGCTGACCACTCGTTCTGGAACCCCCGGCTGCGCACCCTGCCGTCGTGGGCCTTCACCCTGACCCCGGAATGGACCGATCTCGCCGCTGGACTCGTCCACCAGCTCGGGGTCAGGCTGATCATCGACCTCAATCTGATCACGGACTCGCCCGAGACCGCGGCGGGATGGGCTCAGGCCGCCGAGGCGCGGCTTCCGCATGGCAGCATCATCGGCTTCGAGATCGGCAACGAGCCCGACATCTACAGCCACTCGACCTGGCGGAGGCTGACCGCCGGCGACATGATGGCCGGAACCGCGCTGCCGCCCGTGATGACGCTGAAGGATTATCTGAGCGATTTCCGCGTGTACGCCACCAGTCTGCGCAAGGTGGCCCCCCACCTCCCCCTGATCGGTCCCGCCCTGGCCGAGCCTCGGGTGCACGGCCGCTGGGTGCGGGCGCTCCTGGCCGCCCATGTGCGCGGCCTCGGCCTGATCAGCGTGCACCGCTATCCATACTCGGGCTGCGTCTCCCGGCGCTCGGCCAGCTTCCCCACCGTGGCCCGGTTACTCAGCCCGCGCGCCAGCACGGGACTGGCGACCCAGCTCACCCCGCTGATCGCCGCCACCCACGCCGCCGGCCTGCCCTTCCGGCTCACCGAACTCAACTCGGTCACGTGCGGCGGCAGGCCCCACGTGAGCGACACGTTCGCCACGGCCCTATGGGCGCCGGACACGCTGTTCGCGCTGCTTCACGCCCGGGCCGATGGCGTGAACCTCCACGTGCGCGTCAACACCATCAACGCCCCGTTCGCCTTCACCCCCCGAGGGCTGTTCGCCCGTCCGCTGCTCTATGGCTTGATCATGTTCTCCCGCGCTCTCAACGGCGGAACGGCACTGGTCCCGTCGGAGCTGAAGCCCGCCCGAACGTTGAACCTGAACACGTGGGTCGTGCGCACGCGAACCGGCGCCCTGCACGTGCTGGCCCTGGACAAGGGACGCCATCCGGTACGCCTGCTCCTACGCGTCCCGGGCCGCTCCCCGGCCAGCGTGGAGCGCCTGCGGGCCGCCCACCCGGGATCACGCTTCGGAGTCACCCTGGACGGACAGCGGCTCGGCCGGCACGGGACCTGGACCGGGAGCGCGCAGAGCGAGACGGTGGCTCGCACCCGTCGCGGCTACGTGATCACGCTCCCGCGCTTCAGCGCCACCCTGATCACGATCCCGCCTGCTCCGAGCGCTCCGGCGCCCGTCTCGCTGGCCAATCTTGAACCGATCAGCTGATCGTTTCCGGGAGCGGCCCCTGGCTCGGCGCCGGCCTCTCCGCCGCCCGCGCCGAGCGGGTCCGCGCGGCAGTCAATAGAGCACCGAGGACGAGCGCCACGCCGACGAGCTGGAGCCCGGTGGGCGACTCGCCGAAGATCAGCGCTGCCAGGCCGACCGACCCCACCGGTTGCACGGTGAGCAGAACCGAAGTCAGCGCCGCCGGGAGCCGGGGCAGCGAGGCGCTGATCAGCAGCCAGCCGAGCACCTGGGAGGTGAGCGCCAGGGTGACGAGCCATCCGGCACTCGGCCAATTCGGCACGAGCCGGGCATCACCGATGACCAGCCCGGCCGCCACGCAGACGATGGTGGCCACGGCCGTGGCATCGAGCAACGGGCCCGCGGGACGCCGGAGGTCAGAGCCCCCGCGCCGCAGGAGCAGGAGGAAGCCGACGTAGGCCACCCCGGCCCCCAGGCCGAACAGCGTGCCCCGGGTGGGGTGATGACCGTAGGCCCCCTGCTCGAGTACGCCTGAGATGAGCAGCACTCCCACGAGCGACAGGGGCAGGGCCAGCAGCACCCGGCGACCGGGCGGCTCGGAGAGCAGCGCCCAGGCGACCAGAGGCAGGAGTACGACCTGGACGTTGGCCAGCACGGTGGCCAGCCCGGCGCCGACGTCTCCGATGGCGTGGTGCCACAGCAGCAGATCGATGGCGAAGAAGATCCCGGCCAGCAGACCGTCGCGCCGCTGGGTCCAGGAGCGGCCGCCCAGGCGCCGGTCCTCGGCTCGCGCCAGCAGGGCGAGCAGCGGCAGGGCGTAGAGGCAGCGGAAGATGGCCGCCGTTGAGGGGGAGGCGTGACTGAGGCGGACCAGGATGCTCGAGAAGGCGATCGTCACCGCGCCGAGGAGCGCGCACAGGCGCTCGCGGCCCTGCACCCAACCGAGCAGAACCGGGTCATCCGCGCGTGGGCGTTTGCCTACCATTCCGTCACCTCCTGCCGAGACGCCACCTCCCGTCAGCTGGCAGGATGGCCGACCGATGTTGGCAGAGTCACAGCTCGACCTGGTTCGCAGGCGCTGCGGAAAGGTGCTGGCCGGGAACTGGCGGGAGGGCCGCCGGACCGCTGACGGAGCGCCCTTTGCCTACACCTGCCCCAGTCCGGGTCATTACCCGTGGCAATGGTTCTGGGATTCGTGCTTCAGCGCCGTCAGCTGGCGGCGCTTTGACCCCGAGCGCTCCCGGCGCGAGCTCGAGTCCCTGTTGACGGCACAGCGCGAGGACGGCTTCATCGGCCACACGATCTTCTGGAACGAGCCGCTTACCGGCAGTCGCCGCCTGACCTACAACGTGACCGACCCGGACGCTCCGATGACGGCCAGCATCCAGCCGCCCGGTCTGGCCTGGGCCTGGCAGATCGCCGTCGGCGACCCGCGACAGGTCGCCGCGATCCGCCGCCAGCACGATTGGCTGGCCGCCCACCGCGACCTCGACGGCGACGGATTGCTGTGGATCGTCCAACCGGATGAGTCAGGCCTCGACGCCTCCAACCAGTTCGACCCGATCTGGGGATGGCGTGGCCACGGGCGGCCCGGGTTCCTCCTGCTGGTCCGGCGCAACCGGCACTTCGGCTACGACCTGCGCCGCATCACGGCGGCCGGTGGACCGGTATGCCTGGAGGTCATGACCAATGTGCTCTACAACCTGTCGCGCCTCGCCCTCGGGCAACCTTCCCTCACGCCGGCCTTGATCGAGCGCACCTGGGACGAGCGGTCCGGTCTGTTCAGCCCGGTGGCCCGGCCACAGCCGTGGGGCCGCATTCCGGTGACGGTGGCGGCGTTGTCGCCACTTGCACTCCCCGACCTTCCCGAGGCGGTCGGCCGGCGGCTGGTCGAGGAGCACCTGCTCGACGAGGGCCAGTTCCTGTCCCCGGTCCCACCCCCGTCGGTGTCACTGGCCGAGCCGGGCTTCACCCTGCGCGACGCCGGCCGGATCGGCCAGCGGCTCTACTGGCGCGGGCCGACCTGGATCAACGCGGCCTGGCTGGTCTGGATCGGCCTGCTCCGCCTCGGTTACCACGGGCCCGCGGCCGCACTGGGCGCGCGCCTGGGCGAGACCGTCGAGCGCTTCGGCCTGCGCGAGTACTACAACCCGTTCAGCGGCGCCGGCATGGGCGCGATCAACTTCGCCTGGTCGACCCTGGTCCTCGAGATGCTCGAGCCCGATGCGCGGGCGCCGCTCAGCTACCTGCCCGCGCTCGGGGCCGACGCTTGAACCGGGAAGACCGTCGGGTCGGTTTGCGGGTACGGCAGCCCCGGTCGCCATCGGTCGCCTTCTAGGCTCCGGAGCCGGCAAAACAGCCACGCCAGCGGAGAGGTAAGCGAGCGTGGAGGAATTCGCCGCCGAGAACGCCTGGCCAGTCAGCCACCCCGCTAACGTGAGGGGCATGCAAACCGATCGCGATATGAACCTGAGCGACGCGGAATGGCGCGAGCGCCTCACCCCCGAGCAGTACGAGATACTGCGGGGCCAGGGCACCGAGCGCCCGTTCACCGGTCGCTACGTCGACGTCAAGGACGATGGAACCTACCGCTGCGCGGGCTGCGGAGCCGAGCTGTTCAGCTCCGAGACCAAGTTCGAGTCCGGCACCGGTTGGCCGAGCTTCTACGAGCCAGCCGTGGCAGCCAACGTCGAGCTGTTCGAGGACCGCGCCCTGGGCATGGTCCGCACCGAGGTGCGGTGCAAGCGCTGCGGGGGCCATCTCGGCCACGTGTTCCCCGACGGGCCCCGGCCCACCGGGCAGCGCTTCTGCATCAACTCCTGCGCGCTCGAGCTGGACAGCGAGCCGGCCTAGCCGCCGAGGGCAGCTACTGCGCCCGGCGCCGCTCGCGGAGCTTGATCAACGCGTAGCCCCCGACCAGCAGCCCGGCCAGGCCGACGGCGGCGTAGATGCCGAAGGTAGTGATCGCATTGGCCGCGGCGGTGCCCGCGTAGTAGCCGACCAGGCCGTAGGTCACCCCCCAGGTGATCCCGCCGAGGGCGTTCCAGAGGAAGAACTCGATGAAGTGCATCTCGTTGATGCCCGCCAGCCAGGCGGCGGCGAAGCGGACCAGGGCGATCCAGCGGGCGAAGAAGACCGCCTTGGGGCCGTGCTTGTCGAAGAACCGATCGCCGGCGGCGATAGCCCGCTTGCGATGGGTCTGCAAGGGCCCGCGGGCCTCGAGCACCTCGCGGCCGAAGCGCCGGCCGAGCCAGTAGCCGGCGTTGTCTCCGGCGATCGCCGAGGCGACACCGATCAGGATGACCAGCCAGATCTGGAGCTTGCCCTGGCTGGCCAGCACCGCGGCCAGGATCAGGGCTGTCTCGCCGGGCGAGGGAACGCCCATCGACTCGAGCCCGATGATCGCCGGGAGCAGGTAGCCAAGGCTGCTCGAAACGCTGATGATCGCGCCAAGCCACACCATCACCGCGGCCGCCGGAGCGGACGTACCGCGATCACACTTCGGTCCAGGGCTTTCGCAACACGATGAGCAGGGACAGCCCCACCGGTAGCGTCAGGCCGCGCCGCAACCACCCCGCCTCGAGCCGCAACGGTCCTTCCAAAGTGTCGTTCAGCCAGGCCGGCCCGACGAACAGGTCATTGCCGGCGGCCCGGCCCGTCAGGCCGTCACCACTCTCCCCAGCGCCGGCCGCGGCTGCGCCGCGGCGCAGCAGCCGGACCACGGCCGCCGGAGGCAGCAGCAGGCTGTTGAACGCGCTGATCCGGCCGATCCGCCAGCCCGATGCCTCGGCCGCTCGGCGGAGCGAGCGCCGGGAGTAGCGCCGGTAGTGATGGTTGTACTCGTCGTGGGCAGACCAGAGGACCTGATGCGCGGGTACGGTCACGAGCAGGAAGCCGCCCGGCCGGCAGACCCGGCGCAGCTCACGCAGCGTGCGTTGATCGTCAGGCGTGTGCTCGATCACGTCCAGGCAGGTGATGAGGTCGAAGCGCTCCTCGGTCCAGGGCAGCTCCTCGAGGCGACCCTGGAGCACCTCGCCGAGCCCTCGATCCCGGGCCACCGTGGCGACGTCGGGATCGAGCTCGATGCCGCTCACCCGGCCGTAGTCGACCAGCTCGAGCAGCGTCCGTCCCGACCCGCAACCGGCGTCGAGCACGTCAGCCGGCCGGGGCACGGGCAGGCGGTCGAGCTCGGCCCGGATGATTCGCCGCCGGCCCCGGTACCACCAGTGATGATCCTCGACCTCGAGGGTCGCTCGCATGAGCTCCTGGTCCATGACCCTGATGCTGTCAGTTGGGCGCTGGAGACAGCGTCTTGGCCAGGGCGGGGGCAACGGGGAGGCGCAGGGTGAACTTCGCCCCCGTGTCCCCCGGTGGGTCCTCGAGGGTCAGCTCACCCCCCATGCGACCGGCGAGCTCACGACCGATGGCCAGCCCCAACCCGAAGCCGGCCTGGCCGCGCGTGTCGCGGCCGCGATGGAAGCGGCGGAAGATCTGATCCCGCTCCTCGGGAGCCACACCAGGGCCCTGGTCGCAGACACTCACCCGCACGTCGTGGTCGTGGGCGAGCTCGATCCGCAGCTCGGAGCCGGGCGGGCTGACCCGGAGGGCATTGTCGACCAGGATGCGCAGGATGCGGGCGACACTCCCTGGATCGCCCAGCGCCCAGACCGAACCGCCGCCGTCATCCAGACGGATGGTGACCTGCCGGTCGGCCGTCCCGAGCTCGAACTCGGCCAGCACGGCGCGGCTGAGCTCACCCAGCTCGACCGGCTCCGAGCGCAGGTCGACCTTGGCGTCGAGGCGACTAAGGTCGAGCAGGTCCGCGGCCAGACGACCGAGGCGGCGGGACTGAGCCCGGGCCCGGTCCAGCAGGGCACGGGCGTCCTCGATGTCGGGGGTCTCGTAGCGAAGGTCGTCGTCGAGCAGCTCGAGCATTCCGTCCAACGAGGTCAGCGGCGTGCGCAGCTCGTGCGAGGCCGTGGCCACGAACGATCTCCGGGCCTCCTCCTGCTCCTGCAGGCGCGCCTGCATCGTGGCCAACGTGCGGGCGAGGTCGCCGACCTCGTCCCGGGCCCGGTCCACGGGCACGTCGACCGTCGGCCCTTCGTGGGTCAATTCGAGCGCCGCCTCACGCAGCCGGCGCAACCGGCGCACGATCCGGGCCGAGAGCGGGATGCCGAGCACCAAGGTCAGCACCAACCCGGCGAGCACCGCGGTGGCGAAGGCATTTCGCACCGCGCTGACAGCGCCCGCGATCTCGTCGATCGGCTTGCGCACGGCGAGCACGTAGAGGAACTTGTCGGCGCTGACGAAGGGGATCGCCGCGCGGGCGTAGTCGCGACCGTCGATCGTCCCGAATGTGTAGCGGGCATGCCCGGTGCGGAAGGCGACAGCCGCATCGTCATAGCTGTCATCGGCGGCCTGGTCGGCGCTCGGGGGCAGCAGGGGCTGACCCTGCGGGTCATCGGGTGCGGGATTGCCCAGGACCACGACCAGCGAGGCCCCGACCTGCCGGCTCAGCTCGTCGCGGGCCTTGACCAGCTGGGTGAACTCCTGCGCCGAGGTCTCGAGCTCTCCGAGCTGCAGGTTCTCGAACCGGCGCTTGGTGTTCCTGAGCTCATGCCTCAGCGTGCTCTGGGCCGCGTTGCGCAGGCTCTGTTCCAGCGGACCGAGCAAGGCCAGGGCGGCTACGGCCAGGGTGGCCACCGTGGTGACCAGCAGCACGCCGACGATCCGGCCGCGCAGACCCAACGCGCCTCGCCGGGGAACGGCCGAGGGCAGCAGACGCTCCCGGCGGAGCCGGTGAGAGCTCCCGGGGCTCCGCTCGACCGGGGGCACTAGGGCCCCCGCAGGCGGTATCCGGCTCCGCGCACGGTGAGGATGTAGCGCGGCTTCTCGGGCTCGGGTTCGAGCTTCTCGCGCAGATGCCGGATGTGTACGTCGATGGCCCGGGGATCGCGGTAGGCACTGTCTCCCCAGATGGCCCGCAGCAGCTCCTGGCGGTTGAGCAATCGCCCGGGATCGGCCATCAGCGCGTCGAGCAGCTCGAACTCGGAGAAGGTGAGCTTGACCGGATCGCCTTCGATCCTGACTTCCCGCTGCGCGCGATCCAGGGCGATCGGACCGACGGTCAGCACCTCGTCCCCCATCGAGCGCGTGCCCGCGCGGCGCAGCACCGCGCGAATGCGACTGCGAAGCTCGGCCAGACCAAACGGCTTGGTCACGTAGTCATCAGCGCCGGCCTCCAGCCCGAGGACCGCGTCGGCCTCCGAGTCGAGCGCCGTCAGCATGATGATCGGGACTACGTTGCGCCGTCCGCGCAGGGTCCGGCACACCTCGTAGCCGTCGGGTCCGGCCCCCAGGGCGACATCGAGCAGGACGATGTCGAAGTGATCGGTGCTGGCCCGGTCGATGGCCGCCCGCCCATCGGCCACGGCGAGCACGCGGTGACCCTCGCGGGAGAAGGAGCGGGTGAGCATCTCGCGCAGATCTGACTCGTCGTCAACGACCAGGATGCTGAGCGAGGCATCGGTGGCGCGCGACGGCGACTCGGTCTGCATTGGATGTTCGGCCGACATCTCGCGCCGATCGTACCGAGCCGTCACGTCACCCCGCCGAGCGTCGGCCGCGCGGCCGCTATCAGGTGCGCCCGATGACCTCGAGCTCGCGGGCCGGGATGCGCGGCTCGGGCGCGGCCACCGCGGAGTGGCGGGGGACCAGGCGACCGGCCGCGGCCACCGACCAGAGCACCACCAGCCAGGTGACCGTGGCCAGGCTCACGTGGACCCAGACCATGTCAGTCGGCAGGTGCAGCTCGTACTGGACGCTGCCCACCAGGCCCTGGGCGGCCAGCAGCACGCCGAGGATGGTCAGCGGCTCGAGCGCCTTGTCATCGGCGCCGCGGTGGCGCATGAGGAACCACACTCCGATGACCGCGACGCCGAACACCGCGGCGACCGTGGCGTGGCGGTGGATCACCCACATCAGGGTGTCGGCGCCCTCAAAGGTGAGGCGATGGATCTTCTGCCCCGGCGAGCCCCCGGCGTGCGGGCCGGCTGCGGTGGCCGCGGTCCCGGCGAAGATGGTCAGGGCGGCCAGCGGGCTCAGGACTCGCACCGACCACACGGTCAGCCTGTCGCTCGAGCGCGGACGGCGCCCCCGTTCGTGGCGGGCCCGCCAGGCCAGCGCGACCGCGCCGACGAGGATGACCATCGAGAGGCAGAAGTGGGCCATGACGAAGCCGGGGGCCAGGTGCTCGCGCACGGTGAATCCGCCCAGCACGGCCTGGGCGAGGACGCCCACCGGGAGGGTGAGCGAGATCAGGAACAGGTCGCGCCGGAACGGCCGGCGCGTGGCGGCGAGCACCATGGCGACCACGGTCAGCACGCCGACCAGGCCCGACAGCGCCCGGTTGCCGAATTCGATCAGCGCGTGGGTCGACAGGGGTGGGAGCGGCCCGCCGTAGCAGCGTGGCCAGTTCGGGCAGCCCAGGCCCGAGCCGGTTAGCCGCACCGCAGCGCCGGTCATCACGATCAGCGTCAACGCGACCAGCGTCACGTCAGCCACCCGCCGGTACTGGAGCGGAGTTACGGCGAGACGATCACGCATGGGAACGAAATTGGAAGGGAAGTGTCGGAGCCAGCTCGGCCAGCCGGGGGGCGGAGCGGTCTCGCTGGGACGCGATCAGCTCCAGCTCGGACGGCCATTGAACGGCGACCTCGGGATCGTCGAACGCAAACCCGCCCTCGCCCTGAGGATCGTAGTAGGCCGAAGTCTTGTAGGCGACATCGGCCAGCTCACTGAGCACGCAAAAGCCATGGGCGAAGCCGTCGGGAACGTAGAGCTGATGGTGCTCGACGTCGTCGAGCCGGAAGCCTCGGCTGGAGCCGAAGTCGGGCGAGCCACGACGGATGTCCACGATCACGTCGAGGATCGCCCCCCGGGCGCAGCGCACGAGCTTGGCCTGCCCGGGCTGGAAGTGCATGCCGCGAACGATGCCCTGACGCGAGCGCGAGTGGTTGTCCTGCACCCACTGCTCGTTGACGCCCAGATCCCGCAAGGCGCTCTCCCGATAAGACTCGAGGAAGAAGCCCCGCGCATCGCCGTGGACAGCCGGGGCCAGCAGGAGCGGACCGTCCAGCCCAGTCTGGAGTGACTGCACGCCCGGCGTCCCCAGGCCCTCAGATCTTCCAGCGCCCGTCGACGAGCACCGGGATCTCGTTCCCGTCGGTCCGACGGCCGGTCACCTGTACCTCCGGCCCACCGATCATGAAGTCGGTGTGAACCGCGCTCTGGTTGATGCCGGCGCTGGCCTGATCGTCCTCGGCCAGATGCAGGAAGCCGGAGCCGAGGGCGATATGGCTGGCCGCGTTCTCATCCAGCAGGGTGTCGTGGAAGACGCTGCCGGTTGGCCCGATGCGGCCACTCCCGTCGACCAGGGCAACCTCGCCCAGCCGATTGGCGTCAGCGTCCCGCCGGACCAGCTCGCGAAGCAGGGGTGCGCCGGTCTCAGCGTCGATCTGCACCGCCCGGCCCGCCTCGAAGCGGATCCGCAGCCCCTGCACCGCGCGGCCTGAGACCAGCAGTGGCTTGGTCGAGGTCACGTGGCCTTCGGTGCGCTCGGGGTCGGGGCTGGTGAACACCTCCTCGGTGGGCAGGTTGGGCAGGTGCACCCGGCCCCAGGCAGTCTCGAAGTTGCCGCCGCTCCACTCGACGCCCGGCAGCAGGCCTACGACCAGGTCGGTCCCGGGTCCGGAGAAGTGCAGGGAATCGAGACGCGCCTGGCCGAGACGATGTGCTGCGTCGGTCAGCTCCTGCGAGCGGGCCTGCCAACTCGCTCCCGGATCAGGATCGTCCAGACGGCAGATGTGAGCGACTTCCTCCCACAGCTTCGCCAACGCGGCGGCGTCATCGAGCTCGGGGTGCACGAGCCCCGCCCAGGCCTGGTTGGGGCCGGGAACGATCGTCCAGTTGAGCGCCCGCCTGGCCAGGACCTCCATTGCCTCGGGCAGGGCCACCGCGTCGCGGCCGATCCGGGCCGGATCGATGGCGTCGAGCAAGCCCGGCGCCGACGGACCGCTCAGGCTGATCAGGGCACCCTTGAGCTCGGCCAGCTTGAGCGGCCGCTCGCGCACCCAGGGGATAACGTCGCCGAGGGCATCCTCAGGCGCGCGCTCGAGCCGGGCCAGCTGAACATAGGGATCGCCGTAATTGACCTCGACCTGGTAGGCGCCGGCGTCGTAGGCGGCCGCCGTGATGGCCCGGGCCAGCGGTTCCTGGCCGAGCTTGGCGTTCAGGACCACGGTCTGCCCGGGGGCGACGTTGGCCCCCACCCCAACGGTGAGCTGGGCCAGGGCTGCGGCGGACTCGGCCATCCGGCCAGGCTAGCGTGAGCGCGCGGAGGTCAGCCTCGCGGAGAGCTGCCAGACGTTCCCCTGCGGGGAGGAGAAGCGCAGCACGTAGCCCTGGCGGCGCAGGTTGGCAGCGTCACCGCCGTACTGCCCGGGGTGCACGACGAGATACCTGACGCCCTGGGCGGCCAGTCCGGGGCCGGTGGCCGGCGCACGGAGATTGCGCAGGGCCAGCTTCGAGCTTGCCGTCGGCGTGCCCTCGACGTAGCCCTGGAAGGCCGGATGGCCGTCCATCTCGGCATAGAGCAGCGGCCCGTAGTCGGGATAGTCGGCCGGCTCCAGCGGGTAATCGGCCACGATCCCGCCGGGGTGGTCCCGGAGCCAGACGTATTCAGGCGCGAGCGTGAGCGTCGAGGCGCGTGGGCCGGGCGGCCGAGCCCACAGGTCGACCACCAGCACCACGGCCACCAGGGCGAAGACGGCCAGCCGGGCCGGACGGGCGAAGCGGGCCAGTAGCCGGGCAACACCCAGGGCAAAGAGGATGCAGAGCCCGAGCTCGAGCAGTTCCACGAACCTGGCGTAGACCCGCCAGGTACTGGAGAATTGGTACACGATCCCGGAGGGCATGACCACCGGCATCCCGAGGACCTTCACGCTCGGCGGGGCTGAGAAGGCCGCTGCGGCCAGCGCGAGTCCGGCTCCGCTGAGCGCCGCCACCACCGACGCGTCCTCGACCGCGCGCCGGCCCAGCGCCCGGATCCGGCGCGCGGCGATGAGCGCCCCGGTCAGGGCAAAGGCCATGACGCTGACTCCGAGGTACAGCGAGCTCTCGGAGAAGTTCGATCCGTCCAGGTGCGAGGCGAGGAACGGCCTGGTCAGCCCGCCGAAGAGGAAGTTGTTCCGATCGGGCAGCAGCCACTCGAACCAGCGCGCGCCGTACACGTAGAGCGCCTGGAGGGTCTGGGTGCGCACGCCTCCGGCCTGGGGTCCGCCCGCGTTCGCGGTCAGCACGCCGAGGGCGAGGAACAGGACCACGACCGGCAGGCCGGAGATCACGACGAGCTTGAACATCCTGCCCAGGTCGTTACGGACCATCCCGATCCCCAGGTTGACCATAGCCATGGTCATCCAGGCCACGCCCCCGATGAGAATGAAATAGGGCGTGAACCACATCGCGAAGGCGGCGGCCAGACCGGCCAGGAGCGCGTTGCGGCGGGATGGGGCGAGGGCCAGCTCGAGCATCCTCCAGACTGAGAGCGCCAGCACCCAGCCGTCCATGTACTCGACGTGGCCGGCAATCTTGTTGACGGCGAAGGGATAGAAGGCGAAGGCGAAGCCGGCCAGACCGGCGGCTTCGTCGCTGCCGAACAGGCGGCGGGTGAGCAGGAACATTGACAGCCCACTGAGAACGAAGCTCAGCCACAGGAACACGTTCGCGCCGGCCGCGGCGCCGAACACGAATCCGAGCGTGTAGTTGAGCGCCGTGTCGGGCGCGGCGGCCCAGTTGAGCACCCACGGAACCGCCAGCCCCTGGGGGGCGTCGATGCCGGGGAACCTGCCGGGCAGGAAGGGGAACACCCCGTGCCCGAGGGCATACGCGATCTGGGCTGTGGTCCCGCCGAGGTCCCCGGTGATCTGGGCGCCGCCCAGCATCCCGCTTGGATCCCTGGCCAGCGGCCAGCTCAGAAGCAGCGCGTAGGCCAGGTAGAGCAGGCCGGCGATCAGCACGGCTCGCCGGCTCCGGCTCAGGGAGAGCACGGCCGGCCAGTTGCGGGGCCGGGCGACGCGGCCCCCCGACAGCGCCTCAGCGCCTGGCGCGACCGCGTCCGCGTTCACCGACGCGGTGAGCCGCTGGGATGCAGAGCGGCTCATCCCGCAAGCGTGGTGGCGATGGGCCGGGTCGGCTCAGCGCCATCCGTGCGCCGGCGCTCGAGGGCGGCGAACTGACGCACATACCAGTGCCGGAGGTGGATCCGATAGGCGATGGCCAGCGTGTCGAGGAACATGCGCTTGACCGCACCGCCGTTGATCCGGGTCCCCGTGAAGCGATAGGCCAGGCTGACCGAGGTCTCCTCGATGCGGTCGAAGCCGAACTCGGCGCCCACGGCGAGGACCTCGAGGTCGAAGGCGTAGCGCTTGATCAGCAGCAGTGGCACGACGGTGCGGAGCATCTCGCCGCGGAACACCTTGGCGCCCACCTGCGTGTCCCGGACGTTGATCCGGAACAGGACCCTTACGAGCCCTTGGAAGCCGGCCGACAGGATGCGCCGGATGCGCGGGTACTCGACCGAGCTGCCGGGGTGGCGCTTTGAGCCGATGACCGCGTCGACATCGCCTTCGCGCAGCCGCCGGACGGCATCGACGATCGTCTGCGGGGAGACATCGAGATCGGAGTCAAGCCAGCCGATCAGGCGGCCCTCGGCGTGCGCTGCGCCCAGGCAGAGCGCATGTCCCTTGCCCTGGTTGGCTGGGTAGCGCAGAAGGCGAACGCGAGAATCGGCGATCCGGGCCACCGCATCCGGCGTCCCGTCGGTGCAACCGTCACTGACCACGAGGATCTCGTAGGCCGCATCGAGCTCGTCGAGCGTGCCGATGATCTGGGCCACGTTGCCCTCGATGTAGGACGCGGCGTTGAAGGCCGGGACGATCAGGCTGAGCTCGGTCGCCCCGGTGGGGCGGCGCATCGTCATGGCGCCGGCCGGCGGCTCCGATGAAGGCCGCTCACCCCGGAGGATCGGGTGGAAGAAGAACTCGTTGAGCAGGAGCACGATCAGGATCACGCTGGCCTGCACGGTCGCCACCTGGGTGGGAGAGGAGTGCAGCAGGACGATCCCCACAACCTGGGCTCCAACCCCGGCGGCGAGCAACCACACCCAGCGCCGATCCTGAATCGTCACGGTGTAGACAACCAGTAGGTAGAGCAGGGACAGGCCGGCGCCGGAGCAGACGATCGGAAGGACCCCGGGAGCGGCGCTGACGTACTTCTGGCCGAACATAAGTCCCAGGACCAGATGCGGCGCGACGGCCGCGGGCACAGCGACGCACAGGGTCGCACCGAGCACGAGCAGGGCCGAGCGCCGGAGCACACGCGCCGTGGGCTGATGCGAGAGCTTGGCCTTGGCCGCGCTCGGCACCATCACCACGGCGATCGCACTGGGGAGAAAGATGACGATTTTCTCGACCGTGACCAGCGCGGCGTAGACCCCGGCTGAGTGCGGCGACATGACCAGCTTGGCCAGTACGACGTCGAGGTTCGAGATCAGGGCGAAGGCGGTGAATGCGGCGCCCGCGGCCAACGCGCGACGGTTCGGTCGACGACGCAGCCCCGAACTGGCCGCCCCCGATCCCCGGCCGGCAAAGTGCTTGCGCAGGACCAGGCCGGTGAAGGCGAGGGCCACGACCGTGCCCAGGGCCTGGCCGAACAGGGGTCCACCGGCGCCTCCGCCGGCCAGCGTCCACGGGACCCCGAAGGCGATCCGTGAGCAAGCGATGGCCAGGGCGAAGAAGCCGAGCAGGGCGAAGCGCTCGAGACCCTGCAGGACTCCGGAGGCGACCGGGACGAACATCGATACCACCAGCAGCGGGGCCAGGGCCAGGGCCGGCCCGACCGCCTGCAGACCGAGGGCGCTCTTGACCAGCGGGATGCAGGCCGCGTAGATCACCCCGACGACTGCGGCGATGACCACCACATGAGCCAGGGCATGGCGCAGGAGGAAGCGCAGCTTGGTGCGCTCACCGCTGGCGCGGAGTGCGGCCACCCGTTCGGCGACAATCGTCTGGGCCGCTCCGGCGGGAACCGCAACGATCAGGGTGACGGCGATCAGGGCGGTCAGCTCGCCGTAGTCCACCGTCGAGAGCAGGTGGCTGAAGACGATGTTGGAGGCGTAGTTGGCCACGCTGGCCAGAAGGGTGAGGACGACCATCACGGTGGTCCCCCGGCCCAGGTACCTGGCCACCGGCACCCGTGTACTAGACGGCGCAGGCGGCGCGCCCTCGTCGGGCACCGTCTCTTGCCCCAGTGGACTCATCGCGCATATATCGACGGCCCTCGCCCGATCCTTGAGGTACCGCTCAGTCACTGACATATCCGTGTGGGAGACTGGGCCTGCTCCGGAGCACCGCGGGGCGCCTCATGCGCATTCTCTGGCTGACATGGAAGGACCTCTCGCACCCGCTTGCGGGCGGGGCCGAGCTGGTCAGCTCGGAGCTCACCGCGCGGCTGTCCGCACGCGGTCACGAGGTGATCCTGCTCACCTCCGGCGACGGTTCACGCACCACCCCATATGAGACCGCGCAGCACGACTGCCGGGTCATCCATGTGGGCGGCAGGGTCAGCGTCTACTGGCACGCCTACCGATACATCCGCCGCCATTTGTCGAACTGGCCGGACCTGGTCGTGGAGGAGGTGAACACGTTCCCCTTCCTCACCCGGCTCTACGTCCGTGATCGCCCCCGGCTGCTCGTCTTCTACCAGCTGTGCCGGGTGATCTGGTTCTACCAGCTCCCCGTGCCGCTGAGCCTGATCGGCTATCTGCTCGAGCCGCTCTACCTGCGCCTGATGAGCCGAGACGCCGCCGCCACCATCTCCGAGAGCTCGCGCGCCGACCTGCACCGCTTCGGGTTCGACCGCGAGCGAGTGAACGTTTTCGTACCGGGAATGGCGCTCGAACCGATCGCCGAGCTCAAGCTGGCCCAGAAGTACGACCGCCCAACTGTGATCTCGCTGGGCAACATCCGGCCGATGAAGCGCACGCTGGATCAGATCCGGGCCTTCGAGCGAGCTCGCGACCGGATGCCCGAGCTGCAGCTCAAGGTCGCCGGCGCGGCGACCGGCGCCTACGGCCGCCGGGTGCTGCGCGCCATCGAGCGCAGCCGCCACCGTGAGGCGATCGAGTATCTGGGACGCATCTCCGAGGCCCAGAAGCGCGAGCTCCTCGAGCGCGCGCACGTGATCCTGGTCACCAGCATCAAGGAGGGCTGGGGGCTGATCGTGACCGAGGCCGCGAGCCAGGGGACCCCGGCGGTCGTCTACGACGCCGACGGCCTCCGGGACAGCGTCCGCGACGGTGTGACCGGACTGGTCACCGATCGCCATCCGGCCGCGATGGCCGACGCCCTGCTGGCCTTGCTGGCCGATCCGGAACGGTACGAGCGGCTGCGCGAGAACGGGTGGCGCTGGAGTCGGGAGATCACCTTCGAGGCCGCCCTGGCCGGGTTCTGCGAGGCGCTTCCGGGAACCCGCACCCGGCAGGCCGCGTGATGACCAGCATCCTGCTCTCGCTCAGTGCCTGGGCCGGCGGCATGTCCGGCGGCGACCGTCATCTGCTCGAAGTCGCCGCGCGCTGGCGCGACCAGGTGACCCTCGAGGTCCTCGCCCCGCCCGAGGCGGCCGAGGTTGTGCACACGTTTCTACCGGATGTGAAGATTGTCCCGGTGGGTCACCTGACCCCGCGGATCAGCGCCAACGGGCCGCTCCTGGCCGCCGAGTACCTCCGGCGAGCGGTCAGCGTCGTCCGCGGCCGGAGCCGCCCGGACGTGGTCGTGGCGGGGAGTCATTTCCTTCCCGACACGGCAGCCCTGACCGCCGAGGTGCGCCGGGGCGCGCTGGGGGTGGGCTACGTGTACCACCTGGTCGGTGAGCGCGCCGACCGCTCTCCGCGCAGCCTGTGGTCGAAATTTGACGAGCAGATCAGCCTGAGGCTGCTGCGCCGCCACGCCTCCGTGCTGTTCGCCTGCAACGGGGAGACGGCCGGCATGCTCCGCCGGCGCGGGTTTTCCCCGATCCGCACCGACGTGGGCATCGACCTCGGCTCGTTCGCCCCGGCGGCTCCCGCGGCGGCGCCGCCGGTGGTTGTGTTCGTCGCGCGGCTGGTGGCGACCAAGGGGTTGTCCGACGCGCTCGCGGCTCTGGCCCAGGTCCGCGACACCGTGCCCGGGGTACGGCTTGTCGTGGTGGGCAGCGGGCCCGAGCGGGCCGCCGGTGAACAGCGCGCGAATGAGCTCGGCATCGCCGAGGCGGTCCGCTGGACGGGCTTCGTCTCCGAGGCGGAGAAGCGCGAGATCATGGCCGGGGCCCGCGTGTTCCTGGCCCCGAGCTATGAGGAGGGCTGGGGGATCTCGGTGGCTGAGGCGATGGCCACGGGGTTGCCGGTCATCGCCTACCGGCTGCCGATCCTCGACGAGATCTATCGCGACGCCTACACCGGCGTCCCCGTCGGCGACGTGGCGGCTCTGGCCGACGCGCTGGCCGGCCCGCTGCTGGATGACCGGGTGGCCAAACGTGCCTCTCGGTCAGGGCGCGAGGCGGTGGCCCGCTTTGACGTGGACCGGATCGCCGGCCAGGAACTTGATGCGATCCTCAGCCGACTGAGCGCCGGCGCACGAGCCGGGCTGCCCAGCCATGCCTGAGATCCGGGCTGAGCATTCGAGCTTCGAGGAGTCCTACTGGACCACCGACTCCCAGTACCGCAAGTTCGAGGACTACGAGAGCGCGCTCACGGCGCTGCGACGCTGGCACCAGGGGCTGTTCGCACTGATCGGCCCCGAACTGCCGCCGCCGGGCCGCGCCCTGGATGCTGGCTGCGGCCACGGCGCGGTGGTCTACGAGCTGCTCGACCGGGGCTGGGATGCCCACGGCTTCGACCTGTCTGAATGGGTGATCGACCAGGCGCGCAGCGCGCGCCCCGAGGATGCCGATCGCTTTGCCGTCGGCGATGCCAACGAGCTCCACCCCGAGCAGGCCTTTGATCTCCTCCTCTGCCTCGAGGTCCTCGAGCACGTTCCCGACCCGCCGGCCACGCTGGCCGCGCTGGCCACACGGCTGCGGCCCGGCGGGCGGTTGATCGCCACCACCCCGAACCTCCATCCCCTGATCCCTTGGTGGGATCCGGTTGTGCGCGACCCCACCCATGTGAACGTCCACGAGCCGGGCTGGTGGAACGGAGCCCTCCTCGCTGCCGGGCTGCGGCCGCGGCGGGTCTCGACCTTCCTGGCCCTGCCTCTGCTCTGGCGGCTGCACCCGGAGCTGGCGCGCTGGTGGCCGCTCGGACGGCGCGGCGGACCCGGCGTCCTGATCGTGGCCGACGCGCCGACCTGACCCGTCAGGGACCGGCGCAGCCTCAGCGGCTGCGCCGGCGCCCGACCCAGCCGCGCGAGAGCAGCCACAGGCCGCGCCACATCCCGGCGGCGTAGGCCAGCAACCAGATCGGTCCGACGGTGCCCATTGCCACGCTGTCGGCCCGCGGGCGCCGCAACGCCGCGCCCAGGCCGGCGCCGGCCACCGGCGCCAGCGCGGCGGCGCGCAGGCCCAGGCGCGGCCGGCTGAGGGCCAGCGCGGCGGCGGCGAGGCTGAGCGGATAGAACGCGGCGATGACCCCGAAGAAGCGGGCGCCCGGCCGCCCGTAGCCATCGACGAACACCCCGCCGCGATGGAAGGCGTGCCGCGCGAACGACCGCAGGGACTTCCGGGGCCGATAGACGCAGGAGAAGCCCGGGGAGATGTTGATCGGCTGGCGGGCAGCCATGGTGCGGAGCATCAGCGTGTCGTCGTTGGCGTCCCGGGAATCGCCGAACCGCGAGTCGAACTGGGCGATCGCCTCGAGCAGCAGCTCACGCGGCGCGAGCAGGCACGTGGTCCCCTTCGGATGGCGGTCGAAGTCGCTCAGGCCGTAGCTCATCGTCCGCGGGTTGCTCAGATAGTCACTCCAGGCCAGCGACTCGAGGACCCACCAGATCCGTCCGTAGGGGTTGCCGCTCAGCACGGGGTCGACGTGCGCGGTCCAGATGGGCAGCGGGCCGGTCCGCACGAGCTCCCTGGCCACGAAGGCCAGCGCGTCGGGGCGGATCGAGACCCGGGAGTCGAGCAACAGGACCAGATCGCCGCTGGCCGCCTCGACCCCGGCCTGCCGGGCGGCGAAGCGGCCGCCATTGGACTGGCGCAGCACGCGCAGCCCGAACGGCGTCGTCAGCTCGGCCAGGGAATCCTGGGTGGCCTGATCGGAGCCATCGTCGACGATGGTCAGATCAACCCGCGGGAACGGCGAGCGCGCGACGGCAAGGACCAGGTCGGCGACCACGGGCCCGATCCAGCGGGGCTCGTTGTAGACCGGGATGATCACGGACAGGCTCGGCGGCGGCGGCGGCGGCGGAGGCGGCGGGGGCGTCACGGCGCGGATGCTAATCCGGCCCGCTGACAGGTCCCGGGATCCTCAGCGGCACCGGCTAATTCTGCGCGCACCTGATCGGTCTGGGCAGGGGCGCGCGCAGAAGTGCTCGGAAACCGACGACCACAGCGCGCACCCCCGGTGAAGGAGGAGAGGTGGGCGCAGGTTTGCCCGCCCCCGGGGCGCGAGTCGGAAGCGTCCCGTGACCGTCCCTGTACTAGCGAGCGAGCTCCGCTCGGACCTGGTTGAGGGGATCTAGCGTCCCGTAGATGGTCGGGTTCAGCATGTAGGCGCGCTCCAGCGAGGGCAGCGCGAGGCTCGGCCGGTGGCGACGCAGGTCATACAGGCCGAGCTGGAGCCAGCTCTCGTAGTTGGCGGGCTGGAGCCCGACTGCGGTGAGCAGCTCCCCGCGCGCGGCGGGGGCGTCTCCGGCCCCGCTGTAGAGCCCCGAGAGCACGAAGTGGGGCTCCAGGGCCAACGGGTCGGCGGTCGCCGCCGAGCGGGCATCGGCGAATGCCGCGCCGCTCGTCCGGGCCGAGAACGCGGCCGCGGCGTCCTGGGCGGAGCGCAGCGGCTGCCAGATCAGCCAGGCGCAGACCAGGCCGAGCAGCACCAGCGCACTGCACCCGGCCAGGGCGCCCGGGCGCGAGAGCAGGGGCGGCCGGCCGGAGGACCGGCCCACGGGGGCGCTGAGCGGCCCGCGCCCGGCCAGCCAGCCCGCGGCCAGCAGCGCCGGAACCGTCACCGCGGGGAAGTACCAGGTCCAGTCAATCGCCGAGGAGAGCCCGAAGCCGAGCACGACCAGCAGCAGGGCGAGCAGGCCCGAGCGTTCCCACGACTGCGCTGACCCCAGCCGGCCCCAGCGCTCGCGCGGGGCCAGCGGGCGCACCGCCGCCCGGGCCCAGGACAGCAGCAAGGCCAGGTTCACCGCCAGTCCGAGCAGGCCGAGGTCGGCGAAGGTCTGGATCACGTAGCTGTGGGCGTGACCGACGATCTCGAGGTGGGTCGTGTAGCGGGTGCGCGCGGTGGCGAACCCGAGCGCCCCCACCCCCTTCAGTAGCGCGTGCTCTCCGACGGTGATTCCCTCACTCCAGTAGAGCGGCCGGCTCGAGCCGAGCTGGGTGATTCGAGCGGCCGACTCGCCCACCCCCGAGTTGACGCTGACCAGCGAGTGCCAGGTGTGGGAGATCTCCCCGGTCAGGCCGCGGGAGGAGGCGGCCAGCGCGACGACGGCGGCGACGGGCAGAAGCGCGGCCGCCCCGATCAGCCCGGCGCCGATCCGCCGCCGCATGGGCTCGCCCAGCGTCACCCGGTCGCTCGCCCGAGCCGCCGCCCACCCGGCCCCCACTGCGAACACGGCCACGATGAGCAGGACGATGCCGAAGCTGTGGCCCGCGCTGGTCCGGGCGGCCAGGGCAGCGCCGTCGGTGCTGAGGGCCGCGTGGGACAACGACCAGGCGCAGATGATCGCGGTGCCGATGCCGGCGAGTCCGAGCATCAACGCCCCGCGCAGGCGCCCCGGCGCCAGCGTCAGCCACGCGGCCAGGGTGAGGACGGCCACACCCACGGCGGTGCGGGAGAAGGACAGGATGACCACCGCGCCGAGAATCGACGCGCCCGGGACCGCCAGTCCGCGCAGCCAGCGTGGGCCGTCGGGGCGGGTGAACCCCCACAGGCACGGGGCCAGGCCCATCGCGGCCAGGGCACCGGTCGCGTTCCAGTAGCCCAGCGGCGCCTGCAGGCGTCCCTCGTCGTCCATGGGCGCCAGCGAGCCGGGGAGGACCTTGGCCAGCAGCGCGTAGCCGCTCAAGAGCACCGCGGCGGCGCCCAGGGCGATGACCAGCGCGCGCCAGCGCTCCGGGACGATCCGGGCCAGCGCGACCCCGGCGGCGAAGGTCATCAGGTAGGCCATGATCTGGTTGGCCGCCTGCCAGGACGCGTCGGGCTGCACCGACCAGATGATTGAGAGCGCGGTCAGCGCGGTCATGGCCGCGAACCAGGCCACGACGGGGACGCCCCAGCGGGGCGCCCGGGCGCCGAGCACGATGCTGGCGGCGATGGCTCCGGCGCCGAGCAGCGTCAGCCCGATCTCGGTCCAGGTGTTCGGTGCGGAAATGGAGACCGAGCCGTCGAATCCCCCGGTGGTGATGAAGCCGAGCAGGAGCAGGGCGGCCCCGAGGCCCAGCGCGGCGATGGCGTCCGAGCCCGGTCGGGCGGCCGCGCGCCCGGTCGCCGGGGGCCCAGCCGCCGGGGGCCCAGCCGCCGGGGGCCCAGCCGCCGGGGGCCCGGCCGCCGGGGGCCTGGGTCCCGCCCTCCCGGCGCCGCTCACCGGCGCGGTGCGCGGGCGATCAGCATGAGCGTGTGCCCGAGCGGGGCCGCGCGGGGCCGGGAACCGATCCGGTCCAGCGGATGGAGCCCACGCTGCACGGCCGGCGGCAGCCGGCGCCAGCCGTAGGTCACGGCGTGCAGCTCCGGTTCCAGTCCGGCCGCCCTCGCCTCGGACATGAGCCGGCGCGGGGACAGCGGGATGTCATCCGGGGTACCGTGCACGCGGGTGGCCAGCCCGGCCCGGTTGGCCAACTGGAGCGCCGCTCCGACGGGATGCCACAGGCCGGGCTCGATCGCCACCATGGCCCCGCCGGGCCGGAGCAGCCGAGCCGCCTCGGCGAAGCACGGGGACAGGGGACCCTGGAAGGCGATGTGGTGCAGGACGAGCCGGTAGAGGACGACATCAAAGGAGGCCGGCGGGAGCTCGAGCCGCCCCGCGAAGCCCTGCCAGGACTCGTCGGCCCGCTTGCTCTGGCGCACTCCGGCGGCCCGGTCCGGGTCGGCATCGACGGCCACGAGCCGGAAGACGGGGGCCGGGAACAGATGCCGTCCCGGGTGCCAGCCGGCGCCGACCGAGAGCACGTCGCCTCCGCGCAGCCCCAGGCGCGCGGAGATGAGCGATGCCTCCCGGTCCATCAGGTGGGCGTAATTCAACTCGAGGGTCGAGCGACGGCTCAGCCGATCCAGGACGTTGTCGGGATCGTAGGGCGCCAGACCCTCGGCCGCCGTGGACATGGATTCGGTCGCGATGGCTGCGCAGTGTAGAAGTGCCCTCGAGGCGCGCAGGGATGAGGACGGGACCATCAGCCGGGCTCCAGGGCGCGGGCATAGGCGGCCACCGTGTCGGCCCCGCATCGCTCCCAGGTGAAGCTACGGCGCACGGTTGCCCTGGCGGCGGCGCCCAGCTCGGTCCGACGCGCGGGGTCGGAGAGCAGCGAATCGAGGCACCGGGCCAGCGCGCTCGGGTCGCGGGGGGGCACGAGCACGATCCCGTCTCCGGCGGCGGCGATCTCCTCCGGTCCGTCCTCCCCCCGGCAACCGACCGCCGGGACCGCGGCTGCCATCGCCTCGATATAGCTAACCCCGAACGCTTCGGCCGTGCTCGGCAGCACGAACACGCTGGCCGCCCGCGCGTGGGCGACGGCCTCCGAGTGCGGCAGCTCGCCGAGCAGCTCGACCTGGGCGGCCACCCCGAGCGAGCGGGCCAGGGCGCGCAGCGGCTCGCGCTCCGGACCGTCGCCGACGATCCGGTAGCGCAACCTGGGATGACGGCTTATCAGCGCCGGGAGCGCGGCGATCACGTCGGCCTGGCGCTTTCGGTCGATCAGGTTGCCCACGGTGACCAGCGTCGGCTCCGTGGCCGGGGGCACAGGCGCCACGGGCAGATCGGCTCCGAGGTGGACCACGCGGACCTCGCCGGCCCCGAGGTCTCGGCAGCGGCCCGCCGTGCCGGCGCTGTTGGCCAGAACGAGACGAGCATGCCGCAGGGCGGGGGCTACGAATGGGCCGCGGGCGTGCGCGCCGTGGACGTCACCCCCGTGGACCGAGACGACCAGCGGCGCTCCGGGGGCGGCGCGGCGGACGGCGTCGCCGGAGGGCACCGCGTAATGCGCGTGGATGAGCTCGAACTCGAACTCCTTGTGGACCCGGGCCAGGGCGCGGCGCAGGACCGGCGCGGCCCAGGCACCCCAGTATCCGTAGCTCCACGGCCGGGGTGGGGCGAGATAACGCATGTAGTTGACGGTCAAGCCATCCGCCGCCCCCCGGGCCGACTGCGCCACGGCCGCCCACGCCGCCCGGAGCTCGCGCCGGCGCAGCGCGTGCAGGGATGGCAGCGGGCGGTACAGCACGAGCACTCGGACCTCGGCCCCGGCGGCCCGGGCGGCCAGCGCCTGGCGATGGGCCCAGATTCCGAGCACGGGCTGGGCGGCCCGGGGGTAGTACTCGGCCACGACCAGGACCTTCATCGCCAGCTGCGGTATGCGCGGACCGTGCGCTGCGCCTCGCGCGCGGGGGTGTAGGCACGGCCGGCCAGGAAGGCGCGGGCTTCCTCGATCGCGTCGCTCCGGTCATAGGAGCTGGCAATCAGGCGCAGGCCGTGGCGGATCGGGGTGGCGTCGACGATCCCGATCGGCCAGCCCCGCTGCGCGGCCACCGCCGACCAGTGAGCGTCGAGGCCCCAACCCGCGCGCAGCGCCGGGAAGGGCAGCAGGGCGTCGAACACGCTGTGGTGAAAGGCGGTCACGGGGCCGATCTCCACGAAGGCGGTCTCGCGAGCCACGCGGCCCGGCTGGCGCCGGGTGACGGCAAAGGCGGCATGGGAGCGATGCCGGTGAGCCGGCTGGGCCAGGCGCAGGGCGAAGCGTTCGGCCAGGAACACGAACGCATCGAGGAATCCGGCCGGGAGCAGGACGTCGTCGTCGATGACCAGCAGCCAGTCAAAACCCGCCGGGGGATTACCGGCGAGCAGTGCGTTGAGGTTCTCAAACCGGCCGCGGTCGCCGGCGCCGGTGGTGGCGAACGCGACCTCGTGGTGGGAGCGCAGGAGCTCGGCCCGGGCCCGCGCGAGCAGGTTGGGCACGTCCTCGCGCTCGATGGCCAGCACCAGGACCCGCCGGCGCGGTCCCCGGGCCGCCGCCCGCCGCAGGCGCCACGGGCTCAGCGTGGCCCAGGCCGCCGCGGTGCACACCGTGTCGGCGAGCAGCGCCCGGCTGGTCGCGCGGATCCCGAACACCTGGCCGTGCGTCCCGGAGAGGAAGTCATCGCCGCTCACGAGGCCGGACGGGTCACGGGGCCGGAGGGGTCACGGGGCCGGAGGGGTCAAGGGTCCGTCCGGGAACGCGGTGCGGATGGGCCCAGGGCCTCCCGGAGCCGGCCCGCGGCATGCCCGGCGAGCACGATGCCCGACGCGCAGCGTCGCCGCCCGGCATGCCACAGGCAGCCGGCCAGCGTCCTCGCCTCGGTCGCGACCCCCGGCGGCTCGCCCTTGCGCACGTCGTAGCGGCGGGCGCTCCGGCCGAGCGCGTAGGCCGCTCTGACGAGGGAGCGCAGGCGGGCGTCCGCTGCGGTGCGGCGGTGATCGATCCCGGCTCGGGCGAGGTAGCGGATCCGCCCACCCCCAGCGGCATAGCGCCGCTGCCAATCCTCTTCCTCGCCGCGGCCGCGGATCGTCTCGTCGAACGGGCCCACCCGGTCAAGCGCCGAGCGGCGGATGGCCATGTTGGCGCTCCAGACCAGAGGAACGTCGCGGTCCGCGGCACCGTAGTCGAGGGTCGTGATCGGTGCCGGCTCGCGCCCGCAGGCCCGCGGGCCGCCGCCTTCCAGGCGAGCCCGGATCGGTCCGCCGAACACCTCGCGCTCGGGCGTCGCGGAGACGCCTTCGAGCAACCCGGCCAGCCAGCCCGCGGGGGCGTCGATGTCATCGTCGATCAGCACCACCGGGTCACCCGCGGCGAGCGCGATGCCGGCGTTGCGGGCCGCGTTGGCCCCCCGAGCGGTCCCGAGGACGAACCGCGCGCCGTAAGCGGCGGCGATCTCCGCGCTGCTTCTGGGGCTGCCATCGTCGACCACGATCAGCTCGGCTCCGGCCCGGTCGGCCTGAGGAGCGACCGAGTCGAGCGCCACGCGCAGGTACTCCGGGCGACCTCGGGTCGGGATCACGATCGACGCGCTGGGCACGGTCTCATTGTCCTGGAGGCCCCGTCCGGAGGCGACGCGCGCAACCCGCGGCTGCGCCCGAGCTCAGTCAGCGCGCCGTCGCCAATGGCCGATCATCTGCCGGCCGAAGGCGAGCACGAAGCGCGGGTTGTACCGCGTGTAGCGCCGCCAGAGCCGGCGCGGTTCATGCGCGAGCCGGTAGACCCACTCGAGGCCCAGCTGCTGCATCCAGCCCGGGGCCTGAGGCACCAGTCCGGCATGGAAGTCGAATGCGGCGCCGACGCCGATCAGCACCGGGGCCTTCAGCGTGGCCCGCATCTCGGTCATCCACTTCTCCTGCTTGGGAACCCCGATCCCGACCCAGACCACATCGGCCTTGGCCGCGTTGATCTCCCTGACCACGGCGACGCGCTCCTCATCGGTGAGCGGACGGTGGGGCGGCGAGTAACCGCCGACGATCTTGATGCCGGGATAGCGCTGGCGCAGGTTCAGGGCGAGCTGGACCAGTGCACCCTGGTTTCGACCCCCGTAGAGATACAGCCGCTGCTCGGCTCGGGCGGCTCGAGCACAGGCCTGGGCCATGAGCTCGGGGCCGTAGACCCGGGAGTCGAGCCGGTGGCCCAGCGCGCGCATCGCCCACACGAGAGGCTGGCCGTCGGGCACGTTGATCGAGGAGCGGAGCAGAGCCTGGCGGAGCTCGGAGTCCTCGGCGGCGGCCATCACCGCGTGCACGTTGCAGACGCAGATGTAGCTCCGCTGGCCGGCGGCGATCACCTCCTCGATCCAGTCCAGCGTCTGCGCGTAGTCGATCAGGGCCAGCGGGATGCCCAGGATGTCCAGGCTGGCCGGGGTCGAGACCGGATCGGCAGCGGGCGCTGGTGACGAGTCGGGTGAGGGGTCTGGGCGCATCTTGGGTCCGGTCGCGGATCTCGGTCGGCGTCGGGCCGCCGGCTCGACGCCGGCCGTGGCCGCCGCTGAAACCTACCGACATCGACACAGGCAACGATGATCGCCGACCAGAAGTTGCGCAGTTTGTCGCCCCCCGACAGCAGGCATAATTCGCCGCCGTGAGATGCCTGGTCACCGGCGGCGCCGGCTTCATCGGCTCGAACCTGGTCGACGCGCTGATCGCCCGCGGCGACGAGGTCACCGTGCTCGACGACCTGTCAACCGGCAAGCTCGAAAACCTCCGCGGGGCGCAGGAGGCCGGAGGCTCGCTCGAGCGGGCCGATGTCGCCGACGCCGGCCGGGTGGCGGCCATCTTCGCCGCCACCGAGCCGGAGGTGGTGTTCCACCTTGCCGCGCAGATCGATGTGCGCCGATCGGTGGCCGATCCGGCCCGTGACGCGACGGTCAACGTGCTGGGCACCCTGGCCGTGCTCGAGGCGGCGCGGATTGCCGGGACGCGCCGGGTCGTGTTCAGCTCCACCGGAGGCGGGCTGTACGGGGACGCCGACGTGCTCCCGACGCCCGAGGATCATCCGATACACCCACTCGCCCCGTACGGGCAGAGCAAGCTCGCCGCCGAGGGCTACTGCGCCCTGTATACCCGCCTGTTCGGTCTCTCGACCGTCGCACTGCGCTACGGGAACGTCTACGGGCCCCGCCAGGATGCCCACGGCGAGGCGGGCGTGGTGGCGATCTTCTGCGGTCAGCGGATCGAGCGCCGCCAGCCGACCGTATTCGGGGACGGGAGCCAGACCCGCGACTGGGTCGAGGTCTCGGATGTGGTTTCAGCCAACCTGCTGGCCGCCGCCGCCCCGGTGCTCGGTCCGGTCAACATCGGGCATGGCCGGGAGCTGTCGGTGCTCGACCTGCTGGCCGGGCTGGAGGAGGTCGGGGACGGGGGGGCCGCGCCGGCACGCTTTGCCCCCGAGCGCCCCGGGGAGGTGCAGCGGAGCTGTCTCGACGTGACCCGGGCCGAGCGCGAGCTGGGCTGGAGCGCGCAGGTCGAGCTGCGGGACGGCCTGCGCGCGGTGCTGGCCTCGATGACCGCGCCCTGAATGCCGGCCGGCGTCGCGCCCCCCGGCGGCACCGTCACGGTGGCCATCCCGACCCGCAACGCCGGGGCCGGGTTCGCAGCGACGCTGGCCGCGGTCACCGAGCAGGAGCTTTTCGGGGTGGAGCTCGAGCTCCTGATCTGCGACTCCGGCTCGAGCGATCAGACCGTGGCCCTGGCCCGGGACCACGGAGCCGAGGTGATCGAGATCGCGCCTGAGGACTTCTCCCACGGGGGAACCCGAAATCTGCTCATGCGGGAAGCCCGGGGCGACCACGTGGCCTTCCTGACCCAGGATGCGGTACCGGCTGACTCGGGCTGGCTGGCGGGACTGCTGGCCGGATTCGCTCTCGCCCCGCGGGTCGGCCTGACCTTCGGGCCCTACCGGGCTCGTCCCGGCGCCAGCCCGTACGTCAAGCGCGAGCTCAGCAGCTGGTTTGCCTCCTTCACCAGCGCGGACCGGCCGCGAGTCGAAACGCTGGAGGACCAGGACCGGGACGCGCCGCCGCAGCAGTTCCTCGGCCACCGGGGCTACTTCACCGACGCCAACGGATGCGTCGCCCGCGCAGCCTGGACGGCGGTGCCGTTCCGGGAGGTCGGCTACGCCGAGGACCATCTGCTCGCCCAGGACATGCTCAGGGCCGGGTTCGCCAAGGTCTTCATGCCGGCCGCGGGGGTGGTCCACTCTCACGACTACAGCCTCGCTCAGTGGGTGCGGCGAAGCTTCGACGAGGCCCGCGCGGTGCGCGAGGTATATGACTGGCCCGGGCCGCCGGGCCGGTGGACCGGGCTGCGGGAGATCCGGGGGCACGTGGGCGAGGACCGCCGCTGGCTCAGGACCCGCGCGGAGACCCCCGGCGGGGCCGGAGTCCATCACCGTCCGGAGGTGGTCTGGCTCCTCGGGTCGCTCGGCCATCATTCGGCGCGCGGGCTGGGCACCTGGCTGGGGCGACGAGCTGACCGTCTGCCACGCTCGGTGATCCGGGCGCTGTCACTCGAGCGCCGCCCCTGATTGCCGGTTCCGGGCCGCGCCACCGCTACCCTCTGGCCAATGTCAGACCCGGGCCCTGGGACCGCGAAACTCCCCGCGGTTGTCGCGCGATCGGTCTCGAAGACGTTCCGTGTCCCCGAGGAGCAGCGCCACACGCTCAAGGAGCGCGCCCTGCACCCGCGGCGCCGGACTCGGCATCACAGCTTCCCGGCCCTGACCGACGTCTCCTTCGCCGTCAAGCAGGGGGAGTTCTTCGGCATCGCCGGACGCAACGGCAGCGGCAAGAGCACGCTGCTGAAGTGCGTGGCCGGCATCTACGCCGCCGAGGGCGACATCTGGTGCCGCGGACGGCTCTCGACCTTCATCGAGCTGGGGATCGGCTTCAACCCCGACCTGGCGGCCCGCGACAACGTGATCATGAACGGGATCATGATGGGCCTCACGCCGCGCGAGGCCCGCCGCCGCTATGACAGCGTGATCGACTTCGCCGAGCTGCAGCGAGTTCCAGGACCTGAAGCTGAAGAACTACTCCTCGGGGATGCACGTCCGCCTGGCCTTCTCGGTGGCCATCCAGGTCGACGCCGACATCCTGCTGATCGACGAGATCCTCGCCGTCGGCGATGCCGCCTTCCAGCAGAAGTGCTTCGACGTGTTCAACCGGATGCGCGACGAGGGCAAGACGATCGTGTTCGTCACCCACGACATGGGCGCCGCTGAACCGGTTCTGCCATCGGGCGCTGCTGCTCGAGCGCGGCGTTCCGGTGCTGCATCGGAGACCCTCAGGAGGTGGGCGACCGCTATCTGGAGCTCAACTTCGGCCGCGAGAAGCCGGAGGCCAAGGCGGCTGAGGGCGAGCGCCGGGGCGACGGCGACGCGCGGGTGGTCGAGGTCTGGGTCGAGGACCGGGACGGGGTAGCGGCTACCCGCGGTGCCCCAGGGCCAGCGGATCACCCTGCGCGCCCGCGTGCCGTTCATGGTCGAGGTCGAGGATCCCGCAGGCCAGCGTCTACATGCACAACGAGGACCATCAGGCGGTGCTGGTGGCCAGCACGGTCCTCGACCAGCGAGCGCACCGGACGCTTCTCCGCCGGCGAGCAGGTCGCTGTTCTCGTTCTCGTTCGAGAACGTCCTCGCCCCCGGCCGCTACAGCCCGGTGCTCGAACATCGCCCACCGCGGCTCGGGACTGGACGTGATCGACCGCTTCGAGAGCGCGCTTCTCGTTCGTGGTCACCGGACCTCGCGCGCTGGGCGGCGTCGTCGACGTCCCCGTCGCGGTCGTCGGTCGCCCGCGCCGAGGGCGTGCTGGCCGGCGACTGAGCTGACCCGATGGCGACTCGGCATCGACTACGAGGCGCTCGGGCGCCCGATCCAGGGGCCGTCGGCGCTGACCACGGACTGGGGCGGTTCTGGCATCTGACCTTCAACATCGCGCGCAACGAATGGAAGCTGCGCTTCTTCGGCTCGGTGCTGGGCTACTTCTGGCAGCTGGTCCGGCCGCTGCTGCTGTTCGCCGTCCTCTACGTGTTCTTCACCAAGATCGCGCAGGTCGGACGGGGCCTGGGCGCGCCCGGGAGCTACTACGGCGCCCAGCTGCTGGGCTCGATCGTGCTGTTCACGTTCTTCGCCGAGGCGACGCGGGGCGGTGCGCTGCGTCGTCGATAACGAGGTCGCTGGTCCGCAAGATCCAGTTCCCGCGCATGGTGATCCCGCTCTCGATCGTCCTGCTGGCGTTGTTCAACCTGTGCCTGAACCTGATCGTGGTGCTCATCTTCGGCCTGATCCAGGGCGTGCGCCCGATGCTGTACCTGGCTCGAGGTGCCGCTGCTGGTGGCCATGCTGGTCGTGTTCGCGACCGGGCTGGCGATGCTGCTGTCGTCGCTGTTCGTCTACTTCCGCGACCTGCAGCCGATCTGGGAGGTGCTCACCCAGATCCTGTTCTATGCCTCGCCGGTGATCATCCCGATCGCAGGACGTGCAGAAGAAGCTCCACGGCCCGCTGCTGCACCTCTACATGCTCAATCCCGCTGGCCATGGTCTTCCAGCAGTTCCGCCACGCCTTCATCACCCACGCCACCCCGGGCGCCAGTGGCCTGCTCGGCGGTCACTGGGGCTGCTCGATCCCGATCGCGATCGTGCTGGCCGATCTTCGTGCTCGGCTTCTGCGTGTTCAACCGGATGGCGCCGACCGTGGCCGAGGACCTCTGAGCGAGCCGCAGGTCGCCCGCCGGCCGCGGTCTCCGGCACGCGTCGGTGGAGGGCTCGATCCGGCGCGGCGCGGCGACATCGCGCAGGAACGCGCTCGAGCGCGTCGATCCGCGATCGGCCAGGCGTACTCCGCGGCCGTGGCGCACGCCGGCGGAGCCGAGCGCGCTGCGCAGCTGCGGGTCGGCGAGCAGGCGGCTGAGCGCGCCGCGACCGCGCCGGCGCCGTCGCGGCGGGCATCAGGCAGTTCTCCCCGTCGACGCAGAAGTCGCGGTTGCCGTGGGCGTCGGTGCAGACCACCGCTCCGCCGGTCGCCATCGCCTCCAGCGGCGGCAGGCAGAAGCCCTCGTGGGTCGAGGTCTGCACGAACACCGTGGCCTGGTTGAAGAGCTCGGTTGACCTCCTCATCGGAGGGCGCGGTGACGTAGCGGATGCCGGGCTCCGCGGCCAGCTCGGGCTCGATGCCGAACAGGACACAGCTCGGGCCGCGGCGCGGGCAGGCGACGCCAGGCCGCGATCGTGAGCGGAAAGGTTCTTGAGCGGGTTGGAGCGCCCGAGCGCCAGCATCATGTCCTCGCGGCGCGCTGTCGTCGGGCAGCGGCACGGAAGCGGTCCAGGTCGATGCCCGGCGGGATCAGCGCCGCGTCCAGGCCGAGCTCGCGCAGCCGGTCGCGGTTCCAGGACGAGATCGTCATGTAGCGGAACTCGTGCCGGTAGGAGGCCAGCACGGCGTGACGCAGGCGCTCGTGAGTCGGGGTAGTAGCTGGTCTCGATGTCCTGGACGAAGTAGACCGGGATGCCGGTGACGACGCTCGCCGCGCCAGACCGGCGCGGCGGTGTTCCACCAGGTCGCGACCTTGATCGCGTCCACCGGCGCGAGCGCTCGGTCAGCTCCTCGTAGTCGGCGAAGCGTGCGCACCGGGACAGCGGAGATCGAACCAGCGCGGGCCTCGTCCCAGCGTCCACAGCTCGGCGTCGTGCCCCCGTTCGCGCAGGCGGTTGAGGTGCTCGAAGATGTCGCGATGGCCGCCGCCGACGCCGGTGTCCTCGGTGACGTAGATGATCCGCAGCCCGCCGTCGCCGGTCCTCACCTCGCGGGCGTCGAAGAACGTGCCCCAGCGCTTCCAGAAGACGCGCTGGGAGGCCCGCTCGCGCTCGCCTACCTCGGTGCCCCGGGTGGCGGATTCGTGGTGATAGCAGGCGGCCTCGGGCCAGTAGATGACCCGGTAGCCGGCCTCCCAGGCCCGCAGGCAGTAGTCGACGTCCTCATAGCCCATCGGGTAGGCCTCGTCGAGCAGGCCGACGATCGTCGAGCAGGCTCGCGCTTGATGTACATGCAGGCCCCGGTGGCGGCCAGCGATCGGCTGGACGACGTTGGCCGGGCCCCAGTCGGCGGGCTTGAAGCGGTAGCGATGGTCAAACCACTCCGGCGCCCCCAGGTTGCGGACCGTGCCCGCGAACTGGATCCGGTCGTCGGGGTAGAGCAGCTTGGCGCCGACGATGCCGATGTCCGAGCCGCGGCTGGCGGCGTACTGCAGCGCAGGCCAGCCAGCCGCGGCTGGGCGATCATGTCGGAGTTGAGCACCACGACGTCGTGATCGGGGTCGGCGGCGCCGAGGCCGCGGTTGACGTTGGCGGCGAAGCCGGCGTTGGCCTCGGCCTCGACGACTCGACGCCGTCGATCGCGCGCAGCGCGGCGAGGTGCTCGGGCCCGCTGGCGTCGTCGGCGACGATGATCCGGACCCGGCCGGCGATCGGTCGTGCGCCCGGATGCTGGCCACGAGCGCGCTGACCAGCGTCGGCGTCGCGATAGCTCGGGATGACGATGCTCACCGGAGCCGCGTGGGCGCGGTACCAGGCCAGCGCCCGGGCTCTCGACGAGCGGTCGCGAGTCAGCCGGGCATAGCGCCGCCAGGGCGTGAACCGCAGCGGGAGGAGGACGACCCGCAACAGCAGCGAGCCCAGGCCGTGGTACTTGTAAGTCAGGTAGGCGCGGCGGTAGAGGCCGGCCCAGGCCCCCCGGGGCCGGCCGTCGACCGGGTTGCTCTGGGAGCCACGAGGCATGGGCTCAAGTGTGACGGGACGCGATCAGTCCGGCTCGCCGGCCCCGAGCCTCCCGATCCACTCCAGCGGTCCGAGCAGGGGGCCGCGGAGCCAGGCCCGGCTGGCCACGCGCATCAGGCCCTGCTGCTGGGCGCGGGTGAGCAGGCCGCCGCGATCGACCAGGGGCAGCCCGAAGGAGACCCGGGCGTGTAGATCCCGCAGCTGGTGGTCGAGCGCGACGATGAACTCCTCGCGCCCGAGCTCCTCCCACTTCCGCGGCGCGGCGGACCGGAAGGGGGCGCTCACCGCGGCCTGATAGACCCCGAGCAGCCCGTCCACCATCGGCTCCCATGCGAACCGCTCCAGAACCAGACCGAGCCGGGCCAGATGACTGTCGCGCTCGGCCCCGGGGCGGAGCAGCGCGAGCACCCGCTCGGCGCTGGCCGAGGCATCCCAGGGGACGATGGTCGCCGCCTCCGCCCCGAGGATCTCGCCCAGCGAGGTCAGGTTGGGGTAGGCGCAGGGCACGCCGCCGGCGATCGCCTCCAGGGGCGTCAGGCCGAAGCCCTCGTAGGTACTCGGGCACAGCAGCGCCGCGGCGCGGGACAGCAACCAGGTCTTCTCGGCCGCGTCGACCGGGCCGAGGTCGATCACGTGCTCGGCCAGGGCCGGATCGGACCGGTACACCTCGGCCTCGGCGGCGGCCGAGGAGCCGTGGGCGACGTGAGCGCCGGCCAGCACCAGCCGCCCGTCCCAGCCGCGCCGGCGGAGCTGGCCGAGAATCCGGAGCGCGAACGGGCGGTTCTTGTGCCCATAGTCGGCACCGAGCATGACCAGCAGCGGCGTGTCGCCCTCGAGCCGGGCCGGCCGTCGCGCCTCGTGTCCGGGCCCCGGGGCGTCGACGCCGATGCCGACAACGGCGCTGCGGCCGGCGCTGACCAGCTCCTCAGCGATCGCGTCGCGCCGAGCGTGACCCGAGAGGAAGATCACCCAGTCGGCGAGGCCCAGGGACAGCCGGGCGATGCGGCGATAGGCCTGCCACTCGGGCCACCCCGCGTGGTAGCTCGGGCTGCGGTAGGCGATCAGGTCGAGCTGGCTGACCACCAGCCGCTCGCCCAGGTCTCGCAACAGGGCCAGGTCATCGGGGGAGAACACCTGCTGCGGGCGGTGAACGACATCCGAGCGCACCACTCCGGCCACGGCCTGGTCGTAGGTGATGATCTCCACCCGGTCCTCGCCCTCGGCCAGGCTGGCCCGCAGCGCCTCAGCCGCCGCGGTCTCGCCGACGACTGCGCGCACCGTCACGCGGTCCGACGCGGCCAGCGCCCTGACCAGGGCCGCGGTGTAGGTCTGGGTCCCTCCGAAGCCAGCACCGAGTCCGCGGGCATCGATGGTCACCGACAGCCCGCTCCGTCTGGTCCGAGCCCCGAGCAGCGCGTGGCGGAGCACGCCCGCGTCGGCCCGGGCCAGCTCGCGCTGAGCGAGCGCCGCCGGGCCGGGGGGCGCTGCGGGCTGTGCCCGGTCGCCCGGGCCGCGTTGGTCGGGCTCCCCGGCCGGGTCATCCAGCGGCTGGGCGAGGACGTCGTCGGCCAGCGCGCAGGAGAGGCCCACGGCCAGGGCTCGCGCGGCCAGGTCGTCGAGCACGGCCGCGGGACCGGGCAGCGCCTGATCAGAGGCGCCGAGCAGCTCCAGAGCCGACCGGCGCAGGTACGCGCAGTAGGGCGAGAGCTGGGCGATGCGGGGCCGCAAGGCCGGGACCGCGGTCACCGGCCGCTCGGTCGGTCCGACGAGCGGGACCTCCTCATAGCCGGCGAACATCTGGGCCGGCCCCCCGGCGATCAACGGCGACGCGGCGGCGACTGTGTCATCGCTCAGCGCCGCGAGCCCGAGCCGGACCAGCCAATCCGCCGGCAACCGCACGGGCCGGGCCAGCACGACGAGGTCACGGTCCTGCCCCGCCGACGCGAGCGCCTCGCCGAGGGCGGCAGCGAACTGGCCGCTCCCGGGCAGAGGCCGCACGCGCGTACCGGCTTCCGCTCCGAGCGTGTCGAGCAGGGCCCGGCCAGGGGCGGACTCGGGGATCAGGATCTCCAGTCCCGTGCTCGCTGAGCCGGCGAGCAGGCCGTCGAGCGCCGTCCGCCACACCGCGGTGTCAGCTCCGGGCCACAGCAGGACCGTGGCCGCTGGGAGTGCGGGATGATGGGGCCCGGCCGGCACCGCGCGAAGAATAGTCTCGTGGCCTCTCTACGCTTGAGCCAGTGTCAGCCCGGGTGAGCGTCGTCATCAGCACTCTGGAGCGCGCCGAGAGCCTGTGCCGGACCCTGCTGGCCCTCCGCTATCAGGCCTTTGCCGACTTCGAGGTGATCGTGGTCGATGGTCCCGCCCGGGACGACGTGACGAGGCGCGCGATCGAGGACCGCGACTGGGGGGTTCGCTATCTGCGCTGTCCGGAGCAGAACCTCTCTCGAGCCCGCAATATCGGCATCCGAGCCGCCGGCGGCGACGTGGTCGCCTTCGTGGATGACGACGCGATCCCGCAGCCCGACTGGCTGGCGCAACTTGTCGCGGCCTATGACCGGCCGGAGGTGGGCGGAAGCGGAGGAGTCGTCTATGACGGCACCGGGGTGCGCCTGCAGTACCGCTACTCCCTGAGCGATCGGGTCGGCAGAACCAGCTTCGAGGTCGAGCGCCCGCCCGAGGAGTCGCTCCGCCCGGGGGCCGACCCGCTGGTCTACCTCCAGGGGACCAACATGAGCTTTCGCCGGGCCGTGCTGGCCGAGATCGGGGGCTTCGACGAGGAGATCGAATACAACTACGACGAGGTCGAGGTCTGCCTGTGCGTGCTCGATTCCGGTTTGACGCTGCGTCCCCTGAGCGACGCGGGGGTGCTCCACAAGTCACTGCCCAGTCCGGTCCGGGGAGAGGGGCGGGCGCTGACCGACCCGTACACCACGATCAAGAACCGGGCCTACTTTGCCCTCCGTTACGGGACGGCCAGCCGCCCGGAAGCCGAGGTCCTCGCCGCGGTTCAGGAGTACGCGCGGGAGCTGGCTCTGGCCGGCTCGCCGGCGGGCGGGTCTGAACCGGGCTCGGATGCTGCCGCCGCCTGGTATCGCGAGCGGGTCCGCGCCGGCCTGGCCCATGGGCTGGCCGCGGGCCGCCGTGGCCGGCGGGCCCGCGATGGTCGCCGTGGCCGGCGTGCCGGCGTTGGTCGCCGTGGCCGCCGGGCACTCCCGGGCCTGCGCGGTGGCCGCCGGAGCGCCCGGCTCGGGTCCGGAGATCCGGGCTCCTGGCGCCCGTACTCGCGTCTGGTCCCAGCCGGCGGACGGCGGCGGATCGCCGTGCTCGGAACCGACTCGGGACCCGAAGCCCACGAGCTGGCCGGGCAGGGACATGACGTCCACGTGCTCGAGCCGTTGGCCGCCGGCGCGGTCCGCAGGCGCGACTTCGAGGAGGGGGTGTGGTGGCATGCCTACCCGGTGCACGACCGGCGACTGGACGCGCTGGCCGGGGATGGCCGCCGGCACGAGCTCTACGCGGCCGCGGCGGCGTGGCACGAGCTGGCCGCCCTCGATGGGCAGGCGCCGCTCGATGAGATCCGCGCCGCGGACCAGGCCACGAGCCTGCTCGCGCTGCGCGAGGAGCTGGCCCGAGAGCTCGCCGAGCGGAGTCCGCACGGGGCCGACCAGGTGCTCGAGCAGCTGCTCGACCCCACCACCTATCCCCAGGACAGGGCGGCCGAGCTGCGGCGGGCCTGGGACGAGCCCCCGGCGCAGTTCATCACCGCGGTCTACCGGGCCATTCTGGAGCGTGCTCCGGCGGCTTCCGAGGTCGAGCAGTGGGTGACGGGGTCCGGCGAGCCGAACTGGCGGCGCGACGTCACCCGTCTGGTCGCCGGATCAGCCGAAGCCCGAGGTCTGCAGCGGCCCGGAGGGCCGTGGCCGGCACTCGACTGACCCCGCGCCGCGTCGCGAAGCGTCAGGCAAGCCTTGGCGGGAGGAGCGCGATCCCCTCGGCGCCTGCCGCCGCGTGCAGTCGTTGATCCCAGGTGGCCATCATCAATCCGTCCTGCGGGAGCACCAGCGCCGACGCGAGATGCAGAGCGTCCAAGCTGCGCAGCTGGTGTCGCACGGCGAGCGAAACGGCAGCCTGCGCCAGATCCTGGTCGACCTCCACGACGCCGAACGCGGGCCACTCCGCCGTGACCGATCGGCCAGCGTCTGTGCCGGCGGCCAAGACGATCGCGCGGAGAGCCTCGACGTACCCAACCCGGCACATGAACCAGCCATCGGCAGCTTGCATGGCCTCGCGCAGCTCCGCGCTGCCCGCCTCGGCCACGTAGCGCTTGACCAGCGCGCTCGCGTCGAGGTACAGATTCAGCGCTCGGCGTCCCGCTCGGACAGGACGAGCACCGAAGCGCTTACCGCCCCCTCGGCCAGCCGAGGAGCCTCCGCGGGTCGCATCAGCGCAGGCGGGGCGAGTCGGCCCGCAGCGACCAGCTCGCGCAGCCGCTCCTGTCCGACTGGAGCCCCCGCCGGCACCAGCTCGGCGACCGGACGGCCCCGGACCGTCACCCGGAACTGCTCACCACGCCCCACTGCGCGAAGCGTCTCACTCAACGACCGCTTCAACTCCCGAACGCCAATCTGTCGCATGTGACTACATTAGCAGTCATGTGGTCACGTACACGACGACTGGCGCCAAGCACGGACTCCATAGCATGTCGCCGGTGAGAAGCGGCCCGCTGAGCTTGCTCGAGGATCAGGTCTGGCAGATGTCCGGGGGCGAGCGGGCCGCGGTCGAGGGGCTGCTGGCCTGGCTGCGTCCCGGAGTGGCGATCGAGATCGGCTCGGCCGAGGGTGCGGCGCTTACGCGAATTGCCGCCCACGCCCGGGAGGCACACTCGTTCGATCTCGTTCCGCCCTCTGTGAGCCTGCCGGAGAATGTGTTTCTCCATACGGGCGACTCGCACGAGCTCCTCCCCCGCTCCCTGGCCGACTTCGCCCAGACCGGAACCAATGTCGAGTTCGCGCTGGTCGACGGCGACCACTCGCCGGAGGGCGTGCGCCAGGACCTCGAGGATCTGCTCGATTCACCGGCAGTGGCCCAGACGGTGATCGTGATCCACGACACGGCCAACGAGCGGGTCCGGGCGGGGCTCGACGCGGTGCGCTACGCGGCCTGGCCGAAGGTGGTCCACGTCGAGCTCGACTGGATTCCCGGCCACGTGTTCGCCGAGCCGGCGCTGCGCAACGAGCTCTGGTTTGGACTCGGCTTGGTCATCGTCGACACATCCCACCTGGCCTACGACGCCCGCCCGGTCTTCCAGCAGCGCTATCACCCGGCCGGTCCGCTGCTGCGCGAGGTCGCGAACGCCGTGCGGGCCCGCGAGCTGGTCCCGCCCGACCTGGGCTCACCGGCCGACCAGGCGAGCGCCCTGCGGGCGCGGGTCGCCCGCCTGGAGCGCGAGCTGGCCATCGAGCAGGACCGAGCCGAGGCCCTGGCCCGGCGGCTGGCCAGCACCGAGCAGCGCTGGGAGGGAGCCGAGCGGGCCCTGACCAGCATCAAGGGCTCCGCCTCCTGGCGGCTGACCGAGCCGGTGCGGGCGATCAAGCGGCGGACCCGTGGCCGGCCGGGCTGACCCACTGCCGAGATGAGGATCGCGCTGGTCTCCCGGGAGCTCTATCCCCTCGGCGGAGGCGGGATCGGGCAGTTCGTGGCCTCGGCGGCGAACCTCCTCTCCCGCGTGGCGGAGGTGACGGTGCTGACCAGCGAGCTCGGCCAAGCCGAGTACGACCGGCTTCACGCAGCCGGCGACCCCCGCCTGCCATCCGAGTCGGTGCGGGTCGCCTTCGTGCCCGAGCCGGACGCCGCCACGGCGACCGCCGCCCTTCACCGCATGCAGGTCTACAGCGCCAACGCCTACGCCCGCTTGAAGGAGCTCTACCCGGACGGGGGCCCGGAGCTGATCGAGTTCCCCGACTACCTGGGCGAGGGCTTCATCGCCCTTCAGGCCGCCGACGCGCTCGATCCCTGGCTGCGGGCCACCCAGATCCTGGTTCGCATCCACACCACAGTTGAGCTCGTCGAGGTGCTCAACGGTCACGTCGAGACGGACGCGGGCCGGCGCGTGCTTCACGCCATGGAGCGCTACTCGCTGGCCCGCGCCGACCGGCTGATCTGGGAGGGCGGCGATGTCCTGGGTGCCTACGGGCGCTTCTATGGCCCCGCCGCCCTGGCCCCCCCGGCGCTGATTCGCTATCCGTACGCCGGGTCGGCGGCCGAGTCGGGCGCCGATCTCAGTTACGCTCCGGGCGAAAAGATCCGCATGCTCTACGCCGGGCGCCTGGAGCGGCGCAAGGGGGTCCATCACCTCGTTCGCGCGCTGACCGGACTGGGCCGCGATGATTTCCGGGTGACGATCGTCGGGGGCGATACGCCGACCGGGCCGCTGGGCGTCTCGATGCGCGAGTTGATCGGGCTCGAGCTGGCCGGCGACGGGCGCTTCGAGCTCCGCGAGGCGATCGACCGCTCAGCTCTGGCCGAGCTGATCCGAGCTCACGACGTGGTGCTGATCCCGTCGCTGTGGGAGTGCTGGCCCTACGCCGCCTTGGAGGCGCTGGCACTCAACCGGCCGGTGATAGCCACGCCGGTGGGTGGGTTGACCGAGATGGTGATTCCGGGCCGGAGCGGGTGGCTGACCGGCGCCACGGGGCCGGAGGCCCTGGAGTCGACGCTCGAGGCGGTGCTGGACGACCGCGAGGCGCTCCTGGGTCTGACGCGCGCGGAGGGGCCGCGCACGCGTGCGGAGGAGCTGTCGGCGCCGGATGAGATCCTGGGCGCCTATGAGGGGCTCGTCCCGGGCTGGGCCGGGCGTCACGCCCGGGTGCGCCGCCCGCGGAGTGAGCAGCTCCCGCTGGTCTCGGCCATCGTCCCCTACTGGCACTCGGCCCGGTACGTGCAGGAGACGCTCGAGTCGCTGGGCGAGCAGTCCTACCCGCGGCTCGAGATCGTGCTGGTCAACGACGGCTCGTTCGCCGACGAGGACTGGATCGTGGCCGAGCTGGCCGCCCGGATGCCCGTGGTGGTCGTCTCCCAGATGAATCGCGGCCTCGGGGCGGCGCGCAACTTCGGGATCCTCAACGCGCAGGGGCGCTATGTGTTTCCCCTGGACGCCGACAACACGGTCGACCCCGATTTCGTGTCCCGGTGCGTGGAGGTCCTCGAGGCGCGCCCGGAGGTGGCCTACGTCACCGCGTGGTCACGGTATGTCGATGAACACAGCCGTCCGATCGGGGACGGCGAGCAAGGCTACGAGCCACTGGGCAACTTCGCCGCCCTCAATGAGGTGCAGAATGTGGCCGGCGATGCCGCCGCGGTGCTGCGTCGGCGCCTGTTCGACATCGGCTTTCAGTACAGCGAGGAGCTGACCAGCTACGAGGACTGGCATCTGTACCGCGAGCTGGCTCGCGCCGGGCGCTACGGCTGCGTGATTCCCGAGCGCCTGCTGCGCTACCGGGTTCACTCCGAGTCCATGCAGGCGCGGATCGCGGTGCCGCGCCAGGCCCGGCTGCGAAACGAGATCGCCGCCCTGATGCGAGAAAGCGAGGTGCGATGGACATCGTCGAGCGCCTGACCCTCGAGGCGGCACAGGCCGAGACCATGATCGCCTCCGAGCACCGCCAGCGCTATGAACTGGCCGCGGCGATGTGCTCGGGCCTGCGCGTGCTCGACCTGTGCTGCGGCAGCGGGTACGGCTCAGTGATCCTGGCCACCACCGCCCGCGAGGTGACCGGCGTCGACAATGACGCGGCCACGGTGGACACGGCGCGGGCCACCGTGCAGCGCACGGCCGGCAACGTCCGCTTCGAGGTGTCCGACGCGGTGAAGTTCCTCTCGGGCGACATCGCGGAGCAGTTCGACCTGGTGACCTGCTTCGAGGGACTCGAGCATCTCGGCGATCTGGACGGCGCGCTCACGCGGCTGCGGGAGCACGCGGGACGCGGGCTGAAGATCATCGCGTCGGTGCCCAACAGCAAGCTGTTCGGGGAGGAGAACCCCTATCACCTGACCCAGTTCGGATATGAGGAGGCGGCGGCGGCCGTGGCCGCCTTCCCGGGGGTGATCATGCTCCCGCAGTACCTGGCCGAAGGTGCCCTGATCTGCCCGCCCGGCGCGTCGGAGACCGAGGTATCGGTGTTCCTGGGTGAGCGCGACGAGATCGCCTACGCCAACCACTTCATCTTCTGCGTGAACCTGGAGCCCGAGGCCGTGGCCCGCGCCCACCGAGGCCACATCCAGGTCAGCGCGGCCCCGGTGTTCAACCGCTGGTCGGAGGGGCTGAAGCGCACCGTGGCCGCGCTGCGCCGCGAGAACGCGCGACTGGCCCGGGCCCATCTCGGGCAGGGCGGCTCCGCCGCCGCCTCGGCGCTGGCCAGCTCCCCCGCGTTCCTGGGCGCAGACGCGGGCGTGCCCGGAGTGGACGAGGGTGAGGGCCGGCCCGGGCCGGACGCGCCGGCGCCGAGCGCCGGAACGGTGCGGGTCCTCGACGTGACCCCGCCGCGGTACGCCGCCGGCGAGGATCCCAACAGCTGGGAGCATCGCCGCCGCCGCGCCGCGGAGTACCTGGTGCCCTGGATCGAGGCCACGGTCCCGCTGGCCGGTCTGACCGTGCTGGAGTACGGCTGCGGGAACGCCGCGGTGAGCTGTGCCGTCGCCGAGCGGGCCGGGCGCGTCGTCGGCGTCGACATCGACCGGCACTGGATCGAGTACGGGGAGGCCGAGGTTCGCCGCCGGGGCCTCGCCAACGTCGAGCTCGAGCACCACCCGGTGGAGACGATCCTCGAGGCGGTGGCTCGGCACAAGGGCCACGTCGACGTGTTCCTGCTCTACGCCGTGCTCGAGCATCTGACGGTGTCCGAGCGGCTGGCCGTCCTGCGGCTGGCCCGCGATGTGGTCTCCCCCGACGGAGCGATCGTGGTCTGCGAGACCCCGAACCGCCTGGTCTACACCGACCACCACACGGCTCAGATCCCCTTCTTCCACCTGCTCCCCGATGAGCTGGCGCTCCAGTATCGCGATCGCTCGGCCCGCCAGGACCTCAATGCGGCGGTCAACGAGGCGGGGAGCGCCGGCGGCGAGGCGGCCGCGCTCGAGGCGATCGTCCGCTGGGGCCGGGGGGTCAGCTTCCACGAGTTCGAGCTCGTGTTCGGCTCGCTGTCAGATCACGTGCTCGCCTCGGGCTACGACCCGCTCCTCCTGGCCGAGCGACCTGTGGAGCCCGATGAGACACTCCTGGCGCGCTACCTGGAGAACTGGCGCCCGGATCTGGCCCCGGCGTTCTCGCGCCGGTGGCTGGATCTGATCCTGGCTCCGGAGCCGGTGACGCGACGGCCGCCCCAGCTTCGCCCCTGGACGATGGAGACGGTCGAGAGCCAAGGGGTCGGCTTCACGCGTGGCGAGAACCTCCGGCTGCCCGGGCCTGAGGCCACCCTGTGGGTCACCTTGCCGCATCCGAGCGCCAGCCTGACCCTGGTTGCCGTCCCGGCCGGGCCCGGACCGTTCACGCTGGAGATCAAGCCCGAAGGGGCGAGCGAACCGCTGGCCGGAGCCTTCACCACCGAGGCCGGGCGGAGCTGGGCCGTGTCCTGTTCGCTCGGGCCTCCCGCGGCGCGGATCGGCGTGCGGGCCAGCGCGACCTGCCACATCGTGTTCGTGGGCTACGACGACTGATGGCCTCGATGGTAAGCATTAAGCATGCGCGCAACCATTGATGAGGCAGGGAGATTGGTGATCCCGAAGTCACTGCGCGACCGCGTCGGACTGCAGCCCGGCGCCGTGGAGGTGACCGCTGAGGGCGCCGGATTACGCGTGGAGCCGCTGGCCACGAAGTCGCTCGTCGAGCGCGGGGGGCGGCTCGTGATCCCGGCTGCCGGCGCGGAGATCGACGACGAGCGGGGGTCGCTGGCGGGATGGCTATGACGCGCTCGTCGGTGCGTCCGCGCGTGAGCACGGCCTGACGCTCGCGACACGCGACCGCCGGGCCCTCGAGGTTTATCGAAGGCTCGGTGTCGACGTAGAGCTGCTCGTCTGAGTCAGCGGCGGTAGAGGGAGAACCGCTGGGTGAAGCTGTGTGACCGCCCCCGCGTGCCGCGCACGCTGAGAGCCACGGTGACCGCGAGGGAGCTCCCGGCCGGCACGAGTCCGCGATAGGCGCGGGCGATCTGCAGCCGGACGGAGGTCCGCTCGAGGGGGGACAGCTTCACCCGGGACACGGCGAAGGTCACCGTCTGCACGTGCCGGCCGATCCGCAGGCGCCGTGCCGAGCGCACGACGACGGTCGCCGTGACCGCGAACGGGTTGCGGCTGCTCAGGCCCAGAGTGGCCGTGAAGCGCTGGCTGACGGTGATCCGGCCGTGGCCGGCGCTCGCCGTGACGTAGGGGTGGCGCGGGTTGATGGCGCCACCGGAGGGGAAGAAGGCGCCCAGGCCTCGGGGCGAGCCCAGCCCCGTCGGGCCATCGTAGCCACGGCGGGCGGCGCAGATGGGCTGTCCGGTGCAGCCGGGCGTCTCGCCGGCCGTAACGTCGTGGAAGTCCCGCGGCTGGCTGTGGGCCCGCGCGTAGAGCAGCGCGGCCGAGGAACCGCTGCCGCCGCCCGCCAGTCCGATCGCGCCCGCGATCACCGGGGAGGACAGGCTGGTCCCCTGCGCCGGGTACCAGCCGCCACCGCGCGTGCCCTGGACGTTTGAGATGTAGGCGAGGGCTCCGGGGCTGGCCACGGCCGAGAGGTCGGCCACCGCGCGCTTGGTGCCGCAGCCGACCGAGGCGGCCTGGCCGGCCTGCCATGACGGGGCCGCGGTGTAGAGGCTGCACCCGCTCCCGCTGGACCCGACGTCGGAGCTCCACGCGCTCTCGGAGCCGTAGTAGCCGTTGCGATTGAACCTCAGGCTGGTACCGCCGACCGCGATCACGCCGGGGAGCGCGGCGGGAAAGGTAGCGCCGCCGGTGTCCCCGCTATCGCCGGTGGCGGCGACCACCACCGAGCCGGGGTGGCTGTAGCTGGGGCCATAGGTCGCCGCATCGCCGGCCTGCTCGGGGGCGGCGAACGAGGTCTCGATCGTCTGCGCGCCCATCCGAGCCGCAGTCGCGACTGCGGCGGCGAAATCGGCGTTGTCGGCCCCCTTGGCCTCGACCAGGAGGATCGAGCAGCTCTGGCAGACCGCCCGCGCGACCTCGGTCCCCAGCGCCGATTCGGTCACCCAGGTTCCCCCCGTGGGATCTGAGCTGGGCAGAGGCCGAGACTGCCCGGCCTGGTTGACCTTGCGAAAGCAGCCGCGAGCAGCGCCGCAGGCCGAAAGCTTGAACGTCGACAGGTACGTGCGCAAGTCCGAGGCCGCGGTGGGGTCGTCATAGGCGCTCACGACGGCGATCGTCTGGTGTGGGGCCCCCGTGCCCGGCAGGGAGTAGGCGGCATGCAGATCAGCCGGTCCCAGATAGGTCGGCGCCGCGGCCGACCGAGCAGCGGTTGATCCGGCGACTGTCGTTCCGGCGCTGGCGCGCTGGGGCGCGACGCTGAGACGGTGAAGCAGAAGCGCCGCGGCCGGACCGGCCGAGAAGAGGATCAGGCCACCCACCACGAGGCATCCTCCGAGAGCCAGGGCCGGAGCGCGCAGGGCGCGGAGGCGTGAAGTCAAGCGCTTGGGCATATCCGAGATTAGAACAGCTCGACCGGGCAAAGGTTGCGCCCCACTTACACGAATGACGGCCGCCACGCAGAACGTGACGGCCGTCATCCAAGCCCTTCGGCGCTGGCCGCCGCCGCCCCACCGGGCGACGGCGGCCGAACGCTAATCCTTCCGCTTAGCGGCTATGCCGGCTATGCGCCCGCGCACGCTCACGACGCAACTGCGCCGCCAACGACCGCGCCAGCGCCCGACGGGAAACCCGCCGCGCGTGCTTCCAATGCACCCGAGCGCCACGGCTCAGCACCGCAGAGCTGGCATACGGCGACAGGATCTGCTGCACGTTCGGGTCATCCTCATAGGAGGAGAACACCGTCCCAGCCCCAGTCCCGCCTCCGCACGGCTGTGGGCTGATTGACCCGGCCGTGCTGGCCCATCGCATACGTTGCCTCCGCACTCGGGGGGAGTCCCGAAGCTGTCATCGGGACGACCGCAGATCTCGAGCGACTTGGCCACCGAGAACGCCGCCGGCGGGAAATCGACCTTGACCTGCACCGGACCCGCCGCACTCGGCGTACCCGTCACATCAGTCGCCGTCGCACCCGCGACCGGGGTACCGTCGCTATCCAGCAATACGAACCCAGCCGGATCCGCGACGGTTCCCGTCAGGTCAACCCGCTGATCGAAGTTGATCACCGCCTGACCCGCTGCACTGTTGAACGAAACCGCGGTGGCATCCGGACCAGTGGTGAACCCACGCGCGAACGCACCCGCGTTATCACCCACCGCAACAGAGCCGTAGGTGCTGTTGGAGCCCGGCTCGTTGAGTATTGTCGCCGCCCCGGGTGTCACGTAGGCCTTGACGTCGTACTCGTTGAACTGGCTACCGTTGTCGAAGGACACCGTCACGGTGCCCGTGGTCGACGTGTTCGAGATCGTTGCCGTACCCGTACCCGTCTGGAACCCGGCGTCAGCCAGCGCGATCCCGAAATCGCTCGGGTTGGCCGAGCCGATCGGCTTGTCAAACGTGTAGGCCACGCTGTTGCCGTCGGCCGCGACCACGGCCGAGAGCAGATCGGCCAGGCCCGTCGTGCCGGAGCTCCCCGGCACGATCGCCGTCTGCGGGTCTAGGTTGTCCCCGCCCTCGGCGGTCGCGTTGGAGACCACGCCGACGTCCAGTCCGGCGCGGACGGCGGCGTTGACCGACTTGGGGAAGGAGGTGAAGGCCGGGCAATCGGCTGTCGCCGCGCCCGGGTACACCACCGTGACCACATTGGCCGAGAAGGTGATCGCGGCCGCGGTCGTCTGGCGGCAGATCTGGCCCGCCGAGTCAATGATGAAGAACCCCTTACCGGCGGCCACGTTGACCGCACCGATGTTCTTGTTGAACACGTACTGCACCGCGTTGAACGACGACTGCACGATCACCCCGGTCAGATCGGGGTCGACCGTGTTGCCGGTGGTGCCGTTGTGCGTGGTCGAGCCGGTCAACGCCGTCGAATCGGCGTCGTTTGACTCCGCGTGCGTGTTCGTGGTCACCGCACCCGCCGCGACCGAACCGATCGTGTACTGATTCAGATCCGCCGAGCCCGTCGACGACGCGGCCGAGCTATTGGCCTGGTTCGGGTTCGGGGTGGTCGGGAACGTCGACATCCACGCAATCGGGGTTGGTGTCGTCGAGCACGGCCGAGGACGCCGTCGTGACCGTCGTGATCGCTGGTGAATCCGCCCGGGTATCCGTTCGCGTCATAGGTGTCGTAGCCGCCGAGCGCGAAGTCCGCCGGCGCACCGACCGCTCCCGCGTTGAGCGACTTGTCGAAGCAGAACTGCGCCGCGCTGCTCGAAACCAGCGTCACCGACCGAAGATCGGGACGGAACGTACTCGACTGCGGCAACGCCCCGCCAACCGCTGCCTGGGCTGACCAGCCCCAAGCAGCCAGAACCAGCACCATCACGGTGCCGACTGCCAAACGCCCGAACACGGCGCGCCTCAGTCGAGAAGCCATGAGAAAGCCTTCCTGTAGTTGACTGCCCAGCACCGCCGATCAAGCGGCTGGCTTGATCTCGCGGCCATCAGTACAGGCAAGTCGGGACGATCCTGCACGAACGCACGACGGCCGCCAGCGGATACCCGTGACGGCCGTCATCTGAGCCCTTCGGCGCTGGCCGCCGCCGCCCCGCCGGGTGGCGGCGGCCGATCGGCTTAGAAGTGCTTCCGCTTAGCGGCTGTGCCGGCTGTGCGCCCGCGCACGGCTGCCGCGCAACTGCGCCGCCAACGACCGCGCGAGCGCCCGACGGGAAGCCGCGCGCGCGTGCTTCCAATGCACCCGCGCGCCACGGCTGCAGCACGGCCGAGCTGGCGAACGGCGAGTCAGGATCTGCTGCACGTTCGGGTCATCCGTCGATGGGAGAACACGGTCCCGCCGTGGTTCCACCCGTGCACTCGGCCGGCGCGGTGGCAAACCCGCCGAGCGCTGTCTGTTCGGGCGGGCCGCAGATCTCGAGCGCCTTGGCGACCGAGAACGCCGCGGGCGGGAAGTCGACCGTGACCTGCACCGGACCCGCCGCACTCGGCGAGGCCGGTCACGCCCGTCGCCGTGGCACCCGCGACCGGGGTCCCGTCGCTGGTCCAGCAGCACGAACCCGCCGGTGTTGCCGTGGGTCCGACGAGATCGACGCGCTGGTCGAAGGTGACCACCACCTGAGCCGCTGGTCGAGTTGAACGTCACCGCCGGTCGCGTCCGGACCCGTGGTGAACCCGCGCGCGAACGCGCCCGCGTTGTCACCCACCGGAACCGACCCGAACGTGTTGCCGCTGGCCGGCTCGTTGAGCACCGTCGCCGCGCCCGGGATCACGAAGGCCTTGACGTCGTACTCGTTGAACTGGCTGCCGTTCGCGAACGGCACCGTCACCGTCCCGGTCGTCGCCGTGTTCGAGATCGTCGCCGTGCCGGTACCCGTCCTCGTGACCGCCGTCGGCCAGGGCAAGCCCGAAGTCGGCCGGGGCCGGCCGAGCCGATCGGCTTGTCGAACGTGTAGGCGACGTGTTGCCGTCGCTCGAGACGACCGCCGAGATCAGGTCGGCCAGCGCCTGTCGTGCCCGAGCTGCCGGGCACGATCGCCGTCTGCGCGTCGACGGTTGTGAACCCGTCCGCGGTCGCGTTGTTGACGACCACGGCGTCGACGCCGGCGCGCACGGCGGCGTTGACCGGCTTCGGGAACGCGGTGAACGCGGGCAGTCAGCGCGCCGGCCGTCGGTCGGGAACACGACCGTGACGACGTTCGCCGAGAACGTGATGTCGCCGGCCGTCGTCTGGCGGCAGATCTGGCCCGCCGAGTTGATGATGAAGAACCCCTTGCCGGCGGCCACGTTGACCGCCGCCGATGTTCTTGTTGAACACGTAGCTGACCGCGTTGAAGCGTCGTGTTCACGACCACGCCGGTGAGATCCGGGTGCGACCGTGTTGCCGGTGGTGCCGTTGTGCGTCGTCGAGCCCGTCAAAGCCGTCGAATCGGCGTCGTTGGTCTCCGCGTGCGTGTTCGTGAGTCACCGCACCCGCGGCGACCGAGCCGATCGTGTACTGGTTCAGATCGGCCGACCCGCCGAGACTCGTGGCGCTGTTGGCTGATCGGGTTCGGCGTCGGTCGGGAACGTCGACATCCACGCACATCGGGTTGGTGTCGTCGAGCACCGCCGACGTACGCCGTGGTCGCCGCCTGGTCGCTCGTGAAGCCCTACTCCGTTGAGGCTGAGCGTCGTAGCCGCCGAGCGAGAAGTCTCGCCGGGGTCAGCGGCGCGCCGTTCAGCGGCTTGTCGAAGCAGAACTGGGCGGCGTTGCTCGAGACCAGCGTCACCGTCCGAAGATCGGGCCGGAACGTGCTGGTCTGCGGCAGCGCCCCACCCATCGCCGCCTGGGCCGAAGCAGCCCCAAGCAGCAAGACCAGCACCGCCGCGGCGCCGACTGCAAAGCGCGCAAACACAAGCGCGCCTCAGTCGAGAAGCCATAAGAAAATCCTCCTGTAGATGTGGTTACCCCAGGTGTTGACATCAGGCCCCCGGCTGATCAAGCGGCCATCGTACAGACAAACCCCGACGGCACTATCAACCACCCGAAATCTGGCAAGAAGCCATGCAGGACCCAACCCAAGTCCAGCGCAAAAGTTGCGCGCTGAGGCCCGAAACGGGCCCAAATGGCCCGAATGACGGCGGTCGCCACAGTTACCCGTGACGGCCGCTATCGAAGCCCATCCAAATTGGCGCCGGCCGCCGCCGCCCAACCGGGCGACGGCGGCCGACGCTCAGCCTTCCGCTTAGCGGCGGTGCCGGCTGTGCGCCCGCGCCGCGCACGACGCAACTGCGCCGCCAACGCCGCGCCAGCGTCCGGCGGGAAGCCCGCCGCGCGTGCTTCCAATGCGCCCGCGCGCCCGGCTGCAGCACGGCCGAGCTCGCGAACGGCGAGAGGATCTGCTGCACGTTCGGGTCGTCCTCGAACGAGGAGAACACGGTCCCGCCAGTCGGTTCCGACCGCGTGCACTCGGCCGGTGCGGTGGCGACCGACCCAGCGCCGATCGTGGACGGGGGCCGCAGATCTCGAGCGCCTTGGCGACCGCGAACGCCGCGGGCGGGAAGTCGACCGTTGACCTGCACCGGACCCGCCGCACTCGGCGACGCCGGTCGCGCCGTGGCCGCGGCGCCCGCGACCGGGGTGCCGTCACTGGTCGAGCAGCACGAACCCGCTCGGTTGGTGTGTCGCTGACCGAGATCGATGCGCTGGTCGAACGTGACCACCGCCTGACCCGCTGGTCGAGTTGAACGTCACCCGGTCGCGTCCGGACCGGTGGTGAACCCGCGCGCGAACGCACCCGCGTTGTCACCCACCGGAACCGAGCCGTAGCGTGTTGCCGCTGCGCCGGCTCGTTGAGCACCGTCACCGCGCCTGGGATCACCGAGGCCTTGACGTCGTACTCGTTGAACTGGCTGCCGTTGGCGAACGACACCGTCACCGTGCCGGTCGTCGCCGTGTTCGAGATCGTCGCCGTGCCGGTGCCGTTGCTGTCGTCGCCGTCGGCTGACGCGATCCCGAAATCGTCCGGGGCCGGCCGAGCCGATCGGCTTGTCGAACGTGTAGGCGACGTGTTGCCGTCGCTCGAGACGACCGCCGAGAGCAGGTCGGCCAGGCCCGTCGTGCCCGACGCTGCCGGGCACGATCGCCGTCTGCGGATCGAGGTTGTGGAATCCGTCGCGCGGTGGCGTTGCTGACCACGCTGGCGTCGAGGCCGGCGCGCACGGCGGCGTTGACCGGCTTAGGGAACGCCGTGAACGCGGGGCAGTCGGCGCTCGGTCCCGGTCGGGAACATCACCGTCGACGACGTTCGCCGAGAAGGAGATGTCCGGCGGCCGTCGTCTGGCGGCAGACCTGACCCGCCGAGTCGATGATGAAGAACCCCTTGCCGGCGGCCACGTTGACGCCGCCGATGTTCTTGTTGAACACGTACTGCACCGCGTTGAAGCTCGAGTTGACGACCACCCCGGTCAGGTCCGGGTCGACCGTGTTGCCGGTGGTGCCGTTGTGCGTCGTCGAGCCGGTCAACGCCGTCGAGTCGGCGTCGTTGGTCTCGGCGTGCGTGTTGGTGATGACCGCACCCGCGGCGACCGAGCCGATCGTGTACTGGTTCAGATCCGCCGACCCGGTCGACGTCGAGTCGTTGGTCTGATTCGGGTTCGTGCGTGCGTCGGGAACGTGACGTCGACGCAATCCGGGTTGGTGTCGTCGAGCACCGCCGAGAGCCGCCGTCGGTCGCGCGCTCGTGATCGCTGGTGACACTCGGAGTCAGCGCTGTCGTAGCCGCCCAGCGAGAAGTCCGCCGGCGATGCGGCCGACGAGCGGCGTTGAGCGTCTTGTCAAAGCAGAACTGCGCCGCGTTGCTCGAGACCAGGGTCACCGTGCGAAGATCGGGCCGAAACGTGCTCGTCTGCGGCAACGCCCCGCCCACCGCCGCCTGGGCTGAAGCCGCCCCAAGCAGCAAAACCAGCACCACCGCGGCGCCGACTGCCAAACGCGCAAACACGGCGCGCCTCAGCCCAGAAACCATGAGAAAAGCCCTCCTGTAGTTGACTGCCCCAGGCACCCGGTCCGGGCCCCCGACTCCATAACGCGGCAATCCTACAGTGAATCGGGCAGATCCAGTGCAAATTCTGACCATCGGTGCGCCGCACGGATCTCAAGCCGTAAGCGGACCACTAGTTGCGCTCGAGCAGGCCAACCATCCTTGGCGCCTCGTTCGGGGGTGGCCGCTGCGCGAAAAAGACCGCGGCCGCCACGCAATTTGCATGACGGCCGTCATCCAACTACGGCGCCGCTCGCCGCCGCCCCACCGGGCGACGGCGACCAAACGCTAACCCTTCGTCCTAACGGCGGTGAGCCGCCCGCGCACGGTCACGACGCGCCTGCGCCGCCAACGCCCGCTTGAGCGCGCGGCGGGAGAACCGCCGTGCGTGCTGCCAATGCACCCGAGCGCCACGGCTGAGCACCGCGGAGCTGGCATACGGCGAGAGGATCTGCTGGACGTTCGGGTCATCCTCGTAGGAGGAGAACACCGTCCCGCTCGTCGTCCCACCCGTGCACTCAGCCGGGGCGGTGGCAAACCCAGCCAGCGCCGAGGTCGACGGGGTCCCGCAGATCTCGATTGCCTTGGCCACCGAGAACGCCGCCGGCGGGAAATCGACCTTGACCTGGACCGGACCCGCCGCACTCGGCGTACGCCGTCACATCAGTCGCCGCCGCACCCGCCACCGGCGTGCCGTCACTGTCCAGCAGCACGAACCCAGCCGGATCCGCGATCGTTCCGGTCAGGTCGATGCGCTGATCGAAGTTGATCACCGCCTGACCCGCCGCACTGTTGAACGACACCGCGGTGGCATCCGGACCCGTGGTGAACCCACGCGCGAACGCACCCGCGTTATCACCCACCGGAACCATGCCGTAGGTGTTGCTCGAGCTCGGCTCGTTCAGCACCGTGGCCGCGCCCGGGGTCACGAAGCCCTTCACGTCGTACTCGTTGAACTGGCTGCCCTGGTTGAACGACACCGTCACGGTGCCCGTGCTCGACGTATTCGAGATCGTCGCCGTGCCGGTACCCGTCGGCTCGCTGCCGTCGGCCAGCGTCAGGCCGAAGTGCGTCGGGTTGGCGGAGCCGATCGGCTTGTCGAACGTGTAGGCAACACTGTTGCCATCGGCCGCGACCACGGCCGAGAGCAGATCGGCCAAGCCGGTCGTGCCCGAGGTGCCCGGCACGATCGCCGTCTCGGGGCTCCCGTTGGTGAAGCCGTCAGCCGTTGCGTCGTAGACCACGTCCTGGTCGACGCCAGCCCGCACCGCGGCATTGACCGACTTCGGGAACGCCGTGAAGGCCGGACAATCCGTCGTCGTTGCGCCCGGGTACACCACTGTGACCACATTGGCCGAGAAGCTGATCGCGGCCGGGGTCCCCTGGCGGCAGACCTGACCCGCGGAGTCGATGATGTAGAAGCCCCTACCGGCGGCCACGTTCACTGCACCGATGTTCTTGTTGAAGACATACTGCACCGCGTTGAACGACGACTGGATGACCACGCCGGTCAGATCGGGATGACCACTGTTGCCGGTCGTCCCGGTGTGGGTGTTGGAGCCGGTCAACGCCGTCGAATCGGCGTCGTTTGACTCCGCGTGCGTGTTCGTGGTGACCGCACCCACCGCGACCGTGCCGATCGTGTACTGATTCAGATCCGCCGATCCGGACGAGCCCGGAACGTTGTTGGAGCCGGCCGCCGCGGGTGTAGTCGGGAAGATCACATCCACGCAATCCGGGTTTGAGTCGTCGAGCACCGCCGACGTAGCCTCCGTCGTGCCGTTATCGCTGGTGAACTCGCCATCGGACTGGTAACCGCCGAGAGTGAAGTCCCCCGCCGCGCCAATCAGCCCTCCGTTCAGCGCCTTATCGAAGCAGAACTGCGCCGCGCTGCTCGAAACCAACGTCACCGACCGAAGATCGGGACGAAACGTGCTCGACTGCGGCAACGCCCCGCCAACCGCTGCCTGGGCTGACGCAGCCCCAAGCACCAAAACCAGCACCACCGTGGTGCCGACTGCCAAACGCGCAAACACGGCGCGTCTCAGCCCAGAAACCATGAGAAAAGCCCTCCTGTAGTTGACTGCCCCAGGCACCCGGTCGGGCCCCCGACTCCGTAACGCGGGAATCCTATACGCAAATGGGCAGATTCAGTGCAAATCCTGACCCATCGGATAGGTCGCGCGGATCTATAAACACCCGAGCGGCGACTTAGTTGCGCGGCGCACAAGTGATGAGTTGCGCGCCCCCCGAAAACGAAGACGGCCGCCACGGAAATCCGTGGCGGCCGTCATCCAACCTGCGGCGCCGGCCGCTGCCGCCCAAGCCGGGCGGCAGCGGCCAAGCGCTAATCCTCCTTCCTAGCGGCTATGACGCCGGGACACCGCCCGACGATGAGCCGCCCGCGCACGCTCACGACGGAGCTCGGCCGCCAGCGTCCGCTTGATCGCCCGGCGGGAAACCCGCCGCGCGTGCTTCCAATGCACCCGAGCGCCACGGCTCAACACCGCAGAGCTGGCAAACGGCGACAGGATCTGCTGCACGTTCGGGTCATCCTCGAACGAGGAGAACACCGTGCCGCTGGTCGTGTTAGGCCCGCACTCCGCCGGAGCGGTACCGAACCCGGTCACCGCGGTGGAGGGGGTGCCGCAGATCTCGATCGCCTTGGCCACCGAGAACGCCGCGGGCGGGAAATCGACCTTGATCTGCACCGGACCCGCCGCGCTCGGCGTGCCCGTCACATCGGTCGCGGTCGCGTTGGCCACCGGCGTGCCATCGCTGTCCAGGAGCACGAACCCGAGCGGATTCGGGGGTACGCGCCCCGGCTGCCCGGAGGTCCCGTTGAGATCAACGCGCTGATCGAAGTTGATCACCGCCTGACCCGCCGCACTGTTGAACGACACCGCGGTGGCATCCGGACCCGTGGTGAACCCACGCGCGAAGGCACCGGCGTTGTCGCCCACGGGAACCTCCCCGTAGGTGCTGTTGTTCGTCTCGTTGAGCACTGTCGCGGCACCGGGGTAGACCGCCGCCTTGACGTCGTACTCGTTGAACTGGCTGCCCTGGTTGAACGACACGTTCACCGTGCCGGTCGTCGAGGTGTTCGTGATCGTCGCGGTTCCCGTCCCGTACTCCGGGGCGTTGTCGGCCAGCTCGGCCACGAAGTCGCCCGGGACAGCCGACCCGATCGGCTTGTCGAACGTGTAGGCGATGCTGTTGCCGTCGCTCGCGACCACGGCCGAGAGCAGATCGGCCAGGCCCGTCGTGCCCGAGCTACCCGGCACGATCGCCGTCTCCGGCGCCTGGTTGTAGTCACCCTCGGTGGTCGCGTTGCCGACGACGCCCGTGGTCAGCCCGGCCCGAACCGCGCCGTTGACTGCCTTGGGGAACGCCGTAAACGCGGGACAGTCCGGGCTCGAAGCCGCCGTCGGGAAGACGACGCTCACCACGTTGCCCGAGAACGAGATCATGCTCGAGTCGGTCTGCGTGCAGACCTGGCCGGCCGAGTCGATGATGTAGAACCCGTTGCCCGGCGAGGAGGTGCTGACCCCGCCGATGTTCTTGTTGAACACGTACTGCACGGTGTTGAACGAGGACTGTACGGTCACGCCAGTCAGGTCCGGAGCGATCGTGTTGCCGGTCGTCCCGTTGTGCGTGGTCGAACCAGTCAATGCCGTCGAATCGGCGTCGTTTGACTCCGCGTGCGTGTTCGTGGTCACCGCACCCGCCGCGACCGAACCGATCGTGTACTGATTTAGATCCGCCGAACCCCCCGACCCCGCGCCCGTATTGGTAGCGGTGGGGAAGATGACGTCGACGCAATCTGGATTCGTGTCGTCCAGTACCGCCGACGAAGCCGCCGTGGTGCCCGAGTTGCTAGTGAACCCTTCGTCAAATGAGTTGTAGCCGCCCAGCGTGAAGTCCGCCGGCGTGCCACCGACCGACCCACCGTTGAGCGACTTGTCAAAGCAGAACTGCGCCGCGCTGCTCGAAACCAACGTCACCGACCGAAGATCGGGACGGAACTGACTCGTCTGCGGCAAGGCCCCGCCGACCGCCGCCTGGGCTGACGCAGCCCCAAGCACCGAAACGACCAACGCGGCGGCACCGACTGCGGAGCGCACGAATAAGGTGCGCCTCAGCCCAGAAACCATAGAAGACATCCTCCTGTATTGGATTACCCGCCAGCCTACGACCGGCTCAGGCCGTGCTACGCCCCAAAAACCAGCGCGGGCAGACAAACATCTTTTATCACATCCTGACCGAGGTCAAGGACGGACCCGCGGAGGTGGCTCGAGACGAGCCAGGGGTCTGTCCCGACAAGGGGTTTCCCGGGCCGACCCCGGGCGTGGTACTTTGACCGTCCTGATGCGTTCGCAGGGCTCGCGAGGGTTGCGTGCGCATCGGGGCAGCGGGGGCCAAGGCCCGCAGCCAGTCTGCACAGGTGTTGAGGATCTTCGGAAGGGGATAAGCATGACGGCAGCGGACAACTTGACTCGGGCCAGGAGCACGATGGTCGCTCTGGCCACCTTCGCCGTGGCCGTACTGGCCTCTGTGTTGCTCGCCGGGACGGCTCACGCCGCCTCCCCGGGAACGCTCGCCTCTGGCTTCGGCCACGGTGGGGTCGCCTCGCTGCCGGGGAACACCCGGCTGTTCGGCGACGCCTTCCAGAGCGACGGAAAGCTGGTCGTGACCGGGCAGCGCGGCACGAGCAGCGGAGCCACCCTGATCGTGGGGAGGCTGACCAGCTCGGGTGGGTCGGACGGATCCTTCGGCGGAGGCGTGGTCGCCGGCCCGGCGATCGGCTCGCAGTTCGGCTCGGGCTCAATCGGCCGTGCCGTCGCGATCCAGAGCGATGGCAAGATCGTGGTCGTCGGCAAGGCGACCGACTCGAGCGGGACCGGCACGCTGGGGATGCTGATCGAGCGCTTCAATTCCAACGGCAGCCTCGACACGAGCTTCGGCTCCGGAGGGGTGGTCAAGGTCCTCACCGCGCAGTTCGGCGACGGCTACGGCGTGGCCATCGCCCCGGGCGGCAAGATCGTCGCGGCCGGGAGCGCGAATTCGAGCTCCGGCGGAAGCAACATCGCGGTCGTGCGCCTGAACTCCAACGGCAGCCTCGATTCGAGCTTCGGCTCCGGCGGCATCGTCACCCTGGCCCGGACCGACTCCAAGGCCCAGGGCGTGGCCGTGCAGAGCGACAACAAGGTCGTCATCGTGGGCTCCGAGGCGCCGGACCTCCAGGTTCCGAACGCGATCATCGCCCGGCTGACCTCCTCCGGGGCGCTCGACTCGAGCTTTGCCCAGGGTGGGGTGTATTCCCATCAATACGCGATCGGCGCCTCGAACTCCGCGTTCAACGCCGTCAGGGTCCTGTCGAACGGAAGCATCGTCGCGGCGGGGGCAGCGACTGACGGCAACACCGGCGCGAATGCGGTCATCGCCCGCTTCACGGCCGGCGGCGCGCCCGACTCGTCGTTCGGACACGGCGGAGTCGTCTACTCGACGGCGGCGAGCAACACCCTGGTCGAGAACACGGTCCCTGGTGCCAACGGGCTGGCCGTGGCCTCCAACGGTGACCTGATCGCCGGCGGGACGTTCAGCAGCTCGGGGCTGACCGGAGTCTCAGCCTTGGCCCTGCAGTCGGGGGGCGCGACCGATAACGGCTTCGGCTCCGGCGGCACGGCGCACACGAGCTTCGGCAGCAACTTCGGACAGGGGAACGCGGTGGCGATCTCGCCCACCGGGCTGATCGCGGTGGCTGGAGACCAGGGGAGCGAGGGAGGAACCCCGAATGGCGTCGTCGTTGGCTACAACGGCGTCACAGCGTCGGGTCCCCCACCCACGTCGGCGTTCAAGCTCTCGCTCTCGCGAGTTGGCCGCACGTACAAGATCTCATCGGTGGCCAAGCACGGGCTGAAGCTCACCGCCGGCTGCAACGCGGCCTGCTCGCTCCGGGCCTCGCTGACGATCAGCGCCGGGACCGCGCGCCAACTGCGGATCCTGACCTCCTACAAGCGCTGCACGAAGGTTCACGGCAAGCGGCGCTGCAAGCGGGTGCGCGCCTACCGGGCGACCACGATCGCCCACGCGACGGGCAGGCTCACGCGATCCGGGAGCAAGTCGCTCACGATCAGGCTGAGCCGTGGCCTCGCCCGCACGCTCGAGAAGCAGCGGCGAGCGGTGAAGGTGACCCTGCAGTTGACCGGCACCGAAAGCGCCACGCACAAGACCAAGACGATCAGGAAGGGACTCACGTTCAAACGCTGAGGTCCGGGGCGCTCGGCTCAACCGGGGCGGGCATGGGCAAGCGGTCGCGGCTCCTCGCGCGAATGCTTGCCGTGCTCGTGGCCGGGAGCCTGGCCGCGAGCGCGCCGGCCAGCGCCGCCACCCGGGCACGCTCGACGGAAGCTTCGGATCAGGAGGCATCGTCGGCCTCGGCGCCGACTCGCAGCTGTTCGGGGTCGCGGTCGAGCCCAACGAGAGCGTGGTCACCGCTGGCCAGTCTGGCGGCTCAACCCTGATCGAGCGCTTCACCGCCGCCGGCCAGCCCGACCCGAGCTTCGGCAGCGGCGGCCAGGCGGGCGGCCCTGCCGGCTTCGCCCGTGCGGTAGCGCTCGTCCCGGGGGGAGACATCGTAGTGGCCGGAGGCGGACCCGGCATGTTCGTGGAGCGCCTGACCGCCGGCGGCGCCCGAGACGCCAGCTTCGGCTCGGGGGGCGTGACCACCGCCGGACCGCTGGGAGGCTCGGCGATCGGTTATGCGGCGGCGATTCAGACCGACGGCAAGATCGTGGTGGCCGGCAGCGTCAATCCGACCAACACCAGCATCGCCGTGGCGCGGTTCAACACCAACGGGACGCTCGATTCGAGCTTTGGCTCCGGTGGCGTGGAGGTCCTCAACCTCGACCCCTACGGCTATGAGCTCGCGCAGGGGGTGGCGATTCAGCCCGACGGCAAGATCGTCCTGGCCGGCACCGAGCAAGGGGGGCAGAATGCCTTCTTCAACGGATTCGTCGCCCGGCTCAACACCAACGGCAGCTACGACACGAGCTTCGCCGGCCGGGGCGCCTACATCTACCACCATCCCGGCGGGGGCTACGACGGGTTCAACGCGATCGCGCTGCAGAACAACGGCCAGATCGTCGTCGCCGGCGCGGCTACCGAGGCCAACCCGAACGCCCTGTTCGTCCGCTTCAACGCTAACGGGACCCCGGACTCCTCCTTCGGGTCCGGTGGCACGGCCGAGCTGTCGGCGGGCACGTCCACCGCGGCTCCGGTAGGAGCATTCGGGGTGGGGATCGGGGGCGGCGGGCGGATCATCGGCGCGGGCGCGGTCCAGCTCAACGGGACCGACTACCGGGCCGGCCTGTGGGCCCTCACCCCCAATGGCGCCGGGGACGCCGAGGGAGGGTTCGCCGCCCAAGGCGGGCTCGCCGATGGCCAGACCGGCGAGGGCTGCGCCCTGGCCATCGCTCCCGACGGCAGCCTGGTGACGGTCGGCGACAGCGTCTCCTCGACTCGATCCCAGAGCGATTCGCCCTGCATGCCCGAAAGCACGTCGACCGCTTTCGTCGCGCGCTACACCGGCTTCGGGCCGCCTCCGCCTCCGGCGCCGCCAACCGCCGCGCCGACGGTGAGCACCGGGGGCGCGTCTGGCGTCTCCCAGTCGGCGGCCACGGTGACCGGCGTGGCCAACCCGAACGGTTTGGCCTCGAGCCTCCACTTCGACTACGGGACGACTCCCGGCTACGGATCGAGCACGCCGGCGACCGGCCTGGGCGCGAGCAGCCCGGCGACGCCGGCCTCGGCCACGATCACCGGACTGCGCCCCAACACGACCTACCACTACCGGCTTGTGTCCGGTAACGCCGACGGGACCAGCTACGGGGGCGATCGGACGTTCAAGACAGCGGCGCCCGGCCGTCGCCTGAGCGCCTCACTGCACGGGGTGGCGAAGAGCTACCGGCTCGCCTCGATTCTCAAGCACGGCATCAGCGTCAAGGTCAATGGCAACGAGGCGTGCACGGTCAAGGGCACGTTGACGATCTCGGCTGCCGACGCCCGCCACCTGAAGCTGGGCAAGCACAGCGTTTCAATCGCCAGCGGGTCGGCGTCGCTCAAGCGTGGAGGCGCGGCCAGGCTGGTGCTCCGCCTCTCTAAGGCCTTCAAGCGGGTGTTGGGCCACGTCCGCAGCCTCCACGCCACGCTGCACGTCCAGGTCGTGCCGCGGGGCGGCGGGCGAGCGGTCCGGCTCAGCAAAGCGCTGACGCTCAGGCGCTGAGGGGCCGGGGGGCCAGCCGATGAAGCTTGCCGGGGGGAGGCGAGGATTGTTCTGGGCGGGGGTCGCGGCCGTGGCCGCGGGCGTTCTGCTCCACCTGCCCATGTTCATCTCGGCCCGCAGCATGGGCTACCGCCTGGTCGGAATGAAGATGGACCCATCCATGATCATCGGCATGGTCCTGATCGGCGCCGGGATCCTGGCCACCGCCTACGGCCTGCTCGGCGCCGGCTCATCAGCCACCCGATCCACCTCCACCCTCTCGGTCCGCCCGCTCGATGACGCCCGGCTGGGACGCGCCCACGTCCTCCTGCTGATCGTGCTCTCGGTGGCGATCACGATCGACGTGATGAAACCGCTGAGCCTGGGCTTCGTCCTGCCCGGGATGGCCAAGGAATACGGGCTCAAGTCTCCGGTCAACCCGCACGGCACCGTGCCGATCGCGCTGCTGCCCCTGTTCGCCACCGTCGGGACCGTGGTCGGGTCATTCCTGTGGGGATCCCTCGGTGACCGGATCGGGCGCCGCGCGTCAATCCTGCTGGCGGCGACCATCTTCATGGGTACCGCGATCTGCGGGGCGATGCCCGACTACCGCTGGAACTTCGCCATGTGCTTCGTGATGGGCCTGGGCGCCGGAGGATTGCTGCCGATCGCCTTCTCACTCGTCTCCGAGATGATGCCGGCTCGTCACCGGGGTTGGCTGATGGTGTTGCTCGGCGGCGATATCGCCGTGGCCTACCTGCTCACGAGCTGGCTGGCCGAGTGGCTGATACCCCATTACTCGTGGCGGATCCTGTGGCTGATCGGCCTGCCGACGGGACTGCTCCTGGTCCTCCTGAGCCGCTGGATCCCGGAATCTCCGCGCTTCCTCATCGCCCGGGGCCGCGACGCCGAGGCACAGACGATCATGCAGCGCTACGGCGCGCGCACGATCTCTGTCCCGGCCGTCCGGCCGGGGGCGCCCAGGCCGCTGGCCCGCCCGCGTTGGAGCATGCTCCTCAGACGGTCCCTGCTTGGCAATACGCTGGTAGTGGCAGCGATCGGGGCAGCGGTCGGCTTCGTCTCCTTCGGTTTCCAGCTCTGGATCCCGTCCGAGCTCCAGGCGGCGGGATTCACCGGCGTCAACTCGGCCTACATAGTCCGTAACGCGGCGCTGTTCGGGCTTCCGGCCACGCTCGTGGTGGCCGCGCTCTATGGCACCTGGAGCAGCCGGAAGACGATGCTCCTGCTCGCCGGTGTCACGGTCGCCTCGCTGGCCGCGCTGGCCATCGAGGGACGGGCCATCGTGGATCACCGCTCGCTGCTCTACCTCCTGCTGTCCATCCCGATCACCGCGGCCAGCTCTATGGCGGCGGTCCTGGCGGCCTACGCCGCCGAGGTGTACCCGACCGGGATCCGCTCTCGCGCCTCAGGGCTCGCGGCCGGGGCCAGCAAGGCCGGCGGGGTCGTGGTCAGCCTGATCGTCGTGGCCGCCGTGGCCCTGCCGTCGATCGCCAGCACCGCGCTGATCGGCGCGATCGCGATGGCCCTGGCGGCGCTCGCCTTCGCAGCCGTGGGCACCGAGACCCGCGGGCGGGCCCTGGAGGAGATCTCCGGCGTCGAGCTCGGACAAGAGACAGCGGTCGGGGTGTCGCCGTGAAGTCGGACCCGACCACCTTCGACGTGATCATCATCGGCGGCGGGCCGGCCGGCTCCGTGCTCGCTTCGCTGCTGGCGCAGGAAGGCCGCCGCTGCCTGCTCCTGGAGCGGGACATCCATCCGCGGGACCACGTGGGCGAGTCGCTGACCCCGTCGACCAACCCGATCTTCGAGCGGATCGGGTTCCTGGAGAAGATGGAGGACGCGGGGTTCGTCCACAAGGCGGGAGCGTGCTGGACCGCGCCCCGTTCCCCACCGGGCAAGTTCGTCGGTATCCGCCTGGCCGAGTTTCCGGCCCCGGGGGCCAAGCAGGACTACACCTACAACGTTGAGCGCGACGTATTCGACGCCATGCTGCTGCGCCACGCCCATGAGCTCGGAGCGCAGGTCCTCCAGGGCGTGGCCGTCCAACAGGTGCTGTTCGCCGGCGGGCGTGCGGTCGGAGTGCGGGCCAGGATCGCCGACAGCGCCAGCCAGGACTTCTTCGCTCGCTTCGTGGTCGACGCCTCGGGCCGGCGCAGCGTGCTCGGCAACCAGCTCGGGCTCAAGCGCAAGGACCCGGACTTCAACCAGTTCGCGATCTACTCCTGGTTTCGGGACCTGGCGCCCGCGCCGCCCGGCTACGAGGGGTTCCTGTTCCTGCACTTCCTCGGCCTGGAACGCGCCTGGGCCTGGCAGATCCCGCTGCGCGACGGCGTCTGGTCGGTGGGAGTGGTCACCGATCGAGCCGACTTCAAGCGCGCCGAGGAGATCCACGACGAGTTCTTCGCCTCGATGGTGGCCCGCAGCCTGACCTTCTCGCAGGTCATGAGCCAGGCGCGCCGCGTCCGACCGTGGTCGCTGGAGGGTGACTACTCATACCGGATCGAACGGCCGGCCGGCCCGGGCTGGCTGGCCATCGGCGACGCGCTGCGCTTTGTCGACCCGGTGTTCTCCACCGGCATCGACGTGGCCGCCTACTCGGCGACGTTCGCCTTCGACGCCATCCAGGCGAGCCTCGCCGGCGCCCCAGAGGCAACCGCCCTGGATGATTACGAACGAGTGGTGACCGAAGGCGTCGAGGTCTGGTACGAGTTCACCTCGCTGTTCTACACCCTGCAGAACCTGTTCACGTTGTTCGCGGTCCGCAGCCGCCACCGCGAGCAGGTGGTCCGCATCCTGCAGGGCAACCCGTACATGCCCGAGTCGCTCGAGCGAGCCCGCGAGATAATCGCGCTGATGCGGCACACTCACGAACAGGTGATGGCCCAGCCTTCGAACCTCTTGAGACCGGGCGCACTGGATGCGTCGACCGCCGACCCGAACACTGCCCATGCTGCCGCCTGATGGGCCGATGGCGTGGAGGAAGGCCGCCGGGACTGACGCGTTTGGCAGCACCACGGAGCCGTCATGGCTGGACCCGGCCCCGCAGCAGGGGAAGGCCGACCTCGAGTCAAGCGAATCCGTGGAGTCATTCCGACACTTCGTGAGTAGCGTTGTGGATAACACCGCGATCGTGCTCGTTGCCAGTCACGGAGCGGACGCGGCGCCCGAGCTGCCGGTGGCCACAGGCTGGCATTTTCCCCGTGACCCCTCCGGGCGCTACGCCGGCTTCTACCCCGCGGACAGCGCGGCGGCGATCGCCCATATCGACGAGCTCCGCCGTGTCGGGGCCAGCGCGATCGCCTTTCCCAGCTCCGAGCTGTGGTGGCTCGAGGCCTATCCCGGCCTGGCCGGCTATCTGGAGGCGATGGCCGAAGAACCGGCGCGTGACCCGAGCGGACTCGTCTACAAGCTCGGCCGTGACGGTTAGCGCGCTCGGGATCGAGCGTCTGAGCGATCTCCTGGCCGGCTCGGCGCACGCGCACGGAGAGCGGCCGGCGGTCGTTGAGGCTCACCGGACGGTCACCTATCGAGACCTGGAGGCGCACGCGAATCGGGTCGCCCACCTGCTGGTCGGGCTCGGCGTGGCCCGGGGCGACCGGGTCGGGCTGTATCTCGACAAATCAGCCCAGGCGATCATCGCGGTGTTCGGCGTGTTGCAGGCCGGGGCGGCCTATGTCCCCCTGGACCCGAACGCGCCTGTGAAGCGAACCGCGCAGATCATCGGTGACTGCGGCATCAGGTGCCTGCTCACAGGTCCGGAGAAGCGGGGCGACTGGGCCACGCTCGTTCGCGCCGCGCCCTCGGTCAGGAGCATGGTCGTCCTGGCCGACACCGACACGGACGCCGACACCGACTTGGCAGCTCCCGAGCCGCCGGTCGGGATCGAGATGGTGTGGCCCGACGCAGTGGCCGCCGCTCCCGCAGCCCCCCCATCAGAGCCCCGGACGAACGGCGATGATCTGGCCTACATCCTCTACACCTCGGGCTCGACCGGCGCACCGAAAGGGGTGATGCACAGTCACGGCAGCGGACTGGCCTTTGTGACCTGGGCGGCCGGGACGTTCGGGCTGACCTCTAGAGACCGGCTCTCGAGCCATGCCCCGCTGCACTTCGACCTGTCGATCTTCGACCTCTTCGCCGCCGTGAGCGTCGGCGCGGCGATCGTGCCGATCCCGCGACAGGCGACCATGTTTCCAGCCTCGCTGGCCCGGCTGATCGCCGCGGAACGGATCACGGTGTGGTACTCGGTGCCGTCGGCGCTGAGCATGGTCGTGCTCAGAGGCGGCCTCGCCCAGGGAGACCTGCCGGCGCTGCGGGCGGTCCTGTTCGCCGGGGAGGTGTTCCCGCCCCGCTACCTCGCGGAGTTGGCCAGCCGGTTGCCTCACGTCCGGCTGGCCAATCTCTACGGGCCGACGGAGACGAACGTCTGCACCTGGCACGATGTCGCGAGACGTTCGGCGACCGAGTCGGCTGAGCCGCTGCCGATCGGCAAGCCGATCGCGGACACGGAGGTGTTCGTTGTCTCCGAGAGCGGTCGTCTCGCCGCAACGGGCGAGACAGGCGAGCTGTATGTTCAGGGCCCAACCGTGATGCAGGGCTACTGGGGAGATACCGAGCGCACGGACGCGTGCCTGAGCTTTCGCCCGGGTGCGGCCGAGCCGCGCGCGCGCGTCTACCGGACGGGAGACTTCGGCTTCCGTGACCGGGAGGGCCGCCTGCGGTTGGTCGGGCGGCGCGACGACCAGGTCAAGACCCGGGGCTACCGGGTCGAGCTGGGCGACGTGGAGGCGACCCTCCGGGCCGCTCCGGGAGTCATTGACTGCGCGGTGCTGGCGATGCCCGACGAGCTGGTGACAAACCGGATTGCCGCCGCCGTGGCCGGGGAGGCCGGGCTTCGGATCGACGCACTGGCCCGGTTCTGTCGCGAACGGCTGCCCGCCTACATGGTCCCCGACCGGTTCGAGCTCAGAACCGTCCTGCCCAAGACCTCTACCGGCAAGACAGATCGCCAGCGTCTCGCGCGTGAGCTCATCATTCCTGAGGCCGGTCACCCCCAGACGCCGGCGGGGAGCCAGCGCAAGTGAGCAGCCTGATCGTCAACGGTGACGACTTCGGGATGAGTCCCGGCGTCAGCGCCGGAATCGTCGAGGCCCACGTGTCCGGCATCCTGACCAGCACCAGCCTGCTCGTCAGCACACCGTTCAGCCCCGCCGCGGCGGTCCTCGCCCGCGCCCACCCGGACCTCTCGGTGGGGCTGCATTTCTGCCTGACCGACGAGGACGGGCATCTGACCGTCGACCCCGCGCACATTTCGGATTGCCGGGCTGAACTGCGTCGGCAGTACGACCGGTTCGTCGCGTTGATCGGCGCCGATCCAACCCATCTCGACTCCCACCATCACGTCCATCGCGACGATCGCCTACAGCCGTTATTCCTGGAAATCGCCGAACAACACGACCTGCCGCTGCGTGAGCACTCCTCCATCCGGTACTTCTCGGCCTTCTACGGTCAGTGGGATGGTGAGACGCACCCAGAGCAGATTGGCGCGCCGGCGCTCGAAGCGATGCTCAGAGCGGGCTTCGGCGATGGACCTACTGAGCTGGGATGTCATCCTGGACAGGTCGATTCGCAGCTCCGTTCCGCTTACTACCGGGAACGCGAACTCGAGCTGACCACACTGTGCGCGGGTTCATTGCGCCGCGTGCTCGAGGATTGCGGGCTTTGCCTGATGGGCTTTCGCGATGTTACGGCACGTCCGATGAGCTCGAGATGATGCGTCGCAGGCGGAGCAAGCGAGCGCGTAGCCAGCCCGTGGGCGCCCTGCACGTATTCCGCCACGCCATACGCATGCTGCCGTTCCTCCGTCCCCACCGGAGGTTGGCCATCGGCTCGGCGAGCATGATCGGTTTTGCCGCGCTTTTCGGCCTGGCCGGCCCGTGGCCATTGGCCCTCGTCATCGACACGATCCTGGGCCGCCAGCACCTCCCGACGGTGGTGCGCTCTCTGCTTGCCGGCCTCGGAACGGACGAAGTGATTGCTCTGATCGTACTGGCTGGCCTGCTCCTGACCGTGCTCTCGCAGGGTCTGGGTGTCATCGAGGCGTACGTGAACACCAAGCTCAACCTCTATCTGACCTATGACTTCCGTGGCGCCGTGTATGCGAACGCGCAGCGCCTCTCGCTTGAGTTTCATGATCGCATGCCTGCCGGGCAGCTCATGTACCGGCTCGGCCAGCAGACCAGTGCGATTGGGCAGATTGTCGTAGCTGTCCCGCCGCTCATCCAGGCGATCGTGACAGCCATGGGGATGTTCGTTGTGGCGCTGCTACTCGATTGGCAGCTGGCACTACTCGCCGCGGCCATGATCCCCTTGGTCGTGTATTCGACGCGGTATTACGCCAGAAAGGTCGAGCCGCGCCTTTACGAGGTGCGACAGCTCGAGATGGGATCCCAGTCGATCATGTACGAGGGCCTCGCGATGATCCGCGTGATCCTGTCCTTCGGCCGCGAGCAGACGGAGCACCGCCGGTGGCGAGAGCAGGCCAGGAGGGCCAACGAGGCGCGGGTCGGGGTGACGCTGCGCCAGACGCTGTTCTCAGTCGCGGTCACCGTCATTACCGCGACGGGGACCGCTCTGGTGCTCGGATTTGGCGCCGTGGCGGTCCTGGATCATCGTCTGAGCGTTGGTGACCTGGTCGTGCTGCTGGGATACGTGGCCGCGATCTATCAGCCCATTCAGCAGGTTTCATCAACGTTCGGGATGTTGCAGCAGCAGTTCGTCAACTTCGAATCCGCGCTGGAGATCCTGGACCTCGAGCCTGCCGTCCAGGACCCCCCCGACGCCGTCGAGCTGCCATCCGTTGCTGGGCGGATCACGCTTGACAGGGTCCATTTCCGCTATGGCGCGAGCTCGAGGGGCTCTGCCGGCACGAACTCGAGCGCTTCCGAGCCAACCCGGAGCCGCACGCGAGCGAACGCGCGCTCCGGCGGCTTCGTCGGCATGATCGAAGAGCCCGAGATTGCCCTGTTGCTGGCCAAGGCCCGCGAGCTAGGCCTGGATCCGATGACGCGGCTGCGCCGACGCTCAGAGAGTCTGGTGGACATATCTTTCGACGCCCAGCCGGGGCAGCGGATCGCCATCGTCGGGCCAACCGGCGCCGGCAAGACCACTGTCCTGAGCCTGATCATGCGGTTCTACGCCCCAACCCAGGGGGTGGTGCGGCTCGATGGGGTCGACGTCCGCCGCATCAAGGTGAGCTCCCTGCGCCAGCACGTCAGCATCGTTCTTCAGGAGCCGATGCTGTTCGCGGGCACAATCGCCGAGAACATCCTCTACGGGCGGCCGGCGGCCGCCTACGCCGAGGTGGTCGCCGCCGCCCAGGCGGCGAACGTTCACGACTTCATCAGCGGGCTGCCGGAAAAATACGAGACGGTGATCGGCGAACGCGGCTCGCAGATCTCGCAGGGGGAACGTCAACGCATAAGCATCGCCCGCGCCTTCTTGAAGGATGCACCCATCCTGCTCCTCGACGAGCCGACCTCATCGATCGACTCCCAGACCGAGATGGTCATCCTCGCGGCACTGGACCGGTTGATGGAGGGCAGGACGACCTTCACCGTCGCTCACCGCCTCTCCACCGTTCGGCAAGCTGATCGGATCCTGGTTCTCGACCATGGACATCTCGTCCAGCAGGGCACGCATGAGGAGCTCACCGCTCAGGCTGGGCTCTACAAGCAATTACACGACTACCAGTTCGGGTTTGACTCCTTCGACGATCTCTCGCCGCAGGCTCCCAGCGTGTGGAGCCCGGCGAGGGGTGCCCCGGGCATCGCCGCCGCCGCCGACCTGCTGATCGCTGCGCTGACGTTGTTGTTCGAGACCGGATCGGCGGAGCCCCTCGAGTCGCTCGTCGTGCGGCTGCCGAGGTGGATGCAAACCGGTGGTCTGTGGCTGCTAATCGGCGCCCTGCTAGCCGCGTTGCGTGATGACACCGACACGGCCCTGCGCCGCCTGGCCCGCGTGCGCCGAAACTCCCGTATGGACATCAGCGTAAACGCGCACACCGCGGCCGGATTGCTCGAGAGCTGGCCCGTACTCCATGCCATCTCGCAGCGTGTCGCCGGCACGGTCGTCGATGACGCCCTCGACTACGACCTCCTCCTGCGTGCCCCCTGGACGCAGCTGGCGAAGATCTTCCCCGACGCGGAGCGCAGGCTCAAGCGTGTCATCCCCACGGTCGAACTCTCGGGGCTCGACCACCACTTGTGGGCCTCCGGCGTCTCCAGCCCCGAAGTCGGCTGGCCATCCTAGTGCCAGTGGCCGTCGTCGGGATGCACCGCTCGGGGACCTCGATGGTCGCCCAGCTGCTGCATCGGAGCGGACTCTACCTAGGACCGGAGGAGGAGTTGATCGGTCCTGGGCCAGACAACCCGGATGGCTACTGGGAGCACTCGGGGTTTCACCGGCTTAACGAGTCCATGCTGGCCGAGCTCGGCGGAGGCTGGGACAATCCCCCGGCGGTACCGGCACGCTGGCGAGAGGACCCCCGGCTCGAGGCCCATGCATCCGAAGCCGAACGGCTAATCGACGCGTTCGCCGGCCACCCCTCGTGGGGTTGGAAGGATCCGCGAACCAGCCTCACGCTTGCGCTGTGGAGCGAGCTGATCCCCGATCTGAAGGTGATCGTCTGCGTCCGCAATCCCCTAGAGGTCGCGTTCTCGTTGAACCGGCGCGGAATGTTCTCCTACTCCAATGCTCTGAAGCTGTGGCAGACCTACAACGAACGAATCATCGCGGGGTCACGGGCCGACCAGAGGCTGATCACCGAATACGAAGCATTCTTCACCCGGCCCGAGGCGGAGCTCGAGCGCATACTCGCTCACGCTGGCATCGCTGTCTCAGCTGCGGGTTTGCGCTCGACTACCGCCGTCTGTCGAGCAGAGTTACGGCACATCCGGTTTGATGATGGGGACCTCGCCACGGCTCGGGTTTCCCCGGAGATAGCCGACCTCTACCAGTCGATGCGCGCCGGTGGTCGACAGCACCCGGTGGCTGCGCGACAAGCCATTCGCAAGACCTCCCGGATCGTCGACGAGGACGCCCTCGAGCTGCGGGCCACCGCGCAACAGCTCCAGCGGCTGACATCTGATTTCCAGGACCTTCAGGAAGCCTTGAAAGCCCGCGACCATGATCTTGCCGAAGGCCAGGCACGAGAGCGCGCGCTGATTCGTGAGATCGAAATCCTGCGAGAGAGGGCGGCCAGTCAGCATGAAACGCTGCTGAGTCTGCACGATCTCCAAGGTTCGTTCTTCGCACTAGAGACCGAAGTGCTGGCCAGACTCAAAGCGGGTGGCGATCGCTACGGCGAGGAGATCCACAGCGTGAAGCAGATGGTGCTGCGCGAAACCCCTCTGGGGGCGCGGATGGCCGTCGTCACGAAAGGCGATGAGCGCCTGCTTGGATTCTACGGCCGGACTGGAGTCCATTTCCCGCAACAGGATGACGGGATGGCGACCGGCCATCATCCTTCCTCCGGCCTGTCGGCAATCGCCCATCTCGCGGTGGTCAGAACGAGAGGCGCTGAGTATTTTCTGATTCCGCCTTCGTACCTTTGGTGGCTCGAGCACTACCCCGATTTGCGCCGGCATCTAAATCGTGGGTTCCGGCGCGTTGCGTCGGACAACGAGTCAGGTGTCCTGTTCTCCCTTCGAGGACCCGTGGACAAGCCGACCGAGCGCCGGAAGCTCACTGCTGACCTGGTCGCCGCTACCGCCTCGCTGCTCGGATGCGCGCCCGCTGTGCTGGATTGGAACACGGGACTAGATCTCGCCAATGCGCTGCCCCGGACCGAGTTCTGCGCCCATGCCTCGCCGCGTGGCAAGCTCCCCCACGCAGATGAGAGCGTCGACATCGTCGCCGTGACCACCAACGATCCTGCTGTCATCGACGAGGCAAACCGGGTGGCCAGCGCCGTCCGGATCGCATTTCCCGCCCCACCCGACGATGAGGCCGCCGCCGGCATTCATCTCAAGATGGCCGAGGCGGGGCTGCCCGTGACCGACGTCTCGATCGTGGCCAGCGTCACCGATGAATGCACCGACGCGAGCTGGTTTCTCGAGTCGCTGGAGGAGACCCTGCCGACCGGCTACGCCGGCGAGCTCATCCTGGTTGACGCGAGGTCCTCCGACTCCGGAGTGCACGAGCTTGAGCATTGGGTTTCCCGTCACGAACGCGCCCAGATAACCCCTCGGCGTACGCAGCTTGGCCGCGCTGCGGCACTCAACCAGGGCGCTAGTTGGAGCTCGGAGGACTCGCTCGTGTTCCTCAGCGCCGCCACGCTGCTGTTGCCCGACTGGCTGCACCCCTTGCTCGACCTCCTTCGGCGCCCGGAAGCCGGCGCGGCCGGAGGCCTTGTACTTGCGTCGGACGGGAGCCCGCTGCGGGCGGGCGGACTGGTACTCGGCGACGGCTCCCCGCTGCATCTGGGCCACGGACACCAGAATCCGGCGGCACCGGACGTCAGCTACGTCCGGACAGTCGACTTCTGCTCGAGCGCGATCATGGCCACCCGGCGCGCCGGGTTTCTAGACGTTGGTGGGTTCAGGAGCGACCTGTCCGCGGACGACGCGGACGTCGAATATTGCCGGCGACTGCGAAAGCGGGGTATGGACGTGTTCGTTCAGCCGATGTCCGCTGTGGTCACGCTGGCGGGCTGATGTCCGATCAGAGCGCGCACAACGGCCGCCGTGCCCTGCTCCTCGGCCGCCCCCCCGCCGAAACAGACGGCGTCGAGCGGGCGAGCGACTTCGTGGAGTTCCTGCTCGGGGCCGGCTGGAGGGTGAGCTTCGCCAGCGCAACCCCGACCGGTGACCCTGAGCTCACCCGCGACCTACGGCAACGCGGAGTTCCGGTCTATGACGGGACCGATGCCGATTTCGCGACGGTTCTGCGTGAGCGGTCGTTCGACGTTGCCATCTGCACCTCATGGGATGTGGCCGAGCTTTACCTGGAAATGCTGCGCGAGGCGTGCACCCAGACCGGGGTGATCGTGGATGCGCCTCGACTGCAGTTAGTGCGTCACGGCCGACGGGCTTTCGCTGACGCGCACACCGCCCACCCCCCCGTCCGTTTGGTCGATGAGCTCGGATCCGAGACCGCGGGCGAGATGACCGTCTACGCGAGCGTCGATGCGGTCTTGACTGCATCCACTCGGGGGGCCGGATTCGTCAATATGCTGCTCGGCGCCGAGCGCGCGATCTGCGTTCCGGACGCGTTCGCACCCCGTTCCGTCGGCGCGCCCCTAGGCGAGCGCTCCGGGATGGTCGTCGCCGGGGTGCTGCCTGACCCGGACTGCCTCGAGGCGGTCGAGCTGCTGCGGCGCGAAGTCGTGCCGCGGCTCAAGGCCGCTGACCGGAAAGACCAGCCAATCTCGATCATCGGCGACGGGCCGCTCAGCGCCTCAGCACGCCAGGATCCGAGCTTGGTCGTCAGCGGGCCGGTTGCCCGGCGAGCCGCGATCCTCAGCCAGGCCCGCCTCGCAGTAATGCCCGTTTACAGCAGCGTCGATAGCCGGATGCTCGTTCAATCGGCGGCGTGCGGGACCCCGCTGGTCGCCACGAGCGCCGTACTCGGCGACCTCGAGCTCGAGCCGGGCCGGCACGCGCTGGCCGCCGATACCCCGGCTGAAATCGCGGCGGCGATTGGCCGCCTGCTGGTGGAGGATGAGCTGTGGCACGCTCTCTCCGAAGCCGCCCGGGCGCACCTGGAGCCTGCCCACGGCCGCGCCGGGGTCAGCGTCCGGTTCCTAGAAGCCATCGAGCTGGCCATCAGCCATCGGTCCAGCGCCGCCCTGACGCCCCTCCCCAGCGGACGGGACACCTTTGCGCACCGCCAGGCTCGACGCCAACAGCGCGCGATCGCCCCGGCGGTCGGGGAAATCGTCCGGACAGCCGTCCCGGCCGAGGCGAAGATTCTCGTGCTCAGCGGTGGCTCGGATGAGCTGCTGCGACTTGGCGTCCGCGACGTCACCCATTTCCCTCGCCCTGCCCCGCACAGCGCACGATCAATGCAGCCAGCCGCCAGCGATGAGATGGTCGACGGACTGAAACGAGAGATCGGCAGCGGTGCGCAATTTCTCGTCATACCCGAGACGGCGCACGACTGGCTGAGTGCCTATCCCGGATTCAGCGACTATCTGCGCGACACGTTCGCGGCGCGCCAGGAGGGAGTCTGCACGATCGTGCCGCTGCGTGACGTCAGCCACAGCAGTCTGGCCGCGAAGCTGATTGCCTTCTATCTACCTCAGTTCCACCCCACCCCCGAGAACGACGAGGCATGGGGGACCGGCTTCACGGAGTGGCGCAACGTCGGTCGCGCGTCGCCACTGTTCCCTGGCCACTACCAACCACATGTGCCCGGTGAGCTCGGCTTCTACGACCTGCGTCTGCCTGAGACCCGCGCCGCCCAGGCCAAGCTCGCCGCCGATGCCGGCGTTCACGCCTTCTGTTACTACCACTACTGGTTTGCCGGCAAGCGCCTGCTTGCGCGACCGTTTGATGAGGTGCTCGCCTCAGGTGAGCCGGATTTTCCTTTCTGCCTATGCTGGGCCAACGAGCCGTGGTCCCGCCGGTGGGATGGTAGTGAGGATGAGGTCATCCAGCCCCAGGCGTACAGCCTGGAAGACGATCGCGAACACATCCGGTGGCTGCTTCCGGCTCTCTCGGATCGGCGGGCAGTGACAGTGGACGGAAAGCCGGTGTTCCTCGTCTACCGGCCCTGGGACCTACCGGACCTCGCGCGAACCGTCGACCTGTGGCGCCAGGAAGTGCGTGCCGCGGGGCTGAACGGCCTATACCTGATCGGCGTCGAGGGAGGCGGCGACAGCGATCGGGACCTCCCCCGCTGTGGCTTTGACGCCAGCGTCCGCTTCCAGCCTCAGTTCTCGGTTCTGGAGTCCCTGCCCAGGTCGTCCATCGACGGCGCGGATGCCCTCAGGGTGTGGGACTACGAGGCGAGCTGGCCCGCGCTGGCCCGGGCCGAGCAGGTCAGCCACCGTCGCTATGAGACAGTGTGCGCCGGCTGGGACAACTCCCCGCGCACCGCCCGGCGAGGCTGGCTCCTGCACAATTCCACCCCCGACGCGTATGGACGCTGGCTGCGCCACGCGATCGACGATGTTCAGGGCTACCCGCCCGAGGAGAGGCTGGTATTCCTCAATGCCTGGAACGAGTGGGGCGAGGGAGCCCACCTGGAGCCCGACCGAAGGTACGGACAAGCGTACCTGGATGCAACCCGCGCGGCCGTAGTGCGCACCATGCCTCGCGAGCGTGGCGCGATGGCCGTGCCGGCAAAGGCGCCGCCAGCGCGGAGTGGGACGAGCTCTCGCCAAGCTGAGGCGGATGGGCCTCCGCGGCGCGAGGCGCGGGCGCGGGCGGTGGCCTTTTACCTGCCACAGTTTCACCCCACTCCTGAGAACGACGAGTTCTGGGGCCCCGGCTTCACCGAATGGACCAACGTAGTTCAGGCCAAGCCGCTGTTCGAAGGCCATCAACAGCCCCAAGTCCCGTCGCATCTGGGTCTCTACGATCTCCGGGTCCCCGAGGTGCGAGAAGCGCAAGCCGAACTGGCGCGGACCCACGGGATCGAGGCGTTCTGCTATTGGCATTACTGGTTTGCCGGGCGACGGCCTCTGAGCGCTCCGCTCGACGCGATGATCGCCAGTGGCCGGCCCGAATTCCCGTTCTGTCTGGCTTGGGCTAACGAACCTTGGTCCCGGACCTGGCTGGGCGAAGACACCGACGTCCTCATCGAGAGTCGCTATTCGGCGCCCGACGATCTTGAGCATGCTCGCTGGTTGGCGGGCGTGTTCGCGGATCCTCGCTATCTGACCGTCCTCGGTCGACCGGTGTTCGTCGTCTACCGGCCTACGCACCTACCGGATTCCCGCAGATTCACCGACAACGTCCGGCAGGCCTGTGCCTGGGCTGGGGTCGCTGACCCGCTGCTGCTCGGCACCACCGCCTGGGACGGGCTCGACCACCGAGCGCTCGGATTCGACGGGACGATCGAGTTCGAGCCGCGACTCGGGGTCCTCGAGCACCCGTCCAGCGAGAACCTCAACGTATACGACTACGCGGCCGCTCGCTCGCTCATGAAGTCGGTCCGGAACTTCCCAGTTTATCCTTCGGTCGTGGTCGGCTGGGACAACACGCCGAGACGGGGCGCGGCGGGAACCGTCCTGACCGGAGCGTCGCCCGCGGCCCTACGTGCCGCGATCAGTAATGCCGTGGCCTACGTCGGCGACCGCCCGCCGGCAGAGCGCCTAGTCTTCGTGAACGCGTGGAACGAGTGGGGCGAGGGTAACCGGCTCGAGCCCGAGGAGCGTTACGGATTCGGATACCTAAAGGCGGTCCGTGACGCCTTGCTCGGGGATTGGCGCGGGTGGACGGTAACGGCCCAGACCGCGCTGGAACAGCCGGACGAAAGGACTTGAATGCAGGTCAGCGAGGAGGGACTAGAGCTCACGCAAATGCTCCGCGGCCAGGTCTCGTCGCTCATCTCCATGCCAGCCGACGCCGAGCTCGACGATGACCACGAGCTACTGCAGGCCGGCCTTCTGGATTCGATGGGGATCATGGAGCTGGTTGCCTACATCGAAGACACGCTTGGAGTGGTCGTCGAGGATGAGGAGATCATCGCTGAGAACTTTCGCTCGGTCGCGCTGCTGACCGGCTACGTGGCCGGGAAGAAGGGAATAGAAGCCCCCGCCCGGTCCCTCGACCGCTACATCGAGGACGTTCGGGAGCTGGTCCGCCAAGCCACACCTCCGGACGCGACCGTACTCCTCCTCACCAATGGGGACGACAAGTTGCTCGCGATCCCCGACCGCTGCGTGTGGCACTTCCCGCGTGAAGCCGATGGCCAGTATCGTCGCGGCAAGCCCATCGACGGCAGCGAGGCCATCAAGAGCATTGACAGCCTGCGCTGCAAGGGGGCCACGCACATCGTGTTCCCGGCACCGGAGCTGTGGTGGCTCGAGTACTACTCCGGGTTACGGGAGTATCTCGAGTCAGGGACGGGTCAGAGCGCAGGCAGCAAGAACGGTACGGTCTATCGCCTCCCCGGCCAAAAGCTTGAAGCACGTACCTGATCCTTTGCGCGCTCGGGTCGCGGGCCGGCTCTCCTCCACCTCGCCTCACGCGCTCTCGCTGCAGCTCACAGGAGCAACAATCCTGGGACGGATCGACGCGTTGACCTCCCCCGTTCGCCACAGGTTGGCCCCGTTGCTCGACCGTCACCTCGAAAGCGTCGCGACGCCGCGGGAGCGAAGGACCGTCGCTCGTCGAACATTCGAGTTTCGCCGCCGCGGACTGGCTCTAGACCCATGGCTGAAGAAGACGGGGTTCGCGCACGGCGAGCGAGTGGTGGGGATCGAGGGTCTCGATCACCTCGATCGGGCTCTGGACGGAGGGACCGGAGTGATCATCGTCTCTGCGCACTTCGGCCGCCCGAGGCTCATCAAGCCGGCGCTGCGCCTTCAGGGCTATAACGCTCAGCTCGTCGGCATGATGACTACCACACGTGGATTTCCAGAATGCTTCACCGAGGATCTGCCCACAACCCCTAACCTCAGGCCTCATCTGGCGGCCCTGAAACGAAACGAGCTGCTGATCATTCTCATGGATGGGCGCGCCGCGCTCTCGCTCCGGAGCGTCTCGGTCCTCGGCATCGAGATTCCGTTTGCGACCGGCGCGATGCGCCTCGCGCGCGCGGTCGGGGCACCGGTGCTCCCGGCGTTCCTTGTCGACGATGGCACGCTGCGCGAACCACTCGCCGGTCGTCTGATCATCCACCCGCCGCTCGAGCTTCAGGCCACGGACGATCGCGAGCTCGACCTGGTAGAGAACATCCACCGGTTCTCAGAGATCTACGCCAAGGCGATCACCGCACACCCGCACAATCTCTACTGGGGGTGGGTTCGAAAAGCACAGTTCAACGGGCCGGCCGACCAGCCCTGAGCGAGACCGTGGTCTTCAACGACCAGATGCTGTTCCTGCACGTCCCGAAAGCCGGGGAAGCTCGATCGTGCAGTACCTGCTCGAGACCCTGGCCGAGCCTCTCTATTGCACTCTGCCGCCCGATCACGTGATGGATCTACCGTCGCGGATTACGCGGGTCGCGGGGACCGCACACGAAAGCCTCGCCGAGGCCCACCTCGTCCTCCAGAGCCGCGGCGTGGCCCTCGAGCAGCTGCCCCTGGTCTTGGCCTGCGTCCGAGACCCCTACGAGCTCGAGGTCTCCAGATACGCCTTCCTGCGCCAGGATCTCAACAGCTACAACCACACTGCCCAGCAGGCGCTCGCCCTGCTGGGGAGCTTCGAGCTGTTTGCGACCGTCAGCGCTCCACACGGCGATCAACCGATCGAGTCCTACTTCCTGCTCGACGGAGTGGTCCCGGATAACCTGCGGATCATCCGGCTCGAGAACGCGGATCGTGAGCTCGCCGGCGCACTCGAGCAAGCCGGCGTCGACACGCCCGAGCTGAGCCTGCCGCGCCGCAACCAATCGTCGCACGAGGCCTTCGAGCGCTACTTCACCCCGGCCGCCGAGGAGGCCGTGTATGAGAAGTACAAGTGGGTCTTCGACGCCGGCCTGTACCCGCGTCTACGGCTCGCGGAGCAGTCCTCGCCGTGCTCCTCCCCAGGGCCGGAGTCCTTCCTTGAGTCGATCCGCGCCACGCGCGGCGGTAAAGACGACCGACGGGATGGCCTCTCTCGGACCTACGCGTGCCTCGCGGCGGCCGAGATCCACCGTCACTGGGGCAACCTGGCGGCTGAACAGGCCGAGCTCGAGGCGGCCGTCCGCCACGCGCGGGAGACCGACTCAGAGCGCCTGATCTCCCGCACCGCCCAGGCCTCGGCGCGGAGCTGGTCGCTCAGCGGCCCGAGGACCGTGTCTGAGGGCATCGCGGCCTGCCGAGCGTTGCTCGAGCAGCCCGTAGGCACACTCGAGATGACAGCAGGGCGTCTCGTCTTGGCCGAGCTGCTCGCCGCAGAGGGTCGCTTCGACGAGGCCCGGTCACTGCTCGAAGGCCGGCCGCGGCGGCGTCAGGGCGCGGAGCTCGCTGCCGCATCGGCGGCCACCAGCGTGGAGCTGCTCGCTGGCGAAAACCTCGACGCCGAGCGGCGCTCCCGGGGCGCGCGGCCGTGGAACACGGCACGATTCGTCGCCGGCCGAGCTGAGGCGCTGTGCGCGGTGGAGAACTACAGCGCGGCGGAGCCGCTGATCAGCTTCGCCGAACGGACGACGGCAGCTAGTGACGTCCCGGCGCAGGCCCGGTGGCGTCGCTCGCGGGCCACCCTCCTGCTCGCCGAGGGCGAGGCCGGTGCCGCCCTGGCCCGCGGCACCGAGGCGGTCTCGCTGGCGGCCGCCTTCGGCGCTCCGAACCTGCACGCCGACGCCCTGGTGGACCTGGCCACGACCCTTAGCGCGGTGGGCCGACCGGCGGACGCGGCTCCGATACTCCACCAGGCCGTGGGCCTCTACGAGCGCAAGGGCAACACAGCCTCGAGCGCCTCGGCGGCCGGCCGCCTGAGATCCGCTCGGCTTGGCTAGAGTCGACTCGATGGGAGATCGGCGCTGGGGTGTGCTCACCGACGTCCTTCCGCACTGGGCCGACGCAGCGCCCGACCGCGTCGCCTTCGTCCATCGCGAAGACGAGCTGACGTTCGCCGAGTTGGCGGAGCGCGCCACTGCGCGCGCCAACGCGTTGCGGAGCGCGGGAGTCCAGCTGGGCGATCGGATCGCGCTGGTCATGTCTCCGGGCCTCAGATTCGTGGAGACCTTCTGGGCCGCCCAGCTGCTCGGCGCCGTGCCCTGCGCGTTCAACCCATACGTCCCCGAACCGACGTTGGCCGCGCGGATCGAGCGGATACGTCCGACGCTGGTGGTGACCGACGAGACGGCCGGGAAGATGGTGCCGTCCGGGAACGGTCTCACGGCCCCGGAGATCTCTCCTGACGATCTCGCCTTCCTCCAGCTCACCTCGGGCACGTCTGGAGCCCCGCGCGCCTCGATGATCCTGCAGCGCAACATCATGGCCTACGAGCAAGCTTGGCAGAAGTACGCCCGGCCCGACGACGTGATGGTCGGGTGGGTTCCGCCATGGCATGACCTCGGGCTGGTCCTGTTCGTCATCCGACCCGTGTATCTCGGCATTCGCTGCCACCTCGTCGATCCGGCCGTGCGGACGATTCCCGAGTGGCTGGCCACCGTCTCCCAGGCCCGAGGCAGCTTCTCGGCCGCACCTGATTTCGCCTTTCGCCTCGCCGTGCGCATGGTGGCGCCGGAGACCGTCGACCTCTCCTCGCTTCGGTTCATGGCCTCCGGTGGCGAGCCCGTCCGTTGGCCATCGATCGCGGCCTTCGAGCAGCACTTCGGATTGCCGGGCGCCATCAGGCCCGGATATGGGCTGGGCGAGGCGACACTCGGGGTCACCTCCCATATCCCCGGCGAGGAGCTGTCGGTCGACGAGCGCGGCAACGTATCCTGCGGACGTCCGATAGGGGGTCTCGAGGTCAAGGCCGGCAGCTCGGTACACGAGCCCGATGAGATCTTGGTGCGCGGAGAGACGGTATTCCCGGGCTACTTCGAATCGCCCGAGGAGACGGCTCGGGTGCTGCGGGACGGGTGGCTTCACACGGGCGACAGTGGGTACCTCGACCGAGAGGGGCGGCTGTTCGTGCTCGGACGTCGGGCAGGGATGATCAAGCGAGCCGGCGCCTTGATCCCGCCCACTGAGCTCGAGGAGGCGGCGCTGCGAGCCAGCGGCGTGCGGGTCGCCGGGGCGACCAGCGTCAGGGATCTAGGATCTGAGCAGGAGGTGATCGCGGTCGCCGTCGAAGCCGACGTATCAGAGCAACGTTCAGCCGACCAGATCGCCGCTGACGTATCGCGCGAAATCGTCGCCGCGTTGGGGTTTGCCCCCGGACACATCCGGGTGCTTCCCCGCCGAGCCATTCCCCGGACCGAGAACGGAAAGATCCGCCACGGCCGCCTGCGAGAACTGCTCGAGGACCGTCAGCCGTTGAGCCGGGCCAAGAGCCCGGCGGTGAGCCCGGCGGTGCGCTCCGGCGGGCCCTCGCGCAGGTAATCTTCCAGCCAGCGGGCCAGCGCGGCCGCCATCGCCGAGTGCTCCCCCACTGCGATCGGATCGCCGACGACCAGCTCCGGCTTCACCCCTCGCCAGCGTGCCGCAATAGGCACGATCGGACTCCTCGTCGTACTGGCCAGCGCGAACGCCCCGCTAGAGAATGTCTGGCGCTTGCCGAACAGCGTCACGTCGATTGACCGAGGTCCAGGCTCGTTGACGAGCACGAGGAGGGCCACGAAGCCTGGTGCCCGGAGCCTGTCAACCGCGCGCTTGGTCGCCGCGGCGCGAGCCCAGCTGCCTCCATCGAGGGAGACCGTCTCCACCCACGGTCTAGGCGGCCGCGGGAATCCGGTCAGGACGAGCACCTCGCCGGGCACCCGCGCCAGCAACGGGCCTAGCGTGGCGAGGCCGTCCATGTGGAATGACACCAGTACCACCGGCGGGCGCAGCGACGACGGATCCGGACCAGAAACGGTGTGGGGATAGCGCCAGGGTGGCGAGGGGCGCGCTACATTGGCCGTGGCTACCCGCAACTGGAAATCCAGCGGGTTTCGGCCCGAATACCGGCTCGTCGTATCCAGTAATCTCGCCAGGGCAAGACTTGGCCGTGGCCAACGCACGATGAACCGGTTCAGCACGGATCCGAGAGGTGGGAATGTCATGCCGCGGCGAAATATCGAGCCAGTAGCTCGATCGTCAGCGGTACCCGGTCGAACAGACTTTCGGTGGCCTGCCGCCCGCAGCGCTCCTCGCAGGCCAAGATCACCTGCACCAGCTCTACAGAGTCCAGCCCGAGGCCTTCCTCGCCTAACGAAACGTCGTCGCGGAGCTCTCCCGGAGCGAAACGGTGGGGCCAGGTCGCAGCGACGGCCTCGCGTATGAAGGCGACTGTCGCTGGGCGGGTGGGCACGATCGAGCATGCTAGTGAACAAGCCGGGAATCGCCCCTCGGACCCGCAGCACGTGTTCCCGTTCATCGTCGGCTGTCCCCGTTCAGGTACGACGCTTCTTCGCGCGATGCTCGACGCTCATCCGGATCTGGCCATCCCGGGGGAGTCTCACTTCATCGTGCCGATGGCCCTGCAGCGTGGTTGGTACGAGCGAGCCGACGGATTCGCCATGGATGCGTTTGGATCGAGGCTCGTCGAGGACGCTCGCTTCCGACTCTGGCATTTGCCCGAGGCGCTGGTGCTCCAGGCCCTCGCCGAGGCACTGCCTCAGTCGCTGGCCGACGCCATCCGGATGTTGTATTCGACGCACGCCGCGTTCGTGGGCAAGCGGCTCTACGGCGACAAGACACCCGGATACGTTCGTCACCTCCTCCTCCTGGCCGAGTTGCTGCCCGAGGCACGATTCCTGCACGTCATTCGCGACGGCCGTGACGTAGCTTTGTCCTTGATGGAGACCGACTGGGCACGACCCAGGGCCACCAATGGCATTCAAACGATGGCCGAATTTTGGCGCGCTAACGTCGAGCTCGGACTAAGGGCGGGGCTCTCGCTCCCCCCGGGCCGCTACCGGGAGATCTCCTATGAGCGGCTGATCGAGGACCCAGAGTCCGAGCTTCGCGGCATTTGCCGCTTCTTCGAGCTCTCCTACGCACCGGAGATGCTGCGCTACGAGCGGCGCTATGAGACGCTGGTGCGGTCCTTTCGCCAGCCGGCGAACCATCGCAGCGTCGCGTTGGCCCCGACTAGGGGGCTGCGCGACTGGCGCTCTCAGATGTGTGATGAGGATCTCCGGCGCTTCGATGCGACGGCGGGTGAGCTGCTCGCCCGGCTGGGCTATGACCGCTCGCGTTGATCAGGTGAGGAGCGTCGAGGTGCGGGACGGACTGGCCCGCAACTTCCCTCGCTGCGCAGAGCTCGAGGTCGCCGCGCCGGTCTGGTGTGTGACTCCCGCACACGATCGCACCCTGCATCGCTTCTTCGACTCCTCGCCCGTCAGCCCATCAGGCCGGTTCCTCGCGGTGACGCGCATACCGTGTGAGGACCGTCTCCCGTCACCAGGTGAGCTCGCCGAGGTGTCCGTGATCGACCTGGTCACGGGCGGGGTGCGCACAGTGGACGAGACTGCGGCGTGGGACACACAACTCGGCGCCCAAGTTCAGTGGGGCGCGGACGACACAGAGCTCTACTACAACGCCCTGAGCCACGACACGTGGCAACCCCATGGCGTCAAGTTCAACCTCTTCCGCGACGCTCGCAAGAACCTTGACGGCGCGATCTATGCCGTGTCCCCCGACGGCACGATGGCGGCGAGCGGGTGCCTACTCCGCATCGGGCGCGTCCAGCCCGGCTACGGAGTGCTGGCGCCGCCCGACCTTGTGCCGCGCAACGTCGGGGCGCCGGACGACGACGGAATCTACATGACCGACACCCGCTCAGGAAGATCCCGCCTGCTGGTCTCGCTGGCTCAGATCGTCGAGGCCTCACGCCCGAAGATCGCCATCGATACCGATAGCGCCCTCTATGTCTTTCATGTCAGGTTCAGCCCCGACGGTCGACGTCTGCAGGCCGTTGTCTGCCTGGTTAGCGCCGATCCCACCGAGCGCCGTAGGGTGCGGCGGCAGCTCATCACGATGCGCAGCGACGGTTCGCAGATCAGGGTGGCGATACCGGGGGAAGAATGGGCCAAGGGCGGTCATCACCCCAGTTGGTGCCCGGACAGCGAGCACGTGATGATGAACCTGAACCTCGGCGGCGAAATGCGCTTTGTTCGCGCTCGCCACGATGGCAGCGGCCTAGAGGTCCTCAACCGCGACATCGTCGGGTCAGGGCACCCGAGCATGCATCCGGACGAGCGTCACATCCTGACCGACGCCTATCCCCGAGAGAGTCCGTTCGCAGACGGGACCGTCCCACTGCGGCTGATCGAGGCTCGCCAGGGCCACGAGCTGATGCTCGCGCGCGTTCCCAGCGTGCCACCCTTCGCAGGTCCAACGAGGGAACTCCGAGTCGATCCCCATCCAGCCTGGGACCGAAGCGCTCAGCTGGTGGTCTTCAACGCCTACCTGGGCGGCACCCGCCGGGTGTGCATCGCCGATCTCAGCTCGTCCTAGGTTGAGTTCGTGGCCAGTCGCCAGCTTCGCGCCATAGCCTTGGTGGCCAGCTACAACGAGGAGAGGTTCATCAGCGGCTGCATCGAGCATCTCCGGGAGCAGGGCGTAGAGGTCTACCTGATCGACAACGGCTCCAGCGACGAGACCGTCGTCAGAGCCGAGCGGTACCTCGGCCAAGGGCTGATAGCGATCGAGGCGCTCCCCCGAGACGGGGCTTTTCCACTAGGCGCCGTGCTCGAGCGCAAGGAGGCCCTGGCGGCCGAACTCGACGCTGACTGGTTCATGCATCACGACGCCGACGAGATCAGAACCGCGTGCCGCTCGGATCTGCGACTGATCGACGCGCTGGAACGCGCCGACCAAGCCGGTTTCAACGCCGTCAACTTCCTCGAGTTCAGCTTCATTCCCACGCTCGAGGCGCCCGACCACGATCATCCCGCGTTCCGCGAGACGATGCGACACTATTACCCCTTCCTGCCCGCTTACCCGCACCGCCTGAACGCGTGGAAGCGCCAACCCGAGCCGGTGGACCTCAGGTCGGCGGGAGGACATCGGGTGGCCTTCCCAGCGCTGCGGGCCGACCCGACGTCCTTGCGCCTGCGCCATTACATGTTCCTCAGCCCGGATCACGCCCTCGAGAAATACTCGGGGCGACACCACGCTGCGCCCGACCGGCAGCACGGGTGGGGCGGATGGCGAAACGTCGTGGCCGACGTTGGCGCCCGCCGCCTGGCACCCCCCCTTCCCCCACAGTCGCAGCTGCGGGAGTACGCCGGTGAGGACGAGCTGGACCCGTCTCAGCCGGTGACCGAGCATCCGTGGGCCGAGGCGTGGGCGCGCGCGGTCGCACGCGCCGGTGGCGGGGCCGATCCTCACAGCACCAGCGCGGTGTGAACCGGGGAACGATCGTCGTCGGCGGCGCGCTGGCCGCCAAGCCGGGTGAGGTGGGGCACAGCTGGGTCTTCCTGCGCTACCTACTCGGCTTCCAGAGGCTGGGCTGGCGCGTTGTGTTCCTAGATCTGGTCGATGACCTCAGCCCGGATTCGGCCGAGGTGGCCTATGCAGTGTCGGTGCTGCACGAGTTCGGCCTGGACGATTCGTACGCGATCCTCGAGCGCGGCAGCCGGGAGACGATCGGCCTGCCCCGCAAGCGGCTGCTTCCTCTGCTGAGGACCTCGGCGATGCTCCTCAACGTGATGGGCTACGTTGACGATCCCGAGGTGATGGCGGCCGCGCCCCTGCGAGTCTTTCTCGACATCGATCCGGGCTTTCCCCAGATGTGGCGCGAGCTCGGACTGCATGACGCATTCGCGGGCTATGACCGGTTCGTCACCATCGCCGAGAACATCGGCCAGCCTGGGTGCGGCGTCCCCACCTGCGGCCGGGACTGGATCACCACCGGCCAGCCTGTCGTGCTCGACCGCTGGCCGCGCTGCGAGGGGGGCCGCGGCTTCACGAGCATCGCCGCCTGGCGCGGCGCCTTCGAACCGATCGAGTTCGCCGGCCGGCGCTATGGCCTCCGGGTGCACGAGTTTCGCCGCTTTGCCGAGCTGCCCCGCCAGGTTGCGGCTCGCTGGGAGATCGCGTTGCGAATCGACCCCTCGGAGACCTCTGACCTCGCGCTGCTGCGCGCGGGCGGCTGGTCGGTGGTTGACCCGTCGATCGTGGCCGGGGATCCCACCGCGTATCGCGACTACATCGCCGGCTCCCAGGCCGAGTTCATGGTGGCCAAGAACATGTACGTGCAGACCCGCGGCGGCTGGTTCAGCGATCGCAGCGCGTGCTACCTGGCCAGCGGCAAACCGGTGCTGGCCCAGGACACCGGATTCGGCGAGAACTACCCGACTGGAGAGGGCCTGCTCAGCTTCTCGACACCGGCCGAGGCGCAGGACGGCGCTCGAGAGATCCTCGGCGATTACCCCCGCCACGCCCGGGCGGCCCGGGAGATCGCCTCGGCGCACTTCGACTCCGACCAGGTTCTCGACCGCCTCCTCGATCAACTCGCGCTCAGTTGATCCCCAGTTCCCCTGCGGCGCTGAGCGCGACCTCCATCCAGTCCTGGGCGTGCTCACGCGGCGGCGTCCAGTCCTCGGCCCAGCCCAGCCACTGCAGGGCCAGGTGCAGGCGGCAGCAGGCCAGGCTCCGGCGCAGAGCCGCGGCGTCGAGCGCGGTGGGCAGAGCGCGGTTGTAGGCCGCCTGGATGGCCGCCCGCTCGGCCTCGGTCCAGCCCCCGGCGGTGATCGCGGCCAGATCGAGCAGTCCCGGACCGCGCGCGGTCATCTCCCAATCGACTGCGCACACCCGGACACCCGCGCTCGCACGCCCGATGAGGACGTTGGACGGATAGAACTCGCCGTGGATGAGGGTTACGGGCAGGGCGAGCAGCTGGTCGACCACGGTGCTGTAAGCGGCGGCCAGGCGGTCGAGCCGCTCGTCCCGGGTCGCGGCCCGAGCGCGATGCAGCCAGCCCTCGAAGAAGGCCCGGTCGCAGCGGATCGCCCGCGGATGGAGAATCGCCTCTCCGCGGGCGTGAAACCGGGCCAGCCAGCCGGCCACCTCCTCCCAGACCGGCAGCTCGCCAACCTGCCACAGCTCCACTCCGGGGACGTGCTCGAGGAACAGCCAGTACCGGTTCAGGTCGGGATCGATGGACGCGCCGTAGCAGTGCGGCGTCCCGAGATCGTGCTTGGCCAGGACCTCCAGGTACACCGCGATCTCGCGCAGCGGATCGTGCAGGAAGCCGGGCTTGACCGACCGGGCGGCCGCCGCGGGGGTGCCGAGATCCTTGAGGAGCAGCCGCTCGGGCGGGCCGCCGTCGATCCGCACCTCGAGGGCGTCGATCGGGAAGCTGGTCCCATAGGCGTGCCGCCGGCGACTGACCAGCTCGACCTGGCGGCCGAGCACCGCCGCGAGCGCCTCCGCGATTTCGCCGTCGGTCCTCATAGCCGCTCCAGGAGCCGGGCGAGGACCCGGTCTGAATCCAGGTGCTCTTCGGCCAGCGCGCGCGCTGCCCGGCGGTGGCGAGGGCGATCCCGGGCGACGTCGTGGAGCGCCGCCGCGGCCTGCTCGGCGTTGGAGAACGCAAGCAGTCCGTCGCCCGGCGGGAGGAAAGCGGTGAACCCCGTGTCCTGTGCGACGACCGGAACACCCGAGGCCAGATAACAGGCGCTGCGATCGCTGAACCAGCCGCACCGGGAGACCACGTAGCCACTCTTGGCCACGCCGAGCTCGGCCTTGGAGCCCTGGATGAACCGCCGGTACTGATCCGGCGTGGCGGCGACGCGGCCGGGGTCGCTGAGCTCCCAGCCGTGGGCGGCGAGCGCGTCGAGATCGGCAGTCTCGTCGGGATGGATGGCCAACGCGAGCCGCAGGGGCTGTTCCGTGCGCGTCGGCAGATCGATCAACTTACGGATCGAGTGGGCCTTCTGCCCGTAGTGAATCCCGTGGTGCTCGATCGAGCCGTAGCCGCGCCAGTTGGCGATCGTGGTCACGGCGCCGCCCGCTGAGCCACCGGTATCGGGCCACTGTTCCAGAACCACCGGCGGCAGGGTTCCCAGCCAATCGCGGCCGCAGGTCGGCACCGGGCAACCGTCGGTGCCGATGGCTTGGCCGACGGTGAAGAAATGGGTGTGGCCGGCGAAGCGCATGTCGATCCCCGAGACCGCATGCCAGAGCTGGTTGAAGGCCGGGTCGAGGTCCAGGTAGGCGCGGACCGGAATCGGGTCCAGGAGCTCAGGCTCGGCGAGCATGCCCGAGACGTTGATGAGGATGTCGGCTTGCCTGGCCGCGCGCAGGATCTCCCGGTACTCGAGTCCGGCGGTCAGCCGGCTGCCGGCCTGAAGGAGTGCCCCGGAAATCCCGAACCGGGCGGCCAGCGTCTCGAGATAGACGATGCTGGCCGCGTCCAGCGCCTTCACCGGCTCAACCACGCAGACCTCGTAGCCCAACCGCCGGAAGCCGAGCGCGTACTGCAGGATGCTCCAGGCCGCGCCGCCCTGGCCGGGCACTCCGGCCAGCATTCCGCTGATCAGGATCGACCCTCGCATCAGTGCACTCCGCTGTCCTCGAGGAGTCTGGCCAGCACCGCGGCGGCGCTGAAGTACCGCTCGGCTAGCGAACGGGCCGCCTCAGCGTGGCGCTCGTAGTCGGCGACGATCGACGCCGCCCCGCGGACGGCCTGCTCCAGGGTCAGGAACGGAACCAACCCCCATCCCGTCGGATACAGGCTCCGCAGCCCCGTGTCCTGCAGCAGCACGGGCTTGCCCGAGGCCAGGTAGCGGACCGTGCGGTCACTGAACCAGCCGCTCGACGTCTCTACGTAGATTCCCTGGGCCACGCCGAATTCAGCCCCGGAACCCTGGACGTAGCCCCGGTAGGTGTCCAGGTCGGCCGCCACGAGCGACGGATCGGCCAGCCCCCAGCCGTGGTCGCGTAGCCGGGCCAAGTCAGCGGTCTCGCTCGGATCGATGTCGAGCGCGAGCTCGAACCCGAGGCCGGTTCGCTGCGGAAGCTCGATGAACCGTCGAAACTCGTGCACCTTCAGCCCGTAGGTCTTCCCATTCAGGCTGATCGGGCCGAACGGGCCCCGCCAGCTCGAAATCGTGGTGAAGCGCTCGCATCCTCCCGTGACCATTGGCCAGTCGTCGAGCAGCACCACCGGTCGGGTCGGGCGCCAGTCGAGTCCACAGGTGGGAATCGAGCAGCCTGGCCGGCCGACGTTCGCCCCCACGGTGAAGTACACCTCATGGCCCTCGAGCCTGGCACCGCTGACTCCAGCGCTCTGCCAGAGCTGCGTAAAGCCCGGATCGAGGTCGAGGAACGCCCGGCGGCGAAAGCTGTCCTTCAGCGCGGGGCGCTGCAGGTGTCCGCTGACATTGATGAGCAGGTCGGCGCTGCGGGCGATCTCCCGGACCTGATCGAAGGTCAGACCTTCGGTGTCCTCACCGGGCCCGCAGACGAGGCTGGCGCGATCGCCCAGGCCGGCCTGGGCCACCACGTTTTGAAAGTGCGCGACGCTGGCGTCGCGAACCGGGTCGAGCTCCTCGACCAGGTAAGCGTCGACCCCCAGCTCGAGCAGGCCGCGGACGAGCGTGAGCCGGCTCCAGGCCTCCCCGCCGTTGAGCGGCTTGTTGGCCACGGCACCGGCGACGACAACCGTGGTCACGATGGATCAGTCACGACGGGCACGGTCGCCATCGGCGGCCAGCGCGTAGGCCACTCCAGCGTCGCTGCTGGCCACCTGCCGGTGGATCACTCCGAGGTGGTCGCGCAGCGCCGGATAGTGCTCCAGCCACCAGAGCTCCATGCGCGGGAAGACGAGATGCGTGGCGCCGGCGCTGCGCAGGCGCTCGAGCTGCTCGATCGCGGCCGAGCTGTCCGCCGGATAGTGACCCGCGGGCTCGGGGGCGCCGTCGCTGGGAAAGGGCCAGCCGGTCCGGGAACCGAGTTGCAGAAGCGCATCATCCCCCCGGTTGGCCACCAGCACGACAGCTTCCGGGGGAACGGCGTCCTCCACCAGCTGGCGGACCTCGGTTATCACCCGCTGCCACTGGATGCTGTCCCGACGCGCGTGGGGTCGCCAGGGCCGACCCCATTTGCTCTCGAACCGGCGGCGATTGGCCTCGTGCAACTCGGCGTACCCGCCGTTGGCGACCAGGTGCCCGAAAGACCCCTGACCGAAGTGGTGCACGAAAACGTCCTCGGCGCAGACCACCCGCAACCCCGCAGCTCGGATGCGCTCGGAATAGTCGTCGTCCTCGAACAGCCCGATCCGGTAGCGCTCGTCGAGGTCGCCGATCTGGTCGAAGACATCTCGCCGCATGGCGACACAGAACATCGTTGCCACCGGCATCTCGGTGGACTGGCCCCGGTGGGTCCGAGCGCGCTGTGCCGCGAGATCGAGCAACTCTCCGTAGGTGCGGTAATTGGCTTCGATCTCCGCCTCGTTGGGGGCATTGTTGGTCACCGGCCCGACCAGTCCCACCGCGGGGTCGCGAAGGTGCTCACTCAGCCGCGTCAGCCAACCAGGGGTCACGATCGTGTCGTTGTTGAGGATCACGAGCCGCGATGCCTTCGCCTCGGCAAGGCCCTGGTTCACCGCCTCGGCAAAGGATCTGTTGTCCCGATTGAGGACGAGGCGCAAGCCGGGGTGCCCGCGCTCGAGCTCTTCCAGGTAGGCGCGCGTCGGATCGGATGAGGCGTTGTCGACGACGATTAGCTCGAGTGCCGGGGTCGGATCCGCGAGGACGCTCTCGAGGCACATGCGCGTGAGGACCAGGTTGTCGTGGGTCACGACGATGACGCTGGCCGCGGCTGGCGCACGGTTTTGCGCTGGGCTGGCGAAGGCGCCGGGGCTCGGTCGGCGCATGATGATCTCAACCGTCTCGGGATCGATCTCGGTCGGGTGACGCCCGACCGTGCTCAGCGTGATCGACGGCGGCAGCGTGATCGACGTCGGCAGCCCCCCCGCCCCGGGCCTTGAGCGCGCCGCCTCGGCATGGCGAGGCATCCCCAGGTCTTCCAGCAGCCGACCCAGGACCACCTCGTGCGAGAAGAACTCGCGTGCGATCTGCAGCGCAGCCCTTTCGTGGCGCGCGGGGTCGGCACAGACACGACCCACCGCCTCCTCGGCTTGCTGCCGCGTGAGAAAAGGCAGCAGCCCTTCCCCGGTCGGCAGCGCACACCCGAACGCCGTGTCCTGGACGATCACCGGCAGGCCGCTGGCCAAGAAGGTCGCGCTGCGGTCGCTGAACCACCCGGTTCGCAACCGGATGTTCTGATCCTTGGCCACTGAGAACTCGGCGCGAGCCCCGTGGATGAAGGTCCGGTAGGTGTCGAGGTCCTGGCCGAAGGCCAGCGCGTCGCGCAGGATCCAGCCGTGGGTCTCGAGCTGGGCTCGGTCGGGGTCGTCCACCTTGGCCAGCGCCATCTCGAAGTGCTGGCCCGTCCGCTGAGGAAGGTCGATCAGCTTGAGGAACTCGTGGTGCTTGCTCCACGCATACTGCTCGCCCTGGAACTGGATGTCACCTGACATCTGCCGCCAGTTGGCGATCGTCCGGAAGTTCGGGCGCGGACCGGCGATGCTCCGATCCCACAGGTCGAGCAGCACCGGCTGGCGCGTGGGCCGGAAGTCGAAGTGGGGGTTGGTGGGCAGGCCGCAGCCCGGCCGACCGTAGTTCTCGGCGAAGGTGAAGAAGGCCGCGTGGGGGGCGAGGAACTCGATCGCCTCAGGATCGTCCTCAGCCAGCTCGACCTGGACCCGGCCCGGATCGGTCTCCAGGCAGATCAGCCGGTCCGAGGCGTAGTGCTCGGGCAGCGGCCAAGTGCCGGCATGAAGATTGATCACCAGATCGGCCTCGCGATAGAGACGCTGCAGTCGCTCGATGCTCAGGCCATGGCAGCGACCATCGTCATGCAAGGCCTGGAAGACCCAGTGCCCGCCAAGTCCGAAGCGTGACATGACGCGGTCGAGAAAGGCCACGGCTCGCGCCGTGCTGTCGGCGAACATGTGGGGTGGTCGGGAGTGCGCCTCGACGTGGTAGACGTCATAGCCGAGACGCTGAAAGCCGAGCAGGTAGTGCAGCGTCTGCCAGATGACCCCCGGGACCGGATGTCTCGTCATCATGCCCAGGACGACAATCGTGGGGCTCCTCCGCCGGTTCAGAGGCATGATGCACGTCGAGGCTACAGCAGGTATCACGGTCAGGTACCGTCGGCTCTGGCCCCAGCTGGTCGGGGCGGAGGGCTGGGTTGACCATGAACTTCGACTGGACAGACGAGCAGCGTGCCTACCACGACTCGGTGGTCGGCTTCGCCCAGAGCCGTCTATCCAAGGACCTTAGGCGCAGGGATGCCGAGCACGCCTTCTCGCGCGAAGCGTGGAGGTGCTGCGCCGAGATCGGGATCCAGGGGCTTCCGGTCCCCCCGGAGTACGGCGGCTCTGGCTCGCCGGCGACCACGATCGCCGTGGCGCTCGAGGCGCTCGGCTACGGCTGCCGGGACAACGGGCTCATCTTCGCCCTGAACGCCCAGATGTGGGCCTGCGAGGTTCCGCTGGTCAGGTTCGGCAGCGAGGCCCAGCGCGCGCGCTACCTGCCCGGATTCTGCGATGGCTCGTTGATCGGCGCTCAGGCCATGACCGAGCCAGAGTCCGGCTCAGACGCCCTCCGGGTCGGGGCCACGGGCCGCCGGGATGGCGAAGACAGCTACGTCCTGAATGGTCGCAAGACGTTCGTCACCAACGCACCCGAGGCCGACGTCGTCCTGGTCTATGTGTCCACGGAGCCACGCGACGGCCCCCTGGGTATTTCCGCCTTTCTCGTCGATCGCGACACTCCGGGACTCAGGGTCGGCCGGCCGGAGGAGAAGATGGGGTTACGTACCTCGCCGATGGGCGAGGTGATTCTCGAGGATTGCCGAGTAAGGAGCGAGCAGATGCTCGGCCGGTCGGGAGCGGGAATGGCCATCTTCAACCAGGCCATGCTGTGGGAGCGGGGGTGCATCCTGGCCAGCACCGTTGGTGCGATGGAGCGCCAGATCGAACAGTGCGTCGACTACGCGCAAGCGCGAAGGCAGTTCGGGAAGCCGATCGGGAGCTTCCAGGCCGTCTCGCATCGGATCGCGGAGATGAAAGTCCGTCTCGAGGCCGCTCGGCTTCTCGTGTACCGGCTCGCGACTCTTCTCGAGGGCAACCAAGCCCAGGCCGCCGATGCCGCCCTGGCCAAGCTGTTCGTCAGCGAGAGCTACCTTCAGTCGAGTCTGGATGCGCTTCAGATTCACGGGGGCTACGGCTACATGTCCGAGCTCGAGCTCGAGCGCGAGGTTCGCGACGCGGTCGGGACGCGGATCCATTCCGGAACCTCGGATATGCAGCGCAGCATCATCGCCGCCGGTCTCGGCCTGCGATCCGCCTCGTGAGGACTCAGGCGAACCAGGGCGGCCCGGTGCTCCTGCGCGATGTGCTCACCGACAGGGCGACGCGGGACCCTGAACGCCTGGCCTTCGCCGAGGGAGAGCGTCGGCTCACTTTCGGCGGGCTAGCCGAGCGAGCGAGCGCCTGCGCCGCCGCCTTGCAACGAAAGGGTGTCACCCCGGAGGACCGAGTCGCCCTGGCCATGTCAGCCGGACTGGACTTCGTGGTGGTGTTCTGGGCCCTTCAGCTGATCGGCGCCGCGCCGTGCGCATTCAACCCCAGGGTTCCGGCGCAGACGCTGAGGCGCCGCCTCGAGTTGGTCCGGCCCGCACTGGTCATCACCGACGAGCTCGCTCACGAGCTGCTGCGCGCCGGCGGGACGCGGGCCGATACGCAGCTCGGGCCCGATGGGCTGGCCTTCCTCCAGCCCACCTCGGGCACCTCGGGAACTCCCCGCGCCTCGATGATCCTGCAGCGCAACGTGATGAGCTACCTGAGCCTGAACCGGACCGAGGGCTTTCTCAACCAGGACGACGTGCTCGTGTGCTGGGCGCCGCCTTGGCACGACCTGGGCCTGGTCCGATTTGTCATCGGATCCGTGTACGGCGGGGTCAGCTGCCACCTGGTCGAACCCGCGGCGAGGACGATCCCCGATTGGTTCCAGACCATTGCTCGCGTCCGGGGCACCTATACGGCAGCGCCGGACTTCGCCTTTCGGCTGGCCACGCGCATGGTCGACCCCTCGCGCCTGGATCTCTCCTCGCTGCGCTTCATGAAGTCAGGCGGCGAGCCCGTTCGCTCATCAACGATGCAGCTCTTCGAGCGGCACTTCGGCCTGCCCGGCACCGCCGTCCCGGGCTACGGTCTCGGCGAGGTGACGCTGGGCGTCTCGGAGCACCTCCCGGGCGAGGAGATCCCGGTCGATGAGCGCGGGACCGTGTCCTGCGGTTTCGTGAATCCGGGGCTCGAGCTTCGCGCCGGGAACTCGATCGATCATCCCGATGAGATCCTGGTCCGCGGCGACACGGTCTTCGCCGGGTACTTCGATGCTCCCGAGGAGACGCGCCGGGCGCTGCGAGACGGCTGGCTGCACACCGGTGATAGTGGCTACCAGGACGCGGAGGGGAGACTGTTTGTTCTCGGGCGCCGCGCCGGAATGATCAAGCGCGCGGGAGCGGTCGTGGCCCCGCGCGAGCTCGAGGAGGCGGCGCAGCGTGCGGGCGGCGTACGGGTGGCTGCAGCGGTCTCGCTTCCGGGAGCCCTAGGCGTCGACGACACCATCGTCGTCGCTGTCGAAGCCGACCTCCCGCCGGCGGAGATCGAGGCAGCAGTCAGTCGCGAGGTGGTGGCCGCGCTGGGCTTTGCCCCAGGCCGCATCCGGGTCCTCCCGCGCCGCTCGATTCCGCGGACCGAGAACGGAAAGATCCGGCACTCAGCTCTCCAAGCCCTGCTCACCGATCCCCATGAGGCCTAACTCGTCTGGCGAGGCCCGGCACCTGAGCGCACGATGGCCTCGATGCGGGCTTCGTTTACAGTGAGCGCGATGAGCCAGCGACCGGCCTGGGCAGCCACCGTGGCCGACGAATGCCGGCTACCCGGATCCCGGATGCTCGCTGACCGGGGTCCAGATCTACCCGACTGGTGCGACCCGCTGGACGACCCGCGGTGGGTGACCCCGGCGCGCGCCACATTGATGCGCGACGACGACGCGGTCCTCGGCTTCGAGGCCCTGGGCCGCCGGTGGGCGATTCCCTGGTGGGTGATGAAGAACCACCATGTCGCCAATTTGACCCTGGAGGGCGAGCCCTTCCTCGTCACCCTCTGCGAGGCGTGCGTGGCCGGAGGCATTTTTGACCCGGTCCTGGCCGATCACCGTTTCCGCTTCCAGACCAGTGGCTCGTATCAGAGTTCGCCGTTGATGACCGACGATCTGACCGGCGGCCTGTGGGCCCTGGTCAACGGACGCCGCCTGACTGGTCCCGAGTTGGGGGTCCGACAGCTCCCCATGCGACCGATCCTGCACTTCCCCTGGAAGGAGTGGCGAGCGTTGTACCCGGATACGCTCGTCGTTCACGGTCCGGACGAACCGCGTGACGGACACGGGTCGTCGTTTTATGGGGCCCAACCACCCTGAGTCGCTGACTACCGACGACCATCGGCTCGACGCCGCGGCGCTGATCGTCGGCGTCGAGCTCGGTGAGAGCCGACGCGCGTATCCGCTCGGGGCCCTGCACGCCGAGGGCGGCATCGCTGAAGACGTGCTCGGGGATCATCCGATCGTGGTGGTCACGCGTCCCGGCTCCTGGCTGGCCCTGGCCTTTGCCGGCGAGCGCGAGACCGGCCGGGTCAAGCTCCGGTGGGAAGATGGGGCGGACGATCGGCCTCCGGTTCTGGTGGACCTCGTCGGCGGCGGTCGCTTCACCCTATGGGGCGAGTCCCTGTCAGAACACCCCGACACCGCGAGCCTTCGTTACGTGCGGTCAACCCTCAAGAAGTGGGGTAACTGGGCGATCGCGCATCCCCAGCCCGACCTCTGGATGCCGGCGACTCAATAACTCCCCAGACGGTCGACCGACGAGTCGAGCTCTCGGTGGATCAGCGCTCAGTCGCTCGTTGCGGATCCCGTCTGCCCCGACCGCGTGCCCAGGCCTCACCCGGCCTCCTGAGCCTCGCACGGACGGACGGCCCGGTCCGCCATAGACCACGGGTCAGCTCGGCCGCCGCGGCTACGGCCACGCCGAGGGCGAGCAGCCCCGAGGCGATCGAGGCCACGGCCGCGATGACGGCGAAGGCGGCCAGCCAGCGCCACCTCAGCCGACGGTCGACCCGAAACTGAGCGAAGCCCAGCGGGTGAGAGCTCGTGATGAGCCTCCCGCGCACCAGGGTCGAGCCGAGCAGCCGCGCGTCGTGATCCTCCCACCCGGACATGGCGTCGATCCGGAAGCCCTGACTGCGCAGCAGGGCGACGATGTCGGCGGCCAGCTCCTCGCGCGGGCGGTCGGCGCCGAACAGGAGCACGCCGTGGCGATGCACGGACAGGATCGGAGGCGGAGGCCGCTCGGGGGCCAGGCTTCGCCGGGCCGGGGTCCGGTGGCGCCATCGCCCCCACGTCCGGGCCAGCGGCTGCAGAACGGTCAGCCAGGCCACCGAGCAGCGAAAGCGCAGCGGCGACTTGACCCGGCGCGGCACCCCGGCCGTGGCCGCCTCGACCGCGAACAGCGTGGCCAGGAAGGCGAGGGCCAGTCCGGCCGGAACGAGAAACAACGGCCACGCGAGCGCCAGGGCGAACGCCGGCAGGGCGAGCGTGCTGAGCGGGACGCCGAGCTGCCTGACCAGGGTCCGCGTGTCGCCGGTCACGTGGTAGACCGACTGGTAGGCGGCCGCCCCGAAGACGCCTCGGTAGATCCGTTGGCGCAGCATCGGCGGCGCGAACGAGTCGTAGATGTGACCCCGCCAGCGGGCCGTGCCGGCACCGGTGAAGCGGTGCGGGTGGCGAGCCTCGACCAGCGCCTCGGCCTGGCCGTAGCCCCGCTGCTGGCGGATGTAGTCGCCGGCGCCGGCGCGAGCGTGGTGCCAGACCAGCGCCGCCGGATGAAAGCCGATCTCCCAGCCGCGATCGAGGACCTTCCAGCACAGGTCGACGTCGTCCCCGGCCGCCGTATACACGGGGTCGAATCCCCCGACCTCCTGGAGAAAATCCCGCCAGAAGGTCATGTTGCAGCCGGGAATGTGCTCAGCTCGGGCATCGGAGAACATGACCTGGGTTGGTCCGCCGGGAGCCCGCGCGACCACCTGGGCGGCGCGAGGGTCACTGTTCGGCGGCAAGCTGGGTCCCCCCACGCCGGCTACGCGCGCTCCGTCAAAGCCCAGAGCCAGGAAATAGGGCCACTCGGGAGTCGGGTAGGCATCGCTGTCGAGGTAGGCGATGAGGTCACCCCGGGCGGCCCGGAAGCCCTCGTTGCGCGCGACGGACAAGCCCCCGTGATCGATGGAGACGAGCTTGGCCCGGGGATGGCGCGCGGCGATCTGCGCCGTGTTGTCGTTGGACCCGTCGTCGACGACCAGGATCTCCAGGCCCGGGTAATCGAGCGCGCAGGTGTGTCGCAGGCACTCGTCCAGCGTCAGCGCCGCGTTGTAGGCACAGATGACGACGCTGAGCGAAGGCCAATCTGGCTCGAGCTCCGCGACCGTCGCGTGATTCCAGCGCTGGGCGACCGCGAGCGCGGAACGCGGGCTTCGGTCCGCGCGCGTGAGACCGAAATGCCAGCCCTCCACGGCACTCTCCCCCACCCACCACTCATCCGTCCAGGCGAAGGTGCAGGTGCCGGCGAGGCCCCGCTCGAGGGCCGTTTCCAGCTGCCAATCGAGCGAGGCGGCCTGCCGGCCCTCGCCCTCAGCGGTGTCACCCGAGTCCAGACCGACCTCGCCCAGGACCAGCGGCCGGTCACCGGCGAGGTGCTGCAGGCGGGTCAGGTAGCTACGGAACTCGTCGCGGTCCTCCAGGAAGACGTTGAAGGTGAGGAAGTCCAGGTGCTCGAGGGGGAGGTATTCGGCCGTGGGGTAATTGGCGTAGGTGATCAACCGATCTGGGTCCTGGTCGCGGACCACCTCGCCGAGCTGCGCCAGCATCGCCGCGACGCGCCGGGTACCCACCCACCTGACCACGTCGGCCGGGATCTCGTTACCCAGTGAGAAGGCCAGGAACCGGGGGTCGCCGGCCAGGTGTCGCGCGGCCGACCGGACCTCGGCCACAGCCTCGGTGATCAACCTCCGCTGAGCCAGACGTGAGCTCCCGGTCAGGTATCGCCAGTCGGGATAGAACAAGTCGCTGAGGAGACGCAGGCCATGTTGGCCGGCCAGCTCGATCACATCGGCGGGGGGCACCGTGTACGTCCGCACGGTGTTGAAGCCGGCGGCGGCCATCATCTCGAAGTCGCTCGCCACGCGACCGGAGTCGGGGAACCGCGCGCCGTCAGCCGGCCGAGGGGAAAAGGTTCCGTAGGTCACGCCCCGAAGGGGGAAGCGGCGACCCTCGAGGGCAAACTGCTTGCCGTCGACCGTGACCGCGGTTGACACGTCGTGGGTCGGTGGCCGGTCCGCCTTCACCGATCCGGCGGGCTGCGGGGGCCGGGAGACTGACGCGGTGATCTCAGGATTGGGTGGCAACAGTCGCACAATCTAGAGCCCCTTCACCGGCGATTCGATTCCGGGTAGGCTGTCCGAGCATCGGCTGCGGTGTTGATCGTCGCTGGGCGGGGGCAACCGTCGAACAGGAGCGGGCACTTGAGTTCTGAAGCTGAAGTCAACGACGTCGAGGCCTACATCGCGCTTCCGTCGGTAGAGGAGGCCCTGGCCGCCCGGCCCGCCGACCATCCGTACAACTTCGGGTTCGTGACCGGTATGTCCCGGCTGCTCATGGCCCATCCCCGCATCGGGCCGGCCTTTCAGGCCTTGTTCGGCGAGATCATGTTCGCTCCCGGGCAGCTCGAGCGCCCGGAGCGGGAGATGATCGCCGCGGTCACGGCGTCGGCCCAGACCTGCTTCTACTGAACTACCTCTCACGCAGAGTTTCTGCGTGCCGAGGGGGGCGATGATGAGACTGCGGCCGCCATTCATGCTGGTCATTGGTCCGAGGCGCCCCTGTCGCCACGGGCCCGCGCGCTGTGCGAGGTAGCCGAGAAGCTGAGCCTGGATCCGCGCCAGGTCGGGGAGCAGGATTGGGATGCCCTGCGAGCCCACGGTCTGGACGACGAGGGCTGCCTCGAGGTGGCTCATGTGGTCGGCATCTTCAACCATCTCACGCGGCTGGCCGACGGATTCGGGATCAAGGTGGATCCCCGCACCTTGGCCGCTGCACAGGGCGGACAGGCTCTCCAGCGTGCCCACGAGTGAGCCCGGGACGGGGCTAGCGGGCGGCCTCGGCCAGCAGCAGGCGCCTTGAGCCCGGAAGCCCGCCGGCGGTGCGGACGCGAACCGGGCTGAACCCGAACTCGCTCAGCACAGTCTCCAGCGAACGCTTGGTGTAGAGATGGAGATGGTCGCCGAGGGGCTCTGAATAGGCCCCGATGCCGGCGCGCAGCAGGCGCAGTAGGCCGTGGCTGGGGGTGGTGAGGGCAAGGCGACCTCGGGGGGCGAGCACGCGACGGACCTCCGAGAGCCAGCGCGCCGTGTCGGCCACGTGCTCGATCACCTCGCTGGCCCAGACGAGATCAAAGGCGTCATCGCCGAACGGGAGCGGTCCGTCGAACGGGACGCGCACGAAATCCAGGCCGGGGTGCCGGCGCCGGGCCCGACCGAGGGCCGCCTCGGCCACCTCGGCGCCGGTGACAGCGGACGCACCGGCCCGATCGGCCAGCGCGGTGAAATCACCCTCGCCGCAACCCAGATCCAGAACGCGATCGCCGGCTCTGAGGAGGGCGAGGAGAAACTGGCGTCGCAGCTCGAGGTCCGGGGGCTCGAGACACTCCGGGAGGCGCGCCCAGAGCTCCTCGTAGTACTGGCGCACGCCCGCCAAGCTACGGGATCGCCGCGGGCCGGGGTGCCTCGCTTACCGCGGGCCGGGGGCCCTCACTTAGCATCCACTGCGGTGCGCGCCGGCTCCACAATCGCCAGTCGCTTGCGTCAGCTGGCCGGGTCACCCTCCGGGCGGGCCGTGCTGGTCGTCTTCGGGGCCGGGATCGCGCTGCGGGTCGCCTTCCTGGCCCTCTACCGGCCGGCCTTTCTGGGAATCACCGACGCCGGTTCCTACATCACCGCTGCCCACCGGGGCCTGTTCGACAACGTCTATGACCCGGCCGGCTACCCGTTGTTCATCCGCACCGTGCACGCGGTCTACGCGCATCTCTCGCTGCTGATCCTGATCCAGCACGCGCTGGGGGTCGGCTCGGCCGCGCTGCTCTACCTCGCGGTCCGCCGGCTCACCGGCTCGAGAGTCGCCGCGCTGGTACCGGCCGGGATCGTCCTCCTGGACGGGTACGGGCTGTGGGTCGAGCACACGCCGATCAGCGAGACGCTGTTCGGCTTCCTCATCATCGCCGCCTTGGTCCTGGCCCTGTACGCGGCCCGGCGGGGGCATTGGCTGCTCCTCGCCGACGGTGTCCTGATCGGCCTCGCCGGCGTGGTGCGCCCGGTGGGCCTGATCCTGATCCCGATCATCGCCGTGTGGCTGGTGGCGGGCCGCGCCGGGGGCGCCCGCGCCCGCTGCCTGGCTGCCGGGGCCGTGGTTCTGCCGGCGGTGGTGCTCGTGGCCGGCTACGTGGCCATCCAGCGCGCCGACACCGGTTTCACCGGCCTCACCCGTGACTCCGGCCGCGTCCTCTACGCCCGGGCGGCGATGTTCGCCGACTGCTCGAAGTTCACCCCTCCGGCCGGCACGGCGGCGCTGTGTGAGCGCACCCCGTCCAGCCGGCGCGGCAGCTTCAACCAGTACCTGACCGGGTTTCCCGATCACGCCGCCGGGGTGAGTGCGGCGGGGCGATCGATCAGCCCGGCCTGGCGCGTCTTCGGCCCCCCGCCGGGCGGCGACGGGAAGCTCGCTGCCTTCGGCCTGGCGGCGATCGTCCACCAGCCGCTGGACTACCTCGCCCATGTGGCCGACGACTTTCACTACTACTGGGCCGATCATCACCGCGCCTTCTTCGCCGCCGCCGCCCGGGTCGATCCTGGCGTGCGGGCCGCGGTCAGCGCCTACTACCCCGCCGACACCGGCGTCCACGCCGCCGGAGTCGGGTTCCTGAGCTGGTACGGGCGCTGGATCGAGATCACCGGCGTCTTGACCATCGCCCTCCTGTTGGCTTCCCTGACCGGACCGTTCGCCCGCGACCCCGGGGTCCGCTCCGCGGCTGTGCTGCTCGCCAGCGTCGGGTGGCTGTTGCCGCTGCTCTCCGACGCCACCGCGTCGGTCGACCCGCGTTTCATCCTCCCGGCCTACGGTCCGCTGGCCGCCTCGGCGGCGCTCGGCCTGAGCGGTCGGCGCCGGGGAGGGCACGGCCTCGGGCCGCTCTGGCTGCGCCGACGCCGGGGCCTACGGGTCCTGGCTGGGCATCGCGACCGTGACCCGACGCTCGCCGATGGCCAACGGCTGGTCGACACGCGCGGCCGGAGCATCGGCCACGTACAAGCCAACCGCCTCCGCCAGCGCCTCACGCAGCTCATCTAGCGTTGCGCCGGAGGCGAAGCATCCCGGGAGCTCGGCGACCTCTGACCAGAAGCCGTCGCGCTCGCGATGGACCGTGACTGTGAGCTCCATCCTCGTCCCTCCTTCCCGTTCAGCCCCGCCTGTTTCAGTATCGCCTGGGTGAGTCCGCGACTGTAGGTCCGCCCGTGGTGGTGGGGCAGCGTGATCGGGCGCTCTCCGCGCTTGGTCATCTTGACCACGTGCTTGCCACCGACCGTGCGCCGCCAGCCTTCCTGGGAGAGCAGACGCTGCGCGCTCTTCTGATCCAGAAGGCGGGCCATGCCGGAAACGTAAGGGCCGGCGGGGTGATCTGGGCGGGGCGCCCCCGATTGGCACACCGGCGTCACACGGCGTGAGGAAATTGTTGCCTTCCGGTGCCCTCAGGGGCTCTCCAGCATCAGGGTGACTGGGCCGTCGTTGACGAGCGTCAGCGCCATGTGCGCGCCAAACACGCCCCGCCGCGCCGCCAGCTGATCACAGAAGCGCTCATAGAGTGGCTCCGCCAGCTCGGGCCGCGCCGCCTCGGTGTAGCTGGGACGGTTGCCGCGGCGGGCATCCCCGTAGAGGGTGAACTGGCTCACGCACAGCACCTCACGCTCCCCGAGCGCCTCGTTCATCCGCGCCTCGGCGTCAGGGAAGATGCGCAGCGCGCGGACCTTGGCGGCCAAGCGGTCGGCGATCGCCTCAGTGTCCTCCAGGTGGACGCCGAGCAGCACGAGCGCGCCCGGACCGATCTCAGCCACCACCCGGCCCTCGACCGACACCGAAGCGCGCGCGACGCGCTGGATCAGGGCCCGCATGCCCCCTACGCCTCGCGCAGCTCGGCCGCGGCCTGCTCGGGGGCGACGATGTTGAGGTTCACGCCGGCCCCCAGTTCGAGTCCGGCCAGATGGGTCAGGCGGGGCAGGATGTCGATCCGCCAGCAGAAGTGATCGGCGCCGCGGGGAGCGGTGCGCACCCACAGGTTGAGCGGCGGGCTGGCGCCGAGCCGCCGGGAGAGGCGGCGGAGCGCATCGTGGAGCAGGGCCGCCCCGGTCGGCCCGTCATCCTCGAAGCGCATCCGCGGCGTCCGCGGGGCGAGCATGAGCTGGTAGGGAACCCGTCCGCCGTAGGGCGCCATCAGGACTGCCTCATCGTCGATGGCCACGATCCGCTCACGCTGGCGGACCTCCTGCTGGACGAGGTCCCCGAGCAGGTTGCCCCCCATCGTCCGCGTGGCGTAGGCGCCGAAGCGCTCGCGCTCGCGGGCGATCGCCGCGGGGACGAACGGAAGCGCGTAGAGCTGGGCGTGGGTGTGGGCTAGGGAGGCGCCGGCCTCACGCCGCTCATTGACGATCAGGTGGACGCAGGCCGCGTCGGCGTGAGCCCGGATACGCTCGCGCCACACCTCGACTGCGGTGATCACCTGCTCGACGCTCAGCTCGGCCAGCGAGCTGACCGAGTCAGGAGCGTTGATGATGACCTCATGCGCGCCGCTGGCCGGCGCCGACCAGAACAGGTCGGGATTGGCCTGAGCCGGCGCCGTCGGAGGGGAAGCGTCGGGCGTCAGCGCCGGGAACAGGTTGGGGACCACCCGCACGCTCCAACCGGGCGTGTCCGGCACGCCGCCGTCGCCGTCGCCGTCGCCGTCGCCGCGCAGCGCGAACAGCTCGGGCGGGGTCCGGTCCTCATGACCGGCGGCGAACGGATCCTGCTCGGGATCGATGACCGGCGCCGGGCTGGCGCTCAGCTCACCGCCCGGGCGGGCGGCCCGCTCGCCGGCGACTATCGCCCGCTGACCGGTAAGCGGATCGATGCGGAGTTCAGGCATCGTCGTCTCGGCTTAACCGAACCCGCCCGCCCGAGCTCAGATGTACTTCTCCATCGCGATGTGCTCGATCCCCGCCTCCATGAAGATCCGGCCGCGGGGCTCATAGCCCGCGGCTTCGTAGAGCGAGCGGGCGTAGGTCTGCGCGTGGAGAACGAGCCGCCGCGCCCCGGCCGCCCGTGACTCCTCGTCGGCCAGCGTGAGCAGCGCGCTGGCGATGCCGTGGCGCCGGGCGCTGGGCCGAACGGCCAGGCGGCTGAACTGAACCGTGGGACCGACGAACAGCAGCCGGCAGGTGGCCAGGACCTCCTCCCCGGAGACCGCGACCAGATGGGTTGCCTCGCCATCGCGGCCGTCGAGCTCCTCGTGCTCAGGTACGCCCTGCTCGTCGCAGAACACGTCGTGGCGTATCTCCAGCACGGCGGACATCTCCTCGCCCTGAGCCCGGCGCACCTCGTAGGTCAGCGTCCCGGTCATCCCAGCGCATACCGCCGGATGTCGGTTTCCAGCGCCTGGGCGGTCGCGTAGGGTCCCGCGTGGTCGTAGACCATCTTCCCGGTGCGGTTGAAGTAGACCGTCTGGGGGGTCAAGAACGCGGCCTGGATGGAGCGAGCGATGTCCTCTCCCGGATCCGTGTAGCTCGGATAGCTGACCGGAAAGCGCCGTAGGAAGGCCTGGGCCGACCCGTTCGCGTCCCTCACGTCAACCCCGACAAAGGCCACCTGGCGGCCATATTTGATCGAAGCACGCTGGAAGGCCGGGAACTCGAACCGGCAGGGGCCGCACCACGAGGCCCACACATTGACTACCACGGGGTGCCCGCGCAACGCGACCAGCCGGGCGTGGAAAACGCGTGTGCTGCCGCCCAGCAGCCGGTCGGCCTGGACGTGCAGCCCAGCCAGCGCCGGGGGCGAGCCCTTGAAGGCAGCCGCCTCCTGAGCCGGTCCCGGAGCGGCGCTGCGGGGCGCGGCGCCACCGCAGCCGACCAGCCCGGCGGCGGCGATCACCGGGGCGAGGAATCCGAGTACGGGACGCACGCCGAAAGCTTGACACACGTTCTGTTCTCGGCATCTGCTTAAATACCGGTTGTTCTCCCGCTGAGGCAGTGGGACGACGCTTCTGAGGAATCTCGCAGTACTCGGCATCACGCCGGGGCCGCCTGAGTCGCTCCGACCTTCCGCCGCGACTCGCTCATCCTGACCAGCACCACCCCAAGCACTTATGGGTGTCTCCACCCCCTTTCCGACTCCTGACGCGATCGCGCGTGCCGAGCGGCTGACGCGTGAGCGCTTCGTCTACGACGGCGAAACGCTCACCGAAGCCCTGGCACCGGGATCGGCGCGACGCCGTGCGCTCGATGCCGCGCTGGTCGAGGTTGATGCCGGCGCGTCGCAGCCCTCGGTCCAGTGGCGGCGCGACTTCTCCCTGCTCCTCGGGCTCGAGCGACTGCTCTCCGAGGAGGAGCCGCATCTGGTCGACGGCACGGTTCTGTCCGCCCATCAGGTCGATGCCCTGTCGGGCACCCTCACCGCGCTGCTGGCCGAGGCCCAGCGCAGCTCGGCTAACGGCAACGGGAGCGCTGCGGCACCTCCGGTCGCGGAGCCCGCCCCCGCCCCGCCCGACGATGACGAGCGCGGCCTCGATGACCTGGACGACGCGGATGACGAAGACGATGACGACGAAGAGGACGAAGACGACGAGGACGAGGACGAGGAGCCCCAGGACTGGGAGGACGACGAGGCCGAGGACGACGAGGCGGACGCTCAGCTCGCCGAGCAGCCCGAGGATCCGAACGCCGCGCGGCGCTTCTGGTTCGAGCACGCCACCGGAGCCGGTAAGACCGTGGCCGCACTCGGCTTTGTCGAGGCCTCGCGGACCGGCGGCGTCCTCATCCTGACCCATCGCCGGAACCTGGTCGACCAGTTCGAGGGGGAACTGCGCGACCGCGGCTACCGCGACCGGATCAGCGGGCCGCTGCTCGACGGTCAGGATGCGTCAGGCGGACCGGTCACGGTGGAGACCTACCAGTGGTTCGTCCGCAATGCGGGCAAGGTCTCCGACGCGTACACGATCGTCATCTGCGACGAGGCCCACACCGCCCTGGGCGAGAAGACCTCAGCGGCGATCCGCTCCTGGTCGGGACCGGTCTTCGTCGGCATGACCGCCACCGGCGCGCTCATCGCCCGCCACGTCACCGACCTCTTCCCCACCCAGACCAGCCGCTTCGACTTGGCTCAAGCCGCGCGCCGCGGAGTCATCGCGCCGCTGCGCTGCATCCGCATCCCGCCGGGCCCGGGCGTGCGGACAATCGCCAAGGTGCCGCTGCGCCGGGGCGAGGTGGACACCGAGTTCGATCAGGAGATGCTGGCCGAGCTGCTCGACCAGACCCCGTTCAACCTAGCCATCGCCGACCTCTACAAGACGCGCTGGGCCGGGGTCCCCGGCGTCGTCTACGCCGCCGGGGTCAAGCACGCCTACAACGTGGCCGAGGCCTTCCGGGCGATCGGCATCAAGGCCATGGGGGTCTCGGGCGAGACGCCCAAGCGCGAGCTGGCCCGCATCCTGGCCGATTACGAGGCGGGCAAGGTCGACGTGCTGGTCAACGCTCAGCTCCTGGCCGAGGGCTGGAACAGCCCCCGGGCGACGATCTGCATGCACCTCGCCCCCACCGCCTCCAAGCGGATCTACCAGCAGCGCGTGGGCCGGGTCACCCGCCGGCATCCCGGCAAGGAGGCGGGGATCGTCGTCGACTTCGTGCACCCGGCGACCAAGCACGACGATCCCGTGGTCACGCTTCACTCGCTGCTCGATCGCGACGTCTATCGCGGTGGGGCGATCGTGGTCGGGCCGGTCCGACGCGGTCGGGGCCGCCGGGTCCGCGTGGAGCGCCGGGTGCTTCCGGTGACCCCCGATCCGGAGCGGCGCGCCGAGGTCTTCGAGCGCGAGCTGTGGCGGATCGCCGTCGAGAACCTCGACTACGGCGAGCAGCACGTGTGGGCCGCGCTGGCCGGTGCCCGCGTCGCCGCCAACGGCTGGCGCCGGGCCAAGGCCATGCTCCACTTCGACCGTGGGGGCGAGCTCAAGCGTCGCTTCCTGCTCACCGCCGTCCAGCGCAACCGCAACGCCCAGCTGCGCCTGCGCGCGCTCCAGGAGATCGCCGCCAGCCGCGACGCCGAGGCGTTTGACACCGCGATCGACATCATGGGCGGCTGGCCGCGCGACGAGCGCCGGGAGGGCGTCAAGATCATGCTCCAGGCCCTGGCCGAGCGGCGCATCGGCCGCCGGGACCAGGCCAACGCCTGGATCTGGCGGATGGCCGAGTACACCCGCGAGGTCCACGAGGAGTACGCGGTGCAGCGCTGGCCCGAGACCAAGCGGTTGCTCGGGCTGCTGGTCAACTCGAGCGGCTCCGCCCACGCGCGCAACGCGCGTCGCCTGGTTCACGCCTCGCGCAAGGAGGACCGGCGGCTCTCGGCCGCGCTGCTGGCCGCCGCGCTGGCCCATACCCCGGAGGCCGAGGAGGCCCTGCGCGGCGCCCGCACGCGGATGGCCCGCAAGCCCGCCGCACTGGCCCGCGAGCTGTTGCGGAACTTCCCCAAGGGCCGCCGCGGCAACAAGCGCCGCCGGCGCAAGTCCGGTAATGGCCCCGGGGGCGCGGAGCGCAACGGGACGGCACCGGCCGAGACGCTCGAGCCGACCGGGATCGAGGCCGAAGACCTCGATCTCGACTCAGACCGGGACACCGAGGAAGCTGCCTAGCTCACGCGTCCCGTGACGGGACGAGTCGGCTAGACGGCGATGATCACGCGAGCGCCGACGGTCTCGTGGGCTGGCTGCGCCGCGGAGCGTCGGACACCGCCGACGCCTCGGCCGCCGGGGGACTGCTCGGCCGGGGCAAAGCCCCGAGCACCCTGTCCTCGGCCTCTGGATCCGTCTCGGCTGCCGGTGTGTCCACCTCGGGCTCCGGTTCGACCATCGCGAGCAGGGCTGCGGTCAGCTCCGGGTCGAACTGGGTGCCAGCGTTCTCGACCAGTTGCGCTACCGCTGTGGCCTGAGGCAGAGCCGCCCGGTAGGCCCGGTCGGTCCGCATCGCGCTCCATGCGTCACAGCAGGAGATGATGCGGGCCTCGAGTGGTATCTGGGCCCCGCGTAGTCCGTCGGGATAGCCCTGGCCGTCCCAACGCTCGTGATGTGAGCGGACGATCAGGCCGACCTCGAGCATGAACCCACCCACCCGCTCGAGCATGGCCTGGCCCTTGGTCGTGTGGGTCTTCATCAGCTCCCACTCGTCGGCATCGAGCTTGCCGGGCTTGTTGATGATCTCCTTGGGGATGGCGATCTTGCCCACGTCGTGGAGCAGCGCCGCGAACTCGAGGTTGCGTCGCCGTTGCGTGTCGAGCCCGAGCCGGTCTCCGAGCTCCAGCGCCAATCCGACCACGCCCACCGAGTGCTCCCCGGTGTATCCGTCGTCGGCGGAGATGACGTCGCCGAGCAGCAGCGCGGTGCCCTTGTAGGTGTCGTTGAGCTCGAGCAGACCGGCCAGCCGGCGGTTGCGCTCGTGGGCGAACATGGCCAGCAGCCCGAGCAGCGGCAGCACGGCCAGCACGGCGAATGGCGTCTGGCGCATCTGCGCCGCGACCACGAGCCCGACCCCGGACAGGGCCGCGTCGATCACGTACACCCAGCAGTCACGGATCTGCCAGCGCAGATCGGTGCGGTCGGTCAGGCGGAAGAACGCGGCCGACACGACGAAGTCGCCGATGAACTGCGCAGCCAGGGCAATCAGGAGCAGGCCGCCGCTGGCCCGGCCGGGTGGAGTCCCTGAGATGGCGAAGACGAAGGCGGGGCCGACCGCGAACCAGGCGTTGGCCGGCGCGCGGAGCAACTTGGCCGCCGGCCGCCGCCCCATCAGGATGTCCGGCAGGCTGGAGGCCATGAACGCCGCCAGCACGGCCACCGGGACGAGGGCCGGCGAGAGCGCGAACACCAGCGGCACAAAAGCCAGCTGGGTGGCCACCGTAAAGCCGAACGGTGTCTCGAACGAGACCCGCGTGGCCAGGACAAGCACCAACAGGCTCCAGAGGGCCGCGGTTGAGGGCAGGCCGTGTGGGGGCTTCAGCCACCACAGAATGGCCACGCTGAGGGCAAAGCCGGCGATGACCAGCCCCTCGGCGCCCAGCTCGCGCCGGGTCATCCCGGCGGTGGCTCGCTGCCGCGCGCCCGCGAACAACTCCTGCTCCTCGAGACTCGGATTCCCGGACACCGGACAAACATCGGCCGAGCAGCGAATTGCCTTAATGCGCGCGCCGAAAATGCGCCGCTGCGCCTAGAACAATCGTTTAGTTCGGCCCCGCGAGCGCTCAAGTCCGGGACCCGGCGGCCGATGACCAGAGCACGAACTCAAACTGAAAAAGGCAAACCTGACGCGAGCCAGGGACGCAAAGCTTGAGGTCTCCCGAGTGGGAGATGGCTCGGCTGCCAGACCCACCAAGGAAGGTGAGTGCTGATGAAGTGCCTTTTCAGGGGCCGTTTCCTCCCAGTAGCCGCAGTCCTCTCGACCCTCGGCCTGTCCTCCGCCCTGTCAGCAGCTCCTGCGCAGGCCGCGCTGGTCAACACCTCGGCGTGTGATGGCTCTGCGCTCACCCAGCCGTTCGCGCGCTGGGGCGATACCAACTACTACAAGCTCGTACCCGGTGGCTCTTTCCGCTCCGGCCTGTCCGGGTGGACCGCCAGCGGCGGCGCTCGGCTGGTCAGCGGCGGGGAGCCGTTTGGGGTGACCGGTTCCGTCGGGGCGTCGGCGCTCTCGCTTCCCGCGGGGTCCTCGGTGCAGAGCCCGTATACGTGCGTCGACGCCGCCTATCCCAGCCTGCGCTTCTTCGTGCGCAACAACAGCCTGCTCTCGACAGTGCTCGTGTCGCTGGTCTACAAGGCCCCGCTCGTGGGCCTGGTCCCCATCCCCGTCGGGACCGTGCTCCTAGGCGGCGCATGGAAGCCCACGGCCGCGATGCCCACGCTGTCGGCGGTCCCAGGTCTCCTCACCGGAGGAATCACGCCGGTCGCCGTGCGCTTCACCGCCCTGCTCGGCTCCTCGGAGATCGACGACGTGTACCTCGATCCGCGCTGCCGCGGCTGATCGGCCCTCTGCCGTTCCGACCAGATGGACCTCGCCCGCGTCAAGCGCGCGAGGTCCGTCCTCGGTGATGACCAGGAGCCGACCGGCGTCGTCGATCCCGTCGGCGCGGCCGCGGCCACCCGCCCAGCGGACCGTCTGTCCGACCAGGGCATCACGATCGCGGACCTCGGCCAGCACGGCCGCGGGCGAGGCCGACAGCCGCGCCTCGAGGGCGAGAAGCAGGCGCTCGAGCGTGGGCTCGATCGCCTCCGGGGCGAGGCCCAGCGTGCCGGCCCGGTTGCGCAGCTCGGCCGGGAAGTCCGCCTCGCGCAGGGCGACGTTCAGCCCCACGCCGACCACCGCCCAGCGCTCCTGGGGGCGACCTTCAACGAGGATGCCCGCCACCTTCCGCCCGGCGATGAGGACGTCGTTGGGCCATTTCAATCGCGCTTGCGCTCCGGCCACCTCGGCCACGGCCGCGCCGGCCAGCAGCGGGAGTAGGCGCGGCGGATCGCGGATCACCAGCGAGCAGAGCAGCGCTCGGCCGGCCGGCGCGCTCCAGGTGCGCCCCTGGCGCCCGCGGCCGGCGCTCTGCTCAGCCGCGGTGACCAGGGTGCCGTGCGGGGCTCCGGCGGCGGCCAGCTCGCGGGCCCGGGTGTTGGTGGAGTCGGCGTGGCGCAGGTGCAGGCGCGGCCGCCCGAGGCCAGCGCTCACAGGGGACGGATACGCAGCTCGTCATCGGCCTTCAGGCCGAGACGGGCGGCAGCGTCGCCGTGGCTGACGGCCACGGCCAGCCGGCGCTGGGCGTCCTCGTAGAGGAGCAGCTCGCCCGTGGCCACGTCAGCGAACGTGCGGACGTACTGCAGCCGCTCGCTCCCCCCGGGCGTGGCGTCGAGCAGGACCGGGTGGCCGAGGCGCAGGCCACTGCCCTCGAGGTGCTCGTGCCCGGCGTCGAGCTGCAGATTCCCGAAGCGGTCGACATGGAGAACATGGGTGAGAAGGGCGTCGTCCTCGCGTGAGGGCGTGGGCAGCTCGAGCCTGACCAGCTCGGCCGGATCAAGCGGGTCACCGACTTCGGCCAGGGCCACGCCGGCGGCCAGGTGGGCGGCCACGGGAGCGAAGATGTCCCGGCCGTGGAAGGTGGCCGACAGCGGTTCGAGCCGAAACGCCGAGGAGGCGATGTCCACCGCCTGGTCCACTCCCCCGGCCCGCTCGGCCGCCGGCAGCAGCAGCCCGTTGTCGGGGCCGACGAACAGCCGCCCGTCCGCGGCGGCCAGCGCCACCGCGCGGCGCGCGGCGCCGACGTCGGGGTCGACCACGGCCAGGCTGACGCCCGCCGGTAGATAGGCCAGCGCGTCGCTCAGCACGAGCGCGCCCGCCCGGACGTCGTGGCGGGGCACGCCGTGGCTCAGGTCGATGATCCGGGCCTCGGGGCAGATCGTCGCGATGACTCCATGGCAGATGCCGACGAACTCGTCGCTCAGGCCGTAATCGGACAGGAAAGCGAGGAAGGGAGTGCGCACACCGAGCACCCTACCGTCGCCCCGCTCGAGGCCAGGGCGCTGCAGAATTCGGAAAATCAGTCTGGGCTGGGGCGATTTTCCGGGAAACGCAGGCTGGGGCGTACGTTTGCGGAAAATCGTCCGGCGACGGGACAATTTCCCGGGATCTGCAGGTCACGGTCACCGGCGGTGGGATGAGCCCGCAGCGAGCGCAGCGTCGGCGACCATGGCGTCGATCAGCCCGTCGATGTCGTGTCGCGTGGCCTCCACGTCGGGTTCGCGGCCGTGCTCGCGCAGCGTCTCGCTGGTCACCGGGCCAATGCTGGCCAGGCGGGTGTCGGGTCCGAGCGCCTCGCCGGCCGCGCTGTCGAAGAAGTAGCGGACGGTCGAGGACGAGGTGAAGGTCACATAGTCGGCCGTGGCGACGCCGTCGCGCTGAGCGGGACTCAGGGCCTCGGCCACGGTCTCATACAGCGCGACCACGTCGACCTCGGCCCCGCGCGCCCGGAGGGCGTCGGGGAGCACGTCGCGGGCCTCGGCCGCCCGGGCGATGAGGGCCCGACCGACCGGGATGGACTCGAGCGCCTCGACCAGGCCCTCGGCCACGAACCGCTCGGGCACGACGTCGGCGCGCAGGCCATGCGCGAGCAGGGCGGAGGCCGTGCCCGGGCCGATGGCCGCCACCCGCGCGCCGGCGAAAGCCCGGGCATCCAAGCCCGCGGTGTGCAGCCGGGCGAACAGGAGCCGGACCCCGTTGGGGCTGGTCAGGCAGACCAGGTCGTAACCGCCGAGCTCAGGAGCCGGACCGTCGAGCGTCTCGATGCGGATGGCCGGTGCCTCGACGACCGCCGCGCCCAGCTCGCGCAGCCGCGCGGCCAGGCCGCTGGCCTGGGCCCGTGCCCGGGTCACAGCGACCGTGCGGCCGAACAGGGGGCGGGACTCGAACCAGGCCAGCTGGGGACGCAGAGCGGCCACCGGACCGACCAGCGAGATGGCCGGCGCCCGTATGTCCTGCTCGGTGGCCACCTCGGCGATCGTGGCCAGCGTCCCGGAGACCACCCGCTGGCCGGGCAGCGTGCCCTGCTCGATGACCGCCGCCGGCTCGGAGCCGGGGCGCCCTGCGGCGATCAGCCGCTCGGCGATCGCGCCCAGGCGCCGGACGCCCATGTAGAAGACCAGCGTGCCGGGGAAGGCGGCCAGCGCGGGCCAGTCCGAGGGCCGACTCGGGCTTGGCGGGATCCTCATGCCCGGTCACGAAGGCCACCGCGCTGGCCGCGTCACGGTGCGTGACCGGGATGCCGGCGTAGGCCGAGGCAGCCACGCCCGCGGTGATGCCGGGAACGACCGTGAACGGGACCCCGGCCTCGCGCAGAGCCTCGGCCTCCTCGCCGCCGCGGCCGAAGACGAACGGGTCCCCGCCCTTCAGGCGCACGACCTCCCTCCCGGCCGCGCCGTGCTCGAGCAGCAGCGCCTGGATCTCGGCCTGCCCGACCGACGGGCCACCACCCTCCTTGCCGGCGTAGATCAGCTCGGCGTCGGGGCGGGCACCGTCCAGCGCCGTGACCGGGATCAGCCGGTCATAGACGATCACCTCGGCTCGGGCGATCAGCTCCAGCGCCCGCGCGCTCATCAGGCCGGGGTCGCCCGGACCGGCCCCGACCAGATGCACGGTCACGGCGCCAACGCCCTTTCGGCCTGGGCCAGGAGTTCCGCCGCGCCCGCGGCCAGCATCCGCTCGGCGCACCGCGCGCCGACCGCGCCGGCCGGGCCGGTCACCCGGTCGCTCAGCCAGGCCGAGCCGTCCGGCAGCCCCACCCAGGCCACCAGCTCGAGCTCGAGCTGGCCTTGGCGCTGGGCCTGGCCCGGCAACGGCCGCGCGTGCGCGCCTACCGGCGTGTTGCAGGAGGCGCCGAGAGCATGGACCAGGGTCCGCTCGGCGCCCAGGCAGGCCGTGGCCAGCTGATCGCGAACCGGGGCCAGCGCCTCATCGCCCAGTGCCCCGGTGCGTGCCTCGAGGGCCAGGACCCCCTGGCCGGCCGCGGGCACCAGCCCGTCCAGGGTTCCGCCCGCCTCCGCCCCCCGGCCCAACCGGTGCAACCCGGCCAGGGCCAGGACCAGGGCGTCGACGTGCCCCTCGGCCAGCTTGCGCAGGCGGGTGTCGACGTTCCCCCGCAGGTCCACCACCTCGAGGTCGTCGCGCACGGCGCGGATCTGGGCGCGACGGCGCACGCTGCTGGTCCCGATCCGCGCCCCGGTGGGCAGCTCCTCCAGGCTCGAGGCGCCGCAGATCGCGTCGCGGGGGTCGGCGCGCTCGGGCACGGCGACCAGCTCGAGCCCGGGATCGAGCTCGGTGGGCACATCCTTGGCTGAGTGCACTGCCACGTCGATACGCCCGTCGAGCAGCGCCCGCTCGAGCTCCGATACCCAGCGCGACTTGTCCTGCGCCTCGGCGCCCCGGTCACCCAGGGTGGTGATCTCAACAATCTCGATCGGCCCGGCGAGCGCCGCGAGCCGGGCGGCCACCCACTCGGCCTGGATCCGGGCCAGTGCGCTGCCCCGCGTGCCGATCCGCATCAGGTCGGCGAGGAGCCGCCCTGGGCGCGCGCCGGCAGGGGGTGGACTTCGGCCACCTGCCCGTCGGCCGGGGGAGCGCCGGCCTGCTCCTCGTCGGTGCGCAGGCCGAACAGGTCCCTGGCCAGGGCCATGCGGGCGTGGACCCGGCCGTCGCGCATCTCCTTCATCCGCACGGTGGGCTCGTGCAGGAGGCGGCTGGCCACGCTTCGGGCCACGGCCTCGATCCGCTCGAGGTCCCGCGGCGAGGCCGACTCCCACTTGCCCGCGTTCTCGCCCAGCACCAGCTCGACGATGTCATTGCCGTGGGCGCGGAGCGCGGCCAGCGTGGGCAGCACCTCGAGCGAGCCCAGCCAGCTGGCGAACCGCTGGATCTCCTCCTCGATGATCCCCTCGGCCTTCCGGGCCTCGCCCTGGCGGACCTTGCGGTTGCGGTCGGCCACGGCCTGGAGGTCATCGATGTCGGCCAGGGTCACGCCGTGGAGCTCACCGCAGGCGGCGTCGATGTCCCGCGGCACCGCGAGGTCGATCAGGAGCATCGGACGGCCGCCGCGCTGCGCCATCACCTCGGCGACGTCCTCGACCTCGAGCAACAGGTGGGGGGACGCCGTCGCCGCGACGACGATGTCGTGTTCGATCAGGGCGTCGGGCAGCTCGTCCAGGCGCAGGCTGTGGCCGCCGTAGCGGCGGGCCAGGGCCAGCGCCCGGTCGCGCCTGCGGTTGGCCACGAATACGGGATGGGCTCCGCCCGAATGCAGCGCGCGGGCGGTCAGCTCACTGGTCTCGCCGGTGCCGACAATCACCACCTCGCGGCCCTGGAGGGTGAGGCCCGAACCCGGGTCATCCCGCCGCGGCCCGAGCTCGGGCAGCTGCTCGCGGACCAGCGCGACGGCGACGCTGGGCAGGCTCAGCTGGCGCTCCCCGATCGCCGTCTCCGTACGCACGCGCTTGCCCGTGGCCAGAGCGGCGCGGAACATCCGGTTGGTCAGCGGACCGGTGGTGTCGAGGGCCAGGGCGGCCTCGTAGGCCCGCTTGACCTGTCCCTGGATCTCGGCCTCGCCGACGATCATCGACTCGAGCCCGGCCACCACCCGGTAGAGATGCCGGGCGGACTCGCAGTTGCGATGGGTGTAGATCGCGGTGGCCAAGCTCGTGGGCCGAATGCCGGCCTGCCGGGCGAGCATGGCCAGGACCGTGCTCTCGGCCTCGACGGGATCGCCGACGACCAGATAGAGCTCCATCCGATTGCAGGTCGACACGGCAACCGCCTCGTGCACGGCGGTCGCTCCGCGAAGCTCGCGCATGAATTCCCGCGCGCGGGCGTCGGGCAGGGCCAGGCGCTCGCGGACCTCAACCGGCGCGGTCTTGAACGACACGCCGACTGTCAGCAGTTCGCTCACAGGACCGGCTCCCGCTCACGCTCGTCGGCCTGGGCGCGAGCCGCCTCGACGTCGCGCTGCAGCTGCCCGAGCTCGCGCTCGATGCGCTGCGAGCGCATGGCCATGATGCCCACGTAGACCAGGATCAGGACCAGAAACACGATGTAGGCGCCGGCGACGAACTTGCCACTCTGACCGAGCGGGATCGCGGGTGCGACGGCGAGCACCGCGCTCATGACGGCGCCGCGCTCCGGCCCATCGGCCGGACGGCGTCCTCGCCCAGCAGCGTGCGGCGGAGGCGACGGATCTGAAAGCGGGTGTTCTTGGTCGTCATCTCGTATTTCCACAGCGTCGCGTAGAGCAGCACGATGCCCAACAGCGAGATTAGGAAGGTGAGCCGCATCGGACCGGGCAGGTTGCCGCCCCCGAGGGTGAGGACGCGCGGGTGGACGTACTGCTGGGCCAGCCGCACGGCGATGAAGTTGAGCGGCACGAAGGCGCCGGCGACGATCGCGAACACGCTGGCGTAGCGCGACTGGCGCTCGGGATCCTCGATCGAGAAGCGCAGCGGCTGGTAGGTGGCGAACAGCAGCAGCACGATCAGGAAGGAGACCAGGGTGGGCTCATTCCAGACCCACCAGTGACCCCAGGACGCCTTGGCCCAGATCGAGCCCGTGATCAGGCCGCCGATCCCGAAGATGAGGGCCATGTGGATGGCCACGTAGGAGCGCAGGTCCCACTTCTTCTCCCCCGTGCGCAGGTAGCCGACAGCCAGGGCCGCGCCGACCACGAAGCCGCACAGCGAGACGATGGCCAGCGGCACGTGGATGTAGAAGATCTTCTGCACGAAGCCCTGATTGGCGTCCAGCGGCGCGTAGAAGAAGATCAGCACCAGCGCGGCGCCGATCGTGAGGGTGGTGGCAAGTGCGAGGCCGCGGAGCCCCTTGCCGTAGGTGGTTGTGGGGGGCACTGAGCTAATCCTCCAGGAGGAAGTCGAACACCGCGTAGGCGAGCAGTGCGAACACCACATCATAAAGAGCCAGGATGCCCAGCCACCTGGCTGGCGGGGAGCCCGTGGTGTGAAGGGCCAGGAGGGGCCCGGCGGCCCGGGCGGTGGCGATCAGGGCCGGGATCAGCAGGGGCAGGGCGATGACCGGCCCGATCAGGTCGCGGGCCCGGGTGTGGACAGCGATCGCCGAGACCAGCGTGCCGATCACCGCCAGGCCGGCGTCGGCCAGCGCCAGGACGAGGATCATCCCGGGCAGCGCCGGCCCCAGCGGGGGCCCGAGCAGGAACAGAGCGAAGGCCGGCACCGCCACCACCTCGAGGATGGCCAGGAACAGGAACAGCGCCGTCGCCTTGGCCAGCAGCATGGCCGAGCGATCCACCGGGGCAAGCAGGAAGGCGTCGAAGCCGCCCTGCTCGCGCTCGGCCACGAACAGCCGGTTGACGCCGAGCATGGCTGCGAACAGCAGCGTCGCCGTGAACACCCCAGCGGCCAGCTGGCCGTCGATCGTGGCCCGGTTCAGGCCGAAGTGGAAGATCACGAAGGTGACCAGCGTGAGCAGAACCATGGCCGGAACTGTCTCCAGGGTGCGCAGCTCGAGCCGCAGGTCCTTGCGCAGGACGGCCAGCGCGGTTCTCATGCGTAGAGCCTTCGTAGCTGATCGGGGCGGAGCTCGGCCGGCGCTCCGGCGAAGGCCACCCGGCCGTCCTTGAGAGCCAGGACGAGGTCGGCCTCGGCCAGGGCGGTCTCGGGATCATGGCTGGTCAGGACCCGGGTGCGGCCGGCGGGCCGGCCGATCAGCGGCTCGACCAGCTCCGCCGCCACCGGGTCGAGGTTGGCCCGCGGCTCATCCAGAAGCAGGAGCTCCGGGCCGTGGAGCACGGCCCGGGCGATGGCCAGGCGCTGGACCATCCCGCGGGAGAGCAGGCGCACTGGATCCTCGGCTCGGCGATCCATGGCCACCGCGCCCAGGACCTCGTCCACGCGCTCACGGCCGACACCGTGCAGGCGCGCGTGGTACTCGAGGTTCTCCCGGCCGCTCAGCTCGCGGTACAGCAGCGGCTCGTGGGCCAGCAAGCCGATTCTCGAGCGGACGGCCCAGGCCCGGCGCGGCAGCGGCTCCCCGAACACCTCCACCTCCCCCGCATGGGGGCGCAGGAGGGCGGCCAGGATTCGCAGCAGGGTCGATTTCCCGGCCCCGTTGCGGCCCAGCACGGCCAGGGTGGCGCCGGCGGGGACCTGCGCCGACACCTGGCTCAGCGCGACCCGCTCGCCGAAGTAGCGCGCCAGGCCGCGGAGCTCAATGGCCGGGCGTTCGCCGTCCACGTTCGCGCTGCAGCGTGGCCACGGCGTGCTCCAGCGTCGGCGCGACCACGCCGAAGAGCTCTCCGATCGCCTTCGGATTGCCGGGGAAGTTGATGATCAGCGTCCGGCCGCGGATGCCCGAGACGCCGCGGGTCAAAAGTCCCATCGGGGTGTGCTTGAGTGACTCGGCCCGCATCGCCTCGGCGAACCCGGGCGCGTGCCGGTCGATCACCGCCAGCGTGGCCTCCGGGGTGACGTCGTCATCGGTCAGTCCCGTGCCCCCGGTGGTGAAGATCAGCGCCGCGCCCTCCGCGGCGGCGCGGCGCAGCCAGTCCTCGATCGCGCCGCGGTCATCAGGGAGCACGTCCTGGGCCACCACCTCCGCGCCCGCCGCCCGGGCGTGCTCGGCCAGCGCGGAGCCCGAGCGGTCCTCGGTCTCGCCGGCGGCCACCGAGGTGGAGACGGTGAGGATCGCGGTTTTCATCGCCGCGACAGCATAGGGTCAGCGGCCGGGGCGTCTCAGCCGCGACGCCACTCGCCCGAGCGCCCGCCCGACTTGCTGAGCAGGGCGACCGAGGCGATCTCGGCCCCCCGCTCCACGCCCTTGACCATGTCGTAGACGGTCAGCGCGGCCACCGAGGCGGCGGTCAGGGCTTCCATCTCGACCCCCGTGGGCCCGGTGGTGCGCGCCTCGGCGATCAGCTCGATCGTGCCGGCGTCGGCGTCGATCTCGCCCTCCACGCCGACAAACGAGAGGGCCAACGGGTGGCACAGCGGAATCAGCTCGGCGGTGCGCTTGGCCGCCTGGATACCGGCGACCCGGGCCACCCCGAGGACATCGCCCTTGGGGGCATCGCCGTCCCGGACGCGCCGCGCGGTCTCCGGGCTGACCCGGACGATCGCCCGAGCCCGGGCACTCCGCACGGTGGACTCCTTGTGCCCCACATCGACCATCCGGGCGCGGCCGGCGGCGTCTAGGTGGGTGAGCTCGCTCATCGAGCCGCTCAGGCGGCGGGGGCGTGGGTGAGCCGGGCGGACTCGATCAGCTCACGCACCCGGTCGGTTTTTCCCTCGCGCAGCAGGGCGATCGGGTCGGGGTCGCCGCCGACGATGGACTCGAAGAACTCCTTGCGGTCCTGGTAGGTGGGCAGTGTCTGCTTGGCCCAGCCGCGGGCGTCGTTGAGCATCACGGCCAGCTGCGCGTACGGCTCGCCGAACAGCTCGGCAATTTCGCGCTTCATGCGCTTGGCCAGGGCGGGTGACGCCCCCGCTGTGGAGATGGCCACGGCCAGCGGCCCGGTGCGGACGATCGCCGGGAGGATGAAGTTGCACAGCGGCGGGACATCGACGACGTTGACCAGCATGGCCCGGCGTTCGGCGGCGTTGAACACGCTGATGTTGACGTCGGTGTCGTCGGTGGCGGCGATGGCGATCAGCGCTCCCTCGAGGTCTTCGGCGCGGAACTCCCGGCGGACCCATTCGATCGAGCCCTCGAGGGCCAGGTCGACCAGGGTCGGATGGGCCTCGGGCGCGACCAGGGTCACGCTGGCGTCGCAGGCCAGCAGCCCCTCAACCTTCTCGAGGCCGATGTCCCCGCCCCCGACGACCAGGCAGCGGCGGCCGGTCAGGCGCAGGCAGGCGATGTAGAACGGCGTCTCGAGCATGCCCTGCACGCAGCTCTGGTCACAGATTCCCTTGCGCAGCTGGCACACGCATTCCTTACCGGCGTAGGCCTGGGCGGGCATCGGTTAAGCCTAGCCAGTGCGCCCGCGGGACTGGCAGCGACCGCTAGCGCTAGCTCAGCACTTCCCCAGCTGCGGCGCAGCCACTGACGCCTCGTGGTCCAGATAGTGAAACGAACCGGCCGAAATTCCATCCCCGTGGTCGAAGCCCCCGGCCACCTTCAGCCTCACCGAGGACCAGCGAAACGAGCTGGCCGAGATGGTGTCGGTCTGGTGCCCGATGCCGCCGGCGAGCGGGAAGCTCGAGGGGAGCAGCCAGTTGCCGTGGGCCTTCTTGGGAGCGGCGAACTTGTTGTCGTTGGTGGCCAAAGTGAACGGCGCGCCGACATGCGCCCAGCTCACGGTGTAGTTGCTGAACACGATCCCGCAGCTTCTGTGGCTCAACACCACCCCGAGAGCCGTCGTCCCCGGTCGGTCCTGCACGAGACGGACGGCGGGGTGGCCTTTGGCGCTGAGCGTGTCGACCTCCTCCGTGACGATGCCGTGCCTCTGGACCACTCGCACGTGGTCGGTCGCCCGCGTGTAACCCCGGGGGACAGCGCCGAAGTAGAAGTCGAAGCTGTCATAGCTGGGATAGCGGATGATCTTGTACGACGTCCCGCGGCCCGTGAAGGTGACGCCTTGATATCGGCGGACCGCCTTTTGAGCCCGGCTGTAGAGACTCAGCGACTTCGAGTTCCCCGAAGTCGCGGCCAACGCGGCCGCCGAGATCCCAGTTGCGGCGAGACAGGCCCCGACCGCGATCGCCGAACATTTACGAACAGAAAGATGACCCATATCTCCTCCGTTGCGTCAACGCCGCCAGCTGGGGTACGACATCACCGGACCGGCGAGCCACCGCTTGTCGGCGACCAGAGCGACCCTAATGCAAGTTGGGCAAGCGGTGTAAAATGGTTGCGCAGCCGGACCGGCGAGGCGCTAGCGCTTGACCGCGTCGCGGGCCAGCCGCGACCCCAGACGGAGCAGCGGGCGGGCGCCGGCCCGCAGGGCGGCCGCCCGGATCGACGGGCGGCCGTAGAGGATGGCCGCGGTCTGGCGCAGAGCCCGGCCGAGCGTCTCGTCGTAGGGATGCCACCACGGGTCGCGCACCGTCGAGGGCTCCCAGACACGGAGCTTGACGTTGACGCACTCGTAGAGACCAAATTTGGAGTGCGTGCGGCCGAGGCCGGACTCCTTGACCCCGCCCCAGGAGAGCTGGCACGCGCCGTGGCTGAACATGTGGTCGTTGATCCACACCATCCCGGCCTCGAGCTCGCGGGCGAAGCGCTCGCCCCGCCCCCGGTCAGATGTCCACACGGAGGCGCCGAGCCCGAAGTCGCTGTCGTTGGCCAAGGTCACGGCCTCGTCCTCGGAATCGACGACGATGATTGGCAGCACCGGGCCGAAGATCTCCTCGCGCATGATCCTCATCTCGGGCGTCACGCCGGTGAGCACGGCCGGGGCGTAGAAGTCGCCGGTCAGGCCCGCGGGCGGCTCGGCCAGCGGCCCACCGCATTCCCGGCGCGCCCCGGCGGCGAGCGCATCATCGACCAGTTCGGTGACCAGCCCGTGCTGCTCGGCGGAGATCATCGGCCCGATCTCGGTCTCCCAGCCCATCGGGTCGCCGACCCGCAGCCGCCGGGCGCCCTGCACCACCCCGGCGATGAACCGCTCCGAGACCTCCCGCATGACGTACACGCGCTCGATCCCGGAGCAGGTCTGGCCGGCGTTGGCGAAGCCACCCCACAGGGCGCCGGCGATGGCGTGCTCGAGGTTGGCGTCGGCCAGCACGATCATCGGGTCCTTGCCGCCCAGTTCGAGCACCGAGCCCTTCAGCTGGCGTGCGCATGCCTCCCCGACGCCGCGCCCCGTCTCCACCGAGCCGGTGAAGAAGATCTTGTCGGCACTGGACTCGACGAGCGCTGAGCCCGCGCCGGGGCCGTGGATCACGCGCACCAGGCCCTCGGGAATGCCCGCGCGGGCGAACACGTGACCAATCCGATCCCCGATCAGCGGGGTCAGCGAGGCCGGCTTGAGCACCACGCCATTGCCGGCCATGAGGGCCAGGGCCGTCTCGCCGAAGGGGATGCTCCACGGGTAGTTCCAGGGGGCGATCACGCCGATCACCCCGAGCGGCTCATAGGTGAACGCCGACTGCTTGGTCTTCAGGAACAGTTGCGGCATGTCCACCTCCTCGTCGGCCAGGATGCGCTGGCCCTCGCCGGCGATCCAGTGCAGCGCGTCGATGGTGGGAAGGATCTCCATCGAGAAGGCCTCGTTGCGAGGCTTGCCCTGCTCGGCGACGATCAGGTCGCGGAGGCTGTCGGCCTCGTCGATCAGCACCTGCGCGGCGCGCAGCATGTAACGGGCCCGGTCGCGCAGGGGAAGCTGGGACCAGATCGGCTGGACCTGGGCCACGGCGTCGACCACCGACTGCACATCCTCGGGGGCCGTGGCCGGCACCGAGCCGAGTACCGCCCCGGTGCTGGGGCTCACCGACTCGAGCACGGCGGCTCCGGCGGTGGCGGCCATGCCGGAGAGGCTACTGGCTGACCAGCCAGTCAGTTGGGCCGGTGCGGCTAGGCCGCGCGGTCCAGCGCTCCGAGCGCGCGGGCCCGCCGGAGCGCCTGGGCGCGGCCGACCAGAGCATCGGAGAGCAGCTTCTCGAGGCCGTCCGTGAGGGCGCGATCCACGACCACCAGCCACGGCGTCGGCACGGGCTGCCCGAGGTCGACGGCGCCGAACCCGACCACGGTTTCGGCCGACCCGATCAACGCTGTGGCGCTGATGGCCAGCTGCCAGCGGGGATCGGAGCGGAGGACACGGATCAGATCGAGCTCATCCGGCGCGCGCCCCTCGCGCGCCAGCAGCGCCTCGATCGCGGCCCGGTCGTGGAGCCGGGCCAGGCGCAGCCGCACCCGCGGTCCGCGCGGGAGGGTGAAGGACCGGGCCAGCAGAGCCCCGGGGTCGGCCAGGAAAGCCATTCCTACAGAGTAGTAGCTTCGGCGTCCCGTCCATGTGAATACCTGGTTATCGCGGGTTTTTTGCCCGCTCGATCTGCTCCAGGCGCTCGCGCATCCCGGCCTCAGCGTCATCGGGGACGTAGAAGCGCGCCCCGTCCGCGGCGGCGGGCAGAAGCTCCTGCGGCGAGACGTGGCCCGGGTGGCGGTGCGGGTTGTCATAGCCGCCGTCGCTGCGGGTCGAGGAGCGCAGGTGGGCCGGCGGCAGGGCAGCGCCGTGCTCGGCGATGTGGGCCCGGGCCGCGAACACCGCGCGCTTGGCGGCGTCTGACTTCGGGGCCAAAGACAAATAGATCGCCGCTTGGGCGAGGGCGAACTGGCACTCGGGCATGCCCACGTGCTCGACCGCAGCGGCGGCGGCGGTGGCCACGACCAGCGCCTCGGGGTCGGCGTTGCCGACGTCCTCGGAGGCCAGGACGACCATCCGGCGGACGATGAACCGCGGGTCCTCGCCCCCCTCGAGCATCACGGCCAGGTAATACAGCGAGGCGTCGGGGTCAGAGCCGCGCGTGGCCTTGATCCAGGCCGAGATCGTGTCGTAGTGGCGGTCGGCCTGGCGGTCGTAGAGCAGCGCCCGGCGCTGGAGGGCATCCTCGGCGTGGGCCAGGGTCACGGGCTGCGTCTCGCCGGCGGCCTCGCAGGCCAGCTCCAGCGCGTTCAGGGCCGAGCGGGCATCGCCGCCGGAGCGCTCGGCCAGGAAGTCGAGCGCCTCGGCCTGGACGCGCTGAGCCGGGCCGCAGTGTCCGGCGGCGACGGCGCGGTCGAGCAGCCGGCGCACGTCGGCGGCCGTCAGCGCGTCGAGCTCATAGAGATGGGTCCGGGAGATCAGGGCCGAGTTGACCTCGAAGTACGGGTTCTCCGTGGTCGCACCGATCAGGGTGATCAGGCCGTCCTCGACCGCGGGCAGGAGGGCGTCCTGCTGGGCCTTGTTAAAGCGGTGGATCTCGTCCAGGAAGAACACCGTGCGCCGGCCCCCGCCGCGCAGCCGTTCGCGCGCGCGCTCAATCACCGCCCGGACCTCGGCCCGGCCGGCCGCCACCGCGCTCTCCTCCTCGAACGCCGCTCCGGACGCGTGGGCGACCAGGCGGGCCAGGGTCGTCTTCCCGCTCCCAGGCGGCCCGTGGAGGATCATCGAATGGGGATGGCCGTCCTCGATCGCCCGGCGCAGGGCCGAGCCCGGAGCCAGCAGCGACTCCTGGCCGACCAGCTCATCGAGGGTCTGCGGGCGCATGCGCGTGGCCAGCGGGGCCTGAGTGAGATCCGGGCCGGCCCGGCCGTGCTCCCCGGGCCCGTCGTCGAACAGCTGCTCCATGGACTGAGTATGTCCTCCCGGGGGGTCTGCCGCCGAGCACGGGGAAGTGACTCGGAGTCATTTGGCGCGCGGTACGAACGCCGAATGACTCCAAGTCACCCGCTCAGCGCGGCCAGGACCTCATCGTGGAGCAAGCCGTTGGTGGACACGCCGTCGCCGCCATCGGCTCGCTCGACTCCGGCGAGGTCGGTCAGGCGTCCGCCGGCCTCCCGGACCACGACCAGCACCGCGGCCAGGTCCCAGACCGACACGCCGGGGTCGATGGCGATCTCCACCGCGCCCTCGGCGACCAGCATGTGCTGCCAGAAATCCCCGTAGCCACGGGTCCGCCAGCAGCGGGAGCTCAGCTCGAGTAGCGAGCCGATCCGCCCCTCGCGCAGCCAGCCCTCGTAGTCGGAGAAGCAGAGCTGGGCGTCGGACAGCTCGCTCACGGCGGAGACGCGCACCGGCCGGGTCACCCCGCGCCCTCGGGCAGAGGCCTCGCGGGCGAAGGCCCCGTGGCCGCGCGCGGCCCACCAGCGCCGCCCCAGCGCGGGCGCCGAGACGACTCCGAGCACGAGCGCACCGTCCTCCTCCAGGGCCAAGAGCGTGGCCCAGACGGGGACGCCCCGCACGTAGCTCATCGTCCCGTCGATCGGATCGACGATCCAGCGTCGCGATGCGCCCGTGCCCTCACTGGCCCCGTACTCCTCACCGACCACGGCATCGTCGGACCGGGCCGTGGCCAGGCGCTCGCGCAGCGCCTGCTCGACGGCCTTGTCAGCCTCGCTGACCGGGGTCAGGTCGGGCTTTGTCTCCACCACCAGGTCCTCGGCCCGGAAACGCGCCAGCGTGATCTCGTCGGCCAGATCAGCCAGCTCCTGGGCCAGGGCGAGGTCCTGCTCCGGGGCGGCCACGGCGAGGATGCTACGCCGATACCCTGGACCGCCATGGCCGATGCCGAGCTCCAGGACGAGGCGACCCAGGTCCTGCAGGACCTAGTCCGGTTCGACACTGTCAATCCGCCGGGCAATGAGCGCCAGGCGATCGAATACCTCGAGCGGTACCTGGGCGAGGCCGGCTTCGAGACCGCGGTCCTGGGCGCGACGCCGGAGCGGCCCAATCTGGTCGCCGACCTTAAGGGCGCGGGGAACGGCCCCACGCTGGGATTCCTCGGCCACGTCGACACCGTTCTGGCCGAGGCCAGCGAATGGCAGCACGACCCGTGGTCCGGAGACCTCGCCGACGGCTACCTGTGGGGCCGGGGATCGCTGGACATGAAGTCCCAGGTGGCCGGTGAGGCGGTGGCCGGCGCGGCGCTGGCCCGTAACGGCTGGCGACCGGCCCGCGGGACACTGCGGCTGATCTTCGTGGCCGATGAGGAGACCGGTGGAGAGCTCGGCGCCCACTGGTTGTGTGAGCAGCATCCCGACCGGGTCCGCTGCGACTTCCTGCTCAACGAGGGCGGCGGCGAGGCCTTCGCCTACGGCGGCCGGCGCTACTACGGCGTGTGCTGCGCCGAGAAGGGGATCTTCCGCTTCAACGTGACCGCCCACGGCGCCGCCGGGCACGCCTCGCTGCCGCGGACCGGCGACAACGCCCTGCTCAAGCTGGCCCCCGTCCTGGCCGCGCTGGCCTCACCGCCGGAGGGCTACGCGGTGACCGAGGGGCCGGCCGCGCTGCTCGAGGGGCTGGGCGAGGACCCCGAGGACCCCAGCGCCGCGCTCGAGCGCTTGGCCGCCACCGACCCCGCGCTCCACACATTTGTCGAGCCGATGTTCGGGGTTACGCTCACGCCGACCATGTCGAGCGCCTCGGCGAAGATGAACGTGATCCCGTCCCGGGCGCAAATCAGGGTCGACTGCCGCGTCCCTCCCGGGCTCGGCCTCCAGGCCGCCCGCGAGCGCATCGAGCAGGTGCTGGGACCGGAGACCGATGAGCTGAGGATCGAGTTCACCGAGCAGGTGGTGGGCAACGAGTCTCCGGTGCAGAGCGAGCTGATGGGAGCGATCGCCGGCTGGGTGGCGCGCAATGACCCCGAAGCCGGCACGGTGCCGGTGATCCTGCCCGGGTTCTCCGACTCGCGCTGGTTCCGCGACGCCTTTCCCGACTGCGTGGCCTACGGGTTCTTTCCTCAGCGCCACCAGGGACTGCTCGACGCCGCGCCGCTCGTGCACAACGCTGATGAGCGGATCGACGTGCGCGACCTAGGTTTCGCGACCAGCTTCTTCCGCGACATCGCGGTCGAGCTGCTGTCGCAGTAGCCACCCGCCGACGGGCAGCAGGGTCAGCTCGGCCACGATGGCGATCACGATCGGGAGGCGCAGACTCGGCTCGCTGTAGCCGAAGAACTGACCCTCCAGGGCGATCGCGATGCTGACCAAGGACCCGATGCACAGGCCCAGCGCGCCGAGGACGGCCAGCGTGCGGAGGTTGCGTTCGGGACTGAGCATCGCCAGCGCCAAACCAGCACCGCCGGCCGCGTTGAGCAGGAACAGAACCCCGACCGTGGGCACCTGACTCATGAAGTCGACGTACTGCTGAAAGTGGACCCCGGCCACGACCAGCACCAGGGCGGCGCCGAGCAGCCGTAGGGGTGGCTGACGGGTGAGCGACGGCATCAGGGCTTGACCGTGATCGTCGCGGTCATGAAGGCGTGGAAGCTGCAGTGATAGGTGAACGTCCCCGGACGCTTGAAGTCGATCGTGCGACTCGAGCTCGGGTTCACCGTCCCCGTGTCGAACCCGCCCGCGTCCGCGGTCGCGGTATGCGCGGTCTGGTCATGGTTAGCCCAGGTCACGCGCGTACCGGCCTTGACGGTCAGGGACTTGGGCACGAAGGCGTAGTTGCTGATCGCCACCGTGACGTGTCGGCTCGCGATGGCGGTCGCGGTGACCGCCTTCCCCGACGGCGCGGGGGCCTGATTGCGAACGGCCAGCGCGACCACCGCGACGATGATCGCCGCGAGCGTCGGAAGCAGAAGCGAGCGGAGGCGCATGATCGGTATTCGTCGGCGGCGGCGGGACCGGATCACTTGCCGGTGGCGGGACCGGATCACTTGCCGGTGGCGGGACCGGATCACTTGCCGGTGACCGGACCGGATCAGCCGCCGGTGGACGCCGCCCGGGTGATCCGGACCGCGGCCACGACCGTAGGACAGTCCGGCAGCAGGTCAACGCCATCGATCGGAGCATCAACATCATGGGTCTCGACAATCCTCTTCACATCGCCATCATCCTCATCGTCGTGCTGATGGTCTTCGGCGCCAAGCGCCTGCCCGAGCTGGGCAAGTCGATGGGCGAAGGCCTGCGCGGCTTCAAGGAGTCGGTCGGCGGCGAGCGCGGCCCACAGGCGGGGAACCTGCACGAACTCGTCTCCGCCGATCCGCAGAACGCCAGCCCGGTCCAGGCCGACGCCCACCCCAGCCCGGCCGAGACCGACACGCATGCCAGCCCGGCCGAGACCGACACGCATGCCAGCCCGGCCGACACCGACACGCACGCCAGCCCGGCCGTGGAGCGCACGCCCGCTGCGCCGGTCGCCTGATCGGCCGTCCGGCGACGCCGAGGCCAGTTGAGCATGCAGATACCAGGCGCGATCGCCTCCGTGGCGTTTCGTCCGGTGGCCCACGGGGCCCGGATGAGCGCCGTGGACCACTTGGACGAGCTGCGCTCGCGGCTGATCGTCTCGCTGGCCGCGATCGTGGTCGCGTTCGGCTTCTGCTTCTGGCAGAACCACGAGATCCTGCGGCTGGTCAATGCGCCCCTGGCCCATAACACCCAGCAGCAGGTCCGCGCCGGTCACGGTCCCCTGGGGGCCACCTACAGGGTGCAGGTCAGCGCCCGCGACGTGGCCGCCCAGGTCGGGAAGGTGGCCGGGATCCTCAGCACCGAGTCGCACTCAGCCGCCGCGAGCGGCTCACTGACCGGCGTCCAGCGGAGCCTCAACAAGGACGTCAAGGCCCTGTCGGCCCCGCCTCAGGGGGACCGTCCGGTCACGCTGGGCATCGGCGAGCCGTTCACCAGCACGTTGACTGTCACCCTGATCTTCGCGCTCATCCTGTCCCTGCCCGTGCTCCTGCTGCAGGCCTACGGGTTCTTCATGCCCGCGCTCACACCGGCCCAGCGACGTCACATGCTTCCGGTCACCTGGGCGATCCCGGGTCTGTTCGCCGCCGGGATCGCGTTCGGCTACGTCGTCGTGCTCCCAGCCGCTCTGCACTTCTTCCAGAACTTCAACAGCGGGGAATTCAACGTCCTCGTGCAGGCCAGCCAGTACTACAAGTTCGCCGCCACCACGCTGCTGGCCATGGGCCTTCTGTTCCAGATCCCGGTGGGCATCATCGCCGTCACCCGCGCCGGTCTCGTGACGCCGGCTCAGCTGCGCCATCACCGCCGCTATGCGATTCTGGCCTGCGTGGTCGTGGCGGCCCTGCTGCCCAGCGACGTGATCACGATGCTGCTCGAGATCGTCCCGCTCTACCTGCTCTTCGAGGCCAGCGTGCTGATCGCCTCGATTTCCGAGCGTCGCGCCCGGCGGCGCGCTCCTGACCTCATCTGACCCCCGGGGGCCGGGCCTCACCCGTCGCTTAGCTCCCGGGTCGAGCGGGGCAGCAGTGCGAGCGCGAGCATGATCAGCGCGAGCGCCGCGCCGACCCCGAGGACCTCGCGGGCGCCGAACGCAGAGGCCAGCGGTCCGGCCACGGCGAACCCCACCGGGAGCAGAGCCAGCGAGCCCATCCAGTCATAGGCGCTGACCCGGGAGAGCGCGTGCGGCGCGACGTGGCGGGCCAAAGCGGTCTCCCACCAGATCCCGAACAGGGAGAACCCGTAGCCGGCGGCCAGGGCGAGCACGACGACGAGCGCAACCGGCGCGCCGAGCGCGAACAGGATGCTCTGGAGCGGCCAGAAGAAAGTCAGCAGCAGCCCGACGACCATCGGGTGCCGCGGGCGCCAGCGGAGCCCGATCAGCGCGCCGATCACCGCGCCGCCGCCGGCCACGCTCTCCAGCACTCCGAACAGCCCGACGTCGCCGTAGTGATCCCGGGCGATGACCGGCGCGAGCGCATACCACTGCGCGTAGGCGCACAGGACCGCGCCGGTGAAGGCCAGGATCGTGGCCCACACCCAGGGGCGGGAGCGGACCTCGCGCCAGCCGATGTGCAGCTCGTGCCAGACCGTGGTCGGCGGGCGCCCGGGCTCCGTCTCCCCGCACCCGGGAGCGTCGCGGCGCGGCCTCACCCGCCCGAGCAGGACCGCGCTGAGCAGGAACGTGGCGCCGTCCAGGGCGAACGCCTCCCCCGCGCCGACGATCAACACCAGCGCGGTGCCGAGTGCCGGGCCGACCAGGATCGCCACGTTCTCCGTGACGGCCGAGATCGCCCGCGCGTCCTGGAGGAGGATGGAGGGAATCGTCTGCGGCAGCAGCCCGGTGTAGGCGGGCTGGAAGAAGGCCCGAGCGGCCCCGAACAGCGCCTCGATCACCACCATCTGCGCCACCGACGCGCCGCCGGTGAGGATCAGCGCGGCCAGTCCTCCGTGCAGAGCGGCCCGGAGCAGGTCGGCCACGATCATGATGCGATGGCGGGGCAGGCGGTCGGCCCACACCCCGCCGAACAGCAGTAGGACGATCAGGGGCACCGACTGCGCGGCCAGGACCAGGCCGAGGTCGGTGGCCGAGCCCGTGCGCTCCGTGATGTACAGGGCCAGGGCGACGATCACCACCTGGTCGCCGACGGCGCTGGCCGACTGACCTAGGAACAGGAAACGGAAGTCTGGGTGGCGCAGAGCGCCCAGGTACGAGCTCATCAATCTCTCTCCGGAAGGAGGCGAACGCAGGGATCATCGCCAGCGCGCGCACGCGCGGGGCGGTGAGGGGAAGGTCAGCGTTCTCTGGATGCGAGCATCCGGCCGAGCGTACCACCGGGGAAATCCCCGCACGCTCAATAGACTCACGCCATGCCGACGGAGGTCTCCCCCCGGCTCGATCCCGACATCTTCCGGCTGCCGGTCGACCGGATCCGGAACGGCTACTACTCGGACGCCTATTTCGTCTACACGAAGGAGCTGCTCGAGACCGAGGGCGAGCATCCCCACGTGACCATGCAGGTCTTCCAGAAGGAGGACTCGGTGCTGGGGGGAATCGACGAGGCCATCGCCGTGCTCAAGACCTGCGCGGGACGGATGGTGGACGGCGAATTCTGCTCCGGGTGGGATCAGCTCGCTGTGCATGCGCTGCACGAGGGTGACCGGATCGCGCCGCGCGAGACGGTGATGACGATCGAGGGCGACTACACCCTGTTCGCGCACCTGGAGACGGTCTACCTGGGCAGCCTGGCCCGCCGCTCGCTGATCATGCGCAACGTCAATGAGGTGGTGCGGGCCGCCGACGGTAAGCAGGTTCTGTTCTTCCCCGCCCGGCACGACCACTGGCTCGTGCAGACCGGCGACGGCTGGAGTGCGCACGTGGCCGGAGCGATCGGCGTCTCCACCGATGCCCAGGCCTCGTGGTGGGGCGGCCGCGGGGTGGGCACGGTGCCCCACGGCCTGATCGCGGCCTACGGGGGCGACACGGTCAAGGCGGCGGCGAAGTTCGCGGAGCGCTACCACGAGGAGATGAACATCACCGTCCTGGTCGACTTCGAGAACGACTCGGTGCGGACGGCGCTGGAGGTCGCCGCGGCGCTCGGCCCCCGACTCTGGGGCGTCCGGCTGGATACATCCGAGCAGCTCGTGGACCGCTCGCTGTGGGAGGAGATGGGCGGCTTCAAGCCAATCGGGGTCAACCCCCGGCTGGTCGAAAAGGTACGCGGAGCGCTTGACGGTGCGGGCTTCCCCGACGTGCGGATCGTCGTCTCCGGCGGCTTCACCGCCGCCCGGATCAGGGAGTTCGAGGGGATCGGGGTCGCCGTCGACGCCTACGGCGTGGGCTCGTCGCTGCTGCGGGGCGAGAATGACTTCACCGCCGACGTCGTCCTACTCGAGGGACGGCCCTGCGCCAAGGTCGGACGTGGATATGCACCCAACCCTCGCCTGTCGAGGGTTCAGTAATCCGGCCAACTGGCCGATGATGGTCTCGTTCCGATGCTGAGCGCTGCCGTCATCACCGCGACCACTGCCTCCCACGTCGCCAACCCGCCGGTGCTCAGCTCAGGGGGTGGCTTCGATCTCGCCTCGACGGTCCAGCAGTGGCTGCCGCTCATCTTCATGGGGATCCTCGTCGGAGCGGTGGTGCTGCTCGTGCGGGCGATGCCGCGGACCCGCCCCGAGCAGATCCGCCCGGACACGACGCCATCGATCAGCTGGTCGGAGATCGCCGGCGCCGATGAGGCCAAGGAGGAGCTCCGCGAGGTTGTCGATTTCCTGCGCGACTCACGGCGTTTCAAGAGCCTGGGGGCGAAGGTCCCGAAGGGGCTCCTGCTCTACGGGCCGCCGGGCACGGGAAAGACTCTGCTGGCCAAAGCGGCGGCGCACGAATCCGGCGCGGTGTTCTTCTCGCAGTCGGCCGCGTCGTTCGTCGAGATGTTCGTCGGGGTGGGCGCGGCCCGCATCCGCCGGCTCTTCCGGGAGGCGCGCAAGCACGCTCCGGCGATCGTGTTCATCGACGAGCTCGACGCGGTCGGTGGAGCTCGCGGCCATGACTCGAAGGAGCACGACCAGACGCTGAACCAGCTGCTGGTCGAGATGGACGGCTTCACCGCCAGCGGTGACGTGGTCGTGATCGCCGCCTCGAACCTGCTCGAGAAGCTCGACCCGGCGCTCCTGCGCCCCGGCCGCTTCGATCGCCAGATCTTCGTCTCCCCGCCCGACGTGGTCGGCCGCGAGGCGATCCTCAAGGTCCACTCGCGGGGCAAGCCGGTGGCCGAGACTGTCGACTACCGCCTGCTGGCTCGTCAGACCTCGGGGTTGACCGGCGCCGATCTGGCCAACATCTGCAACGAGGCGGCGATCAACGCCGCCCGGCGCTACTCGCGGGAGATCGAGACCGAGGACTTCGATCACGCGCTGGAGCGCGTGATCGCCGGCATGGAGTCCCGCCGCACCCTGACCGAGCACGAGCGGCGGGTGGTGGCGTATCACGAGGCCGGGCACGCCCTGTGCGGCGAGCTGCTCGACTCGGTCGATCCCGTGCACCGGATCTCGATCGTGCCTCGCGGCCAGGCCCTCGGCTACACGCTTAGCCTGCCCGAGGAGGATCGCTACCTGAAGACGCGTGAGGAGCTGATCGACCTCATGACCATGGCTCTGGGCGGACGGGCGGCCGAGGAGCTGGTCTTCGGGTCGGTGACCACCGGCGCCGGCGATGACCTGCGCAAGGTGGCTGAGATCGCCCACGCGATGGTCCACGAATACGCGATGGGCACGGGCTTCACCTCCCTGCGGCTGGCCGACAAGAACATCTCCGACGCGACGCTTCGCTCCAGCGACCACGAGGTCCGCGAGCTGACCGACGAAGCCATGCGCACCGCGATCACGATCCTCGACCAGCACCGCCCGCAGCTCGACGAGCTCGCCGCCACGCTGCTGGCCAAGGAGGTCATGGAGCGCGAGGACATCCGGCGGGTGATGAAGGGCGTCAAGCCGGTCACGCCCGCCCGGGGCTCGAGCTCGCGGATCGGGCTGGCCGCGGCCACCGCGGTCAACCCGGCTCGGCTGCCGCACAGTCCTGCGGACTGAGTGAGCGTCCACCGGGCGGAAGAGCGCCCCCCGGCGGAAGGTATCCTCCCGCCCCGGATGCTGTCCGCCATCGATCACGTGGGTGTCGCCGTACCGAGCATCGACGCGGCGCTAGCCCTCTACCGAGACGCGCTCGGGATGCCACTGGTCCACCGTGAGACTGTGACCGAACAGGGGGTCGACGCCGCCCTGCTCGACGTCGGCGACGGGCACATCGAACTCCTCGAGCCGCTCGGCCCCGACACCGCCGTGGGCAAGTTCCTCGACCGGCGGGGCTCCGGCCTTCACCACATCGCCTACCGGGTGGCCTCGGTCGACGACACCCTGGCGGCGGCCCGGGCGGCCGGACTGCGCCTGATCGACGAGCAGCCGCGAACCGGCATCCGCGGCTCGCGCGTCGCCTTCCTGCACCCCGCCTCGACCGGCGGCGTGCTGACCGAAATCGTCCAGCCAGCGGAAGGACACTGAATGGCCGACAGGCCCCAGAAGATCAACATCGGCTTCCTCGGCGGCCCGGTCCTCAGCGCGCGGGTTGCCCCAGAGCAGCTCTCAGAGCTGCGGCGCGCCCTTTCGGGCGGCGGTGGCTGGCACGATCTGACTGCCGAGGACGGTGAGATTGCCCTGAACCTCGACAAGGTGGTCTACGTGCTCGTCGACACCGAGGGTCACCGGGTCGGGTTCGGGACCTGAGCCCGGCGGGCCTCAGCGCTGGAACAGGGTCGAGAGCACGACCTCGGTGACGGTGCGGGTCACCCCCTGGGTGGCGCGAATCCGCTCCAGGGCCAGTTCGAGGTCCTTGGTGTCCTGGGCCATCACGTGCAGGAGGGCACTCGCCTCCCCGGCCACGGTATGGGCGGCGATCACTCCGGGCTCACGCTCGACGGCCGACTTGATCGCGCCTGCCGCCATGCTGCCCTCGCAGTAGAGGTCGACGAAGGCTTCGGCGTGCCAGCCGTAGGCGCGCGGGTCGACCACCGCCGCGTAGCCGAGCACGACCCCATCGCGCTCGAGGCGGTCCACCCGCCGCTTGACCGCGGGCGCGCTCAGGTGGACGTGGCGGCCTATGTCCTGGAATGAGCGGCGCGCGTTTTCTCGGAGCAGCGCAACGATTGTCTGGTCTATGTGGTCCATCGGGGCGGGTGCAGGGCATGGTACGCAATGTTTCGGGCTTGAGATGGGGCTGCCGGGTCCGGATCATTGCTGGGGCGCAACGTGCGCACGCACTCGAGGGAGGAGCGCGGCGTGGGGTGATCGCGCGAGGCTGGCTCCAGCGCTCGCGCGATCACCGTCGCAACCCGGCTTCTACAGTCTCCGGCCGTGTCACCGCTCGATTTCGACCGCCGGCTGCTGCTCCTGGCCCGCACCCGCGGCCACTGCCCCCCGGGTGATCGCTTCGTCGCCACCTACTCCCGGCTGGGCGAGCATGCGGCCTGCTGGCTGGCCCTGGGGGCAATCGGAGCGCTCCGCGACGGCCGTGGCGCCCGGCGCCGGCGCTGGCTGAGAGGGGTGCGCATCGTGGCCGGGTCCTACGGGGCCAATTACGCGATCAAGATCACCCTGCGGCGGCGGCGCCCCGAGCTGCCCGGGCTTCCGCCTCTGACCTCCACCGTCTCGCGGCTGTCGTTTCCCAGCGCGCACGCCACCTCGTCCTTCGCCGCTGCCTACGCCTACCGGGGGCTGGCCCCGGCGCCGGCGCTCTACGGGGCCGCGCTGGCCCTGGCCCTGAGCCGCGCCTACCTCGGCGTGCATTACCCCAGCGACGTGGCCGCGGGCACGGTGCTGGGCACGCTGATCGCAGCGGGGTGGCCGGCATGCCGATGAAGGTCGGCATCGTGGGCATGCCGAACGCCGGCAAGTCCTCGCTGTTCACCGCCCTGACCGGCGTCGCCGCCGAGGCGGCGAACTACCCCTTCACCACGATCGAGCCCAACGTGGCCATCGTCCCGGTGGCCGACGAGCGCTTGAACACTGTGGCCGCGACGATCAAGTCCTCCAAGGTCGTCCTGGACACGATCGCCTTTCACGACATTGCCGGGCTGGTCGCCGGCGCCCACCGGGGTGAGGGTCTCGGCAACCAGTTTCTGGCCAACATCCGGGAGACCGACGCAATCGTGCATGTGGTCCGCGCTCACCGTGACGACAGCGTGGTCCACCCCGAGGGCCGGGTCGATCCCCTGGCCGATATCGAGACGATCGAGACCGAGCTCATCTACGCCGACCTCGAACAGGCCGAACGGCGCCTGGACCGGGTCGTGCGGACGGCCCGGGGCGGAGACAGGCACGCGATCGCCGAGGAGAAGTGGCTGCGCGCGGTCGTCGAGGCGCTGCAGGTCGGGCGCCCCGCCCGCAGCGTGCCCCCGCCCGAGGAGGCTGCCGACGCCATGGCCCTGCTGTCTCCGCTGAGCGCCAAGCCGGTGCTGTTCGTGGCCAACGTCGATGAGGGGGCCGACGAGGTACCGGCGGCGATCGCCGAGCACGCCGCCCGTCAGGGTGCGCGCGCGGTGGCCCTGTCCGCGCGCCTCGAGTCCGAGCTGGGTGAGCTCGAGGACCTGGATGCCGCGGCCATGAGGGCCGATCTCGGTCTGGCCGAGTCCAGCCTGCAGACCGTGGTCCGGGGCGCCTTCGCGCTGCTCGAGCTGATCGCCTTCTTCACCGCCGGTGAGGACAAGCCAGCCCAGTCCTGGCACCTGCGCCGCGGGCTCTCGGTCTGGCACGCCGCCGGCCAGATCCACTCCGACATACAGCGCGGGTTCGTGCGCGCCGAGGTCATCGGCTGGGCCGAGCTCGTCGACGCCGGCGGTTACGCCGGGGCCCGCGACCGCGGCACCCTCCGACTCGAGGGTCGCGACTACCCGGTCGCCGATGGTGACGTGATCACGGTCAAGTTCACCCCGTGACCGTGCTGGCGAGCGCTTCGGACAGGCGCCTGACCCCCTCGAGGATCGCCGGCGGCGTAAGGCCCCCGTAGCCCATCACGAGCCGGCTCGTCTCGGGCGGAGGGTCGGCGTGCCAGGCACTCATCGGGTAGATGCCGACTCCCCGGGCCAGAGCGCGCTCGGTGACCGTGGCCGCGTCGACGGGCGCCGGCAGCCGGACGACGGCGTGCAGTCCGGCGCCATCGCCCTCGATGCGTGCCGACGGCAGGTGTCGCGCAACCGCCGCGACGAGCGCTTCGCGCCGCTGCACCTGACGGCGTCGCGCGGTGCGCAGATGCCGGTCATAGCTTCCGGAGGCCATGAACCGGGTGAACACGGCCTGGTCGATCCCCGGGGAGCCCGCGTCGGCGTAACGCTTGGCCTGGACCACCGCCCCGAGACGCTCCTCGGGCACGACCAGCCAGGCCAGCCGCAGCGCGGGCGCGAGCGTCTTTGAGGCCGACCCGAGGTAGGCCACGCTGTCTGGGGCCAGGGCCTGCAGCGCGGCTACCGGCGCCCGGTGGTAGCGGTACTCGGCGTCGTAGTCGTCCTCGATCAGGAGCACGTCCTCGCCCTGCGCCCAGCGCGCGATCGCGGCCCGGCGCCCGGCCGACAGCACCGCCCCGGTCGGGCACTGGTGAGCCGGCGTGAGCAGGGCGTGGTCGCATCGCGCCGCGACGATCGCCTCGTCGTGGACCCCGAGGTCATCAACCGGCACCGGGACCAGGTCCGCGCCATGGAAGCTGAGCAGATCACGGTGCTCGGGGAGATAGGGGTCCTCGATCGCGATCCGGGGCGGCCGGCTCCGGGTCGCAGCGGACGCCTGAACGAGCAGGCCAAGGGCCTGGGCAGCGCCCTGACAGATGACCACCCGACCGGGCCGGCAGACCACGCCTCGCGTGCGAGCCAGCATGGCGGCGACGGCCACGCGCAGCTCGCGCTGGCCGCGCGGATCGGAGTACCCGAGCGCGGCATCGGGCAACGACCGCAGCGCGTCGCGGGTGGCCCGGGCCCAGGCCGCGCGCGGAAACCCGGCCAGGTCCGGGTGGCCCGGGAAGAAGTCGAACCGCACCGCGGGAGCTGCCTGGACGGCTCGGCGAGGCCGTGAGCGCGTGGCTGGGGCCGCACCGACGGCGCGCGGCTCGGGCAGCGCCAGGCGCACGAACGTGCCGGCTCCAACGCGAGCGTCGAGCCAGCCTTCGGCGACCAGCTGGTCGAAGGCCGAGACCACCACCCGGCGCGAGACCCCGAGGTCGCCGGCCAGCGTCCGGGTGGGCGGCAGCCGCTCACCGCGGGCGATCCTCCGCTCGCGGATCGCCGCACGCAGCCCCTGCTCGATCTGGACGCCGAGCGGCGGCGCGCCATCACCGCGGCGCACCGCGAGGAGCAACTCCGGACCGCGGATATTGGACCCCTCAATCAGCACGAGATTGGAGCTTCTCAGATGCCATTCCCGGCTCTACGGTACCGGCATGGCCGTCACCGAACTACGAGCGCCGCGACCTGAACCCGGACTGGGCCGGGTGCGCGTGGCCCGCGGTGCGCTCGTCGTGACCGCCGTCTTGCAGGCCGAGGTCGCGCTCTGGGGCCTGAGCGCACCGCACTCGTTCTTCAGCAGCTTTCCCGGCTTCGGGCACCACTGGGTGGCCATGCTCGGTCAGTACAACCAGCATCTGGTCCGCGACTATGCCGCCGCCGAGCTTGGCTTCGCGATCCTGCTCCTCGCCGCGGCGATCTGGTTCGAGCGCCGCCTCGTGCTCGTCGCCGGGGCCGCGTTCCTGGCCGCCACGGTGCCCCACTTCGCCTACCACCTGACCACCACGGGCAGCATGTCGACGGCTGACAACGTGGGCAGTCTCGGCGCCTTCGTGGTTGAGATCGCGCTGGCCTGCGGCGCGATGCTGGTCGCCTGGCGGCGGCGCGAATGAGGGTCCTGATCGCCGGGGCCACCGGCGTGATCGGCCGTCCGCTCGTCCGCCGGCTCCTGGCCGACGGCCACGAGGTCGGCGGGCTCACCCGGAGCGCCCCTGCCGCTCAGACGCTGCGCAATTCGGGTGTCGAGCCGCACGAGGCCGATGTCTTCGATGAGTCCTCGGTGACGCGAGCCTGCCTGGCCGCCCGACCCGAGGTGCTCGTGGTACAGCTGACCGCCCTGCCCGCCGCGCTCGACCTGCGCCACTACGCGCGGGACCTCGAGCCGACCAACCGCCTGCGCAGCCTGGCCACTCCCAACCTGATCGCCGGAGCGCGGGCCGCCGGCGCCCGGCGCATCGTCGTGCAGTCGATCTCGTTCATCACCGCCCCCGAGGGGCCCGCGATCCACGACGAGACGGCGCGCACCTACGACGACGCCCCCAGCGCGCTCCGCCCGGCCGTGGTGGCGGCGACTGAGATGGAGCGCGCGGTGCTGGCCGCGGCCGACCTCGACCCCGTCGTGCTGCGCTACGGCTTCTTCTATGGCCCCGGGACGCACTACGGAAGCCAGGGGAGCAACATCGGCCTGATCCGCCGCCGGCGCTTCCCGTTGGTGGGCTCCGGCGCGGGCGTGTCTTCCTTCCTGCACGTCGATGACGGCGCCGAGGCGACCCTCTCGGCGCTGGCCGGCGGGACCACCGGCCTGTACAACGTGACCGATGACGAGCCCGCGCCCATGCACGAATGGCTCCCGTTCCTGGCCGGCGTGATCGGCGCGCCGCCCCCCCGGCGCCTGCCCGCGTTCCTGGCCCGACTGGCCACGGGACCCCACGTGGTCCACTTCGCCACCACGCTGCGCGGCAACGACAACGCGCGCTTCAAGCGAGCGTTCGGCTGGACACCGGCCTACCCCTCGTGGCGGCGGGGCTTCGAGCGCGAGCTGGGCGGCTGAGCGCTCAGAGGTCGGCCAGCGAGCTCGCCGCCTCGAGACGTTCGGCCAGGCGGTTCATACCGTGCTCGCGGGCGGCCTTGGCCCCCCTGGTCAGATCCGTCGGGCGGTCCGGGGGGCGCTCGAGCTCCGGCGGGCGCAGGGTGGCGATGTCGCGGAAGGCGCGGAGCTGCTCGGCGTTCTCGCTCAGCGCCGCGGCGATCCGGGGCCGCTCCTGGCCGGCGGCCGCAATTACTCCGTCCAGCGAGCCATGGCGCTGGAGCAGGGTGGCGGCGGTCTTGGCCCCGATTCCCGGGGCGCCGGGCAGACCGTCGGACGGGTCACCGCGCAGGGCGATGAAGTCGGGCACCAGCTCCGGCGGGATGCCGTAGCGGGCCTCAACTTCGACAGGATCGACCTCCTCGAAGCCGCTCGCGCCCTGCTTGAGGAACACGACGCTGACCCCCTCGCCGGCGCACTGGTACATGTCGCGATCCCCGGTCATGATCAGCCCGTGGCCGCCGGCCTGCGCCTCGGCCGTGGCCAGCGCGCCGAGCAGATCGTCGGCCTCGAGGCCGGGATCGGACATCGACATCCAGCCAAAGGCAGCGAATAGCTCGGTGGCCTGATCGAACTGCCACTGCAGATCGTCGGGGACGGGCGGGCGCTGAGCGTGATAGCCGGGGTACAGCTCGACCCGGTAGGCCGCCGCCTCGGCCCCGAAGCAGACCACGATCGCCCGGGGATCGCGGTCGGCGGCAATGCGCAGGATCAGGTTGACCGCCCCGAGCAGGGCGTTCACCGGCCGCTCAGCGGAGCCGGTGATCGAGTCCGGCAGCGCGTAGAAGGAGCGGTAGAGGACGAAGGGGCCGTCGATGGCCAGCAAGGGGCCAGGCATAGCGCGCCAGCCTACCCACCGGCAGCGCCGGTCCCGCGCCCCGCTGCAATCTCAGCAGCCCGGTCAGCTCCTGGGAAGCGGCCGCGCGCAGCAGCGCGGCGCTCAGCCGGCCGGAGGCCACCGGCGGACCGTCCAGGTGGCCGGTCTGGATCCGGTAGGTGCCCGGGCCGGAGAGGGGCGCGCTGTAGCGGCCCCCGGAGCCGAGCTGCGCGCGGGCGATCGTGTGCCAGCCGCCGGGCCGGAACTGCTGGATCCAGTAGGTAGCGCCGCTGGCGCCGGGAAACACAGTGCCGCTCAAGCTCGTCTTGTCGATCGTGGTGGTGATCGTGGTGAAGTCGGCGTAGGTGGTGAGCAGTCCGAAGGCCTGCTGCAGGCTCCCGCCGCTGACCCGAGTGGTCCCCCTTGTGCCGGTGACGAGCGCCTGGATGATCCGCGGTGAGGCGCCGTGTCGGGTCACGGTGACGCCGATCAGCTTCCCCTTCAGCAGACCCCCGAGCTTGGCCCCGGCCGCGTTCAGGCTGAGCACCTCGCCCCACTGGTGATAGGGGTCGCCTCCGGCGCCGTCGTAGGGGTCGGCCACGCCGCGGAGCCAGGGCTCGGGACTGGCCCCGGGCCACACGTTCTGGATGTCCTCGGTGTGGCCACCCGAGCTGGCGAAGAAGTAGGTCACCGCGGGCCGGCCCGCATAGGTGACGATTTGTCCGCGGGTCGCCGCCACGGCCGCATCGGTGGCGGCGCTCTCCGCGCCCACCCCGCCGTACATCTGCGAGCGGGTGTCGTCATAGAGGTCGTAGCCGTTCCCGCCCACGGTAGTGGTGATCGCGTAGGTCCGGGCGGCCACCGCCTGGGCGTCGAGCGCCTGGGGCGCCCAGCCCGAGGGCATCTCCTCGGCGACCACGCCGCGGATGTAGTCGTCCAGGGAGACGGCGTTCACCGTCTCGACGCCGCCCTGACCGTCGGGGCGGAACTGGAGCGTGCCGCGATAGGTCCCCAGCCCGCGGACCGTGAGAGGGGCGGATCCGGTGACCGTGAGCGGTGCGGCCAGGGTCGGTCCGACCCGCTTGCCGGCGGTGCCGATGATGGCCAGCCGGCCGCCCGAGATCAGCTTCACGGTGTAGGTCTCAGCGGGCTTCAGCGTGATGGCACCGGCCGCGTCCGCGCCCGAGAAGGACGCGCGGCCGGTGGCCAGCAGGACCCGGACGATGCGGTTCGGATCCGTGCTCCCGACTGACGTGCCCTGGTAGTAGTGGGCGAGGATGAACCGGTAGCTGGCCCCGTGAAGCGCGTAGCCGTAGGCCCCGTACTGGCTCATGCCGATGCCGTGGCCGTCCCCGCCCCCCGGATGTAGAAGGCGCTGGCCGCCCTCGCCTGCGGGACGGCGAGCCCGCCCATGGCCGCCACGGCGAACACCAGCGCGCCGAGCAGGCGGCGGCGGAGCGCTACGAGGTTGAGATACGGTGCCGGGGTGAGCGCGCGCAAGGCGTCGGATGTGTTTGTCGAGTGCCTCGAGGCCGAGGGGGTGCAGTACGTGTTCGGCATCCCCGGGGAGGAGACACTGGATTTGAACGAATCCCTGGACGATTCTTCGATCCAGTTCGTGGCCGTCCGCCATGAGCAGGGGGGCGCCTACATGGCCGACGCCTACGGGCGCCTGACCGGCCGCGCCGGCGTGTGCCTGGGCACGCTCGGCCCCGGGGCGTTGAACCTCGTGACCGCGGTGGCCGACGCCTTCCTCGACCGGGCTCCCCTGGTGGCGCTGACCGGCCAGTCCGACCTCGAACGGATGCACAAGGAGTCACACCAGTACATCGACCTGATCGGGGTCCTGCGCCCGGTGGTCAAGTGGAATGCCCGGGTCTCCAGTCCGGAGATCGTTCCCGAGGTGGTCCGCAAGGCGTTCAAGGTCGCCGAGTCCGAGAAGCCCGGCTCGACGCACTCTGGAGCTGCCCGAGGACGTAATGGGCCAGCCGCTGGACGCCGCACCGCTGCCCCGCCACGCCCCAGTCCAACCCGAGCCCGGGCTGAACGAGCTCAGCCGCGCCACCGAGATCATCATGAGCGCGGAGAACCCGGTCATCCTGGCCGGCAACGGAGCCATCCGGGGGCACGCCAGCCGGGCCCTGCGGGCGTTCGTGCACACCACGGGGATCCCGGTGGCCGAGACGTTCATGGCCAAGGGCCTGATCGACTACGAGGATCCTCACGCGCTGGGCACCGTCGGCCTGCAGTCCCGGGACTACGCGATGGCCGGCTTCGACGACGCCGACGTGGTCATCGCCGTCGGCTACGACCTGGTCGAGCACGCCCCGGAGCACTGGAATCCCCGCAGCGACAAGCGGATCGTGATGATCGACACGGTGGCCGCGGAGATCGACGAGTTCTTCATCCCCGAGGTCGAGCTGGTCGGCGACATCGCCCATGTGCTGGCCCGGCTGGCCGCCGGCTGCCAGCGCACGCCGTCGGCCTTGGGGGCGGCTTCGGAGCGCCTGCGCGAGCTGGTCCTCGGGGCCCTGCGTGAGGCCCGGGACGACACCCACTTCCCGATGCGCCCGCCGCGCGTGCTGGCCGACATCCGGGAGGCGTTGGGGCCGAGTGACCTCCTGGTCTCCGACGTCGGTCTGCACAAGCTGTGGATCGGGCGCATGTTCCCCGCCCACGAGCCGGGGACGGTCCTGATCGCCAACGGACTGGCCGGAATGGGCTTCGCGTTGCCCACGGCGATCGCCGCCAAGCTCGTCGACCCGCATCGCCACGTGGTCACGGTCAGTGGCGACGGGGGCTTTCTCATGAACTGCCAGGAGCTCGAGACCGCGGTCCGCCTGAAGACCCCGGTGGTCAACGTGGTCTGGGAGAACAGCCAGTTCGGCTCGATCGTCTGGAAGCAGGATAAGAAGTTTGGTCGTCACTTCGGGGTGGATTTCGGCAACCCCGACTTTGTCAAGCTGGCTGAGGCCTTCGGCATGCCCGCCTGGCGCTGCGGGTCAGCCGACGAGTTCTCGGCGCGGCTGCGCGATGCGCTCGCCCTCGACGTCCCCTCGATGATCGTGGTCCCGATCGACTATTCAGTCGACGTGGCCATCTCCCGCGAGCTCGGGACCGAGACCGTAGCCACCTGAGCCGGGGCCAGGTTGAGGGCGAGGGCCCGGGTGAGCCCGGCCACCACCACCAGCGGCTCCTCCCGCACCTGCCAGTAGCTGAAGCGCAGCACGACGAACCCGGCGGCACGCAGATCGGCCTCCTTGCGCCGGTCGTGCTCGAAGGCCCGTCGCGTGGAGTGGAAACGGTAACCGTCCACTTCAACGATCAGCCGCTGTTCCGGCCAGAGGAAGTCGACCTCGTAACCGTGGACGTGGACGTTCAGCTTCGGCACGGGCAGGTGGGCGCGGCGGATCAGGTCCAGGAACAGCTCTTCCGCCTCGGACCGGGTGACGATCGTGTCTCGCTGGCCGTCGAGAAGGGCGGCGAGTGCGCCCCCGGCTCTGCGTCCAGTCGTGCGGGCCAGCAGCTCGGCCACGTCCTCGGGGCGCATGATCCTCGCGACCAGCGCCCGGTCAAAGGCCAGCTCGAGCTGGCGGCCGGTCAGGCTGTCGCCCTCATCGAGCAGGGTGCGGACCGGGGAGGTGACGGGGAGACCTCTGCGGATGCGGACGTCCCGGGCGACCAGGCCACGGGCCCGGTGGACGACGCAACTCTTGATGCGACGGTACGCGCCATCGGGGACGACCAGGTGAACCGGGCCGTCCGTGGGGAGCCGCATCTCCCATATCGCGCTCGCCGTGCCATGGCTGAGCGCGGCTCCATCGGATAGGGCCAGGAGGGCAGCGGTCTCGTCCCCGAGCTCGACCGCACTCGCGTGACCGACGGCAAAAACACCGCCAGGAAGGGGAATGAGCGTGCCTCTTTTGACCGCGCGGGAGATAACTTCATAGCTGAGCCCGGCCGCCCGGAGCTGACGCCGCGACACGCGACCCCGCTGAAGCCGGGCGATCGCGGCGATCTTCTCGTCCCGAGTCCCTGTGACGCGTAATTCTGCGCGCACCCCGAGCACTTTGACGAGGTGCGCGCCACCGCGCCCGGAATCCGGGTAATGCTGCGCGCACTCCTGAGAATCCAGCGAGGTGCGTGCAGAATTGCTCGGTTTGGCGGTCACATACCGCACTGTGACGGCAGGCCAGCCACTTACCCCTCCCCGGCCGCCGTTTTTCACACAACCGCGACGCCCTTTTTACAGGGCGTCACATACGACCGACCGCCGCTAAAGGTTGCCCTGGGCCATCTTGCGCAGGTCCATCGCCTTCTCGTAGGTCTCTTCGTCGACGCCCTTCTCATACGCGACCTCGCGCAACATCCGCCCTGAGGTCGCCGCCTCCTTGACGATCTCCGCCCCCCGGTCGTAGCCGATGTAGGGGTTGAGCGCCGTGGCCGCGGCCAGGGTCGATTCAGCCGACCGGCGACAGCCGTCCTCATTCGGCCTGGATGCCCTCGACGCACTTCTCGGCGAAGGCTCGGGAGGTCGACGCGAGGAGCCGGATCGACTCGAGCAGGTTGCGGGCGAGCAGCGGAACGCGGACGTTCAGCTCGAAGTTGCCCTGCAGCCCACCGATGGTGATCGCGGCGTCGTTGCCGATCACCTGCGCGGAGACCTGGAGGACGACCTCGGGCAGGACCGGGTTGACCTTGCCGGGCATGATCGAGGAGCCCTTCTGAAGCTCGGGCAGGAGCAGCTCGCCGATTCCGGCGCGGGGACCCGAGCCCATCATGGCCAGGTCGTTGGCGATCTTGGTCAGGGACACGGCGATCACCTTCAGCGCGCCGGACAGCTCGACCAGGGCGTCGCGGTTGCCCTGCGCCTCGAACGGGTCCTCGGGCGCGCGGATCTCCAGCTCGCTGGCCTCGGTCAGCCGGGCGCGAACGCGGGTGGCGAACTCCTTGTGGGTGTTCAGTCCGGTGCCCGTGGCGGTGCCGCCGAGCGGGATCTGCGCCACCTGGGGCAGGGCGTTCTGGACTCGCCGGGCGGCGAGGCGGATCTGGGCGGCGTAGCCCGAGAACTCCTGGCCGAGCGTGACCGGGACGGCATCCATCAGATGTGTGCGGCCGGACTTCACGATGTCCTTGAACTCCTCCGCCTTGGTGGCGAACGCCGACTCCAGCCGCTCGAGCGCGGGCAGCAGGTCGTGGGTCGCCTCGTCGAGCGCGGCCAGGTGAACGGCCGAGGGGAACACGTCGTTGGAGGACTGGCCCATGTTGACGTGATCGTTGGGATGGGCGCCCTCGCCGGCCAGGTTGGCGATCACCTCGTTGGCGTTCATGTTGGTCGAGGTGCCCGATCCGGTCTGGAAGACATCGATCGGGAACTGGTCGTCGAATTCGCCCTCGGCCACCCGGTCGGCGGCGGCGGCGATCCGCTCGGCCAGCCCATCGTCGAGCAGGTCCAGCTCGCCGTTGACCCGCGCCGCGGCGCCCTTGATCCGCCCCAGCCAGCGGATGACCGGCACCGGCACCGTCTCCCCGGAGATCGGGAAGTTGCCCACGGCCTTGGTCGTCTCTCCGCCCCAGAGCTGCTCACTTGCCTGCACGCCCATGGAATGTCCTTTCATCACGTCGCGTTTGCTGCGTTCAACGCTACTCGCTCGGCCCGTTCAGCCGCAGAACGAGATCAGCTCCCGGGCCACGGCCACGGGATCGTCGTAGGCGATCAGAAACCCGGTCCCGGGCAGGGTTCGCAGCTGTGCGTCGGGCAGCAGGTCAAGCGCCTCGGCGGCGGCCTGGGGCGGATGCGCAGGATCGTCGTCCGCCCAGAGCAGCAGTACCGGCATGGCCATTCCCGGGTAGGCATCGAGCAGCTGCGTCTGGGCGGCGATCGGCCAGCGGCGCACGAACTTGGCCCACGATCGGGCGCGGTTCCCGTTGCCGCCCACGTCGGCGAACGCGTGGCGGAGAAGGTCCCGGGCACCATCGCTGTTCTGGGTCGAGAGCCGCGTCCCGACCGACGGCCTGAACACGATCCGCGCGCCGTGAGCCAGGACGCGATCCAGGCCAGGCAGTGCGGCCACCCGGCAGGCGGCGCGCCAGGCTGCACGCTTCACCGCGAACTCATCGCGCCGGTGCAACCGGTTGGGCATCACGACCAGCCGCGCGGGGTCGAGCCGTCCGGTGCTCACGGCCAGGAGCGCCAGCTCGGCACCGAAGTCGTGCCCGGCCACGTTGCACCGCGGGCCGCCGACCTCGCGACAAAAGCCGGCCATGACGTCGGCCAGCCAGTCCGGGCTGTAGGGATGGCGGGGGCGGTCCTCGGAGTCGCCGTGCAAGGGGAGATCGGGAAGCACGACGCGGAAGCGGTCCGATAGCGGGGCCACGATCGGCTCCAACTCGCGGTGGGAGAGACCGAGTGAATGCAGCAGGACCAGGGCCGGTCCGGTACCGCTCTCCCGGTAGGCAACCCGCGCGCTGTCGTGGTGGTGGTAGAGGCGGAGCCGCATGGCCAGATTGTCGTGCCCCGTCGTCTGGGGCGTCCGCTACAAAGGCTGGGGACAGGCTACGGCGACGCGCAGAGAGCAGGTGAACGCTGCTTTGCGTGGAAACCGCTTATCAAATGTCGTCATCGCAAACCGACCTGGACAAACGTTGATTTTTCGCTCAGAGAATCCGCTAGCCCGTGATCTTCGATGGAAAAGGTTGTGCAATTCCTCCTCAAGCTTTGCGGAGGTTTGGCAAATAAGGGTGAAATGCGAGGCATGAACGAAATGAACGGAAGCCCGCTCGGCCTCTCGACCTCCCAGGCGGCGCAGGCGCTGGGAGTCTCGCTGGGCACCATCCGACGCTGGTCGGACATGGGCTATCTCCAGTCCTACAGGACACCCGGGGGTCAGCGCCGCTTCAGCCGCGAGCAGATCGAGAAGTTCGTCGGCTCGCTCGAGCAGCAGACCACCGACTCGGTCTCCGAGCGCAAAGCCGGCTGAGCACCCGGCCGGGCGGGGCTCAGGCTCAGCGGGGCTCAGCCGCCTGCGCCGGCCTCCCTGATCCGCCGCTCCATGTCGAGCTCGGTGTCGAAGTCGGCCATGTCGGCGTGGCGGTAGTCGACACCCTCGCCGGTCAGCAGGCCGGCCAGCACCTCCACGTAATGGGCGTCGAGCTGCGAGCCGGCCACGCGCCGGAGCTCGCGCAGCGCCTCGAACGAGCTCATCCGCGTGCGGTAGGTGTCGCTGGCGGTGAGCGTGTCGTACACCTCCGCCACCGAGATGATCTTGGCGATCTCGGGGATCTCCTCCCCGGCCAGTCCGGCGGGATAGCCGCGGCCGTCAATCCGCTCGTGGTGGGCGATGATGATCTCGGCCACCGGTCCGTACATCCCCAGGTCACGGAGCATGTCGGCGCCCAGCTCCGGGTGGCGCTGGATCGCCGTCCAGTCCTCCTCGGTCAGCGTCCGGCCCCGCTCGGCCACGCGGTCAGACAGCGCGAAATGCCCGATGTCGTGCAGCAGGCCGGCGGTGTGGGCCAGCTCACAATCGGCCTCGCTCATGCCCACCGTCCGGGCGATGTCCTCGGCAAACCGGGCCACCGCCGCCGCGTGCCGGGCGGCCCGCTGGTCCCGGATGTCGAGCGATCGCATGAGCCCCGCGAGCACCCCCCAGGACAGCGACACGTACTGCTCGGAGCGGGCCCGGGCGCGCTCAACCAGCTGGAGCATGTAGGTGAACGCGAACACCGCAGTGAGGGCGAAGGCAATCCCGACCATCCCGAGGCGAAGGTAGATGCCGGCGCCCGCGACGGCCAGGACGAGGTTAAGCGCCTGACTCGGCGCGACAGACTTCTGCAGTTTCTAGGGTCAGCGTGCGCCGGCCATTGATCACCTGGGCATAGAGCGCGGCGATCATGAAGTTGAGCCCTAGGTCAACCACGCTGGCCAGGCTGAGCACGGCGTAGAACGCGAGATCCCGTGGGGGCGCCCTGGCGAGAGCGCACGCAGAATGTTCCCGGCCACGAGCGCGGGCAGCATGTTCGCCAGAAGATTGCTGACCAGCGCATACGGGCGCGTCTTGATCCGTAATGACGTGACCAGCTCGGCGAGAACGGCGGCCAGGGCCGCGTAGGCTGGGCCCAGAAACGCCGCGGCCAATACGACGACGATGAACGATGCCGATATGGCGACCGAGAGATGTTCGCCGAGATAGACGGCCGTGGCTCCGGCGAGCACGGCGGCGAGGACCAGCACGATGCCCAGCGACCATGTTGCGCCCGGGCTGGGCCGCCAATCAAATCCGGCGACGACTACACAGAGAACAAGCCCACAAACCAGCAGCAGCGTCGGACGATGACGCCACCAGTCTCCGCCACGCGCGGGGCGAGCCATGCGCGCAACGTTACCGCCAAGCGCGGCACCCACCGCGATTCATCAACCAATCAGCAGTTCCGCCAATGCACGTTGCACCTCCCTTCACTTGGCTGCGGCCGTGCGCTGAACGGCGAAGTCGCGATTGGGCTGTCTAGCGCGCCTCGCTGCACCAATTTTTGGTCGCTTTTGGCCTTAAGTTCGTGCAATTTTAGGCCTTTGCGCGGCAGTTAGCAATGCGGGTCCCCAACTTCCTGAACGAATGCGGTACCTGAAGACCAGCGAGGCGGCGGCTCTTCTGAACGTCAGCCCGAACACGCTGCGCGCGTGGGAGCGTCGGTTTGGCTTTCCCAAGCCCCAACGCTCGCCCGGGCGCCACCGGCTGTTCACCCACGGCGAGGTGGCGGCGTTGCGCGATGCCCTCCAGGAGGGCCTCTCGATCTCCTCGGCGGTTTCCCGCGCGCGTGAGGGACTGGCCTCCGACGCCAATTCTCTGATCGGCGCCCTGGTCTCCTACGAGCGCGAGCGGGCCGACGAGGCGATCGAGGCGGCGCTGGCCCTGCGCTCGGTCGAGCGCTCCGTGGAGGAAGTGATCCTGCCCACCCTCGAGGAGATCAACCGCCGCTACGGCTCTGAGTCCGCCGCCTGGGCGTTCGCCGCGCATTGGGCGGCCGACTGGCTGCGCCGGGCCACCCGGCTGTCCCCGCCTCCGGTCCGCCCCATGGCGATCGTGGTCGGGGATGCCTCACGCGATGAGCTCGACCCCGACGCACCCTACATCCGGGCTCTGGAACTGTTCTGCTCCCGGGCCGGAGTCAACGTCCTCAGTCTGTCCGCGCGCGGCGTCGCCGGGATCGGGGACGCGGTGGCGATCCATCGGCCCAACCTGGTCGTGGTCGCGGGCTCCCATCTCGATGACGACAACGTGGCCCGCTGGGCCTATGCGATCCGCCTGGCCTGCGGCGCGATGCCGGTCGCGATCTACCGCCGCGGCGGCCCGCGGGTGCGGATGCGGACGACCGGGGCGCGCGTCCTGCCGAGCGAGGCGAAGCTCGCCCAGCGCCGCATCATCGAGATGATCGAGACCGAGGGGCAGCTGCCCAGTGCCGTGCCCGACACAGGAGGCATCGCCCGACGGGCGAGCTTTTAGCTCCGCGGATCCGGCCGGGCCGTCCCGACGACGACATCGGGACTGAGACTCCTTCTCGCGAACGGGAACGACCAAAGTGCAACGGGGGGTGCGGTTATTGCGCATTCCTGCCGATAAGGGCATAACTCCTCTCATGAACGGCATCCGTACAAACGCGGCCGCGGTGATGCTCGGCATCAGCCCGAACACGCTGCGCAGCTGGGAACGGCGCTACGGCTTCCCCAAGCCGCACCGCTCGCGCCGGCGGCCATCGCCAGTACTCGCTGACGGAGATCGAGGCGCTGCGGCTCACCCTGGCCGAGACCCACAACGTCTCCTCGGCGATCTCGCTGGCCCGCGAGCGCGGGGAGGGACCCTCCACCTCCGCCCGGCTGGGCGCGGCGCTTCGCCAGCTTCGACGAGGACGCCGCCAACCGGCTGCTTGAGGAGAGCCTCGGCCTGCGCTCCGTGGAGCGCACGATCGAGGAGGTGCTGCTCGAGGCGGTCAGCTCTCAATCCGAGCCGGACGTGAGCACCGTGGAGTACGAGTTCGGTTGGCGCCACGCCACCGGCTGGCTGTCGGCCCAGCGCCGCCTTGCCCCTCCGGCCACCCGACCCGAGGGCGTGATGATCTTCGACGCCTCGGCACCGTGCGATCTCGATGCCCTGCACGCGCAGGCCCTGGAGGTGCTGCTCCGGCGTGCGGGCATGCGCACCCTCGCGCTGACCCCGGGCATTGACCTGCAGCGTCTCGGACGCGCACTGCGGGCACTCGAGCCCCGAGCCGTGGTCCTGACCGGCCGCCGGGTCTCGCTGGACTCGATCGGACGGCTCGTGTACGCGGTCCGTTCCGTGGCGCGGGAGGTGGTCGTGTTCGACTACCGGGGCGCAGTCCCCGACACGGGCGCGAGCACAGTGCACCGGCTGGGCAACACGCCCGTGGCGGCACGCGACGGCCTGCTGGCCCGGCTGACCCCGGCCCAGGCCGACTCGGGCGCACGCCTGAGCATCTCGCGGCCGCCCACCGGACCGCGTAAACGACTCCCGAGCGCCGTCCCGGACACCGGGTGCGCACTCCGCGCGACCTGGTGCGTGACCGGTAGATCTCGGCGAACTCCGGGCGGCGAGCATGGCGAGGGACCACGCCTCCATGTTGGCGTCCCACCAGGCGCGGTGCGGCTCGACGCTGTCCCGCACCTTCCCACGGCGAGCCGCAGTCGTCGACGATCGCATTTGTGTGAGGCGGCCGAGGCCAGGCCGCGGGGCGGGTTCCTAGAATCCCCCGCCCCATGTCCGCGCCGCACCGCCCTGTCGATTCCCGCGTGTCGTTCCCAGAGCTCGAGCGGGAGGTGCTCACCCGCTGGCGCGAGCGCGACGTATTCGCCCAGTCCCTGAGCCGGCGGGCGGACGGGCCGCGCTGGGGCTTCTACGAGGGCCCGCCGACCGCCAACGGCGCGCCGGGAACGCATCACGTCCTGAGCCGCGTCTTCAAGGACATCTTCCCGCGTTACCGGACCATGCGCGGCTACCGGGTCGAACGCAAGGGCGGCTGGGACTGCCACGGCCTGCCCGTCGAGCTGGCGGTGGAGGCCGAGCTGGGGATGAAGGCCAAGGAGGACATCGAGCGCTACGGCATCGCCGAGTTCAACGCGCGCTGCCGCGAGAAGGTGCTGAGCCACGTGGAGGACTGGAACCGGCTGACCGAACGGATCGGCTTCTGGATCGATCTGGACGACGCCTACCGGACGCTCGACCCCGGCTACGTCGAGTCGGTGTGGTGGGCGCTGAAGGAGATCGATCGCCGCGGCCTGCTGTACGAGAAGCTGAAGGTGGTCCCGTACTGCACCCGCTGCGGGACCACGCTCTCGAGCCACGAGCTGGGGCAGCCCGACGTCTACCGCGACGTGATCGACCAGTCAGTCTACGTGCGGTTGCCGGTCACGGCGCCCGCGGGACGGGCCGAACCCGGTGACGAGCTGCTCGTGTGGACGACCACCCCGTGGACGCTGGTCTCCAACGCCGCGGTGGCCGTGGATACCGAGCTCATCTACGTCCGGGCCCGCACCCCCGACGGCCGCGTGCAGATCGTCGCCGAGGCCCTGACCGAACAGGTGCTGGGAGACCAGGCCGAGATGCTCGAGCGCTTCCCGGGCCAGGAACTGGTCGGTGCCGGCTACGAGCCACCGTTCAGCTACATCGGCAAGGAGGCCTACGGGCCCAAGGGGCATACCGTGCTGCCGGCCGACTTCGTCACCGCCGAGGACGGCACCGGCCTCGTCCACACCGCGGTCGCCTTCGGCGAGACCGACTTCCGGCTCGGCGAGCAGCAGGGGCTGATCGTGGTCAACCCGGTGCGCAGCGACGGGACCTACGACGAGCGCATCGGTCCCTACGCCGGGCGCGGGGTCAAGGATGTCGACGAGGACCTGATCGAGGACCTCCGCCAGCGCGACCGGGTCCTCAAGGCCGAGCCCTACGAGCACTCCTATCCGCACTGCTGGCGCTGTCACACGCCGCTCATCTACTACGCCAAGCCGTCCTGGTACATCGCCACCAGCCAGGTCAAAGACAGGCTGCTGGCGGCCAACGAGAGCGTCACCTGGCATCCCGAGCACGTCAAGCACGGCCGCTTCGGCAAGTGGCTCGAGGGCAACGTCGACTGGGCTCTGTCCCGCGAGCGGTACTGGGGGACCCCACTGCCCGTGTGGCGCTGCGAGCATGGGTGCACGCGAGTGGTGGGGAGCCTGGCCGAGCTGCGCGAGCTATCGGGCGTCGAGCTGACCGACCCCCACCGCCCGTTCGTCGACGAGGTCACCTTCCCGTGCGAGAACTGCGGGCAGGACATGCACCGGGTGCCCGAGGTGATCGACGTCTGGTTCGACTCGGGATCGATGCCGTTTGCCCAGTTCCACGCCCCGCACCATGACCTCGAACACTTCGAGGAGCGCTTCCCGGCCGACTTCATCTGCGAGGCGCTCGATCAGACCCGGGGCTGGTTCTACTCGCTGCTGGCCATCTCGGCCGTGCTGTTCGACCGCTCGCCGTATGAGAACGTGGTCTGCCTGGGACTGATCCTGGATGAGCAGGGGCGCAAGATGTCCAAGTCGCTTCACAACACGGTCGAGCCCTGGGAGGTGATCGACCGCTACGGCGCGGACGCGCTGCGCTGGTACTTCTTCACCTCGAAGCTGCCCTGGGATGGCTACCGCTTCTCCGTGGAGACGATCGGCGAGGCGGTGCGCCAGTTCCTGCTCCAGCTCTGGAACACCTACGGCTTCTACGTTCTGTACGCCAACGCCAACGACATCGCCCCCGAGCCGAGCGCCGGCGAGCTCTCCGAGCTCGACCGCTGGGCCCTCTCCCGCCTGCAGGCCACCGTCGAGACCGTGTCCGAGCGCCTGGACGACTTCGATGCCACGTTCGCCGGCCGGGCCATCCAGGAGTACGTCGACGAGCTGTCCAACTGGTACGTGCGCCGCTCGCGGCGGCGCTTCTGGGATGGCGACCCGGCTGCCTTCGCCACGCTGCGCGAGTGCCTGGTCACAGTGGCCAAGCTGATCGCTCCGTTCACGCCGTTCATCGCCGACGAGCTCTACGACAACCTCGACGGGACCGAGCCGAGCGTCCACCTGTGCGACTACCCGGAGCCCGGCCCCCGCGACCCGGAGCTCGAGAGCGCCATGGCCGTCGCCCGGGAGACCGTGCGCCTCGGCCTGGCCGCCCGCGGGCAGGCCAAGCTGAAGGTGCGCCAGCCCCTGCGCCACGCGGTGGTGGTGGCCACCGGGCACGAGCGCGAGGCGATCGAGCGCCTGGGCGAGATCGTCCGGGAGGAGCTGAACGTGCATGAGCTCCGCTTCGTCTCGGAAGCCGATGAGCTGGGGGAAGTGGAGGTGAAGCCCAACTACCGCGCGCTCGGTCCGCGGTTCGGCCCGCAGATGCCGCTCATCGCCGCCGCCGTGGCCGGCTTGGACGCGGCGCGGGCCGCCGGTGCGCTGCGCGATGGCGCGACGGTCTCGGTCTCGATCAACGGGCACGACCACGAGCTGACCGCCGAGGATCTGCTGGTCAGCATGAAGCCGCTGGAGGGCTACCAGGTCGAGCGCGAGGGTTCCCACGCTGTAGCCCTCGAGCTCGAGATCGATGACGAGCTCCGGGCCGAGGGCGTCTCGCGCGACATCGTCCGCGCGGTCCAGAACGCCCGCCAGGCCTCGGGCCTCGAGGTCTCAGACCGGATCGTGCTGACGCTGGACGGCGACGCGCGGCTGCTCGCCGCGGCCCGGGTTCATCAGGACTACATCGCCGCGGAGGTGCTGGCCACGGCGGTCAGCTATGGGGGCTTCGATGGCGCGCCGGCCGTGATGGTCGACGGCGCGCCGCTGAAGATCGGCCTCGAGCGCGCTTAGTGCCTCCCGCCGGTGCGGCGGGAGCGTTTCTCCGCGAGCGCCGGTGCGGCGGGAGCGTTTCTACGCGAGCGCCGGTGTGGTGGGACCGCTCAGGCGAGCGCCGGCTCGAGCTCTTCCTCGAGCTTCTTCTTCGGGTAGGCCCCGATCACCGTCTTGGCCACGGCGCCGTTCTTGAACACCATCAGGGTGGGAATCGACATGACGTTGAACTTGATCGCCGTCTGCTGGTTCTCGTCGATGTTCAGCTTGACCACCTTGAGCGCGTCACCACGCTCACCGGCGATCTCCTCGACGACCGGGGAGACCCGGCGGCACGGGCCGCACCACGGGGCCCAGAAGTCGACCAGGACGGGAACCTCGGACTCGATGACCTCGGCCTGGAAGTTGTTGTCGGTTACGTCGCTGACCGCGCCTGCCATTTCGTTCTCCTTAGTCGTTACTTCATAAAGTATAGCGCCGAGTGAGGACCGCGGTGCAGCGCCGGACGAGAACATGAGCCCATCGCGCCATGTGAACACATGGGGCGTGCATCCTAAGCTGAAAAGGGTGCCCGACCCGACCAACAGCGAGATCGCCGCAGCCCTGGATGAGCTGGGCGACCTGTGTGAGCTCGACGGGGCGATCGTGCACCGGATCGTGGCCTATCGCAATGCGGCCAAGGCGGTTCGGGAGGCGCCGGTGTCGGTCAGCGGTCTGGCTCGGCAGAACCGCGCCACCGAGCTGCCAGGGATCGGAAGAACCATTCAGGAGAAGGTGATCGCGCTGGCCGATGACGGGGTGATCCCGGCGGCGGCCAAGCTGCGGGCCCGGTTCCCGGCCGGACTGCTCGAGATCACCCGGCTGCCCGGACTCGGCCCCAAGCGCGCCCGGCGGCTGTTCGAGGAGCTGGGCATCGATTCGCTGCTGGCGCTGAAGAACGCCGCCCAAGCGGAGCAGATCCGCACCCTGAAGGGGTTCGGACCCAAGGCCGAGGAGGGCCTGCTGGCCGTCGCGCTGGCCGCCGAGGCCGCGGCCGAGGATCAAACCGCGGACGGGCGGGGCTCGCGGACTGTGCTCGACCGCGCCCTGGGCACCGGGGAGCAGCTGATCACCAGCCTGCGTGAGCATCCCGCCTCCGACCGCGTGGAGCTGGCCGGGTCGGCGCGACGGATGACCGACAGCGTGAAGGACCTCGACATCATCGCCACCGCCCATGATCCGCTGGCCCTGTCCACCGCGGCCAGTGAGCTCGAGCTGGTGGAGGCGGCCCAGAGCCCGACCGAGTCGGGCGTCCGCCTGCGCACGCACACCGGCCTCAAGGTCGACCTGCGCATCGTCGCGCCCGATCAGTTCGGCAACCTCATGCAGCACTTCACCGGCTCCAAGCAGCACAACGTCGCGCTGCGCGAGGCCGCGGTGCGCAAGGGGCTCCACGTGTCCGAGTACGGCGTGCTCGATGACGCCACGGGCGAGACCCACCGCTGTGAGCGCGAGGAGGAGGTGTACGAGCTGCTCGGGCTCGAGTACATCGAGCCTGAGCTGCGGGAGAACCGCGGGGAGCTCGAGGCGGCGGCCGACCACACCCTGCCCGAGCTGATCACGACCGGGCACCTGCGCGGCGATCTGCACTGCCACACCACCGCCTCGGACGGGACGGCCTCGATCGAGGAGATGGCCCGGGCGGCCCGCGAGGCGGGTTATGAGTACCTGGCCATCACCGATCACTCGGCCAGCTTCGGCTTCGGCGACGAGGTCTCCCCCGAGCGCCTGCGCGAGCAGGTCGAGCGTATCCGGGCGCTGTCGGGGAGTGATGCCGTGGACGGAATCGAGCTCCTGGCCGGATCTGAGGTCAACATCCTCCCCGACGGGCGCCTGGACTACGAGGACGACGTTCTGGCCGAGCTCGACTGGGTGGTCGCCTCGGTCCATTCCTCGTTCGCGATGGACGCCGAGACCATGACCGCCCGCATCGTGCGAGCGATGGAGAACCCGCTCGTCGACGTGATCGGTCACCTGTCGGGACGCAAGATCGAGACGCGTCCCCCCTACGGGTTCGACTTCGAGGCCATCCTGGCCGCGGCGGCCGCCAACGGCACCCTGCTCGAGATCAACGCCTCCCCCAGCCGGCGCGACATGAACGACGTCTACGCTCGCGCGGCCGCCGCTGCCGGCATCCCGATCGTCATCGACTGCGACGCCCACCGCACCGGGGGCTTCAGCGCCGCCCGCTACGGAGTGGCTACAGCCCGCCGCGCGTGGCTCGGGCCCGAGGCGGTGGCCAACACTCGGCCATGGTCGGAGCTCGAGCGGCTGCGACCCCGCCACCGCTCCTAGACGGACTCAGGCCCCGCGACAAAGTAACTGGCGCGAGCTGGCGAGTGACGCCGCCAGAACCGTCAGTTACAAAATCGTGGGCCCTTAGGTGTCGCGGCGCCGGAGGAGCACGGCAGCGATGAGGATCGAGAGCGCGGCGTAGCCGGCGAACAGGACCAGCCCGACCCAGGGGTGCAGCGTGCCCGGATCGGGATTGATCGTCCACACCGCCCCGCCGGCGTTGCTGGGCAGATAGGGGCTGATCGAATTAGACAGGCTGGAGGGCAGCAGGTCGAGGATCGGGGGCAGCAGGAACATGACCCCTACCAGCAGGGCGATCCCGCCGGCGGTGTTGCGCGCGATCGCGCCCAGGCCGAGCCCGAACAGCCCCATGACGGTCAAGAACAGGGCGGCTCCGAACAGCGCCCGCAGCACGCCGGGATGCGAGAGGGCGATGTTGATGTGCTGCCCGCTGAGAATTGACTGTCCGATGAAGAAGACGATGAACACGGCCGGCAGGCTGATCGCGAAGGCCACGGCCCCGAACACGGTGACCTTGCCCCACAGGACGGGAAGGCGCCGGGGCACGGCGGACAGGCTCGAGCGGATCATCCCGGTCGAGTACTCGGCGGTGATGGTCAGCACGCCGAGGACGCCAAAGGCCAGCTGGGCGAAGTTGACCCCGGCCAGGCTCTCCCGCAACGGGTGGAAGCGGGCCCGGTCACTGGGGCTCAGGTTCGGCCAGCGCGATTCGAAGATGACGCAGGCCAGGATGCCGATGCCGAGGATCAGGACCAGCGCGACGAGCAGCGTCCAGCGGCTGGAGCGAACCGAACGGAGCTTGGTCCATTCCGAGCGGTTGACGCGACGCTGGGTGACCCGCCCGATAGATGCGGCGCCGGCACTCATGTGACGGCCGCCTCGGTCGGCTCGGCCACGCCGGGCCGGTCGGCTTCGCCCCGGAATTCGACCGCCTCGCGCGTCAGCTCCATGAACGCCTCCTCGAGCGACGCGGTTTGGGGGCTGAGCTCATAGAGGACGATGCCCTGCTCGGCGGCCGTCGTCCCGACCTGCTCGGAGCTCAACCCGGTCACCTCGATGACCGACGGCGCCGCCGCCTCAACCTTGACCTCGGGCCCGGCGAGCAGCTCGGCCAGCCTCTCGGCCTGCGGCGAGCGGACACGGACGCTTCGCTTGGACGCCCCGTGCACGAAGTCTTCGACGCTCGTGTCGGCGATCAGCTTCCCCCGGCCGATCACGATCAGATGCTCGGCGGTGAGGGCCATCTCGCTCATCAGGTGCGAGGAGACGAACACGGTCCGCCCTTCGGAGGCCAGCGACTTCAGCAGCACACGGACCCACTGGATGCCCTCGGGGTCGAGCCCGTTGACCGGTTCGTCGAGCATCACGGTGCGGGGGTCGCCGAGCAGGGCGGAGGCGATGCCCAGCCGCTGGCCCATGCCCAGCGAGAAGCCGCCGGCCCGCTTGCCGGCCACCTCGGCCAGGCCGACCATGTCGATCAGCTCGGTGACCCGCCGGCGAGGGATCCCGTGGGTCTGGGCCAGCGCGAGCAGGTGATTGAAGGCTGAGCGTCCGGTATGCACCGAGCGGGCCTCGAGCAGCGCGCCCACCTCGTGCAGCGGGGCGGCATGGTCGCGATAGGGCCGCCCGTTGACCGTGGTGTGGCCGGAGTTGGGCGCGTCGAGGCCGAGGATCAGACGCATCGTGGTCGACTTGCCCGAGCCGTTCGGACCCAGGAAGCCGGTGACCACGCCGGGCCGGACCTCGAACGTCAGGTCCTCGACGGCCGTCTTGTCGCCGTAGCGCTTGGTTACGCCTGAGACCTCGATCACCGCGCACCCCTTCGGGTCGGATCGCTCATATACCTAGAATCGCTATGCATCCTAAAGGCCAGCTATGCGGCGCGTCAGCATCAGCGTCGGCTGGCGGCCCGCCGGGGCGGCGGCGGTGGCGGCTTGGCCCGGGACCCCTCGGCGCGAGCGGGCGCGGGGGTCTGGGCGTCCGGCCATGACTCGCCCGCAGGGCCGCCGAGGCCGCGCCATCCCCGCTGGATGGCCACGAACCACAGCAGCCCGAGCAGGCACAGGACCACGGCGACGAAGAAGTTCACCCGCAGACCGAGGAAGTAGTTCGAGTAGTCGATGCGCTGAGTCTCCTCGAAGATCCTGAACCCTGAGTACGCGGCCACGTAGAGCGCGAACACTCCCGGGGGGCGGATCCGGCGGCGCTGCCCGAGCCAGATCAGCAAGCCGGCTATGACCAGATTCCAGATCATCTCATAGAGGAACGTTGGCTCGAACGTGCCGTAGCGCAGATAGCCGGGAGGACGATGGACAGCGGAGATCTTCAGCGCCCAGGGCAGATTCGAAGGGGCGCCGAACAGCTCCTGGTTGAAGTAGTTGCCGATCCGCCCGATGGCCTGGGCCACGAGGAGCCCGGGCGCGACGACGTCCATGAAGCGCCGCACCTCGGCCCGGGTCAGGCGGCGACTGACCACCCACAGGCCCACGGCGGCGCCGCCGGCGATCCCGCCCCAGATCCCGAGGCCGCCCTGCCAGATGGCGAACACCCCCCACCAGTGATCGGGGACCTGGCTCGGGGTGGTGATGTCGAAGTAGATGCGCCCGCCGATCAGCCCGGCCGGGAAAGCCCACATGGCCACCTCGTAGGGCAGCTCGGGGTCCCCGCCCTGGCGCCGCCAGCCCCAGCGCGAGATCAGGATGGCCGCCATCACCGCAAACACGTAGGCGATCCCGTAGGCGTGGAAGAAGAACGGTCCGATGCTGAACCCGTTCGAGGACGGGCTGGGGATGAAGCCGGGGAGGATCATGCCGCCCCTCATCGTGTCAGCAAACGTGGCAGCACGTCCTCGGCTACCGTCCGGTCGACGGCCGCGTGGCTGAATGGCTCGAGCAGCTCGGCCGCTCGCCGGGCGTAACCAGGCCTCGGATCGTCAAGCGCGGCCCGGACCGGGACGGTCAGCGCCTCGGAGACCAGCCGGGGGTCAAGCGCCCGGGCCAGGGCCAGGGCCGGGTAGGGCCCCGGCGCCGGGGTGGTGACCAGCAGGCAGCCGTCGGCCAGCGCCTCCAGCGGGGCGATGCCGTAGTCCTCGCGGCGCGGGGCGGCCAGGAAGACCCGCGCCCGGCGGACCAGCTCGCGGTAGGCCGGCGGGTCGAGGCGCCCGGTGAAGCGCACGCCCGGGGGGGCGCCATCGCGCCGCGTCCCGGCCACGACCATCGTCTCCCCGGCCCGGCGAGCGCGCGCCCAGGTGTCGAGGATGAAGTCCAGACGGCGCTTCTCGGGGTCAGCGGCGTAGGTGAGCACGTCGATGTCGCGCGTCGACGCCGGCGGCCCCGACGCGGACACGGCCACCGGGACGGTGATCGCCCCCGCGCCCGCCTCGGCGCCGAGCGGGGCCAGCGAGCGCTCGGACATCCTCAGCACCACCGGCGCCGCGTTCACCCGGCGGCGTTCGACCACGCGCTGCCAGACTCCGTGACGACCGGGCCGGTTCTCGGCCGCCAGCGAGTCGACCCAGATCGCCCCGGGGCGAGGCCACAGCAGCGCGGCGGTGATCGAGCAGTAGACGACGGCGTCGGGGGAGAACTGGGCGATCCCCCGTTCCGCCGCTCGGCGCGCCGCCCAGGCCTCGGCCAAGTCGGTCAGCATGAACGACCGCACCTCCCTGGTCCTGCCCGCACTGATCAGCTGCGCCCGAGCCCCGGCCCGGTTGATCGCCTCGGTCAGCTCTCGCGCCGAGGCCCGCCATCCGCTGGTCGTGCCGGGCGCGATCACCAGCACCGCGGGCTTGCCCTCACGAGCCATCCGAGCGTGCGCGGCTCAGCCGCGGGGTCGCACGGTGCGCGAGGCCGGAGCGCCGTTCAGTTCCATCAGGTTGGAGCGAAAGCCGGGCGTGCGCACGAGCTCGATCGGTTGCACGGGCGAGATCCGCTCGATGTAGAAGCGGGCGCCGTCGCGCTCCTCGATCGCCGTCACGGCGGAGGACTGCCGACGCCAGCCCAGCGCCCAGATGAGGGCAAAGCCGGTGGCGATGGCCGGCACCTGGGGGCGCAGGAAGCCGATCGCGCCCGCCCCCAGAGTGCAGAGCAGGAGCGGCCAAAGACGGTTCAGCACGGTCCGGGCCGGGTCGACCTCGGGCAGCGAAGTCCGCGTCTTCGCGCTGGCCAGCAGGTTGGCGATCGGGGAACTGGTCTCGGCCCGGTGTCCGAACCACAGGCCCACCGCACAGCTGACAATCCACCAGCCGGCGGCTACCGGAACGAGCAGCGAGTCGCTGCCGTCCACCGCCCCAACCAGGGTTATCGCGGCCAGCAGGCTGGCCGCCGCCGCGCTGAGCAGGACCGTGGTGCGCAGGAACTCCGCGAAGCGCACCGGCCGGACTCAGTCGTGGGCCAGCAAGGAGAGCAGTGCCGAGACGCCGTCGGTCCCGTCGACGACCACGTCGGCATCGCCGGCGATGGCCGACGGTCCTTCGTCCGAGCGCACGCCCACGCGCACGGCCCGGGCCAGGCGTCCCTCCGCGACAAGCTCGCTCAGGGCCCGGAAGGCGTCGAGATCGGTGCTGTCGTCCCCCACGTAGAGCGCCGACTCGATGCCCGCGTCCGTGTCCTCGAGCAAGCGTCGGATGCCGGCGCCCTTGTCCATCTTGACCGGCGGGCGGACCTCCAGGACCTTGCGACCCCAGTGCGTGCGCAGGCCCGCCGCCTCGGCCCGACGGGCGATCGCGTCAACCGCGGACCGGGCGGCGTCCTCATCGGGCGCGCCGCGCCAGTGGAAGGCCACGATCGCCGCCTTGTCCTCGAGACGGACGCGGAGCTTGCGCGTGTCGGCGGTGTCGGCCTCGCGCCCGAAGTCACGGATCCTCCGCACCCATTCCGCCACGCCGGGGTCCAGGACCGCCTCGGTCCAGCCGGCGCGAAGCAGCTCCACGCCGTGTGAGCCCAGGTAGGAGATCGTGCCCACCCCGACCATCGCCCGGGCCTCGGAGGCCCGGCGGCCGCTCACGCAGGCCACCATGCGGTAGCGGTTGGCCACGGCCGTGATCAGCTGGCGCGTGCTCTGGGGAACGTGGGCGTCCGCGGCGTTCTCGACGATCGGCGCCAGCGTCCCGTCGATGTCGAGCAGAATCGCGCTGCTCCGGGGGTTGACTCGCAGCGGCGCGAGCGACTCGGATAGGAGCGCTGACGACACCGCCCTAGTATGCCCGCTCCGAACCCCTTGCTCCAAGCGGCGGCGCCGCTGAGAGGTAGGATTCAAGCGTATGTCAGAGCCTGAGCGCCAAGCCGGATACGCCGTCTCCTCCCTGGATCAGATGGGCGATGGGCCCGGGTTCCGCAAGGTCCGCCGCGAGCTGGGCGTGACCGCGTTCGGGATCAACGCGATCGTCCTTCCGCCGGGCTACGCGACCGGCATCCACTACCACGACGAGCAGGAAGAGACGTACTTCGTCCACGCCGGCAGGGTCGAGTTCCGCTTCGGCGACGGGTCGGCGCACACGCTCGACCCGGGTGGGTTGGCCCGGGTGGACGCGGCCACCCACCGCGGAATGCGCAACGTCGGCGCTGGGGAGGCCGTGGTGCTGGCCGTGGGCGGCAAGGATGGCTACGTCGGCCGGGACGGGCAGCCGGTAGGAGACAACCCGCGCGGCGGACCGCCGGGCGCCGCCTAGCCGTAAGCGACCGGAACCCGCTGCCTGGACGCCGTCTGAACGGGACACCGGTCCTGCTGCTCCACGGGCAGCCGGGCGGAGCGCGGGACTGGACCCGCGTCGTGGCGGCGATGAACGGCCGGGCTCGGGCGATCGCCGCGGACCGCCCTGGCTGGGACGGCCGGAGCGCGGCCCGGGACCTGCCCGGAAACGCCCAGGCCGCCGTCGAGGCCCTGGATGCCGAGGGCATCGACCGCGCGATCCTGGTCGGCCACAGCCTCGGCGCGGCGATCGCGGCCTGGACGGCGACCGAGCACCCCGAACGGGTCGCCGGGCTGGTGCTGGCCGCCCCGGCGGCCAACCGAGCCTCGCTGGCCACCGTGGACCGCTGGCTGGCCGCTCCCGTGGCCGGTCCCCTGACCAGCGCGGCTGCGTTGACCGGTCTGGGACTGACGTTGAGCGCAGCGCCGTTGCGGCGGCGCATCGCCCAGCGGGCGGAGCTCGAGGAGGCCTACCTGCGGACCAGCGCCCGAGTGATGCTCAGCGCCTGGGCGCGTCGGGCGTTCACCGCCGAGCAGCGTTTCCTGGTCCGGGACCTGCCGCGCCTCGAGCAGCGACTGGAGGCGGTCCAGGCTCCGACCTTGATCCTCACCGGCGCCGAGGACCGGATCGTCCCCCCGGCAGCCCCCCGGGCCCTGGCCGGCCAGATCGCCGGCGCCCGGCTCCTCGAGCTGAGGGGGGCGGGGCATCTGCTCCCGCAACGTCACGCCCAGCAAGTGGCCGAGGCGGTCATGCGGGCGCTCGAGGCCACGGCGAGCGGCTGATCCGGCCGGCCCGCGACTTGGCGCCCGGAGCGGGATAACCCGACGTACATGTCGTTCTAAAGCTTTGAAAGCCGATCTCCGATCTAGACTGCGGGCCCGTGGAAGCCATTCCTGAGCGTGTTGACGCAAGCCCGCGGCCCATGGACGTGACTCCCCCTCTGGAGATGCTCAGCCCCGCCCACCCCGAGGCCCCGGCCCTCGAGGAGCCGCTGGCTGCCCCGGCTCGGGCGCGCCCGCGCCGGATTGCGCTGACCGGCACGCGTCAGGACGTGCTGTGGTTGCTGGCCATCTATGTGGCCACGCGCGGGGTGCTCCTGCTCGCGGCCTACCTGCAGAGCTCGTTCGCGCACCACGACTTCCTGCACGAGCTGGCCAACTGGGATGGCCTCTGGTACCGCGAGGTGGCCAACCACGGCTATCTCAACCACGTCTCCTACGCCCAGACGACGCTCGGCTTCTTTCCCCTCTTCCCGCTGGTCATCTGGCTGTTCGAGCCGATCGCGATGCTGCTGACCGGCCAGGACGCGATCTGGGCCGCCTCGGTGGTCGGGGCCGCGATCTCGATGGTCGGCGGCGGCGTGGCGACGTATTTCGTCTACCGCCTGGCCACCGGCTGGTGGGGGCGCGAGACGGCCCGCAAGGCCACGGCGCTGTTCGTCATCTTCCCCGGCTCGGTGGTCTTCGCGATGGTCTACTCCGAGGGCCTGCTGCTGCCCCTGACCGCCGCCTGCATCTTCGCGCTGGAGCGGCGGCGATGGCTGCTGGCCGGGACGCTGGCCGGCCTGGCCACCGCCGTGCAGCCCACCGGCTTGGCCCTGATCCCGGTGTGCGCGCTCTCGGCCGGGCTCGAGCTGCGTCGTCAGGGCTGGAGCCTGGGCACCCTGCGCCGGGTGGTCGTGGCGCCCATCCTGTCGACGTTCGGGATCTTGGCCTTCGCGCTCTTCCTCTGGCTCTGGACGGGCTCGCCGCTGGCCAACTACGAGGCCCAGCACCACGGCTGGAGCGAGAAGACCGACCCGCTCGCGATCCTGCACTTGATCAGCACCCTCGTCAGCGAGGTCAGCTTCGATCACTTCAACCGGCCGACGATCAACCTGAACCTGATCGTCGGGCTGATCGGGGCCGTGCTGCTCATCTGGGCGCTCGTGCTCCTGGTCCGGGAGCGCCACCGCGTTTCGGTCGAGGCGCTGGTCTGGACGGCGGGGGTCAGCTTCCTCGCTCTCACCTCCGAGTACGTTCCCCCCAACCCGCGCCTGCTGATCACCGCTTTTCCCGCGGTCATGGTCGTGGCCCGGTACCTGCATGGCCGGGCCTGGTCCCTGGTTCTGTGGGCCAACGGGATCCTGCTGATCGTGCTCAGCCTGTGCACGTTCTGGGGCACCACGCTCAGGCCCTGATCGAGGCGGGGCGGTTCGGGCCAGCCGAGTGGTTCGGGCGGGGGGTGGTGTTCGCGGGGGGGGGGGGGGGGGTGGTTCGGGCGGGGGTGGTTCGGGCGGCGGTGGTTCGGGCGGCGGATCACCGCGCCCGGCGGTGACCGGGCAGCAGTCGCACGTGGATCGCGCTGGCGTAGCCGAACTGGCGGGTGTGCCCGCGGCCGAAGGCGTGCTCGAAGCGGGTCTGCAGGGTCTCAAAGCGCGCCCGGTTGGCCCGGGAGCGGGCCGGTCCGTCCGGCTGTCCCTCGTGGCTCGAGACGAACCACAGACGCCGGCAAGACGCTCCCCGGCGGGCGATCTCCCGTGGCGTGAGGGTGGCGTAGTCCTCCACGTAAGGGCGGACCATGCCGAAGCGGACCACGGGCAGGATCGGGCGGGGCAGCGGGGGGGCGCCGCTGGCCCGATCGGCGAAGTAGTACTGGAAGGCCATCCGTCCGTCGGCGGGGTAGAAGGCCACACAGTCCCCCGGATGCGCGCGGCTGAGAACGTAGGCGCTGGCCTCGCGCCACGGCTCCGGGGAGGTGCCGTAGCTGGGCGCGAGCTGTAGACCGCGAAGGATCAGGAGGATGAACAGGGCGCTCCACGCGGTGCGTGAGGAGAGACGGGGATGACTCAGCCCCGCGCCGAGCAGGACAGCCACCGCGGGCACCGACATGAGCAGGTTGCGGGGCAGGAACAGGGGCTGGAAGAGGAGCGAGTAGCCCAGGGCCAGGAGCACCGGGACGACCAGCCAGCTCAGCGTCAGACCAGCGCCCCAATCATCGCGGGCGCCGCGGGTCCGCCAGACGGGCAGCAGCGAGACTGCGGCGGCGATCAGCAGCCCGATGGTCAGGATCAGGAGCAGCGTCGTCGTGGCGGTGGCGTGGAAGCTCGGCTCGAGGCCCGCCGAGGTCAGGGACTGCAGGACCTGGACCTCGATCTCGCGGGTGGGACGGGGCACCCAGAAGAGCTGACCCGATCCCCGCTGGGCCGCCAGCACGATCAGCGGCAGGCAGGCGACGGCCATGGCCAGCAGCGAGAGCGCGAAGGGGACCAGGCGTCGGCGGTGTGGGCGCGGCAGCAGCGTGATGAGCTGGGCCGGGATGACCAGCACGGCGACGAAGCTCGAGTACGTGGCCAGGCTCATGAGGACCGCGTAGGCGATCCAGCCGGTGGGGCGGGAGCGCTCCCGCAAGGAGATGAAGACCAGGTAGGCCGCGGCCACGAAGGCCACCATGAGCGCGTAGCCGCGGGCGTTCTGAGCCCAGAAGACCAGCGGTAGGCTGACCGCAGCCAGAAGGCCCGCGGCCAGCGCGGCGCGGCGGCCGAACAGGCGCAGGGCGATCATGCCGGTCAGGGCCACCGTGGCCACGGAGGCCACGGCCGAGGGAAGGCGGAGCACCAGGGCCCCGTTGCCGAACCAGCTCATCAGCACATGGAGGACCAGGTAGAACCCCGACATGTTGCCCCCGTCGTGGGCGATCGCCGACCCGAGCTTAGCCCCGCTCTGGGCGGCGATGGTCACGGTCGCCGCCTCGTCGAAGCCGAGACTGCGGGTGCTGATCTCGAGCAGGCAGAGGATGGCGGCCAGCGCGGCCGGGCCGGCCACGATGAGCCGGTCCCGGGCCGGCTCGGAGAGCCGCGGCGACGCCGGCGCGGGGGCCGGAGCAGCCGGGACCTCGAGCAGCGGCGGGCGCGTAGCCGAGGCGCTCATCGGGCGAGCATCCCAGAGGTACGCTTGGCGTGGTTGGCCAGGTTGAACACCGGCCAGCCCGCCGAGCCCGCCGGGGACCGGTCAAGACCGCCCACCGCCGACCGGTCACCGCTCCCCCGTCCGCCGCCGCGCGAGGCCCAGAACAGTCCGGCCAGGGCGATGTAGACGGCGAGCACGGCCGGCGCGCTGGGCAGCGGGAGGGCCAGGATGCCATTGGGCTTGATCAGGAAGACGCTGACCACGCTGGCCACGACCAGCGCCCGGGAGCGCTGTGGGCCGGCGCTCCCGGCGAGCAGGACGGCCCCCCAGCTCAGATACCAGGGCCACGCCGCGGGCCCGCCGACCGCCGCCGCCAGGAGGAGGATCCCCAGCGCGAAGGCCAGCGTGCGGATCCGCACCCGATACAGCAGCCACAGGCCGAGCCCGCCGGTCAGGGCGGTGGTGACGCCGGCCAGAGCCGCCTCCAGGCTCCGGGGGTTGACCGCCAGCCCAGCGTCCTGCAGCAGTGAGGCAAGGGTGAAGCCGATTCCGGTGGACGGGGTGATGGCCAGCCGGACGCGAGCCGGGGACGAGAAGAGACTTCCCGAGACCCAGCTGAACCCGAGGCCCGTGGCCAGGCTGACCGCGGCCAGGACGGCGCCGGTGACCAGGACCGCGCTGAGCACCAGCTGAGCCCGGGCCGTGGCCGTGCGCTCCTCCCGCGCCCAGGCCACGACGATGAAGGCCACCCCGGCCAGCGCCGGGACCTTGAAGGTCGCGGCCACCGCGCACAGAGCGATCCCGAGCATCGGGCGGCCATGGAGGGCGACTGTGACCCCGGCCAGGAGGAGGCCGGCCATCAGCACGTCGTTGTGGCCGGCGGCGATCAGCTCCAGGAGGAGCAGCGGACTGAGCAGGACCAGCCAGATGGCGCGCGCCGGATCGGCGCCCATCGCCTGGGCCAGCCGGGGCAGGTAATAGGCGATCAGGGCCACGCCGACCAGCTCGAGCCCGCGGACGAGCAGGATGCCGGCCACCAGGTGCGATCCGGTCACGGCCACGATCATGCTCATCAGCCCGAGGAACAGCGGCCCGTACGGTGCCGTGACGTGGCGCCAGAACGGGGATACCGCGGCCAGCACGTGTCCGTGGCCCTGGTCGGCCAGCACGGCCGGCGCCGTGCGGTACGGGTTCTCGCCCAGATGCAGCACCGTGCCCTGGGCCAGGTAGCTGTAGGCGTCGTGGCTGAACAGCGCCGGGCCCAGGGCGACGGGTAAGAGCCAGGCCCCGGCGATCAGGAGCAGCCCGCGTCCGCCGGCCTCGCCCAGGCGCCGTCCCAGCCCCAGCCAGGCCACGCACAGCACGGCGATTCCCGCGTAGACCAGCGCGGTGGCCACGCTGCGTCCGCCCGGAACCGGCGGGCTGTACCACCACGGGGTGGCCGGGTCGGCCACCGACCGGGGGCCGGCCAGGGCGATGAGAACTGAGCCGGCCAGCCCAAGGGCCGCCCAGCCCCAAACGCGTCTACTTCGCGGAAGACCGTGCACGGGGACCATGATGATCGCTTCTCTATACGCGTCCCTACCCGCCTGAGGCACATCGCGGCCCCGCGACTAACGTCACGCCAATGCTCGCCCCCACCGCCGGCGCCGGTGCCGGTGCCCGGTGCCCGGTGCCGGCGAACGCCGCGCGACAGGCTCCGGGCATCGCCATTCTCGTAGGATCGACGCAATGAGCTACACGGAGGGCCTGCACGAGCTCGGGGACTCGCTCTACGCCTACCTGCAGCCCGACGGCGGGTGGGGTAAGAGCAACGCCGGCCTGGTCTGCGATGGCGAGGACAGCCTGCTCGTCGACACCCTGTTCGACGGGCAGCTGACCGAGCGGATGCTGAGAGCGATGCGCCGGGCGACGCCCGCGGCGCGACGGATCGACACGCTGGTCAACACCCACGCCAACGGCGATCACTGCTACGGCAACCAGCTGGTCGGCGGGGCGCGCATCGTGGCCTCTGAGCGAACCTCCGCGGAGATGGCCGAGCTGCCGCCGTCGGCCTTCGCGGCGCTGGCCGAGCAGGCGCCGGACATGGGCCCGGTGGGCGAGTTCTTCCTGGACTGCTTCGGTCAGTTCGACTTCACCGGCCTCGAGCTGGTGCTCCCGGAGGAGACGTTCACCGGCGAGCTGGGCCTCCGGGTGGGCGCGCGGGAAGTGCGGCTGATCGAGGTCGGGCCCGCGCACACCCGCGGGGATACGCTGGTCCACCTCCCGGCCGAGCGAGTCCTGTTCTCGGGCGACATCCTCTTCCATGGCGCGCACCCGATCGCCTGGGCCGGGCCGGTCTCGAACTGGATCGCCGCCTGCGACCGGATCCTGGCCATGGACCTCGAGCTGATCGTGCCCGGCCACGGACCGCTGGCCGAGCCCTCGGCCGTGGCTGAGCTCAAGGCCTACTTCGAGTACCTCTACGAGCAGGCCGGCGCCCTGCACGCCGAGGGCCTCTCCCCGGTGCAGGCGGCGCGCGCACTGGCCATGGACCGGTGGGCCGACTGGGGTGAGCGCGAGCGCTTGGCGGTCAACCTGGCCACGATCTTCAGAGAGCTGGACGGGCGTCGAGGAGCCGCAGGGCGCGCTCGAGTCGTTCGCCCAGATGGCCGAGCTGGCTCGTGACCCCAGCTGAGGCTCCGACGGCCTCGAGCCTCGACGAGCACGATCCCCTGCGCCACTTCCCGGCCCGGTTCGTCCCGGCGGCGGACGAGCTCATCTATCTGGACGGCAACTCGCTCGGACGGCTCCCGGCGTCAACCCCGGCGAGGATGGCCGAGGTCGTACAGCAATGGGGGGAGCGCCTGATTCGCGGCTGGGAGGAGGGGTGGCTCGAGTTGCCGCTGAGGTTGGGGGATCGGCTGGGCGAGAGCCTGCTCGGCGCGCGACCGAATGAAGTGGCCCTGGCCGACTCGACGACCGTGTGCCTGTACAAGCTGGCCGCCGCGGCCCTGGCCGCGCGTCCCGGGCGCCGCGAAATCGTCACCGACCGGGACAACTTCCCCACCGATCGTTACGTCTTCGAGAGCCTGGCCTCGAGCAACGGCCTGCGGATCCGGTGGATCGAGGCCGACCCCGTTACGGGGCCGCGTCCGGCCGACATCGCCACCGTGGTCGGACCGGACACCGCGCTGGTCGCCCTCTCGCACGTGGCCTACCGCTCCGCGTTCCTGCTCGACATGCCGGCCATCTCCGCGGTGGCCCGCCAAGCGGGGGCGCTGACCCTCTGGGACCTGTCCCACAGCGCCGGAGTCGTGCCGGTGGAGCTGGAGGCCAGCGGCGCCGACCTGGCCGTCGGCTGCACCTACAAGTACCTGTGCGGTGGTCCAGGCGCGCCGGGCTTTCTCTATGTGCGCTCCGAGCACCAGCCGGCTCTGCGTCAACCGGTGTGGGGCTGGCTCGGGCGCCGTGATCCGTTCGCGATGGCCCAGGGCTACGAGCCGGCGACGGGAATCGGGGGGATGCTCTCGGGTACCCCACCGATCCTTGCCCTGACCGCCGTTGAGGCCGGGATCGAGCTGGTCATCGAGGCCGGGCTCGAAGTCCTCCGAGCCAAGGCGGTGGCCCTGGGGGAGTTCGTCATCGCCCGCCATGACGAGTGGCTGGCCCCGCTCGGGGTCGCCCTGGGCTCGCCCCGTGACAGCGCCGAGCGCGGCGCGCACGTGGCCCTGGTCCATCCCGACGCCGCCGCCCTTTGCCGGGCGCTCTCAGATCGCGGGGTGATAGTCGACTTCCGGGGACCCGACATCATCCGGGTCGGTCTCTCGCCGCTCTCGACCAGCTTCGCCGACGCCGAGCGCGGTCTCGACGCCCTGCGCGGGCTGCTCTCGGGCTAGGTTCCGGCCACCGGGGGCGGGGCGGCCGACGCCGAGGGCTCGGCCGGCTTGGCCTCGGCCGGGAACCGCGCGGCGGCCGCATCGGACAAGGCGATCAGGGCACTCCCCACGTTGCGGGCGTCCTCGAGCAGACGGGTCCGCTCCCGCCACACGGTGTCGGTCTCCTCATCGAGCTCGCGCAGCTCACGCTTGGCCTTCTCGGTGATGGCCACCGCGTTGGAGGCGGCGTCGGCGAGGCAGCGATCGGCCTGCTCCTGGGCCAGCCGGGTCGTCTCGTGCGCCTGGTCGTGGGCCACGACGAGGATCGAGGCGGTCTGCTCGCCCAGCCGCTCGATCTCCTCGGTGATCGAGGGCTGCGCCGGAATCGCCCGGAGCTCGTCGAGCTCGGCCTCGAGCACGGCGATGCGGGCGTCGACGGCGGCCCGGTTGTAGCCCTGACGTCCGACCGGGAAGGGGCTCGGCTCGGCGTCCTCGGACTCGGGCTCGAGCTCGGGTTCGTTCTGGAGCGCCGGCGCCGGATCGGGGTCGAGCGCCGCTTCGGAGTCGAGCTCGAGCGCGGGGGCGTACTCGGTGTCCTGCGCGGCTCGCGCCCGCACGCCGGTGGCCTGCGCGGCTCGCGCCCGCACGCCCAGGTCCTCCTCGGCACCGCTCACCTCGCCGACCACGTCGTGCACCTCGTCGAGGTGCGCACCGGAGTCGAGGCTGAGCTGGTCGATGCGGCCACGATCCAGGCCGGCCAGGGCGCCGACAATGCGCTCGCGAAAGGCGGACAACCGGGCGCCGACCGGATGCGCGGGCTGCGGTTCTCCGGCTTCGTGGTTCTGCTCGATCGTCTCGATCGGCCCGTCTTCGTAGTAGCCCATGTCCCTCTCCCCTGCGTTCACGGTTCCCGGACTCACGGCTGGTTCGCCGCCCCCGAGGCGGTTCCTGTCCGTTGCAACGTGACGTTCAAGCCGAGCCTCCGTCGATCTGTTGCGTTATTGGCAACGGATCGACGGCGACTCGCCCGCGGCGGGCGCCGGGCGGGGCGCGGCGGGTGGGCGCGGCGGGTGGCCGCGGCGGGCCGCGGCCCGCGGCCGGCAGGGCAGGCGGCGCCGCCGGCTGGGGCGGGTCAGCGGGTCGGGACAGCCACCCGGGCGGCGGCGGCCCGGGCCAGCGCGGCGCGGTGCCGGGCCGCACCGCCGAGCAGCGCCGTGTCGAGCTGGGCGCGTTTGTAGAGCCAGTGGACGTCGGCCTCCCAGGTGAAGCCGATCCCGCCGTGGGCCTGGATGGCACCGGAGGTGACCTCGCGGCCGCCGTCGGCCGCGGCGGCGCCGGCCAGGGCCGCCGCCTCCCCGAGTCGCCCCGGATCCGCGTCAGCCGCCCAGGCGGCGAAGTAGGCCGTGGACCGGGCGCTCTCGGTATCGAGGAGCATCTGCGCGCAGCGGTGAGCCACGGCCTGGAAGGACCCGACGGGAACGCCGAACTGCTTGCGGTCCTTGACGTACTCGAGCGTCATCTCCAGGGCGCGCTGGCAGACGCCGACCACCTCGGCGGCCACGGCGGCGTGGGCACGTGCCAATGCCCCGGCGCCGAGCGGCTCCGCGTCGCCACTCACCCGAGCGAACCGGCGAGTGCCGTCGATCGTCACCAGCGGCTCGGTCTGCGGGGCGCCGATCAGCTGAGCCTCATCGCCGTCGAGGACCACCACCACCGCGGCACCTTCCCCGTCGGCGACCAGCTCGGCGGGGCCGAGCCCGGCGGTCATTTCTCCGGAGGCCAGTCCGGGGAGCCAGCGCTCGCGTTGCGCGTCGGAGCCGGCGGCCTGGATCACCGCCGCGGCGACGGCCGTCGACATGAACGGGGTGGCCGCGCAGGCGTAGCCCAGCTCCTCGAGCAGCATGGCCAGCTCAACCGCGCCCAGCCCCTGACCGCCGTGGGTCTCGGCGACGGCGATGCCGGGCCAGCCCAGCTCGACGATCTCGGCCCACAGAGCCGGGTCGTAGCGACCGGCCTCGGCGGCTTCGACGGACCCGGGACATCGGCGAGCGGGCCGCCAGCAGCTCCCGGGCCACATTCTTGATCTCCTTCTGGTCATCGGTCAGATCGAAATCCATGACGTCCCCCTAACGGGCCTTGGGCAATCCGAGCACCCGCTCGGAGACGATGTTCTTCAGCACCTCAGTCGTCCCACCCTCGATCGAGTTCCCCCGGGCGCGGAGCAGCTCGTAGGCCAACGCGCTGCCGGCCTGGAGTCCCGACGGGCCGGCGAGATCGGCGGCGAACTGCGTCAGCTGCTGATTGGTCTCAGACCACATCCACTTGGTCAGCGAGCCCTCGGGGCCCGGCTGGCCGTACTTCTCGATCGCGGTCAGGCCGCGGTAGGCGGTGAGCCTCAGGACCTCGGCCTTCAGATGCAGCTCTCCCAGCTTGTCGGCGACCACGGGATCGTCGAGCAGCCCCCGTCCGGCGGCCTCGTCGATCACGCGATCGAGCATCTGGCGCAGGCGCACCTGGAGGAAGAAGGCGAGACCGGAGCGCTCGTTCATGAGCGTCGTCAGGGCCACCTTCCAGCCGTTGCCGGTCCCGCCGAGCACGTTCTCGTCGGGAACCCGGGCGCCATCGATGAACAACTCGTTGAACTCCGGCTCGCCGGTGATCTGGCGCAGCGGACGAACCTGCACCCCGGGCTGGTCCATGTCCATCAGGAAGTAGGTGAGGCCCTTGTGCTTGGGGACCTCCGTGTCGGTGCGGGCGACCAGCATGCACCACTTCGAGTACTGGGCACCGGAGGTCCACACCTTCTGCCCTGAGATCACCCACTCATCGTCGTGCTTCACCGCACGGGTCTTGAGGCTGGCCAGGTCCGAGCCGGCATCGGGCTCGGAGAAGCCCTGACACCAGATCTCCTCGGCGGTCAGGATCGGATTCAGGTAGCGCTCCTTCTGCTCCGGAGTGCCCCAGGTCATGATCGTCGGACCGGCCAGCAGCAGGCCGAGGACGTTGGCCGGGAGCGGCGCGCCGGACCGGCCGAGCTCCTCGAAGAAGATCGCCGACTGGGTGAGGGTGGCGGCTCGGCCGCCGTACTCGACCGGCCAGTGCACCGCCGCCCATCCGCTGTCGGCCAGCTCGCGCTGGAAGTCCTGCCGCCAGGCGTAGTGAGCATCCTCATCGCCATCGGGCTCCGGGCCGGGGTCGTGGGCCTCGAACCAGGCGCGCAGCTCGTCCCGGAAGGTGGTCTCCTGCTCAGTGAACGTCAGATCCATCCGCGTCTCCTTTGTCCTGTGCGGACCATTGTCCCCGCCGAGCGTCCCGAGGGGCGCCCGGCCGCGTCAGACGGCGGCAGTCGCCGGTTCGCGGGGACGGACCTGCTCGAGATGGTCCACCTGGGCCAGCGCCGGGAAGAAGCGCCGCCAGCTCAGAGCGAGCAGGATCGTGATCGCCCCGCCGCCCACCACCGCGGGGATGGTCCCGACCAGGAAGGCGGCCAGGCCCGACTCGAACGCGCCGAGCTGGTTGGAGGCGCTGATGAAGACCATCTCGACCGCGTTCACGCGCCCGCGCAGGCGATCGGGGGTGGCCAGGGCCACCGTGGTCGAGCGGATGTTCATGCTGAACAGGTCGACGAAGCCGCTCACGCCGAGGGCCAGGACTGAGAGCAGGAAGACCCGGGAGAGGCCAAAGACGACGATGCTGATTCCGTACAGGGCGACGACGATCAGCAGTGTCCGCCCGGCCCGGCCGCCCAGCGGCCGTCGGGTGAGGACGGCCGCGGCGATCAGCGCGCCGACCGCGGGGGCAGCCCGCAGCACCCCGAGACCAGCCGCGCCAACGTGCAGGATCGAGCGCGCGAACACCGGCAGCAGTGCGACCGCGCCGCCGAACAGGACGGCCAGCAGATCGAGCAGGATCGCGCCCAGGAGGATCGGGGTCCGGCGCACGAAGCGCAGTCCTTCGAGCACGTGGTCAGCGCCGGCCGGCTGCGCGATACCGGCCTGGGCCACGTCGGCGGCCGGCTGGGGGTGCATGGCCATGACGCTGAGGGCGGCCAGGACGCACGACCCGGCGGCCATCAGGTAGACCAGGCTGGGCGAGACGCCGTAGATCACACCCCCGACCGCGGGGCCGATCACCTGTCCGGCCTGGGTGGCGATCGAGCGCAGGGTCATCGCGCTGGCCAGCAGCTCGGGACCGACCAGGGTCGGGGCCATGGCCCGAGCGGGGGGCGTGCCCAGAGCCATCGCGGTCCCGGCGCCGAAGGCCAGGAGGAGAAACGGCCCGGCGGCGTGGACACCGGCCGCGCTGACCACGGCCAGCCCGACTGCGACGCCGGCCCCCAAGAGAAGCGCGCCGGCGAAGCTCCAGCGCCGGGGGAGCCGATCGGCCAGGTGCCCGGCGGGCAGGGCGATCATGACCATGGGCAGGAATTCGGCCAGCCCGATCCAGCCCAGGTCGAGGACCGAGCGCTGGTTGGCGTAGACCTGCCAGCCGATCGACACCTCGAGCGCCTGGAGGCTGACCTCCATGCCCAGCACGGCGAGGAACCAGAGCCGGAACTCCCGCTCCTCGAGCGCCGGTCCGAAGCGGCTCAGGGTCACCGGTCGATGCCCCCGCCCGCGGCGTCAGCTAGCCGCGACTGGCCCGAAACAGGTCCTCGATACGGACCAGCTTGACCCGGGGGCGACCCACCGGCTCGCCCAGGGAGGACTCGTAGGCGTCGATCGCCTCCCATCCCTCCCAGGTCACGTGGTCGGGTACGCGCTCTGCAAGCCAGGCCGCGATGGCCTCGGAATCGCCGTGTCCGTCGGCGGGGTGGTTCAGCCGGCCTTGCTCGGCGTCCTCGAGGATCCGGGCCACGGTGTCGGCCGCGTCCTTCTTGTTGGTCCCGATGACCCCGGACGGCCCCCGCTTGATCCAGCCGACCACATACTCGCCCGGGCACGGGCCCTCGTCGGCGATGACCCGACCGGAGTCATTGCGGATCAGACCTCTCTGCTGGTCGAAGGGCACGCCGGCCAGCGGCTGGCCACGGTAGCCGATCGAGCGCAGGACCAGCCCGCACTCGATCACCTCCTCGGCCCCGGTCGGCTCCACCCCGACGCGTCCGTCGGCGCCGGTCACGAGACGGTTGACCGCCACGCGGACGCCGCTCACCGGGCCGTCCTCCCCGGCGCCGAGGATCTCCACCGGCGAGCGGAGGAAGCGCAGCTCGAGACGATGCGACTTGCCCGCCGGGACCCGCCCCGCGTAGTCGCGAAGGATCTCCACGTTGCGGCGTTTGGTCGGGTCCTCGGGCTCGGGCACGTCCTCCAGCTGCGCCGGGTCGACGATCACGTCGGCGCGCCCGAGCTCTCCCAGCTCCCGCAGCTCGGGATTGGTGAACGAGGCCTGGGCCGGACCGCGGCGGCCCAGCAGCACGACCTCGGTCACGCCGGCCATGCCGAGGGCGTCGATCGCGTGGTCGGCGGTATCGGTCGGGACCAGCTCGCCGGGATCGAGCACGAGCATGCGAGCCACGTCGATGGCCACGTTGCCGTTGCCGACCACCACCGCGCGCCCCCCGTTGAGATCGAACTGCTGATCGGCGAAGTGCGGGTGGCCGTTGTACCAGGCCACAAATTCCGTGGCCGCATGCGATCCCGGGCGGTCCTCCCCGGGTATCCCGAGCCGGTTGTCGGTGGCTGTGCCCACGGCGTAGACCACGGCCTCGTAGCGGGCCAACAGGTCCTCGCGCGACACGGCGGCGCCCAGCTCAACCCCGCCGAAGAAGCGAAACGCCTCGTGGGTGGCAGTCTTGGCGTAGACCCGGGTGACCGACTTGATCTTCGGGTGATCGGGCGCCACGCCGGCGCGGACCAGGCCGAACGGGGTCGGCAGCGCGTCGTAGAGATCGACGGCGAAGCCGGCCTTGAGCAGCTGGTCGGTGGCGTAGAAGCCCGAGGGCCCGGCGCCGATGATGGCCGCTCTCACGGGACGTTCTCCGGTTCGGATGCAGGCATGCTGCGAGGGTAGCTCTGCGCCGCTGGAGCCCTTCGCTCCGGGCCACCGCCCCGGGGGGAGGGCCGCCAGCGGGCCAGCGCGACCCCGGCCAGGCAGAGGATCCCCCCGGGCAGGGTCAGCAGCGGCGGTACTTCATCAAGCAGCAGCCAGCCGAGCAGGAGCGCGACCGGTGGAACCAGGTAGGTGCTCGAGCCCATCCGGCCGGCGCTGGTGTGGGAGAGCGCGTAGGCCCAGGTCAAGAAGCCGATCGCCGTGGGCGCGATCCCCAGGTAGCCCATCCAGGCGACGGCCCCGCCCCCGGCCCGGCCGAGCTGATCGACCAGCGCCGGGGCGAAGGGCAGGCAACCGAGCGCCCCGATCAGGCAGGCCAGCCAGGTGACGGCCAGCGGCGACGACTCGCCCAGCACCGGCTTCTGGGCCACCACGCCGGCCGCGTAGGCCAGGGCGGCGAGCACGCACAGCACGGCACCGAGGGCCGCGCCGTGGGTGTGGCGCGCGGTGGCGATGCCGATCAGGGCCGCTCCGGCGAAGGCCACCACGCAGCCGGCCAGGAGCAGACGGGGGAATCCCTCGCGGAGCAGGAACCTGGCCAGGATGGCGATGAAGATCGGTCCGACGTTGACCAGCAGCGCGGCGATGCCGGCGTCGAGGTGGTGCTCGGCCGCGTTCAGGGCCACGTTGTAGAGCCCGAACCAGAGCAGTCCGCACACCGCGATCCCCGGGAGCACGCGGCGCGGCGGCAGCGGCTCGCCCCGGGCCAGCATCAGGCCTCCGAGAGCCAGCGTCCCGACCACGAGCCGGCCGAGCGCCAGCTCCCCCGGACCGAAGTGGCGCCCGGCCGAGCGGATGCCCACGAAGGCCGAGGCCCACAGCAGCACCGTCACCGCCACCGCCATGATCACCCGCGGCGCGGTCCGCACCTCCTGCGTCGCGTTCACGCGAGCGCGCCTTCCCGCGCGGAGTCCCGCGCTCCGAGCAGGGCCACACCGGCCGCAGCCAGGTTCAGGGCCACGAACAGGTAGATCAAAGAGACCGGGTCGGCGATCGCGCCGCCCAGTGCCGTCGCTGCCGCGCTGGCCACCTGGATCAGGCCCACGGAAGTGGTGCTCACCTGCGCCCGTAGAGCGGAGGGCGCGTGCCGGAGCCGCACCGCGATCGAGCCCGAGAAGGCGGGCCCCTCGATCACGCCGCTGAGGGTTACCAACGCCACCCCGAGGACCAGTGCGTGAGCGGGCAGCCAGAGCAGGCCAGAGAGCCCAAGGGCAGCGTAGGAGACGGCACTGCGGGTCAACGACGGCGCCGCGCCCAGCGCCACCGTCCCCACTATCGAGCCCACCCCGAGAGCGGCCCACAGGTAGCCGGAATCGTGGGCATGTTCGCCCAGGACGTGAATCGCGTAAAGCGGAAACCCAACCACCATCAGCGACCAGCCCGCGCTGGACAGACCTGAGCCCAGGACCGCGGCCCGCAGCACGGGCGTCCTGATCAGAGCCCGCGTGCCATCGGCCAGCGCCTGCCTGATGCTGGACACTCGGCCCGGCGACCGGAGCCCGAACACCGGGTTGGCGGCGATCAGGAGAAAGACCAGCAGCTTGATGGCGGCCTGGATCTCCACCGCACCCGCCGCCCCGAGCCCACCCACCAGCACTCCGGCCGCGGCCGGCCCGATGATGACTCCCACGTTCAGGCTGGTGGCGTCAAGCGCGCTGGCACTGGCCAGCAGCTCCGAGCCGGCCAGCTCGGCCTGGGCGGAGTAGAAGCCGCCGATGCTGAACGGCGTGGTGATGCTGTACACGACGGCGATCGCTGGCACGGTCCATCCCGGAGCGTGGCCGGCCAGGACGATCAGGAGGACAAGGCTGATCGTGCTCACCAGCTGATCGGCCATGATCAGGCTCCGGGGCTTACGGGCCGCCTCGAGCCACGCTCCGAGCAGCGGCCCGGCGAGCGCGCCGGGCAGCACCGCCGCGGCTGCACTCACGCCGGTCAGCGTCGGGCTGTGGGTGCGCTGCAGGATGAGCAGCACGCCGGACACGTTGAACATGAAGCCGCCCACCCGCGACAGCGCGACGGTAAGCGCGAAGGACCGGTAGCGCGGACGCGCAAGCAGACGCCAGGTGTCGCCATCGGGGCGCAGGAGCATCGTGGCCATGTTGCCGGATGGCCATGTTGCGATCCTGTCCGGCCACGGGGAGAGCCGGCGCCAACCGAGACGCTCGAGAGCCAGCGCCAGCCCGGGTGGCGTCAGTCGACCAGCAGGTGCTCGTCGCCGAGCCGCAGACGGTCGCCCGGGCGCAGCTGGCAGCGCACCACGGCGCTGTCGTTGACCCGGGTTCCGTTGGTGGACTCGAGGTCCCGGAGGATCCAGACCCCGTCGCTGAAGCGGAGCCGCAGATGCTGTCGCGAGACGGTCATGCCGCCGAGCACGACATCGCAGTCCGGGTCGCGTCCGATCAGGAGCTCCTCTTGAGTGCCGTCCCAGTCCAGCGCGAGCAACTGCCCCGGGGGCGGCTCGAGCCAGCCGAGGACGCGCCGCCAGGCGATGCGCAGCCGGGTCAGCGTCTCGCCGGCCGCGCTCCGCGAGGCCCGGAAGCTGAGATCCCCGGTCACCCGTGAGGGGTCGACCACCCGGCTCGAGAACAGCAGGTCGAGGCGATAGGCCAGCGTGGCCTCGCTGAGCAGGCCGTCGCCGTAGGCGGCGTTAAGTGTCCTGGCCAGCCGGAGACGCAGTTCCCCCGCGCGTAGCATGAGCATCAGTCTCCCGCGTGGGGCCTCCGTTGTCCATCCCCGTCTCCAGTTGCGCCCGGAGCGCCTTGCGATCGATCTTGCCCACCGGGGTCAGCGGGATGCTCGGCACGACGTGCAGCTCGCGCGGGTACTTGTAGCCGCCGATCCGCTCGCGGGCCCAGGCGATCAGCGCCTCGGGTACGGGCGCGCTCCCGGCCCGCGGGGCGATGAACGCGACCACCTCCTCCCCGTGGATACGGCTCGGACGGCCGATCACCCCGGCCATCTGCACGTCGGGGTGCTCGACCAGGGCGTCCTCCACGTCCCGGGGGTACACGTTGAACCCACCGCGGATGATCAGATCCTTCTTGCGATCGAGGATGAACAGGTAGCCGTCCGCGTCGCGGTAGCCGATGTCCCCGGTGTGGAGCCAGCCATCTTCGAGCGCCTCGGCGGTGGTCTCGGGGGAGCGCCAGTAGCCCCGCATCCCCCCGGGCGAACGGGCGCAGATTTCCCCGGGTTCGCCATCGGGGAGCGCCGCGCCGTGCTCGTCGATGATCTTGATCTCGGTCCCCGGGACGGGCAGCCCCACCGAGCCGGTGCGCTCCCGGCCGGCCGGGTTGCTCGAGACCAGGGCCGCCGTCTCGGTCAGCCCGTAGCCCTGTCGAATCGAGACCGAGGGCACCCGCCGGACGAACTCCCCGTGGACGTCGGGAGCCAGTGGCGCGCCCCCGCAGGAGAGGAAGCGCAGGGAGGACAGCGAGTAGTCCTCGAGCGGCTTGGACAGCAGGATTTGCAGCATCGAGGGGACCACGGCGCTGAGCTGGAGCTCGTGGCGGCCGATCAGCTCAAGGAAGGCATCGGGGTCGAACCAGCGCAGGAGCACAGCGATCCCCCGCTCCGGCGAGTGCGGCGCCGCGACCGTGACCAGCAGCCCGTAGGCGTGGGACAGCGGTAGCGTGGCCAGCGCTCGGTTCACGCCGGGGACGTACGCCGACGCGTGAGCCGCCGAGCCCGAGAAGTAGAGGTTGGCGTGCGAGAGCATGACCCCCTTGGCCCGCCCCGTCGTGCCGCCGGTGTAGAGCAACGAGGCCAGATCGTCGTCGCGCCGGGGCACGATCGGGCCGGGGTCGGCCGCCTCGAGTTCGGCCAGCGCGGTTGTGGCCGGCTGCCCGGTCTCGGTGCTGATCACGTGCCGGACGCAGTCCAGGCCGGCCACCGCCTCCGTGACCTTGTCGACGAACTCCGGTGTGGTCACGACCGCGACCGCCTCCGCATCGGCGATCACGTGCCGTAGATCGGCCGGTGGGAGCAGAAACGTGGCCGGCGTCACGACCGCCCCCGCCCGCCACAGCGCCTGGTAGACGATCCCGACCTCGGGGCAGTTGGCCATCGACACCACGACCCTGTCCCCCGGCGCGACGCCGAGCTCCTGGAGCCCGGCGGCGAGCCGGCACGAGCGCTCGAACAGCTCCCCCGAGCTGTGCCAGCGCCCCTCGAACAGCAGCGCCGGGTAATCACCCCGCCGCGCGTATGACTCCTCGACCAGCCGGCCGAGGTGCTTGCCGCCGATCGCGCTCACGCGGTGGGAGGATAGGACGCGGCGCCGTTCGGGCGCGACGCCTACCGATTGACGTGCGAGGATCGGCCCATGCCGCACATCGCCGTCTCCGGCCTGGCCTACGCCCACCCGGGCGGCGAGCTGCTGTTCACCGACGTCTCGTTTCGGATCTCGTCCGGCGAGCATGTGGGCCTGGTCGGGGCGAACGGGGTGGGCAAGAGCACCCTGCTGCGAATCCTGGCCGGAGCGCTGAGCGCCGAGGAGGGCGATGCCTCGGTGGGCGGAGTGATCGGTTACATGGCCCAGGACGTGGGCGCGTCCGGAGATCGGCGCACCGTCCGCCAGCTGCTCCTCTCCCTGGCCCCACCGGCGCTGCGGCAAGCTGGTGAGCGCGTCCTCGAGGAGGAGACCGCGCTGGCGGCCGGGGACACCGTGGCGGGAATGCGGCTGGGCATGGCGATCGCCGACTTCTCGGCCCTGGGCGGATACGAGCTCGAGGGACAGTGGGACGCGGCCTGCCGGCGGATCGTCCGGACGACCTTCAATGAGCTCGCCGAACGCCCCGCCGTCACGCTCTCGGGCGGCGAGCGCAAGCGCCTCGTGCTGGACACGCTGTTCGCCTCCGACGCCGACGTGCTGCTCCTCGACGAGCCGGACAACTTCCTCGACGTGCCGGCGAAGCTGATGCTCGAGCGGCAGATCAGAACCAGCGGCAAGATCGTGCTGATCATCTCCCACGACCGGGAGGTGCTCTCCGGTGCCGCCAGCGCGATCCTCACCCTGGAGGGCAGCGGGGCCTGGCGCCACGGCGGACCGTACTCGTCCTACCCCGCCGCACGCGAGGAACGCCAGCGGCGCCTGGGTGACGCGGTCAAGCGCTGGCGCGATGAGGAGCGTCGCCTGTTCCGGCTCATGAAGACCTTCAAGGAACGCGCGCGGTATTCGAGCGATTGGGCCAAGAAGGCGGATGCGGCCGAAACGCGATGGCGGCGCTTCGCCGAGACCGGCCCCCCGCCCCCACCGGTGACTGACCGGTCAATCACGGTCAGGATGCGCGGCGGCGACTCAGCTCGGCGGGTCGTCGATCTGCGCTCGGTGGGCATCGACGGCCTGGTCGGTCCGTTCTCCGATGAGATCCACTTCGGCGAGCGCGTGGCCCTGATCGGACCGAACGGCTCGGGCAAGAGTGAGCTGATGCGGACCCTGGCCGGAGTGCGGGAGCCCGACCGGGGTGAGCTGGTGCTGGGACCCCGGACCTCGGCTGGTTTCTTCACCCAGCTGCAGTCCCGGCCGGATCTGGCCGGACGCGTGGTGCTCGACGTGGTGCTCGAACGCGTCGGCGGAGCCGGGCTGCAGGCGGCGATGGGTGCGCTGGCGCGTTACGGGCTCGCCGCGGCCGCCCGCCGGTCCTATGACGTCCTCAGCGGGGGGGAGAAGGCGCGTCTCGAGGTACTGGTGCTGGAGCTCGAGCGACACAATCTGCTGCTGCTCGACGAGCCCACCGACAACCTGGACATCGAATCTTCCGAGGCCCTCGAGCGGGCGCTGACGAGCTTCGAGGGCACCGTCGTGGCCGTGTCCCACGACCGCGCCTTCCTGCGCACCATGGACCGCTTCCTGCTCGTGGGCTACGACGGTGTGGTGCTGGCGCTGCCCGACTACAAGTCCGGGCTGGAGGCCCTGCTCGACCCCGAGCGCGCTCGCGAGGTACGCCTGGCCAAGGCGCTGTAGGGGTCCGGCCGGTCCGCATCCGTACGCACGAGTCGCTGCGCGCGTTTCTGTTTACCAGCGAGCGGGAAGAAAGTGGGAACGTCCAGGCAACGGAGGAGAGCGCACATGATCACCCTCGGAATCATCCTGTTAATCATCGGCCTTGTGGCCAGCATCCCGGTCCTCTACACGATCGGAATCATCCTGTTGATCGTGGGCGTGGTCCTGTTCGCGCTCGGATCGGCCGGTCGCGCGGTGGGCGGCCGCCGGCACTACTACTGATCCCGGGCACTACTACTGACCCCGCCGCGTAGGGGTCGAGACCGGCGGGGACGCAGTCAGTCCCCGCCGTTTTTGTCTGTTCGGTCCCGAAGCTCGCTCTGAGGGTCGGGGGTGGCGGTGGGATTTCGCTTCAGGTTCGGGGTTTGCGTAATTCTGCGCACGCACCAGCGATCGGAGCCGTGTGTGCCGTGGATTACGCGAAAAGCACGGAATATCGAGCACGGACGACGGAGACAGCCGGTGCGCGCTCCGAATTCTGCATCCCGGCCGCAGGCGAGCCCGACCCCCAGCGGTCGCGGCCTCGTTTCTGGCTACCGCCGAGCTGGCCGTCGAGCGGCTCTGGATGGCCCTCGGTGTACGCCCTGGGCCCTGACCTGGTCGAGTACCACCTGCGGTTGATTTGAAGCGCGCGCCTCAGCAGGTCGACGACGGCGCCGACACGCCGGGGCCGGCGCTCGGATCGTCGATCCGGCCGCCGATCGACAGCTTGCCCACGTAGCCCAGGTGGATCACGTACCAGCGTCCTCGCCACGAGATCATCGAGGCGATCCCGAATGAGCGCACCTGGCCGTTCTCGCGGTAGACCATGCGGGCGTTGGGAACCTCGTAGTAGCCGACCCGGTTGAGGCACGCCCCGGGAGCGACCCAGTGGGCGTACTGCTCCGGTACCGAGACGCCGATCAGATGCGTCGACGCGGGTGCGGTCCCGAGCAGCGCGTGAGCGGCGTCGATGTCGAGCCGGTAGTCGGCGTACAGGCGGGACTCCCAGTCCGCCGCGGCATCGCCGATCGACTTGACCTGGGCATAGGCGGTCTCGGGGAAGAAGGCGTCGCGGGCCTCGGCACTGTGACCGGTGAAGACCGCGGTCCACAGGCTCTGCATCTCGGCGTGGAAGGTGGGGGTCCGGCTCGAGCCGACCCGGTAGATCTGCGGGAGCGTGCCCGGGTCGAGCGCAGGATGGCGGCGGCGATGCCGGCGAGCGTGATGGTGTCCGGGCCGCGGGATGGTGGCCTCGGAACGGGCCGCACTGGTGCTCGCCGACCGGGAGTGCGACGCTCCGCCGCCGCACCCGACCAGCGTGAGGCCGACAACACCTGCCATCGCGATCGCTCGGGCCCAGGCCACGGACCGAAGACTGCCACTCGCGAGCTCCCCGGTGTACGGATCCGGGCCACCGACGAACCCCACTCGAAGAGAATCCGCGACCTCTCAGGTCGCGTTTTCTCTTCGAGTGGGTTTAGCCGGCGAGGCGCGACTCCGTGGCCGGGTCGGGGGCGCCGTCGTAATAGCGCTCGAGCACCTGGCCGAAGCGCGGCTCGGCCGGCGCGGCCCGCGCGAACAGGGTCATCGACGAGCGCAGCTTGAGCGCGTCGATCGAGCCGAGGATCTCGGCGGGGCCACGCGCGCCGTCGAGCTCCAGCAGCGCTTGCGCGCACTCGCGCAGGCGGGGCCCCAGCACCGGGTGCTCGAGATAGGCCCGCGCCTCGTCGAGCGAGGCGATCGCGTAGCGGCGCGCTGTCGGGCTCGAGCCCAGCCCGGCCACCTGGGGAAACACGAACCACATCCAGTGGCTCGCGCTTGCCACCCGCCCGCAGCTCGCCGAGCGCGCTCTCGTAGGTGGCGCCGCTGTCCTGGGCGGTGACGAAGCGCGCGAGGTCGTACGGGTCTGGGTCGTACAGGTCTGGGTCGTCCGGGCTCACGACTCGGGAGTCAGAAGAAGCTGCGCAGGAAGATCCGGTCGGCTGCCCGCGTGCGCGTCAGGCCGGCGGTGGCGATCCCGATCTCCTCGATCCTCCCGTGCCGGACCTTGAACACGCCGCGGCTCGCGCCGGCCGCGAACAGGTACCACCGGTTGCGTCCGACCGTGGAACCCGCGGCCCACCCGAAGCCGGCGGGCGACCGGGGCCAGAGCGAGTGTTGGGCCGCACCCCGTCGGAGCGCGAAGTGCCGGTTGGCGGTCAGGATCAGCACGGCGCGGTTCCGCGTACCCGCCGCCGCGCGTGCCGCGGAAGCGTCCGCAGGAGCACCGGCGTCGCGTACCCGACCCGGATGCCCTGGCGGGCGGGGCAGAAGAAGTCCATGTAGCGCCGGCCGCGCAGGGATGACCCGGGCGAAGCGCCGCCGGGCCTGGCCGCGGGTCATGCCCAGGCGGAGCGGCCCGAGCGTTCGGCCGCTCAGCCGCCCCGACGATCGGCGGCAGGAGTAGACCGGGGCCGGCCGGCTGACGCTCGGCGCCCGGAGGGTGAGCGACGGTCCGGCCGCGTGCGCAGGCTGACCGCGACCGTGCCCGCACCGGCCGGCCAGGGCCACTCGGCGCGCGCCCTCATAGACGCCGGTTCCGGGCGCGAGGTGGACGATCGCCGAGCCGTGTGGCGCCGTCGGTGGTCGACGGTGATCGTGCCCGCGGGCAGCTCTGGCCGCGCGGTCATCGATGGTCAGACCGGCCACGTCGGTCAGCTTCAGGCGTCATGTGCCGCTCGGCCGCCGGCCGCGCGCCGAGCTTCCAGCTCAGGCCGTAGTTGGTCCCGGGCAGCGGCTGGGTGGTCAGCGATGGCCCGAAGCGCTGGTCGGTGATCGCCGGGTCGGGCAGCGCGGCATCGGCGGCGTGGACCGTGGCCAGCGTCCCGTAGTCGCGCGTTCCGCGCGCGCCAGGCCGTGACAGCCAGTAGTCGCCGGTCGCCCCGATGCCCAGTGGCGCGCTGTCCAGGCTCGGATACCAGTTGTAGGTGAACGCGCCCGGGTCGACTGTCCGCACCGGCTGGCCGAGCGCGCTGACCACGTCGCCGAACCGGTCCTCGGTGGCGAACGCGAGGTGGTCGCCGCCGGTGTGGATGAACAGGTTGTAGCGCTGGCCGAGGCGGTCGAAGTCCTGGGCCTGGGAGATCACGCCGGTGGTCGGGACGAGCTCGTCGGCGTAGGTCTGGTCGATCACGTAGGGGATCCAGCGAGCGTTGGCGATCAGGGGCTGGCTCTGGCCGTCCTTCGAGCACGCCGGGTCGCTGTAGGCGGGCCCGTTCAGCGCCCGGGTAGGCCTGCACGCCGCAGATCACCGGCCCGTCGAGGACCAGCGCGCCGGCGAAGTCGTCGGGGTGCTCGAAGGCGAGCTTGTAGGACGCCCAGCCGCCCATCGAGTAGCCGGAGATCACGGTCCGCGTCGGGGTCGAGCGCGAAGCTCTCGGCCAGCGAGCGCCAGACCTGCCAGAAGTCGGTCTCGGCCTCGTTGAAGTACCAGCCGGCGGGGCCGAAGCCCTCGGTGGTGGCGCAGATCGAGCCGCGGTCCTGGCAGAGCTGCTGGATCAGCTGCGGATCGAGCCCGCCGTACTGGTTGTAGTTGACCTCGAGCGAGTGCAGGATCCAGGTCAGCGGCATGGCCTGACCGGGCCGGTAGGTGGTGGGCACGTAGACGGCGTAGGGCTGCACGCGCTCGAGCAGCGTCGGCTTGAAGTTGCCCTCGGCGCCGTCGTTCACGACCTGGCCCTGGCCGGGGTCCAGGCGGGAGACGTACCAGCGGGTGCTGTAGCCGGTGGGCTGGGGGACGGGCGTGGTCTGCTGGGCGGCCAGGGCCGACCAGTTGACCAGCAGCGAGAACTTGGACACGTCCCCGCCGGCCAGCGTGTCGGCCTGGTCGTCCTCCATCCAGAAGTTGCCGGTCACCGAGCGGGCGATCCCGTCGGCGCCGAGCGCCTGGCCGACCGGGGTTGCCGGCCAGCTGAGCCTGGGCGGCGGCGATCAGCGCGTCGCTCATCCCGTCGGTGTAGACCGGGCGGCTCCTGGGCGACGGTGCGGAAGGTGACGTTGTAGAGCCGCTCGGCGGTGCTCGAGCTCGCACCGGGCTGGCCGACGTCGGGCGGGGCGAAGTTCTGGCCCGTGGTGTCGGCCAGGCCGGCGACCCGAGCCGGACGCGCCAGGTGCCGCTGACCGGCAGCAGCGTGCGCGGCACGGCGACGATGAACGACTTGGCGGCTGCGGTCGACGGTCAGCGAGCCGCCGTGGGCGAGCACGTTGGTCCGCACGCCGGTCAGCGGGTCGATCAGCCAGGCCCCGCGGCTGGAGACGACCAGCGCCTGGTCGATGCCCGGCGAGCGGACCCCGGCCGAGGCCGGCCACTGCGCCAGCGCCGGTGGCGGGATTGTTGTCGGTGTCGAACGTCCATTCGGCGATCGGAACGTTCGGGATCGGCCAGCGTCATCCAGTCCACGCGCCAGTAGCTGTACGCGCCGTGCAGGCCGACCCCGGCGCGGAAGATGTCGGCGCCGTTGTTGTCCGCCGGGCCCGACGGGAACACGTAGTCGCCCTGCCGCGCGGCCAGTCCCGAGCTCTGAGTCATAGCCCGAGGTGGGCAGGCCCTCCGGGCTCGAGGCGCCGTAGTCGTCGTAGATGAAGTCGCTCCACAGCGAGGCGCCGCCGGCCAGGCGGCCAGTGCCCGAGGTCTGCGGGAAGCTCGACGGGAACGGCCAGGCGGTGCTCGTCGGCTCGGGCAAGGTCGGTTGGACGGAGCTGGCCGCGGCGGGCACGTCAGCGGGCAGACCGGGCACGGCGGAAGGCACGGCTGACGGCGCGGCGGCGGCGGCCGAAGCGGGCAGGCCGAGCGCGCCGATCGCGACGATGGCGGCGATCACGGCGATCACGGCGATCACGGCGGCGTCGGTCAGCCCGGCGGCGAACCCGCGTACTGCCCCCCCAACAGCCCTGAGCTTCACGGCCCCGGACGATACACCGCGAGTTGGTCCGTCGCGCCGGTGGGCGCCCGGCGAGACACGGCGGCCCACCCGCGGCCGCCCCGGACCCGGCGCCGGCGCCGGCGGCGGCGGCGGCGGCGCCGGCGCCGGCGGCGGCGGCGGCGGATCAGGCGGCTACCCGCGCATGGAGCGATAGCGGCGGATCAGGGCGTTGGTCGAGCCATCGTGATCGAGCTCCGGCTCGGAGTCGCTCTTCAGCTCGGGGATGATCCTCTGGGCCAGCGCCTTGCCGAGCTCGACGCCCCACTGGTCGAAGGAGTCGATGCCCCAGATAACCCCCTGGGTGAAAACGCTGTGCTCGTAGAGCGCGATCAGCGAACCCAGGCTTCGCGGCGTCAGCTCGTCAGCCAGGAGAACGTTCGTCGGCCGGTTGCCCTCCATGACCCGATGGGGGGCGATCGCCTCCGGCGTGCCCTCGGCCAGCACCTCCTCGAGCGTCTTGCCGAAGGCCAGCGCCTCGGACTGGGCGAACACGTTGGACATCAGCAGGTCGTGGTGGTCACCCAGCGGGTTCAGCGATCGGGCGAAGCCGATCAGATCGACCGGAATCAGCTTCGTGCCCTGGTGGATCAGCTGGTAGAAGCTGTGCTGTCCGTTGGTTCCCGGCTCGCCCCAGAAGATCGCCCCGGTCTCATAGTCGACGTGGCTGCCGTCGAGACGGACGTGCTTGCCGTTTGACTCCATGGTCAGCTGCTGGAGATAGGCCGGGAAACGCTTCAGGTACTGCTCGTAGGGCATCACGCCAACCGTCTGGGCGCCGAAGAAGTCGCCGTACCAGACCGCGAGCAGGCCCATGAGCACCGGCAGGTTCTCGGCGAACGGTGCCGTGCGGAAGTGATCGTCCATGGCGTGAAAGCCGGCCAGCAGCTGCTCGAACTGCTCGGGCCCGACGGCCAGCATGGTCGACAGCCCGATGGCCGAGTCCATCGAATAGCGCCCCCCAACCCACTCCCAGAAGCCGAACATGTTCTCGGTGTCGATGCCGAACTCGCCCACCTTCTCGACATTGGTCGACACGGCCACGAAGTGCTTGGCGATCGCCGCCTCCTCGCCGCCCAGGCCGGCCAGGGCCCAGTCCCGGGCCGAACCGGCGTTGGTCATCGTCTCGAGCGTGGTGAACGTCTTGGAGGAGACGATGAATAGCGTCTCCTCAGGACTCAGGTCCCTGGTCGCCTCGACGAAGTCGGTCGCATCGACATTGGAGACGAAGCGGAAGGTCATCTCCCGGGTGCTGTAGTGGCGGAGCGCCTCGTAGGCCATGACCGGCCCGAGGTCCGAGCCCCCGATCCCGATGTTGACCACGTTGCGGATCGGCTGTCCGGTGTGACCCACCCACTGCCCCGAGCGGACCCGGCGGGCGAACTCGGTCATCCGGTCGAGCACCTCGTGCACCTGCGCGACCACGTCCTCCCCGTCGACGATCAGCGAGCTGCCCCGTGGCATCCGCAGCGCCACATGGAGGACGGAGCGGTTCTCGGAGACGTTGATCCGCCGGCCGCTGAACATGGCCTCGATCCGGTCGCCCAGGCCGACCTGGTCGGCCAGCTCGAGCAGCTTCCGGAGCGTCTCCTCGGTGACGCGGTTCTTGGAGTAGTCCAGGAACAGGCCCGCGCCCTCCGCGTTCAGGCGCTCGGCCCGGCCTGAGTCCTCGGCGAACAGCTCGCGCAGATGCCGGCCGCGGATCTCGTCGTAGTGCTCGCTCAGCGCCTTCCACGCCGGCAGCTGGCGGAGCTCGGGAACGCTCGTCGTCTCACCGGAACTCATCGGGCCTCCTGGTTCGATTCCACGTGGATGCGCGGCCTGCGCGCGACGGTCATTGTCGCCGGTCGGGCCTGGGTCGTCCGCAACTGATCGCGCCCCGGTTGACCCTGACCCTGACTCGGCTGCGGGTCCGTACGCGCAGGGTCACCTTGTTCAACAGCTGAGACGGAGGCATGGCTCGGTCGCTCGAGCCGTCGCGGTCGGGGTAGGTTTGCCTGGTGGCCGACCCCGGCAACCTCGATCGCTACCGCTATGTGAGGACCCTGGGCAGCGGCGGGATGGGCACGGTCTCACTGGCCACGGACACGGTGCTGGGCCGCCAGGTGGCGCTCAAACGCGTGACCGGATCGGCCCGGGGCAACGACATGCTGCGCCTGCGCCGCGAAGCGCTGGTCGGCGCCTCGGTCAGCCATCCCAGCCTGGTCTCGATCTACGACGTCGAGGAGAACGAGGAGGGCGAGCTGGTCATCGTGATGGAATACGTGGAGGGCGAGACGCTCCGTGACGCCATTGGCCGTGCGGGCAGCCTGGGGCCCGAAGAGGCGCTCCGGATCCTCGACGGCGCCGCGGCCGGGCTGGATGCGATCCACGCGCAGGGGATCGTCCACCGCGATGTTAAGCCGGCCAACATCCTGCTCGGTCGCGACGGGAGCGTGAAGGTGGCCGACCTGGGCATCGCTGCGGTGCCCGACCGGACGCGCATCACCTCCTCGGGCGCGGTGCTCGGCTCGCTCAGCTACATGGCCCCCGAGCAGCTCGGCGACGCCGCCGCCACTCCGGCCATCGACATCTACGCTCTCGGCGCCGTGGCCTATGAGGTCCTCTCAGGGCAACGCGCCCGCCGCGAGCCCCACCCGGTCGCGCTGGCCTACGCGATGGACACCAAGCCGCCACCCGACCTGCGCGAGGCCTGGCCCGCGGCCCCCACGGCGGCCGCCGAGGTGCTGCGCCGGACCATGGACCGCGACCCGCGCCAGCGGCCCGGCTCGGCCAGCGAGTTCGTCGCCCGGCTCCGCGCGGCCCTGGATCCCACCGCGTCATCTGGCCCTCCGGCACGGGCGCCCGCCGCTCCACCGGTTCCCCTCCGCCCAGCCAGCGAGCCGTCCCGGCGCCAACCCCCTCCCCCAACCCGGCCCGCCGCCGAGATCGTCCGGGGCCGGTCCCGATTGCTGCCCGGGGCCCTGCTGGCGGTGATCGCGGCAGTGGCCGTGGTCGCGGTCGTGCTCGCCACCTCGGGAGGCGGCCCGCGGTCCGCGCCGCCAACCGCCGGCCGCCATCGTCCGGGCGGCGCGGGGAGCGCCAGCGCCTCGGGCTCGACGACTACCTCGGCGTCTCTCGCGGCCGCCGCCGGGGCCCCAGGGGCGGCAGCCAGGTCCTTCTACACCCTGGCCGCGACCCACCACTATCCGCAGGCCTGGGCTCTGGCCGATCCGAGCTTCCAGGCTCAGCTCGGCGGCTACCAGAGCTTCCAGAACACCTTTGCCGCGGACCGGTCGATCACGGTCAACAGCCTGCGCACGCTCAGCCGGTCGAACACCGCGGCGTCGGTGGCCATCCAGACCACCTCGGTGCGCACCGACGGAACCCAGAGCTGCTCGGGCACGGTGCAGCTCAGCGCCGGGAGCGGTGCGACGCCGTGGCGGGTTCACCAGATCCAGATCAGCTGCAGCTAGCCCGACCCCTGGCGGTTCCGCTCGGCACAGGGGTGGGCCTATGCTTGCCCGGTGACCCGCCGGGCGCTGACCACGCTCCTCCTCGCTCTTGGCACAACGACCGGGCTCGCCCTCTGCACCGCCGCGGCCGCGGAGCCTCTGGCCTCCGGGCCGGCCCCGGCCATCCGGGCGCAGAGCAGCCGGCCGCACTGGATGCTTCTGGGGCGCTCAGAGCAGGGGCGGGCGATCCTCGCGGTTCGCGTCGGCAACCCTCGCGGTCCGCGTGTGCTGGTCTTCGGCTGCATCCACGGCAATGAGACCGCGGGGATCCCGATCGCTCGCGCCCTGGAGCACGTGCGCACGGTGGACGACGTCTGGATCGTTCCCGATCTCAACCCCGACGGGGTCGCCCACGGCACCCGCCAGGACGCCCGTGGAGTCGACCTCAACGCCAACTGGTCATCGGAGTGGAAGGGCGGGGGGCGCCCGTTCGACCCCTACTACGGCGGCCCACACCCGTTCTCCGAGCGCGAGACGCGCATCGCGCGCAAGCTCATCCTCCAGATCCATCCGCGCCTGACCGTCTGGTACCACCAGCACATGGACGTGGTCTGGGCCTACGGCCCGAGCACCCGGGCCGGACGTCTGTACGCCCAGGCGACCGGTATGCGCCTCTATCACCACCATTGGCTGCCCGGTACGTCGACCAACTGGCAGAATCACCATCTGGCCGGAACCGCGTCACTAACCGTCGAGCTGCCGGCCGGCGCCCTCTCCCGGGCGCAGGTCCTGCGCCACCTGCGCGCAGTGCTGAGCGTCACGAAGGTGCTGGCCCCGGCCTGACCCGAGGAGGAACCACCGTGGCCACCGTGAGCATCCGCTACATCGTCGATGACGTCGATGCCGCGATCCCGTTCTACTGCGAGCTGCTCGGGTTCAAACTGGTGATGCATCCAGCGCCGCCGTTCGCGATGCTCGAGCGTGGTGATCTCCGTCTCGTGCTCAGCGCCCCCAATCCGGGACCTGGGGGAGGTCAGACCCTCGCCGACGGGACCCGTCCGGTGCCAGGCGGCTGGAATCGCTTCGCGCTCGAGGTCACGGACCTCGATCCTCTCGTGGCTACGCTCAGCGCCGCCGGTGTGCGCTTCCGCAATCCGATCGTAGACGGCGTCGGCGGCCGTCAGACGATCGCCGAGGACCCCTCCGGCAACCCGATCGAGCTCTTCCAGCCGACGCGGGACGAGGCGAGGCTCGCCGGCAACTCGTGAGCCCCGCCACCGGCCCCCGCCACGCGCTCGGGTCCGGGCCTCGGGGTCTGCCGTCCCGACAGCGAGCTGCCGAGTCCGCCACGTCGGCTTGCGTTAGCTCTGAATATTCAGTAATCTCTGAACGTAATGGACGAGTCGCTCTGGCACTTTGTCGACGCAACCGGATCTTGGGCGGCGAAGTCGTACGGGATGCCGCAGATCACCGGACGCGTCCTAGGCTGGCTGCTGGTCTGCGACCCGGCTGAGCAGACGGCGGCCCAGCTGGCCACCGAGCTCGAGGCCAGCAAGGGATCGATCAGCGCCGCGACGAGCATGCTGGTGCGCCTTCGCCTGATCGAGCGGCTGCATATCCGCGGCGAACGTGCCGACCGGTTCAGGATCCGGCCGGAGGCATGGGACGACCAGGTGCGCGATCAGGGCATCGAGGAGGCGCGGGCGCTGCTCGCACAGGGGCTCGAGGCGCTCTCCGATGCGGCGCCGATGCGCCGGGCCCGGCTCGAGGAGCTGGACGCGTTCTACGCCTGGTGGGAGTCGCGGATGCCGGTCCTCTGGGAGGAATGGCAGACGTACAAGCGCACGAGTCACAGGGCGGCTCGATGAACCAGGGCGGCACCGCACCGGCGGTCGAGGTCCGGGGGCTGTCCCGGTCGTTCGGCGCTGTCCGGGCACTCGACGGGATGGAGCTCGAGATCGAGGCCGGGATCGTGTTCGGCCTGCTCGGGCCCAACGGCGCCGGCAAGACCACGCTGGTACGGATCCTGGCCACGCTGCTCGAACCCGACGCGGGCACGGCCCGGGTCCTCGGCCACGACGTCATCGCCGAGCCGCTGGCCGTGCGGCGGCGGATCGGGCTGGCCGGGCAGTTCGCCGCCGTCGACCAGGAGCTGACCGGGCGCGAGAACCTCGAGATGGTCGGCCGGCTTTATCGGCTGCCCGCAGCCGAGGCGCGGAGGCGCGCCGGGGAGGTGCTCGAGCGCTTCGAGCTGAACGAGGCCGCTGATCGCCGCGTCTCCACCTACTCGGGCGGGATGCGCCGTCGTCTCGATCTCGGGGCGAGCCTGGTCGGCCGGCCGCCGGTTTTGCTCCTCGATGAGCCCTCCACCGGACTCGACCCGCGTTCGCGCCAGGAGCTCTGGCGGATCGTCGAGGAGCTGCGCCGCGACGGGATCACGGTGCTCCTGACCACCCAGTACCTGGAGGAGGCCGACCGCCTCGCCCAGCGGATCGCGGTGATCGATCAGGGCCGGGTCGTGGCCCAGGGGACGGCGGCGGAGCTCAAGGCGGCGATCGGCGGCGAGGTGCTCTCCGTGCGGCTGCGCGACGCGGACGGGGCGGCCGATGCAGTCCAGATGCTGGCCGGTCTGGCCGCCCGGGAGGCGCCGGTCCTCGACCCGGAGAGCGGCGAGATCCGTCTCGCCGTGGCCGACTCGAGCGCCTCGGCCGAGGCGGTCCGGCGCCTTGACGCCCGGGGGCTGGCCATCGCTTCGGTCCAGCTCGAGGAGCCGAGCCTCGATGACGTGTTTCTCACCCTGACCGGCCGCGTGAGCGACGGCGATCCGACACCTCCCGAGCCGGTCCGGAGTGCGGCGTGAGCGCGAGCGTCATACCGGAGCGCAGTCGCCTATCCCTGACCGAGACGCTGGCCGACAGCCGGGTGATGGCCGAGCGCCAGCTGCGCAAGAACCTCCGCCGGCCGACCTACGTGGTGTTCTCGTTCGTGCAGCCGGTCATCTTCGTGCTGCTGTTCCGCTTTGTCTTCGGTGGAGCGATCAAAACCGGGCGGATCAGCTACGTGAACTTCCTCATGCCGGGGATCATCGTCCAGACGGCCGTGTTCGGCGCGTTGGTCACCGGGCTCGGCATCACCGAGGACCTGAAGGCAGGCGTGGTGGACCGCTTCCGCTCGCTGCCCATCGCCCGCTCCTCGGTGCTTCTCGGCCGGACGGCGGCAGACATGGTCATGAACGTCATGACGCTGATCGTGATGCTGCTGGTCGGGGTGGCGGTTGGGTTCCGGCCCAGTCAGCCGATCTACGAGATCGCTCTGGCCCTGATCCTGGTTCTGGCCTTCTCCTACGTGTTCTCCTGGATCAGCGCGTTCGTGGGCCTGTCGGTTCGGGACCCCGAAACCGCCCAGTCCGCCGGGTTCATCTGGGTCTTCCCACTCACCTTCGCCTCCTCGGCCTTCGTCCCCACCGCGTCGATGCCGGGCGCGTTGCGAGCCTTCGCCCAGGTCAACCCGGTCACGCTGACCGTCAACGCCGCCCGGGCGCTGACCATCGGCCATGGCAGCGCGCTCTCCCCCGCGCTGGGCACCCTGGCCTGGCTAGCCGGCCTGTTGATCGTGTTCGTGCCGCTCTCGGTGCGGGCGTTCCGCCGGGCCTGAACCGGGCGATGGCCCGACGGCGCTACTCGGCGGATTCCCGGTCGGCCTGCCGGGGTCCAGCGGAGGCGTCCTTCAGGTCGGGCTCGTCGGCCCGGGTCGGCGCGGGACCTCCGTCCGAGGTCGCATCCGCGTCGTCGCCCCCGGCCAGGTCGATGCCGGTCTCAGTCGCCGGCTCGTCGGATCCGGTCGTTGCGCCGAGGACGGAGCTGGCCAGCTCAGGATCCTCCGGCTGCATCTCGGGCGGCGCGTCAGATCCGCCCAGCTCCGGCGGGACCACGCCCTGTCCGGCCTGGGCCGCCCACGAGCCCTTCTCGCGCGCTTCCCTCTCGCCCGGGGTCTGGCCACCGCGCTGCTCACTCGGCTTGACGGAATCGCGCTGATCGTCGGCTTCGCCCATCAGATCCTCCCGTTAGGGGTTCGTCAGTGTTTCTACCCTCCGGACGAAGGTGGCTAATCCCCGGGGGCGGGCGCCAACGCACGATCGCTGCGCCTGGCCCTAACCTGGAGACCGAACTGGGGACGACGTGAGCCGCCGGCGGCTCAGGCGAGACTGGGCGAGCGTGCTGGCGTAGTCGAGGCTCAGCGCGGCCAACAGGAGGATGAACGGCTCCAGTGGGGTGCGGAAACGTGGCGTCTCGGCGTTGGTGAGGACCGTAGTGAGGAACTGCAGGGCGGGAATGATCCACAAGGCCCGCGGCGCCCGTCGCTTGGCTGGTATGAGCACGCCGCCGAGCGCCAGGAGAGCGACGCAGTAGAACATGATCGCGCCGTCGACCGCGGCGCCCGGTGGAAGACCGATCGTGCCCGCTCCCCACCGAATCCGAGCCGTCCCATGCAGCTCGAATAACCGCAGCGTGTTGTGCCAGAAGACCGTACCGATGTACGCGGGGTGATCGATCGCGTAGGTGATCGCGTCATGCCGCATGATCGAATCGAGGGTGATTTGAGAGTGCGCGGGCGCCTCGAGGAAGACCTCCCGGTACTTGGGGAGGCGGGAGATGCGGCCGGTCCAGCTGCCAGGCTCGGACCGGTTGGCCGCCGAGAGCGGGTTGTACGTGCCCGCGAGGGTCTGGCCGCTCTCGTCACTGATCGGGAGAAACCCACCCATGGCGACGGCGTTGCGGATCGTCCAAGGGGCGATCGTCAGCACGCCCACGGCCATCACCAGCAGCGGCGCGCGCATCCGACGTAGCCAGCCGCGCGAATCGCGGCCCGTCACCGCGAGCGCGGCCACGCCCACGAGCACGATCACGCCGTTTTCGCGAGTCAGGGCGGTCAGTCCCGCCAGCATTCCCGCGGCCGCCAGCATCGGCAGGCCGCCATGGCTGCGCCACCGCAGAACCGCACATATCGCTCCCAGCATCAAGGCCGTGTAGAGCGGTTCGGAGATCACCACGCCGGACACGAGCACGAGAGGGATGTAGACCGCTCCCAAACCGAGAGCAATCAACCCGACGCGCCGCCCCCAGAGCATCCGGCCCAGAAGACCTACCAGGCCGACGACGATCACACCGATGAGCACCTGAAACCCGCGCGCGAGGACGAGGCCATCCCCGACCCAGCGGGCAAGCAGAGCGGGCAGCGCCAAGGCGTACGGGTAGCCCGGCGGCCGGTAGGCGTCACCTTTGCTGACCAGGTGCGCCCCCGGAGCGCCCGGGCGGGCCACACAGGGCGTCCGCGGAAAGCCGGAGACCGGCGGACAGTCACGCTGAGTGATCCACACCTGCCTCCTCGGATACGCCCCGGTTCGCGCGATCGCGCGCGCGAGGCGCAGATAGTCCCTGCTGTCGGTCCGCGGCGCGTAGTCAGGCGTCGCGACGACGAATGCGACTCGAGCCAGCGCGCCGACCACCACGAGCGCCACGACCAAGATCAATGTTCGCCGACTAGCGCGCAAGGCTGCCCTAAATCGATCGCGTCCCCCCGCGCCGGGGAGCATACGGCGTGCTCGCACCCAGCGCGGCATTGCTACACCACGACAACCGACTTGACTGCGCGTTGCGATCGCCGGCGCGGCCGCCGCCGCCGCACATCGAAACACTGCCCAGCGTGAGCGACGAACTCCCCACTGACCGCACTCGCCTGATCACCCGGCGTGATCTACTCGGGGCCGGGGTGGTGAGCGGCGCCGCGGTGGCGATCGGGCCAGAGGCGGCCCGGGCGCTGACGAAGACGCGGCCCCTGGAGCGGACGCGGTCGCGGTCGCCGATCACCGAGACCTATGACTTCAATCAGGGCTGGCGCTTCGGCGGCGTCTACCGGCCCGGGTCGGAGACCCCGGGCTACGAGATCTCTCGGTTCAGCCCGATCAACCTTCCCCACACCGTCGTGCCCTTGTCCTGGGGCAACTGGAGCCCGGCCGAGTGGGAGCAGATGTGGATCTACCGCAAGCGATTCCAGCTGGACGCGCGGCTCGATGGCCGGGTGTTCCTCGACTTCGACGGGGTCATGACCAACGCGACCGTCTTTCTTAACGGGGTACAGGTCGGCCAGCACATCGGCGGCTTTCTGCCGTTCTCGGTCGAGCTGACCCAGCTGCTCGTCCCCGGCGCCAACGATCTCGGCGTGATCGTCGACGGACGGCTGCTCAACGTCCCGCCGCTCGGCAACCTCAAGGGCGCCGCTGCGATCGATTTCCTCACCCCAGCCGGGATCTACCGCGACGCGCAACTCCGCGTCGTGCCGCAGACCCATGTCGCCGACGTGTTCGCCAAGCCGGTCGACGTGCTCAGCTCCCGCCCCAGCCTCGACCTGGCGATCACCGTCGAGTCTCCGGTCACAGTCAAGGACAAGATGACGCTCGCGATCGAGGTTCTCGACGGCGCCAAGAAGATCGCCGCTAGAACGCTCAACGGCAAGATCCGCCGCGGCAACGATGTCATCCGCACTCAGCTCCAGAATCTGCCCGTCTCGCTTTGGTCGCCGGACTCGCCCAAGCTCTACACCGTCCGCGTCACGCTGACAGGCCGCGCCGGCCCCACCCACACCGTCTACGTGCGCACCGGCTTCCGGCAGGCGACGTTCGAAGTCGGCGGCTTCTTCCTCAACGGCGAGCGGATGCAGATCATGGGGCTCAACCGGCACCAGATGTTCCCGTACACCGGGATGGCCGCCTCGGCGCGGCTGCAGGCGCGTGACGCGCAGGTGCTCAAGAGCGAGCTGAATTGCAACATGGTCCGGTGCTCGCACTACCCGCCCTCCCCGCACTTCCTCGACGCGTGCGACGAGCTCGGCCTCATGGTGTGGGAGGAGCCGCCCGGCTACCAATATGTCGGCGATGAGAACTTCCAGGCGATCTTCCTGCAGAACGTGCGCGACATGGTCCTGCGCGACCGCAATCGGACCTCGGTGGTTGTCTGGGCGACGCGCCTGGACGAGACCCAGAGCTTCCCCACGCTGTACGCCGAGGCGCGCCAGCTCGCCCATTCGCTCGACGGCACGCGCGCCACCAGCGGGGCGATGGCCGCCCCGTCGCCCTCCCAGTCACTCGCCGGCTGGGCCGAGGACCTGTTCGCCTACAACGACTATGGATCGACCCATTACGGCGCCGTCGACGCCAACGCCCGGCTTTCCCCGCCGCTGCCCAACCTCCCCTACCTCGTCAGCGAGGCGGTGGGCGCGGTCACTGGGCCCCCAAACTACCGGTGGATCGACCCCTCGGCCACGCTGCAGGAGCAGACCAAGCTGCACGCTCAGGTCAACCAGCAGGCTCGCTCCAACCCGGCCTACTCCGGCGTGCTCGCCTGGGCGGGGATCGACTACGACTCGCTCACGGGCGGCAACAGGGTGTGGCACAACCTGCGCACACCCGGGGTGATCGACGTCTTCCGCGTGCCCAAGCCGGGGGCGGCGTTCTACCGGTCGCAGGTGAGCCCGCTGGTGCGGCCGCTGATCATCCCCGCGTTCTTCTGGGACTTTGGGCCCAACTCGCCGGCCAACGGACCGGGCCCGGGGTCGATCTTCGCCACCAACTGCGATCAGCTGCAGATCTACGTCGACGGCCAGCTCTTGACGACCGCCACACCGGACACGGCTGACTTCGACAACCTGGAGTTCCCGCCGGTGGTCGTCGATCTCACCGTCGACGGCTCGAGCCGGCCGGCGCTGACCGTGATCGGCTACTACCAGGGCCGCCACGTCGCGACGCTGCAGATGTCGTCGAACCCCGCGACCGACCGCCTCGGCATCGACCTCGAGGACACGCGGATCGTCGGCGACGGTTCGGACACGACCCGGCTGACCTTCCGCGCCATCGACGCGTTCGGCAACCAGCGGCCCTACGTTGCCGGGAATGTGTCGATCGCCCTGCATGGCCCGGCGGCGATCGTCGGGCAAAACCCGTTCGCGTTCGGCCAGTTCGGCGGCGTCGGCGGCGTGATCATCCGCTCCGAGGCCGGGCGCACGGGCACCGCGCAGGTCACAGTGAGCCACCCCACCCTCGGCAGCGCCAAGGCCAACCTCACCATCACCAGGGCGACCGGCAAGCAGCTCTAGATTGCTCCACCGCTTTGCGACAGGCGGGTACCGCGGAACCACCCCGCAAGCCGAGAAACCACCCGATTGCCGGAGCGACGCGGCGAAGGAATCGAACCTTCCAAGCCGGGGGTAACCCGGCCCTGCCGGTTTTGAAGTTCCAGTTTTGCAGGGCTTTTGCCGTAGATACGAGGAGTTCAGGGCAGCTCAGTGCAGTTAGCGCAGGGCAGAATTGCTGACTTCGGGACACGGTTCGGGACACGTTGCTGACTCAGCGAAGACCGCCCGGTAGCTCTCTGAGCCGACGGGCACGGTCAGATGGCCGCGGCGGCTCTCGCACAGGGCCGATCGGAGGTCACTGGAGCGGCCGTCCCACCAGCGAGCTACGAGCCGACCAGCGGAGCCCGGGACGCGCTCGTCGCCGAAAGCAGGCGTCCCAGCCTGGTCCGGAGACGGGCTCGTCCCCGATCTGCGGATCCGCTTCCGGTCTGGGTGACACGGCCGTAGGGTCTCTTGACCTCAGGCGAGGATGAGTAGCAGCACGCCGAGGATGCCGAGCGCAGCGGCGGGCACCATCTTGGGAGGGGGGTCCCCAATGCGGACGTGGGTGCTGACGGCGCCGATCATCGTGAGGATGACGAGGATGGCGCCGACGGCGGCCAGTCCGGTGCTGTTGGCGATGGCCGCGATGATCAGGAGCGCGGCGGCGATCAGCTCGACCGCTCCGACGAGGATCCGCGCCCTCTGAGCGTCGATGGCGGGGAGCTTATAGCGCGGGAACTCCGCTTCGTGTGGCCCGACGTTGGCAACCTTGGTGCCGCCCGCTCCGGCAAACGCGACGGCGAGGACGATCGAGAGGATGGTGCCGATAGTTGACATGGCAACAATCCTACGGGATGCGGCGAGCGAGTCCGCCGTGCGCTGCGTCAGCCGCGTCCGGCGCCGGCTGAGCGCCGAGCTGCCAACCGGCTCGCCCTCGATCATCTCCTACACCAACCTGCCGAGACGCCGATGTCGCCGAATGCAGGGCGGCGACTGATGCCTCGGGGGACCCACCGATTGCATATGCAGAGCCCGTCCG